>NZ_JBBODB010000001.1:4800000-6952460 GCF_038002725.1 Paenibacillus sp. FSL H7-0323 | reverse complement strand
TCTCCCTTAGCTTGAATATAGGCTGCGGTGAATGGAACTCCGCTAGCATCCGTGTAGAACAGGGCATGATCATGCGCTACAAAATGTGGCCCTAATCCCGCTTCCTCTAATTCACATACCGAAGCATCCTTCGTCAGCTTGTAGATCATCGTGGCAATCATCTCAAGGTGAGCGAATTCCTCAGTAGAAATATCGTTCAACACGCCAATAACTTTATCTGGAATCGTGTATCTTTGATTCATATAGCGTAGTGCAGCGGCGAGCTCGCCATCTGCGCCTCCGTATTGCTCACTCAAATAACGCGCCATCCGGACATCACATTTACCCACCCGTACCGGATATTGCAGTTTTTTTTCGTATATCCACATTCGGGAACTTCCCTCCTCTAGAAAAATAGTTCCTTACGGTTATACTCCTCTTACACCTGCCAAGGCCAAGGGGGTTGATTCCATTCCCATGGACATTTAGAATAAGCGCGGCCAAAATTCTGCAGCGGACCATATAACTCCTGAAAATGATTCGCTAGCTTAGTTCGTTCCAGCGTAAGCTGATTAAATTGTTCAATACTTCTCAGATCGTCAGGATGCGTATTTAGATATAAGTTCAACTCCACTAAGGCAAAATCAAGGGTCTGCAACTGTTCAAGCAATTCATAATAACGTTGGTCGCAAGGATTTGCCTCCATAGTCTATTTCCCTCCTCCTTTGCACTTGGATTCATACGGACTAAATAGTGCTGGCCAGAGCGTTCCATACTTCAGAGCCTCCTGCAAACTAAACTGTGGTAAATCGGGTGGCTGAAAGGTGATAAATTGATTGGGTGGAACTACATACGTCTTGAACGGCACCGGTGGGCAAGGATCAAACGGGCCCCTAAAGGGGGTATACCTCCGCAGCTGTGATTCCATCTTTTTGTACCTCCTTTGTTCCTGTTCCTTCTTTAAAGACTCTGAACATTACTCCCTTAGCTAACTTATGACAGCAGGACACAATATAAAACGTTATTCACAAAAAAAGCCCATTAGCAATTTTTTTTGTGCAATGTGCATGACAAATAAGCTGTCTCCGGAAAAGTACCGAAAACAGCTTATAACTTGTTTTTTTTAGTATTCAGCTTAGGGCTTCGCTCTTTTGAACGAATCTTCGTGGGTAATCTCAAGGATATCCAACATAAATACAAAGATAGGAATACCAAGAATAAGTCCCCAGACACCCATATAATGCTCAGAGAACAACAACACGCTAAAGGTGAAAAACATCGGCAAATTCATTTTTGTGGACATCAACTTAGGATTCAAGAAATAGCCTTCGATAAAATGCAACACCGCAATAATCGCCAGCACATAAGTAACTGTTATCAGACCGCCGATGTTGTAACCAATTATTAAAAGCGGAATGAGCGAAATCAAAAAACCAACCACCGGAATGAGACTGAGCAGAAAAATCAAAATCGCTAGGGCAAATAAATACGGGAAGTTAAGCAACCACAAGCCAATAACAGTAAGACAGGTATTGAACATGGCAATAAGAATTTGCGCTTCAATTACTTTCCCAAAGGAAACGATGAATTTTCGGCTGAAATACTCCAGATCTATATAAAACCAGGCAATCCTGCTCTCTCTCATCCTAGAAGTGAAACTGACGACCCGGTTCTTCTCCAGAATAAACACAAAGCTTAAAATGGTTGATAGAACGAAAGTTGCACCCCAGTTGCTAACCTGCAGCACATAATCGATGCCTCTTTTGATATAGGACTGATAGTTAAGGTCCCTGAGCATATCATACAAATATAATGTAATCTTGTTCTGCGGAAGATCCTCTGATTTGAGATTGGTGAGGAAGATAGCTAATTGCTTAATCTGCTCCAATACTTTAGGAAGATATTTTGCAAGGGCCAGTACAATCAATGCGATTAAAGCAAGGTATAAAATGACAATAATCACCTTACTGTTAACCTTCATGAATTTACCAATTCGTTTACTGAGCACAATCTGAAAGCTGTTCATGACAAAAGCAATCAGAAACGTCAGCAGTACCAGATTAAGCATCCCTCGAACCATGTACAGCAGCAACCCGATAAGTGCGAGAATAAAAAAGCGTCTGGTAGTACTATTCGCGTAGAATCGCTTGAATACATTCATTGATCTTGCTCCATTCAATTGCGATTAATAATGTTAAACTTCAATGGCTATAAAAAGGAAAACTTAGCCCCCACAAAAAAGCCGATGGAAACAAAAAGGAGTGACCAGGTTAGCGCTCCTGCAGTCGTTATGAGTATATATTTTTTGAAAGACATAGCACTGATTCCAGAGATATAGCTCGATACATGCCTCAGACCTGGAATAAAATAAGCAATGAAAATCGCCCAGTTTCCGAACCGCAAAAACCATCTTTTCATACTGGCAAAACGCTTGGGTGTAAGGCCAACCCACTTGCCGAATTTTGCTACCACAGGTTGTCCTAGCCTTAAACCAATGGTATAGCTGATAAGCATTCCTGTGATGGATCCCATAAAACAAACCAATACGGAAAGTGAAAAATCCAAAACCATAACGGAGGATAAATAGCCTACAAACAGCATTAACACCTCATCAGGCACAGGAAGTCCGATAATCCCAAGTGCCATAAGGCCAAATATGGCTAAATATCCGTATTGTGAAATGAACTCTATAATCCAAGGCATGGTTGTATCACTTCCTGTTGAAGGATTTTTTAAGGGACGGAAATGGGATACGGCTGATCATCATTACGGACAGCAATGCCATTAATCCGATGACCAGTCCTGGTTTCATCCGTTCATCTAGTAAAGAAATCATCGACAGAATGACTCCAGCAGCAGTAATGGGCATCCCCACGAACCCTTTGGAAGGCGCCGACAGATTAAATCTGGCCAAACGAAGTGCGCCACAGATCAAAAAGAAAACTGCAGCTGCAGGTCCAATCCAGTGGGCATCTTCTAACCTATACAACAAGATAAGGAAGGTAGGCGCTAAACCAAATGATATAATATCCGCCAATGAGTCCAATTGTTTACCGAATTCACTAGTACATTGCAATATTCTTGCCAGTAATCCATCCAGTACATCACATATTGCCGCGAGCAATATCATTAATAAAGCTAGGCTATATCGTTCTTGAATCGTAAAATACAAGGATAGTGATCCTAGTCCCAAATTTCCGAGTGTGCACGTTGAAGGCAACCAGTTCAATTTCATACAATTCCACCCCTTTCATAGCAGTATTTCTGTTGATTCGGTTTAACCTTCAAAGGTCACTGTAAAGCTGACACCGTTCTCCGTATTTTTCACTGTATAAAGACAAGCGTGCATATCCAGTATTCGCTTCGCGATGGAAAGCCCCAGACCCGTACCGCCTGTCATTCGACTGCGGGATGGCTCCGACCGATAGAACCGTTCCCAGATCTGCTCCAGCTGATCTTCAGGGATTGATTCTCCTATATTTTGAATAGTGAATACAATAGTCTGGGCATGACTCTCAATATTGACAGTGATAGAACTTCTTTCTTCCGCATGCCTGATAGCATTGGTCATAAAATTTAGCATAACTTGTTCGATCCAGTTCACATCCGCATAGACCGGTAATTCATTCGCAGGAATAATGATGACCTCCAAATGTTTTTCACTCAGCAAGTGGACCAGCTTGTCTGTCACCTTTTCCGTCAGTTCACTTAACATAAAGGAAGATTTCCGTAGTTTAATCGTGCCCGACTCCAACCGCGCTAGATCTAGCATATTTTTAACAAGAAACTCCATTTTATCGGCTTCCTCAATAATCACCTTAATGTAGTGATCCTGCTTGCCGGCACTAACGCCGTCTTCCAAACCTTCAGCAAACCCTTTGATAATACTGAGGGGTGTCTTCAATTCATGGGAGGCGTTGGCAAAAAAGTCCTGCTGCATGATCTCCATTCTTTGCTTCTGCTCCATATCCTCAACTAGCTGCTGATTGGCCTCTCTTAACTCCCCTAAAGCAGAGTCCAGACTTAGTGATAAGGTGAACATGCTGTTAGAAAGGCTGCCTAGCTCATCCTTCTGCCGAATCGATGTGTCCCCTGTAAAGTCCAGAGAAACCATCCGTTTTGCTATCTTGTTTAACTTAATTAGCGGACGCGTTACCATTTTCGAGAAAAAGAGAGAAAGCACCAGAATCAGGACAAAGCCACCCATTCCCAGATATAAAAAGAACCAACGTAAGGCATCGTTCGAATCCTTAACTTCCTGTAATGAAGTGACTGTGAATAGTAATTCAATTTCTCCGTTACTTTGCTTCAGGGGCAGAATAACCACAGAATTGCGACTCCCACTCCAGGGAGCAACCCAGTCTTGCTTCTGTATTTTCAAATTTTTAAAGTCTTCTATCTGCGCTGGTGTCAAAGGAAACCATTCCTCAAGAGCCTCAAACAATATTCCCTGGCGGGGATTCCATATTTTTAAATCAGGCAGTACAACTTCTGCAACAGTACCAGATGCATGAATCGTCCCAGTCTCTCCCGTCTCCCCTATGGTTCCGCCCCCTTTTTTTGTAATGCTTATGGGGTAGAGTATAACGGGTGAAGCACTGTCTTCATCCAGAAGTTCGCCTTCCACGCTCAACTGATCATCTACTTTAATGTTAGCTGCTCTCAGTGAATCTCCGTACTGATTCATGAATAGGGATAAAGAAACAACCATACTCTTCCCGTCATCATCGATTAGCTTTATATGAAATGGATCTTCTGAATTCATCTTTCCATCCAGCTTCAAAATAACCATTTGTGTTTTATTCCGCAGCATAAACCGGACAAGCTCCTGAGAGGTTCTAGTGCTTCCCCATGGTTCGCTAATATATCTTGCCGCAAAACTCTTAAGGTGTTTCTCCACACGGTGCTCTTTTTGCTTCTGATAGAAATTGTCAAACAACAGCAATTGGCTTAGAATCACCATGCCATAGAAGCAAAGGAAAAAGATAACGGTCATCACAAACAGTTTAAAAGTAATTCCCCGTCTTCTCATGCCTCTTCCTCGAACATGTATCCTGTGCCAATTACCGTACGAATAAAACGTGATTCATAACCCAATTTACTTCGCAGCTTTTTGATATGACTGTCCACAACTCTGGAATCTCCTTCAAATTCAATTCCCCAGATCCGACTGAGGATCGTATCCCTTGAAATAACAATCCCTTTATTTCGTATTAAAAGCCATAAAAGATCATATTCCTTAGGGGTAAGCTCCACTTCCGCATCTTCTACCTCCAACCGATGAGCCAAGGGATTGAACATCGCGGAACCAAATTTTATTATGCTAGACTCAGGCTGATGGGTGCCTTCAACCCGTTTCATAAGTGCATTTGCCCGGGCTACTAGCACCTTTGGACTAAATGGTTTTGTAACATAATCATCGGCTCCTAATTCAAAACCGTAGATTTTGTCGTCATCTGTAGACTTGGCCGTTAACAAAATGATGGGTACCGCTGATTTCTCACGAACTTCACGGCACACTTCGAAGCCATTCATAGCAGGCATCATGATATCCAGAATCAGCAGATCCGGCAGCAGTGAATCAAACCAAACCAATGCATCTTTTCCATTATCCGCTTCAAGTACCTCCCAATCATTCTGTAAGAAATAATCAGATACCAGTTCACGAATACGAATTTCATCCTCAACGAGAAGAAGTTTCTTTTTCAATCTAGACCCCGCTTTCAAACAATTAATAAACATTAGCATAGACGAGCGTTATGTCCTTTATGTGTCCACAAAAAACTCCCCCTTTCATGAGCCATACAGCTCTTGCAGGAGGAGTTCATTATATCCCTGATCAACCGGAACAATACGTTATAATTTTTAATAGGTTATTCTTTATCCTCATTGGGTTCTGATGAGGTTTCTTCGTCCTCCACACGTGGTTCCCGGTGGATATTAATTCTAGTGATACGCAATCTTGTCGATTCCTCGACTTCAAAAATAACATCTTCTACTTTGACACGTTTTCCTTTGGTTGGATTACCCTCCAGCTCCTTAAACAACCAGCCGCCGATGGAATCCACCTCATCGTCTTCAATCACAACACCCGTAAGATCGTTGACATCCTCAATCAGCATCCGGCCCTCAACAGAGATGTACTCCCCGTTATGTTCCACACTTGGACGCTCATCTTCGAACTCGTCATGCAGATCGCCTACGATTTCTTCCAGAATCTCTTCTGCTGTCAGCAAACCTGCTGTGCCGCCATATTCATCGACAACTAACGTCAGCTGAGCCTTATTCTTCTGCATAAAACGAAGAGTATGGCTGATTTCCATCGATTCCGGAACGTTAAGGATAGGCCGAACCAGAGTTGTAAGATCATTCTGCTGCTCCGGTGGAGCAAACAACAGGTCGGTAATATGAATAAAACCGATAATACGGTCCTTATCTTCCAGAGCAACCGGATAACGCGAATGTCTCGTTTCGGTAATAATCTTCATATTTTCTTCTAACGAAAGATTGCTGTAAAGCACATCCATATCTGTACGAGGCAGCATGACTTCACGTGCAAGCAGATCTGAGAATTCAAAGATATTATCCATTAGTTTCATTTCATCTTTGTCAATGACACCACTCTTGGCGCTCTGATTCATCAGAATACGTATCTCCTCTTCCGAGTGTGCTGCTTCACTTTCATTTGCAGGCTCCACACCGACCAACCGAAGCAACGCGTTGGCTGAAGCGTTCAGCACCCAGATAAAAGGCATGAACACATTATAGAAGAACATCAGGGGTGCAGATAACAACAGTGCCGAACCTTCTGTTCTTTGAATCGCGAGCGATTTAGGAGCAAGCTCCCCAAGTACAATATGTAAAAATGTAATGATCGAAAATCCAATAATCACAGATACGGTAGAAATCAGGGTATGATCGGTGATCCCCATCTGGTACATTAAAGGTTCGACCAACAGCTCAGAAATCGCGGGCTCTCCAACCCAACCTAAGCCCAGCGACGCAAGTGTTATCCCAAACTGAGTGGCGGATAAATAGGAATCCAGTCTCTTATTTACTTTCAGAGCATATCCAGCCATTTTATTACCTTCACTGACAAGTTGGGTCAGGCGGGACTGCCTGACCTTAACTAATGAAAATTCCGCTGCTACAAAAATACCGTTCAATAATACGAGCACCAGAACCAGCAAAAGATTAAGCAATAATCTCCCTACTTCAAATTCCGTATGCACCACTTAACAACGCCTCATTTCTACAGATTGATCGCTTTTCTAGTTTTGAAGTCAACTTCCGGATAATACATATCAGCCACTAACAGATTAGGTCCGCAGCAGCCTGCTGCATCGCAGTGGCAGTTCACCTTTTGGTTCAGCGGGTGTTTAGTCTGCCAATCGATAAATATATCATCCAGCTTTTGGTTCTCGATGTTGCCAAAGGCTGCGATATCAGCGAAATCTGTAACAAAAACATCGCCAGTAAACATGTTTACGTTCACTCGGTTCCGGCCATCCGGATCATTGCGAAGGGTAACATTCTTCTCGGCGCGCATTCTGCTTATCAGCTTCTGATCTTCTTCCAGGAAGCTGCAAGCAAAAAACGGAAGGGTCCCAAACAGCATCCAAATCTCCGGATCACGGGTATCCAGTAGTTTATGGATTGCCGTCCGCATTTCATTCAAGGACAACACTGGCAAAGCCGAAGCAAAACTGGAGTTGTACATAGGATGTACCTCATGCCGTTTGGCGCCCATATCGAGAATCAACTTATGAATTTCAGGCAGCTTAGTATGTGTACGGTAATTAATCATAGTTTCCGCAGAAATTAGCATACCATCCTCACTTAGCCGTCGAGAATTCTCAATCATTGCATTATATAACCGATATGCACTTTCTTTTGAAACTGCATGCCCGCTGTTGGCAAAACCAACTTCATGAAAATCGTCTCCGTTCACATAATTAAAAGAAATATGCATAACGTCCAAATACGGAAGCAGCTTTTCATATCGAGCATACGGCATCGTCAGATTAGAATTAATTTGCGATCTAATCCCCCGCTCTTTGGCATACTTTAAGAGCGGCACTATGATATTATCCACCGTTCCAGCCAAGAACATAGGCTCTCCGCCGGTAATACTAATCGTCTCCAGATGCTCTACCTCATCTAAACGGTCCAACATATTTTTAAGCGGCAGCATATCCCCTTCTCTAGAGGTTAAACTATCACCTACCGCACAGTGTTCACACCGCATATTACATAAATTGGTTACTGTGAATTCCACACTCGTTAGCACATGGCGTCCATGCTTACGTAAAGAAGTAATGGGATCCCACGGATCGTAGCTTGGCGACAGCTCCTTCGGTGAAGATGTTAATGGTCTTAAAACATTCATTTGTACTAGCTCCTTTAAATCTTATTCCTATTATTAACCCATAATCATGAAGATTGAACGGTGTCTTATCCTATATCATACCACGTTAGTCAGAAAAACTGCACTTCGGATGTCTTTCAGACTGTCCTTACAAGCTTTTTCACTGTAAAAAATAATAGCAGCGAGACGAAAAATAGGCTTCCGCGAGTTATGCGGACAAGCCTAATCTTCTCTCTTCGCTGCTATGATAAATATTTTGGCGTTCCCACAGAATCGCCTTGATCTGCGACGTCAACGATAACAACGGAGAGGGCTTTTCCTAGATCCCTTTCGAACGGTACGACTTTCTCTCCTTCAGGCCCTGTAAGCACACGTACAATCGGTCTGTGAGGCGTACTTGGGTCTATTTTGACAACAACTCCACTTTCACCCGTACTGAGCTTCACCGTAAGACCAAGAGGATAGATAGCCACACGATCTCTAAATAACTCTAGCTGCTTCTGCTCATACAATGTACCAGAACCTACATAAAGCGCCTCAACGGCTTGATGTGGCAGCATAGCCTTTTTGTAGACCCGGTTGGAGGTCATGGCATCGTAGGAATCAGCCACGCCCAACCATTTGGCATATTCATGAATTTGAGGTCCTTTTAATCCCCGCGGATATCCGGATCCGTCAATGCGTTCATGATGCTGAAGCGCACAATGAGCCGCGAGCAGCGGGATATTCGGTTCTTCCTTGAGAATCTGATACCCGATCTCGGTGTGTGCCTGCATATGGCGAAATTCATCTTCACTGAGCTTACCGGGTTTTTGAATGATTTTTATCGGGACTTGGGTCTTGCCAATATCATGCAGCAGCGCACCCAGACCAATCACTCGAAGCTCCTCTTTGCTGTACCCATGCGCAATGCCAAGCACCAAAGTGTACAAGCAGACATTCAGGGAATGGACGTACAAGTAGTTATCAGCGGTGTGCATATCAAGCAGCATGATCATCGGATCTTCTTGTAAAGACAAATCATCCAGGATGCTATCCATGATCTTTGAGAATTTTTTATCCAGATGGTAGAATCCCTTGCTTATTCCTGAAGCGCCTGTCATTTGCTGAAACTGATTACGAATCACCTTCAGTGCCTGATTACGTGTCTCATCTTGAAGCATACCTATAATCTCAACATCGTCCGTGACAGAGTCCTCTATGTAAATATAACCGATGTCAATTCTTGAAAGCCTCTTGATCAATGCATCAGTAAGCTCCACCCCATCCGCGAGGAGAGTTAGACCTTCATCATTATATATTTTTTTACCTAATTTCATGCCTGCTTGAAGCTGATTCACGGATACTAAACGCACTTAGCTCACTCCTGCCTTTAACGGTAAAATGCTATTCTGTTTTGAAATCCTTGGGTCACACGCTTTGTCTATACCGTTTATGTAGAGATCAGACAGGTGCACCATGAAGAACATCGGGTGTGTCTAGGTCTTTGCCTATGGGCATTAACGCATAATAAACAACCAGAATATAGCAGCAAGAATAAATCTGTAGATCGCGAAATGCGTCAATCTAATCTTTTGAATCAATTTCATAAACAAAATAACCACTACATAAGCCACTACAAAAGAAATCAGAAATCCAATTACAAAATAGCCAATCGTCTCACTAGTGAAGTTCTTATAAGAATCCAACATTTCATATCCGGAAGCCGCACACATAATAGGAATGGCTATAAGGAAGGAGAAATCCGCAGACGCTTTATAACTAACCCCACTTAACATCCCTCCGGAGATCGTAGATCCCGAACGGGAAAATCCTGGCCACAGCACTGAAATAATCTGATACATCCCGATAGCCAGCGCCTGTCCGTAAGAAAGATCGTCCAGCTCATGCGCTGTAATTCTAATTTTGCGTCTGTTTACCCATTCTGCGATAATCATTAGAATCCCGCCGGCGACAAGCGCCCAAAGAACAGTCGTGGCTCCAAAGAGACTTTTTATAAAATCGCGGGCAAAAAATGCCACAGCTAGTGCTGGGGCAATCCCAAGTATTACATGGATTAAGTTCAAACGAGACGCCGGCATCACACCGCCTCTTCCTGAGTTCTTACGCCCAATGCCCAGCAAATTAAGCACACGCTCGCGGTAAACAAGCGCAATCGCCAATATTGCCCCTAGCTGAATAACGATTTCATAAGTCTTCATAATCGAATCCTGCTCATCAAAGCCCAGAAGCTTCGAGGTCAAGATCATGTGTCCTGTAGAAGAAACAGGAATAAATTCAGTGATCCCTTCGACAATTGCTAAAATAATAGCTGTAATCGTGTCCATAATCTCCTCCTATTTTTCGGGAATCTAGTACTGTTTAAATGGAATCAAAAAGTATATCTTGTGAGCTGCAGGTTTACTCAGACTTGATCTCCCACCGAGTGAGCATACATTCATCAAGACTGTCCGGACGCTGCAATTCCATCCCAAGCAGGTCGCGTAAAAAATGAGGCAGCAAAAATACAGGATCCTTCCCATTGGCGATCGTCTCATAGCCTGCACGGAAAGTAAACATGTCCAGCGTACCAACATTATACTCTTTATCATCCTCCAGCGGGTTTCCTTCGACAAAAACTGCAATATTGTTATCATACGGTATCTTCTGCGGATCGTACAAGATTTTTATCCCATCTACTGCTAAGCTGCCCAGATAATTCCCGCGAAAGCCATACCCAAAAATCACCTTATTATAAAATTCTTCAGTAAGACTCTGCTCCAAAGCTATGCGAATATCTAGGCCTTTCAGCTTGATTACGCAGGTGTTAATGGGAGAAGGACATAGGGCGTGCAGCATTCCCGCTGTAACCTCCCCTTCAGGCAAAGGTCCTAGAAGCTGACCTGTGTTAACTATCGACAAACTGGTGCCTGTAAATCTACGTACAGCTTGGGCTAAAAGATTGCCAAAAGGGGATTCTCCCTGCAAATTCAAAGGAAGCTCACGATCTGTGATCGCAACGGTCTGCTGAAGAGCCTCACGACCACGCTCCAAATGAATAGTAGCGGCAGGACCTACAATCTCTTCCTTCAGTCCTGGGTCAATCGGAATACATTCACCCGCCACCAGGCTAAATCCAGGTTGTCCCTCTCTCCGCTCAAATTGAAGCCGCCCGAGGTAACGCCCGAATTTCCCGGCTCCACATACAGCTGTTCCGTTAATCATGAGCGGTTCTTCCAGCATATGATGTGTATGTCCACCTAGAATAGCATGCACACCTTCCAGCCGCTCTGCCAGAATTCGATCTGCGGGAAGCCCCAAATGAGAAAGGATGATTAGAATGTCCACCTGAGGAGCTAGAAGAAGGCATTGTTCACGAAGGGTTGTCTCGGGATCCAGAGCATCCCAGCCCAGCAAGGAATAAAACGAAGTAAATGCCGCTGTCGCTCCAGTCACTCCTATTCTGATTCCGTCCTTCTCCAAGATGGCATGACGCTTCATCCAGTGGGGAGGTTCCCCTGTTGCAGTCTCCACAAAATTACAGCATACCACTGGACACTGTAACCCGGAGAAAATAGAGGATAACATCTCCTGTGAGAATGTTAACCCCTCATTATTACCGATGGTTACAGCATCATATCCTGTTAAATTAAGTACATCAATGTTAGCCTGACCCATAGTTCCTTCTGTCTCGACGGCTGCACGATCCATATGATCGCCAATATCCAGCAGCAGCACAGGCGCTTCTCCCGCTGCAGCTCTTTGTCTCCCGATTTCTGCTGCCAATGGACTCACCATTTCGAAATGGCTATGTATATCATTGGTATGAAGTATGGTCAGTCTTTGCGGCACATGCCCCATTAGCAACATTCCTCCTACCTGTTGAGCCGCTCTTTAATGAAGCAGCCGATGCATGATCTTATAGAGCCTAGCATAACATTTTCAGGCTCATTATGGTATATTGTAGACATTACAACATATTTCAGAGGTGAATAAGTATGCATATCACAATCCGCCTGTTCGCGGGTTTGGCTGAGATTATCGGTTCATCTTCTCTGACCTTTCATGCGACGGAGAATCCCTTAACCGCTGGGAAGTTAAAAGAACTCCTTACAACCTCTTATCCGGATGCAGCATCCCTAATTGGAACTTCTTTGGTCGCTATTGACCGGGAATATGCACCTGATGAAGCCCTCATCACCGAGTCTGCCGAAGTTGCATTAATCCCTCCCGTTTCCGGGGGAGAGAATGGTTCTTTATATGAGAGCACTCCTGACGGCCTCTATAGCATAACGGATCTGCCATTAAATGCTGAGAAGCTTCTGGATGCCGTCCTCGATGCCAATCATGGAGCATCCCTATTATTTGTAGGAACTACACGCGAAATGACCGGAGAACAACGCACAACAGCATTAGACTATGAAGCCTATATTCCTATGGCCTTAAATAAGCTGAAAGAAATTGGTGATGAGGTACAAAATCGCTGGAATGCACGCTGCGCGATTTCCCACCGCATTGGGCTTGTTGGTCTTAAGGAAGCAAGCGTTATCATTGCTGTCTCCACCCCTCATCGCGATACCTGTTACGAGGCTAGTCGTTTGGCCATTGAACTGCTGAAACAGACCGTCCCTATCTGGAAAAAAGACATCAATGAATCAGGCCAGCACTGGGTAGGCTCTGAACAAAAGGCTGCCGATTCCCTCTACAATTAATCTTCACTCCTTTTTCATTGAAAAATCTGCACTTTGTTGATATTCTGGATAAAATCGGATAAAAGGTGGCATAGGCATTGAGAGTACACGTCTCGGATCTAAAACCTGGTAATCACCTCAACTCAGACGCTTATAGTTCAAGAGGTCTGCATGTATTACCAAAGGGATCGCTGCTCCAGATAGATGATATCGCCAAGCTGATGCAGCATGGAGTTGATTATGTTGATATCCAGACGTTAGTGGAAGAACCTGCCCCATTAAGCAGACCTTCAATTATTCAGACGGTGACCACTAGTTTTGATACCATGATTGACGGCTTTGAGAATCTTTATATGGAAGCACTATTAAAAGGAAGCTTTAACCAATCCGTGGTTAACGACATTCTTCAGCCTTCGCTTCAATCGTTGGACAAGCAAAAGGATGTAGTCTCCCTGCTGCTTCTGCTCGATCGCGAAGATAATTATACCTACAACCACTCTTTGCAGGTAGGTATGCTCTCTTATTATATTGCAATCTGGCTTGGGTATTCCAAACAAGAATGCTATGAGATTGGACGAGCTGGATATTTAATTGATATTGGAAAATGTAGAATCTCACCTGCTCTATTAAATAAGCCTGGAAAATTAACCGCGGAAGAATTCGAAGAAGTTAAACTACATACTAAGTACGGCTACGAAATTATCCGCAATTCGATGGATGACTCACATACAGCTTTGGCAGCCCTACAGCATCATGAACGTGAGGACGGCTCTGGCTATCCTAATAAGCTAACCAAATCCGAGATTCATCCTTATGCGCAAATTGCTGCTGTAGCTGACATCTATAGTGCGATGACTTCTAAACGCGTCTATCAGTCCAAGCAAGAGCTTATTTCTGTCCTACGTGAACTAAATGACCTCAGCTTTGGTAAGCTGAACGGCAGAACGGTTCAAGCCTTTATACAGCATTTAATGCCCAACTTTATCGGCAAGCGAGTATTACTGAACACGGGTGATACAGGTGTGATTATCATGAACAATCCAGTTGATATTTTCCGTCCGCTGGTAAAGATCGATGGATTATTTGTCGATCTAGCCCGCGAACGTAATGTTACGATTGTGGAAATCTACATGGACTAGGGCGTTTCTTGAGGTCCTGCGTTGCTTAGCAGAAGGTTCAGAGCTGCTGTTTGTACACTAAATCCCCCGGTTTGACTACGGGGGATTTTTTAGTTGTACTTTGTGCAACAGAACCCACGTCTACCAGGCTGAATTCTGATTTAGTTGTACTTTGTGCAACAGAATCCATGTCTAGCGAGCTGAATGGTGATTTAGTTGTACTTTGTGCAACAGAATCCACGTCTTGCGAGCTCAATGGTGATTTAGTTGTACTTTGTGCAACAGTATCCACGTCTTGCGAGCTGAATGGTGATTTAGTTGTACTTTGTGCAACAAAATCCACGTCTAGCAAGCCAAATTCTGATTTAGTTGTACTTTGTGCAACTAGAATTAAGGAAAATGTTCTTTATAAGCACATTTCTCGAAAATAGCTGCACAAAGTGCAATTAACAGTATTTTTATAACGAGAATGATGGTTTCTATTGTACAAACTGCAACTAAAGATTGGTTTCCAGATTACTCCTAAACATTCCTCGATTTTCACCTCTCTCACCTCTATTGTTTCCTTCTGACTTCTAAGATAGTTCCTCCCTACCCTCAACATAGTAAGGCCCCTCAATTTAATTATCTGACGTAACGTTTGAATTCCTCTTCTAATGGCGAGACTAATATGTGGTTTTAAATTGCTATAGGAGGAAAAAAGCATGCTTCCTGTCCATGAACGCCTTGCCGAGTTGTTCACCCTGAGCCGTAGACGGCAGCTTACTGCTGCTGAGGAAACGGAGCAACAGCAGTGCCTGCAAATTAACGCAACCTACTGCTATGAGATGGCCCGATTACAAAATGAAATCCTATTAGCGGAACAGACAGCTGATCTACAATGGCATCAAGATATTTGTGCACAAATGTTTGAGCTGCGTGTGACGGGCAGGGTATCCAAACGCCCTAAGTAACTGAATAGAAATCTTACCCTGCTATATTATTTTCTGCCGTTCTGCTGTTCTGCTGTTCTTCCATTCTTCCGTTCTTCCATTCTGCTGTTCTGCTGTTCTTCCGTTCTGACATTCTGCCGTTCTACCGTTCTTCCATTCTGCCGTTCTGCCGTTCTGCCGTTCTGCCGTTCTGCCGTTCTTCCGTCCTGCTGTTCTTCCGTCCTGCTGTTCTTCCGTCCTGCTGTTCTTCCGTTCTTCCGTTCTTCGGTTGCCTTGTTCCGTAATACCTCTGCCATATTCCACTCTACTCTGATCCACCAAGCCCCGACCACCTTAATCACTATATCCCTATAAAAAACAGCCCACCCCGCAGTTGCCTAAGCAACGGGAATGAGCTGTTGTTCTGTTCTGTTCTGTTTTGTTGTGTTGTGTTGTGTTCTGTTCTGTTCTGTTCTGTTCTGTTGTGTTGTGTTCCGCTATGTTCCGTTCTGTCGGTCTATAGGAAGCGGAATTGCGCTTCGATCAGACCGTTGTAAACCCCATCACGGGATGTCAACTCATGATGGTTACCTTCTTCTTTAATCTCTCCGTGATCGAGGACGACTATTTTATCCGCATGACGGATGGTAGAGAGTCTGTGCGCTACGATAAAGGAGGTTCGGCCTTGAAGCAGGATTTTGAGTGCCTCCTGGATCTTCAGCTCCGTCTCCGTATCAATGCTGGCAGTTGCCTCATCCAGGATTAGTATCCGCGGATTTGCCAAAAGCGCCCGGGCGAAGGAGAGCAGCTGACGTTGTCCCATCGACAATGCGCTGCCGCGCTCTTCCACCTCAGTCTCATACCCTCCGGGCAGCTTCATAATAAAGTCATGGGCATCCACGGCTTTTGCGGCATTTTCCACTTCTTCATCTGTAGCCTCCAGACGGCCAAAACGGATATTATCCCGAATCGTTCCCGAGAAAATAAAGGTATCTTGCAGCACGATTCCGATCTGCCTTCGCAGGCTGTCTAATGTAACCCCGCGGATATCTTCACCGTCTATCGTGATTCGGCCGCTCTTAATATCATAGAACCGGCCAATCAGGTTAATGATCGTACTTTTACCAGAACCTGTATGACCTACGAGCGCGATCGACTGTCCTGCTTTTACATCCAGATCAATACCTTTTAGTGCAGCCCGGCCTTTTTCATATTCAAAAATGACCTTTTCAAAGTTAATATCCCCACGAATCGTTCCCATTGGCTTAGCACCAGGATTATCTTGCACCGCCGGTTGCTCATCCAAATATTCAAAGATCCGTTCCGAGGAAGCCATTGCCACAAGCAGCTGATTGTACATCTGCCCAAGGCGATTAATCGGATCCCAGAAGTTGCTGACATAAGAACTGAATGCTACCAGCATACCTACTGTGAGTTCTCCAGATTGGATCAGATAAGCCCCCAGCCAAAAGAGGATCATTGTTCCAAAACCACCTGTGACCTCAATAATCGGACCGAACGCCTGGTTCATCGCAGAGGCTTTGTTCCAGGATTTTTTGCTGTCGGTATTCATAACATCGAAATAATTCATATTTTCTTGTTCTTGGGTGTAGGCTTGTGTGACTCTGATTCCCTGAATCGATTCATTTAAATGAGAATTAATTCTGGAGTTCTTCATCCGCACATCCTGCCAAGCGATCCGAATCTTTTGGCGCAGCTTAGTTGAAACAAAGAACATAATCGGAACCGTAACCATTACTGCAAGACCTAGCTTCCAGTTAATCACTAGCAGAATAATGGTAATCCCCATAAGCTGCACGCAGTCAATCATCAGATTGACAACCCCGTTTGTGAACAGATCCTGCAGAGAGTTGATATCATTGGTTACCCGTACTAATACCGAACCTGCCGGTCGTTTATCAAAGAAGTTAAAGGAGAGCTTCTGAATATGCTTGAACAAATCTGAGCGCAAATCATAAATCACTCTTTGGCCTATGATGTTCGTATATTTAATCCGGTACACTCCCGCAATCCATTGAATCAGATATAAGACGATTACCCCAGCTGTAAGCGAATAAAGCAGTGATAAGCTGGGATTCCCCACCTTTGGCGCAATCGCACGGTCAATGGCTAAACTTGTTAGGAACGGGACGGTCAACTTCGTAATGGTTCCTAGAATCATCATGATGGACACCAATGGAAGCATCTGCTTTGCATAAGGCTTCATGTACCCGAACAGTCTGGTGAATTGCTTCCAGTCAAAAGCCTTATCGATGACATCATCATCTTTGTAAACAAAACGTTCATCCAGTTCTTGCTGCTCGGCTGCTTTATTTTTTGCTCCCGTAGCGGTCATTGGTTTGGCTTCAAGTTTCATATGCCTCCCTCCTCCCCTCTTCCGGTCGCTCTGGCCAGATAATCAGCATATTGTATCCGGTATACATCCTGATAAGGACCCGGCACTTCAATTAGCTCTTTATGGGTACCACGCTGCTGTACATGACCTTCATTCATGACGATAATTTGATCCGCATGGCGCAAGGAGGAGATCCGATGGGCAATAATAAGTGTAGTGCGCCCCTTCATGACCTCTTGGAATCCGGCTTGAATCTCGTGCTCCGTCTCCATATCGACAGCGCTGGTCGCATCATCGAGGATAAGAATCCGCGGATTCTTAAGCAGCGCTCTAGCGATGGCAATCCGTTGCTTTTGTCCACCGGAAAGACCCATTCCGCGCTCACCCACCACAGTGTCATAACCGTCTTCCATCTCCATGATGAAATCATGGGCTTTGGCAAGTTGTGCAGCTCGGATAATTTCTTCCATGCTTACATTCTTCAACCCATAGGAGATGTTGTTGCGAATTGAGGAGGAGAACAGGAAGGTCTCCTGAAAGACCGTCGCGATCTGTGAACGCAAGCTGCGAACATTGTATTCTCTGATGTCCATCCCATCCAGTGTGATGCTGCCTTCATTAACGTCATAAGCACGCATCATCAGCTGTGTAATGGTCGATTTACCAGAGCCCGTACCTCCAAGGAACCCTATAACCGCACCAGATTTGGCCTCAAAATCAATGTCTGTAACCGCAGGCATTTTGTTCCCATAAGCAAATGTGACGTGATTAAACGCTACATCTCCCTTAACCTCAGAAGGTACCAGTTCACGGGCGTTCTCTTTATCCTTCACATCAATATTCTGATTAAGTACTTCCAATACACGTTCTCCCGATGCTTTGGACTGTGTATAGTTATTAATATGGAATCCAAGACCCCAAATCGGTCCAATGATGTACCAAATTAAGCTGAAAAAAGCAACCAGTTCGCCTAGTGACATTTTCCCCTTAATAACTAACGTTCCACCTACTCCAAGCAGAATAGCTGCACTGATCGATGCTAAAAACTCCATCGCCGGAAAAAACTTACTCCAGAGCTCAGCGGCAAAAATCTGGTTATTCTTATAACGTTCGTTGCGGTGTGAGAATTTCTCTACTTCATGAGCCTCTCTCGCAAATGATTTGACGGTGCGCACACCCGTGATATTCTCCTGTACAGCCGTTGTCAGAGAACTGAGTGCAAGACGCATCTCTTGAAAGGCCGGGTGAATCTTAGACTCGAATTTTAGCGCAATAAACGCCAGGATTGGCATCGTAATCAAAGTTACTAGAGTAAGCTGCCAATTGAGTGAGAACATCATAATCGAACCAAAAATGACCATAAAAAAGACATTCAGCAACTGAGCAAAACCGAAACCGATAAAGTTACGAATCGCTTCCAAATCTCCGGTTAGCCGGGACATCAAATCTCCCGTTTTCGCGGTATCATAATAACGGAAAGATAGGAATTGCAGCTTCTCATAACAAGCATTACGCAGCCGGTATGCAAGAAAGTTACCTAGCCGTCCTCCAAAAAATCCATGTGCAAACTGCAGGCATGCTTTTACTATTACTACAGCTAACACGCTCAATGCGAGCACTGGCACCTCTGTAAACTTAAGTGGCACAATAACATCATCGATCAGCTTTCTTAACAAATTGGGGGTAATCAGCCCCACTGCAGTTGCAGCGGCCAAACATATAATCGAAAGAATCAGAAAATGCAGCTTCTCCCGATAATAACCGCGCAGTTGCCTGAGAACATCCATATCTCTCCTCCTTAAGGCTTACTTAGTAAGCAATTTTTTGTATAAAACAAATGTTACATCGTAAGCTAGCTTTTTTTAGCGCTTACAATTTAGTGACTTTAAGCAGTGTATCATCCATAATTTAATGCGGCAAAGGGGAGAATTGCGCGTTTTTGCGGTTATTTCGGAAAAAAGCAGCATCTACATGATATAAAGGACCCTCGTTATCTTAAAATGCTCGTGTTTCCTCCTTAATCCTGATGAATTAAGAATCTACATGATTATTGTAATCATCGTGTAATATTAGGAGGACCTTTATTCGGTTTTTTGCATAATTATTGGAATTTATTTCGGGATACGAAGAGTTCACTTTTTCGCCGTCTTAAATTTGCGTCAGATGTAAAACTTTTACCACAATTTACCGTAATATAGTAATACAACACTTTTTACTTATATTATGGAGGGGAACTATATTGAAAAAGCAGCTTGTTTTATCTTGTATTATCGCCATTATCCTTCTTTCAGGGTGTAGCAATACAAATAACATTAACCCTACGGACGCAAACACTGCGATCAACGAATCTAAAAACTTGTTTAATTTCGGGGAAATCTCCTCAAAAACTGATACAGCACCCTCACCTGAAAAAATGCTAAGAGAAATAAGCAATTTTGTTATTGCTGACATTTGGAATGTGGGGTTTGTAGATGTTATCTCATACACTAGAAGTGGTACAAGCAGTACAGGAGCGAGCATGGACATTGACTTTACGATCGAACAGCTTGGCAAAGCCATGGAAGAGAAAAAAGAATACGATACATATATGAACGAGTTAGATATTAAGTATGATTCTATAAAAAAAATATGGGCCAAGCTTTCCCCAGAAATTGATCTTTTATATAAACAGATCCAGGAGACACCTCCAAAAGCAAACGATAACAGCTTAAAACTTGATGCAGGTAAATTTAATCAATATTCAGAGGCTTTTAGTAAAGAAGTGAATGATCTGGCAAAACTGTAACCTTTACTATATATAAAAAAAACCGCCAATGATTTGGCGCCATTCTATTCTTTCTCTCATAAAATATAAAATCTACAATGAGAGGTTAGGTGAATAGGATGAGTATACAGTTTCTTGATATGCGAATTTCACAGGGCAGCACTATGGATGCACAAAGTCTTAATTTAGTTCGTTCAAGTGCAATTTTCGGTGACATTGGACTTCAGACAGTAAATGTTACACCTGCAAATGCAGGCTTAGTGAGAGTCACATTGAATGCTTTTGCCAGACTTAGTGTTGATGTCAGCATTATAGTTCAGAATGATGTTACTTTTAGTATTTACCGCAATAATATATTAATTTTTAGTACAACCTACCCCGGAAACATTAATAATACAACGACCCAATATGAAATGGTTGGAATCACCACTGTCGACTATCCGCCTTCAACCGATGTGCTTACCGGCCAGATCCAATACACCATTGTAGCATCAGCGATTAGAACGGCATCTCTGGGAGCCAGATCCTTCAGTGGAATTGCCGTTGCCGGAAATGGATAATTGAAAATATTAAAGGTGTGTCCCCGGAGCATTCGGGGATTTTTTCAATTGTGCCAATAAAAAAGCATCCGTAGAAAAATATCTACGGATGCTTTGAAGAAATATAAGCGTTGGGAGGACAAGCCTCCATTCATAAGCGCTCTTATTAACCGATAGAACCTTCCATCTCGAACTTGATCAGACGGTTCATTTCGACCGCATATTCCATCGGCAGTTCTTTTGTGAACGGCTCGATGAAGCCCATGATGATCATTTGAGTCGCTTCTGCTTCTGTGAGGCCACGGCTCATCAGGTAGAACAGTTGCTCCTCAGAAACTTTAGACACGGTTGCTTCATGCTCAAGAACGATGTTATCGTTCATGATTTCATTGTAAGGAATAGTATCCGAAGTGGACTCATTATCCAAAATCAGCGTATCACATTTAATGTTCGATTTCGCACCTTCTGCTTGACGGCCGAAGGAAGCTAGACCACGGTAAGTTACTTTACCGCCATGTTTACTGATGGATTTCGATACAATGGTAGATGTTGTATCTGGAGCCAAATGGATCATCTTGGCACCCGCATCCTGATGCTGGTCTTTACCTGCTACCGCGATGGATAGTACTGAACCTTTAGCACCACGGCCTTTAAGAACAACCGCAGGGTATTTCATGGTCAGCTTGGAACCGATGTTACCATCGACCCATTCCATAGTAGCATTCTCTTCTGCAACCGCACGTTTCGTAACGAGGTTGTAGATGTTTGGAGCCCAGTTCTGGATTGTGGTATAACGAACGCGAGCGTTCTTCATACACAAGATTTCAACAACCGCACTGTGCAGAGAGTTCGTGCTATAGATTGGAGCAGTACATCCTTCTACGTAGTGCACGAAGCTGTCTTCATCAGCAAGGATCAAAGTACGTTCGAATTGTCCCATGTTCTCAGAGTTAATACGGAAGTAAGCCTGCAAAGGAACTTCACATTTCACACCTTTAGGAACATAGATGAAGCTGCCGCCTGACCAAACTGCACTGTTAAGTGCGGCAAACTTATTATCGGTTGGAGGGATGATCGTCCCGAAATATTTTTTCAGAAGCTCTGGGTGCTCACGCAATGCAGTGTCGGTATCTGTAAAAATAACCCCTTGATCTTCAAGGCTCTTCTGCATGCTGTGATAGACTACCTCAGATTCATATTGTGCCGAAACGCCGGCGAGGAACTTCTGTTCCGCTTCCGGAATCCCCAGCTTATCAAAGGTTTCTTTGATTTCGGAAGGAACTTCTTCCCAAGTCTTCCCTTGCTTCTCTGAAGGTCTTACATAGTATTGAATATCCTCGAAGTCCAAATCATCCATATTGCCGCCCCATGTTGGCATTGGCATTTTACGGAACTGCTCCAAAGATTTCAAGCGGAAGTCAAGCATCCACTGTGGTTCATTTTTGATTGCTGAAATTTCTTTAACAATTTCGGCCGTCAAACCTTTACCAGACTGGAATATCGATTTATGCTCATCACGGAACCCGTACTGGTATTCTTCCATATCAGGCGCTTTCTTAGCCATGGTGTCAGCCTCCTTGTTCTACTGTTATTTATGTTGCTCTTCTTCGTCAATTCCTTTACGAAGTGCGTTCCAAGCCAGTGTTGCGCATTTGATCCGCGCAGGGAATTTATTCACACCCGAAAGGGCTTCAATGTCTTCGTAATCTCCAAAATCCACGTCTTCACCCTTCATCAGTAAGGAGAAGTTATCAGCCAGTTCAAGCGCACGTTCAACCGTTTGTCCTTTGATCGCCTCAGTCATCATCGAAGCCGATGACATACTGATCGAACAGCCTTCACCATTATAACGGGCATCCTTTACGATTCCATCCACTACCTTAAGCTGAAGAGTAATCCGGTCACCACAGGTTGGGTTATTCAGTTCAATTTTTAGAGCATCATCTTCAAATGAACCGCGATTTCGAGGACTTTTATAATGATCCATAATTACGCGTCTGTATAAGTCATCCAAGTTCATAGCTGAAGTACTCCTTTGTCTTGATTAAAGCGTCCACCAGTCGATCTACATCCTGCTCGTTATTATACAGATAAAAGCTTGCACGTGCTGTAGAGCTGGCTTCCAGCCAGCGCATCAGCGGCTGACAGCAGTGATGCCCGGCGCGGATGGCAATGCCTTCCGCATCTAGCACTGTAGCGACATCATGCGGGTGAACGTCACCCAGATTAAAGGTGACAACGCCGACTTCTCGATTTCGAGGACCATAAATGTTCAGACCCTCGATCTCTGACAGACGTTGCTCTGCATACGCTGCAAGAGCTTTCTCATGGCGGTGTATCTCATCCAAACCGATTTCTTGTAAGAAATCAATGGCTGCACCTAGACCAACAGCACCAGCTATGATCGGCGTACCGCCTTCAAACTTCCAAGGCAGTTCTTTCCATGTGGATTCATAAAGACCCACATCATCGATCATCTCGCCACCGAATTCGACGGGCTCCATGGCTTCGAGAAGTGCTCTCTTGCCATACAAAGCGCCAATTCCGGTGGGTGCGAGCATTTTATGACCAGATAGTGCATAGAAATCACAATCCAGATCCTGCACATCGACCTTCATATGTGGTGTGCTTTGTGCACCATCTACGACAATTACTGCACCATGACGATGAGCAATAGCCGCAAGCTCTTTAATAGGATGAGTTACTCCCATAACGTTGGATACATAAGCGATAGCAACGATTTTGGTTTTATCCGTAATCGTCTGCTCGGCAGCTTCCAACGTAACCGTTCCATCAGGTTGCAACGGTATATATTTTAATGTAGCACCGGTCTTCTTAGCGAGCTGCTGCCATGGAATCAGATTACTATGATGCTCCATTAAGGTGATGACGATTTCGTCGCCTTCACCCACAGCAGAGGGTCCGTAAGAAGAGGCCACAAGATTTAAGGCTGTAGTTGTTCCGCGTGTAAAGATAATTTCTTTAGTGCTGCGGGCGTTAATAAACTTAGCTAGCTTCTCCCGGGCTCCCTCGTAGGCATCGGTTGCTCGGCTGCCTAAAGTATGGACGCCACGGTGTACGTTGGCGTTATCCCACTCATAATACGACTTGACCGCCTCAATTACTTTCCGAGGCTTCTGTGAAGTAGCAGCACTGTCCAGATAGACCAGTGGATGTCCGTTCACATTTTGGTTCAGTATGGGAAATTGCTCCCGGATGGCGTTGCTAATCATTGCACTAACTTCCTTTCCACAAGAGATTGGAGCTGATTGCGCAGTCCCTCCAGTGGAATTTGTGACACAACAGGAGCCAAGAAGCCGTAGATGATCAGAGTCTCTGCATCATGCCGTGTAATTCCGCGGGACATTAGGTAAAAGACTTGCTCGTGATTGACCTGTCCTACGGAAGCGGCATGGCCGGCTGTAACATCATCTTCATCAATAAGCAGGATCGGATTGGCGTCACCACGGGCTTTTGGACTCAGCATCAATACTTTTTCCGTTTGCTGGCCGTCCGCTCTAGTAGCACCTTTCTCAATCTTGGTGATTCCGTTGATGATAGATGTAGCAGAATCACGCATAACTGCACGAGTGATCATGTCACTTGGTGTGCTTTTGCCAAAATGCTGAGCTTGAGTGGTGTAATTAAGTTTCTGTGATCCCGTACCTACTGCAATTACTTTAGCATCGGAGCTAGAACCGTTGCCTTTAAGCACAGACTTGGTATCACTCGCAGTATCTCCGTAGTTCATCTCACCAACGATCCATTCGATGACTCCGTCATTCTCAACAACAGCCCGGCGATAAGTTACATCTGTAGTATCTACACCAAGCTGATGCACTGTAGCATAACGAACTTTAGCGCCAGCGCCCACGAATACCTCTACCGCACCATTGTGTAGTCCAGCTTCTTCTTTATCCGATACGTAGTTGTCTACATAGGTTACGGAACTGTTAGTATCAGCTACGACCAGAATGTGTGGAACAAAAGTCGCTTCCGCATCATCCGTTAACAGCACTGCTTGAAGCGGAGTTTCAATAACAACATTCTTAGGAACATAGAGGAATACTCCACCATTCCACAATGCAGCATGAAGCGCTGCGATAGAATGTTCGTCTGGCTGAATGGCTTTATGCAAGTAACGTTGAACCAAATCTCCGTGTTCTTTAACAGCTGTCTGTAGATCTGTAAAAATAACACCCTGTTCTGCAAGCTCAGGAGCGATACGTGTATATACTGCACCAGAGTTGCGTTGAATAATCAGGCTGCCTTCCTCCTGATCCTTGATCAAGGAAGAAATAGATGCAGGTGCATCACTTAGCGAAGCAAAAGGTTCACTTGCTTTATAGCTACCATAATTATTGACATTCCAACGATCAATCCGTGTCTTCTCTAATTTAGGCAGTGTCAGAGTAGCTGCCAATTCTAGTGCCTTCAAGCGGCTTTCTTTCAGCCAACCCGGTTCGCCGCTGCTGTGCGATAATTCGCTCAAGCGTTCGGCATCCACCGGAAGAATGGTCTGTGTCGTCATAGTGGTCTCCTCCTTCCTGGCGTTTCTTACGCTTCTTGCCCTACAGTTTCATCTTCAATTCCGAGTTCTTCTTTAATCCATTCATAACCCTCTGCTTCCAGACGCTGTGCAAGCTCTGGACCACCGGATTTCACGATTCTACCTTGCATCATAACGTGAACATAATCAGGTTTGATGTAGTTCAAAAGACGTTGATAGTGGGTAATAACTAAGAAGCCACGTTCTTCGCTCCGCATGGAGTTTACGCCTTCAGCTACAATTTTCAAAGCATCAATATCAAGACCGGAGTCAATTTCGTCCAAGATCACGATTTTTGGATCCAGCATCATCATTTGTAGAATTTCATTACGTTTCTTCTCACCACCGGAGAAGCCTTCGTTCAAGTAACGGTGTAAAAACTCAGGGTTCATATCTAGTTCTTTCATCTTTGCTTCCATTTGGCGAATAAAACGAATCAACGAGATTTCGCTTCCCTCTTCACGACGGGAATTAATGGCAGAACGCAAGAAGTCGGAGTTAGTTACTCCAGAGATTTCGCTTGGATATTGCATTGCAAGGAAAAGACCTGCACGTGCGCGTTCATCAACAGCCATCTCCAGAAGATCTTCACCATCTAGAGTTGCAGTTCCATCAGTTACTTCGTATTTAGGATGACCCATTAGCGCCGAAGCCAAAGTACTTTTACCTGTACCGTTTGGTCCCATGATGGCGTGAATTTCGCCACCTTTCATTTGAAGGTTAATCCCCTTCAAAATTTCTTTTCCCTCAATCGTCGCTTTAAGACCCTCAATGACAAATTCTGCTGCCATAATATTATTCCCTCCATTGATCGATTTGCGAAATCAAAAGTTGTATTGAAACAGGATAATCCTGATTCCCAGCACAATTAGATTTTCTATCACATTATAATTATTATAAATTGAATCACAATGATTATCAATGATTCTCACTAATTTTATATCAAACCTTGTTTTTTTACAAATTTCTCTTTAGCTAATCACTTGTGACTCAGAGAAGATTTTCATTAAACATAAGACTACGCAAAAATAAGACTTCCCGCAGGAAGCCTTATTCAAACTGCTTAATGATTAGCTAAGAAACGAACGTAGCATCCATTGGTGTTTCTCCAGATCACTACGGATTTTAATGAACATATCTGAGGTTGGCTGATCCTTGGTTTCTTCGGCAAGCTCGATGCCTTCTGTCAGCTCTTCAGAGATGGTGGCGAAGTCTTCAATCAGAGACTGAACCATTCCCCGTGTATCTTCCTTACCTGTAGCTTCTTGAATTGTAGCTAATTCCAAATATTCTTTCAATGTTGCTGCCGGACTGCCTTTGATGGTTAGCAAGCGTTCTGCTACTTCATCCATGTGAAGGGTTACTTCATTATATAATTCCTCAAATTTCACATGAAGGGAGAAGAACTGTTCTCCTTTGACATACCAATGAAAGTTATGAATTTTTACGTACAGGACATTTAAGTTAGCAACCTGACGATTCATGATCTGTTCCAGTGAAGTTGTATTTACTTTATTCGATGCTTTAGCCATGAGATGATCCCTACCTTATCCATTATATTTACCGGTTACTATTTCCTTCGTCCGGTAGTAACTTGTCTATTCTTAATTTACCCTTTTACCTGTAATACGAAACAAGGAGAAGCCTTCCATAACACCTTTATTTGTACTAGCATGAGCAAAGACACACCCGATTATGCTTAAATGTGAATACTTGCACACAAACAAAAAGGGCCTAAGCCCCGTTTGTTTGGAATTGTTAAATTTTCCGGTCAGACCATAAGAAGTAACGCTTCCGCACCCGTCATACCTGGTACGATGCCAAGACTCTCTGCTTCTATCGTTACAGACTCCAACGGGGCAGCTAAAAGCTGGGCAAGCGTCCGTACACCCACCGCACGAGCTGCGATGATATGCCGATCACTAAGTGTTTCATTGAGGAGACCGACATCCAGTGCACCGCACATAATATAACCTCGGTTCGTGCTGATGGAGAGCAGTGTAGTTTTGGGAAGCTTAACCTCTACCCCGATCAGCGTATGTTCACCTACTGTAATAGGCTCCATAGTAACCAATAGCAGCACCTCCTTTTTTTCACTATCCACGTTGTATATGTATGCTAATTTTCCTGTGGGTGTGCTGACGGTAGTCCTATGCCTAGTATAAAATGCAGTATAATAGTCCCTATTCCAGTAGTCCTGGGTATATGAATATTGCATGTTTAATGTTATAGTTAATTACATTCCTGTAACCATTCAGAGATGTTCTAAACGAAAAGCTGGGGGATTTATGGACGAGAAACTACAACGCACAGACGGCAATTATTTATTTAACGTCGACATCCTGATTAATGCCCGTACCAACCCGCTTGCACTGCAATTTCTGCTCGAAATGTTGAACAATAATGACCATATCACAGATTTCAACATTAACTCCGGTCTTGAATTAGGGAGAACCATTGACAGCTTGCTACGCTCCGCTAAACTAGCTTTGAATCAAAACTCTGCTCCTCCCATTTCATTAAAGCTGCCTCCAAAATCTACGAAGAAGCAGCTGGATACACCGATAAAAAAACAGGCAGAAACGCCTGCACAGCAAACGGCCATTGAGACGCCAGCTGATGCATACGGGAAGATTCGTCAGTATATTCAGAATAATCAATTGGTACGTTTACGAGCGAACCGGTACGGGAAACAAGTGTCCATGCCCTGTCGTATTTTAAACTTTGATGAAGCAGCCAACTCTATAAGTGTCTACCATGTGGATGAGAAGCAGGTGTACAGCTTTAATCTAAATGAAATCGACGAGTTTCTGTAAGCGCATGCGTTACAAGCCAATAAGCACCCTCCCTCTTTGGGGAACAGGTGCTTATTGGTCTTTCTTTTTTTAACAACTAAGACGACGTTTTACGTGAAAATCCCTCTATCGCAAGGCATAACCAGCCAATTATAAAGCATACCCCACCGATAGGTGTAATCGCTCCTAGCACCTTAATTCCGGAGATACTCAGAACATACAAACTGCCAGAGAACAAAATGGTACCTGCAATTAACAATCGGCCCGCCCAACGTAATCGGGCACTTTCGCCCCATTGGCCCACAGCCAGTGCGATGAGAATTACCCCCAGCGCATGTACCAAGTGATACTGCACACCAGTCTCATATACCTTCATATAGTCTTCACTGATCACTGGTTTTAGTAGATGGGCACCGAAAGCACCAATTCCTACTGCCAGCATTGCTAGCACAGCCCCCCAGGCCATAAATTTCCGTTGCAAATGATTACACCCCCTTAATTTTAGACTCATTCTATCATAACGTAATGCCAGTTCCTATTTCCAGCAGTCATTTTTTATTTTGCCTCATTCAGGGGTTGCTTTTTTAGCATCAATATGAAAAAGTGGATATTAACAACATTTTCATTCTAATCTCTCAAGGAGTGCAAACCATGGACTTAAATTCTCTGTCAAAATCAGACGTACCTGCGGCAGAGGTGGGAAATCCCAATCCTCATCCGGATTACCTAAGCGCTGATTTATCATCTACGCATCAAAAAGTAGAACATGATCTTCAACATTCTGGACCTGGTATTGCTTCGTTCATTATCTGTCTCGTGTCGATCATCGGCTATGCAGCCATCTTTATCTCTATTATAATGAAGTCTTCTTCATTGGTTAATGAGAATTCCGAACTATTAAGCCAGTCCTCGCAATTCATAATGCTTCTAGGATTAACGGTTATTATTCTGGCTGCTCTTAATGTAATCGGTGTAGTCATCGGCATCATTGGGCTTTCCATTCGGAAACGTCGCAAGGTGTTTGGCATTATTGGCACAATAGTCAATGGTGTTATTATCTTACTCTTTATGCTGCTTATTACAACCTTCCTAGTCAATGCTGGAACGCTTTAAGCTTCTTTTAAACATGCTAACTTCATTAAAAAGGGTATCCCAACAACTTTGAGCGGGTTGTGAGGATACCTTTATTTATGTATGAATCCAAAATCTGCATTGGGGAGTCCTCATCTTCATCCGCGGCTCACGGACTCAGATGACGTTATTTACGTTTTTTTCGCCTTTGGAGCACAGTTTCGGACCCCAGTGACGCTATTACATCGAAAAAGGATCCTATTTGGCGCTTTTTATGGCAATAGCTGCGATGGGGTCCGATAGCGAACCAAATGTGAATAAAAGCTGCGTTTAAGAGCTGCTGGGTCCGATAGCAATTCAAATGTCGGATAAAGCTGCTTTTTAGGGCTGCTGGGTCCGATGATGCTGAGTTTTCCCCGTCATCCGCGGCTCACGGACTCAGATGACGTTATTTACGGATTTTCGCCCTTTGGAGCACAGTTTCGGACCCCAGTGACGCTATTGCATCGAAAAAGGATCCTATTGGGCGTTTTTTATGGCAATAGCTGCGATGGGGTCCGATAGCGAACCAAATGTGGGGAAAAGCTGCGTTTTAGGGCTGCTGGGTCCGATAGCGAATTAAATGTAGGGAAAAGCTGCGTTTTAGGGCTGCTGGGTCCGATAATGCTGAGTCCAATATAGGGGCTACTAGTTCCGTTAGTGGGGCTGCTAGATCCATAGTGGTGCTGCTAGATCCAATAGTGGGGCTGCTATATCCATAGTGGTGCTACTAGTTCCGTTAGTGGGGTTGCTATATCCATAGTGGTGCAGCTAGATCCAATAGTGTGGCTCCTAATCCATAATGATGCAGCTAGGTATGCGGACTGTGATTGATCAAACAAAGTCTAGTGTTTTGAGCAAGAACTATGCTTAAAAAATACGAGGTGTCCCAGCAACCACTATATGATTGCTGAGACACCCTCTACTTGCAAATCAATACATTCAATTATTTTGCTAGAGCCAGCTTTGTCAGCACACGCTGCTTGACGGACGGATCGCCCTCCACTGCTTTTTCCACGTATTCAATAACTACGGAATCATCTGAATTCAAAGTATCAAGTATACTCTCCATTCCAGCTGAAATCTCAAAAGCGGTTGGACCTTCTTTTGTCGCAATCTCAACGGAATGACTATCTATTTGTCCGATATAAACGGCCGTCATTTTTATTGTTTTTCCTTCAGCTTTTGGAGTAGAACTAGGTTTAGCTGTGCTCGGATTTTCGGTTGGTGTGGCTGTACTTGGGTTCTCAGTAGGTACGGGAGTGCTTGGAGCTTCTGTAGGCTCAGCTGTGCTTGCGCTCTCGGTTGGAGTTGGAGAAGGTGTTGCAGTCGGTTCTCCTGAAGTCTGTGCCGAATTATTCCCACCGCAAGCGGTTAAGGCAAATGTTAAGGCAGCAATCGCTGCTATGGCGGGTAATGAACGTTGTTTTTTCATGTTGAGTGCCTCCTCTATGTGGCGATTATTTTCAAAGTCATCTTCATAAGTATACTCTTATAACGTTAACCACTCTATGAAAGTTTCATATGAAGTAATTTTAGATAACTTCCAGCCTCTATTAGGCATCCGTCGGATGCAGGCTACAGCGGTATTAATACAATAGTGTGAGCCTGATTTATCCCAAAGGAGTGAGCCCCTTGAAAATCGATATCGGCTGTGGATCTAATAAGGAAGCAGGTTATCTCGGGATCGATCGGATCGCGGGTCCTGTTGTAGATATTGTCTGTGATATTTGCCAAGAGATTCCTCTCCCTGACAATAGCGCTGAGTTTGTTATGGCTAGCCGTGTACTGCCTTATGTGGACAATTTATTCGCAGCCATGGCGGAAATTCACAGAATTAGCATCCATAAAGCAGTTGTTTGCATTCTAGCACCCTATGCCCACAGCTTTGCCCATATGTCCAATCCTTCCTTTAAGCAGAAGTTTGACGAATATACCCCCCGGCATTTTACAGGATCCTTCTTCCAACCCCCATCCGGTCCAGTATGCCCAGCTATTCCAGACTACCCTGTACCCGCACCACCCTTCGATTATCGGTTGCTGCGGATGGAGTTATTCTATCAACACCCTTATGAAGATCCGCTTTACGAAACTGAAGAACTAGAAATACTAAAGACCCTTCAAGCAAATGTAGTGCATGAAATCATGTACCATTTTGTCGTAGTCAAGCACAATATCACTGATCAAGAGCTGGAGCTGATGAGCAGACGTCATTATCCTGAACCTCATGTTCTTGTCGAACGAAGACTTAAATCACAAAACAGACATTTTTTTCTATAATTTTAAGATGGGACATACACTAATACCCATTTTGTATCATAGGCTAACATACAGGTATTAACTGTGCCGTCCTAACTATAGGACGGTTCACTTTTGGCCAAAATCAACCTCGAAGGAGGTGAGAATCATTCCACTAGTCGTACGGGCAACGATCAATGCGACCGGTGCTATCACATTTACCGGCAACACGCTTGGACTTAGCCGCTCCGATACGATCGGAGTGCCAGGGACACTAGACAGCATCGGTGGCTTTACTACTGTTAATACTTCATCGACATTTGGTTCCTATCCTAGCGGAACTACTAGTCTTTATACAAGCAACAGTTCAGCAGCCATACTGGTCCTACCATCTGGCAGCACAGTGCTGTATGCAGAACTGATATGGGGCGGTACCTATATTAACGGAACCGTTAACCTCAGTTCGGCCATTAACAATCCTGTCTCCCTAATAACTCCTGCTGGCAATACATTCAGCGTTACTCCCGATTCAGCAACGAGCAACGTAGTCGATTTGGGAGGTGGTGCATCAGCATATGTTCGTTCCGCCAACGTGACCAGCATTATCCAACAAGGCGGCGCCGGCACCTACACCACTGGCGGTGTAGTGGGTACGATTGTTATCCCTAGTGATTCCACGGCCAACCATGCTGGCTGGACATTAGGCGTAATCTACCAAAATACAGCCTTACCTTTTCGCAATATGTCCCTACGGGCAGGTGCAATACTTGTACAGGCAACCTCAGCCCCAGTTTCAACTACGATCACAGGCTTCGCAACACCAATTACAGGTGCGCTTGGCGGCAGAGCGTTATTCAGCGCACAGGAGGGGGATGCCAACCGTTCGGGGGATCAAGCGTTATTTGGTCCAACCTCGGCTACACTTGTTGCTTTATCGGGACCAAACAACTTTGCCAACAACTTTTTTGCGTCACAGATTAACAATGATGCAGGTAATCTAAACACAACAGGTACCTTTGGAAACCGCAATCAAACCAACGGAAACCCAGGGACCAACATTATCGGCGGCCGTCAAGGCTGGGATATTACCAATGTTGACGTCTCCGCCCGGCTGATAAACAATCAATCTTCAGCCGTATTACAATTAACCACCTCAGGCGATGCTTATGTACTCAACGGTAATGCCATACAGGTTGATATCAATGCTCCTAAAATAAACCTCACTAAAAGCGCTAATGTAGCCGGCCCCATAGTCGGTGATACGGTAACTTATACGGTGACTGTCAGTAATACAGGAACAGCAGGAGCAGCAAGTGTCGTTTTATCAGATGCGCTGCCGGCAGGATCCACTTTTGTAACTGGAAGCGTAGTCGTTGCTGGCGTCGTAAGGCCTACTTTTGATATTACAGCAGGAATCCCATTAGGCTCATTAGCTTTAAGCAGTTCAATAACGGTTACATATCAAGCCAAAGTCACTTCATTGCCGCCAAGTCCACAAAATATCGCAAATACTGCCAACGCTGCCTTTACGTTTCAAAGTGTAGCCGGAGGCCCTATCATGACGGGGGTCATTCCATCTAATACAGTAACCTTACCTGTATATTCACCCGTCCTTAACATTGTGAAATCAGCCAATACCACCAATGCTACGGTTGGAGATCAGATCACCTATACCCTTCAAATCACGAACACAGGAAATATCAGCGCGGTAACAACACTTACGGATAACATTCCCTCAGGCAGCTCTTACGTCGCAGGCAGCTTCACCGTCAATGGAAATCCTGTCGCTGGTAACCCTGCCACGGGGATTGCTATCGGTACGGTTGCCGCCGGTGGCAGTTCTACTGTTCAATTTCGGGTCATCGTGAATAGTCTTCCCTCACCGCCGCAGTTGGTTGACCAAGCAAGCGCCGCTTATACGTTTCAAGTTCCAGATGGGCGAACGGTAACTGGTTCTGCCTCGTCCAACACTTTGTCTATTCCCGTTACAACACCCAATGTTACCGTAGTCAAAAGCGCTGGATTCACCGACGTAACTGTCGGAGATATACTGCTCTACACCTCAGTAATCAGTAACAACGGAATTGCAGCAGTTACCAACGTTTCACTCTCAGATACCATACCTGCGGGTACATCGCTGGTTCCCGGAAGTGTCACCGTCGCCGGTGTATCACAACCCTCAGCTAATCCTGGAACAGGGATTGCTGTCGGTACCATCGCTCCCGGAAGCTCCGTTGCCGTCACTTTTCAAGTCAACGTTATCTCATTACCAAGTCCCGCTCAGCTATTGAATAAATCTAGTGCCTCTTTTAGCTCGGGTGCTTTTACTGGCATTTCAGTCTCAAACACGACTACAACTCCCGTGTATCAGCCTGTAATCCAAATTGCAAAAAGCTCGAACGTTTCCAGTGCAACTGTAGGTGGCAATATTCTTTATACGTTAAATGTTCAGAATTCAGGGAATATCGGGGCGGCTGTAACCCTGAGCGACAATATTCCTTCAGGAAGCGCCTTTGTCTCGGGAAGTGTAACTGTTAACGGTGTTGCTAGACCTGCTGACTCTCCACTTACAGGAATTAACTTAGGCACTTTAGCTTCTGGGGCAGCTGTTCCTGTGACCTTTCTTGTCTCTGTACAATCTCTGCCTGCTCCACCTGTTCTGAATAATCAAGGCAGTAGCAATTACACCTACCAACTGCCAAGTGGAAGATCATTCTCCGGGACCAGTCTATCCAATACCCTAACCATTCCGGTCTCCGCTCCCAACATTACACTAACCAAAACTGCAAATCTAACTAATGTAGCGGTTGGAGAAAATCTTACTTATTCAGTCATAGTGTCCAACCCAAGCAGCGTCACTGTTACTAACGTTGTTGTCTCTGACCCTATTCCTACGGGGGGAGCTTTTGTAGCAGGCAGTGTGACTGTCAACGGTTCGACGGTTGCAGCGGCTAACCCAAGTACAGGTATAGCAATCGGAAGTATCGCCGCGGGCAGCTCTGTCACGGTGTCTTTTAGAGTGAATGTTGCTTCCTTGCCAAGTCCAGCACAGTTTACAAACAGAGCCAGCGCCTCCTTCACCTCTGGGGCGTTCACCGGTTCTTCGCTCTCAAACACGATAGTAACACCTGTATTTCAGCCCATCCTTAGTATGGTCAAAAGCGCCAATGCAGCCCAGGCATCTGTAGGGGGATCTCTCTCATACTCCATCCTGATCAGCAACACCGGGAATATTGCAGCTACTCTATTAGTAACTGATATCCTGCCACCCCAAGCCGTGTTTGACACGAATAGTGTCATTATTGGAGGAACACCTTTGCCCGGATATAATCCGGCAACTGGCATTCCAGTTGGACCGCTCGCTCCTGGTGATAGTGTCACCGTAAGTTTTCTGGTCACAATCACAGCCCTGCCTCCATCACAAGTATTGCTGAACTCTGCTTCAGCGACATATAATTTCACCCTTCCAGACGGGCGTCAGCTCGGTGGAAATGTAGTGTCCAATACGCTCTCTGTCCCAGTGTCCGCCCCTAACGTCAGTGTTGTAAAAAGCGTAAACGCTGCTACTGCTGTTACTGGTGATATCCTTACCTTTACCTCTGTATTGACCAACAACAGTATTGCAACAGTAAGCAATATCATTCTCAGCGATCCTCTGCCTGAGAATGTCGCTTTTATTCCCGGAACCGTAATTGTAAGTGGCACTACCCTGCCGCTAGCAGTTCCGTCCGCCGGCATTCCAATCGGTAGTTTGAGCCCTGGCGCCACAGCTACCGTAACATTCGAGGTGAGGATAACGATGCCGATACCATCACAGATTAACAATCAGTCGTCTGTCAGTTTTACATCCGGTGTATTCTCCGGTTCTTCTTCATCTAATATCACAACTACACCAGTTATTCAGCCCCAAATCTCCTTATTAAAAAGTGCCGCTGATGGAGATGGCGATTTCGATGCTTTAGTTGTCGGTGATTCTGTCATCTACACAGTGCTTGTTAGCAACACAGGTAATCTGGCTGCAAATCTTACGCTAACTGATAACATTCCAGCAGGTACAGTTTTTGTTCCTAATAGTGTCATTGTAGGTGGCATGCCTCAACCCGGATCAGCCCCTGATACAGGGATAGCTGTAGGAAATGTCGCTCCTGGTGCCAGTATTGCAGTCAGCTTCACCGTTGATATCATCTCCCTGCCAACACCTCAGCAGATTAGTAATCAGGCTTCTGCAAGCTTTACCTTTACTCCGCCTGACGGTAGACCGTTATCTGGGACTGCGGTGTCTAACACTGTAACTTTACAAGTCTCTGCTCCTAACATTGTCGTTACCAAGAGCACTACTTCAACATCAGTTGCTGTTGGTGAAACGGTCACTTACAACGTCAATATAACTAATAATGGTATAGAATCTGTTACTAGCGTCTTACTCAATGATCCTACACCGGTAGGGAGTACTTTTGTAACAGGCAGCGTGTCTGTCAACGGAGTTCCATTCCCGAACTTGAATCCTGCTTCGGGGATATCTATCGGCACTCTAGCAGCCGGTGCATCAGCGCTGGTTACTTACAGTGTTACTGTTACCTCCGTCCCTCCTACAGCTTCACTCATCAATCAGGCATCTGTTACCTTCACTTCAGGTGTTATTTCAAGCTCCACTTTTTCTAATACCGTTACTGTCCCTGTGTTCCAGCCGAACATTGCCGTAGTCAAGAGTGCTAGTACAGCCAATGCCACGGTTGGCGATGCCGTTAGCTACACACTGACAGTGAGTAACACAGGAAACTATGCTGCTAATTTAACATTGACGGATAATATTCCCGCAGGTACGGCTTTTGTTCCGAATAGTGTGCTCATCAATGGACTCCCATTAGCGCAAGCGGATCCTTCCACCGGAATTGCAGCTGGAATAATACAGCCTGGAGGAACGACCGTAGTCATTTTCACGGTTGACATCACTTCATTGCCTAGTCCTCAGCAACTGGTCAATCAAGGAACCGCAGCATACAGCTTCACCTTACCCGACGGACGTACACTTAATGGGTCTGCACTCTCTAACACCGTCACTATTCCGGTCTCCTCACCTAATATTGCTGTAGTTAAAACTACAACCACAACATCAACTACAGTCGGTGACACTATTACTTATTCCATAGCTTTAACTAATAACGGGATTGCCACTGTAAATAATGTGGTCTTCACAGACGCCCTTCCTGCCGGCACCACCTTTGTGACAGGCAGCGTGCTTGTGGACGGTGTGCCTCGCACAGGAGTTAGCCCAGCTACTGGAGTGACCCTAGGCAGCATAGCACCCGGTGTAACCGTAACTGTTGCTTTTACCGTAAATGTAGTTTCACTGCCGCCTACTGGATTGTTAAATAATCAGTCAACAGTCAGCTTCACCTCAGGTGTTGTCTCAAATGTAGCCTTCTCAAATATCGTCACGACGCCTGTCTATCTGCCTATCCTTGCAGCAGCAAAAAGCTCCAATTCAGTCAATGCTACCGTTGGGGATACGATTACTTATACTATAAATGTGACCAACACAGGTAACTACGGAGCTTTAGCAACCCTGAGTGACACCATTCCAGCGGGTACAACGTTTATTCCAAATAGTGTACTCATTCAAGGCGCTCCTGCTCCAGGAGCAGACCCAGCTGCCGGGATCCCACTGGGGGTAATCTCCGCGAATGGAAGCCTGTCTGTAATGTTCTCAGTGCTTATCACAACATTGCCGGCAAGCCAACAGCTGCTCAATCAAGCTTCCGTCACGTTTGCATACACACTTCCAGATGGACGGACATTTAACAATTCGATCAATTCCAATACAACAACAATCTCAGTATCCTCACCGAACGTTATCGTCACTAAATCTTCGACAGCTACCGATGCCGTTGTTGGCGATACCATCACTTATAACCTCACTGTTACCAATAGTGGAATAGCAAATATCAGTAACGTTAACCTCAGTGATCCAATACCTGCAGGCTCTAGCTTTGTCGCTGGCAGTGTGACCGTAGATGGCACTCCACGCCCTAGCGCCAACCCAGCGAACGGGATCTCGCTCGGTACACTTGCACCGGGAGCATCTTTCCAAGTCTCGTTCAACACGATTGTCAATGTGCTGCCTAATCCTGCAACGCTTAGTAATCAAGCTTCCGTCAGTTTCACCTCCGGCGCATTCTCAGGATCTTCATTCTCAAATACACTTGTTATTCCGGTATATCAACCTATCATTGTAGTTGTCAAAGGGGCGGACAGAACCGCCGCAACTGTCGGAGATACGATTACTTACTCCTTAAATGTGACGAATACTGGTAACCTCATAGCAAATGTAGTTATTACCGATACCATTCCGAACGGAGCTGTCTTTGTTCCAAACAGCGTGCTCGTGAATGGGGTACCACAACCAGGATCAGATCCGGCTACTGGCTTAAGTATTGGGTCGGTAGCTCCGGGAAGTACAGTAACAGTAACGATTACCTTACAGGTTACTATTGCGTCCCTGCCTTCACCGCAGCAATTGGTCAATCAAGCTACAGCAAATTTCACATTCACACCACCAGATGGACGTTCACTCACGGGATCCTCTGTCTCAAATGTCCTAATTATCCCTGTATCTTCACCTGACGTAAGTGTGGTTAAGAGCACTACTTCTATTGATGCGGTTGTTGGCGATATCATCACCTATACGATTGTTGTCACCAATTTAGGGATTGCACCAGTTAATAATGTCATCATGGTTGACCCTATTCCAGCTGGCAGCCAGTTCGTAACGGGAAGCATTACCGTAGATGGAGCCCCACGTCCTAGTGGCAGTCCGGCTTCGGGAATCGCAATTGGTACAATTGCTGCAGGTGCTTCTTCAACCATTACCTTCCAGGTTCAGGTAGTAGCGTTATGATTCCCGGCTCACGTACCCAACCTGTCGTAACCAATCAGTCCATGGTACTCTTCAACTCGGCAGCGGGTGTTGACGGAATTGTCTATTCCAATACCGTTAACACCCCGGTCGTGGGCCCCGTGCTTTCATTGCTGAAGAGTACAGATAAACTCCACGCCTCTTTAGGCGACACTTTGGTGTATACCATTACAGCCAGTAATAATGGAAATACAGATGCTTTTTTGACGGTGTTTGACATTCTTCCAGAAGGTGTATCCTTTATTTCCAACAGTGTGCTCAGAGACGGTGTGCCTCTTCCGGGGGCTACACCGTCTTCAGGCATCCCCCTTGGTTCTATTGCACCGCAGAATCAAGTGAGCATCGCCTTTCAAGTCGTCATCATTTCCCTGCCGTCTTCCCTAGTGCTGCAAAATAAAGCGCTAGGCCGTTTTTCTTTTTCCACACCGGAGGGAAGAATCGTTAAAGGTGATCTATTTTCAAATTCCGTACAGGTTTCTTTACGCTCCTACCAGCTCTCGACCTCCTTGTCTGCAAGTACTCCGACTTCTTTTATAGGGGATGTAGTCACTTACACCTTGCGGCTTACAAATGAAGGCAACAGCCTTTTAACTCAAATCAACGCAATAATTTCTATTCCGGACGGGGCGGTGTTTATACCGGGGAGTGTCATTGCAGGTGGGATTTATTACCCAGAATCAGACCCGGCTCAGGGGATATTACTCGGTTCGCTGGACACAGACCTAAGCGTTGATATTACTTTTCGTGTCCGAGTAACAGAGTTTTCTCCCTCGTTGGCCTTAACCAACAGCGCGGTTGTCACCTATTCAGTCGATGAGCATACAATTACGACCGAAAGTAACACTGCGGTTGTCTCACTTGTCCAAGCGGGGGTCAACATTAGTAAAAAAGTGGATCATGTTACAGCAGCTCCGGGCGATAATTTGAGATATGAGCTTACGGTAACGAACAACGGGAATCTGGCTGTAAATGCAGTCCTAACAGATGCTATACCTTCAGGTACTCTTTTCGTATGGGATAGTGTTCTCTTAAATGGAGTGTTGCAAAAAAGTGCACGACCAGCGGAAGGCATCCAGTTAGGTACTTTAAGAGGCGGAACTACAGCAGTTGTAGTTTTTCAAGTGAGTATACCTGCAGCCATTAACATTCATGAAATCGCAGCCGTACAAAACCATGGTAGTGTTCAGTATACCTTTGTGCTTCCAGACGGACGGACCGTACGACAAACCTCTCGTTCCAATACCGTTACCACCTTAGTAGTCACACCTGTCATTTCACTCGTAGTCCATGCAAAACCAACTATTGTAGAATCAGGAGAGCGAGTCCAATGTTGGATCTCACTAACCAATAGTGGAAATTGGCCTGCGGAAATATCTCTGAATCGGCTAACCCCGGAAAAATGTTTTCTTGATCCCAACAGCATTGTGATTGATGGAGTTCCGAATCCACAATCTTCATTTGCCGGCACCTTGCCGCTGGGGGTAGTTAATGCTGCATCTATGGTTAACATTCATTATTTTGTCCAGGTGAGTGAACAGGTAATGGGTCGTTTCCTTAAGGGCTCCGTAAATGCTCAATACTCTTTCAATATGGATGGACGTAACTACTCTGGCGAAAGCCAATCTAACAGCTATGTGCTGACCGTAGATGAGATCAGTGAATAAGAAATCACATATCCCTCATCCCCATGAATATACTTTAGTTACAACCCCAAAACATCCCCACAAAGTGAGGCTTTGCTTTCTATGCGTACTCAGGTGCTTTGCGGGGGATCCAAATATATACTTTGCAAAAAATTGCCTCAATCAACATTTCATATTCCATGGGAGGTGGTCATCCTGTCGCAATCATCCGGTCCCTTTTCCTTCGTAGTCTCAAAAGAAGACTGGTCCCTTCATCGTAAAGGTCATCAGGATCAGGAACGCCATCAGCAAAAGGTCAGAGAAGCCATCAAGGATAATTTGCCTGACCTCGTTACCGAAGAAAATATTATTTTGTCAGGCGGTAAGCAGATTGTGAAGGTTCCGATTCGCAGTCTGGATGAATACCGGATTATTTATAACTTCCGTAAACAGAAGCATGTAGGACAGGGCGACGGGGAAAGTCAGGTTGGCGATGTGCTTGGGCGCGATTCACAATCGGCACAGCCTGGCAAAGGAGAAAAAGCAGGTGATCAGCCGGGCCAAGATACCGTGGAAGCAGAGGTCAATCTGGAAGATCTGGAGGACATTCTGTTTCAGGATATGGAATTGCCTCATCTGAAGCCTAAGAATAAGGAAGAGATCGAGGTCAAATCCATAATTTTTAACGATATTCGTAAAAAAGGGATGATGTCCAACATCGATAAAAAACGTACGCTACTGGAGAATCTCCGACGCAATGCAAGCAGCGGAAATCCCGGCATTCACAGTATCAGCCCAGATGATCTGCGCTACAAAACATGGGATGATATTAGAACACCTCATTCCAATGCGGTCATTATTGCGATGATGGATACGTCAGGTTCGATGGGTTCATTTGAAAAATACTGCGCCCGCAGCTTCTTCTTCTGGATGACCCGTTTTCTGCGCCGCCAGTATGAGAAGGTAGAGATTGTTTTTCTCGCCCACCATACGGAGGCTAAGGAAGTCAGTGAGCATGATTTCTTCACCCGTGGCGAAAGCGGGGGAACGATTTGTTCCTCGGCATATCAACGAGCGATTGAAATTATCGATAGCCGCTACCCGCCTGCGCAGTACAATATTTATCCATTTCACTTCTCCGATGGTGATAATCTCACCTCCGACAACGAACGTTGCGTGAAGCTGATCGGAGAACTGCTGAAACGAAGCAATATGTTCGGCTACGGTGAGGTGAACCAATACAATCGAAGCAGTACCTTGATGTCAGCTTATCGCCATCTGAAACATGAACAATTCATGCATTACGTCATTAAAGACAAAAAAGAAGTGTATCAGGCGCTGAAGACCTTCTTTAGTCCAAAGGGTACGGTTAATTCTTAATCCCCCACTCCAAAACGCGGGTATCCCAAAAGCCAAAAATGGCTGATGGGACATCCGCGTTTTTGGCGTTGCTCCTTCTTGAACAAAACAACAAACTTCGTAAATTGCGTCATCTAAGTTCGCAAGTATCAGGGGATGGGCAAATAGCGTCATCTGGGTCCGTAAGATCGAGGGATGGACGAATTGCGTCATCTAGGTCCGCAAGTATCGGAGGATGGGCAAATAGCGTCATCTGGGTCCGTAAGATCGAGGGATGGGCGAATAGCGTCATCTAGGTACGTAAGATGAAGGGATGGACAAAGTGCGTCATCTGGGTCCGCAAGTATCGGGGGATGGGCAAATAGCGTCACCAGGGTCCGTAAGTATCGGGGATGCGTCAGAATAGTATGTAGGGCAACTGTGGGATTCTGGGGTTAGTCGCTTTCGGACACAGATGACCTTATACGTAGCTTTATCGCATATTTGGCTTGCTATCGGACCCCATAGCCGCTATAGGCATGAAAAACACCAAAAACGACCCTCATTCTGAGCAATAGCTGCACTGGAGTCCGATAATATGCTCCAAAGGCGATAAATTTGCAAATAGGGTCATCTGGGTCCGTAAGATCGAGGGATGGGCGAATAGTGTCACCTAGGTCCGTAAGTATCAGGGAATGCGCTGGAAATCCAATTAGGGCAACTGAGGGATTACTGGGGGATCGGCGCTTTCGGACACAGATGACCTTATACGTAGCTTTATCGCATATTTGGCTTGCTATCGGATCCCATAGCCGCTATAGGCATGAAAAACACCAAAAAAGAGCCTCTTTCTGAGCAATAGCTGCACTGGAGTCCGATAATACGCTCCAAAGGCGATAAATTGCTAAATAGCGTCATCTGGGTCCGCAAGATCGAGGGATGGGCGAATAGGGTCATCTGGGTCCGTATGTATCGGGGATGCGTCAGAATAGTATGTAGGGCAACTGTGGGATTCTGGGAGATCGGCGCTTTCGGACACAGATGACCTTATACGTAGCTTTATCGCATATTTGGCTTGCTATCGGACCCCATAGCCGCTATAGGCATGAAAAACACCAAAAACGAGCTTCATTCTGAGCAATAGCTGCACTGGAGTCCGATTATACGCTCCAAAGGCGATAAATTGCTAAATAGCGTCATCTAGGTCCGCAAGTATCGGGGGATGGGCGAATAGCGTCATCTAGGTCCGCAAGTATCGGGGGATGGGCAAATAGCGTCATCTAGGCCCGCAAGTATCGTGGAATGGACGAATAGCGTCATCCGGTTCCGCAAGTATCGGGGATGGGCAAATTGCTCATCTGAGTCCGTAAGTATCGAGGAATGCGTCAGTATAGTATGTAGGGCAACTGTGTGGGATTACTGTAGCCCTCGGCGCTACGATATAGATAAAAAAATAAGCCAGTGAAATTAAACTAACTTTCTTTTTTCAGTTACATAATAACTCCTACTATAAACCTAATTTCACAATTTGGATCGGTACCGATAAACTTGTACTCCCCACCCATGTCAGCTTATTTTCGTAAGCTATGACTGCTGTTTTGTTTTTCCCCCTCTTAGATTTCCATCCTAAAAAAACCTCCAATCCCAAACTATGGAATGTGGAGGTTATTTATAGTTAAAAAGCTTTCAATGCTACACCTTATTGAACCTTCTCTCTATCCTTGCCTTTATCAGACTCACCAGCATTTTTGTTCGCTGCTTCCCGGTCCTGCATCATCTCATCCACCGTCTTCACCTTCAGGCGAGCAGCGCCCTCGTTGTTAGCGTTCGTTGGGATAAGCTCTCCTGAAGCCAAACGTTCCTTGGCTTTAGCAATAGCTTCGCTGTATTGAGGCAGCCACTGTTCCCCTGCGACGAGCATCTCATCGACCATCTGCCAGATTTCTTTTGGATTACATACAGCACCAACGAGTGGATCCATCATAAATGCCTGACGTAACAGCTTATCATCGCCGTGTACAGCTGCTTCAACCGCCAGACGTTGCACTGAAATGCTCACGTTACATACGGCGGCAGGACCCAGCGGCAATTCACCTACCAATGGCATGGAGATCCCGTTCCGGTCTACATATCCCGGTGCTTCGATGATGGCATCATCTGGCAGATTAGAGATTACACCATTGTTCACTGTATTAAAGTGCCCCCGGTACACTCGTCCCGTTTCCAATCCTTCTATAATATAAGAGCCGTGCTCTTCCCCGCGATTCTCCTTCGTATACTCCAATGCCGGGTCTTTCATCCAGTTTGGAAAATCGGTCTCGAACCAATTCCGACCTTCCGTGCAGACACGCAGATAACCGCCTGTTTCTCCGTTAATCCAGCTCCCAAGATCGATCCAATCCATAATTTCATCACTGCGTTTACGGTACCATGGCACGTACTCACTTAAGTGTCCATTGGATTCTGTACTATAGTAGCCAAAGCGACGAAGCATATCGATGCGCACTTTTTCCGTACGGCTGAATTCCGGATGTTTCTCAAAAGCCTCTAAAAGACCTTCGGTCAGATCCTTCCCCTCATGACTTGCTGAAATATACCAGGTCTGGTGATTGATGCCCGCACAGATAATATCAACTTCGGATTTCTTAAGACCATACACATCCGCAATTTGTTGGTGCCCATGCTGTACACCATGACATAGACCGATGGTCCGAACACCACCATATTTATTGCAGGCCCAGGTCAGCATAGCCATCGGATTCGAATAGTTAAGCAAAAGCACATCCGGTGCTGCCATCTCCCTAATATCACGGCAAATATTCAGCATCTCCGCAATTCCGCGTTGCCCGTACATGATGCCACCCGCACACAGAGTATCTCCCACACACTGATCGACTCCGTATTTTAAGGGAATGTCCACATCCGTAGCAAAGGCTTCAAGCCCACCCATCCGAATAGTACAAAATACGTACTTGGCATCCTTCAGTGCTTCTCTGCGATCCGTTGTCGCCTGAATTTGTATATTTAAACCATTCTCCTTAATATCACGCTGGCATAGCTCCGTGACCATCTCCAGATTGTGGCTGTTAATATCCATAAATGAGACTTCGATATTTTTAAATTCCGGTACAGTTAGTAAGTCCCGCAACAATCCACGGGTAAATCCAATGCTGCCTGCCCCTATAAAAGACACTTTAAATGACATGGTTATCATCCTCCGGTAATGAATTGGTTGTTCCTGTCCATTGTAGCAAGGGACCTTAGGAAAGCGTAACCAATATCATGACCTCTTTTGAAAGAAGGTGTCAAAAATCCTAACCTATCTACTGAAAATCATGCTCTTCATAACTCCAGGCGTGACGCTCAATGGAATTGCGGAATTCTACAGGCGTGCAATCGGCGTATTTTTTAAAAAGAAGGTGAAAATATTGCCTGCTGCTAATTCCTACGTAATCTGCAATTTCAGCAATCGGGATGTCGCTCTGCCCAAGCAGCATCTTCGCTTTCTCCATTCGCAGCATGTTCAAGTAATCGCTGAGCGTCCGACCCGTATGGCTCTTAAAAATTCGATGCAAATATCCGGGATGCAGATTAACTGCGGCAGCGATGTCCTTAACCTGAATGTTCTGGTCATAGTTCTGATGCAGGAATTCAATGCTCCGCCGCACATAAAGCTGCGAGGGCTGTTGGCTGGTATGAAGCTGCTCTTGCCGAAGTCTGGATAACCGCAACAGAAGCTCACAAAATAATAAATCAACCATACTTCCACCCTTTCCGCCGCTCTGATCAAGCTCTAACACAAGTCCCTTTAGAACATGATAGATTTCCTCCGGATCAGGCATTACTAAACTGGAAAAAGGAAGCTGCAGCATTTCTGCGAGCGCCGTTTCTTCACGGGCTAGCTTGCCGACAGAGGGTGCAACCCCTCTATATTCCATGAACCCAAATTCCACATTTAGCATCCGACAAGGTGCCCCCTCTTCAACAATCAGCCTATGCGGAACATTCGCGTCTAAAATGATCAATTCTCCCCGCTTCAGCCGAACTCTCTCTTCTCCTCCTGAGCTTGGACGGACATCTACGATACAACTTCCTGAGATCAAATACATGATTTCCGTTGAATTATGCTGATGGTAAGACATATTGTAGTTATTCCACTGTTTATAATAGTAAGCAAAAAAATGAGGACTATAATCTCCCTCGATTAAAACCTGCTGAAAAAGACTCCCGCTGGGGCTCAGATTTAAGTTCGTCAATGGATCACTACTTTCTTCATTTATTACTTAATACAAGTGTATCTCTTTAGCCACTTCGAAGACAAGATAACGTCCGATAGCAATCAAATCAACAAAAACGAGCAACTCTCCATTATATTGGAAAATTGCCCGTCTCTATTAGAATAATATTGTCATACTTGAAAAGAAACCAAAGAGTGCTTAAGATCGGCTGCCAAGCCCTCCAGCTTTTCCGATAGGGCAACCAATTCCTCACTAACCGTGAATTGCTGAGATGACATAGAAGCTACCTCCTCCGTCGAAGCAGTGGTTTGCTGGACGATGGAGCTTACGCTGGCCATGGATTCACCGAGTTGACGCTGGAACTCAATCAGTTCGAGGACAGAAGCAGAAGATTCACTAATATGTCTCATGAAATGTTCCATTTCCTCTTTGACACTCGCGAATATCGTTGACGACTCTCTTACAGAAGAGATTTGTTCACGGAACTTAGGAGCGGCTTCATTGATATCCTTAACGGTGTTCTCGATATGTAGACCAATCTCTTCCGTGATCTTGGAGACCGATTGAATCGATTCATTCGACTGGTTAGCGAGCTGCCTGATTTCATCAGCAATCACTATGAACCCTCTGCCTGCCGCACCTGCTCTAACTGCTTCTATGGTAGCATTTAGTGCCAAAATATTGGTCTGCTTATTCACAGCAATCATAGGGCTGAGTATACTGCGAATTAAATGAGTGCTTTCTCTGAGCTTAGTAGAATTATCTTGAATTCGATTGATCATCTCTACCGTAGACTCACTCTGCTCTACCAGCAGTTTCATCAGCTCTGTACCTTGATTGCTAACCTCAATGACCCGTTCTGCTGAATGGTCCATCACTGTATTTATTTCCGTCACTTCACTCATTTTGTTGCCGATAATCTCAACATTGTGATAACTGCGTTCGGCTTCAACAGCGAGGCTGGCTGACCCCGCTGCAATCTCACCGGTAGCGGTCGCAACCTCTCTGGCATGGAGGGAGATTGTACTTGATGCTTGTACTAATTGTTCCGAAGTAAGGAGGACCTCATCTGCCGAATTCCCGCTCTGCCTTGCAAGTAAGGAGATCTGCTCCATCATTTGGTTGAAGCTTTGACCCAAGCGGCCAATCTCATCTTTGCCCTTGAAATTGGTTCGTACCTGTAGGTTCCCACGCTCTCCTTCCTCCATCAAGATTGCCAGCTTACCCAGCGGGCGCCCTACCAATCGAACAAGAATATAACCAATTAGTAGTGCTATTAAGGCTGCCGCCAGCACCACAGAAAATGTGATATATAAAAGCTTGTCCGCAGACTTAGTAAAATCACTGACAGGAGCATACCCCATAAGCATCCACTTGGCAGTCGCCAGGGGCTGGTATACAACAAGCTGAGAACTTCCGTTCTCATCCTCCGCTGTAAATGAATGATTTTGCTCCTTCCCTTGTTCTTCTGAAACTTTTATGTAAGAGGGTTGACCCAGCTTGGCATGATCTGCACCATACACAATGCTGCCATCCGCACTCAAGATACGAATTTCACCGGTCATCCCAATCTGAAGGTTAGACAGCATTTCAGTCATGGCCTTCCCTTTCACTTCGATTAGCATGTAATACTCCGCTTCGGGATGTAAAAGATTACGTAGCAATCTCCCCATAGTTAAGGAGGGCTCAGTATAAGCATCAAAAAAGCCTTTCTCACGAACGGGAAACCAGACTGGCTCTCCTTTAGCTGCGGCAATTTGCTCTAATCTTGCGGAAATGCCTTCATCACTACGAATCCCACTTATACCAGCAGACTTATAAGATTCTGAGTCTACCAAGCTCTTGGATACCAGCCTGACGCCATACATCCGCTCATCAGACCCTTTTACCAAGTCCAGCTTTCTGCGAATCCGATCTTCAGCACCGGCTTTGGCCACAGTTGTAAGCTCGCCGCTATTTATTTTTTCTAAATCACCCTTTAACACAGAGTCGAGTGCAAACTGCCTTGATAGTGCCTCATACTCTGCCAGCACAAAATCCAGCTTGTCCGCTGCCTGAACTACAGATTGTGTGGAGGCTGCAGCAACCTCATTCGTAATGATATTTTTAGCGGCAAAATAGGAAGTCAATCCTAGCACGGAGGATAAGAGAACTATAGAACTAAATAAAATAACGAACAGTTTAACTCCAACAGATTTAAAATATAGAGTCCAGGACTTTTTCATTAAGTTCACTCCCCATGACGAAATAAGGGTACAGCCCTCCATTTCTGTATAAAGGCTGTACCCTGATCATTTATTAGCATGAAGCGAGCGAATGGGTTTACCCCTTACTAGCTCCTGCTGTCAAGCCATCTACTAGCAGACGTTGCAAGAATACAAACAAAATCATAATTGGAATGGAGATCAAAACCGCACCCGCAGAGAACAAGGTAAAGTTAGTGTTTTGATTGGTGTTAACCATATCCCACATCCCCACTGCAACTGTCCAGTTCTCCTTAGTCCGCAGAATGAGTCTCGCAAAAATGAAGTCCACCCATGGTCCAACAAACTGAGTCAGCGCCATATATGTGATCATAGGACGTGACAAAGGTAAGATGATTCGCATAAATATTCCGAAATTGCTCGCCCCGTCAATACGAGCGGCCTCATCCAAGGAACGAGGAATCGTATCGAGGAAACCTTTGGCGATAAAGGTCCCTCCCAGCGGCGCCCCGGCCGCATAAACGATAATTAACGCAATATGTGTATCCAGCAAATTAAACTCTTTAAGCAGCATATAAATAGCGATCATACTCATAAAACCAGGGAACATACCAAGAATCAATACGGTGGATAACGCTGTTTTACGCGCTTTAAACCGGAATCTGGATACGGCATAACTGGTTAACAAAGTAAGAACTACCCCGATAAGCATCGAGAAAACAGCTATTTTCAAGGTATTGGCATACCAAGTCCCAAACATATAGCTGGGTGATGTGAACAATTCTCTGTAATGTGATAAAGTGAATTGCTCGGGAATAAACGTTTTGCTGTACAATGATTTACCAGGTCGGAAAGAAGCTAAAAGAATCCAAAGGGCAGGATAGAGTGCAGCTATCGACAAAGCAATCAAGATAATATAACTACCTGCTAAGCGAATAAAGTTCGCGACTTTTCTGCTCATTGGATCATATCCTCCTCTTTAAATGACTTCGTCCGGCGGTAATTGTACAGGGAGAATGAAGCGACAATGATAAAGATAATAATCCCTATTGCCGAAGCCATGTTGTTTTTATTCTGATCTAGCGTTAATTTGTATAACCAGGTTACTAGCAAGTCCGTAGAACCGGCATATTGATAGTCACCATTTACCGGACTACCACCAGTTAATAGGAAGATCGCGTTAAAGTTGTTGATGTTACCTGCAAACTGCGTAATCAAGGTCGGTGCTGTAGAGAACAATACCATCGGCAACGTTACGATACGGAACTTCTGATAACCCGATGCTCCATCCACCTCAGCAGCTTCATACATATCCCGTGGGATAGTAGTCAGAACGCCCATGATAAGCAGCATAGAAACAGGAATACCTACCCACATATTAACGATAATTACGGTAACCTTAGCCCAGAATGGGTCAGTCAGCCACGGTAAACCATCCAATCCAAAATACCCCATGTATTGATTGATAGGCCCGAATTGACCGTTAAATAAGTTGCGCATGAGCAGAAGCGAGATTAACTGTGGCACCGCGTAAGGCACAATCAGAATTACTCTCCACATTCCTTTGAAGCGAATGCCCTTCTGACTCACCAGCAAAGCGACCAACAGTCCTCCGAAGTATGTAGTAATGGTTGAAAGAACTGCCCATATAATTGTCCATGTTAATACACCATAAAAAGTGTGGCTCCATGTCTTAAGGACCAATAAATTACGAAAGGTCTGAAATCCAACCCAGTCCACCAATTTGGCGGGTGGAAGATGATCAGGTGCGGAATAGTTCGTAAAGGCCAACAGGATCATGAAGATAATTGGCATAATCGTAAAGAATAGAACACCAATGCCCGGCAAGACTAGAAACGCTTGAGCAAACTTGTAATCCAGGATATAACGAACACTTTGTTTAAAAGTGTTTGCCTGAAGACCGTTATCACGTTTTTCTCCAATCTTGTAAGCATCTCTGATATTCAAATACCAGGCGATAATCAATAGAATAAGAATAAGGATGGTGATCAAGCTTTGGATCATGATATAAATCGAGTGATCACCGGTAACCATCTTGGCGATCCCCTTCACTTTAACCAGACGACTCGGATTCTCTCCTAGTGTTACGATGCCCCATAAAGAGTTGGCAAGGTTCTCAATAAAATAAAAAACGGCTACAGCTTCTACGGCTAAATATAATATTCCTTTAACGAATTGGCGGTTATATATTTGTCCCAATCCCATAAAAATCGTCGACAGTATTGCGGCCCTCGTGCGATGTCGTTGCATTTCGCTTCCGTTCTCCTCTCCGAGTGAAAATAAGAAGCTGCCAGCCGCTAAACATGCGGCGGGCAGCTTGATTCACTGTATGCTGTTAAGACAGTGAATTATGATCCTTATTGGGATGCACTGTTATTCAAATCTTTGATTTGTTGTACAGCTTTGTCCATTGCTGCTTTTGGATCCCCATTTTTATCCCAAATTTCTGGAAGGGCAGCATTTACTGGGCTCCATACGTTACCCATTTCAGGAATAGAAGGCATCGGTTGGGAGTTCTTAGCTTGTTCTGCAAAAACAGAGACATATGGATCGCTAGAGATCTGTGGATCAAGAAGCGCCTCGTTGTTTGTAGGAACCGAACCAATCGTTTTGTTCAGTAACAGCTGAGCGTCTTTGCTTGAAGCAAAATTCGCATACAATTTAGCAGCATTCGGATATTGAGTAAACGAGTTAACTGCGAAAATTTTAATACCAGAGAATGTAATTGCTGTTTTGCCATTCACTGTAGGGATTGGAGCAATACCAAGGTTGTCACCAAGAGCTTCTTTGTATCCTCCAAGCTCCCATGGACCTGTGATATCCATAGCTACATCACCAGAGTTGAACAAGCTGCGTTTGATATCACTGTTGATATCACCACTCTTAATTGGCAATGCTTCCTTCAGTTTCACAAATTCTTTAAGTCCTGCAATTGCACCATCGTTAGCAAGACCGATATCATCTTTATCCGTACCATCCTTACCGAAGAGGTATCCGCCATCGGAAGCGATAAACATGTAGTTGAAGTACAAGTTTCCTACTTCCCACATAATCCCATATCTATTTTTCGATTTATCCGTGAATGTTTTGCTGAATGCAAGAACATCATCAAATGATTTAGGTGCTTCTTTAACAAGCGATTTATTGTAGAACAATGCATAAGTTTCTGCTGCTCTTGGGTAACCATACAATTCACCTTCGTACGAAGATCCGATAATCGAAGCTTCAGTATTGTTAGCTTTTGTTTCTTCACCGAAGACATCGTTAGGAAGAACCAAGCTCGCGCTTGCCGCTTTACCTAAGTTATCGTGAGGGATAAGAATAACGTCTGCCGCTAATCCTGAAGGACCATCTTGAGTAAGTTTAGTTACTTGATCTGGTGGTGCCAATTCTTCAACCTTGACTGGAACGTTATATTTTGCTGTGAACTGTTTAGCAATCTCATCTGCAAAAGGTCTTTCTTCTTTACTTTCCCATACCACTAGAGTTGCGCCATCTTCAGGTACAATTTCATCTGTTGCTGCTGCATCTGTGCTCTCTGGCGCTGCAGTCTCTGTAGTAGCATTATTAGTAGCTTTTGCTGCGTTGTTGCCCCCGTTATTCGTACTGTTGTTGTTGGAACCGCATGCTGTAACGGACAGAGCCATTGAGAAAGCTGCGGTGATAACCATCATTTTTTTCAATTTCATTACTTTAACCCCTCCCAATTTTTAAAAACGTAAGATGGAAAATAGTAGTGCTGTAATCTGCGCAAACGATTTCAGAAAGGCTAAAAAAAAAGTTCTTCTTTTAGCTTGCTCCTTCTGTATCTGCATTTCACAGGTAAGAAAGCGCTTCATTCATGAGTACATCATACAACAGTAACGATTGTTTTTAAAAACGTTTGCATATACTGTATTGGGTCATTTTCCATTATTTTATATACATTAAAGGCATATATCTCCATTTTTCACATGATATCTTTTAATTAGTCGATAATTCATGTGTTTATTATTGGAATATCTATTTTATTTGCCCCTAATATGCCACATTTTCTCTATTTCAAGAGATTTCTCATAAATTGCCCTTCACAATGCTCGTTTACTTTAGTGAAATTTAGTGCAATGGTTTGAACAAGAGTATTGAAAGCCCTTTTATTCCATGCTATAATCCAAAACGTTAAGAGGCTGTCCAGCATGAAGCACAACATCCCTTGTCTGCCTCCTGTTCTATATAATTAAAAGGCAATGTTACTTATCAAAGGTACAACCTCGGGCAAGCTACTTCGCGGTGGTTGTGCCTCTTTGTTATGTGCTACTCGGCTACTGATTTAGTGCATGTTGCATAAAAAACTGTGCAACCAATAACAATAGCGACATTCTACATTCCACGCGCTCTGTGGAGTATCGTCCGGGAATAGTTTATGCTTTCGAGAAAGTAGCGCTAACAAAACTTAGCCTATGCTTTCGATGTGGTTTTGCCGAAGTATCCGAGGAAGTAACGCTAACAAAACTTTAGGAGGATTTATCATGTTACTGGAAGCAGTGTATCATCGTCCGCGGTTAAATTGGTCTTATGCCTATAATGAAAGTACGATTCACCTGCGTCTACGCGCTAAAAAAGGGGATTTAACCGAAGTGTTCGCCTTTGCTGGAGATAAATATGCTTGGGATACCACAAAAGAGCTAATTCCCATGACCCTCTTCACCTCCGATGCTATGTTTGACTATTGGGAATGTGCTTCAGTACCTCTCTACCGCCGCTTGAAATACGGCTTCTTACTTCAAAAAGATAACGAACGAATTTGGATGACCGAAAGTGACTTTCAAACGGTGCGGCCGGAAAACCCAAACAAGCTGTTCGAATTCCCCTTCATTAACCGCGTTGATGTATTTGCTCCGCCTGCCTGGGTAAAGGACGCTGTTTTTTATCAGATCTTCCCAGAACGCTTTGCAAATGGTGACCCGAGCCTTGATCCGGAAAATGTTCAGCCATGGGGCTCCGAACCAACACCAACCAATTTTTTTGGCGGCGACCTGCAAGGGGTTATTGATCATTTAGATCATCTTAACGAGCTTGGGATCACTGCTATTTATTTCACACCTATCTTTGATGCAACTACTAATCATAAATACGATACAGAAGACTATATGAAAGTCGATCCGCATTTTGGAGATATTGAGACTTTAAAAAAGCTCGTCGATAGCTGCCATAAACGTGGGATTCGTGTCCTGCTAGATGCCGTATTCAATCATTCTGGCAAAACCTTTGCTCCTTTTGTAGATGTTCAAGAAAAAGGAGAGGCTTCCGCCTTTAAAGATTGGTTCCATATTCGCAAGTTTCCGCTTCAGATTGAAAACGGTGTCCCTACTTATGACACCTTTGCTTTTGAACCGCTAATGCCAAAGCTAAACACAGAACACCCTGAAGTTAAACAATACTTACTGAAAGTCGCAGAATACTGGATCAAAGAAGTCGGGATCGATGGCTGGCGTCTGGACGTTGCCAATGAAGTGGATCATGATTTCTGGCGGGAATTCCGCAAGGTGGTTAAACGTGCTAATCCTGAGGCCTACATATTGGGGGAAATCTGGCATGAATCTGCACCTTGGCTGGAAGGCGATAAATTTGATGCCGTTATGAACTATCCTTTCACTGACGCCGTCCTTGACTTCTTTGTGCATGGCACTCTTGATGCTGAAGGATTCGCCAATTCCATTGGTAAACAGTTATCACGCTACCCGCTGCAGGCTAGTGAAGTTGCTTTTAATCTGCTGGATAGCCACGATACTCCACGACTGCTTACGCTGGCTGCTGGAGACAAAAACAAGATGCGATTAGCGGCACTGTTCCAATTCACCTTTATGGGCACTCCCTGCATCTATTACGGTGACGAGATCGGCATGGACGGTGAAGGTGACCCTGGTTGCCGCAAATGCATGGAGTGGAACCCTGAAAAGCAGGATCGAGAGCTCTTCGAGTTCTATCGTCAGCTTATTAAAATACGCAATAACCACCCTGCTCTCCGCACAGGTACATTTACCTTCCTTGAGGCAGGACAACAAGGCAGCAAGCTAGCCTATGAGCGCCGGCTGGATCTGCAGACGATTGTGGTACTAATCAACAGTGAAGAGACCGCTCAGACCTTCCGTATTGACGTAGACGAGCGGGATTGGGAGAACTTGTTTACAGGCGAAACAATGCGCACAGAACGAAGCAAGCTGATCGTGAAAATGCCAGCCTATGGATTCGCTATCCTAAAGGCAATCATCTAAAAGATTTCTTTTCTTCCCACTGCCCAGCCATACAGCATATCAAAACAGGGTATCTCGCAAGCGATAATCGCTTCGGGATACCCTGTTTTCTTTTGGAGCATACTAAAATGCTAACCGCTGCTCAAACTAAGGGGTGCCAGAATTCAGCACACCTTAGTTTAGCCTACTTGCTCAGCAGCGTATAAATAACCTGTGCGCTTTCTGCGCGTGTCATCCATGCTTTTGGAGCGAATCGTTTGTTCTCTCGGCCTTGCAGGAGTCCTAAGTCTGCTGCAGTCTTCACATAGGCTTCCGCCCACTTGCTAATACTTGAAGCGTCAGTAAATGCCGTAGAGACTGCTACAGGTTCAAGCTTCTTACCAGACTTCACTTCAAGTGCGCGGATCGCCATAACAGCCATTTCCTCACGGGTAATTGATGCATTCGGCGCAAAACTATTATTACTCCGTCCACTAACAATACCCAGCTTAGTAGCTGTGGCTACATATGAGGCATACCATGCATCTGACCTGATGTCAGTAAACAGGACCTGCCCTTCCGCTTTTAAGCCAAGTGCACGTACTAGTAGTGCTGTAAATTCCGCACGGCTAACATTACTTTTTGGATCAAACTCAGAGGTAGTGACCCCTGACACAATTTGTTTGGCGGCAAGTGATTGAATCGCCTTAAATGCCCAATAGGTTGCAGGAACATCTTTGAACGACTTATCGATTTCAAGCACAGCATACTTACTGAAGTGTGTGACTTGTGCCGTGATCACATCTCCATTCAGCTGTCCTCCCACGTACTCTAACCCGCCATTATCACTTAAATAATAGATTCCGATTAAGTCTTTGTTGAATTGCCCTTTAATCTTGAATGAGATCGTAATCGGCTCATCGAACTGCTTAATTACAATCCGAGTACCGTCTTTCATCAGCACGCTAAGTCTGAATTCAAATACATCGGAAAGAGAGCTAATATGAGCACTATCTTTGTTTATACCGTCTACTATGGCTTTCGCAGCAGACTGCGCCAGTGGGTTCAGTTCAAGCAAGATTTGGGCACCTACCCCATCAATACCTGAAGCTAAACTTGGCATTGTACTTAAAAGCTGGCTAGGGATAGTAACTAACAGATCTCCCATTTTAAACACAAGATCATTAGTTCCTAGTATTTGTGCAGCTTGTAAAGGTAAGCGTACCGCTGTCTTACCGGCAGCAACATCAATTTGCACCTTGCCGTCTTTACCATTCTTCAAGCTATCCTCATTCACAACCTGAGTATCCGCTGGCGGCGTAGGGCTAGGGTTAACAACAACTCCAGAGGTTGGTGCCGCTGTGGCTTCTGGCGTTGGTGTTGGTGTCACCTCAGGCGACGGTGTTACTTCTGGAGTCGGCGTTGGTGTCGTTGTTGGTGTCGGCGTTGGTGTCGGCGTTGGTGTCGGCGTTGGCGTCGATGTTGGTGTCGGCGTCGGCGTCGGCGTTGGTGTCGGCGTTGGCGTCGATGTTGGTGTCGGCGTCGGCGTCGGCGTTGGTGTCGGCGTTGGTGTCGGCGTCGGCGTTGGTGTCGGCGTTGGCGTCGGCGTCGGCGTCGGTGTCGGCGTTGGTGTCGGTATAACATCCGATACCTCCGCCAAAATAACCGTGCCTCCATCATCTCTGCCTGGCAGGTCAATATTTACCTTTTGATCTTCGGAAACCATGTATGTTTTACCGCTGTATTCATCGGTTACCGATGAATTGGCAGCAAACGGTACTGGAATCGTTACAGAATTCCCACTAGTTTTAGTATTGATTACCGTCACTACGTTCTCATCTTCATAAGATTTGTTGAAAGCCAAATAACCTGAATCATCTGAACCTGCGAGCTTCGTGCGCGCACCTTTGGAATACACTTTGGAGTACTTCGCACGGATATTCAACAGCTTTTGATAATGGTTATGTAGTGGCTTCTCTGCCGTCAATTGATCCCAAGGCATATCCTTACGGTTCTCACTGAATTGACCTTCAGACATATTTCCAGCATTGCTTCCGGAATTCCCCAGTTCTTCTCCGTAGTATATTACCGGCTGTCCTTTGGCGGTAATTTGCAGAGCTGCAGCAATCTTCAGCTTGCCTTTATCGCCTCCCACATAATCAGACAAGAAACCATTCTCATCGTGACTGCTCAGGAATTGAGCCATCATCTTCGTATTATCGATCTTTAATTCACGTTCCTGCAGATAAGCATCCACACTGTTTACCTTACCATTTGCAAAATCTCTGGCTGCATCTTTAAATCCAAAATCAAGCAGACCATCCATCTGGCTAGTTTCGAGCATTCCACCATTGTTATCAATGGTTCCACCGAAGTATTCGCCGGTCATTTTGAAGTTTGGATCAATCGCTGTCAGTGCATTTTTAAAGGCTTTCCAAGTCGTATCGTCCACGTGCTTGACTGTATCCACACGGAAATAATCAATCGTGTCTCCACGTTCCGTACGTGCGTTGTCTAACCAGCCTGTTTGCCAAGCGATAATTTTTTCACGAACGGCTGGATCTTCCGTCTTGAAATCTGGCAGGAAAGCAAGCTCACCCTTAATTGGATCTGTATCTGCGGATACACCATCCGTGCGCAGCATCCCTTCGAAACGTGCTTTATCCTCAGCTGTAATTGTCGGATAGGTATCCTCAGCTTTCAGACCGTAACCCGTATGATTGAGTACAACGTCAACCATGATCTTGATCCCTTTGTCATGCGCCTTTTCGATTAGCTCCTTGAAGGTTGCCATATCGCCAAGATGCTCGTCGAGCTTGGTAAAATCTTTTGCCCAATACCCATGGTATCCATATTGTTCGCTGCCAAAGTCAACGCCTTTGTTAAAATCAATATTATCTACGATTGGCGTGATCCATAACGTGTTAATTCCTAGCTCTTGCAAATAATCGAGATTGTCGATCATCCCCCGGAAATCTCCACCATGATAAGCTTCCAGATGATCTTTATTTACATTCTCATTATTCGTTGGGTCACCGTCTTTAAACCGGTCTGTAAGCGCGAAATAAATCCGGGCCTCATCCCAATCAAAATCCAGCTTATCCCCTGTATAGGTTCTTGCTTTTACCTCAAGTGTAGCCTTTTCCTTATGTGCATTGCCGTATTGGTCTACGAGCGTAATCGGAATATCCTTGATGCCCGCTGACACCGTGTCTTTCACAGCAACCGTTTGTCTCAAGAGTTCCGTATCCAGCTTAACTTTGCTAGGTCCTCCAAGATTGGTTAAATCCATATATGCTTCAGAGTAAGTTACTTTTTCCGAAGAGGATGCGTTGATGCTTACAACAGCATTCTGATTGGATGTGACTGCCTCTGGACTTACGGATGCCGTAATCGTAACGACAGGTTGATGATAATCAATAACAGATTCATCATTCACCGTATTCTTTGGATCTGTAATTTCGGTAGTGACGCCGTCTTTAGTAATCAAGAAAGTATATTTATACATACCTTCTTTTAAATCAGCCAGTGTATAAGTGAACCACTCGTTAGCCGGATCATAGATCATTGGATACGAAGTGCCGTTCACTTTTACTTTAGCAGCTGTTATTGCGTCCATATTTCCAGTACGGAACAAAGCGTCGTCGCGGTATCTGAAAGTAATCGTTCCATCTTTTAAAATGGGGCCGCTAATACTTGGTTTGATATCAAGCTCTTTAACCATACTGGTTACATACACCTTAGTGAACGGTTCACCAGGGGTCAACGGTATGACACGATCGTCCGGGTAGTCTTGTTTTCCCGTGTTCCAATCCGTACCTTTGCGCAGGACAAATCCAACGCTTGTTGCATTCTCCGCAACCTCAATCAGAACGCTCGCTGTGCCATTCTTAAAGGTTGTGAAATCAATCTGGTCATTTTTAGCTCCAGTGTTCCAAACCCAGATATTCCAATCCTTATAGTCCTTATCGCTACGGGTATAAGTGAATTGAACATATCGTTTGTCAGTAACTTTAACGGTGACGGTTGTGGAAACACCCTCATAAGAGATAGTAAGGGTTGCCGTTCCTAGCCCAACCGCTTTGACTAGACCTTTATCAGTTACTGTAGCCACTTCAGGTTTATTGGAAAGGTAAGTAGCCTTCTTAGTAACATTACTTCTGCTATTGTCATCATATTTCGCAAAAACAGCGGTTTGATGCGTATTTCCTGCTGCCAGCGTGTAGCTTGCACTATCTGTTTCCAAAGAGGTCAGCTTAACTGGTGCAGCTTCCTTTTGAATAATCACAGCCGTCAAAGGCTCTAATGTAATTGAATTTGCTGTCAAAATAAAACCTGTCTGCTGCGCAGCCGGTATCGCTGTAACACCAGCTTCATCGTTGTCCACAAGCACTTGACCACCCGTCAAATCCTCAGATAAGGTCAGTTTTCTAGTTGTGCTGTCACCATTCATGAAGACATAATAGATGCCAGTACCATCTGTTGCTTTGTTGGAATAACCGATGACAAGATCGTTATCCTTCATTTCTGGAGCAGGGATCAGGTTAATGTTAGAGTCAACCAAATCCTTATCGCCCAATCGGAAGGCATCCGTTGATTTTCTTAGCTCCATCAGACCCGACGTATATTTTCTTGTCGTGTTCTGTACTGGGAACTTAGATTCATCCGTTGCTTTGGTCCAATCAAACATGTTAACTGCATCCGATGAATCGTAAGAATCATGAATGAAATAGCCAAACGATTGGTTGTTATTGTCGAACATCTCTGTGAATTTATCCTCAGGATCCGTTGTGCCCTTCCACTGCTTAGTCCGCCCATATTCCTGACCGGCATGGATGAAGGCTGTACCTTGAGAAGTTAATACGAGCATATTTCCTAATCTGATCCGCTGCTGAATTTCAAGCTCATTCTCAGCAATATCCGGATCCTTCTTGATCGATTGTGCTATGACATCATGAAGTGTCAGATTATCATGAGCTTCGATGTATGGGACGATATCACCCGGATCATCTGCTGGTGTATTCGAAGGTTGAGCTTTAATATTGTCCAGGATTGTAGCGATCGGACGTGCTCCACCGGTAATAAATCTAGGCTGACCTTCGGAACCATAACCAGACTTCAATTCATTACGGAATTCATCGGAGAAAACACCGACACTATCCGTTTTGTCCATCCAATCCTGATCTGCACCTTGCCCAGCGAGAGAAGGATCAGCCGCAGCGCCGCCGAATGTTCTCCAGCCTTCACCAATAAAGAGTGCCTTCGGATTCACTGCTGCCGCGGCATCATAAGCATGCTGAACAGCATCAGCTGTCGCATCGCCCATCATATCCCAGCGCATTCCATCAATCTTATACTCTTCAAACCAGTATTTTACCGAATCAACCATCAGCTTCTCAGCCATTTTATGGTTGGTGGCTAAATTGTTGCCGAACCCCCCGATAAAGTTGCCGTTTGCATCTTGGAAGGCATAGTAATTAGGTACGATGTCGTTTAAAAATTCTTTTTTAGCCATGTGAGTATACACTACGTCCAGAACGACACCCATTCCAGCTTCATGCACGGCATCAATCAAACCTTTTAGTTCTTTAATCCGCTCTTCTGGATCGGCAGGATTCTGTGAATAAGCCCCGTCCGGAGAGAAATAGCTATGAGGATCATACCCCCAGTTGTATTCATTGTTTTTTGCGGAATAATCTGGCTCTCTAGTCCCCATCTTCGTCTCATCCCCGTAATACCAAGCCATCACAGGAAGCAACTGAACATGCGTTACACCAAGAGATTTAATATAATCAAGTTTCTTTTCAAAAGCGCTATAAGAACCCCATCTTTCCCCACTCAGACTATCCTCGATCGATACATCCGATGTAAAATCTCTCACGTGGACTTCGTAGATGATGGCGTCCTCACGTTTTTCGTAGCCTTTTATATCAGCATACCCAAAGGTATCAGGGTTCGTCTGGCTTAAATCAACGATAGCCGCTTTGCCCACTGTATCCCCGCCGGCACCAGCAGCACCTGTGGTATCCACAGTGAATACCGCCATTGATTTAGCATAAGGATCAAGGACCTTATGGGTTACACCGTCATTCGTTACTTCGTATTGATAAAAGAAGCCCCTTACATCTGTTGCCGTTGTGCCTGTCAAATCAGCTGGCTTCAGCTGGACTGACCAAACCCCTTGCTCGCCGAGTGTTAAAGCAACACTACCCACTTGCACGTTAGAGTCATTCTTATCGTAAAGATTTACAACGACTCCGCTTGCTTTAGGTGCCCATAATTTCAATGTGGCTGTTTTGTCAGCATTATACGTAGCTCCAAGATCGTCTCCTGTATAATTGTACATTTCATCAAGCATTCTCCAGCCACTTGCGGCGGAGACTGTTTTACCTGAATAGGTAACGCTAAGCGGAACTTTTTCCAAATCAAAAGCTTCTGTATCCACTTCGATTGAAGTTTTGCTTGTAAGGGTTACAGCATTAATCGGGACTGCAGCACCCTCTTTATCCTTAACTGTAATTGCTGACTTTAAGGCTGCTGGATCCAAACCGTCAGTCAGTGTGAAGCCGAGAAGGATTTTGCTCGTCGACAACACCTCTGCGGATACTAAGCCAATTGGTGTCTCTCCAAACGGAGAAACATAAACATTGTTGTCTCCTTCTTTAACCCATAGCTGATTGTATCGATCCAGCAGGCTAAAGGTTTTATTGTCACCGTCCTTATCACCGTTCGAAGGTTTCATCACAATAAAGCCAATTTTCTTCGCGTTCTCAATAAGCGGAACATCAACATATGCACCATAACGATCTGTTTGATCTGCCACAAAAGGAGTGGCACCAGACGGCCAATTTTCGGATGGGGCTACGACGTCATCCCACAGCCACAGTCCGTATTGATCATGATTTGTATCAGCTCTGGTATAGTGAATTCGCACTGTATTAGGAGCAAGTGCAACTGGTTCATACGGTGTTACATCATTTGACCCTTGCTTGATCCAAATTTCATTCGTCTCAGGCGTGTTAATAGCAAAGAGTTTATCGCCTTCATCCTTAGCCTGAGTGACTCGGTTTACCACAAGGAACGAAATTTTCTTGGCTCCATCCTTCACTGGCACGTCAACATAAGCACCATAAGAATCGATTTGCCCTTCAGGAAATGAAGTTGCCCCTGTTGGCCAATTTGCGGAAGGGGATTGAACATCATCCCATGTCCATAATCCCTGATTTTCATAGTCACCAGCTGTCCGATTGTAGTGAATACGGATGTGTCCAGCCGGAACAGGGGTAACCTCAACAGGTTCAGAAGGAATTTTATATTCAGCTGTCACACTGCCATCCAGTGGATTCAATTTAAAGGTAACCGGCAGATCGGAAGGAAGACTCAGATTATTAGCAGTTTCGGGATACAATTGATCCCCGGCTTCACCGTCTCCTGGAACAGAAACTTGGTAGGTGTAATCTCCCTTAGGAAGGGTAGCCACCGTACTGTAAACATCATCAAAATCAGGATCAGATAATGTGGTAAGTGCTTCTGCCGGCAGGTTTCCTGTCAATCTTGGTAGTTTAGCGGAAGCAATCGGTGTGTAATACGTGGAATCGGCTATTTTATGAGTTAAGTCATTATAATAAAAGGTCACGGCAGTCTCTGTTTCTAGCTTGATATGAATATTCTCCCCATCATTGCTCCCCTGAGGATTGGTGTAACTTGTGAATCCATAGTTCTCATCCCATAAATCATTTAGAGTAACCTTGTAGTTATATTCTCCTGCCGGCAGTGTGCCTGTAAAAGAATATAGGCCATTATCTGAATAGGTCATTTGGGTAACTACCGATGTCTCATCCCAATCCTTACCCGGCGCTTCCGCATCTGTCGATGTAAATTTAGACTGCAGATCCCCAACCAATACAACCTTCGTCGTTGCTGCTGTAACATTAACAGGATGTAGTCCAAGACCAGAGAACACGAGAGCAATGATCATAAAGATCGCAAATGCCCTCTTCCCCCATAAAGTTATTTTCATTTTTGCAAAACCTCCCATAATTATGAATTCCCTTTTTGCAAGCGGATACATGATTTCACAAACCCCACCAATTTATGAGATTATAAATCATGCGAATTCCTTCTGAAGGTGAAGAAGGTCTATATGTAGGGCTCGTCAAGCCAATTCAACGCTGTCACCATCCTTCTATCAAAGTAAAAGCTTGATACATCATGTCAAAATTAGTGCAATCGTTTGCAAAAAGCTATGCACAAACACTAGTCCATAAAACCCGATCGTTAGCGCAACTGATTACAACCTAAAAATACCCAATGAAAACGCTTGCTGTATTTTGATTTACATACTAATGCCGAATTTACGGTATTGTCAACCAGTATTTTCTAAAATAAAATCTCAATTTAAAGCCGCAATAAAAACGAAACTTGTTCTTCCCTTCCTTTCAGCTAAGTTCTTGCATCCTTTAAGCCATACGTTTGCATTCAGCGAATGCTCTTTTCACAAAATTCAGACCGCATTTATACATATTAAGATCAAAATTCCCGAATCATTCATACTTTTTTGGTGAAAAGCAACAATATTGCATTGAAATTTCTTGTGTTCCTTCCAAAAGTAGCAATTTCCTCCTTTTGAATGACTTTATCTATTTACAATTTAGAACTCTTAGATTAATATTACTGTGTAAAGCAAACGGTTCCATAAGGAGGTTTCAATGACAGTTACCATTAAGGATGTGGCCAAGAAAGCGGGAGTATCTCCCTCCACGGTATCCCGGGTATTGTCCAACCATCCCAGAATCAGCCTGGAAACTTCCCGCAAAGTTAAAGCTATTATGGAGGATATGGGCTATACCCCTAACATGATGGCTAAGAGCTTGGTGTCGAAAACTACTAACAGCATCTGCTTCAGTCTTCCTAAACCTGCTGAAGAGCTGTTCTCTAATCTATTTTTTATGGAATTAATTCGCGGGATCGTTACACAAGCCAGCCGTTCCGGTTATGATGTGCTGATAAGCTCCGGAGCGAACGAGAAAGAAGAACTGGAAGCCGTTTCACGACTTCTGAAGGGTCGCCGTGTTGACGGCGTTATTCTGCTTTACTCTCGTACGGATGATGCCGTTATTGATTTTCTAGAGAGCAACGATTATCCATTCGTGCTTGTTGGCCGGAGTGATAAATATGAGAATATTTTATCAGTCGATAATGATAATGTGATGGCAGCATACGATGCTACGAACCACCTCATTTCCATGGGGCATAAACGTATTGGCTTCGTAAGTGGACCACCTAATCTAATCGTTTCTCGTGACCGTCTCGCCGGATATCGTAAAGCATTGCAGAATAGCGGTTTAGAAATGCGGGATGAATGGATTGTAGAGGGTGAATTTCTACAGGATAGCGGCTATAGAGCGATGTCCTTTTTCATGAATTTGCCGAATCGACCCACTGCGCTGGTAGCGGTGGATGACATGGTATCGTTCGGAATTTTGCGCGGGTTGAATGAACTGAAATACAAGGTTCCAGACGATCTCGCCATTGTAAGCTTTAACAATATTCCATTATCTGAATTATCTAGTCCTCCGATCAGCAGTATTGATATAGGAATTTATCATCTTGGCTACACCGCATCACAAGTACTTATCCAAAATATCAAGAGTCCGGATAACGGTTCAGGTCATACCAACCGATTTGTCATTCCCCATCGTCTGATCGTGAGAGAGTCATCCATGCACTCTCAGGCAAAGCATAAAACCGAATGAATAAGTGAAGCGTTTAATCGCTTCATTTATTTTTTGAAAATCTGTACAAACGTTTGCGCTAAATCATACAATACTTAATGATCCAGTTCTTTATGGGTGATTTCTAGGATCTTAGGTTAGGATAAACTTACACATCTTAATCAAAGTTTAAACGGTTTAATAAGATTCTAATACGGCATCCGCTGGATCACGACGCTGTCAAAACTTTTAGGAGGTACTACAATGTCGGAAATTAAAGCCTGCTTGTTCGACTTGGACGGAGTAATCGTCGATACAGCCAAATACCATTATATCGCTTGGAAAGAGCTTGCAGATGGACTGGGGTTTCTTTTCACAGAACAAGATAACGAACGCCTTAAGGGAGTCAGCAGAACGGCTTCACTAAATATTTTGCTGGAAATCGGTGGACTAACGATTGCTGAAGAAGAGAAAGCTAAGCTTGCGGAACAGAAAAATAATCGTTATGTCGAATATATTGCAAAAATGGACAGTTCTGAGATTCTGCCAGGTGCGCTTGATTTCCTAAAAGAGTGCCGTACGAATGGCATCAAAGTCGCTCTCGGTTCTGCCAGTAAAAACGCTATGACGATCTTGAATAATACCGGATTAACCCCTTACTTTGATGCAATCATCGATGGAACTCATACTAGTGCTGCTAAACCAGATCCGGAAGTGTTCCTGTTAGGAGCCAATGCACTGGATGCCGCACCTGAACATTGTGTAGTCTTCGAAGATGCAGAAGCGGGAATTGAGGCCGCTACCCGGGCCGGTATGTTCAGTGTTGGCATTGGTTCGCCGGAAACCCTCAGTGCCGCGAATATTGTGGTTCCATCGCTCGCTCATATGAGTGTGTCCATGCTCAAAGAATCTTTTGCATAAATATAGTGAACATAATGAACTCAAATAGTACTGATTTGAGTTGTTATGGACATTCCTACCAGAGATTAAATGAACTAATAATTAATCGTTAACTTTCTGGTGATGAAGTGACGGAGAGGAATTTTGGAACTGTAGAAGCATAGCGTTCGCCTTTATAATCAGATTTCATCCGCAAAATGTGGTTTAAATATAGAAATCTGATTATAACAGCGATCGAAAGTCCAAAGATTCATCGCAGTCACTTTTATATCACCGGAAGTTTAACAAAAGATTTGTTCATTTTATATATCCCCCTAACATATTTAAAGGAGCGGTTATCGTGAAACAATATTTAACAATTGATGAATGGTCCATTATTGAGGAATCCTTTGATCCACAGACGCAAGAAATTTCTGAAAGCGTATTTAGTCTTGGTAACGGATTTATGGGTGGCCGGGCCAATTTCGAAGAGCAATATAGCGGCAACAGCCTGCAAGGCAGCTACATGGCGGGCGTCTACTACCCTGACAAAACACGTGTCGGCTGGTGGAAAAACGGCTATCCTGAATATTTTGCCAAAGTACTTAACAGCACGAACTGGATCGGTATTAACATTGATATCGAGGGTACCCCCCTTGATCTGGCAAAGTGCACCGTTTCCGAATTCCGCCGTGTACTTAATATGAAAGAAGGAACGCTCTCCCGTAGCTTCACTGCCACTCTCGAAGATGGTAAGGAAGTTAAAGTAGAAAGTATCCGGTTCGTAAGCATGACTCGTCAAGAAATCGGCGCGATTCGCTATTCCATCATTCCTGTTAATTTCTCAGGCAAGATTACGATTACTCCTTATCTTGATGGTGATGTGAAGAACAAGGATTCCAACTATGACGAGAAATTCTGGAATGAAGTTGAGAAACAAGCGGGACCTGATCATGGACATCTCACTCTTAAGACTAAGAAACTCGACTTCCATGTCACCTCTGCTATGGCTTTTGATATCCTTGTCAATGGTGAGAAGGTAACTGCCGAAGCAGAAGCGATCGAACAAGAGAAATATGTAGCCAGCAAACTGGACGTAACCGCACAAGCGGGCAATCAAATCGTCATTTATAAATATGTAGCCAATGTTACTTCTCGGAATCACGGTCTGGGACAATTGGTCGACGCCGCCCAAACTGCTCTGCAAGCTGCTAAGGAAGCCGGATTTGTAACTCTTTTGACCGAACAAATTGAAGCTTGGAGAGAAAAATGGAAAGAAAGCGACATCATCATTGAAGGTGACGTTTCGGCTCAGCAAGCGATTCGCTTTAATATTTTCCAACTCAATCAAACCTATAATGGTGAAGATGACCGCCTGAACATTGGCCCGAAAGGCTTTACCGGTGAAAAATACGGCGGCAGCACTTACTGGGATACTGAGGCGTATTGCGTTCCCTTCTATCTCAGTACGGCGGACTCCTCCATTGCCCGCAATTTGTTGATCTACCGTTACAAGCACTTAGAGAAAGCTAAAGAAAATGCCCGTAAGCTTGGATTCAAAAAAGGTGCGCTATACCCAATGGTTACGATGAACGGTGAAGAATGCCACAACGAGTGGGAAATTACATTTGAAGAAATTCACCGGAATGGTGCCATTGCCTACGCTATTTACAACTATGTGAACTACACCGGAGACAAAGCTTATCTGGGACAATATGGCCTTGAGGTTCTCGTGGAAATCTCCCGCTTCTGGGAAGAACGTGTTCACTATGCATCACGCAAAGACAAATACGTAATGCTCGGCGTAACGGGCCCGAATGAATATGAGAATAACGTTAATAATAACTGGTATACGAACCGTATGGCTTCGTGGACTATGGAATATACCATGGAAGCACTGGCATACTTGCAAGAAAATGAGCCTACTCGTTATGCTGAGCTAGTCGACAAACTAGGGCTGCAAGAGAGCGAAACTACAAAATGGAAAGACATCATTGCTAAGATGTATTATCCTGCGGATGAAGAGCTGGGTATCTTCTTACAACAAGATGGCTTCCTGGACAAAGAGATCATTCAAGTCAAAGATCTGGAACGTGAGCATCTGCCACTCAACCAAAAATGGTCATGGGACCGTATCCTGCGTTCTTGCTTCATTAAACAAGCAGACGTTCTGCAGGGATTATATTTCCTGGGTGACCGTTACGATCTCGATACCAAAAAACGTAACTTCGACTTTTATGAACCGATCACTGTTCATGAGTCCTCCCTTTCCCCTTGTATCCACTCCATTCTAGCCAGTGAGCTGGGATATAAGGATAAGGCCTATGAAATGTACTTGCGTACTTCAAGACTGGATCTTGATAACTATAACAATGATACAGAAGACGGCTTGCACAGCACTAGCATGGCTGGTACTTGGATGTCAATCGTACATGGTTTCGGCGGACTCCGCGTGCATGACGGCAGACTGACACTGAGCCCATCTAACCCAGGTCACTGGACCGCTTACTCTTTTAAAATCATGTTCCGCGGCTCCCGTCTGAAAGTAAGTGTTACGGATGCACAAGTTACTGTTACGAATGAAACTGATATCCCTGCTTCTATTACTATCTACGACAAAGAATATACCGTAAACGGACTAAGCAGCATCACTGCTGATAGCAATTCCGTTACAGTATAAAACTTACACCCAAGAGACCCTTGAAGCTTAATGCTTTTGGGGTCTCTTTATTTTTTAGGAAGATAACTTATATAAGGAGTGATTTTGAATGAACAGAACCTTTTGGAAAGAAGCCGTTGTCTACCAAATCTATCCCCGCAGCTTTCAAGATAGCAATGGTGACGGGATTGGAGATCTGCATGGAATCATTTCACGTCTGGATTATTTGCAAAAGCTAGGTGTCGACGTAGTTTGGCTGTCACCTGTATATAAATCGCCAAATGACGATAACGGTTATGACATCAGCGATTATCAAGATATTATGGATGAGTTCGGCACATTGCAGGATTGGGAAGAATTACTGACTGGATTGCACGCCCGTGGCATAAAACTGATGATGGACCTTGTAATCAATCATTCCTCAGATGAGCATCCTTGGTTCGTAGAATCCCGTTCTTCAAAAGATAATCCATATCGCGATTACTACATTTGGCGTCCGGGTGGACCAGATGGTGAGCGCCCCAACAATTGGAGTTCTGTATTCAGCGGCCCGGCTTGGGAACTGGATGAAACCACTGGTGAATACTATCTGCATCTGTTTTCGCGCAAGCAACCGGATCTCAACTGGGAGAATCCGCAGCTGCGTGAGGAGTTATACAAGATGATCACCTTCTGGCTCGACAAGGGTGTGGATGGTCTACGAATGGATGTAATCAATATGATTTCCAAAGTGGAAGGTCTCCCTTCCTCTCATAGAGACGGCCTTGCTCCCGGGGAACTTGCTTGGGGTGGCGAATATTATATGAATGGACCACGTGTTCATGAGTTTTTACATGAAATGAATGACAAAGTGTTATCCAACTATAACATTATGACTGTCGGCGAAACCCCTGGCGCTACAGTTGAAGATGCCATCCTTTACACGGACGAGGAACGCAAAGAGCTGCAAATGGTATTCCAGTTCGAGCATATGGATGTGGACTCGGGTCCTGACGGCAAATGGGACGTAGCCCCGTGGACGTTGTCGAAGCTGCGCGATATTCTTCATAAATGGCAAGTGGGTCTGGCGGATAAGGGTTGGAATAGTCTTTATCTTAACAATCATGACCAGCCACGTATGGTCTCAAGATTCGGGGATGACGGTAAGTATCGTGTGATCTCTGCCAAAATGCTCGCTACCTTACTGCACACGCTGAAAGGGACACCCTATATTTATCAAGGCGAAGAAATCGGGATGACTAATGTAAAATTCACAGCCATTGAACATTATAAAGACATTGAAATCCTCAATATGTATCGCGAAAAGGTTACCGAAGGCGGCGCTGATCCTAACAGCGTGCTAAACGCTATTCATATCAAAGGCCGTGATAATGCGCGTACTCCGATGCAATGGGATGATTCTGCGAATGCCGGCTTTACTGAAGGGGAGCCGTGGCTCAAAGTTAATCCGAACTACAAGGAAATTAACGTGGAGCAGGCCCTGGCGGATTCGGATTCCATCTTCTATTATTACCAAAGGCTGCTTGCTTTGCGCAAAAAAAATCCGATCATGGCTTATGGCGAATACAAGCTACTTTTGCCAGAGCATGAGGATATTTATGCCTATACGCGTACTCTGGATGGCGAGAAGTGGCTGGTGCTGCTCAATTTCAATGAGGTTCCACAGACTGTTGATCTTTCCGCAGAGCTAAGTAAGGCTACGGAACTTATTATTGGAAATTACCCTGATGATGCACCCACACGGGAATTATTACGACCTTATGAAGCAAGAGTGTATCGATTGAAAGACTAACTTTGTCTATCTTCCTGAGTTATACTATTTAGGATGATTTTTTATGAGATTATCCTTCTGCCTGCTACCTGTCATTAGAGAGCACGGAATAACAGGATTTTGCAAATGCAGCCTGATAGTATGAACTTAAAGGGAGATGACGGACTTGGAATGGCTTATCCGCATGAAAGAAGCTTTAGATTATATGGAGAGCAAGATGGAGGAATCTGTGACCATTGAAGAAATCGCCAAGGTTGCTTACTCCTCCCCCTTTCATTTCCAGCGCATGTTCAATATGCTTACCGGAGTATCTATCAAAGACTATATCCGTAAGCGCAGATTAACTCTGGCTGCACAGGAGCTTGCTATTTCTAAAGTTAAAGTGCTGGATGTTGCACTGAAATACGGATATGACTCGCCCGAGTCGTTTGCCAAAGCATTCCGCAAGGCACATGGAATTACTCCTTCTGCTGCGCGGGAGTCAGGGGTACAGCTCAAGGCTTTCCCTAGACTCTCCTTCCATCTATCACTGAAGGGAGATAAAGAAATGGACTACAGAATTGAGAAAAGAGACGCTTTTAATGTTATCGGACTAGTAGAGGAAATGACAACGAAGGATGGGGAGAATCTGCGCCGCATCCCTCAGTTGTGGATAGAAGCTAATGAAAATGGTACGTCAGATAAGCTGATTGAGCTCGGTGAAGATAAGGATTTATTAGGCATCTGCTCTGACATGAACCATGATAAAGAAACCTTCTCCTATTGGATCGCTGTCGAAGCTACTCCAGAGACTGATGCACAGGGCTTTGCTTCTACAACAATCCCAGCTGCAAGTTGGGCTGTGTTCACCTCAGTAGGGCCGATGCCTGATGCGATCCAGCAGGTATGGGCACGCATTTTCCAGGAGTGGTTCCCTTCCACAGGCTACGAGCACACAGGCGGACCTGAGTTTGAGCTATATCTTCCAGGGAGACCAGACGCAGAGGACTATCGTTGTGAGATATGGATCCCTGTTACGAAAAAAGAATAGAACTAAAAAGACTATCGAAATCCCGATAGTCTTTTTTCTTGTGATTGCCTACTATTTCATTTTGAGAATTGGCATAGTCTTGGTATAATAAATAGATTATGTAGTTCTATAATGATTATTGATTATTGTCATCCGAATTATCGGTGAAGGAGAATTTCATGTCTACTGTAAAAATATTTTCAGACAGCACTTCCGATTTACCTCAAAACTGGAAGGATACTTATGACATCGGCATCGTTCCTCTTTATGTTGTATTTGAAGAAGGTACCTACAAAGATGGTGAAGATATTACACCCGAGGAAGTGTATCGCCGTGTAGCCGCTAGTGGAGTATTGCCGAAAACGGCAGCACCTTCGCCAGCAGATTTCATTGCTGCATTTCAACCCGTGATTAGCAGCGGACAAGATATTGTATATATCAGTCTCTCCTCCTCACTATCCTCTACATATCAGAATGCACTTTTGGCTGCCGGGGAATTTCCTGAGGGACGCGTACAGGTTATAGATTCACAAACCTTGTGCGGAGGCATTGCCCTCCTTGTTATGAAGGCTGTCAGAGCTGCTGAAAAGGGCCACTCTGCCGTAGAGATTGCAGCCATGCTGGAGCACAGCCGCAGCCTTGTGGAAACTGAATTCGTTGTGGATACGCTAGATTACTTATATATGGGTGGACGCTGTTCAGGCATGCAGAACTTCATCGGTAGTCTGCTCAAAATCCGTCCTGTTCTTAGACTGGTAGATGGAAGCATCATACCTACCAGCAAAATCCGTGGCAAAAAAGAAAAAGCTGTGGAACAAATGCTCCAGAACGCTTTGGTTCATGTCGATCGAATGGATAATGAGTTGCTCATCGTGGTCCATACCTTGGCGGAAGAAGATGCGCTCTATCTGGAGGCAGCACTACGAGAGAAAACTCAAGTTAATGAAATAGCAATCCTCCATGCGGGTTGTGTAATTGGCAGCCATTGTGGGCCGCATACTGTAGGTCTCATGTATATGCTTCAGGACTAATAACACACAAATCTCCGGCCATTGCTTCTTAAGCAAATGGACCGGAGATTTGTGTGTAACCCCCCTAGTTTGAAGTTACTTCCAGCTCTATATCTTCTGCTCTGCAAGGCAACATAAAACGAAACGTAGAACCGTGATTCTCTTCACTTTCTACAAAGATCGTCCCACCCATCAGCTCCACAAGCTGCTTGCAAATCGCCAGTCCTAAGCCTGTGCCTCCATATTTACGGTTTATGGACGGATGCAGCTGTGAGAAAGATTGAAACAATAGATTGAGTTTGTTACCGGCAATTCCTACACCTGTATCCCGCACTGAAAATTCCAACAAAAATTCTTGTTCATCAGATAGTGGAATGTTCTTCACCGATAGGGTCACGCTCCCACGTTCCGTGAATTTCAGCGCATTGCCTACCAGATTCACGACAATCTGCCGCAAGCGGATCGGATCAGCAATGATTATGGTTGGAACGCTAGTATCCATCCACCAACGTAATGCCAGCTTCTTCTCTTCCGCTTTCGGTGCAAATAAATCAATGACGTCTGAGATCATCTCGCGGAGATCAAACTTCTCGGATTGCAGTGACATTTTACCTGCTTCCATTTTGCTGAAATCAAGAATGTCATTCAAGATCTGTAATAACGTATAACTACTGCTGCGTAAAATCTCGGCATAACCTCGCTGCTCTTCTCCAAGTTCAGTATCCAACAATAGATCAGCCATTCCGATCATCCCGTTCATCGGCGTCCGAATTTCATGGCTCATCATCATTAAGAAATCAGATTTGGCTTGCGCTGCCTGCTCTGCTGATTCTTTCGCACGAATGATTTCTCGCTCATTCGTAATATCACTGAAGGCAATAACCGCACCTGCGATCAGCCCTTCATCAATAAGAGGTGCTACCCGATAATTAACAAAAAAACTGGTGCCATCCTTACGCCAGAAGATCTCATCATCTTTCTTGCGGATGATTCCATCCTCTATCGTAAGACTAATCTGGCAATCAGGTGTCGAATAACGCGAACCATCACCTTGGATATGATGGATATAATCCATAAGCTTCAGACCCATCAATTCTGTTGGTTGGTAGCCTAACATATCCGCTGCCTCACGGTTAATAAATAGAGCACGCCCCGTTGTATCCAGCACAAAGATTCCCGCGGAGACGGAATTCAGAATGAGGCTCGATTGTTGATCCTTCACAGCTACTATTGAGCTATCTTTGGAGCTTATCTCCACTTCGCCCGTGATAGGTAATTCAGTATCTAAGGTGTCCGCTAATTCATCTAGCCAGTCTTGTAACAATTCCGCATGTAAAAGAGCGCTTCCGTTAGCCACTTGGGTAATCGCGAATACCCCGGCGATCCCTTCTTCCGTTCTGATGGGTAAAAGTTTAACGCCTACGCAATCCGAGCCTTTTTTGGGATTCTCTAAATCTTGTAGCTCAAAGCTTGAGGAGTTCCCCTGCAGAGCAGCCTCAAAACTAGCAATATTGCCAAGATTTTTTCTCTTTGCTGATATCGGACTTGTATTTTGCAACTTCGCTTCTGCGCTCAAGCCTAGATGAAAAGTTCGGTTGGTTCCTACGCAGCGACCTTGTCTATCCAGAACGAATATCAAATCAGGATGTTGGTCATATAACGATTTATAAGCGCTCTCTTCCGAAAGCAACCGTCTCAGAATGGACGTCCAGTCTTTATCCACAGTTCACATCCCCTCAGGCTCTCTCATCCATTATCATTACCCCTAAACGAGCAATGTTCATCTAAAATTTAAAATATATTTCATATCTATTATATCAAAATTACGGAAATCAGTCGTAGATAAACGTCAAATCCCCCCTTTATAACCCCAATCACGATGCTTTTTCATCGTTACAAAAGGGTTATAAAAGGGGGTGAATTCCGAATCTATTAGGCTATATCTTTATGTTCAATGTTGCGAATAGCCATATAGGCAATACCTGCTCCTAGCAATCCAAGTGAGATCGACACCGCCGCTAAATTACCTAAGCGAGCTTGATCAAATCCCCCAGAAATTAAGGAGGTAACTAACACAGCTGAGACGATGGTGGCAGGGACCGATTTTTTCTTCATTCCAAAGTACAATGGGATTAGAGCAATACCCGCTGCGTAAAAAGCGTTTGCGCCTAACTTAATCAGCTCTGAAGTGATTACATGAAGGGTCAGTTCACCCGGAATAAGCCCTGCAAAGGAATTGAATCCTATTAGGATAGCGCCGACTACAATGTCTGCCACGATTATGGCAACAAATGTGAAGGCGAACACTATCAATATTTTCGCAGTCATCAGCTTTTTACGTGAGATAGGATACATGAAGAGAAGAGTAATGGTGTTGTTCTTATACTCATCAATCACCAGCTTGCTAATAATAACCGAAGCGAAAATAATATAAGCAGCCTTTACAAAAACGAACACGCCCTCAAACAACTCTGCATAAGAAGCAAACGACGGTTCGCTCTCATTTTGATCAACGAATAAAACCATAATCATAAACGCAAGAATCGCAAGATTGACGATTGCTGCACCTGTAAGAAGCGTTTTTAGCTTATTCTTCCGAATCTCCAAAGATATTAATTTAAGCAATGCCTTCACCCCCAATCAATTGCAGAAAATGATCTTCCAGCGTATGTTGTTTTTTGCTGATACTTTCAATTTCCACATCTGCTAGCACTAACGCCTTATTCAGATCACGTTGTGAGATTCCACCGTCATATATTCTAACTGTAATATGGTCCAGCACTTTGAAATTATTAAGCCCAAGCTTATGCTCCAACACATACACTGCTTTATTAATCTCATTCGTAACCACTTCGATATATTCAGTATTTTGGCCACGAATGGAATCCATCGCCACTTCTTCTACCAGAGCACCCTGCCGGATCACACCGATCGTATCAGCAATCTGCTCTATTTCCCCCAGAATATGACTAGATACAAGTAACGTCATTCCATATTCACGGCTAAGCATCCGGAACACTTCACGCATCTCCTTGATTCCCACAGGATCTAGCCCATTAATCGGCTCATCCAAAATGAGCAGCTCAGGTTTCGTCATGAAGGCTCTGGCAATACCCAGACGTTGCTTCATCCCAAGTGAAAATTGCTTCACCGGCTTTTTATCGACACCTGTGAGCTTTACCAGCTCCAGCGCTTCACCAATCGCTTGCGGATCATAATAGCCCATGTACTCCCCGTGCAAAATCAGATTTTCTTTGGCTGTCAATTTATCATAAAACACTGGATATTCAATGATGCAGCCCATCCGCTTCAGCATTTCGTAAGAATGCTCAGTCATTTTTTCATTAAAAAATTCAATTTCTCCACTCGTAGGTTTAACGAGGTTCGTGACCATTTTCATCACGGTAGTTTTGCCAGCACCATTGGGTCCAAGAAACCCGTAAATTTCACCTTGCTTAATATTCATATTCACATTGCTGACGACTTCTTTACCTTGATAGGTTTTCGTTAAATTTCTTGTCCGAAGTATTGTAGTCAATTCCGCGCTCCCCTTTGTTTTCGTCTCGTCTTCCTTAGTTCTTATTGTACACAGCAGAATTTTCTTTTTTATTACTCGTTTCTTACGAAAATCTTAAGCTGCGCACAATTCTATTCCTTAGAAGCGTAATCTGCGAAAAGTAAGGGTAAACACCGTTCTCACATACGGCTGACTAACCAATGTAATCGTTCCATTCATTTGCTCCGTTAATCTTTTGGTGATCGTCAGACCTAGACCGCTGCCTTGATAAGCCCGATTTCTTGAGTCTTCCAGCGTATACAGACGCTCAAATACTTTATCCTGGTGTACTTCACTGATGCCTTTTCCCCGGTCCCACACCTCTATGTATACTTTGTTCTCATCACTATAGAGCTTTAATCCTAATACGCTCCCAGCGTCGCCATAAGAAATTGCGTTCGACAACAGATTGGACAATATTCGATCAAGAGCCTCTTCATTTCCCATGAAGTAAACAGCCTCATCCGGAATCTCAATCTCCACCTCACTGCCCTTAGCGCTGAGGATATCATAGAAAGAAAGGATGTTGCGTCTGCATACTTCACCTGCCTCAACTCGTGAAAGCGCAATTTCCCGATCCCCTGATTCCAGCTTGGACAAATCAAAAAACTTGTTCATCAGCTGGATCACTTCATTGGCTTTTTGATGAATCATCTTCATCATTCGTTCCCGTTCCCCGGCCGGCAAATGCTCATCCTGTTGAATGGTCTCAATATAACCAAGCACAACCGTTAGCGGAGTCTTAAGATCATGAGAAATATTAGACAGCATATTACGCATGGATTTCTCCAGCCTTACGCGCTCAATGCTTCCTTTATGATTGATATCCAGCAGCCGGTTCAGGTCAATCAGCACGCTCTGCAGCTCCAAATTACCGCTGAACAGCAGCAATCTTTCATGTGAGCCTTCCTCCATAATGCTGCTTAACTTGTCATGCATATATCGCAAATCATTAGAAGCTTTACGCGAATTCTGATATTGCCACACAATGACGGCGAGTAAGAGCACAATGACAACACCTAGCACCGCAATCATTATAGCTGTTCTCCCAGCTTATACCCGATGCCCCATAACGTCTTAATGTATTCGGGATGGGAGGGATCGTCTTCTATTTTTTCACGCAATCTTCTCATATGTACATTAATGACGTTCTCATCCCCGAAATAATCATCCTCCCATACGCTCGCATAAATCTGCGCTTTGGTAAATACTCGGCCCGGATGCGTCACAAACAGCTTAAGAATATGAAATTCCTTCGACGTTAGCTTTACTTCTTCCCCGTTCTTCAACGCAGAGAAGTTATCTAAATCTACAGTCAATCGGCCAATGGAGATCATTTGCTTCACCGGAGCTTGATCTTCCACTTGGATACTGGGAGATGCATAACCTGCACGACGGATCGCTGCCTTCACCCTAGCCGCTAGCTCAATCATAGAAAAGGGCTTCGTAATATAATCATCCGCCCCAAAGCCTAACCCAAGCGCTTTATCTACATCACTGTCTTTGGCGGACATGATCAACACTGGAACCAGACTCCCCGCACGAATAGTCTGAAGAATGTCAGTCCCGCTACGCTTCGGCAGCATAAGGTCTAACAGTACAAGATCAAATGGACCACCGGTCCGAAATGTTCTCTCCGCTACTTCACCGTCAAATACAGCTTCAATCTCATAACCTTCTTTTACCAAATAAGACCTGACCATTTCACTGATTGCTTCGTCGTCCTCAATCAGCAGCACACGCTGTGGCATGTCCAAACCTCCCCATAGTCGAAAACCTCTTCGTTAAATTATACCAATTTCCCGGAGCTCTTACTATTTCGGTTTTTATTTCAGCTTTTATTTCAGTTTCATTAAAGGTAGCCCAGGTATTATGGCCATAACAACTTACAAAATGAGGTGATGCTTCAATGTTGAACAAGAGAAGTAAGCAAGCCTGGAGCTTCAAACGAAAGCTGCTGATCGTGATGATCATTGTCCTCCTGCTTCTCGGCACAGTGATATATAGTCTGGCAGATCGTTACTTAATCGAACATGTCGAAGTCGTAGTTGCGGATGATGCAGCTACAACTAGCAGCTCAGGAGCTACAGCCGTTACAGCTGCCGAAGTTAACGCAACCTCTGACGACTGGAATTACTCCAGCGATGATATTCAGATCCAGATCGACCAAGTGCAGACCGGTTCCGGATCAGACCAGATCACTTATTTTGTCGCTGATATCGTCCTCAAGGAAGCGAGCAGCCTGCGCACTGCTTTTGCCGACAACAGCTTTGGAACAAACATCACTGAGGATACCTCGGACATTGCTTCCGCGAACCATGCGATTTTTGCCATCAATGGTGATTACTATGGCTTCCGCAATGACGGAGTGATAATCCGTAACGGCACGGTGTATCGTGATGATCCTGTGCGGGATGCAATGGCGCTGTTCGATGATGGGACAATGCAAACCTATAACGAGGAAGAGATTTCTTCCTCTGAACTGCTGGCGCAAGGGGCCACCGATACCCTTTCCTTTGGTCCGATTCTGATTCAGGACGGGGAGATTGCCAGTGATTTCAGCAATGTCAAAATCGATACTAACTTCGGCAACCATTCCATCCAGAATGCGAATCCCCGCACCGCAGTTGGTATGATCGCACCAAACCATTATGTGTTTGTCGTAGTTGACGGGCGCAATGAAGGGTACAGCCGTGGGATGACCCTTACTGAGCTAGCTGATGTAATGTCCGAGCTTGGCGCCACAGAAGCCTACAATCTGGACGGCGGTGGTTCATCCACTATGTACTTCATGGGACGGGTCGTAAATAATCCGCAGGGCAAAAACAAGGAGCGGGGCGTCAGCGACATTCTTTATATCAAGGAGGGTGCAACATCATGACTATACTGATCCCAGCCTATGAGCCCGATGAACGACTGCTCGATTTGATTTTACAGCTGCATAATTTCCAGCTCGAACCTATTGTTCTTGTGGATGACGGCAGCGGCCCGCACTACCGTGGAATCTTCGATATGGCCGAAGCATTCGGCTGCACTGTCCTAACCCATGAAGTCAACCTCGGAAAAGGACGTGCTCTGAAGACAGGGTTCCAGTATATTCAGGAGACTGGTCTGCCGGATTATGTAGTCTGCGCGGATAGCGACGGCCAACATCTGCCTTATGATATTAACCGGATCGTTGAATCTCTGCGGAACCAGACTACCCCGGGAATCGTACTCGGCAGCCGCCGGTTCACCGGAACCATTCCTCTGCGCAGCCGCTTCGGCAACTCGGTAACCCGGACGGTCTTTTCCTTAACTACAGGCACTAAGATTTATGATACACAGACTGGTCTGCGCGGCTACCCCCTATCAATGCTTGATTGGCTATGCCAGATTCCCGGCGAACGGTTTGAATATGAAATGAACATGCTGCTAACCGCCCATAAAGAGGGGTATACCATTACTGAAGAGTACATCGATACCGTCTATCTGGACGATAATAAATCATCCCATTTCCGGCCTCTGATGGACTCCTTCCGGATTTATCTGCCGATACTGATATTCAGCACTTCTTCGCTGCTGTCAGCCCTGCTCGACTTCACACTCTTATTCCTGTTTCAGAGGCTCAGCCATAACCTATTCCTGTCCGTCGCGACCGCGAGATTGTGCAGCTCTGTCTTTAACTATTCTATGAACCGAAAATACGTCTTCACAGGCGGCAAACGCTCCAAGATTCAGGCATCGCTTCCCAAATATTTTGCGCTGGTGATCCTCGTATTGTTGTTCAACTATGGGCTACTCTATTTCTATAATGAAAAGCTGATTATTCCGCTTGTCGCTGCCAAGCTACTGACCGAGGCTTCAATCTTCCTTTTCAGCTATTGGGCGCAACGGAGGTTTGTCTATTGAGGGTTTGTGTACTGAGGGTTTGGGTACTCTGGGGAAGGTTACGTTCTCTCGACTGCTTATGCTTGTGTGGTGAGCTATCGGGAATTTGTGAAGCACTAATTGGACACTTGTGGAGCACTTTTCGAACACATGGAGTACTAATCGGATACTTGTGGAGCTTCTATCGGGCACCTATGGAACTGCTCCTCGAACACATATGGAGCATCTATTGGGCACCTATTGGGCACCTATTGGGCACCTATTGGGCACCTATTGGGCACCTATTGGGCACCTATCGGACACAGATGACACTAATCGCAGTATTATTCCACTTTTGGTATGCTAACGGACCCCATAGCCGCTATTGGCAAGAAAGACACCACATATGAGCCTCTTTCTGCGGGATAGCGTCTGTGGGGTCCGCAACCCTGCTCAAAAGGCTGGAAATTTGCAAATAACGTCATCTGAGTCCGAATTCACCGAGAAGGATACCGTTGATAGAATTCGCATACAAAAAAAGCTAGTGCTTCCTTCCAATAATGTATACAAAATCACATTATTTCCACTCAGAAATTCAGAACGTCATACACTCATCTTCTCTCCCATATACTTAAATGGAACAGTCCCGGACGTTGTCGCGGAACCTTTGCAGCCTTGTCAGAATAGGTTGCAGCATAAGCCCAAGCTGGAGGGAGAGAAAGATTCATACCAAGCGAAGAAATTAATGCGCTAGAGCGGGCCATTGCCGAGATTACGGAATAGCCACTGGCTTCGGTTTAGATTTTTATCCCATGCGTTATGAAATATGCCCCGCAGATATTATTTATACATTCGGCGCTTATGGAATGCCTACACGATTTGGACACTGGAGTTTTGGAAAAACCTTTCATAAAATGAAATCCCAATACGATTTCGGACTGAGCAAAATATACGAGCTCGTTATTAACTCCAACCCTTGTTATGCCTTCCTGCTGGATGGAAATTCACTGATTCAGAATAAGCTGATCGTTGCCCATGTGCTAGCGCACTGTGATTTTTTCAAAAATAATATGCGTTTCTCCATGTCCAACCGAGATATGGTCGAGAGCATGTCAGCTACAGCAGATCGGATTCTTGGTTATTCTGTAACTTACGGAACTGATGCTGTGGAGAGCTTCATCGATTCAGTGCTGGCTATCCAGGAGCATATAGACCCCAGTCTGATCCAGCCACGCAAGCTGGGCAAAACTCACCTACTGGAAGCTAAGATGAAGGAGCTCAAAGACGCCCCTCCAGGCGGCTCGAAATCATCCAATCCTTATGACGAATTATGGAATTTAGATAAAAGCAATACCGGGCCACAGGAAGCACCCTCAGGAAACCGTGCTTTCCCCCGGAGCCAGAAAAAGATATGGTCTGGTTTATCCAGCAATATTCCACTGTTTTGGAGGATTGGCAGCGTGACATTATGACGATGCTCCATGACGAAATGCTCTACTTCTGGCCACAGATGGAGACAAAAATCATGAACGAAGGCTGGGCTTCGGTCAGCTAAGGTGCTTACGCAAAAAGGCTCTCTACAAACGATGAAGCATCGTTTATGGAGAGCTTTTTTATTTCAGATTCATCCCCTTCGTGGATTGTGTCCGATTGGCCGCTTCTCTTTTTCCAAAACTATTTCAATCAATGCTAGCTGAGTGTTGGATTTGCAACAATTCAATAAAATTGATGGTTTGTTTAGTAGATTAATCGTTTTATACTAACTTTAACAACAATTGTTGTAAACATAAAAGAATAGAGGAGATTATTATCACTAAGGTATTATTTATTACAGCAAATCCAAATGACGAAAATCGTTCGTTTAGTATGGCAGCAGGAAAGGCATTTATTGAAACATATAAAGAGACCAACCCAACGGATGAAATCGTGACCTTGGATTTATTCAAAGAAGATATTCCAAATTTAGATGCAGATGTTATGAGTGGTTGGGGGAAACTTCGTGCAGGACAGAAAATTGACGCTCTTTCAACTGAGGAATTAGCGAAAGTTAGTCGCCTAAACGAAATTCTCGATCAATTTATTGCAACGGATAAAATGATATTCGTAACGCCGATGTGGAACTTCTCATTCCCATCCGTTGTGAAAACATACATCGATGCCGTAGCTGTACCTGGTAAGACGTTTAGATATACGGAGACTGGTGCTGTTGGCTTACTTCATAATAAGAAAGTGCTTCATATTCAAGCTCGCGGTGATTTTTATTCAGAAGGTCATTTAGCAGATGAAGAGCTAGGCGATCGATATTTAAAACATATTATGAACTTCATGGGTATTACTGAATATGAAGGTTTATTTATTGAAGGTCAAGCTAAAATGCCAAATAATGCCGAGAAAATTAAAGCAGCAGGCATCGAGCGTGCCAAGCAATTAGCACAAAGCTTCTAATCGTTTATTATCTTTATACTGCACTTCGTAGTCCATACAAAAAATGGACCATGAAGTGTTTTTTTCGAAAATTTTTTCTGTTATAATGGGGTCACCCATTAATCCAACAAGTGTCAAAAAGTATTAGTATTTTAAGAAGGAAGGTACAAATGAAAAAACAAGATCCACGGATTCAACGAACAAGAGAAAATATCATGAATGGTTTTATGAGACTGATTAAACAAAAAGATTTTAGTGATATTACCATTAGTGATATTACACAAGAAGCAGAGATTAACCGTTCAACATTTTACTATCATTTTGTGGATAAATACGATTTAATCGATGTGATTCAAAGAGAAGTTCTTACGAAAGAAATTTTTAATGAAGTAGCCTTACAAGAAGTCATCAATGAACAAACAATTATTATGTCCCTCCAAGCTATTATGAGTTCTCAAATAAATTTATCCTTACAATGTCAACATGCTCTTGAAGAATTCAAATCGAAAATGGACTATGAAATTAAACAACGATTGACGGAAACACTTCAAGCTTTATTAGATAAAGAGCATGGTGTGAAGGAAGAACATTATTTACTGGCTACATTTTGGAGTTGGGGCATCTACGGGGTTGCAATGGCTTGTGTAGAGGGGAAAGAAACTTTGCATACGGCGGTAAACCGTTTGACAAATATCATTTTAGGCTAGTATAGAAACCATTCTATAAATTCTCCACCCCATAGTTTCTTCTTTACTTCAAGACGCCTTGAAAATCTCTCTCGCTGTTATACTTTTCGTTTGTATTATCTTTGTTGGAGAAGAAGCGAATGACTTCAGTCATTTTCAACAATGAAGGTGTCCTGTCTCAACTTCAGCAAGCTCAGAAGGATCGCAAGGATGGAATTTCCACATACAGTGACAGCGAGGAAGAATTCGCCGAATTTCTGAATGAGGAATCATCTATTTATAAATACGTTTGGGTGGTGGCTACGATAGTTCCCCCGTCATATTGCCTCCCCTCCTCCCATATACATAGTATGAATAGCATTTTTCGATACAGGTATCCGCATTTCATATAGGTTCTGCCCCATACAGGCGGTGCCCAGAGTAGGAAGGAGAGAAAGATTCATGCCAAGCGAAGAAATTAATGCGCTAGAGCGGGCCATTGCCGAGATTACGGAAATAGCCACTGGCTTCGGTTTAGATTTTTATCCCATGCGTTATGAAATTTGCCCCGCAGATATTATTTATACATTCGGCGCTTATGGAATGCCTACACGATTTGGACACTGGAGTTTTGGAAAAACCTTTCATAAAATGAAATCCCAATACGATTTCGGACTGAGCAAAATATACGAGCTCGTTATTAACTCCAACCCTTGTTATGCCTTCCTGCTGGATGGAAATTCACTGATTCAGAATAAGCTGATCGTTGCCCATGTGCTAGCGCACTGTGATTTTTTCAAAAATAATATGCGTTTCTCCATGTCCAACCGAGATATGGTCGAGAGCATGTCAGCTACAGCAGATCGGATTGCTTAGGTTATTCTGTAACTTACGGAACTGATGCTGTGGAGAGCTTCATCGATTCAGTGCTGGCTATCCAGGAGCATATAGACCCCAGTCTGATCCAGCCACGCAAGCTGGGCAAAACTCACCTACTGGAAGCTAAGATGAAGGAGCTCAAAGACGCCCCTCCAGGCGGCTCGAAATCATCCAATCCTTATGACGAATTATGGAATTTAGATAAAAGCAATACCGGGCCGCAGGAAGCATCCTCTGGAAACCGTGCTTTCCCCCTGAGCCAGAAAAAGATATGGTCTGGTTTATCCAGCAATATTCCACTGTTTTGGAGGATTGGCAGCGTGACATTATGACGATGCTCCATGACGAAATGCTCTACTTCTGGCCGCAGATGGAGACGAAGATCATGAACGAAGGCTGGGCTTCCTACTGGCATCAGCGCATCGTTCGCGAACTAGATCTGACCGAAGAGGAAACTGTGGAATACGCAAAATTGAATTCATCCGTCGTGCAGCCCTCACGGCAAAGCCTGAATCCTTACTATCTGGGGCTGAAAATCTTTGAAGACATCGAACGCCGCTGGGACCGTGAGAAAATCTTTGAAGTACGTGAGTTGGAATCCGATACCTCCTTTATCCGCAGCTATCTGTCGAAGGAATTGGTGAACGACCTCGATCTTTATGTTTTTGAGAAAAAAGGCCCCGAATGGAAAATCACCGATAAAGCATGGGAAAATGTACGAGATCAACTGGTGCTCGCCCGGGTCAATGGCGGGTCTCCTTACTTGGTCATTGAGGACGCAGACTTCGAGAAGAATGGTGAATTATTTATAACTCATCGCTATGAAAGCATCGAGCTGGATCTGAAGTATCTGGAGCGCACACTCCCTCACATCTACTCTTTATGGGGGCGGACGGTTCATCTACAGACGGTTGTGGAAGACAAAAAGGCGCGTTTTTCATACGATGGCAAAAAGGTGCAGCGGAAGTTTATTTAAACTAAAAAAAGCGGCAGACCTAGACGGGTATTAACACCCTGGTCTGCCGCTTTTTGCTATGACTAAAATGAGGATTCAGATTCTTTTAACGACTTCGAGAAATATTTTGGAGCCTCAACAAATCCTTGTCGAGCATAAAATCTATGCGCATCAGTTCTTCTGGAATGACAATGAACCTGAATTTTATCACAGTTTCTTTTTCTAGCTAAATCAGCGCAATACTCCTCAAGCTTTCTTCCAATTCCTTTGCTCCTAATGGCATTACTCACCACAAGATAACTTATAATTGCAGTCTCTCCTACCAGACCTAATTGGGGTATGTAATGCATGGAAATACAAGCTACCACTTTATCATCTTCCTCAAAAACCAATAATTCCTCGTCCGGATGTAGGATTAGCTTTTCTGTTTTTTCTTGCATGAACACTTCTGTATCTGGATATCCCAACTGTTCTAATAATTCCGCTGTGTCTTTCCAGTCATCAGCTCTCGCTTCTCTAATCATCTGCCCCACTCCCCGTTATTTTCAAATTACCTTTCTAATTGACTCTATTACACTACGGAAGAACATACTCGTCAAACATAAACTGATTAGATAAAAAAACACCCCAAAAGTATCATTGGTTTCCATTTGGGAGTTCCTAAAAAAGAAGACCCACAGCGGTAACACGCTGCGGACCTTCATCGACACCCTCATATCAACTTAATAACTGCACATGGCAAATGCTCAGGTGAACGTAACGTAAGGAAGTTTGAAAATGTAGGACCGTAGCGTTCGCCTTTGTCAGCGACCTAAAGTCCAAACATTTCTGAAATTACAATTATCACCGCGCGGTCTTTGCCCTTATCGACTATTCAGTCAACTTTTTCACAGGAACGTAAATCTCCATCACTGTATCTGGCCGCGAATGGCAGCGTTCATCGTAAAACTCAAAATCCAGCTTAGTCTCGTCATAAACGTAACCACTGTCCTTAAACCATTCTTCGAAGATGTACTTCCAGCTGCTTTTTATGACTTGGGCAAACTCTATTTGCTCTGTATCCGTTGAAGTATCCACTGGAGGTGTTGTAAACACGGCATATTCGGCTTCTGGCACATCCATCGTCAACATATCAGCTTCTACCTTGGAGTAGTCCTCAACAATAACACCCAAAAGATAGGTGGCATTGCCGTTATCTGAAGACGGAATACATAAACCAACTTCTCCGTGTTTAGGCGGGTTTAGTATTTTATACATTTTGGACTCCAGGTTTTCACCCTCATAATGGCTCCAAAAAGAAGCAATATCCTTAGTGTACATACTACCCGCAACATTAGTTTGGATACCATAACCAGCCACCTTAAAAGCAGGCTTACGAACAAAAACAGGATTCATAATATAACCTCCGATATCAAATATTGAATTTCCTTTACTAAACCCATCCATCCGTGCCGCATATTGTGTCGGACTATAACCAAAGGTTTTGCGAAAAGCTTTAGTAAAGCCACTTTGTGTTTCAAAACCATAGTCCAGCGCAATATCAATGATCTTTTTTCCAGCAAATAATTCAATTGAGGCTAAGGATAATTTTCGGCTCCGCACATATTCCATCACAGACATTTCTTTGCACAAGCTAAACACTCGGCAAAAATGATACACCGAATATCCGACCTCCGTCGCTATTTCTTCAACCGTTATATTTTCTTTAATATGAGCTTCTATATATTCAACACATTTTTCTATATCTTTACTGTAATTCAAGTGCAGCACCAGCCTTTCCCCGTACGGTGATTTCATTATATCAACTGCGCTGGAAATGGACTGTTCCTGTTTTGCTGAGCTGCATTATTGCCTGTATAGAAAAACAGAGCAGTGATCCTCCATTTACAAAAGGATCACAACTCTGCGTATTCTTAGTCACCATCATTTTGGGTAAGCCTCGAAGTAGACAACGCTGGATCCACGTAACTACTTACTCTTCAGTTCTGTTGCTCCCAACGACTGACTAAAGGACCCAGATGACGTTAATTGCAAAAACATCGCCTTTTGAGCGGAGTTTCGGACTCCAGTGCAGCTATTAGTCAAAAACGGCTCATATTTAGGGTTTTTCCTGCTAATAGCGACCATGGGGTCCGATAGCCTGCGAAATATGCTCAAAATCTACGTTTAGTGTCACCTGTGTCCTTTAGCAACTTCTTACGCACAACAGCCAAATTAGTCAGACGGGTTGCGGCGTTTAGATTAACATTAGGAGGGTAAAAGGAAGAAAATACAACATGGGAGGGCAAAAAAAGAGTGCTCCACAGCCATTTTCATGGCTTTTGGAACACCCCGCATAAATGAACTCTTTTTTAACGGTTAAGCAGACTTCCCACGTATTTCAGCAGCTCGTTGGCGCAAATTGGGCAGTAGTGATGTCCGTCAATAAGTCTGGCGCATACCTCGTTGATTCGTTTGAGCTGACTTTCATCAGGTGTTTTGGACGAGGTGGTGATTTTGACAATATCTTTGAGATCTGTGAACAGCTTTTTCTCAATCGCTTCCCGCAGACGGTCGTGGTTGTTGTACTCGAATTTCTTCCCTTTGCGTGAATACGCGGAAATCCGGATCAGGATCTCTTCACGGAACGCTTTTTTTGCATTCTCAGAGATTCCAATTTGCTCTTCAATCGAACGCATTAACCGCTCATCCGGCTCCATTTCCTCATCCGTCAGCGGATCACGAATTTTCGACCAATTGCAGAAAGCTTCGATATTATCTAGATAATTCTCGAAAAGTGTCTTCGCAGATTCCTCAAAGGAGTAGACAAATGCCTTTTGTACTTCACTTTTCGCTAAAATATCATATTCCTTGCGGGCAATGGAGATGAAGTTCAGATAACGCTCCCGCTCCTCTTTTGTAATCGACGGATGCTGATCCAGGCCATCCTTTATCGCCCGCAGGACATCCAGTGCGTTCATGCACTGCAGATCTCCTTTGATCAGAGCGCTGGAAATGCGGTTGATAACATAACGCGGATCAATTCCGGACATGCCCTCATCTAAATACTCCGTTTGCATCTCTTTAAGATCGGCCTCTTTATAGCCTTCGACCTCTTCGCCATCGTACATCCGCAGCTTTTTGATCAGATCCATACCTTGTTTTTTGCTTTCTTTAAGACGGGTTAGGATAGAAAAAATAGCGGCGGCACGCAGCGCATGTGGTGCAATATGCACATGACTCATATCACTCTGGGCGATCAGCTTCGCGTAGATTTTTTCCTCTTCCGAAACTCTGAGGTTATACGGAACAGGCATAACAATCATACGGGATTGGAGCGCTTCATTCTTTTTATTAGAAATAAACGACTTATACTCGGTTTCATTTGTATGAGCAATTATCATTTCGTCCGCACTTATCAACGCGAAGCGGCCAGCCTTGAAATTGCCTTCTTGCGTCAGTGACAGCAGGTTCCATAAAAACTTTTCGTCGCATTTGAGCATTTCCTGAAATTCCATCAGCCCACGGTTAGCTTTGTTCAACTCCCCATCAAAACGGTAGGCACGCGGATCAGATTCCGAACCAAATTCAGTAATGGTCGAAAAATCAATACTTCCTGTCAAATCGGCGATATCCTGAGACTTCGGATCAGAGGGACTAAAAGTACCAATCCCTACCCGCTCTTCTTCTGACAGAATAACACGCGTCACCTTAACCTGCTCAATGTCACCAGCATAATCATTTCTTAGACGCATCTGGCAGGATGGGCACAAGTTGCCCTCAATCCGTACACCAAGTTCCTTCTCAATCTCCGGACGGAGCTCCAGCGGGATCAAATGCAGCGGGTCCTCATGCATCGGGCAGCCTTCTATTGCGTATACCGCACCCGCATCTGTCCGCGAGTACTGTTCCAAACCACGTTTAAGCAGCGTGACCAGGGTCGATTTCCCACCACTGACAGGTCCCATCAATAACAAAATCCGTTTGCGAACATCAAGCCGACGTGCTGCAGAGTGAAAATATTCCTCGACCAACTTTTCGACTGCACGATCAAGTCCAAAAATCTCCTGTTCAAAAAACTTATACCGTTTGCGTCCGTTTATGTCCTCTACGCCGTGCGACTTAATCATGTCATAAACGCGGGAGTGAGCGGTTTTTGCGGGAGAGGGTCTTTTCTCAACAGTTCTATATACTGCTTGAAGGTGCCGCTCCACGCCAATAGGGTCGTTCTCAGCCCGATACGAAGCTATACGCTCAAAAATGTCCATTGCTCGCTGCCTCCTCTTGCGCTCCTACTTGCTCTTCTACTTGCTCTCCTATAGCGTTAAAAAGTGTATTACATACCTATGCGGCAAGCGCGGAATAGTTGACCTCTTTTTTACTGTGCTATAATAGAGAATCAGAAAATGGCTGTAAAACCTTATTGGGAAACCCGAAAATAAAGGCCTACGGGAGTGACAAGATGGCGGTACGACATGAAACGGAGCTATATGCTCCTTTGAAGATTTTTTTGAAAAGCAGGGTTACAGCATCAAAGGTGAGGTTCGGACCTGCGATTTGGTGGGGATTCGGGAGGACGTTGAACAGCCTCTGATCGTGGAGATGAAAAAATCATTCAATCTCGCCTTACTGCTGCAAGGGGTAGAACGGTTGAAGCTCAGTCCCACCGTCTATCTCGCAGTGGAACGTGTCCGTGATAAAAAAGGAGCGGTGAACCAGCGCTGGGGCGAGCTTAGCGGATTATGCCGCTACCTCGGTCTTGGGCTGATCACTGTTATCTTTTATAAGACCAAAGCACCGCTGGTCGAGGTGCTCGTAGAGCCAGACGAGAAGCCGCCTGCGCAGCGCAGCAATAAGCGGCGGCGCGAACGCCTGCTCTATGAGTTCCGCGAGCGCAGCGGAGACTACAACACCGCGGCGGCAGCACGCGCGTCAAGCTCGTGACGGCCTACCGCGAGAAAGCGCTGCGTGTCGCGCTTTCTCTGCAAGCAGCGGAGGCGGACGCCGCCGCCGCTGCAGAGAAGGCAGCTGCGAAGGCTTCGCCTGCAGCAGCCAAACGTTCAGCGGCGGGCACCGCTGAACAGGTTCCGGCGCTGAGCTCAGCGCCGGAGAGCCGTGCTGCCGGGGACGCGGCAGCACGGGAGGCAGCGGCGGCAGGCACGCGAAGCGATGCCCCTAGCGCTGCCTCAAGCACGCTTCCAGCGGCCGTATTGGCCGCAGGAAGCGCTCCCCGCTCGGCCGGCATCACTCCGGCCGAGCTGCGGAAGCGTAGCGGCGTACCCACCGCCGCCGCTATGCTTCAGAATAACTACTACGGCTGGTTTCACCGGGTAAGCCGTGGGCGTTACACCCTAACCCCAGCCGGTCATGCGGCGCTGGTGGAATATGCCGCGATAACAAGCGGCGTACCCAATAACAGCAATCATCCCATTAATTAGCTAACCTAGCCTGGACAGTACTTCTATCGACTATTTCTTTTTAGTCGGGTCTTATTCTTTTAGCTCGGTTCTAATCATTTACTCAGACTTTAAACTTATTATTCTGATGCACACATAACATGTGTAAATAACGCCAAAAAGCATCCCAACTACGGGATGCTTTTTCGTATGTCTTATCTTATTTAAATCCTATCTCTGTGCATTCCATGTTCTTAACTTACACTTAACATATTAGTATCTGGTGCGTACCACGCTCTTACTACACTCATATCACATTTAGATTACATTTTTAACACACTAGTATCTCATACGTACCATGTCTTATTTTACTCATATCTCATTAGTACTCATACGTTCCCTATTCGAATTGCATTCTTACCGCGTGTTTAACTCGCTCTTCCCACATTCGTAAATCATTCTCATCACATTAGTAACTCTTTCGTACCACGTTCATATCTCACTCTTACCACGTTCATGTCTCATGCGTACCTCATCCAGCTCTACTTGACTGTACTTAACTAACTTATTTACAATCTTCGAACACGAGCGCTATTTACTAAATCATTCAAAGCAAAATAAGCTTAAAAACACCCTTCCGAAAAGGGCACACTAAGTTATTAGGGAAATCCTCCCCAATATTCTTCGATTCACACGCTAAAAACTGCATTTTAGGGAATTCCTCCCTGATTTTCGCCAGATTTACCCCTAAAACGGGGAATCCCTTGATTTTTTAGGGAGAAATTCCCTAAATAGTCCATTTTAGAGTTCAAATCGACCAGTTTTAGGGAGGATTTCCCTAATTAATCTCACATCACGAACTTCATCTTGCCCGACTTGTAATTCTGTCCTTGTTTTAGCTCTAAAAGTGTCTTGTGTTGTGTTTTCATCATTTCAATCATTTCATTCACAACTTTCATTCCACTACCTAACTCCGTGCTGTGAACTCCTTAACCGCTTCGCTCATCAGATTCATGCCAAGCAGCAGCTCATCCCGCCCGGGATGGCTAAAGTTAAGGCGAAGGTGATTGCTGACTCCATCTACACTACATAACGGACCTGGCAAAAAAGCCACTCCCTTACCCAGCGCACATTTGAGCAACGCCATAACATCCATTCCCTCTGGTGGTGCGACCCACAGGAACATGCCTCCTGATGGAAGGTCATAGGAGCTGCCCTTCCAAGCAGGCCGCTTGAGCAGTTCCACCATAAGCTTCAGACGGGTGTTATACTCTCGATTCAGCTGCGCGATATGCTCACGCAGATCAAACGCAGACACATCCAATAAATGATGCAGCAGCCGCTGATTTAATGCGCTCGACTGCCAATCGGCCATCTGCTTAGCCGCAGACATCATTCTGATCAAGACTCGGCTGCCTGCCGCCCAGCCCGTCCGCAGCGCGGGCGCAACGGTCTTGCTGAACGAACCGATATAAAGCACGTGTCCGCCATCGCTGATATTTTCCAGTGCATACAAAGACGGATATCTTTTAGCCTTGTGTTCACCCTGCTTCTGGAAGTGCAAATCCCCATAAGAATCATCTTCCACAATCAAGATGTTATATGCGATACATAAATCCAATACTGCGCGGCGTCTCTCCAAACTCCATAAAATGCCGCTTGGATTGGTAAAGCTAGGGGTTGCGAACAGCATTTTCGGCTTATGCAGCTCGATCTGGCTCCGCAAATGCTCCGGATCAAGCCCGTCCAAATCACCCTGTACAGGAATAATAACGGCCCCCTGCATCCGAAGAGTCTGCAAAAATCCTGGAGAGGTCGGATTTTCTACTAATACACGATCTCCTGGATCAATATACACCCGCGACAACAAATCAATGGCTTGCTGGCTACCCGTTGTTAGCAGAACTCCACCTTCAACAACATTTACCCCTTTTTCTTTAAGCCAATCCCCTGCAAGCCACTCCCGAAGCGGTCCGTACCCTGCAGGATCACCATATTGCAGTGCTCCCGCATCTGCTGAAATCACCGTAGATGCTGCTTCAGCAAGCAGTGACAATGGGAATAGTTCTTCCGCTGGTAATTCTTCAGCTAGCGATATCATGGAGCTTCTCCGTGTTTGGGTGCGGATACTAAGAAGCGATGACGACAACAATGTGTGTGCGCGAGCAGAAAATTCGTAAATCATGCGAAATCCCCCTTCCCTGTTACCAAGTAGAAACGGCTTCGTCATCCTCATCCAAGGATGGGATGGTTACCCATTCAACATGATATTCTTACTTCTACTCCAAGAATATTCCACCCCATACGTCATTATGTCGTAAAGCGTGGGTTAGGCGTAGATTTGCCTGTTTTGTCTTGAGAAGAGCGCGAATTTCTCAATCGCTTGTGCCCGGGTCGAAACATCTAGCTTTACATAGATTTTGCGCAAATAATTATCAATGGACCGACGGCTTACCGCAATTTCAAGCGCAATTTTATCGTAGGTAATCCCTTGAACGATTCGCTCCATGATAAACATCTCTGTCTCCGTCAGTTGCAAAACATCATCTAATCCTTTAAATGTCGAAATCGGCCAAGCTCCTTTTTCAATCCATTCCAAGGGCATTGAAAGAAAACCCTCCCGTAAACCCAGGATCAGCTGTAAAAGCTGACGGGGAGAAGCTCCCTTCGAGAATATCCCGCTGGCTCCTAGTTCTACGAGGGGCTGAAGCAGTTCTCGCCCGTCTTCGTCTGTCATCACGACAAAATGTGAGTTTGGTGAGCTTTTTTTCATATTTAACAGCACACTCTCAATATTCCCCTCAGGCATATGATAATCTACTAGCACTAGCTCGGGATTTTTTTCCCTTACGATGGTAGCGCCTTCGTCCCAAGTGGAATACATTCCCAGAACCTTAAGCCCCTCTTCCTCTTCCAAAATCAATTTTGTCCCCAGCATACTTGTAGGATGACACCCCACAATGACCACCTGCCAAACCTTCATCATTAATGCCCTGACCCCCTGCTCTATATATAATCATCTAGAAAGGAAAGCGCCGCAGCGTTTCCGGTTAAAACGCAAGCAAGGCTGTATGATGACTTGTCTGTATAATCTCTAGCTGGTTACCTTGTGTACGTCTATCAGAATTCCAATCTATAGAAATTGTATCGCAGTAGTTTAATAGGATGCAATTACTTTTTCTAGTTTTCATACTCTCTTACATTTTTGCGAATCTTGTCAAAGTCTGATAGAATGGGGACTTGAAAAAAAGACCAACCCGAGGTGATAAAATGCAACCGCTAGCGGAAACGTCCCCGGTACGCTCGCGCTCTACTACTGCGAGAAACGGCCCTTCCGTAAAATGGTTTTTACTGTTCTGGATTATGATGATCGGACTCGGCGTATATGCTGTATACAGCTACACGAACCATCTGAAGCAACAGGTGCTTACCGAACTTAGTACTCAGAGCCAGCAGCAGCTTACCGTTTTGAAGACCGACTATGAAGCAAAAATTGCCGTTCTCTCTGAAGAAGTGAAGGAATTGCAGAATACAGTGCAAAGCTTTAACGAACTATTAACCTTCACTAAAGATAATGCTAGTGCCAAGACAGATAACAGCAACAAGCTATATACGCAATTGAGTGAGGTAAGCAAACAGTTAGAAGCTTTGAAGAAAGAAATGGATCTGATCAAATGATGACGCCAGTCAAAAGAGTAAACCGCTTCTTCATGCTTCTAACTGCACCGTTCATAGGCTTGGTTATTTGTATGTCGTGGTATCGACCACCGCTACAGCTAGACCTTGATGTAGGACAATTCACACCAAGCGCTGGGCCAGTGAATGAAACAGCTTCCTTAAAAAAAGAGCTGACGCTGGCAGAGGCCTCCGCAGCTTACACCATTGATGCTGTCAGCGCTAGTGCCAAGCTATATAAAGAGACTACCACTACGATGAATAAGCTGGTCGAAACAGCACAGACTCAGGCGACCCGGCCTGAACTGATCTATAACCGCAGGATTTCAGCCAAGCTTGGTATACCTTCAGAGATCGTTACTAGCGACCGTATAAGAGTTGAGTTATATCGATTGAATCCAGGAAACTACAAAGCTTATGCGTTGAAAATCAAATTGAAGGACCCGACCGCTATGAAGATGAGCTTGGCGGAGACAGCCTCCGGTGCGGAAACTACTATGCATGCCGTACAGCGTAATGGTGCCATTGCTGGTATTAATGCGGGCGGCTTTGCAGATCAATCCGGAAAACGTTATCCCTTAAGCACAACTGTAGTGGATGGAAAGTATTTATACGGTTTTGAGCCGACGTACAAGGACCTAAGTTTTGTTGGGCTGAACAAATCCGGGCAATTAATCGGCGGGAAATTCTACAGTCGCGCACAATTAGATCAGCTAGATCCGGTATTCGGCGCCACCTTTGTGCCTGTCCTCCTTAAAAACAACATCAAAACACCCATACCCGAAAAGTGGAAAACATCCCCTAATCGGGCACCACGTACCGTGATCGGCAAATATAAAGATGATCAGATCCTGCTTTTTGTAGCGGATGGATATAATGAGTATGGCAGCTCTGGTGCACAGCTGGAGGAGATTCAGAACAAATTATCGAATATGGGTCTTGTAGATGCTTATAATTTAGATGGTGGTGGCTCTTCCTCATTGATCTTTAACGGAAGAGTTATCAATAAACCATCCGATGGAAATCTAAGAGCTGTGCCAACGAATTTTCTGTTTTTTAAATAATATAGTAAATTGTCTATGTAACATATCACATTTGCGTTTATTTTTATTAAATTGCAGGTTATAATCTTGATAACGAATACATTCGCTATTGGAGGTGCCAGTATGTCGTTCTCATTAACCTTTTGGATCGTAATGTTCGTATTTGTGTTATTTACGGTCGGCATCCTTACCTCATCTTACAACGACGACAAAACAAAAGGCCTATAAAGCCGATATGTCCCTGCAGCCACTTGGTGCGGGGGCATTTTTTGTATACATAAAAAAACTGCCCCCCAAGTAGAAGAGTTCTACGAAGAGGACAGTTTTTTTATAAGCTCTTGGCTGTCAAAATTCAAAATATGTACTTCTTAGGCATGTCTTGGCAATTGAGTCATTTCCGAAAGGCATGCAGAACAAATATAACGATCTTTATATTCGCTTACACCATCCATCGATCCACAGAAAACACATTTTGGACGGTAACGCTCCAAGATGATATGGTCACCCTGTACCAAAATTTCAACCGGGTCGCCTTCATTCATCTGATACCTTTTACGCAGGGACTTAGGCAGAACAATTCTACCCAACTGATCCACTTTGCGAACTACACCAGCAGGTTTCATAACTAACGTACACCTCTCCTGTTCAAGAAAAATTATTTAGTAGCTACTACTTATTTCGGCTCTTTCAATATATTTCGTTACCTAATTGTCGAATCCTGCTGAAAAAAATAAAAAATTTGTCTTTTTTTAAATAAGATTAGGGAAATCCAATTGTCGAAGCGCCTCGTACACAATAATTGCTGCCGAATTGGATAAATTCAGAGATCTCACAGCATCACTCATTGGCATGCGCATTTTTGTTTCTTTACCTGCTTCTAGAATCTCTGCAGAAAGCCCCTTCGTTTCCTTGCCAAAAACAAAAAAATCGCCATCTTGGAACTTAAAGTCGCTGTATCTTTTCTCTGCTTTCGTCGTTGCGTAAAAGAAACGCCCCTCGCTATATTTCTCCAAAACCTCAGCAAAGGAGTCGTGATATTCAATAGTAACAGCATGCCAATAGTCTAATCCTGCTCTTTTTAATGTAGCATCGTCTGTACGGAATCCGAGTGGACGAACCAAGTGAAGATGAGTGCCGGTAGCGGCGCAAGTACGCGCAATGTTGCCAGTATTGGCCGGAATTTCCGGCTCGACTAATACGATATGGAGTGCCATTATATGGTTCCTTCCTCTCTAAAGGCTTAATAGCCAGATGTTTTACTCTAGTGCCTAACCATAGCTTCTCCAAACAAACTGAAAACCTTCCACCAAGAAGGCGGAAGGTTATAGATAGAATTCATTAACCTTGAGTTTGCCGGAAATGGTTCATGAAATCGGATAGTGCTTTTACACTTTCGTAAGGAACTGCATTGTAGATGGAAGCACGCAAGCCCCCAACACTGCGGTGACCCTTTAAGCCGACAAAACCTTCCAGTTCAGCAGCTTTGACAAACTGCTTTTCGAGTTCTTCTGATTGCATCCGGAAAGTAACGTTCATAATAGAGCGGCTGCCTTGTTCTGCAACACCACGGTAGAAACCGTCACTTCCATCGATGTGATCATATAACAGACCCGATTTTTCAAGGTTCTTGGAATGGATGCCAGCTAAGCCGCCTTGCTCCTCAATCCATTTTAATACTTCGTTCACCATATATACAGAGAAAGATGGAGGTGTATTGTAAAGAGAGTTATTCTTATAATGAGTGCTGTAACGCATGATAGTAGGAATGTTAGAAGGTGATTCTGCAAGCAATTCTTCTTTCGCGATAACTACAGTCACGCCTGAAGGTCCAAGGTTCTTTTGTGCTCCGGCATAGATCATTCCGAATTGGTTCACATCGATTGGACGGCAAAGTATATCACTGGACATATCCGCGATTAACGGAATCGAGCCTGCATCCGGAAATTCTGCATATTGCGTTCCTTCAATGGTCTCGTTGGAAGTAACATGAAGGTAAGCAGCATTCTCCGCAGCTTTGATCGAACTTAATTCAGGTATAGCCAAGAATTTCTTATCTTCGGAAGAAGCAGCAACATGAGCGCCTCCTACCAATTTGGCTTCTTTATAAGCTTTATCTGCCCAGCTACCTGTCATTACATAGCTACCTACTTGGCCTTCGGAAATCAAGTTCATAGGGATCATTGCAAACTGTGTGCTTGCTCCGCCTTGTACGAACAATACCTTATAGCCCTTCGGATTGCCGAGGAGCGAAAGCAGACGTTCCTGCGCTTCATTATGCACGGATTCGTAAATGGCACCACGGTGCGACATCTCCATGATAGACATTCCACTTTCCCGGAAATCAACAAACTCCGCTTGTGCGCGTTCCAGTACCGTAAGCGGCAATGCTGCCGGTCCGGCATTAAAATTGTATGCTCTCTTATTCAAAACTGCTCCCCACCCTTTCTCTCCTATCAATATGGATATGGTTATGATAGCAATATTCTCCCGCACCAGCAAGTATAATTATTCACATAAAAGGTTAAGACGGTACTCATTTCGCAGTGAAAAACCGGTAAGATCGGCGCCAGCTCTTGCTTTGACGCGGTAAAAGACTAATGTTCACAAATACTTCAGGAGAGACTACATGACCTTCTCCCCACAGGGCCATACGTTCTACTGGAAAGTCCCCACTCTCTCGCACGCCTGTTCCACTAGGCTTATGAACCAACTCCCAGGTGAACTCATTTTCCTCACCTTCCCAACCGCTCAACTTGCAATAAAAGGGTTTATCCGGTTCCTTTGACCAAGTAAGGGTATTCCCGGATACCTCTAGCAATTCTTTCGTATAGGAGGATTCTGGTTCTACTACCTTGAGTTCCCTCGGAAGACGCAGTTCGAAATCCTGCCCAATATTCAACCCGTCGATTCCGATGAAGTTGTGAATATATTCCTCCGTATGGAAAGGCTTTTGCCCTTTGTTATGCAGTTCATATGCAATTATTAATTGATCCCCCTGTAAAGAAATCGTTTTGGTTAGCTGCACAGCATATCCGTTGCTTTCCATCGGGTGGATCGTATAGGTGACCGCATCATTCCCTGCTTCGATATCCTTACTAAAAGAGGTTAAGGGGAACTCCTCATTGAAACTGTATAATGGGGAATTTCCTTTTTGTAACAATCCGACTCCGATTTTTGGAAACCAGCCTCCGATTGGTGCTTCATCATATCCAATTGCCCGGGAAATGCCAAACTCATTACAAAGCCCCTTGCCCCCAGTTCCTTCGCCTGGCTTCAAGCTTTCCGGCACACAAAACGTATGTTTCCCCTCTTCTAATGTCACCTGTGTAATAAATCCTGTCCAGTCAAAACGTGTGCCCTTATACTCTCCGATATCAGCGATATCGACAGTTAATATGCCATTTGACAGTCTGTAACCCATACCTAACGCGCCCTTTCGTTCATTGTTACAATGAATAAATATTCATTATTGAAAAAAACGTCTGCAGCCGCTATGAATAACGGTGCAGACGTCTTAAAATATCGTATAAAGCTACGCCAATGTCACTTCAATCAAGTGGCATTTCTCTGTCTGCAGAGAGAGCAACTCTTCACGCGGAATAATCGCACTTCCTGAGCCGCGCTGCAGCGTCACCTCGCTGCCATTCAGGGTAACAGCGTGTATTTGGTACTCCCCGTAGTTTAAGCTTCCTGTGGCTTTATAGACCACTTCAAACTCGCGATCCGCGAAGATTGTCTTAATAGAGGCTTTTCCCTCAGAATCAAACTGCTCTTTAACAAGCTTCGGTTCCAACAAAAGATCGCCTAGCTTACCTTTTACACCAAATACTTCAGTAACCATAGTTAACAGCAGCCAGCTTGCTGATCCTGTTAAATACGTATACATCCCTCTGCCTTGCTCGTTAATATACTCAGGAATTCCTGGGTATATGCGGGCTTTTGCAAAGTCAGTACTTAAGCTATACAGAGATTCTAATACTTTATGTCCTTCTTTCACATATCCGCGTTTATACAACGCATTGCCATACATGATGGTCATGTGACTGAACATAGCACCGTTCTCTTTATGTCCAAAGGCAAAGCCAAAGGCGCGACCCAGATTCTGCTGGATGCCTCCAAAACGGGAATTAAGTCTGTACCCAATTTTGTCATCCAGTAGATTACGATCCACGGCGGCAATGATATGCGGAATTTGCTCTGGCGCAGCTGCATGACCCATCAGCGGGAATACTTGACCTGTAAGCGTCATTCGAACGCCTTCTGCAAATTCCCCTTCCACTTGTTCTCCATCATTATTATAATAACCGTTAAACCAGCCTCCACCTTGTTCACTTTCCACCCACTCATTGCGGCGCAAGTGATTAAAGATCCACTCTGCTTTTTGTTCCAGATCGTCCGCTACTGTCTCTATGTCGAGTGCTGCACGAATACCGCTAACTTTGTTCGGAGCGGCAGCATAATATTGATTAAGTCTTTCATGCTTGCCTGATACAGATTCATAATCCACTTGCTCACCAAGCGAATCTAGCAATAGTTTCATTTCTTCTGCCAATTCAACTGTCTCTTGCCCTTTAGAAGTCTTTAGCGTACGCAGCACACGAGAAATATCCAATAAGTTACTTGCGTAGAATGCTGTGAAAGCTACACTCTCACCCCGGTCTGCGCCCATATCAAGACCATCATTCCAGTCTGCACCCTCCAGCAGGATATTATTGTGCTCTCCAACATTAAAGAACGGAACCAGATTTTGCAGCAGGATATGTTCCAGAATCGTACCTTTATAAACCTCACCAGAAGTTGTTCTGAGATCACTTCCTAGCGAGGTATCCCATGAAGTATCACGTTCCTTACAGCGACTCATAAAGGTATCGCGGAAATACGTCTGTTCCTGCAATAAGAAATCAAGATCACCACTCTGATCCAGATATAACATAGTAGTTAAGAACGGCCAAGCCCCATGATCCATCCACACCCGCGGGATGTTGTTACGGTCGGCAATAAATTCACCAGGCTGTTGACCGATAATAGTGGCATTACTACCATCTATTCTTACCCCAGCGTAGTTGTTCAGCAGTAAGCTGCGTACTTCAGCCGGTTCCATAATAAGGAGTGCTAGACAATCCTGCCAAAGATCCCGCCAGCCACGTCCGCCTCTTCCATAATCATGATAAGGCAAGAAGGAGTTACCATAAAGTCTTCTCAGCACGGGTTGAATCGTAACCCATTTCATCCATTGGTCAGCATCTGAATCACCGGTATGAAATTCTACCATATTCACTTTATCTGCCCAGAAGGCTTTAGTCTCCTCAAGCAAATGATCAAAGGCTTCAGATGTACCATATTTGTTCATCAAAGCATCCACATCAATTCTCTCATTATGGATCGCCATAACTACTATATAAGAATGGCTGTCACCAGGAGACAGAGTAAGCGTCTCGTAACGAAGACCCCCGATAGCCTCATATCCCTCTCTTTGTACGCCTCCGCCCTTGCCAATCTCCGGCGTGTTGTTCAGGATAACAGCTTCCGGCCAATCCAGGCTTCCACCTTCTCCAATGAACTCCTCCTGCACCGGAAAGAACCCCGCAGGTTGACTGCCGTCACCCTCTGCACCAAATACTCCATAAGAAGTGTGATTGATGCGGTGTCCCCGCTCATCAAAGGAGAGCGCAGGCTGAACCTCAACACCATAGGGTGAAGTATAAATCCGGTTAAGCAAGGAGGTTACATGTCTATGATCGCGCAGATCATCCGCCGAACGCGCGTAAATCGGAACTACCGCTGTCGGTGTCAGCGTAATAGCCTCTGCTGCTGTATTGGTCAACGTAACCTTCATTAATTCGACTTTATCATTACCACTTGGCACAAAGCTGGTGATTTCAGCTTTAACACCCATCTCTGCGTTACAACGCGTTACGCGTTGCCACAAGAAACCAGCCTCTAGTACTGCTTCATCAGTAGACGATGTATAAAAATCGGCATTTTGCTTAGCGGAGTTCCCCACTGCCGACCAAGCTCCCTTGCCGTCTACGTATACCCAGAAGTTGCGGGAAGCCCGCGAATTATGCAAATCTTCAACAGATAATGGCGGTGTTAAAAATGAATTATGACCTGTGGTAACCTGACCATGAAGTTTTGGAGTTACTGTCGACATCATTCCCCCTTCATTCACTAGAGGGAAATATAGAAAACTGCTGCGATCCGGTTGCTGAAGCCTGAATTCCCCATCATTTCCGGTGAATTCGAAGCCATGAATTTTATTACGATCCATTCTCTCCATCCTCTCATTTACACAACTACTTAAGCTTTAACCGCACCTGCCAATGCACCGTCAACGATATACTTTTGAATGAAGGTGTATAGGATGATAAGCGGTGCAGATACGATCATGATCCCGCACGCCAACATAGGCCAGTTGTTTCCGTATTGACCGCGGAATTCTTTAAGCCCGAAGGTGATTGGATAGTTTTCTGGACTCGGTAAATACATGACCGGCCCCACGAAGTCATTCCAGATACTAATTGCTGTTAGAATAACACCTGTAGCAATTACTGGTTTCATAAGTGGCATGATGATCTGGAACAAATAACGCATATATCCAGCGCCATCCATACCTGCTGCTTCATCCATCTCCCGGCTAATTCCTTTGATGTAACCTACAAACATCATGAACACGATACCCGTTCCGCCTGTTTTAAGGAGAATGTAACCCAGCTTCGTGTCATAACCTACAAATCCTAGCTCCTGTTTCATGGTAAGCATCAGCTTGAACTGTGCGACCATTGGATTCGGCAGGAACTGAGACATCAAGAAGAACAAATAAATAAATCCGCTCCACTTCACATAATTTCTCGCCACCGGGAAGGCCCCGAATAACGAAACAATTAGGGTCAGCACTGTTGCTACGGCTGTATACAGCAGACTGTTTAAGAAATAATTAGAGAAATTACCCTGTAGCCAAGCTTCTTTATAATTATCCCATTGAATACTTTTTACGAGACCGATAGGATCTAACAGATATTCTGTAAAGGACTTGAATGAAATATTGATTACAAATAACAACGGCATGATATACAAAACAAGCAACACTGCAATCAGAATATAAGAGAGAGTTTTGGCGGTTTTGGAATCCTTCATTAATATTCCACCTCTCTCTTACGCATTTGTTTCACTGCAAATACTACAAACACCAGAATCATAAGGAACTGAACCACGGAAAGCGCGGAAGGAAGTCCCATCTGTAGAGAACCACGGAACGTCTCTTTATAAACGTCATATGCCATCGTTCTTGTGTTAAAGCGACCGTCCGTAGTTGCGAGAATAATATCAAAGGTGGACATCGCACCGATAATAGACAAAATAATGTTAATCGTAAAGGATGGAGCGATAAGTGGGAATGTGATATTTTTAAAAGATTGCCACTTCGTAGTTCCGTCTATATATCCAGCCTCATACAAATCTTTGGGTACGGATTGTAGTCCCGCAAGGAAAATCAACATTGAATATCCCATATACATCCAAATTTGCGTAAATATAATATAACCGAACGCATGAGTGAAGCTTCCAAAGAACATATCTTTATAACCGAACAAAGAATCATACAGTTGGTTAACCGGACCACTCAGCGGATCGAACATCATGCCCCATACCAGTGCAACTACCGCCACACCAAGCACAACCGGTAAAAAGAATACCGCGCGATAGAAATAATCGCCTTTCAGCTTCTGATTGATAACTACGGCCATAAGCAGACCGACACCGTTCTGTACAATGGTTACAATGACCATGAAATAAATAGTACGTATAATGGAATCCCAACGCTCGCCTGAATTTCCTGAGTAAAATACATCATAATAATTGTCAAGGCCTACGAAACTCATCTTGCTTCCAGGAACGTTAGTGATATCTGTAAATGAATAGATGACCGTCATCATAGATGGGCCAAAATAGAAAATTACATACAATGATAATGGAATCATTAGCAGCAGAAGCGGTATATATCGTTTAAAACCTTTCCCGAACGGATACATTTCTCTCACCTACCCAATCCTAATTCAATAAAATGATCGGGGCCTGCACAAAACAGACCCCGAAGCTGTAAAACATGTTTGGTGTACAGTATGTTGTAGATTCTTTTTTATTTATTGGGATAGCTACTTATTTAGGTGCTGCTGCTTCCCATTCTTTTTGTTGTACGTCTGCAAGCTCTTTAGCGGTTTTAAACTCGCCGCCTGGTGCCAAATACTCAGTGTGAACGCCTTCAGCTGCAATGTGTTCACCAACGTTGTCACGGTTAATCATCATAATTTCATAAGCAAGCTCGAAATCTCCAGTCATGTATGGAGCAAGTTCTTTGTCAATAAAATCACTTTCAGTGGCAATATTGTCTTGTGTAGGCAAGAATCCTGCTGCTTTAACATATTCTGTGTAGTTTTCTGGTTCAGAGAAGAATTCCAGCCATTTCAAAGCACCTTCTTTGTTCGGGCCTTTTTCTGCTGCATACCAAGTTACATCGTATTTACCGACAAGAGAATTATTCTTAGCAGCATCTTCTGTAGCTGGGATTGGGAAGTAACCAAATTTCACATCTGGATTTGCTGCCGCGATCGTAGGAGCATCCCAAGTTCCGTCAGCAATCATAGCTGCTTTTCCTGTTGCGAAAAACGAAGGTGCTGTTGCATAGTCGATACCCAAGAAACCGTCGATGATGTAGTTATCTTGAAGCGTCTTCATTTTCTCCAATACTTCTACAGCCTCAGCATCGTTAAATGCCGAAGTTCCCTTCCAAACGCCCTCAATCCATTGTTGTTGGTTGCCGCCACCCAGAATCTTAGCTTGCAAACCGAACACTGGCAGTTTCAATGGCCATACGTCTTTACCAGCCACTACGATTGGAACAATACTCTTAGCTTTCAATGTATCTAGAACACTAATGAACTCTGTCCAAGTTGTAGGTACAGTCAGACCGTTTTGTTCAAAAATTTCTTTATTATAGAAGAATCCTGACATTGCTACTTTACCGGTTGGGATTGCATACACTTTATCTTTATAAGTGCCGGCTTTAGCAATATCATTCGCATTGTAGTTTTTAACGAAAGCTTCGTTGCTCAGATCAGCAATCAGTCCGGAATCAATCCATTGTTGCCAGTCTGGCACTTTCGCACCTGGTGTCCAATCTTTCGGGGACAATCTCATACCGGATAGATCGGCAAGAACATCTACGTCACCAGCTGTAATTCTTGCTCTTTGTGCTTGTTTGAATTCATCATCCGGACCCGTGGTTGTGTACTCCACTTTGTATTCCGGATATTTTTCTTCAAACTTTTTATTAATTTCTGTAATGACCTTGTTAATATTCTCTTGTTTCCAGTGTAAGATCTTAATCACTTTCTTATCACCAGATGCAGGCTTGTTTGTTCCGCTGCCCGGAGTAGCCTCACCATTCGCGTTGTTATTGCTGTTTCCACATGCTGCTAATGAGAGCACTAGCGCTGAGCTCAACAATACCGCAGAAAGCTTCTTTACCATTTTGTTACCCCCCAGATAATTTGTTATGACCCTTTTAACGAAACCACATGTTAATTCCTGAAAATCACGAAACAGTAAGGACGATATCACAGAAAGCGGTTTCGGTGTTTTTATTATTACATCGTTATTTGTCTTTGTAAAGTCTTTTTTCTTTGTTCGTTTTTGAACGTTTTTTGAACCAAATATTCAAAAAAACCTTTAAAACCAAGCATAATCCTAGTTTAAGAGTAAACATCCCATTGACTATAATCTTATTGAACTATAAAATAAGTAACGAAACTATTTCGTAAATCATAAATTCAAGTCATAAAAAATAGCCTTGAGTAGATTTTAAACATATATTACGGAACATTTTTCACTATAAGGGGGACTTAATTTGGCCTACAGCATCAAAGATATAGCGAAAATTGCTGGAGTTTCTGTTTCGACAGTATCCAAAATCATTAATAACTACAGTGATATTTCGGAAGATACCAAGACAAGGGTTCAACAAATTATAAAAGAAACTGGATATACCCCCTCCAATTCAGCTAAAACATTGGCTACGAAATCATCCAATCTAATCGGAGTGATTTTTGCCGGAATGCTGAATGTCGACTTTACCCACCCTTTTTTCATCGAGGTGCTAAATTCATTCAAAAAACAAATGGGATTACTAGGTTACGACCTTATCTTTTTTTCCAATGAAAAATTCCAAAGTGGCGATACTAACGATTATCTTGCCCGTTGCCAGCATTTTAATGTAGATGGGTGTGTGCTTCTATCCGGACAGGAGCTAGAAACCTCTATCAGCGAATTAGACAACAGTGCAATTCCGTGTATCGGCGTAGATTTAAAGCTGACCGGTGACAACTCTGGTTTTATCATGTCGGATAATTTCAAAATGTCCTCCAAAGTGGTGGAACACTTTTACTTACTGGGCTATCGAGAGCTTGGCTACATCGGCAGTTCCTCAGATTCAGACATCTCCAATATGCGCGAAAGTGGTTATCGCAAAGCTCTTGAAGATTTAGGACTGCCTATTAACGAGAATTGGTTCTTAAACGGAAGTAACTTCTTTGAGGCCAGCGGGTATGAGACGATGCGTAGAATGATTGAGAATGGAAATTTACCTAGAGCGATCTTCGCGGCGTCCGATCAGCTTGCTATAGGGGCGATGCGTGCTCTTAAAGAGGCTTCTATCGCCGTTCCTGAAACTGTCGCAATTATTGGCTGTGATGATATCGAGGCCTGCAATTATACAACCCCCCTATTGACTACCATCCGCCAAAATAAAGATAAGATCGGCCGCCTAGCAGCGCTAATGCTATATGATCTAATAAACAACCAATCCGGCACGAGTTCTTTCAGCGTGGAGCCAGAGCTTATCATTAGAGAGTCCTGCGGCGCTCCTGAACGGGGGCTAGTGTAGTCTTTCTTAGCATAAAGTCATAGGGCACAGTAAAATCCATTACTTTTCCTGATTCATAAAAAAGAAGCTGCCCCAAGTAGAATTCACTACTTTTGAGATAGCTTCTTTTATTATAAAGATTATAATAGCAGGAATCTTATAGATCGAAGTACAAGGCGTATTCATGTGGATGAACACGAATGGCAACCTCTTGTGCTTCAGAACGTTTCAGAGCAATATAGTTATCGATGAAGTCCTTAGTAAATACGTCGCCTTCTGTTAGGAACTCGTAATCAGCTTCCAAAGAATCAAGCGCTTCGCTCAGGCTGCCTGGAACGCTGCGGATTTTTTCTTTATCTGCATCAGACAATTCATAGATGTTCTTATCCAGAGGACCATAACCCAGTTCTTGCGGGTTGATCTTGTTCTTGATTCCGTCCAGACCTGCCATCAGCATTGCGGAGAATGCCAAGTAAGGGTTAGCTGTGGAATCCGGTGTGCGGAATTCGATACGACAGCCTTTTGGTGTCACAGCTGCTACCGGGATACGAACTGCTGCAGAACGATTTCCTTTGGAGTAAACCAAGTTAACCGGTGCTTCGTAGCCAGGAACCAGACGTTTAAAGGAGTTGGTGCTTGGGTTAGTCAAAGCGATCAATGCTGGTGCATGGTACAAAATACCACCGATATAATGAAGAGCCATTTCGCTCAGGTTAGCATAAGCGCCTTTTTCGTAGAACAAAGGAGTGTCTCCGTCAAAGATGGATTGATGCACGTGCATTCCGCTACCGTTATCACCGAACAGCGGTTTTGGCATGAAGGTTGCTACCTTGCCATACTGACGTGCAGTGTTTTGTACAATATATTTATAAGTCATGAGATTATCAGCAGTTTTCTTCAAGGTATCAAAACGGAAGTTAATTTCCGCTTGACCTGCAGTGGCTACTTCATGGTGATGACGTTCAATGCGTAGTCCAACTTCAGCGAGCAGACGGCACATTTCACTGCGGATATCCTGTTGGGAGTCAACTGGTGCTACAGGAACATATCCACCTTTAACGCCAACTTTAAATGCCAAGTTGCCGCCCTCTTCTTTACGACCCGTATTCCAAGCCGCTTCTTCAGAATCTACGAAGAATGAGGATCTGTTCATGCCACTTTCGTAACGAACATCGTCAAAGATAAAGAATTCTGATTCAGGCGCGAAGAATGCAGATGTACCTACTCCGCTTTTTTGCAGGAATTCTTCTGCTTTCACAGCAATACCGCGAGGATCGCGCTCATAACGTTCGCCATCAGGAGTGAAAATGTCGCACATCACGTTCAGCGTTGGATGAGCTGTAAACGGATCTATGAATACACTATTCGGATCAGGCATCATAACCATGTCTGATTCTTCAATACCACGGAAACCTTTGATGGAAGAACCGTCGAATGCTACCCCATTTACAAAAGTTTCATCTTCCACTTCAGAAGCTGGCAGAGAGATGTGGTGGGCACGACCACCTAAATCTACGAATCGAAAATCTACCCACTCGATATTGTTCTCTTTAATTGTTTGCAACACTTTTTCAACCGACATGAATTTTTCCTCCCCCAAGTTCCGAACATTAGGCCGCTCACAGTATGCAAATGTTCTTGTTTTAATTTTTTTTGCTGTCGTAATTATAAATCTCATACCTAACATCGTCAATGCTTATGTCAGGTATTTCTTTCAGCAATGTAAGATATTCTAACGCTTTCGTGAAATCTGTTATTTTCGCATATTTCCATGTCACATTTATTTTATCCAACTCCAAAAAAACCCTCTTTTCCCACTAGGTCGCGGGTTAAGAGGGCTTCCGAGGAAGCTATTAGATTAAATTTTATAGGACCGAAACCGCTTCTGGCGAAGTTGAAAACTTACGTCCAACAATTGGAGCCAGCTTTTCCAGATCCTTAAGCAGGTTATCAAACTGATCAGGAAATAACGATTGAACACCATCACCTGTCATGGAATTGTCCGGATCTGTGTGCATTTCAATAATTAGACCATTTGCGCCAGCAGCAACAGAAGCTTTGGCCATAGGCTCAACTAACTCACGACGACCGGTTCCGTGACTTGGATCAGAGATTACTGGAAGATGGCTTAAGCTTTGTAGCACAGGAATAGCCGATAGATCCAGCGTGTTACGAGTGTAGGTCTCAAATGTGCGAATCCCGCGCTCACAGAGCATTACATCCTTATTACCGCCTGCCAAAATGTACTCCGCTGCATTGAGCAACTCATCGTAGGTCGCACTGAAGCCACGTTTTAGAAGAACAGGTCTGCCACAGGTCCCCAGCTTGCGCAGCAAATCAAAGTTCTGCATATTCCGTGTACCCACCTGCAGAATATCCGCATGCTCCGCACAGATTTCAACATACTCTGGTGTCATAACCTCTGTAATGGTCAACAGCCCATGACGCTTTCCTGCTTCAGCCATCATAGTCAAACCTTCCACACCTACGCCTTGGAAGCTGTACGGTCCTGTACGGGGCTTAAACGCGCCTCCACGAAGTACCTGAGCACCAGACGCTTTAACAAGCCGGGCGATCTCATCAATCTGCTCTGGAGACTCAACGGCGCAAGGTCCGCCCATGATCACCAGGTTTTCTCCACCAATCTTCACACCCTTGATATCAATAATCGTATCCTCAGGATGGAAATCCCGGCTGGCCAGCTTGTAGGATTTGGAGATCTTCACGACGTTCTCTACACCCTTCATTTGCCGCAAATGCTCGGCGAGCTTAGGAGTGACGACTCCCACTAAACCTATCACCGTGTGATCTGCTCCTCTGGAGAGATGCACCTGCAAGCCTTCTTTTTCGATTACGGCAATTATATCTTTAACCTGCTCTTCCGGTGTTTGATTTGATGTAATGACGATCATATTTATAACTCCCTCTCTACATTTAAAATTTATAATAATTCCGCTAAATACTATCTCGCTACGACGCGTGTTCGCTTTTAAGCTTTTATGCTTTTAATCACTAAAGCAATTTTACCTCAAAAAACGATTATAGTCAATCTATATTCTAATTCCTATGCCGGAAGCGTTCTTTCGATAAAAAAGAGCACTTAACCTCGACTGACGAAGTTAAGCGCTCTTGTTGTAGCGTTCATAATATATAAGTTCGAGCTTAGCCCATTACATTAAGTAGTACTTGCACTTTTATTCTTAACCGGTGGCAGCAGCTTCGCCATATTCACTGTACGTTTGATCTCCCACGTCTCCGGATTAGCCGAATCATACTGATCTAAGTAGTTAATCACTTCTTTGGTGATAGGTGTAGGTGTGGACGCGCCAGAAGTGACCCCGACGATATTTACACCCTCTAGCCATTCTGTTTGGAGTTCAGACACATCAGAAATACGATGGGCAGGAACCCCAGCGATTTCTTCCGACACCTGTGCCAGACGATTGGAGTTGTTGCTTCGCGGATCACCGACAACAATCACCAGATCACATTGCCCCGCTTGTTCCGCCACAGCCTCTTGACGTACTTGGGTAGCCATACATATCTCATTATGCACTTCAGCACCTGGGAAGGTCTCTAGAAGCTTTTTCATGATGTGTTTAATATCCCACTGGCTCATAGTAGTCTGATTCGTAATGACAATACGTGAAGAAGAGATGGATAACGTAGCAATCTCATCTTCTTTTTCAATCAGATGCACATGCTCAGGGGCAATACCCACAGCACCCTCCGGTTCCGGATGGCCTTTTTTGCCGATATAAATGACCTCATAACCGTCATCTACTTTTTCCTGAATAAGATCATGGGTCTTCGTGACATCAGGACAGGTAGCGTCGACCGTAGTTAGACCCTTGTCCCTAGCCATCTTGCGTACCTCAGGAGAAACCCCGTGTGCAGTGAATATGACAGTCCCACTATCCACTTTATCCAGAATATCCAGACGATTATGTCCGTCCAAAGTAATAATGCCATCATCTTCGAACGAATTCGTGACATGACTGTTATGAACAATCATACCCAGTATATAAATCGGCCGGGGAAGATCGAGATTTTGCGCAGCCTGCCGTGCCATAACCATTGCATCGACAACTCCGTAACAATATCCCCGGGGAGAGATTTTAATGACTTCCATGAGTTCACCAGCTTTCTGCTTTCATTGACCTCTGTAATAGGACACTTCTAAATTATACCCTATTCCAGCGGCGGAGCAAAGAGAAGCGGCAACCATATGACAAAAGTGGTACCCTCGCCTTGGCGTGTAACAACCTCCACAGATCCACCATGCTCGTCAATAATCCACTTAGCAATGGATAAGCCAAGCCCAATCCCTTCCGTAATTCCACGCGATTCATCTGCACGATAGAAACGGTCAAAGATATATGGAACCTCATCTTTATCCATACCAATCCCTGTATCAGTGATCCGAATGCCAATCTGATTCTGATAGAAGAGGGTATCCAAACTCACGATGCCTGAAGGCGTGTACTTAAAAGCATTATCAATAAAAATAAAGAGCATTTGCTGTAGATAATCTTTATTCCCAACTATATATTTGCCATTTAAGACTGACATATCACCTGTAACCCACTCGGCTTGACGGGGCAGGAAAGAGGCGCGGCGCGCAATCTCATTCATCATCGGTTCCAGTGCCACGGGCTCTATATCAAAAGTACGTCCAGTATCCGCACGCGCGAGCGAGAGCATATCCGCTACCAAGCGGCTCATACGCTTAGACTCGTCTGCGATATCCTGCACCGATTCAAGCGATAGCTGGCGAATCTCAGCTTCACTCATCTTCCCTTCTCCGGGTTCCATCTCCCAAACCTTTTGCAGCAGATCAATATTTCCGCGGATCGTAGTGAGCGGTGTCCGAAGCTCGTGTGAAGCATCTGAAACGAAACGGCGCTGAGCCGCATACGAATCCTCCAGCTCTGTGTAGAATCCTTCCATACGCCCAAGCATACTGTTAACGGTCTCAATAAGTCTTCCTATCTCGTCTGGCGGCCCATCGTATTCAATCCGCGAGCTTAAATCATTCCCCGTCTGAATCCCATTCGCAGCTTCAATTACTTTGCCGATTGGACTCATGGATTTGCGCGCAAGGAACAAGCCGAAGGTAAATGCCGCGATCAGGGTAGCAAAAGAACCTACGAGTAGTATATTTTTTAAACGCTCCAAGAGCTTGTCTTCCGAATTTGACGGTGTTGCCACCTGCAGAAGGGCCACAGGACTCTTATTCAAGTCATATATCGGTATCTGATAAACCATCAAATGATATCCGCCAAGCGTAGTCTGTTTGAACCCGTGAGCTTTATCAATATCTTCCAGTTTCGGTACTTCGAATTGGATATCTAGATAATGCAAGTTCTCTGACTTTTGCAGGTTCTCATTATTATAGATATAGGTTTGCACCAGAATATTAGCTTCCTCCAGTTTGTTGCCGAAGAAGGGGTTTATGCTCACACTTTGCAATGAACCGTCATACGCCCAGTTAGGATTGAGATTGGTTACAAGCTGCTCACCCTGTTTTTGTATACGATCCTTCAAGTCCCCATAAGTATTAAAATAAACAAAACCGTAAATTGCGGCTGATAAGGCCAGCAGCATAACGGCCAAAATCCCTGAATACCAAGCAGTCAGCCGCAATCTTATAGACATGTTAGTTGTCACCTCTTAGAATGTAACCGGCACCCCGGATCGTTTGAATGAGGCGTTTACCGCCATGCTCCTCCGTCTTTTGACGTAGCATAGCTATGTATACCTCAAGCACATTAGATTCACCGCTATAATCATAACCCCATATTTTATCCATGATCAGATCCCGTGAAAGCACACGTTTCGGATTTTGCATAAAAAGATGAAGCAGCTCAAATTCCTTTGCTGTTAGCTCCAGTCTTTTACCGGCGCGGGTAACCTCACGTGAATCCACATCCAGCGTAATATCTTCATAAGAAACCGCTTGCTCTCCACCTTCGTTTTGCTCACTCTTACGCCGAAGCAGCGCACGTACACGTGCAAGCAGTTCTTCCAGCGCGAAAGGTTTAACCAGATAATCGTCCGCACCCAGATCAAGCCCTTTTACACGGTGCTCAATTTCATCCTTCGCGGTAAGCATGAGAACAGGAACATTACTGCCCCCTTCCCGCAAGCGGCGACATACTTCAAAGCCATCCACCTGAGGCATCATTACATCCAAAATTACCACATCCGGATCACTGCTCAAGATTGCCCGTAATCCATCCGCTCCATTCACCGCTGTTTTCACATCGTAACCTTCAAAAGCTAAACCTCTACGCAGCATAGAAATAATCTTTTCGTCATCATCAATTATTAGAATATTCGGTCGCATCAAGCAGCCCCCATTGTTCAGTTCTTTTTATATATTGTAGCAGTTTACATCACAATTAGACAAAAACGGAAGGGTCGCCCCTTCCGTGTGACTTACCGTCCGGTATTATTGCTGCTGACTTTGTTGTGTAGTCGTTGTATCAAAATCATTTTTGTTACCGATGGTAACTGAGAGATCCATTGTTTTACCGTCGCGCACAACATTTAATGTTACTTTGTCACCAACTTTTAACGTTTGAATGAAAGTAATCAGATCTTGGTTGGTTGCATACTTCGTTCCATTCGCACCGGTAATGATATCGTAAGGGCGCAGGTCAGCGGTATACGCTGGGGATTTATAGATGATATCTGCAACCACAGAACCTTCTTTAATATCCGTACCCATTTGCTTAGCAACCTCATCTGTAATCGTCATAAGAGTTGCACCAATGAAAGGTACTGGCTCTTTCGGAATGGCTTGGTTGGCTTCCAGTTTATCTACGACTTCTTTAATCGTATTCACAGCGATTGCGAAACCAATACCTTGAGAATCCGTGCTGACGGCTACGTTCATCCCAATTACCTGCCCATTCATGTTGAGCAACGGCCCACCTGAGTTACCCGGGTTGATAGAAGCGTCGGTTTGCAGCAGGTTTTTGTAATTACGTGTTCCACTGCCATCTTCTTCGTTAATATCAATACTGCGTCCTTTTGCACTAAGAACACCGGAAGTTACAGTATGGTCGAAGCCTTGCGGGTTACCGATAGCAACCACTTCTGAACCTACCTTTATGCTATCCGAATCTCCCAGTGCTACTGTAGGGAAATCACTATCTCCTTCAATTTTAAGCACAGCCAAATCCAGATCTTTGCTAGAACCTAGCAGCTTCGCTTCATAAGGCTTGGTTACGCCATCCACGGTGACTTGGATTACATCGGCATTGTCAATTACGTGCTGGTTGGTCAAAATATAGCCGGATTTCTCATAAATGAAGCCTGTTCCAATTCCATAAGGGATAAGCTGTGATGAAGAATCCGATCCTGATTTGGAATCCTGTTCATTTTGGGAAGAACCATTTCCACTGTATTGATCCCCGAAGAAAAATTGTGAGAAGGGATCACTCAGATTCGGGCTGGATGAGCTTCCATTACGCGAATTAGATTTAACTAGTGTCTCAATCTTAACAACTGCTGGTCCCACCGCATCAACAACACCTGTCACATCACGAGATCCAGTCACCAAGGATGTAGTAGAAGTAGAAGGCGCAACACCTGCACTCTCGCCCGTTGTCTTCGCCGTTCCATTCGTTCCGGAGCTAGCAACCGTTGTAGCTGTATCTCCCGTAAACCAGTTACCTCTGTCTGCCATATACATTGAGCCCGAGAGAACGACCATACCGGCTAGGAATGATACCAGCACTGTTTTTAACGAGCTTTTTGGTTTTTTATTATATTGCCAGCCGCCGCCACCTTCAGAACCGCCACCGCCATTTCCTCCGCGGCCACCACCATTGCCATCATAGCCAGTGGTGCGAAGCGATGTGTTATAAGGTAATGGCTTTACAGGCTGTGGAGGTGTAACCTCGACACGTTCTGGCTCCATCCGATTGTAGTGTTGTGCGCCGCCGTCAGCGTTATTCTCATCTTTGTTCAAAGATTTAAAAGGTCCGTAAGAATAGTAGTATGATGATGATCCTGCTTCAGATGAATTATTATTATTGCTGCTATTGTTATTATTGTCCCATTCCCGATCTGGTGTTGGTCCATTGTCGCGATTGAAGTTGTTTTTGTTATCGTCCATGTTTATCTTTCCTCCTGCTTCCTGTCGCCGTGACAAGGATTAATTTGTTTTCATGTTCTTATTTTGTACTTTAAACCTTAAGGTCACATTAAAAACAATTTAAGCGCAGATAAAAGATATAGGCAAATGGGAGGAGATTAGGCAGGAAAGTAAAAAAAGAAGCTCGGGCGCGAAAAACATCGCGGCCCGAGCTTCTAAAACCATTTCAAATAGTAATGCACCTTAGTCTACAAGTCCTACCCCTGAGCCCAGCCCTTCCGATGAGCGTAAATAGCCAACTGGGTACGGTCATCAAGCTCGCATTTCATCAACAGATTGCTGACATGCGTCTTCACTGTCTTGATGCTGATATGCAGCTCCTCACCGATATCCTTATTGGTCTTGCCCTCAGCTATAAGCAGCAGGACTTCCTTCTCACGCTCTGTTAAACCGGAGGAATCACCTTGCACGGTGCGCTGGCGAATACCACGGGTCAGCGCCTGTGACACATCACCCGTCATGACTGGCATGCCGCGGTAAGCCCCTTGCAATGCGTAGATTAACTCTTCTGCCGACACTGTTTTGAGCACGTAGCTGACTGCACCAGCCTCTATAGCATCTACAACAAGATCATCCTCCAGGAAGCTGGTGAGGATCACGATTTTGACGCCAGGAAATTCAGCCAGCACTGCTCTCGTGGTCTCGGCACCATTCATCACTGGCATCATCAAATCCATCAGCACGAGGTCAGGCAGACCTTCATGTCCACCCGCACGCAGCATCTCCAGCGCCTCTTGTCCATTCGCCGCCTCACCGATGACCTCGAATGTAGGCTCCAGCATTAGATAAGTTTTGAGGCCCATCCGTACCATATCATGATCATCTACGAGCAACACTTTTATGACACTCATGCTCTACTCCTCCTCGTCCTGTGTATCTGTTCCTAACGATCTATTCTGCTCTAATTCTGGGTTCCCTTGAACAAACTTAGGAATATGTACACGGATCGTCGTTCCCGCACCCTTGCGGCTAATAATCTCCACTTGCCCACCCAGTTTCTCCGCCCGTTCGCGCATGGTGGTGAGACCGTAGGAGCCTTGTTTTTGCTGCACATGTTCAAAACCTTGACCGTCATCACTAATACTCAACACAACTTGTCTTGATCCTTCACGCAGCGATAGACTCACCAGTCTAGCCCCGGCATGCTTCACGATATTCGCCATCGCCTCTTGAATAATTAGGAACAGCTGATGTTCGATTGCTTCCGATAACTCGCCCTGAAGTTCGAGCTCCTTCATTCCTTTCAAGCCATTCTGGCGGCAATAATCGGGAAACCATTTTTCCAGCGCCTCGAACAGATTTCGACCTTCCAGCTCCACCGGACGCAGTTGTGCAATTAATGCTCTCATTTGTTTTTGTGCCATCTGAGACATTGTAATCAACTGGTCCATGACCATTTGACCTTGAGCTTCATTGACCTTCAGTACTTTAGGCAGCGAAGAAGCCGACATATGGATGGCAAAAAGCTGTTGGCTCACCGTATCATGCAGATCCCGGGCCATACGCCTTCTTTCCTCCAACACCGCACTCTCCGCTGCCTGTTCCTTCTCAATAACCTCTTGTTCACCCAATCGCTGTAGCAGTTGCATCTTATTCTCGACCGTATCCATCATGACATTAAACTCGTGATACACTCGGGCAAAAGACTGATCGTCACTTTCTGGCATCCGCACGGACAGATTTCCTTTGGCTACCTGCAGCATATTCAGATCCAGATGATCAATCCGGCGCTGAATCCGCTGGCCTGCCATATAGCCGATAACTACAGTGAACAACACAATCCCGAGACATAAGTACAGCCACATCCGATAATCCTTCACTTCGATATAACCAAGGCAAGTGCCTGCATACATCAATCCTGCACTTACCGCTCCAGTGAGCAAAAAGTAAAACAACAGCAACCATTTGGTATTACTGAAGATTGTCCCCATCTAACCCACCGTTTTAACTTTAATGTCACCTATAAATGCACTTACATTTATACGGACTTTTTTGCCTGCTTCTTTATAATAAGGAGTCTTGCACTGTACACTGCTCATAAAACCACTGCGAGACTGATCCAGAACTTCCATATCCCCGATAAAAGAACTGCTGTTCACCGAGATGCCAAGATCCATATCATTCGGAATGTACACTTTAATGTCGCCTATAAAAGCGGAAATATTAATCCTCGTTTCGCCATAAGCAATCTGTGCATTCGTCAGATCCAGTACGGTATCGCCGATAAACTGCGAGATATTCGTGTTCTTCAGTTGGAAATGCTCGCGCCCCATGTGGACATCTCCGATAAAAGCAGAGCGATTGGTCGATTCCTTTTGATTATTTGATTCATGGAATTCCTCATGCCATTTACCATGTCTATGAGCATGACGCTCATGACGTTCCTGACGTCTGCGCTCGTGTCGTTCCTGCTTCTCTTGCCAACGTGCTTCAGCGCTGGACTTATAAGATCCTGTTTCGTCCTCATCGTCTTCTTCATCTTTTTGAAGATAGTCCTTCCAGTCGCGTTGACCAGAAGCCTTGCCGAATTTTTGCTCAAATTGTTCATCAAGTGTGGAATCCAGTGGTTTGGGCGGCTCCACATCTAGTGAGCTTTTTCCTGAAGGAAAGTGATCTGGTGGTGACGGTGGAGCTGGTGGCACAGGTGGTACTGAACCGCGTGGTTTAAAAATCACATAAAGTCCGCCGCCAATCAACATAACTGGAATGAACATTTTGAAAAAATCCCCGGCCGAAATATCGAACCAATCTAAATTCCGTCCAAGGAAAAACACTCCGATCGCCAGAAAGAAAAAGCCGCCGATAGGTGAAGAACCTTTGGATTGTCCATCCCCTGTACCTAAAAGCCGGTTCATTCCCATTAGGATCAAAATTACCGGCCAATAATTCGAAATCAGGTAACCTAAGCTGAAATCAGTGTAACCTAATTGTCTCAGTAGAAACATAGCTCCAATCCCTATCAGGATCAGGCCGCCTAAAACCTGGCTGGTGAACCTTCTTTTCATCATTCATTTCCCCTTTAAAGTAGTGGAACGCTCTCTTCTTCAATCTTATAGCCTTAGTCTACAGGAATGAAGTACTGAGAAACAGCGGCGAGAGAAGGAACTTCCCCTCAGTCTCTAGACTGAGATGAATGGGATAAAATTCTATTTACTTCATTATATATGAAAAAAGACTGTCCCTCAGTAATTAACTGAATTGGACAGTCTCTTTTTTTCAGCAGTCTTCTGCTTCAGTCAGCGCATTATTGTTGCGGTTTCTGAGCTGGTTTAGAAGTATTTCCACTTTGCTTAGTAGCGCCGTCATTCTCAACAGCAAACTCAGCATTGTATTTTTCATTTGGTGTTTTGTAATTTTCTTGTACTTTAGATTTCTTGTTATTGGCCACGGAATTCACCTCCTTTTCTCTTATGCAGCATAGAATATGCTTACTAAGAGAACATCTCGGAAGAGGCAATTGCTTTGCCCCAGTCCGTATTATGGCAAGGTGATGTCACTATTATGCATGACCAAGTGAAAATAAGTTCAATCCCTTTAAATGGATTCTTCGAGCATGGATTGCGGTACTGCTTTGTAAGTCTCAATCGCTTGGCTCAGCTTCTTCAGCATGACTTCCGTACAAGTCCCGTTACCACGCTTAATGAGTTGAACTACAACTGATTTTTTGCCCCATTCCTTATACACCTGTTTCGTAGTAGCAAAATACAGATCAATCTTCCGCCCTTTAATAGCCGAGCCTGTATCAGCAACTATGGCATATCCATAGCCCGGTATATAAAGAATACTCCCCAGCGGCAAAACCTTAGGGTCCGCAGCAATGGTTGAGACTGTATTTTTGTCTCTGCGCACTTTTACCCCTGAATAGGTAATTCCATATTCGGGATGCTTAGATGTTTTACCTGTAGATTCATAACCCGCAGTATATCCAGTCGCCATCACTTTCATTGAAGTAATGATCTGGTCTTCCGCAGGTGCGGCTACAGGAATAGAATTTGGTAACTGTTTGGAAGATCCGCTGCCACCGTTTGTTTTAGTGGTTGGAGCTTTGGTGCTCTGCGGTGCCTTCGTCGCTGCTGGTTTATTTTTTGTTGTTGCAGGTAATACAGGTGCGACGGAATGCGCCTCGTTTGACATAAGTGTGGCACGGCCAGTCGTAAGAATGACCTTATCATCTGTAGTTCTCATAAACACAGAATTAGCCTTGGTATATTGCAACTCGTTCGATAGCGTTTTGTTAATACCCGTGTGCTGTAAAGTGTCTCCTGTCCCAATGGCCCCTACTGCCTGTTGCTTAGATTCTGGAATGATTCCAGCAGCGGTCAATAGCAAAACAATGGTGACAAAAAGACACCAAAACCTCTGAAATATGCCCATTTTGTTCATGTGAAAAACCTCCCCCTTATTAGCGAAGGTTTCCCGATTCACAAAATTTTATACATGAAGATCAGAAGTTGATCCTCATTGGCATATAACAGAGGTCTTATTTAGACGTAATTTTGGTGTTGATAATTACAAGAAACTAGGAGATCACACGATCAGCAATTTCCTGAGACAAGAGCTCAATCACTTCTTGAAGCGGCTTAGCTCCAATGTCGCCTTCCCCGCGTTTACGGATGGAAACCGTCTGAGCGTTCATCTCATTCTCGCCAACTACGAACATGTATGGCAGTTTCTCAAGCTGAGCTTCGCGAATCTTATAACCCAGCTTCTCATTGCGGAGATCTGCTTCAGCAGAGATACCACGGCGACGCAGCTTGTCTGTAACTTCCTTGGCATAATCGTCGAACGCTGTCGATACAGGAATTACTTTAACCTGCTGTGGAGATAACCAAAGCGGCAGCGAGCCCGCAAAGTTCTCTAACAGGAAGGCAACGAAACGTTCCATTGTACCCAAGATTCCGCGGTGTAAAACGACTGGACGGTGTTTTTGACCATCATCGCCGATATATTCCAGTTCAAAACGTTCAGGCAGCAAGAAGTCGATTTGTACAGTAGACAGAGTCTCTTCTTTACCTAATACAGTCTTAATTTGCACATCAAGTTTAGGACCATAGAATGCAGCTTCGCCTTCTGCTTCGTAGAACGGCAGTCCAGCTTCCTCTACAACCTCACGCAACATCCGCTGTGCAGTTTCCCACATTTCGTCATTCGCATAATATTTCTCAGTATCCTTAGGATCACGATAGGACAACCGGAAACGGTAGTCATTAATACCAAAGTCACTGTATACCTGTTTAATCAATTCGATTACACGAATGAACTCGCCTTTAATTTGGTCCAGACGGCAGAAAATATGGGAGTCATTAAGAGTCATCGAGCGCACACGGTGTAAGCCAGTCAATGCGCCTGACATTTCATAACGGTGCTGGATACCAAGCTCAGCAATACGGATCGGCAGATCACGGTAGCTGTGCATCGAGCTCTTATAAATCATCATGTGATGCGGGCAGTTCATTGGACGAAGAACAAATTCTTCATTGTCGATAGTCATCTTAGGGAACATGTCCTCTTGATAGTGCTCCCAGTGTCCTGAAGTTTTGTACAGTTCAACATTACCCAGAACTGGTGTGTATACATGCTGATAGCCAAGACTTGCTTCCAGATCTACGATATAACGCTCCAGAATACTGCGCAATTTAGCACCCTTAGGCAACCAGATTGGCAAGCCTTGTCCTACCAATTGATTAAATGTAAAGATTTCAAGCTCTTTACCAAGCTTCCGGTGATCGCGTTTCTTCGCTTCTTCAAGCAGACGAAGATGCTCATCAAGCTGAGCTTTTTTAATCCAAGCTGTGCCGTATACGCGTTGAAGCATCTTATTCTTGCTGTCGCCGCGCCAGTAAGCACCGGCTACATTCATCAATTTAAAGACTTTGATCTTAGCAGTCGACGGCACATGGGGTCCACGGCATAGGTCGAAGAATTCTCCTTGTTCATAGATAGAAATTACGCTATCTTCAGGCAATGCCTCGATCAATTCCAGCTTGTAAGGATCACCTAGCTCACCGAAAATTTCAAGGGCTTCCTTGCGGCTAACTTCTTTGCGCACGATCGGCAGGTTCTCCGAAATTATGCGGTCCATTTCCTTTTCGATTTTGAGCAAATCTTCAGGATTTAGAGGATGTTCCAGATCCATATCGTAGTAGAAGCCATCTTCAATGACCGGACCTACACCAAGCTTAACTTCTTTTGTTCCGAACAAACGTCTAACCGCTTGAGCCATCAAGTGAGCTGTACTGTGACGCATAACCTCCAGACCTTCAGGTGAATCCAAAGTTACGATCTCTACCAGTGCGCCCTCTTCAAGGGGAGTAGATAAATCTACAACGATACCGTTCAATTTCCCCGCTGCTGCATTTTTGCGCAGGCCACTGCTAATAGAAGCTGCTACATCATCAATACTGCTACCCTCTGCGTATTCACGGACAGAACCGTCCGGAAGCTTAATACTTACTGACATTGCTAATTCCTCCTTCATATAATTAAGCCTAAGGGCCCTTTAACCTTTGCGGAACAATAATATCCACGCACACAAAAAAACGCCCGTCCCGCAAAGGGACGAGCGATTACACCCGTGGTTCCACCCAAATTCGATTCTCTCTAGCCTCCCTTGAATCCTCAAGCGGAGTGAAGATAGAATCCTTCGTAAGCATGGAGTAACGACCATGAACCGGCAGCTCTTACTATCCCATTGCAGGGAGTTCAAAACCGCAGCTACAAAGGGGTAAATCGAAAGCAGGATGCCGGAGGAAATTTCAGCCTAAGTTTCCTCTCTCTGAACGGTCCAGAACAATCAACTCATATCTTCGTCAATGCTGTTAACGTGAATTATGGAGTAATTATAAATCTGTCCTCTCTGACAGTCAAGTCAGAAAAGGGTCCAAAATGATAGAAACACAGTCAGAAGACACACATAAGGACTGTTCTTGCAGCCAATACATGGATGCTGAAACAGCCCTTCTATGGTTATTCCTCTCGCCGTTTTTTTTCAGGTAAGCGGCCTGCACGTTTCAAAGACTCACGCAACAAGTATTCGATATGTCCGTTTACGCTGCGAAATTCCTCTCCCGCCCATCGTTCCAGCGCCTCATGTAAATCCGGATCAATCCGCAGTGGAAAGCTTTTCTTGGCCGCCATGATGCACCGCCTTAGTACAACGAGCCGGCGTTAATGACCGGACTCGCTCCGCGCTCCGACACGATCGCAACCATCAGATTATTAATCATCGCCGCTTTGCGTTCCTCATCAAGCTCAACCACGCCACTCTCTTTAAGCTGTTTAATCGCCATATCGACCATGCCCACGGCGCCTTCAACAATGATTTGACGAGCGGACAGAATTGCAGATGCTTGCTGACGTTGCAACATTGTACTGGCAATCTCTGTGGAATAAGCCAAGTGTGTGAGCCGCGCTTCAATGACCTCTACACCAGATATCGACAAACGTTCTTGCAGCTCGGTTGCCAATTCTTTAGCAATCTCATCTGCATTGGCCCGCAGGGACATGCCCGATTCATTGAAGTTATCATACGGGTATTTACTGGCCACATGACGCAGCGCTGTTTCACTTTGAATTTCCACAAACGCCATATATTTATCTACATCAAAAAGCGCTTTTGCAGAGTTAATTACCTTAAATACGATAACTGCAGCAATTTCAATCGGATTACCTTCCACATCATTAACCTTCAGCTTGACACTGTTAAAGTTACGTACGCGGAGGGAAACCGTCTTGCGCAAACTGAACGGAATGACTGCAAACAAGCCACTTGTCACGATAGTCCCTACATATTGCCCGAAAAAGGTAACTACAACCGACTTATTGGGCTGCACAACCGTAACACTTGTACATAATACCCCAGCTACAACGAACAGAATGACTGGCACTGCGACATACTCTTGAACCGCACCATAAATTCCCCCAGCTAAACAAACTGCAATTAAGGCGAGAACCCAAAATCCACTGACAGGACGAAGCGTTTTCTCTTTCATAAAAGCACCCCCACTAGATATTCTTTTGATATGATTATGATATCACTTTTGGATAATAATGTGAATGGGTAAAAAGAAATAAAAATAATTTTATGTTCACATTTATAAAAATTTCGTTAAAAGGCGTACTCCACACCAACCTTAGTTTATGTAGTTAACCTTAGTTCAAAATGTTCGTATACTTCAGCTCTATCGGACACTGATGCTCTTATACGCCACATTTTCCGATTTTCCCTATGCTATCGGACCCCACAGTCGCTATTGCACTAAAAACCAGCCTATATGAGGCTCTTTTCAAGGAATAGCGTCGCTGGGGTCCGAACCCCGACTCAAGAAGCGCTGAATTTGCAATTAAGGTCCACTGGGTCCGTACGCCTAGCGGATGATATAACAAGCGAAGATTCAGATGTGTTCTGCAATAAGACTTGCTAATGATCGTAAACCTAACCTTACAAAAAAACGCTTGATGCTCAGTAATCCACTTAAGGATTAACAAGCATCAAGCGTTGATTAATAATTAATATATATTAGTTCTGCATTACAAAATCATTATCAATCTTCGCATTAGGATCATCGAACACCCGCAGAATATCATAACGTGTATTCCGCTGTGCTGGAACTTTGCCTGCTTCGCGAATCAGCTGAGTAATCGACTCGATGTTTACCTTGTAAGTCGCACCCGCAGAAGATACTACGTTCTCTTCAATCATTGTGCTGCCGAAATCGTTGCAGCCATATTGCAAGGAGAGCTTGCCGACCTCTGGCCCCATAGTGACCCAAGAAGATTGGAAGTTCTTAATATTATCCAACACAAGGCGGCTGATCGCTACCGTCTTCAGATATTCCTCAGGCGTTTGTCTGTCCAGCTTCAGGTTCGTATTGTCCGGTTGGAATGTCCATGAGATAAAGGCCAAGAAACCTTCAGAATCATATTTGTTGGCAATACACTCATCCTGAGCCTCACGTACACGTAGTAAGTGCAAAGCTCGTTCTTCCATACTTTCTCCAAGCCCAATCACCATTGTTGCTGTTGTATTCATACCCACTTTATGTGCTGTCTGCATTACATCCATCCACTCGCGCCACGAGCCTTTTAGCCGGCTGATTTTGCGGCGTGTACGGTCATCAAGAATTTCTGCACCTCCGCCTGGCAAGGAATCCAGACCCGCAGCATGAATTTCACGAACCACTTGTTCCAACGGTAATCCTGATACTTCTTTCATCTTCATAATCTCCGCAGGAGAGAAGGAGTGCATTGTAATCTCAGGGAAACGTTGCTTAATTCCGCGCAGTATATCTGTATAGTAGCTAAATGGAAGGTTAGGATTAGTTCCACCTTGCATAAGAATTTCTGTACCATTAACAGCAATCGTTTCAGCAATTTTTTGATAAATCGTTTCATCTGGCAGCACATAGCCTTCATCCGAGCCTGGTCTGCGGTAAAAAGCACAAAAACGGCAGTACACATCACATACATTCGTATAGTTAATATTACGGCCAATTACAAATGTGGCTAACGGGTCCGGATGCCAGCGTTCCATAATAGTGTTTGCAGCAGCACCCATTTTCTCAATTTCGTTGCTCTCGAATAGTCGGATGGTATCTTCCAATTGGAGACGGTCACCCCGCAGGGCTTTATCCAAAATAAGATCTATCGTACTCATCGTTCGCATCCTCCTTTTAAACCCTTAGGGATATGGTAGATTCACAAAATCACAAGAAAAATAACGTTGTCGTCCTTTAGAGATAACAACCGTTTCTCGTAGTAACATAAGGATAAAGTATAGTATGTAACTTATACCTTATATTTTAATAAATGAACAGTTCATTTCCTCATCGTATCACAATCTGAACAGCTTGAAAAACTTTTTACTTTCTTAGCAAGATACCATCCAGCAGAAAGAGTCTTTACATTGCTGCCTGCACCCGGTGAATCAAAATTCCTGGAGGCTGCCGGACACAGATGACGTTATTAGTTAGTATTTAGCCTTTGGAGCATAGTTATGGACTCCAGCGACGCTATTCCTTGACAAGAGACTCATGAAGGCAGGTTTTTAGCGCAATAGCTGCTGTGGAGTCCGTTAACATTCCAAATGTGTAATAATGCTGTGTCTAAGGTCAGCTGTGTCCAATAGCAAAAAGTCCAAAAAGAAGAGCTATCCCAGCAGCCAATTCCCGGCTTATGAGACAGCTCTATTTCATCCTTCGTCCAACACCAGCTCTAAATCAACGTTGAGATAGATCCTCGATATTTTCCAGCAATTCGGTGCCGATCTGGGTTGCCGTTACTTTTACTTCGTTTCGATTTCCGCCCGCGCAGCCTCCAAAGCATGACCAAGATCAGCAATTAGATCCTCCGCATGTTCAATGCCAACCGAGAAGCGCAGCAATCGATCATCTACACCCACCGCATTCCGAATTTCCACAGGAATATCGGCATGCGTCTGTACTGCAGGATAGGTCATTAGCGATTCAACCCCGCCGAGGCTCTCCGCGAAGGCAATAAGCCGGATATGACGAAGCAGAGGTTCTACGTATCTGGCATCTTTTAATTTGAAAGAAAAAATTCCGGTATTGCCCGAGGACTGGCGATTCTGGATTTCATATCCCGGATGATCCGGCAGGCCTGGATGGAACACTTCCGCAATCGCCGGATGCTCTTGTAGATAGCGGGCAATTGCTAGCGCATTGCTCTCGTGCCGTTCCATACGCAGGGCCAGTGTCTTCATGCCTCTCATCAGCTGATAACTGTCTGTTGGCCCAAGCACAGCGCCAATAGAGTTATGTAGAATCGCTATTTCAGCGGATAATTCAGCTCCTTTAGATACAATAAGACCAGCAAGTACATCATTGTGTCCGCCCAAATATTTGGTAGCACTATGAACTACAATGTCCGCACCTAATTCCAGAGGACGCTGGAAAAATGGAGTCAGCAGTGTATTGTCTACAATTGTGAGCAGCCCATGATGACGGGCCCAAGTAGCTACGGCCGCAATATCCGTAACCATCATCAAAGGATTCGTTGGCGTTTCAATAAATATCGCCTTCGTATTTGGAAGACGTGAAGCCTCAAGCGCATCCAAATCATTCGTGTCTACATAGGAAGCAGTGATTCCAAACTTGGACATAATTCGTTCCAACAAACGATAGGTCCCGCCGTAAAGATCCAGCGAAACGATCAAGTGATCGCCTTGCCCAAACAGGGTAAATATGGTTTGAATAGCTGCCATCCCAGAACTACAGGCAAAACCTGCATCACCAGACTCCAATTCCGCAGCCGCATTCTCTAGTACGGAACGGGTTGGACTTTTGGTACGGCTATAATCGAAACCTGTGCTCTGCCCAAGCTTCGGGTGACGGAATGCCGTAGCATTATAGATAGGAAAATTAATGGCTCCGGTAGCCGGATCTTCTTGTGAACCTATTTGTGCCAGTCTACTTTCAATCCTAAGTTTGTCGTCCATGATAAATGCCTCCTAAATTGTAATGTAGCGCTGATCTTAATAAACAATCGGGTCGATATCGTAAGGTGTCTCTTGATATACATAGTAATTGAGCCAATTAGAGAATAATAAGTTGGCATGTGCACGCCACACTGCAGGAGGTGTTCGTTCTGGATCATCTTTAGGGAAATAGTGTTTCGGCAAGGCCATCTCCATGCCCCTCTCCAAATCACGATCATATTCCCATTTCAAGGATAATGGATCGTATTCGGAATGTCCGGTCACAAATATTTGTTTGCCGTCGGTCGTAGCTACTAGATACATACCAGCTTCTTCGGATTCCGCCAGAATCTGCAGATCTGGATTGCTCTCAATATCTTCGCGGGAGACATCGGTATGACGGGAATGCGGTACATGGAATACCTCGTCAAAGCCGCGCAGCAATTTAATGTTATTTTGATTAATCGTATGGGAGAATACTCCAAAACATTTTTCAGGCAAAGCCACTTTACGAACACCAAAATGATGATACAACCCTGCCTGTGCCGCCCAACAGATATGCATGGTCGAGGTCACATTATCCTTGCTCCATTCAAAAATCTCTTTTAGCTCTTCCCAATAGGATACTTCCTCAAACTCCATTTGCTCTACGGGTGCTCCTGTAACAATAAGACCATCCAAACGGCGGTGGCTGATCTCGTCAAAAGTTTTGTAAAAGCTTCTCAAATGCTCAGCAGAAGTATTCTTAGAAGTATGTGAGCGTGGATGCAGCAAGGTAACGTCAACCTGTAGCGGTGAATTTCCTATTAAACGCAGCAATTGAGTCTCCGTCGTTTCTTTAGTCGGCATGAGATTCAGAATAGCAATCCTTAGTGGACGGATATCCTGATGGAAAGCCAAACTATCATCCATCACAAAAATATTTTCACCGGATAGTATTTCTTTTGCTGGTAAACTGTCGGGAATTTTAATTGGCATTGTCTTTCCACTCCTTAACTGTATTTAGGTTATGATGTCACATCGCGGCTTTCTGAACAATAAAAAGACCTTTCTCGGAAAACGAGAAAGGTCATATCTACAGTCATATGCGCCTCTCTCATCTGCCAGAAACTTTTGGACGAGGTTTAGTCGTCAGCAAAGTTCCGCAAGAATTAGCACCGTGCGTTCACACGCCGGTTGCCGGGTTTCATAGGGCTAGTCCCTCCACCTGCTCTTGATAAGATTTAGCTGTATTCAATTAAATTTCTTTAAAATTTACTTTAAATCATGAACCTCCTTTTCGTCAAGTCCATACAATGCTGAAGTAGCCTCAAAGTAACAATAAATTTGCTTGAAAGAGGCATACTCCGTTGTTATACTAGACAAGTATTTCATACCTGAACGAAAAGAAGAGGTGAGAAGAAGAATGGAAGGCGACCCGAGCTCGCAATTAAGTGTACAGAATGAGCAACCACACAGGATAATCATCAGCTTGCCGGCGGCGGGAGCAGTTCTTCTTCATGCCCTCGAATCGTCATTCGGCCTCTTGTATTGATTGTAACGCCGGCCAAGCTGATTTTTTCTCTGTGCTTAATTAGCAGTCCCTGGTGAAGACCCGGGGATAGAAGGAGTGGAATCAGATGAAAATCCGGCTGGTGAATGCAGGGGTTTTTACACCTATTGATGAAATTGATGAAACATTGACACCCCCAACAGAAGGGTTCTATTGGATTGATGCAGATGTGGAGGATTTGGAGCTGCTTCAGCCCCTGTTCAACCTGCATGATCTCGCTGTTGAGGATTGCCTTAGTGAAGAGGATCAACGTCCAAAGATCGAAATATACGAAAGTCATTACTTTATTGTTGTAAACAGCATCCGCTTTGATGATGAGGAAATCTTCCTGCGGGCGCTCAATATATTCTTGGGCAGACATTATATTATTACTGTAACGAAACAAAAGATTCACGAGCTACGCGTCCTGAAGCCCATGTTATGGGAACAAGAGGTTAGCGAACCCGACCAATTCCTTTACCTGCTTATCGACCTTGTCGTAGATAATTATTTCTCCGTAGGTGACCGAATTGAAGCCCGGATTGAGAAGCTTGAAGAGGATATCCTAATGCATACCAAGAAATCTCATCTGAGTGAGATTATCGGTCTGCGAAGTGAGATCTTATGGTTAAAGAAGATGCTGGGACCACAGAAAGAGGTTATCAATACCCTGAATAAAAAAGACCTCCGTCTGATTGATGATCAGCTGCAGAAATACTTTAGCGACATTTATGAAAATGCAGTTAAAATATCCGAAACCTTTGAGACGTACCGCGATCTCATGGGCAACTTACGTGAGGCCTACCAATCCAGTATCGCCAACCGCGCCAATGAAATTATGAGAGTATTTACCGCGATTACAACGATATTCATGCCTTTGACCGTAATTACCGGAATCTATGGGATGAACTTTGATCATATGCCGGAATTGCATACGAAATACGGTTATTTTGCCGTTATAGGTCTAATGTTGACGTTAGGCTGTGGGATGCTGTATGTATTCCGCAAGAAAGAATGGCTATGAAAATAAACGGACGAATAGGCAAGACGAAGGCCCTTTAACCCTATGGTGTAAGGAAGCCTTCGTCTTTTTGATATGATAAAAAGCTACTAGAAACTGGTCGCCATGCCCACTTTAGGAGCTTGCTCCCGCCGGAAACGAATGCGGATCAGCCGCAGACGTTCATAATAGCTATCCAGCCCTTCTGCTGCTGAAAAATCCTCCCCATACACCTTATGCAGCACTGGCTTTAGAAAAAGATCTCCTACCTCTGCATAGGCATTCCATATCGCCTCCTGCTCATTCTGCGGCACATTTCTCAGTTCTACCTCGATCAGTTTCTCCACGCAATAACCTTCTCTTTCCAGCTCCTCTATCGCTTCAATCAGTTCGCGACGGTTCACTCCACTGTTCACCTTAAGCTGTTCTAACCCTAACCCATTCTCGATCCCTTGCAGCAGAATTCGCCGTAATCGCAGTCTTTCTAGCTGTTTCTTATATTTGACCTCTTTCTGTTTATAGAGCCAGGATACAAAAGAATCCTCCTCAATTTCTTGGTGTACCCAATTCAAAGGAAAGGAGTGTTCCCTTGCAGCCGTAGAGGTTATAGCCAACCAATCCGTGCCATATTGGGCTACCTTTCCTTCCCCTACACCAGGGATCTGCAGCAGCTCCTCTGGTGTATGTGGCAAGAAAGTGCTTATCAAACGTAACAAACGATTGCTGGCAAGAATGTAAGGGGCTTTCCGTTCACTAGAAGCTCGGCTGCGGCGCCAAGCACATAACTCCTCATATATAGCTTCGTTCCCATTATATTCACTGTAATATTGCAGCCTTAGCTGCTCCTGATTACGCCCGGTAAGGCCGTCTTCTTCATGAAATACGCCATCAATCAACGGCCGATAGCCATCCCCCATCTTCACCGCCAGCTCATGCCTGTAAACACAAAGCATTTCATTCCATGAACCACCCGCGTACCACAAATGCTCCTGTGTTTCCTCACCGCCTGAAAAATCACGCCAGCCCAGACTCCACACTCCTTCTTCCTCTCCAATCCATAGCTGAGCGAACACCTCTTGATCCACCCCGGATATTCTGGATAAGCGATTCATAAATACAATTTGCATATTCATCCCTGCCTTTCTAGTCTTCAGCAAGCACTATACCTACCGGTCTGAGCTACTTATTCGCTGATGTGAATCCCACACTGTCAGACTCGGAAAACGCAAAAAAGCACCACTCTCACGATAAACGTGAAAGAGGTGCTCCCTCATTAAATGCTATACTGTTAGATCCTACAATACCATATATTTCCTAACAGTCAATATCTTTTTATACTAGTTCCTTGCCAAAGCTAAAGTTGCCAGTCCAATCGCACCTGCAAGTCCTGCGTTATCTCCAAGCTGCGGTGGCACAACATAATTATCGATGTCGGTATTTAGCGCTGGATGCTGAACATAACCCTTCAGCAGCTCCTGCAGCTTGGTACGAATTAGCGGGAACAAGTGGCTTTGCTTCATGACACCACCGCCCATTACGATTTTTTCGGGAGACAGAATCAACACGTAATTCATAAGTGCATGTGCAAGATAATGAGCTTCCATATCCCAAGCTGGATGGTCAACAGGCAGCTCGCCTGCTGGTTGTCCCCAGCGTTTGCCAATCCCCGGACCTGCGGCTAACCCTTCAAGGCAATCGCCATGATAAGGGCAGTAGCCCTCAAACGTGTCCTCTGGATGTCTGCGAACTAGAATATGCCCCATCTCAGGATGAGACAATCCATGCACCATCTGACCTCCAACTACTGCTCCCGCTCCAATGCCTGTCCCAACCGTAATATAAAGGCAGCTGTCCAGACCTTTAGCCGCTCCCCATTTACTTTCCGCAAGCGCTGCACCATTCACATCCGTATCAAAACCGATCGGCACGTTAAATTGCTCAGCCATTGTACCTACCAAATTATATTGTCCCCAGTGAGGTTTTGGTGTCGTTGTTATGTAACCATAAGTAGGGCTGTCCAGCACGGGATCAATCGGTCCAAACGATCCAATACCAAAAGCTTCTACATTCTTCCCATTAAAATAGTCAATTACGAGTCCCATCGTTTCTTCCGGTGTTGTTGTCGGAAAGCTAACTCGGTCCAGAATGGTACCGTCCTCATAACCGATTCCGCATACAAACTTCGTTCCGCCTGCTTCAATCGCTCCCAATAACTTCATAGCAACTATCTCCCTTCTCCATTAAGCAATAATCCGCCATCCAGTTTGAAAATAAAAATTAATATAAAATAAAACAATCAACAGCCCTTATTATACGTTGGATGAAGCGCTATCACAATAATAAAACTCCCTTCATGCCTTTTTGCATGAAGGGAGACTCTCCTTAACCCAGATCACCTAACTCAATCTGTACAATTCCCCGTTCGTCCTGCACCTCAGCGATCAAATGCATCAGGCTGCCAAATTCCAGTTCTTGAAATTTACGCGCGGCTGTTTCCCGTTGTAATTGCCATAAAGCTTCCGCCAGCTCACAGACCACAGGCACATCACAACGGATTTCAGCCAGCTCTCTTGATAGATGCAGCATATCAAGGTCGGCTTCAATTTTGGACCGCACACCTTTAGGGAGCAAGTGAAGATTCTCAATTACACCTTCAACTGTACCGTATTCCGTTAACAGCTTCAGCGCGGTTTTCTCACCAATCCCTTTTACACCAGGGTAATTATCACTTGTATCGCCCATAAAGCCCTTCAGGTCAATAACCTGTCTAGGGGTTAGACCTTTATCCTCAAGCAATTCTGCAAGGTCATAAACTTTATAGTTGGAGCGTCCTTTTTTCATAATGACGACCTTAACATTCTCATCAATAAGCTGCAGCATATCATGGTCACCCGTCAGAATGTAAACCTCAGAATTATCGCTGTAACAGGATGCTAGCGTACCAATGCAATCATCTGCTTCATAGCCGGCAAGACCGATGTTTGGCACACCTAGCTCAGCCACTACTTCTTTTACTAGATCAAATTGCGGAATTAATTCCAGGGGAGCTTCGATCCGGTTGGATTTGTATCCATCATATTTCTCGGTACGGAACGTTCCTTTACCCATATCCCAGCAGCATACGACATGAGAAGGCTCAAACGTACTTACTGCATCAAAAAAATACTGCAAAAATCCATATACCGCATTCGTCGGTAAACCTTCTTTTGTCTTGCGAATATATCCTCCATAAGAGGTCGCATAAAAGGCCCGGAACAGCAGAGCCATTCCATCTACAAGCATTACCCGGCCCGTTGTATCTGTTCTCACTTATAAACCTCTCCCTTGATCGTTGTATTGATATTAAACATTAGCCCAAGTATCGGCATATTGGTCTTCTTTGAATCCCACCGTAACTTTAACTCCATCGGTGACAATCGGACGTTTGATCAACATCCCGTGGCTTGAGAGCAGTTCTAACTTCTCCTGTTCCGTAAGCTGGGGCAGCTTGTCCTTCAGACCTAATGATTTATATACTTCACCGCTTGTATTAAAAAACTTCTTCAGCTCAAGGCCGCTGTTCGCGAGCAGCTCACGCAGCTCGTCCACCGTAGGTGGCTGCTCTGCGATGTGCTGAAGCTCCAGCTCATGACCTTGTCCCTGCAACCATTTCACTGCGCTGCGGCAGGTGCTGCATTTGGGATATTGATATACTTTTAATTTGCTCATGCTGTGCTCCTTTAATAATCGGCTAATAATATCGTAACTACGGGGAATGTTTGGATTTCTGGCCGCTGTTGTCTACAGATTTCTTCAATTTCACCGTTAAACGAGGTTGAAATCCGCAGACAAAGGCGGTCGCTATCGCTCCTACAGTTCCAATCCTCCCCTTCGCCACACCATCGCCTGAATCATAATTTTATCACAAATCCACTGTCGGACCTTGCTCCAATATTTTCTCCAAGGCTGCCATGTCAGGTGGCAACGGGGCTTCGAAAATCATTTTTTGCAGAAGCACCGGGTGCTTGAACGTCAGACGGACTGCGTGCAGCGCCTGACGCGGTATGGAAGCATCGAGTGCTGCAACGGTCTCCAATTGCTCGCTTTGAGTTGAAGTCAATTCTGGTAGATTGTACAGCTCATGACGGTACATGCTGTCCCCAATCAGCGGACAGCCGATTGAGGTCATATGGACCCGAATCTGATGCGTACGCCCACTCTCCAGCTTTAGTTCAACTCTAGAGCCAGCTGAATACACCTGCTTAACCTCATATCGGGTTAGGGAAGGATATCCATCCGGTGTCACGATACGCCGATGTGGCTCCTCAGGATCACGATCGATAGGGCCGTCGATATCGCCGGATAACTCCGCAGGAACCCCGTGAACAAATGCAGCGTAACGCTTATCCACAGTACCGGCGATCATCTGCTCGGAAATATGCTGATGGCTGTAAGGATTTTTGGCGATCACTAACACACCGGAGGTCTCCTGATCCAGACGGTGAACAGGCCGGAAACGGAAGCGTTCATTCTTCTGTGCCCAATAATAAACCACACCATTGGCAAGCGTGTCGGTGTAATGTCCATGTGTGGGATGAACTATAATTCCCGCTGCCTTGTTAACCACTAGCAGATGTTCATCTTCAAATAAAATCTCAAATGGAATCGGCTGCGGCAAAATATCATCCGAAGTCTCCGTTTCCATGCGAATCTGCACGGTATCTCCTGCCTTTACATGCACACTAATGTATACACGTTCACCGTTTAATGTAATGCCTTGCTCCGTCTGCTTCAGGCGAGAGAGCAGCTTGCGTGAGACATCCATCCGTTTGTGCAGGATGGTCTTCAGCAGGAAGTCATCTTCTTCAGGCGGTATGATATAAGTAATGGGTGAATAATAGCTTGTCATATTAGTCTCGGAACACCTTTTTACTGCGGATGTATTCTACATCAGTAATCCCTGACCGTGTATTAGCCGTTCTAGCCAAAGCAAAAAAATAATCCGACAATCGATTGAGATAAATCACCGCTTCTGGGTTAATGTCCGCAGTTCGCCCTAAGGTAACCGCCCGGCGTTCTGCACGACGGCAAACCGTGCGGCATACATGTAGAACCGAAGCCAGCTGACTACCTCCTGGCAGGATAAATTTCTCAAGTGGCGGATTCTCCTCTTGTAGAGTATCTATCCAGCCTTCCAGCCGCTGAGCCATCTCACTTGTCACCATATATTGACCACCATCAGCAAGTCTAACAAATGCTAAATCCGTACCGCAATCAAACAGCTCATGCTGTATTTCGAGCAATTGCTCGCGGACATCGTCGAAATTATCACTTTCCATCAGGCTTCGTGCTTGCCCTACAAAACAATTCAGCTCATCGATCGTTCCGTAGGCCTCGACGCGGACATCATCCTTGCCGACCCGGCCGCCAATCACTGAGGTCTGACCTGCATCACCCGTACGTGTATAAATCGCCATGGTTTAAGCCTCCTATCCATTCTTAAAAAACATATACTGATAGTTTAAGCTTTCTGCTATAAGGAAGGCAATAAAGATAGCAAATTAAGAGTATACACAAAAACACCATCATTAGTAAGAGTGCACAACAAAAAGAGGACCCTAGGGTCCTCTCAAGAGCATTCAGCAGCACTATTTTCCAGCTGGACGCCCCTTCATGTACTCATTTATTTTGAGGTCCAATAAACTGCTAATTTCAATCACATTATCCGAAGTGAATGATTTTTCCTGCAGGAAAAGCTGCTCCATCTTGCTGCGGAGTATTCTAATTTCATCTTCCAGAGAGAGTATGCGAGCAGAAGCATCACCCTTGGGGGGTATTTTCCCATTTCCAGAGAAACATTTCCCACCATAGGAAGGTAAGTAATAATCGGCGCTAAGCACAATCATCCCTCCCAAAAGTATTATTGAGCGCGTGCTGCAAAAGAGCATAAAAGTTAAATAAAGCAACTTCAAAGCAACGCTTAGTTCCAGAGTAAATGGATCCTTGTAAGTTCTATTATAGGGGCTAATTACTCTCAAAGTAAAATAATACCATAGGATTGTATGATCGGCTATAGTTCAATTTTCACTAATCCGTTCTCTCACGTGTAAGCTTTGTGACAAAAGCACCAATGCGTTCTACTGCTTCGTTCAGTTGGGATACTGATGTGGCGTAAGAACAGCGTAAGTAACCTTCTCCACCTAATCCAAAGACACTTCCAGGCACAGCTGCAACCTTGTATTCAAGCAAAAGCCGCTGAGCAAATTGATCAGAAGTCAGCCCTGTCTTGCGCACGCTTGGAAAAGCGTAGAAGGCGCCCTGCGGCTCATGGCACTCCAGCCCTGCATCGCGTAGGCCCTTGACGATCAACCTCCGCCGTTGGTTATAGGAATCCACCATCCGGTCCTTCTCTTCCATCCCATTGGTCAGCGCTTCAAGTGCAGCCACCTGTCCCATAGAAGGAGCACACATCACAGTATACTGATGAATCTTAAGCATTGCAGCGATAAGATCCGGGTGACCACAAGCATACCCCATCCGCCATCCGGTCATTGCAAAAGCTTTGGAGAAGCCGCTAACCAGAATCGTACGGTCTATCATGCCTGGTAAAGAGGCAAAGCTGACGTGATTAATGCCATAAGACAATTCTGCATAAATCTCATCTGAAATCACTATAAGATCATGTTTCTCTACTACCTTAGCAATCGGCTCCCAATCTTCTCGGGTCATTACACTTCCCGTAGGGTTACTAGGGTAACACAAAATCAGAACCTTGGAGCGCGGAGTGATTTTGGCTTCCAAGCTTTCCGCAGTAAGTTTAAAGTTATTCTCACCAACCGTTTCAATACCTACAGGTATTCCTCCACCAATCGCGGTGATCGGCGAATAAGAGATATAACAAGGCTCAGGAATCAGAATTTCATCCCCCGGTGAAATCAGCGCACGTAGTGCCAAATCGATGGCCTCGCTTCCGCCAACGGTTGCTATAATTTGATTGGCAGGATCATATTCCACAGCAAAACGGCTGTGCAAGTAATTCGCGATCCCTTCCCGCAGTTCAGGCATCCCTGCATTGGATGTATACCCTGTAAATCCTCTTTCCAGCGAATAGACACAAGCCTCTCTGACATGCCAGGGGGTCTTGAAGTCAGGCTCTCCAACTCCCAAAGAGATGATATCCTTACTGCCTGCAGCCAGATCAAAAAACTTGCGGATACCCGAAGGTTGAATTTGCTGTACCAACGGGGCCAAATAAGAATCCATTGATTTGCTGTCTTCTCCAGTTAGCTGCGATTTATTCGTGATCATATGATTACTTCCTTTATGGAGAGATCATCAGACGGTTGTCTTCCTCATGCTCTTCGAAGATGATCCCGTCCTGTTTGTATTTTTTAAGGGTAAAATTCGTTTTGGTTGAAAGTACTGAATCAATTGGAGACAGCTTCTCAGATACAAAATTGGCCACTTCACGTAAATTCCGGCCTTCCACTTCCACCAGAAGATCATAAGCACCAGACATCAGATAAACTGATTTGACCTGTGGATACAGGTAGATTCGCTCGGCAATCCCTTCAAAACCACGCCCTCGTTCAGGCGTAATCTGCACCTCAATCAGTGCGGTTACCTTCTCATCGTCCACTTTATCCCAGTTTACAACGGCGGCATATTTTACAATGACATGATCTTTCTCCAACTGCTCAATCGCAGTCTTCACATCTTCTTCTTCCGCGCCAAGCAGCGTTGCTAAGAGTGCAGTAGATCTTCTCGCGTCTTCCTTAAGCAGTTCCAGCACTTTCCTCTTAAGCTCGTTCATTTCCTTCATGCCTTCCCTCCGGATAGTTCGCCAATGACGGTACGCTATTAATGCGTCGCCCCGCGAAAAGAGTTTAATACTAATATGACATGAAATGTGCATCTCTGCAAACAAAATAACCCCATAGGAGCTTCCATGAAAGGCAGAGTTTACATAGCACATACATAAAAAAATAGAAAAAACGCCCGTTCTACCGGATTTAACCAGTAAAAACGGGCGTTATCTCCACACTCATGAAGCGATTTGCTTCATTCGCCAACCATCATGGTTACATTAAATGAGAAGGCTGATGTTGTCCGTTAGCCGGGATATGAGCATTCTGAGCGTATGCGCCAAATTGCCCGGTTTTTTGTTGAACAAATTGCCCTGTTTGCTGTTGCATTTGCTGTGCGGTTTGAAGCTGCTTGTCCACATCTTGGCGCAATGCTTTTGCAGGTGCAGGATACATATTCAGTTGAGACATATGCGTGTATAAATCACCTTGGAGTTGCAAAGTGTCCATGGTCATAGTGTTAAAAACCCTACGAACGGCTGGACATGCTGATTCTGTAGCAGCTGTAGCATATTCGCGTACGGTCCGCTTCAAATCACACAAAATGGTGTTTAGTAAATCCTCATCCGGCATAAATGCCCCAGTATTTTGCGCGTTCATTAAATAACCTCCTTAGAATTAATATTGCAATTATTGTGGGCTTGTTGGCGCGTATTGTTGATGTTGTTGGATTAACTGAGTGAGCTCAGTCATGTGTTTGGTGTGATTTTGCATATGCTGCATACAAATTTGGCGAACTTGTTGATTCTGTGTTGTCGCAGCCGTTGCTGCACATTGCTTGAGAAGCAAGTCCTCATTAGAGATGGAGTCAGCGATATATTCCAATTCCTTACCACTTAGCGCTTGCATTTGCGTTGATTGCATTTGTTGTAGTCCCTCCTTGTAGTTGATTCATACAGGCTTTAGTATGCCGCCTATGCCCGCGATTTATTTGCCGAAAGGCACTAGAGAGTTATGACAGAAATAAGAACATACCGCGAATGAGACGATAAAATGCCGCCAATACTAAATCACGGCACGAATGAAGGAGCGAACAATTCATGAATTTAAATAGTGGAAATACACCTTGGTCAAGCACTTTACAGAACCCTCCAACTTACCCCTCTCTAGAAGGTACTATTCATTGTGATTGCCTGGTTGTAGGCGCCGGAATGGGTGGGGCAATGGCCGCCTATCGCTTGTCCTTAAGTGGAGCGGATGCTGTTCTGATCGAAAAAAGACGGGTCGGCAGCGGCAGCTCGCATGCTAACACTGGACTCCTGCAGATTTCCAACGATAAATCGTTAACCTCATGTATGAACACCTTTGGGCAAAAGAACGGTTTGCTCTTTTATCAGTTATGCCAGGCTGGGGTAAGGAACATTCTGGACCTGCCGGACAAGCTCGATATCGATCCGCAGATCATTCCTCGCAGCAGTCTTTTGTATGCCAGCACTCCTGCGGATGTACCTGCATTGCGGGAAGAATATGAGAATCTCGTGGCTAATGGCTTCGATTCTGAATTTTGGGAAGAGGATAAGATTGCAGCTCTGTACTCTTTTTCAAAACCAGCAGGACTTTATTCACGTGGGGATGCCGAAGCGAATCCTTATCGAACGGTGCACAGCCTAATCGCCAAGGCAGCGTCGAATGGCGTCCGCGTCTTTGAACAGAGCGAAGCGAAACATTATGAGTTTACTGAGGATGGCGTGATTTGCCATACAGAAAATGGCCGGATTTTTGCCAAGGATGTTATTTTTGCAATGGGTTATGAAACACAGGAATTCAAAAAAGACCGGGGCGCTGAGCTGATCAACACGTATGCAGTGATGACCAAACCTCTAAAGGATTTTCCAAAGTGGCATGAGCGTAGCCTGCTGTGGGAGACAGCCCGCCCTTATTTATATTTTCGGACAACCCCTGAAGGCAGGATTATTGCGGGAGGTAAGGATGAGCAGTTAACAGACCCCGAACGTCGTGAGGTCCGAGTGATTTCTCAAGGTCAAAAATTGCTCGAAGAGCTTGAAGCCTTATTTCCAGAAATTAAAGGCATTGAGCTGGAGTACTCCTGGGGTGCTGTGTTCGGTTCTACTCGTGATGGGCTTCCATATATCGGCCCACATCCAAAGTTCCCTCACTGTTACTTCATCGAGGGCTACGGAGGCAATGGGACGGTGTACAGTATGATCGCTGCGGAGTTGTTAACGGATACGATTGCCGGCAAACATCGGCCTGAGTTAGATTTATTCTCACTCACCCGGTCAGCCAAACCCTCTCCTTCTAAGAGTTTGGACGTGATGAAACAGAACTGATTTTTGTAGAAAATAAAAACGGGGCTGGCCCTCCCAGCCGCTTCACTGCTTTTGGGACAGCCCTGCTTTTTATTAAATTGCCTGCTACAATCGTAAATCCATCATCCCATGGAGCTTACGGACACAGTTGACGTTATTTACATGTTTTTAACCTTTAAAACAAGGTTTCGGACTCCAGTGATGCTATCCTTGGAAAGAGGCCCATATATAGGCGGTTTTCAGGCCAATAGCTGCACTGGAGTCCGATAGCATTCCAAATATCGGATAATGGTGCGATTAAGGCCGGTTGTGTCCGTTAGCGGGTTACTATGCGCATCCACAGTGATTACATATACGCACGCTTCCGACAACGGTCAACGGTCAAGTAAGGTCCAAAAAAAGAAGGGGCACGCCCCAGCAGCTATTAGCTTATGGGACCGCCCCTTTTTTTTATATACTTATTCTTACGCCTGAGCGTTGCTCAAATTGCGTACGAGCTGAATCCGATCTTCCTGTGCCAGACTGTGCTGAACATGGAAGCAGGAAGGACATACGTAAACATTGAGTGAGAATGGAGCGGTTAATACCGACTTACCTAGTGTAGCTGGAGCAGACGGCTCAAAGCTGCTCACAGGCTGCTTACCCGCAAGGATCGTAAGCTCATGGCATTGAGTACATTCCGGAGCTTCCTCCTGAATGGCCAGAATAGCTGAGACACTCTCTTCGTACTTGTTCAAGTCATAATCATCGCCGAATTGATTAAGCGTATTATAGATTGGAACTACGCTGTCTTTATCAGGCTCTCCCCAAAGATCATCGTCATTAACAACCTCTTGTTTGGGTTCCTCTACGACTTCCTCTACTTCTTCTTCTTCGATGCCGTCAATCCCAACAGTGACCGTACGGTATCCGCTAAGCTGATTGTTACAGTGAGGACAATTCTCCTCAGGTCCAAATTCCTCGTCCCATACAATTTCAGTATGACACCAAGGGCATACAGTTGTTTCCATCTTTATAATCTCCTTCATACTTTCACTTTTAAATTTAATTCATCATTAAATAAATAATACCGGCTGCTATAAAAGCAATCGCTGACAGAAACAGAACTCGGGTGAGAATCTTCATGATTTCCTCCTAAGATACCCCACAAAGAGTGGGACTGCTCAATTCAAAGCTTGTCCAGATCCATAATCCTTTGCAGGGTGTCCTTATAAGGACGGATTTAAAAAATAGCCGCACCTATTACATAAGACAACGATACCGAGATCAGCATGGCAATAAGTCCAACAGCACGGTTATCCGCAGCGATCTCCTCGTCAATAGAGAATACAGGGGTCAGAAATTCAAATAAAAAATAGGCAAGCAGCAGCAGCAAAAAACCGACGACGGACCACTTCATTGTCTCGTAAATTGAAACACCAGCTTCAATACTGAAACGCAGTACGTTGCAAATTCCGAAGATTTTGCCGCCTGTCGCCATTGCCACTGCCAGGTTTCCCTTACGTATTTCTTCCCAGCAATTATATTTCGTTACCATTTCAAAAAAAGACAGAAATACAACCAGCCCAAGAATCGCCACTGCAAAGTAGCCAAGCAAGGCACCTAGCGGATGACCCAGCAAAAGATCAATATCTTCTTGCACGCTTTCCCCTTCTTTCTGCCGGGAAATCCCGCTATTGCAGCTCAGCCACAGTTACGCCCGCGCCGCCTTCGTTATAATTCCCGAGCCGATAACTCTTCACATGCTTGTGCTTACGCAAATATTCCTGAATTCCTGTGCGCAACACACCCGTTCCTTTACCATGAATGATGGCGATCTGGCCCAGATTACCTAAAAAGGCTTCATCGATAAAACGATCTGTCTCCATGATAGCTTCCTCCAGGTTAGTCCCGCGCAAATCCAGTTCACTGCGAATGTTCTCATCACGGGAACGTTTGACGGTTGTCGCATGGCGAAGGGCCGTTGGCGCAGCTGTTGCCTTCGAGGAGAGCAATTCCAAATCATCCAGCCTTACCTTCATCTTCATAATGCCAAACTGCACCAGCGCCTCTTTAGTACCGCTTAGCTCCACCACAAAGCCCTTTTGGTTCAAGCTGTCGACTTTCACTTCATCTCCAGGACCAATTGTACGTGGAGCCTTGGTAGTCTTGCGGGTAACAGCCTTCTTGCGCGGTGATGGCTCAGCTTCATCCAGACGTCGCCGCGCTTCAATCAGCTTATGCTCTTTAACTGAAGCTCCTTCTTCCATAGCCAAGCGGCGCAAATCACTGATAATTTCCTCAGCTTCCTTACGCGCTTTGTCCAGGATCGCGCTGGCGTCCTTCTCAGCCTTCTCGAGGCGTTTCTCACGCTGGCTTTCCAGCTTCTCAAGCTCTTGCTGTTGTCTGCTGCGCAGCTCCTCCACTTCGCGGCGGATGCCCTCTGCACGTTCATGCTCCTGTTCCGCTCCCAGCCGATTCTCTTCGAGAGAAGCAATCATATGCTCCACGCGCAGATCTTCTTCCTTCACTTCGCCGCGGGCATGTTCCAGAATCGCATGAGGCAGGCCTAGACGCTCGGCAATCGCAAAGGCGTTGCTTCGTCCGGGTACGCCGATCAACAAGCGATAGGTTGGGCTAAGGGTCTGGACATCAAATTCCATACTGGCATTGATGACTCCCTTACGCTCATAAGCGTATGCTTTCAGTTCGCTATAATGTGTTGTTGCGACCATACGGCATTCGATCCGGTGAATATGCTCCAGAATGGCAATTGCCAGCGCAGAGCCTTCTGCCGGGTCGGTTCCAGCCCCCACCTCATCAAGCAGAATAAGGCTCTTAGGAGTCATTCTACGCAGAATGGAGATAATATTAGTCATATGACTAGAGAAGGTACTCAGACTTTGTTCAATGCTCTGTTCATCGCCAATATCAGCATAAATGGCATCAAACACACACATCTGGCTGCCTTCCTCTGCTGGAATAAACAAGCCGGACATCGACATTAAGCTCAACAAGCCGATGGTTTTGAGGGTAACGGTCTTACCACCGGTATTCGGTCCGGTTACGATAATTGAGCTGTATTGATTGCCCAGCTCCACGTCCAAAGGAACCACATGCTCCGCTGGAATAAGCGGATGCCGCCCTTTGCGCAGCTTAAGATAACCGCGGTCATTCATACGCGGCTGAGTAGCCTTCATATCACGAGCAAGACGCGCCTTGGAGAAGATGAAGTCCAGTTCTCCCAGAATATCAATATCGTAGGTCATTTCTTCCGCAATGTCGGCTACAAGTGCCGTCAGCCTGTGTAAAATGATCTCGATTTCCCGTTCCTCACGCAGCCGTGTTTCACGGAGTTTATTATTCATCGCCACAATAGACTCTGGCTCGATAAATAAAGTCGCTCCTGATCCAGACTGATCATGTACGATACCACCGAAATGGGCACGGTACTCCGCTTTTACAGGAATAACAAACCGATCACCACGAATGGTCACCAGCTGATCCTGCAGCATTTTCGCTACAGAAGACGAACGAATCATCGAATCCAGCTTCTCACGAATTCTGGTCTCTCCTCCGCGCAATTCACGGCGAATGTTAGCCAGCTCAGAACTAGCTGTATCAAGTACATCAGCATTCTCGTCTATACATAAACGGATGGCATCTTCCACATGTTTTTGCTCCGATAAAACGTCGCTCAGTGAGAACAGGAGCTCAATCTTTTCTTCCTCATGCATAGCTGCCAGGAAACGTTTGACTCTGCGTGCGCCGCCAATGGTATTTCCAACGGCCAGCAGCTCAGTTGTTCCCAGCATTCCGCCGATAGAAGCACGTTTTAGTGCAGCTCGAATATCGCTTACCCCGCCGAACGAAGGAATGCCCTTCAGGCGATCCACATTAGCCGCTTCATCCGTGGCTTGAAGCAGCTTCTTCACACCTTCGAAATCGCCGGAGGGCCTTAGCTGCTCCGCAGCCAATCTTCCCATGGGGGTTTGCGTATATTGCATTAATTTATTTAAAATCTTGCGATATTCAAGCGTATGCAAAATTTTGTCGTCCAATTACAGTCACAGCTCCCTTCATAGATGTTTCCATTATACAGAATTCAGGTCAATTTCGCTATTTGGGTCTTATTTTTAAGCATAGAATCACGTAATAAGGTCACAATAAGAACTGCACATATCCTTAGCATGGGCCAAAGGAGGTTAGTACAGTGAATTTCTTAAGTCATGTTGGTCGTTTTGTGGTCGCAGCGCTTGTTCTGATGGTTGTTGGCTGGATTGTTCCACAGTTCACGGTTGGTGGGTTCTGGAGCGCTTTAATCCTTGCACTGGTGATTGCGCTACTCGGCTGGGTAGTCGAAGGAATCTTCGGCAAAAAAGCAACGCCTTTCGGTCGTGGTATCGTCGGCTTTATTGTCAGCGCGGTAGTAATCTGGGTCGCTCAATTCGTAGTCAGCGGAGTCAGCGTATCCATTCTGGGTGCCATCTTAGCAGCTCTTGTCATTGGGATTATCGACCTGTTTCTGCCGGTATCCACTCCATTTGAGGCCGCTAAGTAACAAAAGCTCTTCACAACACAGAACCCCCTATTCCGGTTCTTCTCCGGCAATAAGGGGTTCTGTGTTGTTTTTATGCAAAAGACACAATCTCCTCTTTATGACTCTCCGCACAGTTGACCACTCTGTTCTTGCCTTGCTTTTTAGCGGTATAGAGCGCTTTGTCTGTTTTACGAAAGAGAAGCTCTTTTCCATCCCCAAGCTGATAATCACAAATTCCAATGCTCACGGTGATCGGCTTGTTACCAGCCTGCAAATGTTCAATTTGAGCAATATTTTTCCGTAATTTCTCTACTGCTTCATAGGACTCCGAGAAACTTTTATCTGTAAAAATCACAGCGAACTCTTCCCCGCCATATCTAGCCGCAAAATCATTTAACTCAATCATGCCGCCTACCTTGTCCGCTATCACCTTAAGTACAAGGTCTCCAACCCTGTGTCCGTAGGTATCATTCACTTGCTTGAAGTTATCAATATCGAAAAGAGCCAGCTGTAGCTGAAGGTTGTTGCTTTCACATTGCTCCAATAATGAATCCAAATATTCATGAAAGGTTTTATGATTATAGAGTCCAGTGAGTGCGTCTATCTTCAGCAGCTTATCCGAAATAGCCCTCTCCACCATTAGATCTTGGCCCGCCTTGGTTAATCTTTCTAAATTAATACGCGCTTCACGAGCACGAATAATTACTGCAATAGCCATCAGCACAAATACCAAAAATACACACTCTACCATCAAGAATTCAAGCAGCGGTTTATGTAGGAATGGCCGTTCCAACCCAAAATATACCCCGGCATAAAACACAATACTAAATAACCCCATTATGTACAGGAGCTTACGATCAAAATAAATAAGAGCAACCATAATCGGCATCATAAGTGTCATCTGAGCACCGTCAACAAAAGGCTCTAATACAAAATACATAAGATAGGACACTAAAAACCCGCAGCTAACCACCCCATATTTAGGGGACTGTTTACTATAACGCAGCCACAGCTCCGCAGTAATCATAAGGAACACAATTAGTAAATTACAGGCTATAAATAAATGCCATAGATTCGTATCCATGGTTGTTTTTATTTGGAGTCGGTCAATATTCGACAAAAACAGCAACTGTGAGATTAATAAAAGAATGACTACCATCCAATAGCCTTGTAAGATTCTACGGTGCCAAACCTCCGTACTTAGCGCATCATTAATACTTGTAATATGTATCCCCTACTTTTATACGTTAATGTAATAGCTTTCATTATAATAAATTTTAGTTATATTTTCATCATTTTTTTGCAATTTACGACAAAGTTTGAACAGTCTGCCTGTTCACATATTTTTCACATTTAATCAAAGCGCTTACTTAAATTTTAAGTTATGATGTCTACATAATTGTCACATTTTCACTATGCTTGGACTTCTTGGGAGGGGATTTAGATTATTAAAAAATTTGCAATTCTACTTTCAATGGTGTTCGTTATAGCACTTACAGCCTGTGGGAACAACAATGATAGTGCTGCTGGCAATGCTAACACATCGGAGCCGGAAATCGAGGCAGAAACAGAACTCATAATCACAGCTACAAATTACAGCTTTGATCAGGAAGAATATCATCTAAAAAAGGGTGTTCCCGTCAAAATCATTTTTAAAAATGATGACGGTAATCACGGTATCCTTATTCCAGAGTTCGAGCTGCAGCTTAATGAAAAAAAATCCTCAAAGGTGATCGTACCCGAGGAAGCTGGAACTTTCGAAATGACCTGCTCCATTATGTGTGGCTCCGGACATAGCGGAATGAGAGCTACAATCATCGTGGAATAGATTACACATAAACAGCCGATTATTAGGGATTCCCCCTGAGATCGGCTGTTTTTTTAATTTGAGCTCATTAATAAAGAGAGCTGACCCGAAATAGATCTCTCTACTCATCAGGTCAGCTCTCTTACTTGCATCCGGCACTCAACTGTCTTGCTCGATCAGTTGAATCCATTCATTATATTCATTTTGTAGCTTGGCATATTCCTCTTTAAGGTTACGATGCTCATCTGTCAGCTTGTCAAGCTCTTCCTGACGCATTTCAAACTGGAGCTGCAACAAACGAAGCTGTCCTTGAACCATTTCATAGCTTTCACCAACTTCACCTAGCTGCTGAAGCACTTCGCTACGTTCACGATCAATAGCTTCCTGCTTCATTTCAGCCTCACCGGCTTCCTGCTGCCAAATGTCGATCTCCTCACGCAGCTTCGCTTCGAGATCCGTCCACTGCAGCTGCTGATCGGATAGTTCCTCGTACTTATGCTTCCAGGAAGCTCCGTACGCCTCTGCTTCCTTCAGCACTTCCTGTTGCTCAGCAACAGTAGCAGCAGCTTCACGACTAGCTTCAGATAACTCTTCTAAGCGTCGTGTTGCCTCTTCGCCTTCTTCCTGCAACAGTTGATATCTTTCCTGCAGGCGTTCTCCTTCTTGCAGTACATCGTCGTATTGAGCAATCAATTCCTCATAACGAACACGAAGCGCAGACAATTCCTTCTGAGCCTGCACACCTTGCTCCCGAAGTACCGCTGTTTCGCGTTCTGCATCTGTACGAAGCTGAACCTCCTGATCCAGCTGCTGTACTAATCCATCGGCTTGCCCACGTAGCGTGTCGATCTCTTTCTGGAGCAACACGGATTTCTCCTCAGACTCCAGCAGATTCATTTCCAGTTCACCAATATCTTCCATGCGTTTATCCGAAAGCTCCTGCCAGTTAGCCGCCTCTGCTGCTGATCCCGCAAGCTCTTCCTGAACACGGTGCAGATTTTCACTCGTCTCCTGTAGTGACGCTCTTAGCTCTGTAGCTTCATTCTGTGACTGTTGATAACGCTGGCGTAACTCTTCCAGCTCCTCATTCAACAGTGTGCCCAGCTCAGTAGCCGTGCGCAGCTCTTCACTGAGCTGTTCTTCACGTTTAACAATCGCTTCATATTGTCCAAGAAGCGTCTGTCTTGCATCTCGTTCACTCTTAAGACTGGCTTCAGCCGCACGTAATCTGGACTGAAGTTGCCCTGTCCCACCACGAAGCTCAGCCAGCTGTTTTTCCAGCTCTTGAATATTTTGCTTATGTCTATGCTCTTGAGTGCCTTGTGACTGCCGCAGTTCCTTATTCTTGGTTTGTTCCCGCTGCAGTGCTTCACGTTCTTCCGCCAGCTCTTTGCCTAACTTCGCTTTGGTACTCTCAAGCTCTTTACCTAAGGTCAACTTGGTATCTTCAAGCTCCTTACCTAACGTCAACTTGGTATCCTCAAGCTCCTTACCCAGCGTCAATCTGGTATCTTCGAGTTCTTTACCTAATGTAGACTTGGTAACCTCAAGCTCTTCCTCCAGTGTTGACTTGGTCACGGTCAGCTCAAGCTGCAGAGCAGACAGCGTGTCTGTCTTCTCCTTGGTCAGCGTCTCCCGGATGTTCTCCAGCTCTTGCAGATGAGCAGCCTTCTGCTCCTCCAGCTGCTGCAAACGGATGGCTTCCGCCTTCGCCAGTTCCTGCCGCTGGTGTTCACGACTAGCTGCCTGCTCTTCTTCGTAGCTTGTCCGCAGTGCTTGCAGCTCTATCTCACGCTCAAGCAATTCTTCTTCCAGCTTCTTGCGTGCAGCTTCCACAGCTTGCACTGCCTCCTGAAGCTGTTCCGCATGTACCTTGCGTTCATTCTCCTGAATCTCCAAATGCCGCTTACGTTCTTCCTCCGCAGCAGCAATCAGTCGCCCAGCCTCTTCTTTGGCCGCAGCTTCAAGTCGCTCGAATTCTTCTTGCCGCTCCCGCTGTACCTCCAGCAGGCGAGATACTTCCAATCGCAGTTCACTGCGTTCACCTGTCATCATGTTTAGTTCATTTTTGAAGTCCTGAACCTGAATAGCCTGCTCCGCCATATGTACAGCTGCAAGCACCGCTATACGCGGTGTGTCCAGTCTGGTGTGAGATTTAGAAATCGTGCGCATATGTTCATCAACATAACGGGCCACTTGTTTCATATATTCAGTACTGCTTCCGACGAGTTTATAGGAAGTTCCGTATATCTCCACGGCGACACGTGTCCGGTCCATAGCCACAGTTGTGCCCTCCTTTGTATGTGTGCGGATTCTAAGCTAGTTTCACTTCTTCTATTGTAGCTTTTTTGGTAAGCATTTGGCAAAATCCCTAATATTCAATAGATTATGGCTGATATTCTCCGCTTTGCACTCTACCTAGAAAAAGCCGCAGCGAATCTCAGTTTCTAAATGGATTCGCTGCGGCTTTACACAATTCCTGCTACTTTCTTAATTCTGCACCAAAAGTTTGTTGAAGAGATGCTAATACCTTCTCATGCACCTCTCCTACTTCCTCATCAGTCAGTGTATGTTCACTATGACGATACAGCAGTGAGATCGCGATGCTCTTCTTTCCATTCTCCAGCTTACCACCAGTATAAACGTCAAATACCTGTACGGACTGGAGCAAAGAACCTCCGTTATCGCGGATGGAAGCTAGCAGATCGCCCGCTGGTACAGCGGAATCCACGACCACAGCAATATCCCGCTCCATTCCTGGGAAACGCGGAAGCTCATTATATTGCAAACGGCTTTGCGCACTTTCATATAACGGCTGCAATAAAATTTCTGCCGCATAAGTATCCACCAGATCCAGCTGTCTTTGCAGATCCGGATGAATCTGTCCCATCGTTCCGATCTTCACACGACCCTCGTTTCCGAGTAAATATACCGACGCGGAACGCCCAGGATGATATCCTTCTGGACTATCTCCTACATAGACGATTTTATCGGTCAGCCCTAAATGAGCAAATACAGTTTCCAGCGCACCCTTCAAATCAAAGAAGTCCACAGGCTGTGCCGAAACATTCCATTGCTTCACTGTTAAGCTTCCGCTAAGCAGCAGCCCCAGCACCGGCAGTTCGCGTGGCTGACGAGTCAACTGTTCTTCATCCGTGAAGAAGACGTTGCCGATTTCAAACAATGCCAAGTCGCTTTGACGACGATTGGTATTGTAGCTGGCAATATCCAAGAGTTGTGGTAGAAGGCTGGTACGCAGTACGCTGCGTTCTTCACTCATCGGCATAGCCAGCTTCACCGCTACTGCTCCTTCTGATAACTCAGGGAACATTGTGCTTTGTTGCGGCTGGATGAAGGAGTAACCCATCACCTCTTGGTAACCGCCATGTGACAATAGGCGACGCAGTTCACGACGGAGCGCTTGCTTGTGAGTTAGTGCTCCTGGCGTTGTAATTCCTTCAATTAGAGTCGTTGGAATATTGTCATACCCGTACAGGCGGGCAATTTCTTCAATAAGATCAACATCATAGCTGATATCGCCACGTCTGGTTGGGACTTGAACTTCAATCAGCCCTTGTGCGGTATCTCCACATTTGAAATGTAGACGGCCAAACAATGTCTTCACTTCCAACAAGGACAAATCCGTTCCCAGATAACGATTCAGTTTCTCTAAGGACAAGGTGAGAACCTTCTCTTGAACAGCGTCAGTTCCTGCTTGCACGATGCCTTCATGGACCGATCCGCCAGCATAACGTGCAATCAGTACGGCTGCACGGTTCAATGCAGGAATAACTGCACTTGGATCCACTTCCTTCTCGAAACGAAGGGAGGCTTCCGAGCGAAGTCCCAATTGACGCGAGGTTTTACGAATCGTTCCTCCATCAAACTTAGCAGATTCCAAAACAAGGTTTACCGTCTCAGCAGTAACCTCTGTATCCCGTCCACCCATTACTCCGGCCAGACCTACAGCTTTTACTCCATCAGCGATAACGAGCATTTGCGGCTCTAGCTTACGCTCTTGACCGTCAAGTGTAACCAAAACTTCACCTTCATGGGCAAGACGAACGCCGAGTTCTCCACCTTGTACTTTATCTGCATCAAAAGCATGCAGCGGCTGTCCATATTCCAGCATCACATAATTGGTAATGTCCACAATATTATTAATTGGACGAACCCCAGCAGCCATCAGACGATTCTGAATCCACAGCGGTGATGGTGCAGGTTTAACACCTGCAATATAACGAACTGCATAATGGCTGCAGTATTCTTCATCTTCAATCTTGACGGAAATGGAATCCGCAGCAGGACCACTGATCTCAATCATTTCGCTTTTTGGATCAGGTAATTTAACTTCACGCCCAAGAATTGCACTTACTTCATAAGCAGCACCAATCATGCTGAGGCAATCTGAACGGTTCGGAGTCAGATCGAATTCCAGAATCTCGTCATCTAAGCCGAGGACCTTGGAAATATCCTGACCAATCTCTGTCCCTTCAGGCAGCACAAGAATACCTTCTTGTTGCTCTTTTGGAAGCAATTTATCATTCAGTCCCAATTCTTTGGCCGAACAGATCATTCCTTGCGACAGGACACCGCGCAGCTTGGCTTTTTTGATATCCAGTCCTGGCAGCTTTGCGCCAACCATTGCTACAGGTACAGTTTGACCTGCAGCTACATTTTTTGCGCCGCAAACGATTTGTAGCTCCTCATCTTGGCCCACATCCACGATACATACGTTCAGCTTGTCTGCATCAGGATGTTTTTCCTTTGATTTCACATAGCCGGTTACGATGCCGGAAATGCCTTTATTGCGGCGCTCTACGCCGTCAATCTCAATGCCGGCAGCGGTAATCTTCTCCGCTAGCTGTTCGGCGGTTACTCCTTCAATCGATGTATAATCAGCCAACCATCCGGTTGATACTTTCATATCCGCTCACTTCCTTTATGTTTCAGATGTATTTATTTCACTGTTGTTCGCGCTGCTTCCTGTGGGAGAACGCTCCAAAGCCATTCTCCGCCACTATCAGCCAGCGCGCCCACAAAAACTAAACGCCCTTGAATTGCTTCACAAAACTCATGTCATTACTATAGAAATGTCGGATGTCATCGATGCCGTATTTAAGCATTGCAATCCGCTCTACACCCATTCCGAAAGCGAAGCCGCTGTACTCAGCAGGATCATAGCCACCCATTTTCAGTACATTTGGATGCACCATACCTGCGCCAAGGATTTCTAACCATCCGCTTTGCTTGCATAGTCTGCAGCCATCGCCGCCACATTTGAAGCAGCTTACATCTACTTCAACACTTGGCTCAGTGAATGGGAAAAAGCTCGGACGAAGACGAATGCCTGTATTCGGTCCAAACATCTCCTGCACAAATTGTTGCAGGGTGCCCTTCAGATCACTCATTCGAATGTTACTTCCAATGACCAAACCTTCGATTTGGTGGAACTGGAAGGAATGCGTTGCATCATCATCATCACGGCGGAATACTTTACCCGGGCAGATGATTTTTACCGGAGCTTCACCGTTCATAGCCTGCATAGTACGAATCTGTACCGGCGAGGTTTGTGTGCGCATTAACAGGTCATCCGTTAAATAGAAAGAATCCTGCATATCACGTGCCGGGTGATTCTTAGGCAAATTTAGAGCTTCAAAGTTATAATAATCGGTCTCTACTTCCGGGCCTTCAGCTACACGGTAGCCCATGCCGATAAAAATATCCTCAATCTCCTGTACGACTCTGCTAAGCGGGTGAATGCCCCCTTGCTGCATACGGCGACCCGGTAAGGTTACGTCTACTTTTTCAGCCTGCAGACGTTGCTGGGTTTCCTGCTCTTGAAAAGCCTCCTGCTTCGCGCCGATAATCTCCTCAATAGCACTGCGAACCTGATTCGCTACTTGCCCGATTACCGGACGTTCCTCAGCACTAAGTCCTCCCATACCGCGCAGAACCTCTGTAAGCTCACCTTTTTTACCGAGATACTTCACTCTTAGATCATTTAGTACCTGCGGATCCATAACCTCCTGCAGCTTAGCCAGCGCTTCAACCTTCAATGCTTCCAACTTCTCTTTCATGGCCGTGTACAGCCCCCTTCAATCATTGTCTAGTTCAACAAAAAAAGGCCTTTCCTCCCGGTAAGGGACGAAAAGACCGTGGTACCACCCTTGTTAGACAAGCTGATCTGTTCCCCTTAAGAGCTTCATTCCCTCTTTTGGCTGGACAGATACCTATCTCACTTTATACAGAAATAACGGTCTGTGACCGGTATCCCCTACCCTTCCCTATTAGACAGCTTAAGGAATTCAGGGAACTGCTCCGGAGTGAACTTCGACAGCTCTGCTTCTTAGAAACGCTCTCAATCCGCGGCGTCTCCTCCCTGTAAGTCAGGCACTGTGTACTCTTCTCCATCACTGCATTTCACAATTCATGCTAATTGTCAGGTATCTCTTTACTACAAGAGATATGTCTCTTTATTATATGCAAAATCTGTCGTTTTGACAAGCTGGACAAAATTAGGCTAATTTTTATCTTCTTTTAAGCTGGCTTTAAGCTTCAGAGCCATTTTTCCAACTTTTTTTCAGCTAACATTCAGCGGGGCTTGATAATTTCCATTACTAGGAAGGCTTGCTTATCCACTCGGGTGCACCTTCGCAGACTATTAACTATCCTATTGGGAGGAAATCAAATGCATGTACGGAGAATAAAAGTAGCCGCGGTGCTGCTAAGCACAGCTGTACTTAGCCAATCTGCAGCGTATGGTGCTCATACCGCTTGGGCCGGGACTACATCCACCAAAATAGCAACAACAGCTTCCGTATCCGCTCTGGATAAACTAGGCTCCATAGCCTTGAAGACTAACATCAGCGCAAAGCTGACGGATGTCAGCTTATTAACTCAGGATGGCGGAAATATTCTTACATACACACTCAGCTACTCTAATGGAAGCAACGCTAGCCTCAATCTGGTGGACTTTTTCTCCAAAGTAACTACTAGCGGCGGTACAGTTATTCAAGGAAGCCCTATTACCAGCAGTGCAACCATCAAATCCATTGCCGCGAAAAGCAGTCAATCTATCACCTACTATGTAAACATCGGCAAATCCACCTCTTTAAACGGGGTCAAAATTTCATTGTACGGATGGGACTTCAACACCACCGATTATCAAAAAAAGCTAGGGAACTTCACCGTACCAACAGGATATTCACAAGCTGTCGCCAGAGGGCAGAGTAAAAAGATCACCCTAAACAATCTCCCTGTAACCACCAAGGCAGAGAGCCTGCAAATTTATAAATATAACGGTAAGGTCTATGCCAAGGTTGGCGTTAGCTTCACTAATCAAGGAACCAAGGTACTCAGTGATACTGGACTTAAAGGATACCTCGCTTCCGCTGGAGGATCTGTATTTGAACTCGCACTTGATGACACCAGCACCAGCTATAAAGTACAGCCTCAGGAAAAGAAGACGATCTACTATTTGACGGAAATCCCTTCTTATATGAAGACAGACAACATGGCGCTGCAATTTGCCGGAGAAGATGCCTCATTAAAAATAGCTTTGCCGGTTGTCGCCTACAATCTCCCCGCTGCAACAACACCGGATCTTGTCGTAGCCAGCAATGTCACGAAGAAGCTTACAATCAGCAATAATACAGTCGAAACACAGTTGAAAACGGCTAACGTCTATGCTGACAATGGCAACGCAAAGTGGACACTACAGTTCCGCATCAAAAATAGCGGCAACAAAGCGGTGAATGTGCCTGCCTATGAACTTGCTATTAAAGCCGCTGAAGGGTATAGCTTTCCGGTGGATACGAAGGATTTTGCCAGCCTAACATTGAAACCGCTTGAAGAAAAGATTATTGAACTCAGCGCAGATGTACCACTCACACTCAATCAAGGAACATTGCAGCTGCAAATGACTGAGCCGGCTGCTGAAGGCAAGATCATTTTTCCTACCGCCTATTATCAGATCCCTTACACGCTGCAAACTAACAATTGGCAGGACACGGAATACCCCATTGAGAACAGTCACGGTACATTTGTTGTCAAAATTGCAAACATTCAAAGACTCCCTTGGTCCGACAAAGACCAGATCGTAGCTAAAATCAACATCCGCAACACTAAATCAACCTCTGTTCAGCTTCCTGCGCTTACAAGTGTCGTCAAAGCTGGAGAAAGTGACATCAGCAGCACTTCCCAGGTTGTCTCAGAAAGTACGCAAACCATCCTCGGTCCAAATGAATCGGCTGCTGTGTATGTCGTAGCCAATGTTCCTTATAGCTATACTTTCAATCAATTAAAAATCACCCTGCAAGAAACTTCAGGTGAAAGTAAGCTTAACTTCCTTTCTCTAAGTACTACCCAACTGGACAGCCGGGTACAGAGTGTTGCAGCTGAAAATTCTTTCCATCTTGAGCTTGAAGGTAAAAAAGCGGAATTACTTGTACGCCGGACCCTCGTGTACCCAGGTACAGATTCAAATCTCTTGTACACAGAACTAGAAATGAACAGTGAGGAATCGCGTAAATCCGAACAGGCTCAACTCGTAGCCTATTACAAAACACAAGACAATCAATATTATGAAGCCGAAGTCACCCAGTCCAAAACCTCCACCAGTCCTAACGGAAAAAGTCTGGTCACCCTCTGGAGTAAGCTCCCTCTCGGTATAGATCCAGCGAACCTTGTCCTATACATCGGGGAGGGTGTTTCTGAAGGCAAGCTTACCGCTCCTGGCGGTCAATCGACGGGTTATATCAATACGGTATCACTTGGACTGAACCAGCTGGGAGTGGAGCCCAAAGGCAATCTTTTGAACGTGGAAATGTTTCCTTATACCCTATCCGTTACAAATGCAGTCGCCACCGTCACCGCTGGTAAAGATACGCTCAGCACTGCACTAACCTACAACATGTCAGCCAGCACGCTTTATGAATCAGGCACCTACGAGCACAAACTGGTGTTGGAGCTGATTGACCCCTTAGGACAAAGCATGGAAAAAACATTAACACTTGGCACAGATCTACAATTAGGTAACTTCAAGTCGTACACCACAACCTTCACAAGCAGCCTGTACAAAACACTGGGTGGCGGCGCAATCCGGTTGAATCTATACGACGAATTCCAAGGCCATCGAAATCTGCTGGGAACACAAACCTATGTCGTCACTTATCAGGCGGCATCAACGACTTCGAACAGCAACTCTACTTCTGGCACAGATCCAGACACCAGCAATACATCCGGCAATTAATATGATGAGCTATGGAGGATAGAAATGAAGAAGAAAAAAATAGTGTTCTGGACTCTTGGAGTAGTAGTAGTTGTAGCAACAGCAGGAATGCTGGTTTATACATTGTTACCTGATAAGAACAGTCAAGCCGCTGAAGTGCCTGTTAATACAGCTACCGTTACAAAGGGCGATATCGTAGTTAGTGTATCCGGAGCCGGCTCCGTGATTGCTACAGAAACTGGTAAAGTAAAAACGAAGGACAGCGGGACCGTAGCTGAGGTTCTTGTCAAAGAGGGCGATCTCGTGAAAAAAGGCCAGACTTTGATTACCTTTGAAGGCAATGATCTGAGTGACAATCTCAAGCAGGAACAAACTTCACTTGCCTCACTTGAGACCGATCTTGAGGACAAGCAGGAGCAATATAAGAAGCTGGCCGTATCAGGTGCAGCAGAAGATGAGCTGGCAAATGCCAAACGTTCGATTGAAAAGGCCAAAACCGACATTTCGGCGCAACAGGAAAAAATAGCTTCTGTCCAAGAAGATATGCTTCCTCCTGATCCGTTAACGGCTCCTATTGATGGAACTGTAACGACAGTTAATATTGCAAGCGGCGAAAAAGCCATGGACGGCTCTGAACTCATCGACATTACCGATTATGCTAATTTAAGTGTAGTTGTGCAGGTGGATGAGCTTGATATTCCTACTGTAAAGCTAGGGATGCCTGCCACTATTTCATTGGATGCTCTGCCTGATACGGAATTCAAGGGAACGGTTACGAAAATAGCTAATGAGGGCACCGCCTCAAACGGTGTTTCCCTCTTCGATGTTACCATAGGTCTAACAAGCTCCGAAGGTGCTCTTGTTGGAATGTCTGCGGAAGTTTCAGTAACCACTGCTGAGAAAAAGGATGTATTAACAGTACCTATTGAAGCTGTACAAGAAAGAAACGGAAAATACACAGTTTCTATTCCTCTAGCAGCGGGTTCAGCCGCAACTTCCAAAACTGCTGGCGAGGGCCAAGTACCAATGCCTAGCGGTGCCCCTGACGCTCGCGGTGGCGCTATGCCCAGCGGGGCTCCTGACGCCCGCGACGGCGCTATGCCCAGCGGGGCTCCTGACGCTCGCAGCGGCGCTGCCGGTGGAAGAAATCGCGGCAATAGCTCAGGACAGATGGTCACTGTCGAAGTGGGTCTCCATGATGAGAGCAGCATTGAAATTGTCAGCGGACTCCATGAAGGGGACCAGGTGATCATCCCTACCGTAATCTCTACGAAAACCGGAACAACCAGCACGGAAACGGAAACTAGAGGTGGTATGGGCGGTATGGGTGGCGCTGGCTTCGGCGGCAGTGGCTTTAGTGGGGGTGGCGGCTTCACCGGAGGTGGCGCTGGTGGTATGGGCAGCGCACCAGGTGGTGGCGGAGGTGGCGGCAGATGAGTGCTTCAGCACCTCTGATCGAAGTTCACGACATGTCCCACGGCTACACAATGGCCGGAGAAACCATGACGGTCTTAAATAGCCTTTCCTTTACAATTGATCTGGGGGAGTTCGTAGCTATTATTGGTCCCTCCGGTTCTGGTAAATCAACACTCATGAATATGCTTGGTTGCCTCGATATCTCCGATGAAGGAAGTTATCTTCTAGATGGACAAGAGGTTCGCAAGTTATCCGACAATAAGCTCGCAACGATCCGCAATGAGAAGATCGGCTTTATCTTTCAAAATTTCAACCTGCTCCCCAAGCTGTCAGCCATTGAAAATGTGGAGCTGCCATTGATTTATCGTGGCCTCCCCCATCGGGAAAGAAGACAACTAGCACAGGAAGCACTCATTAAAGTAGGGCTAGAGGATCGGATGCATCACCGCCCTTCTGAGCTTTCGGGAGGACAGCAACAGCGGGTAGCGATTGCCCGGGCTATGGCGGGATCTCCCCCTATTCTACTCGCCGATGAACCAACCGGGGCACTGGATACGCGAACGGGGCAGGAAGTCATGCAAATGATACGTGAGTTGAATAAGCAAGGACATACCATTATCCTTATCACACATGATCTGGAAATAGCTAAACAAGCGGAGCGGATTATTCGTATTCAGGATGGCAACCTCGTGGAAGATCGGAGGAATGCGGGGTGAAATTGTACCAAAGCATGCGAATGGCCCTGAAGAGCATCAACAGCAGTAAGGTTAGAGCTTTTTTAACGATGCTTGGGATTATTATTGGAGTCTCTTCGGTCATCATTCTTGTTTCTGTTGGACAAGGAACTACTTCACAGATCACAGAGCAGCTAAACGGACTAGGCACAAACCAACTCACTGTAAACATTACTGGCCGTGGGGCGACTACCTCTCTCACCTATGAGGAAGCCCTTGCTCTAGGGGATATAGAGGGTATAGCAAATGTAGCTCCTGTGATCAGCGGCAATGCTACAGCCAAGAACAAAACGGACAACGTTAGTGTAACTGTAGAAGGAATCACCCCCTCTTATGAGGAGGTTAAAGATTTTCATGTACAGGCGGGCCGCTTCTTACTTGATATTGATAACGAATACCGGCAAAAGGTAGCGTTGATCGGTTCAGGTACGGCCGAAGATTTATTCGGTACAGACAATCCTGTAGGGCAGAAGGTCCAGTTAAACGGAATTAGCTATAAAATCGTTGGGCTTTTAGAAACAAAAGGCTCCAGTCTAAGTGGTTCCAACGACGATATCATACTCATTCCTATAAGCACTGCAGAACGCCAATTAAAAAGTAAAGGCGTCCGTTCCATCACCATTAAGACAACTTCAGCAGATACTGTAGCAGCTGCAAAAGAAAAACTGGAAAGTACGCTTGATGCTAAATTCAATTATGCGGATAATGCTTTTAGTGTGTTTGATTCTCAGGAAATGCTGGAAACTGTCAACTCCACAACAGATACACTTTCCATGGCGCTTGCAGGCATAGCAGGCATCTCACTTTTTGTCGGCGGCATCGGAATCATGAACATCATGATCGTATCTGTCAATGAAAGAACACGTGAGATTGGTATCCGTAAAGCAATTGGTGCCAAAAAATTCGATATCCTCGCTCAATTCATGATTGAATCCATCGTGCTCAGCGGTTTGGGTGGGGTGCTTGGGGTCGGCATTGGTATCGCGGGCAGTTGGCTGCTGGGTAAATACTCTGCACTTACAGTTTCCATTGCTTGGGATATGGTACTGATTTCTTTTATTTTCTCCTTACTCATCGGCGTGATTTTTGGAATGATGCCTGCGAACAAAGCCGCACGACTTCGCCCCATTCACGCACTGCGTAACGAATAATGAATGATTAGCTGTCCTATAGTCATTAAGATGACTAAGGGCAGTTTTTTTCAGCAGCTGTAAAAGGTATCATTTATGATCGAGTTGGGTAATAGGAACCATCGGTTTGAATATAGATAATTCAATAGGCCCATACACTAAACTTTAAATTTTGTCTTTTTGATTATTATCTGAGTAAAGATTGCTCTATAAGCAGCACGTCCTATATACTTGATATACTAGAAACTACCATTTACTCACACGTACACTTTCCTATGTTTTCCCACTATGTATACAACACCTCTTTTATCCCAAAAGCACCTTCAAACATCAGTGAATGTATTAAATTACGCCTGACCATAGATTGCGTTCTGCAGGTTCTACTTAAGCAGCAATAGATTTTCTTAATCATCTTATACAGGGAGAAGATGACTGTGGCAGGATTCTTTGAGTTCAAGGTAACACGCAAACTATTCTATGTCTTCGCTGCAATCTCCGTCCTTCTGGTTGGGATCAGCGTCGCCTCGCTACTCTATTTAAATTACACGATTAATAGATTGTCAGATTCTCTTTATGATGATATATATCAGAACTCTAAGCTTATACTGAGCGCGGATCGTGATCTGCATCAAGCCGCTGTAGCCTTGCAAATCGCAATGGGTCCAAACCTAACAGCCGCAGAAGGTGAACAGTTCACTAAGGAGTTTATAGATAATAATCTTCAAGCGGAGGAACGAATAAGTGTAGCAAGATCAAATATCAACGCTATAAAAAACCCTTACAGTGATATAAAACAAAGTGGAATTATCCTTTCCGAATTAAAAAACGAGCTCAGCTCCTTCGAAACTACCATTATCAAATGGAAAAATTCAGGGTATACGCTAATAACAGAACGGACGAAGAGCAGCTGGAACCCAGATTCATATTCTGCGCTCACCCTAAACTCGCAATTCAATGAAGCTAGGGCACATCTCGATCAAGCAGAGGACTTGATTGGCAACTACGCCTTGCAAGTAACGGATGGATTTGGAGATAAAAAAAGCGCTTTGTTCTCTCTTTATTCACTCCTCTTATTTGTGTTTCTCCTAGTTATTATTTACCTTGGACGCAAAATCATCTGGCTCCAGAATGAAATGCTGGAAGAACAAACACTTTATCAGCTTATCGGTGAAACCATGTCTGATTTCATTATTTTGACGGATCCCAACGGGTTGATTCTATATGCTTCTCCCTCACACTCCAGTATTCTAGGTTATGTGCCTAAAAAAGGAGATCCGTTATCCAACTACATACGTGAACCGGAAATTGCCTGGGCTAAATTAAAAAGTGTTGTTCAGGGAACTCCGCGTATTTCTGAACTGCGCATGCGCGGAGCAGAAGGCCAATGGGTATGGCTTGAAACTAAGGTGTCACCTGTTCTCGGCAGTCGTAAATTCCCAGCACAATTTATGCTGTTATCTCGGGAAATTACCCAGCGAAAACAATACGAAGAACGACTACATAAGCTAGCCTTCTATGACCATTTAACAGCGATTCCCAACAGGGCTCATTTCAAAATGTATATGGAGAACCTTATCACCCAACCCGAAGGACGGAGGCAAAATATTGCGCTTGCCCTGCTGGACTGTGATAGATTCAAGCAGCTAAATGATACCTTAGGCCATCTGGCTGGAGACGAATTTCTTCAGCTGCTCTCCCGTGAACTTCAGCATACGGTTAAAGGAATAGGTCAGGCCTTCCGGATCGGCGGAGATGAGTTCGCAGTTGTACTGCATCGATTCACTTCTCCAGAGATGCTTGATGAAACACTACAGCGGTTACTTAAACTGTTCAACAAGTCTTGGTCTGTTGATAACGGGTCCAGCTTCCATACCTCCGCGAGTATCGGAGTCGCTTTATTTCCTGAACACGGAAGCAGTATTAATGAACTGCTGCGTGCCGCCGATTTGGCGATGTATCGCTCCAAAGACCATGGTGGCAATAAAGCCAATCTCTACTACGAGCTTGTGGACGAAGGGTTAGCTAACCAGACCATTGTAAAACCATAAGAGCAAATAAAAAGCTGTCTCAGGAAAAATCAACCCTGAAACAGCTTTTTTTGTATGGCCTCTAACTGCTTAACCGAAGATGATCTTCTGAAATTTCGTCAATCTCCTGATCACGATCCCGAACTAAGACCTTGGTTAACTCTCCATTCGTAGAACAATCAATGAAACGGTCTCCGTCCCCATCTTTTTCTTCCCAATCATTAAGCCGCAAAATATATCCGATAGTTTGGGTATCTGGCAGCACTTCGATGCGGGCTACTGCACGCCCGTTCTCCATATAACGGAAATCGCATTGTCCATCCTGGATTCCTGTATCCCAAACCCAAAGATTCCAGCCTTGGTAATTCTGATCTGGGCGTTCATAGTGTATTTCGATAATTTTAGAGCGTGGGGCTGGCTCACCACATTCATCATAAAGGACCATCATCGACAACCCTTCCACCTCTACCTCATTGCCTTCGATTCTGCGGATGGCTTCTATCCCGGCACGGGTATGGTCTACTACTACGTTCCAACTATCAGCAACCTCAGGAAGTGATACCGACATCCGGTCATTATTAGCATTGAAGACAACGGTAATATTGTTCCAGAGATCACCTCCTGCATGGCTTCTAAGCAGATACGATACTATTCCGCCATCACAACGCAGAAATTCTAAGGAGCGTTCAATTTCCTGGCGGCCATGCAGACGAAATGCCGGATGTGTACGCCGCAGCTCGATCAGACCTTTATAATATTGAAATACGGGCTTAAATGCACTTTTCATATTCCAGCGGATCGAGTTGACCGCATCACCGCTGCGGTAGCTGTTATGATCTCCAAATTTACTGCGCAGGAGCTCATCTCCAGCATGCAGGAAAGGAATCCCCTGCGAGGTCAGAATCATTCCGTTAGCAAGCAAGGATCGACGTATAGTTTCATTACCGAGAATATTCTCCTGATCTACATTCACGTATGGATTGGCAAGGGCCACTGCCTCTTCCAGATCTTCGTTATCCATGTTAGCGATTACCGGAAAATCAGCTTCCTGACTCCCTCCTTGAACGATAAGCATCTTATCCCATAAATTCAAATTATCATGGGCAGTTACATAGTTCACCGATTCCACAGGCGAGTCCGTAAACTCATGAATTGCTCCTTTAATTCCGGCTGCAATAGCACCTTCTTTGCCGTATTCGCCTGTCACGAACCCTCTTCCGAAGCCATCACTATCCCCTTTGATCGCTGAACGGAAGTTATCGTTGAAGACAGCATAGCCCTTGCCCCGCTGTACACCTTTTAGCGTTTTAGTGGCCAGCGGAGAATCTCCACCCGTCCAAGGTTCACCGTAAAGCAACAGATTCGGATTCACTTCTAGCCGAAGCTCTTCGGTAATCTCCCGCATGGTAACACTGTCCATCAGTCCCATTAGATCAAACCGGAAACCATCAATATGATATTCCGAAGCCCAATAAGATAAGGAGTCCTTAATAAATTTACGGACCATCGGACGTTCTGTAGCCAGCTCATTGCCAACCCCGGAGCCATTCGACAAACGTCCCGTAAAATCGCGGCGATAGAAATAATCTGGGACAAGCGGCTCAAAGGGGCCATTCTCAACAGCATACGTATGGTTGTAAACGACATCCATAATTACCGCGATCCCGCGGCTGTGTAAGGCCTGCACCATCTCTTTAAATTCACGAATCCGCAAGCCAGGATTGGCAGGATCGGTGCTGTAAGATCCTTCAGGTACATTATAATGCTGGGGATCATACCCCCAATTGTAGTCCACATTAGCTATGGAGGAACCCCGATTGACCACCTTCAGCTCATCCACGGTCTGAAAATCAAATACCGGCATCAGATGTACATGGGTAATCCCTAATTCAGCCAGATGATCAATCCCCACTGTATTTCCTGCCGAATCCTTTAATCCAAATTCGGTAAATGCTTTGAATTTACCCTTATAATGCATACCTGAGCTCTCATGCGAGGAGAAGTCACGAACATGCAGTTCATAAATCACTGCGTCGGCAGGATGCTGTAACGGAGGCGCTACATCCTGATCCCAATGTTCTGGATTCGTATCCTGCAAATTAACGATTGCTGATCTTAAACCATTTGCAGATACCGCTGTTGCATAAGGATCTACTGCTTCCGTCACATTTCCATCTGCAAAAACAGCACGGTACATATAATATTTCCCTTTTAGATCACCTGATAACTTGGTCTGCCAGACTCCACCATTACTACGCTGCATATATACAATACGTCCATTGTCCATAGCACTCTTAGGTGACTCAGTATTCAGTTGATGCCCACCTGTTTCGTACAGTACTAGGGACACAGCAAGTGCCGTAGGTGCCCAGACTTTAAATACACTGTACTCCGTTGAATACGTCAAGCCTAAATCCTTGCCCTCGTAGACTTCCATCATCAATTCTGCATTTATATAATTTTTACTCATGAATTAACACCATCCTATGGCTCCCCACCTAACCCTGTGGGGTTGCTTATAAGTCCATATATTACCAATTCATTTCATATTAATACTTGCACAGCGCTGCAAGTCGGCAAATGGAGTATAAACTTTCTATGGATCCTTACTATTATATGTACGACATATTTATAGGTTTGGGTTCCTTATCGACTTTATGCTCATTACTAATACTATCGGTATAGACATCTGCGCAATAAAGAAAATAAACAGTGAACAGTAAATGAGGTCGAATTACAGAAAATTATAGGTTAAAAAACATAAAAAAGCCGACCTCCAGCCATCGGAAGTCGGCAATAGTAGTTGGAAAAACAGTAGAACGCTAAAACGGATTAATGCATGCGTAAAAAGTTACTTAGCGATACTTTGAACAAGCGCAGCGACTTCTTCAGCCGTGCCAAGCTGCAACGCTTTTGCAGCCAAATCCTTCATGTCGGCAGCCGACAATTTAGAAATTTGACTACGCGCTGGCAAAATGGAAGTTGCACTCATGCTGAATTCGTCGAGACCAAGACCCAGTAGCAGCGGAATAGCTGTTGCGTCACCAGCCATTTCACCACACATCCCCGTCCATTTACCTTCTGCATGGGCTGCATCAATTACATTTTTGACCAAACGCAGGATGGCTGGATTGTAAGGCTGATACAGGTAAGATACCTGTTCATTCATACGGTCCGCAGCCATTGTATATTGAATAAGATCATTCGTACCGATACTGAAGAAATCAACTTCCTTAGCAAACTGGTCAGCCAGTACAGCAGTTGATGGAATCTCAACCATTATGCCAAGCTGAATGTTGTCTGATACTTCCTTACCTTCTTCCCGAAGCTTAGCTTTCTCTTCGAGCAAAAGATCACGTGCAGCACGGAATTCACCAAGCGTAGCTATCATAGGGAACATAATGCGAAGATCCCCGTGAACACTTGCTCTTAGTAATGCGCGTAATTGAGTACGGAAAATATCCTGACGATCCAGGCAAAGACGGATCGCACGGAAACCAAGGAAAGGATTCATTTCCTTCGGAAGGTCAAGATAAGGCAGCTCTTTATCGCCACCGATATCCAGGGTACGTACGACTACCGGCTTACCCTTCATGTTCTCAAGTACAGTACGGTAGGCGTTATATTGAATTTCCTCAGAAGGCAGCTTATCGCGACCCATGTAAAGGAACTCAGTGCGGTACAGACCTACACCTTCGCCACCATTCTCAATGACACCATTCACATCATTTGGTGTACCAATATTGGCAGCTAGCTCAACATGTTTACCGTCTGCTGATACTGTAGGTTCGTCGCGAAGTTTCTTCCATTCTGCGATTTGCAAGTCGTAAGCTTCCTGCTTGCGAGTGTACTCTGCCACTTCAGCTTCGCTAGGATTGATCAGAACGTCTCCGTTCAGACCATCGACAATCACCAAATCGCCAGAATTCACTTCTGACAGAACCGTTTTAGTTCCAACAACCGCTGGAATTTCCAAAGAACGGGCCATAATTGCAGAGTGAGAAGTCCGTCCACCGATGTTCGTTGTGAAGCCTTTAACGAACTTACGATTAAGCTGTGCTGTATCCGATGGTGTTAGATCTTGAGCAATCACGATTACTTCTTCACTGATTTCTGCAGGACTTACATAATGAATGCCCAGCAGGTGGTTCAGCAAGCGCTTGGTAACATCACGCATATCAGCTGCACGTTCCTGCAGATAGGCACTCTTCATATTTTCAAACATCTCAATGAATTGCGTAGCCACTTCGTTTAGCGCATAGTCCGCGTTAACCGATTCCTCACGGATTTTATCAATTACAGGATTGATCAGCTCTGGGTCATCAAGAATAAGCAGATGTGATTCGAAAATCTCAGCCTTCTTCTCCCCCAGCTCTGCCAAAGTACGCTCTTTAATCGTTTGCAGCTCCACTCTTGATTTGGCGAGTGCATCATTCAACTTAGCGACTTCTGCTTCAGTATCACTGATACTTGTCTTCGTAATCGTATAATCCGGATGTTTCAGGATAAAAGCACGGGCTACTGCAATCCCTGCTGAAGCCGCGATTCCTGAAATCTTATTCATGGATTTCCCCTAGCCCTTCTTTAATCATTACTTCTTGAAGAGCGTTCAAAGCTTCTGCTTCTTCGCTTCCTTCAGTAATCAAAGACAAAGTATCTCCAGCTTCAAGACCCAATGACAATACGCCAAGAATGGATTTCAAAGTTACTTTTTTACCTTTAGCTTCTGCATATGCTTCTGTACCTTTGAATTTTGTTGCTGTATTTACCAAGGCAGTTGCTGGACGTGCGTGAATTCCATCTTCATCGACAATTCTGAATGTTTTTTGCATAATATTATCCAACTCGCTTTCTGTTATTAAAGTATTTTAAATTTATAGTGAAAGCTTCGCTTCCTTGTATGAACAAGGAAGCATCGGCCCTTGCACTTTTACTGAATCGTAATGATGTCTTGGTCTCCTATAGAAACCTTACCCGGCTTCTTCAATGTTACAGAAGAGCCTTCTGGTAAATTAGAGAAAATAACAGGTGAGATTACAGAAGGTGCATGTGCTTTTACATACTCTAAATCCACTTCCATAATCGGTTGTCCAGCCGCTACAAGATCGCCCTCTTCAACTAATACCGTGAAGCCTTGACCTTTAAGCTTAACCGTATTAACCCCAATATGAACGAGCACTTCCTTGCCTCCGTCAGACATAATACCGATGGCATGTTTGCTCGGGAACACGTTAAATACCTTACCGTAAACCGGTGAAGCAATCTTCCCATCTTCGGATAGGAACGCGAAGCCGTCGCCCGTCATTTTTTGGGAGAATACTGGATCTGGCACCTCTGTGATATCCAACAATTCACCGTTTACTGGAGATACGATATCTTCCTTGATAATCGCTTCACCAGCTTCACCTGCCTGTTGTTCTTCTTCTGGCTCTGGAGTAACCACTACTGGAGCTGCTGAAGCTGCAGGTGTCTTTCCGTTAATCACATCTTGAATCTGCGATTTAATCGTATCTGAACGTGTGCCAAAAATCGCTTGAACGTTATTACCCACTTCCAGCACACCTGATGCACCAAGTTTCTTAAGACGGTTCTTGTCTACGCCTGCCTTATCTTTAACTTCAACACGAAGGCGGGTAATACAAGCGTCTAGATGAGTGATGTTTTCTTTACCACCTAGAGCGGACAAAATGTTCCGCGGTAGATCATCACCGGCTCTGGAGACAGACTCCGTATTCACTTCTTCTTCTTCATTCGTATCTTCTTCACGACCCGGTGTCATAAGATTGAATTTCCGAATTACAAACCGGAAGCCGAAGTAATAAATTAAGGCAAGGACCAGACCTACCGGAATGACCAGCCACCAAGCTGTACGGTTCGGGATAATACCGAAGAGCACAAAATCGATAAAGCCACCCGAGAATGTCATGCCGATTTTAACATCCAGAATATGCATAGTCATAAAGGACAGACCTGCAAACACAGCATGTACAGCGAACAGCAACGGAGCCACGAATAGGAACGAGAATTCGAGCGGCTCAGTAATCCCTGTCAAGAACGATGTCAATGCCGCGGAAATCATCAAACTTCCGACGATCTTTTTATTCTGAGGTTTAGCTTCATGATAGATAGCCAAAGCCGCTGCTGGAAGACCAAACATCATGAATGGATATTTACCTGTAGTAAATGTCCCTGCTGTGAAGTCTACTCCATCGCGAAGCTGCTGCATGAAGATCCGTTGGTCACCACGTACCAATTCTCCAGCTTTATCAACGTAGGTACCAAATTCATACCAGAATGGAGAGTAGAAAATGTGATGCAGTCCAAAAGGAATGAGCGAACGCTCGATCGTTCCGAAGATAAACGCTGCAAGCGTTTTGTTCGTATCAATCATACTTTGTGACACATAGTTCAGACCATGTTGAATAGGTGGCCATACTATTGTTAGTAACAAGCCCAAGATTAGAGCTGTTACCGCCGTCATGATCGGTACGAAACGTTTACCTGCGAAGAAACCCAGGTAAGAAGGAAGCTCAATTTTGAAGAATCGCTTGTACATGGCCGAAGCCAATATCCCGACGAGTATACCTCCAAACACCCCTGTTTGCAGTGTTGGAATCCCTAATACGCTGGCATACGAGAAGTCGCCTTGGCTCAGGACGTAATCATTAACGCCAATAACTGTACCCATCGTAATGTTCATTACGAGGAAACCGATAATGGCAGCTAGACCCGCAACACCTTCACCGCCGGCTAAACCTATCGCAACCCCCACCGCGAAGAGTAAGGCTAGATTATCAAATACAATTTGTCCTGAGTTCATCAATACGTTGGCAACAGCCTGAACAACATGGTTCTCCAGTGCTGGAACATATTGCAGGAAGTCTGGGTTTACCAGCATGTTTCCTATTCCAAGAAGCAAACCTGCCGCAGGCAGAATAGCTACTGGAAGCATCAGAGCTTTACCAACTCTTTGTAAAACACCAAACAACTTTTTAAACATTTAGGTTACTCCTTTCATTAATTTCACTAAAACAGATGCCAAAAAAGGCATGAGCAACACAGTATAGGAGTTGTAATCTAACGCTATCGTTAGATTGCCCCAAGAAGGGGGTTAACAACCAAAATACTGTAATTCACTCATGCCTGATCGAATCAGTTACACGCTCGATATTCTGTTTTGTTGATGACAGTGAACATTGTAGCATCGTTTTTTTTAAGTGGCAAGCGTTTTTTTTGAAACCATGATTTGTTACAACTTTTGCACTTTAAGGAGCTTCACCATTCTTGTCCATATCTTGTTCGTCCACTTTTTTCTGGGCAATACGCTGCAGGTGAATCGTCAAATAACTTACCTCAGCTTGATACACGGGAATTCGCACACGCTGTTCGATAATTTTTGTTAATTTCCAAGCCAACGAATACATCTCAGGATACTCCCGTTTCATGAGTCCATCCAGGGTTGAGGTCTCTTGTACCGCCTCTCCGCGGCGTAATCTTTCTAGAACGAATCGCAGATGTGTTACCAGTCTTGAGTAATCAAGTGAATCACGTGGGATTCGATAGTCCAGATAATTCTCGACTAACCCAACCAGCTCTCCAATCAAGAGAGAATGTTGTCTAACCTCGGAAATTTGCCTATTACTAAGTGCGCTGACAATATGAAGAGCCACAAAACCTATCTCATCCACCGGCAATTCCACGCCCATAGCCTCATTGATCCGTCCAATCGCATATTCTGCCATCTTATATTCCTCAGGATAAATCTCCTTAGTTTCATACAAAAATGGATTATGAATTGGGATATCTTGTTCGAAACGACGGATAGCAAAGGAAATATGGTCGGTAAGTGCAATGTGAATATGCTCATTAAGCGGCTGACGGCTACAATGCATAATATGTAATACTATTTCTTGAACGACCTCAATCAACTTCTCATCCACTTGGGGAAGAAGCTGTTTATATTGTTCCTGTTCCTCCTGGCTGCGAAGAATAAACATCTTCTCCACGGAGGATAGATTAATCTGATCCCGCAGCTTGCGGTTAAACCCTATCCCTTTACCGATAACTACAACCTCGGAATATTGAGGATGCTGGGCAATGATAACGTTGTTATTCAACACCTTCGCCACTGTTATGCTACTCATTTTTGACACCTCTTTTATTTCTAAACACCTAACTTCCAGCAGCATACGCAATAAGAAATCGTACGATGAATACAAGCTTTGCTACCATCATAACACCAAGAATTGCATATTAGAAGAACACTCTGTGTCCTTACTAAGCTAGTAGATCAGAGTGAACAGCCTTAAAGGCTTTTATTTTACCTGAAAAAATCTTTAAACACCAGTGAAAGCGTCGATGTCTATATATACAATAATTCCCACGGGATGCCGATAAGCTATAAAGCTTCATCAAAAATCACCTGTAAACGCATGAGCTTTTTATCATGTTGTCTAATTTAGATCAAAACAGATCAAAACATAAAGATTAAGGTATGACCAGCAGCTTTGCCAGTCATACCTTAAGTAAATTAAAACCATATAAATTGCATTAAACTATTTTTCCTTTTGTTCAGGCACAGAAGTTAAAGTCTCGCTGGCCGTACTAGATGTTGCTGATGGCTGAATATAAGTTGCAGGTGTAGCTGGTACAACAGGTGCGACTGGTGCGACTGGTGTAACTGATGCTCCTTTGCTTCCGGAAGCTTTAGAGGTCAACCCCTTGATCAGTGCCTCTACATCAATCCCTGAGACGCTCTTCAACATCTCTGGAGCGGTGGACATTAGCTGAGTCACATAATTGCTGACCCGGGCTGCACCTTCCCCGTTACCTGTATCTACAACGGTAAGTTTATCAATAGATGCCAGCGGCTTCGCAATTTGGCCAGCCAAATCAGGCAGCATTTTGACGATGATATCGAGCACCGCTGCTTCGCCGAATTTCTGGAAAGCTTCCGCCAGTTTCTCTTTGGCTTCTGCTTCCGCTAGACCACGCAACCGGATAACCTCAGCATCCGCTGTACCTTTAGCCAGCTCTGCATCCGCCATCGCTTGACCTTCAAGACGCTTCTGCTCAGATGTCGCTTTAGCTTGCGTTTCAATACTATATTGCAAGGCATCTGCCTCACGCATTCTCTTCGCCTTATCGGCTTCCGCCGCTTGCTCTACTGCATAACGATCCGCTTCTGCTTTTTTCTTCACTTCAGCATCATACTGCTTCTCGCGAACTTGAATTTCTTTGGCTTGCAAATCGATTTCACGTTCCTTACGTACCAGCTCAACCTTCATCTGTTCTTCAACAACGGTCTGCTTTGCACGTGCCTCTTGAATATGATAAGCCTGATCGGCTTCCGCTTTCGCTGTATCCTGATCCCGTTTAAACGCAGCCACCTTAAGCTGGTTTTCCTTGGAGGCTTCGGCAATATTCGTATCCCGCAGCAGCTCAGCTTTTTGCCCTTGCTCTTCTGCGTTTGCCTTTTGAATTCTCGCATCCCGCACTGCTTCTGCTTCAGCGATCTCTGCATCCCGCTTCACAGCAGCTATCCGCGGTTTACCCAGTGCCTCTAGATATCCATGTTTGTCTCGCACATCCTTGATGGTAAAGGAAACAATTTGCAGACCCATTTTCTTAAGATCACGTGCCGCCACGCCTTGAACCTCTTGCGCAAAGCGGTCACGGTTACGATATACTTCCTCAACGGTCATCGAACCGAGAATGGCCCGCAGATGACCTTCAAGAACTTCTTGTGCTTCGCTCTTCAGTGCTTCAATCGGTTTGCCCATAAATTGCTCAGCAGCTGTCGCCACATCTTCCGTTGAGCTACCCACTTTAATGATCGCTACGCCGTCGGCAATAACCGGAACCCCTTGTTCGGTGTATACTTCCGGGGTCGTCACATCGAGTTTATGAGAAAGAAGCGACATAAATTCAGCCTTCTGAAAGACTGGGAGTATAAAGGCCCCGCCCCCGCGTACAATCTTTATTTTACGACCAGAACCATCGTCTGAAATATGATTTTTCCCCAAGAACGACCCCGTTACGATCATCCCTTCATCGGGTCCAACCGTTTTGTAACGTGCCCAGAATGCGATACCTAGCACAAACAAGACAGCAACGACAACAGCAGGGACTAACAAATACTCAGGAATACCGAACATTAAAGATCCACTCCTCTTCTCTTTTCGAATTCTGACACCAATGCAACGCCTTCTCTAACCTCCACTACAACAACTTTAATCCCTGCCGGAAGCAGCTCATGATCAAAGCTTGCTGCCGTATGCAGGCTATTGCCGGCGCCAAACTTTACCATAATCTCACCATAACCAGTGGCGGGAACAGGAATTGTGATTTCCCCGATCTTGCCAGGCAGATCACTCATTGAGAAACCATTGGACATTTCGCTTTTTTCCATGGGCTTAACCACCCCTAGATACATAAGTACTCCCAAAAAAGCGGCGGCTAACAAAGACAAAGCAATGATCGCCCCAGCTTCCAGAGCGCTGTACCGGGTTAGAAGAATGCCCGCTCCGCCGAACACGGTTATTCCTCCAGCCAGTACGGTGGGATTCAGAAAATCTACGGATACGAAATCAAAGACCCCATGCAAGGCATCTCCGATCACATCGCCCACCAGGACGCTGACTATGGCAAATATGACGCCTAGCGCCAAGCAGCCTAAATACAGCGTTTGCATTTTTGTTTCCTCCTGTCTTCAATCAGGACTGTCATATTACATTAAACGTACAAAGTAGGTCCTTGGTTTCACAATCTTTGGATATTCACCCAAATAAGTTCCATTCAGAGGATAAGCATGCTCACATTGGCACTATTTTATTACATGTGCTGGGGCTGTCCTAAAGGCCGTTCAATAGTTGGTGGAGCACGGATTTTTGTTGGTAACACTCTCGCACGTATGAAGAGGCTATGTTGCTTTCGCGCCTCGGCACCTCGGCCTATCGGACTCAGCAGACCCTATTCGCCGATTTATCCGACATTTGGTATGCTATCGGACCGCATAGTCCCTATTGGCATAAAAACCAGCAAATATAAGACCCTTTCGGAGCAATAGTGTCTCTGGTGTCCGAAAGTTTGCTCAAAAGGCTGAAAATTCGCATATAACGTCAGCTGGGTCCGTAGGGTAGGCGTGTATTGGTAGAGGAATCAGTCGTGTGGGGATCTTACAAACCCTAGTTGGTTGGGTAACACTCTCGCGCATATGAAGAGGCTATGCTGCTTTCGCACCTCGGCCCATCGGACTCAGCAGACCCTATTCGCCGATTTATCCGACATTTGGTATGCTATCGGACCGCATAGTCTCTATTGGCATGAAAATAAGCAAATATGAGACCATTTCGAAGCAATAGAGTCTCTGGTGTCCGAAAACTTGCTCAAAAGGCTGAAAATTCGCATATAACGTCAGCTGGGTCCGTAGGGTACCCGTGTATTGGTAGAGGAATCAGTCGTGAGAGGATCTTACAAACCCTAGTTGGTTGGGTAACACTCTCGCGCATATGAAGAGGCTATGCTGCTTACGCACCTCGGCGCCTCAGCACCTCGGCCTATCGGACTCAGCAGACCCTATTCGCCGATTTATCCGACATTTGGTATGCTATCGGACCGCATAGTCCCTATTGGCATGAAAAACAACAAATATGAGGCTATTTCGAAGCAATAGTGTCTCTGGTGTCCGAAAACTTGCTCAAAAGGCTGAAAATTCGCATATAACGTCAGCTGGGTCCGTAGGGTAGGCGTGTATTGGTAGAGGAATCAGTCGTGTGGGGATCTTACAAACCCTAGTTGGTTGGGTAACACTCTCGCGCATATGAAGAGGCTATGCTGCTTTCGCACCTCGGCCCATCGGACTCAGCAGACCCTATTCGCCGATTTTTCCGACATTTGGTATGCTATCGGACCGCATAGCCCCTATTGGCATGAAAAACAGCAAATATAAGACCATTTCGAAGCAATAGTGTCTCTGGTGTCCGAAAACTTGCTCAAAAGGCTGAAAATTCACAGATAACGTCAGCTGGGTCCGTAAGACTCTGGAGGACGGTCGACGGATTAGATTACGGGTGCGAACAGTGATAGATGAGGTACGGACAGCAGCAGCGGAGGTACGGTCAGCGGCAGTGATGTTCGGTCAGCGGCAGTGATGTTCGGTCAGCGGCAGTGCAGGTGCGGTCAGCGGCACTGCAGGTGCGGTCAGCGGCAGTGCAGGTGCGGCCAGCGGCAGTGCAGGTCCAGCCAGCCGCAGCGAAGGTGCGGTCAGCGGCAGCGGAGGTTCGCCAGCGGCAGCGGAGTTTCGGCCAGCGGCAGCGGAGGTACGCCAGCGGCAGCGGAGGTACGGCCAGCGGCAGCGGAGGTATGGCCAGCGGCAGCGGAGGTTCGGCCAGCGGCAGCGGAGGTTCGGCCAGCGGCAGCGAAATCTTGGGATGAGAGCGACCGAAAAGTATAGCAAGAGGAGCAAGTCACACTAGAACATAAATACAAAGAAGCGATTCTTCCATAACGGAGGAATCGCTTCTTTGACATTCTATTGCGACTTCTAGAATAAAGACAAATGGTCTCTTTTCGTAGAAGAATTACTTACAAAGCCATTTTATAAATCTCAACTACATCTTCACGCTCAAGCTTGCGGAAATTACCAAACGCTCCGAAACGAACAGCCTTGTCAGCCATACTGCCGATCTCGCTGTCATCAATATCATAATCTCCGAGCGTCTTCGGCGCACCGATGGAATCCCAGAAATTACGCAGAGCCTCAATACCCTCCAGCCCGATTTCTTCATCAGTTTTGCCAGCAGGTTCAACTCCGAACACATTTACTGCAAGCTGACGGAAACGCGCAGGGTTTGTGCTGAGATTATATTTCATCCATTGCGGGAACAGAATCGCCAAACCTCCGCCATGCGGAATATCGTATACAGCCGACACTGCATGCTCGATATTATGAGTCGCCCAATCTCCGGCAAAACCCATGCTGACCATTCCGTTAAGCGCCATCGTACCGCAGTACATAATGGTCTCACGCAGCTCGTAGTTGTTCAGATCTTCGATAAGCTTCGGCGCGGTTTCAATTACAGTGCGCAGCAAAGTTTCACAGAACCCGTCTTGTACCGGTGTATTGCCGTCTGTATGGAAATAGTGCTCCAGTACATGTGACATGATGTCCACCATGCCATAAACGGTCTGATCACGTGGCAGAGAAAAAGTGTTCTCTGGATCAAGAATCGAGAATGCCGGGTAGGCATGCACGCTGCCCCAGCCCATTTTTTCCTTAGTAACCTCGTTTGTGATTACGGAGCCATTATTCATTTCGGAACCCGTAGCAGCCATTGTCAGCACTGTACCCAGTGGAAGCGCGTCTTGAGCCGCTGCTTTACGCTCTACAAAGTCCCACATATCACCATCATATTTCGCTCCAACAGCAACAGCTTTTGCGCAGTCCAATACGCTTCCGCCCCCTACTGCAAGAACCAGGTCAATATTATGCTCCCGGCACAGCTCTACGCCTTTATGTACTGTGGAAAGACGTGGATTGGGTTCTACTCCAGAGAGTTCAGTCACTGTAGCGTCTATTGAACTCAGCTCAGCAACTACTTTATCGTACAGACCACTGCGCTTGATACTGCCGCCACCGTACATCAAAAGCACATTTTTACCGTACTTAGGCACCTCCGTCTTCAAGGCTTCAAGGGTACCCTGTCCAAAAATCAGCTTGGTAGGATTATAAAATTCAAATTTACGCATATGTGTAAACCTCCAGTAGTTAATTCATAATGTCTTACTCCTTCGTATTATAAACCTCTGATTACCTGCATTCAAATTAGGTGGCTGCGTTTCGTCATTCTGAATAAAAAAAGATGCCCCAAGCCCATAGGCTAGAGGACATCCTTAAATCCAAATTCACTTACTACAAAGCACCGAAGCTTGTTACGAAACGGCGGAAAGCTGCTTGACCTTCTGGAGTCCGTTTGTAAACGCCAGCGTGTTCAAGAATATGCGTAAACTTGATGCCAACTTCGTTCTGCACAATCTTGAGCGCTTCCTCGTGTTGCAGTGCAGTTCCGAATCGCTCCACCAGCTCCTGAATCCAAGCCGCATGCTGCGCAAGAGAATGACTAGGGTCATTCTTCACCGCTTCTAACAGCGCTTGATCTCCTGCAAGAATACCTGCGATGGAATCGAGTTCTTCCTTCAAACGGCCCGGCAGAATCGCCAGTCCCATAACTTCAATCAAGCCGATGTTTTCTTTCTTGATATGATGCATTTCCCGGTGTGGATGAAAAATCCCTTCAGGATATTGCTCATTAGTCCGGTTATTCCGCAGCACAAGATCCATCTCGAAGCTGCCGTCCTCGGCCCGGCGTACGATAGGAGTAACGGTATTATGAGGTTGTACTTCACCGTCAACCTCACTAAAGGCTAGCACTTCCGCCTCTGGATCGCTGTAGGCTTTCCAAGCTTCATAAAGCGCATTTCCGCATTCCAATAGAACCGCAGGATCTTCTCCAATTAAGCGCAATACGGACATCGGCCATTTTACGATATTAATGCTGACACCCGGATAAGAAGCATGTGTAAATGTATCTTCCTTAGGCGCTTTTTGAATCGGGAATGTGTGGCGTCCGCCCTGAAAATGGTCATGCGTCAGAATAGAGCCGCCAACAATCGGTAAGTCTGCATTGGAGCCAATAAAATAATGCGGGAATGATTCCACGAAGCTAAGCAGCCGCTTCAAGGTATCCTTGGTAAGCTTCATTGGCACATGATCATGATGGAATACAATACAGTGCTCATTGTAGTAAACATATGGCGAGTATTGGAAGAACCATTTTTCATTATTCAGGTTAAGCGGAATGATACGCAGGTTCTGGCGCGGCGGATGATTGATCCGTCCGGCATAACCTACATTCTCACGGCACAGCAGACATTTCGGATAGACTGGCGGCGGGAGCAGCCGAGCCATTGCGATTTCCTTCGGATTTTTCTCAGGCTTGGACAAATTGATCGTCATTTCAATGTCTCCGTACGGCGAATCCTGCAGCCAGTAGACATTCTTCGAGATCCGATCCATCCGAATATAGTTCGAATCAATGCTCAATTTATAAAAACGGTCTGTAGCCGCGGAGATGCCTTTTTCAGCGGTCAGACTATAGAACTCAGCATTTACATCCGAAGGACGGGCCATGAGAAGTCCCATAATCTTGGCATCCAGCAAGTCACGGTAAGTGTCACTATTCTCTGGGATCAATCCGATTTCAAAACCATAATCAATCAGTGCATCGAGTGGAGCCTGCGGCCCTTCCAATGGACTTTGATCGATATCACCTACATGCGGCTCACTGAAACCAAACTGTTCGAGCAGCACATTACGGCTATAATCTTCATCGGATGGAGCTATAAGCTGCTGGCGCAGTGCGAACAGAACAAGCTGCTCAATCGCATGTAATGCTTTCTGGCCAGCAGGTGTAATCTTATTCTCGTTGTGCATTTTAATTCTCCTTAAGTAGGGTCTCAAGTTCAAGATAAGCTAACCTAAAGTCCCTTATTCTCCGTATCCTTGCGGATTGGCAGAGTGCCAGTTCCATGCACTTTGAATGATATCTTCCAAATCTGCATGCTGCGGGTTCCATCCAAGGACGCTACGCGCTTTGTCGGAGGAAGCTACCAGCACAGCCGGATCGCCGGCACGGCGTTCTTGAATGACTACAGGAATTTCAAGTCCAGTAACCTTCTTCGCTGTTTCAATCACCTGTTTTACCGAGAATCCAAGTCCATTGCCCAGGTTGAAAATATTGCTGCTGCTTCCGCTGCGCAGATAAGTTACCGCACGGACATGGGCGTCAGACAGATCGCTGACATGGATGTAGTCGCGCACACAAGTACCGTCTTCTGTAGGATAGTCGTCTCCGAAAACTGCGATACTGTCACGTTGCTTCAAGGCCGTTTGCAATACCAGCGGCACCAAATGACTTTCTGGACGATGGTCTTCACCGATTTTGCCACTGGCATGTGCGCCAGCTGCATTGAAGTAACGCAATGCTACGTATTTGATGCCCAGTACTTTGTCAAACCAAGCCATCATCCGTTCCATGGTCAGCTTAGTTTCTCCATACACATTGGCTGGTTCAGTGCGGTCTGTTTCTTCAATCGGCACCTTTTCCGGTTCGCCGTAGGTTGCGGCAGTGGACGAGAATACGATCTTGTTCACGCCCGCTTTTTGCATAGCTTCTAGAAGACATTGTGTACCATATACGTTGTTGTCGTAATATTTTACAGGGTCCTTCATGCTTTCTCCGACCAAAGAGCTTGCAGCAAAATGGATAACCGCTTCAATCTCATTTTCAGCGAACAGCTTACCCAGCAGTTCTTTATCACGCAGATCACCTTCGTACAGCTTGCCACCCAGCAGTGCCTCACGATGCCCTGTTAGCAGATTGTCGATGACCACCACTTCTTCGCCACGATCCAGCAGCTCCGCTACAGTATGAGACCCAATATACCCTGCTCCACCTGTTACTAAAATCGCCATCTGATTACACTCCCTTCAATTCTTGGACACCATTACCGATGCCGCAAACGTAGAACTCGCCAACCAAACCAGATCTTGTGGTATAGGCTTCACCAACTTCACGAATAAAACGTTCTATATCATCTTCATGTACCAAAGATACTGTACAACCTCCGAAACCCGCGCCAGTCATACGGGAACCGAGTGTACCTGGGATGCGCCCAGCTTCTTCAACCATAATATCAAGCTCTGCACAGCTAACTTCATACAAATCGCGCAAGGACGCATGCGAATCATTCATAAACTGTCCAAACTGCTTCAGATCATTGTTTTTTAATACCTCAACGGAATCTAGCACGCGTTGGTTCTCTTCCACAACATGGCGAGCGCGGCGTCTTACAATTTCGTCTGTGATTTTATCTTGATGTGCTTCGAACTGTTCACGATTAAGCTGTGCCAGATAAGCTAGTGAAGGCACTTCTTTTTGCAAAATAGCCAATGCCTCATCACACTGCTGACGGCGTTCATTGTACTTGGAATCTACAAGCCCTCTGCGTTTGTTCGTGTTGCCGATAACCAATTTGTATGAACCTGTGATGAACGGTACCAAATTGTACTCAAGTGTGTCGCACATCAGCAGGATCGCATGATCGCGTTTGCCGTTAGCAACTGCGAACTGATCCATTATTCCGGAGTTTACACCTACATACTGATTCTCAGCACGCTGGGACAAAAGTGCAATCTCTACAGTGTCTGTATCGCCACCTTCGAGAGTCAGGAACGCATAAGCAGTAACGACTTCAAGAGAGGCCGAGGAGGACAAGCCTGCTCCATTCGGAATATCGCCATGGAACAGCAGATCGTACCCTTTGGATACTGGGGTGCTTTTCTTATCCAGCTCAACCATTACCCCAATCGGATAGTCAATCCATTCACCCGTTTTGGCCTTGCCAATTTCGCTATAATCAATAGAAGCTTCGTAAGGAAAATTAGTTGATGCAAAATTCACTTTGCTGTCACTACGTGGACGCACAATCAGCGTTGTACCGAATTCCAAAGCTGCGGGAAGTACATACCCGCCGTTATAATCCAAGTGCTCTCCGATGAGATTGACACGACCTGGTGCATAAAACACCTTAGCCTCTTCCTCGCTCACCCCATATTTTTCAATAAATTTGTTATTAAGTTCCTGTATGCTCATTAATGCCACTCCATCCTTTCGCTGCTTCAGCCAGTGGGAATTAGTAAAGCGTTCTTTATGTACTCATTATAATAGATTCATTCATCCTCTGATAATGCAATCATGTGTGTAATGTATGGATAAATGTGACTTCCCATAATATAATAATTACATATATTACTGTTACTCTCTAAACTATAAGCCATTAAATGACATTAACACAAGAAAGGCTGTCCCAAATGGAGCATACTTATTCCGTAGGATCCAATCCAGTGTATTACGATAAACAGAACCTTCATGTACTGTTTGCCGGCCAGAGTCAGACCCTGCCCATGCATCAAGCTGGACCCAAGATCTATGATTATTATCTGCTGCATTTCATAGAATCTGGATCGGGCGTTTTCCGTACAGAACATCATAAATATGAGTTGGGTAAAGGGGACTGCTTCTTGATCCATCCGGGACAATTAGTCAGTTACGTCTCGGATAAAGACCAGCCCTGGTGCTATCGCTGGGCAGCTTTTACTGGCAGCGAAGCTGACGATCTGGTGCTGCAGACAGGGTTCACACCACAACAGCCTGTGGTGACTACAACAGGTGAAAGCCTCATTCCAGGTGCCCTGTCCAGCATCATGCAAGCCTTCAACGCCAACAAAGAGAGTGCCCATCTGACTTCGCTTGGCTATCTCTATCTCATTGTCGGCGAAGCAGCTGATTTGCTCTCTTCCTTCTCTCGTCTTCCCGGCGCAGAATCACAGGTTAAGCGTACTGTGAAGCAAATGATCCACTACATGGCATCTCAATATGCGCACCCGGTCTCTATTGAACAAATGTGTGATACGCTGGGTTATAATCGAGCCTACCTGTCCCGTGTATTTAAGCAAGAGACCGGATTATCTCCGGTGACCTACTTGCTGAAGCTGCGGATTGAAAAGTCCAGACAACTGCTGCGTGAACGACCGGAGCTGTCCGTGGAACAGGTAGCAGCATCTGTGGGGCTCACCGATGCTTTATACTTCTCTCGCCAATTCAAACGGTTTTGTGCCCAGTCACCGACGGCTTACCGGATGACTACAACGAGACAAGCAGAGAAACCTGAACGTTAGTCTGCCCTTTAATCCATAAATGCACTATACAACAACAGCCCGCCTTCCTTAACGTAAGGAACCGGGCTGTTACTGTGTTCAATATGCTATAGTTCTGTCTTTAGAATCGTTTCAATCCGCTCTAACTCCTCCGGACTGAAATCAGGATTAGCTAAAGCAGCTATATTCTCTTCAATCTGATCCACTCTGCTTGCTCCAATTAGGGCAGAAGTAACCTTACCACCCCGGAGTGTCCAAGCCAGTGCAAACTGAGCCAGACTCTGTCCTCGCGAAACCGCAAGCTGATTAAGTGCGCGAATCCTCCGCTGCACCTCCGGTGTAATTCGGCTCTCATTCAAGGCGGCAGACGGCTTGGCAGCTCTTGACCCTTCTGGAATACCATTCAAATATTTGTTGGTTAACAAGCCTTCAGCCAGGGGTGTAAAAGCGATGCTTCCTACACCACTATGTTCCAGTACATCCTGTAAGCCGCCCTCAATCCAACGATCGAGCATAGAATAACTAGGCTGATGGATTAAGAGCGGTGTGCCCAGGCTTTTTAGAATACTGAGGGCTTCAGCCGTCTGCTCCGCATTATAGTTGGATAGTCCTATATATAAAGCTTTGCCAGAACGTACCGCATAATCCAGCGCCTGCATGGTTTCTTCAAGCGGTGTTTCCGGGTCTGGACGATGAGAGTAATAAATATCAACATAATCTAGGCCTAGCCGCTTCAGGCTCTGATCCAGACTAGCCAGCATATATTTACGTGAACCCCATTCGCCATAAGGGCCGGACCACATGTTATACCCTGCTTTTGTAGAGATCACTATTTCATCACGATAAGGAAACATATCATTGGCAAGAACTTTACCGAACAGCTCTTCTGCTGAACCAGCAGGTGGACCATAGTTGTTGGCCAGATCAAAATGGGTAATTCCAAGATCAAAAGCACGAGTGATCATTTCTCTGCCGTTCTCGTAATTATCGATCCCACCAAAATTCTGCCATAATCCTAATGAGATTGCTGGGAGCTTGAGACCTGAGTTCCCGCAACGATTATAACGCATGTTGTCATACCGTTTATCGTCTGCTACATATACCATTGCTTATCCCTGCCTCTCATTACACGCTGTTGTGAGCCTACCTTATCTTTAAACTTCTGAGCGTAATAATAATCTGGCAAGAGAAACCAAAGGACAGCTTTTTTCTTCTAGCTTAATAGATCCTTGACACTGCCCATTACTTTTCCAATTCGATCTGTAATCAGCAGATCCGCCTGATCATCATAAGGTGTGGGATCTCCGTTCAGCAGCACCGTACGTTTGCCCCGGAAATAAGTCACCAGACTGGCCGCAGGCTGAACCGTTAGCGAGGTTCCACCAATAATAAGCATATCTGCAGAGGCAATCGCTGCGACAGAGCCCATAAGCACGGAGTGATCCAATTCTTCTTCATATAAAACCACATCCGGCTTGATAATTCCGCCACATTCCGGGCAGCGAGGAACGATCTCAGTCATTTCCAGCAGTTGATCCAGCCCGTAATACCGTGAGCAGTCCATACAATAGTTGCGATGGATCGAACCATGCAGCTCAAGGACACTACGGCTGCCCGCCTGCTGGTGCAGGCCGTCAATATTTTGCGTAATCACCGCTTTCAGCTTCCCCTGCTGTTCCAACTCCGCTAGTAGCTGATGCGCACCATTCGGACGGGCCTCTGGATGAATCATTTTACTGCGGTAAAAATCAAAAAAAATGTCCGGTGAGGACATAAAAAAAGTGCGGCTCAGCATCACTTCAGGTGGATAAGGTGAATTGTGCTGAGTTTGATATAATCCAGCTGCGGAGCGGAAATCAGGAATTCCACTCTCTGTAGACGTACCCGCCCCTCCGAAAAAAACGATATTGTCACTTTCTTTGATCCAAGAAGCAAGTGTCTGCAATTGATCCATGCTAAGTAGCACATCCTTTCCTTTTATTAGCTGATCAGTAAGTGATCCGAAGCTCATTAAAACCGGAAATGATTACATCTGCATCTATAAGGTGCTCCCCATCACCACTGGCGGAAATCCCAATTGCGAGGCGAAGCCCTGCACCTTTACCTAATTGCATATCGGCATTACTGTCCCCAATAATAATCGTCTCTTCAGGCGAAAGCCCTAACTCCCGGCAGGCCAATTCAGCCATTTCAGGAGCTGGTTTTCCGTTTTTTACTCTGTCCCTAGTAACTACCGAATCAAAATAGCCTGCCACATTAAGCCATTCCAAATGCTCTCCGGTGGTCTTTGCCCCGTCGGAGGTAACCACGCCAAGCTTAAGGGATGCCGCAGAGCATTGCTCCAAAAAAGAATGAAGTCCCGCTAAAGGCTGTGCCATACGGCGTCGGCGTAATTCATACATCGCGTTTTTAGTTATGCTTTTCACACGGGTCAGCGCTTCATTCCAAGGAACTCCTGCTGCATATAGCTGCCATGCGAGTACACCGTAACTTTCTTCTTCTGTAGCCATGGTAAGCGGCCCCGCCGGGTCGTACCCTATTAACTTCCCTTGCGGATCATGTTGCGTACCCAGCACCTTGCTGCGCTCTACAATAAATCCCGCTCCCATGATCGCAAGTTGATCTTCCAGTCCACGCAGCACAAGCTCCGCCCAATTCCCCCAGGTGGCTAATAGATCGAGTATTGTCCCGTCTTTATCAAACAATATTCCGGAGCAGGGAACGCATTCATCGTTAACGTGTAATATGGGCATGAATTGTTTCCTCCCTCTGTTGAATGACCCGTAACTACCTCAGATTTCCCAGCCAATCCAACAGGGCACTTACTGTGCGACTCTGCTGTTCTTCCTCGGATATTGTGGCTTCGCCGTCCCCCTTCTGAGGCCCGTAGCTGCCAAATTGCGCATGATTCCCACCTATAATTGAACTATAAACTGTATTATCTGGCAGATAGGAGCGCCCTTTGTTGTAGCTGTCTCTGTCAATCACTTGATCCTCAGTACCCACAACCGACAACACTGACAAAGTAGTCTCTCGCAGACTGCCCTTTTCATCTGGATAAGAGGCTAAGAAAAATACACCTTCCAGCTGGTCCGTATGCTCAATTGCGTAACGTGAGGCCATGACACCCCCAAGTGAATGTCCACCCAGCACAAAAGATTGCTTCGGATGCACACGAATAATCTCTTCTGCAGCATCCCCCTTCGTTACGGCTAAATTAAACGGCATTTTGGCGATGTAGAAGGGATGCCCTGCAGCAGCGACGCTCTTCGCAAGAGGGGAGTAAGCTTCCGGTTTAACCAAAGCCCCAGGATAAAATATAATCGAGGCGCCTTTAGTAATGGAAGGTTCGAACGAAATCCAATTATCATTCTGTTCGACGGTAACTCCACCACTTGAAATCAGTGCGGTTTCGGCTTCTTGAGCCGGTGCATATGGCGTTAAATACTTCCATATCAGCAACCCGGCTACAACTAAAATAATCAATACAAAAATAGCGACGCGACGCTTAGTTATTCTTCTCTTCAACATGTTCCACTCCCAGATGTTAATGCATATAAAAATTATAGTGGAATCCCTCTATTCTAACAACCTTCAACACATCGCCACATTTCGCACACATGATAACGCTTTCTATTGTGACTTAATTCACAATTAAATCAAAGAAAATCTAGTACTTTAAAATTAAATTAATTTGCATACAGCATAATTTGGAGGCTAAATCATGGTAGGGGAAAACTCGCTGGAAACGCGCGGAGAAACCTTTTTTCTCAACCTGCGTTTTATGCTTATTATCACTGTTTTTGCCGGTAATGCAATTGAACCTCTGATTAACAAAATGAGCGGAATACACGGATTATATATGTGGATTTTCAGCTTTCACATGCCGCTGTTCGTACTGGTGACCGGCTATTTCGCCAGAAAAAGCCTTGCCGGAACTACCGGCCGCAAAATGCTGCTGCAAATTGGATTGCAATACCTCATTTTTCAAAGCTTATATTCCGCACTCGACGTTTCCCTCTTTCATGTAAGCAACATCCAGCATTCCATTTTCGCACCCTATCTGCTCCTATGGTTTCTGGCCAGTCATGCCTGCTGGCGCCTCCTGATGCTCGGTATGAGCAGATGGTCCATAACCGCTAAGCTCCTCTTCGCTGTAACAGCGGGGGTGGCTGTCGGATATCTCCAGCTGGACGGTGTATGGTTTAGCATCAGCCGTACCTTTGTATATTTGCCTTTTTTCATTATCGGCTATCATTTCTCCTTCGAAACCTTCGTCAAGCTCTATCAGAAATATATCAAAATCTTTGCAGCAGCCGCCTCCATTCTACTCCTTGCCGTCATGGCCGCATGGGGGGCAGGATTTCCCTTTGGCTGGTTATATGGCAGCATGACCTATATGCAGCTTGATGCCAATGTATGGTATGCAGGCGTATACCGTCTGGGACTGTACGGACTACAAATTGTCGCTTCACTCACTTTCCTCGGCCTCGTACCTTACGGAGCGAGCCGCATGACCGACTGGGGGCGCCGCACGTTGTATGTTTTCCTGCTTCATGGTTTTATCGTTCGTCTGGCTGCCGTTTCCGGGATTTACACCTATATTGGCAATGCTGCTGGGGCAGTAGTCCTGCTGCTCACCGCCGTATTATTCACCGTATTGCTGGCTCAGCCGTCCGTTAAACGGCTCTTTCACCCGCTGGTTGAGCCGTCCGTTGACTGGATGATCACCCTTCAGCGTGCCGCCCTACGGCGCACACTCTAGCTTTACATCCAGAACAAACAAAGCAAGGCGGTTCCTTGGATACGAAGATTCGTTTCCGAGGAACCGCCTTGCTTTGTTCATCTCCTAAGCTAAAGTTCTACTTCATCCTGATCCATGGTATATTTTACCTTCATCATAATATGTTGTTCATAATCGCCAAACTGGCGCCCGAACAGGTTAAGTCCGCCTTGATGAACTGCATCAGGGTTGATTCCAATGCGCAGCCGCAATTTGGGGCTCCGGTTAATCAGAAGATCATTTAAGGAAACATTCGACACCTTCTCCATATCAAGTGTCGTCTTTTCATGGTCAACACGCCAGGTCTTGAGAAACCCGTATTGTGTAGATCCATCCCACCACCAGTTCGGATTCAGCTTGCCCCGCCGGTCACCGAAATCACCGGGACTGGTCCACATGCCGATCTCCGATCCATTCACCCATACAGAGATGTTCGAAGGCCAGTTCTGGTCATAATTCGGAGCTTCCGAACAGATCTCCATGGATAATTCCAGCGATTCAATTTGTGCTCCGGAGGGGATATCCATAGGCAGCAAATATTCCAGAAATCCTTTGCGGAGCCAGATCAGCTGAGCGTTGACATGTTTAGGGTGATAAAAGCTCGACGGTTCATCTTCTTTGATAATAAGACCCTCGCTATTAGCCATTCCGCAAGTAGGAGATACCTCACAGTCGCTATAATGGCCGATCGGCATCTCTACTTCATAGACATGAGTTAATCCCTTTGACATCGGTTCTTTCAAATTCAAGGCAATATGAAGATCATCATAATTCCGGCTGCAAACTTTCATTGCCCCGCGTGAAGCCGGAAGCAATTCTGTATGAATTAACTCTGCTGCTTCTAATACTTTAATATTGCTTGCTACCGTCGACACTGGAAGCTTCAGCCTCTCAGCGATTTCAATAATATTTAAGTTTTTGGAGTTTAAGAGCCGAAGAATATCAACCCTAGAACGAGTTGATAAAGCATGCGTTACTGTGACTAATTTTTCCGGGTCGTTTAAGCTAAGTTCCAGCACAAATCAGCTCTCCTTGTATCCTAATAATTATCCTAATCTTACTTCTTAATGAGATGAAAAACAATTACACCTACAAGCCCTTTCACCTAGAAATGACCTCCGGAAAACCGGAAGCCATTTCATATGTCTCTTAGGTTTGTTCGATTCACAATGGCTTAATATCAATGAAATCAATTTCTCCGTAACCTTCGCCTTTGGTAAAACGAAGCTTGTTCATGCCTGCCTTCAGTTGAACCCGGGCTGTGGACAGCCCCCAATTCTCCCACCCTTTATTGGTGATATAGAATGGGCTGGCAGGTCCTGCATTGACACTAAGCTGAAAATTCGACCAATTCCCGCCAGACGTTCCATTCGCCGTTCGAGCCAAAAGAATATACTCGCCTGCGGCTGCCGCATCAACCGAAAATTCCACGTAACTGTCCGGCGTATCAATATGACCCGCCTTAAGTCCAGCCGAGCCCTTGGGACTCGAAGAGGCATAGGCATCGCCGCCAAATGTCCCTTTTTCCGCTTCGTAGCGGGTATGCATGGTTTCACCTGAAGGCAAAGTTATCGGAAGATTAGGGTCAACGGGAATACCCAGATTAGGTGTATGATCAGCATTCCAGCTGAATTTCTGCATCCGCACCTCGCGGTTCCAGCCAGCGTTATTGTATTTGGCGACATGGTACATGATCCAATCCTCTTGGCCGTCAGGAGACTTTGTAAACGAATGGTGTCCAGGTCCATAAAGTCCATTGCCTGAGGAAAAGATAGGCTGATTGCGTTTATTCCATGATGCCGGATTCAACAGATCACTGGAGATGTCTGCGGTGATCAGTCCCAGACAATAATCATTAGTCCAGCTTCCGCTTGCCGAGTAGACCAAACTAATGACTTCTCCATTTATAATCACCTGTGGTCCTTCATTCACATTTGGGGAATGATTCGTTTCCCAGCTATACGCTGGTCTTGAAATCTCTACGCGTTCGGAATCAATGGTCCAGGGATTACTCATATGCGCGATATAGAGATTCTGCCGCACATTAACATTCCCCTCCCAGCCGGACCAGATAAAATACAGCTCGCCGTTCACTTGCAGCACAGTACCGTCTATAGCCCACTTATTGCTTGAATCTGTGATCTGGCCTTTGTACTGCCAAGTTCCCTGCATCGGGTCTGCCGCTGTGTTCTCCATTACATGCATGCGGTGGTTTACGTTATCTCCGTCGTCCATCGCATAGTAGATATACCAAGCTCCGTTTATATAATGTAGCTCAGGCGCCCAGATGCCGCTACCGCCCGTGTTGACAACTTTAGTAGGCGCTGCATCAATAGTGGTCAACTGGGCTGACTTCCAGAGGGTAACATTGCCACCTGTTGTTTTGGTGAAATAATAGAAGCCATCTGTATGTTTATACACCCATGGGTCCGCCCCGTCCTGCATAACCACGTTGTAAAAGTCATTATGATCAGAGACAGCTAGGGTCACCTTCCCCATTGGAAGAATAAGAAGAACACTTAAGGCGACCAGACATTTTTGCCGGAAATTCACTTTCATAATCTATCACATTCCTTTCGAATGAATAGTTACGTAGCGCCTCTAATCTTCAATTGCAGCCTTACGCGCATTGATGCCGCGGATTCGCTCGGGGTCGAACTTCGGCTGTCTGTCATAAGTGTACAGTCCATTGACTTCCTGCTCCACATCGTACAGCTGGGTATAGCAGAATCCAAACATCAGCGGATGATCCAATAGAACATTCGTCAACCCCTCGTAGCGTTCGATAAACATTTGCTCTGAGGTCGGTCTGTCCCCATACCCCCATGATTTTTCATCTTTCTGCTGCGGGTTCCACCAAATTCCGCCATACTCGCTGATGAAGTAAGGTTGACCTTCATACGTTTGGCGATCCGGGAAGGTATTGAATACTTCTCCGCCACTTTTCATCGGTTCATATCTGTCCCGGAACGTCTGCGGATTCTGGTCATAGTCATGAAGATCGAAGATATCTGTAGCCACATGGAAGTTGCCGCTTGTATCAATTACTGGACGTGTTGGATCCATACGTTTTGTTACGTCGTAAACAATCTGGAGCACGGGGTTATGCTGTTTCGCACCGTCCCGGTCCCAGGTCTCATTAAAAGGGCACCAGCCGATCAGCGCGGGATGATTGAAATCACGCTGCATACCTTCGAGCCATTCCGGCAGGAAGTGAGTCAGGCTATCCGCTCCAGTAATATTCAGCCCCCAATTGGCATGCTCTCCCCAGACAAGATAACCTAATTGGTCAGCCCAATAAAGATAACGCGGTTCAAAGATCTTCTCGTGAAGCCTCGCGCCATTGAAGCCAAGCCCTATTGAGATTTCGATGTCTCTGCGCAGATCTTCATCAGTAGGAGCGGTATAGATTCCCTCCGGATAAAAACCTTGATCCAGAACTAACCGCTGAAATACGGATTTCCCATTGATCCGGAATGCCATCCCATCCAGTCGTACCGTGCGGAGTCCAAAATAAGAATGGACCACGTCACTCTCCCGTCCCTGACTATGCAAGGACAACTTCAGGTCATACAATCTGGCGTTTCCAACTTCCCACAAGTGAATCTCTGATAGCGGAATTGTAAGTTTTATAGAGGGTCCGGAAACGATCACACTGCTGTCCCCAACGGGTTTGCCGCCATAAAGAGCAGTGGCCCTAAGCGTGTCCCCCGCTGCGTTCCCTTGTACCTTCATTTCTAGGTGCACACAGCCATTGTCGGGATCAGCGACAACTTTCAGATTAGACAGATAGGTTTCAGGGACTTGCTCAAGCCATACCGTCTGCCAGATTCCTGTAGTGCGTGTATAATCACAGCCGTGCGAATGGAACTGTTCACTCTGCTTGCCCCGTGGCTGTCGTCCCGATCGAACGTCGTCTTCAGCATAGACAGTAATCACATTACTGCCCGCTAAAAGATTAGAAGTAATATCAAAGCTAAACGGAGTATATCCTCCGCGATGCGTACCTACGGATACGCCGTTCACCCAGACCTCCGCCATATAATCAACGGCGCCAAAATGAAGGATAACTCTGCCATTTGTCCAGCTCTCCGGTACGGTAAATTCCCTTTTATACCATACTGCAGCCATAAAATCTTTATATTCTACACCGGACAGCTTGCTTTCCGGACAGAAGGGCACAGTAATTGTCCCTGAGAGATTATGATCGTTAACAGGGTATCCGCGCTCCTTCCCACTTTTGCCATGATCAATTTCGAATTGCCACTGGCCGTTCAGATTGATCCACTCTGGTCGAACAAAGTCAGGGCGGGGATATTCAGGACGCGGAAGCGTTGCTTGTTGTGTCATGGTGTAACTCCCTTTAGTAAATGTTATTTATTGGATATGCATCATAATGTTGCGGATCGCTTCAAGCGGAGCTTTGGGCTGTCTATCATAGGTGAGCAGTCCGTTGATTTCCTGCTCGACATCCGTCAGCTGGGTATAGCAATACCCTTGGATCACCGGGGAAGTGAACATCGGGTCAACCACAGCCTTGAGCTTCATCAGGAAATCCTCTTCATTCTCTGCCCCAGAATAACCCCAGCCCTCCCACTCACTTTTCTTGAAGGCAATTCCACCAAACTCGGATACGAGAATCGGCTGGCCTTGATACGAAGCTCCACCGACAAATATTTTGCGGTTGGCCGGCATCGCATTTACAGAAGATTCTGCCGTGGCATATCGCTCCTCCAGCACTGCCTGATGGCTCTCATAGTCATGAATAGTCACCAAATCTGTAGTCATATGCTCCCACCCATCGTTATACACAACAGTTCTCATCTCATCCAAGGATTTCGTTAAATGATACATAGCCAATCCGTGCTGCTGCTGGCGTGTATCAATCTGGACATTGGGAACACCCCAGCTCTCATTAAGCGGAACCCAGGTCACAATACAAGGATGGTTATAGTCGCGCTCGATGATCTCCTGCCATTCCTTCGTGAAGCGGCGGACATACTCCTCGGAATATTCGTAAGCATTGGCTGCCTCACTCCATACCAGCAGGCCGAGCTTATCACACCAATACAGGAACCGGGGATCTTCTGTCTTCTGATGTTTTCTCACCCCGTTAAAGCCCATTTCTTTCGTCAGCTGGGCATCCCGTTTCAGCTCTTCGTCTGTAGGTGCGGTTAGTATCCCGTCAGGGAAGTACCCCTGATCCAGCACCAGTCTCTGGAAATATGGGCGGTTATTCAAGCATAGCTTGCCATTTTCAATCGACACCTTGCGCATGCCGAAATAACTCGCCACTTCGTCAATTACTTCCTCATTCCGAAGCAATTGAAATTGAATATCATACAAATTCGGATGCTCAGGGCTCCATAAACGTCCAAGACCATGATCCGCAAAATCACCCAAGCCGATAGTGCGCAGCTGCTCACCATTCATGACCATATATTGATCTTCCGCAATTACTTCACTGTCATACGATACCGTTATGCGCAGCTTGAGCGGATCAGCAGACTTAAATCCTTGCAGAAAGGTCCGAAGCCGGATTTCATTGCGGTCAATATCTGGTGTCATCATGGTTTTACTCAGATGCACTGCAGACAGCGGTTCAAGCCAGACACTCTGCCAGATTCCGGTTGTGCGGGTATAAAAGATGGCAGCAGACTGCTCCAGCCAATATTGCTTGCCACGCGGCAAGGTGACATCACGGCTGAAATCCTCTGCGCGCAGTATGATGGTATTCCTTCCTTTGAGCAGCGAAGGAGTGATATCGACCTGAAATGGTGTATGTCCGCCTTCATGCACGGCCACCAGCTGACCATTCACCCAGACTTTTGCCAAATAATCAACGGCGCCGAAATGGAGGACAATCCGCTTCCCATTCCAACCCTCAGGAACTTCAAAAGTTCTTCTATACCACACAACATCATGAAATGAAGGATCTTCAATCCCGCTCAGCTTGCTCTGAAACGCAAAGGGCACTTGAATAACCCGTGAAAATAAACCCTTTGTGTCCGTCCGATACCATTGTTCTTCCTCACCGACATCTTCATCATCAAACGTAAAATCCCATTCTCCATTTAGGCTAAGCCAATCCTTACGGGCAAATTGGGGTCTTGGATATTCTGGACGTGGAACGGATGTGCTGCTTGCTTCTGTCAACATGGTGTACTTCACTCCTATTAAATAATTTCTATATAAGATGAACTTGTTTTTTTGCCCGCTATCCTTTAATCGAACCTACGTAAACACCTTTAACAAAATATTTTTGCAAGAAAGGATATACCATTAATATAGGAAGCGTAGAAACGACGATCGCACAATACTTAACCAGCTCGCGGAAAGCCGTCTGGCTCTGGGCACTATCGATGACTACCCCGCCTGCACTGCCGATCGAGGTTGCGGTTGCATCATTAGCTACTAATATTTCCTTCATTAATAGCTGCAGTGGGAACAGCTGTCTGTCCTTCAACAACACCATCGCATTAAACCATGAGTTCCAGTTCCCCACTAAATAGTATAAAAAGATTACGGCCAGCGTAGCTTTGGACAGCGGAAGAATCACATTCGTTAAAATATGGGCCTGACTTGCCCCGTCTATGGTAGCCGCTTCTTCCAATTCCTGCGGAATGGCTTGAAAGCTAGTTCGTAGGATAATAATGTTCCATGTGCTTAAAGCACTTGGCAAAATCATGGCCCACAAATTATTGTACAGACCTATATCCTTCATTAATAAGAACCAAGGAATCAACCCGCCGCCAAAAAACATGGTGATTGTAATCAGGATCATGATGAAGTTTTTGAAATACAATCCTCGTCTGGATAATACATAAGCTCCCAGAATGGTCATGATCATGTTGACTAATGTGCCTAATCCTACATATATAATCGTGTTTTTATAGCCGTTGATCAGACTGTTATCTTTAAATACCAGCTTATAGCCATCCAAAGTGAATCCCAGCGGTTTCAGCAAAATGCCTTTATGAGCAATCAACATGCCGGGGTCGCTGACGGAGGCAAACAGGATGTGCAGGATCGGATAAAAACACACCAAGGTTAATGCGGTCAGCAGAGTATAAAGTGTTCCGTCAAATACTCTGTCACCGATGGATTTATGTTTTCGTCTTTTTTTCGCTTTACGCTGCAAATTATCTTTCATAGCTGTCCCTCTTTCTTACCATAAGCTGACCTCGGACCTGCGTTTGGCTATTGTATTGGTCATCCAGAGCAGTCCGAAGTTAACGATTGAGCTGACCAAGCCCACAGCCGTGGAATAACTAAGACTGGCTTCTCTTAAACCGCGACGATACACGTAAGAGGCAATAACATCCGCCGTATCATAGATCAGAGGATTGTACAGCAGGATAATCTTCTCGTACCCGGACGACATCAACCCGCCGATGGCAAAAATAAACAGAATGATGATAACTGGGCTGATCTGCGGCAGCGTAATATGCCACATTTTTTTAATCCGTCCCACTCCGTCAATTTCAGCAGCTTCATATAATGAAGTATCAATGGAACTCATCGCCGCAAGGTAGATGATGCTATCCCAGCCGATGCTCTGCCAAATGCCGGAGAAGGTATAAATCGGCCGGAAGAACGAAGAGTAGCCGAGCAGTGAAGAGTACTCTTTTCCGGTAATAAATTGCAGGATTTGCGTGATAATCCCTTCATCTGCGGCAAAGATATGAATGATCCCGCATACCACCACCAGGGATATAAAGTGCGGCATATAGGTGATCGTTTGGACCACTTTTTTAAACTTAACCCCACGGATTTCGTTCAGCATCAAGGACAGAATAATCGGGGCTGTAAATCCAAAGGCAATCCCCCAAACATTGAGGAGAAGGGTGTTTTTAACGACCCGCCAGAAATAAGGCCCTTGGAAAAAATCAATAAAGTGCTTAAACCCTACCCACTCGCTCTGGCCAAACCCCAGCAGGGGTTTAAAATCCTTGAAGGCGATCATAACCCCCCACATCGGCCCGTAGCAGAAAATCAGGAACCACGCTACAACAGGGACAGCCAACAGATAGACAAACCAGTTCTTTTTCAAATCCTTCTTAATCACTAACTTGGTATTTTTAGGTTTGGCGTCCTGAGGAATGGGCTTTATCGCTCTGTTTTTTCGTAATATTTCCATAAAACAACCACCTATCGTTTGTTATATCGATCTAAGGCTGCCTGATGGATACTCAAAAACTCTTCCAGTCCCATACTCTGAGCTTCTTTCAAAAATTTATCATAGGCATCTACCGGCAGGTCTCCCATTATGATTTTTGCAAAATACTCTCCGCGCAGTGTCGACAGCTGGTTTCCAAGCTCGGCTTCCCGCGAAGCTTCATCTTTGGTAAAGGAAATAGGTGGCATAGCCATACTGGTGTCCATATTTTCTGTCCAATTCTTGCGAATGTCTCCCGAGTAACTTCCTTTGGCAGCGATCAGCGGGTTGGAATGATGCTCATCCCGGATATCCGGCCAGTTGTGCATCCGGTATTTCCATAAGGTTGTCGATACGGGCTGACCTTCAGGGTCTTTAAAGATATAACTGTTCTCTGGATAATAAGGCATTCCCGTCTCATCAATCAGGTGGACCGTGCCATATTCACCAAAGTTAATCAATTCCCAGCCCTTTTTACTGTAATTAAAATCAAGCCAAGCCATTGCCGCTTCTACATTTTTGCTTTGCGTGGTGATCGCAGCTTCGATACCCGCTCTTTTGAAATTTTTGTACGTGGTTGCGGACTTATCTCCTTTGTTCAGAACCGGGTTCAGTGCGCCCACAAAGTCGATACCGCTTTGCTCTTTCCAATAACTCCACATCGTATCCGGAGAGTCCATCATCATCGCGGTATCTCCCGAAATGGCGCTCGCCATTCTCTGGTTAAAGTCTGCCGTTGCCCAGTCCGGGTTCAATAATCCTTCTTTGTTCCATTGCTGCATGGTGGTCAAATATTCCTTAGCTTTCGGCTGTGCTGGCCCCCAGGCCACTTTGCCATTCTCATCAAGGAACGTCCAATCCCATACTCCATATGCGCCATTTATGATGCCGGTAAAAATCTGGCCGTAAGTAGAGCCGTAATTAAGTGGTGCTTTGTATCCGACTTCCTTTGCTTTTGTCAGGAAGGTATGCCATTCATCAATCGTATTTGGAACTTCAAGCCCTGTTTTGTCCAGCGCTTCCTGCTTAATCAATGTTCCAAACCAAGTCCACTCTGAATATGGGGCGATGCCATAGAAGCCGAGCAGCTTGCCGTCATCCGTGACCGTGGTTTTTCTTCTTGATTCATCCGAATTGCGCCACTTCGTATAGTTCGGAGCATTTTTCTCCATCAGATCTGTCAGATCGATATAAGCACCGTCATTTACGCCCGCTTCAAAACCTCCCGGATAACGTCCCGGCTCAATGATAATGTCAGGCAGTTCACCGGAGGAGATCATCAACGTGAAGGCATCCGCTTCCTGGCCGATTGGCGGCGTGATGAAGTTTACTTTGATTCCCGTTAATTGCTCCACCTGCTTCTGGACAGCATGATTGTTCATATCCGGAATATTGGAATTCGCAGGCATCCATACATCCAGAACCACATCACCTTTAACAGGATAAGCTGAGTAATCATTTGGAATGACTTCATCGAAGACGTCGCCGAGGTATGTATCATTCAAGGAATGATTAACTTCGTCGATTTGCTCTTGCGTTGGGGCTGTATTGCCGCGTATGTCTGCGCTGATATCTGTAAACTCAACCGGGTCTTTGGCTGTGCTCTCGTTCTCTTTGTTGTTGGAGACACCCTTATCAGCCCCATTGTTTGCACTGTTGCCACTACATGCTGTTACAGTCGAAATGATCAGTATTAACACAAATAAAAGACTAAAATAACGCTTTGCATTGTTCTTCATACTTAACCTCCCACTATAAAATATTTGCCACAACGCCTTAAGCAAATCCAAAGCTTGGAACCACGCTCCTTTTTGACCTGTAGATAACTCCCCTTGATTAATACAGTTTTTCTGTATCTCAGATCGAATTATAAGCATCCAAAATTCATATGTCAACGCTTTCATACAATAATTTTGTAATCTTATGAACTTTTCTCAAACAAATATATGGCTATGCCAACTACAAACCTATTAAAAAAGCGTACTAACCATCCTGTATTTTGGCGAAAAAGCCCTTATAAAACAGGCGTTTTTCGTCAATTATTATCGACAGCGAATAAAAATATCTGCATTACATGAAAAGGCCATTCATTACAGTTTTTCTGTAATGAATGGCCTTTTCAGTCTTGATTTCCTGTTTTATTCTTATTCTCCCGACGGTACGTTCTGAGCAAGCGTATCCCTACAAGGAACCCCAAAATCTGGTGTCCCATCCACCTTCCACCCAAATTTCTGGATACGGGTCGCGCGCAAAGACACATCCGCTCCAGCGGAAGGAAGCGCATGATAGACTATCCAATCTTCCTTGCCATCAGGAGAATGTGTGAAGCTATTGTGCCCCGTGGCAAAAATCCCGTTCTCTACACTTTTGCAAAATACAGGCGACATTGATTTTTCCCATGACAGCGGTTGCAAAGGATCTGCCGCTTCGCTCATGGTGAGCATCCCTAGTGCATAATCCTCAGACCAAGTCGTACTTGCCGAATAAACCATGAAAATACGATTGTGTCGCTGCAAAATTACCGGACCTTCGTTAATCGCCATGCCACCTTGCTTCTCCCATGACAGAGTTGGAGCGGTAAGCAGGTGATGCCCCCCTTCCAAGGTCCAAGGATTACTCATTCGCATAATGTAAATAGCCGACCCATAATCAGGAAAATGACCATATCCCGCATACAGAAAATACAGCTGATCCCGCAAAGACATTACTGTTCCATCCAACCCTGGGACAGGTGTCTGCAAAGCCCCTCTCCATACCCACTGTCCTTCCAGCGGGTTCGCTGCTTCATTCTCCAGCACGCAAATCCGCCGTGAATCGTCGCCTCCTCCGTCATTCGCAGTGTAGTAAATGTACCATCTGTTGTCCAAATGATGAATTTCCGGCGCCCACAGATTGTAACTGTAGCTGCCCCCCGGTTCGGGAGACCAGATCACTTTCTTGTCGCCCTCCGCAAGGCCGGTCAAGGTTCTAGATCTCGTCAGCTCCAGACATTTAGCTTTTGTGGCCATAAAGTAATAATAGCCATCGGTATGTTTGAATACCCATGGGTCTCCTGAGCTTGCTACAATTGGATTTAAAAAAGTTGTACGCTGTGACATTCCCTTTCCCTCCTTAGCTTTTCATCCCCGTAAAAAGATCCACCGCGGCGATAATAATAGACAAATCCCGATTTTCCAGCACCTCCCATAAAATAATAACTCCCATCATACTCAGTTCTCCTAAAGTTGTCTAGAGTGGTAAATAGATACATCCGAACCCTGTTCCATTTTCCAAATAAAGCACTTTCCTTTCGAAAATGAGCTTTTCCTCCACTTCCCACGCTTTGCGTCAATCGACAAACTTCACATTGTCCGGTAGAAAAAACGTGCTCTTTGTGATAGACTCACTAATAACAATGACTTCTCCGTTCATTTTAGGCGGTAACTGTTTATACCAAAACAGCGGCTTTTTTTATAGAAACGGCATCGCTTTTCTTATTGAGGAAGCAGGTCCCCGTTCTTTCTATAAACCGTATATACGCAGGTCTTTGGAGTTCATTGCGTTAATGCGACACTATATTTGATTGAAATTCATTTAGGGGGGAATGTCATTATGGCAGCCAAGAAAATGCGTTCAGACATGATTAAAAAAGGCTTTGACCGTGCTCCACACCGTAGTCTCCTGAGAGCAGCCGGAGTAAAAGAAGAAGATTTCGGAAAGCCGTTTATTGCGGTCTGCAATTCCTATATTGATATTGTTCCAGGGCATGTGCATTTGCAAGAGTTCGGTAAAATCGTTAAGGAAGCGATTCGCGAAGCTGGTGGCGTTCCTTTTGAATTCAATACGATCGGCGTAGATGACGGGATTGCTATGGGACATATCGGCATGCGTTATTCACTGCCAAGCCGCGAGATCATCGCTGACGCCTTGGAAACTGTAGTTTCCGCGCATTGGTTCGATGGCATGGTCTGCATCCCTAACTGTGATAAAATTACACCGGGCATGATGATGGGCGCACTGCGTGTTAACATCCCAACCATGTTCGTAAGCGGCGGCCCAATGAAAGCCGGCGTAGATAGTAAAGGTAAAAAGCTCTCTCTGACCTCGGTATTTGAAGGCGTTGGTGCTCACCAAGTCGGCAAAATCAACGATGCAGAGCTGCTTGAATTAGAACAATTTGGTTGTCCTACCTGTGGATCTTGTTCCGGAATGTTCACTGCCAACTCCATGAACTGCCTTGCAGAAGCACTTGGACTGGCATTGCCAGGTAACGGTACGATTCTGGCTGTTGCTGATGAGCGTAGAGAATTTGTTCGCAAATCCGCAACACAACTGATGGAATTGATTAAGCTGGATCTTAAACCAAGAGATATCGTAACTAAAGAATCCCTTGATAACGCATTTGCACTGGATATGGCAATGGGTGGTTCTACTAACACAGTGCTGCACACCCTTGCATTAGCTCAAGAAGCAGGTATCGATTATCCGCTTGAACGCATTAACGAAGTTGCAAACCGTGTTCCCTATCTGGCTAAGCTGGCTCCAGCTTCTGATATCTTTATCGAAGATGTGGACCGTGCGGGCGGCGTTAGTGCTGTATTGAATGAACTGCTGAAGAAACCAGGTGCTCTGTTCGGGGAATGTATGACCGTTACCGGCAAAACATTAGCTGAGAACGTAATCGGACACGAGATCCAAGATACTTCCGTAATTCATACTATCGACAACCCTTACTCCGAAAGAGGCGGTCTTGCCGTACTTTATGGAAACTTGGCTCCAGAGGGTTCTATCATCAAGGTTGGTGCAGTTGATGCTTCAGTAGGTGGATATCATAAAGGTCCTGCGATCTGCTTTGATTCCCAAGAAGCTGCACTGGAAGGTATCGCGAACGGTAAAGTTAAAGAAGGCCATGTAGTCGTTATCCGCTATGAAGGTCCTAAGGGCGGACCAGGAATGCCGGAAATGCTGGCGCCTACTTCACAAATCGTGGGTATGGGGCTAGGTGCTAAGGTCGGTCTGATTACAGACGGTCGTTTCTCGGGGGCCTCCCGCGGAATCAGTATCGGTCATATCTCTCCAGAAGCAGCTGAAGGCGGTCCGATCGCTTTTGTTGAGGATGGAGACATCATTGAGCTGGATCTCAACAACCGGAAGATTGAATTGCTGGTTGAAGAAGAAGTATTAGCAGTTCGTCGTACGGGTTGGAAAGAATTCGAACCTAAAGTTAAAACTGGTTACCTGGCTCGTTACTCCAAAATGGTAACCAATGCAAGTAACGGCGCAGTGCTGAAGATTTAATCCCTTTAGCAAAAAAGAATATTAAAACAAGCAAGAGCAGTCCCACCTTAGTATTTCTAATGGCGGGCTGCTCTTTTTTTAATTATCCCAATAAAAAAATGTTCCACAACCCATCGCTGGATTGTAGAACATCTCTTTACATGTCCACTGTAAAATATTTATCAATAAGATCATGAATCAATTGGTTACTGTCGCACCTGGCATTTCTACATCCGCAACCGAATCATTAAGTGACAACGATTCTTCCTGTTGCGATTTGCGTTTTTTTGCAGTTTTCGGATGATGAGGCAGCTGTTGGTTCATCTTTTTGAGCAGCTCTGAGACAGGCATCAGGATAAGCTTCGGCACAAGGACCTCGCTCCGTTCTTTAAGCCTTGCCCCACCTGCTGGATGAATCACACTTAACAGGATCCTTAAGTAAAATTTGGAGGAACGTGCGAATAAGCCATCCGGCAAATCACGTACGGTAAAGCCGAATTTCTCCGGTCCCCGGTTAATCATGCTGACTCCATAAAGCGCTTTGGCTTCCGCAAGATCCACATCTTTGGCAATGATCTCAGCAAGAATGGGCAGATCCTTTTCCATTCTGCGGATCATTCGAATCGCAAGTTGAGCGGAAGAACGTGAATGAATTCCTAATTCGAACAACTGTTTATTATCGATGTGCAGCTCAATGACTTTGTCGCCTTTACGCAGCAGTTCTCCGCCCTCGAGTTCAACCGGTTCACCCTGATATTTCCGCATCCGATAATGCAAGAAAGGATCTGACGGAGTAATCGTTTGGAGATGAAAAAGAGCTTGAAATACCTGTTCCCAAGCTAACCAAAGTCCTACAAGCACCCGTTTACCAAAAGATAAGCGCCGGATAGGTGACGTCTCAGCCATCTTAATCATCTCATCAATCCGAATGCTGCGTAGTCCCCGTTTACGGGCTTCCTCCAGAGTCTGCTCAAGAGCCACAAGCATATTCCCTGGAGCATCCGCATCTGCACCCAGCGTTGTGCCGCTATCATGCAACAACATCACTTCCCCGGGATTTAGACGGGCCAGCATCTTCTCAGTGAGTTTTTCGGCGCCGAGCTTCTCACGCCAATCACCAAACATTGCCGACCAAAGCACAATTTCAACTTGGCGTCGTTTGGAAATATCAAATAAATTGACAATACCCCAAGGTGGACGGTAATACGTACTGCGTTCGCCAATAATATTATAGATAATATCATTCGTACGTTGAATCTGCCGGCGGACGGTTGCTGGCCGCATGAGCCAGTTCGTCTTGTGAACATAATTATGAATTCCGATGAGATGTCCCTCATCATGGATACGCTGAATAAGATCAGGATAACGTTCAGCATTAGAGCCGACTACAAAAAAGGTTGCTTTTGCATCATACCTCTTCAGTAATTCCAGCAGTAATGGTGTAAATCGAGGATCAGGTCCATCATCGAAGGTCAGTGCGAATTCATTTCGCCCAGTTCCTTTACGAAAGACACGGTAACCAAAAATCCGGCTGATCATACCAGGGATAAAAGCATAAAATGATGAGATGTAAAATAACCAGAGCAGCAAAGTCTGCATATTAATTCCCCGCTTTTCCAGAGTTGACTTTGGCTCGCCTAATGTCTGCAAGCAGAACCCGTGAAACGGCCAAGTGAAGTAGAATAAAAAAACGTTACCCCCTATTTTAACACATGTATCAAAGAAATAGACGCTTTTAAAGTAAAATCATGTACAATGTAATCAACCTGGCGTATCCACTTATAAAAAAAGGGAGTTGTTTATATCTATGCTGCCGTTATACAAAAAATATTGGCGCACATTTTTTGACATCGGATTAATTGTCCTCACGGTTTATCTAATTATGTTCTCCTTTAGTAAGCTGTATCAGTTAGCTGCACCTGTATTCCTGTCTTTTTTTGTATTTTTGCTTATCGAACCCTTGGCCCGCTTCTTGAACCGCCGTGGTCTTGGTAAACCTTTTGCCTCCGCCATTTCAGTGTTGCTCTTTCTGATTGTGCTGTTAGGTACATTATTTGGTGCCGGTCTACTGATTACGATCCAGGCCCTTCACTTCCAAGAGAACCTCCCTAAATATACATATGTGGTGCAGCAGCATTTTGTGGAGACCACGACCTACCTGCAGCAAAAAATAGATAACTTGCCACCCGATATTACGAACAAGGTCAACGGGTACTTTAAAGATGCCACGGATGTTCTAACAGGATGGCTGATTACTTTTCTAAAATACATGGCCGGTATTCTAGGCTCCTTCTCCACCTTCATGGCCAATTTCGGGATAGCCATTATTTTGGCATTTTTTCTTAGCATGGAAATCAAAGATTGGCGTAAAATCGCGCATGACAAAATGCCAAAAACCTTTAAGAACGCCTTCGCCTTTTTGCAAGGCAATGTATTCAAAGCTATCGGTTCCTATTTAAAAGCACAACTTATTCTGATCAGCATTACTTTTGCCATAGTTCTAGTCGGCTTATTTATTCTGCGAACCGGCAACGAAATCACAATGGCATTAGTCTGCGCGGTATTTGATGTTTTGCCGCTTCTTGGCGTGACGACAATTTTAGTCCCTTGGATCATCTATTTGTTCATCGTGGGCAATACTTCACTGGCTATCGGATTAATTATCCTCCTTGCCATTGTACTAATTGTTAGGCAGCTGCTTGAGCCGAAGATTACCGGGAATTCGATTGGCGTATCCTCAGCCTTCCTTATGCTGTCGTTCGTCATTCTGTCCACATCTGCTTTCGGTATGGCTGGTCTGATCCTGTCGCCGATTCTGCTTATTCTGATAAAAGAACTGATTCAACAAGGGTATCTTCAGAGCTGGATCTATCTTCCGCAAGAGGAATTTATCATTTCGCCCTTTGCAGCTAACGGTCCAGCTTCCAATCAGACCAGCTCTGCGCCACCACCTGAACCTCAAGCTCCAGAGGGAACCGATGATAATAAATCCAATACCTGACCGAACAGCTTAACGGCTAGATGTGAGCTGTCCGGAGCAACGTTCTCCACCGCTACCGACACAGCATATCTGGGATGATCCACCGGCCCATAGCCGATAAACCATTGATTGTTACGCGGCATACCCTTAACAAGGGTTTGTGCCGTACCTGATTTCCCGGCAACCGGCCATTTTGTGCTCTGCAGACTTGTGCCGGTTCCATCCGTAACTACTTTACGCATCCAGGACAGCAGCTGGCGGGCTGTAGATTCTGAGATCCTCCCGGCAGTTGAAGGGGAAAGATGACCCGGCAGATCCTCTAGCTTTTGCCCATTTGCAAAGGTTACACGCTGGAGAATTCTTGGCGCTCTCACTTCCCCGCCATGCAGTAACGTCACCACCAGGTTCGCTGCCTGAAGTGGGGTCACTTGCACATCTCGCTGCCCAATGGCCGTCTGCACTCTGGCGCCTGGATCATCCGGCAGCAAAGAAGTAAAGATCGTCCCCTTCTGCTCACCGGACAGTGGCTTAAGAACTGGAAAACCAAGCGTATTCTCCGCTTGCCAGCTAATATCTCTTCCGAGCCCCAGCGCGAGTGCTGTCGCTTGAAGCTGCGCCCCACTCAAACGTTCTGCCAGCGCAGCAAATACAGTATTACAGGACACAGCGAACCCTTGCGCCAGCGTGAGGGGACCGTGTCCTTTTCCTTTTAGACAAGACAATCCATATTTCTCATATTGCCCTGAACAATAGAAGAGCTCATCCGCTGAGGTGACCCCGGCTTCTAGTGCTGCTGCTGCTGTGACGATTTTGAAAATTGATCCAGGTACGGCAGCCTGCAACGCCCGGTTATTCCACTCTCCCCCTTCAGGGGATATCTTCTCTGGGTCGTAAAAAGGTAAAGATACCATGGCTTCAATATCTCCCGTTCCGGTGTCTAACACCACCACGGCTCCTTCCTTCATTCCAGCTTTAACAGCTAACTCCTCTATTTGTTCCTGAAGCTTTTTATCAATCGTTGTATATAAAGACAGCGGATAATACGGATTGCCCGGGGCTCTTACTTGAATGGGACTGCCGGGGACACGTTGCCCGCGCGCATCAACCTGAGCGTATGCCTCAGTATGCCCTACACCTCGAAGCAACGGCTCCAGGGTCTTTTCTAACCCGTCCGTTCCTGTCATCGGAATTCTCAGCCCCGATGGCGAAGCCTTCCCACCAGTGTTTGGGACCGCTTCCGATAAATATCCAAGCCACTGCCGACCAGTTGCGTTCCCATCATATCTGCGAGCAAAAGGAAGCACGCCTACGCCGTCGATCCCCAATGCACTCACTTCTTCTGCTTGTGCGGATGTAAGTGCGAGCGGTCCTTTTCCCACTGAGGATGGCCAAAGCAATGGTTCTTTAAGGGAAGAGCGCTTGTTTAGCAATTGCTCATAACTCACTCCAAGGATAGCTGCCAACCGCTGCATGGACTCAGCTTCTTCGTATACGACCTGCGTCACGGTATTCCTAGCCTTCGCCTCTTGAGGAAAAAACGCAGCCGTCCAAATGGTTTCCCCGGCAAGGGGTTCACTCTTTCGGTCATACAGACGCCCCCGCCCAGTGTCCAATACCGTCTCCCGTTCGCTTTGAATTTCTGCCATCTTTGCAAGTGTATATTTCGTTCCAGGGACCGTCTGTTCCTTCATAAACAGTTGAATCCACGCCAGCCTAAGGACCAACACGGCTACTACTGAACATAAAATAATCAGTCCGCCGAGTATACGTCTGTGGACATTATTGTGCAATCCCATTCCTCCTGACTGACGTTCATAGCCTTTATTATGTCCCACCCGCTGGATTATTTACACTCATGCTTAGTTAGCTAATTTATAGCCTTTTGAATATCACAAAGACCAGTCCCAAATAATTGGAGACTGGTCTTTGTAGTTAAAAATATTTACTTAGGTTATGCAAAGTTACAAATTAAACTTGGACAGTTTTTCTTGCAACTGCCGGGACGCATGCTCAAGCTGCTCAGACAGCTCCACTAAATGATCACTCACACTTTGTTGCTCCCCACTAAGCGAAGCCACTTCTTGAGAAGCTGCTGATGATTCTTCTGCAATGGAGCTGATATTGCCCATCGAATTTGACAGCACCTTCTGGGATTGGCTCAAGCTATCCATCGATAAAGCAACAGATTCCAAGCGTGTAATAAAATGACGCATCTGATCCTGTACAGATACGAAGATATCGCTAGTGCTCTCCACTGAAGTAACCTGCTGATTAAAAAGAGGGGCTACTTCCGAGAGAACACCTACGGTCTCGTTCATATCCTTCATAATGGTGTCTGTTATATTAGCCACCACAGCAATGGATTCTTTGGACTGATCTGCAAGCTGGCGTATTTCATCGGCCACTACCATAAACCCCCGGCCGGACTCCCCTGCCCTTGCCGCTTCTATCGTTGCATTTAGAGACAAAATATTCGTCTGCTGTGTAATATTCTGCATAACATCAAGCACCTTCATCACTGATGATGTGGTGTCTTGCAGCTCATTCACTTTCAGCACAAGCTTATTCGTCATATCGCCCGTCTTATTGGTCTTGCCAAGCAGCTCTTTTAACTCATTAAAACCTTCTTCACTAAGCACGCCGATACTATGTGCGGTATGATCCATCTCATGCGTAGCTGAGTTCACTTTGTTCATTTGCACCGAAATTTGCCCCGTAAGCTCGTTACCCTGGTCCGCCTCCAAAGCTAGGCTGCCTGAACCTCCGGCAATTTCTTCTGTCGCTGCGGCAATCTCTTTGGCTGCCATCGCTGTCTTACGCGATACTCTACTAAGTTCATCGGCAGTTTCCATTACCTTCCTCGCGGTTTCATTAGTATGGATTACCAGTTCTGTGATCCGTTCCATCATCCTATTAAAGGAACCCGATAACTGACCAATTTCATCTCGTGAGGTAATATCCGTACGTACTCCAAGATTTCCATCTGCCCCTTGAGACATTAGATCCTTAAGTCGGGTCAAGGGCTTAGATACCATTCTGTACATCCAGTAACCAATTAGAATGGCGACAATAGCAGCCACCGCAACAATAATATATGTAGTTTTTAGAATACGAAGTGCGTCTTTCGTAAGATTCTCAGCCGGAACAACACCAAGCAATCTCCAGCTGGAGCTTTCCATCGTCCCGTACACAGCCAGAATGGATTTTCCTTTCTCATCCTTCGTTGGCAATGATCCAGCCTCATGCTCCAAACCATGAAGAAGAGTCCCTCCCAGACTGAGATAAGTATCTGTTCCCACTTGCTGGGACGATGCGATCAATTCATCCTTATCCGTCAGCAATTGCATGTAAGAGCTGGGTCCGAGATCAACTTTACGAAGCTGATTTTCTAATTCACTAATTCTAATATCACAGATAATTATGTATCCCGGGCTTTGTGTATCCCCAGCTATCGATTGTGCCAAATGAAACATACCCGAAGTATTTCCGGCTTGCCCCTGTTCTGTTCGGGGAATCCACAATGTTTGTGGTTGCTCCTCAAGCTGCTTGAACCATGAGGACTCTCTGAATTCTTTGATAAAAGCGCTGTCTTTTGATCCCGCTGACGAAGTAGGGACTTCCTGATTCATCGGGATGAGGTATACAGCTTCTACCCCCTTTGATGCGGTCAGCCAGGCATTTAGCTCGGCGCTAATCTGGTTGGACTGCAAATTACGTTCCTCATTACTTGTAGTGGGATTATTCCCTTGTTTGAGTGCATCCTGAATCTCATTGTTGTAAAGAATTCTTCCTAGGCCATCCTCATAACGCAATAATTCAACATCAAACTTCTCTGCAGCTTGGACGACTGTCTGTTGATTGGCTGACAGCGCGTTATTCTCGATCGTTTGCTCAGCTACGGAATAGGAAATGTAGCCAAGTGAGAGAACGAGCACCATTGTTGAGATGAAGAAGATGAGAAAAAGCCGCACCCCAATCGATTTGGCAGGGTGCAGCTGGAAATGCGCCTTTTCTTTTTTTACTTGCGACTTCATCAATTGTTCACCACCGTTGTCTTCAGTTATGCCTGCTGGCTTATCTCTTACAAGGTCATGAACAATCCCAACGCCCGATCGGCAAGATATGGTAAATACTCATGACCGTACTCATAATAAACCATAAGCTCTTTGGACGCTAGTATTTTATTGTATGCGGCAAATTGAGTTGAAGGTGGACAAATCGTATCGGATAACCCGGTAACCCACAGTACTTTAGCCTGTATTCTTTCGGCAAGATTCTGAATATCGATATAACCGAGCCTATTAAAAATCTCATCCTCACGCAAATGATGGGGATCAAAAAAACGGAAATAATAGTTGATCTCCTCATAAGCTGAGGTGGTAATATCCAGCTCCCAAGCACGTTTATAATCTGAAAGGAAGGGATATACAGGCAGGGCTAGTTTTATGCGAGGCTCTAATGCTGCACAAGCCACAGTCAGCGCTCCACCTTGAGATAGTCCAAAGGCACCTACACGTTCAGGATCAACTTCATCCATAGACATCAGAACTCGGGCAGTCTGTGCCGTATCCAAAAACACATTGCGATAATAAAGGTTATCAGGATTAGGATCATCCATCCCTCGAATGATATGTCCGCGTATCGTAGTCCCTTTTACGGTAAGGTTATCTTCGGAGAGGCCACCCTGGCCGCGACAATCCATCGCCAGGACGCTAATCCCGTGAGCAGCATATGCCACCTTCTCCATCCAATCCCCGCTGTCACAGGAGTATCCATGGAACATCACTACACCGGGACCTTTTTTATGTACGCTGTTCTTCGGTCTTACATATTTGCAATGGATTCTTGCACCGCCAACTCCGGTAAAATACAAATGAAAACATTCCGCAAGTTCACTGACAAACTCCGCTGGTTCCAGTTCATAATCCAGCGCCTGTGCATCCAGATCACGCAATGCCCGCTCCCAAAATTGCTCGAAATCATCCGGTTTTGGACTACTTCCGTTATATTCCTTTAACTGTGACAAATTCATGTCGCTTCCCAAAATATTATTCCTCCTTAAGTTATGTAACGAAATTGTTCGCTTGCTGTTCGTAACCGCGAAGCAACGTTAGAGTTACTATGCTAGATAGAAACGGAAAACCCAATATGGGTTTTCCGTTGATGTATGGATAGTTGCGATGGAATAGTTGCGATGGAGTGGGATGCAATAGTTGCGTTTTCTGCGACTGGATAGTTTAGTCGCAGCTCCGAGGCTGGATAGTTGCACTTTGTGCAGCTATTACAGTTGAATATGTGTGTTTTCCCTCCTAGTTGCACTTTGTACAACTAAAAAACGGTAAAAGGAGCTTTTGGTGGTTACTTCGCTGATATAGTTGCACGAAGTGCAATTATATCGCTTAGCACCTTAGGTATAGTTAGTTTAAGTGCACATAGTGCAACTATTTACGTCAGAGCCATAGAGTGACCAAGCCATAGAGTAACTAAGCAACAGAGTAGCAGAAACGCCAACAGAGCCACATTCACCACTCACTCGCTGCTTGCCTATTACCTCCACAACTAATCATATTCCACGTACCACTACCTTCTTATTACCTCCACAACTAATCACATTCCACGTACCTACTACCTTCTTATTACCTCTACAACCACTCACATTCCACTTGCACCTATCTTCCCATTACCTTCACAACACCCACATTTTCCACCTTGCCTATTAACTTCTTTATAATCGTCACAGTAACAGCTTCTGGCTGGATAGTTGTACTTTCTGCAGCTATTATAGCTGAATATGTGTTTTTTCCCTTTTAGTTGCACTTTGCACAACTAAAAAACGGTAAAAGGAGCTTTTGGTGGTTACTTCGCTGATATAGTTGCACGAAGTGCAATTATATCGCCTAGTAACCAAAGAAATGTTAGTTTAAGTGCACATAGTGCAACTATTTACGTCAGAGCCATAGAGTAACCAAGCCATAGAGTAACTAAGCAACAGAGTAGCAGAAGCGCCAACAGAGCCACATTCACCACTCACTCGCTGCTTGCCTATTACCTCCACAACTAATCATATTCCACGTACCTACTACCTTCTTATTACCTCTACAACCACTCACATTCCACTTATCCGCTATCTTCTTATTGCCTTCACAACACCCACATTTCCATTTTGCCTATTAACTTCTTTATAATCGGCACAGTAACAGTTTGCGACTGGATAGTTGCACTTTGTGCAGCTATTACAGCTGAAATATATTTGTTTCTAATCTTAGTTGCACTTTGTACAACTAAAAAACGGTAAAAGGAGCTTTTGGTGGTTACTTGGCTGATATAGTTGCACGAAGTGCAACTATATCGCCTAGTAAACAAAGAAATGTTAGTTTAAGTGCACAGAGTGCAACTATTTACGTCAGAGCCATAGAGTTGCACTTTGTGCAGCTATTATAGCTGAAATATATTTGTTTCTAATCTTAGTTGCACTTTGTACAACTAAAAAACGGCAAAAGGAGCTTTTGGTGGTTACTTCGCTGATATAGTTGCACGAAGTGCAATTATATCGCCTAGTAAACAAAGAAATGTTAGTTTAAGTGCACATAGTGCAACTATTTACGTCAGAGCCATAGAGTGACCAAGCCACAGAGTGACTAAACAACAGAGTGACTAAACAACAGAGTGATCAGAATCGCCAACAGAGCCGAATTTCCCCCTCACCCGCTACTTATCTGTTACAGGCGATAATGTGTCGTTCTGTTGTACATTCTGCAACAGAACACGGAGGTCGCACAAGGCAACCTCCGCACTGAGCACACCCAACAACATTCAACACACCAAACCCAACACACTTTTTTCGAACTCTACGCTACGCAATTCTCCGGAACTCTAGCAAACTCACTGAAAATATAGGTTATTAAGTCCAATTAGATTTTGCCTAAACCTGCATCATCGCCAACCTCTTCATGGGTTTCGATGACATAGTTGACGATTTCATCAACCGTTGTATAAGCAACGCCTACATAAGTATCAGCCGCGCCATAATAGATGGCGATACGGCCGGTTTCTGCATCATGCAGAGTAGCACATGGGAATAGGACGTTATTCACAAAACCTCTTTCCTCGTACCATTCTTCTGGCGTTAATACAAAGTTCTTCGAGCGATATTTTACTTTCGAGGGCTCATTGATGTCCAAAATAACCGCTCCCATACTATACACAAGACCATTGCACGTTCCAGTTACGCCATGGTAGAACATCAACCAGCCTTCAGTAGTTTCAATCGGCGCTGGTCCGCCACCAATTTTGACACTTTGCCACCAGCCTTGACCACCCTTGGTCATTACATGGCGGTGTTTTCCCCAATATACGAAGTCAGGGCTCTCACTAAGGAATACATCACCAAATGGCGTATGGCCACTGTCACTTGGACGGGACAACATCACGAAGTTGTTGTTGATTTTTCTAGGGAACAGTACACCGTTCCGGTTGAATGGCAGGAATGGGTTTTCCAAGCTGATAAATGTTTTGAAATCTTGTGTTTTTGCTACCCCAATAGCTGCTCCGTAGAAATCTGTACACCAGATAATATAAAATGTATCTTCAACCTTCACCAGACGCGGATCGTAAGCATAACGCGGCTGATAAGGATTACCTTCTTCATCTATAAATCGGATCGGCTCATCATCGATTTTCCAATCCAAACCATCCACACTATGTCCCATACGCAGATGCGGACGAGTAGTGTTATCTTCTACACGAAATACACCAATAAAACTGCCTTCATACGCAGCAACCGCACTATTGAAAATACGGGCTACACCTTTTGCAGGATTTCTTTTGATAACCGGGTTATCATTATGTCTCCAAATCGGATTCTCGTAGCCAGCAGGCTTTTCTTGCCAAGGCATGTTCGGGATGTTAATTGCACTTGCTCCAACCAATTTTACTTCACTCATTAGTTTTCCCTCCAAATGTATGCAACTTTTCAGTATGCTATTTTATCTAGTACTGTTATTAAATTTACTGTCGAGCTCACTTTACAGAACCTTGTGAAAAACCATTGTAGATATATTTTTGCAAGGCGGTAAACACAACCAATGTCGGTATAATTGCGATCATAATCGCCGCACATATTACTTCCCACTGCGATCCATATGGACCTTTAAACTTAAAGAGTGCTGTGGAGATCGTTTGCAGATCTGTTTTCGGCATATAAAGGAAAGGGGTGTAAAAATCGTTATAAATATTAACACCCTTCACGATCACTACAGTTACAATCGCCGGCTTCAACAGTGGCAAAATAATTCTCCAATAAATTGTCCAATACGAAGCTCCGTCCAGCATCGCGGATTCATCCAGTGACTCGGAGATCGAGTCCAAAAACTGCATGAAGATATAAACAGCGATAATATCCGTGCCCAAGTACATAACGATTGGTGCCCATCTGGTATTAAATAATCCCAAGTGATTGATGATTTGGAAAGTAGCTACTTGTGTAGTTACACCTGGAATCAGGGTGGCAATCAGGAACATACTAATTAGGATCTTACTGCCTTTAAATTTGAAGCGCGATAAAATATAAGCCATCATCGAACCCGTCAACGTAGCACCCGCAATAGAAATCACAACGATAATGACAGTATTTTTAAAACCGAGCAGCATTTTTCCGTCTACAAAAGCCTTAGTGTAGTTGGAGAAATTCAACCAATTCTCTGGCAGCGTTAACGGTCCGGTAGAAGCATATTCGGCTCCGGTTTTTAATGAAGCGAAAAACACGACCACGATAGGTATCAAAGCTACAAGTGCTCCCAAAATCAAGGTGAGATATTTGAATATACTAGCAGTGGTATATTTTACAGAATGCATAGTTTATTTCTCCTCCTTGATCAGAACGCGCTGCAAAATAGTAACTATGATAACAATACCCAGCAATACCACGGCCATCGCCGATGCCAAACCAACCTTGCTGTATTTGAAAGCTACATCGACCGTCTGAATTACGAATGTACTACTTCCGTTAGATCCGCCTGTCATGACGTATGGAATTTCGAATACCCCAATGGCGCCACTAACCGCAAGAATCAAGTTCAATTGCAGAATACGTTTAATGCTTGGCAAAATAATATGCATAAACTGATGCCATCTGTTTGCACCGTCAATTTCAGCGGCCTCATAGATATCCTTACCAATAGAAGAAATAGCTCCGAGGAAAATCAGGAAGTTCATTCCCATGTATCTCCACAGTGACGCACCTGCGAGCGAGAAGTTGATCAAGTTAGGATTCAGAAGCCATTTCTGCTGCAGACTGCCAAGCCCAATCAGATTAAGAATCGTATCTAACGTTCCATCTGGTTTGAAAAAGAACAGGAAGATAAAACCGATTGCTACACCGTTTAGCAAGGTTGGGAAGAACAAAATCCCTTTAAACAAGTTTTTCATGCGAACACTAAAGCTCAAGATGGTTGCAAAATACAAGGCAAGTGCCATCTGAATAAAGGTGGTAAAGAAATAATACAAGCTGACCTTAAACACAGAAAAATACTCAGGTTTCGTAAAAATGGTCTTGTAGTTTTCTAAACCGACATATTCCATATTTTTGCTCAATCCATTCCAACTGGTGAAGCTGTACCGAAACATACTGATGACTGGATAATAAGCGAATGTGAGCAGCAACAATATCGGCACTAATGAGAATAAGATGATGATAGCGATTCTTTGATTTTTATAGCTCAAATTTGAAAACTTAAACACCCGATACACCTCCAGAAAAAGCATCCTCATTTATTTAAGACTCGTTTAAATGTGAAGGGGGAAATGCTTGTTAGCATATCCCCTCCCACATTCACTACCGCCTATAGCATCTAAGAAGCTTATAGTTGTTACTGTGCTGTGACTTTAGCGCGAGCGGCTTTCCACTTGTCGTTCAGGTCTTTCATGATGTCATCATAGGATTCTTTTCTGTTGCCAATCGCTGCTTCAATAATCCGTTTCTTGAAGTCTGGCTGCCAAGCACCGATCTCAGCTTGTTTGTCGATTTCATCAGACCAGCCTTCTTCACCAGCTTTAGCAGGAGCAAGAGTATCAAAGGTTACATCTGTACCTTCATATTGTTTCAGGATTTCTGGAAGCTCTGCACCGATAGCCGGGCTCATACCGCCGCCTTCAGTTGTAGGATAGTTAGATTCGTTGATGAACCAATCCACCCAAGCTCTAGCAGCTTCTTTGTTTTTACTGTGCACGCTGACACCCAGATTGTAGTCCCCAGCAAGCGGCACAAGGATTTTATCCGCATTGGTTGGGAAAGGCATAAATCCAACATCGTCTGGATTTGTAGCCAGGCCTTTGATTTGCCCAATTGCCCAAGATCCAAGCACCATAGTCCCAATTTTTCCGTTGGCCAGATCAGCTTTGGAAGATTCCCAGTCTGTTGTAGTTGGATCTTCTTCAATCAAACCTTTTTGTGCTGCATCGTACAGAATTTTGTACAATTCATAGTGTGGTTGACCCGCTACATAGTTGTCGTCGCTAGCCACTTGAGCAATGTTCACATAATCACGGTCACCAGCTACTGTAGCCAGATCCGCTTCCCATTGTGTCAATGTCCAGCCTGCTGCGTAATTTGTGTAAAGAGGAACAGCTTGTGTTTTGTCTTTAATAGTCTGCAGAGCAGTCAAGAATTGTTCAGGGGTTTTGGGAACCTCTGTAATTCCGGCATCTTTGAAGACTTGTTTGTTATAGATAATCCCGTTAAAGTTGATGGTCATCGGAATACCATAGGCAACTCCGTCTACTGCACGTTCTTCCAACCCTGTGTATTGTTTGCTCATTTCTTCAAGCTTGCCAAGGGGTTCGAAGAAATCAGGAATATCTTTTACAGCTATGCTAGTAGGTAACAAAAGAACGTCGCCATAATCACTAGTGCTCATACGAATTTTAATTTGATCTTCGTAAGTAGCGAGCGCTTCAAAGTTCACCTTTACATCAGGATATTTCTCATTAAATTTAGCCGCATACTCTTTGAATACGGTATCAACAATATCTGTTCTTTGCGTTATGACTGTGATATCCCCTTTGATATCCTTAGCTGCTGTACCATCAGCTGGAGCAGTTGCCTCTGCTGAAGAACCATTGTTTCCTGTGTTTTTAGCAGCTTCATTGTTAGTGTTGTTGTTTGAGGAACAACCGCTAAACAATCCCGCCACAAGTGTTAGTGCCATCAAGCCCATCATTGTTTTGCCTTTTTTCATGCTGTTACGACCCCTCTCTTCAATTCAACTCTAGTTTTAGGTAAATAACAAAAATAATAACTTTTATCATCACTCATAACTTGAAAGAGTAGCCATTAATACCGGATTATCTGAATTACTCTTGAAAACAAGTGATGATATCGCTTACAAACCCATTATAAATCTATTTTCGACGCAAAACGATGGTTTCAATTGCTTTTTCTGGTCTTGTATTTGTTATTTTTGTTTTACTTATAACAATTTTGTTATCTAATTTATAAAAATATCCACAAAAAAAGAGAGCTTTTCGCCCTCCTAATAAATAACTTCCTATATATGCCTAAAACTCACGTTCAATTTTCGGGAATTTACAGCCGCTTTTATAATCCTTAGGTGTCATACCACACATTTTCTTGAACAATTTATTAAAATATACCGGATCGCTATAACCAACCTTCTCGGCAATTTCATAATTTTTCAGGTCAGGATGCTCCATTAACAGTTCCTTTGCTTTAGAAATTCTAATCCGAATCAGATAGTCTGTGATCGTCTGCCCCGTCTTTAATTTGAACAAACGGCTGAGATAACTCGCATTCATGCCCACCATCTCCGCTAGGCGTTCAAGCTCGAAGTTCTGATCATACTCTCTCTCCAGAATACTTTTTGTCTGCTCAACTACATAATGTTCTCCACCATCCGCAGCTTGTGAGAAAATCTCCTCATGCTCCGTCACGGTCTTTTTCTTTACATCCTCTACTCTCTTAAGCAGTTCATATAGCTGAGTCTTATCAATCGGTTTAAGCAAATAATCCATCACCCCATGACGGATCGCTCGACGGGCATATTCAAATTCACTAAAACCGCTAAGGACAGCAATAGGGATATCCTCCATATGGTCTCTAGCCTGTTCAATCAGCTTAAAACCATCCATTCTAGGCATTTTGATATCTGTAATAAGCAGATCTATATCCTCCCGGGATAACTTTTCTAAATGTTCCCAGGCTTCCAAGCCGTTGCCGTAAGATCCAATTACATGTACGTCTATTTCCATTCTGGATGTGATTTTTTCGAGCCCCCTGCGAATGACTTCCTCGTCGTCCGCAATCATAACATTTATCATTTGAGTAATTCCCTCCAGTTGTATCCGCCAGTTATTATGATTGCGCTATCATCACGAATAGTATCTCCCCATGTATTACGTCAATGTACGATTGCGCCCTTTTATAGTCTTATATTTACTATAACTAAAGTTATTCAAATTTCCCAGCTTCAACTACAAATTGTCCTTGAAATCATCTGCAAAAAAGTATATAACTAAATTAAGTTGTTATTATAAACTAACAAAACAATAATAACTATCTAACAAAATGAAGATTGCTAATTTTTCTATTTTTGTGTGTAAAGTGAGGATTCTCGATGATGTTAAACAACGAATACATTGCAGGCGTAACCTGGGGTTTCTCGGGTAGACGTGGTTCATGGACAACAAAAGAAGCTGAGTGTTCGCTGGAATTAATGTCCTCTGTCACCGGAGCGAACTGGACGGCCATTGCGCTCAGTGCGCTTCAAGCTACCGCTCATTCTACGGAAATCCCCTACTGGGAGGCTCCAACCGTTAGCGACGAAGAAGTGAAATGGGCTATCAGCAAAGCGAAGTCACTGCAGCTAAAAGTATGCCTGAAGCCGATTGTTAATTGTGCTGACGGAACTTGGCGTGCCCATATTAACTTTTTTGATAAGGATGTCCCTTGCGAGCCTAAATGGTCTGAGTGGTTCAGCTCTTATACTAAATTTATTCTGCACTATGCCGCTATCGCTGAGGAAACAGGCTGTGAAATGTTCTGTATTGGCTGTGAGCTTGTACAGACGGATAGACGCGAAGCCGAATGGCGTTCGCTTATTGCTGAGGTGCGGAAGGTCTACTCAGGTATTCTTACTTATAATTGCGATAAGTATCAGGAGGATAACGTAACCTGGTGGGATGCGCTCGATGTGATTTCTTCAAGTGGGTATTATCCAGCTAGTGATTGGGAGGCTCAGCTCGACCGGATTGAGCAAGTGGTGCACTCACAGAATAAGCCGTTCTTTTTCATGGAAGCGGGTTGCCCAAGCCGGAGCGGAAGCGCCGCGATTCCCAATGATTGGACTTTAAAGGGCGAACCAAGTCAAAAAGAACAAAGTAAATTCTATCAGGCAATGTTTCAAGGCTGTGAGCACAGAGATTGGGTTCAGGGCTTTATGCTCTGGGATTGGCCTACTCATCTTTATCCAATTGAAGAAGCAGCACAGAATGATGATTACTGTATGTACGGTAAGCAAGCCGCTGGGATCATCAACGAATATTTCACCTCAAAAATCACCAAATAATGTGAGGAGTGACTGATTACAATGATTAATTCACCAGAATTATGGTTGACCCAACTTGAGGATGAACTGCAGGATAATATTCTTAGTTTTTGGATGAAACAGACGAAGGACGAAGTGAACGGCGGTTTTATAGGTGAAATCGACAATCAGCTGAACATTACTCCTAACGCAGAGAAAAGCCTTGTGCTTAATGCCCGGATTCTTTGGTCCTTTGCGAGCGCTTACCGGATCTACGGTAAACCGGAATATCTGGCGATGGCAGAACGTGCTTATACCTATCTGATGGAACACTTCATTGATAAAGAGTATGGCGGATTATACTGGATGGTGGATGCTGAGGGCAGACCTTCTCAAGAGAAAAAGCAGATCTATGGCCAATCCTTTGCTATCTACGCACTTGCTGAATTCTACCATGCGACCGGACGTCCAGAGGTCTTAGAGGATGCGATTCAATTATTCCAGCTAGTTGAGAAATACGGCTATGATTCTATTTATAAAGGTTATGTCGAAGCTTTATCACGGGAATGGCAAATCACTGATAACCTCAGTCTCAGCAGCAAGGATATGAATGAAAAAAAATCTATGAATACCCATCTGCATGTTCTGGAAGCGTATACCGGTCTCTATCGAGTATGGAAGTCGGAGGAACTAAAGAGCACGCTAACTGAGCTAATCGAAACGATGCTGGATCATATCATTGATCAGGAAGGCCAGCATTTTCATCTTTTCTTAGATGAGGCATGGAATGTGAAATCAGATATTATCTCCTACGGACATGACATCGAAGGAAGCTGGCTGTTGGTGGAAGCCGCTGAAACCCTTGGAGAAGAGCAACTGCTGCAGCGTGTGCGAACAGTCGCTGTCTCCATGGCAGAAGCCGTTCTTGCGGAAGGTATTGATAGCGATGGAGGGATATGGAATGAAGCTGACCCAAGCGGGCTGCTGAGCAAAGATAAAGATTGGTGGCCGCAAGCTGAGGCGGTTGTTGGATTCTATAATGCTTATCAGCTGACTGGTAACAGCAAATTTAATGAGGCTGCCCAAGCCTCCTGGACTTTTATCGATAAATACATGGTGGATCACAAGCTGGGTGAATGGTACTGGGGCGTGGACGAGAACCTTCAGCCCCTGCCTCACGGATCAAAGGTTAGCGCCTGGAAATGTCCTTATCATAACAGCAGAGCCTGCTTCGAAATGATCGCACGACTGAAATCAACTATAAAGGAGACTGTCTAATGTCATCATTATTCCAAGAACGCAAACAACAATTAACAGAACGTTATGAAGCCCTGATCGCTCGCAAGAACGAAAAGCTTCCTTATGGAAACGGTATTTATGACCGATATGCTCATCCACTGCTAACTGCTGAGCATGCGCCCTTAATCTGGCGTTATGATTTTAACCCAGATACCAACCCTTATTTTGCCGAAAGAATTGGCGTCAACGGCGTCTTCAACCCGGGTGCTATTGCACTGAATGGCAAATTCTATCTTGTTGCTCGCGTGGAAGGCAATGACCGCAAATCTTTTTTCGCTGTAGCAGAAAGCGACAATGGCGTGGACGGCTTCCGCTTCTGGGATCATCCAGTTGTGCTGCCGGAGACAGAAGTTCCTGATATCAACGTCTACGACATGCGCCTCGTTAGCCATGAAGATGGCTGGATCTACGGCCTCTTCTGTACAGAACGCAAAGATCCAGAAGCTCCACATGGTGACCTTTCTAGCGCAGTAGCACAGTGTGGTATTGTTCGCACCAAAGATCTGAAGACCTGGGAACGTCTGGCGGATCTCAAAACAGGCTCTGCTCAGCAGCGTAATGTCGTGCTACACCCTGAATTTGTAGATGGAAAATACGCTTTCTACACTCGCCCACAAGATGGCTTTATCGATGCAGGTTCCGGTGGCGGTATTGGCTGGGGACTCTCGGATACAATTGAAGATGCCGTAATTACCAGCGAGACTATCATGGACGAACGCTACTACCATACCATCAAGGAAGTTAAAAATGGCCAAGGTCCAGCTCCAATCAAAACTGCAAAAGGCTGGCTGCATATTGCTCATGGTGTACGCAACACAGCTGCTGGACTCCGATACGTGCTATATGCTTTCTTGTCTGACCTGGATGAGCCAAACAAAGTTACTCATTCACCTGGTGGTCATTTCATCGCACCAGACGGTGAAGAACGTGTCGGCGATGTCTCCAATGTCGTGTTCTGTAATGGCGTGATTGCACTTGATAACGGTGAAATCTATATTTACTACGCCTCCTCCGACACTCGTATCCATGTGGCTACAACTACCGTTGACCAAATGTTAGATTATGTGCTGAACACTCCAGAGGATCCCCTTCGCTCTTATGCTTGTGTACAGCAACGTATTGCTCTTATTGATCGTAATTTAGCATTGTAAAAAAAGTTCATAAACCCTAAAAATCAACAGAGCAGCGATTCTCCTATATTAGGAGGATCGCTGCTCTGCGTTTTGATCATTCACTGTTTGCTTCAAGCGAATATCAATCATCTAGAGTAACTTAAGGACTCAGATGACGCTATTCACATGTATTTAGCCTTCAAAGTAAGTTTTCGGACTCCAGGGGCGCTATTCCCTGAAAAGAGTCCCATTTGGGGCGTTTTCTAGGCCGATAGCTGCGCTGGAGTCCGTTAGCATTGTAAATATCGGATAATACTGCATGCATATAGGGTCTGCTGTGTCCGTTAGCAGGTTAATATGCGTATTTGATTGCGTATTTGATTGTGGTTTTAATTGCGTATTTGATAGTATTTGCCGTTTGCCTTTTCGACACAAAAAGCCTTTTACATGACGCACATCCATACTTTTCAGCCCATTCATGAGTAATTCCTATAGATTAAGCTCAAAATAGGTCAGTAACCCCTAACTCCAAGGAGGCTGAGATATTAATGTTCAAACGTATGGATGAAATCATGATTGAGATTCCTGAAGTTGAGAAGCCCGATCCCAATGCTGCTGCCGCTGTTCAGGAATTACTTGGCGGAAAGTTCGGAGAAATGTCGACCCTTAACAATTACCTCTTTCAATCCTTTAATTTCCGTTCAAAAGACAAGCTGAAGCCTTTTTATGATTTGGTGATGAGCATAACAGCGGAAGAGCTTGGCCATGTCGAGCTGGTTTCGCATGCCATCAACAAATGTCTTCGAGGGTCAACAAGTTATAAAGAGCCCGATTCCACCCCTCTAGGGTCCGCAAAAGATGCGCGTCTATCCTATCACTTTCTGGCTGGTGCACAAGGGGCTATGCCTTTTGATTCAACAGGGAACCCGTGGACCGGAGCAAACGTCTTTAATAGCGGCAACCTAGTGGAAGATCTGCTACATAACTTCTTCCTCGAATGCGGAGCCAGAACACATAAAATGAAGGTCTACGAAATGACAGACCATCCAGCTGCACGCGCTGTAGTCGGATTCCTTTTAGTCCGTGGTGGTGTCCACGTGGTCGCTTATGCCAAAGCCATCGAAGTGGCAACAGGTGTTAATGTAACTAAGCTCGTGCCGATTCCTTCGTTAAATAATAAATCATTCAGCGAAGCAAAAAAATATGAAGAAAAAGGCGTGCATACCAAGCTATACACCTGGAGTGAAAGTGACTTCGGCGCCATCGATCAGATTTGGAAGGGAACCCACCCAGAGGATAATCTTCCGCTTGAAGTTATTCAAGGATCCCCTAAAGGCTTTCCGATCCCCGTTGCTCCGGCAGTCGAAGAGGAATTCGCTCCCGGAATCTCCCCCGAAGACTTTAAAGAAATTGCCAAACGCCTCAAAATGGCTGGAAATATTACAGACTAATATTCATAGTGAATCTGGTGAGGAAGTTACCTACAATCTTCCTTACCCTAGATTCACTTTTTTTAATTGTACAAACTGCGGAACTCCTCTTCAAGCATGGACATCAGAATCATGTTATGAAACTCTCCGTCTACATAAAGAGCATCCCGCTCCACACCGTCGCGTTGAAAACCAAGCTTCTCATAGACATGAACGGCTCTGGGGTTAAAAGTATATACGCCGAGATGGATGCGATGCAGCTTCATAGTTTCAAAGCCATATCGCAGCATTTGAATCATAGCTTCAGTACCGTAACCTTTACCCCGATGTTCATGCCCACAAATGCCGATCCGGATATTTGCACTACGATTGTCCGGATCTATTTCATTTAGTACCACTTCTCCAACGAGCTCACCCGTGTCCTTTACTATAATCATAAGATCCACACGATCCTCGGCTGGAACACGAATCTTACGAATCCAAGCTGCCGTCTGCTCACGGGAGAAATCTCCTTGTGATCCTGTTAATTGCCCCATCTCAACATCAAGCAAAAATTTATAATAAGCCTCCAGATCGGATGCTTGCACACCGCGTAGTTGAATCTGTTCGCCTTCAATCTTTGGCATGGCAACTGATTCTGTCATAACTAAACTCCCCCTTACTCAAGCAAAACTAGATTCCATGGCTTATATACTTTTTAGATCAACATAGTTCTAGTCTCGCGGCTTATCCACGGAATCACGATGTACAATATCCGCTGCAATAAGAATTTTCTCAAGCGGTGCAGAAGGATTATGAATACGGCTCAGAAGTTTCTCCACTGCGGCTCGGCCCATCGCTTCTTTAGGAACATGAACAGTTGTAAGCGGTGGAACGCCTCTTAAGGCATCCTCAATATTATCAAAGCCAGTAACCGAGATATCCTCCGGAATATTAAACCCTTCTTCCTTGAGGATGTCACTGACCGAAAGGGCTGTGGAGTCGTTAGCGCAAACCAAGGCTGTCGGGAGTGTTTTGGCTTTTTTACGCTTATTCACCCAGTTTTTAAAATCCTCCTGAAATAAGTCTTCCTCCACCCCTTCCAGAAAAAGATTCGCATCATCTTCCAAAGGCAGTCTTATCCCACTCTCCTCCAGCGCACTCCGGAAGCCAATCCACCGGTCGCGGAAACTGCGTGAGAATCCAATATTGCCGATAAAATGCATTTGGGTATGGCCTGTGCCCATCAAATGATTCGTAAGTCGAGCCATAGAATCCACATTATTCGCAAACACGGTATCACTTGGAATTAGCGGATCTTCATGGTCAATCAACACCATCGGCAAACCAATACGGTGTACCTCAAGCAGCAAGGAAGTAGAGATTTGGCCCACACCTATCAAACCAAGGATTCCATTGGGATTCAAAATATTAACGAAATTATCCGCACGGTTCTCGGAGATAATGACCATCCCAAGCCCTTCCTGATCCAGCGCAATCGCAATACCATCCACAATTTTTCCCCAATACAAGGAATCCTGCGTCTGAGAACGAATATTCGGCATTAACACCAGCACGGATTGCTTATTCCGATCCCCGCCACCTACCGGAGGCGTGCGTTTTATACCTTGGACAAAAGCATTTTTTTGCGTAAAATAACCCAGCTGCGATGCCGCTTGAATCACTCGCTCTCTTGTCGTCTCATTAACGCCGCCCTTACCCGAAAGTGACTTGGAGACAACGAATTTGGATACGCCGAGATGATCAGCGATTTTTTGCATGGTGACCTTTTTAGCCATATATAACCCTCCAGAGAATGTCATCAAATTTATTTAGTACTAACTTTAAGGCTGAGAAGTTTGTGACGCTCCTGCCCGCGCTTCCTTCCATTTTGCATTTAATTCGTCAAAAGCCTTTTGTAAATCAGGCGCAGCCAGTAACTCCTGAATATAATCCCCGGACCAAAAGGATAGCTTGGCTCTATTCGCCAGCTCGATGAACGCATCACTTTGTACAGTAGCATCGAGTAGCTTAGGCTTATAAGATAAAAACTCACGATACTGCGACATAGAGGGATTCAAGCTTCCATCTGCCGGAAGAAATCCCCAATCATCTCGATAGGAAGTCTCCTTCACAAAAAAATTCAACCACGCCATAGCAAGCTCTTTGTTCTTGGTATATTTACTAACCCCCATGAACCAATCTGGATTGATCGGCGCATAATGAGCACTGCTATTATCATACGGAAACGGGAAGAATCCAATATCATCCGGGGCAGCCCCCACATCAAGGACTTGTCCAATCGTCCAATTTCCCAGTAAATACATCCCTGCTTGACCTTTAGCTAGCTTAGTCTTCGATATCTCCCAATTGTTCGAGAATAGTTCATCTTCAACATAGCCTTTACCAATTAAGGTTCGAGCAATGGAAATTGATTTCCCCCACTCATTATCAAGCTGCCACGGGCTATCCTCATTTACCATATTATTTAGATACTCTGGATTACCTGTCATATAGTTAACCAGACTGTTTCCCCATTCACGTAAAGGCCAAACGGCTCCATAATTCATATATAGGGGGATAATACCCGCTTGTTTTAATTTCGCACAAGCTTCGTAGAATTCATCCAGCGTCTTAGGAACAGTAGCTATTCCTGCTTTTTCGAATGCCTTTTTATTATAGACAATCCCAACCGTAGTAGTCCCCGTAGACAGCCCATATCGTTTCCCGTTATACGTAGCAAAAGAGGTGAACCTCTCACTAGCGGCGGTTTCTTCATCCAGCGGCTCGAAAAAATAATCCAGCTCCTTTGACGGAAGATTCACCGGAAGCAACAGTACATCACCGGCATCTTTCGTGGATAGCCGTACCAGAATATCCGTTGCATAATTGGACAAGCCTTCAAATTCCACATTGGCTTCGGGGTATCTCTGTTTAAATTGGTCCGCGTATCCTTGAAAAGTTCCGTTCTCTATCAGATCTATTCGATTGGTCATCATGACTATGGTGCCGGACAAGTCAGACTTCACCTCGTCTCCAACTGGAGGCGGAGTGGATTCCGTCTGCTTATTGTTATTGGCACAGCTACTACTCAATAACACTAAGAGAAGTAACAGTATGGTCCGCATAGTCCATTCTAATTTCAACCCCTTCAACGGACAGCCCCCTCTTATTTCGTTACTCAGGTAAGCCAATTAATTCCTGCTCCAGTAATGGCAGCGACAAAATAACATCGGTCCCTCGTCCAAGCTCACTATATACCTGGATCCCAAATGCCGCTCCATAATGAAGACGCACTCGCTGCTGTACATTTTTCATGCCTATCCCCCCGTTAATGCTTTTCTTAGGAGGACTTTCGTTCTGCAGCCCATCATTCAATTTCTCCAAAGTCTTCTCATCCATTCCGATCCCGTCGTCTTTAATATGAAACAACAGCATTTGCTCTGTAATCTCGCAGCGGATGCTTAAATGCATTTGCGGCTTATTATCATCTAAGCCATGGTAAGCTGCATTTTCAATGATAGGCTGGAAGACCAGCTTGATAATAGAGTAATTATCTAACGACTTCGGCACATCGATATCCAGTAAAAAACGGTTAGGATAACGATAGTTCAGCAGCTCGACGTAATTACGCACATACCCAAGCTCTTGCTTCAATGTCGTATTGCCACTCAGATCACTTGTACTGTACCGTAGCAGTTTGCCCAGAATAGAGATCATATCCGCAGCTTCGACATCATCATTCAGCTCGGCGGTCATTCGGATGGACTCCAGTGTGTTATAGATAAAATGAGGATTGATTTGACTCTGCAGCGCATGAAGCTCTGCTTCCTTTTTCTGTTCTTCTATGCGGTAAATATCCTGAATTAGCTGCCTGATTCGGGCTAACATACGATTAAATTGATGCCCCAGCAGACCAATTTCGTCACGCCGTTTAACTCTGAACATCACATCCAGATCGCCGCCCTGAACTTTTTTCATCAATTGAATCATTTGAGTCAGCGATTTAGTAAGGGCAACGGAAAGAATAATCGAAATAATTAACGCTAGTACTATGATACTTAATGTAGCAGCAAGTGTTGTATTACGGGTCAGCTTCACATCACGCATCAGTACATCAACAGGAATAGAGATAATTACCTTCCAATTGGTTTTGGTAGAGCCAGAGTAAATATTCAACCGCTCTTTTCCGTTGACTGTATCATAAAAGCTTCCAGAAATGCCTCCAACTCTTTTGAACAAGTCTGAATCAGAAATATCTGTGGCCAGCAGCTTCTTGTCGCTGTCGTAGATGACCATTCCCTTCTCATCCACAATCAACGACTTCCCATGGGTGACTTTATCCAGTTCCTTAACTTGATTCTCCAAATTGCTAATATTCGCTTCAACCGCAATCAGCCCGATTGGATTTAACAAGCCATCCACGATTTTGCGAACAACGGTAAAAGCATATCGGGTGCTCTGCAGATTACTTGTATACGCTTGAGTACCGAACAATAATGCTTCTCCGCTGGAATCCTTAGTCTGCTGGCTCCAGTATTTATAGCTTTGCTCGAGATCAAGTCGTACGCCACCATCCTTCGCAGAATAATAACCATTTCCGTAAGCGTCAAAAATATAAACCGAGTTCGCACCTCGCTTAATATTGTTAATAAACGAAATGTTGCCCTCTATCCCCCGTTGAATGGACAACAGAAGATCAAAATCACCGGGCGACAAAGCAGCACTCCCAGTTGCGCCTCCCATAATCTTTTTCTGCTCATGGTAGTTGTTCGAACGTATTAAATTCTGTTTGATATCATTCACATAGGCGGGCATAGATGAAATACGCTTCATATCTTCGATATAATCGTCTACTCCATCCATCATTTGATCGATTAATTTCTCAGAATAAGCAATGGTGTTCCCCTGAATAGATTCTGAGTAGCTCTTGAAGGTAAATACACTGATGAAGGATAGCGGGAGGGTAATGATAATTAAAAAGACGAGGAGCAGCTTGCGTTCCATGCTCATGTCCCCGATAACGGACCACCAGCCAGAGATGCGTCTACCTTTCATTTGGTCCTTCTCCTTAATACTTTTTACCTAACTTGTTATTAAATTATAACAAATACCTAACAAAGTTATTATACGGTGTAGTTCTTCATTACACAACAACAAACCGCCTCTTCATGTTGAAGAAGCGGTTTTGTTAGGTAAACAATTTAGAAATTAGTGATGAATCCACTCATTTTATAGTGAATAATGACAGCTTGTCCTTCAATTGACCTGAAGCACTTTCCAGCTTGCCAGATAATGAAACGAGTTGATCACTTACATTTTGCTGTTCATTACTGAGTGAAGCTACTTCTTGGGAAGTTGCTGAAGATTGCTCAGCTACGGCGCTAACGTTCCCCATAGCCTCTGACAACACACCTTGCGAATGATTCAGACTGCTGATCGCTTTCGTCACCGATTCCAGGCTTGTTATGAATTCATCCATCTGTCCTTTTACGGACAGGAAGATATCACTTGTACTCTTCACGGAGCTTACTTGTTCTTTAAACAGTGGTGCTACTTCGGATAATACAGCTTCCGTTTCGTTCATTTCCGCCATGATCTTATCCGTAATTCCAGCAACAAGGGCAATAGATTGTTTCGATTGGTCAGCAAGCTGCCGTACTTCACCCGCAACTACCATGAAGCCCTTACCAGCTTCTCCTGCACGAGCGGCTTCTATTGTTGCATTTAACGATAAGATATTCGTCTGTTGCGTGATACTCTTCATCACATCCAACACCTTAATTACGGAGAATACTGTCTCCTTCAGGTGGTTGACACGTTCGACAAGTGCACTTGTTTTTTCTCCAGTGCGGCTAGTCTGATCCAGCAGGTCAGTTAATTGCTTAGCGCCTTGAGCACTAGCTTCACCAACCCCACGTGCTGCTTCATCCATCTCAGTGTTGGCATATATTACAGTCTGCATTTGCGTAGCAATCACATCTGTTAGCTCATTACCTCGTTCAGCTTCAAGCGCCAGACTGCCTGCCCCACCGGCAATTTCTTCCGTAGCGGCTGCGATTTCCTTCGCAGAAATAGCTGTCTTCCGTGAGGCTTCACCAAGCTCACCAGCGGTCTCCAGCACATCCCGAGCGGTTTCTGTCGTTTGCGATACAAGCTCAGTAATACGCTCCATCATCACGTTAAAGGAAGCCGATAGCTGGCCAATTTCATCTTTAGAAACATATTCTGTACGTACACTTAGATCACCACCTGCACCTTGTACCATAAGATCCTTCAAGCGTGCTAGAGGGCGAGCAATCATACGCACCATCCAGATCCCGATTACTATGGCTAGCAGAGCCGCACCAGCAGCCGCAATAAAAGTAGTCAACAGAATCGGACGTGCTTCTTTTACTAGCTCATCTGTTGGGACTACCCCTGCCAACTTCCAATCCGCCCGGATCATTGGATTAAAGACAGCAAGGATTTCTTTCCCGTTTGTATCCTTCTCATCCAAGCTTTTGTTATCCTTTTTACTTGCCTGAATAAAAGCGAACTCTGAAGGTTTACCATCGTCTTTTGAATCCGAAGAAGCTACTACGGTTCCATCAGGAGTGACAAGTTGAATTCGAGAGCCATCTCCCAGCTGTACACTTGCGAATGATTCCTCCAGCAATGTATTCTTCAACACAAGGATGACTATGTATCCTGTACCTGAGCCCAGGGTTTTGAGAGATCTTGCCATAGCAATATTTTTGTCTCCATCACCTTGAACAGCTGTCGAGAACCATATGTTCTTGGCTGCATCACCATCACCTTTAGAATAGTAGGATTCATAAGATGCAGTGTTGTCGACAATCTTCTTATACCATTCTTGTTCTCTTATGTTATCTAACTTAATGCCGCCACTGCCACTTGTAACAATGTCTTGATCAGGCGACTCCGGGATCAAAGAAACACTAAGAATATTAGAATCCGTTGTAATCTGACTGGACAACTTTTTACTTACTGCGCTTGTAGCTTCAAATTTCTCATAGGAAGATTGTGCAGTCACTAAAGACTTCAAATCTTCTTGCATCTGCGCATCAAAATAAAGCTGTAAAGCCAAGTTCTCGTACTGTTTCAAAGTAATATCTAACTTTTCTGAGGTCTGAATAATAGTCTGACGGTAGGCTTCCGATACGTTGTTCTTAATTGTCTTCTTGGCTTTTGAATAAGATAGCAGTCCAAGTGCCATTACCACAATTACAATTGCACACAAAAATATCAGGAATATCTTCACGCCAACAGATTCCATAGGATTAACTCTTTTGATCTGTCCCCGCAAATCTATCCCATTCTTCAAATTAAACTTAGGTGTCTTAACTGCCCCTTCAATCTTGCTTGTTTCCTTGTTTCCTGTGATCGCCGATTTCTTATTCTTTTTATTCATGCTAAACCTTCTCTCATTATGCTTTTCACTAATACTATCTTGATCAGGATCCCCCATCTTGATCACCTACCCGCTAATATTAGAATACGCATGAAAGCGTTAACCAATATATATATCGGCGTATTAGGTCTTTTTCCTTAGCTTTACGAGACTTTTTTTACAACTTTTAACCTATGTATGTTTAAACATAATAAATAGCTTGCTGCACCTCCTCTCTTGGAGATATTTGTTAATCCCTAATATATATAACTTATTGTTTGCTTTGTCAAAAAGAAAAACAGGGAGGCTCTTGGATGACCAAAGGCTTCCCTGTTTTTTATTAAAACTTCTTCTTACGCATCATATCAAAGTATGCAACCGGTTGATCTACCTTCATACGAATAGGTTGCAGTGGATGACGGGCAGCATCAAGCGAATTGCCTTTCTCATCCCATATTTCGCCAACCGTTTGCTTGAAGAACGTATCGTTAGGTCCAAAGAATTCTACTTCCTGACCTGGCTTAAAGTGATTGCGCTGTTGAACTAGTGCCGTACCACTTTCAGCATCATATTCAATTACAAGTCCGGCAAAATCATACGGAGCTGCTTTTTCTTCAGGCTCATAGATATGATCTTCATGATCCGGAGTATCATAGAAGAATCCTGTGTTTAGCGGACGGTTAGCGGCTTTATTAAGCTCATCCAGCCATTCCTGCTTCAATTCATACCCTTCCGGATCTGCCATATAAGCATCAATGGCTTTACGATATGCATTAACGACAGTAGCCACATAGTGGATTGACTTCATTCGTCCTTCGATCTTGAAGCTGTCGATGCCCACTTCAATCAGTTCAGGTATACTTTCCAGCATACACAAATCCTTAGAGCCCATGGAGAAGGGATTATCTCCTTGCTGATGCAGTGGAATCTGAGTTACCCCGGGAAGCAAAGGAGCTGGAGATTTCGCTTCAGCCTGCTCTTCCTCAGACACCCAAGTCCCTTCCGGACGTGCATCCTCAAACAAATCATATTTCCAGCGGCAAGACTGGCAACAGCCCCCGCGATTGGAATCACGGTCGGTGAAATGGTTAGACAAAACACAACGACCCGAATACGAGGAACACATTGCACCATGGATGAAGCTTTCGATTTCAATGTCGACATGTTTTTTAATCTCAGCGATCTCTTCCAGGCTTGTCTCACGGCCCAAAACAACACGCGGAAGCCCCTCTTCCTTCCAGAAGGACACCGCTTGCCAGTTCAACGTAGACTGCTGTGTACTCAAATGCACTTCAAGACCAGGCACTAACCGGCGTGCTGTATCTACAATGATTGGATCAGCTACGATAATAGCAGCAATGCCAGCTTCATATAAGTTACGCAGGTATTCTTCAATTCCCGCGACATCTTCATTGTGAGCATAAATGTTTGTTGCAACAAATACCTTAGCGCCATATTTCTTGGCGAATTCAACACCTTCGCGCATTTCCTCGAAGCTGAAATTATCTGCGCCGGAACGCAAGCCGTATTGTTGTCCTCCGATATAAACAGCATCCGCACCATAGTGTACTGCGAACTTCAATTTTTCCAAATTACCAGCCGGAGCGAGGAGCTCCGGTTTGTCCAGACGGTAACGTTTGCCCTTATATTGCGGCTTTGTCATGGTTCCCATTCCTGTTCTCCCCTCCATCGCCCACAAAGCTAAGTCACATGCTATAAATGCTGTACCTAATCTTCGTGGGGACCTATAACCTCTTTATTTTTGTCAAACTTAATATACTTGCTCTTTATAGAAAAATCCGAAGCTTAACTCCCGTTCAGGGTCCTGCACCGTTCTGATTACATCCATCCATTCCTCATTGAAGGCATAACCTTCCGGATCAGCCGCATAAAGATCTATAGCTTTACGATAAGTCTTCACAACCGTTACATTATACGCTATCGATTTCAAGAGTCCCTCAATCTTAAGGCTGTGTATACCTGCAGCCATCAGAATATGCAGATCCTCCAAAATACAAATATCATCCGAGCTCATAATATGAGTGCCGTTCTCGTCTTCATAAATCGGGAATTTCTGGTCATCTCGTTCTTCTTCAATCAGAAATAGTCCGCGTTCCTTTCCGAGACTTCCTCCATCACTAGGACGGCCTTGATGTGACATATAGCTTTCAACAAGCTTCCGCTTGGAATGGTATATATTGGTCATTCCATGAACCTGCACCTGTGCCTCAATCTCCAAAAGCGGAACCATTTCCGTCATTTCATCCATATTCAGCTCACGGGCCAGCACAACGCGAGAAGCCCCCTTGCGTCCCCAATAATTCGCGGTCGCATAGTTGGTGGAAGTCATTTCCGCATTCCAGTGCAGCTTCATTGCTGGCGCTTCTTTCTTCACAGTGGTTAACACTGCTGGATCCCCGAATTCAACACCATCAATGCCAAGCTCACCTAAAGCCTTCACATAGGCAGGAAGCTCATCCAGCAGACGGTTGGACATCAGCCCACCCAAGCTTGCATACACTTTGCAGCCTCGCGAATGTGCCATTTCTACGACAGTCGCTGTATCCTCCAGAGAGAAATGTCCAGCAAGCCGCATCCCGAAACGGTCATCCCCAATGAGCAACGCATCTGCTCCGGCATCCAGCAGAGCAGCAGCTTCCTCCAAGGACGCTGCCGTCACCAGCAATTCCGGTTTGTTAGTCATGTTGTACCTCCTACTTGTACAGTTATTTCAACCGCACCACTCTTCATTTTAATAGTTTATTTCGATTCTTGCTTACTTTTTTCGATATTGGCTAAATGTTCCTTGTAGGTCTTAGCAAATAAATGGCCCTGTGTACCATCTTTTTTGGTCACATAGAAGTAATATTCAGAAGCTTCTGGTTCGAGTGCCGCTTGAATGGACTCCAGCCCCGGATTACTAATAGGTCCCGGAGGAAGTCCAATATTCTTATACGTATTATATGGACTATCAACTTCCAAATCTTTATACAAAAGTCTTTCCTTCTGCTTATTGAGTAAATATTGAACGGTAGCGTCGATCTCCAGCTTCTGCTCTTTCTTTAGGCGGTTATAAATAACACCAGCCACAAGCGGACGTTCACTATCCACCACAACTTCCCGCTCAACCAGCGAGGCTACGGTCAACAGTTCATGCAGAGACAATCCACGCGTTTCTAGCTTTTGCTGCCAGTTAGGAATCGTATCTAGCTTCTTCTGGAACTGATCCAAAAGCGCTTCTACAACTTCCTGGGGCGTGCTATCTTTGGCCAGTTCATAGGTTTCGGGGAATAAATATCCTTCAAGACGGTGGCGTAGATTCTTATCCTGCGGGATACCCAGAATATCAATCCCCTTCAAACCTGCACCAGTATCCATAATTTCAAGAAAAGTAGCCGCATCCTGATTCCAGGCTTCAGCGAGCTTCTTAGCGATCTGCTCAGCAGTATATCCTTCGGGGATAGTAAAGACCACAGTTTCTTCCTTAACTACATCACCTGCATTTAATCTTGCAATGAGTTCATCATAGCTGTCACCGGGCTTAGCGATATAAGTACCTGCTTTGAAGCTAGAGCCTTCTTTAGTCCATTTCAAATATCCCTTAAAAAAAAGACTCTTACGGATAATGCCATTCTGCTCAAGCAGATCAGCAATCTCCGCACTTCCCATGCCCTTCTCTATCGTAAATGTTACAGCAGGACCTGCAGGCTCTACCGGCTGCATCCCGTTCCAAATGTACCATGCGCCCCCACCTCCTGCTGCTACCAGCAAAAGAATAATGATTAACACAGTACGGATTGCGGATTTCAAGTCTGGTTCCTCACTTTCCGACTATAAAGTATAAAAGTGTATTGCCTAAAATTCAATATATATTTCCTTAGATTGATGTATATAGGATATTGCTCGCATTTCAAGCAAAAAGAGCGCGGAATTCTCCGCCCTCTTCCGTGCCCATCATAAATGTAACGTACATGTTTAAGTTTTATTCAGCGCCATCTGCTGGAAAAGTCATCTCATCGTATAGCTCAGAGATGTCTTCCCACTCTTCATCGTCCATAATGCTCTCCAATTCCGGAAGTCCGTCAGAAGAGACAACAATACGCAGGATCTCATACTCCACGTCTTTGCCAGAGCTTTTCAGCACTGCATATCCGCGATCACCGACTTCAAATTCGGCGATAATATCGTAAATGGAAGATTTGCCTTGCTCCTCTTCCAGTTCTACAGTTTCTCCGTAGGCTTCTTTAAGCCGTGTAGTCCATACCGCTTGATCAGCGGATATCTCAGTCATTCTCCGATCCTCCGTCCAACTCGTCGACCAGTGTGTTGAAAGTCTCTTCGACAATCGCCCACTCCTCGTCATTATCGATCATGAACAATTGAAGATCGTCGCCTTCTTCCACATAACGGAACGCGTATACCTCATCGGTTTCCTCGTCCTCGGAGTCTAGCGGAACCACCATCATATACTTAGCGTCCGAGCCATCAACCTCAAACTTCATAATGACCTCGAATTCCTCTTCATTACCTTCCTCATCGGGAATATAGATAATTTCCGGTTCTTCCTCTTGGCCAATCTGTTCGTTTGTCATATCCTCGCACCCCTCACCTTTTACTGTTAGCATCCAAAAAATTTTGCAAAATCAGGGCTGCAGCCATTTTATCCACAATCCCCTTGCGTTTCTTCCGGCTGACGTCCCCTTCAATCAGCACCCGCTCTGCGGATACCGTCGTCAGACGCTCATCCCAAAGGTGTACGGGCATATCTAACTGTTCCCGTAGCTTATCAGCGAACTCTATACAGATTTCGCCCCGGGGTCCTACTGAGCCGTTCATATTCTTCGGTAGACCAACTACAATTTCTCCAATTTCGTGCTCTGCAACAAGTTCACGAATGCGTTCGAACTCATTACCCGTACCTCGGCGCTCAATTGTTTCAAGAGCTTGTGCCGTCCAGCCAAAAACATCACTTGTGGCTACACCGATTCTACGGTCGCCGTAATCTAAACCTAACTTCTTCTTCATTTCGGATTGTCCACCCTGTGATTGACGAGATAGAATCTAACCAGCTCTTCAATCAGCTCATCACGTTCTTTTCTCCGGACCAAACTTCTCGCATTGTTATGGCGCGGAATGTAAGCCGGATCTCCGGAAAGAAGATACCCTACGATCTGATTGATCGGATGATACTCTTTCTCCACCAGTGCATCGTATACTGCTAGCAATATTTCCTGGGGAGAAGCTTCCTTTTCGTCGCCCTTCACATTGAATTTGACCGTTTTGTCCATGGAGTCCATTTGTGACACCTTCCTTCTGCAAAATCGCCTTTTGGGACGGCTTCGCAAAGTTGCTACTGTGCAGCTCGCTTGCTTCCTTTATCATAACATATTCATGCCCCAACGAGGAAATCCTGCCCGTTATTAACGCTTTTTTTGGCATTTTCTCTACAAAAATTATGATATTTTTGGCTTTTAAGCTATTGTCAAGCACAATTATTCATGAATATCTAACATCCTGCTAATAAAGAGTAGCGGTACTGATATCAAACTCTCAGTACCGCTATGTTTTCTCGTAATACGTTTAGTTAGAGAAATGGTTTCGTAATTTTAACTTAGGCTAAGGAAGCTACCAATTCTTCAGCCTTTGCCAATGCTTCGTTTAGCTTAGAAGCATCTTTACCGCCGGCTTGCGCCATATCTGGACGCCCACCGCCACCACCGCCGCAAACTGCTGCAATTTCTTTAACGAGTTTACCAGCGTGGAAACCTTTCTTCACCAGGTCTTGCGGTACAGATACTACAAAGTTTACCTTATCATCCATCGCTGCACCTAATACAAGCACTGCATCCGGAAGCTTGGATTTCAATTCATCCGCTGTGGAACGCAAAGCATCCATATTGCCTGCTTGAACAGCAACAGCCAGGAGCTGCGTACCTGCGCCAACTGTCTTCACACTGCTTGTAAGTTCAGCAGCAAAAGTAGCACTCAGCTTGGATTGCAAGGACTCATTCTCACGCGAAAGCTCACGCACCTGGTTATGCAGCGCTTCGATCCGTTTCGGAACGTCATTCAGAGAAGACTTAAGAAGGCCTGCTGATTGTTTGAGCAAATCTAGCTGACTTTCAGTGAACTGGTAAGCGTAACGTCCGGTAACCGCTTCGATGCGGCGCACTCCGGAACCAATGCCACTTTCGCTAAGCAGCTTGAAAATTCCGATTTGCGACGTGTTGGATACATGACAACCACCGCAAAGCTCAAGGCTGTAATCACCCACTTGAACGACACGGACGATATTACCGTATTTTTCACCAAAGAGTGCCATTGCTCCCATTGCTTTAGCTTCATCAATCGGCTTGTTCTCAATCACTACATCTAGACCGCGCCAGATTTGTGCATTTACGCGATGTTCGATATCGCTCAATTCTTCTGGAGTAATCGCTCCAAAATGGGAGAAGTCAAACCGCAAACGAGCACCTTCCACTAAAGATCCCGCTTGATTAACATGCCCGCCAAGAACTTCTTTAAGCGCTTTGTGCAATAAATGGGTAGCTGTGTGGTTCTTCACGATATCTTCACGGTCCGCACGATCCACTTCCGCGCGAACGGATTCGCCCACTTTCAATTCTCCCGCTTCCACAGTTACCAAATGTACGTGTTGGCCGTGTGGAGCTTTAAAGAGTCCTTTTACCTTAGCTGTAACTGAACCCCCAGTAAGCACACCCGTGTCACTTACTTGTCCGCCGCTCTCAGCATAGAACGGTGTTGTATCAAGAATAACTTGGCATTCTGCGCCTTCACCGGCGACATCTACCAATTCATCACCCACAACAATAGCCAGGATTTTCGACTCTGTTACCGAGTCATTATATCCAACAAATTCACTTTTAACCGTCAGGTCTGCTAGTGCGCCTCCCTGGATCTTCATGCTGCCGCCATCATGACGTGCAGCCCTCGCACGGTCACGTTGCTCCTGCATAGCCGCATCAAAACCTTCACGGTCTACAGTTAATCCTTGCTCTGCTGCGAAATCTTCGGTCAGGTCAAATGGGAACCCATAAGTATCATATAACTTAAATGCATCGGCTCCAGCAATATTGCTGAGACCCTCTGCTTTTGCTTTAGCACTGATCTCACCCAAAATAGCCAATCCGTCAGACAATGTTTCGTGGAAACGTTCTTCTTCAGTACGAATAATCTTTGCGATATATTCGCGGTTGTCCACAACGGATGGATAGTAGACACCCATAATTTCGCCAACGGTTTCAGTCAGCTCATACAGGAATGGACGATCCAGACCCAAGGTCTTTCCGTACCGAACAGCACGACGAAGCAAACGGCGGATAATATAACCGCGTCCTTCATTAGAAGGAAGTACTCCATCACCTACTGCAAAAGTAACAGTACGCACATGGTCAGCGATTACTTTAAGCGCGATATCCTGCTCAACGTTATCTTTATAAGTTACACCCGCGAGCTGTGCTGTCTTTTGAATAATAGGTTGGAACAAATCAGTGTCGAAGTTCGAATCTACATCCTGTAGAATGGATGCAAAACGCTCCAAGCCAGCCCCTGTATCAATGTTTTTATTCGGAAGCGGCGTATAGCTGCCATCCTTGTTATGGTTGAATTGTGAGAACACCAGGTTCCATACTTCTAACCAGCGTTCATTTTCTCCACCTGGATACATTTCCGGATCGCTCATATCACTGCCGTAAGCTTCACCACGGTCATAAAAGATTTCCGAGCAAGGACCGCATGGGCCTTCGCCAATATCCCAGAAATTATCGTCGCCCAGCTTAATGATGCGTTCAGCAGGCAGGCCAACCTTTTCATTCCACAGCTTAAATGCCTCTTCATCCTCTGCGTACACCGTTACGGAAATACGTTCCGGGTCAAAGCCGATCCACTCTTTGCCGGTTAGGAACTCCCAAGCCCATGTGATAGCTTCTTCTTTGAAATAATCGCCGATGGAGAAGTTACCCAGCATCTCGAAAAATGTATGGTGACGGCGTGTCTTACCCACATTCTCGATATCATTGGTACGAATACATTTTTGTGAGTTAGTCAGGCGCGGATTTTCTGGAACCTCCCGGCCATCGAAGTACACTTTCAAAGGTGCCATACCCGCATTGATCCACAGAAGCGAAGGATCGTTGTGAGGAACGAGGGACGCACTTGGTTCAATCTTGTGACCTTTACTTTCAAAAAACTTAAGCCATTTGGAACGAATTTCACTTGCTTTCATCATTTACAGCTCCCGTCTCATCTTTTTACTTCGGCATTTACACCGGAAATTACAAAATACCTAAAAAATAAAAACAAAAAAACGCCCCTGAATAATTCAGGGACGATTAATATCGCGGTACCACCCTGGTTATCGCCTTGACCCCACTAATGGGACAATTGCAGACGATCGCCTTGTCGCGGCTGATAACGGGCGCCCCCGGTGAGCATTGATCTCACACTCCGAAATTAGCTTTCCACCGGCCTGTCTTCAAGGTTCTCACAGCCATTACGAAACGTTTCGTAAAGGAACCTTTTCTCTGATCAAGCCATCCTCCGGTGTACTTCATTTTCATCAACGATTTGTCCGATTTGCATTTTAACATTTCAAGTATAGCCAGTGCCCTTGCTTCTGTCAATCTGGGGATGGGCGAATGTGAAGAATAACACATGATTTTTGTAACAGTAAACTTGGCCTCAAAAAGGATATAGTGAAATCTAAGGTTAATTTGGAATATTTTGTATTGGGAGGACTGCCGTCGATGCTTCACTCCAAGGAGTTCAATCCATCATCGATTTTTGAAGCAAAGCCTACACACTACCTTTTTATAGCGAGCCTCATTTTTATTCATATTATCTTTACTCTTACGGTTAATCTCATCCTTTTTGAGCATGGATATTTAAGTTTTATTGCCAAAAACACAAACCACTGGATCAATGAAACGTTAGCCGCCAATCTAGTTGGGCTTCTCTTAGAAGTAATTATTTTTTTGATTCTGATAGCTAAAGTTTCGCCCCGGGATTTTGGGTTAAAAATAGAAAAATTAAGAGCCGGACTGCTGGGTACCTTTCTGTTTTGGCTCGCTATAAATATAGTAGATTTGTGTATGGTACACCTGAATCACTCAGAGCTAACACTTAACAATGCTATCTTCAGCCATTCAAATTTAGTTTTCGGTGAAATTCTAGGTCAAGTCTTGGGAAATGCTTTATTGGAAGAAATCTTATTTCGCGGCTTCCTGCTCGTTCAAATCTATCTATACTTAAAAAAAATCAACAACAAAACTACACGGATGATCTCTGCAATGCTGATTTCACAATCGATCTTTGCCGCCATACATATCCCAAACCGGATTTACTCAGGATTAGTTGGAATGGAGTTTGTTTATGATTTTATCATGCTTCTAATTCTAGGAATTATATTCGCTCTACTCTATATCTTAACCCGAAATTTATTTTTCGTGATCGGCGTTCACTCATTAATGAATATTCAGATAGTGTTTTGGAACAGTAATTTCACGTATACGGCAACTTTATTATGTGTCTTATTACTGACTTGTCTTTTGCTTTGTATAAAAAGGAAAACATTTCGTGCGCAGCAACGGGCGGATATGGGGCTCTGATAATTAGAACTTTAATTATTCACAAAAAGAAGTCCCCCCCTTTAAGCAGGAGGAACTTCTATCACTATTACTATAATGTCTCTATTAATTCGCACCCTCTGCAATAGCTTTATAAGCAGCTAAATCCGTATAAACTTCCGCTTTAAGCGGATTGCGTTTATGCTTGATGATTTTATAGAAATGATAACCAAACACTGCAATATTAGCAGCTAAAGATAATGCACTTACTATCCACAGAGCGGTTTCACTATGAGAGGATTGTACAGAGAACTTTGACTCACCAACAAACGCCGGGAACGACATCGTAAACATCATCCAAATCGCCAAAGTCTGTGCACGATGCTGCAGCCATGCCCCTTTTTTAAAGAAGAACGCCGGGATGGTACAAGAGATCAACAATGCTGCACCTGCATAGAAGGAATGGTCAGAAACTGCATTATATACATAGGCAAAGTTCCAAATGTCATAAGCAATGATCCAGAACCAAAGCTGGTCAGGCCACAACATATCTTTACTCTTATCTTTACTGATCACAATACCCATCCAACCAGAAATCGTAATAATGTTCAGAATACCTGCGATCCCGTTCATAATGTTCCAAGGACCACCTACCATCATTACGCCATCCACCATACCTTGCAAGCTGTACACTTGGAAATCACGAATAACTGCTTCAAGAATGTTAACTGCAAGGATAATAGCCGGGAACATTAATATATATTTATTTTTGTCCCATCCTTTAACATAACGGATAGCCATAAACCCTATACATCCTGCCAAAGCAGAATATACTTTTACCCAGTGAAACCATGTTCCAGTACTGGAGCCTTCTCCTGCCGTATTTGGCCAAACCGCTATGGTAAGAACAATAGGGATAACTATAAACAGAATGATTGAGAACCACTTGCTCTTCCGTGCGATTTCATTTACAAACATTAATCCTGCTAGTACTACTAACCACATTAGCGCAGAGTACCAGGGAATCGATTCGAATAAAAACATGTTTTACTCCTCCTTGTAGGTTGGTGTATGTAATCTGTGTCTCAGGTCCAATATAGCCCATCCCTCTTTAAACGATCAAATCGCTTAAAACGTTGATTTATCAGTGTTTTTTTAGTTTCATTTCAAGTTGAGTTTACACAACCCTAGCACTAGAATTCGCCAAACTTTCTACCTTTCTTCTGAGAGATCTATTAGAATACATGTCTATAGAACTATATACTGCAAACCTAACTTGAATGTAAAAAAAACCTTGTCGACAAATTTCTTTGTGGACAAGGTTCCTCATTAATGTTATTCAAAAGAATCGTTCAACCAAGTGTTTCGCGTAGATAATACAATTCTCAAGTGTAGGGAAGTTCATGATTTCTCCAGCTAAATAGATATTGTTTTTCCCCTGCATCTGATCAACCCGTTCATAAAATCCCTCATGTAGCGCATTAGAATCCACATGTGGGAAATGCCTCCAACGCTTCATCATATATAGTCGAATGCTCTCTCCGCCCAGCTCGCGAAGTTTATTTTCTACCGTCTCTCGCATTTCCAGATCAGTCATAGCTTCATTCTCTGCTACATAAACCGTAACTAGATCCGTAGTTCCCATATCTGCCCACCGATAGTACCATGCCATCATATGCCCTTTACGTTCAGGGTACATATTCCGGGGGATATAGCCAGAAAGCTCCGGCAACCCCTTCACTCTATACGCATATACCCTAAACCATTCATAGGTTATATTCGCTAATAAAGTTTTGTCCTCACTTGACAGGCTAACTGTATCGCCCATTTGCTCTAAAGCTGCTGTATAAATGACCTTGTCAAAATAAAAGATGTCCTGACTCGTCTCTACTCGAACCTGCCCATCTTGTTCTTGCTCCATAAAAAGCACTTCACAAGTCAGGCGTAGATCGTTTACTTGGTCGGCCATTCGTCTAATCAGCTCAGTAACACCCTTAGGCCAGGTTATCATATGAGTAATTTCAATAAACGACAACAGATTATCATAGCTTAGAAATTTCAGCACATATGCAGCGGGCACATTATGGATACCACCGAATCCAAAAGTATTAAAATAATGCATGTAGACCTGCTCAAGGACAGACAGCTTATTCTCTACACACCACTGCGAAAATGGCTGACATAAATCTGGCGGTAAGTGGAGAAAACCCGGTTCTTGGAGAGACTCATAGCGTTTTAGAATATCCGGTAATCGTTTGAATTCTTGTGTAAACGCCTCTATCTGCTCCATGGGAATTTGTGAAGTTTTTCTCCCATTATTATCAAAAAATCCACGTTCTAACAATGGTCCCCTATCCATAAGATCAAAATCTCTCATAAAATCCATCGTATGTTTATAGGTAGGCAGGCCGATTAGCGTCCCCATTTCATAACTTTTTCCTTTGTACTCAATAGAATGACACTTTCCTCCTACTCTATCCGACTTCTCCATGAGGGTAATGTTGGTATATCCTTTTTTCGCTAATTCATAAGCAGCCGTAACCCCAGAAATCCCTGCACCGATGATTCCAATTCGGTCTTTATTCTTTGTGTTTGTCATCATCCGTTATCTCCTTGTAAATAACCATAATGGCAAAGTTTCTCGTTGTCCCGTATAGGCAAGTGCGACATCCGATGGTATTTTACCTTGATTAGGTCCGTCTGTAATTTGCCTGTTGAAGTTGTAGGTTCTCAAGTATTCATGTAAGCGCTTTTCTAAAATTTCAAAGGAATCTATCGTATCATCTACCCAAGCCTGCTGGTAGAATTCTTTGGTCAACACCGCCGCAAATTGCTGCAAGGGCTGAAATATCTCTGTTTGGTCTACCGTTATAGCGACTTGATTAATATTGTTCTTATGTAAAAATTCACTATATTTATGTTTTCCTCTGTCCCAGTTCGTAATGAATTCACGGCTTTTGTTCGTAACCAGATTATCGATATGAAAATCTAATGTCTTCATCAATGGGAGAACTTTCAGATGCATAAAATCTATAAAATGAATGGTAGATTTCCGATTGTATAGCTTAACTAGACCTAGTCTGGAGTAGGCATCATAAATTACATATTGATATACCTTTCCGACCCTCGGGAAAACTCCCAAATAGCTAATACTCTGCTGACACATATACCCGGGATGAGCATTTATCGGATTCTTCATCTTATAATCTAGTATTTTCCGTTTCTCTTTAAATCCTTTAGTGTGAGTGGATTGTGCGCCATTCCTCTTCTTTGCTTTGATTTGATTGGCGTAAGCTTCACGTTCTATTCGTTTATTTAGTCCGTTTCGACGTAGTACATTATAAATACCGGATTCCCCTATTTGCATACCTTCATCTTGCAGTTCATAAAAGATGCGTTTAGGCCCATCCTCAGGAAATCTGGCGACGTACTCCAAGATCAATCTTTCCGTTCTCTTATCTACTTTATTAGGCATTACCGGCTTTCTTTTCTTCTCCCCAAGTCCATCCATTCCATGTTGTTGATAAGCTTTAGACCACTTATAATAGATCGTCCGGGAAATGCCAAACTCCTTACAGGTTTCGCTCACATTCTTGCTGATGGCCCCTTGCATGAGGATATGATATTTGTTGTTCGCATTCACCTATTTGCACCCCTCCTATCTTTATTTTATACATAGTTAACGTTTAATTCATTACTATTCTAAAAAAAATGGGAGAACGCTCAAAGCGTCTCACCATTCCGAACAAAATGCGTTATGTATTTCCCTGCGGAAATCTCCAAGCAATTTAGTCGTTGGCCATATGCACAGCCGCCATCTATGCCAATTTTATCTCCCAGTGGACTAAACCAGATTTCTTCTGAATCATGCAGATCCATCGTCGAAGTATGACCGAAAACAACCGTTTTGTTAGTGCTAACTACCGGATTCTTATAAAAGGGTTCTCTAATCCAGATAAAATCATAAGGGTCTTGCTGCTTCCAATCCTCTATTAATGGATTAATGCCTGCATGAACAAAAATATGTTCTTCCGTCTCATGATAAAGCGGCAATGTGCTCAGAAAGTCTATATGATGTCTATAGTCCCGCCTAATTTTTTCTTTTAGCTGCATATAATCCTTCCAGCCAAAATCCTTCTGCAATCCTTCGTAGCCCGCCTCGCAATAACTCATCAGTGTATGAAATCCGCCGTTAGTTAGCCAATGGGTATCCAATTTATCATCATCGCTGGTGAGCGCATCGCAAGCCATTTTATCGTGATTTCCTTTGAGAACTATCGCTCCACATTCTTGCTGCAGAGTCATCACTTGCTCCACAATTCCTTTACTGTCCAGACCTCTATCCACATAATCTCCCATTAAAATAAGCTTATCCTCCGCCGGGCGATAATTCACTTTTGATAATAGGGCATTGAATTCTACATAACTTCCGTGAATGTCACTAATTGCTAATATTCTGATGATAATCACTCCTTGCTCTAAGATGCAAAAAAAGATGTTCCCGCAGGTCTGCAGGAATATCTTTTGATGTTGGTCTTTCTATACTGAATCTATAACTAATGGCTCCTCATCCGACTGTGGAAAAAAATGACGGCTTCTGACCTCATGCACCGCTTCTTGAAAACGATCGCACAAAAAGATCAGCTGGTCGATCTCTTCCTTACCGACCTTTTGTGTGATTTCACTCAAAATGCCGGAATAGGATGCCATCTGCCTGCTATAAATCTGCTCTCCAAGCTCACTCAGACAGATATATACGACCCGCCGATCTGTATCGGATGTTGTACGCACTACGTAACCTTTTTCCTCCAACGTATTTGCCATTTGCGTGGCAGTAGGTCTACTTATCTGGAGCAGGTCACTTAATTTAGAAATCATAACTCCCCGGTGCTGTTTGTCACCTTCAGCCGCTTTCTTTTGCTTCATAACAGTGTGAATGACGTACATCATAACAAACTCTCTATACGATACTACATCAATCGAGTAGGGGCGAGCAGTCAGACGCTTTATATTTTCAAGGGCTATGATCAGCTTCTGCTCTTGATTGTCATGGGTATCCATAGGGCACCTCCAATATACCTCAATCTAATTAGATTACTTACCTATTCCCAAAAAATCAAGTCAAATTCAAATTCTCTTTAAATTAAAATTTAATAATTAACCTGTTGTGCTAATTGATGAATTTGTGTATTATACATAAATGATAGTTTGGCTACCTAATTATTACGACATGAATTCCCAAACTACAATATATAGAAGTTAAAGGAGAGGAACTGCTCTGGAGCATCTCACTCAGAAAAAGAAAGTTACAATTATGATTGCTTTAATGGCGGCTATGTTTTTCGCAGCAATCAACCAGACGATTGTGGGCACAGCAATGCCCCGAATTATTGCGATGCTTGGAGGTATTGAACATTATACCTGGGTAATTACCATCTATATGCTCACCTCAACCATTGCTACCGTACTTGTCGGTAAGTTATCCGATATTTACGGAAGAAAGCCCTTCCTGTTATCAGGGATTGTCATTTTTATTATAGGTGCTTTCCTATCCGGATTGTCGACCAACATTTTTCAAATGATCACTTATCGCGGGATTCAAGGTCTAGGCGGCGGGATTCTAATGTCGGCTACCGTAACCGCTGTAGGTGATTTGTTCGCTCCAAGAGAGAGAGCCAAGTGGACTGGAATTATGATGGCGATATTTGGTTTCTCCAGTGTAATTGGTCCTACCCTTGGTGGATTCATGGTAGATCACATGGCTTGGAAATGGATCTTCTGGATCTTCTTACCTTTCGGGATCGTGGCCTTCTTTATGATTTTGAAAATGTTCCCTAAAACCACGCGTTCTACATCTGAGTCCATCGACTACTTAGGCTCCATTTTCCTTTCCCTGACCATTGTTGCGCTCTTGCTCGGCTTTTCATGGGCAGGAACAAAATATGACTGGGGTTCTCCGGAGATTCTCGGCTTGTTTGGGGCTTCCATTCTGGGTCTGATTATCCTGATTCTGATTGAACGTAAAGCTAAAAGCCCAGTATTGCCATTATCCTTATTTAAAAATTCCATCGTATCCATCTCAATGATTGTCGGCTTCCTGATGAATGCCGGTATGATGGGCGCAATGATCTACCTGCCTTTCTTCGTGCAAGGGGTAGAGGGCGTCTCCCCAACTAAATCTGGTTTCATCAATATGCCAATGTCACTTACTATGATTGTACTAAGTACTTTAGTGGGAAGATGGATCTCCAAAACAGGAAAATATAAACGTTATGCTCTAATGGGGATGCCATTCATGGTTGTAGCCATGATATTAATGGCCTTTATGAGTAACATTGCTACGGCTGTAGTCAGCATGATTATCTTCGGGGTTGGGTTAGGACTATCAATGCCTGTATTTACTCTAACCGTACAAAATGCTGTAGCGCCTTCAATGCTAGGTGTTGCTACTGCTACAAATACTTTATTCCGTAATTTAGGTGGAACCATAGGTATTGCCATCATGGGTACCATTATGAACTCCTCATTAACGAAAAAATTAGAGGCAGCGGTGTCTTCTGGCAAAGGTCCGGATTTATCCAAACTTGATTCTGAATCCGCTAAACAGCTTTCTGCCTTTATGAATCCTCAAATGCTGCTAGATCAGCCTAAGCTTAAAGAATTGCATGCAACACTGCCAGAGCAAATCCAGCCGCTCTTCAATCAATTGATTGAGATGCTGCGGAACGCACTAAGCGATTCCCTGACAGTTGTGTTCTTAAGTGGTACGGCGCTGTTAGTTATCGCAGCACTGCTCGTTCTGTTCCTTAAAGAGATTCCATTACGTAGTGGAGAGAAAAAAATGGAGACACACGCAGAGGATAAAAACGGGAGTAAAAAACTCGAAAAATCTGTGCCTGCTGCACATTAATCACAAATAACCTTACATTAGAGATGTCCGTAAACAGCTTAGGCTGTGCGGCATCTCTTTTTTTATAAGAAGGGCTAGGATTCATTTGGTTGATCGTTCAATTCTTCGAAGTAAACATAGACTCCGTTTAACAGCTCCATTAACGTATCCGTCTGTTCTTTGCCCATGTAATCAATCATACCTTTAAAGGTATTCCGGGATTTCGTTACAGCCATCTCAGCCAGATGCTCCCCTTTTTCCGTAAGCGTGATCTCACTAACTCGGCGATCCTGTGCATCAGAAGTACGCACCACATATCCTTGTGCAATCAGACTATTGAGCATTTGGGTAACCGTAGGAGAGGTGACTTTCAGAAACTTGCTAATCTCCGAAACCGTCTGTCCCTTCTTCCCTTCCCGTTCTTTACCAAGCTTTAAAGAAACCAACATCCGGACCTCACTTGGCTTCAAGCCCCAAATCGTGGTTTTACGCCAGTTCATTCTAGCGAATTGTTGGAAAGCCTCCATTAACCCATCCACATTCTGATATTTCTCTTCGTTCATCAGTACACCCCATAAAATCATTTAACACTAAGTATAGCCTAATATGACGTAAAAAAGAATTGATAGATGTCAGATTACCCATTTTCAAAAAATAACTAATGGGATGTATAATATAATAATCATCCTAAATTGAAAGTGGGTATCTAATTTGTCCTTTTCTTACTCTACCTATGACGCTCTAGGACTTGCTTCACTTGTCAAAGCACGTGAAATTTCACCTCGTGAGCTGGTCGAAGCCGCCTTTGCTCGGTTAGATGAGATCAATCCGGTCATAAATGCGGTGGTGCGCACCCGTCGTGAAGCTGCTCTTAGAGAAGCCGACGAGATGCCTGTTCAGGATAACACTCGGCCGTTTGCTGGCGTTCCGTTTCTATTAAAAGATATTTCCCAATCTATCGCTGGCGAGCCCATCACTTGTGGGGCTATGCTGATGAAGAACAATGTCGCACGGTGGGATTCAAATTATGTTGCACGAATTAGGAAAGCCGGCTTTATTCCACTTGGCCATACGAATACACCCGAGTTCGGCTTAAAAAACATTACAGAGAATGTCCTCCATGGCCCTGCTCGTAATCCTTGGAATCTCGAATATTCTCCTGGAGGTTCAAGTGGCGGAGCCGCGGCGGCTGTAGCTTCTGGTATTGTTCCAGTAGCAGGAGCCAGTGATGGTGGTGGGTCCATCCGTATTCCCGCCTCATTCACAGGCCTATTCGGACTTAAACCCACGCGCGGGCGCACACCAGTAGGACCTGGAGTCGGCCGTCAATGGCAAGGGGCTTCTATTGATTTTGCCTTAACCCGGTCCGTTCGCGATAGCGCTGCTATGTTAGATCTGCTGCAGGTTGTGCAGCCGGAAGCCGCCTTCCAGACCCCGTTATACCCGGGCGTATATCTGGATGACCTGTTTAAGCCTACGCAACGTAAACTACGAATTGGATTTACGACGGCTTCCCCAGTAGGTACGCCTGTCTCTGAAGAGGCCGCAAATGCTGTTCTCAAAACCGTGAAATGGCTCGAAACTGAAGGACATGCGGTTGAAGAAACAGAAAGTCCTGTGAATGGCACAAGACTGATGGAGAACTACTATACGATGAATGCCGGAGAGGTAGCAGCTATGTTCGTCTCCCTGGAGAGAAATATGGGACGTTCCATAACTGCTGACGATGTCGATATCATTACGTGGGTCCTTGGTGAGACCGGAAAAAATGTTTCAGCGGCCGAATTCGTACATAGTCTGGATGAATGGGACGTTGCAGCCGCCCAAATGGCGGAACTGTTTAATCATTACGACTTATATATAACACCTACGAATGCAAACTCTGCTCCCAAAATTGGTGAATTAACGCATAAACCTGCAGAGATAGCAAAGCTGCTGCACGTAAACGAATTGCCAAAAGAAGAACAGAGCCGCTTAATTTACGAGATGTTTGAGCCAAGCCTAACCTATACACCGTTCACCCAGCTCGCAAATCTGACAGGCCAGCCTGCAATGAGTGTGCCCGTCCATAAGTCAGCAAATGGCCTGCCGCTAGGCGTTCAAGTCATGGCGAACAAAGGCCGTGAAGATTTGCTGCTTCAGCTTGCTGCCCAGCTTGAACAATCCGCTCTTTGGGTCGGCATGACTGGAAATCCGCTGTTCACCTGATCAATTAAGGGTGATGCTCTCGCAGCTCAAGCTCCCCTTACTCTTTCCCGCAAATGCCATAGAAGAAAATATGGATGGCTTCCTCGATGAAGGCATCCATATCTTCCTGTTTGCTAGCTTCGTCTAGAAGTTCACCTGCATTACGCATATACATCCCCATTAGTGAAAGTATCCCTTTGGTGGATACTTTATTTGAGATTTCTCCCCGCGCTTTCCCATCTTCGACCATCTTCACCAGCACCGGCAAAATGTCATTCGCATATCGTTCCTCAATATAATGGAACATTTCTTGATCCTCAACCATAAGCTCCTTCACAGTTGCGGGAGATAAGCCGCTGTAAGTTTCCCTCTCCATGGTTAGAATGTAACCAATAATCTCCTTTAGAGAATGCTCTTGATAAATGTAATCTTCAAACTCCTGAATTTCCTTCTGAACAAAGTCCTTAAAAGACTCACTAAGCAGCGCTTCCTTACTGCCAAAATAATTATAAATCGTCACCTGAGAGACCCCTGCTTCTTTCGCAATATCAGCGATCCGTAGACGTTTCGGTTCCCAGTTCTTGAGCATCTCCATGGTAGTTTTCATAATTTTGAGTTTAATCTGTGCTGCTCTCTTCTCAAATCCATTCATAGCTTCCACCCTAACTTCGTTATTAAGTAAGCATATTCAAATTTAATGAAATATTCCATTTCAATTATTTCATAATTTTATTGACTTCATTAACCACTAGGAATAATATAACATATGAAATATTTGATTCATAATAGTTCATTATTTTTACGGCGGGGGTGGCAGCATGCTGGTAGTAGAAGGCTTAACTAAACGATTTTCGAATGGCAAAGGAATCGAAGATGTAACATTTACCGTAAATAAAGGCGAGGTTTTTGGATTTCTGGGTCCTAACGGTGCGGGTAAATCGACGACCATACGGCATATCATGGGTTTTATGAAACCAGATCAAGGGCATGCGAGTATCCATGGGCTTGATGTATGGAAGGCACAAGGGACAGTCCAGAAGCATATTGGCTACTTACCCGGTGAAATCAACTTTTTTGATGGGATGACGGGTCTTTCTTTCCTTAAATTTATCTCAGCCATGCAGGGAATCAAAAATACTACCAAACGCGAGCAGCTGATTGAACGTTTGCAATTTGATGCCACCACTCCGATCCGAAAAATGTCAAAGGGAATGAAGCAAAAGGTCGGAATCGTCGCTGCTTTTATGCACAGTCCTGACGTTATTATTCTGGATGAACCTACCTCGGGTCTCGACCCGCTCATGCAAAAGGTATTTATTGATCTGGTACTGGAGGAAAAATCAGCCGGAACCACCTTTCTCATGTCCTCACACAGCTTTCAAGAAATTGAACGCACCTGTGACCGCGCCGCAATTATTAAAGACGGACGGATTATCACCGTGAAAAATATTCATGAACTGCAATCGATGCAACGGAAGCTGTTTGAGGTCATTTTTGCGAATAGTGAAGATGCAGTGAATTTTGCCGCCTCCGGCCTACAAGTGGAAGCTCACGAGGGAAATAGGGTCCGAATAGCTGTGCAGGGCAATTATGACCGATTCATCCGGGAAACTGGAAAATACAATATCCGCAGCATCGACGTATTCACGCAGAATCTGGAGGACATCTTCATGGACTATTATGACCGCGAGGGGGTAGTGTAATGAATCTTCCGCTCTATAAGGAAATGATGCGAGTGAACCTGAAAGGAATATTGAATTACGCCTTTGGTTCTGCCTTCTATATTTTGTTTATGATCTGGCTTTATCCTGGGATTGCGGGGAGTACACAAGCAATTGATGACCTTATTAAGGCGATGCCAGAGGGTGTGGGTAAAGCCTTTGGGCTAAATAGCGGTTTTACTAGTGCAGAAGCTTTTATCTCCGGAGAATATTATGGACTTATACTAGTTCTGATTCTTTCCATAGTTTGTGTGCAAATGTCAACGCAGCTTATGGCTCGACTCGTGGATCGCGGTTCCATGGCCTATCTGCTCATAGCCCCAACTACACGGAGAAAAGTCGCTACCACGCAGGCACTTGTTCTCACTACAGCATTACTCTTAATTATGGGTGTAACCACCCTCGCCGGATTATTAGGTAAAGCATGGTTCCTTGGCAGTGAATATGACTTTAACAGTGGTCGCTTCGCTCAGCTGAATACCGTGGCGTTTTTATTATTTTTTGCGGTAGGCGGCCTTACCTTTCTCGTGTCCTCTGTATGTAATGACGAGAAAAAAGCGCTCGGAATTTCCGGCGCCATCGCCTTCGGATTTTTCACTCTGGATCTACTCGGTAAAATAAGCGACAAACTGGAAGGACTGCGTTTCCTAACCTTATTCTCCTTCTATCAACCCGGGGAAATCGTTCAGGGCAACGTGGAGATTATTCAGGTCTCCAGTTGGCTGCTGTTGATCGGAGTGTTCACCTTTTCCTTGGGAGTAGAGCTGTTCAGAAGACGGGATCTTCCATTATAAGAGTACCTCATTTGATCATCTTGCTTTTACGCGTTTCCGAAGCAACTATCGGACACCGTTGACCTTAAATGCAACTTTATCACAAATTTGTGTACCTAACGGACCCTAAAGTCGTTATTGGCTTGAAGAACAGCAAAAATGAACCTTTTCTAAAGGAATAGCTGCACTGGGGTCCGCAACCTTCCTCAAATGTCCAAAAATTTGCAAATAGCGTCAGCTGAGTCCTTAAGCCTCAGGAGGGTTATAACTATGACTCTTATAAAAAACAACAGAGCAGTGTTTCTCCACCTCTGGGAGAATCATTGCTCTGTTGTTTTATGCGACCAATCCCTTTTTATTTCGTATCCGGTCTAGGTACACCAAAGTTTGGCGTTCCGTCTTCATTCCACTGGATTACTTGCACACGTGCGTGACGATTCGGATCGTAAAGCGGATCACCGACAATTTCCTTATAGCTTCTAGCATGGAAAACAAGGATATCCTGTGTGCCATCCTCAGAGACAGTGAAGCTATTATGTCCCGGACCATATTGGCCGTTTTCCTCAGAAGTCGTAAACACAGGTTCAGGTGTCTTGACCCATGATTTTGGATCCATCAAATCACTATTCTCATCAGCAGTCAACAATCCCATACAATAGTTGTGATCTGTTGCACTAGCTGAGAAAGTCATGAAAATGCGTCCATTACGCTTAAGGATTGCCGCGCCTTCATTCACCAAAAATCCGATTTTTTCCCAATCGTATTCAGGAGTGGTGATGCACACCTGCTCGCCTTTTAGTGTCCAAGGGTTCTCCATTTCGGAAATATAAATATTTGAATTGCCAGGGATAGCAGGATCTTTTTGTGCCCAAACGTAATATCTAACTCCTTTATGCTCAAAAGTTGTTGCATCCAAGGCAAAAGATTCCCATTTTGTTTTTATTTGACCCTTTTCCACCCATTCACCCTCTAAAGGATTTGCGGATGAGTTTTCTAGTGCAAACATGCGATGATCAAATAAACCATCTTTCGTATCAGAGGTATGTGCAGCTGCATAATACACGTACCATTTTCCATCAATATAATGAATCTCTGGCGCCCAGATATTAGCACTCATCAAGCCCGTTTCATGCTTAACCCAAATGGTCTTCCCTTCAGCCTCAGCTAATCCTTGAATGGATTCAGAACGGCGAAGCTCAATTCTATCGAACTCTGGAACTGAAGCTATGAAATAGTAGTACCCGTCAGTATGTTTATAGATCCAAGGATCTGCTCGTTGCTCAACTAGTGGATTTTTCACATTAAATTCTCTCACAATGACAACTCCTATATTTATCTCTTTTTTTATATTTGCAGGTCACCAAAACACACCCTTCCTTATAAGAAGTCAAGGTGTATTTAAGTTTAAGTTCATTCGATCTAACCTTTGATACCCGAATTCAGGTTGATGGATTGAACGAAGTATTTTTGTGCAAAAACGAATAGCAGCAATGTTGGAATAATCGCCATGATTGCCGAGCCCATTAATTGTCCGATCATACGATAGTTTCCGTAGATGTCTTGCAATAAGAGCAAACCAGCGGTAATTGGCATTTTGTCTACATCTGTGTACACAATAACCGGCCAGAGGAAGTCATTCCAAGATCCAGTAAAGGAGAACAATCCGCAAACAATCAATATTGGTTTAACTAACGGCAATATAATTTGCGCGAAAATTCTAAAGTCACTAGCACCATCAACTTTAGCCGATTCATCTAATTCTTTTGGGATACCGTTCATAAACTGTCTGACCAAGAAGATATTACCCATACCCGCAAGACCAGGGATAATCATAGCCCAGGAAGTATTCACCCAACCAAAGGAGTCAATGATTTTATAAGAAGGAATCAAGTTAACAACACCCGGAAAGAAGGAGATCCCCAGCAAAGTGAAGAACAATGTGTCTCTTCCTTTAAACTTAATACGGGTGTAACCAAAACCTGTAATCGAAATAACAATAACAACCAGAATGGTGTGAGATGTGGCAATAAACAATGAGTTACCTAACCAACGTAGAATTGGAGCTGTAGAAGTATTGTTTAGGATTGTAACGTAGTTCTCAAAGACCCACTCTTTAGGAAATAGTCTAAAGCCCGAGGATACTACTTCCGTTTGTGATCTAAATGAGGTGGAAATCCCGAATATAACAGGAATGATCCAAATCACACATAGGATACCTAGAAATATATAGGAAATATATTTTGAAATACTTACACTGGAGGAGCCTTTTATTTTGCCTGTTGTATTTACAACTGGATTTACTGCCTGGTTTGACATTTTAGTACACCTACCTTTTCCATTTCCTTGTTAGTCAATTAGTTTCTGCGAACCTATGAAGCATTTCGGTTCATTACAAAATATTGCAGCGCTGAGATCACCAAAATAACTAATCCCAGTAAAACTGCCATAGCGGATGCCATCCCGGCGATGGACTCACCGTTACCGAAAGCTAATTGACGAATATACATCATTAGAACGTGTGTACTTTGTCGAGGTCCGCCATCGGTCATCATTAACGGTTGGCCGAATACATTAAAGGCACCCGCAGTTGTCATAACAAAGGTATAAATTAATGGAAAACGAATAGATGGCAAGGTAATACTAGTGAATTTTTTAATAGAACCCGCACCATCGAGCTCAGCCGATTCATATAACTCTTGAGAAACGCCACTTAAGGAAGCACGATAGATAATCATGTTGCCCCCAATACCACCCCATAAAGTAATTACAATGATAATAATCCACGCATAGGGTTGATTTGCAGGCCAAGCAATTTGTGATCCAAATAGATTACCAGTGATCCCAAGTTGCTTATTAAAGATCAACAGCCAAATCAGTGCTGCCGCAGAAATTGAAATCAAGCCAGGAATATAAAGAATAGATTGAATTAAGCTCTTCATTTTAACTTTTTTATGTTCCAACGCCACCGCGACCATTAATGGAATAATAATCAGCAACGGAACAGACATAGCAACGAAAATCAATGTATTTTTTAGGCCTCTGAAAAATTGAGTATGAAAGGTTGAACTGTTGTCAAAAAGAATAGCCTTATAGTTATCAAAGCCTACCCATACCGGATCACTCATTAAATTCCATTTTGTAAATGAAGCATAAATCCCATAAATCGTTGGCAATAAAATGAAGACAGCAAACAAAATGACATGCGGACCTACAAAGAAAGCAGGTGCCCAATTGATTTTCTTTTTCATAGGAATTCATTTCTCCTTTTGCACAAAGTAATGCACCATAACATGGCACATTACTTCGTACAATCTATTCTATTTTGCTTTATTTTGCTGCACTGCTGCTTTCCGCAATTTTATCTTCAACAAATTTTTGCATCGTTGCCAAAGTCTCATCAATATCAACGTTGCCACGCACGATATCCGCACAGTAAGTATCTACAGCTTCCGCAATGTATGGGTAGTATTCATAGGTGTAAATGTATAGGGATTCGATTTCTTTTTCATCAGATGTAAAGAAGGATTGCATAAAGTCTTTGTACTCAGGGCTTTGGTTAACTACGTTACTTGCTACGTTTTGTCCAGCTTTTGCCCATTCCATCGAATTCGTACGAACATATTCCAAGAAGTTAGCAATACCCACTTCTTTTTCGTCTGTTCTCTTATCATTTTTCAACATAGCGAACAAGTGAGAAGAAGATCTGTTGGTGAATTTATCAGGAGTAGGAGAATAAACATTGGTCACGCCAAAGTTCAAGCCTTCAACCCCAGCATGTGCTGTAGAACTCCAAGTTCCGTCTGTCGAGAAAAGTACATTTTGAGATTGGAACATCAAGTAACCGTCTTCACCAAATGGAGTCATCAGGCCAGCATCGGCGATTTTCTTAACATTTTCAAACGCTTGTTTAAATACAGGGGTATTAACAGCCGGTTTTCCATCGACTTGGATATCCCCTCCCAAATCTTGAATTTGAGCCAAGATAACCCAGCCCAGCAAGGCATCATTAACTACGTAATCGCCTTCATCCAATTTACCTTGTAAGGAAAGCATTTCATCAATAGTAACAACGTTATCATCCAAGAAGGATTCAGCGTTATATTTTTTCAGCAAATCTTTATTGTAATACATTACGTTACTATGAATATCAAGAGGAACTGTGTATTGAGTTCCATCGATATTACCAGTGTTCCAAGCTTGTGGTAAGTAATTTTCAGCTTTCAGTTCAGGTTGTGCTGGCAATACGGTATCTTGCATGGATTCCAGTACACCTTGTTTAACAAACCCAGGAACACGGTCAGCGTGGATAATTGCTAAATCAGGAACACCTTTGCTAGATGCCAAAACTGTAGAAATTTTTGTGTACATATCAGCCGTAATAACATGTTTTACTTTGATTTCGGGATTCGTTGCATTGTAGTTTTTAACAATTTGATCCATATAAGCACCGTCATCACCGGTCAGCGGTGTCCAGAACGTAATCGTCTTACTATCATCTTTACCACCGCATCCTGCCAAAACTGTCGATAATGTTAGAACCGTTGCTAATAAAACTCCAAATTTCTTTTTCATTACTCTCTCCCCCTGCAGCTGTAATGTTAAGATAACCATTCATGTTCACTTTCTTTGAAAACGATTAACTTGAGATTAGTATACATTCATTGTGAAAGCGTAGTCAATAACATTTAAATAAACTTAACAGAATTTTTTTTCGTTTAATTAACCTTTTGATTCATCTCTCGGAGATGAAAGCGATATTATATTTACTTCGGTTACCTTTCATGTTACTTTATATATAGATTAATAAACTTTACAGTATATGAAATAACTTTGAAAGAAGTGGGTAAAATGCAGTTGGAAATCGACAAATCCTCTCTTGTTGTTTACGAAGCTTTAGCGAGTGAAGTACGCATCAAAATTATTCAGTTGCTCTCCAAAAATAAGATGAACATCAAAGATTTGGCAGAAGAACTTAAAATAAGCAGTCCTATCGTTACCAAACACATTAAAAAACTAGAAGATGCAGGGCTCATAAAAACTGAAAAGGTGCCTGGTAAATCAGGAATGCAAAAAATCTCAATCCTTAGGGTGGATCATATTGAGATTAACTTCCCGAAAAAAATCTTTCACTCTTTTGCCTCCTACGAGACATCAGTGCCGATTGGTCATTATACCGATTATGATCTGAAACCTACTTGCGGACTTGCTACGGATAAGGAGTTTATCGGCAGAGTAGACGAACCTAAGTATTTCATGGATTCTAAAAGAGTGGACGCAGAGATTCTCTGGTTCACGCAAGGTTATGTGCAATATAATATCGCTAATTTCCTAAAAAAAGAGGAAACCCTACAGCAATTTGAGATTAGCTTAGAGCTTTCTTCCGAATTCCCCTTTGCTAATGACGTATGGCCTTCAGACATCACCTTTTCTTTGAATGGCTTGGAATTAGGGACTTGGACGAGCCCCGGAGATTTCGCTGATGCTAGAGGTAAATTCACACCGGAATGGTGGCCACACAATATCAATCAATACGGATTGCTAAAAACGATTAGAATTACAAACCACAATGGAACTTATATTGACGGTGACCCGCTGTCTCAGGTTTCGATTGAGGATTTAGATACGAATTGTGATCGTTGGACCTTTCGGATCGAAGTGAAGGAAGATGCAAAACACGTAGGAGGAGCAACGATTTTCGGAAAAAAATTCGGAAACCATGATCAAGATATCATTTTCAAGTTGTACTATCTGTAAATTTTTCATTTATGATCTAAGCAAAACTGGTTTTTTTGCGGGGGTGAACAACTAATTAGCTATTCTTCTTTAGCTCCCCCCCACCTGTTATGCCCTATCCCCTCTCTTTATCTTGCTGATATATCCCGCCTAGTCATCCATTCACCACATTTCACTCTTATCCACTTCAGCAGTAATCACCAGTAGTTAAATCATTTGCCTCTATTTTTAAATTTATAATTTATAAAAATATAAAAAGATTCATAAATCATTAAATTTCTATTTGACTATTTGCTGATATCATGCTTAAAATGAGAGCATTATAAAACGTTTTCCGTGTTATGGTTTAGTAATACATAAATTAAAACCATTTTCATATTCGAAAGCGTTTTTTTAGTAGCTATTTATGTAAGCGTTTTACATTTTTTTCAGTAAAGAAGGGAGGAATTGGAAAAATACGCGTGTACAAGCTCTACATCACTAGAATCGGAGGAACATACATTTGAGAAAAACTACTGGTAAACTAACCGCTTCCCTGCTTGCCCTCACTCTATTAGTGCCTGCTCCATTAATTTCTGCTGCTTCTGCAAGCGATTCCAAAGCAGTCGCATTATCCACTCAGCAACAAACTGCCGATTATTCCGGCCACTGGGCACAAAAAGATTTTCAAACCTGGGTAGATAAGGGCTTGATTCTCGGTTACGGAAACGGAATATATAAGCCAAATCAAGAAATCAACCGTGCAGAGTGGGTTACTCTGGTTAATCGGGTCTTTAATTTGCAGGAAAAAGCCGTTATAGGCTTCACGGATGTTTCCACGACAGGTGCTTACTACAGCGATATCCAAAAAGCAACCGCTGCAGGATATGTAACAGGATACAGCGATGGCACCTTCCGACCCGCACAGCAAGTAAGTCGGCAAGAAGCTGCAGTAATGTTATACAGACTGTTCCAACTCAACTCATCTGTTGGCACTTCTGCACCAAAGGATGCTGCTGATTTGCCAGAATGGAGCCAAGAAGCAGTATTGTCTTTACTTGGTGAAGGTTATCTGCAAGGTTACACTGACGGCAGCTTTAAAGGAACTCAGGCTGTAACAAGAGCGGAAGCACTGCGCATGATTGAGAAGCTGGGCGGAGAAATCACGCCTAAGAGCGGAAGCTATTCGGGGATTAACACTCGGAATATGGTTATCAGCAGCCCAGGCGTAGAGTTGAAAAACTCCACAATTTCAGGGAATCTCTACCTTACCGAAGGTATTGCTGAGGGCGATGTCACACTGAATAATGTCACTGTTAAGGGAAAAGTATTCGTTTCTGGTGGTGGTGAGAACAGTGTCGTACTAAGCGACTCCAATGCTGCTGAAATGGTAGTAGATAAGCATAACGGCAAGCTGCGAGTCGTTACTAGAGGCACAAGTGCTGTACCAAACGTACGTGTACATTCCGGCGCAATACTAGAGGAAGATGCACTAACGGGGGCAGGTTTCAGCCGGGTTATTGTTGAGAATACGCTGCCTAAGGATTCCATCCTCAAGCTGAAAGGAAGCTTTGATTCCGTTGAGCTTCAAGCGTTGGGAGAGCCTACACTCCATCTGACAGCAGGCAGTATTGCTGAAGTTACACTGAAGCAAAAAGCCAAGCTGCGTGTAGAAGCAGGTACAGAAATCAAGAATCTAATCCTTGGTTTCAACGATATCCTAACCATCCAAGGCACGGGTAAGGTTATCTTTGATAGCAAGTACAGTCAGTTAATCCATTTTGAAACACCAACTCCAACGGCTACGGCAACCACTGGTACCGGTGGATCTAACGGCGGTTCTGTTGCTACTTCGGCTCCGGAAGTTACAGCTACTCCGGCCCCAACGGCTACACCAGATCCGACGGCTACACCAAATCCGACGGCTACACCAAATCCCACGGCTACACCTAGTCCGACGGCTACACCTAGTCCGACGGCTACACCTAGTCCGGGAGCAACTGCACCAGCACTCACCAATGTCTCGGTACATGATCCATCGGTGGTAGTGGATAATGGAACTTATTATGTATTTGGCTCCCATATCGATGCGGCCAAATCAGATGATCTGATGAACTGGACACAGTTCACTAATGGTTATACAACACCGGGCAACGTGATTTTTGGTGATCTGTCCAAGAATCTGGCAGAATCCTTTAAGTGGGCTGGCGAGAACGATTCGGACAGTAAAGGCGGATTCTCCATCTGGGCACCGGACGTATTCTGGAATAATGATTATAAGAACGCTGATGGAACAACTGGCGCTTATATGATGTATTACAGCGCTTCTTCTACTTATATCCGTTCGGCGATTGGCTACGCCACTTCGCAAAATATCGAAGGGCCTTATACTTATGGAAATACCGTAATTTATTCCGGTTTCACCAAGGAAGAGGCTTATGACAGTGACAGTAAAGTAAATAAGAAATGGGACAATACAAATATCAAGGACCTTATCGACAATGGAACGTTGGAAGGTGTCAATCCAGATTGGTTTAATGCAGGTGGTTTGTATCAAAACAAAACCTATACAAATGCAATTGACCCAACTATTTTCTACGACAAAGACAACAAGCTTTGGATGACTTATGGTTCATGGTCAGGTGGTATATTCATTCTGGAGATTGATCCAGCTACCGGAGAACCTAAATATCCAGGCAAAGATGGAAAGACCGCTGATGGACGTATTATCGACCGCTATTTCGGAACCCATATTTCTGGCGGAATGACCAAATCGGGTGAAGGTCCGTATATCGTTTACGACAAGGAGACTGGTTACTACTTCTTGTATGTAACTTACGGTGGACTTGACTCCAAAGGCGGTTACAGCATGCGGCAGTTCCGTTCAACAAATCCGGACGGCCCTTATACGGATGCAGCAGGACAGAATGCTGTTCTAACTACCGATGGTGACAACACACCATATGGTAATAAGCTATTAGGAAACTTCATGTTTACAAATCAAAATGCAGACCCGAATTTCCAAACGTATGGTTATGTGTCCTCAGGACATAACTCGGTACAATATGATGATGAAACGGGTAAAATATTTAACTTCTTCCACACTCGTTTCCCACTCCGTGGTGAAACCCATGAACTTCGTGTGCATCAAATGTTCACTAACGAAGATGGCTGGCCAGTAACTGCCGTACATCGTTACACGGGTGAAACTATTGGGGCTGTAGCACGGGATAATGTTGTCGGCTCTTATCAGTTCGTTAACCACGGCAAGGATGTTTCAGGCATTATCAAACCTACAGTAGATATCGAGCTAAAAAGTGACGGAACGATCGTTGGATCGTTAACCGGAACTTGGGAATTGAAGGATGAGTACTTCGCTCATTTGCTCATTAACGAAACGGAAAATGGAAGCACCGTACAACATCTCTACAAAGGTGTATTTGTGAAGCAATGGGATTCCTCACGCCAACAGCATGTTATGACGTTCACCGCAATGTCAGATCAAGGGATCACTATCTGGGGCAGCCAGATGGAATCGATGAGCGTTGAGCAGATTTTGAACAATATTGCTGCAGGCTTGAGTATTGGTGACACAAGAAAAATATACGATGACATCACCCTTCCTACGGAAGGCTTGCGCGGAGCAGAAATTTCATGGTCCTCTTCCAATGAGGCTGTAATTGCTAACAATGGTAAGGTTACTCGTCCTGAACTTGGACTTGGAAACGCTACAGTTGAACTGACTGCTACAATTAAGCTAGGTGAAGTCGCAGTAACTAAGACCTTCACCGCCGTTGTTATGGAAAAAAAGAGCACGCAATTGGAAGACGGCTTAGTAGCTGCCTTTGACTTTGATGGCGACCTTGCAGAAAATGGGGATCGCACAGCTGACGGCATAGTCACCGGAAATCTGATCAACAACACTGAGGATGGAGACATCACTTTTGAGGCTGGTAAAGACGGTCAGGCAGCCAAGTTTGATGGTAAATCCGGTGTTCGTCTACCTGACGGATTAATTCAAAGTAGCGCATATTCGGTAGGGATGTGGCTGAACCCATCCGAATTAAAAGCTTTTACTCCTGTATTCTTCGGTGCTAAAACCGAAACGAACTGGTTCAGTCTCCTGCCATATGGAAACGGTGGAGCAACCACCAGACTCTGGTTCGGTAGCGATACTTGGCTAGATGCTGATACAGGCTTACAAATTCCAGTTAACCAGTGGACGCATGTTGCCTTCACTTACAATGCTGGAACAGTCAATATGTACGTAAATGGTATATTGAAATCCTCCGGAAAAGGATTCACAGATATTTTTGATACAGAAAACGGTGTATTTGCTCTTGGTGTGAACTACTGGGATGCACCATACAAAGGTTTGGTTGATAAATTCCGCGTGTATGATAGAGCATTGTCTGCGGAAGCTGTGGGCTGGCTTGTAAACGGTGAGCCTGATACGAACATTAAAGTAAGTAATATTTCATTCAGTGAAGCTGTTAAATCAGTAGCTGTAGGAAATACTTTCACCCCTCAAGTAAGTGTGCTTCCAACCAATGCCGGAAACAAGGCGCTAACTTGGAGCTCTAGCGATTCCAGCGTAGTGGCTGTTGACGCAGCGAGCGGAAGAGTAACAGCACTAACTGTCGGTGGCCAAGCTGTAATTACTGCAACAGCGACTGATGGAAGCGAAGTTTCAGCCAGCTACACAGTAAATGTAACTGATGGAAAAGTAGCTCATTATGCTTTTGATGGCGACCTGGATAACTCCTTCCAATTGAACGGAAAAGGCGAAGTTACAGGAGCAAAAGTAGATAGCCCAACAGTAGGCAATATCACATACGGTAACGGTGTCCTCGGTCAAGCTGCAATATTCAACGGTACCTCCGGTATCCGTTTGCCTGATGGATTAATTGACAGCAATACCTACACCGTATCTATGTGGCTAAATCCTGAACAACTTACAGATGCAACAACTACTTTCTTCGGCGCTGCCACTAAAAATAGCTGGATTAGCTTCGTTCCTCAGAACGGCGGCGGTAAAACGTTATTATGGTCCGGAGAAGCTTGGTATGATGCTATTTCTGCCATGAAGATTCCAGTAAACGCATGGACACATGTTGCGTTTACGGTCAGCAATGGTACCGTAAAAGTTTACCTCAACGGAGTAGAGCAGTTCTCTGGTGAGGGCTTCCCGAATGTCTTTAAGAACAAAAACGGCGTTTTCGCTCTAGGCGTCAACTATTGGGATGCACCATTTAAGGGCATGATTGATGAACTGAAGATTTACAGCAGAGCGCTCAAGTCAGATGAAGTACAGGCAGAGTATAGCTCGAACGTAGATTAAGCAAGATTTGATTTGAAAAGAGAGCGGAGCCACAGGCTCCGTTCTTTTTTTAAAGTCCCATATTGTAAAAAAAGTATTTAACTAATATAATCATTAACTATACATCCGAAATAAACGTCGATTTTTATATTGTTATTAATAAATTTCTTAATCATCGGCGATTAGCCCATAAATTTTAATTGGAGGCCATTTATGAAACTTGACCTGTCGGAAGAATCCCTTCCCGTCTATGAAGCTTTAGCCAGCTCAGTACGCCTGCATATGTTGCGTTTGCTTGCCGAAAATCCTATGAATGTTAAGGAATTGGCCGCAGCAGTAAATTTGAGCAGCGCCATTATGACTATGCATGTGCGTAAGCTGGAAGCTGCTGGACTGATCCAGACGCATATGGCACCTGGTCGAAGTGGTCTGCAAAAGATCTGTACTCTAGCTGCTGAAGGAGCAGAAATCACCTTCCCAGGCAGACAGATCAATGAGCGCAAAAGTTATCGCAAGGAAATTCCGGTTGGACATTACTCCGACTTCCTGATCGAGCCAACCTGTGGTCTTGCAACTACTGAGAAAGTGATCGGCAGTTTTGATGATCCCCGCTATTTCTGGGATCTTGAGCGTATGAATGCGGGGATTCTTTGGTTCGGCAAAGGATTTATCGAATATAAAATCCCTAATTTCCTCCTCTCCAGCCAGCATCCTGAGGAACTGATTATAACCATGGAAATTGCTTCCGAAGCACCTTCCATTAATAATAATTGGCCTTCGGATATCACATTCACTCTGAACGGAGTGAAGCTTGGATTCTGGACAAGTCCCGGTGACTACGGGGATAGCCGTGGTAAATATACACCGGCCTGGTGGCCAGCACTCACGAACCAATACGGCTTGCTCAAGCAGCTGCGTATTACAGCGAAAGGTACATTTATGGATGGTTTGAAGCTCTCAGAAGTTACCCTTGATCAAGTGAATATCCGTGACAAACAGTGGTCTTTCAAGCTTTCCGTAGATGAAGATGCCGAGCATATTGGCGGGATTACTCTTTTTGGCAAAGGTTTTGGAAATTATAATGAAGATCTAATCGTTGAGTTGTTCTATACGGATAACCAAGAATAAAGCCGCATTCACCTCCCATTGGAGAGTCGAATGCGGCTCTTATTTTAGCTTAATTCTTTTCGATAAAGGGACCCCACAAGCCACCCCCCGGCAATGGACAACTACGTTCCTTAAGCTTGGCTACTACGGGGATGATGCAGCCGCAAGCGACGCAAGTTACCCCTTCGTGCAGCTTAGGGCAAGTCCCACAAAGGGCAACCCGTTCAGCGTAAACTTCATCTGGAACACAAAACTCTGGCTTAAACATGGAAGAAGACAAGATACGATTAATCTGCGTTGGCGTAACTTTATAATCCTCTCTGCATCCCTTGCATGTTGATGTTGTTGACATGGTAACACCACCTTAAGCCTTCGGCGTAATCTCCAGCACAGTTACTGACATTGGAGGCAGTTCAACATTAAGAAGATCGCCCTCCAGAGTGAAGGCAGTGAAGGCTTGCGGCACTACCGCCTCCGGTTGGCTGAAGGTATTGTGAGCATCAATTTTATCACCGGCAAGTGTTGTGCCTGTCACTTCAACCTTCTTCCCGGAAAGACCACGAAGCTCAAGTGGAACAGCAGCAGAAGCAGCATGGTTCAAGTTGCAAAGACTGACATGGATGATTCCAGAAGCAGTTACGGAAGCCGAAGCAGATACTTCAGGAATCTCACGGCCTTCAAAGCTGTAAGTGCCACTTTCCAGTGCTAAATCCAGCAACTCCGCATCCTGATGGACTTTAAACATATTGAATACATGATACGTTGGGGTCAGCACCATCTTTTCCCCTTCGGTCAATATAACTGCCTGAAGTACGTTAATCGTCTGCGCAATATTTGCCATCCGTACCCGGTCACTATGTTTATGGAAAATATTCAAGGTCACGCCTGCTACAAGAGCATCCCGAATTGAATTTTGTTGATACAGGAATCCTGGATTCGTCCCCGGCTCTACATCATACCAAGTTCCCCACTCATCTACGATAAGACCTACTCTTTTATCCGGATCATATTTATCCATAATAACGCCATGTCTGGTGATCAGCTCATCCATGCGAAGGGCTTTCTCTAATGTACTAAACCATTCACTCGTTTCAAAGCCTGTAGCTGCACCTTTATTCTCCCATGCTGGACCAGGAATTGTATAATAATGCAGGGTAATCGAGTCCATAAAGCGTGTTGCCTCACGCATCAGAACCTCCATCCAGTGATAATCATCCACGTTAGGACCACAAGCAATCCGGTGAATACGATTGTCCCCGTAATTTCGTACATACGTCTGATATTGGCGATAAAGATCTGCATAATATTCTGGACGCATATTCCCGCCGCAGCCCCAGTTCTCATTCCCCACGCCAAAATAAGTCACAGCCCAAGGCTCTTGATGACCATTCTGCTGGCGAAGCTCGGACATTGGAGATACGCCTCCAAAGGTTAAATACTCCACCCATTCGGACATCTCTTGAACGGTACCACTGCCCACATTACCGTTAATGTAAGGCTCACATTCCAGCATCTCACATAATTCCATGAATTCATGCGTACCAAAATGGTTGTTCTCAACCGTTCCGCCCCAGTGAGTGTTAATCATACGTTTACGACCTTCACGGGCTCCGATACCATCTTTCCAGTGATATTCATCCGCGAAACAGCCACCTGGCCAGCGTAGTACAGGAATTTTAATTTCCTTAAGCGCTTTCACAACATCATTACGAATACCGTTGGTGTTAGGAATAGTTGAATCTTCTCCAACCCAAATCCCTTCATAAATGCAACGGCCAAGATGCTCAGAAAAATGTCCGTAAATATTTCTGTTAATCGTCCCTTTGCGAATGTCAGTATTAAGGATCGCACGTTCTGCCATGGTTAAATACCGCCTCTCAACGTTTATATTTTTATTAACTAATTAATAATTATATAAACATTATAAGACGCTGCTTAGGTATCCGTCAATCTCCAATATGAACAAAAGCTATTCTTTATCAATAGGTTTCTTTATCCCGTCTTCATAATAGTCAAAAATCAGCTGCTGCTGCGTTCCTCTTACCCCGTAAAACACATCAGAAATTTGTTTTCCCTTACGTCTTAACTCGTTCTCCAGCCACTCTTGGGTCAGGCCATTATCCTTAAGATTATCTGCAAGCACTATTCCATCCATAATCAATTCAACGGGAAAGCTCTGAGGAACGGACAACAGCTTTAGATCTTTTCGGGTAACATATTGGTACTCTTGTTTCTTTAATACAGACACCATTCCGTTATCTTCCAGCACAGCGTATTCTACTACCTCTAGATTAAAAATTTCCTTTTCTCTCAAGGCCTGATCCAAAGAATCCAACGAATACCTTACCTTTTTCATATTTTGCTCAAGAATTTTCCCATCCTCAATAAGTACAGTGGGTGAACCTGAAATCCAGCTTCTCATTTTACGACTTTTTAAAGCGATGATAGATAGTAAAAAAGATGTAACGGTAACGACTATAAGCGCCAGGATCATGTAGGAAGAATGTAGCTGTTTATTAAACGCCAAGTTCGCGGCTATTGAGCCCAATATAATACCCGTCACGAAATCGTGGAAGGTCAAGTTAGATAACGTTTGTTTTCCCAATATTTTGGCGATCAGCAAAAGCATGATCATAGCAACAAAGGCCCTAAGCACAATGTCCATATACACCTGCATCTCTAATGCTCCCTTCCTATTCAATCCTCCATTATTCACAAACCGAGTAGAAATGAAACCTCAACGAAAGCTCTGCCCATCCAAATCTGCCGATTTCTCTAAACGCCAAAAGGGCTCTGGAATGGTTCTACTGAACCTACCCAAAGCCCTGGCTTCAAATTCTTACTTTTCAGTCTTAATTGCTAAAAGATTGTATAGAACCATTGCACTCTCAGCTCGAGTTGCTGAGCCTCCCGGAGCGAATTGCTGGTCACTTCGACCCTGGATAAGTCCAAGGGCTTGGGCAGCAATGATCGATTCACGGGCCCATGAGGCAGCCGCACGCAAGTCACCGAATTGGATTACAGGCTTCGGTTCCACCTTTTTCCCGCTGACATATTCGTAGGCTCGCATCACCATGACCGCCATCTCTTGGCGGGAAATAGGGGCTTCTGGAGCGAAGCGAGTCTCACTCACCCCATGGACTATCCCCGCCTCTACTGCCTGCGCCACTTCCTCCGCATACCACTCATCCGCAGATACATCCGCAAATGCTGTAGATGATTTCCCTTCAAGTCCTAGCAAGCGGATCAGCATAGCTGTAAATTCTGCACGGGTCACAGAGCGGTTCGGCTCGAAATTCCGAAGTCCGACTCCTTGAATCAGATGTTTGGCCGTTAGCTCTTGTACAACCGCCGCCGCCCAATGTCCAGAAGGAACATCGTCATACGATTTGTTGTATTCCAGCACGGCATATGTGCCTAAGTGTTCGGTGCGCAGAGCCACCTTGCCCTTCAGCCAGGAACCGCCCGCATACTCTATATTTCCGGAATCCGGAAAATAATAGCCGCCGAGCAAATTCCTTTTGGCCTCAGGGTAGGCGTTAAGCTCTAATGTAACGGGCTCAACAAATTGGGGAAGTATGCTTCTTGTACCGTCACCAGCAACAATATACAGGGTAAAGAGAAGGAACTCTCCTGCCTGGTTTAGCACTGCACCAGATTTCTTCTCTGCGCTAGCTAGTATTCTCTGCGCCGCTTCCCCATTCACCTCAGAAGCCTCCAGAAAGATCTGGCTGCCGGCCAATTGCTCCGCAGGAATCAAACCCCGCAATTGTTGAAGCACCGCTGCCGGAAGGGTCAGATTAAAGTTAGAAGCCTCTACCCGAAGCGGCTTCTGTTTGAGCATGTCTGCTGCCATCCCCGGCAATACTAGCATTCTCAATTTACCCTCGTAGACAATGGCTTCCGAAAGATCGTTCAACGAAGCTGCGTTTAGTTGCAGCCGCCCTGCCGTTACCTCCGGTACGGAAGGCACTTGTGGTTGCGGACTCGGAACAGTTGAAGTAGTCTCTTCCGCTTGTAGAATCTGAAGCCTCAGACTGCTCTGCCGTCCTCCGTAACTTGCAGTAATCACAGTCATGCCCGGATCAAGTGCTTGCAGCTGCCCCGTTGTCGTTACTGTGGCTACCTTCCTGTTACTGCTCTCGTAGATCACACCCTCGGTTACCGTAAGGTGGCTATCATCACTATATACCGCCGTTGTGACCACCTTACCGCTCTGCCCTATTTCCAAGGATGTCGGACCGCTTAACGAAATAGAGACGAGCTCCGGCAGTTGTCCATACACCTTTAATAAATAGGAAGCGGTCATGTTGTCATATACGGATGAAATAACCGAAACGCCCGGTCCTTTAGCTTCAATATGGCCATCTTTGCCTATACTTGCGACGTTAGGATCGCTGCTCTCATAGACTATACCTTCGGTTACTATATAACGGCTGCCATCGCTGTACACTACCGAAGTAACCGCCGTTCCGGTCTCCCCGACAGCCAGGCTTTCCGGGCCGCTAATTGCCGTTGAGACTCTTTCTGTAGGCTCCATGACTGTCACCTGAAGCTGTCGGAAAGGCTCTACATTTCCAGCCTTATCCACCGAACGATAATCGATCCCGAAGGTTCCGGGGTTCTCGATATATACGCTCTGAGTAACCGTACTCCATGAACCACCATTGAGCCGGTATTCTGTCCGCTTGACTCCCCAGCCGACAGCTCCCCCATTGGATTGGTCGGTGACATCAAAAGTGATATTGACTTTGCCCTTATATGCGCCCCCTTCTCCTGTTTCTCCAAGTATGGTAGCCTTCGTGACTGGAGGTGTTGTATCTTTCGGCAAAATTTCCAGATACGCGGTATATTTGCCATTCTCATTCTTACGGCTTCTTATGTCTGTGGCGAGATTATAGCCTACCTGCCTAAGAGCCAGACTTATCACCGGATCGGAAGGGAACTCCGTGCCAACCCATGAGGTAATATCGAACTGCCGCCACTGCTCCGGTCCGGAAAAAGTCTGCAGCGCAGCTTGAGTACCGATTTTTGGAGCATTATTGTAATTTAGCGTTGCCTCCGTCCAATCATCATCTTGGACTCCAAATACACCGATATCGGACAAAGTGCCTGCCCCGTCATTTGTCTTTCCGAACACATTCAGCTTCACAGAACCAACTTCACCGAGAAATGGACTCAGATCGAATTTTAGATAAACCCTTCTGTCTGTGTCCCCGCTGCCATTTCTGATCTGCAAGTAATTGACCGAACTATAATTGACTGCAGCTTTCGATCCTCCATTGACATACGCATCTTCAGAAACATACAGCTTCGTTATTGCCGCTTCGTCTGGTTCCGAATCGGAAGGCTCAGAAGGCTCGGCATTCGGATCAATTCTGAACTTGACAACATGGCTTTTTCCTTTGGACCCGCTGGTATGAATTGCGAGTTCAATCCTCGGTGAGGTCTGCAGTACCGTTACGGTTGGATCTTTCATCAGCTCTTCCAGCGCGGTTCTGCCGACATCCACATTCACCACAGATTGAGACTGTGTCGGATCCGAAATGGCTATCGTCAGTTCATCTCCAGACTCCTTGATAATAATGGAGGCTGGATGATTGGCGCGCACGGATTCGATCATTCCCGGTACCCAGAAGTTCATAGCCGTAAGTCCCAGCTTCTGTTCCTTGACGGCTTGCACACTATCCGTGTTGGCTATAATTTCGATGTCAGGACTACTGCTGTAGCGCGCTGTCGCCGTTTCATCCTGATTCGGCAGAAGCACATACGAATACGATTGATTCACCGGATTCGTTCCCTGAGCAATCGACAGGCTGGCATAATTTCTCGTAATCGGCTCCGTTGATCCCCCTTGATTAATATCCTTCCATGCGCCAGTCCGAGACTCACGCAGACCGTCTATCGTTGGGGCATCAGGGAAATAATAACCGATTCCCGAGCCGGGAACATTGCCTTCCAGATGTGCCCAATGCACCTGATTCATTGACTCAGACCAACCCAGCGCGGATGGCTTGGCCTCTCCGTTGACCGTAAGTACATTGTCTCCGCTCGCCTTGAGCTTACGGTTATCTACGATGGTCTCCACCTTGCGGTTATCCGTGCTTGTAATGCCTGCCCCAAGTGCTACGATTTCATCATCGAACATGAACCAGGACTTTTTACCGGACAATGTGCTGTTATCTGGATCCAGATCCATGCCGGCCGCTCCATAAAGCCCGTCTATGGATGATCCTCCCACCCATGTTTTAGATGTAGTCTTGGCTGCACCGCGACTTGCCCCATCCGATGTAACCCCAGGCAGACGATAAGCGTTCACGGTCGGCCAGAATGCATCTGCATATTGATCCAGATCCTGATTATACAGATAGGTCATGCCTTCGCCTGTATACCAGCCCTTCAGATTCTCTGTGCCCGCTTCATAGTTGGCAATTCGGGCCGAAGACATGCTGATCCCAAAGGCATATCCAGGCCGATGGTGGACAATCCGGTCCATAGCCGAAAACTGCTTATGCACAGTAAGGTCTCCTGATGGCTGCACCTCTGGATCGTCCATAAGCGTCTGGAGCAGAACAATATCGGCTACTCTTAGACCGTCGTAATAACTTTCTACTACCGTATCGGCTTCGAACCAATACTTCACCATCGATTTAAATCGGGCCGCTTGCTCCGGTGGCGCGGAAGAAGCCAGCCGCAAAATATGCGACCAAGGCACGAGCTGCCGGTTTCCCCGGGCTATCGATCTACCGAACACCATATCCATCATTAATTTTCTGTAGACAAGAGGTTCATAAGAATCCGTTACCCAGTTGTATACATTCTTCATATTGGTATCAGTCAGCGGCCAAGAGGACCCTGTCAGCAAAGTCATCATTTTCATCATATCGCCAAGCAATACAGCCCCATAACTGCCGGTATAAGCAATATTATTATGCTGGATAAAGGAGCCGTCCTCATAAAATCCGTCTCCGCGGGTCACATAGGGTAATACTTGGCTAACTGCATCCCGCCCTTGTTTGATCTTCGCGCTGTCACGATTATGAATGCCCCTCAAGACCACTGCCAGTGCTTTATCCAGCCGATTCGCGCCGGTTTCCATCAACGAGGGTTGATTGGTCCGTTTGGTTGGGTCCGGGCAGAATTTATCAATGGCTTTGGTATATTTGGTAATCTGATCGGCTGACAAATACTCGAACATTAAGGCCATCGTATCTCCCAATGCAAGCGGAATGCCGATCTCCCATTCGAACCAATTGCCTTTCTCCAGTTTAGTTTCGTTATACCAATTGTCGTATAAGAAATCTAAACCATCCATAATATCTGATTTCAACTGCATATTCTCGTACAATGGTGAGCCGGATGTCGAAAAGGCAATAGCCATATCCTTCAACCGGTTATAAGAGGCTGCCGTATCAAAAGCATCCGCTGTGCTGCCCGGCTTATCGCTCCATAAATAAGTACGGTTCATTTGCTTGTTCATCGTATCCCAGAATCCAGTTCGCTCCTGATTACTGATCTTATCGGATAAAGTCTTTATAGACTTGGCAATGTCCGGGTTATTCGGGTCGAAGGATTGCCCTCCGGTCAAATACTCCACCCATCTTCCACGAAGCTCGTCATATTCGTCTTTTGGAGTCTCTCCTTCAGTAATATTAAATTTCAATACATGCGTTGCCCCTATAGAATTCTTCACATCCACCGTTATAACTGTATTTCCCGAAGCTTGCACTACATCCGTCTTGCTATCTTTGCTGAGCAGTGTCAACCCCGGTATATCCAGTTCCAGGGACAATAGGTTTTGCGACTGAGTAGGATCAGACACCGAAACGACAAGCTCCTGATCGATCTGCCGAATCATCACGGAAGCTGGATTGAGTGCCTTGATGGAATCTACTGTTCCTGGATTCCAGAAATTAGCGGCGGTTATGCCCAGCTTCTTCTCTCTGACCGCATGCACATCCTCTGTATTGCGCAGCACTTCGATATCCGGGTTGCCACTGTAATCCTCAGTACCTGAAATGTCACGATTAGGCAACAGAACATAGGAGTATGAGCCATTCGTAGGCGTATCTCCATGCTCAACTGCCAGGCTTAAATAGTTGCGTGTAATGGGAACATCGGATTGAGTGGCATTAATCTCTTTCCAACTGCCGGTTCTGGCTTCACGTTGCGCCAGTATACTTGGAGCTTCAGGGAAATAGTAGCCCACGTCGGCACCTGGCACATTACCCTCCAGATGGGCCCATTGAACGTTCTTTAACGTCGCTGACCATCCGGACTGTGACGGTTCTACAGCTCCGTTGATTAGAAGTTTGTTGTTTCCCACTTCGTTAAGCATCCGGTTATCGATAATCGTCTCAACAGACTGCGGGCCGGCAGTTGATTTAGAAATTCCCGAACCAAGAGCCACAATCTCATCATCGAACATAAACCAGGATTTCTTGCCTTGCAAATCGCTACCGGTCACTTGGGAGAGTGAGAAATCCATACCTGCTGCACCGTATAGGCCTTCCAGCGACGATCCACCCACCCAGGTTTTCGGATTCATGTAACTTTTCCATTCCACAGGCACCATCCCCTGCCCCGATCCATCCGTTGTCGTGCCAGACAAGCGGTAGGAATTGACGGTAGGCCAGAAGTCATTCCGGTATTGGGTCAGATCCTGATTGTATAAATAGGTCATCCCAATCCCCGTATACCATCCTTTCAGGTTCTCGTTGTTCCCTTTCTCAAACGCCGAGATGCGATTCGAGAACAGACTCAAGCCGAAGCCGTAACCTTCGCGTAGATGAACCACCCGGTCCATGCCGGCGAATACCTGATTCTTAATGAGAGCTCCTCTTGGATTGATCTTTCCGTCATTCATCAGCTTTTTCACAATCGTTATATCGGCAAGCGACAACCCTTCATAATAATTGCCGGATGTCATATTCGCTGAAATCCATTCCTTCGCCGCTTGCTTTATGGATACTGCAATATTCTCCGGAGCAGTTTCAGCCATCCGCAGCAAGGTGACAATCAACCCTCTTGCGCTGCCGCTTCCTTTTCTAGATATACCTCTGCCATTTACCGAATCCATAAATTGACCGTTGTAGATCACCGGCTCGTAAGTCTGAGCCACCCATTCGTAAATATTCAGAACATTCGGGTCCGTTATTGGCCATGGAGAATCGGTCAGCAGATAAGACATGTCCGCCGTCCCTTTGAGCCAGACCGAACCATATCCTCCCGTATAGGCAATATTATTATGCTGAACGAGGGAACCATCCTTATACACACCGTCACCATGGGTCGTGTACACATACTCGGAGCCAATGGAATCACGGCCCTGAATGATCTTTGCACTGTTGTTGCCAATCACACCTCTTACCGTGACCACAAGTGCTTTATCTAGTAGATTTGCTCCCGTCATCTTCGTGCCTTTAACGCCAAGCACCGACCCTACTTTGGGGTCTGGACAGAAGGCATCAATAGCCGCAAGATACTGATTGATTTGCTGCGGTGTTAGATGGTCATACATGAGCACCATAAGATCATTCACAATCTGCGGCGTGCCAATCTCCCAGTCCCACCAGTTCCCATAAGCGCTTTTGCTCGGATTATAGCGGTTTGTATACATCCAATTGATTGCGCTTACAATATCATTCACCAAAACGCTGTTGCCGTAAAGCTCCGATCCCTCCACAGAATAGGCCAATGCCATAGTCTTCAAGCGATTGTAAGCGCTTGTAATAAACTGCGAATCTGTAGTGCTCGCGGTATCACTCCACAAGGAGGTGCGGCCGGAGGATTTATCCATACTCTCCCAAAGTACAGCAGCCGATGCAGCCTGAGCGCTAATACTAGCAGCTATATCAGGATCACTCCCATCGTATTGACCACCACTTAATCGGTCGTACCATTTCAGCCTCAGTTTATTGTAGGCCTGTATCGTGTCGGGAGCTTCGACAGTAACCAGACATTCGGCTGCAAGGCTACCATCCGGTGTGGCGATCTTGATGGTCGAAGAACCGATCCCCGTACCCATTACATTACCAAGTGCGTCCACAGTCGCAGCTTCTGGATTGCTCGAAGTCCACACTACCGTTTTATCCACCGCCGTTATAGGGGATAAAGTCGGCAGAAGTGCAACCGTGTCCCCTTTGACCATAGAAAAGGCCGTACGGTCTAGCGCAATTCCTGTAAGACCCGCATATTCCTCCAAAGCGATATCATCTATCCATAGCTTTCCTTTTCCAGTCTCCAAAAAAGGCTCGATGACTAGCTTCGTCGCGTTAGCCGGCATAGTTAGAAGTACTTGCTGCAAACTCCAGTCCTGTGTGCCTGTTATTTTGGGAGAGGAAGGTCCATCTCCCACTTTGGCAGTATTGTAATACTGTGTTCTAAAGTAGGCTCCCTGTCCAGTGACGTTGTCCGTCTTTAACCAGACTTTAAGTCTGTAGGATTTACCGGGGATAACCGAAGTTACCCCCTGATTGATGGAAATCCTGCTTGTGGCAAAGGCATCGAACAGCATGGACCGGGTTCCTTCATGCGCAGTGCCAGCGTCTATCTTGATATTCGCTGTTTTATTCGTGCCTTTCCCGCTACCTGTAGGGACCCATAAGCTCCAGCCCACCGGAGCAGCGTCTGTAACCCCTGTCCAGGTTGAGTCAAGGGCTGTCGTTGTATTCTCAAAGCTTCCGTTAAGCATAAGATTTGATGCAGCCGCAGATGCCCTGCTATGCGAGGGATAAAGAACTCCCCCACAGGAAGAAAAAAGATCAACAATGAGAACTAATACTAAAAATAGACTTGGTTTACGCATTTGTTCACCCCAATCTTAGAATTGGTTAAAGCTAAAGGCATCTACAAGTTATCATCCTGCACAAAATTCAACACGGCGTCATCGACGGCCGAAGTTCTTCCCAGATCAGGAAGGTTCACAAGCTCAATCTCGCAAGTCTCCGCACAACCATGCAGCTCCAAAAGAACCAGCTCATTGCTCCCCTTGCGCAAGAGTGGACCAGGGATATATAGCGCCCGCTGCGGTCCAACGTTCCAGTAACGGCCCAGATTAAATCCGTTAATCCAGGCGACCCCTTTATTCCATCCATCGAATCGTAGAAAGGTATCGCCAATCTCCTCCGCCTCGAAGCTGCCCCGGTAGAATCCGGGCAGACCCGAAAGGGTCGCAGCTTGCTGCTTCTCCACCGGGTGCTTCTTGTACGCTAGTGAAGCCAGCTGTTCCTGTTCCAACGGCAAAGTACGAATCGTCCAGTTATATTGCAGCTGGTTATCAATCCGAACCCCGTCCAGAATCCCTTTCGGATCGCGAATGAGCGGCCCGTAATTGATTCGTCCCATGTTCTCGACGAGGATATCCAGCTGTGCTCCCCCAGCGGGGATGGAAAGTTCCAGTGGCAGCGGATTCCAGCGCTCAATCACCCCAAGCACCTGTCCATCCAGGAAGACCTGCGCCCGATCGCGCACGCCCTCGATGTAAAGCTTCTGTCTAGAGCGCGGCCCTTTCACATAAGTGCTGTACAATATAAAACCATAGGATTGTCCGAGCTTCTCCATCGGCTGTACACACACGCTGTTCACCGTCTCTGATAACTTCTCCAGATTGGAAGCCGTGAATAGTTCCGCTCTTTCCGTCAAAGCGACTTTCCCGTAAGAAATCTTCGGAATCGGCTCAGGGAATGGACAAGTCGGGGCAAATCCATGGTTGCTGAGTACCGACCGGACAGCTTCAAATTTCGCCGTCGTATCTCCCCATTCCGTGAGCGGGGCATCATAGTCATAGCTTGTAGTCGTCGGCTCGTAGGTGACGATATGATTCGCACCATTATAGAAACCAAAATTAGTTCCACCATGGAACATGTACATATTAAATGAGGAGCCCTGGGTCAGGATCTCATCCAGAACACCTGCTACATCCCCGGCATCACGTACATGATGATCCTCCATCCAGTGATCAAACCAGCCGTTCCAGTATTCCATCACCATAAGCGGCTCTTCAGAGCGGTATTCCCGATATTTGCGGAAGGATTCCTCTGTACTGGAGCCGAAATTGACTGTCGCATGCACATCCTCCAGTGTTCCGCCGAGCAACATCTCATCGGTTGGCCCGTCGGAAGTAAAGAGCAGCACATCGATCCCTCTGCTGACCAGTCCATCACGCATATAGCCCAGGTAGCCACTGTCATTACCATAGCTGCCATATTCATTTTCTACCTGAACGGCCAGAATTGGTCCGCCATGTGTGGAGAGCAGCGGAACCAGCAGAGGAATTAGCTCATCGTAATAACGGTCTACCTTGCTTAAATAAAGAGGGTCACAGCAGCGAAGCTGGAGTTCCCCGTAAGCTAGCAACCAGCCCGGCAGGCCTCCGAACTCCCACTCCGCACAGATGAATGGACTCGGTCTGACAATAACATGAAGCCCAAGCTCCCCAGCCAGCTCGATAAAAGATACCACATCGGCCATGCCATCAAATACGAACTCCCCTTCTTTAGGTTCATGTATATTCCAGGCGATGTAGGTCTCCACGGTATTGAATCCGCAGGCTTTCAATTTCAGCAGCCGGTCTTTCCAATATTCAGGCACAACCCGAAAATAATGAATGGCTCCCGATACGATACGATAAGGCTGTCCGTCCAGCAAATAGTGTCCGTCGTTCCAGGTGAGCAGGCTCATTATCGACAACCTCCTTTATTAATATTTATTCTAACGATTCCCCGCAGTGGTAGACGGCAAGCCGTCTGATCTTGGGGCTTGCGGCAGCTTCTGACACCCGTAAGCGGATTTTCTCTGCGACAACCGGAGGGAAGGCATCGATTTTCTTATGGCCAATCGAACTGCCACGCTTCAACTCCAGCCACGCTCCGTTGCTGTACGCTTCCAGCATATATCCTTCTACTCTTTCGCCGTAAGCGATATCCTCCATAATCTCGACATGATCAATCACAGTAGCTGCTGGCAATTCCAGTTCAACAATATCTCCTGTACCTGCGGTTACCGCCAGAGCCTTGTCAAATCTGCGTCTTATCTCCTTGCCGAATTCCAGCAGCCGCTGCACATCAGCCTCCGGAAACAGCCCGCGTTTGTCAGGGGCTACATTGAGCAGCAAAGTTGCCCCATGTCCAACCGAACGATAATAAATATCCATTAGCTGCTCCAGAGACAGCAGCAGATGCTCCTCCTCAGGATGCCAGAACCAGCGGTCTTTACGGATGGGCACATCGCATTCCGCAGGCACCCAGCTCGGCGTTCCGGGAAGCCAGTTCAATGAAGCTTCACTGAACATGCTACCCCGCGCAGAATTCGCAGTGTTCCAGCATGGATAAGGAGCAACACCATCCTCATTGCCAACCCAGCGGATCGTTGGTGCCCCCATATTAAACACCATGGCGCCTGGCTGATGGCACTTGATCAGATCCATAATCCGCTGCCAATCGTAATTGCGGCCCTCCGACCCTGCGCCGTCGAACCAAATTTCCGTAAGCGGACCATAGCCCGTAAGCAATTCCTGCAATTGCAGGGCATAGAAATCATCGTACGCTTGCGGATCTGCATAACAGGGCTCATGTCTGTCCCACGGAGACAAATAAATGCCGAAGCCAACTCCAAGTTCACGGCAAGCCTCCGCGCATTCCTTGACGACATCGCCGCGCCCTTCTTTCCATGGGCTAGAAGCCACAGAATAAGTACTTGTCGCAGTCGGCCACAAGCAGAAGCCATCATGATGTTTAGCTGTCAGTATAAAATAACGGAATCCAGCTTCTTTGGCTGTACTAACCCATTGGTGGGCATCCAAATGAAGCGGATTGAAGACCGCAGGTGAATCATTGCCTTCTCCCCACTCCTGATCGCAAAACGTATTGATGCCAAAATGGCAAAACATCCCCAGCTCCAGGTCCTGCCACTCCAGCTGTTCCCTAGAAGGCAGCGCCAGTTGCTCTTCCGGCTTGTTCTGTGAAAATCTGCTTTCCATCATTTCTACACTCTCCCATATGTTTGTGTAGGCCCAATATATAAATAAGGCTTTGGAAAGCCAGTTGATGACCTTCCAAAGCCCCGTCCACAACTTGTGATACTTGCTTATTCCCTGTTTATTTGATGACACCTTTTTCGTTGATAATTTTTGTTGCTTCATCAACCATCCATTGCTGCACCTTATCAATCGATTCATTTCCAAGCATAAATCTGCTGAAGCCGTCATCGATTATTTTGGTCAATTCGGACGTTGCCGTCGTCATCACCTGCGCACCATCAAGGAACTGGATTGCACTGTCAAAGAGTGTATATTTGAGTGAATCCATATCATACATATCCTCTTTGCCAGCTACCAGTTTGGTCAGCAAGGCTTCATTATCCGCTTTTTTATAACCGGAGAATTCCAGTCTGTTATCACTAACAGCCGTTGACATAAATCTCATCAGTTGGAAAGACGCCTCTTTGTTCTTCGAAGTAGCGCCCATCGCCAGCATATTGCCGCTGGTGAAGTATTTGCCCTCGTATTCTTTTGGTTCCGATCCTGCCGGAGGCACCGGTACCGGAGCAAAAGCTGTCTTGAAATCATGCGGATACTGCTCAGTATTGCCCGGATCAGCAATCGTCCAGTTACCAGCCAGAATCATAGCGGCTTCTTCATTAAAGAATTCCGTGCGGTAATTGAGCTTAGCCGCTAAAGCGTCTGCATAAGTTTTCGCAGATTTATCAGCAGACTCCATATCTTTGCGCAGCTGGAAGAAGTATTTATAGGTTGGATCCGCGAAAATGGTCGTCCCGTCATCATACACGAATGGATCTTTCATCATCGTTTGGGCCGGAGCGTTCATATACAACTCCCAGGTGTGGAAGTATGTGCCGTAACGTTTGTCTACGCCTTCACCTTTGGTTAGTTTTTTGGCATAGTCGCGATAGTCATCCCATGTCCAGCCAAAAGTAGGTACAGGCAGCCCAGCTTCATCCAGTGCATCTTTGTTCAGCATTACATAGTTGCTGCTCTTGGTATATTGCATCCCATAATAGTTGTTGTCTACCTTAGCATTCACATAATATTCATCCTCAGGAACGAGGTTATCCTTCTCATAGAATTCATTCAGCGGGGCAAGTGCTCCCCGGGTCGCCCGTTCAAGTACGCCTCCAAGGCTTGGTACCTGAACAACGTCAATCGCTTCGCCGGATGAAATCAGGAAGTCGAGTTTCTTCAGCATCTCCACAGAATCACCGGGAACGAGTGTCACATGCTCTACCTTGATATTTGGGTTCTGATCCATAAATTCCTGCAGCATGGCATCCGTGCCTGCTGATTGGGCTTCATTGTCCCAGTTGTAATATTTGATGGCGACTTGCTTGTCCACCTTGGTGTTCCCGGTATTCGTACTGGCTTCAGCACCGCCATTCTTCTCTGAATTTCCGGAATTTCCACAGGCGCTTAACGTTAAGGAAACCGCCAGCATGGAGCCTAGTACAACGGATAATCTTTTTTTGCCCTTTGTTTTCATTTTACTTCCCCCCGCACTGAAATTTAAGTATAGTGCCTTGTTCATTTCTTATTATAGGCACCCGCTGTACAGGCCAAGTGCACAATTTTGCTGTAGTAGGATCACATTTTTGACTTTTACCCTCTTTTGCAGACTCGCAAGTCAGCCCTTTACGCCCCCCAAGGAGATTCCGTTAATGACTTGCTTTTGCAGGGCAATGAACACGATGACCAATGGGATGATCGCCGAAACGGCTGCCGTCATCATAATCGCATAGTTGTTCGAATAATCATCTCGGAACAGTGTCATACCGAGTGGGATAGTGTACAGATTCTTGTTTAGCAAGAAGATCAGCGGATTCTGGTAGTCATTCCAGGTCCAGATAAATTTAATGATCGCCACGGTAGCGAGCACCGGCTTGCAGAGCGGAACAATGATAGACCAGAATATCCGCAAATGGCCTGCACCATCAATTCGCGCCGCTTCAATATATTCGTCGCTGATACCAATCATAAATTGCCGCAGCAAGAACGTGAAGTAGATGGAGAACATACTCATTAATACGATAGCAGCATGAGTATCATAGAGGCCGAACCAACGAATCAGCAGAAAACGCGGAATCAGCGTGGCCTGGTCAGGAATAATCATGAATGACAGCAGCGCCAGAAAGACCATATTCCGTCCTTTAAACTTGATTTTGGTCAAGGCATACGCCGACATAGATGAAATGATCAGTGTGATGCAGGTTGTAATAATCGCAACTTTAAAGGAGTTTAAATAGAAATGGGAGAAAGGTACCCGTCCCATCCAAACCATCTTGAAATTATACGCTACATTGATCTTCTCGGGAATCCATTGGATCGGGAAGCGCATTACATCTTTTTCATATTTGAAGGCTGCGGAAATCATCCAGATCAGCGGAATAAGAAATACAATGGACAAAGCCCCCATGATGCAGGTAGTGATCACTCTGGACATATTTTTTCTAATCAGTTGCATGTTAATCTCCCCCCTTTATTCTTCATTTCTCATTTTCCAAGTGGCTGCGGTAATCAAGCCGATGACAGCGAATAGCAGCCAGGAAATTGCAGAAGCGTAGCCCATGTTGTAGTATTTGAACCCTTCCTCATAGATCCTGAATACAAGCACGGTAGAAGAATTATTCGGGCCACCTTCGGTCAAAAAGGCGATGATGTCGAACACCTTAAACGAGCCAATCAGCATGGTAATAAGCAGGAAAAATGTGGTCGGACGCAGCATCGGAACTGTGATGGCAAAGAATTTTTTCAACGCGCTGGCGCCATCTATTTCGGCGGCTTCGTAGATTTCATCGGAAATATTCGTCAAGCCAGCCATATAGATAATTATGGTGTAGCCAAGACTCGCCCAAGAACTGATAATAGCAATGGATAACAGTGAGGTCTTTGGATCAACTAGCCATTTCGGAGGGCTGGAAATTCCAAACTCCATCAGCAACTGATTGATCGGTCCAAGAGACGGATGGAACAATGCACTCCATACGGCAGCTATCGCAATAATCGAAGAAATATAAGGAATAAAGAAAGCCACTTTAAAATAATTTTTGAGGAACACACTGTTTTGAATCAATGCCGCGAGCACCAGCGCAATCGCAATCGGTATCGGCACGGTCATAATCATATAAAAAGCATTGTTCTTCAAAGCTTGAATGATACTCGGATCATGGAACATTTTGATATAGTTATCCAATCCGATGAACTCGATTCCTTTGACTCCCGACAATAGATCCCATTTCGAGAAGCTCAAATAAAGTGAGAATCCAAGCGCAAATACATTAAGAAATAGCATCCCGACAATTTCGGGTGCCAAAAACAGCCACCCGGTTAAAGCCTCTTTCCGTTGCGGAGTCCAGAATTTCCGCTTCTCTTGCAGAATTTTTGGCACAGGTTGTTTTGCAGCCTCCACGTTGTATCACCTCGACAATTTGATTTGTCATTATAGTAATACATCCGCCTTCCGCAAGAAGGAGTGATTATGACCCGGAATGTGCAAGATTTTGACCTTTGTCCGCCGACAACAAAAAACCGCCCTAGAGGGGCGGCGCGTCTGTTCATATCATTAACAATTGTGCTTCTCAGCGTACCGAATGTTTGGATTTATATTCGCTTGGCGTTGTTCCCACATATTTTTTGAACACTTTTGAAAAATAGGTTCTGTCCGAATATCCCAGGCCGACGGCCAGCGACTCCAGGTTCTGGCTGGAGATTTTCAGCATTTTGGTAGCGACCTTCATCTTGTGCTGATGCACATAGTCCGTAAAGGTCAGGCCAGTCATGCGCTTGAAATAACGCGAAAAATAGCTTGGATCCAGAAACAGATAACGTGCCATATCAATTGAAGTGATATTATCGCCTAGATGCTGGTCGATATACTGCTGGATAAGCTGCAGCTTGGGCTCCTGCGGAGAAGTTCCTGCCACCTGCTGCTTGCTGCCTGTAATCTGTACAAGCTTTCTCTCCACCAGTTCCATCGTATCCTCAAGTGTGCGGGTCTGCACGAGATAGACGAACAGATCCTCATCGAACATCAGGCTCGTAAACATTAACTCGATGCCGCGGAGCATAAAGGATAAATCCCGGGCGAAATCGCCAGGATGAATAGACATAACTTTTGCAGTCCTAGCGATTTCCTGTAGAGTGCCACGGATGGCTTCAAGGTCTTTTTTAATCACGGCCCGTTCCATCTGCGGGATATAGCTGTCCAGAAATCCTTGGGGAGCAGGCTGGAAACGTGGAGAAGCGATTTGCAAAGTATCCAGAACCGTGTAATCCGCACTTGCATAGAACTCGCATTTGTCCTGAACAATCTGCCGATGGATCTGGCCAATCGCCTGTAGCTCCATTTTCTCTGTGACGGCAATAATGCCCGGTTGAATCTTAAGAAGATGGGAGCATTCAGAACACAGCCGCTGTAAATAATCGTGAAAATGAAGACTGGCATTCTGCGCCAGATTCACACGGTAATTATATAAAATCACAATATTCTTTTGCTCCAAGAAAGGCGTAACCCCTTCACACGTTTCGGACAATTCCAAGGCTATATTGTAAATAGCATATAAAATAAGTGGATACTCACTCTGCTTGTATCGCTTGTCGAAACTGGAAAAATGAATACTGACCGTGCCCAGCATAAACCACGGATACGTCCAGGATATGCCGATTTGCGCCGCATAGGCCAGTGTGGTTTCAGGCGGAGCACCGCCAATCACCCTTTGCAGCAGGTTCTGCCGGAAGAGCTGGCTGTTGTAGCCTGTCTCCCCATGGCTGATCAACCCGATCTTCGACTTAAGCAAGTGTACGGACTTGGCAAGGCTTTTCTCCAGTTGCTCTTCTGTAAGCTGGTCCTTGATTAAATAATCATCCACTTTCAGCTTTACCGCTTGCTGAGCATAATGGAAATCCTCATGACAGGTCAGGAAAATAATTCTGACCTCCGGCTTCATGCGGGTGAAGCAATCGGCTAGCTCAATCCCGTTCTTTTGCGGCAAACCAATATCCGTGATCACAATGTCAGGCTGCACTTCCTCAAACATTAATAACGCCTTGGCACTGGAATAGGTGCTGCCGACAATCTGCAAGCTATGTGCCTCCCAGTCAATCATCTGCTGAAGCACTTTGAGCATAGGAACATCATCGTCTATGAGCATCACTTTATACATCAATATCCCTCTCTCTCTGACAGATTAACCTGATGATTGCCTTGCGGCAAATACAGAGAAACGGACACCCCACCCTGCGGCAGATTATGCAGCGACAAGCGGGTATCCTGACCATAGGTCAGCCTCAGCCTTTGAACCACGTTCATTAACCCGACCCTTTGATAAGCTTCATCCTGTTCATCGTCCTTATACAGTAACCTGCGGTTCAGGCCCGCCAGAACTTCAGCCCCTGCACCGCAGCCATTATCTTCAACTTCAATCATGATCCCATCAGGGACCGTTCGCGAGCGAACGACAATACGCGGTGCCGGGTGGTCAACCAATCCGTGGACGATTGCATTTTCTACAAGGGGCTGCAAAATTAGCTTAGGGACAATGAGCTTCTCTGTATCCTTTTCCAGATCGACCTCCAGTTCAAGAGGGATTTCGTTACGGATCTTCATAATATCGATATAATGGCCAAGCAGTTTGCATTCTTCCTGCAAGGTAGCCGGTTCATTGACCTTCAAATAAGCCCGGAGCAGACTCATTAATGAATCGATGATCCCGCTATGCAGCTTATCTTTGGCCAAAATAAGGCTACATTTAATCGAATTCAACGTATTGATCAAAAAATGGGGGCGAATCTGCATAAACAGCGCCTCCAGCTCCATCACCCGCTTCTGTTCCTGCTCCAGCTCGATGTCGTGAATCAGTCCTTGCAGCTGGTCCAGCATAGTATTCAACGTCTGCCCCAGCTCAGCGATTTCATCCTTGCCCTTGACCTCCAGCCTGACATCAAGATTCCCCATCCCGAACTGGCGCACAACGCGCTGCAGCTTCATGATCGGACTATGCAATCTTTTGGCAATCAGCATGGAGGTAGCCGAAAAGACAATAAATAAGAGGAGTACCAAGCCAATGCCACTATAAAACGTCCGCGAGATCTGGCCCGACCATTCTTTCTCCGAAGCTTCATAGATCAGCTGCCAATTGGATTTGTCGATAGCTCTGGCTGTACGAACGCTTCCTCTCGCTTCCTTGCCTTCTGGAGCCAATTCTGAGTTCCCAGCGATCAAGCCTCCTCCAGAATCAAATAATGCAACCTTGCCAAATTCGACGGGTCCGAGCAATTTATTGAAATAGGATTCAGGAATTGAGATAAGCAGCACGGACACCTGCCGTTTCTCCCGGCTGTCATAGATTACTCTGGCAATATAATAGCTGCTGCTTTTACCGGAACCGCTGTCAGCCATCCCAAGCCATTGCAAGGTCTCCGGTTCGTGGATATTGACACGGCTCATCAGCTTGTCCAGGTTAGCATTGATTACAGATAAATTCTCCGTCCCAGAGGAGATCACAAAGTGTTTCCGGTTGACCAAATACATGCGGATATTATTATTCAACGGCTTAGAGTTGATGAGCGAAAACACATCTTGAATTTGCGTAAAATGTACGTAATCCTGATAGCTATTTAGCCGCTCAGTATCCGCAAATGACTTCAGATTAGCGCGGAAATTGGTATCGTTTACAATAAAATGGGAAGCGAACGTCACATCATCAATAGTTTTGTTTAGTTCGTCAATCATAACGTTCAGGAAGTTATCGTTGCTGAGCTGCAGCTTCTCTACCATCGTATCCCGGATGAGCACGAAGGAGATGATCGATACTGCAATCAGCGGGATAAAAATCAGCAAAAGAAATGAAACCTGGATACGTCTATAGTAAGTGAATTTGAACATGTTTTCTCCGCGCCTCTCTCATGCTCTTTTCTTTTATTCTATCAGCCCGTTGTCCAGTATTCATACATTATCTGATTACCGTGACTTTCTTTTGACCGTCTGCAGAAACAATAAGCACTACTACTCCAAAAATTTGTACGCCTTCCACTACATAGGAATCTAAATGACTGGATGGAATCTCGTGGCTGATCACGATAATATGCTCCTCATTCCTTTCGGGGAGGATGATGCGACAGGCCTCCGCCTGTGCAGCAGCCACCGGTTCACCCGTATGGCGGTAAATCGGCACCTGTTCGACCAGCGGACAGAACAACTCACCCGCAGGCTGCGGGTACAGCACCTGCATGATCGAGACCGTTCCTTTCCCCTTTCGGGAGTACACAGCATACTGATTGGGTTCCAGCAGATTATATTCGCGGGAGATTACCCCAGCATCCATCCTGCCCTGAAGACCATCAACATGAACAGGAAGGATACAAAGATTGGCTTCCCGCTCATTTTTTGTACGGCATATTAGCGTTCCATCTTCCATCTGAACCGTTCCGGGTGCAAAATGAAAATGCTGGGAAAATGTATGCTCCTGCCGGGAACTGAAGCTGTCCACCAGAAGCCAGTAAAAAGGCTTAATAAATAGGATCCTCCTTAACGGGTAGACCGGATCATCCCAATGACGGTAGCCGTCATGGCTGCCCTCTACATAATCAAAGTCCGGATGGCTGCTCCATTGGCAACCCGTTGGCTTCGCAATCTGAGAGAAGGACCATGTATCCGTGACTTCGGTAAATCCAATTCCGTCGACAGTGGTCGTATTATGGGCAGCGCTTTCTTTTAGCGCTTTTCTAAGTGGTGTATGATCACTATAGTTGTATCTGCCAAGATCGGTAAGCAGATCCCGCCCATAGGCATACAGATCGAAATGTAGCAGATCCGCGTGCCCATGTCCACCCCCAAGCGGTCCGCAGTGAAAATATAGGTACAAATCCTGCTCGTCCCAGCCCGTTCGCATCACATAATGGCCGGAATGTGCATAGGCGTGTGACAAGTTTGGCGGTAGCTCCGCATTCAGCCGCTCGTAGCCCTCAACTCCATTTATCCCAAACAACCAGGCATTGTCATAATCCATTTGATCGTATCCGCCAAAGCGGAGTACAGCATCCTGAAATAACCAGCCCGCATAAGTCAAAAGCGAACGGATATCGCTGTCATCACTATCGCCAAGCATCGGCTGCCGGTGATTCGGCTTGGCCCAATACAATGAAGCGACAGCCATTTGCTGAACCTTTTGCTGAAATTCTTCCTGAAGCTCCAGTCCGTTCAATCGGGCTAAGCGGATGCAGTCGAGAAAACATACCAAAACCTCATGGTGATAGGTAGGCGATTGCTCCCAGTGGATGCCGTCCGCCATAATCTGAATTCGCGCCGTCTCTCCCAATCTCTCCTCACTGAGCTGTCGCCAGTTATTGGCGCTAGTGAACTCAGGGAAGTAGAGCGCAGTTTGGAACAAACCACAAGTCTCCAGCACCCCCCAGTTGCTGATCTTCTTCCAGCCCGTAAACGATAAAGCTAAATATTGGCCGTGTTCATGGAGAGATATCATCACTTTGGCCAGCAGCGTCGGTGTGAACAGCGGACTATCCTGTATATAAGACAGTGCTTTAATCCAGTTAGCACAACGAAGGCCCGCTTCAATTGTGCGCCATGTCAGCGAATCATTCGCAGGCTTGTCTGGAACGGGGTTACGGTCTATCCAATCTTCAAGCTGGCAGCAAAATGCTCTTGCATAAACCTCTTTACCTGTTATCGCATATACTTGTCCTAATGCCACCCAGTAGCGGTGGCGATTCAGCATATAAGCCCATTCTACATCCTTGTCCGGAACATGACGCCAGTCAATTTCTTCCTCAAAGGTAACCGGAATGCGGCTGCGCTCCATATCCCAGGGAAAACGAAAGAGAAACGTCTGCTCCACAACTTCATCCGCTGTCTTCATTACAGCTTCCAGCTCGTCTGCACAATAAAGCCGTACATAGTCAATAAGCTGCTTCCGGTTATCCTCTTTCCGCCAGCCCGGCGTGCTCCGTCGGGTCAAATACCGATGTAATACAGTCAGCGCATCGTCCTGCCGCGCTTGGCTGAGCGCATTCTTCACTAGAGCTAAAGCGGGCAACTCAAGGTCGAGCAGCGCAAAGACGGCATAGGGGGAGATTTGTCGGCCATCAGCGTTCATACCAGTACCCCTTGTTGCCTTTTTGCAGCCGCATCAATGCTTCAAGATAGAAATAATCTCCCCAGATCATGAAGTCATCTGGAGACAGATCGCCGCGCACATGGTAAGAACCATGCTTCAGCAGCCCCTCCGCCTCTTCACCGAGCGTGGAATAGTTCTGCACAAGCGAAGTCATCGACTGCACTAATCCCTGCTGAAAATAAGCCCGCTCCGAATCCTCCCCATCCATTAGCTCCAGCAGTTCCTGTAGTCCGGCTGCTACTATTGCTGAGGCCGAGCTATCCCGGTAAGTATCCGGAGATACCGGAGCATTAAAATCCCAGTAAGCGACATGATCCTGCGGCAAATGCTCCAGAAAATAGCGGGCCATCCGCTTGGACGTTTCCAAATACAACGGATTTTTGGTATAGCGGTAGGATAATGCAAAACCGTAAACACCCCAAGCCTGCCCGCGCGTCCAGGTCGATCCGTTAGTAAAGCCCTGATGAGTGGCGCCGCCAATCGGCTCTCCGGTCTTCGGGTCGAAGAAAAACGTATGGTAAGAGCTGTCATCTCCCCGTACCAGATACCGTCTCGTTTTCTCCGCCTGCATGACCGCCACCTCCCTGTATTCGGAATCACCGGTCTGTTCTTCTGCCCAATACAAAAGGGGAAGGTTTAACAGACAATCAATAATGATCCGCCCGCCTTCCTGAGTATCCCCCTCCGGTCCCCAAGCCTGAATATAACCGCCAGCTGTACGCCAGCGCTTCAGCAGCAGGTCTGCCGCCTGCAATGTCAGTTGACGCGCTGATTCGTCTTTATCTATAATCCACTGGGCTTTAGAGGATAACGAATACAGGAAGCCGATGTCGTGATGATCAAGCACGGTCTTTGCCGCGAAACGGCGGCGGAAATCTTCTACGGTATGGGATGCCGCAATACGGAAGCTGTCATCCCGCGTATATTCATAACACAACCACAACATGCCGCTCCAAAATCCGTTAGTCCAGTCGTCGTTGTTATTGAGCTGATAAGTTCCATTCCTGCTGACATGAGGGAAACTGCCCCCGAACCGGTCTATGTTCTTACGTACCTTCTCTATCGCATCTTCAATCGCACTGCTCCACATAAGTTCCTTGCTCCCTTCAGGCTCTTCGTTTCTTACGTTTCATGATAAGGAGAGTGAACAGGATCTAATAGGGGCGATTTTTGCTTTGATGTGCATTATTTTGACTTTTGAATGACGTGAAGTACTGTAAGTTTACTTTCCAATCATAGGCATCAAATCAATATAGTAACAAAAGGTATAACTGTTTATGGGAAAATACGTTAAAATCAGAGAGTGACTTACATCTTTCATTCTTTTTTAGAAACGGAGTGTCCTATTAATGAAAAAGCTAGGTGCATTATTTTTATCCATTTTCATGGTTATGTCTGTCTTTACCACTGCGCATGCTGCTGAAAAGCCTGTCGGTGTATGGATTAATGGAACCGAAATAAAGTTAGGCAATTCTAACCCTGTTGTAGAAAAAGGAACGACCCTAGTTCCTATGCGTCCCCTGCTAGAGAAGCTTAATGTAAATATTAATTGGAATAAAAAAACCCAAACCGTAACAGGGACCAAAAATGGACTGGCCCTCTCACTGACCATCGGTAGCACAACCGCAACGGTAAACGGGGAGAAGAAAAAACTAGAGGTGGCTCCTAAAACCATCAACAATGTCACCTATGTTCCTGTCCGCTTTATAGGAGAAACGATCGGCTATAAGGTGGAGTGGAGTCCAGCGCTGCGCACCATCACTTTTGTGGCCGATACTCAAGCTGCCGGAAGCACTGGATTCTTATGGAAAGTGGAGAACAACGGCAACACCGTCTATCTGCTTGGTTCTATCCATGTGGCTAACGACAAAATGTACCCGCTGCGTCCGGAGATTGAAGCTGCTTTTGAAGCCTCGCAATATTTAGGTGTCGAAGTAGATATCTCTAAGATTGATCAAGCTGAGATCCAAAAGTTTATTTTGGAAAAAGGCTCTTATACAGATGGAACCAAGCTCAAGGATCATGTATCCGCAGATACATATAACAAAGTAACTCAGCTGCTAAAAGCAAATGGTCTGGCGGAAAATGCATTCGATTCCTTCAAACCGTGGGTCGTTACCCAAGGTGTCTCAAGTCTACAGATGCAAGTTACAAGTTATACGGCGGATACCGGCATTGATTTATATTTTTTACAAAAAGCAGGCAAGCTGAACAAACCTATTATTGAACTGGAAAACACACAATTGCAGCTGAATATGTTCGACCAGTTCTCAGATGGATTGCAAGAAAAGCTTCTTGTCGACACACTCGGCAGCCTCAATCAAACGGACAATACTTCCGCAGCAGCTTCGCTGGATGCACTATCCCAAATGTGGATGCAAGGTGATGAGCAGTCGCTCGTAGCGATGACAAAAGCGGTCGCGCAAGAGCCAGAGTATTATAAAGGCCTGGTTTCGGATCGTAACGTCAACATGGTGAAGCATGTAAAAGAATATTTGAATAGTGATAAAAAAGCGACTTACCTTGTCGTCGTTGGCGCGCTGCATATGCTCGGTGACGATGGTATCGTGACCCAATTGCAAAAAGATGGCTTTAACGTCGTCAAACAATAATTGAATTTTAGCTAAAATAAACAAGGCTGTCTCTTAGTCATCTACGATGATTTTGGAGACAGCCTTTTATTTTCACTTTTTTTAGCTCAATCTAAGAGTAGAAGTTGGCTTAACATGTGGACAGAGCGGAGGGCCCTCCGGGATTCTGGAGAAACGCTCCCTACGAACCCAAAGCCGCTTGTTCATAAACGGGCTACTACAATTTTATTAACTGATCTACCTTAACTGGAAGTCCAGTAGCTATTGAACGATTTGCCGCAATCCCGGTCATAATAGACAACGCTCCGTCCACATGGGATGCTGCACGATTAAAGCGATCCTCCAGCGGACGTTCAAAAATATCACGCAGCATCACAGGATCTCCGCCTCCGTGCCCCCCAACTCCTTCTTCAATCTCCACTTCATAAAGTGCTGCGAAATGAGGGAAGACCGTGATCCGCTTGTCTTTTAACGCCCCTTCATCTTCCTTATTTCCTCCGGCATTTACATAAGACTGTTCGACGACCTTTACTTCCATCCGCCCCTTGGTCCCATTAAATACCACAATGAAACCCTCCCAAGGCAGATAAGCATTAAGTGAATAATTCATAATCGTCTTATTTTTGTATTTGACCATAACCGCCATCGTATCCTCAATGCTGATATTATCACCGAACACACTTTGGTCACGCAGGTAGCCATCCTCATGCTCCGTATCCAGATACATCTGCTTTAACTGCTCATTATCTTTAAGATGCAGGGCAAACGGATCATTTTCCGCCGCACTGCTACCATGAGCACGCTGATAAAACTCAGTCACCCCGCGCTTCTCCGCGTTTTCTCTGCCATAAAATCTTAGATCACCCATCGCATAAATCGTATCTGGGCGCGAACCCAGCCAGAAATTCATCAAATCGAAATGATGTGTGGATTTATGAACCAACAGACCTCCGCTGTTCCGTTTATCACGATGCCATCTGCGGAAGTAATCCGCCCCATGCTGCGTATTTAGCAGCCACTCGAAGTTGACGGAAAGCACTTCTCCAATCGCGCCGTCCATAATGAGTTCACGGATTTTGGTGTTGTGTGGGGCATAGCGGTAATTGAAGGTCACACGCAGCTTTTTCCCAGTCCGCTCAATCGCTTCAAGAATTTCCTGACATTTCTCTTCATCCACTGTCATCGGTTTCTCCGAAATAACATCGCAGCCAAGCTCCATCGCCCGGATAATGTAACGATGATGCGTGCGGTCAATACTCGTGACAATAACCGTGTCAGGTTTGGTTTCCTCAATCATACGGTCAAACTCATGAGCTTTATAGGTAGGAACCGCTTGATATTTATATTTTTCCTCCAGCAAACGGTTCGCATAATCCATTCTTGCTCCATTCACATCACAAAAGCCTACAATCTCAGAGGTTTCACGATAATTCGTGGTGATCTCACCATAAAAAAACTCCGCTCGGCCGCCGGTTCCTACGAAAGCATATTTTTTGTTGGACATCAGGATCACTCCATCACTTATTGATTTAAAAGCGTTTTCTTCTTATAGTGTATAGTATAAAATATATCTTAATCTAAGCGATTCTTAGCAGAAATAACAAAAACTTTGCATATATTATCCTCATTATCAGAAAGGAGCAGATTTAGCATGGAACAGGAGCCTCAGCCTCCTTTTATAATTGAGCAAATAAAAAGAGCCGGTCCATTCAGCATGGATTCCGACCATTATCACGATACTTATGAAATTTATTATTTACTCGCCGGGGAACGCAGTTATTACATTAACAATCTGATCTACACCTTGCGTAAAGGTGATCTGATTTTTATTAACAAGAACGAGCTCCATCGTACCACCTCTAAAGGCTCTGCAAGCCATGAACGGATCTTAATTAACTTTGAGGAAAGCTTTCTGCAAAAGACATTGGCGCACTTCGAGCTGCATTTTCCATTTATGGCTACACAAAGCTTGCTTTTGCGGCCCGGAGTACATGAACAGGGGGCCATTGAATATCTTCTTTTCAGCATGCTAAAAGAACAAACAGAACCACGGACACAGCAATTCCCCTATCTGCAGACGCTGCTCATCCAACTATTTATTGAAATGAACAGAATACAGGAAATAAGCCGCGAGCCCATTGCCCCTGAGAGCAGTGAGAAGCAGCTAAAAGTCTACGAAATTATTGATTTTTTACAAACACATTATGCTGAAAAGCTTACATTGGAGCGGCTATCTGAGACTTTTTTCATCAGCAGCACCTATCTCTGCCGTGTGTTCAAGCAGACAACTGGCTTCACCATCGTAGAATATCTAAACTACATTCGGATCAAGGAAGCCCAACGTCTCTTGCAGAGCACCAACGCTAAAGTTACGAACATCGCCGAGGATACCGGCTTTGACAGCATCGCCCACTTCGGGCGTGTGTTTAAACAAATCGTTAAACGTTCGCCTTTGCAATATCGCAAGCAAAACCGCTGATCCACAGCTAGAAATCACAACCAGTTCTCTTTGTAGCCGCTCCGTCGATCAAAAGTACCTTATGTGAACTGCCATGGGCATGGGGGCATCTGGGACGGGAGCATCGGGAGCATCGGGAGCATCGGGGGCATCAGGAGCATCAGGAGCATCAAGAGCATCAGGAGCATCAGGAGCATCAGGAGCATCAGGAGCATCAGGAGCATCAGGAGCATCAGGAGCATCTGAGCAACAACAATATCTCGTCACTAGATTACCTTTTCGCGCGAACAAAGCTCATGAGGCTATCGGACCCAGTGGACCTTATTCGCAGCATAATCGCTATTTTGGGATTTTATCGGACCCCATAGTCGCTATTGGCATAAAAAGCTACCTATATTAGCCGTTTTCGAAGCAATAACGTCACTGGAGTCCGAAAATGGCCCCAAAAGGCGATAAATCTGCAAATAACGTCATCTGAGTCCGCATAACTTTGTCTAGCAGGAGTAATCGGCGGTTTCGGGGGGCCGGGGGGACCGGGGGGGGTTTCGGGGTTTCGGGGGTTTAAGCAGCACTGTAACGCATAACAAAGAGCAGCGATCCCCACTAATGGAGTATCGCTGCTCCGCTGTAATTTTGTGATTAATACGGTCGTCTCATTCCTCATCATGCCATTCATTTTGCTTCGTCATGTGATTTCATTTCCAAATCTCGTACGAGCCTGTGAACCTCAATTCCGGCCAGCAGCACGATGCCAATCCCATGTGTATCGTTTAATTGCCAGGTCAATTCATCTTTATAATACAGTTTGTTAAACGAATAACCCGAACCGCGGCAGACACCGTAAACATTGCCTTGTTTGTCAATACAATAACGGGTTAAGCCACTCCAGCCGTTGATTGCAGAGGTTACGTATGACTCTGGTTCCAGCAGCCAACCGCAGCGTACGCCTCTAGCAAAAGCGTAAATAAACATAGAGGTACAAGAAGCCTCCGCGTAGGACTCAGGATCCGTCAACACTTGATGCCATAGGCCCCGCTCATCTTGCAGCTTAAGATAGCCTTTACTAAGCTCGCGGAAATAATCAAGCAAATCAGCTCGCAACGGATGTTGCTCAGGCATAACTTCAAGCAGCTCAGTCAGCGAGAAAATCACCCAACCATTACCTCTGCCCCAAGGCACGCCATTGGGTTTATTAAACTTATAATCATACACATGATGCATAATGCCAAGCTCCGGCTGGAACAGCCGCTCCTTGTAATGTAAAAACTGCACCGCCGCATCATCAAGATAAGCCGCATTTCCGGTCATTTCATAATATTTGCTTAGAAATGGCGTGCTCATATACAGATCATCACACCACATCGTCTGCTGCATAAAATCAACTGTGCCACTGGTCCGATACAAAGCTCCGTCAGGCAGCCTGCTCTGCACTTTAGTAATGTAATTGGCAATTTCAGCAGCAGCTTCCGGTGCGCCCTGTAGTGGACGAAGCTTATGTGCTTCCAGCATCGTTGCCCCGAAGGATCCGCAGTCGTCCAGCGAATCCATCAGCGCCAGCTGATGATTGATGCCCGGAGCGCCATAACGTACAAGGTCCCATAAGGCATATTTATGCAGCCCTGTACATTGCTCAATATGGTGTTGTGCATATTCGGCATAATGGGGGGCCTTAAGCTCTACTCCTGTTCTCAGCAATCCGTACAGGGTTACGCCTAGAGGGTAATTCCAGCGCCCAAACATAACACTCTCCAAATAAGGCCTAACCCAGCTATTCGGTTGGTCTACACGCCAAAAGGTTACTTCATCCGCTTCCCCAAATAAAGTATCCATAGAGGTCAGTTCTAAGACTTTCGGCGCTGCCTCCTTGGTGAACAATCCAAGGTACAACCATGGATCAGTTAATCCTTTAACGGGATATGGTTGCACGAGACTACTCTGAACACCACCAGACCGTACGTCCAGTTCAAATCCCCAATTCCCCTCTCCACAGATGGACTCCACGACCAGATCATGTAGTCCATAACCAAGCTCCAGTTGGATATCAAGCATACCTTTCACGTTCTGATGCTCAGCTACAAGTTTCCCATTCACATAGATAGAGATTTCAGCCATTCCACGATAGCTACCATGCAGACGAATGTCGTCTTTCTGTAGGCTGTTAACTTCCAGCTTACACCAAGCATACGCCTTGGCTCCCAGCATTTCCCCAAATATGCGTGAACAGTTGCCAGTTGCCTGTTCCTGTGGCGACCATTGCTGTGTCGGAAACCAAACGCAGCGAGCTGTCATTTGCTCTTCAGTGAATTCAGCTTCCAGCCAAGCTGCCCAAGATGTCTGCTGGGGTCCACTATAAATCCAACCTTCACAACCGCTTAACTGCGCCGTTGGAGTAAGAAAGTGTACTGGTGCACCTTTGACACTGCCCGTTCCAAAAACCCCTCCGCAACCTGTACCTGTTGCAACATACTCCAGTACAAGATGGTTCCAGCCTTTACCCATGCTCGCCCGAAAAAACGTCCTTCTGTCCGGAAACACATCATCATTTAGATTGGAGCTAAACACCAGCCGTCCATTTATGTAAACCTTAACTGGACTATAGCAACTAACTGAGAAAGGGGCATCTACCTCATTGTCACTCCACAGCTTTCCCCATACATATACGAATTGTCCTGCCGCTAGCTCCGGCAGTCGTTCTTCCAGATTCATATCGTAACGGCAGTCGCGGAGCCGGTTGAAACCACTCTGCGAATGTACCCGGTACACCGGAGGCTGCGGGGGATAGGCACCGATAAAACGGCTGGCCACAGCGGCCAGTACATTTTCGATTTTGCCCCCATTATATTTGGCAATACAATCAGGATCAGGAAAGTATTCTGTAATATAAGTACTCACTAAGCGTATCCTCCTTCACACCGTTATTTCTCCACCGGGATACAGCGTCGAGTTGTACAATCTTTTAGGCTGAGGTAACGATTTCTCGGAGGCACAGGTACTAATATCTATCCACTCGCTTGAATATACCGTTGCGGACTCATCATTATAAATTACAACCTGTTCCCTGCCACATCCCAGAAGATCGCCGTGAACGGCATAACCTTCCTCCTTGAATTCAGCTACAACCCGCATATGTCCATCGTACAAAGCAGGATATACTCCGCCTCCCCGGCGGTACGCGAGAATATAATCCGGAGAACCCGCTTGCCAGTTGCTCACGGCTTCAACTATAGTCAGCCAACCGTCGCTTGTACGTTCTTCTTTCCAAAGTTCCTTGCCATTACAGTCTAGAAGAAACAACGCATCCTTGCCCTTCAGCCCTTTGCCGTCATCTTCGCGGATCATTCGGTCCAGCCCGGCAACCTGAAGGCCAGGCAGTTCAGGCCGGAATCGGCCTAACGCCAGATGCTGTGACTCGATAGAGCCGTCATAACGCCAAAGCTCTTGTCCGTCCCGGTCATACATCACCGTTACGCTTCCGCCGACAACCAGTTCAGGATAGCCATCTCCATTCACATCGCCAACCCAAATACAGTCCGCATGGTCGTCAAGATCATGGCAACTCCATAATAAATCACCTTTAGAATCAAGCAGATCATAACCTGCCATCACTTGATCCTGTCCATTTCCATGAAGATCGTGAACCCACGGATAATGTCCTACATTGCCTTTATGCGTCCATAATAAATTGAAATTCTGATCCATGGCCCACAGTTGATGATAACGGTCCTTCAGAATGATGTCGGAAGCGTGTTCTTGCCCTGTTAGATTGGCGATGATAATACAATCATGTGCATGTTCAGCAGGTAAGTCGTATATCGACTTAACCGTTCCTGTTGAACCTTCAAGAATATGAAACCGTCCATCCATTACACATAATACTTCCAGCGCCCCATCACCATCTAAATCATAAATTTGCGCTGGATAATCCGAGCCTTGGCTGCCAGCGTCAGGATCGGGTGTGCCCACCTGCCACAGCAGCTTGCCATCCATATCAAAAGCAGTCAGGCATTGCACCTGATGGGGAATATAACGTACATCCTGGCGATTATCCGGCTGAACCAGCAGCATTTCCGCACGTCCATCCCCATTCAGATCGCCAATAAGCATTTTGCAGCGTGGACCGGCAGCGGAAATATCTACTTTTGCCAGCTGATAGACTAATTGTGTGTCCTTCGTTTTCATTAGAATCCTCCTGTCTTCTCTCTTCGATTAGATCTCCGGGAAACGGATGGTTTGTCCGCCTGCTACTTCTATAATCAAACCGTCGATTTCCAGCCAGACAGATAGCGCTCCCGGATTATATACAAAATCCCGAGCAGCGGAGAAAATAAGGGCTTCACAAGCCTTCATATAATGAACGAGTTCAATATTTGTCGCGTACCAGATTTCCTCTAGTCCTCCCACTGCTTCACAGAAGCTTTCCATCAGCTCCCAGTTATTATCGTTATCAAATTCATAACTATGGCCCCACACATACATCAGATATAAATACTGCCGTTTATGCAGCTTCACGAACTGCTCCGCATGCTCCAGCAAATGATCATTATGATGGCAAGTCCCCCGCCATTCCAGCCAATCCTCCGGCAGCCCAAAGCCGCCGCCAGTGGTCTGTACCACACGGGCATATTCCATGCCTAAACGAGGCAAAAGCTTCTTTATCTCCTTGTTAAAGGAACCGTTAGGATAAGACATTCCCCGTATCGGCACCTGGAGCAGCGTCTCAAAACACTTTCGATCCTCCATAATCTCATGGATGATTTGCTCCTGCGGACAACGGGCCATCGTCGGATGGTGTTGCGTATGAACAGATACCTCATGTCCCTGGTACAGCTCAGTTATTTCATCTGCCGTAATACGATCACCTTCACCCAGCAGGCCAGAATTGAGATGAAATGTTCCTCTAATCCCATGGCGGTTAAATAGTCCTACCAATCTTTCGTCAGCCCGTCTGCCGTCATCATAGCTCATTGTAAGCGCCTTATGTCTGCCCTCAGGGTAACAATAATAAATAATAGACATCAATCTGAAGCCTCCTTCGCATTACTGTCCAAAAACCGTCAGATTTGAGTATTCAGCCATCAGGGGTGCCATCTGTCGGAACCCAATTTTCCCGCCTGTCAGTAGCGGCCCATAGGTTTCACCATCATCTATCCATGTAAAAATCGGCAGTTCATTGATTGCAAAAGACAGCATAGGACCACGCTTCACCACTAACATCCGGTAGGGCTCAGTCATGTCGCTTACGTCCGGAAGCGGATCGGCTGCCTGCATAACCAGATGAAAACCATAGCTTTTACGCAAATTACAGGTATGAAATTCACGTTCTTCCACCCAACGCCTGCGAAAATACGAGATATGATACGTGTCTATCTGCCCGTGATGGTATTGATCATATTCACCCGTACGACGAGCAAGCGTGGAATCAAATAAATCCTTCCCACCCTCTCCTTTGGCCGCTACAAACAAAATCGCCAACCCCGGCTCACGCAATGGGCGGAAATTCCAAGATACGGCGAGGTCTGCCGGGAACTCTTCTGGACACCAGAGAACGACATTTGCTTGTTGTCCGGCCTCGGCATGGATAGTACTCTCCAGTCTCATTCGCTGCAAAGGGAAGGAAACCGCTCCCGCTCCCTCCATCTGGAATCCAGCGATATCACTAGTTGAAGCGAGGGGATTATGGTAGATTGGTTTCCATGCTTCAGGGATCAAACCACCTATACCCGTGTCCTGCATCGGCCTAGCCATAAAACATTCCTCCCCACAATGAAGCCTTTAATTCGCGCGTTCCGGTAAAGCACTACCGATTAATTCCAAGGCAATGATCGTATTTAAAGACCACTGCGAGGCTTCATTTGTATTCATCCAATCGATCTCATTTAACTCAGTCATATAAGTGACCCGATCAGCTTCCTCCTGTAGATTCACACAACCAAACGGATTCTCCAGCAAAATCGACCAGCACCGCTCTGCCGTCGCTGGATCCTTGCGGTAATATGCTCCATATGCAGCAATGGCTACGCTGAGTACAGGATGCTCAAAACGGAGTTTTCCTGAAATCAACCCTCCCGTAAATGCGTCCTTCTCTTCTTGTGGCAAATTATAAAATACACCGAACTCAGCCAGCATATCTTCCCAGTCCGGGTCCTCCAGCATTGCCGCCAGCTCGAACCACACCTGCGGACCTCCCATGCTAATCGCTAGATGACGCCCCCAGTTATCGTCGCCCATTCCTGACAATAGGCCAGTTGCCGGATCATAACCATATGTGGGACCAGATAATAGCCGTAAATTTGCCCTTTTGATGCAATCCATGCCTGTTATAATCTTGTCACGATAAGCGGTATCCTCGAACCGCTCCCAGCGGGTCATCCAATTAGAGCTAAAGGCCGCCCAGTCCGGACCCACCCTAACATGAGTCGGGAATTCATCCTTCGGAAAATACGCCCGCATCGGGTCCAGAGTAACTGTTGAATAATCAGCATCCTTTACACTGTCCATAATATCGCCGACCCGCTCGTCTCCGGTCAGATAATAATAGTAGCGATGCAGACCCGCCATGGCGATACGAGCCTCTTTGCAGCCGCAGCCCCAGTGGATGACATTATGCCGCGAGCCTAGTCCGGCGTATTCGCCAAAATGATATACATCTACCTCACTCGTATGCCTGGTCATAGCTTCGGCCATACGGAACACATCCGCTCTCCCGGACCGGAGAAACGTTACCCACAACCACATATTTGGCACCAGCTCGGAATTCTGCCAGGCGCAGCCACCGAGATCATAGTTCCATACATGTCTGACCGGATCGTAGCTGTGCATGAAATCTCCGTAGTCCCAAAAACCGTACCATTTGCGCTGCTCGATCTCTTCCTTGTAAAAGGAGATGATCCCGTCCAGCCGCTCTTCCAGATATGCCTTGGCTGGCGTGCTCCGATCAGGCAAACTCCAGAAACCAAAAGCACCCGCTTCATGATAATAAGTTGGTTCGCAAACCAGCAATGAAGGTTCTTCAGCTTCTGCCTGCATCCGCTGCAACAATTCAGGCCCGGGAGTCTGCGCCGTACACCAGAATGTTAGCTCGCTAGTATTAGCGATACCAAATGGAGTGGCCCGTAATTCTTCTGCACCTTCATACGAGGATTCCACATGTGTTTTCGTATCATAATGCCGCAAGTCCATAGCTGCCGCATCAGGTGACCAGAACCAGACAGTAAGCGCTGCCGCGTCAGTGGCAATGGAACCAATCTCCATTCCTGCCGGATGCTTACGCCAGAAATTCTTCATCCCGATTGCTAGCCCTCCGCCCTCTGCCCCAACATAACCAAGCCCACCTGCCCGGCGGCCTTCTGCTGCCTTGATCCAAGCGCAGCCATCCTCTGTCCGTTTCCAGATCCCATAATGCTCGGAAGAATCTTGAACCAGCCGAAAGCTGCCCCAAGTGGCGGAGTCATCCAATAAATTAAGGAAATAGGCATCCTCTTCTGGATTAAATTTCACAGCACATCCTGCTACCTGATCGAGGAATAAATCACGGTACTTACCTTTGGTTCGCCGTGTATGCAACGTCTTAGGAGACTCGCTAAACAAGCCGCTATCTCCGGCAAAACGAACATGGCAGTTGTAAAGAGGTCCACGCAGCGGCACTGTGAATTCTATTCCCAATCCTTTAATAAAATCCTGCTGTGGATTACCGTCATAATGAAACGTATGAACTAATCGAATAGACTCCAGCCCAGCATAAAAATATAAACGTAACGTATAGGGAAGCCACTCACGAGCACTGTGCGAAGCTTGGTGAAGTCCATCTAGCTTCACCACTGCGCGAACAGGTCCGCCCTGTTCAAGGATGGCCCTTAACGTTCGTCCTGCGAATCGCTCCTCACGTATGCTCAGGGTGCCAGCACCCTCATCTCTCTGTTCACGTATACATACAAGCTCGCCATTACTGCATACTTCGGTTCCTTCCGTGTCCGCCGGATTTCTGCGCACAATACTGCGGATAAGACCCTTCCCCTGCTTGTTAACCGTGCAAATAATAACACCTGTATCTATAATGAAAGCTTCCTCTGTTTCCTGCACAGTGAGTCGCTCAGTCACTTCCGTAGCTGGAGTCGCTTGATTTATTGTCATTGTCGCTAAGGAATCCTGCTGAATATCCGAATTTTTGTTTACTACCGAGTGCGTGGACCATTTGATGCTCCCGTCTGGCCAAAAAGCTGCTGGCCAGCTTTGCAGCGGCACATGCTTTTCGTTCTTCGGCATACTTAAGCAGAGATTCTTTAACGCTTCCCTGTCGAGCGCTCCTTTTTTCCAAGGAACCCCCCAGGTAACACCCACATCAATAGTGGGCTTTTTTAGCCAATGCAGGCCAATCGGCAGAGCCGTAGGCACAACAACCATCTCCTTCATACGTTCTTCGCCGCACGTCCTCTTTACTTTTAAAGAGCTTCATTATTATGGCTTAGCTCTCTATAGCGGCTTGGGGTTATTCCCTCTTGTTTCTTAAAAATCCGGTTAAAATAGCTATGCTGATAACCCACCTGTTCAGCTACATCGTTAATTCGCAGCGAGGTATCACGCAGCAGCTCCTTGGCTTTATCAAGCCGTAATTCGGTCAGATAATCGATGAAATTTTTCCCGGTGACCCGTTTGAATGATTTACTCAGTAAAAATGGGCTGATCCCTGTATAATCCGCACATCCATCCAGCGAAATATTATCCATATAATGCTCATTGATATACATCATGGCATGCTCAATCGTCCGTTTGATTCCGGCATCAGAACGCTCACTCAGCTCCGTCAGATACGGTGCGACTACCTTTTCCTGAAACCAGGCAAGGATAAGCTTCGGCTCATGAATTTGCGACAGTGCCGCGTACAGATTAGCCCCTTTGAACAGTTGGTTTGGATGAATGCCTGAGACCATAATGGCGTGCTGAATACTGCCTAACAAATGAAGCATGCCCTGCTGCACATCAATCACTTTTGCCCCATTGGCACACAGTGCCTCCAGAAATTCCTCCAACAGCCGGTAAGCCTCTTCCGCTTCTCCTGTGCGCAGGGCCTGAATCATTCCGCGCTCCAAAGTGAACGAATATTGCGGTTCAGGCGTACTTTGCCCCTCACGATCCAGTAGCTCCATATTAATAATCTGGTTCTCACCACCAAACTGGCGATAACTAGCGGCTTGCTTCGCAGCCTCGAACGCTAGCGGAATACCGGATATCCTTCCAACCGGTGCACTAAACGCCACTGTTACCCTCATTTTTAACATGCGATTAATCGTTCCTGTCAGTTCTTCGCTAAAGGCTTGCACCACTTCCAGCGATGGATTCGCAACGGGTTCGATAAGAAGTAATCCTGCCGTGAGATCATGGAAATTGATAATATCAGCCTGGTTGAAGTGCTCGGCAGACAGTTCTCCGATAATATTGACGGCGGCGAATGATACAAGACTTTCATCACCGTTGCGGAACTTCCCCTCCTGGCTGGAGATGCCTGTAAGCTGAATATAAAGAATAATATAATGACAATCCTCTACTTCCCACTTAAAGCGCCGCATCCGGCTTTGCAGATCCTGCTCAGAATAGGAATATAAATACCCCTGAAACAGCTGATGCAGGAAGCTTTCCTTCACATGTGGAAGCTGCTCGGAAAGAGTGTACTTCAGGGCATGGCTCTCCCCGTGCAAGTTCTGCCAATGCCGTTCAATCAGAATGAACTCATCCTCCCTACTCGCAGCCGCCGCTTGGTCAGGCAACAAAGTCTGCAGCAAACGTCCTATCGGTGAATAGATTTTACGGGAAGCAAACCAAGACAGAATCGCCGCCAGCAGCAAAGCACTAAAGCTAACTAAAAATATCAGTCTTGAAATGAAGACGACAGGTGAAATTATGCTGGTTATCGGTGAAGCGGACACATAGAGCCAATCTGCGGAGAGTCGGGAAAACTCACCATAAGTCACTGCATATGTAGCCTTACCCCAGTCGAAGAGAAAAGAGGACTCAAGATTTGACTCATGGTTCGCGCCCCGTTCCACAATCTCATTATGCAATGCGGTAAGTAAGGGAGAATCCTCGGCACTGTCTCCAGCAGATACGTACAAATCCCCCGTCGTCTGCAGCAAAAATGTCTCGCCGCTATTATAAGGTGTCATAGTTCGTAGCATCGCAGCTACTTTCTCCGTATCCATGCGGAGCAAAAGAGCCCCGAAGGGCTTCAAGCTTCCGCCCGGAATATGATGGACAAGCGTTAATTCTTTGACATTTGGTTTATTGGGATCGAATGCCCACTGCGTCCAATAGGTGCTTTGTTCAGTATCAATCAATTTGTCATATTGACCAGAAACCATGCTGGAGTCAATCGTGCCATATTCGGGATTAAATAGTAATGGATGATCTCCTGATAGATAGAGTTCAACGTTACTCGTCATCGTGTTCGAGCCCTGCATCACTACGAGTGTCTTCGTAATATCCCAAGCCCGCTCATGATCCTGAATAAAATCAAGGCCATTCAAGCTGTAATCAAACTTGGGATCAAAAGCCCAATGTGCCAGCATCAGCTCCAGATTGGACAGCTGATCATCAATATTAGCCGCCCGCTGTTCAATCTGCCTGTTATGCATCTGCAGCAGCTCGCTCTCCAGACGTCCCCCTGCCATCCAGTAGACAAGCGCACCAATAATAAACCCCGGAATGGATGACACCACCAGCATAATGATCAGGTTTTTCCGATAATACCGGCCTTTACAGCCTGACCAGCCTTTTGTATAACGCTTCCATTTCGCCACATTTCTCATCACTATGCTCTCACCAGCCGAATCAGATAAATTTGAAGTGCAATCGAACCACATTCGTTTTGCTCCTCAGATCCTTTCCAGCCGGATAAAAGCACTAGGAAGGATCTATTGGTCAGCCTTAGCGTATAATTCGTTCATTTCCTTTACTAAATCATCTCCACCTGTTTTTCTCCATACGTCAAATGCGGATTTCAATTCAGCTTCATCAATTTGTCCTACAATATACTTTATGCGTGCATCATTAATTACATTGTCGAGTTGAGCACCCTTTTGCGAATATACTGTGGAAATAAAGGCCTCTGCCGGATTAACCACGATCGAAGCTTCATTTGCCTTTTGAACTTCAGTTTGTTTAAGACGCAGCGGCGTTTGTGCTACAGTCTTGGACTTATCCTCAGGAATATAGGCCAATATTTGGTTTAGACCTTCCACTTCTGACTCCACAAGTACAGTGTCTTTGGAGCGTTCAATAAAACCATCCACCATAGTGTAGTGAGTACCTTCCAAACCAAAACCTAACATCGTTTGTAATTCCGGATTATTGATTTGATCTAGAAAAGCCAGTACCCGTTTCAGTTCTTCTTCGCTCTTCACAGATGATTTTGGAATAGCCAGCATGCCCGAGAAACCAGAGGTCGGCAATGTGTGTAGCTTGCCATCCGTACCTGTTACGCCCCCGCTTACATCTACATAATGTTTATCCGGTTCGTCTTTGCCTTCTTTTTCTAGCGCAGCGTGAATTTTATCATCCACCCGGGCGCCTGTATCGACCACATCGACGATTACTCCTGCCTTATTGTTCACGATCGGATCTGTCCATTTGGCACTGTCCATTACAGCAAAGTCGGAGTTGATCAATTTCTCATCATACAGCTTCTTCATGAACTTAAGCGCTTCCAAATATTCTGGATATTCATGCTCAGGCACCAGCTTGCCATCTTGCACGCCCCATTTATTCGGTGTTCCAAACCATAACTTAATGGTATCAAAACCGCTGGCCCACTGGCCGCTCCATTTGACAAGCACCATGCCATACGTATCCTCTTTACCATTGCCGTCTGGATCTTTTTCCTTGAACGCTTTCAGCATATTGTAGAAATCATCCACCGTCTGCGGTGTTTGCAACCCCACCTTCTCCAGCCAATCCTTGCGGAAAACCATACCGTTACGGCCGAGTACACGCCCCCGATAGATCCCGTAATTCTTCCCATCAATGGCCGAGTTTTTCAGAATAACCGGGTTCGCTTGGCTTAAATTCGGATAATCCTTAAGGTAAGGCCCTACTTCCCAGAATGCACCCGATTTGGCAGCGTTCACAAAACTAGAAGCCTTAACATCCCCCACGTAGATAATGGTCGGCAGCTTCCCAGAAGCTAGCGTAATATTAAATTTATCTGCATAAGATGCATTCGGGACCCACTCAAAGTGGATTTTTGTATTGGTCTGTTTCTCCAGTTCAGCAGCAACCGGACTGCCATCCTTCGGATAATTTGTTTTGAATATCGGCAGCATGAGGGTCAGATCCAGCGGGGACTCGCTTTTCTCTTCTCCAGTATTACTACTTCCCTCACTTTTGCTGTTAGAACCTGCAGATTCATTACCTGAGCAACCTGCAACAACAGTTGTAACCATCATAGCCACAAGTAAAAGTAACAACCAGCGCTTCTTTTTTACCGAACGATTAGCTTCCATTATTATACCTCCAAATTGGAATAAGTTAAGTTTGTTATCCTTTAACAGAACCCAGCATCACCCCTTTAGCGAAATGTTTTTGCAGAAATGGGTACACACATAAAATTGGTAGAGTACCTACTACAATAACCGCCATTTTAATCGACTGCTCCGGTGGCTGCACAAAGCTTGGATCCATAGAACTCATATCGCCAGCCGCAGATTGGGATAACATTACGATCTGTCGCAGCATCACCTGCAAAGGCCATTTTGTCGGATCCGTAATATAGAGCAGTGCCGAGAAGAAATTGTTCCAATGTCCCACAGCATAGAACAACGTAAATGTAGCGAGAACCGGTTTGGATAAAGGAAGGACTATCTTCCACAACAAGCCCAGCTCAGAACAACCATCAATACGCGCCGCTTCTTCCATTTCTATAGGCAGCTCCTGAAAAAAGTTTTTGACAATAATCAGGTTAAAGGCGCTAATTGCTCCCGGTAAAATAAGAGAATTGAGCGTATCCAGCAGATGCAGCTCCCGAATGACGAGATAGGTTGGAATCATTCCTCCACCAAACAGCATCGTAAAAATAACAAGGTTGAGTACCAAATTACGGCCCATCAGATATCGTTTTGCCATCGGATAAGCCATAGTTACCGTGAAGAATAAATTAACGACAGTTCCGATTACCGTAACATAAATAGAAACCCCTATACTGCGCATAATCGTATCTGTTGAAAAGATAAACCGGTAGGCGTCAAATGAAATCGTGGTCGGGATCAGGAATACGGCACGTTTAGTAATTTCCGCATCTGTAGCGAAGGAGCCCGAAACCACAAAGAGGAAAGGGAGAATCGCTACGATCCCGATAATCCCTAAAAATATATAATTGAATATATCAAATGCAGTTCCACCCGTACTCTTGTATTGTTTGGCCACAGCAAGCTTCTCCCTTCTCAATAAAGTCCAGATTCACCAAATTTTTTGGCGATCCAATTCGTCCCGAGCACAAGCGTCACACCGATTATTGATTTAAATAATCCAACAGCCGTGCTGTAACTAAAAGCTCCCTGGGTAATCCCCAGTGCGTATACATAGGTATCGAACACCTCACCTACTTCACGATTAAGAGCATTCATCATTAAATAAATTTGTTCAAAACCGTTATCCAAAATCGTTCCCATCCGAAGAATAAGTAAAATAACGATTGTACTGCGGATAGCAGGCAACGTAATATGCCAAATCTGCCGCCACCGGTTCGCACCATCTACTACCGCAGCCTCATATTGCTCCACATCTACACCGGCCAGCGCTGCCAGGAATATAATCGTCCCCCAGCCGCACTCCTTCCAGATCGTCTGGAGAATAATCAATGGACGGAACCAGTCAGGATTAGCTAGAAAGTCTATTTTCCTGCCTGTAAACGTATACAAAAACTCATTTACAGTCCCGCCTTCCGTAGTTAAAAATACATAGCTCATACTGGCCACAATGACCATGGATATAAAGTGCGGAACATAAATCATCGTTTGTATCGTCTTTTTATAGAAGGAAAGCCGTATTTCGTTTAGAAGCAGTGCCAGAATAATCGGCGCCGGAAAAAAGAAAATCAAATTATAAAACGATAACAATAACGTATTGCGCAGCAGCATAAAGAAATCGGGATTCTGGAAAAAAACACGAAAATGCTCAAAACCTACCCATTCACTTTTCTGAAAACCAAGAAACGGCTGGTAATTCTTAAAAGCCAGCAGCACGCCCCACATCGGAACATATTTGAAAACAAGAAAATAAAGGACTCCAGGGAGCAGCAGAATATATAACCATTTATCACGTTTAAAACGTTTCCATCTTCTTACCCGGATATTTCGATAGGTCTGCGGCTTTGGCTGTTGTTCTGCAGTTCCCGGAACTGTTACGTGCTTCATCCTGTTCACCTCCATTTGTCATGTACAGCTCGCGATTACTGTAGCCATGGATTACTGCAATCACCCTTACTGCGACTCCTATTATGCTGCTAGTGATTTTTTCCAGCAATCGGACTTTTTTGAACGCTTTATATAAGCTAAAAATCCCATTTTATCTAAAAAGTCCAAACCGCGCAAAAGTTTACTATTGTCCGTAAGACATTAAGCACCTATGATTCCAAGTGATGATTTCCAGCAAATGTTTGCCTTAAAGGAGGAACTGAATTGAAGAACAAGCTATACTACGGTGCTGCTTGGTATCCCGAGCTATGGAGTGAAGAGGTGCTTAAGCAGGACATCCTTCTAATGAAAGAAACGGGGATTAATATCGTACGAATCGGAGAATTCATTTGGTCTGCTTTGGAGCCAGAAGAAGATAAGATTGATATCGGCCCCGTCGTGAAATATATCGAAAGGTTACATAGAAACGGAATTGACACAGTAATGTGTACGCCGACACCTACACCCCCCATCTGGCTTACTCATGGACATCCTGAGCGCTGTTATGTGGATGAAAGCGGAACGGTAATGGGACATGGAGCACGGCAGCATATTTGTACCAACAATCCTTATTTTCGTAAGCGGGCTGCCATCATTACGGAGCATATTGCCAAGGAGACCGGAGTACTGCCGGGGTTAACCGCCTGGCAGCTTGATAACGAATTCAAAGCGCATGTGGCGGAGTGTATGTGTGAGACCTGTAAAGGCTTATGGCATATCTGGTTGCAGCAGCGCTACAGCTCCATTGAAAGGTTGAATGAGGCATGGGGAACAGCCGTCTGGAGCCAAACTTATCAACGTTTTGATCAGGTGCCACAGCCAGGACCCGCACCTTTCCTCCACAATTCATCCCTGCGGACGATGTATCGCTTATTTTCAATGGAAAAGATCGCTGAATTCGCCGATGAGCAGGCTGATATTATCCGCCGCCACTCCACTGCGCCAATTACCCACAACAGCAGTGTCGCTTTTCATCTAGATAATGAGCGGCTATTTCAAAATCTCGACTTTGCTGCCTACGACACCTATGCCTCACAGGAAAATATGCATGCTTATCTGCTTAACTGTGATCTGTGGCGAAATTTCAAGCCGGGAAAAGATTTCTGGATAATGGAGACCGGACCCTCGTTTGCCGCATCTCTAGTCAGTTTTGGTGTGCCCCATCCGAATGGATATCTGAAAGCAGAAGCAGTTGCCGCCTATGCGCTGGGTGCAGGTGCATTTTGCTATTGGCTCTGGCGCCAGCATACTTCCGGAAGTGAACAAACACATAGCTCGATCCTTAGTGCCTGGGGAGAACCAGCTCTAGGGTACGTTAATGTGCTGGAGGCCAATCAAGCACGGCGGGAAATTGAACAAATTATGCTCTCCACCCGGCCCCTTCGGGCAGATGTTGCGATCACCTATTCGGACAGAACCAAAGCTTATCTCGCAACTGAACCTCATCGGAAGCTAAATTATCGTAGTCTGCTGGGCGATTTCTACAAAAGAATTCTTCATATGGGCATTCACAGGGATCTGCTGCCCGAAGGCGGAGACTTAACCGGATACAAGCTGTTATTCACTCCATTCGTACATTATTTGTCCCCCGAGTATGTGCAAAGTGCCCTGGCCTTCACAGCAGCTGGCGGGATTTGGATTGTCGGTCCTCTTACCGGAGGACGAACGAAGGAGCATACCCTTCATACGAATGCCGGACTTGGGGAATTAGAGCGGTTAGCAGGCGTCAAAACTAAGTTTACCTATCCGCTGGAATCAACAGGCACGATTGGACACGCTTTTGGGGTATCTGCTCCCTTGTCCTTGTGGAGTTCTGTTTTTGAACCCGTTTCAGAGTCCGTTTCCAGTATCGGAATGGTTACGGAGGGGGTGACGCCGGGGTTGTCCTTCCTGACGGAGCAGCCTTACGGACAAGGTACTATTGTTATGCTGGGTTCAATGCCTGCCGGTGAAGAAGGCGACCTAATGTTATATAAACTCATTGATCATTATGCAGAACGTGCTGGTGTCACCCTACGCAGTAATGTCACTAAGGGAACCCTTGTCTGCCCTAGAAGCGATGACCAGTCTGCCGAAGTCTGGACCCTTGTAAATATGGATGGACACGGGGGAAGTCTCACACTCCCGCGGGACGGACATGATGTTCTCTCAGGCAAATCCGTGGCCTGCGGCCCCCTCTCCCTTGGTGCATATGAGTACCGAGTAATCCGGTTATAAATACTTATCCTTGCAGCATAAAAAGCCGCTAACTCCTTGGTCACCCAAGCGGTTAGCGGCTTCGTTTCCCTTATTTTAACTTTTAATAACGCCTTTTTTAAGAATAACGTTCCCATACAACGCTTCTTCACCAGTAACTATAACTGCATAACTTTGCTTAGAACGGTTATAGAAATCAAAACGTTCCTCCTGTTTAATCGTGGCTTCAGCATCATGTTTGGCGATGATTGTCTCGTATGTGGACCAGATAACCGGCACAGTTGGATCTCCTGCAACTACTGCCATAAAAGCCACCTGTTGCTCTGCGTAATGATCCAGAGGTAACAACTCTAAGATGGCATCCAGCAGTTCGGGAATACCGATGCCATCATATCTCAGTACCCTCGGATTCAACGAATGTCCGGGATAATTCGCATCAGCCAATACAAGCTCATCCCCATGACCCATCTCCATCAGAATGCGTACCAGCTCCGGAGACAGCAGCTTAGGAATTCCTTTTAACATAAGGCACCTCTTTACTTCCCATAAAATGATCGCAACGCTACCAGCTCATCAATCCGATGCTGCGGCAATTCTCTCTCCCCGCCAATCATCCGGGTAATGAAGGTGAGCTTGGCGGTATACTCAAGCCGCTCCATATTCAGATATGCTTCCATAACATCTTCTCCCCAAGTAAGGGCTCCGTGATTCTCTAGCAGAACCGCAGTTTTTTTGCCCAGGAAAGGCATCAGTGAATCTGGAATTTCTTCCGTCGATGGTGTTCCATATTCCGCCAACGGAATATCTCCGATCATAATCACCGACTCTGGCATCATCATCTTGTCGAGCGCCTCACCTTTTATGGCAAATGCAGTAGCATACGGGGGATGTGCATGGACCACACCCTTCATCTCTGGCAGCTCATTATAAATTCTTAGATGCATTTTTGCTTCAGTTGAGGGTCTGTAGCCTTCAGCTGCTTCAAGGACTTCACCTTGCAGATTCACTTTTACAAGCATATGAGGCTCTAAATATCCCTTACTCACCGCTCTGGGGGTAGTCAGAATTACATTCTCTGATAAGCGAGCAGAAATATTCCCATCATTAGCCGCGATAAAATCTTTATTAAACAGGTTTCTCCCGATATCACAAATCTGCAAACGTAATTTTTGTTCCAAGGTATCCATAGGGTTTCTCTCCTCGTATCCTATTTTTCACAAACCTTCACCAAAGAAGGCTGATATGTCTTAAAGGCAAAAGATCTTTCCACTACCTGCTTGCCCCCGGAGATTTCCAGTTCCCCTAGGGCAGCCAGTTGAATAATTATATTGCCAATTGCACTGGCTTCCACAGGCCCCGCTACAACTTTTCTCCCCGTAATATTAGCGGTAAGCTGACAGAGCAGTTCATTCTGAATCCCACCACCGACCATATGAATGATATTGATTTTTTTGCCGGTGATCTCTTCCATTTCGTCAATCGTATGGCGATAGGACTCTGCTAAGCTCTCAAGTATGACGCGTATAATCTCAGCTTTCGTATAAGGGGCTTGCTGGCCTGTTCGTTCGCAATATTCTCTAATCCGTTGGGTCATCACACCGGGTGTACTGAACAGCTCGTCATTCGGATTAATAATTGCTGGAGCATGATTTATGGTTTCGGCTAGCTCAACCATTTGGCCTTGGCTGACGTATTTTCCCGCTTCGGCCCAATTCCTTTGCAGCTCCTGCAAAATCCATAGTCCCGTTATATTTTTGAGCAAACGATTAGATTGGCCGTAACACTGCTCATTTGTGAATCCGTATTCATAGCTTTTCTCTGTAATGACAGCTTTAGGCGTCTCCATGCCCACTAACGACCATGTACCACAGCTAATAAATGCTGCATCATCCTTTAGAGAATAAGGAATAGAGGCTACTGCTGAAGCCGTATCATGAGAAGCGCCCGCAATTACCTCCATTGAACCTACGCTAAGCTCCTCTTGAATTACCGGAAGGATAGAACCAATAACCGTTCCCGCTTGAACCCGTTGTGGCACTAGACCAACCGGGATATTAAGTCTGCTGAATACTTCAGTGGAGACTTCACCAGATACAGCGTCCATTAAGCCACTTGTACTCCAAATCGTGCTTTCTGCTGCCGCGATACCAGAGAATAAATAGTGGAACAGGTCTGGCATCATTAAAATAGTATCTGCGATCTCTAGCAGAGAATCATTATCCTGAAAATCAGCAAACAGCTGATAAACCGTATTAATCAAGCTCGGTTGAATACCTGTAATGCTAAATTGCTCCCTTGGTGGAAGCAGCGCCTCCAACCCTAGACGATGGCTTCCCATTCTCCTATCCCTATAATGATGGGGGGAATAGAGCAACATCCCTCTTTTATCAATAAAACCGTAATCGACTCCCCACGTATCCACGCTTAGAGACCTCAATTTTCCATGCGCCCTATAAGCTCTCTGGATTCCTTTTTTCATTTCGTGGAAGAGCTTCAAAACATCCCAATACAAATGCCCGCCAACATACACCGGCGTATTAGCAAACCGATGAATTTCTTCTATGCGAAGGGTGTTACCGTCATACAATCCCAACATCACTCTTCCGGAACTGGCGCCAAGATCCATAGCCAGAAGCTTAATCGTATCACCCATTTCAAGCACACCTGCTCCACAAGAAGATTTTAATATAGCGGTCCGAAATTCTGACAGGCTCTGTAATCTGCTCCTTCCAGATTCTCCGTCCCAAATAACGACCACACCCGTGGTCTGAAAATACGTGATTCCTCAACGTTATGCATACTTACTGGAATGCGTAAAATCGACGCCAGCGTAATCAGATCCGCCCCGATATGGCCATAACTGATCGCCCCATGATTCGCGCCCCAATTATTCATTACATCATATACCGATTGGAATGAACCACTGTTAGTTAGCTTAGGAGCGAACCAGGTCGTCGGCCATGTCGGATCTGTTCTTTGATCCAAAGTATGATGAACCTCTTCAGGCAGCTCTACGGTGTAACCTTCAACAAGCTGAAGAACAGGTCCAAGCCCCTTCACCAGGTTCAAACGAGCCATAGTAACCGGCATTCCGCCTTGGGTTAAATAATCGGTAGAGAAGCCGCCTCCCCGGAAATATTCTTGAGAAGCTGGCCGGAATTGTGTATTGCTTAGACAAGCCTCAGCCTCTTCGTCTGTAATCTCCCAAAAAGGTTTGATTGCAGGCTTACCCTCTATCCTTTGCTCACCTGTACCATCAAGCGCTGCCGAACCAGAGTTGATCAGATGCAGTATTCCGTGAGCTGCTTCTCCTTCCAATTGATGACCCGTCACTCGCTTCACAGCATCGGGACTCCAGAAGGTTCGGACATCCGCAAAGATTTGTGCTGTATTCGTAAGCAAATAATTGAACAGCATCGTTACCCCATTCAAGCTGTCATTCTCTGTCGCTACGAGATAAGGTGCACGTTTGCCGTTCCAGTCAAAAGAAGAATTCAACATCGTCTCCATGAAATCGCCGTTAGGGAAATGGTCCGTCCATTGTCTCTGGCCTTGGAAACCGCCAACAATTGCATTGTGGCCGTTAGCTTCCTCCTCAAAACCAAGCTCAGCGAGAACCGGATTGCCGATCATCAGGTCGCGGGCGATCAATGTCATTTTCACACAGGTCTCCCACTGCTTCTCTTTCTCTTCTGCACTGATTTGCAGATGCGGCGGATTATTATCGGTGCCAACTTGGCAGTTTTCTTTAGTCCATGCTAGCGCCCGCTTAAATTCCTCTTTATCATAAATCTCTTCTTCAAAGCGCCGGACATATTCAGACATATCTATATATTCATTGCGCATGCCCAGATACTCTTGGAAAAACTGTTCATTCACAATGGAACCCGCAATCCCCATCGAAACAGAACCCATAGATAAATATGATTTCCCCTTCATTTGAGCAACTGCTAAGCCTGCTCTAGCAAACTGCAGCAATTTAGACTGCACATCCGCTGGAATCTCTTCACTGCTAGACTCTTGAACATCTTCACCATAGATACCAAACGCAGGAATTCCCTTTTGAGCATACGCCGAGAGAACAGCAGCTAGATACACAGCACCCGGCCGTTCCGTTCCGTTAAATCCCCACACGGCATGCGGAATGGATGTATCCATATCCATTGTCTCTGAGCCATAACACCAGCAAGGCGTCACGGTGATCGACACCCCTACGTTAGCCCCGGAGAATTTCTGAGCCGCAGCAGCAGCTTCTTTAACTCCACCGATCGTAGAATCGGCGATGATGCACTCTACAGGACTCCCATTCGGATACCTTAAATTCGCTTCAATAAACTTAGCCACCCGCTGAGCCATGCCCATCGTTTGCTCTTCCAGTGATTCACGAACGCCTCTTCTTCTGCCATCAATGGTTGGGCGGATACCAATTTTCGGATAGTTTTCTATCAATGCCGTTCCTCCTCAAGATCATCTTAGAGTCATCGTTAATAGATCTATTTCTCCTTCATCATAAAATCTGCAAGCGCTTTAGTCAACACAAAACAACATATTACCTAAACAAAAGTGTGGTTTTATGTGATATAATTATTATATATTGTGGTTTTATGTGAATATGTAATTATTTTTAGATTTAAACAACAATGTAGTACACTAGAAAGCAGACGATTTATATATAAAGGTGAGTGAACGAATGAAAGCATTTGAACGACGGGATCTAATTATTAAAGAGCTTTACAGACAGAAGAAGGTCCATGTCGCAGAGCTAGCGCAAAAATTCAACGTCTCGGAAGAGACCATTCGGCGGGATCTAGATAAACTGGACAAAGAAGGTCTTGCCAAAAAAAATTATGGTGGAGCCATTCTCAACGCCCATACCAATGAAGATCCTTCCTACATCAGCAGACATCAGGTCAATATTGAAGCAAAGCGAATCATAGCCGATAATGTACTGCAATTAATCAATGATGGAGACAGCTTGGTGACGGATACAAGCTCAACGGTGTTTGAAGCCTTGCGTAGAATTATTGAGGAGAAAAACAATCTGACAATTATTACGAACTCTCTGGTGGTATTATCCGAATTTCAACACTCCGGTCAAAAGCTGATTTCCACAGGTGGAATTTTAGGCCCCGAGACCAGCTCCTTTGTTGGAAATACCGCTTCACAGACGATTCGAAAATATAATGTGGATGTAGCTATATTCAGCTGTAAAGCATTGTCCATGACAGGCGGGCTAAGTGATTCAAATGAAGAAGAAAGTGAACTGAAGGTGCTTATGCAGCAGCAGGCAAATAAAGTGGTTCTGCTCGTAGATCACTCCAAATTTGACCGGACTGCGTTCATTAAGTTGTTCAGCTTTGATAGAGTGGATTATATTGTTACAGATCAGAAGCCTTCTGAGGAATGGATCGATTTCTTAAATAATTACCATGTATCTCTTATCTATGCGCCCGCTGAGTGATCAGCAGGTGCATAGATAAAGAGAGATAATAACTTTATAACTTAGTTGTTTAAAAGACCCCTTTCCAAGACGACCTTCAGCCATTCCCCAGCAATCAGATCATGCCCGGCAGTCGTCGGATGAACGCCATCCCACAGCCAGTAGGCTGCTTCTGCTCTCTCCACAGCTGCATTGAAAGTATCCTGTAAAGGTACATAGACCGTATCAAATTGCTCAGACAGCTGCTTAACCACTCCCTGATAATGTGTAATCTTCGCTTCCCATTCTGCCCACTGTTCAGCTGGAGCTCCGGTATTTAAAACAAAAGGCTCACATAAAACCAGCTTCGTTTGTGGCAGAACTTCACGTGTTTCTTCAAGTACGTGACGGTAAGCGCGTTCAAAACGGTCCGTAACTCCACTTGGTTCCCCTTTCATCATTCTCCAAATATCGTTAACCCCAATCAATATACTAATGATGTCAGGCTGCAAGCTAATTGCATCTTCATTCCAGCGTGCATATAAATCGGAGATTCGATCTCCACTCACTCCGCGGTTATAGAATACCAGATTCTCTTCTGCCCGCTCATTCCCTAGCTTGCCCCCAATGATATACGCATAGCTATGTCCAAGAATATGATTCGGGTCTTCATCACGACCCCGATTCCCATCCGTAATGGAGTCACCCTGAAATAAGATCACTTTTGATTTTTTAGTAGCTGGATTAGTCATTGAATCTTTCATCTCCTTGATTACTAGTATATTAATCATTCAACTTGAATGTCTCCTATAATACAAGTAAAGTTATCATATAGAATACAAGGAGGAAAGAGAAAAATGAAATATAGAAGACTAGGCAATTCAGGGCTCAAAATCAGTGAGATCGGACTAGGCAGTTGGCTTACATATGGAACAGCAGCAGAGCAAAAGGCAGCCGATGCTTGTATCAGCAAAGCTTTTGAATGCGGTATCAATTTCTTTGATACGGCTAATGCATATAACCGTGGTGAAGGCGAAAAAGCGATGGGTGCTGCTCTACGCTCCTATGAAAGATCATCTTATGTGCTAAGTACAAAGGTCTTTTTCCCCATGGGAGACGATGTTAATAACCGTGGTTTGTCCCGGAAGCATATTATGGAGCAATGTGAAGCCAGCCTCCGCCGCTTAGGCACCGATTATATTGATGTATATTTTTGTCATCGCTTTGATACAGAGACCCCTGTAGAGGAGACTCTACGCGCGCTGGATGATCTGACGGCTCAAGGTAAGATTCTCTACTCCGCTGTTAGCGAATGGAGCGCAGCCCAAATCTCCAATGCAGCTGGTATCAGCCGCAGACTGAACCTGCGTCCACTGATCTCGAATCAACCCATCTATAATATGTTCGAACGTTATATTGAAGATGAGGTCCTTGAAGTATCCCAGCGTGAAGGGCTGGGCCAAGTGGTCTTCTCTCCTCTAGCGCAAGGAATTCTGACTGGCAAATATAAACCTGGGCAACAACCTCCAGCAGGAACCCGTGCAGCGGATAATTCAGTTAATGGTGTGATCTCCAGCTACCTCCGTGATGATGTGTTGTCTGTGGTTGGACAGCTGGATGAACTCGCTCACAGTTTAGACCTGAAGCTTTCGCAATTGGCATTGGCATGGATTCTACGCCAGCCTGGTGTAAGTTCAGCATTAATTGGTGCCAGTAAACCAGAGCAAGTTGCAGAAAATGCCAAAGCTGTAGATACGGTACTCTCCGCAGATACTTTACAGCAAATCGAGGAGATTCTTAAGCCGGTAGCTGATTTTGCTCCTGCAAGATAACCTATTGCACACTTGCCATATAGTACACAAAAGAGGTTGTGCCAAAAGCCATCACCATGGCTTAGGCACATCCTCTTTTTCTTTAAGAAATCAATTTAGACTCTTCGGCTTGTTCAGAAGCCTTATGGATAAAAGGCTCCAGTGGTTTCTTGAGGAGTAATGCCAGCAAGAGTGCCAGCACACCGAAGATAATCAAATAAATCACATCACGAATCGCCACTTCCGGCAGAATTCCCCCAACCGCCTCCCGCATCAGACTAATTGCATAGGTAAACGGCATATACGGATTTAATATTTGAAAAAAACGCCCAGTCGTACTAATCGGAAATGTACCGCCGGAGCTAGAGAATTGAAGCACCATGAACACGATTGCTATTCCTTTTCCCAGGTTGCCAAATACAGCGACAAGCGTAAATACAATGGTTACGAACACGATGCTGATTAATACTCCAAAAAGTACAAACCACACCTTATTCACCACATAACAGTGCAAAATAAAAATGTTGCCCAGGACAGCCACCAGCCCCTGAAGAATCCCCACCGTAAGGAAGGTCAGCAGGCGGCCAAAATACAATTGATATCTTTTGTACGTTAGCCCCCCCGTATCCACACCTGTGCGGAGAAGAGAGACAAGCAGTGTGCCTCCGACCCATAAGGAAAGTACGACATAAAAAGGAGTCATTGCTGAGCCGTAATTCGGAATGGGATATAGCTTATTCTCTTTTAACACTACCGGATTGGCCAAAAAATCACTTTTGCTCTTAATATCTCCTCCGAGCAGTTGCGCAATTTCCCCCAGATCAATCTCTTCTTTAATTTGGCGGATCGTGGAGGCGGCTTTTCGAATCGAGTCTTCCAGTACTGGAAGATCATTTCTCACCAAATCTGCGGCAAGCGCCACTCCTTTGTCTGCACGGGGGAGTCCTGTACGAATCAGCTCCGAGACCTGATGAACCCGCTCTTCTACAGTAGGCAGATCCTGACGCACGAAATTCGCAGCTTGCTGTATCTTTTCCCCTGCAGTAGGTAAGCTGCTCTCCAATAGCGGAAGTGTATCTCGGATGAAAGCACCAAAGCCCTGGGTCTGATCGGCAACCCCACTGGCTGCTGTGTGGACCGCTTCGCGTATAGCTGGCAAATCCTGCTGCAGACTAGCTAAGCTTGTCTGCCCGAACTCAATCGCCGACATCGTCTCTTCCAGCAGGGTACCCAGCGCGGGTATACGATCTGGCACCTGCTGCAATGCGGTGGCTGTGACATCTGCCGCCGAAGTTATTTGCTCCAGTGTATTTTTTATGGCAGGGATAGTCGACGAATCATACCCAGAGATAAGCTTCGCAATTGCCAGCTTCCCAAGACCAGACTTTAGGAACAATTGGTTAATTGCACTGGAATCAGCGTTATCCTTATTCTGAAGGTCAGCCGCCATAGCATTTACCAAGGACTTCTGACTGTTCAAAACACTGTCTACACCTTTCAATGCCGCAAGCTCAGCAATAGACACTGTTTCAGGGGAAAATGTGTTCAATGCATTTAACATAGAAAGTGTGTGTTCAATTACGCTGCTTCCTGCAGCCAACTGTGCTGAGAGTAACTCCAACTGCTCACGTACAGCTTGTGGCTCGTTATCCTCTCCCTTTAACTGTTCAGCAAGCTTGACCACTGAGCTCTCCGTTTGCTGTAGGAGATTAAGATTCTGTTTGACAGCTGCTGGAACAGCTTCAAATGCAGCACTGCTCTTCTCCAAAAATTGTTGAAGCTCCAGAACAAAATCATTTCCGGCAGTGGCAATCTTTTCTGCCTCAGGCAGTGCTGTTAAGGCAGCATTAACGATTTTATGCGCTTCCGTAAGACCTTGCGAGGCCTGAGCCATGATCTGTTCAACTTCACCATAATGGTTATCAAGTTGAACGATTAGCTGTGCCGCTTCTTCAATCTTGGGCAGCTTGTCCTGTAGCCCCCCTAAATGATCTAAGGTACTCGCGATTTGCGGCCAATGCTCAGCAATTTTCTCTAAAGCCTCACCCGCTTTTTCCACCTCTGGCAGCTTATTCTCCAATGTGGAAATACGCTCTGCTGAGGCATGAATCTGCGGCCAATTTTCCTGAATTTTTAATACACGTTTACCTGCGGTTTCAATTTCTGGCAGGCTCGCCTCTAATTTAAACAATCCTTTTTCTACCTTGCGTATAATGGGCAATTCAGATTGAAATTCCTTATCGATTTGACTTAAAACAGTAAATACCGTCTCACTAATCGTTTCCGTGAAATTCTCACTGATCTGTGTGGTGATTGAAGTGGCGCCTTTATCTGTGATTTTAGGAGCAATCGCATTTATTTTCTCATTGACGGTATATTCGATCTCTGGTTTCACAATCGTTCCTTCAAGAATTCCAGTCATTCGTTTGGAGAAATTAGCAGGGATAACAATACTGGCATAGTAGTCTCCGCGTTTGACACCATTATGTGCAGTCTCTGCATCTACAAAGGTCCAGCCCAAGTTTTTATTGCTCCGAAGACTTTCCATGACCTCATTGCCGATATTAAAATCCTTCTCCTGCACCTTAGTACCTTCATCTAAGCTGGTAACAGCAATTTTAATGCCAGAAGTATTGCTATAAGGATCCCATACTGACGCAACGTTCACCCAATCATACACGGAGGGCAATACCACCAAAGCGGCAACCAGCAATACGGCCACAGGAACTCTGAATAAATTACGCCAATCGTTCCTATAAATCCGTAGTATTCCGCCCATTCGCTGCTCCCCCTAATCTGCATGTTTTGATATTTTAATATGCCCGAGGAGACAAGCTTTTACTATTCATTTTAGGAAACTCATGACTTCTCATTGCTTTTTAAAAAAACTTTTAAAAAAATGCAACAAAAACTGCTCTTCTCACGTAAAGAGTAATATAAACCCGTTTAAGAAAAAACAGAGCGGGTAATAAGTTCTATACAACGTCTTACATATCTCAAGGGGGAGATTAATAATGTTTAAGAAAAAGTCAGCGTATGTGTTACCGGTTGTCGTTCTGTTGTTTCTTTCCCTCATTACTTCTGCAAGTACCATTGGAACACGGGTAGATGCGCAAGATAGTGACAAGACCCAGCATCAAACAGTTTACTTTCATACTATTGAATCCGACCATGGCAAGCTCTCCGGTACGACCGATGAAATAAACTGGTATCAGGGTGCTGATGCCGATCGAATCTTTGCTGAAAGAGATCCAGAAGCTGCAGCAGAAATAGGCGGAGCTCCAGACAGTTATTATATTGTAAATGATGTTGATACTCTGACAACTTATCCGATTGCGGATAACGCCACAGTGACGATGCAAATTTTTGATCACACTGGCAATATGGATGACTTGGATATCAACTGGAATGAGTCCATCACCTTACAGCAATTTATGGATCAATTTAATAAAACGGATGTCATCGACTTGAGCCAGTTCCCGTATCACATCACCGTTCAGGACGGCGTAATTACTTCTATCGTTCAACAATATATACCTTAAGGTGCAACATAAGAAAGAGGGTTACTCAGCAGCCATGTAAATGGCTTATAAGTAACCCTCTTTTTTTATTTCCTTAACGAATTATTGTTTAGCTGCATCCTTAACGGGAACCCCAAAATTCGGCGTACCATCTTCATTCCAATGGAAGACTTGAGCACGAGTATGACGGTTCGGGTCGTACAGCGGATCGCCGGTAATTTCTTTATAATTGCGGCAGTGGTAGATGAGTACATCTTCCCCATTTTCATTTACAGTAAAGCTGTTATGACCCGGTCCATATTGTCCATTCTCTTCATTGGTCTGGAATACCGGTTCCGGCAGTTTGGTCCATGAAGTGGCATCCAGCAGGTCGCTGTCCTCATCTGCAACCAAAAGTCCCATGCAGTAATTGAAGTCCGTAGCGCTAGCCGAGAAGCTGATAAAGATACGGCCGTTACGTTTAAGCACTGCAGCTCCTTCGTTTACCTTGTACCCAATAATCTCCCAGTCATATTCAGGAGTAGCAATCATGGTCTGAGGACCGGTTAGCGTCCATGGATTACTCATTTCCGAGATATACAGGTTAGAATTCCCCTCAATATTCAGATCCTTCTGTGCCCATACATAATACAATTTTCCTTTGTGTTGAAAGGTGGTTGCATCCAATGCAAAGGATTCCCAAGCGGTTTTTACCTGGCCTTTTTCTACCCATGTTCCTTCTAAAGGATTGGCAGATTCATTCTCAAGAGCAAACATACGGTGATCGAATAATCCATCCTTCGTCTCCGTAGTACGCGCCGCCGCGAAATAAATGTACCATTTCCCGTCAATATAATGGAGCTCTGGTGCCCAAATGTTTGCACTAAGCGGACCCGTCTCATATTTACGCCAAGCTACAACCGGTTCTGCAGCAGCCAATCCCTCGATTGTTGTTGCTCTCCGTACTTCGATCCGGTCGTATTCTGGGACAGAAGCAATAAAGTAGTAATAACCATCTGTATGTTTATATACCCATGGATCAGCACGTTGCTCCACCAATGGATTTTTATATTCTACACTCGTATTCATAATCTCTCTCCTCTATTTAAACTTTAACAATACAGAACCATGCTGTGGAAGAGTTTGAGAAATACCTTCGTTAACCACTTCCAAATCGCGGCTTTGCCATAGATCACGTATAGTACTAGGAATTGAAACCTTAAGCTGCTCGAACGACACCTGAAGCGTTAAAGCTTCATCGCTAAGATTAAACAAAGCTACATAATGGTTACCTTGTTCATCCTCAGATGTCCAGATCGCATGCTCCTCATTTAGCGCCACCTGACTGCCGCCTTTACCATAACGATGCAGATGAAGCACTTCCTTATTGGTCAATAAAGATAATGTCCAATCATCATTGTCCCGAAGTTCTCCTCCAAACATTAACGGGGAGCGGAAAATACTCCATAGTGTCATCATGGTGACCTGCTCGTCATGAGTAAACCGCGTGAACCGGTCTCCCCCGCCATCTACAGAACGAATGCCCAGATGACCTAACGGCAGCATGTCACAATCCGGCCAATGGCCCGGCTGCACATAAGGAGCCCATTTCTCACAGCGCTCAAACATCCCGCGCAGCAAATGCCAATGATCCCAGTAATCATCGGTCATTCTCCAAAGGTTAGCGTGTCCGGCTAAGTGTTCAGCCTCTTCCACTGGAGCAGGTCCAGGCGAAAGACTGAGCACCATCTCGCGACCGCTGCGGTCAATAGCCTTACGGATCATAGCAACTTCTTCTTTGTGATATCCATAAATGCGTGAAGCGGCAATATCATCCACTTTCACATAATCCACACCCCAACTGGCATACAACTGGAACAGCGAGTCATAATACGCCTGACTGCCTTCTTTTGAAGCATCTACTCCATACATGTCCGTATTCCATGGACAAATAGAATTTGGGTGAGCCACATCGCGTGCGGTTTGCTCAGAGCCTAGAATGGCACTGGCCGCATGAGCAGCCTGACGCGGGATTCCGCGCATAATGTGTATGCCGAATTTCAAACCCAATCCATGTACATATTCAGCGAGTGGCGCAAACCCTTTGCCTCCCGCTGCGGAAGGAAACCGGTTCTCAGCAGGTTGAAGTCTGGAGTACTCATCCATAACCAGCGGTACAAAGTTGCGATACTGCGAAGAATTCGCTCCAGGCTCATACCACTGAATATCCACAACTACATATTCCCAACCAAAGTCCTTCAAATGGGTAGCCATATATTCTGCATTGCCTCTTACTTCTTCTTCATTTACACTGGCCCCGTAACAATCCCAACTATTCCAGCCCATCGGGGGCGTAGCAGCTAACAAATTTTGTTTGATGATTTTCACGTCCTTTTCAAAAACTTAGTATTCACTCCCAGCGAGGTGCCAAGGGATAAGGGCAAGTAGAGTCCTGCAATCTTGTTCTTACCTCTACAAGACAGCCACAATAACGGCAAGTGCTACCAAATTGCAGGCCAGAGCAATCTCGGCAATGTTCAATACGCTGCAAATATTGCTCCTCCGGTGCTAAAGGTCTTTCTCTAGTGGCTATTTCTATTAAACGCTCCAGTTTTTCTGGGCTTATTCTCATGTTCTCATCACAGCTTTTGCAGCGACGGTTTTTTTCTTGGTTCTCTGACATGATGTTATTCCAGAGTCAAGACTACCACGGAAGCAGGTGGAAGCTCGCAGCTCAGCTTTTCACCTAATAAAGACGCACCCTCAAAAGCTACTGGAGTAACTGTATCCGGTGCCTCAAACGTATTGTGCGCTCCCAGCACGGAATGCGTTAAAATCTGACCTGTCACTTTGCTAAAGCTAACCTCTTCAATACCAATACTTAGCGATGCGCTGTCCTTATGGCTCAGGTTACAGAGTGAAACATATACTTTGCCATTCGTATCACGAGATGCAGAAACGCTAATCTGTGGAATTGTAAGCTCCCCAAACGTATAATCAGGGCTCTCAATAGTAACTTCAAGCAGTTCATTATCCTGATGCTCTTTGTACATTTCAAATACATGATAGGTAGGCGTTAGAATCATCTTGTCGCCCTCCGTCAGGATAAGGGCTTGCAGTACATTGACCACTTGAGCCAAATTCGCCATTTGCACACGACTGCTATGCTTTTGGAAAATATTCAGCGTTACCCCTGCTACCAATGCATCTCTGAGTGTATTCTGCTGATACAGGAACCCTGGATTCGTACCAGGTTCACTTAAGAACCAAGTTCCCCACTCATCTATAATCATTCCAACCCGCTTATCCGGGTCATATTTATCCATAACCGCTGAATGTTTAGTAATCAATTCATCCATATGCAAGGTTTTTTGCATAGTCTCAAACCATTCGGCTTCATCAAAACCTAAAGCGTAACGTTTCTCTTCCCAGCTTCCAGGAATCGTATATGAATGAAGACTGAGACCATCCATAAACCGTCCAGCTTCGCGCATTAGCACTTCCGTCCAATTATAATCATCAACGTTGGCGCCACCAGCGATTCTATAGATCTGATTTTCACCATAATTGCGCACATATGTCTGGTAACGTCTGTACAAATCTGCATAATATTCTGGACGCATATTGCCGCCGCAGCCCCAGTTCTCATTACCTACACCAAAATACTTCAACTTCCACGGCTCTTCACGCCCATTTTCACGACGCCAGTCCGCCATCGGTGATTCGCCTTCAAAGGTCATATATTCAACCCACTCCGACATCTCCTGAACAGTGCCACTGCCAACATTCCCGCAGATATACGGTTCACAATCCAGCAACTCACATAATTCAAAAAACTCATGCGTCCCAAAATGATTATTCTCGACGACACCGCCCCAGTGCGTATTCACCATCCGCTTACGGGTTTCTTTTGGACCGACGCCATCCTTCCAATGATACTCATCGGCAAAACAGCCCCCCGGCCAACGAAGGACAGGAATATTAACTTTTTTGAGTGCTGCTAGGATGTCATTGCGGAAGCCCTTGGTGTTCGGAATCGGTGAATCTTCCCCCACATAGATCCCGTCATAGATACATCTGCCCAAATGCTCGGCAAAATGACCATATAGATATTTGCTGATTTTATTAATTCCTTTACCTGCATGTAGCTTGATCGTAGTCATCTATTCTCTTCTCCATTCTTTTGCTTACCCCAGATGGAAATTCCATTTTCATTTAATCCAGTAAATACAAGGGTCTGAGTTTCTTTCTCCCAATCCCATGACGGAAGCAATTGCACCTTCTCTATCCGGCCTCTACCCTCGACAACATCATTCCAGACCAAGGTCAGGACTCTGCATCCATCAAAAGACCAGCTTCCCTTTCCATTCGCACCTTCCAGCTTAAAGTCAGAGGATAGACTTATGACGGCAGACTGAATCTGGCCATCCGCTGAGGGGTCCATTACAATCCATTCCCACTGTCCTGCGATTAGCTGTTCTGGAATATCCTGTTCCACTTCACCCGCATACCGTTCTGGAGATACAACAGGCCAACCATCCTCTGTCCACAGAATTCGACGAATCTGTAAATAGGACCAATGTTTATCGATTTCACCACGTGCATGATGAACTATATAATAGCTGCCATCCTCATGAAGAACTGAGTTATGGCCGGGAGCAATCCAACCTGGATCTTGTCCAAAGCGATAGCCACCCAGTATTTTATTGCCGACCTCATATCGGGGTTGATGCGCACTATCAGTCATATCTCGTCCGTTATAATCCACATATGGGCCGGTAATAGTATCTGCACGAGCGACACGAACGTTATAATCCTCAAACAGAGAGTCATAGGAGACGAACAAATAGTATTTTTTGAATTGCTCGTTATACACTACGTACGGTCCTTCAACTGCTCCATCTTTAATGGTGTTATCCCGTTTAGCGATCAGCGTACCAAAACCTTCTTGCTTCGGTTTGCCCGTTTCCGCATTCAGCTCAATGATATGAATTCCACCAAAAAAAGAACCATACACCATCCACATTCGCCCATCTGCATCCGTAAGCACATTGGCATCAATCGCATTCAGTGAATCTTCAGCACGCGTCTGAATCACTACACCTTCATCGGTCCAAGGTCCCTCAATAGAAGCTGAAGTTTGAAGTCCGATTAGTGATTGTCTACTTCCGAAAGATGAGGCCGAGTAATACATTCGATACTGTTCACCGTATTTCACCACATCGGGTGCCCATAAATTAGTAGCCCCTGCCCATTCCTTCGCAACTTGGGGAATTCCCGGCAGCGCATAATGAACCCATTCCCAATGGATAAGATCCTGTGATTTCCGAACCATTACGCCTGGACGTAATTCTCCTCCGACTCTTATGTCGGTAGAAAAAACATAGTAACCCTCATCTGTTTTAATAATGCCTGGATCATGTGTGTTGTGAATCGTCCATAAAGACTCGATATCAATCACTGATAGATCATACATTGGCATGTTCCCCGGGGAACTTGGAAAGACAAGATCTGATGTTTTTTTTACCATTAAATTATCACCTCAGAAATAGCAACAGATTGAACAGCAATAAATATTAAATTTAAAATGAAAAAATATGTATTCGCTTACAATATAAAATAACATATATAAAAAGCCTTGTAAATATATTTCTATAAACCTTTTTATATTTATATGAAATTAAACTCGAAATAAATGAATTAGGGCGAAATAACAGCCTTTTTCTTTAGATTAATTCTTTATATGTTTAAATTTTACTAAATCAAATAAAAATCATGCCAAAAATCCCTCTTATATTCGTACATTCTACAAAATAAGGAAGTATACTTTATTTATATGCCTTATTAGTTTATAATTTTATAAAATAGTATAATTTATGACGTAATCGGAAGAAGGTATTGATAAAATGATCTATATTAAAGATTTAATGAGTGGATTAGAAATTTTTAAGGCACTAAGCTCAGAAATCAGAATTCTCATTTTAGAGCTCCTTGCCACCAATCAAGCCTTGAACCTGAATGAAATTGCCAAGAAACTGAACCTCAGCAACGGCGCCATCACCATGCATATTAAAAAGTTAGAAGAAAGCGGTCTCATTGAGATAAACACATCAGTGGGTAAGCACGGTATTCAAAAGGTCTGCTATTTAAATAAGGACAAGCTTATTGTTGACCTTCGCAGCAAGGATGTTGATAATCTTTACGAAGTAGAAATTCAAGTAGGTCATTACAGCAACTATCAGGCTGTTCCAACTTGTGGACTGGCTACCAAAGACAGCATCATCGGGGATTTCGACGAGCCGCGTTATTTTGCAGATCCGCAGCGAATTGAATCCGAAATTATTTGGATGGCTGAAGGGTTCCTCGAATATAGAATTCCGAACTACCTTAAAGCCAACCAAACGTTCCGCGAAATTCAGTTCTCGATGGAGATCGGCTCTGAAGCTCCTGGGTCTAACGATAACTATCCGTCCGACCTTTATTTCTATTTAAATGGAATTGAAATCGGATTCTGGACTAGCCCTGGCGATTTCGGAGATACCCGGGGAACATTTAACCCCGATTGGTGGCCTCCGCACCTAAACCAATACGGTATGCTGAAGCTGATCCGTATCAATAATGAAGGCAGCTTTATTGATGGCTGTCGGATTTCTGACGTGACCCTTGATGATATCCAATTGGATTACAAGAGTGAACTCACTTTCCGTATCGCAGTAACCGACAAGCCTACAAACAAACGTGGACTCACGATTTACGGAAAACATTTCGGCAATTATAGCCAGGACCTACTGGCACGTGTGTTGTATGATGTACATGAAGTTGGAGAGGGCCTCCCTCGTAACGCTGTTATAATAGCAGAGTAACAACCCCGCTTAAATAAAAAGACCCTAGATTCAGCTAACGCTGATTTAGGGTCTTTTTGTGCTTCGTATATTTTTTCGATATTGAACCATAATAACTTTGTCTCCCAAACCACCGAGAAGGAGTGTTTCGAATGCGTGAAGGTCTAATTCCCGCTGTTCTTGGAACCGTCGTAACCGCTTCTAGCGCCGCTTTTCTTGGAAGCAAGTATAAGATGGCAGCAACAGGCGTACTTGGATTTGGTCTGGCTCATGTCGTATTGGGTGCCATTGATCTGTTTGAGCATCGGTAAGGATTGGAAGATGCCGGGTGGTATGAACACTGCCCGGTTTATTTTGTATTTCTTATGTTGGCGCAATTACAAGCTGCTCCAACAAATGATGTCATAAAAAAAACAGCGCTTCTCCTGATATCGGAGAAGCGCTGTTTTTGTTTGGGGCGCTGGCTGGTTGCTCCAACCTTGTCTCCATCATCTCACGTATCTCACGTGGCTTACGTGGCTTACGTGGCTTACGTGACTTACGCGGCTTACGTGACTTACGTGGCTTACGCGGCTTACGTGACTTACGCGGCTTAGCGGCTTACGTGGCTTACGTGACTTACGCGGCTTACGTGACTTACGCGGCTTAGCGGCTTACGGACCCAGATGACGTTATTTGCATATTTTTAGCTCTTGGAGCATGTTTTCGGACTCCAGTGACGCTATCCATTGGAAAAAGACCAATATTGGACGTTTTTCAAGCCAATAGCTGCAATGGAGTCCGATAGCACCCAAAATATTGGAAAATGCTGCGTATAAGGTCCGCTGGGTCCGATCGCTACTACTAATACGTATATCTGATGGTACTTGTGCATGCATGCGTGATGGGTAGTGAAAACCCACACGCTTCCGTAAAGGGTAATGCATGAGCATTCGATAGCGGGAATCCACACGCTTCCGCAATCGGTAATGCATGAGCATTCGAGAGCGGCAACCCACACGCTTCCGCAATGGGCATATATGAGCATTCGATAGCGGCAACCTACACGCTTCCGCAAAGCGGTAATGCAAGAGCATTCGATTGCGGGAACCTACACGCTTCCGCAAAGCGGCAATGCATGAGCATTCAATAGCGGCAACCTACTTGTTTCCGGCAGCGTCAACCTAGGTGCTTCCAACAGCAGCATTCCACTCGCTTCCCCCAGCAATAAGCTAAAGTCAAAAAAAGGGGCTGTCCCAGCAGCTATTTTCATAGCTTATGGGACAGCCCCTCTTAACATTTTGAATAATTATTTTATAGCTACATAAAATAATCGTTCAGCATCATCTTCTGCCTCTACCCACTCGAAATCGGCGTAGATCTTCACATCACTAAACCCAGCCTTAAGCAGCTCTTCCTTCATCCAGTTAGGATCGTAGGCGCGCTGAATATGGGTCTCTTCGAATCGGCGATAGCGATCGCTATGTCCGTCTTCACGGGCAAAAATGGACAGATGATGTTCAATTTCGCGGCGTGGAACATCCATCTCACAAGTCCAAATATAAGAAACAGATGGCTCGTCCAGAATAAAGGGCTGTTCTTCTTCATAACGAATTAGTGTGTTTGGATGATGCACATCGAACAGGAAGGTTCCGCCTTGCTTTAACCCTGCATAGGTACTGGCAAAAACTGCGCTGATGTCATCCTCTTCCAACACATAATTCAGACAATCACAAAAGGAAATTACAGAATCCACCAGCTCCGGAAGCTCCCATTCCTTCATGTTTTGTCTAATCCAACGAACACTGCCTTCGCGCAAAAAACGCCGTCCCTGGGGATGCTCCTCCATTTTGCGCTGTGCCACTGAGAGCATATCAGAAGATAAATCGATTCCGGTCATATGATATCCTGAACCCGCCAAAGGAATTGTAATACTTCCTGTTCCGCAGCCAAGCTCGGCTACAGTTAACGGTTTGCCGTATTTACTCCATGCGGCTTCAGCAAAGGATATCCAATCTGGATACGGCATATCTGCCATAAGCTCATCGTATACATAAGCAAATTTCCCATAGGAAGACACAATTACACCGCTTTCTATAACAACATTTTATAAATTCCGTCTATTGAATCGTAGCTTAATCCGTCGTTTCTTCTTGCCCTTCGGTTGTTCCTTCTTCATTATCCTTAGCAACAAGATACGTCCAGTTCTCTTTTTGAGTAATATGGCCTTCCTTCATCAGCTTCCCAAGTGCACGCTTGAAGGCGGATTTACTGATTCCGAACCGTTGTTTGATAATATCTGGCGGCGTAGCATCCGAATAAGGCATCGCTCCACCTGGACGAGCATTTAAGAACTCCAAAAGTGCGGCGGAATCTACATCCATCCCCACTTCTTTACGAAGACCCATAGAAAGGTTAACACGTCCATCTTCACGGATATGAGAGACACGTGCTTCAAACTGCTCACCAAGACGCAGCAGACGGCTCCGCTCCGAGGAATGGACCATACCGATAATCCCAAAGCCTAGCACACCCGCATCCACAAGTACAAAAGTACCCATTTGCAGCGGCTTATACACTCGGGCTGTTACAGTCTGTCCCATCCAAGATTCAGGTGCAGGCAGAGCTAGAGGAGCAAGCTCCTGTTCTCCGGCCAGCTTGGCACGCAGACGCCCCTGTTTATCATGCTCCATGATCGCAAACACATAGTCCCCAACCTGCGGACGCAGCTCTGGAAGCTCTGGAAGCTCACGGATAGGCAGCAGCAGCTGACGTCCAAGACCCATCTCCAAAAAGCAGCCCAGACGCGGATGAATATCAGCCACTTCCAATAACGCCATCTCGCCCAGCGTCAGAAATGGTTTTTTCATCGTTGCCGCAAGACGGTCCTCGGTATCAAAGAAAATGAAAACTTCAACTTTATCGCCGGCTTTTACCTTCTCTGTCAGCTCCGTATAATGCAGCATAACATCCTGGTCTCCAGCATTCAGAAAAAATCCGTATGGGGAAACTTCCCGCTCTACATGAAGTGTAACCGTAGTTCCTGCAATCAGGCTCATACAGTCTCCACAACCTTGGCATCGGACCACAGACGCTCGATATTGTAATATTCACGCTCATCGCGGTGGAATATATGAACGATAACATCGCCAAGATCCATCAGCACCCAGCGTGCTGAATCCATGCCTTCAATCCCTTTGATCACTCCGCCTGCTTCATGAACCACTTTACGGACTTCGGTAGCGATCGCCTGTACCTGAATATCCGAGTTACCGTGACATACGATAAAGTAATCACTGATTGGTGAAACATTACGTAGATCTAGTGCCACGACGTTCATTGCTTTTTTATCTTCAACAGCCTTAAGGGCCAGTTCTAACAGCTTGCTTGGTTGTACACTCATATTTTATCCTCCAATATTCTAACTAAATCATTACGCGCCAGTACCGTTAAGGGGAAAATCACCCGGCGTTTCTCCAGTAACAAACTAATCGTAGAATCGAACCCAGCGACTAATCCTTCTTCCAAACTTACTTGTGCCTTCTCGCGTATCTTATCAACCCCGGGAAAATCACGCCCAGGCTCGATGTAGTCAGCTAGGCAGACGATCTTTTCAAGTAAACTCATGTCTTCACGGCCTGAGGTATGGAAACGAATCGCATTGATAATATCAGGATCCGTAATCCCATAGTCTTTCTCAGCTACAAAGGCGCCTACTTCCGAATGCCACATCTGCTTGTCATACACCAGAAGATCCAAATTTAATTGATTTTGTTCAATGATCTCCTTCATACGCTCAACCGGCCAATACTTAGCCACATCATGCAGAATTGCTGCTGTCTCTGCACGCTCAGGGTCAGCACCATATTGCTTCGCCAGTTGAATAGATGTCTCCATCACGCCGAGTGTATGCTTCCAGCGCTTATCAGGCATCTGTGCGGAGACCGCTTCAATCAGTGCTTCGCGGCTGTATGCCATACAATCCACTCCTTTGAACATAATCGAACACTGCCTCTGGAACCATATAACGAATAGATTTACCTGCTGCCGCCCGTTCTCTTAACATCGTTGACGAAATATCAACCAGTGGCATATCTGCAAGCAATACCTTTTTTGCTATAAAGTCTGGCAATGCATCTAGATCAAGAGGTGTCCCCGGACGACCCACACCAATAAATGTAAGCCGCTGCACCAGTTCTTCAATCTCGTTCCATTTCGGCAAATACTGAACCATATCCGCTCCAATGATGAAATAAAGATCGAAATGCGGATACTCCTCTTGCAGACGTCTTATGGTCTCATAGGTATAGGAGACGCCACCTCTGACAACTTCCCAATCTAATGTGCAAAAAGCTTCGTGATTCTTCACCGCTTCCTGCACCATGGCTAGTCGGTCTTCTCCAGATACACCCGCCTCATGTTTATGAGGCGGGATATGTGAAGGCATAAACCATACCTCTTGCAGCCCATAAGTATCTCTTGCGGCTTCCGCTGCCATCATATGACCGATATGAAGAGGATCAAAGGTACCTCCCATAATTCCAACTTTCAAGAGGACGACCTCCTCGGTAAGGTATACTTACAGCTATTAACGCGGCAGCTCAATGGTTTTGTTATCACGTGATTCTTTGTATAGAACGACAGTCTTACCGATCACTTGCACAAGCTCAGAACCCGATTGTTCAGCCAGAGCAGCGCCAATTTCCTTGGGATTCTCAATATTATTGCTCAGTATACTAATCTTCATAAGCTCGCGCTTCTCAATAGCTTCTTCAATATGGCGTACGAGGTGATCATTTACTCCACCTTTGCCCACTTGAAAAATAGGATCGAGATGGTGCGCCAATGAACGAAGATACCGTGTTTGTTTACCAGTTAACATAAATGAATAACTCCTTAATTAACATATATTATTACCTATTATTACCCTAACTTGATGAATCCATTTCTTACTCATTTCCACCCAAGCAATCGAGAATGGTCTGCCGCATGATTTCCGTAGGCGCAGGCTGCCCTGTCCAATACTCCAGTGCATAAGCTCCCTGATAGACAAACATACCAAGGCCTCCATGAATCGTACAGCCCCGTTCGAGTCCTTCCAACAATAGCCGCGTACGCAGCGGATTATAAATCAGATCGCTTACGACCATTCCTTTACGAAGCAGTCCAGGATCTATCGGTGTCTCATCCATATGAGGATACATACCTACGGAGGTAGTATTGATCAGCACGTCTACACCACTTAGCATTTCTGCTACTTCGTTCATGCTAATCCCGATGACATTCCCTTTGCTACGGCATTGTGTCGCCAAATCCTCTGCCTTATCAACACTGCGATTAGCGATAATGATTGAAGAAGGCTTCTCCTGAAGTAGTGCGGCAACAATTCCTCTTGCTGCTCCACCGGCCCCGATAACCATAATCTTCACACCAGACAAATCAGAAATAGCTTCCGCTTTGAGCGAACGCACATAACCGATCCCATCCGTATTATATCCGGTGAGCACTCCGTTATCATTAACAATCGTATTGACTGCACCAACGGCTACTGCACTCTCATCTAATACATCCAAATATTGCATCACCGCAACCTTATGCGGAATCGTCACATTCACTCCACGGAAACCAAGCGTACGGATCGCTTGCACCGCATCGCCCAGCTTCTCCGGGCGGATGTGAAGCGGTACATAAGCACCCGGAATTCCCAGCGCTTGCAGCGCTGCTTCATGCATAATTGGAGATTTGGATTGTATAATAGGATCTCCCATTACACCGAGTAGAATATTACCGCTATTGTAGCCTTCGACTGCAGTTGTAGACAATAGATTATCCTCCCTCGTTAAATCATCGAAGGGCGGGTAAGCACCTTCACACCACGCGGAACATGAATGGCCACAACTGCACCTTCAGTTCCATTAACCTTAATCCAGCCCAGACCCGAAATATACAGATCGGCTCTGCTGCCCCGGTTAATCCGGAACTCATGCCGCTGCCAAGGTGGCAGCTTGTCCATCCGGTCACTTCCCGGTGGAGACAGCATTTCACCGCGATGATCCTGATAGAGGGAATCTGCGCGTTCCAGCTTCGTGCGATGGATTTTTAAAGTACCACTAATAAAGCAAGTGAAGGATTGATGCGGGCCTTGTACGAAATCAAAACGTCCCAATCCACCGAAGAAAAGAGTCTGTCCTTCGTTCAACTGATAGACTGTCGGCTTCAAAGGATTGGCAGGCATAACTGCATCCAGATCCTGACGCTCAACTAATTCACTATAACGCCAAGGATACACAATCCCTGGAGTATCTATAATGTAGTGGCCGTCATCCAGTGGAATTTTGACCGTATCGAGTGTTGTGCCAGGGTAACGTGAAGTCGTTAACTCCTGCTCTAAATCGCTATAGTCCGAAATCAGACGATTAATAAGTGTGGATTTGCCCACATTGGTAGCACCTACTACATATACGTCGCGTTGACCGCGCAACTCCGTTACGGCTTCCAGCAAACGGTCAAAACCTTGATTGCGTTTCGCACTGCAAAGTACGATTTCAGCCGTCCGCAAGCCTTCCTCTTTACAGCGCTGCTGCATCCAGTTACGCAACTTGTTCCAGTTTGTAACCTTCGGCAGCAAGTCACATTTATTCACTGCAAGAATAACAGGGTTATTGCCAACAAACCGCTGCAGGCCGGAAATCAGACTGCCTTCGAAATCGAAGATATCGACAATATGAATAACAAGCGCATTCTTCTCTCCTACTCCACTCAGCAGGCGAAGAAATTCATCCTGATTCACCGAAACAGATGAAGCCTCATTATAATTTTTAATCCGGAAACAGCGTTGGCAAATCACCGGGTCCCGTTCAAGTGCAACCTCCGGAAGATATCCTGGTTGATCCTTATGCTCCGTCTGAAGCTTGATGCCGCAACCGCTGCACTTCTCAGGACGCTGTGTTTCGCTTTGTTCGTTCATTACTATTTATCCTCCTCGTGCCACAATCCTTTTTTGCGAAGCCGTGTCAGAGCAACCCGCTCTACCCGGCGATTAAACCTTGTGCCGAACCCCTCGTCCTTGACGGAGATTGGCAGTACCAAAACAGTATACAGGCCAAGGCGATTGCCGCCGTATACATCAGTAAGCATTTGGTCTCCCACCACAATCGTTTGTTCAGGGGGCAGCTCCATCTGCTTCATCGCTTTGAGAAAAGGAGCATTACTCGGTTTACGAGCTTGGTGCACAAATTCAATATTAAGCGGTGTTGCAAAGCGGGACACCCGTTCCATGTTATTGTTAGATACGATGATGAGCTTAAAGCCCAGTTCCTTCACCTTTTCGAACCATAACAACAGCTCCGGAGTAGCCACAGGCGCTTTGGCACCGACCAGTGTGTTATCCAGATCCGTGATGATTCCGCGATATCCCTGTCTATACAGCTCGTCCAGAGCAATATCGAATACCGTATTCACCCGGAGTTTGGGAACTAACATTTCAAACAATACGTTCACCTCGATTTCATACAAAAAACTATAACATACTCCTTGCGCATCGCAAATAAATCTGTAGCTATACTTTCACGCAAAGTGTTATTTCTTGGATCTCATTTTTCTCCGCACCCACAAAGCTTCAGTATACACGCTCTGCCAGTCTTTGTCTTCAATAACCTCAGGGCTATATTTCGCCTTTTCGAACATTGTTAGTAGCGAGTGTAGATGATCAGCCACTGCCGGCCGTTCTCCACTCCAGCGATCTACGGCTTCACGTAAAGTTTCGTGTTCTTCTTTTAGCATTCCCTTGCGATGCAAATACCTTACCCAACGCTCAGTTTCCGCCACTACTTTCTGATCTGGCGTTAAAGGCCGGCCATTGCGCAGCTGCTGCATGAAGAAGCGAAGCTTAAAGCGTCTATGCCAAACTATAAAAATCGCCCAGGACAGCAACACCACTACAGCTGCCACAACAACCCATAGACCTACATGAAACCCTTGATCTTCTTGTGCGTTATTCACAGGCGCTGGTGTAGGTTCTGCCTGCTCTTTTTGATCTTCTGGTTCGACTTCAGGGGTTTGCTCACTCTGAGTTAAAAGCGGAATATTAAATCCAGGTGTAGCTTCAACTGGAATCCAACCATAATCACCAAAATAAACCTCAGCCCAAGAGTGGGAATCCGCATTGGTAATTGTATAGTTATTATTCACTGTGCCTGATTGCTGTTGTGCCGGATTCATTGGGATTTCCGGCTGTTCCCCAGGTGCGTACCCCTTAACCCACCGTGCAGGGATGTTCAGAGAGCGCGCCATAGTAACCAGTGCCGTAGAATAATAATCACAGTAACCTTCCTTTAACTCAAACAAAAACCCTTCTACAAAATCGTTGCTTGTGACACGTGATATATCTGGATTATTGGTATATGGAAAGGTTTGTTGTAAGTATTGTTGCAAAAGCGCTGTTTTTTCATACGGCGTTTTTCCTTCAGCCGTGATTTCCTCAGCCAGCTCCCGGACTCTTTTAGGAAAATCGTTAGGCAGTTGAAGAAACATTTTCTCCAAATCGTTCCCTTTATATAGCTCCTCATACGTCTTTGTTGTCAATTCTTGAACAGGAATTACAGGAACCTCAGACGTCACCTCAAAAGTAGACGGATAAGCGAGTTTCTTCCCATCCACATCCCAGATCAGCTCGCTGTCTCGGCTTCTCCAGGAGAGTCCATCTCCAGCTTTTTCCCCATTTAAAGAATCCACCGAAGATACTGAATAAGTGCCAAATAGTACGGGAAATTCATTATTATTAAGCACGGTTACTGTTTGTTTCAGTGTTCGTGTATTTACTTTAGAACCCACACTGCTCTCTAAAGCTTCACCTACATCCACCGCTTCTAGAGGTCCCCGATTTAACCGGTCTCTATCGACCCAACCTCTTCCGGAATATAATCTGCGCGTTTCTCCCCGCATATAAATACGCAAATCAGAAACCACTGTCATCACCGGTGTATAATCGAAGGTAAAGCCGCCACCTAGTTGATCATCATTCAGACTGTAGCCTGACGATGTATTGTTAGTAGGGGAGACAGAACCCATCTCAGATTTCGTGGTCCCAACTGTGCCCTTCCCAGAAGACTTCCCAATCCCATTCCATTCTTGCCAAGCGGTATAAGGATCGGTTAGGGTAGGCCTTACCCCAGGCATATTCACTCCAATTAGGATGACCAAAGAGAAGACGATGGCAATATTAATGACTATTTTCGTGGGATATTTCAGCAGATGCACCCAACCACGCGGATATTGAAGCTGGAAGCTTCTCAGATGCTGGCTGACCAGCCAGCCCATCCCCGCAAATACCGTCCAGGCTACTTCCTGCCACAAAACAATAGATGTAAAGGAATCCAAGGCAGCCAAGGCCACTATGTTCATTCCTATAAACCATAAAATACGTCTTTTTGAGGATGCCCACCAAGACGACAACAGCAGCAGGGCTGAGGCTCCGAGAGCAAACCAGATATAGGGCACCATATGAACTGCAATATCCTGCAGTCTGTCCGGGAGGGTTGTTGCCCAAGGATCAGCAACGTATATACCATAATTGATAAGTATCCGATAAACGATATAAATAATAGCTGCCGCTTCAATAAAGAGCCTTATCTGAACTTTTACAGGAATTATGATTTCAATAACAGTGATCGTTATTAATGCAGCCCACACAACAGCAGTTGTCTGTCTTAACCAGATAGGTTCCGTATAAGAGACCCACTGGTGGGCTATAATCAAAAGCCACAATAGACCCAAAGAACGGTGCCAGGAGAATTTCATCTGATTCCACCAGTTTCTCATATCAGACTTCTCCTCCTAATACTATGGGAAGCTCTTGCAGTGAGCTAATGCTGTAGCCTGTAATCCCCCGTGATCTTAGAACGTCTGTCCAATCTGTGCTGCTATTCGTTTCTGATAAATTCCCTATATGAATGTGCGACGGAGTCATCCCTCTGCTGTCAGCCCAACGTAGTGCATCCAGTACAGGCTGACCACGTTGAGGACTAATTAGCACGAAGTATGAGCCTTTAGGGAACATACGGTAACCTTTTTCCAAACGGGATATGAGTGGACCGTGCCCTTCGGCGTTAAGATCGATCAAATATTGAATCATTTTCTGACGCTCAGCAGCACCTTCAACAGGTGCAAATACCTTGGTGGTTTTATCCAAGCAGCAAAGACCGATCCCAATTCGCTCTCGAATGCCGAATCCAAGTAGTGAGGCTGCGACGGAGACTGCGAGTTCAAATTGGTTCGAATTCATATAAGCAGAAGCAGAGCCGTCCAGAACTAGAATGGTTTTGGGAATCGACTCATGCTCGAACTCTTTGGACTTCCACGAGCCTGTCTTTGCCGTTGCATTCCAATGAATGCGTGTTAGGCGGTCGCCATATACGTAGTCGCGTACACCGTTAATTTGGGTAGTCTCACGTCGTGATTGAACAACAGAGGTCTGTGGCCCAGAAAGACGGGATTTTCTTTCATATAACTGCCACCGCGGAACATAGATTGCACGAGGCAACACCTGAAACTGGCCTTCAGCCAGAAAAGTACCTTTATGCTCAACAAGGCCAAAAATATCTTGGCTGATGATATCCGTATCTGAAAATGTATAAGTGCCCCGTTCGAGAACTGGTGTCTGAAACCGCAGTTCCCCAAGTCCTCTGAGGCTGGGAATCAGGCTTTCCTCAAATACCCAGGATTCGCCATTATGCCGTTTCAGAACTTCCCTAACAACTACATAAGGTAAAGGCAAAATCCCCGGGATTGTGACCTTCAGACCTACACGAAGATACCCACCGGCAGAGAGCAAATCTCCCTTATCCTGTTCGGCATAAAAACTGCGAACACCCTTAGCCCGCCGAACGCCTCCCAAACCTCCAGCAATCAGATATGCAATAAGTACAGAGACCATAATAAACAACATAAATGCAGTTTTACCGCCCTGAAATAGTACATATAAGAGCGTAATACTCCAAATTACAAGGATGCTGGCGAACTTAGTAGGCTGAATGCGAGCTGCCACCGTAGACAAATAACGTCTCATATTATTGCCTCATCGTAACAGGCACTTGAATGCTCTGCAGAAGCTTTTGAAGCAGTGAATCTACGCTAACATTATCTAGGCGCGACTCTGGACGCAGCAATATACGATGACCCAAGGCAAATGGAGTAAGAACCTTTACGTCATCTGGAAGCACATAATCTCTTCCCTGTAAGAAAGCATAAGCTTTACAAGCCAGCATAAACGATAACGAAGCTCGTGGACTTGCACCGAGCAATACAAGCGGATGCTCTCTTGTCTGGCGCACAATATCTAACAAGTAATTCAGTACAGGATCACTCATATAAATCTCACGAATCTCCTCCTGAATACTAGCGATCTGCTCCATACTAGTGACAGCCGTAAGCCTGTCCACTGGTTGACCTTCTTGATGGCTCAGCAATAGATTTTTTTCGGTTGCTGCATCAGGATAACCAAGACTAATTCTTAGCATAAACCGATCCAACTGAGCTTCCGGCAACGTGTAGGTTCCCTCAAAATCTATCGGATTCTGGGTGGCGCACAACATAAATGGATGCGGCAGCGGATAGGTCTCCCCATCTACGGTTACATTTCGTTCCTCCATCACTTCCAGAAGGGCGGATTGTGTCTTTGTGGTGGCTCGGTTAATTTCATCGGCCAGCAGGATATTCGTCATCACTGGACCTGGGCGGAAATGAAACATCTCATCTCTCGGATGATACACAGATACACCGGTAATATCACTCGGAAGAATATCCGGATTACATTGTATCCGGCGATACTCTCCGGACATTGATCTGGAAAGTGCGCGAATAAGCTGGGTCTTTCCTGTTCCCGGTACATCCTCGATCAGAACATGACCACCGGCAAGCAGCGCTGTTAGCAGCAATTGTATTTCAAATGATTTTCCAAGTATGCAGGATTCTAGATTATTACGGACAGCATTCATGATGTGCATTGATTCTTGACGAACGGGCATATATGATCCTCCTAGGTCAGAATAAGCAGTAATATTTATATTTTACATGATTAGGGGACCCAAAGTACATTGTTGAAGCTTACGAAGTGTAAACAAACCAAAAACCCGCAGGACAAAATGTCCCGCAGGTTCTAATCTAAATCGCTAAAATCCCATTATCCTTTAGGCCGAACAACCAATGCAGCCAGAAAAGAGAACACAATCGCTGACGAAATCCCTGCGCTCGTGATATCAAAAATCCCTGTAACTACACCGATCCAGCCATCCCTTTCCAGCTCTGTCAATGCTCCATGGACCAAAGAGTTACCGAAGCTTGTGATTGGAATGGTTGCGCCCGCACCCGCAAATTTCACAAGTGGATCATAGATGCCAAAAGCATCAGCAATCGCTCCGGCTACAACTAATGTACTCATCGTATGTGCAGGTGTCAGCTTCAATACATCAAACATCAGCTGGCCTATAACGCAAATGGCTCCTCCGATCAGAAAAGCCCATAAGTAAATCATCATTAAACTCCACCTCCACTTTCTATAGCAACAGCATGAGCCACACACGGAATGCTCTCTCCCTGCTGGTATGACAATGGGGATAATAAGGCTCCAGTTGCCACAATCAGCACCCGTTTTAGTTCACCTTTTTTAATACGCTTGAGTATATGACCATAAGTCACTACCGCGGAACACCCGCAACCACTTCCTCCGGCGATCACATACTTCTGTTTCTCCAAATTGTAGATAAGCAAACCACAATCATCAAAGGTTGTTTGCTCCATTGGAATTCCTTCTTTAGCTAATAAGGTTTTCGCAATGGGCAAGCCTACAGATGCAAGATCACCTGTAACAATTAAGTCATAATGCCCGGGGGATAGTCCGGTATCCCGAAAATGCGCAGTGATCGTATCCGCCGCCGCCGGTGCCATCGCTGTTCCCATATTAAAAGGATCTGTCAAACCGAGATCCATTATTCGTCCAAGGGTAGCCGAGACCACTACCGGATTGTTGCCAGTCCCATCATTCTGACCTACTACAGCACAGCCCGAGCCTGTGACCGTATATTGCGCCGTTGGCGGCTTCTGTGAACCGTATTCGGTAGGATAACGAAATTGCTTCTCCACCGTACAGTTATGGCTGGATGTTCCCGCGAGCACGTATTTGCTGCCTCCGGAATCAACGATCATAGAGGCAATTGCAAGGCTCTCCATGGAAGTGGAGCAAGCACCGAAAACTCCAAGATAAGGCACACCTAATTTTCTTGCCGCGAAGGAGCTGCTGATAATCTGGTTCATCAAATCTCCGCCAACAAAAAACTCCAGCTTCTCCTTATCCAGGTTTGCATTAATCAGTGCCAATAGGGAGGCTTTTTCGAAAAGAGCCCGCTCAGCCTTTTCCCATGTTTTTTCACCCATTTCCAAGGAATCAAATATAAAATCAAAATCTGACGTTAATGGACCCTCTCCCTCTTCAGGACCCACTACAGCGGAAGAGCCTAAAATAACGGGACGGCTCGTGAACTCCCAAGTCTGACTGCCAAGCTGTTTCATGTATGTGCACCTCCGCCAACGCCTAAAAAGAGATAGACGATACCAATTATGAAAGCAGCAACGGCACCAAATACGATGACTGAACCCGCCAGCTTGAACATATTGCCGCCCACACCGAGCACAAGTCCTTCCGCACGATGTTCAAGAGCTGCTGAGCACATACTGTTCGCAAAACCAGTAACCGGAACCGCAGTTCCTGCACCGGCCCATTGCGCCAGTTTGTCATACACGCCAAAGCTGGTCAGGATTACAGAAAGTAGAATCATCGTCGCTACAGTTGGACTTGCGGCTTCTTTGGAGGTCATATCGAATATTGCCATATAAGCCTCCTGAATCCCTTGTCCAATTACACAGATTAGGCCGCCAGCAAGAAATGCTCGCACACAGTTTTTGAATACGGGCCTAGCGGGTACAAAGGGCTTGGACAATTTCTCGTAATCTTGCGGGGTCAGGGTATCAAGCTTCAGCTTGACACCCGATTTTTTCGTTTTCGCCGGCATTGAGGGCACCTCCTGAAAGTTAGGCGAAGGGGGCTGACAAGCATCATAGTAGTACTCACTTTGAGCCCCTCAAGTTGTTTCTTCGCTTAGAAGTTTTCCTTATTGTTTGCCATACCCCGCTTCGTTATGTCCCTCCAATTCAGGAAAAATACAGTAACACAACTATCAGCAGCAAGAACAGCACAAGAATAAGCACTGCTTCCTTTTCCAGAGAGTTGTGGCGCCAGTAACGTCTGCGCGCTCCGCTAACCTTTAGGTTTCTTTTGGAGTATCCTCCCTGCACCCTTCTTTTGGGTACACTACCTGCTACCCTCATTTCCTTCGCATCCTTTCTAAAGCTCCTGCCACCAGAGCCCCTATTGCATTGTATTCGCGGAGCGTTCACCGGGTGTTCATTTGTCTCTTTAGCATGGACAAGTGAGCTCACAATGTTCATACTAAGTGGCAGGAAGAAATAACGTTGTCGTCCATTTTGGATGGCAACCGTTTCTCGTAGAACTATAAGGATGATGTATAACGCAAAGCTTATACGTCCTTATATTTTAATAAAGGAGTGATTTCAAATGAATCAAGAAACATTGGATCTATTCAAAACACTTACCGAATTCCCTGCAGCCCCGGGCTTTGAGCGCGAACTCCGCGCTTACGTCAAGGATGCTATGACACCTTATACCGAAGAGTTCGTGCAGGATCGTCTCGGAAGTCTGTTCGGCGTATTGCGCGGTGAGGAAAACGGGCCAAAAATTATGGTCGCTGGACATTTTGACGAAGTGGGCTTTATGGTCACCGGAATTACTAACACCGGGATGATTCGTTTTCAACCGCTAGGCGGATGGCTTGCTTCTGCTGTTGCTTCCCAGCGTCTCCAAATCATTACACCAAAAGGCACATTAACCGGTGTTGTTGGCAGCACGCCTATCCACCTACTAAGCGCAGAAGAACGCGGCAAGACGGGCGAAATTAGCAAAATGTATATTGATATCGGTGCAGACAGCCGTGAAGAGGCGGAAAGCTTTGGCGTCAGACCAGGTCAACAAGTACTGCCGATCTGTCCGTTCACCCCGCTTGCCAACCCTAAAAAAATCATGGCTAAAGCGTGGGATAACCGTTACGGTGTAGGTCTCGCCATTGAGCTGGTTAAGTCATTACACGGCAAAAAGCTGCCTAATACTGTTTATGCTGGTGCTACTGTACAAGAAGAAGTCGGACTTCGTGGAGCACGTACAGCCGCTAATCTTCTGTCCCCAGACATTTTCTTCGGCTTGGATGCGAGCGCTGCTGCCGATATGACCGGGGATAGCCAAGCCTTTGGCCATTTGGGAAAAGGCGCTCTCCTGCGCATTTATGATCCTACGATGGTTACACATCGCGGCTTAATCGAATATGTACAAGACACAGCGGATACTCACAAGATCAAATACCAGTATTTTGTCTCCCAAGGTGGAACAGATGCAGGTCAGGTTCATGTAAGTGGAATCGGCGTTCCTTCCGCAGTCATCGGAATATGCTCCCGCTACATTCATACTGCTTCATCTGTTATTCATAGCGATGACTACGAAGCTGCTAAAGAGCTGTTAGTTAAACTGGTAGAAGGCCTCGACCGCACTACACTGCAAACGATTATTGAGAACAGCTAAGTTCTTATTTTTAAAAGAGCAGCGATCCTTTTTGAAGGATTGCTGCTCTTTTTTGGGTCGGGGCTTACGGACCTGTGTCACTTGCGCCCCAGTGGTGTTTACAAACCCCAATATTACTTCTAAAAAACAATTGTGCTTATGAACCCCGTTGCCCGCTGATCCCGCCATTGGTACTACGACGGACCCATGATGCTTACGAACCCACGTTGTTTATTGTTTACGCTCCCAAGGTTACTTGCTTACGGCGACACGTTGTTTATTATTTACGCTCTCAAGTTGCTTGCTTACGGCGACACGTTGTTTATTGTTTACGCTCCCCATATTGCTTCGGACTCAGATGACGCTATTTGCTAATTTAGAGCCTTTTGAGTAAAGTTGCGGACCTCAGTGACACTATTCCATAGAGATGGGCTCATAATTGGTGTCATTTATGCTAATAGCGACTATGGTGTCCGATATTCCTCCAAAAGTGGCATAATTCTGCGTTTAAGATCATCTGTGTCCTATAGAGACTCCCCCTATCTCTTTTCATATAAAAAAGCCCGCCTCAACGGCGAGCTCTTTGACAGCTATATCAACTCATATCCAGCGGCACTTTCCACGAAGGTATCGGGAAAGCCTCATCCAGCTTCCATCTTTCTTCTTCACTCAGCGTAATTAAACCTGCAGCAGCATTCTCAATTACATGCTCACGTGAAGAAGCTTTTGGAATCGTAATGATCTCCTCCTCGCGGATCGTCCAAGCTAACATAATTTGTAGTGGGGTTGCGTTATGAACACGGGCGATTTCCTGAACTGCCTCACTCTCGATAACCCCTTTGCGGAGCGCGCCTGCTTGTGCAAGCGGAGAGTACGCCATTACGGGCATGCGGTGACTTTTCTGCCATGGCAGCAATTCAGCTTCGATGCCCCTCGACCCTAAATGATACAGCACCTGATTCATAGCACAGTGAGTCCCCCCAGCTATACTAAGCAGCTCTTTCATATCGTCAACATCGAGGTTCGATACACCCCATCTTGCTATTTTACCTTGAGAGACCAGTTTCTCCATGCCTTCCACAGTCACTTCAAGCGGAATATCTCCCCGCCAGTGCAGTAAATAGAGATCCAGATGATCCGTATTCAGTCGTTGCAAGCTTTCTTCACAGCTGCGAATAAGATTCTCGTTGCCGGCATTATGTGGGTATACTTTGGATACCAGAAAAACGTCATCCCGAATTCCTTTAATAGCGTCACCTACTAAAAGCTCTGAGTTTCCTTCCCCATACATCTCCGCCGTATCTATCAAATCCATGCCTAATTCCACGCCTAATCTAAGAGCAGCAATTTCTTCCTCTCTACGGGAAGCATCATCACCCATATTCCAAGTTCCCTGTCCTATTCTAGGCACAGAGGTACCGTCTGGAAGCAGCATGCGGTTAGCTCGGTTCACTTTCACAATTTCAGCCAAATGCTCGATTGAATCCTTAGTCATTGTAAAAATCTCCTTACCGATAAATTGTATACTTACTTTATACGACCTTTATGACCCTTTCGAAACATCTGAATCGTGTCTAATTTATAACTTATCTTTCCTTTAGGAGAGAAAAAGCAACAAATTGGTTGCTAACTACGCTATCAACTTCAGCCCCACTGCGGCTCCCAGTATCATAAAAATACAGATAACCCGCCGCCAGTCTTTGGCCTCCCCATATAAAAGCATCCCCAAAATTGCTCCACCGGATGCACCGATCCCCGTCCATACCGCATAAGCTGTGCCCATAGGCAAACTTTTCATTGCAAATGATAGAAAAAGAAAACTTCCTCCAAAACCAAGGAAGAGCAGCAAAAACGACTGCAGATTCCGGTATTTATTCAACCTGTTGATCATAGCCACTCCGAACATTTCAAACAATCCTGCAACAACCAAAAATGCCCATGCCATTTAAGACTCCCCCTTTATTTCAGTTTCTTTGATATCTTTGGTTTCGTTAGTTACCATTTTCAGACCTATAACTCCTGCCAGTAAAATAACCACCAGTACCAGCTTCATTAGCTTGAAGGGTTCACCGAATAAAACCATGTCCGCAATGACTGTTCCTGCGGTTCCCAGCCCAACAAATACAGAATATACGGTACCCACCGGTAATTTACTGCTTGCTGAAATAATGACATAGAAACTTATGATTATGGCTACAACTGTGATCAGCCACTCCCACACGCTTGAAGCATGCTTTAAACCTATGACCCACATGACTTCGAAAATCGCAGCGCCAACTACCTTCAGCCACTCTGAATTCTTTTTCATTTCAAGCCCTCCTTCAATTCTCCATAACTTATGATTGCCCACGGACAAACAAATAAGCCCGGAAGGTCATCGCCAAATGGCGATACCTCCCGGGCTTTTATCCCTCCGTGTAGACACAAACTTAATGTTCGTGCGTTTTCCCTCGGACCAGACCAGCTGTGCACCCGCTGCGGAACCCTAGAAAACAAATAAATGATTAAGTTACATCGTATGGTAGCAAATCGGGCGTATAAAAGCAACCTTTTTTCTATTACTAGCGTAATTAAATCACAGTATAAAATTCCATAAAATTATAAAATAGATATCAATTTCATTCGATTATCTAGGAAAAGAGGGTAATTCATGTTTCTTTCCAGACATTTTAACTGCGTCCCTCTAGTGGAAGGCATTTATTGCCTTGAAGCGAAGGAGCAAGGCGGAGCCATGAGTAATGCCGGTTTGATAGATATGGGTGATTACACATTAATCTTTGATACATTCAACACTCCACAAGCTGGCAAAGATCTTAGGGATGCCGCTCTGTATTATTTTAATAAACCTATCAGATACATCGTCAACAGCCATTGGCATGGAGACCACGTTAGAGGGAACCAATTCTTCTCGGATGAAGTAATCATATCCTCCAGTAGAACTAGAGAGCTCATGATAAAAACTCAACCAGACTGGCTTGCCCGAATGAAGAAACTGCTTCCTAATCTTGAAGAAGATCTTACGAAGCTTAATACATCTCTCGAGCTCAAACTGAACGATTCCAAACAACGAGAGCTCCTTTCGCAAATAGGTTATTTACAAGAAATCAAAGAGTCTATACTAACGCTTGAAGTAACCCTTCCCCAACTAACTTATGACCGCAAAATGACTATACATGGCTCGGCAAGGACCGTTGAACTCCTATCGGTGGGTACTGCCCATACGGAATGCGATTCTATTCTATTTTCTCCATCCGATTCTTTAGCTTTTGTTGGAGATATTGTCGCAGTTGATAATCATCCATTAGTAGTAGACGGTAATCCCTTATCCTGGTTGGAGGCACTTACTTATGTCGAGCGCTTAGATGTGAACATAATTGTTCCCGGTCATGGGCCCGTTACTCAAAAACATTATCTACAGCAAATAAAACGGTATATAAATGATATAATCCATATTAGCGAATCATTGATACGCGAAGACATGAATGTGAATGTGAACCATATAGAAATTCCCGAGCCTTATCTGGGCTGGAATTATGGGAGTATTTTTTACAGAAATCTTGAGTTTTTGACGAAAGCAGCTAGTAACTAATTTTTGGAGTTGAAGGGAGCGGTTCGTTATGGTTTTTGGGATACTATTTGTAGGTGTTGCTGTATTTATTATTATACAAGCCGTAATACGTAATGGCTCGAGCTCAAACAAAAGTACCTTTGATAGAAATAGGCAACATGATGCCGCCAACATGTCTTTTATGGCTGCCAGTCATCCGGATCTGCTGGATCCAAACCACTCTAACCACTCTAACCACTCTAACCACTCTAATCATTCTAACCACCACCATAATCACCACGGAGATCACTCGCATCACCATTCTGGACCTGACAGCGGGGGGCATAGCTGGGGTGGAGACGGCGGACATAGTGGCGGTGGAGACTTCGGTGGGGGTGGAGATGCTGGCGGGGGCGGTTGTGATTAATTGAAAAGAAACGAAAAGAAAAGGACATTCCTGATCCTTCAGGAATGCCCTTTTTTTTAATGCTCATTTATGATACTGAGAATTTTAGCTTGAGTTTGGCTTAATAACTTTTCGGCACCGTGCGGATGGAGCGTTCTAGCTTATCTTATTGATTAAATTGAAAACGGCTAAGCAGTACCTCACCATTAAAGATGAGATAAACATCGGTAGTTTCAGATTCCACGGACACTTCACCAGTAAGTGTGTTCCACTGCTGCAACACGCCACCCGACGGTACAGTCACAGATCCAACCAGCTTCCCTGCTGGGCTGCCCGTTCTGATCTCAAGGGTGCCACCTTTTGCAGAGGATACCAAGGCTTCAAAAGCTCCTGCCCCTTGCTCGAACAATACATCTTTAAAAGCGATCCAAGCGCCATCTTTTACTGGATGTATGGAAGCACCGCCTGCTTTGCACTCGTCCAGATATACGCCTTCGTAGTCATCGTAATTCTCTGCTTTGGTATTGATATACAGATTACGCGACGGAATAACGTCCCCCTGGACCGATAGTTGAGCGGATAATTGGATGTCAGCAGATGAACGGCCGATCAGAACCATATACTCTCCATTTTCCACGCAATATTGCTCACGGGTAACATCCCAGAATGCCAGCTCGGCAACCGGTAACGTAAACTCTAGGGTTTGCGATTGACCTGCGGTTAGGTTTACTTTTTCAAAACCCTTCAACTGTTTAATCGGACGTTTGACCCGGGAATTCAGAGCTTGCACATAAAGCTGCACCACTTCGTCCCCATCAACAACGCCTGTATTCTCTACTTGAACAGAAATTTTCAGCGTCTCATTCGCTTGCAGCTCCTTAGCGCTTAGGCTTAGGTTGCTGTAGGAAATTTGGGCATAACTTAAGCCGTGTCCAAACGCATACAGTGGCTCTCCGTCAAAGTACATATATGTTCTTTTGCCTTTGATAATATCATAATCCATCAGCTCAGGCAGCTGTTCTACAGAACGGAACCAAGTCATGTTCAGCTTGCCGGAAGGACTGTAATCGCCGAAAAGAACTTCTGCCACCGCATTGCCCAGCTCTTGTCCACTATGGGAGGTATACAATACAGCCGGGATGTTCTCGTCAATCCAAGTGGAAGTTATCGGGTAACTGCCGACAATGACTACAACTGTATTCGGGTTCGCTGCATAGACAGCCTTGACCAGTCGCTCTTGCTCCTCTGGAAGCACAATATCCGGTCTGTCGATTTCTTCTTTTCCGTTAAGGAGTGGATGGTTGCCCACAAAAACCACAGCGATTTCAGCCGCCTTGGCAGCTTCTACTGCAGCCTCTATGCCGTTAGTTACGATGTTCTTTTTGAAAAGACGTGCTTGCGCATTGGCATCCTGATCTGCCACCTGCAGCGTTCCATCTTCCGGATTCACCGAGATCATTTTATCATTCCAGGTCCGCAAAGATACCGTATCTTCGCTTTCCGGAACGATGTTAATCGATTCTTTTACAAACCAGCCGTAAATTTCATCAGCAGATGCTGTGAGAGTCTCTGCTTCGCTTAAAGTTACATACTGACCGCGACTTGTCGCCTTCAGAGTATTGCTAGTCCAGCCCCAAGCTGTATGATGGAACAATTCTCCGTGCGCTGCTATGTCATGCTGTACAGCCAGTCTTCCGTCCTCCCCTGTGATTCCAATGGCTTGGCCGTTTGCAGCTGAAGTAAGAATGATCTGATCTGCGCCACTCTCAAAAGTAACGTGTTTACCAGGCAGCTTTTTGCTAACCCCCTGCAGCGGAGTCACTCCATAAGGTAATGTGCCAGAATACCAGTCTCTAAAAGCTTCATCACCAAGTGGACCAATAATCGCCAATTTGCTCAGACTGCTTTTGCTCAATGGCAATGTACCTTGGTCATTCTTCAACAATACTATCGATTGTTTCGCTGCTTCCAAGGAGAGTGCGGTATGTTTTTTGCTAAGTATAACGGAATCGTCGATCGCTGCGTATGGGTTCCCTTCAGCCGGATCGAACTCTCCCAGACGGAAACGAACTCTGAAAGTGTTGGCAAGCGCACGATCCAAATCTTCCTCTGCTAAGAGGCCTTGGTCTAGTGCTTCGTGAAGAACCTTGATTGTCTCTGCGGTTTCTTCTGTTACGCTGTCAATTCCATTTTTGATAGATTCAGCCATCGATTGTGCAAAAGATTCATAATACTTGTGATCCTTCACAATCCCAAAAAGATCGCCGGCATCGCTTACGATAAAGCCATCCATTTCCCATTCGCCTTTGACCACATCCATTACTGCCGGATGAAGAATAACAGGCACGCCATTCACCGAGTTATAAGCGGTCATCATGGACTGTGCGCCACCTTCTTGAAAAGCAGGCTTAAACGCTTCCAGATAATACTCCCGCATATTTCTCGGATCGATGCTCGCGGAGCAGTTCCCGCGTTCAATCTCATTATTGTTGCCGAGGAAATGCTTCAGCGTTGCTACCGCTTTCAAATAGACCGGGTGATCACCTTGGATTCCCTGCACAAGTGATGTGCTGAGGCGTCCGGTCAACTCTGGATCTTCGCCGTAAGCTTCCTCGGTTCTTCCCCAACGCGGGTCACGTTCCATATCCACCGTTGGCGCCCATAATGTCAGACCGTTCACCGTTGGATTCTTTTTGTAAAAGGCTCTAGCTTCATCTCCGATGGCCGAACCAATCTCCTTCAGCAGCTCTGGATTCCAAGTACAAGCCAGTCCGCTCGGCTGAGGAAAAGAAGTCGCTTTTCCAAGCCAAGAAATCCCGTGCGCCGCTTCCGTACCATGCTTGTAGGCCCCAACACCCAAACGCTCTATGGCAGCTTGATACTGAGGCATCAGGCTTACTTTTTCATCAAGTGTTAGTCTGGAGATCAGATCCTGCACTCGCTCATTTAAAGGTAAATCAATCTGTTGAAATGGATATTTAGCTATATCTGTTCCCATCAAAATCGCTCCTTCGTCTCTTGTTGATAGCGGTTTCATTCATTCTCGAGGACAATCCTTCGAAAAAACACCCATACGTCCTATCCATCTAATCATAGAAGATTCCCCTCCTCCGCAACACCTTAACAATCTAAATAGAAATCAGGTCATAATTAGAGATTTAGGGGGAAGATGTGAGTGTGAGTGCATGGGTTTGCTCATTATTCGCCTCCAATCTGCGGGATTTATACCGTTCATTTGCCCAATTCCCGCTCCACGCACACAATCTACGGGATTTATACCGCACATTTGCTCGATTCCCGCTCCCCACCCACAATCTACGGGATTTATACCGTTCATTTGCCCATTTCTCGCTGCACGCCTCCAATCTACGGGATTTATACCGTTCATTTGCCCTATTCCCGCTCCCCACCCACAATCTGCGGGATTTATACCGTTCATTTGCTCACTTCTCGCTCCACGCCCACAATCTACGGGATTTATACCGTTCATTTGCCCTATTCTCGCTGCACGCCTCCAATCTGCGGGATTTATACCGCACATTTACTCGATTCCCACTCCACGCACACAATCTACGGGATTTATACCGTTTATTCACCACAGCTGAATATCGTTAAGTGAATGTACATATTCATAGCGACAAACCCTCCCACTCACCTGGGAAACTATCGGCTTAAACTTACCTTTCTCACAAAGTGACCTCATACATTTCCTAACTGTACGCAGATCAATGCCAAGCTCTCTCACCAAATCAACAGGCCGAATGTCCCCGTTCGAACGCACCGCAATTTGCAAAATATCACGCTCCAGTCGACTAAACGCCTCCTTCTCTTCTGTCCTTAAAGCGAGGTACGGCATCAGTAATGATCTCAACAAAAAAATAGTATTCTCAGGACTCGCTTCCAGATCATCATATGGTATCGCCACTACCCGATAACCCGCGATTTGTAGATAAGTCTCTCGATTCAATTCCTGCCGATAACGCGTCCGATCTGTGTTTTGCACATGTGGGCCGTAACCTTTTACCTCAAAAGCAAACTTAACCTGCCCAGGCTTCCACGCAAAATCAACAAAATAAGGCCATCCCCGCCAATCCAACACTTCATATTCAGGATGAAGATCATTAAAATGACCCATCATTGGCCACCAAACCTTCTCCGTAAACATTCGCTCACCATGCCCATGTCCCCGCTCCAATCTCCCCCGTCTTTCTCCCGTTCTTCGACTAATATGATCTCCCACCCACTTACGATGTTCTTCCGTAAACCCCATAACGTTCTCCTCCTCCTTGGCATAAAAAAATCCCGCACCCAATTATGGATGCGGGACGTGCTTCGTCCTATTACTCAGAAGTATAGTATTCGCCTTCTTATGCTGTCAATGACACTCTACATTCAACGATAGTACTCGAGCTAAATATGCTTACCTATTAAAAAATCACATTGGTTAAAGTGAGTCGCATTAAAGTAAGTTCAGTTACAGTTAGCTCATTACAGTAAGTTCATTTAGAGTCAGATCACTAAAGTTAGTTCAGCTAGAGTTAGATCACTACAGTTCAGTTAGAATTAACTCAGCAAGAGCAATCTTGGTTAAGTAAACTACATTTGAGTTAGACGACTAGATTTAGCTCAATATAGGTAGGTTTTGTATAGTAGTTCCGTTAAAGTAATCTCGGTTTGACTAAGTTCCGCTAGAATAATATTATTCGTCCTACCTTTTTGAAATTGTCCGAAATCGTCTCCCATTCTCCACTATTCACTGGCTATCGACCTGTGCTTTTTCTATTTAATTGTATTTCATGCAACTATTTAACTCTTATCCCCCTAAAAGTCCATTTAGTTGTACTTTCTACAACTAAAAAAGGAAACATTAGGTAGTTAAGCGTAAATGATCAAATTTAGATGTACAAAGTGCAGTTAACTGTTACTTTTCCTAAAACTACTGAAGTTTAACTGCACAAAATGCAATTAAAACTGAGTTCGAGATGAGGCTGACTGGATTGCGACTTAGTTGCATTGACTTAGCGGCCTAGCTACAACATCGTGACTTAGCTACATTGACTTAGCCGCCTAGCTATAACATTGCGACTTAGTTACATTGACTTAGCAGCCTAGCCACATCATCGCGACTTAGCAACATTAATTTAGCGATCTAGCCACAACATCACAACTTAGCACCATTAATATAGCGGCTCAACTAGAGTGACATATTGCTCCCTCTTCACTGCCTTCCCTCACCTAGCAAATGTGCAGGCCGAGCCCCTAGCCCATAGGCATCAAAAGAGATCATTCCATCGTCCCCCTGACTTCGACACCCCAGCTTCAATTCGAGACGGGAAATCCATGACCTTAAATCCATTATCCATTATCCTTCACAACAACCTTTCACAGAAATGTCGGAGAGCGTTCTTTTGTTCCCTAACAAATCACCATTTACCGCATATAGCTTACGAAATCCCTGCTTATAAAGAATTCGCGCGGCTTTATTTCTTTTGTAGTAACTTCCTGCAAGAATTAGAACCGAGTCGCCCGGAGATAGACAGTGCTGCCAGACATAGGGTAATCGCCCCAGCGAAATATTTATCGAACCACGGATACTGTCCTTCTGGTAATCAACGGCATCCCTGACATCGAGCATTTTCATAGCCAATGATTGATCCGCTAATTCGCGAACCTCACGGACTTCTATATAAGTAAGTGAACGAACAGGCCAAGCATAACGCAAAAACCTCACAATACTAAAGACAATTAAAATACTCAGTAGGATCCGAACCATCATGCTCATATCATTACTCCCGCACCAAAAAATCATCCGTCCAAGCGCCTAATCCACCCGTCATGTTCACAACGTTATACCCCTTTTCACTCAGCAGCTCACAAGCCAGTCCACTACGGCCACCACTTAAGCACATCACAATTATCTCGCCATGAGAATCCAGTTCATCTGTGCGCATTAATAGCTGTCCAAGCGGAATATGTTTAGCACCCATTACATGTCCCTCCACCCATTCGGCGGGTTCGCGTATATCTAACATGGTAAGAGTTTCGCCATTCTTCAAGCGTTCTGCCACTTGCTGTGGGGTAATTTCCTTTGAAATTTTAAAAGACATCGAGCATCTCTCCTTCACCTTTATAAAAATAACTTGATTTTCATATCACTATATCATAATATTACGATATAAGGATATTGTAAAGCGAGGTGTTCGTTACCATGGACAAAAATTTCAAAGCCTATAACCAAACCGCCGAAACCTTAAAGGCTATAGCTCATCCCGTGCGCTTGTGCATCATCAAGGGACTTCTGGAAAAGGGCAGCTGCAACGTGAGCTTCATGCAGGACTGTCTCGATCTTCCACAATCTACGGTGTCCCAGCATTTACAGAAGCTTAGATCACTAGGCATCGTTGAAACCGAACGTAATGGGCTGGAGATTAACTATTCTGTTAAAGACGAAAAAATCAAACATCTGATTCAGTTATTTTTAGGGGAGGAATAAGTCATCATGAGTAAAAAAGTATTGATTGTTGGTGGAGTTGCAGGAGGCGCGTCAGCAGCCGCCCGACTTCGGAGATTAGATGAAGATGCCCATATTGTAATGTTTGAGCGTGATCCGTACATTTCTTTTGCCAATTGTGGACTTCCTTATTATATCGGCGGGTCCATTCAGGACCGCTCCAAGCTGCTGGTGCAGACACCGGAGGCGATGCATAAACGTTTTAACATCGATGTCCGGATTCAAAGTGAAGTCGTGGCTATCGACCCCGTGAACAAAAAAGTGCGAGTAGAAAGCATAGAAAAAGGCTCCTATGAAGAGAGCTATGATGCGCTTATTTTATCGCCAGGTGCTAAACCGATTCGTCCGAATCTGCCCGGTATCGAGAGTTCCCAAATACACATGTTGCGTAACATTCCCGACACTGACAAAGTCAAAGCTAAAGTCGCTGCGGAAGGCACACGTTCGGCCGTGGTGATCGGTGGTGGATTTATCGGTGTGGAAATGGCTGAGAACCTTAGAGAAGCTGGTCTGGAAGTTTCCTTAATTGAAGCAGGACCACAAATATTAGCTCCATTCGATACTGAAATGTCTTCTATTTTGGCAAAAGAACTCGACGAGCATGGTGTTAATCTTATTTTTTCCGATATGGTCCAAGGGTTTGCTGAGGTGGGAGAACAAATACAGGTGCAATTAGCAAGTGGCACTGTACTGCAAAGTGATATGGTTCTGCTGGCTATCGGCGTTTCTCCGGATACCTCTTTTCTGAAGGACAGTGGCTTAGAATTCGGTCCCCGTGGCCATATTTTAGTCAATGAGCGGATGGAGACCAATCTGGATCAAGTGTTCGCTGTAGGTGACGCGGTTGAGGTGGTTGATTTCGTAAACGGAACAAAAACCGCCATTCCACTAGCTGGTCCTGCCAATAAGCAAGGGCGGATTGCTGCGGACAACGTCAGTGGTCTCGGCACAACTTACAAAGGATCACAAGGGACTTCTATTATAAAGGTTTTTGGAGTCACAGGTGCTTCTACAGGTAATAATGAAAAAACATTACAACGTTTGGGTCTGCCGTATCACGTGATTTATATACATCCAAGCTCACACGCAACCTATTATCCGGGGGCAACCCCGATATCTATGAAGCTGATTTTTGATCCAAAAGGTACGGTGCTAGGAGCACAAGCTGTAGGTTACAGTGGTGTAGACAAACGTATCGACGATATCGCTACAGTTATTCGTTTTAGAGGTACGGTCACTGATTTGACGGAGTTGGAGCTATCTTATGCCCCTCCTTATTCTTCCGCTAAAGATCCGGTGAATATGGCTGGATTTGCCGCTGAAAATATTTTGCATGGTTTGACTACGGTATTCGTCCCTAAGGATTTAGAAGGTCGTGACAAAAACAATACCATTTTAGTTGACGTACGTTCGGAAATCGAACATGCTAATGGTCATATTGAAGGGTCTATTAACATCCCCGTGGATGATCTGCGTAGTCGGCTAAGCGAGCTTGACTCTAGTAAAGAAATTTGGGTGTATTGCCAAGTTGGACTCAGAGGCTACACCGCTTCCCGGATTTTACAGCAAAAAGGTTACCGTGTGAAGAATCTGACCGGCGGTTATAAAACCTATCAGATTAGCCAATTTACGCCTAAAAAAAAAGATAACTTGACGCCAAACGTTGGTACACCAGCAGCCAGTAAAGAAATCGCAGCAACGGGAGCAATGACGGAGACTGGAACTGGAACTGGAACTGGAACTGGAACTGGAACTGGAACTGGAACTGGGACAGAGACTGGAACTGGCACAGTTACACCAACCGTTAACGCTACAGCTTTCACAACACCTGATTCCGTGCTTGATGCCTGCGGACTGTGCTGCCCAGGGCCGCTGATCCAAGTTAAAATGAGCATGGACCCGCTCTTGGACGGGCAAGTCCTGAAGGTCACTGCTTCCGATCCCGGATTTTATGAGGATATCAAGGCTTGGGCTCGTATGTCCAACAATACGCTTTTGCAGCTAACAAAGCTGCCTACTGGCATGATCGAAGCTTATCTGCGCAAAGGAGTTATCGAGACTTCAGCATCAGCACCAACCGGAGCAGGCGCACAAGTAATTCAAACTAGCAATGCAAGCACAATGGTTGTTTTTAGCGGGGATTTGGATAAAGCGATCGCTTCCTTCATCATTGCCAACGGAGCAGCATCCAGCGGCAAAAAAGTCACAATGTTCTTTACCTTCTGGGGCCTCAATATTATCCGCAAGGATGAGAAGGTGCCTGTGAACAAAAACTTTATCGGAAAAATGTTCGGTGCCATGATGCCACGCGGCAGCCGGAAGCTGACGCTTTCAAATATGAACATGATGGGCATGGGCTCGAAGATGATCCGCTCTCTAATGAAGAGCAAAAATATCTCTTCCTTGGAAGAATTGATTCAGATGGCTATCGACCAAGGTGTGGAAATCGTCGCCTGCCAAATGTCCATGGATCTTATGGGCATCACTCGTGAAGAACTGATTGACGGTGTCGGAATCGGCGGCGTTGGTTACTATCTCGGCCAAGCCGATCAGTCGGGTCATAATCTATTTATCTAAATACCTTAACGCCGCAAAGAGACTCCTCTATTTAAATAGAAGAGTCTCTTTCGTATATAAAAATGAACTCACGAGAATCGGTGATATAGATTTGAATAACCAAAATGCAGAAATTGGCTGGATCTGGATACAGAATCTAAAACCTGCTATCCTATTTAATAGGCATTCATCCGAACAACGACCTATTTCAGGTAAAAAAAGGAGATTAAATGAATAACCCGATACATATTCTTGTTGCTGAGGACGACAGCGACATCAACCGATTGCTGTGCAACATTATTAAGAAAAGCGGCTATATTCCCCAACCTGCTTACTCGGGAACGGAGGCACTTCTCTATCTGGAGCAACGTCAATGGAGCATGCTGCTACTGGATCTGATGCTGCCAGGCATGTCAGGTGAGGAACTACTTGAGAAGATTGCCGGGCGGGATGATATGTCGGTAATTATCATTTCTGCCAAGGGTGAGCCCCAGACCAAGGTGTCTGCCCTGCGGGCGGGGGCGGATGATTTCATTACGAAACCCTTCGACGTTGAGGAAGTCTCTGCACGGATCGATTCTCATCTGCGTTTGTATTCGCGGATTACGCAATCGGCTTTGCCTAACGTGCTCCAGCATCAGGGTCTTGTACTTCATCGAGAGGCGATGTCGATTACGGCAAATGGTGTGGAACTGACGCTCACAGCTCTAGAGTTTGAAATTCTCTCGTTACTTTTGTCAGCCCCCAAAAAGGTGTTTACGAAAGCGAATTTGTATGAAAGAGTCTGGCACGAGCCATATTACGGGGACGATAATACGGTCAATGTCCATATGAGCAACTTGCGCAGCAAGCTAACCAAGGCCGCACCAGGAAGCGAATTTATCGAGACGGTATGGGGCATAGGTTATCGGCTCAAGCCTTAAGACATTCTTAAGATTTGGCTTTAGCTCTTCTTATGTTTTCAATTCTATACTTGGTCTATCACGAAAAGGAGGCCAAGACGAGATGTACGAGTATGTATTAAAAACAAATCAGCTATCCAAAAAGTTCAAGGGCCATACAGCGCTGGACAAAGTCAATTTGTCAATCCGTAAAGGCTCTATTTATGGTTTTATTGGACAAAATGGAGCCGGAAAATCAACATTAATCCGGATTGTGACCGGACTTGCTTTTCCGACTCAGGGGACGATCGAGCTGTTCGGAGCCAGTGAAGAGCAAGCCCTGATCCAGGCTCGTAAGCGAATCGGCTCGATTATCGAGAGTCCCGCTTTATTCCCCCATATGACTGCGAGTGAAAATTTAGAAGCAAACCGGATTCTACGTGGTATTCCCGGCAAAGATTGTGTTCCTAGAATGCTAGAGCAAGTTGGACTGCAGGGCGCCGGAAAGAAGAAAGCCAAAAATTTCTCACTTGGAATGAAGCAGCGGTTAGGTCTTGCCATCGCCTTACTGGGAGATCCAGAATTTCTGATTCTGGACGAGCCAACTAATGGGTTGGATCCGATGGGTGTCGTCGAAATGCGCGAACTGCTCAAGCGACTAAACCGTGAGCTAGGCATTACGATAATGATCTCAAGTCATATTCTAAGTGAGCTGCATTTAATGGCAAGTCATTATGGCATTATTCACCACGGTCAGTTGCTTGAACAACTCACTGCGGAGGAATTAAACGAGAAATGTCAGCAGTATTTATTTATCAAAGTGGATGATCCGGGCAAGGCAACAGCCGTCATTCAGAACGAGCTGGGTACGGCCGATTTCGAAGTGATGCAGGATGGAACCATCAAGTTGTATAGCCGTATTGAGCAGCCAGGCAAAGTATTAACTGCTTTATTCTCTGCGGGCCTCGAGATCGAGAAGTTTATGCCTATGGGTGAAGACTTGGAAAGTTATTTTACAAAGCGGATTGGGGGGAACCCAAATGTATAATCTGATCAGAGTGGAGTTTTTCAAGCTCCGAAAGAATAGATCATTTTGGACTTTTCTATTGGCACTTTCCGTCCTCTCGCTTGCGTACCCTTTGCTATATTATTTTGATCATCGTTCCAATGGGGAACCTCAGATCACCGGCGCTGAATTTCTGACTACCTTTATTTCAAGCAATGCCTACATTATTAAATTCGGCGTAGCCATTCTGGCTGGATTCTTTATCTCTAACGAATATTCCACAGGGGTCATGAAGACGATCGCCTCTTCGGGCAACACCAGAGGCCGGCTGTTCGCAGCAAAACTAATCGTATTCTCAGTTGGAGCCATGGCGATTTCGCTCGTCTTTCCTATTGTCAGCACAGTCGAAGTCACGCTGCTTTCGGGCTTCGGTCATCTGCCGGAAGGAAGCACTACACTTTTCATACCGCGAGCTCTCGGGCTAACGTTATTGTACACGGCTGGTTACGCAGCCATTGGGGCGCTGTTCACCGTAATCCTAACCGACAGCGGCAAAACTATCGGCTTCTCAATGATTTTCTTCCTTATGATCGATACGGTTTTGGCTAGTATAGGTTCGAAGATCTCTTTCTTTAGTAATTTGTACGATTATTCCATCTTCAAACGGGTGAGCGATATCGGTAAGCCCAGTATCGACAGTGGAGATTGGCCAGCACTTCTACTCGTGCCGTTGTTGACAATAGCCGTTTCCGGGGTACTCGGTATTCTCGTATTCCACCGAAAAGAAATCAAATAGCAAATGGGGGGTGCAGGAGAGTGTTGCTTATTCTGACAATCATATTGTTTGCGGCAGGAGCTCTCCTGCTTTTCCATTTTTTAATGTTAAGGCGAGAACTAGGGCGGATAACAGAGCAATTGCATACCTACAACGAGCGAGCATCCGGTAAAAAAATTGATGTGGCTCTATTCGACCAGAAGCTTGAGGCGCTTGCGGGACAAATCAATCGTCAATCTGATTTAATCGTCGAAGCGGAAGCCCAGCGAAAACGTGTCGAACAAGAATTCCGTCAGGCTGTGGCGAATATTTCACATGATATCCGTACACCCCTCACCTCCATCTTCGGTTATATTCAACTGTTGGAGGATGAGTCTATTACCCCTGATGAAAAGCTTGAATATGTTGCCATCGTTAAAAATCGGACGAAACGGCTGCAGGCGCTGCTGAATGATTTTTTTGAGCTTTCCTTGATCGAATCGCTAGATTATCCTCTACATACGGAAAAGCTTGGGATGACGGCCCTGCTCTCGGAAATTCTGGTCGGATTTTACGATTCTTTCAACGAACGCAATATTACACCGGATATACGGCTACCTGAAGAAAATGTATCCGTATACGCCGATGAATCCGCTGTGCGGAGAGTTGTCGAGAATTTACTTGTCAATACGGTCAAACACGCGACCGGGTATGTAGAAATCCATTTCGAACGACGGCGGGAAACAGCTGACTTAACGATAGTAAACGATGCGAAGGAACTAGTCGGAAGCGATGTTAACCTCTTATTTGACCGATTCTATACCGCAGACCGTACCCGATCTTCTCAAGCTTCCGGGCTGGGTCTCTCCATCGCCAAAAGTCTAATGAATAAAATGGGTGGCACGCTGACAGCCGAACTGGAGGGTGAGAAGCTGATAATGACCTGCCGTTGGAAACTAGGCGATGCTGGCATTAGCTTGGCTACTTAATTCATTTTATAGTTGGTCTAGACTAACCATTGTTCTAACCCGTTTATGGAAGGTAGCTCATTCCCGATAGCCAATGGCCTTCAGGTTTTTCCGGACTTCTTCGAACTGATCTCCCACCCGTTCAGGTTCATGGTTCTGAACAAAACTTTATCGAGAAATTATTCAATAAAAGGGTCTCTGAATTTACGAAGCAACCTCCCGGCTATGAATTATATTTAAAAACACTTATGTTTAAGCTGCTTATTTATACTTATCGCCACCAGGAAGCTCGTGCCTTGTTAATCAATACTGCCTTTAAAGTAGCCAAGATAGCTGAAAATTTTGGATTTGATAATATGACTCACTTTGGTCGGGTATTTAAGGAAATCACCGGGCTTTCTCCACTAAAATACCGCCAGACTTATAAGATAGAAAGTCCATGATGTATCTACGAAAAAGGAGCAGCTGCAATCTTTTTTATTACAATATCTAAACCAAAAAGACTCCTCTATTTATATAGAAGAGTCTTTTTTTTTGTTACGACAGGCTAACGGATTATGTTTAAAATCTAACTCAGCAAGTTTAGGCTTGCTTCTTCAAGCGAGGGTATAAGAAATTTATAATCGATTGGTGATGACATCACGATCAGAATCGTGTAAGTACCGTATTTGTCACATTGATTTCCGAACTCCTCGAGGGCTCGTGTAGAGTCGGTTACTACCTTCAATAAGTAGTTGTGTTCCCCACTTATACGGTAACATTCGACGACATCAGGACTTGAGCGGCAGAAATCAAGGAATGCATTACAATCCCTAGAATGAAATAACATGTAGGCAGCTGCTTGTTTCCCAATCTTTTCAGGAGAAATTATGGTGCGATATTCGCTGATGATGCCTTTTTCCTCCATACGCCTAACTCTCTCCGTAACCGCAGGTTGCGATAAACCGACACATTTGCCCAGCTCTGTCATAGAAATTCTTGCTTGATTTTGAAGATGGAAAAGAATTTGCTTATCAACATGGTCCATCAAAATCGCCTCCTTTAAATTTAAGGTTTTCTATATTAACTAGATTGTAATTAACCGTTATAAAGCTAATTTAGCTTAGTTGCCTTATGTAATCAAGATAACTTGTTATATATAATAACCCTACAATAGTAAAGTGTTCTTGACTTTAACTATTCCGAAGGGATGAAGACCGTTGAGTATATTGGATTCAAATAAAATAATTACAGAATGTTTATCAGGTCGCATCGATAGAGTAATCGATCGAACCCTCGCTGACAAGCGCTTGGTCGGTGCTGTCATTAAAGTGGCGATAGATGGGGAACTGGTTTATAGCCGTGCTGCCGGTTTTGCCGACCGCGAGCTAGGCCGACTTATGCGAGAAGATGCCTTATTCCGGCTCGCTTCAGTTACTAAACCTATCGTTTCAACGGCAGCCCTAGTATTAGTTGCGCAAGGTCGTCTACAACTGGACGACCGCGTTGATCGTTGGCTTCCAGAGTTTCAGCCGCGTTTGCAGAATGGCGAGTTCGCTTCCTTGACGATTCGTCATTTGATGACGCACACCGCGGGCCTGTCTTACCGATTTTTCCAAGAAGAGAAGGGTTCCTATCAGTCAGCAGGGGTATCAGATGGTATGGATCAGTCCGGCATCACATTGGAAGAGAACCTGCGCCGTCTTGCCTCTGTCCCCCTCCTTTATACGCCAGGTACCGAGTGGAAATATTCCATCGCGACAGATGTGCTGGGAGCAGTAATTGCAAAGGTCACAGAAACACCGCTCAGTGAGGCTGTACATTCACTCGTGACCAAGCCGCTTGGCATGAGCGACACGGGTTTTATTGCAGTCGATCGAGAACGGCTGGCCACTTCCTATGCCAATGATACTCCAGAGCCACGGCCCTTACTTGATCCTGACAGTATTGCCTTTGTGGAGGGAACGGCTGGGTTCCTGCTTGCCCCTAGCCGAGCACTTGACACTACTGCCTATCCTTCTGGAGGAGCTGGCATGGTCGGCAGCGCCGGAGATTTTTTGCAACTGCTGGAAACATTACGTAAGGGCGGAGCGCCGCTGCTACCGGAGTCACTGGTTCACGATATGACGACCAACCAGATCGATGATCTGCCAATGGCCTTCTGGCCAGGACGAGGCTTTGGCCTAGGCATCACGGTACTAAAGGATCCTGTCGCTGCAGACACTCCAGAATCTCCGGGTACTTGGCGCATGGGGGGTACTTATGGTCATTCGTGGTTCGTAGATCCCAAGCAACGCCTCAGTGTCGTCGCTTTCACTAATACCGCATTGGAAGGCATGTCGGGTCAGTTTACTGTAGACCTTTGTGATGCCATTTATGATAGACGTAATAAATAGAGCATGAACACAAGAAGCCTGGGTCCGGAATGAACCAGCCTAGGCTCTCTGTCCAGTAGACCCTATTCGTCGTCTATATCATTGAGTTTGCTAAAATTATATAAGAGAGGGGCTTCTCTATGAGCCAAAACACATCTTCTGCCACACAAAGTGCCCCCAGCACTCCCTCTTCTGAACGTCTGCCATGGGCTGGATTACTCGCCTTAGCTATGACGGGGTTTATCTGTATTCTTACCGAAACGATTCCGGCAGGCTTGTTGCTCCAAATAGGTGAGGGGCTTGGTGTCTCCGAGGCCCTTGCCGGTCAACTTGTCACTTTGTATGCTCTTGGTTCCCTGTTGGCCGCGATTCCCTTAACTACCGTGACGCGTGGATGGCGGCGGCGACCACTGCTACTAATGTGCATCCTTGGTTTTCTCATATTCAACACCGTCACCACTTTTTCTTCCAATTATATACTTACGCTAACAGCTCGGTTCTTCGCCGGCGTATCCGCTGGAGTCTTATGGGGCATGATAGCAGGTTACGCCCGGCGCATGGTGCCGGAGTCACTCAAGGGACGAGCAATGGCGGTAGCGATGGTTGGCACACCTCTCGCTCTGGCACTCGGTGTCCCTGCTGGAACCCTTCTTGGCACCCTTGTAGGCTGGCGCTCTATCTTCGGGTTCATGTCGCTATTAGCTCTCATGCTGATCGCTTGGGTATTTTGGAAGCTACCGGACTATCCAGGAGAAGCCCCTGAAAAACGGCTCCCTCTCTACAAGGTTTTTGTTATTCCGGGGGTACGGCCGGTATTGTTTGTCGTTCTGGTATGGGTACTAGCACACAACATCTTGTATACCTATATTGCCCCCTATCTTACTCAGGCCGGGCTAACCCAGCGGGTTGACTTGGTGTTGCTTGTTTTCGGCATTACAGCGCTTGTTGGCATCTGGGTCATCGGTATTTTGATCGACCGCAAACTGCGTCCATTGGTTCTGATCAGCCTAGCTGCTTTTGCCTTGTCATCCATTGTACTAGGCATTAGTAGCAGCCAGCCCATAGTGATCTATTTAGTGGTTGGTGTATGGGGGTTGACGTTCGGAGGAGCAGCTACTTTGCTACAGACAGCCGTTGCCGAAACCGCTGGCGAAAGTGCAGATGTGGCCCAATCGATGCTGGTGACGGCATGGAACCTAGCTATTGGCGGTGGCGGAGTGATAGGCGGAATTCTTATTGAAACACTTGGTGTCCGCTCCTTCCCGTGGGTAATGTTTATACTATTGATTCTTGCGCTGCTAGTAGCGTGGCGCGCTAAAGATTACGGATTTCCTTCAAGGAAACGTTGAGGCACACCTATCGAGTTAATGGGTAAGTGTCCAGACAAGAAATTTACACAAATAAGGCCAGTGGTGCATATTAGATAGGACTAATATGTGCCACTGGCTTACTTCTACTTAGTAGCCAATGTATTAAATTCTTGCAGATCCTTGGCTAAATCTTCTTCCGTGTATTTCCCTTGGCCGAAACCGATCATTGCCCGCAGCGGCATATATTTCATCATCGCCATGTACATTTCCGGGTTATCGTCCATCGCACCTTCTAAGCCAAAAACACTGCTGAATTTCTTCACTTTTTCCGCTGTCCGTGGATTATCCAGCAAATCACCAATAGTACTATTCCGATGATAACGCATCGTAAGCGGATTGGTCGATTCCACTCCGATACAAGTTGTCAGACGAATATCCCGCGATGATGAGCCAATAGCAATTTCAAAATTTCCACTTTCCACATGCCAATCACCAATGTTAACGTTGTAATAAGCAAAGGAGCGTTTATCTAACTCAAAGGTTACCTCCTGCTCTTCTTCAGGCTGAAGCTCTAGCTTCTTGAAGCCTTTTAGTTCCTTCAGTGGACGGATCACGCTGCTCTCCACATCACTAACATAGAGCTGAACGATTTCTTTTCCTGCGCGAGTGCCCGTATTTTTAACAGTAGCCTTAACCTGAATAGTCTCGGTGTCCTTTATGCTGCTCTTGGAAATTGTTAAATGACTGTATTGAAACTCTGTGTAGCTGAGACCAAAGCCGAAAGGAAACAGCGGTTTTATCTCTTTTTTATCATAATAACGATAACCTACGAACAAACCTTTCTTATACTCTACCTTATCCCCATCCCCCGGGAAATTAAGAAAGGATGGATTGTCGCTCAGCTTCATGGGGAACGTCTCTGCCAGTTTACCGCTTGGGCTGACCTCTCCAAACAATAAATCTGCTACGGCACCCCCAAACGCCTGCCCACCTAGATAACCCTCAAGGACTCCTTTTGTTTTATCAATCCAAGGCATCTCTACAGGTGAGCCATTACTGAGTACAACAACGATATTACTCTGCACCTCAGCTACCACATCGATCAGCGCTTTATGGCTCTCTGGAAGAGACAAGTGGCTGCGATCATAACCCTCTGACTCATAATTATCCGGCAGTCCAAGGAACAACACCGCTACATCACCTTTTGCCGCTGTTTCTCGTGCCTCTTGCAGCAAAACCTCATTAATCTCATCATGCTCCAGTTCATATCCTTGGGCATATAGCAGCTCAGCAGACCCCGCAAGACCTCTCATCTCTTCAAAAGCATCATCCAATTGAGTTGGATTCACATGCGAGCTTCCCCCACCTTGATAACGCGGATTTTTAGCAAATTCCCCAATGATCGCAATAGTACCTTGTTTAGATAAGGGTAGAACTTCCTCCTCATTTCTAAGAAGCACCATGCTTTCCCGCGCCACTTTCCGTGCCAGTTGGTGATGCTCTTCAGCATTAAATGAAGTATTATCTTTACGATTGTCTACCGCCTTAAAAATAAAAGTGAGCAGCCGCTCCACCGCAAGGTCTAACGTTTCTTCAGCTAGTTCCCCACCTTGCACCGCTGCGACAATCTTGGCATCGCCAAGTCCTCCCGTTGACGGCATTTCCAGCTCCAGCCCTGCTTGCAGCGCCTTCACTCGCTCATTGACCGCACCCCAATCCGAAACTACAAATCCTTCGAAACCCCATTCATCTCTAAGAATCCGCGTTAGAAGCGTTTCACTCTCAGAAGCGTATTCACCGTTAACCCGGTTGTAAGAACACATTACGCTCCAAGGTTGACTGTACTTAACTGCACCTTCAAAGCTAGCCAGATAAATCTCCCGCAGCGTCCGTTCATCAATAACCGCATCTACCGACATTCTCCGGTGTTCCTGATTATTGGCGGCAAAATGCTTAAGCGAGGTGCCGACTCCTTCGCTTTGCACACCTTTGATATGGTTCCCCCCCATCTCCGCAGAAAGATAAGGGTCTTCCGAGAAATATTCAAAGTTACGACCGTTCAGTGGAGAGCGTTTAATATTCGTCCCCGGTCCCAACAGAACAGCAACGTTTTCTGCCTGGCACTCCTTACCAAGCGCCTTCCCCACTCGCTCAATTAGTTCCCGATCCCACGAAGAAGCCAACCCTGCTGCTGAAGGAAAACAAGTTGCGGGAACACTGTTATGAAGCCCGAGGTGATCGGCACTCTCTTTTTGCTTGCGTAAACCATGGGGTCCGTCCGTTACCATCAAAGAAGGGATTCCGAGTCGTTCAATCCCCTTGGTATGCCAGAAATCAAGCCCTGAACAGAGTCCCGCTTTCTCCTCAAGGGTCAATTGTGATATGAGTTCATGAATTTTGGTTTTCATAAAAATGCCTCCTCTGAATGTATACTATCCCCATTTTAATATACTTCATGCTTGATTTATGGCATTATTATTGTGTTTTTGGTATTCTTGTTAGGTGAGGAGGTCATAACATGTTAGATCATTTGGAGGATAAGGAAAGAGTCCAATATATCTGTAAAGTGATGTATGAGTCACAGCAAATTCCCGTGTTCCTGCTCGACGCCACTCGGGAAATTGAATTTGCTATGCCTTCCTCCTTCGAGTGCGCCCCTTGGGTTCATAACCTTAATGAGCCACTTTCTGAAATTACTAAATCTTTTAATCGTGAGAACAACTCTAATGGCAATGGACCGACTTGTACTGTACCAATCGTTCGTACCACAAATTTTCTAGAGAATTACATCATTCTCCATTTACCCTCAGACAACAGTAACGAGGGAAGCATTGTGATTGGCCCTTCATTGTATGCTCAACCTACGGAGGATAATGTGGCAAGTCTGATGCGTGATCATGAAGTTCCGCTTAAGTTTCAGGAGCAATGGCTTAACTATTACCGCAGCCTGACCGTGTTAAATAAAATGAGACTATACCATACCGCTATGCTGCTATACTCGCTCGTTACTGGAAAAACCTTGACCCTTAGCGAACTACTGCTGGACTCCCGCATTCTTGCCTATAAACAACTGCCCTCAGGCAGTTTGGATTTGGATATTTCTTATCGCCGTGAGAATACGTGGCTGCACCACGAGCCCATGCTAGAAAAAAATCTCTTTCACTATGTCAAAAAAGGCAATAAAACTGAGCTGCTACGCGTTCAAGCTTCGTTCTCCGAAGAGAGTTACGGGCTTCTCTCTAAAAGGAGCCAATTACGTAACAAAAAGAATCTGGCAATCTCTTGTATTACACTCGCTACACGTGCAGCTATAGATGGAGGGCTGTACTGGGAAATTTCTTATACCCTAAGCGACTTTCATATCCAGCATATCGAAGAACTAAAAGATATTCCCGCTGTAGATCATGCCGTTCTTAATGCCCTTTGCGATTTCGCAGACCATGTCAAAGAGAGCCGGATGGCGAAACTGTCGCGCACCGTGGCTCTCTGTCAGAACTATATTTTCAATCACCTATATGAGGAACTTTCCTTAGATAGACTGGCTGAGGTTGCAGGATTAAATAGAAGTTATCTCTCCCTATTATTTAAGAAGGAGACCGGCATCACCATCAGCGATTTTATTCAATTGGAGCGGATTGAAGAGGCAAAACGACTAATAGAAGTACCAGAGATAAGCTTATCGGACATCGCCTCACGCCTACATTTTAATGATCAGAGCTACTTTACCAAAGTGTTTAAGAAATATACCGGAATCACCCCTAAACAATTTAGAACAAACAGGGAAAACACACTTTAAGAAAAGTAGACACAACAAAAATTCTAAATGGATATGAAAATAGCAGCTGACATCACAGCTCTGTGATTGCTGCAAGAACAGTATTGTTGAAGTAATCAACATACATATTTTTAAATGGCTTCTGGTGATCCAGTTCTACGGATAAATGAACCGTCACTGTCTGATAAATCGGATCCACGCAGAGGAAAGGACCTGCCGCCCCCCAGTGTGAATAGGCATCTGCAGAGAGCAGATCTCCGCCGTCACGCTTCGTGCCATTAATCGCCCATCCGTACCCCAGTACGCTTCAGGGAAAACTTCGTCTCTATATTGTGAGGATACGCCCGGAATTTGATTGCGGGTCATTTCTTTTACTGTTACCGGACTAAGCAATCGTACTCCGTTATAAATTCCGCCGTTAAGGAACATCTGGCCAAAAACAGCCAAATCCATAGCCGTTGAGTAAGCCCCGCCCCCCGCAGATACAGAATTCAAATTGTATTCGCTGTCTACCCATTCCGCGCATGCTGCCTCAGGGGCACGTCTAACTACTCTGTTCCGCACTTCCATTGGCACACGATAATATGTATTTTCCATTCCAAGCGGTTTAAATATGGTTTCCTTTACGAATACATCATAAGCTTGTCCACTAACTCGCCGTATAATTTCACCCAACAGCTCATAACCATATCCACAGTAAGACATCACAGTACCTGGCTCGTGGCTTAGTGGTGCATCATAACCGCCATTAACCTCAATTCCAGAGGTATGTGTCAACAAATGATGTACGCATACTTTTGTTTTGTTCTCCCCTGTAAATTCGGGGATGTAATCAGAAACCGGCCTATTTAGGCCCACTTTCCCTTGTTCCACTAACATCATAATAGCGGTTGCAGTAAATAGTTTTGTGATGGAACAGAGTGGAAATATAGCATCCGCTGTTAAATCTGCTGCGTCTGCTTCAGGTCCGAATTTTCCATTCGCTTGATGGACCAGCAGCGTCCCCTTTCTCGCAGCAACAATAACTTGCGCAGGTGTGATATTGTCTTCAACCATTTGTGCGGCGGCTGTACGAATACGCTCCACACCAAAAGTCGAGACACCCGCCTGTTCTAAAGAATTAAATACTAACCCTCTCATCGGTAGCCCCCCAATATGATTCATTTAATACATATATAAACTATTATACAAATATATTAAATAATCCTGCTAGCTTACTATTATCCTGTGACTGAATTGTTGAGTTTCTATTAACTATTTGCTAAAAAAACTAAAGCTGAACCCGGTTTTTCCCGAAAATCAGCTTCAGCTTAGTTTTTGCTAAGTTACCGCTACCTTAAAAGCATCTACATTAATTGTTGTCCCGTTGATGGATAATGTGGCATTGTAATAACCCCGATCACCATTTGTTTTGCATTTATATTCCCCAGAACATCCGCATACGAAAAATTTAGTTTTGTTGTAACCGGGATATATATTACTAAGCTTTCGGTAAAACAGATGTCCATGATGCGTAAAAATAGCTAACACCTTATCTCTCACTTTTGTAGGAATGGATGAAAAAAACTTATTCGTCTCCGATGCGCTTAATACATGGGTTGGGTCCACCGTAATCCCACTTACTTTGAGGGGCCAATGAAAATCTATAATATAATAAAAACTATCATCTAAATTTCTCAACAAATTTATACTACCCGGAGTAAACCGTCCAAGCGCACAATTAAGCCATACATACTTGACCTTCCCCTGCGTACCCGGAAAATTCATTTGACCTTCAACAGCACCTAAATATTGTGTGAATAAGGACTGTGTGCTTGCCTCCCAATTTCCTATAGATGCTTTATAAGGAATACTCCCAAGCGTGCTTGTTACCGTATCCTTGAAGTCCTTGTAGTAAGCATTCGCATTATTTCCATGATTAGCTCCCGCTTGCGTATTATCTCCTCCAAAAATAACAAATCTCTTATTCCCGTTATTCACAGCTTTAGGCAAAAGATTACTAAAAATGCTTGAGCTGTTTCCATACCCCACATGACTATCACCAATAACCGCAAAGTTAATGATTTGCGCTTTTGCTTTAAGAATTAAACTACGTTTAGGCTGCAGTCTGGAGGCAGGTCTTCTTTTCCTACTAGGTTTCACCTGTCTTTTCATCTTAGATTCACCTCTTTTAAAATGGATGAAGGATCATAGTAGTATTTATATTCGCTTGACCTTAGGGACTCTTGGACCAATGGATTCATCTAGGAGATTAGTTTCTCTTCTACTTTGTGGTCATTTATGCGGCTTGTCCCAAACGAGAGATGTTATAATTAGTCCCATAGAAGTGAAGAATATAATACCATTCATAGAATTATAGGTAACGGAGGCTTAAGATTTGAATAACGTAGTCCCAGAATGGGCGGAGTCCCATTTCCCTTTATATACCGCTGATAGTATTCAGTCGATGTATGGAACCTCAAATCTGCCAAGACTTCAGATTCATGAGCATTCAACCGTCCTACTAGCTATTGCTGCTGGCAAGGGTATGCTTGAGGTCAATCATCAGACTTATGAGCTAATGGAAGGCATTGTCGTCCTTCTCCCCGAGAATACTTACGCCTCTCTAATTACAAATCGCCAGCAGCCGCTTCATGCTTATAAGCTTTCAATCCGGATTCAAGAACAGACACGAGCACTGCCCTCCAGTGCTATGACGCGGACAAGCCAACTGACATCCAATTCAAATATGCTGTTATTTCCTCATGAACCAGCCATTGTATCTAATATGAAGGAATTGTATCTTCACCGGTTGCCAGATCGTGAAATACGTCATGTACAGAACCAGATCCTGTTCCATCAGATCCTTCTTCAATTGCTGGAGCAGCAGGAAACAAGATTTGAAGTGAGTGAGCAGCCCTCAATGGAACGCAGTATCACATACTTAGAGAATCACTTCAGCGAAAAAATATCACGTGAGCAATTAGCTGCAATTGCGGGTGTGAGCGGTTCACATTATTCAACGCTATTTAAACAATTTACGGGCTTTACCCCTAATGAATATCTGTCCAGGTTGAGAGTTCACAGAGCGAAGGAACTACTGCTTAATAGTTCAAGCACACTAAGAGAAATTGCTTTAAAGGTGGGCTACAAGGATGAGTTCTATCTTAGTCGGCGCTTTAAGCAGCAGACCGGCGCATCTCCTTCAGGCTATAATCTTATCCCTTTCCAACGTGTAGCGGTGATGCTCACTCCCTATGCCAGTCATTTGCTGCTGCTTGGCCTGGAACCTGCAGTTACCATTTCAGAGAGCAGCGAGTATTTAAATCTTTCTGACCAGGAACCACCACAGTCTATGAAATTCATCCATACGAACAGCTCGGCTGAGCAGATAAAAGTGTTATTACTGGAAGCAAACATTGAATTGCTTATTGCAGCCACACAACATCTGGAAGAATTCGGCTTGAACGCTGAGCAGCTGCGGGCGGTCGCTCCTATTGTTGAAATCTCTTGGCAGGAACTAGGATGGAAAGACCACTTGCGCTTGATCGGCCGTGCCATTCACCGTAGCGAACGTGCTGAGCAGTGGCTGGACGATTTTGAACAAGAGGAGCTGGAAGCTCGGGCCGTGGTGCAGCAAAGCGCGGTGGCTAACGAGATTGTAACCCTTCTGGTCATTAAACCAGATGGACTACTCGTATACGGGGCAAGAAATGTTGGGTATGTGATCTATCAATCGCTAGGTCTCAAGGCTCCTGCCTTGATTGAGGATCAAATAAATAAACTCGGCGACCAGTTTCATTCCCTTGTGATTGACGTCTCTGAGCTGGAGGCTTATGCCGGTGACCGATTGTTAGTCACTGTATTTCCAGACGCAAAAGGCTCCACTGCACACAGTGAAGAAATCTTCCACTCCTCTTATTGGAACCAGCTTTCTGCTGTGCAGAACAAGAAGATCCATCTGCTTAATCTGGATGAATGGGTGCCTTATAATCCAGTTTCCATTCGTTTGCAGCTTGGACGTGCGGTTGCATTATTCGAAGGCCAATAATAGTCCAAGTCTTTTTTCCAACAAAAAGGCATGGTTAGGCACATAAGTGATCCCTATAATGATTACAAATGCGAATGATTCTCATAATCAATCTATGGCACAGCCTGGGATTCATTAAATAATGGAATTATTCACGGAAACATAGTCATTAAAAGGGGAGAATTATTTAAATGAGAAAGATATTTATTCCGTTTGTACTTATTTTAGGGCTTGCCCTTAGTGCTTGTGGGGGAAATCAGGCGAAGAATGAGGTTAGTCCTACAAACAGCCCATCCTCGGCTCCTGCTGCGGAGTCAGAAAGTGCGACTTTTACTTATGAATCGGAAAATGGACCTGTTGAAGTTCCGACACATCCTCAGCGTGTCGTTGTCCTCACTCGATTTTTAACAGGTAATGTTATGGCTCTAGGTGTACCTGTTGTAGGCGTAGATGAAATGTCCAAAACCAATCCTCGCTTTGAAGAGCAATTGAAAGATGTAGAAGCTGTAAGTGATGAAAGTCTGGAGAAGATCATTGAGCTGCAGCCGGATCTGATTATCGGTCTCTCCGATATTAAGAACATCGATAAATTCAAGCAAATCGCACCAACGGTTACTTATACTTATAATAAAGTTGATTACTTAACCCAACAGCTGGAAGTCGGCAAATTGGTGAACAAAGAAAAAGAAGCCCAAGCTTGGGTAGATGACTTTAGTGCCCGCACCAAAAAAGCGGGTGAGGAAATCAGAGCGAAGATCGGCGAGGATGCAACTGTCTCTGTCATTGAAACCTTCAATAAGCAATTGTATGTATACGGGTATAACTTTGGCCGCGGAACTGAACTCCTCTATGGGGACTTCAAGCTCGGTATGCCGGAGACAGTAAAGGAAGGCACCAAAACAGATGGTTACGTGGCCCTCTCAACAGAAGTGCTGAAGGATTATCTAGGCGATTACGTTATTTTTAGTAAAAATGCGGATGAAGATAATTCCTTCCAGGATACAGAAATCTACAAGAGCATCCCTGCTGTCAAAAATAATCATGTTTACGAAGCTGATGCCAAAGCATTCTATTTTAACGATCCGCTTAGCTTAGAATATCAACTGGAATTCTTTGAAAAAAGCTTTCTAGGAAAATAATAAAGATGACTACGAAGCAAACTTCCATTCCATTCTTTTATAAGCTGCTTGGTAGCGTGCTGGTAATGGTTATTTGCCTCGTGATCGCGATGTTATTCGGGGCTAAAGAAACCACCCTCCATGATCTGTGGCTTGCCATCACTTCAAGTTCAACGGCAGACAATGTCCTCATTCTTCGTGAGATCAGGCTGCCGCGTGAACTGGCCGCCATGCTGATCGGCGCCGCCTTTGCCGTATCCGGTGCTATTATGCAAGGCGTTACGCGCAATCCGTTAGCCGATCCCGGCCTGCTGGGGTTAACTTCAGGAGCTAATATGGCACTGGCGCTTACCTTCGTATTTATGCCGGGGCTGAACTATTTTGGTACCATGATTGCTTGCTTCTTCGGCGCTGCTCTGGGAGCCGTTCTGGTTCTTATTCTCGGCTCCGTGCGCCAAGGTGGCTTGTCTCCGATCCGTATCGTACTCGCTGGTGCTGCGGTATCTGCATTCCTATATGCTATCGCAAGTGGTGTCAGCATTGCCTTCAAGATATCCAAAGATGTATCCATGTGGACTGCCGGTGGGCTTATCGGCACAACTTGGGGCCAGCTTCAGGCCATTGCACCTGTGATCCTCATCGGGATCGTGGTGGCATTAATATTTTCTAACCAGCTGACTATTCTTAGCTTGAGTGACGAGGTAGCGATCGGATTAGGACAAAACCTTGTTTTGGTTAAAGGGATTCTGTTCACGTTCATTATTCTGCTGACTGGCGCATCGGTCGCTCTAATTGGGGACATGGCTTTTGTAGGGCTAATGATTCCGCATATTGTCCGCAAAATAGTCGGCACCGACTACCGCTATATTCTGCCGATTTCAGTATTCACTGGGGCATCCTTCATGCTACTTGCAGATACCATTGGACGTACAATCCATGCCCCTTATGAAACGCCGATAGTTGCTGTCGTGGCTATGCTAGGACTGCCTTTCTTTTTGTTCGTTGTTCGTAAAGGAGGTCAAACACTCTCATGATTTCCTCTGCTCCAGTACGAAAACAACGTCTTATCCTGTGGGTATGCACCGGACTGATCCTGCTTACGGCTATTGCCAGTATGGGAATCGGCTACTCTTCCCTGTCTTTTGACAGGCTGCTTCCCGTTCTCTTCGGTCATGGAACCTTTAAAGAGGACTTTGTATTATTTTCTGTGAGACTGCCACGTATTCTAATTACGCTACTGGCAGGAATGGCCTTGGCCTTATCTGGGTCGATTCTGCAAAGTGTTACCCGAAACGATCTAGCAGACCCCGGTATTATTGGGATTAACTCCGGGGCAGGTGTGGCTGTCGCTGTATTTTTTCTCTACTTCCCGGTTAGCGTTGGAACCTTCATTTATGCGTTGCCGCTGGTTGCTTTTATAGGGGCTATCATTACGGCAGCATTAATTTATCTTTTTTCATATAGTCGGACTAGAGGGCTTGATCCTATTCGGCTAGTTTTGGTCGGGGTCGGATTTTCCCTAGCGCTGTCGGGAGTTATGATCGTAATCATTTCATCCGCAGATCGTGCCAAAGTTGATTTTATCGCAAAATGGATTGCCGGGAATATTTGGGGTACAGATTGGCCCTTCATCTGGGCTTTACTGCCTTGGTTATTGCTGCTAGTTCCCTTTACCCTGTACAAATCGCTGCGACTCAATCTGCTCAGTCTGAGTGAGGTATCAGCCATTGGTGTCGGTCTGAATCTGGAGCGCGAACGTATCGTCCTGATTCTTGTCGCCGTCGCAGCTGCCGCCTCCGCGGTATCCGTAACAGGTGGAATCGCTTTTATCGGATTGATGGCACCACATATTGCGAAATCGTTGGTCGGTCCGCGCAATCAGATGTTTATTCCCGTCGCAGTATTGCTGGGTGGCTGGTTGCTTCTGATCGCGGACACCGTTGGCCGCAATCTCGTCTCCCCTGATGGCATCCCGGCTGGGATCATGGTAGCGTTGATCGGCGTACCTTATTTCGCTTATTTATTGATTAAGAAATAAATAAGCATATAGAAAAATCAAAAGAGGTAACTCAGAAGCCATGAATGGCTATTGAGTTACCTCTTTTAGTTAGAACACTCATTATTAAATCTTCATATCCTTACCCGTATAGTCTACAAACATGAATTGACCTTCCGGTATAGTCCGCTTCTCGATCAAGTCCATGATGCCCTCAGCACTTTGGGTTGGATTCGTTGGCGCCTCTGCCCCGCCCATATCCGTATGCATCCAGCCGGGATGTACGCCGAGTACTTGTACCCCGCGTTCTTTTAAATATACATGCAGCTGCTGTGAGAACATATTAAGTGCCGTTTTGGAGATGGAATAAGGATAGTCTCCGGAATAAGCATTAGTAATGCTGCCTGCTTCCGACGATATGTTGATGATCGAAAGCTCGGGTTCAATGAGTAGCGGCAAGAAATGCTTAACCACTCGCATCGGTCCATAAAGATTAATATCCATCGTGGTAAGCATATCTTGGAAATCCAGCTCTTCAATCTGTGTGTCCCTTGCAGTCAGTACGGCCGCATTATTGATAATGGCACCAAGCGTCCGGCCTTGTCCTTGCAGATTTGCAGCAAGTGCCGCGATTCCTTCTTCATCCGTCACGTCCAGCTGGGCCACAGTCAGCTTCTCCCCGTAGGTCGCAGCGAGCTGAGATAGTGCTGTTTGTTCCTGATCGGGACGGCGAACCCCGGCAATGACTCCATGCCCCCGCTTCAATGCCTCAGCCGCCAGCTCATAACCTAGTCCACGTCCGGCACCAGTAATTAGAATATTCACTATACATCCTCTCCTTTATCTTTATCTTTATCTTTATCGTTCTCCAGCAGCTCCACAATCACCTTTAACTCCTTGAACGTGTCCATATAAGCATAACGCCCCCCGGTATACTCGCCCTTTTGCTGTAGTGGGAACCCTTTGCCTTCGAGCAGCATAATCTTCTCCTTCATTCCTTCAACCACAAAAGCAATATGATGAGGTCCCTCACCATGTTCATTCAAATAATCACGCCATGTACTGGGCTGCTGGTCTGGCTCAATCAGTTCAAGCTGCAGGGAGCCCATATCAAAAAAAGCTAACTTCCCCCGCGCCACCGTCGCCTCGCCATTATACCGAGTCTGCGCCTGATCTTCTGTATCTGTAACGATAATTCGCGGCTTTTCCAGTCCAAAAAACTCCGCATAAGCCGTGCTTACCTTTTCAACATCATTCACCAAAATTCCAATCTGCGTAACAAAATGATTCCCCAGCCATCCTGACATGTACCCTACCTCCCATTTGTCTGACAAGTCCACCATACCGATTCTTTGAAAAGGCTGTCAAGCCCGAAAAGAAATCGCTCCGGGCCAATGAAAATTATCCAGAGAAAGCTCAGCCGACTTCGGCGCTATCAAAGGCATTTTTACCTCTCTTTTCTCCAAATCGCACACTTTCGGCGCTATCAAAGGCATTTTTATCTCTCTTTTCTCCAAATCGCACACTTTCGGCGCTATCAAAGGCATTTTTGCCTCTCTTTCCTCCAAACCGCACACTTTCGGCGCTATCAAGGGCATTTTTACCTCTCTTTTCTCCAAATCGCACACTTTCGGCGCTATCAAAGGCATTTTTGCCTCTCCCGATGCCGCAACTGGTTAAGAATACTCGGTTAGTAATATTACTTTTTGTTTCGGTTAATCACCAATTCGGTTATAGAATGAAAAGTTTAAATTAACAAAAGGGGTGAGGAACGATGGACCATAGAAAAAGATCACGCCTGATGCAGCAGTTTATTTTTGTCGGGCCAACTTCCTTGTTTTTCTTTATTATTGTGCTGATTCCTTTCTTTTTGGGACTCTATTATTCATTTACCAGCTGGAACGGAATCTCGCGGCATGTCGAGTGGACCGGACTACGGAACTATCTACATATTTTCACCAAGGATCCTTCCTTTCTTAATTCATTCTGGTTCACGGCGAAGTTCACTTTCTTCGGTCTAGTGCTGACCAATCTGCTTGGCTTCGCACTCGCTTATGTGTTGACGCGCAAGCTGTTCACACGTAATGTCCTGAGAACTGTATTTTTTGTACCGCATGTGATTGGCGGACTTTTGCTCGGGTTTATTTGGCAGTTTATTTTTGTCAGAGGATTCTCCTCTATCGGGCAGGCCACCGGCTGGTCCTTCTTTAATCTTCCCTGGCTAGGCACCGGAGGAACAGCATTCTGGGCGATTGTTATCGTATTTGTCTGGCAAAATGCAGGATATCTGATGGTAATTTACATCTCTGCTATCAACAATGTTCCCCAAAGCCTAATTGAAGCGTCCAAAGTGGATGGAGCCGGACGTTTTCAGGCCTTGCGCCATGTCACTCTTCCACTGGTCATGCCTGCTGTAACTGTTTGTCTATTTCTATCTATCTCCTGGTCCTTTAAGCTGTTTGACCTCAACCTGTCGCTGACCAAAGGTGGACCCTTTAAAGCTACCGAATCTGTAGCCTTGAATATTTACAATGAAGCCTACACCATCAGCCGGTTCGGAATGGGCTCGGCTAAAGCGATGGTTTTCTTCGTCATCGTGGCCGTGATCTCCCTACTACAGGTTAGAGCAACCAAGAAAAGAGAGGTGGAGCTGTAATGGAGACTACCGCCAAGAAATTTAATGTCCCCCTGCTTCTCATCGAAGTGATTGTAATCCTGCTGGGACTTCTATTTTTAGTGCCCTTTTACTTTTTACTGGCTAACTCAGTGAAAAGCTATAGTGAAATACTTTCTGACTCTGCTGCGCTGCCTTCAGCACTCCAGTGGAGCAACTACGCGGAAGCTTGGAAAGCTACCAATTTCCCTCGCGCCTTCCTGAACTCTTTTATCATCACGGTGATTAGTAATGTTCTGCTAGCGTTCCTCTGCTCTATGTGCGCTTACAAAATGGTCCGCAACAACAGCTTGTATAACCGTGTGCTCTATATTGCATTAGTAGCCGCCATGGTTATTCCATTTCAATCTATTATGATTCCGCTGGTGCAGGTCGTCAGCGGTTTGGGCGTCATGGATTCAACCGCCGGTTTGATTTTAGCATATCTTGGGTTTGGGGCCCCGATGACTGTTTTTCTATTCCACGGCTTCGTCAAATCGGTACCTCTCGATATCGAGGAGGCCTCAAGAGTAGATGGCAGCAGTCCTTACGGTACCTTTTTCCGGATTGTTCTTCCGCTTATGCAGCCGATTATCGTCACCGTCATCATACTGAACACCCTGTGGATCTGGAATGATTACTTGATGCCATCGCTTATTCTGCAGGATCCGGTGCTTCGCACCATTCCTATCGCCACTTATAGCTTTTTCGGACAATATACGAAGCAGTGGGATTTGGCGCTTCCAGGACTTGTACTCGGGATTACGCCGGTGGTCATCTTTTTCCTAGTGATGCAAAAATATATTATTGAAGGCATTGCCCAGGGCTCCGTGAAGGGCTAATGATACATGTTGCTTTCAGCCAGAGAGGATGAATGAATATGAGAACAAAACGTGGAATTCTCCTCGCATGCTCCCTGCTGCTGGCTGCCCTGACAGCCGGTTGCGGACGCAGCAGCGACAATGCAGATGGAGTCAAAACCGTACACATCTACCAGTTCAAGGTTGAAATATCTGAAGCGCTGGCTTCGCTCAAGACCGAATTCGAGAAAGAACATCCCGATATTAAGCTTGAGGTACAAAGCGTGGGTGGCGGGACTGATTATGGCGCCTCGCTGCGTGCCAAATTCTCTTCCGGAGATGAACCGGATATCTTTACCATCGGCGGCAACAATGAACGTGATATGTGGCTGGAATATCTGGAGGATCTGAGCGGCGAAGCTTGGGCCAAGGATGTAAAGCCACTCGCAGCAGAACAAATGACTATAGATGGCAAGCTGTATGGGATGCCGATGAATCTGGAAGGATACGGCTTTATCTATAATAAGGATCTATTTAAAAAAGCCGGAATCACTGAGAAGCCATTGACGCTAACCGCTCTACGCGAAGCCTCCGAGAAGTTAAAAGCGGCAGGCATCACACCTTTTGCGAATGGTTATCAAGAATGGTTCGTGCTTGGCAATCATAATGTAAACGTGCCTTTCGCCCAGCAGCCTGATCCAGAGGCATTCATCGCCGGACTTACAGACGGTTCCAAAACCTTCGCCGGAGACCCTATTTTCTCCAAGTGGATCGATCTACTTGACCTTACTGTTGAGTACGGCAATAAGAACCCGCTCTCAACCGACTATAATACACAAGTCACTATGCTAGCGAGCGGCGAAGCTGCGATGATGCAGCAGGGTAACTGGACACAAGGGCAGATCGACGGCATTGATCCCAATCTAAACCTTGGCATCCTGCCCATGCCCATTGACGACACTCCCGATGACAACGACAAGCTTTATGTAGGTGTACCCAGCAATTGGGTTATCAATAAAAACTCTCCCGTTAAGGAGGAGGCCAAGGTCTTCCTGAATTGGCTAGTCACTTCCGAGACCGGAAAAAAATATATCACTAAGGAATTCCAATTCATCCCTGCGCTCGACAACATTAAGGGAACCGAAGAAGATCTTGGAGCACTAGGTGCTGAGGTGCTGGCTTATACCGATAAAGATCAAGCGCTGACCTGGAACTGGACCCGCCTGCCGAACGGGATGCCACAGGAATTATCCAGCAGCATTCAAGGGTATCTCGGCGGCAAGCTGACCAAAGAAGGGATGTTGAAGGAATTCCAAATCAACTGGGATAATCTCAGTGTGCAGTGATTTACCTGCTCTAGATACGACAAACAGCCGCGCAACGATGCGTGGCTGTTTGCGCGTGTTCATTTAATTCCTCTCCGTTCATGAGTCGGAACCCGTTGCTAGTTCGCACGCAGCATGCTAATTTGTCTGGCAAGATACACAGGCGTATAGGGCATGTCATCTCGGAGCCAAGAAATAACCGTGCCAATTAGAGCTGCTGAACCGTACCAAACGGCAATGTCCTTTTGTATCGGTACCTTTGAATGATCAACGGCCCCCTCCTTTTTCTTCTGGTGTGCAGAAATGATTTCCGCCATCAAATTAAACAGGCGATCTGTAAAAATCGGGCTTCGTTTCGATGTGAGTATGACTTTGTAGAATTTTGCATTTTCCGCAATATGCTTAAGCAGACTCTCTAATATTCTCAGATTCTCTTCATCAACCGATTCATCATGGTTGCCATCGTTGTTCACCACTTGTAGAATGTCCTCCACCATCTCATCCGCCATCTTTTCTAACATATCCGGGAGATCCCGATAGTGCAGATAAAAAGTAACACGATTGATTTTAGCCCGCTCTGCAATACGGTTTACGGATATTTTCTCAATATCCATTTCCTCAAGCAATTCAATTACAGCATCTCTAAGCAATTGACGTGTCCGAAGTACCCGGGGATCTGTACGTTGCGTTGCGTTATTCATCTTCTACTCTCCAATCTTTTACTTTCATATTGTAAGCTACATATTTTAGATAATTGTTGTTTTTTAAAAAGAAAAAACTACATTTTCACAAAGAATGTAAACTACTTTACATTTTTTCGCAAATTGTTGCTTGATTACATGAAAATTTCATTTATAATCTAATTCATGCATTGTAAACTATACAACACACTGTAAATTTAGTCCATGATCGACGAGTTGAAAGGATGGAGTGGAGTGAGTACAAAGAGAGAAGTAACAAGCAGTTCCGTGAAAAAGGGCCCCATCTTATTCATTATGATTTTGGGCGCCTTTCTTGCAACACTGAATCAAACGGTAATGAGCGTTGCCGTTCCGGAGTTAATGCATGATTTTAATATCTCAGCGGCTACAGCTCAGTGGCTGACAACGGGGTATATGCTGGTTAATGGTGTTCTAATTCCGATTACAGCTTATCTAATGCAACGATTTACGACGCGAGAGCTTTTTCAAGCTTCTATGTTTATATTTTTGGCTGGAACGATCGTATCGGCCGTCGCGACAAACTTCCCTGTTCTGTTGACCGGGCGTATGATTCAGGCAGCTGGTGCCGGGATTATCATGCCACTGCTCACGAATGTCATCTTGACCCTGTTCCCTCCTGAAAAGAGAGGGGCTGCTATGGGGATGGTAGGGTTGGCCATTATTTTCGCACCTGCGATTGGACCTACTCTGGCTGGATATATTTTGGAACATTATTCTTGGGAGATTATGTTTTATGGCATGATTCCTTTGACCGTCATTGTAATCATATGCGGATTTATTTATTTAAAAAATGTATCGGAACGCATCTTTCCCAAGTTGGACATTGTTAGCGTAACTCTTTCTACCATCGGTTTTGGAACCTTGCTGTATGGCTTCAGCCGCGCTGCCAGTGCGGGTTGGTCGAGCGCAGAAGTGTTATTGTCTTTAGCAGCAGGTGTGCTTTCCCTTGGCTTGTTTACTTGGAGACAGTTGGCTTCCCAAAATCCACTGCTTGATCTCCGGGCCTTTAAATACAATATGTTCTCCTTAACAACTGTCATCAGTATCGCAGTTACAATCGTGATGTATGCGGATATGATGCTGCTACCTTTGTACCTGCAGAATGCCCGCGGTTTTACAGCGATGGAGTCCGGCTTGTTGCTACTTCCTGGTGCACTCGTAATGGGATTGTTGATGCCGGTAACCGGCAAGCTGTTCGACCGGTTCGGGGCAAAATGGCTCGCTATTATCGGTCTTCTGATTACAATTGCAACGACTCTAAGCTTTGTAAATTTAACAGACTCAACCAGCTACATGTATCTGGTATACATGTCAACAGGCCGCCGGATCGGTATGGCTTTGCTCCTCATGCCTATACAAACTCTGGGTCTAAATCAACTCCCCGCCAAGCTTAGTGCGCATGGTACAGCGATTTCGAATACCATTCGACAAGTAGCTGGCGCCGTTGGGACTTCCCTGCTCGTCACCGTAATGACAAGCCGTACTACAACGCATATGAAGGATATGCTGGCCTCTGGCAGTACACAGAACGGAACACAGGAACATATGATTATGGAAGCATCCATTCAAGGGATCAATGATTCCTATCTAGTGATTGTGGGAATTGGTATCCTCGGTCTGCTGCTATCTTTCTTTATTAAACGTGTTGGGCAAGCGCCTGACCCTGAGCAAGAACCCAAGGTGAAGCTCAAAAAAATCATTGCCAAAGAAGCTTGATATAAAAGTTATCAGCACTGTGTAAGCCTCATAAAAAAAGAGATCAACGATGAATAACATCGTTGATCTCTTTTTCTGCTAACTTGCATAACTATTTCAGTTTGAAATAGATGGACGTTTTGTCGGACTCAAGCTTACTATCGTTTCTACGAAGAACAAGGCTGTTCTCCTTGCCTTTGATTATTGGCAGAATAACTTTACCCGAAGCTTCAAAAGAACCCGGTTTACTTGGGGTGACTTCAGGAAAATCAGCCAACAGCTTTTCGATATTTTCTCCGAGAGATCCCTCAAAATAATCACTAGAGCCACCAATATAGTATTGTCCACTGGAAGTTTCTGCTCCCCAAATGGTAGGTGTAAAACTTGAAAGGAACTTCCACCCTTGGCCCTGACTACCTTTTACAAGACTGGCGTTCTTCACCTTAAGCGTTACATCAAGCAGGACATAATCTACAGCTACATCGGGATCAGTGACATGTTCTTCAAACCCAAGAGCTTTTAATTGTCCGAGAGTAGTCGACGTAACCTTATTGATAGTGAAAGTATATTGAGCAGATGTTGAATCACCCTTAGGGCTATAATAGTTATCAAGGTCCGTATAAGTAAAAGAAGTACCCAACTTCACTGCATCTGCAAACGAAGCGCCGCTGTTACTGGAAGTTGTAGCGGAAGATGATGCAGCAGGCTTTGGTGTTGCTTGCGGAGTGGACTCAGTTGCAGGTGGAGTAGATACGGTTGCAGGCTTCGCAGTAGCTTGTGCAACAGTATTGTCCTTATCCGGGACAACGGATGTTGATGTTCCGCCGTTCGCCGATGTGATCACAACAGCTTGACGACTGTTATCCCATTTCACGGTTGCCCCCAGTGCTTCAGATACAGCCTTGGCGGATACATAGCTATGTCCCTCATAGATAATTGGGTACATTGTTCCTTCACTACTTGACAGGTTCACTTTCTGATTATCCACTTCAATGCTGATGGCCGCGTTCTGATATGCGGAAATCTTCTTCAATGTCGTGTCTGCGTAAGCGACTGCACCCACAGCCAACAGCATTGAACTAACTGTAATAATTGACATGACTTTTTTGCTTGTTACCTTTAGCATCTTACACTCTTCTTTCATGTTTATGTATATGAATCTCGAAAATTATATCACTTTATATCGAATTTTGTAAATATTGGTATGATAGGATATTCGTTCTTTATTTGTGAATACTTAAAAAAGACACATTTCCATTCTCCAACGCCAAATTCCCCCTCAAAATGGTCGATATTCTGGTAAGCCTTAATAACTATGACCTTGTTGCTAGAGTCTGATAATATTTGAAAAAAGATAGACTTTCTTTTCGTGACATTTTTTTCCTTTTCAGCTCCAACTCAACGGAACATACACAAAAAAATCGCTGCCCCTCTCCGCAAGGAGGTGAGCAGCGATGCTTAATACAGAAGAATGCAAGGGATGGTTGCACACGTATTTCCACTCTTCAGACTAAATATGACCTTGAGACAATTCAGACTTTTTTTCTGTGATGCCGGGACTACAGCTTCCAGATACGGTACAGAATGACTGCCGCTTCAGCACGGGTAAGCGTATCGTTCGGCGCAATTCTATTATTCTTTCCGTTTACGACTCCGGATTGGATCAACAATGATGCGCTGTCTTTTGCGTAGCTGGAAATACTTGCTTCATCAAGATAAGCAGCAGCTACAACGCCGCTCGCCTTAACTTGCTTACCGGCTGCCGCCAGCGCGCGTGCTGTCAGCACCATCATATCTTGTCTGGAGATATCGCTATTGGGTCTAAACGTATCATCTTTAAAACCTGTAGCAATTCCCAATTCCTTCGCGATGACCAGTTCATCATAATAATAGTCCGTCTTTTGGACATCGTTGAACATTATTGCACTTTTGCCCGTTCCCTTCAGTTCAAGCGCTCTTACGAGGAGAGCAATGAAATCCGCTCGTTTGATTGAATCTGCAGGTGAAAAGCTGTTCGTGGACGTTCCTTTAATGATATCGCGAGCCGCCATAACGTCTATAGCTTGTTTGGCCCAAGACAGATTCTGCAGATCTCCGAAGTTTTTCTTTACGAAGGTTACTGCATAAGTGCTGAAGTGGGTTGTTTGAAAGACAACCGTTTGGGTTGCAGCATCATATCGGCTGCTCGGAACCGGCAGTACGTTGCCTTTGCCATCGATGTACCAAACGACTATAAGCTCTGGATGACTTAGCTCCTCCGCTGTCGGCACGTAAGGAATGGCTACCGTTACAGGTGCTTTAGGGTTATTCCAAGGAATAACTTTGTCACCTGCTATTACGCTTAGACCGATAATTGGACGGTTGCCAATCATATTGCGGGTAGCTGCTTCCAAGCTGTCCGTGGTGACTTTACTTATTCGTATAGATACTTGCTCAGCATTATCTGTTATGTTGGACAGCATATTGCTTGGAATTTGAATTGTGGCATTTTCCGTCTTAAGCCATAGTTCAAAGTTTTCTTTCCCCGTTAGGCTTTGGGTCGGTAATTGTATATCATACCCTTTCCCGTCCGTTTGCTTTGGCACTTCAATGATAATTTGTTTCTTGCCGTTTGCCGCTACAGTAGCCTGCTCAAGCGCTTTTTTCATGTTGTCGCTGGAGATCGTACCTATAACCCGCCCGTTATCGGACTTTACCTCCAGTTTAATCGTAACAACACCATCTTTGTTTGTAATGGCTCCAGGCTGTGGAGTTGATACTACATTACCCGAGTTACTGCTACCCGTTGGCGCATTTGTTGGTGCTGGCGTCGCTGTTGGAACAGGTGTCGGGGTTGCCGATGGTTCCGTTGGGTTTGTTGGATCGGTTGGATCGGTTGGATCGGTTGGATCGGTTGGGTCAGTTGGATCGGTTGGGCTCGTTGGTGTCGGTGTCGGTGCTGTTGTCGGCGTTGGAGTGGGTTCCGGCCCCGTAGATTTACCCTTTAGAGTAAGCACACCATAAACGGATGTGTCCATATATCCAGTTCCGCTCGTATCGTTCCACGCCGCGACACTTTGACGTGAGCCCTCTTTAGCGTCGTTGATCTGTACATCGAAACCAAGCTTTTTATCGTTGTCCGGAGTGATCCCTTGAAGTGGAATCTTCACTTCAACCGTATAGTTGGTTCCGGAAATCTGGGTTGCCGATTCAAAGCCGGCTGCGATACTTAAAGGATTAAATGAAGTTTCGTTGTCAAAATTGATTCTGTACTGGCCGTCATCATCTTGATAGAACGTCGTTTTCCCATTATTTTGATCCACGAAGATTTCGACCGAATCCTGTTCATGTGCATTCACACTGCTCTTATCAAGCTGTGTATCACTCACCTGGATCAGGACATATAAATTTTGATCATCCCAGAGTGCTTTTGCCACTCCACTCGCTCCTTGCCAAGCGGTTTGATACCGATTGACCGGAATCTCAGCGGTCTGGCTCCAGATCTCGTCGACTGTTCCGTCTATAACAGGTGCAGCAAATTTAGCGGTAGATTGATTGGCTTCTACTGTTTCAGGCTCATGCTCTTCAATGAAGGTATCAGGATCGATAACGCCATAGTAAGCTGGCTTGGCTTGCAGATTTTTATCGAATAACAACGGATTGGATGAAGCTCTCCAGCTTGTGTTATCATCCATTCCCCAGAAGGTAACACGTTTGATAGAATCAGCGTGATCCCTGAAGATATTTAACAACTGCGCATATAGATAGCCCTGCGCATTAGCAAGCTTTTCAGAGAGCTGATAGTTGGTTCCGGCCTGAATGTCCAGCTCAGTTATGCTTACTTCGACACCCAAGGAAATGAACTTTTCCAAGGAAAGCTTCACATTCTCTGGGTTCGTATTAATGCTGTAGTGCCCCTGCATACCAACACCGTCGATAAGCAATTTGCCAGGGTGAGTCAGCGCGTACCTATCATTGATTTCTTTGACCATACTGTAGATGGCTTGCGCTTTATTCTGATTATCTTCGTTATAATCGTTGTAATAGAGCTTAATATCCCAATCTGGATGCGCGTCCAATACTTCTCTTGCCGCCAGGAAGGCTTGCTCTACGTAATCTGCTCCAATGGCACTTTTCCATGGGGCGGATCGCAGCGCTGTTTTCCAATCTGTTGGGTTGGATGGATTATCGCTCATCGCCTCGTTTACAACATCCCAAGAGATCACCTTGTCACCAAAATGCTCCATAACGGTTTGGATATGGGTCTGCAAATTCACAAGAGCTTCATCCCGTCCCAAGGGGATTGTGTTGTTAGCTGCGTCTGTTGTTGTATTCAGCCATGCAGGCGATTGTTGATGCCATACCAACACATGTCCATGCATCTGCATGCCCTCAGCCAGTACTTTATCTACAATTGTATCTGCCGCGGTAAACGTGAAGTTGTCCTTAGTAGGCTGCAACGCGTCCGGCTTCATGGCATTACCTGCCGTAGCAACATTGTGATGCATTTTCAAAAGCTCAAGTCTGACACCTTCCAGATCCTCAGCGGTTATCGCATTTCCGATCAGAAAATCATTCTGATAAGCATCCTTAATCGGTATAAGATCTTTTTCGATATCTACCGGGCCAGAGCCTACCTTTTCAAAATTAATATCATCAATATAAAAAGAGGCCGTGCTATTACTGGAGCTTTCCACATAAATGGTCAAATACTCACTGCTTACATTGTTATAACGGTAGGATCCCTCAAACTGAATCCAGCCATCGCTTGCACTGATGGTTTTAGGTGCGAGCTGCACATAATTGGCGCTGCTGCCATTGCCAACCTGCGTGGACAGCTGGAGCTGCGAGCTTGCAGGCTGGATCAGCTTGACCCATAACGAAATTTTATATTCGTAGCCTTTGTCCACATACTTCTCCACACGTAATGTCGGCCCATGCCATGTACTGGTTCTTCCCTCAACCTTCAAAGCGTATGAACCATCATCCGTATGATTCGCTTCATTAGTAACCGTAAGCGTTTCTGTACCTGCTCTGCCTTCAAAACCACCTGCCGTTTGATCCTCAAAAGTAACAGTGGCAAAAGGTAAAGCTGGGTCTCTAGGTGTTTCTGGTGTTGGAGTTGGCTCTACGGTAGCCACCTTTTCTGTGACCAGTACATCCCCAATGTAGAACGGAACCGTTTTCCCGTCATCATTGGATTGAACGCGCAGTGTCGTATCTTTGTCCGTATCCACGGTAAATTCTTTCGTCAATATGACCGCTTGGCCTGCTTCATAATTCGCATTTGCCAAAAGAGCGTAGCTGCCTATCGCTTGAAGATAAGCTTGGGCACCGCTGGGTACAATCACATCAGCGTCTACATAAACGGATGCAGTTACCGTGTAGGTTTTGCCGTTCTCTAGGCCCATGTCGCTGAATTTAAAATCAGCCGCGTCCCAGTTATTCGCTCTATTGCTTACATATAAAGCTGCCCCGTCAGCATTGCCCGCAAAAACCTTTCCGGTGACAGGGGTTAGGTTAGCGCTGCCTGATTGTGAGGCTAAACCTTTGCCACTCACAAAAGTTTCGTGATAGATTTCTTTATCCGTTTCCGTCACTGCTTTTTTTGCTGTAATGAGAAGCTCACCAATGTAGAACGGAACCGTTTTCCCGTCATCGTTGGATTGAACGCGCAGTGTCGTATCTTTGTCCGTATCCACGGTAAATTCTTTCGTCAAGGTGATTGCTTTGCCTGCTTCATAATTCACATTTGCCAAAAGGGCATAGCTGCCTATCGCTTGAAGATAAGCTTGGGCACCGCTAGGTATAGTAGCATTAGCATCCACATAAACGGTTGCAGTCACCGTGTAGGTTTTGCTGTTCTCTAGGCCCATATCGCTGAATTTAAAATCAGCCGCGTCCCAGTTATTCGCTCTGTTGCTTACATATAAAGCTGCGCCGTCAGCATTGCCAGTAAAAACTTTATCATTCACAGGTGTAAGGCTAGCACTGCCTGCTTGAGCTGCAATCCCCTTGCCACTCGCAAAAGTTTCATGATATACCGTTACCCTATCTGATGATACTGTCGTATCCTGCGCCGCAGCTTCAGTAACCGGAGCGATCCAGCTTGTCGGAATAAGCAAGGCAGCTGCGAGTAAGATCGAGATTACTTGTTTAAGCATTCTACTCATTTAATGCATTCCTCCTCTAGTGATTTTCATAAAAATCAGTTAATGACCTACCTTATTAGCACCAGCCCTATATTCCCACGCTAATTTCCTTACCTGCTAAATCCTTAATTTCAACAGTGGTACAATCATCCCGAAGAGCAGTAGAACATCATCACAAATGAATCTTTTTACTTACAGATCCCCTCCTTATATGTAAACGCTTTCATGTCTACTCACACTATTTTACAGCCTCGCTGCTACGCACTACTACGCTAATATTAAAGGTGTTACCCCCCATAATTATAGGAAAACATAGGTATGATTAAAGATTCTACAAATTTAACCCAAAAAGAAAACCCCACTTACGGACCGTTGAACGTAACGGAAGGTAACGGGGAATTGGTTTGTTAGTTGTTCTGCCGCATAATTAAATGGTCTGTTTGGATAACGCTCCAAAATATTCTACAACTACCTCCCGAAATTCCAAAGCGGCCTGAGAAATGTACCGACTCCTGTGCCACAATAAAGCTATCTCCCTTTCCAATTCGTGATTCTCTACTTGGAGGTATTGGATATCTTCCCGTGAATTCCGTGCCGTGCTTGGTATGAAAGCTAAGCCAATTTCAGCTTCCACAAGAGTGCTAAGCCTTGCGGGTTCATCTCCCTCATACACATATTTAGGCACAAATCCAACTGATTTGCATACAGAGTCTATTAAATCGCGAGTACCATAGCCACTCTTTACACCAACAAACCACTCATCCCTTAGCTCTATCAAAGTTACGCTGCTTCGATTGGCCAGCCGATGCCCCTTTGGAACAGCCACAAGAATTGGATCGATAAAGACGATTTGACATTCGATGTCATCCCCTTTTATTGGAGGTGAGGATAAGCAATAATCAACTTCTCCTCTATTAAGAAGTGTAACCATTTCCTGCGTGGTTAGCATTTGCACATGGTATTGAATATCAGGCCGCTTTTTCCGAAACTCTCGCAGGATATTGGGTAATGTGCTTGCGGTCGTCACCGCTAATTCGAGTGTGCCATGTTCAGGACTGGATAAATCGCTAAGCTCCTGTTTTCCCTGCTCCAATTCAAACAATGCCCTTTCAGCTCGGCGAAGGAACCGGCTTCCGGACTCATTCAGTCGCAGCTTTCTTCCTACCCGATCGAATAAAGGTACCCCCAGATCCTCCTCCAAACGCTGAATCGTTTTGCTTAGTGAAGATTGAGTAACGTGTAGATTTCGTGCAGCTTCAGTCATATGTTCCAACCGAGCTACCGCGAGAAAATATTGCAGTTGCAAAAGTTCCAATTCGCACCTCCGTTCATTCCCTCAAGTCAATGAGATCATAACATAAAATGCGTTGGAATGAATAATCGATTTCAAGTACGATGACATTAATAAGCTTTAGGGGGATTTAAAATGAGTGTTCGCAACAGGTGGTTAATGATTTCAGTAGGTCTGGGGATTTTATTGAACCCTTTAAATTCTTCGATGGTATCTGTGGCTATTCCAAGGCTGCAAAATGTATTCCAGCTTGACTATACAGGTGTTTCCTGGATTATTTTTTCTTTTTACATTGCAAGTAGCATCGCTCAACCTGTCATGGGAAAGGCCAGCGATTTATTCGGCCGGAGGAAAATATTTCTTACCGGGCTTGTCGTATCCTTCATTGCAGGTTTATTAGCTCCTTTCTCCCCAAACTTTGGCTGTCTCATCGTGTTCCGTATTGTGCAAGCCATTGGAACTAGCATGATGGTTGCCGTTGGAATGGCCATTGTGCGGATTCATATTACGGAGAAACAAGCGACCGCACTATCTGTTTTATCCATCTTCCTATCCGGCGCGGCAGCAATTGGTCCCTTTATTGGAGGGGTTATTATTCACTGGTGGGACTGGCCAGCTATCTTTTTCGTCAATATTCCATTCGTGGTCGCTAGCTTTTTATTATCTTGGAAGCATATCCCCAAGGACGAACCGTCAACAACCGTTACCCGGGGAATGTCCCTGCGCAAATGGTTTGATTTGATTGATGCGTCAGGAATCCTGCTCTTCACTGTGGGGCTGATTGCCGTGCTCCTTGGATTGCTTTCAGCAAAATCATCCGGACATATCTCATTAATACATGTCATTACCTTGCTAACAGGACTCGTTCTGCTAGGAGTATTCGTCAGGCATGAGCTAACAGCGGCATCACCCTTTATTCCTTTACGTACATTTGCCAAATACCCGGCAATGACTTGGGTTAATGTTGAATTCATGCTCGTTAATGTACTTTTTTACTCACTCTTTTTCGGGATCCCATCCTACTTGCAAATGGTACGTCATGTCAGTGAATTCCAAACAGGAATTCTCATGCTAACGCTGGGATTATGCTCACTGATTACTGCTCCAATAGCAGGACGCTGGATCGATAGATCAGGACCCCGGCCAGCATTGCTAGTGTCCGGGGTCCTGATGACATTGGGATCAGTGTGGCTTGTGACCTTAAATCAGACTTCACCAGTTATCAGTGTATGTGTGGCTTTAGCTGCATTCGGTATTAGCAACGGATTGAACAATGTCGGCCTGCAAGCAGCCTTGTTCCAAAGTTCTCCAAAAGAAATAATCGGTGTAGCCTCCGGATTATTTAATACATCGAGATACCTGGGAACCATTCTCTCTTCATTGTTAATAGGTATCATAATGGGAGGTAAGTTTAGCTTCGAGGGATTTCAAGTCCTTGGGGTTATCCTCACGGTAATTGCATTGTCTTTGGTATTCATGAGTCGGAAGCACCGTGAGTCAGGGCAATTGCAGAAATCGGCTAATTCGGGCGCTAAAAAATAGGAAAGTGCAGACAAATAAGACCTGTCATCAGACGGGTCTTGTTTTGTTATTTTAATGCGTAGCCTCAGCTCTTTATGAGTTTTATTTAACTCTTCAAGGTGGGGATAAACTCGATTCATAAATAGGATAATAAATAAAGCGCCCATAGTAAACTTGTGCTCGGTGAGCCAAAAACATAATGAAGAAACCAGATTTACATATATTTTTCCGTCCAATTTCAAGCTCAAAAGACACATTTGTAATGTGAAAACAGTTTCGGCAGCTCGATATTTTGAAACTTGTCCCGGGTTGAACCGTAATTTTTAAGAACAAAGACACAGCACAGCAGAGAGGAGCTATCATTAGTGGAATATTACCGCAACAATGTAGCCGACAGTTTACAGGATGTTCAGAGTTCAGCTAACGGGCTTACTTCGGCAGAAGTCGACAAACGTCTGAAAGACTATGGTTTTAACGAATTAAAAGGAAAGAAAAAAGATCCTGTTTGGAAGCTTTTTCTTGAAAACTTCAAAGACCCTATGGTAGTCGTACTGCTTATAGCGGCCATTGTCCAGATTGTTATGGGACAAGTTATGGAGTCGCTTATTATTTTCCTCGTGTTGATTCTCAATGCAGTTATAAGTGTCATCCAGACCCGTAAAGCGGAGAGTTCACTTGATGCCTTGCAGCAGATGTCAGCACCCGAGGCCAAAGTGCTGCGTGATGGAGAATTAAAAACCGTCCCGGCAAGGGAACTTGTTCGCGGTGATATCGTATGGCTGGAAGCCGGCGATTTCGTACCCGCCGATGGCCGGATTATAGAATCGGAAAGTTTAAAAATAAATGAGGGTATGCTAACCGGAGAATCCGAAGCTGTGGAAAAGCATACGAATATCATCGCGAAAGAATCTCCGCTTGGAGACCGGCGTAATATGGCGTTCAGCGGCTCACTAGTTGTATATGGCCGCGGAACCCTGGTAGTAACGGGAACTGCACTCACTACCGAAATCGGTAAAATTGCTGAACTCATTGAAAGCGCCGAAGCCAAGCAAACGCCGCTGCAGCGCAAGCTCGAAACATTCAGCAAGCAGCTGGGGGTAGCAATTATACTCCTGTCCATTGTAATCTTTGCCATCCAGGCCGGACGTGTTTGGTTGTCGAATGATACTGTGGATACAACAGAAGCTATCCTGAATGCGTTAATGTTTGCAGTCGCTGTGGCAGTTGCTGCGATTCCCGAAGCTCTTTCCTCAATAGTAACCATTGTCCTATCCGTAGGTACTAATAAGATGGCTAAGCAACATGCGATTATTCGTAAGCTGCCCGCTGTCGAAGCCCTTGGGTCAACCAGTGTCATCTGTACAGATAAAACCGGTACCCTCACCCAGAATAAAATGACTGTTGTAGATTACTTTTTGCCAGAAGGGGATCGTGATCAATTCAATCAAGCGCCTGAAGAATGGTCTGAAGAAGCCCGGCGGCTCCTGCATATTGCTGTGCTCTGCAACGACTCTAACATTAATGAGGATGGTAAAGAGCTGGGTGATCCTACAGAGGTAGCGCTTATTGCCTTCAGCAACAGCAAGAATAAAGATTATAAGGAAATACGCGATAATTTCCCGCGCGAAGCCGAGCTACCTTTTGACTCGGATCGCAAGCTGATGACGACCTTGCATACTTTTAACGGGCAAAAAGCAATGATTACTAAAGGTGGGCCCGATGTGCTCTTTGGTCTATGCTCGCATGTACTGTTAAGTGGAAAAGAAGTACCGATGACACCAGAAGTTCTTGAACGCTTCTTCGAAGCCAATGAGGAGTTCTCCAGCAGAGCACTACGTGTACTTGCCTATGCCTACAAAACCGTACCAAATACGGTTACTGAAGTAGGATTAGAGGATGAACAAAATCTGGTGCTCGTAGGTTTGACAGCTATGATTGATCCACCTCGGGAAGCTGTCTACGGCGCGATCGCAGAGTCTCAGAAGGCTGGCATCCGAACCATCATGATTACCGGTGATCATAAGACAACCGCACAAGCGATCGGCCGCGATATCGGTCTGATGACTGAAAATGAAATTGCCGTAACCGGCCAAGAACTCGATGCCATGTCTGACAAGGAACTTGATCAAAAACTCGAACAGATCGGTGTGTACGCCCGTGTCTCCCCGGAGAACAAGATCAGAATTGTCCGCGCGTGGCAGCGGAAAGGCAAAATAACAGCCATGACCGGTGATGGTGTAAATGACGCGCCTGCTTTGAAACAAGCAGATATCGGAGTTGCCATGGGCAGTGGAACCGATGTTGCCAAAGATGCGGCTGCCATGATTTTGACCGATGATAATTTTGTATCTATTGTCAATGCTGTATCTGTGGGCAGAACGGTATTTGACAATATCAAAAAAGCGATCGCCTATTTGTTTTCAGGTAACCTGGGTGCAATTATCGCCATCCTCTTTACCCTTATTTTCAACTGGATTAATCCTTTCACAGCGATTCAGCTTCTATTCATCAATCTGGCGAATGATTCTCTGCCCGCCATTGCTCTCGGGATGGAAAAACCTGAACCTAATGTGATGAACAGAAAACCAAGAGAGCTCAAGGAAGGAATATTCGCAGGAGGAATGATGCAGGCGATTGTCACTCGTGGTCTACTCATAGGTATAGCTGTAATCATATCCCTGTATATCGGACTTCAGGATTCGCCTGATATGGGCGTGGCTATGGCATTCACAACCCTGATCTTGTCTCGTACGTTGCAGACATTTGCCGCTCGTTCGAACAGTCAAACTGCTATTGAAGCTGGCCTTTTCAGCAACAAATACGTCATCGGAGCCGTTCTGGTCTGCTTTGCCTTTTACGGCATTGCAGTTCTGCCAGGGGTTAGAGAAATCTTCTCGATTCCGGCTTCATTTGGAATGTCAGAGTGGCTGATTGCAGCAGGCTTAGCCCTCGGCTCCCTCATCCTAATGGAATTAACGAAGGTTGTTCGAAGAGCTTTTACACCTAAATCTGTTGAACAGAACCCTGTAAATTCCTGAGTAAGCTATAATCGACCGAAAAGACAAAACAGCGATTCTCCAATGATGGAGTATCGCTGTTTTTCTGACATCTAGAGTTAAACCTAGAAAAGCTTCTGTTGATTTTAATCAAAATAAAATAATTCCTCGAATCTTTTATCCAACGCAATACATAAAATCAAAGCCAATTTTGCAGTAGGGTTAAACTGTCCGGTTTCAATCGAGCTTATAGTATTTCTTGAGACACCCACCATTTCTGCCAATTGTGCTTGCGATAATTTTTGTTCTGTTCTTGCTTCGCGCAGTTTATTTTTTAAAACCAAATGTTCACTCATACTAATCACTCATTCCATAAAAGTAAATATACAAAAAATAAACACTTATAATTAATCCTAAAATGAATTTGAGTAAATCCATCTTTTTCTTAGTTACAGAATACATTCCAAGACCTTCACAGCCCAAATATCCAAAAAACATAGCTATCATAGCTTTTAATGCAAAATTTGTTTCCTGACTATGATTATATAAATTGAAGACACTCAGAATGCAAAATACAATCAACATTCCAATGAATCCGCTTTTTCTGCCTTTAGCAAATACAAATTCTTTTCCTTCGTCTCCTTTTTCATTTCGGCTTTTTTCTAATATTTCTTCCTTTTTCATAAAAATTTCTCCTTTCAAATTGAAAAGATGATGACAAGAAAACTTGTCATCATTATTATAATACGCCAAGTTTTCTTGTCAAACAAAAAAATAGCCCACTCCAATCCAAAGATTGGTAGTGAGCTATTTTCTATACCTTCATATATTCGTTATATAATTGCTCGAAAGTATTATATCGTTCGACTTTCCTGCCTACCTTGTTGTATTCCTCCAGATATTCATCCATGACCTTCAGAAACTCATTCTTAAAGACTTGAAGATGGTCAGAATCAAAATACTGCATGATATCAAACTTTTTGGTTCCCTTCCATTCTGTCATTTCATCAAGAAAACCTTGTATGCCCATTGCTGCTAGATACGCATACGATCTATCACCCGATTCTACACTTGCTATAATCTTATTGCGGTAGTTGCACCATAATTCCTCATAAGTTCCGCCAAGATTATCATAGCTTGGGACTGGCTGCACTACAAAATCCTTATACATTTTATTATATAGATCGTTGATGTTTCTAAGGGACTTATATGCTGCACTTCTGATTTCATCGATAGTCTTCGCCTCTATCACAGCCATATATGTCTTTTCAAAATCATCAGGAACATAACGGTACGTAGCTATTTCCTCCAAATATCTTTTCATTCCCCGTTTGAAATAAGTATTGTTCAAATGAGTTAGCGCATTTAACAAATTGTATAAAACTTCGCTTGAAGCATATCTTACTGCTCCTATATCTTCAGAAAGTAATGTATTCGCATATTCCTGTTTTGCTATGTCTATACACTTTTTCGCTCTACTGATACATTCTCTCCCTATAGGCATTGCCAGAGCATCGAGTGCTCTCTGTTTATATAAATTTAGCTTTTCCAAATATTCGGGTTTTGCACAGTATAACACCTGTAAATCCACCAGACATGAAATCATTGGACTCTCGAGATTGGCTTGATCTTCTATCCTTGTTTCCCATGGCGTACAATATAGATCGTATCCAATATCATCCAAAATAAAACACGAAGATATTCCCCAGCCCTGCTCTGTGTTATTAATTATGATTAGATCAAGATCGCTTTTTTCATGAAAATCCCCAGTACTAAAAGAACCTGTAAGCCCAATAATTGCAATATCATCAGAAAAATCTCTCTTAGCCCGTTCAATGACCATGCTAATAAGCTTTTCATTTTTGATTAAGATCTTTTCTTTAAGAACAGCATCCATATCCATGTCCCCTCTCCAACCTTATTAATTCTATTGTATAAGCATGTTGTTAGAGTAGGTATTCCAACTTTAATTATATTAAATCTATACCAAGCCCTTCCTCTCCTTCAAAGAAAACAAAAAACGCGCTGGCAAGAGCATAATTAGCTTCTCTCCAACGCGATTTATAGTCATTAGTGAATATTTTTCTTTTTGAAACTGCCGCCCTTAACTTCTGCAACATCGTAGACTACTACAAAGGCATTCGGGTCAATTTCACGAATAATATCTTTTATTTTACTTTCTTCCAGACGGTTAATTACACAAGTAATTTCTTTGAATTGTTCATTGGAGTAGCCGCCATAAGCATCTGTATAAGTTGCTCCACGACCCAATCGGTCACGAATAGTCTCGACCATGATTTCCGGTTGAATGGTGATGATTTTAAACGTTTTAGAGCCACTCAAACCTTCTTCAATAATATGAATGACCTTAGAAGCAATAAAATAAGCAAGCGCTGATAGAATAGCCCCTTGTAGGCCAAATACTGTTGAAACAACAATAAAGACAAACATGTTTAGAAATAAGATTAAATCACTGGTCCCAAAAGGTAATTTTCGTGAAAGTAAGACAGCTAACATATCTATCCCATCTAATGCTCCACCATTACGTAAGGCTAAACCCATACCAAAACCGATAATAATCCCGCCAACAACGGTAATTAATAAGGTATCACCTTCTATAATCGTCGGTACATGATGCATAAGACTAGTGCCAATAGCCAGTGAAGCAATACCGATAACGGAGTAAAGAGCAAAGCTTTTACCAATTTGCTTATATCCTAGCCATACAAAAGGGATATTAATTATGCCAATTAGCAGCCCTAGCGGTAAGCCAAACAGTTCAGAGCCAACGATGCTTAGACCTGTGACACCTCCATCTGAGACGTTGTTGGGTATCAATACGGATTCTAGACCATAGGCAGCTATTAGCGCCCCAATAATAATCATGAATACTTTTGAGAATATCTTGAGTTTATTTGATTTCTGTTTTCGCGTTTCAATCATTGAATTTCTCCGTTTCACATTGCTTAATTTAGTCCATAAAAATTTCCTCTAAAGGTCTTCCGTCACCTGGATTAAAATCAATCCCTAAAATCTTTGCCATCGTGGGGGCTATATCTACCATTTCGATGTCCCCTATATGATGCCCATTTCTAATCTTTTCCCCGGAGACAACCAAGTTGCATCTATAGCCGTCTTTATCAGGAGAATAGCCATGCGTGGCAAATTTAACGCCTTGTTTGTCCAAATCAACAATCGTTGGTTCATCCATACTTTCGTCGAAACAATAACCTCTCTTAGCCTCAAGCATATACTTTGTGGTTTGGCCCACATGAAAATAATCCAGTTCATCTCTAGCATACAATTTCTCTATACCTGAAGATTCATCTCTCATATTATCTCCAATAACAGCTAATGCTATTTGCTCAGCTTCTTCATCGCCCTGCCGGATATGCAAGTAAGCCGCTCCACCCCCACACTGAAAGTAAGCTCTCCACTTCATTTCGCCGTTCTCTTCATAGATCAGGCCCTTTTCCTGCAAAAGGTTGTTTAAATGCACCTTGTACCTAACATTAAACTGGCCATGGTCCCCCAAAATTAAAAAAATCGTATCATCCTTTATCCCCGCTTCATCCACTGCCTGCATAATATCGCCTAACCTTTTATCCATACGTGTGATTACCTGCTTCACTTCGTCACTGTCAGTTCCATAAGCATGTTTGGCATCATCCAGGTCGATCAGATGCATCAATAGAAGATTAGGTTTTTTGCGCTTAATCGTGTCTATAGCACATTTGGTCGTGAAGTCATCCAGATAGGGCTGCTCAATCCCTTTGCGGATCCGGCCATATTTCAGCTCCATATCCACGCAGTATAAGGGGCTTCCGCTTTTTAATATCTTCAGTGCCTGATTTTCGTTTTTGATGGCTCTGATTTCAGGTATATTGTATTGGATGGAGGATTTACCCGATACTGGCCATAGGATTCCGGCGGTGCTCATCTTATGCTCGCGCGCAACATCGTAAATCGTTGGCACCTTGATCGCATTTCTAAACCAGAACCAATTCTGCTCCTCTTCCTTAATAAAGGGCTGAAACGGATTGTTGTGATGGATGCCATGCTTATCCGGATATACACCGGTTGCTATGGTGGTGTGCACTACATATGTGAGCGTGGGATACACACTTTTCAATTTATGGCTATGGGCTCCGTTTTTAATTAATTCCGCTAAGTTTGGAAGCCGGCTGGCCAATGCCCAGTGGTCTTCTGAAAAGGCATCGTAAGAGATGACGATCAAATGCTTGGCCATAGCCGTTTGTGCTTTAATTGACTTCATAGAATAAGCCCCTTAGGTTCGTCATGTTCAGGCTGCTCTTTAGGTAAAGTTATAAATACGAATAATCCAATAATAAAAAGGGGGATAATCGCTAAAATACTAAATTTAGCATTACCTGTTAAGGTTGTTGTTAAAGACATTACAGCAGGACCAACAATGGCCGCGAACTTGCCAAAAATATTGTAAAAACCAAAGAATTCATTGGAATTCTCCTTTGGAATGATCTTCGCATAATAAGACCTGCTGAGCGCCTGAATGCCTCCCTGAGCGGAACCAATTAGCGCACCTAGAATAAATATATGCCACACTGAAGTGATAAAAAAAGCTGCGATGCAGGAAATGATATATGTAACAATCCCCACGATGATCAAAGTCCTGGCGGAGTATTTTTTGGCGAGATTACCATACAGGATTGCACAAGGAAAAGCGATGATCTGGATAACTAATAATATCCCCAGTAAGGTAAAGGTGTCAAAAGCATCCGCACCCAGAACCGATGTGGCATAGGGCACCACCATTTTAATAATCGTATCTACCCCATCAATATAAAGAAAGTACGCAATTAAGAAAACAAATACAACTTTATGCTGTCTAACATTCCTAAAGGTGTCTCCCAGTCTTTTAAAACTGTTGATTACAGGTCTTGGTTCAGGCTCAATATAATATCTCTGCTTCACATCTCTGATCATGGGTATGGTCAACAGCCCCCACCAAAGAGCAGTAATGATAAACCCAATCTGATAACCGATCGACTTATCCATCCCCATAAACAGAATCAATAGCAGGCTGATGCCAAATGGAATGACGCTGGCGATATATCCATAAGCAAAACCTTTTGTGGATACCTTATCCATCCTTTCATCAGTGGTTATATCCACAAGAAAAGAGTCATAAAAAATATTGGCTCCGGCAAAACCTATGACAGACAGGATGTAAAACACAATCAATAACTGCCACTGCCCGCTCGCAGGTGCAACGAATGCCAACGAAGCCGTAGCCAGCACACCGATCAAAGAGAAAAATAAGAAAAAGCGCTTTTTCTTATCCTTGTAATCTGCGATCGTGCCTAAAATCGGACTAAGGATAGCCACAAGAATACTAGCAATGGAGTTAAAGTACCCTAAATCCATGCTGCTGTTAACATTTGAAAACATGCCAAATACAATAGGCAATAATGCAGTTGTAACCGCCATCGAATAGGCTGAATTCCCGCAGTCATATAAAATCCATGATTTTTCCTCTTTGCTAAGTTTCATCTAACAGCCACCTTTTCACCTATTTGTAACTGTTATATCATTTCAGCATAAGAGCCATGTTAAATGAATGTTAATTCCATCACAACTTCTTCATAAAAAAACGACCTTTTAAAATCGAAAGGTCGCTTACTCGCTTTTATATATGAATTTAATATTTGACGATATATTCGCAATATTCATCCCCATTAACATTACATTTTATTTCCCGGACGGAAACCCGCTTTCCACGAATTTTAGTAAGTGCTCCTTCGATAATGGCTCCCTCCAGGTCACAAACCATTTTCCCTTCCATAATAGGTAACCCTTCGCAGAAACAATCGTGTACTGCAATCGTCATCCCCTTGTCATCTTCATGGGTTATTATAGGAATCCCTATCTTCAATTGTTCGAATAACTCGAATAGTTCATTAACCGAGGTAACACCAAATTCTTCCCCAATTTTTCTTCCTATAGTCAACGTTGTACCCTTACCATTCATGGGTAACGCTTGATATAAACCAATAAGTCTAATCGTTCTGAAAAGCTCTAAAGGTACGACATTACCTAAATTTTTTCTCTTTATTTTTTTCATATCTGTAAAAGTAAATTGATCCATGCCAGTAGCCTCCAATTGCTTATGTAATATATATTTCAAATTTAATTGATATATTGAGTATAAACGTATCCAATAATTGCTTTGTGATCTTACGCACATCCTGATTTTTTGTAGAACCATAACAAAAAAAGCAACTTCCCTGTTGGCAAGTCGCTCCTTCATTCATTAGCTGCAGCTGCATCTCAAATATGATAATCATAAACCCAAGGCAAAATAACCCTCACGCTAGTTCCAACCTGAACCTCTGAATCTACCTTAATATGCCCCCCATACATTTCAATTAATTGTTTACAAATCGATAATCCAATCCCTGTCCCTTTTTGCTTGGTAGTAAAGAAAGGGTCAAATATCCGTTTTAATTTATCCTGTGGAATTCCTTCTCCATTGTCTTTAAAGAGTAGAATAATTTCGTTTGTCTCAGCAGCTGTGGTAACAGAAATATCTATTCTGCCTCTAAAAGCTGTGAAGGAATCGATACTATTTTTCAAAATATTAAGAATTACCTGCTCTAGCTGAGAGGCGCTTCCAAACGTTAGTACTTTTTCTAAAGAGCACTCTACTGAAAGTATAATATCATCACTAAGTATGAGTTGATTCACAATGTTATTAACTCTATGTATAACCTCCATAACGTTAAATACTACGCCGTTATTTTTCGTACTGTCACCTTTTCGAGCCAGTATTAGAAAATCCGTTACTAATCCATTCAGAGCATCAATTTCTTTGATGGTGATATCCAGATATGCACGCAATTCATCCGCTTTGATCTCCGGCTCATTTAGCCTGATATTTACAAGCTGAGCAAAACCTTTAATCGAAGCTAGCGGATTTCTTATTTCATGCGCCATTCCTGCTGCCATTTGTCCCATAACAGCAATTTTTTGTTCATGTAAATTGTCAATCTGTTGATTTTTATTAGACAAATAACCTTGTGCAAAGCCAGTAAAACGGGTCCAGTTGCATTCCATTAAACGATTATAAAAAAACAATCGGATCGCGGAATCATCTACAAACTCTTCAATGATCTTAAACATAATATTCTGAGCGGTTAAATTTAAATCCTTGCTCATATCAAGTAAAATATCAAAATGATCACCGAATATTTCTGCAGTATAAACCCCTTGCTCAGCCCCCTCTTTTTCTAGCAGGTTTAAGTATTGATCGTAACCAAAAGAATCAAAAAACAAGGCTTCTACCATACTCATTAATATCGTACTGAATGATGAATCTAACAATTCCTTATGCGACTCTACAAACCAGGAGAATTCGATGTTTTTCATAGTCATGGAATGATAATGCCTGTTTAAAATGATTGGAACTGCTAAGATTAATGACGAACGCAATTCATTTTCTTTGTATGACATTGTCATCCTCCTTCTTTGTAGTTTGTATTCAAGATATGTGTATATTTTCCTGCTTCAAAAACACAGTAATTCACTTTGTTTTAATCATCATATTATATTCTGGACTTGACTGTTAGAGTGGCATCGAAGATAATTACAACCTCACCAAAAAACCAAAAAAACTATAATTAGGAAGATCATTGATTTTGAAAAGGGGCGGTCGTCATTAGCTGGTTAAGTGATCTCTACAAATTACAGAAGCAGGAGCTAAAGAAGGACATCGAGCCCTCTTTAGTCAATGCTATCTTTCGCATGTATGATAAATTTCCCAGGATTGGACTTAAAGAGCGGATCGGCCAGCAGGATATGTCTCTAGATATCGCTGATGCCTATATTAATGGTCGTAACGCGATGATTGAAGCTGGAGTCGGCATCGGCAAGTCCTTTGCCTACCTCATTCCCAGCCTGCTTATTAACCAAATCTCAAGGCAACCGGTTATTATTGCGACATCCTCCATACAACTTTCAGAACAAATACATAAAGATCTGAGATTCATCGGAAGTCGGCTCAGATTTACAAGGGTACGTTCGGTAGTTGGAAAAGGCATGGGGCAGTATGCTTGCCGGTATAGGGCAGCAGATCTGTTCCAAGCGGATGATTCAAACGCCCCTCTGTCTGCGCTTGCTCAACAGATTGTCAATTATGAAATTGATGAGCGGGCAGATATTAAGGGCGGGGTTAGTGATGCAGTATGGTCTAACGTTTGTGTGAATGATTGCAAATTTGAACGTTGCCATTATAAAAGTACATGTACGTTTTATGAGATGAGAGCTAAAATTAATGCCAACGCGAGCGATATGGATTTTATTATCGTAAACCAGGATCTGCTCATCCGTGATTTAATCAAGAAAAAGGAAGGAACGAAGGGGTTAATCACTGAACGGCCGGCTCTGATCGTAATTGATGAAGCTCATAATCTGGAAGCAAAGGTTAGAGATGCAAGAACGGTCGAATTTACATACCGGGGAACCTGCCGTATTCTGGATGACGCCTTACAGATTCTCTTCAAACAATCTGCCGATACGGAGCTTATGCCGCAATTTAAATTTATAAAAAGATGCGTTGGCCATATTTTTAAACAAGTTGAGGCAGACTTACTGCAAACAGCCAAGCAGGATAATGACCGTATAAAAATATCGCAGATCACAGGAATCCCCTTAAGACGAGCGGCACAGGTTTTAAAAGATTTTAATCTCAGCCTTTCCGTCTTAACTTCACGGCATGAGCGGGAGATTGACAATATTTTCGAAGCCATGAACGGACTTATCGACCTCTTTGATGTACTCGCCGGAGTAGAGGATAACTATCTGATCTGGGCAAGCAATACCCAGCGGGAGAGTACCCTTAGTATCTGCCCTAAAGGGATAAGCCAGTTTCTGAAATATACCTTATTTAACGGGAAAACCTCTGTTATTTTAACGTCAGCAACGATGTGTCAAAGCGGAGAAACGCTGGAGGAACAATACGCTTATCTCACTGAGTCCCTCGGTTACAGGGGAGATTATATGGAGCGCCAAGCTTCACCGTTTGATTATGACAACCACACCATGCTGTATATTGCCAAGGACATCCCCTACTATAACCATCAGCGGCGGGAAGATTATCTTGAAGCGGCATACAAGGAAATGATGAGGCTCTGTAATTTAACAGACGGGCGGACATTGGTTCTTTTTTCAGCTAAAGAGGATATGAAGTATATTCATAAGAAATTAAACTCTGAGAAGCTGGCATGGGCATTACATGTTCAAAGGGAAGGTTCGTCCCAGGACGGGGTGATCGCTGACTTTCGGGGCAGTAAAGGCGTTCTACTTAGTACCGGTGTATTCTGGGAAGGTGTGAATATCGAAGGTTCCGATTTGTCGCAGTTAATCATTTTCCGTCTGCCTTTCCCTGTTCCTGCCGATCCTGTCTATGAATATAAGACTTCGATGGCAAAGAATCCCTTGAAAGAGGTTTTTGTACCGGACATGCTGCTTCGGTTAAGACAAGGAACCGGGCGCCTGATCCGCAGTGAAACTGATCTGGGTGTACTCAGCATACTCGATTCCCGCCTGTCCATTGCCGCCAAAAAGGATTACCGGGATCAGGTACTGGAAGCCTTACCTTTTAAAAAGGTTACTGAGGATTTCAAGGTTCTGGAGAAGTTTGTGAAAGAAAAAGGGATACAGCTTAGCGATACGTAGAGAGATGAAAAAAAGCAACCCATCCGCAGACAAGTCGCTTCTAAACCCTATAACGTTATCTGCAATTAAACTACTTTATGTTTGTATACCCGCATCGCTATTAAATAAGCAACTACTAGAATGGCTATGCACCATATGATGGCTCCCCAAATATCATTGCCAACAGGCTGCCCCATCAGGAGGGAGCGAACCGCCTCTACTATAGATGTAACGGGTTGGTTTTCAGCAAAGGCGCGAACGACTGGCGGCATCGATTCGGTAGGCACAAAGGCCGAGCTGATGAAAGGAAGGAAAATAATCGGGTAGGAAAAAGCAGTCGCGCCGTCCACCGATTTTGCGGATAGTCCAGCAATTGCTGCGACCCAAGTTAGAGCCAGCGTAAACAATATCAGGATGCCGGCAACCGCCAGCCATGAGAGCACTCCTGCCGATGAACGAAACCCCATAATCAATGCAACAAGAATGATGACGCTAACTGAAATCGCATTGGATATCAGGGAGGTCAGCACATGTCCCCACAGCAGGGTAGAACGTGCAATCGGCATAGAATGGAATCTCTGAAAAATCCCTTTTTGCACATCATTAAACAGGCGGTAAGCCGTATAAGTTACACCACTTGCAATAGCGATCAGTATGATCCCGGGCAATAAATAATTCACATAGTTATCCGTACCCGCCTGGATGGCCCCACCGAACACGTAAACAAACAACAGCATAAATGCAATTGGCATGATAGTTACCGTGATGATGGTATCCATACTGCGGAGAATATGGCGCATAGAGCGTCCGAGCATTACACTCATGTCACTGAAAAAGTGCTTCTTAATCATTTCCATTTACTTTCCCTCCTTTTTGCCGATGATTGCGAGGAATATTTCCTCCAGCGTCGGCTGCTTTTCAATGTACTCAACTTTTGCGGGCGGAAAACGCTTTTTTAGTTCTTCGAGTGTACCGCTCGCAATAATTTTACCTTCATGTAGAATGGCGATTTGATCAGCAAGCTGCTCTGCCTCTTCCAAATACTGCGTCGTCAAAAAGACAGTCGTACCGCCGTCGGCAAGCTCCTTAACCATCTTCCATACATCCATCCTTGCCTCAGGATCAAGTCCAGTGGTTGGTTCGTCGAGGAAAATAATCTGCGGTTTTCCAACAAGACTCATCGCGAGATCTAATCTCCGGCGCATCCCGCCTGAATAAGTGGATACCTTGCGATCCGCGGCAGCGGTCAAAGTGAAGCGTTCCAGCAGATCGTCCGCAACTTGACGCGGATGCTTCTCATGGCGGAGCCTCGCAATCATGATCAGATTTTCCCGGCCGGTCAGAATCTCATCCACGGCAGCAAATTGACCCGTCAGGCTGATGGACTGGCGTACATAATCAGGCTTTGTGGCGACATCAAATCCGTTCACTGCAGCAGTCCCGCCATCTTGATTCAGCAAAGTGGTGAGGATTTTGACAATGGTGGTCTTACCTGCACCATTGGAGCCCAGCAGAGCAAAAACGCTGCCCTGCTCCACTTCAAAATCCACCCCCTTTAAAACTTGAAGCTGTCTGTAGGACTTTTCTAACCCAACCACTTTAATGGACTTGTTCATTGCATTCCCTCCTCAAGGTTTTGTTAGCATATCTTCATGGAATTCCCCCCGCAAAACTCACTTCGGAAGCTCAGGCTTATAGAACTGTAACCTTTGTCAAATCAGCTTCCATGCCTTTGAGCGCAGCAAAGGTCAACTTATCCATCATTGCACCATCAAAGTTGATCGTTTTGATTGCACGATAAAACTTCTTGGATAATGAAAACCCGGAGAGGAATGACACATTTTTTAACGTCGCACCTCTAAACGAAATATCGTTCAGCGCCGACTTTTCAAACTTGACCCCGATAAAGGTCTGGCCGTCAAAACATAATCCCCGCAGATCAGAGGTTTTAAATTCCACACCGTCAAAGATACAGTTCTCAAAGATTGTTTTCGTGAGATCAGTCGTACACAGCTTGACGTCGGTCAGTCTTGCGCTGATAAATTTCACCCCTGTAAGTCCTGATGAGCTAAAGTTGGTGCGAACAAGAATAGATTTGTGAAAGCTCGCATTTGCCAGTTCAATGCCGGACAGATTGCAGTCGGTCAGATTAGCGCTGTCGAACTTGGCCTCGCCTACGTCACTGCCCGCGAAAGAACTGCCAGTCAAGTCAGCGCCTGTAAAATCGGAACCCCGCAACGCGCTCACTTTAAAATCCCCTTTATGGGCGGTAACGCCTGCAAAATCACTCTTCGATAAGTTGCTCGCCCTAAAGCTCGTCACCACCTGCCGCTCAAGTGAACGGGAGAGATTGGCAACCTCCTGCACCGTCTGTTCAATGTCGCCGATGCTGTCTATCGTCATCTTAAACGCCGTTTCATCATCCTTGCCTTCAGCCTTGAGTTCACTGAACCGCTCCTGCAAATCGGAAAGGAGGTCACTCTTTAATTCAGCAACGCTTTTTATCCCGTCATAGGGTGCGAATACGCCATTTAAATACATGTTTAATTTCTCATTCATATTATCAAGTCTCCTTATAATAAGTTTTCAAGCACACGCTTTGCGTACTCCCAATTAGTCTTGTTATTGGCGTAAACAGCTTTCCCCTTCTCGGTAATCCGAAAATACTTCCGTCGTCCCCCCTGAGACTCATCCCCCCAATACCATTCAATGTCACCGTCTGCCTCAAGCCGCCGGACGCTGGAGTACATCGTAGCTTCTTTTAATTCATACTCGCCTCCGGAACGCTCAGCAATCAATTTGACGATTTCATATCCATAACGATCGGCTTCGGACAAGAGCCGTAATACCATCGTATCGGTATGCCCTCGCAGCAGATCGGATGTGATTTTGTTCTCACTCATTTCATCACCTCATAATCGCATTGTATATCATACTACTGTGACAGTCAAGGTACTTTGATCATCATGTTTATACAAAATAAAAAAATGCCATCCTTAGTTGTCTAAGGCAGCATTTTTCTCTTTTAAGTCTGAAGTTCCAATTTACGCTAACCAGAAATAAGTTGATTTATGTCTGCTGGTAATTCACAGCTACCTGCCGGCAACCCTCACACAAAAATGCATAATAAATCCCCTCGCTGTCCTCGGCCTGTTCCATGTCCATTTGGGCAATAAACTTCATCGTCGTCGAACAGCAAGGGCACACAGGATATTCCGCATCCTGAATCCAAGCCGGATGTCCTCCAATCTGCGACGCAGGCGCCTCAAGCATCCAATACGAATTTTCATAGGTTCCCATCTGCCGTTCCGATAGCTGCATGGCATGCCATGCTATTTCTTCCCTGTCTTCATTTGCAGGCAAAAAATCAGGAACGGTATTATATTCACTCCACGAATATTGGCCATCCAGCTCCGCTTTCATAAACACGGTGCCATAACAATTACAATGCATGCAAGCTGCAACCCTTAACCGCTGGCCGGAAAGCTTCATAAATTGAACCAGTGGATTCTGCAAATCGTAATCAAACAGCACTGTCAATTTACCGCCACACCAAGGGCAGGAATGCTCACCCTCCTGCAGCGTAGCTACCGCCGTATGATCCCGATCCAGCCCATTTTTTCCGTCCCTGTTTACTTCAAAATGATAACTCTCGGGGTAAAAGAGCAGCCTTTTCCCACCGTCGGGATCTAATTCCCATCCTGCTTCGTGAGCATAGGTTTCCGGAGCCACATTTAACTCCGATGTCCATCGAGGCGGATGCTGCCGCCATGTCTCGAACTGCCGTACAACCTCTTTATCGCCAATCCAGGCCAATGCAAGCAGCAAATGATTACGGTTTTCCGAGTCATGCTCTAACTGATGAATGATCATATCGCGGATCTCCTGACCCGCTTCTTTATAGAGAATACCGGGATAATACTTCCCTTTGTGAAAAAAAACCTCCAGCCCCCGTTCAATGCACGCACTTGAAAAACATATAAGCGACAGTAAAATAGCCTCAGCCTGGTCAAAATCATCTTCTTCCATCAATTCAATGGCGTAGGATTCCAATCGCTCCCTTTCGCTTTCAGTCAGTTGACGATACAACTCTTGCGCGGTTTTGTAATAGGAGATTTCGTGTTCAAGCGGGCTCCATCTCCGCGGTTTGTGCATGATTTTAAGAATTTCAACCGGATCATTCACACCTGCGTACAAATCAATGTCTTTTCGATTTTGTTCAATATAAGCCTTTTGCTCCAGCGCAAGCTTCCTTTGATGACAGGGCATGCAGATTCCCCCCGTCTTTAAAGCAGTTGCAGGAAGTATGCTTCCCTTGCAGCCTGAGGTTTGGCAGGGTATACGCTCGCTCATCGTATCTCTCCTATTCTGTATAAGTTATTCTCAAAGACTATTATTAATAAGCTAAACTGCATTATAGAATTAGCTATATTATAGAATTAGCTGCATTAAATATACCACCGGATTTAGCAGCTTTAAATTCATTTCAGATTTCAATTGGATATATCCCCCACCATCACCTTAAACGGAAACAAAAAAAGGTCAACCAAATATTTCTGGTTAACCTGATAAACGAAAACTCCCCGGATAAAGAAGAACCGGTGCCCTTGTATTAGGCTTAATCCGTAATCTTCACATTTCCAAACACAGCCTTATTCCTCGAGTCATCCCCGGGATTGCTAAGTGCTATGCCAATATACACCTTGCGGTTCATCGGAATCTGAACAGTTCCGACCGTTTTCCAGTTATTCCCGTTCGTCGAAATAGCCCCTTTGAAGGTATTTCCACTTCGGGTCAGCTTTAGCCATCTTGGAGCCGAGGCAGCCGCAGTCTGATCAACCATATTGCCCGCAGTCTCTGCACGATACTGAAAGGTGGCCCCATTTTCGGGGGTAAGCATCATATCTGCGTGCTTCGAATTATGACCCAGCGACTCCCGAATCATAATGCCGGCCTTGGCCCAGCCGTCCAATCGGCTAGTGGACTGCACTTTAACAATAATCTCCGCATCGCCCCGCACGGATTGGTATATATAATTCAGTTGATCTCCATTTCCCCAGATATCCGTAGAGCTGCTGCTGAGTGTAAATTGCTTATTGGAAGAATTGTAGGTAACGTTCCCCGGCATGGAACCAATATTTCGCGCCTTCCACCCTGCTGGTAATTGAGCCGGATAGTCTTGTTCTACCGGAGGCGTCCAGCCTGGCGTAGGCCAGGTTTCACGTTCTTTGATATTGGCTAGCTCATCTTCTGGCCAGGCCCCGTAAGCAAAGAACGACAGACGCTTCACACCTGGATAATTCTCGCGGATTCCCTTGTAAATCTCCTGATATTGATCATCTGTCCAGTCATTATCCAGCGTCGCAACAATTTCCACGTCACTGCCGCTAATCCGGTCGCTCGTATCCTTCAGGATTCCGTAGGAAGTGCTGTATACCCAATCACTGTTGAACTCCCAGTCATCAAAGTACGCCATTGGTGCAACAAAGTCGATATCATCCTTGAATTTGGCTACATTCTGCCCAACTTCAATGAATTCTGGCGGCAAAATATACACGCCGAGCTGCACATCCGGCTTCGAGGACTGGGTGATATCCTGACGGATATCGCCCACATACTGTCCGATTTGTTCGGTTCTCCATTCATTCCACTGCTCACGCTGAGGCGAATCTGTCTCGAAGTCAATGCTGAGCGGTGAATAGCCGAACTGCGCCTGATACTTCAGGGCCGTGTAATCACTGACGTCCATGTTGTAATTGTCGAAGCGGATCCAATCCAGCACAACGCCATCCACATCATAATTCTCGATTACTTCCTGAATAATGGAACGCTCATACTCCTGCACTTCATGGTGAATCGGATTGACGAAGTATTCGTTGCCGTTAGAACCTGTAAACGGTGTCTGAACCCCGTCAACCAGCGCCTGCATCTGCCATTCATCATGCTCCAGGAAAGCCTGCTGATCATGGAACTGCGGAATCCAGGCATGAACCTTGATTCCTGCAGCATGGGCTGCCGTAATGACAGCCTGCAGGGCATCGAAATTCTGGTAGCCTTGGGCAATTGGTGCGATATTACTCTGATAAAATACACTTCCAGACGGAACCTCATCATCTTCATCCTGCTTCACGTTCATGCTAATAACATCGACGCCATAGCTTGTAGACAGCGCGATGAAATTCTGGACATCCGCCATGTTCTTAAACTGGTTTACGGTCCGTACAATAACCTCCGTTTCGAAAGGGGGGTTACTCTCCTCTTCGGCCATAACAGGAACGGAACCACCGGCTATCGAAGAAACCAACACGATGCTTAACAGTGCTATGAACCTCGATCTCAACGCAAATGCCATAATCTCGCCTCCACAATTATAAGATTTTATAAATAGTCTTATTTCGTCGCGTTGATTTTCTTAACATTTTCCTGCCATTTTTCGGTTCTGAATTCAAGCAGCTTAGCAAGCCCCGCTTTTTCGGTGTTCTTTTTAGCTGTCTTTAGCGCCGACAACACCGCTTCATCCGACTTCGCCTGAACCATCTGGGCGTAAGCAAGGGTATAAATATCCCCGATATTCTGTGCGATGATGCCGATCTCCGTATCCGGAATCGGATCGGTATTTACAAACTCTGTGATATCCAACGCGGTTTTCCAGGTCACCGTGGACTGCGCCACGGTCTCCCAGGATTTCTGGTTCGCGGAAAGCAGCGCCTCGAGGCTCATTTTCGCCGTATCAATAAAGGTCGTATTTCCCGCCCAGTTAAAGTCCTCGAATTTCCGCATCGTTTCCGTACGCTCGTTAGCAGGAGTCGTCTTGTATTTCTCGTTCGGGATTGGAGCTCCGTCCGCATCCTCTTCATCCCAGTACAAGCCTTTAGGACCGAAGAAAAGCACCTTCTGCCCCTCCGGACCCGTAATCCAGTCAAAATAAGCGAAGATGGCCTCCGGATCCTTGGCCTTTTTCGTAATGACATTAACGTTCCAACCCAGCGTCTCAAAGCCGCTTACAAACACTCGTGTTTTGTCTAGTCCGGATTTATGAATCGGCCATATAATCTCATAACCGCTGTCCGGATTGTTCGCTGTCAGTGCCCGGTGTCCCTCGGCTCCATACGTAGTGATATTGGATTCGACCATGACTGCTACCCGGTTGGTATTGACCTTTTCTTTGACCGCATCCTGGGTTTGCTGCAGTGCATCCTGCGTAATCAGCCGTTCACGATACAGCTTATTAATATAAAGCACCATCTCCTCGTAAGCGGGATCGTCCAAGATAGATGACAGCTTGTCGCCATTCGGATATCCCATGAGTGAAATAAACTTACTGGTGGAGTTCTCCTTAAAACCACCATACATAATTTCCAGACCTGCCCCCTTCTCCCCAACCTCCAGAGGTACTACATCCGGATACTTTTCTTGCACCTTAAGCAAATATTGATACAAATCATCAAAGGTCTCCAGCGCCGGTCTGCCGAGTTCGTTATAAATATCTTTATTCACCATCCATCCGCCGTTGCCGAATTGCCCGGATGTATACCAGTTCGGGATTTGATAGATTTTCCCGTCTTCTGAACGGAGCAAATTCAGGGTGGATTCCTTCACATATTTCTTGAAGTTCGGATACTTCTCATAGTAATCATCCAGCGCAACGAGTTGTCCTGCCTGCACCAGCCGCTCCACTGAGGATCCCCGGTCAGTAAAAATGACATCCGGTAAATCACCGCCGACGATCATCGTGTTGAGCTTTTCTCCGGCCGCTCCTCCGGATTGTATGGGTTCAACAGTAACCTTACGGTTCTCCTGAATCCATTTTGTCGCCTCATTATCCCCCCAGGGTGATGTCGTAAGCCAGTCATAGTTTCCATAGAAGCTGAAGGTGACGGGCTTGATCCCGCTGCCGTCATCTGTGGCGGCCTCAGTATTCAGATTTTTCTCGCTTGTGTTTGGTGAAGTGTTAGAATTTCCTCCTCCGCTACAGGCAGCGAGAAGAAGCACCAGTGAAGTCAGCAAAAGAGATACCCATTTCATACGATTGCGCATCTTTTCCCTTCTTTCTACATAATATGGAGACTGCTATTCTTTCATCGAACCAATCATTACGCCCTTAACAAAGTACTTTTGGAGAAAAGGATACGTCAGGATAATTGGAATGGTAGCGATCATCATCGTAGCCATAGTCAGTGACTTCGTGGTAATCGTCCGATTCCGGTTCATATGATCCAGCGCGATAGCATTCGATGAGCCAATTTGGGTCATGATGTTGGAGTTCATAATCTGGCGCAGCAGGGTCTGTATAGGGAGCAAGTGATCCTTTGTAATATAGATCGCTCCCGTAAACCAGTCATTCCAATAACCTACTGCGGTGAATAAGGCAATCGTGGCCAGCACCGGGCCGGAGACCGGAATGACGATTCGGAAAAAAATGCCGTAGTTGCTGCTGCCGTCGATTTTGGCAGATTCCTCCAAACCCTCCGGCAGAGCATGGAAGAAGGTGCGGATGACAATCATGTTCCAGACACTGATGATGCCGGGGATAATCAGCACCCAAAAGGTGTCCAGCATACCCAAAGAGCGAACTAGTAAATAACTAGGGATGAGCCCCCCACTGAAGAACATCGTAATCATGAAGAACACCATATATTGTTTTCGAAAAAGCAATGTCTTCTTGGACATTCCGTAGGCTAACAGTGCCGTGAAAAAGACAGACAATGCCGTGCCGCTTAACGTTCTAAGAATGGTGATCAGAAAAGAATTCAGCAGGCGTTGATCCTGAAACACAATATAATAATTTTCCAGGGTAAAAGCTCTCGGTAACAAGGTTACACCGCCGAGCGCCGTATCGCTCCCTAGGTTAAAGGAAATGACCAACGCATTCCAAAACGGGTATAGCATGAGTAACGCCAGCAGCGTCAAAAGGGTATAAATACTCCGCTGCATGATTTTGTCGCCTAGGCTTAGTCTCATTGTTCACCCCTCCTAAAAGGTTTATGGAGCATCGGAAGCATTCGCTATGAGTAGTAGTACTACCAGAGACTAACATCTGCCCGGCGAGCGATTTTGTTGGCCGTCACTAGCAGAATGACACTGATCACCGCCTTGAATAGCCCTACAGCTGTCGCATAAGAGAATCTGGCATTTAAAATCCCAACACGGTACACATAGGTGTCGATAACATCGGAGTAGGGTCGCAGAATTGGATTGGTTGCCAGCAGCAAAATGTCCTCGAAGCCCGCACTGAGCAGACTGCCGATGGCAAGAATCATAAAGATAATGATAATGGGGGTAATGCTGGGGAGTGTAATCAAGTGAATTTGCTTAAACCGGCTTGCTCCATCTATAGAAGCGGCCTCATATAGGGTTGGATCAATGCCTGCAATCGCGGCCAGGTAGACAATGCTCCCGAATCCGACCTCTTTCCACACATTTACGCTTACTAGAATCGACCAAAAGTATTTGGGTAACGCCAGGAAGTTAACTGGCTCCCCTACCAAATTGAATCGCTCCAGCAAATAGTTCACCGTTCCGTTATCAACGGATAACAGCGAAAATACAAAACCGGATACAATAACCCAGGACAGGAAATAAGGTAAATAGCTGACGGTCTGGATAATCCGTTTAAAGCCCATATTCCCGATTTCATTCAGCATCAGTGCAAGAAGAATCGGGGCAGGAAAAGAGATAATCAATTTAAGCAAGCTAATCACAAGGGTATTTCGCATCACTTTCCAGAACTCCGGCGCCTCGAAGAACATTCTGAAATGCATAAATCCAACCCAGGGGCTCTTCATAATGCCGCCAAAAATATCGTATTGCTGGAATGCCATAACCACGCCATACATCGGAATGTAGCTAAAAATGAATACAAAGATAATTCCCGGCCAAACCATGGACTGCAAATCCAATTGACTGATAAATTTCTTCCATCTACGCGGTTTCCCGGCCGTGTTCATCCGCTTTTCCTCCTCTGGACGATTCTAGTGAAACAACGGCAACAACGATTTGTTCTTCTCCAGCATTTCATCCAGCAGTTGTTCAGCTACGGTGACCGAAGGCACGAGCGGATGATGAACCATAGCCTGTAGGGCTATATCCCGGTCTCCGTGCACAGCCGCCTCGATGGCGAGGCTCTCGTATTGCTTGACCGCGGCCAGCAAGCCTTTGATGGGCTGAGGAATTATACGCAGCGGAATCGGCAGCGGGCCTTGCTTGGTTACCATACAGTTCACCTCAATAGAGGCATCGTCCGGCAAGAAGTCAATCATTCCGTTATTCCTTACATTCAACGTCTGGATATCGCGGGAATCATTATAAATGGAGCGCATCAGCAGCACTGCCGCCTCCGAGTAATAGGCTCCGCCGCGCTGTTCCAGCTGCTTGGGCTTTTCCTTCAGCGCTACGTTCCGGTACAGTTCAAACAGCTCTTCCTCCACCTTCTTCACTACCTCAGCGCGCGATCCAGTCGTTGCTGCTGCTTCCTTCTGTTCCGCAAGCATCGCGTCCGTCATATAGTAATAGCTCAGGTAATAAGAGGGAATCGCTTTCAAAGCATTCAGAAACCGGTAGTCCCAGGAATCAAACGGCACATTGCTCGCCTTGTAGCTCTGCGGGTAATCAATGAGCTCCTGCAGCTTGCTTTTACCGTCAATCACGATATCGGATACCCAGTGCAGATGGTTGATGCCGACAAACTCCGCGTAGATTTTCTCCATAGGAAGTCCGAAGAACTCGGAGAGCCACTTTTGAAAACCAATCGGCGAGTTGCACAGGCCTACGCTTTTTACCGATGAGTATTTGTGAACAGCTTCAGTCACCATACCGGCCGGATTCGTAAAATTCAGCAACCAGGCATCCGGAGCCAGCTCCTCAATGTCTTTGCAAATATCCAGAATGACCGGGATAGTCCGTAGGCCTTTCATCATCCCTCCGGGACCTGTCGTCTCCTGGCCGATGACATTGTATTGAAGCGGAATTAATTCATCCCATTTGCGCGCTTCCAGCATGCCTACCCGGATTTGCGTACATACAAAGTCCGCTCCGGCAATGGCTTCCCTGCGCTCAAGCGTCTGGACCACGGTAATCGGCAGTCCGGACTCAGCAATCATGCGTTTGCTCAGTTCTGCAATCGTATGCAGCTTCTCCCTTCCCTCCTCAATATCCACCAGCCATACTTCGCGAATGGGAAGCTCTTGGTGATGCAGGATGATGCCTTCAATAAGCTCAGGCGTATACGATGATCCCGCTCCGATGACAACCAGCTTCAATGTTTCCTCCATGATAGACCCTTCCTTCATCTTTTTCATTTTGGTCTTATAAAAACTAGCCTATTGTGTTCAGTACTTTCCCCTGTGATAGATTATCTAGAACCTTCTGATCTACACGCATACCGCTGCTTTCCATAGCCAGAACGACCGATCCTACAACCGGCTCCCGGGTCAAAATCCTTAAAGTGCCATTCGGAGCCGACAACTTCACTCTTCTCTCAATGGCCCGCCGGATGATGCCTGAGCGGTCTCCCTTTGTCAGCAGGCTGCCTGCAAGTACGATGTCGAAGAAGTCCTCCTCCATGCCCAAGCGATGGATGGCCGATGCCGCGGCCAAACCCAGCTCATCCCCTTGCTTGACCAGCAGCTCGGTGGCAACCTGGTCCCCTTCCTCTGCCGCTTGAAACAATAGTTCAGCAATATGGGGAGGCAGGTCTCTGAAATGATCCAGGTAATCCTCTCTTAGCTCCGAAACATTGGAATAGCCCAACAATTCCGTTAAGCGTTCGGTTAGGACCGTCTCCTTCTCTCTTCCCTCATCCGCCCGAAGGACGCTACGGAATACCTCAATACTTAAATCATAGCCACCGCCATAATCCCCGAACCGGTAGCCGAATCCACCACATTGGTATGTAGCACCCAACGGATTTTTACCACTACAGTTCACGCCCGATCCGCAAATCAGCACGATCCCGTAGTTCTTCTCTGTACCTGACCGCAAGGCAATCCAGGTATCGCAGGAAATCTCAGTTTGGGGAAGATCAAAGCTGCTGATGATCGGTCGCAAAATCCGGAAATCAGCCTCTCTGTCCGCTCCCGCTAAGCCGAACCAGGAGTAATCCAGCTGATCCTTGGTCAGCCCTGACGCCATAATTGCTTCCGATATGGCCTGCTGCAAACTGTTCACCGCCTGCTCACGGTTTATTTGATGATTTCCGATCCCACCCTTGCCAACTCCGATGACCTTCCCTTGTTCATCTGCAATCATTGCGTGGGTTTTACTGCCTCCTGCATCAACTCCCAAAAAATACTTCACGGATGATTTCACTCCTAAAATTCAAGGTAATCTAACAGATGCGGTGGATTCACGAATGAGTAGCTGCGGAGCAAGCTTCGTTACAGCGGGCGGCATCACCTCCCCGTTGATCATTTTTAGTAGTAAATCAACGCCTATATTGCCCATTTGTGCCTCAGGTTGTCTGACCGTCGTTAACCGCGGGTAAAATTCACCTACGAACTGCTGATCATCAAATCCAACAATTGAGATATCGTGGGGTACTCGAATTCCCTCTTCCCGGAGAGCCTGAACCATTCCAAGAGCAATAAAATCGTCCCCGGAAAAAAAAGCTGTCGGCAGCTTATCTTCGCGGATCCATCTCTTGGCCACCTCATAGCCGCCGCTTACTGTAAAACTGCAGTATTCCGTTCCGAATGGCGTTAACCCGGCATCCTCGAGCGCTTGGACATAACCGCGCTTACGCTCCGCTACACTTAGAAATACCGAAGGGCCGCCAATATAGGCGATTTGAGTGTGCCCAAGATCGAGCAAGTGCTTTGTAGCCTCATACCCGCCTTGATAGTTATCGACCACGACGCTAGGCACATCCTCATGCTGAAACTGGTTATCCAGCAATACAAACGGAATATTTTTTCTTTTCAGTTCCTCTACATATGCCTTTTCTTCAAGTGGGGACAACAGGATAATTCCATCAACGCGATCCTTCTGAAACAGGAAATTATCGCCCTCATCCTCATTCTCGGCGATCGATAGGGCTAAAAAATACCCTTGCGCCGCCAGCTTCCGGTTCACCACGCGAATAACCCGGTCATAGAAAGAGTCGTTAAAGTTGGTAATCGACATCCCGATGACTCCCGTTTTGCCTCTCACAAGACTCCGCGCTGCTGAATTGGGTTGATAATTTAATTCCTCCATAGCTTTCAGTACTTTCTGTCTATTAGCTTCCCGTACAGAGGGTAAATTGTTAAGCACCCTGGATACGGTCACTACAGAGAGTCCCGACTTTTTGGCTACATCATGTATATTCATCTTAGCTTCCATACCTCCGTCACCCGAAAGTTTAAACGATTAAACTTTTTAGGTAAATAAAAAAACCTTACCTTTCGTGATATTTCTATGTTCTGATTGAAAATTGCACACTGAATGTCAGCTTTGCCTTTATCAAGAACACCAAAATTCTTTACAAAAGTTTTAAGGTTTTAACTAATTTACATTCTACTTACATTTCCAATATCCGTCAATACATAAAATGCAGCCAAAACAAAAAGCAACTCATCCGCAGACAAGTTGCTTTTTAGACACGCTATTCCCCCTTCCATTGCTTCTATCATCCTCAGGTTAATTGGTAATTACCCATTTTTGTCGATCAAGAGTAGGATCAAGCTCGCTAAGGGACAGTGTCGACCCATCCGCTGATACTTCCATCGCTTTCTTATGATGAGCAGAAATAATACTTACGGTCCCATCATCATTTTTGTGAAAAATCCAACGCTGATTGTTATATCCGAGATAAGGGTATAACTGAATTTTATTTTGCCCTGTGTCTAGATCAAGCGCCTGACCGGCTGTTGTACGAATAGAATAGGAACCTGCATCGTCCCCCGTCGGCACGAATACCCACTTCTGATCCGTAAAATCATTCGCATCCTTCAGTGTAACAGCTTCACCATTTGCGAGATTTGCTGTATAAAGGGATTTCTCTAGTTCTGCATTTACTAGACTGGAAGTGGTTAAATCGGCAGGTGTTTCTCCGCTCACGTTAACGTTTTGATATGAAACATTTCCGCCAAATACATGTAGTCCAAAGCGGCCTTCTGCAAATACGCCGTCCTGGAGGTCGATCACTTTCTGCCCATCCACATAAACCACGATATGCGGGCCCTTCGCTTCGATTTTCACTTTGTAGGTTTGACCCGGCTGAATGAACGTCGGAACTTTTGCTAGAATCTGACGCTCTTCAAAACGGCCGTCGATTTTATAAAACAGACGGATGGACTTCATATTCGGATCCAGATTTAAGTAGTATCCGCTGCGTCCATCTTCGCTGGCACGGAACAACAAAGAGCCTGCTCCTCCGGATTTCCCTAACATCATCTCTGCTTCATAAGTAAAATCTCCTGCCTGCTTCTCTGCGATATAATTCGCGTCACTCCAGTAATTTCCATGAATCCCATTTTCACCAATGACCCAGGAGGCTGCAGATAGATCTTTAGTCCACCCACTTAAGTTCGTATGAAATTTACCCCCAGATACCTTAACTAATAAGCTAGCCGATGTCTTCCCATTTGGAGTAGAGACAGTAATGATAGACTCGCCTTCTTTTTTAGCTACAAGGGTTGCCTGGGAGTTATCCACCACGTTTAGTTCAACAACATCCTTGTTACTGGAATTCCATTTAAGCGGCTGTGCCCCATTACCGGTACCATTCTCTACCATCGCCAAAAGTATGTCGCTTTGCCCCTTGCTCAGTTCGCGATCAGTTGTATCCATCATTATCTTGGTAGCTGAGCCCGTCTCCTGATTCCATACAGAGCCTAACTGATTCACCTTCAGAGATACGACTTTTACGTTGCCTCCTTTGGTGTAAAAACTCAAAGCTCTGCTGGCTGGATCCGGAAAGATGACGTCAGAGAAAACAACTTTACCGTTGTTGCCAAAAACCTCAATAGAAGACTCATCTACAAGGATACGCAGCTTAACTCGCTTGTTCTCCGTTTGCATTGCCGCTTCATGTCTTGTACTAAATAGACTCGAAAAATCCGTCAAACCAGATGCAGACCGATCCACGAAAATCCGACCCTCACCAGGTTTATATCCAACAACCGTTTTTTGACTTCCCCCTACACGAACGTTAAAGCCAAATTCACTAACCTGACTACCTGCTGGAATTTCTACTTCAGCTTCAATCTCGTATGCACCAGAGGTAACCCCTTTCAATAGATTCTGAGAAGAAGGACTCACCTCTTTGTTAGCAGTAGAATACAGCTGACTACGCAGCGATTCCAACTCCTTGATCGGACTTTGAGCGAGCTGAATCCCATTTTTTGTCGTTACTAATGAGACTTCTCTTGGGATTGACAGTACGCCTTTCCAATGGCTTATTGGAAAAGCAAACGGATAGTCCCAGTTTGTCATCCACGCCATCATTACGCTGCGATGATCTGGCATGTTCGAAAAAAACATTGAAGCGTAGAATTCTTTTCCAAAATCTGTTCGCAATACTTTCCCTGCCGGATTATCATTAACGAATTTACCTTCCGCTGTTAAATGACCCACAAAATATTCAGCATCTGATCCGCCTGTTTTTGAATTCGCTCCTGTACTAATCATCAGAACCCATTTCTTCTGTGATGTTCCGTCTACCGAAAGCTGAAGCAAATCCGGACATTCCCATACACCGCCGCGAACATAGTCCCCGTATCCCCAACTATCTGTTAGGGTCCAATCAAGTAGATTTGTTGAAGTAAAGAAACGAATATGATCTCCACCGGATACAACCATTACCCACCTGTTATTGTCATTATCACGAATCACTTTCGGATCACGGAAATCCCAGCCTCCCGGCTCCCCTCCATTATCGCCTGGATTTCCGATAACCATTGGACGCGTCTTGGAATATTCCCAAGTACGACCTTGGTCCTTGCTGTATGCAAGACCGATACGCTGATTCCCATTCGGGCCATCGGGATTATAGGAAGTGTAGTAGGCAATTAGACCTTTACCTCCTGAATCCCCGAACAAACCTGATGCATTCGTCAAATCTGCCACAGCTGATCCAGACCAGACATGCCCATGATCATTCCACGGCAGCGCAATCGGAAGCCGCTTCCAGTTCAGCATATCCTTACTGACAGAATGTGCCCAAGTGCCTCCGTCCTGATGGAATAGATGATATTCACCTTCGAAGTAGACAAGTCCGTTCGGATCACTGGCAGAACCACGAATTGGCGTATAGTGGTATTGAGGACGATATTTTTCACTATAATAATTGCTGGCTTCCGTCACATAGGTATCCTGGAAGTAAGCTGTTCCCTGTTTAACAACGATTCCTGCATATCCATCGGTATAGGTTTTATCTGTTAGATCGATTGCGGCCGGGGTGTATCCGTCTAGAAAGACCTGAATTCTGTTTCCCTTCGCCTTTATCTCTACATGATGTTTTGCTCCGGCCTGACTTGGATAGGTATGCTGTGAACTTGCAATCGTTGTTCCGCTAGCTTTCGTCAGACTTACACGAACCTGATTTCCTTCCTTTGTCAGGGCTGCTTCATATCCCTTTGTTCCATCAGCCGATGAACGAAAGGCGAGCGCTGCAACAGAATCAGGACGAAGAGATAGATTTCCTTCATATACAAAATCAGCAGCTTGTTTATTATAAATTTGCTGTGACTTACTCTGGTTTACTACCATTCCTTTCTTGCCGTTGATATTAGGCTGCCATTGTCCTTTATTTGTAACCACAGCACCCAAATTTCCTTTCAGGTCACTCACGAAAATATTTTGGAACAAAACAGAACCATTCCATACATTGAGTCCCAGCTTACCAGTACGATACGCATCATCCTGAACCTCAATCAAAGGTTTATATTCGTTGTCCCAATATACTTTCAGTGATGAACCCTCTGCTTTCACCTTGAGATGATAGATCTCTCCTGCCTTAATAGTAACCTTCCGCTCCTCTTTTAATTTCCCTTCACCATCACTTGCGTCTCGTAAGCGGATCATACCTGCATTCGGAACAATTTGGAGCATGTAGGAACCCCAGCCATCTTCATTAGAACGGAACAATAAGGTCGCGTCCGCTTGCATATCCTTGATCATGACATCAGCTTCATAGATAAAATCCTCTGACACCGTTTCGGAGATTGCCATTACATTTTCTTGTGGATCGGAAGTCAGTAAAATCCCTTCCACAGTATCCGCCAACTTACCTTTTCCTTTTATTTGCCAACCTGTCAAGTTTGTGTTTGTTTTGGTTACGCTTTCAAAAATAGAAAGCCCCTCCTTAGCTTGTTTACTTACCTCCTGATCAGCGGGCGCAGCCCAACCCATACCGGGATTGGCTACATATATGCCTGCGGAAGTCATAACAAATCCTGTTGCCATGAGAAAGGATAAAACTACTTTTCCCTTATTAACCATCCTCTTCACCCTCTTTTTCTATCATCAATCATTTCTTTTATTGTAAAATAAGAAGGAGGCCAATTCATTGCACTGACCTCCTCTCTATATTCTTTTACAATTGAGCAGAAATCTGACTTTCCAGTGCTGTGAGTCCAAGAGCGAGAGCACCATATAATCCTGCCTGTTGGCCTAGTCCTGGTGGAACGATATACTCATCTATGTGTTCCAAAATAGTACTTGAGCTGACATAACCGTTCAGGTTCTGTAGCACGGCCTGCCGAATAAGTGGAAACAATTGTGACTGCTGCATAACACCACCACCCAGAATGATTTTCTGAGGAGAGTTAAGCAATATAGCACCCGTAATCGACTGCGCAATATAAAATGCTTCCATTTCCCATGCAAGGTGATCTATAGGAAGTTCATGTCCCTTCTTCCCCCACCTTGCTTCAATAGCAGGACCTGCCGCCATCCCTTCTAGGCAGTCCCCATGATAGGGACATCCCCCTGGGAATTCATCTTCAGGATGGCGTCTTGTAAGAACATGACCCCCTTCAGGATGCACAAGACCATGAATAAGTTTGCCTTCTGAATACACTCCCACACCAACACCTGTGCCAACTGTATAGTACAAACAGCTGGATAACCCTTGGGCTGCGCCCCATTTGGCTTCACCAAATGCCGCTGCATTGACGTCCGTGTCCCAGCCAAAGGGAACCAAAAAGTTTCTTTTCAAAGTGCCCAGCATATCGTAATTTCCCCAACCTGGTTTTGGTGTTGTTGTAACGTAACCATACGTCGGGCTATCTGGGCGTATATCGATTGGACCAAACGATCCAATTCCGATAGCTTCTACTGGTTTGTCTTGAAAATATTGAATAACTTTGGGCAACGTCAACTCAGGATGTTCTGTCGGGAAACTGATCTGATCTTCAATGATCCCATTTTCATTCCCGATGCCACATATAAACTTCGTTCCGCCAGCTTCAATCGCTCCTATACGCATATACAAGACTCCTCTCGGTGACTAATTCTTGTCTTGCTCAGCAGAGAGAGTAAGCTCATAGATATCCAGGGAAATCAGCAAGTCATTCTCATTATCTGCAAACACAGCAATACCTTTAGATTCTAGTCCAGGGAATATAAGATCCGTAATCACTGCCTGGCCTCTATTACTAAACGCCTCAACGGAAGAGCGATCCACATAAATACGGAGATCATTTGACTCATCAAGCGCTGCGAGTTTGGCTGAATGATGTCCTACGAAATGTTCATGGAAATCATGCTGGCCCGAAGCCTTCCGGTCTACATAAAGTTCCTCTGTCTCACCGTTGATACCGATCACTGTTTGTTCATCCGCACCAATTCTTACCTTGAAACCTACAGATTTATCCCGAGCGAACTCAGCTATAATCTCATAAGATTCCAATTGAATCTCTTTAAGAAGAGTATTGATTTCTTGCACCGTTGCATTTTTTATAGAAAGGACTTGTACACGAGCTGATTCCAACTCTTGTACCGGCTTCTGCACAAGAAAGGTTCCCCCTTGTCTTGATTCGAGCTGAAGTTCTCTTGCAATTGTCATCGCGCCACGGAATTCTTCTGCTGGCGTCTTGTTAGCATACATCCAGTTGCTCATCCAGCCGATAAATAGCCTTCTTCCATCTTCCGCCGGTATATCGGACCAACTTACACCTGCATAGTTATCTCTTCCATAATCAAGCCAGCGAACTTTTATCGAATCTTCATCTGGCGTGAACACTTCTCCATCAAAATCCCCTGTAAAATACTGTGTTCTTGATCCTTCCACAAAAGCGGGATCCGCACCGATGCTCACTAGCATCACCCATTTCGTGTTCGAAGGATCGCCATCAATGGCCAGCGGGAACAAGTCCGGGCATTCCCATACCCCGTCATGAGAACCGATTCCTGCTCCGAATTCACTGGCAAATGTCCAGTTCATCAGATCAGGAGAATGATATAGACACACCGTTTGACCACAAGCTACAATCATCACCCATTGATTAGTATCTTTATTCCAAAATACTTTCGGGTCACGGAAATCAATGAATGTATCATGTTCAAGCACCGGGTTTCCATCATATTTCGTCCAGGTTCTTCCATTATCCTTACTATAAGCCAAGCTTTGACGCTGAATGGCTGGCTTGCCTTCCGGCATATCCAAATGGTGTGTAAAAATCGCTACTAGACCTGGTTTATCTTCAAAAAATCCAGTCGTATTATTCCAGTCAACTACGGCACTGCCGGAAAAAATCATACCTAACTCATCTGGAGCAAGAGCGATAGGCAGCTCCTCCCATGTAACCAGATCCTTGCTGACCGCATGGCCCCAGTGCATAGCGCCCATAGTCATTCCACCTGGATGGTGCTGGAAGAACAAATGATATTCACCCTCAAAATAAACCATTCCGTTTGGATCGTTCATCCACTTTTCCTTAGGGGAAAAATGATACACTCCGCGGTAATTTTGTTTCGCAATCGTAGACATTATTGTTTTCTCCTTTACTCCCGAACACGGTCTTTACCGTATATTATTTATAGTTTATTATTTGCTTGCTCTGTCATAGCCGCCTTGTTTAATTTCAAGCCATTCTTGCAGGCCCAGACGGTCCAATTCTTTCAAATATTCATCCCACTGCGCTTCGACTTTACCATTTTGGTACCATTCAGTACGCATTCTAAGCACGTAGGCAAACAGATCCGTCTCAATTGTCGTAAGGCGATCAAGCTCTTGAATAGAATGGAATACACTCGGCATTACGTTTTCTGCTTTCATTTTTGGCGCCATGATGTTCTTGATAATATCCATTCTGCCTTTGGCATCATCCGGCATGGTTGTGTATTTGCCATAATAGGAATCAAGGATAGCTAAGGGTCCACCGACACTTGTTTTCTCACGTAGTTCTACAGGAGCTGCACCCTCCAGCGGCAAATGCTTCAGCATTTCTTTTTCTTTATCAAATTCGAAGATATTTTGCTGTTTATCGTCTCCATACGTTCCCCAGTTGTTCTGTACAGATTGAATCGGATCGTAGAGTTGATCAACCCATTTCGCTGTCGTTTCTAAGTTCTTATTGGCGCTAGTAACAACCATCTTACCTCTGCCCAAACCAAGCGCGTTCGTTCTTGTTACGTTAACTTCACCATCTGGTCCAGCAAGTGGAGGCATAACCTCGTAAATGTCATTTGCTCCAGTGATGTTAGCTTTATCCCATGAGAAGTAAAGTCCGTATCTCTGATCCTTTCCTTTTGCAAGGTAAGTACTCCAGTCCTGAGTATAGGCTTCAATATCAATGAGTCCTTCTTTATACAGCTCGTTAATAAAAGAAACGGCTTCTTTGTAATCATCTTGTGCCGCCGTAAATATTACCTTCCCATCATTGCTTACAACCGCGTGGTCGGGGTTCTCCCCCAATCCGAATGAAGCAAATAGGAAAACCAGATCTTCTGCTCCAGGCTTGTTAATAAAGGACAAAGGAATTTCGTCAGCCTTACCATTGCCATTTGGATCTTTTGTCTTGAAGGCAATTAATACTTCTTTTAATTCTTCTGTTGTTGTAGGCATATCAAGGCCCAGCTTCTCAAGCCATTCCACATTGATCCAAGGCATACTGTCTACCGCCTGGATTCTTTCTTTGCCATTGCCCAGCTCTTCGATCCACGGAAAGGCATAAATATTACCGTCTGGTGCCGTAATCATACTCTTGTATTCCGGTGCTTCTTCCAGCACCTTTTTGAAGTTGGGCATATTGTTCTCGATAAGCTCATTCAGCGGAATAATGGCACCATCTTTAGCAAGCTTGAGCAGCTCATAGTCGCTATAGTCCGCATTAAAAATTGCATCAGGAAGATCGCCGCTTGCCACAGCCAAGTTTCTTTTTTCAACAAATACGTCTTTCGTGAAATTCTTCCAATTAATATGAACATTCGTCTTTTCTTCAAGACGCTTATTAATCAGTTTTTCATTTGGATCAACGGGTGCAAGTGGAGAGCTTTGCGTAATAAAGTTCAAAGTTACTTTACCGCTGGCGTCCTGTTCTTTACTAGCTGCACTTCCCCCTCCTCCTCCGCCACCGCATGCAGTAAGGAACATAAACGAAGCAAGTACAGATGCAGAAGCTACTTTCGTTGATACTCTTGATTTCTTAATTCTTTTCATAGGGTATGACCTCCAAATTAGATATGAATGAATTAATCTTTATCTATGTGCAGCCTGTTTCCTACTTAAGGGAACCGACCATAACACCTTTTTCAAAGTACTTCTGGAAGAACGGATACATAACAATAAGTGGCAAACTGGAAACAACAATGGCAGCGTACTTGATGATTTCAGACAATCGTTTCATTTCCGCCATGGCGAGTTGATCGCTGATCATGCCCGGATCTACCTGATTCTGGATCAAGATGGACCGCAACACGAGCTGCAGTGGATGAAGATTCGGATTATCTAAATAGATCATGGCGTCAAAGTAGGAATTCCACTGGCCCACAAAAGCATAAAGAGCGAGCACGAAAACAATCGGTTTGGAGAGCGGTAATACGACACTGAAGAAAATCCGCATCTCCGAAGCTCCGTCGACATTAGCGGCTTCCTTCATTTCATTCGGTACTCCTTTGAAGAAAGTTCTAGAGAGAATGATGTTCCATACATTGACTGCTCCTGGAATGATCACCGCCCATACTGTATCAAGCAGACCAAGATTCTTAACGAGCAGGTATGTAGGTATAAGCCCACCCCCAAAGAACATGGTGATAATAAACAAGGTCATGAAGAATCCTTTTCCTTTGAGCCTGTCATCAGACAGTGCGTACCCTGCACAGATTGAGACGAGAACGGTAAGCATAGCAAATGAAACAGAGTATAAAACAGAGTTACCAAAACCTCGGATCATGGCCGGATTAGAAAGAATTTTTATATACCCTTCTAATGACCAGTCCGAAAGGTTGAATGATAATCCTTTACTGAGCAGAACTGATGGATCCATAAAAGATGCAATCACTACATAAATCAAAGGAAGTACAATGATAAGTACGGCCAGTGTCAGGAAGATCGCGTTCAGCACGACGATAAAGCGATCTAATCCGGAATGTTTAATGGGCATAGCTTGTTGCTCCTTTCTTAGTAAAGACCTTCGCCCTCATTCAGTTTCTTCACGGTGAAGTTAACGGTGACGAGCAAGACGATGTTGATGATAGAGTTAAACAACCCTACTGCGGCTGAATAGGCATAATCGCCCGACTGCAAACCAATTTTATAAACGTAAGTCGGAATGATTTCTGAGGTTGGCAAGTTCATCGCCGTTTGCATGAGATAGGCTTTTTCGAAACCAATGGACATAATCCCACCAGCTGCAAGGATAAATACGATAGCCATAATTGGACGAATGGTTGGCAAATCGATATGGCGTATTCTTTGTAGAAGATTAGCGCCGTCAAGATTGGCTGCATTATGTAACTCAGGATCGACATTAGCAAGTGCTGCTACATAAATAATGGATGCCCAACCGGCTCCGGTCCAAATATCAGAAAGAATGTAGATCGAACGGAAGTACTCCGGACGAGACATGAACATGATTGGTTCACCTGTAAGCCAGGTAAAAAACTGGTTAATCGGTCCCGTTGGGGACAAGAAGATAAACAACATCCCGACCACAACGACAACAGAAATAAAGTTAGGTGCATACAAGAACAACTGAATGTTCTTTTTGACGCCTGCACGGCGAATTTGATTTAACATCAACGCAAGCAGGATTGGAATTGGAAAACTCAGAATTAATCCAAAAAAACTTAACTTAAGCGTATTCATAAAGATAACTTCGAAGTTGGGGGATGACAGGAATTTCTCGAAGTTGTACAAGCCTACCCATTCACTCCCCATAATCCCTTTGATTGGGCTGAAATCTTTAAAGGCGATAATCGCACCATACATAGGACCGTATTTAAAAATCAGGGTCAGGATCACAGCTGGTGCGAGCAAAATATAAAGAAAGTAGTATTTCTTTAGATAGTCTAGTAAGGAGCTCTTATGTTTGGTCACCATTGTTCTGTGTTCAGCTTCTATTAGGTTTTGCAATGCCTTTACCTCCGTTCTTATCAATGTTTATATCTTGATGCAGTAAGGGCTTTCAATTGGCTTATGTCCTGCTGCTTTTACAATTTACCAAACACTTAATCGTTCGTCAATACATTTTGTAAAATTATTTATGTGCATATGACAAAGCATTATGTTCATAAATGATGCATATAATTTTACATAATTACAAATACAGCCAATTTAAATAGGATTATATACTTTAAAGTCAACATATTCTCATGAAGATGAAAATAATAATACCTTTTTTGCACATTTATCCGCTGATAAAATGTAAACTAAATTGTGCATTTGTAAATATCATATTGCTATTTTGAGTAAACTAATATACATTAAAGAGAGTTGGAATCATGCCAAACAGTACACTATTTGTGGCGAAGGTTAAGAACAAGAATATAGAGGTGAATTACATAGATGGCCAGGGAAAAAGTAACCATACAAGACATCGCGGATGCTTTAGGAATCTCCAGAAATACAGCTTCCAAAGCCTTAAATGGAACGAATGGTATACCTGATGAAACTAGAAACAAGGTTATAAAGAAAGCGATAGAGTTAAAATATAAACAATTTGCTTTTATGGACACCGAGAGTGTTCAACCAAGAAACTCTGGAAATATCGCTTTATTAACAGAAAACTTACCTAACACTTCCCACTTTGGATCGAAACTGATCAGTGGCATGGAGAAACGAATCAGTGCAGAAGGATATAATTTATCCATGCACATTATAAGAGACATTGATCAGGAGTCCTTGTCTCTTCCAAATAATTTTGATGTCGCCAATGTAGACGGAATTATTTGTATTGAGTTGTTCAATTCCGAATATAGTAAGCTGATTACAAGTCTAGGCATTCCAACTATTTTCATCGACTGCTCTGCCGATATCTGCTACCCTGAATTCCAAGCAGATGTACTTCTCATGGAAAACGAACACAGCACATATCAACTCACAAAAAAGTTAATTGATGGCGGTTACACATCACTGGGGTTCATCGGGGACTATAATCACTGTAGGAGTTTTAATGAAAGATGGGTGGGCTTTAATCGCGCATTGATAGAATCTGGGATTCATCTCGATCTCTCACAATGTATTCTCGATGACGATCGACTATTTTTTTCGAGTCCGGAGTGGGCAGATGCTAAGCTAAGCCAAATCAATCAGCTTCCTTCTGCTTTCGTGTGTGCTAACGATTATATTGCGGTTACCTTTATGAAGTCACTCAAAAATATGCTTTCCATTCCTAATGACCTCGTCATTTGTGGTTTTGATAATGGTCCTGAATCAAGCATTGTAGAACCCCATCTCACCACTGTTCATATTTATAGTAATCAGATGGGTGTCAAAGCAGCTGAAATGCTACTTTCCCGAATTCATGATCCGAAGCAACCCTATCAGGTTTCTCATATTTATACCAAACTCATCCTAAGAGAATCTACACCTAATATCAGTTGATGAATTTAAAAAGAACCCAAGCGATTAAAAATTCCGTCGCTTGGGTTCTTTTTTTTCGTTGAATTGTTCCAATTACAATTTCCTGTATTTATAATCCCACAATTAGTTCAAGGAAGGATTGTATTCTTCATAAGAAAGAACAATATGCTCACTTTTTAGCAGACAATGCTCTATGATCGCCTTACGTTTCGCTTTCAGGACAATTTGTTCAATATCAGCAAAACTGCAACCGGAAAGACGTTCGCATGTTTCCTCCAGCAGCCCAGCTTCACTTTCAAAGTCATTAATTAACAGTTCGACATATTGACGCCTACTTGATTCATCCGGGTTAGCATAAATCATTTTTGTATCAAACCTTCGCCAAATAGCTCTATCCAGTTCATTTTCTAGGTTCGTCGCTGCTACAAAAATGCTATTGTCACCAAAATCATCGAGACATTGCAGCAGTGTATTCACCGCACGAGCCATTTCTTTAACCTCGTCATTACTCTCCCGTGTTCTTGCAATGGCATCAAACTCATCCAGGAAAAGAACACAAGGAGATGCTTTGGCATACTCAAATATTTTCCGGATATTACTTCCAGTCTCGCCCAAATGGCTGTGAATAATTGCATCAAGTCGAACTAGGATAAGTGGAAGCTCCAGCATTTGAGCCATATAAAATGCCGTCAGTGTTTTCCCTGTGCCCGGTGGACCATACATAACCACTTTATTGGGAATGGGAACTCGATGCTCTTCAAATCTTTCCCTCATACCTAAGATTGTGATGAATTCTTCGACAATCTTTCGATTCATATCGGGTAGGATCAGATGTCTAACCTTTTTGGCACATTCTTTGGGTGTATAATAGGTACCCATATCAATCCCTTTTGCTCTGGGTAGACGTTGATTGGTGCTGCTTTTATTCATTATTTATTGAAGCTCCTTTAAAATGGTTATTTTCAAGAAATCCAAAAGATCCTTTCTGAATCCAGTTCAACCTGCTCTAATTACCGTTCGAAGTCCTCGTGAGGAACGATAGAGTCCGCTTGTGACCATTCGTTATCCACAAATCAATTCATCTTCTACATTGTATTTATTCGTAATTATTACGATTTAAAATATCATACTTTCTTTTTGTTTATAATGTCAACCAGTAGCACAAAAAAGAGCCTTTATAATTCCAAGGCTCTTTTAGGGTATATCTATTAAATCGGCCATCCAGGCAAAGCAGAAGTTCCAGCATCTTGCCTTCACATATTGTAAGTCCTGGCTAGCTTGGATTTAGCTCTGAGCCGGGTGAATTCCTTAGTTACCAGGATTACCGTCCACACTACAACCACAGAATCAATTACAAGCGAACCCCAATATACTCCGGAGACGCCTAACCATCTTGGCAAAACAAGCATCACTGGCACATAAAAAACAAGTTGTCTGGTGATGCCGATAACGGCTGCCGGCTTCCCTTTATTAATCGCAGGGAAAAAGGTCATGGCCATAAAAATGAGCGACAATAACGGCAGAACCGCCATGTTCAACCGGAAATATAACATTTCGCTGGTCTTAAAGATTTGATCCGGCAGCATTAGCCCCAGAATGGAAGCCGGCGAGATCATAGAAATTATCCAGAAAGGCAAAGTCAGCAGCATGGAAACGAGGGTGAATATTTTATAGGCTTTGATGGCGCGCTCATACTGTTCTGCTCCAAAATTTATGCCGATGACTGGCTGCAAGGCGCGCATTAATCCGAATATCGGCGTCAACAGGAAGGTGAATACACGAAAAACCACTCCATAAAATGCAATATCTGCTGTAGTCCCGTATCTCGAGAGTGCATTAAATACTACAACAGCCTGTACCAGATTCATAAAGTTCATAATGAAAGAGGACATTCCCAGACCAATTATGGATTTGATTGTGGCAGCATCCCGATAGATTGCGAAGACATTCGTTCGGAATGAGGCAAATCCTTTGCCAAAATAAATCCATCCCAGCAAGGTGTAGACCAGCATCCCGATATTTGTAGCCCAGGCAGCACCCTCTACTCCAAAATTCAGCCAGGCTACCAGAATATAATTGGACAATACATCAACTGCCAGTCCAATGCCCATTACCACGGCTGCCGATTTCATTTTCCCTTCGGCACGTACAATCATGTTGGCAGCCAGTCCATAAATCCAGAAAAATGAACCAATCACCGTAATTCTAAAATAGCTGTCGCCAAGAGCCAGAGTTTCCCCTTCTCCTCCCATGATTCGCACCAGCTGTGTAGAGAAAAGCAAACCCAATACCATATAGATAAGCGTTACAAGGATGGACAGATAATTAACATTCCCCATCAAACGCTTCTGCATTTCTTTGTCCTGCCTGCCGAGGGCTAAACTTAAAGCAGAACCGGCACCCACCCCAATCAAGGAGCCCAGTCCCAAGCTGATCTGGGTTAAAGGATAAGCTACCGAAACCCCAGCCAGTGCTTCCTCTCCGACAAACCTTCCCACAAATACAGCGGCGATAACCGCATTTAAGCCATAGAGGACCATTGCGATGATAGCGGGCCATGATAACTGGACCATAATATTCCATAGATTACCGTTGAGAATAAAATCCGTCTGCTTGTCTTTGCTGTTGTTTATCTGTGTTACTGTGTTCATAATATGAATTTTCTCTCCTTCTTTTGACTGAATATGCAAAGTCCTCGTTCAAAAATTATACGGGACTCCTTGCATTAACTAGTCTATAAGACATGTTGGCTAGCAACTACCGCAAAAAGGATTGTTTCTATCTCATATAGGATTTTATCTTTGAATTTATATAAATCTCCCCGGAATAGCCCCTCTCATTTCCATTCCTATTAAAAAACTGCAGCAGGAGTGGTCGCGGCTCCGCAAGTTTCCGGTACATGGTCAATTTTGAATGCTAGGCAATCATTTAGTCCCCCCTACTTAACTCAACAAAAAAAAGCAACTTCCCAGTTGGCAAGTTGCTTTTAAAAAAACTCTTTTGTGATAAAGTAACGATGAAAAAAAACGATTGAAGTCAAAAACCGACCTAATAAGCAGCGAACGGATCCGCATTATTCGAAAGGAACTGAGCCCATGTGAATTTGAATTCAGGACTGCCTACAACACTTTCTGCTATATCACCTGGAACAAAAAACACAGTGAATCCTGCATTAGTCAAGTAGAAGTTATCCAGGTATGCATTAGAATCTTTAGTTAACTTATTGAACAGGTCAATAGAGTAGATAGAAGACTCAGTACCTTTTTGGACTTGTTCTTGAAGTGATTTCTTAATAACCTGACTGTAATTGCTGTTGGATTTCAGCAAATCTCCCAGCTTCATTGTCGTACCATCCTGCAGAGAGTAAGTAAGACCTGTTTGTGAGCCGCCTCCATGAGCTCCGCCGAGGTATTGATAATTGGTAAGCAGGAAGCTAATCACTCCATTTTGATTGTAAGTCACCTTGTAGGCCAGTTCGAAATCGTATGTCGCTCCTTCCGCTGGAGCACCAGACTTAGCCAGTTGTTTTTCCGAGGCATCTAGAAACTTCTGTGCCTGAGCTTTCACCGCTTTATTAATTGCCGCTTCGGCATTTTGATTCGCAAGCTGCGATACAACTGGATATACGATATTGATGGTTACATCCTTATGGGAATTAGAAGACTGGAGTTTACCGGCAGTTATAGTCAGTTCATTCATTCCTGCATTCGTGATATTGACAGTACGGGTTTGTCCGTTCCATTGGGCCAAATATCCGAAAGGTTCAACCAAGGCTTGCACTGCAACAAAAGAAGTTCCTCCGATTACCTGAGCTTCATATCTTTGTCCCAGACCGCTTCCATTTAACTTTACAAGTGCACTGTCGATATCCAATGAATAATTTACAGTATTCTCTCCCAGGATAAGCTCTACACTATGATTTTTGTTATCGTATTTAACAGCTGCGCCTAATGCTTGCGCTGCGTCTTTAAGCGGAATGAGTGTATTACCTAATGGGCTTAGGAAAGCCTGAGTCCCGATTGCTTTACCTTTAACCTGGACATTCACCCTGGAGGTTATTGTTGCAGTAATGGCTGCAGCATGAACTGATCCGACAGACACGGGTAAAGCCGCCGCTGTGCCAACTGCAGCCAGTGCTGCTGACAATAGAAGTACGGACATCCGCTTTTTAGTTGTGAATTTTTTAACTTGAGTTTCCATTTTTGAAGATCTCCTTTTAGTCATTTTCTTACTATCACACTATAATCCCGTCATTTCCCGGATGGTTTACAGTATTTTCAGAAAAAGATTACAATTTTTACATGGAATTCGCTAATCAATGATGCATTGAAACCATAAAAGCAAATCCAAAAAGTGTCCAGTCATTTAGCACATGCACTATAAACGATGTCCAAATGTTTTTAGTCTTAATGTATGGATAGAGCAGAACAATCCGTACAATGCCGATACCGAGAATGGCTTGTGCAATATTCCAATTATAAGTTGGTAAATGGTATGCGCCAAAAATAATGGATACTACAATCCACGCTAAGATAATCGCAGACTTTCTGTTCAGTTTAAGTTTTTTTACTCCTAAGTACAAAATGACTAAGAATGGAAGGATCGTTATTAATTCTTCTCCAAACAGCATCGGGAGCATTGTCAGGAACGTCGTAATTGTATCGGAAAAATTACCATTGAATCCTTCACTCACTGGATTTGCACTAAAATTAAATAATTTCGTAATAATAAAACCAACACCATAGGTCACAATAAGATTTACAATGTACGTCCCAAGAATTAATATAATATCTTTAGCAACTAATTTTCTGAAAAGTAATGTCCACTGACTCCGTGCAACAAAGATAACTGCTGCTAATGGGAAAATCACATTTATAAAAGGATGTCCATAAGTACCTCCAAACCCAATAAGAAACAATGCAAAACCTGCAGCAACAGCTATCAGAAATATTAGGCTGGTTTTCAAATTTAGAGTAGGGGTAGGGGATTGCAGTTCACTGTAGAATGGAAAATCATCATTTTTACGCTCAAATCTAAAAAAATCACTTTTACTCATCATTAATCAAATCCTTCCTGAAAATAATGAAAAGCTATACTCTCTGAATACTAAAACCAATGATGCGGAGAATAGAAATACAGTCAGCTGTTTTTTGTACTATCACACTATACTCCCATTTTTTTCTGAAACATTTACAATTTTTTCAGAAAAGAATTACAATATTTACACAAGTTTTGAATAAACTGAAATTAATTCATCACTTAATTTTGCAAATTCATGAAAATGTTTAAAAAAATGAATCTATTTCAGAAATAATTATGTTGTTTTGATAAAATAGACAGGTAATAATAGAATAAACAGTTCTCTTGTTAAAAAACTAAAAAGCGAGGTTTACCAATGTTATGGACCTGAAGCTGTTAAAAAAAATTAAAACGATAAATTTCTTCACATTCTTCTTTTTTTGGACTGTCATCTTTTTTGCTCTTGCGGATAAGCCACCACCTGCTGGTTTCTATGGGCTTATTGCCCTATTATTAGTTTATGGTATTTTACTTATTATCTATTTAAATGATTTTATTGAAAGCTTGATTAAAAAGCGAAGAGGAGTTTTTCTACTCAATTTGTTATATTTCTCCTTGGGAGGTTTTGCTTTCAGTCTCATTCTTTCAATTATTGTCATTAACCTTGTTTCAAATGTAGAAAATGAAGGATATCTAATCTCGGCATTCAGTTCAACCGTAATAGGATTCCTTAACGGGTTATGTTTTTATTTTTTCAACAAGCTGCTTGTAAAGAGGTACAACCTAATGATTGAGCAGAACCGCTCTGAATAATAAAAGAGCCGAATTAGCTAAAGAATGACGTATCGTCAAAAAGCAACTTATCCGCAGATAAGTTGCTTTTTTATCATGTTCGCCTTATAGAACTCATGATACAGCTTCGGAGCCAAAGATATCGATAAGTGCATCAGGTTTTCGTTTTCAATACAATGACCAGTGTTATCTTGAAGTGGCATACAAGAAAATGATGAGGCTCTTTAATTTAACGGATGGGTGTACATTGAAGCTAATTTTTCAGTCCTGTCAACGTGATTCCTTCTACGAAATATTTTTGACCAATCAGATAAAAAATGACACCCGGCGCAAAGGACATACACGTAGCCGCCATCGTCAGCGACCAGTCCTGCTTTAGTTGGCCTCTAAAGGCGGTTAGTCCCAAGGCTATCGTATACTTATCGCTTGAGTTTATGTAAATCATCTGTTGAAGTAGATCATTCCATAAACCGATAAAGATAAATAATGCGACGACGATCATCGCAGATTTAATGGCCGGCATAATAATGCTGAACAAAATGCGGTAATATCCAGCGCCATCGATCGTTGCTGCTTGATCAAGCTCTCTCGGAATAGACATGATAAACTGCCTAATCAAAAAGATATTAAAAGCCCCGCCACCACAGAAATAAGGCAAAATCAACGGCAGATAGCTGTCATGAATTCCTAAGCCTCTCGTCCACCCAATATATAGCGGAATAAGTGTAACCATGGCAGGTAGAAGCATCGAACCGACACAAAGAGCCCAAATCAATTTTTTGCCCCGAAAACGCAGTCTTGCAAAGGCATAACCGCATAAAGTCGCTGTAAAGGTTCCTGCCAAACAGGCGGGTACAATAATAATCATAGTGTTCCATAAATATTTCCAAAACTTAAAGATCTCTAGTGTTTCTGCATAGTTTGAAAACAACCAATTTCCTGGCAGCAGTGAAGGCGGATATTGGTATATCTCGGCATTCGACATGAGCGACGTGCGAAATATCCACCAGATTGGAAAGAGCACGAGTATAGTAAAAAAAATAACAACGACAAACGAGATCAGGTTCATCCATTGATTATTAAGTTTTTTGCTCTTTAATCTTCCGTATGAGGCTACACTCATTTGTCATCGCCTCCTTCATTAAAGATCCATAGGTTGGAGGTTTTGAATAATACACCAGTAAAGCCTGCAAGAATAACAAAAATAACGGCTGTTGTCGCACAAGCATACCCCAATTTATAATTTACAAAAGCTTGATCATACATCAGATAAGTTAAAAAGCGTGAAGAATTACCCGGGCCGCCATTCGTTAATGAAAGAGCCGGCGTAACAATTTGGAGATTGGCAATCAAGCTCATTAGCAAATTGTAAAAGATAATGGGCGACATGCACGGTAAAGTGATATGCAAGAATCGTTTCCATCCATTCGCACCATCCATTTCAGCCGCTTCATGGTAGACGACCGGAACATTTTGCAGCCCAGCTAAGAAAATAACAATTAAGTTACCTGACAGCCAAACCGAAATCAAGGATAGGGATGGAATGACATAGCTGGAATCTGCGATAAAAGAAACTTTGTTCAAACCCATCTCAGAGAGAATAAAGTTAAAAAATCCAAAATTAGCTTCGTATAACCAGGACCATCCTACATATATTGCTGCTGCTGGCAAAACGTACGGTACATAGAACACAGCCCGGAAAAACCCTCTAGCCGGAATTTTACGATTCAGTAGCATCGCAATAAAAAGTGAATAAATCATGCCTCCAACTACCGATAAGACGGCAAAGTAGACCGTAGCGATAATCGAATCTTTAATATAAGGATCAGTGGTAAATAGATTAATATAATTCTCGAAGCCAACAAATTTGGGGTCTGAAAGTCCCGTCCAATTCGTTAAGCTGATCCCGAGCACCCCAATAAGAGGTAGATACGTTAAAAAGATCAGCCCAATGAAGGCAGGGATCAATAATATATACGCGGCTCGTGCCTCACCTGCATGAATACGTGAACGACGTTTCGGAGATTTATTAATCATTTCCATCTCTATCTCCCCACCTGAAGATCATAATATGGCCGCCGCGTGTGTGAGCTTGGCAGCGGCCAGTCTTTTACGAACTTTATTAATTGCCTGAATGGGCTGCTTTCAACGCATCGAGATTTTTAGAAATAGCATCCTTAGCGGTCGTCTTTCCAGTCCATACATCCCCTAGAACCGACCCGAGCAAGGTGTTAAACTCCGTCGTATGATTCGTATAGAACCACGCTGCAGGCTTCACAGCAGGTGATTGCGCATAATCGACTACTGCAGATTTATATTCGTCATAAACAGGGAAGTTAGGATTTTCGACCCATTTACGGGTAAGGGTCTCATCCGTGTACCACTTCTCCAGTGTCGGCATCCAGATCCCCGAGCTAATGAGGCCCCAGTTATTTTCTTCTGAGTTGTACCATTTCAGCCATTCCATCGCTTCTTTTGGATGCTTAGTCTGGGAGAAGACGACATTGGCGCCACCCGTGTTGAGAGTAACCTTATCCTTCATGTAAGGCAATACTGCGACGCCATAGTTCAAGCCTTCATTCTTGGCCGTATTCAGACTAGTTCCCACGTTCCACGCACCGTTAGTAGCCATGGCAACAGTTCCCGCGATGATGGTTCGTTGAATGCCATCATCAGTCTGTCCGACAGACAACGGAGCAACATGATCCTTCAAGTAAAGATCTGCAACCTTCTGAATTCCCTCTATACTGGCGTCTTCTCCAATTCTCACCTCAGTCCCATCACCCGAATAGAACCCTCCACCATTACCAAGCGCCCAGGTCTCAAGCTGCCATGGTAAGTTTTCAACGGATGCGCCAAACTGTACGATACTCTGCTCATTAAAGCCACTCTCATCAGGATGTTTACCATTTTTATCAAGGGTCAGCTTCTTTGCTGTTGTTACAAATTCGTCCCATGTCCACGCTTTGTCTAAAGCGGCTGGGGGATAGGGTACATTGGCCTTGTCAAACATATCTTTGTTGTAATAGAGGAGTAAGATTTCATTGGCAGCCGCGTAGGCTACGGTTTTCCCTTGATATTTGTAGGCTAAGCTATCCAGTGGTTTGCTGTCGCTTCCTTCGTACATTGTATTTACATCATTCAGCATGCCTTGGGTAGACCACTGAACGACCCCATCTTCTCTGAGCATCCCTGTATCAGGCAATTGCTCTGCCGTAGCCATTGTATTCAGCTTAGTCATGTAGTTTTCCCAAGGAATTGCTTGTACTTCTACTTCAATTCTGTCTTGAGAAGCATTAAACTTATCCGCCACTCCCTGGGTTACATTTCCCTCTTCCGCACTTCCCCACATCGAATAGATAATCTTGACCTTCTCCTCAGGCTTGGAGGTTGCGTTCTCAGATGCTTTGGGTGCATCAGATGCCTTGGTTGCTGTGTTTGTCTCGTCTTTCGCGCAGCCAATGACACTTAACGCTAGTGCAGTTGAAAGAATACCTACCCCGAATGCTTTACCTACTTTCATTTCCCTCTCCCCCTTCATAATTACATAGATATGTCTAACCGTTTGACCCCTTAAGTTATTGAGTTAAACGTTTAGTACCAACTTTTTTAATAATTTCAACCTTTGCTTGGAATCCGCAATTTCGGCCAGCAGATACGACTTTTAATATCGTAAATATTTTCAAAAAGTGGTATAGAGTCTTCATGAACTTGGGATGTTTTAATGAAGTAAGCGCTTTATTATTATTGTGTCATGATTTTCTTTTAGGGAAAATAGCATTTTTCAACCTGATTTTTAAAAATTCCAACCTTTAAAGAATCAGCTTTTTCATAAAAACGGCAGAATCAGCTGAACCAAAATATTCAATTGCAGCAACGACAATAAGCAGAGCCGTCCTCCTACCCCAATGGTAGAAGCACTGCTCTGCCTATTTAGCATTTATACACATATGCTGCTGTATGCAACAACGCCTTTTTTCTCTTCTCGAAACATAACTGCGTGAGATTTCCAGCTCCTTAGCAAATTCCCGCTATGTTATCGAATTTCTTGAGGTTGTGGCCACGAACCGAGGTCAAGAATGAAGGTGTCTCTTATTCGTTCCCCATCGTGCTGATGTCGATGACAAACCGGTAACGGACATCTGAAGCAAGCACACGCTCCCAAGCTTCATCAATCCGGTCAGCAGAAATGACCTCGATTTCAGAAGCAATATTATGTTCAGCGCAGAAATTAAGCATTTCCTGCGTTTCACGGATTCCACCAATCATCGACCCGGCAAACGAACGGCGGTGGCCGATCAGCGAGAATACGTTAACTGCCAATGGATCAGCGGGCGCACCAACATTGACTAATGTACCATCCAATGCCAGAAGTGAAAGATAGGCATCAATATTAATTTGTGCGCTTACTGTATTCACAATAAGATCGAATGAACCGGCAAGCTGCTTAAATGTCTCCGGATCGCTGGTCGCATAATAATGATCCGCTCCTAATTGCAATCCGTCTTCCTTCTTCTTCAGTGACTGTGATAACACAGTAACCTCAGCTCCCATGGCATGAGCAATCTTCACAGCCATGTGTCCAAGCCCGCCAAGACCCACTACAGCTACTTTTTTGCCGGGAGCGGCTCCCCAATGGCGCAGCGGTGAATAGGTGGTGATTCCTGCACACAAAAGCGGTGCAGCCGCGTCAAGCGGAATAGCATCAGGAATCCGGACCACGAAGTCTTCTGTTACAACGATGTGCGTGGAGTATCCGCCCTGAGTATAGTGACCATGCCGGTCGATAGCTCCATAGGTGCCCGTATTTCCACTCAGGCAATACTGCTCCTCACCTTTTTGGCAATTACTGCACTCTCCACAGGAGTCAACCATACAACCAACCCCTACACGATCGCCGACTGCGTACTTTGTAACTTCGGAACCGACCTGGCTGACAATACCGGCGATCTCATGCCCTGGAACAAGTGGATACTTAACCGGTCCCCACTCCCCGCGGGCTGTATGAATATCCGAGTGGCAAATGCCAGCGTATTTAATCTCAATAAGAACATCGTGCGGCTGCAGATTCCGGCGTTCGATTGTAGTTAGCTTGAACGGGCCTTCCTGACTGAATGTAGCACGTGCATTTACTTTTATCATAGTGAAACCTCTCTTCTAGTTAATATAAAAAGCTGTAACGCCGACTTTACAAAACCTATGTTATTACTTAAAGTTAACTCTAAGTCAAGCATAAAATATAATTAAGACTGGAGATAGATGATGAAGACATACTCCATAAGTGAAGTTGCAGAATATTTTAATATGACATCACATACCCTGCGTTACTATGACAAGGAAGGGCTTTTGCCTTTTATAGAAAGAACCCCCAGCGGGAAACGCATTTTCAAAGAAACGGATATGGATGCTTTAAAAGTAATTGAATGCCTGAAGTCATCCGGGATGCCGATTAAGGAAATAAAACATTTCATTGAGTGGTGCTCTGAAGGGGACTCCACCTTGCAGCAGAGATATGATATGTTCCTGGAGCGGAAAGCTTCTGTAGAAGCACAGATGGAAGAATTGAGAAAAACGATGGAAGTCATAGACCATAAATGCTTCTACTACAAGACCGCCTTGGATAGCGGCACGGAAGATGTTCATAAAAAAAATAACATTAAGAGTGCATTTACTCATTAAAAATGGACCTTCAAATTACAGAAAAGGCGGGGCAGATTGGTCTGCCCCGCCTTTCTTAATTTGGACGCTTTTTTGCCAGCAGCTTCTCCGTAAAATTCACATCAAAAAAATGAATAATGGGTCCCAAACCAAGTGCGGACACTAGAGTTCCTAAGCCTATAATGCCTCCTGCCAGGAAGCAAATCAAAGCACAAAGAGCATCCGTAAACATCCGGTGCCAAAAATAAGATATTTTCGGGACGTTATCCCTCATAATCAGGGACAGGCTGTCGTAAGGAGCGACTCCCACAGCCGATGTCTGATACAGGGATACCCCAAAACTGCATACCACCACGCCAATCGCTACGACGACCACCCGCTGCCATAACAGCTGAGGTTCGCCTAACAGAGATAGCCAAGTACTATGAAAGAACGTAGCGATATACCCCAAAAAGATTGCGTTTACAAAAGTCCCTGCTCCAATATACCTTCGTCCGGTGATGAATTCGATTACAAACAATACCAGGTTCAGCAAGATCAGAAAATTTGCATATGTTATACCCACGCACTCTGCAAGTGCCATTACCATGCCGCTAAAGGGATCATTCCCCATGCCGGACAGCTTAAAAATACTAATTCCCATGCCCAGAAATACATTGCCGATAACCATAATAATCAATCGTTTTTTATCCACGTTATAAAGATAACCCTTCATATTGCCCATCCTATTTTTCATATTAAAATTGCACCTTACAACAACCACGTCATTATATCATATATTCTATTGTTTGACGGTTATCTTTATTGATAGTATTCAATGATTTGGATAAGCAGATCGGTCAGGACTATATTGTTTTGATGGGAACTGAAAAAAACAAAAGCAACCCGTCCGCAGATAAGTCGCCTTTGTAAAACTTTAGTGTTAACGGATCTAACTTATGACTTTAAGCTCAGCGCTTAGCCTTTTAAAAATGATGATAAAGCTTCATAAGAGTATATTTCATTCCACCGGGTTCTATAAGTTAATTTCAGACTTCTCTACTTCATGCCATTGAAAAAGCATTAACACAGGAGGAATATAAATTGGCTGGCCCCAGCAATAAATCAAATCAGGTGTAAAATTCGCAAGCCATAGCTCCCCATTCTCATCTAGTTGCATTCTCCACTTTCCGCTGGCAACAACTTTTTCCTGCTCCATAAGGAAACGAGCCTCATCATATGAACTTCAATTCCTTTATTGCGCTCTATGAAATCAAGGGCAGCTTGGTAATTACGTTCTTGCTCTTCTTCTTTTTCTGCAGTAAAAGCTGAATCGTATACCTCTGAGAAATCTAAGCCCTTAAGGTCATGGAGTTCCACTAGTTGTTTAAATGCGTCCGTTACAAAAAATTGAACGATAGCTGTTTCCTTTATTTTGAACAGTCTATAATCAACACTATCAATTACATTTGTGGTGTTAAGCAAAAACAACATCAAATCAGGATGAGCCAAGGGAAGTGTTTCGTCTTCTTCCGCAACAATTGGCTATCCGTAAATATCTCGAAAAATCATTGTACTTCCCCTTATTCTTGGTGTGCATGATTCTGGGTTCTCCTCCTTTTTTTCTCTGTATGATTGTACTGACAATAAGGTACCAAAAAATCTCCATTCAAAGAGAAAATCACGCCATTGATTCCATCGGCTGGTTCGCCAATTATTGATATTATCCCAACACTACCCAAGCAATCTGTCACTTCTCATTATTTTATTTGTGTTCAAAACTCCCCGTTCTTTGCCAATGATAAGAGTAGAAGAGTCTCCATTGCCAGCCATCTAGAGGCCGACTTTATCCACCCCTTCAGCAAATGGTTCAAACAAATGTCTGGCTATCCGCCAGGCAAGTTTCGCAGCCGCAGCAGGATGATTTAATATAGAAAACGGCGCTGCATCAGTGCAGCGCCGCTGTACCATTTTCAAGTTTGATCACAGCATCCAACCAACCTCCCTGTAGGCCCTCCAAAGCGCCTGAAAAGATTGCGACTGTGCCAGGTGTCATTTCGTACAACGTGTCTAGCAGCAGGAAACGAATCTCGATATCCATGCCATAGAGAGGCTCATCCAGCAGCAGAAACCATGGATCAGCAAGCATCGCCTGAGCAATCATAAGCCGTTGCTTGTTGCCGCCTGACAACCGCTGAATGGGCGTTTTCCACTCGGCAGTAAGCCCGAGCCGTTCACTTAGCTCACGAGATCGTTCCTCAATGGTTGCCCGTGGCATCAGCTTCATCTCACCCACATAACGCAAGTATGCCTCGACATTCATATTGTCATAGTACGCTGCCTGCTGTGGCTTGTAGCCCAGATAAGGCTTGAAAGCATTGCCTGACAACGTCACGCCATGAAGCTGATAGGTAATCAGGCCGCGTACAGGCTGGTATAGACCAGCTATCGCTTTGAGCAATGCTGTTTTTCCACTGCCATTGGCGCCCTCCAGACCATACCAGCCTGGCGGCAAAGCCAGATTCACATCCCCTAGCAGCAGGTGACCATTATCTGCAAGAAGTTCAACCGCGGTAAGTTTTAGCTCAGCTCCTCGCACCACTCTTCCCTCCTATCCATATTGCTTGTAATAATGCCGATGGCGCAGCAAAATACTTGTTATAACACCCAGCGCTATTGCCAGACTAACAGCAACAAGCTTGCTTGCAAGCCAGTGTTCGGACCCGTATTCGCTGAACAATTGAAATACGCCAAGCCTCTCGCCAGTGGAAAACTGGATGACGCCCACTGCGAGCACAACCGCGGTACCAGGCCATGTCCCGAAACGAAGCATTGCAGCCAGCGCTGCAAAAGCGCTCAGGCAGATCGGCAGTAATAGATCTGTGATCAGTAAAGTAGTGTTAGATCCGAATTCACCGCTGGTACCCGTCATAACGAGTATTCCATAAAACAACAGCGCTAGAAGGAGGTCATATAGCAGTATGGTTCCTATTCTGGCTACCATAAGCTGTACGGGTGTAACAGGAAAGGTCGCCTCAAGCTCACTCATTGGCTTATGCATGGATCGGAGTGAATAGGCCACACTGGCTACAGGAAGCAACAGAATCGTAAATAAAAATACATCCGGCTTGGCAGAGCTACTGAACCATTCACTTGCTACCAGCCCCTCAACGACTGCTCCTATGCCAATCATAAGCGCTGATGTAAGCCAAAACAGCCAATGCATCGTCCTTACCTGAGCTGCCATGCGTTGCATAAGCCTTACTGGTAAAGATATAGCGACAGTTGCTTGCCGCCCAGGCCTGTCATGTCTTGCCACTCGCTTGGAAGAGGGTACAGCAACCGCCCACTCAGGCTGTGTGGCATATGTGGCGGCAAGCGCCAGCAGAGATTCCGTCTGCTGGCCGCTGGGACCATCGACGGTATAGCGATCCAGTTGGCTGAATACGGCTCCGATCTGGTCATGCTCCCATCGATCCGCTGCTGCTTCACCCTTTTCCTCTAGTTGCCGCTGCTCTTGCAATTCCCTGTGCAGTTGACTGTCGCGACTAGCCTTATCGGCGCTACCGGCTCCGGATATGTAACTCATCCTGATCCTCCCCTTTCTGCAATGTATGGGCCAGTCGCCTGAACGCCCGATACAGCTTGGACTTGACCGTTCCAAGCGGCAGTTCCAGCAACTCGGCTATTTCATCCAGCTTGAGCTCCTCATAAAAACGCAAAATAACAATTTGCCGCTCCTCCTCAGGCAAAGCGCCAAGGGCAGCAATGACTGCTTCACGCTCATATTGCTTGTCTAAAAAAGACGCTACCGTATCCTTACCGCCATCTGCCGCATCATACACTCCGGTATCCTTAGCCGCTACTTCATAACGATAAGCTCCGGACTTCCATACATCACGGCACAGGTTCGTCGCAATTCGATAAATCCATGGTCGAAACCGTTCAGGCAACCGACCAGCTTGCAAAGCCGTGAATACTCTGACAAAACACTCTTGCACCAAATCTTCTGCGAGCTGACGCTTGCTGGTCAGTCGGTATAAATACGCATAGATGGTCTGATGATACCGATAGACGAACAACTCCAGCACGGCTGTATTCCCTTGCTTGTATTGCTCGAGCAGTTGCTCATCCGTAACAACAGCCCTGCTGTTCACTTGACTCTCTCCTTTCTCGCTCAGCACTATTGCCTGCACACGAGCCAACCTCTGCCTTTCCCCAATAGAAGCATACAGCAGAAAAGCAGTATTCCAGCTGCTGCAAATAATGCGATAGCGTTATGCGATTTATCTGTGAACCGGCTCACCGGCCAGACGGCTTGAAATAAATAGTACCGATTGAGCGGCATACTGGACATAAAATACTCCAGCAGCCACACCGTTGCCCCCACTCCTAGCCCGACAGCCATATTGCGCCCTAGCAGAGTGCCCAATGCCGCCAGACCGCCAAGGAACATATTCACACTGAGGCTATGTTTAATTATGTAAGCTAGTTGTGCCGTACTTAAAACGATCGCCCAGCGGTCAATTGCCCAGAGCAACGCTGCTTCATAGATAACTAGCAATAGCGCAGCGACCGCTCCTCGCTCGGCGAACACGAGTAATTGTGAATATGGATAGCTGAAATGATGGGCAAAAGTACCCTCACTGAAATCATCGGCGAACAAGGCAGCACTCAAGGCAATCGCAAGTAAAGGCAGCACAAATATAAAAGCCACTTTGACATGATAAAAACCAGGAGAGGGCATCATCATTGGCAGCATGAGGCAACCAGCTGCTATCAGCGCCGCAATAATAGCTATAGCTAGCAAGTAGCCGCCCCATAGGATGCGCCAAGCATATTTTGCACGGGACAAAAGAATGAGGGCAACCTTCATTGTCCTCCCTCCATTTTCCTTTGCAAATAGCCTCGCAGAAGCGCTTCCATTTGTTCATCAATGTCCTCGATTAGCTGCTCTGTGCCAATACTGTCATAGACAAGCTTGATGACATCGTAGACACTTTCAATACCGTACTGGCTGTATATGGTATTCATAAGGTCATAAACCTGATTCGGTGTACCGTTCAAAAAATAGCTGCTAACAGGTTCGAACAGTCGATCTGGCAGTTTCCCTCCGACCAGCTTGAGCTCGTTATAAGCCTGAAAAAAGTTATTCAGTGTATATTGGGCGTTTAAATTTAACATTCTCGCATTTCTAATCTCTCTACGTTTGGCACTGTAATCAAGCCAGTACTGCCCCGTTCTCAGTTGGATATTCCCATTTTTCCCTCGATCAATTTCCGCCCCAAAATAACTTGACACAGACACCTTAGACAAAAAGTGGACATCGCGAGCTTCCGGACCTCCAACTGATGCATCTACCATGCCAAGGGTGCTCATACTCACCATATTCAAACTATAATACGGATAATCGGCAAGTGCCATAGTAACCGTCTGGGGAAAACTCGTTGCAGCTTCTCCATCCAACTTTTTCAAAGTACGCGCCGCTTGGGCGTAATGCCTGGCTGCGAACTGTGCTGCTTCTTCGACAGAACGGGCAGGCAATTGACCAGATGCCAACAGACGCAACGTCTTGCCGTCTGCCGTCGCTTCTGCAAGTTGCAGATCGCCCCCAAATAATGTAAGTCCGCTTGCTTCATCCAGCTCCAGGCGCGTGATGGTCGCTCCCTTCTCTCCAGCCATCTTACTAGTAATGACAGAGGCGTTGGAGAACAGTTTCAAGCCACTTGGCCCTGTGATAGCAACTTCAAAGCCCGCCATAGGGCGCGGCAGTTGTGTGTCCAGAATATCTGTAGCGTGACGCCCCCATTCGTAGTGATCGGTAAGCAATTCCGATAGCCGGCTATTGCCGATAACAGGGTACCAGCCATAGAAAGCTGGCAGGAAAATCCTGTTATCGTCGACAACAGCGATCTGCTCCCATCTATCCCTGCTAGGAGCGACGGAATAATAATGCCGCCAATCATTTAGGGTACCTCTATATGTCATCTCGATCTCCAGATGCTCCCCTGGCATAACATCCGTTGCAGGCTTGATCCAAAGTACATCTGTAGCCTCTTCCCACTCATAGGCAGCAGCAGCACCGTTCACCTTCAGTTCCTGTACATCAAAGATATGTCGCAGCATGATTGGGAATCGCTCTAGTGTTGCCGCTTGTCCATTGCTTGCTTGCATCGTCGCCTGTATTTCTAACCCATGCCGCGGCAGTAATTCCAACTTCAGCTTGTAGCTGTTAATGTGTAGATCCTGGAACTTCATTCCGACAAGCAGATCTTTAATATGCGATACCGAGAGCGGATTGCTGGTATTCCCGTTTGTGTTAAGGGTGATCCGAGACATTTCCTCAATATCCGCCTCCGAATATTTACCCGCTGCAATTCCAGCAACGAGCAGTTGCTCCAATTCACGCTGTTGCGTGATATCATTGGCTGAAGTAAGACGTTCGCGATAGAAACGTTCATTGGCATCCGCAATATCTGCCCGTTCCTGCAGGTATCCGTACATCGCACTACCTGCCCATAACAATGCTGCACCTAGAATCAGCATCGTGGGATAGACAAGCCATGCCTTGACCCGTTCCCGCCTGCGTCTACATACTACAAGTAGAACAGTCATGACCATTCCTGCTGCTAAAGCTGCAACGATGCCGCGATGCAGCCAAAATGCCGGATCATATATAAATCCCCACATACGTGAGTAAGACTTACCAATATATTTAACTAGTGAATAATCGAACCAAATCTGCGTATGAGGGGGTAATGAAAAAGAAGGGCGATCGGTCTTAAAAAATTCCGGTAAAATAATTGCCAAGCTAAGCAACAGGACGAAGCTGATCAAGTAACTGTATCGCTTGCGGATAAGGATACCTACTAAGTAGGCAATTACAGTTGCAAATAACATCGGGATGGCAAAGGAAGCCAATACAGCAGAGGTATACCATTCACGCATTCCCCATGAGATGCCATCATTTACGACCAACCATACATAAGCCCCCATCGGCACGAGCGCAGCTGCTAACGGAAGGGTTACAGCACAGAGCAAGCGTGCAGCCTCCATTTCCCATGTTCGATACGGAAAGGTAGCCATCATGGTTGCTGTCTTCCATTCTTCATCCCGCCGTGCTATCGCTGTTGCCAGCAAAGGCAAAATAATGAGGGCTACAAGGCAATACACCTCAGAAATATCCATCACGTATACTGCACGATCCAATTTGGCATCGGCGTTCTGAAACATCAAATACAGGATGCCGACCACAGTTGCCAGCATTAGATACAAGCCTGGGCCACGCAGCAGTAGCTTGCACTCTGTTTTGTAATAGCGAATCAGGCTCATTGGCTATTCCCCGCTCTCATGACCCCGATATATCCGTCCTCAAGTCCTGCCTTTGCCTGGACTGCTCCAGGTAATGGGACAGAACTGGCAAGAACACGCGCCTCATAGCCGGCTCCTGAACGCTTTGCAGTCACGATGGCTGCAGTTTCTTTGAGCTCTGCAAGCTTCTCATCACCCACTTGGACCGTCCACACTTGTCCCTGCACACGCTGGAGCAATTGTTCTTGCGTACCGTGAAATACGATGCGCCCTCCGCTCATAATCGCCATACTCTTACAGTTATTATCAATATCGGCGACGACATGTGTAGACAGTAGCACAGTACGATCTTTACCCAGCTCAGTCAGCATATCACGAAATCGCATGCGTTCTTCGGGATCAAGCCCTGCCGTAGGCTCGTCCACAATAATGAACTGCGGATCACCTAGCAGCGCCTGGGCAATACCGATGCGCTGCCGCATCCCGCCAGAATATTTGCCTATACGCACATGGCGCTTCTCCTCCAGATTGACTCGGCGCAACATTTCGGCTACTGCTTTCCTCCGGACTTTTCCATTTGTAATGCCCTTCATGGACGCGACATAATCGAGATATTCTGCGCCTGTCAACTTGCGATATACGCCAAACTCTTGTGGCAGGTAGCCAAGCAAGCCACGAATTTCACGTTCATCCCGCCCAAGCTTGCAATGTCCAATTTGTACATCCCCTGATGTTTTCGGTATTACTGTTGCCAATATTTGCATCAATGTTGATTTTCCCGCCCCATTGGGACCGAGTAAGCCGAACATACCCGTACCCAATGTCAGGTTAATTCCGTTCAGTACTTGTTTACTGCCATATTTTTTGCACAATTGCTGGATAACTACATGCATCATTACCTGCCTCCATTCGTACTTGGCCAACTACCGTGCGCACGAGTAGATTGTCGAACAGTATAACGACACTCCCTTCTAAAAGTTTAAAAAACAGGTGATTTTTTAAAATAATAGTATCCTTGCGCTGCCAATATGACATTTGTTCGATGTGTCTACTACGACAAAAAAACCTCCAACCCCGTATATGCGGCTTCGGAAGTTATTCATTAACCTGCATTTCGCAGTTACTCTAAGTACAGAATCCCAAAATCACAGCTTCTATGAAATTCTGGTTTGTTCGAATGAACTTTGCTCCATGTTCCAAAGTGCGGATAAACCGTTTCATCGCCGCACTTGTAAAAGTTTCCTCTTATCCTTTTTCCCGGCACTGCCCGAAAATCCGAAAAATAAGATTGTACCCATGCCCATGAGATCGAAAAGCTTAATTCCCAATACGCTTCCCCTTTATCATTAATCTGATCCGTGGTGGATAGGACTTGGAAAAGTGCTGGATTGATAGTGATTGGGAAGCGATCATACCGATCCGCCCCTATCTGCAAGAGAATTGCGCCATTCGCATTAAATTCGAAATTCATATAGCGCTGGTCCGAATCCGGAGAAGGCTGAAAAAAGAACTCGATGCAGCTATCCTTATACACAGGATCATTCATGTTTCTATATGTTCGTATTGGATTCTGTTCGTAAACCTTAAACTGAAGCTTCAGATCCTCCTGACTGTAATTTAATCTTGCTGTAACGACCGGGTTATATCCTTTAAGCCATTGATACTGTTTAATGATCTGGAAATCTTCTGTAACTGAAACATCCGTCTGATTTATCAGGCGGGAAATCACTAAGGTTTCTAATTTTCTTTCCATGGTTCATTCCCTTCGGTTGGAAATCCCACTAGGCTAACACAGCAAAACAACCCTATTAATTAACTTGATTATTTAGACCCGCGACTTACCGGTTTTCCAATACGCAGTCTCGATCCCCGAAATTTCGCACGGCCGTCTGCCGTTACCTGTATTGGCGGATGATGGAACTGCACACTCTATATCCCCTCGGGCGCATCCCCCACTTCCCGATCGATGGTCAGATCCCCCCGTATCCGTTCTCCTGCAATGCGTCGAAATCTACCTTCACCTCGCCGAATGGAACCTCCCGGAATATGGCTCCGGAGCTTACTAGCCCTGCAATCCGTTGATGATCCAGCGGGTGGTACCCGACGGCACCGTATACATCCCTCAGTTCGACTGACTGATGTCGGCTGCCGTACTTTGCATGGGTCAATTTATTCCTCAGCAGGTGTACACCATGCACCGGTTCATCCCCTGTTACCATCACCATGTTGGTCAACCCTTATTTCGCGCAAGGTAACGTAATTCCTTCATGGATCGCCCGGTCGGCTAAGAGAGCGATCTCCATCGCCCGGCAAGCTTCCTCCATTGCCGGTATAGGGGGCAAGTTGTTCTCCAGCATGGACAGGAAATAGTCCAGCTGGGCACCCGTAGGCTTTACGGAGAAGTCCATATTGATCTGCCGGACCGCTCCTTTCTGGTAGTCTTCGACCTCGATCAGATTCCCCAGATGCTGATCCTCTCGCGGTCGTTCGTTCTTGTATATGATGCGAATCCGGCCTGCCGGTCCGATAAATTCCTTCCGGTTATCAGTCGGAAGCCCCTTGCCCCACCCTGTCTCAAAGTAGCCGATGGAGCCGTCCGACAGACGGAGGGTCATGAGTCCGTAATTGTAAGTATACGGCGGGACTTCTTCGTAGAGACGCTGCCCGATCCCATTGACGCTTACTACGTCCGCCCCTGTAGCCCAACGCATCACATCGATATAATGGACGCCGCAATCCACGATCGGCGAGACGTCCCGGAGCAGGGATAAGTGGGAAGCCCAATTTTTGGAGGGCTTCAATTGGGATAGCCGGATGACCAAAGGGAAGCCGATGGCGCCCTCCCGGATCATCTTCATAACCGCCTGGTACGTAGTGTTATGGCGAAGGATGTGACCGATCAGCACCTTGGTTTTAGCTCCACGGGCCAGCTTCATGAATTCCTGTGTTTCCCGTGCATTGCCCGCCATCGGCTTCTCGCATAGGATATGCTTCCCTGCAGCGAGACAATCTTTTGCGATCCCCAGATGGGAGGACGGGTACGTGGCGATAATGACCAGATCCACATCATCACGCTCTATCAAGACCCGGTAATCCGTGCTCCAACACTCAGCTCCGTATTGGCTTGCCACTAAGGAGGCCCTGTCACGGTTCCAATCCGCCACGCCGATCAACCGGACCCGCACCTGTCGTGATATCGCGTCCAAGTGGAGAGAGCCCATATAACCACAGCCTATCACGACCGCCCCGTACCTTTTCATGATGCATCCATCCTATCCTTCTCACTCGCGGAGGTTATTTTATGTTGATCCAAGCTCCTTGTTGGGAGAAACCGAAGTCTCCTTACAACGTCTAGTCTTCTTGGGCATTGATGATTTACCATTCTTCATGCATATACTTCTCTTACATTTGTACAATACCGGACTACTACAGAATAACCTGCATCTTGTTATGATACCTTGTCACCTTTATTATATAAGAATGATGGATATTTTTATTTAGCAAAGAAAGTTACTTTTTGCACGATTCCGTTATTCCTTCTAATTCTATGTAGGGGAGGGACTCGGTTCATAGGTTCTTTCTTCTATCGCTTGCCGCAAGGTCTGCCATTTTTGTACGATGTATGCGGAACTTCAACCCTATAGATCGCCAATGCTGGGCGCACATAAAAAAGCAACTCCCTTTTTGCAAGTCGCTTTTAAAACACTCTATAGTGAATCTTAAGTTATTATCTAATATCCTCACCGCTTCGCCTTATAAAACTCATGATACAGCTTCAGAGCCAAGGATATCGATAAGTGTAATTTCATTACCTTCCTTGTCTGTCCCAATCGAATCGTGCAGAGATACGTCTTTACGTGTTTTCTTGAGCGAACGCAGGTGCAACAGGATTTCGTTTTCAATACAACGAGCAGCAAATGTGGCTAGTTTGGTTCCTTTGTTCGGACGATAGCTCTTAATAGCTTTTATCAGGCCGATGGTGCCGATGGAGATCAGATCCTCCATGTCTTCCCCAGTGTTATCGAATTTCTTGAGGTTGTGGACACGATACGATGTCAAAATCCACTTTCTTGATAGAAAAGCGTTGATAGAAGTATGAAGGTTTTACCGGATGGATGGCTCTTTTTTTTGTTATTCATTGTCCTTTTTTTAATAGTCACTTCGTTTTCTTAAATTTTCACTTGATATCAACAACTTAACAGTTGAAAGACATGATATTTAACATAGTTTGAGCATGTTTACAGTCACATCCGGGAAAGAATTAGCTGTGTTACGATATATCTTATTACTCTAGAGGAGTATTAATAATGTCAACAACTTGCAAAAGAGGTGTGTAATTGAAACTTCCAACAATCCAATTCGGACATATTAAATCGAGAGTTCCTGTTATTCAAGGTGGAATGGGTGTAGGCATATCCTTAAGTGGACTAGCCGCTGCTGTAGCCAATGCAGGCGGGATCGGCACCATCTCTGGTACAGGGATTACTCCTGATGAGCTGAGAATGCATATTCGCAAAACAAGAGAACTCTCTAAAGGAAATGGCTACATCGGTGTGAATGTACTATTCGCAGTGAAGGACTTTGCCGAAAAAATGAAGATTGCTTTGGAGGAAAAGGTTGACTTTATTATTTCCGGAGCCGGAATTTCTAGAGATATTTATGCTTGGGGTAAAGAATATGGTACTCCTGTCGTAACTATTGTTTCATCCGCCAAATTAGCCCGAATTTCCGAAAGACTTGGTGCCTCCGCAGTCGTTGTGGAAGGGTTCGAAGCTGGAGGCCATTTAGGTACAGACAGATCCATGTTTGATATCCTTCCTGAAGTCTTAGAGGCCGTTTCGATTCCTGTTATTGCTGCGGGTGGAATTCTAACAGGGGATGATATCGCAAAAGCCCTTCGGATCGGCGCATCTGGTGTTCAAATGGGTACCCGTTTTGTGGCTAGCCTTGAGTGTGATGCTCCCTTAGCCTTCAAGCAAAAGTATGTAGATGCTCAGCAAGGAGATACTGTCCTAATCAAGTCTACTGTGGGTCTAGAAGGTAGAGCGATTCGGAATGAATTTACGGACCGGATCAGTGATGATGCCAAATTAAAGATAGTCAAATGCTATAATTGTCTAAAGGTTTGTTCACATCGCTTCTGTACAATGGAATCCCTGCTCACTTCCCTTAGAGGAGATGTTAAGAACGGATTGGTTTTTGCTGGGTCCAGAGTTCATGAGATTAAAGAGATTTTGTCCGTACAGCAGATTATCGACAATTTAATGGATGAGTATCAAGGGGCATTGAACCCGACAACTTAAGGTTGTTATAAGATTCAAAAGCACGATTAACCACTTAAGCAAGCTTGGGATTTCCGAGCATAAGTGGTTTTTTTATTTCGCTTGATACTCAAATCTAGTTATATTTAATAAGCTTTTGTGTTGTATTAACCAAAGATTTCCGTACCTTTCTTTTTAATTGCAACAACAGCTAAATATCTTCACAGCCAAAATGCAATATGCCCAATCGCAAAAGATGACTGGATATATGTACTCTTCAGAGCACCACTTAACAATTTTCCCTCTCCCTTTCTCATGTATTTTTATGAGTTGGTTTAATACAAAAATTCGCTGAACTATATCTTCTCTAAAAAATTTAAATATGGTCCTTGAAGCTTTCTATGTATGCCGGTTAACGGATACTACCTTGTGATTATGAGTTTACCGCTCAGCCTTATAAAACTCATGATAAAGCTTCATGAGCGCCCTCTTCTCTATCCTCGAAACATAACTCCGCGAGATCCCCAACTCCTTAGCAATCTCCCGCTGTGTCCTCTCTTCTCCACCTGTATCCAGCCCAAACCTACCCACCACAACTTCTTTCTCCCGGTCATCCAGAATATCTAGGTTGCGATATATTTTACTCTTCTCGATCTTCAGATCGACTTCTTTAATGACATCATCAGCTTCGGAGCCAAGAATATCGATAAGTGTAATTTCATTACCTTCTTTGTCCGTCCCAATTGGATCGTGCAGGGATACGTCTTTACGTGTTTTCTTGAGCGAACACAGGTGCATCAGGATTTCGTTTTCAATACAACGTGCTGCAAATGTGGCTAGCTTTGTTCCTTTGTTTGGACGATAGCTCTCAATAGCTTTAATCATTCCGATGTTGCCAATGGAGATCAGATCCTCCATGTCCTCCCCAGTGTTATCGAATTTCTTGAGGTTATGGGCACGATGTGATGTCAAAAAATAAACCAATTACGATCGATTCTGATTCGAATTGGTTTCCTTTTGCATATTATATTTAATTTGTAGTTTCCGATTGATTTCTTGTGTACATCCTGGTAATCCATTTAAATAACACTTTACTTGATCAATCAACTCTAAGTAAGATATCAGATTATTCATACTTGTTAAATTGCGTCTAATAATATCCTCGGTTTCAATATGATAGCCACCGTTTTTCACACGTAGAGCAATACATTCAATATTTAGCCGAACATCTGCTAGTTCCACATAAAACACAATAATTTCAAAGCCTTGTTCCTTTGCATCCTCATCTGCCTTATAACGTTACCACCCGCTAAAGTGGTTTCCACAATGAAATCCCACTTATTCCAGATACACTACCTGGCTATTCTTATGGCTTCTTTCCCAGCAGATACTTTACTCTTTTCAGGATGCCCATTAGTGATCTTGCGGCTATGCATCTGGAATCATCAGTGATTCTGTTTTATGCCATGCTCCGATATAGAATCTTCCACTTTCATGAAATGAAAAACATAATATTCTCCGTTAATTTTTAGCTGTTCCTTTTCTTTTTGATTTCGTCAAATTCACATAGAGATAAGTGAAATTCAAGGTTTTTGGTGATGCAGCCGGATGATGATACTCAATATCCTATAGACACTCCAAAACCTATCATAAATTGTAATCTATTTAACACAATAGTTTACATATACGTTACACATAATAATTAAAAGAGCCGTTTTCGCCTTTTAACAAACTCAAAATATATTAAATTTATAATATTCATTGACTGAAACAAATACTAGTGTTATATTTCCTAACATTAAATAATAAAATACATACAGGAAAAGGAGATTACGCACATGAATAAGTTCAAACGTCTACGTGAAACTAAAAGAGAGCATTCTGGTTCCTCCCGATCTGAATATTCACCAGCAAAAAAAAATTGGAGTAAAAAGCAATTTATAGCTACTTCAATTGTGTTATCTGTTATTGCTACGAGTGTAATTCCGTTCCAAACAGCTGACGCTTTAACTAGAGTTACTTCAGAAAGTGGCACAGTATGGGAGATTCACGATGTTTTTGCTCCTAGCTTAGACACAGGAAGTTTACGTACAGTTGGTGCTACACAAGTACAAGGTTTCGGCAATATCTTTGTTAAAGTGTCCTCGCCTTCAGCTCCGCTGATGAATGGTCAAATGATGCGTGGGTTTGACTTGAAATATGACGGCGTTAATAAGTTTACTTCGGCTCAATCTGTAAATCTAGGAAATGTAACAGTAACACGTGAGGTGTATGTGGATACTATTCATAATCGAACGAGATTCTTTGATACTTTCACTAATAAAAATGATGTGGCAATAAAAGTTGATGTATCATTCGGTGGCTCTTTAGGATATGGTACAACAACAAATGCTTCAGTAGTTAAGGCAACCTATTCAGGCGATCTAAAGGTAACTACAGATGATTCATGGATTGTTGTAGATAGTAGCGCCAAAAACAATAAGCCGCTAGGCGTTGCAGTGGGATCTCCAAAGCCGTTTGATAATGGATTAACCGGTCTAGGTAATCAGCAACAGGATCCATTCACAATACCCTTAGCTGAGTATGGAAATGAAGCGAATTTCTATGGGTTCATTAATTCACTAAATATTGGGCCGGGCGAATCGAAATCCCTAGTAAATTATGTACAAGTTGGAGAAGCTGGTGAAGAAGGGTTGAAAAATCTGGTTGCTATGCTAGATGGACTTAATAGTCTTCTGGATGTAACAGGATTAACAAACGCACAAATTCGGTCAATTAGCAACTGGGATATATCTTCTATAGAGGGACTTGATACTGGAGATCATCTGGTTATACCAAATGCTCCTGCGCCTAAAGAATTAGTAACTTCATCGCCGTATGATGTTAAGAATAAATCCATTGCAGAAATGCAACAGGATATGATTACTGGCAAAACTACCTCTGTACAAATTACTCAAGCCTATTTAGATAGAATCAAGGTATACGATGAGGGACAATTGGGATTCCATGCATTCCTGCATGTATCTGAAACTGCGCTTAACCAAGCAAAAGCTGCTGACGATGCCCGTGCACAAGGTGTAAAAGGTGATTTATTGGGTATTCCAATTGCGATAAAAGATATTTATGATACAAAGGATATGCCTACTACCGGTGGCAGTAAAGCTCTTGAAGGCTGGCAGCCTGATTCTGATGCATTCCAAGTGAAAAAACTGCGGGAAGCTGGAGCTGTAATTATTGGTAAAGTAAATACTTCTGAGTTTGCTAACAGCGGAAGTTTTAGTGAAAGCGGCTGGCAGCAAACATGGAATGCACTCTATCCATCGAAAACATCTTTTGGCTCAAGCGGCGGGTCTGCAGTATCTGTTGCAGCTGATTTTGCAGCAGCAGCAATGGGATCGCAAACAGGGGTATCTCTCTATGCACCAACTACAGGCGCTAGCTTAAAAAGCTTCCGGGGTACAGACGGTATGGCAAGTACTACAGGTGTACTGCCACTCACTTGGGGACAAGATTATGCAGGTCCCATTGCTAAAACAGTAACTGACCTAGCTATTATATTGAATGCTACAACGGGTACGGACCCACAGGATATTTTCACAGTCACTGCTGATGCAGATCATAAGCGTCCAGTGGATTGGAAGGAATCTCTGGATGTTAATGCATTGAAAGGAAAGAAAATTGGATACATTCCTGCATCCTTTGTATCTGCATATGCTGATGATGATACTGGACAGGCAGTGATGGATAAGTTCTCAGAGCTTCAAGCAGCGGGTGCGACTATGGTTGAAATGTCAGCTGTACCATCAGGCCCTAGTCGTCCTTCAGGTATTAATGGATCTACTGAAGGTTGGGCACGTTATATTGAGTTGCATAAGGACTTCCCTTATATTGATGGAGCAAGTGTACTAGCTTCAGATAAAGTGCTTATCTATAATCAAAGAGGATACAGTACCCCAACTCGTATGACTGAACAGGCTGTACAAGATTACATTAAGTATAGAACTGACTATAAGGAAGTTATCAAAGGCTGGATGGACGCGAATGGTGTTGATGCTGTTGTTTATGCAGGTTTTATTAGCGACGTATATAACAATGACGCAGCAGCTTCTCAATTAAGTTCAGACCGTAACACAGGCGTATTAACCTCTACTATGGGTCTACCTACGGTAGTTGTTCCTGTAGGAACGAATGACAGCGGATATTCTATCTCTATGCAACTGGTTGGTAGAGCATGGGACGATGCAAAAGTTTTAGGCATGAGCTACGCTCTTGAGCAACAAAGTCAAGCTAGACTACTTACAACATTTGCTCCAGCACTTCAATACGTTTCAAACTCTACTAATCCTGATCCAAACACAGATAATGGACCAACCCATCCAAATACTGGAGGAGGTACAGTGACACCTCCAGCAATAACAACGCCTATAGAAACACCGGCACCTGCAGAAACAATAACACCAGCAGATAAGCCAAAAGTTGTTAGTTTTGTAGATACAATGAATCATTGGGCAAAAACAAGCATTGACGCACTAATTGCTAAGGGATTATTGACGGGGTATTCCGATGGAACATTCCGTCCAAATTCAGGTTTGACTCGTGCGGAAGCCATCAAGGTAATTGCAACGCACATGAAACTTGAAGGACAAGAAAGTAACTTTATAGATGTATCTCCAACTCATTGGGCGAATAAGTTTATTGGTGCAGCTGCTAGATCAGGCTTGATGAACGGATATAGTGACGGAAGCTTCCGTCCAGATGAGAAGATTAGTCGTGGTGAATTAGCGGCACTAATCACTCGAGCTTTTAAGCTAACAGGTACTGGAAACACATCATTCAAAGATGTTACAAGAAATGCATGGTATTATGATTCCATTGATGCACTCGCATCCAATAATATTATTACAGGATACGCAGACAGTACATTTAAGCCTGAAAAAGATATTACTAGAGCAGAGTTTGCAACAATTGTTTCCAGATTACTAGAGACTTACTAGAGACTACTAATTAAAAGAAATTCAATTAAAAATGACAGAGTACTCGAGTAACCACGTTTACAAGAAAGGCCATCCCGAAAGGGATGGCCTTATAACTTGCCGTTACAGATAGTGCGATGAACCGTATCATAAGTAGAACGAAAAGACTTTTTCCGGATTATGGAAAGACGGTCTCGTTTATAGCAGAAGTTCCCTCTGTAAGTCGTTTGTTCCTAGCGGGACTATCACTTTTTATGGCGGAAAAGTAGAGTTAGGGACTGTATGCTAGGGGACTAGCGGTCTATGAGGCGTCAGATCTTACGGTTGGTAATCACACTATTCCTGCAAGCTACAGCGGCGATAATCACTATAAAGATTCTACAAATAGTTGGCTACAAAACGTGAATAAAATATGGACTCAAATCAGCATGAATATCTTACAATCTACTATGGTGGGGGCTCGGTCGATGTACAAGTCGGTACACTCGGCATGTCATCCCTACTCGATCTTACTCCATCCAGCGCCTAGAAAATTATTTGCTCATATAAACATTTTCATATTTATTTCCTCATTGAGTTCCTGGAGACATTTGAATATTCCTTCATGATCATCATGCTCTGAGATTCCTTGACACTCACTCCCCGACCCGAAGATCGGTTTCATCCGTATGAATCAGCGGTTTTCGTAACAAAGTGGAGCGAATCTCCCGTTTTGGCCGCTAGCACCTTTATGATATATTGTTATACTCTATGCGCTGGAACGCAAAAGAAGACAACTTCTACTGAAGGTGCTCCTAGAGTGTCGATAAAGTCCAATGAAATAGTTAGGGGAAGATGAGCTGCACGGGAATGACGGCATTCTTAGGTGAATATATATTCTCTATTTGTTCAAGTAACAGCTTTACGGCTGTACGTGCCATTTCCTGTTCATCCTGCTGTACATAAGCTACGAATGAAAGATGTGGATTATCGAAAGATAGCAAATCGATATTTGAGTGATTGTTGAGACGGCTGATAGCGGCCGATGTAAGGCGTGCGGTTTCTTCGGTTAAGGAGAAAGCTGCCGAAATTCCACTATGCCCCTGCAAGAAGTCGCTTACATAGTCCAATGCTTGCTTACCGCGTAGAATGTCGAGAGGGATGTGACACCACAAGCTCTTGTCGATTGATATACCTCGATCTGTGTACGCCTTCTCGAAGCCGAGCGTGCGATCCTCGATGGCTGTATTGGCATTCTCAGGTGAGATGAGCGCAATCTGATGATGACCCTTGGATAGCAAATGAGAGACAGCCTTATACGCACCGCCGTAATTGTCTGATGTAATCGTGTATGTTTCAATGTTACGCAGGTAGCGGTCGATGAACACACATGGGAATTTATCGAGCGACAGACGCAGTAGTGATTCGTTGTACTTCTCATCTTCTGTTGGAAAAACGATCAATCCCTTCACACCGAGCCCCGTTAGTGTACGAATGGCGTTCGATTCGATAGAGGAGGACTCTCGCGTGATGCTTAGTACCATGCTGAGGCCAGCTTCAGACAGGAATTGTTCCGTGTAGTCGACGAGCTTCTGAATGACACGGGTTACCATCGTCGGAATAATGAAGCCGATGAGCGGCAAGGACGACGCGCTGTGTGGAGATAATGGAGAATCAATGCTAGAAATATCAAGACTAGAAGAGACGAATGTGCCTTTGCCTTGTACGCGTATAATTAATCCTTCGTCAGCTAGCTGGGTTAAGGCGTTTTTGACGGTTATTTTACTTACTTTGAATTCGTCCATTAATTCTTGTTCAGAAGGGACGCGGTCCGTTGGCCGAAGCTGCCCAGATTTAATTTTCTGTACAATATCTTCTTGAATTTGCTTGTAGAGCACCAGCTTTTTCAAATAAGTACATCTCCCTTAAAATTTAATGATTTTTATAATCAATTGGTTATATAAAATATATTACGTATATATTATAATGCAATTTATAAAGCGCTTACAATACAGAATTAGGAAATTTATTACGAAGGTGTCTTTTCATTGAAAGGTTAGAATCATGTTAAGAAGGTTGGTAACGAGACGTATTGAAACCGCTTAAATTAACAGAAGTGACCAGTCACCCAGCATCTCAAATGAGTAACAAAAAAAGAGAGGATGACGAACAAATGAAAAAACGCATTACATTAATCTCCATCGTTACAATCCTTATGATGTCACTAGTTTTGTCGGCATGTAGTAAGTCTTCCAGTTCATCAACGGAAACACAGCAGTTAGGCGCTGATGCCGGTGAGAATGCAACAGAAATGTCATTTTGGACATTCGTAGATTTGCATGGCAAGCATTTGGATAAAATGCTGGGGTTATGGAACCAACAGAATCCAGACAAACAGATTAAGTTGAATGTAACGGTTATGCCTTACGATGATATGCACAACAAGCTCTTATTGGCAGTTACAAGTGGAAAAGGTGCTCCTGATATTGCGGATATCGAGCTTGGTCAGTTCCCTAAATTCTTGGAAGGGGACAACGTTCCACTGGAATCTTTGAATGATGTATTTGCACCATACAAAGACGTTGTCGTTCCCTCACGTGTCGATATTTACTCCAAAGCTGACCAGGTTTATGGCTTTGATTATCACGTAGGTGCTACGCTTGCTTTCTACAACACGGAAATTCTCGAACAAGCAGGTGTTGACTACAAGATGATCAAAACTTGGGAAGATTACAATCAAGCAGGTATCAAGGTTTATGAAAAGACTGGTAAGTACTTAGGTACTGCTGATACATCCGCTACGTGGCAAGCCTCGCTGTTACTTGCTCAGCAAAACGCTGATTTTACAGATGAAAATGGCAATCCAAAAGTTAACTCCCCTGAGATGATTAAAGCGTTTGAAATGTTAGTTGACCTGCAGAAGAATAATGTTATTCATACGATCCCAGGCGGACAACCCGACACAGAAGAAGCAAAAGGCGAATACAACAAAGGCAACTACGCAAGCGCATTGATGCCTGAGTGGTACATGTCCCGCTTTGTAAACGAAATGAAGGACCTTAAAGGTAAGTATGCAATTGCTCCATTGCCTGTATTCGAAGAAGGTAATCCTCGTTCCGTTGGCTTAGGCGGTACTGGCACAGTTGTTACTAAGACTGGTAAAGATGTTCAGTTGGCAAAAGAGTTTGTAGCTTTTGCTAAGCTTTCGAAAGAAGCTACTACTGAAATCTGGAATACACTTGGATTTGACCCAATCAATATGGAAGTATGGAAAGATGAGGCTGTAACGAAAAACCCTGATAACGAATACGTCCAGTATTTTAAAACAAATGCATTTGATACTTTGAATGAAATCAAAGACGAAATTAGAGCTATCAAATCCGTAAAAGCTTCACCGACGATCGGCAATGTGCTCAATACGGTTACTCTGAATGCGATCTTTGAAGATGGCCAAGACGTGAAGGAAGCTCTCGATGAAGCACAGGCAGCAATTGAACAAGAATTGAAATAAAAATAATAAGTAAATGGTTATGATTAAGCCTGTCGGCAAGAATGGTGCTCGGCAGGTTTAGTCATAGTCAAGGGAGAGTGGGATTATGATAAAGAAATTTGTATACTCTCAAAAGGTTGCACCTTATGTATTTGTGTTGCCATTCATAATCATATTCTTGATATTCTGGTCTTATCCACTTGTAAATTCATTCGTAATGAGTTTTCAAGATAGGATGTTGGGACAGGATCCAAAATGGGTTGGTGAAGCGAATTATTCGAAGTTATTCACAGATAAAGTGTTTTTGACGGCTATTAAAAATAGCGTTGTATACATGCTAGGAACCTTAGTGCTGTTAATCCCTTTCCCAATGTTATTTGCAGTTATGATAAACAGTAAGTTAATGCTGGGGAGGGAGTTTTTTAAATCTTCGTTCTTTCTTCCTGCATTGACATCTGTCGCAGTGGCGGGTACTATTTTTCGCCTAACATTCGGCGAAATGGATGGTTCATTAATGAACAGTTTTCTAGGTCTATTTGGTGTAGAGCCTACTAAATTCTTGAAAGATGCAGAATGGAGTATGGCTGCACTATTAATTCTTGCATGTTGGCGATGGACAGGTGTTAATATGCTGTACTATCTATCTGGTTTGAAAAACATTGACAATGATTATTATGAGGCTGCTTCAATTGACGGGGCATCTGCTTGGCAGAAGTTCAGATCGATTACAATGCCATTATTGAAGCCGACCACGATATATGTTACGACAATTAGTGTTTATGCAGGTTTGGCAATGTTTACCGAGAGCTTAATGATGTTTAACGGTAACAATTCACCGAAAAATATTGGCCTAACTATAGTCGGATATTTGTATAGACAAGGAATTGAGAAGAATAAGCTCGGTTACGCTGCAGCAGTTGGTATCGTTCTATTAGTCATTGCTATGATTATCAATTTAACGCAGTTGAAATTTAGTGGAATGTTCAAAAAGGAGGAGGATTAAAATGGACACTAGTCAGATGAAGAACAACGTAATTGCTAGAATAGTCATAATTAGTACCTTTATTATACTATTCGTTATAATTATGGTTCCATTCTATGCAGTGGCCCTCTCTTCCTTTAAACCAGGTGAAGCTTTAATAAGATATGGTCTTAACTTAAGTTTGAATTTTGAAATAATGAGTTTTGATAATTTTATCTATTTATTCACTGGACAACATGATTATTTTGTATGGTTTTGGAACAGTATGACGTTAACAATCATTCAGGTTGCTTTAACACTGTTTGTAAGCGCTTTTGTTGCATATGGTTTTGCAGCGTATGATTTCAAAGGTAAGAACTTCCTCTTTATATGTGTGTTGCTCATTATGATGGTGCCATTTGAAATATTGCTGGTTCCTTTGTACAGCTTAATAAATGATTTGCAAATGGTGAATAGCTATTCGGCAATCATTCTGCCGGGTATAGCTAATGCCGGGACGATATTCTTCTTTAGGCAATATCTCAGAAGCATACCAAAAGAAATTATTCAATCTGGGCGAGTTGATGGAGCAAACGAATATGCGATATATTTCAGAGTGATTATGCCGATTATGAAGCCTTCCTTTGCGGCAATGGCCATTCTGAATGGTATGAATAGCTGGAATAATCTATTGTGGCCATTCATGGTGTTGGGAGATCAAAATAAATATACACTGCCAATCGGTTTAAAAACATTGTTAACTCCTTATGGGAATAACTATGACCTTCTGATCGTGGGCTCCTTCTTCTCCATCATTCCAATCTTCATATTGTTTATCGCTTTCCAGAAATATTTCATTGATGGTATGACTGCGGGTGCTGTTAAAGGTTAGTATCTATTACTTATGAAATAGGTGATAAGATGGGAGTCCAACAAGAGGAGTTACGCGTCATTAAACCATTGATCGAGCAACGAGCTGATCCTTTTATATGCCGACATTCAGATGGTTATTATTATTTCGTGGCCTCGGTTCCAGAGTATAATCGGATTGAAATCCGTAGGGCACAGGACCTTGTAGGGCTTATTACATCAGCTCCTGTAGTGATCTGGAGAAAGAGAGAGACTGGCATTCTTAGTGCCAATATTTGGGCGCCAGAGCTGCATTTTATTGATGGAAAATGGTACGTATATTTCGCTGCCGCGCATACGTCGGAAACGACAGAAGGCTTGTTCGACCATCGGATGTATGTACTGGAGAATGAAAATGCAAATCCGCTCGAAGGCAGCTGGACGGAAAGAGGACAGGTTCGTACCGCTTGGGAAAGCTTCTCCCTCGATGCCACTACCTTTGAGCACAATGGTAGCCTCTATTACGTATGGGCACAAAAGGATCCGGAAATCGAAGGCAACTCTAATCTCTACATATCTAAAATGAGCAATCCGTGGACGTTGATTGGGGCGCAAACGATGATTACGATGCCCGAATATGACTGGGAGATCATCGGGTATAAAGTGAACGAAGGCGCGGCATTTGTTCGCAAAGATAATCGGGTATTCCTCACTTACTCTGCTAGCGCTACTGATTTCAATTATTGCATGGGCTTGCTTGAAGCCGATGCGGACTCGGATTTGCTCGATGCTGCCTCATGGCGCAAGTCGAAAGTACCGGTTCTCACGACTGATGAGAGCATCTCGATGTATGGTCCTGGTCATAATAGTTTCACGGTGTCAGAGACTGGCGAGAAGACGCTGTTTGTGTTCCACGCAAGAACGTATAAGCATATTGTAGGAGATCCGCTATACGATCCGAATCGCCATACATTTGTAGCGGAGCTGTTGTGGACGGATGACGGCAGACCTGATTTTCGCGGCTCTGTTGCGGCACTTGCACGTTCTGTACAATACGAATAGATCTGCGAGCGCTTCACAAAATTCTAAATGGATTTAGTTGACTTATGTCGTACATGGGGAAGCCTTTATAATTAGAAATAAAAACAAGTACCCATCCAATCGATGGGTACTTGTTTGCAATGCAATAGAAGTGATGAATTACGTAATGTTGTACTAACTATTTGGTGATCGGTATAGACGAAATAGTAATCATAGCATTACTGATTGGCTAAATGTGTTGCTACTGTCATGAGTGTCATGCTAAGTTAAAAACAATCTATTTCATGAAGCAATAATCAATACGATGTGGGTAGTACAGACATAATAGTGATGTGGACGGAATCCTGTAAATGGTTCAAGGAACAAATCAACATCTTATATTAATCGTGTTAACGTAAATATATGTATTGTATGAAAGTGGGTATACCTATTGGATTCGAAGCTAGCAGCATATATAACATTAGTTTGTACTTCGGCTGTTCTGAATTTGTCTATACTTGTCTTTACTTATTGGAGGAGACATTATTATACAAATATCGCTAATTTGTTCATGTGGAATACATTAACTTCAATGATTTATTGCTTTGGTTATGCCTTTAGCTTAACATCGACTTCGTTAGAACAGCTTAGATTTTGGAATATTGTACAGTATGCAGGGATGCCATTTTTCCCTCCGTTAGGATTAATGTTTGTCATGCAATATTTGGGTTATAAAATAACGAGAAAAAGAATAATCGCGCTACTTACAATGCCTTGTATTACTTTTCTCATCAATGTAACTAATGAATCCCATCATTTTTACTATAGAATATATGATATCCATTCGGTGCTCGGGGCTCCATATAGTGAGATTGAGTATGGGGCATGGTTTGCCGTACATAATATTTACATTTTCTGTTGTATGTTAGCTGCGCTCTTATTGCTGCTTTCACGCTGGAAGGAAACCGTTAGTGTATATCGATCTCAATTATTTGCCCTCATCTGCGGTCAACTGCTTCCAATAATGACTGCATTTTTATTATTCATAGGAGTGACACCCGATGGTATCGATCCTGTACCCATGGTTATTTGGTTTTCTTCTGTTTTGTACCTTTGGTCTATTACCTCCTCTCGAATGTTATCAATAATGCCAATTGCAAAGGAAACGATCTTTAATAGTATGAACGATGGTGTCATTGTGCTTAATGATACCTATCAATTAATCGAATATAATCAAGCTTGTAAAAGTATGTTTAGTGAATTGGATCGATCAACGTTAGGGCAGCCATTTGATCAAGTTTGGTATATGCTAACGGATCAATCATTCCCTGTTCAATTAGATACGATCTCAGATAAATTGAATGTTACGATTCATCAAGGTAATTATATATATCAGCTACGTATTTCTATGCTTCAACAATCTAATAATAACTCTGGCTTACTAATTATATTTACGGATATAACAGAGCTACATACATTACAACAAAAGTTAGAGCATCAAGCCTATTATGATGATCTTACACAAATATACAATCGTCGTGCCTTTTTCCAGAAAAGTGAGCAATGCTTAATGAAAGCAAAGGGTGAATTATCATCCTTTGTGATTATTCTATTTGATATTGATTTTTTCAAAAAAGTGAACGACACTTATGGGCATCAAACCGGAGATCAAATGCTAGTACATGTGGCTCAAATATGTAAGGCTGAGATGGGAGAACATATACTATTTGCTAGATATGGTGGTGAAGAATTTGTACTCGCTTTATCTGGTTATACACTAGCGGAAGGGGAAAACTTCGCTAATCACCTTAGATTTTGCATTGAACAGAAGCCTCTAGTTGAAAATGAAAAATTGGTAACGATTACCTCTAGTTTTGGGGTATCCGTAACGACAGGAGCTGTGGAGGAAACAATCCATCAACTTCTTCATAAAGCTGATGAAGCACTTTATGCTGCCAAAAGAGCTGGTCGAAATCAAGTGCGGGTTTTTAATGAAAAGTACGAATATGTGGAATAGTACAGCAAATTAAAATAGAGGCGTACATCGGAGCCGTGCTTAGTTTAGTAACTTGGTGGATTGAGAGCAAAATGCCTATCAATCAAGAAGAAATATACTTATGAGTGACTGTTTCAACAGGATATAACAGTCAGTTATTCTGATATTGAAGGATCATATGCTAGTGATGCTATTAGGCAATTTACAGAAAGAGGAATTGTAAACGGTATAGATATGAGAATTACCTGTATTTCTCTCTATAGATGTTACGGTGAACCGTATCATAAGTAAGGCGAACCCTATCCACACAAAAAACGACTCATCCGTAGACAAGTCGCTTTTCAAGTTTTATTATTAATGGATTATTACTGTGTAATTGTCATCAGTCCTACCGCTTCGCCTTATAAAACTCATGATACAGCTTCATAAGCGCCCTTTTCTCTATCCTCGAAACATAACTCCGCGAGATCCCCAACTCCTTGGCAATCTCCCGCTGCGTCCTCTCTTCTCCACCTGTATCCAGCCCAAACCTACCCACCACAACTTCTTTCTCTCGGTCATCCAGAATATCTAGGTTGCGATAAATCTTACTCTTCTCGATCTTCAAATCCACTTCTTTAATAACATCATCCGCTTCCGAACCAAGGATATCGATAAGTGTAATTTCATTACCTTCCTTGTCTGTCCCAATCGGATCGTGCAGAGATACGTCTTTCCGTGTTTTCTTCAAGGATCTTAGGTGCATCAGAATTTCATTTTCAATACAGCGTGCCGCAAAAGTGGCCAGCTTTGTCCCTTTGTTCGGGCGGTAGCTCTCGATAGCTTTAATCAAGCCGATCGTGCCGATGGAGATTAAATCCTCCATGTCTTCTCCGGTATTATCGAATTTTTTGAGGTTATGGACACGATGCGATGTCATTTTAATATTTATTATTGTTTTTCAATAAAATGAAGCATGTTAAATCAAATCGATTTGGATCTACATATATTTCTCCAGCTATCGCCTTGGACAAAAGACCGTGCGCCGTGAAACGCACGCAGTGCGAAAAAATAGAGGATTGCGAACCGAATCAATCCAAGCATTAGTAAGAAATAAAGATTACCTCTCATTGGATACACAAACATAAACATGAAAATCCGTTCCCTAATAAATAGTGACAAAGACCCAAAGCTTCTTTTGAAGTCTTGGAAAGTTTTAATTGTAGTTTAATTTTCCTAAAGTGTTTTTTTAAAGTAAATCAAGCGAGGTTCTAAGTATTGGTCTGTTTCGAATTAATTTATAATATCCTGCTCTGTCCCCATCATTTTCATAATCATTTATCCAGCCTCTCTTCTTGAATGCTGATAATATTTTCTCGTTTGTTGTATTAATTTCATACTTGGGTCGGGTCCGAGGTTCAAAAACTTTATTGTATTCAGCTAAATTTAACATTTCAAGATATACCCTACACATCTCTACATCAAGATTGGGTATTGAAGATAGAAAAAGATCAAGCTTATAAACGCCTTCGATCTCTTCCGATTCAAGCATTTTCCTAAGCAACTCGCTGCAAATTTTAAAAGGTGTGTTGATAATTAAATCTATGTGATCTCTTGCCAATTCAAATACTATTTGCTTAACTTCAGTAGCCCACTGTTTATACGAAAGGAACAAGTGAGGTATCTCATTAGCATCGAGGTTATTTTGTAAAACGTATGCATTAATTGTATCAGAATATCTTTTACCTACTATTGAGATAGGACCATTCGTAATTTCTAAAAGTTTAATTTTAATGGCATCTTCTATATTTATAGAAAGAATATCAATTATTTCGCTTAGAACTATGGTTTCTGTTGTCATGATACTAATATAATTATTAATGTTTCTTTCTATAAAATATAGTGCTTGTTCCTGATAATGTTCTCGAATAAAATAGTGCGTTTCCAAATTCATTTGAATAATGCTTTCATCAGTAATGATCTGGAACTTATCGACAGATATCCCTTCCCTATCAAAAGGATCACATGACAACTCAAGTGTTGTTAATATTTCTCTATACTTCTGATTTGAAAGCTCATTACAAACTAAAATTGCATCAAAAAATTCGCCTGCAACTTCTTCACCATAATCATTCTTCATTTCTGAGAAATTCAATTGGACATCATTTCCGTTAATAAAAGTTATCAATAAAGATTCAAGTTCTAAACCAAAATGAAAATATTTAATTATATTTTCTTCAGCATATGCTACTAAATTACAACTCAACAATGAACTCCATAGATCTTTATCATCTACATCATTAATTAATTGAATAGATGTTTTCAAATGATCTATATAAGTTTTTTTCTGATCATATGTGATCTTCTCATTGTTTAAAAGTAATAGTACGTCCTTTTCATCATCAGAAATGGTGCCTCTGCAACCTGCTAATATGATATTAACATAGTCATAAATATTCTCTTCGATATAATTAGCTAATGGAGATTCTGGTTTATTATTAATTAAAGTATAATTCCGATGGTAAATATCACTTTCCTCATTAATTGAATAAAAAGTATATAGCATGAGTGAAAGGTTTTCAAAGTTAATCTCATATAACCAATTGGAGTACACTCCTTCCAAAAGCTCTGCATTTGCTTGATTAATATTAATAAAAGCAACATCCAATTTTATAAAACCATGAATTAATTTTTCAACATTTGGCTCGTTAAGACTCAGGTAATCATTTGAAGTAGAAATGTAGTGAGAAAGATACTTTTCAGCATTAACACCATGAATATCATCTTCATTCGAAAAATACAAGGTATAAACCGAATACATACGTATCTGTTTATTACTTAAAAATTGACCATTTAGAATACTTCCAAAAAATTCAGGCCATTGATGATTCAGACTCATGATAAAAGACGCAATCTCTCTTTGAGTATTAAAATATGCACCTATAAATTGAAAATTTCTTTCCTCTTTAAGTTGCTTTATAAATCTATTGAGAAGTTCTTCGTTCTCAGGTGTCTGCAGAAGGTGTTCAAACAAATCAAAGTTAAGAACTTCCTTTTGCTCAAAATCTACTTCTCGAATTCTAGCAGTTACTAACTTCGGATTCTTTAATTGATAGGTGTATTCCTTCGCCTTTCTATCAGTTATACTGCGCAAAAATGTTTTATCCCCCCTACTAAGACTATTTTCATAGAAATAAGTCATATAATCGGGATAAGTCTCATCAATATATCCATAACGGATAAGATATTTTAACAGATCAAAATATTCACTACCCTTAATATTGTGAAAATTATTTACTATTCCTATCTCATTTGTCGTTGTCACTTTGAATATTGCATCTATATTTTCTCTTGTAATGACCTCTTTTAGCTGTTTACTTTCAGTTAAGTTTAGTTCTTGTTCGATATGTAAAAGTTCATTTTCTAACTGAGGAAGCTCATTATTCAATTTGAACTCTATGGCTCTTTAAATGAACTTAGCTTCAATATTTAATTCTTGAGAATATTTTTCTATATTCTTTATTGTATTTTTGGGGATTTCAAAGTTTACTTTACCGTTGTCTTCTAGTAATTGATGATTAATAATGGGAGCTCTTCTGGTAGGCGCTATTAAACGAAGGTCTTGTACATCTCTTAATTTTTCTAACCCTTTTACTTCATCATGCTCTAAATCAAGAATCTCTTTAATTTTCACCATCGTTCTCCTTCTCACAGAAGTGGTTTTTTATATTTATATTACTTTGATTTTTGTAGTCATCCCTTCAAAACAGTTTTTGCTAAATTGACAGAGGAGTCTTCTGACTTATCAGCATTGCGGAGTGAAGGAAAGACGAACATGATTAATGGACTAATCACACCAAACAGTAAACCACTCACGATGAGTACGAATGACATACCTGCTCCTGGACCATTACCAACATATTCACCAAAGAGGTTAGATAAAATCCCCCCTTCTTTAAAACCTGGGATAGCAACTTTATCCGATATAAATGTCATTACAAATACTGCAACAGGAATAGTTACTTGTGCCACCAACTTCATAATACCGAATACACGTCCTTGAAATGCTGGTTCAACCTTTGATTGCCATATTCCTACAGTAAGAACCACAGCAATATTATTAAACACACCTTGTAAAAAACCGGAGATAATCCAAACTGGTAGAGAACGCCCCCATCCGCCTACAACAAACCCAAATAATCCAGAAATAGCCCATGCTAGTAGAGTAAGTGGCACACGATTTTTTGGTCCTTTCCAAATGGTCATAAATACTCCAGACACTACGTTACCGATTCCATAACCCATGAGTGCCCAACCAGCAATTTTTACACTGTTATCTGAAAAAGCAAGTAGCATTGGACGGTACAATCCTTCATATGCACCAAATGCAATATTATAGAATGTCAAAACGAGTACAAAACCAAGCAAACTCATTCTTGCAAACAAATAACGAAATCCATCTATAGTATCTGACAATATTGTTCTTTCATTTTGTTCTGTTGTTTTTTGAGACTCAGGAATCTTAATAAAAATAATCGTGCAGATAATAAACAAAAACGTAAAAATATCTATAAGGAAAATCTGCTCAATTCCGATAAATCCAAGTAACATACCTGCCAGAGCAGGCGAAAGTGTTGTAGACAAACTTGAAGCAGTTTGGTACATTCCATTTGCTCTAGATCTTTGTCCGGCAGGAACCATTAAGGTAATAATAGACATGTAAGCTGGGAATTGAACTGAGCCAACTACTCCTCTTACAATTCCATATAAAATTAATACGAAACTAGACATTACATCCAATGAATGGATTGTTAGTAGTAGCACAGTGGCTAATGAGGCTATAATATCTGTCAAAATAATCATTTTTTTTCGGTTGAATTTGTCTACGAATGCACCTGCAAATATACTTGCAACAATTACAGAGCCATATGAAGCAGTCGCAAGTATACCTGCACTGAGTGCGGATCCTGTTTTTTCATACACCCAAGCAATCAAGGCAAATTGTGTCATTTGAGTTCCAATACCAGACAACAAGCTACCTATCATTAAGATAGCGAAAGACCATAGTCCCTTTTTTGTGGTAAAACTATTTTCGTTCACACAGTCAGCTCCTTATATTCCTTATATCCCAAGGTTTTAATCGGAATATTTATTAATATATAACAATTGACAACCACATTATTTTACCGAATCAAAAATCTCCCTAGAGACAGATAAGTTTTTAAAATAAACCATCAAGCAGATTCTAGGGTTTTAGCGGTAGTTCATTAGTGCTAATAACACCTACTCCGGTAGTTATTGTGGGTATCATTACTCCAAACATAAAGACCATAGTCATTATAAGTAAAGCTGCTCTCCATTTTGTTCTCATTTTCTATCCTCCTGATCATATTTGTATATTTATTACTATATAGGAATTTTTAAACTAACGACCCGCCCATAATTTACTTTAATACATATAATATTCTAAATTACCCCTAATTTTCTTTTGTGGATAATATAAAATATACTAATAAGAATATTTTTGGATGGAGGCCTTTTTACGTGTCAACAAGCTATAAAATGGATTTAAAAACCATAGGGGAGAATATTCGAATCATTCGAAAATCAAAAAAAATCTCTCAAAAAAGGTTATGCCAAGGAATTTGTTCTCAAGCACAATTAAGCAGAATTGAAAACGGGGAGTTAGAACCACAAGCAACTATGTTATATTTTATTGCTGATAGACTTGGTGTAGATATTAATTATCTATTTAGTTTGGGACAGACAGATCGTTTCGATTATGTTACCGACCTTTATGATTTAATTGAGGGGTATACAAATAAACACGAGTACCAAAATCTATATGATCTTATCCGATCAGAGAAAAACAACCCTTTATTTCAAAATAGTAGATATCAAAGATATCTTTCTTGGCATGAGGGAATATGTATATATTATCTTGATCATAATTTTGAGCACGCCTTAAGTTGTATTAAGAACTCAATAAATTCAGAGTTCATGACCGAACAAGATATTCAGATGTTAAATAGCATTGGAGTATTGTATTGCGAAGAGTACCGACTGGAAGAAGCCCTTGCATATTTTGAAAGTGGTCTTCACTATTATTATAAACTTCCTGTTCAATCTAATTACAAAATCTTGGTAAGGATTTTATACAATTACGCAGTGACGCTAACACGTTTTCAACTGTTTGAAAAATCTATTAAAGAATGCCATACAGCTGTAAATATATGCCTTAAGCATTATTCAACATTCTCTTTAGGCGAATTATACTATCATATTGGCTATAACTACTCCCTTATTAAGGAAATAACCAATGCAAGATCTTATTATGAAAAATCACTTTATCTTTTTGAAATAACAGATAATACGATATTTGTTCAACATGTATTAAATAAAATAGGTGAGTTGAGTTAAATTCGATTATCTATAATATTACATATAAAGCAATTTAACTTTGTATCGCACATAAAAAGTTACCCTGAAGTATGTCAAGTCAATTACAAGTTATAAGAAACACCTAACAGCGCTTCTTATAACTTAAACAGTTTAAATGCTCTATCCTCAATTTATTTTTCAATCGATATTAATTCAGAACACGTTAACGTTTTGTTAATAATATCAATTATAGAACTCTCAAATTGGTTAATAAAAAAGTGCCCGCCTTCAAAGAAACACATCTTAGGAGCAATATTAAAATACTCATTCCAAGCGTAAACATCCTCGACATTATATTCTTCATGCAACCCATGTAAAATAGTAGCCGAAACTGATATTTTTATCTTCGAGAAAGAATGAGTTGCGATATTTGTAAAATCAGAGCGTACAACCGGTATTAGTATTTTCAGAAAATCTTGGTCGTTTAATATTTCTTCCGGAGTCCCCCCCATAATTCTTAAGGTGTTTATTAGTTCTTGATCTGACTTAAATTTGTAATTCATTATTCTTAGGTGCGGTGCCCTAGTACCGGATAAGAAAATATGTTTCAAGTTAAATGATTTAAGCTTTTCAAACAATTCATACGCTATGTAACCGCCCATACTATGTCCAAATACCGCAAAAGGAGTATGATCATGAATACTGCTTATAATTGATTCAAATATATCATCTACCATTTGATTGAAATCGATGTAGTGACCTTCAGAAATCCGTTTCCCTCGACCTGCTAATTCTAAGGGTATAAGCTGAATATCTTCGTTTAGTGAATTTTTCCACTTCACATATGATGCCGAAGAACCCCCTGCATAGGGAATACAAAATAATTTTATCATTAGAACTTCACTGGTCCTTTATATAATTTTATTAGACATTCATAAACATTTTTAACTTTGCGTTATCATCGAACAATTAATTTTTTTATTTATTTTCCTCTCATTTAATACTATTATTTTTTTTGGAAACCTTGTTCTTACAGAGCAACAAGCAATTTTATAACCAGTATCAAATTCATATTGCTTACAATAGTAGATAGTTGAATCATAGTGAATATATGGATATTCATCATTGAATATAACAGTGAACGAATTAAAAGGTATGGATAATCCCTTACCTACTAACTTCACAAAACTTTCCTTACATGTCCACAAATCGTAAAACGAGATATTTTCATTTAGTAATTGATAATTCTCATCTTTTGTAAATAGTTGTTTGCAATCACTTTCAGTGACTCCCAAAATTTCCTCTACATCAATACCAATAGGATAATTATCTATTGCACATATTACCCATTTTCCTGAATGAGAAATGTTAAAATGAATATTTTCTCCTCCTACTAAAAATGGTTTACCAAAAAGATTTCTAGAAATTGCTTGTTCAATTAACGCCCCCCCCTTTAATTCAGATAATAATATTCGAATTATTACTTCTCCTAACAAAGATCTGGTAATGTCATCATTATTTTTATATTTTTTTATACTCAGCACCCTACTTTCTGGAATATAACCCCAAAGACTGTTAATAAAATATTTAGAAACACTCTCGATATTAATTGCGTAAATTATTATTTTGTTTCCTCCTTTAGTTAATTGATGTACGCAAGTCAAAAACTTAATTCCATAACGAATGTTAAACTTCAGCATGACTCATCGCACTTGTTTAGCATAAAATCTATAAATTCAGGTTACATCACTTCTTTCCATAAAAAAATCCATTAACTGTAAAACCACTACACAATTACTTCCCATAGCATGGATCTAGATAGACAGATTTTATGATGATAATATTAAGAATACAAGGAATAATATTTCATTAAAAGAATTAATTCCCTTTAGATTCATTTCATCATAATCAACATTTTTACATTTTATATAAATTTTAGCTATAATACTTTTCCAAACCACAAAAATTCACTTAATAATGGGAATATTGAACTATGATTCCACTCAAATAAACAATACGGTAGTCGAATTATATTAAATACGAGGTAACTATATCTTCAGCTATAGAAAAATTGTCTTTTGAAATAATTAAATTGTGTCTGATATGGATCTTGATACTTTTCGTTACTTTCATATACGTATAGCAATTGAATATGGAACTCATAAACTTCTTTGTATTTCACAGTAAAACTCTCCTGAGCAACTAAAAGATAATTTTCAATAATGCTTTAATCAGCTATTCTCCCCTACTTGAATATACAAAAAAGCAACTCCCTGGTTGGCAAGTCGCTTTTAAAACACTCTATAGTAAATCTTTAGTTATTATCTAAGATCTCACCGCTTCGCCTTATAAAACTCATGGTACAGCTTCATCAGCGCCCGCTTCTCAATCCGCGACACATAACTCCGTGAGATCCCCAGCTCCTTGGCAATCTCCCTCTACGTCCTCTCTTCTCTACCAGTATCCAGTCCAAACCGCCCAACCACAACTTCTTTCTCCCGATCATCCAAAATATCAAGGTTACGATAAATCTTACTCTTCTCAATCTTCAGATCCACTTCTTTAATAACATCATCGGCTTCCGAGCCGAGGATATCGATAAGCGTAATTTCATTACCTTCCTTGTCTGTCCCAATCGGATCGTGGAGAGATACGTCTTTACGGGTTTTCTTCAACGAGCGAAGACGCATTAAGATTTCGTTTTCAATACAACGAGCGGCAAAAGTGGCTAGCTTTGTGCCTTTGTTCGGGCGATAGCTCTCGATGGCTTTGATCAAGCCGATGATGCCGATAGAGATGAGATCCTCTATGTCTTCACCAGTATTGTCGATTTTTTTGAGGTTGTGATATGTACCAATGTAAAAAATAAACTAAGAGCAATTGGTAATGAAGCTCGTTGTTTCACTATTTACGATTGTACTTCATATATATATGTTTCTAATAACCTGTATCCATTCTTGTGATACGGGCAAATTGTAAAGGATATTGCACCAGTGAAATTGAGAAAATGAATGATCGAGAATTTAACTATGGATGACTAATTATCGGAAGTATAAGGAGTTACTAGTCTTTTTCTAATACAGTCAAAAGCAACTTTTCCATACATATTCCATCTTCCATCATTCAAATCAAGGCGTATCCTTCTGATTTGATTTCATTCGATTTTTCAAATGACCTATAAAGATCTGACCACTTTCAGAAGGAGCAACTCTCTTATTAACAGCTTTATGAATTGAATCGACTTCTTTTGCAAAATAGTAGGCATTGGGCCCAAAACCCCAACTCCTTTTTAAGGGTCTATAGTACTTGATAAGAATTATCTTAGCTTCATCTTCCTCATATCCTAGAAGCTTAAGTTCACGAATAACTTCTTTAATATAGGGTCTATCCATCATATGTCTTTTTTTCGAATGTACCATACAAATTATACTCCATTCCTTTTTCTACATTTACTCATTGATCTGTTGTGTCATTTAAAGTATTCTTCTGAACACCATTTAATTTTAAATGCTCTACTTTTCTCATGGATTTTTAAGAGCTGATTTAGAACAAAAATACGTTGAACAATATCTTCAGCTATGAAAAATTGTCTCTTGTAATAATTTATTTGTGTCTGAAATGGACCTTGACACTTCTCATTATTTTCATATACGTGTAGTAGCTGAACGTGGAGATCATAAATTTCTTTGTATCTCATTGTAGCACTCCTCTAATAGCTAGAAAGTTATCAAACTCTTGTACTTATGAACTATATATTTAATTAACTTTTCCAACGCAATAATGATAATAAAAAGCAACTTTCCCGAAGAAAAGTCGCTTTTAAAACATATGGCTTCTACCGATTTTAATTAATTCACACTATCTCGAATTTAGCGCTTCGCCTTATAAAACTCATGATACAGCTTCATAAGCGCCCTTTTCTCTATCCTCGAAACATAACTCCGCGAGATCCCCAACTCCTTAGCAATTTCCCGCTGTGTCCGCTCTTCTCCACCTGTATCCAATCCAAACCGCCCCACGACAACTTCTTTTTCCCGGTCATCCAGAATATCAAGGTTACGATAAATCTTACTCTTTTCGATCTTCAGATCTACTTCTTTAATGACATCATCCGCTTCGGAGCCAAGGATATCGATAAGTGTAATTTCATTACCTTCTTTGTCCGTCCCAATTGGATCATGCAGGGATACGTCTTTACGAGTCTTCTTCAAGGATCTTAGGTGCATCAGAATTTCGTTTTCAATACAACGTGCTGCAAATGTGGCTAGTTTGGTTCCTTTGTTTGGACGATAGCTCTCAATAGCTTTAATCAGGCCGATGGTGCCGATGGAGATCAGATCCTCCATGTCTTCTCCGGTGTTATCGAATTTTTTCACTATATGGGCAACGAGCCGCAAATTATGCTCAATCAACAAATTGCGGGCCTTGGCATCTCCCTCAGCCATCATCCCTAAGTATCGGCTTTCCTCCTGCTCCGAGAGCGGTTGTGGAAATGCATTATTCCTTACGTATGATACCAGCAGCGTCAGTTCTTTGATCAGCAACGCAATCGTGCTTAAGAATCCAGGCAACTTGGCGACACCTCCCGCACTTGTACAATGAAACCGATCTGTTTGCCTTACGGGTTCATGGTCATCCTTATTGTATGTGGGCGTGCGCCTAGAAGTGCCTGTACGGGGGAAATTGTACAACCACAGAAATTTATTTTTCATACGAGAAATCAGTCATACTCTACTCAATTACTTGTCTTTTTAACACAATGTTGTTAGCGGTAATTCTCACTCTCTTTTGATAATAAATTCCGCTTCACTAGACGTAAGAACCTTTATGATGTCCTTATCAAAAGTAACCTTCAAAATAGACTCAGGTAATTGTTCTATAATACCGCCGCAAGAATCTCCCGACGGATCACCGTATACAGCCGAAGCCAGCCAATGGATTCCAGGCTCAAGGAAAGTCGTCAGTGTAGGCAAAACAGTCCGGGGATGAAGCAGGTTTGTGTTGGCATTAGGCCAAATTAGCTCAGCCTTTACGTAGCCGATCAAACCCTTGACTCCGCTTATTCCCCATGCTGTAGATACTGCCGCGGTTGTAAGGCCGATCTGCTGTTCCACCCCCGCTTCCTGACCAAGCGCGAAGCCGCCCTCTGCGGCGTCCAACGGTCGTCCGGTCTCGATCCGGTGTATCCGAATATGCCAGGGCAGCCCAGCAACGATCCAGGTCCGAACCTCCACATTAGTCCATGGCTTCCAGACGGAGTGCAGCACATTGTCCACAATTCTTGACTCCATATTCCGCCGTCTGACCCGATACAAGTTGTCCCCGCTCTCACTTAGAGCGAGCATGGAATCAAATGCCCCTTGAGACAATCCCCATTCGGAGCGGGGTACGCTGAACCCGAAGCCTGTTGAGTATACGAATTTCTCATACTTGGCAGACGTGTGGGTATGTTCATTCGTATATAGATGACCACTGTTGAAGGCAGCCACATGGCCGGAAGCAGGTTCGCGGACAATGACAAGATGCGCAGGCTTCTGGACTATAACTGCAGGAATATCCGGCAGCGGCAGTTCTTCTTCCTTCCAGAATGGATGCTCCGCGCTGAGAGCTAATGGCAGGAATGTCTTTAACGCCCAGTAGGGGGAACCGGGAGCGTTATAATTCTCCGCCATGACCAAGTTGGGATAGGTATAACCAATCGTCAGTACGCCTCCGGCATCAAAGATCGGCTGGCTGAACCACCAGCGCAAATTGCGCAGTACTAATCCTTTGACCACACCTATAGGGAATACTTCAACGCCTGCATAGACGAGTGCGCTCCAAAAAGCAGACTGGGCAAAGCGGTAGGTTAAGCTCCTTCCATAAGGAAGGGCAGATCCGTCCGGAGCGAACCAGCCCAAGAATTCGGTGGCAAAAAGCCGGGCCCGTTCTTTGAACACCTGTGAACGTTCCGGGTCCTCCTGTTCCATCAGCTTCGCGTACAGTAACGCATAGTAATGGATGGCAAAAGGAACATAATAATCGCTATGCCCGTTAATTCCATCACTGTACCAGCCATCACCCAGATAAAAATCATCCATTCGCTTCAGATTGTTCTCCAGCTGCTCCGCGTCGTAGGGGCGGCCGATTCTGCGGAATCCAACATTAACCAGCACGTTGAAGAACAGCCAGTTGCAGTCATAGCAAGGATGGGAATTAATCTGATTCAGCCAACTGTACAATTGCTCCTGTTCCTTCTGGGTAAGTGGTGACCAGATCTGTCCAGGAATGGCGGCTAAGGCGAAACCGAAGACCGCCATCTCTACCAGACGCTGGTCATAATCTTGAACTTCACCCCAGTATTCTTCATGGGCAGGATCCGTGCCGTGGCGTATGCCATCCAGCACAGTATCCCAAAGCCCGCTTTCTCCACCTCCCATGAGCAGGGGCACTAAGCCCCACAATACCCGGGAGAAACCTTCCATTTCTGCAGTTACTGCTGGATAGCTCGCTCCTGTCCCGCCGATTGCCAGCCGTGCACCGCCTCTGCTGTAGAGCGGCCGAAGCGGATCTGTAAGCTGTTCAAGAGCAGAGACCAGATCCTCCCGGGTCTTCAGCGGATTAATAGCTATAGTAGTAGAAGCCTTCATGGTCTGCATCATATCCCCCCTATTCCCAGTAGAACGGTCCGGCTTCTTTCAGCCGAGCTAGCGCTTCTATATAGAAGAAATCGCCATAGATAAGCGGAACATCTATATTCCGATTCTCAGGATAGTTACTCGTACCATGAAGCAGCAATCCTTCTTCTTCTGCATTGTCCCAAGTTCCATAATTCCTATAAAGGGATTCTGTAATTCTTATAGCCCCGTTCCGATACACATGAGCCTCCAAGTCGTCAACCTGGCTAGCTAACAACAGCAAGCCACTCGCTGCGCAGGAACCAGCAGAGCTATCACGAATCTCGCCAACTTCACCGGGAGCACGGAAATCCCAATGTGGAACGTGATCTCCGGGCAGACGGGTCAAGAAGAAATGCGCGACCTGCTTGGATGCATTGAGGTAACTCTGCTTGCCCGTATGATGATAGGCCAATGACAGTCCGTAGAGCGCCCAGGCTGCCCCGCGCGACCAAGCCGACTCGGACGCATAACCTTGCCCGCCAAGCTTTTCAACCACTTCGCCCGATTCCGGGTTGAATTTGACGATGTGATAAACCGAACCATCCGGCCGGATGAAGTGCTCCAGCACCGTATCCATATGCGCCTCAGCGATATGCCGATAACGTGGATCCCCTGTTACTTCGGAAGCCCAGAAAAGCAGGCTGGTATTCATGCAGCAATCGATAATGGCTACCCCGCTGTTATCCTCGCCTTCACTCCATGGATTCCAGGCCCGGATGTAGCGCCCTTTCAGATTGAAGCGGGCCGCCAGATAGTTGGCTGCCTTCAACGCCCGGACTCGTGATGCTTCTCTGCCCGTGAGCTTATAGTTCGCAACACTGGTCAACAGCCACATAAAGCCTAGATCATGGTCCAGCTTCACATAACCATCCAGCACCTCGTCAAGACGTTCCTCACACTGCTCAGCAACCGCTTTCAAATCCTCATCACCACTCTCAGCATAGAGCTGCCAGAGCATTCCCGGCCAAAAGCCAGCCGTCCACCAGTTTGGTGCTTCAAGCACGTATTTGCCGCCTTGACTGGCATGGGGGAATTCTGCACCGATTCTCCGGCTGTTCGTTCTAGTCTTCTCCAAGGCTTTGCCCCAAGCCTCGTCTACCCAAGCTTGCTTTACTAATCTACTCATCTAAATCCCGCCTTTATTTGAATTAGCCTCTACCCTCTGATAGAGGACTTTTTATATGCTCAGGCCCATCTTTTATAGAAATTGAAAAGTGAATGCCAGTTTGCCCACCGCGCCAAGCTGAAGCACATGGAAGTCCAGACTATACCAGAGCTTCTCCATGCCAAAATGATCCCGGTACATATGCACAGTAATCTCCGGCTCAACTTTCAGCGAATCGTATGTCACTTCAACGCCGCGAGCCGTAGTCCCCGGCAGCAGCAAGGTACCCGGATGAAGGAGCTTAGGCTCACGCCAGGTGACAAACCGCTCCGTCCAGCTCGCCGGAATTCCCGCATACCGGTAAGTGTCTGTCAGCTCCAGCCGTGGACATTCCTCTTTATGCCAGACGAACGAACGGATTAAGGACTGTAGTCCTGTTACCTGATACGCCTGTGTCAGATCCAATGTCAGCTCATCATTCTCCTCCGCCGATGCATGCAGCACTGTGGAGCTGAACGCCCGACCGGCCAGCTGATACTGGCCATCAATGATCGGCAGCGAATGGCCCTGCGATCCATTGCAGTCATACTGGTAACGGCCAGCCCCAAAATAATCAGCGGTATACTCTCCGCTTCCAAGATCGGATGCGTAGATCTCTCCCCGGCCGCTCAGAATGAAATGTCCCAGATCATTATGGTTATGCGGTTCAGCATTGTGCCCGCCCTTGGCGGCGAATCCGAATGAACCCGCCTCTGACACATAACGCGAGACAAGCCAAGCGGCATCAGGGAGATAATAGCTGGCGGCTTGCCAAGCTTCGTCCTCCTTGCCAGCCCTGGTCCAGATCAGATTGCGGAAAGCCGGTGCAAAGCGGCTGCAATGATCTTCAGTGTAAGGAGCGCGCAAAGCGGATGGGGGGCGTTCGACATCCGTACAGACTTCCGCCAGATAATGAGACAATCCCATATGTACTAGCACCTGAGGCACTGAATCAGAGAAATTGGCTACATGACTTCCGTCAATGAAACATTTTTGTTGGAAGCGCGCGATTTGCGCTACCTTCTCTTGGTTGAACCAGTCCAGTCTGCCTGTGCTTCTGGAGCAGAGCAGATCGCTATAATAAGTGAAATAACCAAACCCATAATTCCAGTACCCAAGGCCTTCCAGACAGGCACCGTCCTCACCGAACCCTTCCAGGTAATACAACATGGCGCGCTCTGTCCTCAGCAGAATATCCGCAAGCATGGCTGGGTCCTCCACAGACAGCAAGGCAGCAGCCCCGATTGATCCCGCACAGACCGCTGCCCAATTATGCCGCGCTGTCTCCCAATCATAAGGGCCATTTTCAAGAAATGGACGAAACAGTCTCCGCTCTACTTCATGGTGGATTCGGGATTTCAGAAGCTGCGAAAGTCGTTCCCCGAGCAAAAGTAAAACTTCACTTAAAGTAAATCCGGTCTCGGAAGAAAACAGATCAATATACCGGTTGATATCAGCTGCATTATGATCCGCTGGGAGGTGGGCCGGAAGACACCAGGTGTACTCATCGCATATAGCCCAGAGGATGTCCTCCAGCTTCTCCAGTACTTCCGGATGTTCCGGCTCCAGCAAAGCCAGAAATACATAAGTATTCAGCCTTCTTCTCCGTTCAAAATAGACCCGTTCATATTCCAGCCTCGAACCCGTACGCGAATAAATGGAAAATAACGTATACGACAGTTCAGGTATAGACTGCCCGTCCAGCCTTACCGCCTCCGCGCGGATCTCGCTGATATCTGCCTGTAGTACTCCCGATGATAACGCCCGTTTCCAAAAAGCAGCCGCATCCCCCTTTGGATAATACAAGCTCAGATCGACTGGCTTCATTTCATGCACTATTTCCAAAAGCATCTGTTTATTCATGCCTTTTTTCCTCCTTAATGGTCAGTCAGATCCGCGAAGCATCTTATTCTTCACTAATATGGCTGAATACTTTTTATTCCAAGGCATGATCTCTCATAACATCCTCACCGGCTGCAATTTTTAGTGAAGTCCATTTCATCTCTTCCCCTGACCAGAATGGATCAGAAGGGAGCAGCCCCAGCGGGAGGAATACGGAGGCGCATAAATAAAGACTGCCTGTATTGATATAGCTCTCCGCAAGCTCCGGCTGATAACCGTATACCCCCGGACGTAGCCATCCGGACTCATCCAGCGTACCCGGATATTCCATAATTCGCGTAATCACAGCTGTCAAAGCGCAGCGTACCTGTGCAGGGGGCAATGCTTCCTCCAAAAAATGCTGCAGCGCCGCCTGCGACAGCAGTTGAAACGCCCCAAAACGGTAAACGATCGAACGCCCGATAAAGGGATAGGTTCCATCCGGTGCAATGATCCGTTCGAGAACAGTAGCGTATCGCTGTGCCCGTTGCTGAATCAGCGGTTTCAATGCGGAATATTGCTCCGACTCCTGTTCAAAAAGTGCTACCACATCCACCAGCATCGGCTGAATAACAAAGCTGTTGTAATAATCCCAGTGAAAGTCCTTGCCATCCCCGTAAACTCCGTCGCCCTTATACCAATCCATGAACATATGGACCGCATAGCCAACGCGCATCCGGTCATATTCAGGATCGCCAAGTATATACAAAGCGGCTTCCACCATTGCGCTGAACAGCAGCCAGTTGCTGCCGCTTGGCGCTGTCCGGCGTGTCTGCTTCAGCGCTGTTATTACATTGCCTTTGACCCGCGCACTCAGCTTGCCGGCAAGCTGCTTTGGTGCACGCACCAGCGCATGTGCCAGGAATGCCGCATCTACCAGCGGTTGGCCTTCAGCCTTGAATTCCATATAGTCAGGTGAATTCGGATCAACAGCGGCATCAATGGCTTCCAGCATTAGCCCGGCATAACGCGCTCTAAGCTGTTCTTCCTCACCCTCAAGTCCCTCTAGCTCAAGCCAAGGGGCCATTCCACATGCCAATCTAGCAAAAGCCTCCAAATGGGCAAACTGGCTCCGGTCACTATGAAACTTTGTAGGCAACTGTTCCTTTAATTTCCGCTCAGCCAAAGCATTCAGCACAGGCCCCCCGATCAGCAGCATTGTATCCAGCCAGTATTTACGCTGTTCCTTCCCATTCATGCACAATTCCACCCTTTCAATTGCATCTAATCAGCTACAGCTACTTCTCTTGCCTAACGCCTGAATCTTGTTATATTGCGTAATCTTCTACTATAGTTTAGTGTTGTATTATTGCAATGTCTTTGCGAATAATGATGTTTTATTGCGTATATTGTGATCAATCTGAAAGGGGCAGTTCCAATGAAGCATGCCCAGTATTATGAGCCGTTCGATGGAGATATTTTGGCAGGTATCGGAAATTCGCCGATCTCACCTACCAGGGATTTCCACATCCATGACCACTATGAAATTTTCCTGTTCTTGGGCGGCAAGGTGAACGGTTTTGTAGATCAGTTCAGCTATCCCCTGCAGCGGGGCAATGTCCTGTTGTTCAACAATCACGAGATTCATAAAATCATCAATTTATCTCCGGAGCCCTATGAACGGTTGACAATCCATTTCAAAGCTCCACTTGTCTATCCCTTCTGTACCGCAACTACAAATCTGCTCGCTTGTTTCCAGAACCGCCAGCCCGGAGAGCATAATCTCGCGCAAATGGATGAACCGCTGATTGAAGAGTATACAGTCCTTGCTTCCCGCCTGATTGAGACATTAGAGAATCAGCAGTACGGGAGTGAAGTTCTGGCTCTGACCTACCTGGTTCAGATCCTCGTCCTCATCAATGAGCTGTACAGCCGCACCCGATCTACCGTGCCCAGCATCATTTCCTCACATATTCAATCAGCCATGAGCTATATCGACAACCACTTGCATCTAAATCTGTCACTGGAGCAAATCGCTGGAGAACTGAACGTCGATAAATATTATCTCAGCCATCTGTTCAAACAGCAGACAGGCGGAACCATCTACCGTTACGTCTTGCTCAAAAAAATTGCGTTATCCAAGCAGCTCTTGTCCGCCGGGAACTCCGTATCCGATACCTGCTATCTGTCCGGCTTTAACGATTATGCCAATTTCATCCGTACCTTCAAGAACATCACGGGCATTCCACCCGGAAAATATAGTAAAAGAAGCTGAGCTTTAAAACTCAAATTCAAGGATTTTTCAAAAAAAGATGCAATCGCTACTGCGGTGAATAGTTGGACTTCCGGCCGCTGTTTTCCTAAGCACTCCCCCGCCTCTCCAAATCTATAAAGAACCTGGCAGCCCGCTTAATGCAGCCTGCCAGGTTCTTTGAAATGCTACTTACAAATATCCCAGCAGATTGGAGATAACTTGCGCACCTTCGGCACGGGTCATCGTCTCTTGTGGCGCGAATTGCTTATTGCCGCGTCCCTTGATCAGTCCCGCCTGTTCGGCGATGTTTGCTGCGTTCTTCGCCCAGTCATGAATCCGGGAATAATCACTGAACGATCCTACAGCAGGTTCATTGGTCTCGCTTCCCTGCAAATATTCATAAGCACGAACGATCATCACAGCCATTTCCTCGCGGGTAATGCTCTGATCCGGGGCGAACGAATCCGCACTGCGTCCGAGCACGATACCCGTTCCGCTAACAACTGCCACGGCTTCGGCATACCAGGCTTTGGAATCCACATCACCAAATGTTGCATGGCTTCCTGCCTTAAGCCCAAGCGCGCGTGCAATCATAGCAGCGAATTGTGCCCTAGTTACATCCCCTTGCGGATTAAACTCCGTACTGGAAATGCCTTCAATAATATGCTTCGCAGCCATGGTCTTAATCACATTGCTGGCCCAGCTGTCACTGCTGACATCTGTGAACAGCTTATCGTATTCCAGGACTGCATACTGGCTGAAATGCCGTATTTCAGCAGTCCATTTACCATTAGTCAACGTTCCGCCCATGAATTCAAGCGCACCATTTGCAGAAATATAGTAGCTGCCGAGCAAGCTTGTATTGGCATCCGGATCTACGTTGAACGTAAGTGTCAACGGTTTATCAAAAGCAGTTACCGTTACAGCAGTGCCGTTGGCAGCAACAATCTCCAAGCTGAAGTTAATCACATCACTCGCCGCAGATAAATGTACGGAACCATTAACAGCCGGATTATTGATTAACTGTTCCACAGCATCTCTGGATACCTTCACTGCTGAGAGCTTAATTTGCGCCCCCTCCGTTTGACCTCCAGTAGCTTTTTCTTGAATGCTCTTCAGCACTTCTGGGGTCAGATCGATAGCAACCTTACTCCAAGCCAGACGTAGAGTGTTCTCTCCGATGATTCCTGATAGTCCTGCTGGAAGGAGCACGGATTCTGTAGCTTCAGTAAGCTGAACCGTTATTACTCCTCCAACCGGTGCCGTGAAATCCTTTGGATCAAGAACCTTTTCGGTCTGCGGCAGCGGTGTTGGCGTTGGGGACGGGGTGACTGCTGGTGTCGGTGCTACCGTCCACACTGGTGCTTCCGTTGGCGCCGGCGTAGATGTTGGTGCTGTTGTTGGCTCCGGTTCCGGCGTCGATGTCGGTGTTGGTGTTGGTGTCACTACCGGAGGTTGCTCTGCTTCGCCCACTGTCACGGTTCTAGTCACTTCGATAGCCGCGTTGCCCGCCGCATCACTCACATTATAATGATAGGTGTAGATGCCTGCCGCCTTAGTGTCCAGTGCCAGCACATTCTCCTCATTCTTCGTAATCGTTGCTACAATGTGCTCCGTAATGTCGCCGTCACGGTCATCTACCGCTGTCGCTCCGGCATCCATATAGCTTGCGCCATTTTCCAGTTGAATGGACGGTTCACCAAGCAGTGTAATCACCGGCTTCATTACATCCGGATCAAGTGCAACGACTACTTTTCTTGTCACTTCTTCAGCCTCATTGCCCGCAGTATCGCTGACATTATAATGGAAGGTATAAATATCAGCTTTCGCTGTATCGAGAGCAGTCACCCCGTATACTTCACTGCTAACTGTTGTAGTTATACGGTCTGTAATATCACCATCCTTGTCATCATAAGCAGTCGCTCCTGCATCTGTATATTCAGAACCGATGTGCAAATTCACTATTGCATCACCTAACAGAGTAATCAAAGGCTGAACAGTATCCGGTTCCGGCAGCTTGATTGTTCCGCTCACCGAACTATCCGCTGTAGCCTCTCCCTTACTAAGTGATACCGTAAAGCTGAAGCTGCCGTTAGTCTCATCGGTTGCTTCTTGGAAGGAAGACAAGGTAATCTCACCGATCGTAACTCCGGTATCATTGAAACCGGGCAGAGCGCCTATCGTCTGCAGCAGCCAAGTCTGGACAGCTTCTTCGCTGTTTGCCGCTTCCTTCTGCACGCTGTATACCGCACCTTCTATGATACTCTTAGCCTCATTTACAGCCTGCTCATTAACAACACTGGCTTTATCTCTAGCTACAGCCACATAGCTGATCAATGCCGCCTGATTGCCTGAATACGTATTGTTTATTGAGTATTTCACAGTACCGCTCACCGGAAGCGTGAAGTCATAGTTAATCATAGCGCCATTAGGACCTGCGACGAAGCCGGTTCGGACCGGTTTGGTCACTTCTTTCCCTTCAGCGTCGATATAGCTAAGCGTAATATCCATCGTGCGGTTGGTGTTGTTCCACCAGTCCCGATGGAATGACGTAATCGTATATTTGCCTGCATTCAAAGGGAGCAGGTATACAAGTGGATTATTTTTTGTATCCGAACCATAAACACCTGTCTGACTTTTATCAGAGAGAACTACAGCGCCACCAAGCCCCTTGAGGAGGTACTTAGTACTGGTATGCCCCCATACGCCATTGCCTGTCGAAGGCTGATCCGCCTTGTTATTAAGCAAGCTGTCACCTACAAAATCCTTGATTAACGTATACGGCGGCGTGATACCGTCCACCGATACACCAGCATCGAGGAAGTATAAGAGCCCCTCCGGTACCACTTCCACATAACAAGTTGTTTTCAGATTTCCATAAGTGCCGGTTACAGCTACCCGTTCATACGGATTGTTGAAGCTGGCCGCATTTACATTCCACTTTACTGATACCAGCAATTTGGATCCGTCTGCCCGAGTGGCTTCCACCTTGTCTGGAAGATTCGGCAGTTTTCCAGCATAAGTAGCCAAATCCTGAGGAGCGACAAGCTCCCGTATATCTCCCGTAGTCAACTGGTTCTGGGCGGAGATCAGGCGTGCTTCAAGCTGAGTAACTCCTTCCTGATCCAATTTGTATAAAATAGGATTATCCAGTGCTTCCTGTGCAGCGCTCTGTGCATCTACGAAGAGCTGCCAGTCTCTGTCCGAATATTCATCCTGTTTGTTCATTTCTTTCGCGGCTGTTACCGCCGCCTGAAGAGCAGCAGTATCTACAGTACCGGTTACTTCCCCGGAAACAACCGCCACCGCGTCGACAACCAAGGTGCCGCTTACCACCTTTATCTGCACATGGTGCTGGCCATATTTAAGCCCGCGGAGTGCGTACGTCTGGTACAGCTCCTTGGAAGCTAATGTATCAGCCGATAGAACAATAACTTTTCCGTCCACCGTTACCTCAAGCTTCGCCGATCCGTTATTCGCTCCTAGAATATCCAGTCCGGTGCCTTCAAACGTATATTCCATTGCAGCGTCTACAGCCTGGCTGGTAGAAAGAGAACGCTGGTAAATGTACATGCCCGCTCCATTTATATGGCTCCACAACCCGGTATATATCAGTTTAGGGTTCGGAGCAGCTGCCAGGTCATACATCTCAAGATTGTCTAGAAGCTCTGAATAATACGGCGTGTAGCCCTCAACCTTCTCCACCTTCAAATTATCGAAGCGGACGTGATAGTAGCCGCTGGCCAGATCTACCCGGCCGGACAATTCAGGAGTAGGGTCGGTATAGGAAGCCAGCTTCACCCCATCCAGATAGGCAGTCACTTTATCGCCTGCAACCTGAACGGCAATATTATGCCATGCGTCATATGCGGTATCGAATCCGTCGATCTTCACGCCGCCGGAACCGTTCGCGGCATTTCCGCTCGCAACTGCGCTATTGTTGACCAGCAGCTGCCAGCCGCCGTCGAACCAGAATTTCAGCACATACGGTGTACCGGTTATGGAGTGGGAACTGCCACCTCCCTGATAACGGGCGCCTATCGCAGCATAATTGGCTCCGCCCTGAGTATTGTTTGTTTCGAACGATACATCAACACTGGCCTTGTAGTTCATCCACCGGTTGTCGCCGATGGCCGTTACGGGATCTCCGCTGTTCCATGTGCCGCCAAGCCCCATGGTTCCCGTGTCCAGCTGCTGCCGCAGGACATAATTGTCTGAACCGTCCGGAAGATAGGCCTCAAATGCCCCGTTGCGGTCATGGGTATAACGCGGGATAACGCTTTGGGAACCGCCGCGGGATTCGATATAGCTCTGGGTACCCTCAGATTGACCGCCTGCACCAATCTTCACAACAGTCTGCTTGGAATAGTCAAAATCATCAGCGTACAGAATGTTGTCCCCAGTACTGTGTCCTGCTCCTGTAGCATCAGTATCCAGTACGGTACGCTCGCCTTCTACAGGCAGCGGTGTATTATATTCTTCTTTGTCCTTGTTCTTCAAAGTAGACACAGTCACGGTCGAATACGGTTTAACCTTAACGGTATACACCCCGCTCCCATCAGCAGTGGCATCACCGAGATACTGCATATAATTGCTGTTGAACGCTTCTCCTGCATCAGCGGCACGGGTTTCCCATACTTCCATGGATGGATTACCCGTATAAGCCATATTGACTGTCTGCAGCTTGTAGATTTTGGAATACTCGCTATCGTTCACGATAACCGTCGAGAAATCTTTTTTATCAGGTGCTGCAAGGGTTATATAGCTAGGGGAACCGTTGCGGCCGCTGACCGGATTGGTGCCTGTCGCACCTGTAGAGCTGGCTTGAGGAACCGCTCGCCAGATCCCAGCAGTATTATCCTCGTTCTCCCAGCCTACATTCGCAAACCAGCTGTAATGCTGCAGAGTGACAAGACCCGCATCATAATGAATCCATCCCGACCACGGATCGCGCATGCTGACCAATTCCTTGAAGGAATATTGTCCGCCTTCATAAAAGGAACCAATGGCTGGCTGGTAAATAAAGTGTGTCCGGCGGGAGTTAACGAATCCTTTAATAATCGTGTTACTCATCTCCAGCGGACTGCCGACACCACCAATGCCGGTTCCTGCCACTGTAGGATCTTTCATATTGTTGTTGGGACGGAAAGAGGAATTACTGAAGGTAGACTGCGCCTCGCTGTTCCAAACCTCAATATCATATTGTTCTGCAAGTTTTTTGAAATTGCCTGCGCTGTCGTCGTCCGTGTTGTAGTGGTATCCAGCGATCGGCACAGCTTCCCGCAGAGAAGGATCACTCACCATACTGGCACCGAAGCTGCCAATCCCGACTTCATCGGATATCACAGACTTGATCCGGTTGTACAGTTCCCGCTCTTCGGTGCTGTTGAAGCCTTCGCTGTCAGTCTTGACTCTCTCAGCGTACTGTTTGGTCCACGCCAAATCTGGAGCGTGCTCGTTGATATAAGGATTAACGTAATCGGCCATATAACCGTATTCACGATAAGCGGCCAGAATGGTTTTTTTGTACCAGGTATAGATTTTGTCGTTGTTATTCGCCCAGGCCGGAGCACTCCATCTCAGGATGCTCACTTTAAGATCAGGGTTCACTGCCTTGGCATCTGCGGCAAGCTGGAAGCCGGGATGCCGGGTAACATTTGCCTCTTCATCGGCCGTACGCATAGTCGCCGGGTCAGGTCCCGTGGAGTTATTGCGGTCATTGCCCATCTCGATTTTCACATGCGTCATGAGCGGATGTTCTCCACCGAACAAGATCTGTAGCATTTCTGCATAAGCCTCTGGATGCTCTGACTTATAGTCCATCAAAAGCGCACTGGTGCTGTTAGCGCTTAGTACGCCAAATCCCTTGAATGTGAGGCCGTTGACATTGTCAGCTTGGATATCGTTGCCGTCAAGCAGAACCTTGACCATAGAAGCTGCGCTCTGTGTAGCCTCTTCGATCTGTTTCTTGATTCCGCCCTTGGCAACGGCGAACCAGCTCAAAATAGGTTTTTCGTCAGCAACATAGGCGTAAGTCAACGTCATTGGACTACTAACGTCAATGTCTCCAGGAATGGTGAATTCGCCGGAAATTAGTTTAGTCACATTAGTGTTGAACTGGTCAAACAAGATGGTCTTGGTTGCCCCGCTAGCATCCTTATACTCGATCTGAGGACGTATTACACGGGAGCGGCTGCCGTACCAATCATGGAAACCGCTGCTGAGCGTATAGGTTCCAGCTTCAAGCGCTTTTAATTTATACACGATATGATTGCTGGCAGGGTCGGCACGAAGTCCGACAGTCCATAGGGACGGATCGGTGGCTGGATCGGTAAGTCCCCCGTCTTTGGAATTCTTGACCTTGTTTACGGAATCATCAAATCCCCAGTCCGCCGTACCGCTGATATACTTCTGGTCGGGTGACTGGTTGAGCAAATCGCTGCCGCTCAGCGTGCGGACCGCTTCGTACAGCGGCGAGGAAGTAGGCCCGTTGCCTACGGAATCGCCCCCTCTGCCGCTATCCACAAAGTAAACCAACGGATTACTTGCGGGCGGAATAACTTCCACACTGGCTACGACCGGCCCCCCGTTTGCTGTACCGCTGACGGTCACGGCATCGTATGGCACGGCAAAGGTATCTGCTCCAATATTCCAGTTCACTGCTGTGCTCTGGCCTCCGATATCAATGCTGGCTGGCAGCGTTGTATCTGCAATTGTTGTAGCCCCCATATGGGCGGCAGCGTAGATAGAATTTACGGTAGCAGCAGAGGCTGCAGGCAGAGTGAATGCCGGAAACATCCCAACTACGAGCGCAGTAGTCATCGTTATTGAGAAAAGCCTTTTTCGAAAGTGCTTTCTGTTCATTCTCTTCTCCTCCTTTGATGGCCAATAATAAAAGAAAGCGTATTCATTTTATTGTTAAATGAATAATTACTAGAGTTATACAGACCCCTTTGACTTATAAAAAAACCTGGCAGCCTATGAAGCATGCAACTGCCAGGTCAAATACGGTTCTAGCCCTTAATGCCCGATGCTGCAACACCTTGTACAAAGTACTTTTGCAGAGCCAGGAAAACAATTACAACCGGAATAATGGACACCACACTCGCGGCCATAATCAGGCCATATTCGGCGGAATATTGCGAGATGAACATTCTTAGTCCGATTTGGATAGTCTTGAGTTTCGTATCTGTCAGATAAATCATTGGCCCCAGGAAGTCATTCCAGGTAGCGACAAAGGTGAAGATCGTCAATGTAGACAAGGCTGGCTTGGACAACGGCAGCATGATTCGCGCCCAAATTCCATATTCGCTCAAGCCGTCAATACGGGCAGCCTCGCATAATTCATCCGGAACACCTTGATAGAACTGGCGCATCAGAAATACTCCAAATGCCGAGAATGCCTGCAGCAGTATGATTGCCAAATGCGTGTTGTTAAGTCCCATGTAACGCATCAGGATAAATTGCGGCACCATGTAAGCCTGCCAAGGGATCGCAATCGTTGCAATATATCCAAGGAATAGAATGTTTTTTCCCCGGAAATGCAGTTTGGAGAACGCGTACGCAGCAAAGCTGGAAGTCAGTAGTTGTAGAATCGTTACGATAATCGATAATTTCGCCGTATTGTAAATAAAACGGCCCAGCGGAATGCGTGTCCAGATATCCGCGAAATTCTCCCAGCGCGGATTCTGTGGAATCCACTGCATTGGGAAGGAAAACACATCTTTGTTCATCTTGAGTGAAGAAGACAACATCCATATATACGGAACCAGCATCGCCAGTACTGTCGCAAACAACAAAATATACACAAGAACCATAATGCTGATTCGAAGTCCTTTACTTTTACCAACCATATCTTTTGAATCCTCCTATTGTCCGTATTTCTTCTCGCCGCGGAACTGGACGATGGTGATGCCAAGTACCAGCAGAAACAATACAATGGCCATGGCGCTGGCATATCCGTAATCAAGCGAGCGGAACGCCGTATTATAGATTTGATACACCATAACCCTTGTAGAATCATTCAACTGGTTATCGGCGCCGGCAAATAGGTTGATAAAGATATCGTAGACTTTGAACGAATTGATGACTAGAATCATCAGAACAAAGAAAGAGGTAGGCGCCAGTTGAGGGACCGTCACATTGCGGAATCTTCTCCACGCGCCCGCACCATCAAGTTCAGCAGCCTCATACAATTCAGGGTTGATGCCCTGAAGACCTGCCAAGTAAATAACCATGTAATAACCCATGTTTTTCCACACTGTAAACAGTATTACTGTGAACATCGCCCAGTGTTTATCCGCTGCCCAGCGGGGAAGATCCTCCAGCGGGATACCGGTAAGGGTATGCAGGATATTGTTGATCGGACCCATCGTAGGACTGAAGATAAAGTTCCATACGGCAGCAACGGCTACCAGGGATGCTACATAAGGGAAAAAGAATACGGTTCTCATGAAATTGCGGGCCATTATCTTCTGATTAAGCAGAATCGCCAGCGCCAGCGCGACAATCATGGTGAACGGTACTACGCCAATAGTGTAAACAATGGTATTCCATAATGCTTTGTGAAATGTTGTATCTCTGATCAACCGGGTGAAATTGTCCAGCCCGATAAACTTCATTGGATTGGCCCCGTCCCATTTCACAAAAGCAAGGATAAAGGCAAAAAACATAGGTACCAGTGTAAACAGGGCAAATCCGATAAAGTTCGGCGCAATGAAGCTGTAAGCTACCAGGTTTTCCCGGACACCTTTTGACAAATGACGTTTAGGGATCTTTTTTGTACCCAATATGGTTTCGTTCTGCATTCTTTCTCCTCCAAACCTTCTAAAACTTTCCCCACAAATCTATACTTTTTAATATAAAAGGCGGGCTTTCACCCGCCCTTAGAACCGGCTCTCTTAAGGTTAATTATTCAAGAGCTGCTGTACGCGAGCATTCATATCATCCAAACCTTCGTCAATCGAAGCATTTTTAGTCATAATATTGTCATGCGCTTCATTCAAAATAACTTCGATGTCTGCGCTCTTTTCATGCATAGGCATTTCCAGATAAGTCTTAACAGTAGTCAGTGCCGCTTTGCTGTTCTCATCCGTAGGGAAGCCCTCGATGGAAGTAATGGAATTGATAACTTCATCATTCTTAATCGCTGGAATGGTTCCGGTGGAAGCAATGACTTTAGCGCCTTCTTCACCAGTCACGAATTTCATGAAATCAAGTGCGGCTTCTTTATGTTTGGATTTCTGATTTACAGCTAGGGAAGTAATTGTACCCAGGGTTGTACCGGCTTCCACACCATCCGGATGAGGGTATTTCGCAATGCCCCAGTTAGCCGATTGGGACTCGCCGCTCTTCACTTTCTCAATTTGTGTAGCGATAAACCAGCTGCCCATGTTCATAGTAGCAACGGAATTATTGTAGAATACGCCAGAATAGTGCGTGCTTGAAGTCTTCAGTGTGGCGTAATCCATTACGATGCCGTCTTCCTGTTCTTTCAGGATCCGCTCATAGGTTGGCTTCAAGAAATCGTAGTTTCCGTCAACAACAGTGTTCTTGCCGTCCAGAATACCGAACAGTTGAACCGCACTACGCCAAGTATGGTAGTGAGCTCCGTACACTTTTTCAGAACCGCTGCCGGATGTCATTTTTCTGGCCAACTCATCATATTGCTCGAATGTCATATCATTGCTTGGATATTCCACGCCTGCTTTGTCGAACAAATCTTTATTGTAGTAGAGAATCCAGAAATCGCTGCGGAAAGGAAGCGCATACACCTCATCGTTCACTTCGATTTGTTCTACAGTACCTCCATATACCGAAGGATCAATAGCGTTGCCACTCATAAAGCTTTTAAGCGGCTCTAGGTGATTCTGTTTCACAAGGTTCGAGTAGCCCGGAATATCTTTAATTGTAAGTACGTCCAGATCTGCGCCACCGGACAGTTGTGTGCTTAACATGGTCATATAGTCCGTCGACCCCAGATCGACATATTCGATTGTTACATTCGGATGCTCAGCTTTATAGGCATCGATTAGCGGCTTGTAGTAAGCGGTAGCTTCCCAATCCCACAAGGCCCATTTCAAAGTCACAGGCTCCTGGCTCGGTTCAGCGGAAGCGTTTGCAGAATTCCCCGTTGCTGGAGCTGTCGTTGCAGCAGCACCTTCGTTGTTGTTATTACCAGAACATCCAGCCAACAGACTCATGGAGAACACTGTGGCGAGGGTTATGCCATAGAATCTTTTCAGTTTCATTTAAATATCCCCTTTTCTTCTGATTGTGTAACTACGATCGGCTCTTCTGAGCTTAGTTCAAAGTTTATAGCTTTTTTCGCAAGAATGGCATGCATTATCAAACAAAGTTCATTCACTTTTCTGTGTTCTTCTTCCCTGCTCCGGTTCAAACCTGTAATTTTCTATCTAAAACATGTAAAATATTCAGCTTATGTACCTCCCCCTGTATCGGAACGCAAGAATATGCTATGGTATATGAAAACGCTTTATATGTTTTCACATTTTGTAGAGGAGTGTTAAATACGGTAAGAAAATCCACCATTAAAAGTCGCATTATTCTGCTCATGGCCGTATTCGCACTGCTGATAGCGTCGCTGTTGTCTTTTTTTAGCTATGAATTAATTACTTATTATCAGCGTAAAACAACCATCCAGGCGACCGAGTTCAATCTGCAGCTGGTATCCCATATTATTGAACAGGATCTAATTGATCTGTCATCGCTGGCGATGACTTGCAGCACTAACTCTTCTACTAATACCCTGATTACAGACTACTTCAGCTCACCTAAGGCTAGCTCTAAGGAAGCAGTTAATGTATTCAACTCGATGCAGCAGGACTTCCTGAACAACCGCTCCAACAGCTATGCCCGCCGTCTGATTGTTACGGACAGCAATGGAAAGTTTCTGCAGGTGGATAAAACCGGCACCTCTGTTCCGCTTACCATACACAATATCGGTCAAATTACCGGCCTTAGCAACGATGCCGAGGAGAAATGGGACCGGGTGATCAAGGACCCGCTCTCCAACACGAACGGAATTCCTTTTGTTTTTCCTATTTACGGCAAAGGAGCTTCCCGCGTTGGAACAGTGTACCTGTTAGCGAATACCACTGTTATTACCGACAAGCTGAAAGGGTACTCCCTGCCGAAGAATTCCCGGCTGCTGCTGACGCTCGGCAATCATCATTATCAGCTCATCGGCGATCAGGTCATCGCCATTGCAGAGCCGTATGAACCGGTGGCCTATACCAATGATAAACCTGTCGGTCCGCAAACTGAGCTGTCCATGGTCAAGCTCGAGGACGAGAAAGAGAGCCATATCGTGGTATCTTATCCCGTACGCAGCGGAGTCATTCTGTCACAGACTTTATCCAATGACCTGTTCGCTCCCAAGACAAATATATGGATTCTGGTTATGCTCGGCGTCTGTCTCCTGGTTATTGTCTTAAGCGCTATCATTACGCTTTATCTGACCCGTACCATCAGTCTTCCGGTGGAAAAACTGAAGAAGCGGATTGATAAGATCGCCCAGGGCAATTTCCTGCTGGACCGCAATATCGAATGGAACAGCGAGCTTGGCGATGTCGGCCGGGGCATTAACCGCCTGTCCCAAGATATCGTAGCGCTTATGGACAGCCGGCTCGCTGACGAGAAACAGAAGCAGGAGCTGGAATACCGGATGCTGCAGAGTCAGATCAATCCCCATTTCCTGTACAACACACTAAATTCGATCAAATGGATGGCTACAATTCAGAATGCTACCGGCATCGCGGAAATGACCACTTCACTATCCAGACTGCTGCGCAGCATCGCCAAAGACAACCGTAGACTAATGCCGCTGAAAGATGAGCTGAGCCTGCTGGATGATTATTTTCTAATTCAGAAATACCGCTATGGCAGTACGGTCTCTATGGTAAAGGAGATTGACAACGAGGAACTGCTAACCGGCCTAATTCCACGATTCACGCTCCAGCCCCTGGTCGAGAACGCCATCTTCCATGGCATCGAGCCCAAAGGCAGAGGAGAAATTCTCATTAAGGTGACCAAAAGTGGATTCGCCGATATTCTAGTTACGATTGAAGACAATGGTGTAGGGATGAAGGAAGAAGAAATCTCCACGATTCTGTCGAATCCAGGTGATGGAAGCAAAGAAATGCCCGAGAATATTGGACTCCGCAGCGTAAATGAACGTTTGCGCCTGGCATTTGGGGATAATTACGGTCTTTCGATTGAGAGTGAGTCGGGCCAATATACCCGGATGAAGATTCTTCTGCCGTTCCTGCAAAAGGAATAGAGTAGCATATCAAGCAAGGATGTGATGGAATTGATCAAGTTGTTAATTGCTGATGACGAGGCGCTGGTCTGCATCGGCTTGCAGTCCATGCTGAAGTGGGAGCAATATAATATAGAAATTGTCGGCATTGCACACAACGGGGCTCAAGAGGAAGAAATGATTGACACCCTACGTCCTGACATCGTAATCAGCGATATAAAAATGCCAATTAAAAGCGGCTTAGAAGTTGCCAATGCGGTACGCAAAAAACACGGCCGGCTTCCGCTGTTCATCATCTTAACAAGCTACGAGGAATTCGAATACGCGCGTGGAGCGATTGAAGTGCAAGCCACAGATTATCTAGTGAAGCTAGAACTGACACCAGAGGCACTTGATGCCTCCATTCGGAAAGCAATTTCCCAGTTAGAGGCTTTTCAAACCCTAGACAGCTATCCCATGCTTGCTCATAGAGGCAATCTACAAGCTCAACGCGATAAATTTTTCATCCGCCTGTTCAATAACTTATTCGCAAATAAAAACCAGTACCTTTTGCAGAGAGATGATTTAAACCTTGAGCTCAAGGAACCTGCTTATCTAGTCTGCACTTGCCGTATTTTGGGGCCAGACAGTGTCCCGCCCCGCGGCGATAAAATGGTTGCTCTGTGCTCAAGTACCGTCCAAATGGCTAAAGATACGCTTACTTCCATAAGACCTTGTTATGTGACCAGTCTGGACTTGCGCAATTTTGCTGTAACCCTGCCCGTCAACGGGACGGATTCACGGCAATGGATGCCTGAGATTGAAATGCTATTGACCCATATGGCCTCCATACTCCATAACTACTTTAATGTAAGGATCATCGGCGCGATCGGCTTTGCGGTCGAGGATCCTTATTTGCTGCGGGAAAGCTACCTCGCTGCGCGAAAAGCGCTCCCTGCTGCGGTTAAAGCACAGTCGTTTGTGTTTTTTGCCGAAGGAGAGTCGCTGGAGCAGGATCATCTGTTGTTTGATTTCTCCGAATTGCGTACAGAGATCCGCCGTGCTTTTGAAGAAATGGATACCCAAGCTTTATACGCCATTATCTCCAAAATGATCGAAATCTTCGACGGCCGGGCCGACCTGCTGGTTCCCGCCACTGATGCCGCCTGCAACATTCTGTACATGGCCACTTCACTGCTCGCAGACGGTGAGAACATTGTGGAACACATTTTCGAAAATGAACCGGAGGGCTACCGGGCTATCTACCAGATGCATACGATTGAAGAGATCGCCGGCTGGCTGATCCAGTTCCGGGACGGTTGCTCAGACATCCTCTCTACCCGCAGACAAAGCTACAAGGAGCAGCTCGTCAAAAATGTCCAAGAGTATATTAAACGAAATCTCGGAACTAAGCTCTCGCTCAATCAAGTGGCTGATGTCTTCAATTTCAGTCCCAACTATCTGAGCCACCTTTTCTCCAAGGTTGCCAAGGTCAACTATGTGGAATATATCACGGAGATCAAAATCACGACAGCCAAAGAAATGATGGCACGTGGGGAAGGTCGCATCTACGAAATCTCACAGAAGCTGGGATATGAGAGTGCCTTCTATTTCAGTAAAGTTTTCAAAAAGGTAACCGGAATTTCCCCCAGGGAATACATGCAGCAACTTAAAGCAGATTCACCATCTGACCGAAGCCTCGGAGTGAACAACCGTTCTTGAGATCAAGAGATTATTAAGAATAATCCCACTTCGCAAAAATAAAGCCAATAAATCTGCAAGGAGCAGGCTCTGTTCCTTGCAGATTTATTGGCTTGCCATCACCCTCAGCAGTATCCCTAAGTATCACCCTTATTCCTGCAATTTTTTTATTTTTATTTTTAAACTAGCAAAATGCTAATACTCCGGTCTTTCTGCCCTAAAAGTCTACCAAAAAACCGCTTACGAGACACTTTCTCAGCTATTAAGACTGCTGTTCCTATATTGACTTTTCAACATATAGTAATTAAAATAAACAACGCACACTAAATATAGTATAGATACGATTTTTCAGAATTTATAGCTTATCCATTCAGTTTTCATACTATTTTCAATAGTTTTTAATATTTACAGGGGGACAGACACCATGCTAGTCGCGTATGATTCAAAAACAGGAAATGTCAGACGCTTCATCAGCAAACTTAAGTTGCCGGCTGTGCAGATTGAGGAGCATATGACGATTGATGAGCCCTATGTGCTTATTACATATACCACCGGCTTTGGACAGATTCCAGAAAAGGTGTCTACTTTCTTGAAGAACAATAATGCCAATCTGAAGGGCATCGCCGCCAGCGGCAATAAGAACTGGGGCGAGCTGTTCGCGCACAGCGCGGACTTGATTGCAGATCGGTATAACGTGCCCGTTATCGGTAAATTTGAGTTATCGGGTACATTTGGCGATGTAGAACGGATTAAACAGGAGGTGAGCCGGGTTGCGGCATATTGAATTAAACAACATGTTGATGAAGAGAGACGAAAGTGGCTTCTTTCAGTTAGACAAAGATCTTGAGGCAGTAGCCGAATTTATGCGGGATGTAGAGCGCCGGAGTCTGGTTTTTGCGAATACAAAAGCCAAGGTTGATTATATGATTGAACAGGATTTCTACGAGAATTTTTACGATCAGTACAGCACGGCGGAAATTGAAGAAGTCTACCAGATTAGCCATGCCTACAACTTCAGTTTTCCATCTTATATGGCAGCTTCGAAATTCTACACGGATTACGCTGTAAAAACCAATGACCGTAAACAATATCTGGAGCATTACCCGGACCGTGTGGCGGCAGTCGCCCTTCACCTGGGACGCGGCAACGCCGATACTGCGGGGGTACTTGCCCGTTCGATGATGGAACAGCGCCTGCAACCTGCGACACCAACCTTCTTAAATGCCGGTAAGAGCCGGCGTGGTGAGCTCGTCTCCTGCTTCCTAATCGAAATGGACGACTCGCTCAATTCCATCAACTATGTGCTGAATACCTGCATGCAGTTGTCGAAGATCGGTGGCGGTGTGGCCGTTAACCTATCCAAGCTACGCTCCCGTGGTGAAACTATCAAGGGTGTTGAGGATGCTGCAAAGGGAATTATACCTGTACTCAAGCTGATGGAAGACGGCTTCTCCTATGCAGATCAGATGGGTCAACGTAAAGGATCAGGAGCAGCCTATTACAACATTTTTGGCTGGGACGTTCTGGAATTCCTTGACAGCAAGAAGATCAACGCCGACGAAAAAACAAGACTCAAAACCCTGTCCATCGGCCTGATTATTCCAAACCGCTTCTATAAGCTGGCGAAGGACAATGAAGCGCTGCATGTATTTGCTCCTTACAGTGTGTTCAAAGCCTACGGCACGCATCTCGACGATATGGATCTGGATGACATGTATGATAAGCTGCTGGCCGATCCACGTGTCAAAAAGAAGAAAGCTATGAGCGCACGGGATATGCTGACCAAAATCGCCATGATCCAGCTGGAATCTGGCTATCCATATATCATGAACAAGAGCAATGCCAATGCGGCCCATGCCCTGAAAAACGTCGGACAGATCAAAATGTCCAACCTTTGTACTGAAATCTTTCAGCTGCAGGAGACCTCAGAGATTGCCGACTACGGACAGGAGAGTACAATCCGCCGCGATGTAAGCTGCAATCTGGCTTCCTTGAACATTGTTAACGTGATGGAACATGGCAAAATCCGTGAATCCGTACATGAGGGCATGATCGCCCTGACCGCTGTTAGCGATATGACCAGTATTTCCAATGCCCCAGGCGTAGCCAAAGCAAACAAGGAAATGCACTCTGTCGGTCTTGGCGTCATGAATCTGCACGGCTATCTGGCTAAGAACAACATTGCTTATGAAAGCGAGCAGGCCCGCGATTTTGCCCGGACCTTCTTTATGACTATGAATTTCCACTCGCTGGAGAAAAGCATGGAAATCGCTGCCGCCACGGGCCGATCTTTCCATGGATTTGAGGCTTCTGATTATGCTACGGGAGCTTATTTCGAGCGTTACCTGACTACCGATTACCGCCCGGTTACCCCAAGGGTACAAGAATTATTCGGAGATATTTATATCCCATCCCCAGCAGACTGGGAACAATTGCGGGATGCGGTAAAAACAAATGGCCTATACCATGCTTACCGTTTGGCGATTGCGCCAACGGCCAGCATTTCCTATATCCAAAACGCCACTTCAAGCGTTATGCCGATTGTTGAGCAGATTGAGACTCGGACTTATGCTAATTCAACTACTTATTATCCGATGCCGTACCTGCGGCCGGACAATGTGTTTTTCTATAAATCGGCTTACCAGATGGACCAGTTCAAGGTAATCGATCTGATCGCGGAAATTCAGCCCCATATCGACCAGGGTATCTCGACCGTTCTGCATGTTAACAGTGATGTTTCCACCAGAGAACTGGCCCGCTCCTACCTGTATGCGGCGCATAAAGGCTTGAAGTCGCTGTATTACACCCGGACCAAAAAGCTGTCCGTCGAGGAATGCCTCACCTGCTCGATCTAAAAGGAAGGCTATAGCCGCAGAAAAGGAGATTGCAATATTATGACCGCTATCCAAGCCGTTAACTGGAACCGTCCCGACGACGATTTCTCATTGATGTTCTGGAATCAGAACATTATGCAATTCTGGACGGACGATGAAATTCCATTATCCGATGATAAAATGTCCTGGCTCACGCTCAGTGAGCAAGAAAAGGACTCCTATATGAAGGTGCTGGGCGGCCTGACACTGCTGGATACGATTCAAGGCGGAGTCGGAATGCCACAGATTATGGAACATGTCGAAGGCCTTCAACGCAAAGCCGTACTGGGCTTCATGGGTATGATGGAACAAATTCACGCCAAATCGTACAGCAGTATTTTCACCACTTTATCCTCTACAGAGGAGATCGACAGTGTATTCCGCTGGGTAGAAGAGAACCCCTTCCTCCAGTTCAAAGCGGAGACCATCTCACAATATTACAAAAACATAGACTCACCAAAAGACCTGTACCTCGCCATGGCAGCCTCCGTGCTGCTCGAGAGCTACTTGTTCTACAGTGGTTTCTTCTATCCCCTATATCTGGCTGGGCAGGGCAAAATGACTTGCAGCGGTGAGATCATCGACCTTATTCTACGGGATGAGAGCATCCATGGGGTATATGTCGGTGTGCTGGCACAGGAGATCTTTGACGGGCTCCCAGAAGACGAGCAACGCGAACTTCACCATACGCTGGTAGAATTGCTTCGACTGCTGCATGAGAATGAAGAGCGTTATACCGAGCAGATCTATGCCCCTATCGGATTGGTGGACGAGGTTAAGACTTTCCTAAGATACAATGCCAATAAAGCGATGATGAATCTGGGCCATGATCCGCTATTCGACGAGGAAGAGATCAACCCGATTGTTCAGAACGGGATCAGCACCCACACCAAGCAGCATGACTTCTTCTCGAAGAAAGGCAACGGATATGTCCGGGCGCTTAATGTGGAGCCACTGAAGGATGAAGATTTTCAATTTTAAATATAGATAAAACAAAAAGTGCGGAGAAAGCTCTCCGCACTTTTTGCTAACTCTATTTATTAGATTATTGCAATTTTTTCAGTACTGTTCTAGCTTCTTCATAGGTATCGTAAGCATCAGCAAAATCTCTGCCAAAAATACGTTTCAATTGCATTTTCCAAATTGGGTTTTTAGTTACATAAGCCCATCCTGCTTGGCCAGCTGCTTTCGCCATCTCACCTGTTGGAGCCAACATTGCTGCAACTTCAGGAGAAAGTACACTTGCAGATTCAGTTACATCAGTTGTACCCGTAAATTTAGGACTAACAAGCTTCATGATATTCTCAAAATCTTTCAAGTATCCTGGAACATCCTCAGCAGAAAAATCGATAGATACTACATCGATGTGGTTTTCACTTTTGTTGTATTTAATTGTGTATGACATAATTGTATTCCTCCAAGTTTTAATAGTTATTTTTTAATAATAGAAAGTAATGTATGTAACTCCAACAGACAAAAAATTTCTGCCCAGGCTTTTCAGTAACTTCTACTTTTGGCAACTGGGTTTGGAACAAACTGCCTTGTTTAAATGATGCCATATCGTTACAATCAATAGTTAATGACATCTATTTCCTGTATCGTTTTATTGCAACATCCTTTCTAATATATTTTAACTCATACCTATTACCTATATTATTATCGACAAATTTCTTTTTTTATTTATATTAAAATACAAATTTCTACAAATTCCAACATATCCATGGTTATATTTGCCTTAATTTCATTCACACTTGTGTAATTCCGTTATCGTTTAGAAACAACTAAAAAAGGCTCTGCGTGCGCCTTCCAACTCCAGTCCATTCATCCTACAGGATATTTGAACAGGAATACGCCGCAAAGCCTTCAATACTAGATGCTTATATAAGTAAATTAATCCGTCTAATTACTTAGTTGCGGAGTAGCCCCCGTCAATCACATGTGCTGTACCTGTAATAAATGAAGCCTCATCACTTAGAAGGAAACATGCAAAAGCAGCTACTTCCTCAGGCGTACCATATCTGCCCAAAGCCGTTCCAGAAGCGATAAGAGATTGAAGCATCTCTACATCATCAGACAACAGCTTTTCGTATCTGTTCATGGTTGGTGTAGGAATAGGACCAGGGCAAATAGCATTTACTCTGATATTACGGTGACCCACTTCTTTAGCAACCGATTTAGTCATGCCCACAATGGCGTGTTTACTTGCTGAATAAGCTGCATCATTTGCCATCCCAATAAAAATACCATGCAAGGAGGAACAGTTTAGAACGGAAGCACCGGATTTCATATGTGGTAATGCATAATGCAACATGTAGAATTGGCCATTAAGATTTGTCTGAATCACCTTTTGAAACAATATCGGATCATATTCTGTAACATCCGCATTATCTCCTGTAATTGCTGAGTTATTATAAAGGCAATCAATCTTTCCATAAGCTGCTAAGGTTTGATCTACGATATTTTTGCAGTCTGCTTCAACTGAAACGTCTGACCGCACAAACAGCGCTTCTCCACCTAAAGCTTTGATTTCTTCGACTGTGTTAGCGCCAGCATCTGATCGATTGGCAACTACTACAGTACCACCCTCTCTTGCTACTCTCAATGCTGTAGCTTTTCCGATTCCGGTACCAGCACCCGTAATAATAACTACTTTGTTTTCAAATCTGTTGCTACTCATTATGCGCACCACTTTCTTATGTCTTTTTCAGGAAGAGGATTTGAACCTCATAGACCCTAATGTCACCTGATACAATGTGGATTGGAACATTTTTGCAGAAAAATCGACAAAATTATCCTCTATATGACAACTTTATTGTATTTAATTGTATATAGCAATCAATATTTTAATCTACTTTTCCAACAATTGAGAATTTGGTTTTGATCGTCATAAAAAATACACCCCTTAGAATTTCATCAGATAAACCAGAAGTTTTATCCAATGTTATTCTAAGAGGTGTAATAAACCTCTACCTAACTCCACGAACTGGGACGTCGATTCGAACTTGACCTCCACCCGTGAGGGTAGAATTGCTAATATGCAGACTGCCCTGATGCTGCCTGACAATGGTGTCGGCAATATAAAGTCCCAATCCATAGTGACTTTTGGAGGTACGGCTACTGTTCCCTCGATAAAACTGCTTAAGTGCTGATTGGAGTCCTTCACTCGTAAATCCTGATCCACTGTCTGCTACCGTTATACTCCACCGATCTTGTTTTGCCTCAACCTGCAAATAAATCACACTCTCATACGGGGAATACTCTACCGCATTAGCGAGTACATTCATCACAGCCCGATGAAGTAGCTCATCGTCAATCAACACCTCAGGGGGCAGATTATTGTCCTGGTGAAATTCTATCTGAAGACGCTTAGGGACAACCAACGCATCTAACTGCATACGAATTTGCTGGATAAAGGCATCCGTTGCAACCCATTTAGAGCGGGGAGAAATTTGTTTTCTTGTATTAGAAATCTCAATGAGTGTTGCCATGTATTGTTCGATTTGATCTGCATTTTTGGAAATATACCCTATATATTCTTGCTGATTCTCTGCTAAATCTGAGTCTATCAGCAAATCTGCATTTCCTTGAATAATCGTAAGAGGAGTCTTAATGTCGTGGGCAAGCGCAGAAATCTGCTCTTTTTTCATTTGTTCCAGATTCCATTGCTGTTCTAGTGACTTTTTCAATTCCTCTCTCAGCTGTTCCAGGGATGATAGCACCTCATCAATTTCACTGACCCCAGAATACACGACAGTAAAATCCAAATTTTTAGCTTCAATGTGATGTGCAGCTTCCTGCAAGGAAGCCATTTTTTGACTCAGTCTTCGAGCGAAAAATCCAGAAATCAGAATAACTTCCAGTAACATCAGAACTACAAAAAACAGCAATAGCGTTAATTGCGGATTAGGCAGCGTGTTATGCAGAAAATTTGAGGTGAACTGCGGTACAATTGCATATTGCAGTACGATAACCTCATGCTCCCGCTCAATCACATCGCTGCAGTTTGTACCCATGAGATTGCAACTGCTTTGATTCTTCTGCAATATATCTAGAGCACGTTCTTTAGGAATATTTCCTGAAATATAGTTCTTTTGCTGATCCAATACCGCATATTCCGCTCCCCAAGGGATCATTTCTTCCGTAATTTGTGGCGCACGCTGCAAAACATCCCAAGACTTTGCAATGGATTGCTCGGTATGGTTTGCTGGAACAATCATTCCATACTGCATTAAGAGAGTAAATACCCCTAAACACAGAAATGCCAATAATAGAGTACACGCACCTAATGATAATAAATATTGAATGAAGACTGTACGGAGCCGTATTCGTTTCACACCCATTTGTAACCTATCCCCCAAACGGTTTCAATCGGTGAAACCTCCCTCGCACTCAGCTTACTGCGGATATTTTTCACATGTTCTGTAATAGTTGAGCTATCGCTTTCTCTGTCATAGCCATAAACCGATTCATAAATTTGTTCTTTGGAAAAAACCTGACCTTTATTTCTAGCAAGAAATTCACATATCTGATATTCACTTTTAGTGAGATTTATTTTCTCTTTATCAACAAAAATCTCCTTTGCCGAGAGATTGAATTTCACTCCAGATGCGCTTAACATATGATTTTTCTCTCGATTTTCACGCCGCAAATGAGCGTTCACCCGAGCCTTCAACTCGCCTGCACGAAAAGGCTTCACGATATAGTCGTCTGCACCTACACTAAGTCCAAACATAATATCCGTTTCCATTGATTTAGCTGTAAGAAACAGAATCGGACAGTCTACGATATCCCTGATTTGAGTACAGAGCTCAAAACCATCGATATCTGGCATCATCACGTCCAACAGGATTAAATCAAATGTCGAGTACTCATTCAAAGGCATATGTCGTGCACTTGTTTTTATCGTAACCCTATGGTGATCTTTGCTAAGAATATTATTTACTAGCGCCAAAATATCAGGTTCATCATCTATTATTAAAATATTAGCCAGTGACCTCACTCCTATTTATTCATATGATTTCCTACCCTGAAAGTAATGAAACCATATCAAGCCTAACACTGCCATTACCATTGTACTAATAAGTATAGCAGGTACGGAATGAAGAAGTTGCAGCTTCAATACTTCCGTTTCAATGAGCCTGTTGGGTTGAGCATAAAATAAGGGAAGTTGAATCATCCGCATCGACCAGGCCCACGGTATGTATAACCACACTTTATCGCCTACAATTGTTCCACCTACGATAGCTGCAATTAGCGTACCTGCACTACCCACCGTTAGAGAAAGTCCCATGCCTCCAGCATAACTTAAGACGAGATGAAAGATCATTAAGATTAGAGCAGTGCCTACTACCCAACAAGCTCCTTGCCAGAATATTAGATATTGTATCCGCTCTATATGCAAAATTTTTTTCATGCCCAGTATTAGAATTGATGTTGAACCGAATACGATCCATATCATCGCCAAGATTATGAACCCTAGTTTTCTTATATAACACTTCGGACGTGAAAGAGCACTTAATAGATTATAGAATCCCCCTGCCCCCTCCTCTAAACCACTCATTAAAGCAGAGAATAATCCTATCCCAACAGGCAACCCAAAGGCTATTAATGAAAAATAACCATCATAGATGTGAAGCTGATCCGCACGCTGTGAAAAATACCAAAGTACCATCATCGGATATAGAACAGGAACAAGGAATATCAACCAACGAATTGCAGTGTGCTTAGTCATCAACCATTCAGCTTGTAATAGTCGGAGTATCACCATCTCTATCGCACCTCTCTTCTACTAAACCAGCAGCTAGTTAAGGTGAGGGTCACCAAAAAGAATACCAGCGACACCACAATTCCAGGTAAAATAACCGAAGAGTCTCTTAGAGCATCCTGTGCTGAAAGAGCCACACCATTGGGACGCACACCAACAATGGGACACATTAACCTTAAAGCCCAACTCCACGGAACATAAATCCATGAAGGTTGATCCGCTGCTAGTACACTCACAATCATCCCAAACAGACCTGCAAGAATAGATACTACCGCCCCAAATTGTTCGGCTAAGAATAGATAGATTGGAATCATCCCCAAAGAGGTCAACCAAACAACAATAGCGGCTGTTGTAATTTCAGATAAGGGTGCTGCACCCAAAGGAAACAAAAGACCAGATAGGTACATTACTGCAATAAGAAGCAGCGAAGACAGCAACAAATAATATGACACCACAATTATTTTACTGAGCCAAAGTTTAGCGATACTAATTCCGTGACTGCTTAAGCTACGGTACCCTCCAGCCTTACGATCCTTGTTATTCGATAGTGTAGACAACAAAGCAGATCCTATGGTCATGAATAACAGCGGCCACCAATTAAATACCATTTCCATAAAATAGTGTTCTTCCGTTTGCAGGTTCTGTTGTGTGAAAAATGAAAATAAAAGAAAAAACAGTGGCACCGCAACAATCAATTTTCGCGAAAATGTTCGTTTGAATTTAAGATTTTCGGATAACAGATAGTGGATCATCTTGTTACCTCCTGTCTGTTCCGAGTCACGACTTCCATGAACAATTTCTCCAAATCATCACCAGGATATATTGCATTCTGATACCCTAGAACACCATTACTAATGATCCCAATATGATCGGCAATTTGCTCCACCTCATGAAGAATATGACTCGATAAGATGACGGTAATCCCTTGTGCAGGAAATGAGCGTATAAGCTCACGTAATTCCTGAATCCCAATCGGATCAAGCCCATTTGTCGGTTCATCCAGAATCAAGAGTCTAGGTTGATTTAACAAGGCGATCGCAATCCCGAGACGTTGCTTCATGCCCATAGAGAATTGTCCCGCTCTTTTTTTGCCTGTTGTTGTTAAATCAACAATTTCAAGAACTTCCCGAATCCGAGAATCCGGTAAGTTTAATATTGTCGTATGTACCTTCAAATTTTGGGCAGCAGTCAAATTCCCGTAAAGTGGCGGGGACTCAATCAGCGCTCCAATGTGTAGTAAATCCTTACGTGTCCATGGATGACCGTCAAATAAAATTTGTCCTGACGTCGCTCGAAGAATCCCTGTTATCATTTTTAGAGTCGTCGATTTACCTGCGCCGTTTGGGCCTAACAGTCCATAAATCGAATTAGTTTTTACGGTTATGCTGATATCATTAACCGCACGCTGCCCCCTGAAACTCTTGGATAAATTATTAGTTTGTAAAATATACTCTCCCATCCTATATCATCCTCTCATTTGCTATACGTTGATCATATATAGCAAATCTAAGGACTTTATAAGGTTTTACTGAGCTCAAATTATAAGGAATTATAACGAGCATAAAAAAAGCTCGGTTCAAATTTAACATTGAACCGAGCCTGTTGAATTTTTATCATCATGCTCTGCGAATTGTAAATTCAAAATCCATATCTAAGGATGGATTGATTTGATATTCATCAAGAACTGGAGCTCCCCAGCTGTCATCCCCGCCTACGCCCATTTGACGTCCAGCAATGGTAACAACGGTATAGTGAACGTTCGGCAGCTCATAATGATGTGTCGCATTCTCCAGCTCCATTGCCGAGTAAGGCGAGATATTGGCTTCAACAGGGGCTGTAGCTGGTGCCGATATTATAATGCCTTGACCATAATCGTTCTTAATGGATACTTCGCGCACACCTGTGCGGTTGCCCGATTCCTGCGGCACCAAATAGGACGACACATTATCCACCGCATGATTCTGGAAGCGACACAATCTTGCTCCACACGCACGGTCGATATAATTTTCTTCCGGCCCATTTGCATACCAATTCAGCTGGTGATAATCCGCTGGCACCTTAAAGCTTAAAGCGAAGAGTGGAAGCTTTGGTAAACCCGCTGCTCCATGGTAGCTTGATTTCACCTGTATGCTTCCATTGGAGAACACTGTGTAAGTTACACGTACACGTACCTCCTCTGATACACTAAGCTTATACACGTAAGTCACGGTCGCACGATCTTTCTCCTCCACGAGCTCGAAGCTTAACGTTCTACGGGTCAAGCTTGCTGCATACCAAGGGGAAGAGTCGAAATGCATTCCTGCCCCCTTATCATTGTCTGTCATTGCTCTCCAGAAGAGTGGTGCCGGCGGTGAAGAGATCATTTCCTGTCCTGAATATTTAACAGAAATTAATGTACCCGCCTGCTTTGAGAACATTACGGAGAAGTCACGACCATGTACACCAATATTCACATCTCCTTCAACCACGCGAAAATCATTCACGACAGATGTTATTTTAGCATCTGTTAAAGACTCCTCGGCTGACGTATTGGCCACTTGAAAAACATGCTGGCCAAAAGCGATTTCATAACCGCTATTCGCCCATAATGAATCTTCCTTCAGGACAAGTGAAACATCCAAGCTATACTCGCCAGACTGATTCTTGATATCGGGCAGATCAACTTCTACATATTTTTCCTCGCCCGGATTAACCTGAGCGAATACAGTTCCACGCTGGATGACCCTACCCTCATAGTTCAGAGCGTATTGTAATTCATAAGCATCCAAGCCCACAAATAAGTTTTCATTTCTGATTGTAAACCCCTGACTGTCCGGGACCAGCTTGACGTTCTGATACAGAAATTTCACTTCCTGCATTTTTGGCGACCATCTCCGATCCGCATACACAATTCCGTTACCGGAGAAGTTGTAATCGGTTGAACGGTCATCAAAGTCTCCTCCATAAGCCATGAAGGGCTTACCGTATCGATCATTTTTTATAATCACCTGATCCATATAATCCCAGATAAATCCACCCTGATACATTGGATACTTCTGCTCCAGCTCTGTGTATTTATGCAGTCCCCCGACGGAATTACCCATCGCATGCATGTATTCACAGCTAATATATGGCTTTAACGGATCTTCTGTTAAATACCTTTCGATATCTGCTGCTTTCGCATACATGCGGCTTTCCATATCGCTCGAATCATCATATTCACGGTTATGGAACACCCCTTCATAATGAACCAAACGAGTAGGATCCTTCTCTCGAAAATAATTGGCTACGTTCAGAATTACTTCTCCTGCAAAAGATTCGTTCCCACAGGACCAAATTAGAATGGAGGGATGGTTTTTGTCTCTCTCTACCATGGAAATCGCACGATCCATCACGATATCCTGCCATTCAGGCTTATTGCCGGGGATGTTCCAAGACGGCTCAACTGCCCCCATTTTCTGCCATGATCCATGCGACTCTAAATTCATCTCGTCAATGACATAGACTCCGTATTCATCACACAACTCATACCAGAGTGTCATATTCGGATAGTGCGAGGTCCGCACAGCGTTGATGTTCGCCTGCTTTAAGGTTTTTATGTCCCACAGCATATCTTCTTTTGTAATGCTGCGTCCAAAGCGCGGATTAAACTCATGTCGGTTGACACCTTTAAATACAATACGTTTGCCGTTTAAGTGCATAATCTTATCTATCATTTCGAATTTCCGAAAACCAATTTTTTGCGGCACAACTTCTACAAGATCCCCGGATGCGTTGTAAACAGAGACGTAAAGGGTATACAGATTAGGAGCTTCTGCGCTCCACAGCTGCACCTTTGTTGCCGCAAGCGTAAGCGAAAGGGAATCTCCTGAAACTTCACTTTCCCCACTAGCCACAAGATTACCTGCTCTATCCTTTAGCTCAAGGAGCACTTTTGAGGCAGACTTACCTATCAATTGCATGACAGCCGTCAGCGTTCCTTGCTCAAACTTTTCATCCAAATCGGTTTGAACGTGGAGATCCCGCACATGAACATCCGGCACGGTGTATAGATACACCTCACGAAAGATTCCCGAAAAGCGCCAGAAGTCCTGATCCTCCAACCAACTCCCCGTGCTGCGCTGATAGACTTCGACCGCCAGCTTATTTTCACCTTCCGTCAAGTACGATGTTAAATCAAATTCACTCGGTGTAAAGCTATCTTCGCTATAGCCAACAAATTCCCCGTTTAGCCATATATAAAAAGCCGATTCAACTCCTTGAAAAGATATATACACCGGACGTTGCTCCCAGCCCGCAGGAACTTCAAAATATTTGACATAGCTGCCTACAGGATTGTGGTCCTCAGAGATCATTGGAGGTCTAAGATGCTCATGACCGTCCCATGGATACATCGTATTCACGTACTGTGGCTGCCCATAACCCTGAAGTTGGATATGACCGGGAACTTTAATATCCTTCCAGCCTCTGCAAGACACGTTCTCCTTATAAAAATGAACCTGTCGTTCCATGGCATTTTGGGCATAGCTAAATTTCCAGCTGCCGTTCAGGCTGTGGCGCCAGGGCATTTCTCCAAGCGCTTCGGCTTCATTTTTCGTTTGGTAATATCGATGGTCAGAATGCGCGTGCACTCTGCCTATTGCATAAATGGAAGGGTCTGATAACCATTCCAGACTTGGAGTGAGGTTTCGTTCAACCTGCTGCATCATCTATATATCCTCCTCTATTCATAACATGATCGCTAACTTATTTAACCGAACCCGTCATCCCAGCTACAAATTGCTTTTGCATCATGAAGAACACTAGTGCTGTCGGCAAGGTCGTAATGACAATCGCAGACATGATCAGACCATAGTCAGGGGCATAACCTGAACCTAGATTCGAGATAAGAAGGGGCACAGTCATATTTTCTGGTGATTGCAATACGATCAAAGGCCACAGATAATTGTTCCAGCTGTTTAAAAATGTGATAATCGCAGCGGCGGCGTAAGTTGATTTCATCGTTGGCATATAAATGCGGAAGAACAAACCAAATTCCGAAAGACCATCGATGCGCCCAGCCTCCATCATATCCTTAGGAAACATTTTTGTACTTTGACGAAAGAAGAAAATTAGAAATGCTGTTGTAAATGTCGGAAGAATGACCGCCGATGCTGTATCGATGCCCAGAAAAGGCACTACACTAGATACTTTTGCGAACATTTGAAATAGAGGTACCATGATCGCCGCAAATGGAATCATCATTGAAGCAAGTAAAATATTGAATACGATATCTTTACTCCGGCTGCGGTACATTTCAAAACCATATCCAGCCGCCGATGCGACTAGCAGTGAAAGCACAGTAGTCACCACAGAGATTTTTGCAGAGTTCCAGAGAGCCTGCCACATATCCACTGAACTAAAAAGATTGTTTATATTTTTCACTAAATGTGCACCCGGCAACAATGTTCCTTTGGTTACATCAACCGACTGGTTCGTGGCGCTTATAACCATCCAGATAAATGGAAAGATAGAGATCAGCGCAGCGATGATTAGAAAAACGTAAGTAAACATGCGTTTGGTTTTCATTATCTCTTATCCCCTCCTACTTTGTTCTGAATAAGCGTCAGAATGAGCACCATTACAACAATCGAATAGGAGACAGTTGCAGCATATCCAAAGTTAGGTGTGTATTCAAAGGAAAGGTTATAAATATATTGGGAAATCGACATGGTTGCATTGCCGGGTCCACCTTTCGTGATGTTAACCACCTCGTCAAACAACTGAAGGGTACCAATGGTCGATGTGATCGTCGTGAACAAGATAATCGGCTTCAATAGGGGAATTGTAATTTTGAAAAATTGTGTAAATGCACTCGCACCATCTATATGAGCAGCCTCATATATTGATTTGTCGACATTTTGCAGTGAGGACAAATAGAAAATCATATTATAGCCAGTAAAGCGCCAAGTAATAGCGATAATGATAGTGACTTTGGCCCAGAAGGGGTCAGTAATCCATTGAATCGGTTCGCTGATTAGATGCAGATTCACCAGAAATTTATTGACGATACCTTCGGCTCCAAACATGTACTTGAAAACAACGGAGTACGCTACAAGTGAAGTTACCGTTGGCAGAAATATGGCCGTTCTGAAAAACCCTTTAAATTTCAGTCTTTCGTCATTTAGCAGCACAGCGATAAAGAGCGCTAGCACCAGCATAACTGGGACCTGAATAATCAAGTAAATAAAAGTGTTTTTGACGGCTGTAAGGAAAGTGGTGTCGCTAAACAGCCGAATATAGTTATCAAGGCCGGTAAAATGAAGATTGTTGCCTCTACCTGTCTTGAAGGATAGAATTAAGGCTTGAATCATTGGATAGAAATAGAAAATACTGATCATAATTACCGGCACAATAACGAATAACCAACCTGTCAGATGGATCTGCCGTTGACCCTTAGAGCTTTTATGTCTTTGAGAGCTTAGCCCTGGCTTTACATTTTCCACTCCACTTCACACCCTTCTGTCTGATTTATTAGAGATGAAAGCCCCTGCTACCCATCCTTCTGTAGAAATCCAATTTACAGGAGAAGTAGAAGCAAGGGCTTAGATTGTACAGCCTAAGTGTGATTAGCGAACTTGGGTATCTGCTTGCTTCTGGGCATCTTTCAGAACAGTATCTACATCTTTTCCACCAAGATAAGATTGCACTGCTACAACCATAATGTCCTCTATTGCGTAAGTGTTCATGCCGTAGTTGACGTTAGGGATTTGCTCGGTCCATGCCGCAAAATCTGATACAACCTTTTGACCTTTGAAAAATTCATCCGCTGCTGAATAAGCTTCTCCGCTTGCCGCAGCTTTTAAAGTGCCGATAACACCAACTTTTGTATTCAACGTCTGATACAAATCAGCATCAGAAGCAAATGTTTTTGCAAGGAACTCCGCAGCGGCTTCTTTACCATCTACATTCATTACATACCAGGAGCTGCCCCCAAGGTTAGATGCATGGACGGAGCCTGCTGTTGCTGCCAGCTTAGGAAGTGGAGCTACTGCCCACTTACCGGATTGGGAAGCTTCGGCTTTAATTGAAGGGGTAATCCAGTTACCCGTCGGCACGGTTGCCACTTCACCACTATTAAATGCGCCTACAAATTGGCTCCAGTCTGAGTTAACTTTCACGATGCCGGAATCCATCATTTCTTTGTACAATACAAGTGCCTCTTTCAAAGCAGCGTTGTCTGCAATGGTCGGAGTCTGACCGTCTTCACCTGTATACCATGCACCCGCCGATTGAATCATGACCCGGATAAGTCCAAGATCATTGGGATCCAGTGTGATCATGCTTTTGCCGGTTTTTTCTTTTACAGCTTTACCGATCTCGATATATTGCTTCCAGTCGATATCCTGTAGTGCATCCAGGCTGTAGCCTGCTTGCTCAAGATAGTCTGTCCGTACATACATTCCAGTCACACCAGAATCAAACGGAACACCGTATTGCTTGCCGTCAACACTGGTCGGGCCAATCTTATAATCCGCAAAATCAGCGGCTTTTACAACATCAGTCAATTCATAAAAGGAATCCGGATACGCTTGTAAAAAGCTTTGCGCACGGTAATCCTCGATCAATACAATGTTAGGAAGACCCTTCGTAGATCCAGAGTTCAGCCCTGTGTTCAGCTTTTGCACGATATCAGCCTGCGCGTTCTCTACGACGTTTACCGTTATGTCTGGATTGACTTTCGCATAAGCTTCTTTGGCAACATTCATGGCTGCAATGTTAAACGCTGGGTCCCAAGCCCAAACTGTGATTTCTTGTGGCTTACTGCTACCTTCGCTTCCGGAGTTGCCCGTTTCGTTTTTCGTTCCACCTGAGGAACATGCCGAAAGTAGAACCACACTAGCCAGCATCACGGATAATAATTTTTTCACTTCGTAACCCCCTTGTTAATCTGTAAAATAATAAAGATGGAAGCGTTTTCTCTGCTACAATTCCATATTATCATTTTGTATTCGCTTTCTTTGGCAGTATCTTTGTTAGCTTTGGTGTTATTATTGGATTCTATTTTCCCTCTGAGATCGACACTGGTACTAATTTTAGATTTTTGTAAATTTTTTAGCCTTTTAACAATGGAAGCGTAATTATGATCTTCGTACCTTCATTTCGTTTGCTTGTAATGTTAATACCGTAACTCTCTCCGTACAGCAATTTGATTCTGTCATCCACATTCCGTATACCGATCCCGGAGAACAATTGGCGTTTGTGCTTCGAGGCTGGCAACTGTTCTTCTTTCAGAAAATTAGGATCAAGGTCCATCCCGTCACCATTATCTACAACTTCACATACAAGCTGATCTTCCTGAACAGCGATCATGATTAGAATTCTTCCCTCATCTTTAAGATTGAATGCATGAAAGAACGCATTTTCGATAAAAGGCTGCAGAATTAGCTTTGGCATATGATAATCCAAGCTTTCAGGCTCCACAAAATAATTCACGCGGATCTTCTCGCCGTACCTTACATGATTGATATATACATAATGCTTCAGCGATTCTAATTCCTGACTAACAGGTATAGTGGATTGAACATCACTGACAGTATTTTGCAGGAGTGAGATTAGCGAATTTATCGTGCCAGCTGCTTTTTCTTTGTTGCCCTGTTGCACCAGAAATTTGATAGAAGCCAGTGTATTGTATAAAAAATGGGGATTGATCTGCATTTGAAGGGCGGCCAGCTCCGCATTACGCTGCTGCTTCTGGGTCTCCATCAACCGATCAACATAATCATGTAGGGAATCAAGCATAAAATTAAAGGCATTGCCTAGCTCCTTAACTTCATAACTACTAGTAGCGACATCCACGTGGTTATCGAATCCCCCCTTAGGAATACTCGACATCTGTTCAACGAGTACACGCAGGGACTTCGTCATTTTCCTTGTAATTAAAAATACAATAATAAGCGAAATGGCTACGATAGCCATGATCGTCAACGACACTGCTTTGGCATTAACCATCTGCCCGGTCACAGCTTTTTTATCGATCAGATTCACCAAATAAACATCAAATTCAGGCAAGTATTCCGAGAATACTACCCGTTCATTCCCCATCACATAGACAGATTCTCCATTGTCTCCTGTGCTCTGTTCATCAACTACTTCTTGAAGCAGCTGTTGATCGTTCAGTCCAATCAGCTCTGTCCTGTTGCTGGATACAATTTGCCCTTTTGCATTCAGCAACACAACATCATTACCTTCACTCGTAAAATTGGCATAGAAGGCCTTGAAATCGCTATCACGAATTGCAATGTACATAGTGCCATAGATACTGCCGGTCGAATGATCAAATAGAGCTTTAGAAGCCACTAACATGATCTCTTTCTTATGGGTTTGACCATCCTCTTTTTGATAAAGCTGGTACAGAATTTGCTGCGGATGAGCCACTGTCTCTTTCGTAATCGGGTGGTTCTTCAATTCTTCAGCAGTAGCAGACCAATACCAAGGGTCAGTTGAGTAACTTCTGCCATTCGCACCTACAATCATAATCCCCACATCAAAAGCACTGAGGTTGGAGCGGACTGCCCGCATGCTTTCTGTCATCTGGTAGGTTTTGATAGCGAGTGTCAATGAATCCGTCTCTCCCCCAGACAAATAGCTGCGGATGGCACCTTTCTGAGCTGTCATTGTAGCACCCGTAGCTACAACGTTGTTGTAGGACTCCAAGTTTGTCTTCATCTGATTTAGTAGTTTGCCATTCGTTATGCTGAAGGTCTTTAAGAATAAATTTTCTGACATACGGATGGTAATAGACAAAGTCAGCAGGGATACAGCAACAATGCTTATGAGGGTCACTAGAAAAAGCTTGAGAAATAGGCCCTGCTTTCTAATCTTGTTAATGATAGTTCCAATCATGGTCGCTCTACGTCCCGTCTTCGGTACTGGCTCGGAGAAATACCAGCCTGTTTCTTAAACACTTTAGTAAAATAACTCTGATCCGAATACCCCACACTAGCGCTGATATCAGAAATTGTTTTTTCCGTCGTCACGAGTAATTCCATAGCTTTCTCCAACCGGACCTTGTTCAAATATTCATTAAATCCTTCACCATTCTGAGCAGTGAAATGGCTCGATAAATAAGAAGCGTTGAAATGAAACTGCCGTGCAACCCCAGTCAACGTGATGGGATCAGCGTAATGAGTCTGAATGTATTCAAGCAATCGGGTCATATTGGGATTGATCGTTAGGTTCGTCTCACCAATCGCACGTTCAGCTTCGCGAATAAAGGCTTCAGCAACAGCAATTGCGTCTCCGGCATACATCGCTTCATCTATTTTTCGAAAGAAGTCGTATTTGGATGCCTCCAAGCCTCCAGTCTCGTACTTCATTTTTCCAAGTGTGGTCGCTACGTTAAATATGAAATTCCCCAATAACGATTTGAATTCGAAAATATCGGTCCTATAATCCATCGAACGGAGATGAACATATTCCAGAAATCCAGTAAATGCCTTCTGGTATTGCTTACGTTTCAGTTGTTCCATTAATTCGCCCATATCATATTCCTGATAGGCTCTCGGAAGGCTGGGCAAATGATCGTTTTCAATTAAGCTTCGATCCGGCAAGTAGAAACTGTATCGTGTAAGCTTTAAATAATTGTCTCGATAAATCTCTCCCAGCTTATTAAAATCCGTAAAGCTTTGGCTGATAACGAAATGTGTTTCTCTCGCCCAATGATCCATTTCCGAGACCAGATATCGGAGCTCTATAACAAGCTCATCCCACTGTTCCGGGTTTGCATTAAGCAAATAAATAACCGAATCATTGACAAACTTCAGCCGAATAAACACTGTATCACCCAAAGGGAGCGTACTAAGCCCCTTTTCTATTTTCTGTGTGAAAGTTAACCTGTCCCCAGAATCTTTAATATGTCTCATATCCGCTCCGAAGAAAGCGAATAGTGGGTGTGGAAACTTCGCATGAAGCAAAGCAGGTTCAAGCCCAGACTCATATCCGGTCATAAGCTTCTCGATAACTAGCAAAATTTGCTTTTCGCCAGGTTCCGTTCCTTGATCGGACATCTCCATCCCTACCAATTTAGCAGTGGTTTTATTTAGGATGGATAACAAATAGTCAGCTTCCAGCTTTGGCTTCAGAATGTAGTCCGCTACCCCACTTTGAAATGTGGATCGGACATAATCGTATTCACTGAAACTACTTAAGACGATTACTTCAATATGAGGGTATTTCTCCTTAACAATCTTAACCAGTTTCTCTCCGCCCATTATTGGCATAACAATATCTGTAATGATGATATGTGGGCTGACCTCATCCATCATATTTAGTGCTTCAAGACCGTTAGCAGCCTCACCAACAATTCGATACCCTTCATTCTCCCAATCCAAAAGATGTTTGATTCCTTGTCTTACTAGCATCTCGTCATCAACAATCATAATTTTGAATATTGGTTTCATTTCTTCCCCCTTGTAACCGTTTTCTTTCCATTTGTTAGTATACAATACATCCAACAAGGAGCAAGCTTCTAGACAAGTAAAGCCGTAAGCTTACTTAAAAATTGTTCATTCCAAATCATATGCCCCACTGACAAATATGGTCAACCTCTCATTTTTCATCCCATGAAATATTCTTAAATTTAAGGAAAAAACTTCTAGATGATGCAACAAAAAAAGCTGCGATATTTGCAGCTTCTTTGTTAATGAAACAATAATCCAAATAAATTATTTATTGGCTTATAGATAAAAATAATAAGAAACAGCGGACTGGGGATGTTCAATTTTAACAACGAGCAGAAGGTCGCACCAAGACCCAAAATCCAAAAAATAAAATATACGCTAAGATCACGCACTCGGCGCTTTCGCATTAATTTAGGCAAATCAAGTGCCATACAACCTACAGCAATCACCGAGAATAACAGTACTAGCATCTGACTTCACTCCTTGATTTTTTCAAGAAAAGAATTATCTGTGAGACCCACGCGGTTAATAACTGCTGAGGCTTTGTAATGGATGGGCAATGATTTAAGGTAATCGTCCCCCTTTTGTTGCTGCAGCTTTGCCCAAGCTTTAGGGCTGGCATGGTAGATCGATTGTCCGAATCCCATAATATCAACATTGAAACGATCATTTACATGCTCCACAGTTTTTTGCATCCGCTCTATAATCCGCTCCTCTGTTTCCTTTTCCAAACGTTTTATAGTGCTTTCCGATTCCAAATTTTCTACACTTTGCACTTCTTCAATATTGCAAAGCGTCTTAACACTAAGGTAAATATGCGGCTCCCCATTAATGATTTTCACTTTGCGTTTAGTTGTAGCCTGGATCGCTTCGATTACAATGGGCTTTCCGTCTTCCCCTGCGATCGGGCCAGAATGTGCGGTTACCTTATCGTTGATATAATTGTAACCAATCGTTTCTCCCTCGGTTAGCCAACCGATCAACTTGTCTTTTTTGAACACAGCTACAGTATGGTATTCCAATCTTGCCTTAGGCATTGTTCGCTCTACATTGCTTTTGTCCTCTCCATCTTTGGGATCGCCTATAATTTTCACTCCGGTTAGCACAGGATTCTCGCCTTCAGACAATAAATTCTCAATAAAATCATCCAGCGTGACAGCGACTGTTTTTGCTGAATCTTTATAAGAATTATCCAAGGAACTAAATAATTTGTTCGCTGGTAATTTATCCATAGGTGTAAGGACATTCAAGACATTGCTGGCGGTTGTATCTCTGGCAACCATAACGTAGAAATCCATCCGGGGTTCCCGACTTCTTTTAAATACATCCAGTATCTCACCCACTCCGGTGCGGGCAAGCTCCTCCCCAATCACCAACACCCGGATATGACCGAGATAACTTGACCTAGAGCTATCCAGATTCAGCTTACGCAGCGCATCATAAAACGTAGGTACAGTAAATTTATATACAACCACTGGGACTCCACTGCCTCCCCCTCCTCCATTCGTTTGGGAGGAAATCGCAGATGGAATAACGACCTGCATCGAAACGGTATAACCTTTTTCTGCCTTGTCAATCCCTATCCCCAAGACAAAAGCTATCTCATTCAGCTCATTTCTTTCCCAACAGCCGCTTAGCACTAACGTAAATTGGAGGGCTATCATTAATCGAAGAACGCCTCTAACTAATTTTTTATTCATTTTGTTGGTTCCTTATCACTGGATGTGCTTTGACGAAACAGGTTCTGCGTCTTATTCTCAGCAGGCCTTGTCTTTAAAAACGGCCACGGAAAGCGAAAAATAGAGTCTTTTAAATCTTTGGAATTATACGGTCCGAGCGGACTCATATAAGGCATTCCGAAAGAACGCAGACTCGACAAATGCAATACGATGATGAAAATACCGAAGAGAATTCCATATAATCCGATAAATCCGGCCAAAGCTATAAGCACAAAACGGATCATCCGCGCAGCAATAGACATTCCTGTCTCCGGAATAACAAAACTAGAAATGGCTGTTAGCGATACAATAATGACCATTGCGGATGAAATAAAACCCGCTGCTACCGCGGCTTGTCCTATCACCAGCGTTCCGACAATGGAAATCGCCTGACCAATATTTTTGGGTATCCGCACCCCGGCCTCCCGCAAAATTTCATAAGTCATTTCCATGATCAGTGCCTCAATAAAAGCAGGAAAAGGAACACTCTCCCGCTGGGCAGCTAAACTGATTACAAGATTGGTCGGTATCATCTCTTGGTGATAAGTAGTAATCGCAACATACAATGAAGGGGCAAGCAAAGTAATAAAAAATGAAATAAAACGAACTAATCTCAGCAATGTTCCAATATCAGCTCTTTGGTAATAATCCTCAGCTGACTGGAAAAATGCCACAAAAAATGTGGGCACCAACAGTACAAAAGGAGTTCCATCAACAAGAATGGCCACTTTTCCTTCCAAAATACCCGCTGCAATCGTATCTGGACGATCACTGTTGTATACGGTAGGAAAAGGTGTAACTGCCGTCTCTTGAATAAACTCTTCAATATATCCACTCTCGAGAATACTGTCCGTATCTATTTTATTCAGACGGCGCTTTACCTCTTGTACCAGTTCCTTATTCGCGATGTTACTTAGATACATAATGGATACGCTGGTTTGAGTCACCCTTCCGATCTGAACGGTTTCCAGCCATAAATGGCTATCTTTGATTTTTCGCCGAACCAGTGCCGTATTCGTCCGTAAATTCTCAGTGAATCCTTCCATTGGACCCCGAACAACCGACTGTGAGCTAGGCTCCCCTACATTACGATCTTCCCAGCCTGGTAAGCCGATCCGCAGAGCGCTGGATAACCCGTCAAGCAGCAGCATTATATTACCGGACAATAAATGATGAATAAATTGGCTGTAATCGTCAATGACGGCTATATCGCCGGCTATTAATATCTGTTTCTTAATCATCTCAAACTTCTGTTCAGGAGAAAGCCCCCTCAGCTGTTCATAAGGAATGTGTTCCTGCAAGGAATACAAAATTGAATTATGCAGCACCTGAGTATCCACAAGACCATCTATGTAAACCAAAGAAATATGAGTGTTTTCTTCTATCTGCAACTCTTTTATGACTACATCAGAGCTTTCACCCATCAATTGGTACAAATTAGCAATATTAACTTCCAACCGGCTTGATAATGTACCAATCTCCGTATCTTTCATGATGCAACCTCCACTTCTCCATAGATAGATGAGTATAGTTTGATGTTAATTATGATAATTATTCCTTCGGATTAAAAAATCGGAATGGCATAATTCTGGTAACTACAACCATACTAAAACTAGTCCAATAAATTTGAGGGGGTATATGAGTTTGGAGAAAGATCGAATTAGTACCAATCAAATGATTATACTCGGGCTATTCACATTTATTGGGGATATGGCGCTTGTGTATCCGGCGTTAATGATATCAGGAGCGAAACAAGATGCGTGGATTGCTGCTTTGATTAGCATTCCCTTGGGTCTAGTGACCATAAAACTGTTACTCTGCTTAGCAGACCTTGAACCCAACAAGAATATTATCGAGCTTAGCCTACAAATTTTAGGAAAATGGGTCGGAACTGCTGTGGCCTTATTCTATTTAGGGTTCTTCCTGATTGCTGCCTCCACCTACATAAGAGAAATTGAAGATTTCATGTGTACACAGATTTACGAGAAAACACCCGGTGGGGTTATTCGTTTCATGGCCATTTTCCTGCTGGTATATGGGGTACGACTTGGCCTAGAAACCTTGGGCCGGGCAGCTCAGCTATTTTTCCCTTTATTTGCAGTTTTTTTAATCGGTCTGCTGCTCCTGCTGACCCCCGATGTCAAAATGGAACGTTTATACCCCATCTTGAACACACCAGTACCGGACATGCTTCATACTTTGATGTATGGTGTTTTTTATCCTTTTGGCGAATTGTGCGTGTTTCTAATGATATATCCTTATGCTCAGAAAAATAGCAAAACAAGCCGGGATATTTTCATAGCCTTGATCATCGGAGCTCTGGGCCTTAACCTCATCTTATTGTTTTCCCTTACCGTTCTAGGTGTTTACGCTTCTGAACATCAATTTTATGCCGCTTATATTCTTGCTCAAAAAATTAATATTGCTAATTCTCTGCAACGTATTGAAGCGCTTATGGCTACAGCATGGATTATCAGCACATACTTCAAAACTGCAGTTTATTACTATGCTTTAACCTTAGGTACAGCCCAATTATTCAAACTCAAAAGCCACCGTCCTCTGATCATACCCACTGGATTTTTGTTATTCGGGATGTCACAGCTGATTGCCAAAGACATCATTTTCTATGTGAAGGAGATCCCCGCCTACTGGGTAGATTGGGATTTCACCTGTGCATTTGTTCTGCCGCTTATGTTGCTAGTTGTGTATAAATTTAAGAAACGCCACGCTTCTAAGGTTTAAACGACACTAGATTGTGAATAAGTGAAATTAAGATTGTAGATACGAATCCCGCTTAATGATCTAATTACGCTCCACTAAAATAATTGGGGAATTTCTCCCTGAAATTCACAAAGTGAATATTCCGCCGCCCAACCTAATGGCATAGAATACTTTGTGTGCGTAGCCCATAGTCTATTGGCTAAAGCAAGAATCCGCTTATAGCCTTTTTACTAAAAAAGAAGCTGCCTCATAAGTAGTATTCACTACTTTTAAGACAGCCTCTTTGTTCATAAGTTTCTTGTATGAAGTAACTCTATTCCTTCTTATCCAAAGAAATCGACGATGGAGTTACATCACTGACAGGTTCTTTTGCCACTTCAAAAGTGGATCCGCAGGCCGGACAAAAGCGTGCCTCGATCGCCACATTCCCACCACATGCTTTGCAATGCTTTACATCGGACAACTCAGCAATTTGCTGAAGGTTCGTCTCAATCTCCGCCTTCAATTCGAGAATACGATTAATATTAGTCTCGATTTGCTCACTTGGCAGTGGTCCTGCACCTTGAGTTACGGCTTCAAATAACAGTTTGCCCATGACCTGATACTGCTGGTCAATATCATTTTGCTTACCGTTATTTTGCAGCTTCAACCGGTTAATCTCCACCACTGTTTTTGCTTTATTCCCAGCCTCGCTTACCCCTGCTTTTACTTTGTTAAAAAAACTCATATTCAGCCCCCAATTCCGTAGTAGTCATATATAAGCATATTTCGACACCGCCAGAAGTATTCCTTTCTTTATTGTACCTAACTTCGTCCATGGTTTGTAGCCTATAACCGATTTACTAACCCTTTCCCCGCCTTCCTGCGGGAACGAACCTCGACTCAGGTCTGGTATACAAAACCGCCTCCAGGCCGTTTTTTCGCATGCAAAAAGACATTAGAATGAGTACATAAGCAAACGGGTTGCAGGATTCAATAACAATCACACCCATACGAGAGGAAGAAAACAATAAATGAAAAAATTATATCGTTCCCAAAGTGATCAGAAGATAAGTGGTTTGTGCGGAGGTCTTGCTCGTTGGTCTGGTATTGATGCTACAGTAATCCGTCTTGTTGCTGTTGCCGCAGCATTGTTCAGCTTCGGAACAGTACTTATCTTCTACGTCATCGCTAGTATCATCGTTCCTAAAGAACCTTTTAACAGCTTTTCAGATGGACATGATTTCTATTAATTAATCGTCGTTCAATACAAGCCAGCCCTAATATAGCCATAAAAAAGGAGAGATAGAACATGAGTCTATTAAAAAGAATTTCCACAATTACTAAAGCAGCCCTACACGAAGGCCTAAATAAATTAGAAAACCCGGTATTGCTGACAGGTCAGTATTTACGTGATCTTGAAAATGATATTGCTAAGGCGGAACGTAATGAGCGTGATCTGCAAGTAACAGCCAGTGTGTTGGAACGCCGCAAGCAAGAATATACTCAGTTAGTAGAGCAAAGTGAAGCCGAAGCCGTTCAAGCAGTTGAGCAAGGAAATGAAGAAAGAGCTCGCCTGGCACTCATAGCCAAGTTACGGTACGTGGAACAGCTGGAAGAGTCCATAAATAGTCAAGTACAAACTAAGCAATCCCTGGCAGAGCTTGAGATCAATATCGCTAGAGCTAAAGAAGAGCGTGAACATCTCAAAGCGAAAAGAACTGAGCTTATCGCTCGCGCTCAACAAGCCACAGAAACACTCCACTCAGCTCCACGTAGTTCTACGAAAGGTCTAAATGTAGGATCAGCTTCGCAAGGCTTCGAACGTATGGAAGAGAAGATTTTCGAGTGGGAAGCATTGGCGGAAAACTCCAAAAATAAATTCAATACAGGTACAGGAATAAGTCCTTCCATCGATCCTAACCTGCGTAGCGCTGTTGACATCGAAATCGAGCGAATCCGCAACCGTAAAACTAACACTGAAGTAAACACTGAGAAAAAATAAATAGGACAATAAACCCCTTATTACTCAGCTATTGTGCTGAATAAGGGGTTTGTTTTTTACTTCTTTTCATCCCGCGAATCCATTTTTTCGTTTCCGGATCCACGCGATAAGACTCCGTGATTTTCTGCAAAGCCTTGTTGTAAGTGAAATCATCTAAGCTGTTGTTTCTCAAATAACTCATCGTAGGCTCTGGCAATTTCACATAACAAATCGAAAGCGCCCAAGAAACCGCCATTTTTACATAATAGCCTTCATGACTGACCTTATCGAGCAATGGTAAAATCCGGCTGATATACGTTTCTTCAATAAAGAAATTAAGCAGCATTACCACAGCAAATCGGATCTCATATTCTTTATCTGATGATAAGTACGGCATTATAAACTCCCATACCCGTTCTTTATTCTTTACGGTAAACTTCAGGCCTGTGCAAAAGCTATCGCATACCGACCAGTTATCGATTCTGGGAATAAAGTCAGCGATATAACGTAGGATTTCTTCAAGATCTGTCTTCACGTAGCCAAGCACCATACCTTGCAGCATCACTTCTTCAAAATAATCTGTCTCGGCATGCTCCAAATAGGCTCTCCAATCACCCTTTGCAATGATTTTGGCAAGCTTGCGCAGTTCCGGTAGCCTGACGCCTATAACATTATCTATCGTCGGAATTAAGGCCGCAGAAAACTTTTGGTAGTCCACATCTGCCAAATTCAATAGCTGTTCTCTTATTGTTTTTTCCATAGTAGTACTCCTTACCCGTCCATTATTCAAATGAAATTTCCCATAAATATATAGAAGCCACAGAACCCAAAGGAGAATAGTTTAGCCGGTATTGTTCAAATTGATCTTTGGTAAGCTTATCAAGTCCATACAGCTTCATCATCCCCCGACGAATCGCAATATCTCCCCAGCTGACCACATCCCGTCGTTCCATAGAATGGATTAACATCATTTCTGCCGTCCACTTGCCAATGCCCTTTAACGTCATAAGTTTTTGTATAACCTCTTGATCTGATAACCCAGGCAATTCCTCCAGCTTAAAATCACCCTGAGCGACCAAATTGGAAATCTCATGGATACATAGTGCCTTTTTCATCGTCATCCCACAGCTTTGAATCTCATCCGCCGTATGTAAGGCTAACTGCTGCGGAGTGATGTCTCCGAACTGAGCCAACATTCTGTTCCAAATGGTCCGAACCGCTTTTACTGAAATAAGCTGTCCTACTATAGCATAGATAAGCGCAGTAAAAAGATCCGGTATAATTACACGTTCCACTCTGCCCATCCGTGCCATAGCTGCACCAAGTACTGGATCCACACTTCGGAGATAATCTATGTCTTCTTGCCCATAATCAAAAAACTTAGTAATTACGCTGCTCAAAGTGTTTCCTCCCGTATCTGATAGTGATGATCCTAATCCTAATATACAATACCTATTTGGCAGTGTACGGATTGTTGAATAGAATAGCAAGATAGCGAAACCAAAAAAAGCCATAAGACCTCCTAAGATAGGTGGTTATGGCCTATTGTAGCGCACAGGCTTATTCATTCTCAGTAATGTATTTTTATGCTCGCAGGATTCTTTTTTCTTTCGCTGCGCTTAGCCACAAGGGGAATTCATTCAGCAGCTGATCATACAGATCTTCATCAGTCACCTTTTCAATGTTGTCCAGATGAATAAAATTGGCGTTATCCACCAAACGGCCCTTCATCGTATCAAGTTGCTTCAATACTTCAAAATCCGAGTTACCGATTCCGACAAACTGCCAGAAAATCGGTTGGACCGAAGCAGCCATAATCACATTTTTAGTGGATTTCACTACACCACCATCGTTAATAAATATGATAAATACTGGTGTAGAATCGGGTTCTTCCTCCGTATATTTTTTAATGATATCCTCCATTACTGGCGGTTCATTATTGCGGCCAAACTTATGAATGGTACGATTATTTAAAATATGTGTAAACACATATCTTCCTAAATCCTGCTCTGTCACAGGTGGCAGCCGGCTAAACTCCGTATCGTACACCCACACATCTAACGATTGGTTATCATCAAATTTGCAGGCAACGGCTAATATACGCTCAACTACTTCTTGAACGGTTCCATTATTATAGAGATTTCTCATAGATCCTGTAATATCCAGGACAACGCCTACCCTTGCAATGACTCCTGTCAGATTCTTTTTTTCTAAGGTAATCTGAACAATTTTTTTACGTAAATCAATAGAGGACAGTACATTCTTCTCTTCATAACGGATCGTCTCTAAAGGCAGGGTTAACTCAGCTGTGGCCGCTACCTCAGGGTTCCCTTCGTCTTCTTCAATAACGAGCCCATAGTTTGTACATAACGCAGCCAATCCTCCCTCAAAGCCACTACCAATCGCACTGAATTTCCACTCTGGACCATAGCGATATACCTCTCCAACCACAATAGCTGTCTCCGTCGACAGGTCAGAGCCATACTCGAAAACGAATATTTCCTCGCCGCTAGCAGCATCCACTAAGCGTAGATAAGGAGAGGTTACTTGCTTCATAGAGTGTCCTAATTTTTCTCCTTCATAGATCGTTAAAGTTAAAGCTATTCTAGTAATATCCTTAGGAAGTCGAGAAAGTGTAATGGCGATAGCTTCTTTATCCCCTAGTTGTAAGACAGAATGAGTTACAGCTTCGTCTATAGACAACGGATTACCATAAAAGATAAAGTTCTCATCGCGTTCGCAACGGTTCTGCTCTGACAGTAAAAAAGCAGCAGAGTCTATGCCAATTCTAGTATCAGCAGTCATCCACCCAAATTTCAGCAAAAGCTTGTTCACGTTTCTCCCTTTCGTAATATCCACCTTTTGCCCCTTTATAAGCCGCACTCTATCATCTCCTTATTTTTACTGAACAGCTCATTGTGATTCACTAGATTGTATTTATCATTTTACTACTTTAATATGAAACGTATATATGATAGATAAGGAGCTTTACGAATGGACTTTATAGCAATTGACTTTGAGACCGCGAACTCCAGTCGATCCAGTGCATGTGCCTTGGGACTTGTGGAAGTTAAAGCTGGAAATATAACCGCAGAACATTCTTGGCTAATTGACCCGCAGCAGCGGTTTGATGGCATGAACATTTCGATACACGGCATCACGCCATCAATGGTAATCGGGCAACCTACTTTTCAAGAACTGTGGCCCACCGTTGAACCGTTACTACACGGACAAATCGTCGTGGCGCATAATGCTGCTTTTGATATGAGTGTCCTGCGTTATTGTCTCGATGGAATGTCCCTGAGCTACCCAAGCTTTCAATACTTATGTACCTATTTATTAGGCAAAAAAATGCTGCCCGACCTGCCCTCCCATAAACTTAATGTAGTCTCCGATTTTTTCGGCATTACGCTAAAGCACCATGATGCCTTGGATGACGCACGCGCAGCCGCTGCAATTCTAGTAAAACTTATGGAGCAGGAGGAGCACTATGATCCTCTATTGCTCTCTGCCAGTCAAGGATATACTAGCGGAACGATGTTTGCCGGCGGGTATACCCCATTTTCCACTCGCGCGAAAAAGCCTGCTAAGAAACAAGGCACTAAACATAAACCCTCCATTTATAGCAGCCGCGCCACTTTGTCCAAATAACCAAAGAACATCAAAAACCCCCAACCAGCTCCTTTCTGCTGATTGGGGGTTTGGTTTTACAGGGTATCTCTTAAATCTTCAAACGATACACAGCCTTATTCTCTAGACCTCTGATGAACGGTGTCCATTCCTCGGTCTCCGGTGTGGTGTCCAAAGCATCCTCCACCATTTGCAGCTTCGCATCCATCGCATCGATATGATGCAGAGCGACTGCCTCAGCTGTCTGTGGCTGAACAGGACTACCCCATTCGCCCAAATTATGATGTGACAATACGAGATGCTGTAACGCCATAACCTTTTCCGAATTCAAATCAATATCTAAACGGATAGCCGCTTCCGTGATCCAGTTAGACGCCATCGAGATATGGCCAATCAACTTGCCCTGAACGCTGTATTCCGAGACAATCCCAAGCTGGGAGACCATCTCCTCCGGCTTCGCGATATCATGCAGAATGATTCCTGCCTTCATTAGATCTGGATTCAAGAACGGACGCTGCTTGCACAGAAAATCACCAATCTCCAGCATACGCACCATATGATAAGCAAGTCCGGCAAAATAAGCATGATGATGTGTTTTGGCTGCCGGATAATGCATCAATTTCTCTTCCACTTTACCCACACAAAAAGAGACAATCGAAGCAATTTCCGGATCTGAAATACTTGCCATAACCCCTTTAATCGTATGAATAAGGTCTACTGGACGAATTGGGGCAGAACGGATGAAATCCGTAAGTGCAACACCATCCTCATCGTTAACCAACCTGATTTTAGTAATTTTTATTTGTAATTTCTCACGATAAGTATGAGCAATCCCGCGTACCTTCACAAGCGCCATAGGAAAAAAAGTTTCTTTATCGGTTGTGCTGGCATCCCAATATTTCGCAGATAATTGTCCAGTGGAATCCCCCAGAACGATGTCGAAATAATCTTTTGGAGGAGTGCCGTTCGTTTGTTTAATTGCCAGCTCTCTTAAAAGATAAAAGCCAACAAATTCATCTTGTGGAGCGAGCTGTTTAATTTGTGTCATGTTGGAGCCTCCTATTAATAACAGGCTTTTGGCCTGCTCTCTATATTAAACTTTAGACACTCACCTCCAAAATCCCTTTAAATCACTATACGATCTATTTTCATATTTATGTACAAGCCAAGAATATTTGAAAAAGGAGGCTACTCCCCGGCCATATTCTGGCACTGGAATATCCTCCTTTTATTATAAAACGATAATTATTTACCAGCCGATTCAAGCGCTGATTTAATAGCTTCTACCGCTTTAGCGGATATTTCTTTCTCTGCATCATTTTTTCCGAAGGCTGCTGGACGGTAACCATATTTGTGCAGGCTGTATCCGGTCGATGTCGACTCGATTTCACCTTTCACTGCCAGCTCCGCGTCCGTTAACTGATTGATTGTTCTTACACTTCCGTTTTTATCCAAATAATAAACAAGCATTTTGACAGGAACACCGTACTCTACATTCACCATAACATTTACAAGCTTATCGGCACTTACACCAATGAAGATTCCATCGAAATAAGCCGCTTTATTAGCTTCTACAATCTCAGCTTTTCCGTATGCTCTATCCACCGCAGTCTTCAAAGCCACGCTGCTGCTAGTTGCACCAGACACAGCATCTACTTCCTGCACACCTTCTCTAGTCCCTGCTGCGAGGAAGCTAGCCGTCAACTGAGGAATTGCTTTTACCACCTCAGGATAAGCAGCGTTCCCTCTATCTACAAGGTTCATTCCTACACGGTACAAGGCTACATTTACGATTTTGCCGTTACGCAGGGTAACGTCCGCTCTGTTCGTTCCTTTATCATAAGCATCACCAAATGCAGTAAAGGTTCCGTCTTTATAGGTTCCTTGGACTTTGGATGCATTGGTCAAAGCATCTGTCAGTGCTGCTTTAGCTGCTGCCGAAAATGCTTCTTGGCCTGTAATATCGGCCATTTGCACACCTTTTTCTAACAGCCCGGATGTGAGTGTAGCTACCCATCCTTTTTGTTCTGCACTCAGTTTATCGTCAGCAATCAGCTTGCCGTCAGCTCCAAACAGACTTACTTTAATGCCTGTTACCGCATCTGCATCAACATCAACTAGCAGCAGTACTTTAGATTGGTTATCTACTCCGGCAAATTTGCCGTCAAAATATTGACCTTCAGCAGGAACCTTCAGCGCTTTCTCAAATGCTCTTTCTACAGCTTGGTTCCAGCTGTGACTGCTTTCCGTAGCTCCGGAAATTCCGTCAACCTTTTCATCATAGTTAGCGATATATGAACCATTCGCTAGCAGCTTAGCTGTCATAGGAGCATTTGCTTTTACTACTTCCGCATAAGCTGTTGCCCCTCTGTCAATCAGGTTGTTGCCAAGTCTAAACAGCTTCACATCAACCAACTTACCGTTGCGAATCACGATGTCGGCTCTTTCAACGCCAACACTTCTTGCCGTACCATAAGAGGAATAGAATCCGTCTACATAAGCAGATGTATTGTTGATTATTGCATTCTGCTCAGCATCCCAGAAAGCGTTAATCGCTGCTATAAAGTCGGCTTCAAGACCTGCAACAGGCTGTGCCTCTGTTCCTTTGGCCAGCAAGGCTGGAGCTATAGCTGCAACCGCTGCCGCTTGCTCAGCTGTGTAAGCTTTCTCCTCAATGAAATCACCAGCGCTGTTCATAGGATACACTTTAACATCTGTAAGCTTGTTGGATTCGTAGGTCGCGAATACAGAATATTTACCTGTAGGATCTACGCCCATATGAACTCCATCAAAGTAAACGGCATTTGTATCTTTCACTGTCAGAGCTCTTTCAAACGCTCTATCTACAGACAATTTCCAGCCATTACTGGAGCGGGTAGCTCCCGAAACAGCATCAACTGCCGCTGCTCCATCTCTTGTTTTGCCAAGCAATCTATCCTTCATCAATCCATAAGCTTGCCATAAAGCACTATAATTGTTACGAGCATCTCTATCAATCAGCTTAGGACTGGTTCTCAAAAGCTCAATGCTAGTAATTTTGCCATCTTTAATTTCGATCTTGGCACCTTCCGTGCCTTTGGAGTATGCATCGCCATAAGCTACGTAAACTCCATCTTGGTATACGTTTTCATTAACTGTAACAGGCTTTGCTGTAGCCACAGGCTTAACAGTTTCCGCTGGTACTACTGTCGCTGCTGGTACAGCGGTTGCTTTTGGGGTTGCTACTGGTGCTGCTGTAGCTTTTGGGGTTGCTGCTGGTTTGGCTGTTGCTGTTGGTTTTGCCGTTGGCTTTGGCGTTGCTGTTGGTTTTGCCGTTGGCTTTGGTGTTGCTACTGGTTTTGCCGTTGCTTTTGGTGTTGCTGCTGGTTTTGCCGTGGGTTTTGCTGTTGGTTTTGCTGCCGGTGCATCCGCTTCTTCGGAGGCTGCCGATACTGCATCCACCTTCAAGTTTACAGCAGGCACATTAAGTGTGTAAGCAAACGGCGCTAACAATATAGCCGCGCTAACCGTTAAAGAAATTAGTTTTTTCAATGAAAATTCTCCTTTACCAAACCCCAGTGATATGTAGCTTTTTGTTAACCAAACCTTTTTCGTACGATGCCCCTTCTCTTCTTATGAAGCATAACTTCTCTCTTCATAAGAACTCATCCCCCCTCTCATGCCTTTACACGCTCGATTTTCAATAAAAAATAGCTTGAATCTATTTCATTTCTTCCTTTTAACACAAAGCTGTATAAAAGGTGAAATAATTCACATGAGTTACTATAAAAACACTTACACCCGTTTTCCATCAATTTCTGGTTTGATACTACCAGACCTTTCTGCGGTTCTTCTGTATCGAAAATCACACACCCTATAAGAAACATCACTATTTGCGATTAAATTTAATTTATACGCGCAAAGTGATCTCAATAACTGTGCATTCAAGGCTAGCTATGCTATTTTAGAACGATCTCTTATATGGGAAAGGAGTTCTGTGCTTTGAGCAAACAGCCACCTATTGGAGTTATACTCGCCCAAATCGGCACCCCTACTGCACCAACTGCAAAAGCTGTACGGCCTTATCTGAAACGTTTTTTATCAGATCGCCGAATCATAGATTATTCTCCTCTGCTGTGGCAGCCTTTGCTGCGAGGTGTCATTCTGCGTTCACGTCCACGCCGGTCCGCTGAGCTGTACAGTCAAATATGGACAACCGAAGGATCACCATTGCTCTTTCACTCTTTAGCTCAGCAATCTGGATTACAAGAACTGCTGGGTCCACGGTATCAGGTAGAGCTTGGATTGGCTTATAGCGAACCCAGCATGGAGCAAGCGATGGCGAAATTCGACACCGCTGGAGTTACCCGAATTATCATTGTGCCGCTGTTTCCGCAATATTCGTCCACGACTACCGCGTCCGTATTCGATCAGGCCAGCTTTGCAGCCTTAGGTCGCCAAAGCTCCACTGGACCTGTAACTAAACGTCTGATTCCGGCTCTAAGATTTATTGATGCCTACTATAATGAGCCCGGTTATATTTCAGCCTTGAAGTCACACCTACTGCGTCAAATGGAGATTCTGAGCAAAGAACCTGATTATTTTGTACTGACCTTCCATGGGATTCCCAAACGGTATGCGGATACCGGCGATCCCTACCCGCAGCAATGTATGGAAACCGCGCATCTTCTTGCTTCTGCTATGAATTGGGAGCCCGAACGCTGGCAGCTTAGTTTTCAATCACGTTTCGGACGAGAAGAATGGGTAGGACCCTCTACTGCGGATGTTCTGGGAGAGCTTGCCGGACGAGGAATACGTAAGCCTCTGATTTTTTCACCGGGTCTTGTGACCGATTGTCTGGAAACGCTGCATGAGCTAGCCATAGAAGGACGAGAACAATTCGAGGCTGGTGGAGGACAAGCAGAGGAATTTATGGCAATCCCCTGTTTGAATGACCATGAGGATTGGCTTGATTTTTTGGCTGAACATGTAGAAAAAAACGCCCAAGGATGGTAAATCAAAAAAACCGTCTTGTCCACAGATCATTTCTGTTGCAGACAAGACGGTTAGCTATATCAATTGTTAAGCATGAAGAATCGAAAGGATACTTATGCTGTAAGCTGCTTATATTTCGTAGTCAGTTCATGGAACCACTGCTTGTCCTGCAAGGTCAACGCAAAATCAATCAGCTCGGCAATCTCACTCGGCTGTAAATCTGCTGAGTCATTAAAGGATACTTCAGCCGTAGCTGTAGCTGCGCCATTCCCATCCTCTGCGTAATCATAAGAAAAACATAACTTAATGTCACTTTCCAGAAATTCATTACGAAGGAAATATAATACCTCACACATTAACACAGGTCTAACATGATCATCAAAGACACATTCCATAACCTTTGCCCAATATTGCTGGTTGTTGAGGTGTAACTTATCATTAGTTAAGAGATATTTCTCACCCTGAAAATCGGTGACAAATCTCAGTTCAAGCGGCTTCATCTTAAAAATAGTAGCAATTTGCTTCATGCTAATATTCAAAATATCTTGCGTTTCTAGTCTGATCATCTCTCCATGCACCTCGTCCCTCTTAGTTGGGTTATTCGAAACCTGCCATTATCTATAATTCTTTATATGCCATTAATGTAAAATTAACTCCATTAATTCACTTTAATTTTATCTAATTTAACATTATTATCGTCACCTGACTATGCTTTATTTATATTTTTTTAGGATTTCGCTCAGAAAAATGTTTCATTCTCTAAAAATCTGTTTAATATTATTGTTCATTACAATAAGATGTATAAAGATTACGCATCATGTGAAGCTTTTGCTTTCTTATATTTAAACAAAAAAACTGTTCTGAAGGGTCATTATGACCTCAGAACAGTTTTTTGCATTAGGATTATACTTCAGTTAATTTACTTAAACAAACAATGGCACTAACTGTATTCCCTCGGGTGAAATCCGCACGAGTCCTTTATCTGTGATACGTAACGTTGGGATAACCGCCAAAGCAAGCAGCGATAAAGTCATAAACGCGTAATTCAAAGTACAGCCGGCATCATACAACGCTTTGCTGATCGCAGCTGATTTCTCAGCAGCAATTTCAAATGGCTCTGTAGACATTAGGCCTGCAATGGCCAACGGGAATAACGTTTCTCCACTAGATGTAATTACGGCGACCCCACCTTGAGCGTCCGCCACCGCATTTGCAGCTTTAGCCATTAACTCATCATCATTACCGATAACGAGTACATTATGACTATCGTGAGCAACCGTCATTGCAATGGCAGCCGGCTCTTTAAATCCAATGCCTTCGACAACGGCCACTGATTTATTGCCTGTACCTTTATGACGTTCGAGCACTGCGATTTTGCACAAACCTTCTATAGCATTTACATCCAGTTGCCCCTCCACTACAGGTATCGAAACCATACGCTCAATAGTCTCCACATGATTTTCTCTTACTTTAATAACTCTTGTAGTAAGTTCACCTGTTTGAATTGGAGCAGCAATGATGAAGTCTTCTGAAGTAGGACGCTGTGGCAAATGAACCGAAGCCAACACTTCCTCCGGATAAGTGAATTTAGCAAGCTCTGCCGTCATTACCCCGTTCTCCGCAACTACTACACCTGCGGCAATTGTCAGCACTACATTAATATCCGCCAAATTCCCGTCTAAAAGGATGATATCTGCAAAAGAACCCGGAGTAATAGATCCGATATCTCGCGCTAAACCAAAGCGTTCAGCAGTATTAATGGTAGCCATTTGGATAGCCGTTATAGGCTTAACACCTTGAGCAATAGCATCACGCAGGACGAAATTCATATGCCCTTCATCTCGTAAGGATTCCGAACTACGATCATCCGTTACCAGCATCATTCGGCGTGTATCTATGCCGTGTTCTGTATGGGCCGTAATTGTTTTAGCCACATCATGCCAAGCCGAGCCCCGGCGCATTTTGGCATACATCCCCAGTCGAACGCGCTCAATCACATCGTCTGCTGTCACACACTCATGATCGCCAGTCACCCCTGCCGCAGCATACACGGGCAGTCTCCAGTCGCTGGAAGGCCATGTGAAATGACCATCTACAAATCTGCCTGCCCGCAGCGTAGCTTGAATTTCCCCAAGCATTTTCTCATCGCCATAAACAACGCCGGGAAAGTTCATCACTTCACCCAGCGCAATCACATCGGGTCCCCAAGTAAAGGCTTCTGCCACTTCATCTGGTCCAATAGAAGCTCCCGTTGTCTCGAATTCCGCACCTGCCGCAGGCACACAAGAAGCCACCTGCATGTAAGCAGCTAACGGCGTCCCCCGCATCTCATCCAGCATCAATTGAATACCCTTCAGCCCGAATACATTAGCAATCTCATGTGCATCAAAGAAACCACCTGTTGTGCCAAGCGGCAGAACAGCGCGGGAAAATTCAGTAACGGTTAGCTGGGTGCTCTCAATATGGCAGTGGCCATCGAGCAATCCCGGAGCTATATACTTGCCGTTCGCATCAATAACTTGCGTTCCTTCGCCAATCATATGTGTCACATCTTTACCAACATAAGCAATTCGTCCACCTTGAACACCAACAGACATTCCTTCTAGAATTTCACCAGAGCATACGTTGACCAGCTTTCCACCTGTAATTACCAGTGTTGCCGGTTTATCGCCTCTTGCCGTAGCCACAAGCTCAGGTACACAATCCGCTAAAGGCTTTCTTGTAAAAGTTGTCATCTTCATCTCTCCCCCGTTAGTATCCAAGTGTTGTCTTGATGTAGTGAATAGATCCGTAATCATAGAGGATTGCCTAACTATTAAGCCTAGGATAATATAGTTGCGCAGGTCTGTATTTGTAAGAAAAAACGGCTCAATCATCCCTGTAGATGATAGCCGTTTACTTATTCCCAAAGATTGTCCGAACCATCCGGACATGCCCCTGTTTTTACTCTCCCGCCATCCGCTCTATTCCAACGATTATCTTACTTTTGCCTCATATACGTCAAGTGCTGCCTGAACCCCAAACCCGCAAGGCCCCTTAAATCCATGACGCTGTAATGCGGCTTCCAGCGCTCCAAGCAGCCGCAACACGTTATTCTCACGACAGCTAAAACCCATCGTACCGATGCGCCAGATCCTTCCCTTTAACGGTCCAAAAGAACTGGCAATTTCAATTCCGAACCGCCCCAGCAGCAGCGAACGGACAGCTTCCCCATCTATCCCCTCAGGGATCAGCACACAGGTAACAACAGTAAGCTTGCAGGAAGGATCCCCGTATAGTTCTAAACCCATAGCTGTTAATCCAGCTACAAGTGCTTTTTCATGGAGGATATGTCTGGCGAATCGGGCATCCAGCCCTTCTTCAAGGGTAAGCCGCAAGCCCTCCCGCAGTGCATAAAGCATTGAGGTCATCTCTGTATGATGATTGAGACGTTGTGGACTCCAGTAATCCTGAAGCATGCCGAGATCGAAATAATTGCTGCGGACAAAAGATAAGTCACCTGGCTGGACATCACTTGTTCTAATCCCGCGTTCTACTCGTTTTCGGGTCATGAGCTTAGCTTCAGCACGATCATTATACGTTATCGGTGCCATTCCGGAAGGGATGGACAGGCATTTCTGTGTACCGCCAACGACGGCATCCAACATCCAAGCATCTGTCTCGACAGGAATGCCCCCAATGGTTGCAACTGCATCGACTATGAATAAAGTATCCATCCGGCGGCAAGCTCTACCAATTTCCGCGAGTGGCTGCACACGTCCTGTAGAGGTCTCCCCGTGAACCATTGCCACCACATGTGGCTTAAAAGTCTCCATAGCTGCTATCACTTCATCCGGCTCAAACACACTCCCCCATGGCTTTTCCAACACGAACACCTCAGCGCCACATCTTTCAGCAATCTCATGCAATAGATGTCCGAAGCGGCCAAAGATCGGAATCAGCACACGCTCACCCGGCAGGATCAAACTAACCATCACGGCTTCAATTCCAGCACGGGAGGTACCATCAATTGGGTAAGCCCATGAATTAGAAGTAGCAAACAACTCCCGCAGCATTTCCATCGTTTCATTCATAATAGAGGTGAACTCTGGATCAAACTGACCCAGCACCGGAAAAGACATCGCCCGCAGTACACGCGGATCTACCTCGACCGGACCCGGAGTCATAATACAGCGTTGGGACGGCGACAAATCTTCGTAACGCTTCATGATGATCCTCCCTTAAAAGTTCGGCGAACTCTTTTTAATAAGCTAACTCATATAACATCGCAGTCAGAACCTCAAGCCCAGCAACGAGCTGCTCAGGGGAAGTATACTCTTCCGGAGAATGGCTGATGCCAGCTCGGCTTGGCACAAATATCATCGCAGTAGGGCAACGCGGCGCAAACAGCTGGGCGTCATGTCCCGCTCCACTTACCATCATGCGGTACGTCTTCCCCTCTTGGCGGCAGATATTTTCCAGCATTGCAGATAGCTTCGTATCCATAGGTGCAGGGACTGTGTGGAGCACGGATGTAACCTCAAGAATCACCCCACGTTTAACAGCAATTTCATTACATTCCGCAAGAAGCTTCTCACAGAAACGTTCCAGTTCGTCCTCTTCACTATGGCGGATATCTAGTGTAAAAAGAACCTCACCCGGGATCACATTTGGCGTATTCGGATACACCTCAAGCTTACCCGAGGTTGCTACAAGAGGTTCACCAGCCGTTTTAGCAGAACTTTCAAGCACGTACAGCATTTCAACCGCACTAGCCAGTGCATCCTGCCGCATAAACATCGGTGTCGTGCCCGCATGATTAGCAATACCACTGACCTTGACCACATATCGTCTCTGTCCAACAATCCCCTGAACTACGCCTATCTGAGTGTCCGTTTTCTCCAGAATAATCCCCTGCTCGATGTGCAGTTCTACAAAAGCACCAATATCATTTCTGACTCCAGTCCGCTTAGAAGCTTTCTCCTCCGTTATGTCCTGTAAGAAGCTGGATTGTGCCATTGCTGCTTTTAACGTCACGCCCTCTGCATCCATACAGGTCTCGGCCTCGCTTCCGTCATACCTTTCCGTGACATGGCCCGAACCCCAATAAGCAAGCGGAAATCGACTCCCTTCTTCTTCACAAAAAGATACGACCTCAAGCGTCCGCTGCGGCTGGCCAAAGTTCCTCTGCAAATCTTGAAGCGCAATCATAGCCGCAGCGATCCCATAGGCACCATCATATTTTCCGCCATTGACTACAGTATCGATATGCGATCCGGTTAAAATAACCTTTTGCTGCGGATTGCATCCACTCAATCGTCCATATACATTGCCAACCTTGTCTATGGAAACTTCTAAGCCGAGCCCAGCCATTTTTTCCTGCAAAAAAATCTGCGCCCGGCTCCATTCCTCCGTATATAGCAGTCTAGTAACTCCTGGCCCAGGTGTGCTGAATGCCGCCAGCTCCTCCAGCAGCTCCAGCAGTTTCTGAGTCGACGCTTGAACTCTGGAATCATTCATAGGCTGTACTGCTCCTTCCTAATTCGCAGCCACTGTCCACCTCCCTCACTGATCACTCCTTCTTCAGAGGTATAGATCACATTCCCGCGACAGATCGTAGCAACTACTTTGCAGGATAAAGTTCTTCCGATGTAGGGGCTGTGCTTGTGGCGATACAATAAATCCTCCGCAGTCAGCGTATAGGTTGTATTTGGATTCAGCAGAACTAAATCGGCATCTAGACCTAGAGCTATAGCGCCTTTGCGATGCTCTATTCCAAAACGTTTTGCGGGTTGCCCTGCAAGCAGACTGGAAATTAATGTAACATCCAAACCCCGCACATTCACGCCTTCATGGAACATAAGCTCCAGACTGCTCTGCGCACCCGAGATCCCACCCCAAGCTGCAAAAAAAGACAAGTCCGGCTTCACCTTCAATTCCGTTGGACAGGGGGAATGATCCGAAGCAATCAGATCGATTTTGCCTTGGGCCAGCATCTCCCATAACTTCTCCTGCTCCACCGCACTTCGCAGCGGAGGCGCACACTTCGCCACAGGGCCTAAAGCCTTCATATCATTTTCAGTGAGGACCAGATAATGTGGACAGGTTTCGGCCGAAACGTCCAGACCTCGAAGCTTAGCTTCATAGATTTTCTCAATGGCGGCGGCCGTGCTGATATGAACAAAATGCAACCGGCAGCCCGTACGTTCACCGTACAGCAGCGCCCTGGACACTGCCTCCAGCTCTGCTTCAGCAGGGCGGCAAGCCGCAAAATCACTTGCGCTGGTTCTGCCATTTCGCACTGCATCTGCGGTCAACACCGCCGTGATAGTCTCACTTTCTGCATGCAGCGCCAGAATCCCGCCCAGAGAAGCGATTCGCTGCATCCCTTGATAGAGTGTATCCTCATCCACTTCACGGAATCTGCCTTCGCCCTCCCCTCCAGGATTGGAGAGAAAGGCTTTAAACCCAGTGACGCCAGCGGCTGCCAAAACTTCTAAATCATCCAGATTGCCGGGAACGAGCCCACCCCACAGCACATAATCAACGGCAGAGTTTCCAGCCGCAGCATCTACCTTTTGACGAAGCCCAGCCTCGTTCACAGTAGGTGGATTGCCGTTAAGCGGCATATCTGCATAGGTTGTGCAGCCGCCAGCTGCCAACGCCGCAGAACCGCTGCGAAAGCCTTCCCAATGTCCAAACGTTGGTTCATTAAAGTGGACATGCATATCAATCATACCGGGGAGCACATAGAACCCCTCTGCGTCGATGACTTTGGTTAGCGGCGCAAGCGAAAGTTCCTCTCCAAGTGCGACAATCTTACCCTCTGATACTGCAATATCCAGCTTGAGTACCTGATCGGGCAGCACTACATTCCCGTTCTTAATCACAAGTTCATAGGATTCCTTCATGAGCTGCCACCTCCTCCGGTCGTCAACTTTCTCTTAACTTCCCCGATACGTACTATATCCACCAGGTGCTACTAGCAAAGGTACATGGTAGTGTTGCATGGAGCTCTCTATATGAAAGCGAATAGGTATCTGTTCTAGAAAAAAAGGCATCTCACGTTGAGTGTCTGCTGACGCTTTGGCATCCGCTCTACGGTAGTAATCGCCAACCATAAACAGCAGCTCGTAACATCCAGACTCCATTTCGTTTCCCTCCAACAGCGGAGCATCCAGCCTCCCGTCACTGTTCGTGACTTCTTCACACAGAAGCTTGCTCATCCCATCCGTAAGCTTCCAGAGCTGAAGCGTCAGACCTGTAGCAGGAATCCCCCGCGACAGATCCAACACATGGGTGGTAAGACGCCCGCTCATTACGCTGTCTCTCCGGCCAGATCTGCACGGCTGACAGAAAAGCCCTGAAAACCATAGGGTGGACGAGGTTCGGTGAAGACTCCACCTTTAGTTTCTTCAGGCTCAACAATGGTTTCCCAAGTCCGGTTATTGGACTCAAATGAAACGGTAGCCAGCTGTGGAAAACGGGACAATACGCGCAGCCCAATTTGATAAATCAACGATTGGATTGATGGACTGTTCAGCTCATGAAAAGCGCTATGGGCGATATCGCGAACCTGCTCCGATGCCACATATTGGCCTAGATCTCCATCCAGAGCATGCTGAACATCACTGTAGGTCCAGTTAATATTCAGAAAAATATAAAGCGGACGGTCAAAGCTCTCCGGCAATGTTGTATACTCATCACGGACGAATCCATAAAACGAGCTTCCACTCACTTTTATCAGCTGTAAATCCTTCAATCGGCATTCATGAGCGATAACCTCAGTCCCATTCTCTCCACGTTTTATAGTTAACGAAGCCGAATAAGATTCATTATTGGAGTGACGCAGTACTAAATGACTCTGTTTAAGCCCCTCAACCCCGGGCACCATCACCTGTTCAAAAGGTAACCGGTCTGCGGAAACTGAAACTGCGGTGACATGATCGTATTTATCGAGAAAACGGCTGCTTAAAAGCTGCAGTAGCCCCTCCGTTGTGCTTCCAGTGTAGTCCGCGGTATTGCGCAGGATGAAATTTTTCATAGAATCGGTAGCAACAACCATGGAATTATCCCCCTCTGAAAAAGAAGGAAGAAACGCTTCGCCCGTGACTGCGAATGTAATATTATGTGCGAATATAATGTTGTCACAGCCCGTGAAGGAAGATTCGGGAACGGGGGTAACGGCCAGCGGTTTAGCATAGGTACGATAAGTTAGCACATCACTTTTTCCATAAAACATTGTACGTCCGTTAATTGGTTCCAGCATGGCTGACACCCTCCCCGTTTATGATGAATGAATGAATAATTAAATAATTAAATCACTTAGGCGAAATCTCGTAATTGTACCGACTTCAGAAAAGGCTTGAACCCATTCCTCCTGAGGGGAACGCTCTACTCGCACTCCAATGGCGCTGATAATGTCATCTTTGTTTTTGCCACGAACAGCTAGAATAAAAGGATAATGAAATTTGTCCGTATACTTTCGATTCAGATCATTCAATAGATTGAACTCTTTCGTTGTTAACCGATCCAGTCCAGCTCCCTGCTGCTCTGAGGCAGACAAAGCCGTAACTTGAAGCCTAGTCGCCAAATCCGGGTGAGCTTTTAATAGTCCCTCCATTCGGCTCCGGTCAGCACTCAGTACGGTCTGCATCATGGTGCTATGCAAATGCTCTAAAGAATGGAACGGAATCTGCTTATAAGCCTCCTCTGCTACCCACGGTGAATGTTCAAAAATGCCGCCTAGATGCTTCACAAAATCCGTTATACTCATGGCATTTATCTCTTCCATCGTAAACCTGCCTTCAGAAACGACCATCCACTCAACCTCCAATAGCTTTGTTAACAGCTCGTAAAATGCCACCGTACCCCGTACAGCGACAAATGTTACCCGATAAAGCTTCTTCCACTTCAGCCTGAGTAGGATGCGGGTTCTCTTCCAGCAGAGCAACCACCGAGATAACCATCCCTGGTGTACAATAACCGCATTGGAACCCCCCCTCTTCTAAAAAAGCCCGCTGAACGGGATGCAGGCCTACTTCACTAAGACCCTCAATCGTTGTAATTTCCGCACCTGAGCATTGATAGGCCATGACCAGACATGAATTCACTGGACGTCCATCCACCAGCACCATACATGCCCCGCAGCGGCCAATCTCACAAGAACGTTTTGTGCCGGTCAGCTCCAAATCTTCACGTATGACCTTTAAAAGCCGACGGGAGGGTGGAATCTCCGTGGATATCGCTTTGCCATTAAGATTGCAATTAAAGGTGAACCTCTCTTCTGCAAAGGCTTCCTCAGACGATAAGGGGGCAAGGTTATCTTCATCTAGATTCGCATCTGAATTATGGCTCGACATGGATGTTCACCACCTTTTGTGGAATAAACGGTGTAGACTGCAGCCATTCGGGATCAATGGGCAGTTTGGTTATCCGCTTCCCTACAGCCTGAAATATGGCTGACGCGACTGCCGGAGCTAAATTGACGGAACCCACCTCTCCAATGCCGCGAGGACCGTACGTGTCATGATCCGGCAAATCCTCTATCGGCTGCACCTGAATGCTGCCATTCATGTCGGCAATGGTCGGCACCAAATAGGTGTCTAAATTTTTGGTGACATAGCTGCCGCCAGACATCACAGCATCCTCTGACAAGGTGAAACCGACCGCCATACTGCTGCCACCTTCGATCTGTCCAAGATAACCTTGCGGATTAGCCACCGGTCCCGCCGCTACCGCATGATATTGGTCCAGTACACGAACACGTCCTGTAAGCAGATTAACTTCCACGCGGACTGCGATTGCGGAATAAGTGTATAGAAAATGTGCCCCCACTCTTTTAAAGGGTGTGGTTGGATAAGTAAACTTTGTATTACAGACAATGGGTTCTGAAATACGCTGTGCCAAGTCCTTGTAAGTCAGAAGCAGACCGCCGTCTTTTAGCCAAATACCGCCAGGGCCGAGCTTCATTTCATAGTTATCCAGCTCTGGCTTTATCATCGCAGCTGCCTGCAGCACTCGAGCGGTGAAGTCTGGACGCAGCCGTTTTAAGGCCATCCACATCATGCTGGTTGATCGGGAAGCCGTACTAGATCCGCTATCGGGCACAACATCCGTATCGCCAATGACGATGCTTAGATCCTCTGCCGCCAAGCCAAACTGTTCAATCAGCATTTGTTCCATTGTTGCGATTAACCCCTGACCAAACTCCTCGTAACCAAACACCGCCTCAATCTTGCCCTCTAGCGTCAAAGAGAGCCTGCCACCCGCCGGATCGGGAATACCATAGCCAAGTCCTGCACCATGCATAGCTATAGCAGCACCCGTTCCAGTTACGATCCAAGGTTCCACCACACCTGAATCACTGTCTGTAGATGCGGCCTCAGTCATAAGAGGCGAACCCGCCAGCGCTTCCCACACCTGAAAGGCACCATCGGTCTGAGCAATTTCCTGACCCAGCGGCCCCAGATCTCCATATTTACGCAAATTGCGGCGGCGCATTTCCCACGGATCGATCTGCAATCGCTCAGCCAACCGATCGATTTGTCCCTCCAAAGCAAAAATCGCCTGATTGCCGCCAAAACCGCGAAATTCACCAGATACACCGTTATTGGTATATACAGCAAAACCCTTCACATCCACATGATCGATGATATAAGGGCCCATCACATGTTCTGTCGCGAAGTTGAGCACCTCCGCCCCCAGTGTTGCGTAAGCTCCCGTATCCGAAATAATTCTGACCTGATGTGCCCTGATGATTCCTTCGGGGTCGCAGCCAGTTTTCATGGTGATTTTCATGGGATGGCGTTTTAGTCCTGCACGTACCGATTCAGCTCTCGAATTATGCAGTCTTACCGGACGGAGTGTCCGCAAGGCGAGCAGCGCTCCATATGGCTGTACATTCAGCTCGTCTTTTCCTCCAAAGGACCCGCCGATAGGACTCGAGATGACGCGAATATCTTCTTGAGGAATAGCCAGAATTCTGGATAGCTGCAGGCGATCCATCAACCCATGTTGTGTAGCTGAATATACGGTAAGCCGTCCGTTATCCTCTGGGATAAACAGTCCACCTTCAGTCTCCATATAGGTGTGCATTTGGCGTGGTGTATAATAAGTCTCCTCTACCACATGACAGCAATCCGTAAATACCGTTTCCGGCTCCCCTTTCCGATATTCCGTATGATGAAGCACGTTTCCCTCGGCATGCAGCAGAATTGCGTCCTTTTTCATCGCCTCTTCCGGATTCTCAAGTAAGGGTAGAAGCTCATAATCCACTTCGATAAGAGATAAGGCATATTCCGCAATTTCGTCCGTCTCTGCCGCGACTGCCGCAATCGCATCGCCAGTGTAACGCACACGGTCACTGCAAAATACCGGTTGATGCGGCAAAGCTATGCCAAAGCCGTTAAGTCCGGGCACATCCTCATGAGTAATTACAGCGTGTACACCAGGGACTTCAACGGCCTTCTCAATGCGTATGGACAAAATACGAGCATGTGCCTGCTCACTGCGGAGCACGCGGCCGATCAACATTCCTTCTGCCCTCATGTCGGTCAAATACTGCAGCTTACCGGATACCTTGCCCTCTCCATCGGGTCGTGTACGCCAGCGGCTACCGCTGGATTCCTTATTCAGCAGCATTTTCCCTCTCTCCTTTCGTCGGGTTATTCACCTCTTAACTCCGTATATTCATAGCCTTCCACAGCTCAGATACAACCAAATTCCCAGCAGTCTTTTTCTTGTAAAGTTCTGTTGCAAAGGGATCACTATACGTCTCAAAGCTGTTCTCAACCTCTTCATATAAAGAAGCCAACAGCTCCTCTGTATACCTCACACCTTCAAGCATAACTTCAGCTCTACTTAGTCGCTGCGGCCGCCCAGAGCCCCCACCTGCGGCGATACGCACCTCACGGAAACGGAGTTCCTCATCGATTGATGCTGAGATTGCTACTGTTACAAGTGAAGGGGTGAACACTTCCCTGCGGCCAACCTTACGAAAAATTTCTAGCCTATCCGTTAACGGACTCTCTAAGCGAGTAGGTGAGATGCGAATCTCAGCCACAAGATCTGCCGCAGGTTTTATCCCGCTCCAGTGATTGTTTAGCCACTCTATCAAAGGTAGTGCCGTCATAAATTTGCCGTCAAAGGAGATTAACTCCGCGTCATAGACCAGTAACGCAGGTAGAATATCTCCGAAGCCAGAAGCGATATTGCCCCCGAGCGTGGCAAGATTACGCACCGACGGAGCCGCTATGCAACGTGCAGCCTCTTGCAGCGCAGGAGCCACGGCCTGCAAATGCTCATTACTGCGGCACTGGGAGAGTGGAACAAGAGCGCCCAGAGATAAGTGAAATTCCGTTAAGGTAATGTCGCCGAGATTTGTGATTTGCCGAAGATCAATCAGCTGTTTGGGCATATGATCCGTTCCATTTTCCCACCCTGTTCTCAGCAATGTTCCTCCTGCGACATATCGGGAACTGTCTCCAAACGCCGTTTTTCTCTCCCAAGCTTCGTGCAGGCTGTGGGGTTGAATTACTTCAGGTAGCCTTCCATCCTCTTCCCGTATAACTCCTATACACTCCGCCTCCCTTTTTGAGTACCAGATTGCCGCTTCCCTTCTCGTATAGCCTGCCTTAAAACCTTTGTTCCCGAATATAAGGAACTCCGAGCGCCTCCGGTGTACCGGATGGTTTGTTGCGATTGCGGTACCCCAGGTACATCAGGACCAGAATGGTCACAAGGTACGGAATCATTTTGAGAAAATAGGGCGGAACTGCACTGCCCAGCAATTGAATGCGGAAGCCAAGTGAATCCAATGCCCCAAAAAAGTAAGCGCAGAACAAGGCGCGCAGCGGATTCCATCTGGCAAAAATCACTAGCCCTACCGCAATCCAGCCTCGACCGGCTGTCAGCCCTTCATTCCAGGTTGGCGCATAGGCCAATACCATATCCGCTCCGGCCAGGCCGATGAGAGCAGCACCGGTGATCACATAGCTGTAGCGGATAAGCTGCACACGGATCCCCATCACATCTGCGGTAGCCGGACTGTCTCCGACTGCCCGCAAATGCAGGCCCCATGAAGTGCGGTGAATTAGCAGATGCAGAGCAAGCACTAGCAGCAGGCTGAACCAGGTTAGGTAGTCCATGTTGCCGAATATTTTTCCGATGAACGGTACATTTTCCAGCCAAGCCAGATGCAGCTTAGGGGAGGTTCCCGGCAAAGGAATGCCGCTGATTGGTTTACCAAGATAAGCGCTCAACCCACTGCCGAAACAGGTCATCGCAAGACCGGACATCGTTTGATTCGCCCGCAAGGTCACACAGAGAAAAGAATGCAGCAAACCAAGCACAGCCGTTACAGCTACGGTAGCCAGCAGAGCCAGCAACAGGTTTCCGGAGCGAATATACACGATACAAGTGGTGACCGCTCCCATCAGCATCAGACCTTCAGCCCCAAGCTGTATAATGCCGGCTCGTTCATTTAGAATGCCTCCCAGCGTAGCCAGCAGCAGCGGGGTCCCTGCGGAAATAGCGGCAATAAGTAGCTGTGTTGTAAAATCCATCGCCTATCTCCCCCCTTTCAGCTGAACCCGGCTACGGCGAATGCGGAAACGATAGATCATATCGCCAGCAATCAAGAAAAACAGGATGGAGCCCTGCAGCATTTCTGATATCGATGAGGGCAGCCCGATGGTTTGAACACTATATCCACCAACAATTAAGCCACCGAATAAAATAGAAGTAACGATTAGACCGAGTGGATTCAATTTGGCCAACCAAGCCACAATAATGGCGGTGTATCCATAACCCGGTGAAATGCCCTGCATCAGCTTGTGTGTAACACCGGAGACCTCCGCCATGCCAGCGATCCCGGCGAGCCCCCCACTGATCAGCATGACGATAATAATATGGCGCTTGATAGGAACCCCCGCGTATCTGGCTGCAACAGGATTGGCCCCAATCAGACGGAGCTCGTAACCCCACTTGGTAAAACGAATCATTAAGTAATAAATCACAACGGCGATAAGTCCAAATAACAATCCAATATGCAATCTTGTACTTCCGAGAACAGGCAGCGACTGAGCCGCAGTAAACATAGGGGATCCCGGGAAATTAAATCCTTTAGGATCTTTCCAGGGTCCGAATACCACGTAATCGAGCGCCAATAGGGCAACATAATTCAGCATTAATGAAGTGATTAGCTCATTCACTCCAAAATGCGTCCGCGGAATAGCAGTCAGCAGTCCCCAAAGCGCACCCGCGGCAATCCCGAACAGCAGCATTAAGCTCAGGGACCAGAATGAAGGTAAGTCAGGAAAATAAATCGTGACCGCTGTGGCCGCCATAGCCCCAACAGTTAACTGGCCTTCTGCTCCAATATTCCATACCGAAATGCGGTAAGCCACAGCAATCCCAAGCCCACATAGGAGTAGCGGGATCGCTTTAACCATCGTTTCCGTGAGCCCATACGCAGTGCCAAATGCGCCACGGAACATTTTTTCATAGACCAGCACCGGATTCATGCCATTCGCCGCAATAAATAGGGCACACAACAATAGCGCTAAAATTATAGATACAATAGGTGTCCACCAAGGAGAACGGATGCGGCTGGCATCGTATTCGAAACGTAGAGAGAATCGTTTTCCGGAGTGAGAGGGGAGGGGTTCCAGTACAGCTGCTGCGGTATTTCTTCCATTCTCCGGGCTCATACGGCGCTCTCCTCTCTATTATGAATACCAGCCATTAGTAGTCCGATGCTCTCTCGATTCGCTTCCTCATGTGTACTCTCACCAATAATTGAGCCGTTATAGATCACTAGAATCCGGTCGGACAACTGAAGCAATTCATCTAAATCCTCCGAAATTAACAACACGCCACTACCTGAACCGCGCAACTCCATAAGAAGGTCGTGAACACCAGCCGTGGCACCTACATCCAGCCCTTGTGTCGGATGAACGGCGACCATCAGCTTAGGCCGATGACTGATTTCACGTGCAAAGAGCAGCTTCTGCTGATTACCACCTGACAACTGTTGTACTGGCGTCTCCAGCTCAGGTGTTTTGACGTTAAAGCGCTGGACCAGCTCCTGTGACCACAAACGGTTCTTCGCGGACTTCAAGAAACCAAATTTGGAGTGCTCCTCTGAGCGGTAAGACTTAAACAAAAGATTATCCACCGATCCGAGGCGTCCAGCTAAACCGCTCTTCATCCGGTTCTCCGGCACGTGGGAGATTCCTGAATCAATTGCCCCTCTAACCGAAGCCGATTTCACCGTTTTTCCATCAAACGTGATTTCACCACTTTTCCAGCCTCTAAGACCTGTTAACACTTCAGCCAGTTCCTTTTGCCCGTTACCAGCTACCCCAGCTACGCCTACAATCTCCCCTTTACATACGTTCAGTGAGAAGTGATCCAGTGCTTTTCGCCCGTGATCGGCATATACGTCCACATCTTTCACTACTAATAAAGAATCCCCTTCAGTGGCTTCCCGTTCTTGACGAGTGATGGTTACTTCCTTGCCCACCATCAGACGAGCCAGCTCCAGTTCATCTGTATCTGCCGTGGTCAGTGTGGCGATCATTTTCCCTTTGCGCATGACGGAAATCCGATCGGAGGACGCCATAACCTCTTTCATTTTATGAGTAGTCATAATGACCGTTTTTCCTGCCTGCTTCATGACCCGCAGCGTTTCAAATAGCTGTTCCACCTCTCCCGGGGTCAATACAGAGGTTGGTTCATCCAGAATAATAATGTCAGCCCCGCGATACAGCGTCTTAACGATTTCAACACGCTGCTGCTCACCCACGGACAACTGCCAGATCGGGCGATCCACCGGGAAATTCAGTCCAAACCGTTCCGCTAATGCCTCTATCTCCTCGCGTTTGTTCTTCATCCACTTACGGCCGCGCCAGAAAGACGACTTTTCGCCAAGCACGATATTTTCTGCTGCTGTGAGGCTTTGCACCAGCCTAAAGTTCTGAAACACCATACCTACACCCAGCTGCGCAGCATCTTTAGGAGAACGGATCTGAGCACCTTTCCCATGAATGAAGATTTCTCCTTCATCTGCTCTGTACACCCCTGACAGCATGCTCATCACCGTGCTCTTCCCGGCCCCATTCTCCCCAAGCAACGCATGAATCTCACCCGCATTTGCCGAAAAGTCGACTTGATCACTGGCGGTTACCGAGCCGAATTTTTTCACAATCCCCCGCATTTCAACTGAAGTTCCCCGCATGGCCTGAACCCCTCCTTCCTTCAAGTTGTAGTACGGGTGGGGAAGTTTCCGCTTAACGGAACCCGCCCCACCCATAGATTGTGCACATCTTATTCCCTATTTTTAAACATTATTGCGGGATAGTTCCTTCCACACCTTTTACGAGCCAGTTCATGCCCAGCACTTCCTCCAAGGTCAGCTTCTGACCCTCCTGAACCTTCACATTCCCTTGATTATCTGAGATCGGACCTGTGAAAACCTCAAGCTCACCACTGATAATTTTGGCTTTGGCGTCTTCGACAAGCTTTTTCACATCATCTGGGATCTTGTTCCCGAAAGGAGCCAGCTCCACCATACCGTCAGCCATATCACCGGAATATTGCTCGCTCTTCCAGGTTCCATCCATAACTGCCTGCACAGCTTTTACGTAATACGGCCCCCAATTCCATACCGGATTCGTCAAATAATTGTCCGGAGCGTATTTACTCATATCCGAGTCATTTCCCCCGGCAAAAGCCCCTCGTTCAGCAGCAGCCTGCAGGGTTGCAGGTGAATCCTGATAGGCCAAAAGCACATCCGCCCCCTTATCCAGCAAGCTGATTGCCGCTTGACGTTCAGTCGTCGGGTCATACCATGTATTCGTCCATACCACATTCACCTTTACATCAGGATTGACACTTTGTGCTCCAAGGGTAAAAGCATTCAAGTTATAAATCACTTCGCTGATCGGAAAAGCCCCTACATAACCCAACTGATTATTTTTGGTCATTTTCCCTGCCGCTATGCCGCTCAGATAGCTGGCCTGATAGTTTTTCCCGAAGTAGGTCCCCATGTTCTCTGCGGTTTTGTAACCCGAAGCATGCAGGAACTTCACGTTGGGAAATTTGCCCGCTACATTTAATGTAAAATCCATATATCCGAAGCTCGTTGTAAACACGATGTCGTGTGATTGCGCAAGCTCTGTGATGATTCGTTCGGCGTCAGCACTTTCAGGGACATTTTCTACAAAGTCAGCTTTAATCCCCAGCTCCTTCTCCATATACAGCCGTCCTTGATCATGTTGGTACGTGTAGCCGCCATCCCCTGGAGGTCCGATATAAACAAAAGCAACCGTCGGTTTCTTTGCAGCCGGTTCTGTTGTTGCAGTTGCCTCTGTTGCCGCTGTAGTTGTCGCTGGTGCCTCCGTTGCATTTGTAGAAGTATTATTATTGCTGCCACACCCCACCAAAGCCACCGTCATTAGAACCATTAATGCAAGACAAGATGTTATGAACTGACCCCTTTTTTTCATAATTCTCCTCCTCCAAATCATCTCTCATCATGGCTGCAACCATTAATGTACTTCTACTATACTTAGAGGTGGCCTTGGCGTAAATTTATATAACATACGTTTGTATAGGAATATAAGAATCAGAACTTTTTTTGTGTGTAATGCACTAATTGGTTTTCGTAAGGTGAGTTGCGTGTCATATTATATGACCAAAGGTGGAAAAGGAACACTGTTTCAGATTACTTTTCAGATTACTTTCCAGACTATTCTTTACTTCACTTTCCATTTCTCAGAATCCATTGCTCCTGAATCTCACCAAAATCTTCTTTTGTATCTGCGTCCATGAAATAATGGGCAGACTCAGATTCCAGAACAATCCCCTTATAATCAGGTGAACGCAATATCCCCGCCGCTCCTCGATCTCCATCTAATCCCTGTAGTGCTGGAAACAACGTCTTCGAGAACAAAGCCGGGGGCATAGCCGACCCATTACTGACGCTAGCGACATAATCCATCTCCGGAGATTGTTCAAACGTTTGTATTAGACGGTTCACTAATGCTGTAGTAATAAATGGCTGATCCGCAAGCGCCACAACTACTGCATCGGGCTGTAAAGGCAATACCGCATTAAGGCCGCAGCGCAGTGAAAAAGACAATCCTAGATGTGCGGTTAAGCAAGTTTCGGTACGTCTGGAGCCTTGCGGCTCAATCGCGGGTGGCAGCCATTCCAAGTTGTCATCCGCACGCACTACCACGATTAGCGGTTCTAGATTGCAACGATCCAATTCACTAAGCGCGACGCTCCCGAGGGAGACCTCCTGCGACAATTTCAGTGAAACCTTGGACACGCCCATCCGCCTGCTCTGCCCCGCTGCCAAATATATTCCTGCTACCTTCAATACTATCCGCTCCTTTGGGCAGCTCTCGTGAGCCCACCCTTCTAATTTGAATAATTTCTGCTATAATACTGACCGCAATCTCCTCCGGACCTTCTCCTCCAATCGGCAACCCTACAGGTGCATGCAAAGATGCAGGAGCCTCAAACCCTTCCAGTAAAAGAGATATTCGCGCCTTCGAACCGATAATCCCTATATATAGAGGAGCAAGCGGAATCACACTCTCCAGGAACTGTCTATCCCGCCCAAGTTGATGACTGCAAATCAATACATAATCCTCCCGAGCTACGCCCAATCGCTGAACAACCTCCATGGGGGAACAAATTACTTGTTCAGCTCGAGGAAACTTATTGTGCAAGCTTCCTTCACGCCAATCCGCAACCGCTACCCGAAAGCCAACTCTGTCAGCAAGTTCCGCAATAGGAACCACATCACGTCCCCCGCCAAAAATCACAAGCCGCGGTTTAGGCACGAAAGACGTATGGAATGCTGTCAATTCTGCTGGAGCGGCCATAAAGCGACCTGCCGCTAGGTTTTCTTTTGCCGAGTGGGATAATTTCGGATGTTTCTTGCTCTGCGGCAGTACAATTTCTGGATCCAGCTCCAGCTTATAGGCAAAACCTTTCTCCAATGCTTCGCGGAACAGAATTAGCTTTTCTCCCCTAGCCAATCTGTCACTCGCCTGCACTAAAAGCTTGTAGAGCTGACCCTGCACGGGTTCAAGCACTACTTTGATTTTGCCTCCACAGCCGACAACCTCACCCCAGGACAGATCATCCGGAGACAGCATGTTGTATTCCACAATTTCGGGCAGCCCTCGTTCCCAGATTTCAGAAGTCCGCAGCTGCAGATCGTTTTCCAGACAACCTGGACTCAGGCTCCCAATCGTACCTCCTTCAAAAAACAACATCACCGCTCCGGGTTTACGATACGAGTGTCCCTCCACCTCTATCAGCGTTGCCAGCACCGCAGGCGCCTGATGGGTTTGAATATGCATGGCGATCTCATGTGTATTCACGAGGTACCCCTCCTCCGTGTTTGCATTTCAATCCAGAACTTAGACCTTAGAACTTAGACCTTAGACTTTAAACCTTAGACCTTAGAACTCAGACCTTAGTCCCGTCCGAGCATCCTCCGAAACATGAATACTAACTTCAACCTCATGAGATCATTTATTTTTTTAAAATCGACGTCCAGCAGCTCACTAAGCTTCTCGATCCGGTAGGTAGCCGTGTTTCGATGAATAAACAGTTTCTTAGCCGTTTCATTAACATGACCATCGTTCTCTAGATAAACTTCCAGCGTCCGCAGCATTTCCCTGACATACTCCGGTTCTCGGCTAAGCAACCCTCTAAGACTTCCATTACAATATTTCTCCATAACCTCTGCCGGGATTTGCCCGAGCAGCAGGTTAAGCTCAAGCTGCCGGTAATGCACAACACTCCCTTTTACTCCCCCGCCCTGAAGCATTCCCATACAATCCTTTACCTCGGCAAAAGCCTCCTTCAGCCCCTCCGGCTTCGCTTTACAACTGCTTATCGCAGCTCGCGGATAATATCCCTTATCAAACTTCATGTTGTCAAAACAAAGCTGGATTAGATCCCGAAATTGTTCAGGACGCTGACGATCTCCCGGATATATAGACAAAAGTCCTTGATCTATGATCACATGAATTCCCTTTACTTCCCGCAGCCCGGGATGTTCAAGATATTCTTCTTTTAGCCTGAGTAGCTCCCCTTGGCGTTCTTCCCCAGTCGCAGCTGTATCGGTCAATAAGAGACAAAATGGTAATTGAAGCAGCTCAATCTCCAAATCGAGAGCAGCCTGCGCCAATTCTGTGTAAGATAAATTACCACTCAAACAACGTCTCAGCAATCCGCTAAACTCCCTGTGTTCTGCCTGTTCAAAATAATCTTCGTATCCTGAATGAATATGATATGAAATAAGTTCAGCTCCCTGAACAAACAAACTTTCTTCCATTGGGAGCAATAAAGGGTCGATGGCACAAAACAATAGATATCCGGAACACTTCTCTCCTTGCAAAAGTGGCGTACGGTAGCTCACATGATCTCCCACACGAAAGCGCTGATTCCGTTTCTGCCATGGCCACCCCTCCAGCAGCTGTGAAGGATGGTATTCAGAGTTGTTGTAGATCACATCCCCCCGCGCGCTAACCACCACAAGTGAATGGCCAATCACTTCAGACACCGAGTCAAACAACGGACGGCTGCGGACAGATCTTAAGGCGAATTGCATCAGCTTTTTCTGCTTCTCCATAATGCTCTGCAGAACGTGAGTGCTGCGGCTAAGCTCGGCGCGAAACAGACCATTCATCTGATCCGAAAAAGTAAACTCGAACGGCAGCTGGATTAGAGGGAAGTTAAGACTCTCCGCTTCTGCGACCAGTTGCTCTGGTACTTCATCCCAAAACCGACCCAGCTTAATGCCCAAGGCTGAAGATCCCCGGCGATTTAAAGTCTGCAGCAAGGCAGAGGCTTCCTCCATATTGTCCTTTATCAAATAGGCTGTCGTTAGCAGCATCTCGCCTTCTTTGATCCAATCCGAAATATCGGGGGCATCCATCACATTAATTGACTTCACAATTCGATGTTTCCCTTTAGACCCAGCGATAAGCTTCGCCTCGGACAAAGGATAAATGGACAACGCTTCTTCAACCGTAAGATGCATGCCACCCCTCCTTATTAGGATCAATAGAACCATTTCTGATTTATAATGTTATTTTATGTAACATTATAATTAAAATGAACCGTGTTGAATAGAGGAAAGTTAAAATTTCATGATTATATGTAAATAAACTTAACACAAAATGAACATGGATGATGAATTATGAATTATGAATGATGAATTATGAATGATGAATGATGAATTATTGAACTTTAGCTCATATCGTTCATGTGAACTGTATAAGGGGATTGGAAAATAGTAGGTGGAGTTGAGGGAGGGCTTTCGAGTAAAAACAAGTTTTTACGGGTTCAACATGGGAGTTGATGGGAGGGTATTCTCGGGCCATTCGCATTGGCCATCGGATCGAAGTCACAGGCACACCAGCGCTGCAAGACGGGGAATTGAGCGGTGGAGGAGATCCATACGAGTAGAGATAATACCACCCCACTGTAGCAACTGTGGTGGAGGTACAAGCTCTTATAGATCTACTGCTGCTGGTAGAAGTGGAGGGCTTTTTTGCCCTTCTTTTTGGCTGTTTGGCCGAAATCGCCGAGGTGAAAGGCTTTTTTGCCCTTCTTTTTGGCTATTCGGCCGGAATTGCCGAGGTGTGAGGCATTTTTGCCCTTCTTTTTGGCTGTTTGGCCGAAACTGCCGAGATGAAGGGCACTTCTGCCCTTCTTTCCAGCTATCCAGCCGAAATTGCTGAGGTGAAGGGCACTTTTGCCCTTTTTTTTGGCTACATAGGCGTCTTCGCCACATTCTGCGGGATTTATACCGTTCTTTTAGCTTCTTTAGCCATTCCCCTAGATTCTGCGGGATTTATACTGTACTTTTAGTTACTTGAGCCATTTCCCCCGACTTCTACGGGATTTATACCGTTCTTTTTAGTTACTTGTGCCACTTCCCCGACTTCTGCGGGATTTATCCCGTTCTTTTTAGCTACTTCAGCCATTTCCCCGACTTCTACGAGATTTATCCCGTTCTTTTTAGCTACTTCAGCCATTTCCCCGAATTCTGCGGGATTTATACCGTTCTTTTTAGCTTCTTTAGCCATTCCCCTAGATTCTGCGGGATTTATACTGTACTTTTTAGTTACTTGTGCCACTTCCCCGACTTCTACGGGATTTATCCCGTTCTTTTTAGTTACTTGAGCCATTTCCCCGACTTCTACGGGATTTATACCGTTCATTTTAGTTACTTATGCCACTTTCCTAGATTCTACGGGATTTATACCGTTCTTTTTTAGTTACTTATGCCACTTTCCTAGATTCTACGGGATTTATACTGTACTTTTTAGCTTCTTTAGCCATTTCTCCGATTTCTGCGGGAGTTATACCGTTCTTTTCTCTCCAGCGACGTATTCACTTAATTCCACTGGTCTTACACCACACAATCGAGCGCTGAATTTATCTTTTCACACTACTGCCCCACTATTGAGCTAACTCCAACTGCCTTAGTATTAAAAGCAACTCCACTAGGCTCCCAGGTGTCAATAAAACTAAAAGCAGGAGGGAATGACATGTGCATTTCGTTAATTTGTGAATGAATAAGTGAGTGTGGCGTTAGAGTGTATTGCTAGAATGTAATCCAAGAGTGTATTCCTAGAGTGTATTCCAAGAGTGTACTCCTAGAGTGTACTCCTAGAGTGTACTCCTAGAGTGTACTCCTAGAGTGTATTTCTAGAGTGTATTCCTAGAGGGTAATGGAGGAGTACCAGTTAACAGTAACTAGAAAAGTATCATCAAGATATGTTGTTCAGTACCTTCAGTCTGTTTAGTATCACTTTTTCAAGACCACTGCACCCAGTATCTCAGGACTGCTGCCACACTTCATTCACCCAAGAGAGTAACCGGAGATCCTGACCATGTCCGGCAATAACGGATAATCCCAGTGGCAATCCACTTGTGGAGAGCATAGGTATTGTTACCTGAGGCAAACCCGCCAACCCTGCTATGCAACTCAACATCATCGCACCGCTACGATTCTCCTCCAATTGGCGCAAATCCCCTCCACGCAGCGGCGCTGGTCCCGGAACTGTCGGAATCACAAGACAATTGTCCTCACCTAGCAGCAAGCGCATCTGATTAGAAATCTCTTTTTGCTTACATTTCGCAACACTATGATCCTCTTCCGCCAAACTGGCAGCCCACGAGAATCGCGCTGCAATATCAGGCCCAAAGACTGGTTTCTCGTTCTCAATCCAAACGCCATGAGTTTCCCAAATTTCATTCCCCTGCAATTCTCTAAAAACATCCATCCAGACCCTTAACCCCTCCAAAGCAGTTTCTATCTCCATGAGATGATCTGCCCCGGATCGCAAACAACTTAATCCCTCCGATAAAATAGCTGCATTCTCCAGATTAACCAAAGCCCAGCAGTCAGTAGCAACAAATAAAGTACCCATTGTGTTTTTGTCTTCCATATTCTTTTTTACCTTGTTCTCCGGGCCGATCTCTAAAATTTCCTCCGTACTCTTCTCAATACGCTTCTCCAAAATCGTTTCTAAACTTTCCTTCTGGCTCATTTCTAAATTATTTTCATCAGTCTTCACCATGTCTCCCTCTAGGTTGTTCTCTAAATTTTTAATTACATTCTTCTCTATGCTCTTCCCTACAGTTTCCTCTATACTACTTTCTATTTTCTTCGCCATCTTCACAGATGTACTCCCAGCCACAAGCAACACTTCCCCTACCTTCTGGAGCACATCCAAACGATCTGACATCCAGCCAACGGTATCAAAAGCCGGAGATAATGGAATAACACCTTGAAAATCTACAGCTCCATGCGTTGGTCGAAAGCCATATACTCCGCAATAGGAGGAAGGTACTCGAATTGAGCCACCGGTGTCCGTACCGAGCGCAAAATCAACACTACCAGAAGCTACCGCTACTGCCGAACCACTTGAAGATCCGCCCGGGATACGACCTACAGCACGCGGATTAATCGGCGTTCCAAAATAATGGTTCTCGCCACCCAGACTATACATCAGCTCATCCGTATGGGCAGCACCACGAAGTGTAGCACCCGACAACAGTAAACGATGTACAGCCACCGCATGCTCCGTGGACGGATGGTGGCTATGCAGCCAATCAGGATTACCTGCTGAAGAGCTGTGTCCAGCTACAGCGAATACATCTTTTACTGCAAAGGTCAGTCCATCCAATATCCCGCTACCTAAACTCTCAACCGTAAGCCCAGGATCTATAAACGCACCATACCGATTATCCAAAACCATAACTCCCCCTCCTCCCTTGACCATTACTATTACAATCCCTCTAGTAGCTTTTCGTATCCGTCACCTTTTCTCCTACGATTCCTTCAGAGTCCTTCCGGCCGCTCCATCATTCCTATACCTACCACCCAATCGCCGCACCATCGCAGCGCGGGTCCGTTCCCCCACTGCGGTATCCATTGTCATCTATCGAAATCACGTGTGCGTGACCCATAACCCCATCATAGTCATCTACTTTCCGGACAATATGACCGGCTGCGGCCAAATCTGCCAGCACCTCATCAGCTACCCTGCTCTCCACCTTCAGTTCTTGCGTAGGCTCTCCCCACGTTCTCCCCCACACAAAACGCGGCTCATTCACAGCCGTTTGTGGATTCATGCCATAATGCAGCATCCGTGTAAGCAGTAGAGTTTGAGTCTGTGGTTGACCTTCGCCACCTTGCGTCCCATACAGAATTGCAGGTTTTTCCTGGCGGCAGGCCATCGCTGGCATCAGTGTGTGGAAGCTGCGCTTATGCGGCTCAAGCGTATTGATGTGCCCGGGATCCAGCGAAAAAAACGAACCTCGATTCTGCAGCAAAATCCCCGTATCCCCAGCGATCACGCCCGAACCAAATTCAAAATACAGACTCTGAATAAAAGAGACCGCATTCCCGTCTTCATCCACAACTGCAGCATAAGCTGTATCACTGCCGATAGGCTGACTTGTCAGTTGTGTAGCTTTTTGCATCGAAATCGCAGACGCTAATTGTCCTGCATAACGTTTATCCAGCAGCTGCTCCAAAGGTATAGCACTAAAATCCGGATCCGTAAGCACCCTATCCCGATCGCGGAAACTTAACTTCAACGCTTCAACAAGCAGGTGATAATATTCATACGATCCATGCTCGATTGCTTCAAAATTGAAATACTCCAACATATTAAGACTCATTAGTCCTGTGAAACCTTGAGAGTTAGGCGGCACTTGGTACACCGTATGCCCGTGATAATCCGTATGAAGCGGCTCGCCCCACTCGCCCTGATGATCCGCAAAGTCATCCCGAGTCAGATACCCGCCAGATGCCAGCATAAAGTCACAGATGTCCTCCGCAATCTTTCCCTTATAAAAAGCATCCCGCCCACCCGCCGCCAATGTCCGCAGGGTGGCCGCCAGCTGTTTTTGCTGGAATCGCGATCCAGCACAAGGAATCACGCCGCCTGGCGTGTAAATCGCTGCCGCCTCCGGTGACAGCGCAGAGCCCGCAACAGCCGTGTTATTCCGCTGATCCGGCGACAGCGGAAACCCCTCCAAAGCGTAACCAACGGCAGGCTCCAGTACTTCCGCCAGCGTAAAGCGGCCATACTTACTCAGTATGGCATCCCAACTGTCCGCCATCCCCGGCACCGTAATGGCGCTGCGAATCCCCCGCCGCGGGATGAAAGCTTCCCCGGCGTAGCTGCTTCTGCGGACTCCGTACCCGGAGCGCCCGCTTCCGTTATAGGCCCGAACACGCGCCTCTTGCGTGTTATAGGTCAACCAAAAGGAATCTCCGCCTAGCCCCGTCATATGTGGATATACTACAGCTAATGTCGCACTGATCGCCACCGCTGCATCAAAGGCATTCCCCCCTTTTTCCAGCATACGTGCACCAGCAGCCGAGGCTAAATAATGGGGGCTAACTACCATAGTTTTTGTGCCTATTACGGGTTTCTCCGCCATGTCCCATCCCCCTATGTTTTACGGTTTTTTCCGCCATGTCCCAACTCCTTATTTTTTTGCGGCCGGTTTCTCCATCATATTCAATCTCCTATATTCTGCGGCAGGTTCCTCTGCGAGCCCCCTATAACTTCTGGTTTAATTAGTGTCATTTAACATTACACGAAAATCCTTTGTCAATCGGTTACGCTGAAACGCAAAATAAACCTCTTCTTTTTGTGAGCTATGCACAAATAAGAGGTCCTCTTTGTTTAACCTTGTAGATTCACGCCTACGAATATTATAAAATCATTTTAATTACAGGGAGCTGCATACACCCATGGCGTACTACCGTGACCTTTTGCCACCAAATCGCTACCTATCTCGAATATATATAGTCACCTTTTGCCGCCAAATCGCTACCCATCTCGAATATATATAGTCACCTTTTGCCGCTATATAGCTACCTATCTCGGTTATGTCTTGTGGCTGCCTATCTCAGATATATCTAGCTGCATCTAACCTTAGTAATCTTAGCCACTTTTACTTAGGGGGGGCTTGTGCTTTGGAACACCGAATAAACAATTTATTTTAAAATATATTGCGATAACACGGCCTGCACCTCGTAAATATTTACGGATTTATTGAAGGTCTTCTTCACCGGAAGCGTGCTGCTGGAAATGTAGATACATAGCTCCGCATCCAGATCAAAATGCCCTGCCGTCTCCACGGAATAATGCGAGATGCTTTTGTAAGGGATCGAATGATATTCTGTTTTTTTGCCCGTCAGACCTTGTTTATCCACCAAAATAAGCCGCTTGTCCGTAAAAATGAACATATCTCTAATCAGCTTATAGGCGCGTTCAATTTTCTCCTGAGGGGCAAGAATTTGTGCGTATTCCCGCTGGACCTCCGTAAGATTCACTTGCGATGCATTGCCCATTAACCCGTCAAAAAGTGCCATATCTCTTCCTCTTTTCATCCGTTAAATTTAGCCACTTGCCCCCCACTACAGAACCATATTATTCTATTTTTTATATTCTATGCTGTGTAAAAATACTCTCTGACATCTTTTTACTTGCTTATTCTTTGATTTTTGATTACACTGTCATTAAATTTACTAAGAGAGGGGTGTGGAAGGAATGGATCACAATTGGACCAACAGTGTTATGAGTCGGCTACCTAAAGCGATAGCTGGCATTGCTCATGTAAATGGCGATAACGGGAGAAGTCTGTCCATTTGTATGAATTTAATAACACTACACAATTGTGAAATGCCTTTCCTGCCATCACCCGGACGGATCAGTTAACCGGAGAATGATAAGGCCGTGGGGAAATTTCCCTACGGTCTTTTTTTATGGTTTTTCACAGGATTTCGGAGCCATTTAGGGTACTGGCGGTGCGAAGGGCATTCTTAAAGGAGAATATATATGATCATCCAATGCCAAAATGTTCAAAAATACCACGGGGCACAACTCGTGCTGAATAGCATTACCTTCGATATCCGCCAAGGGGAAAAAATTGGCCTGATCGGCCGCAACGGTTGTGGCAAAACGACACTATTCCACCTGCTGAACGGGGAAGAACGTCCCGATGAAGGGCAAATCTCGATACGCAAAGGTAGCGTAGTAGGCCTGCTGGCTCAAATACAAGAAGTTAGCGAAAAAGAAACCGTATATGATGTTCTACAGCGCAGCTTTGCTGAACCTTTGCAATGGCAGCACCGCCTGCGGGAGCTTGAGCTGGAAATGTCCAGCTTTAACAGCGGAACGGATGAAACCCTCTGGAATCGGCTGTTAAAAGAATATGGCAGCTTGCAGGATAAGTTCGAGGCCGCCGGAGGTTACGAGATCGAATCCTCTATTCAGCGCGTAGCCTCGGGTCTCGGGATCGGAACCGGACAATACAGCCGACTGTTCGCCTCTCTTTCAGGAGGAGAAAAAACAAAAGTCGGACTTGCGGAGCTGCTGCTACGCCGTCCAGACATCCTTCTACTGGATGAACCAACCAATCATCTCGATATGAATGCCATCGAATGGTTGGAGCAATTTTTACAGAGTTATGATGGAACAGTGCTGGCGATCTCCCATGACCGCTACTTTCTGGACGCTGTAGTCAAGAAAGTCATCGAGATTGAAGATGGCGAGGCTTTTACCTTCCACACCAACTACAGCGGCTATCAAGTGGAGAAGGAAACACGACTTCTTCAACAATTTGCTGATTATCAAGAGCAGCAGAAAAAAATAAAACAAATGCAGGAAAGCATCAAACGTCTCATTGAATTTGGCAATCGCGGGACTCCTCCTAACCCTTCCTTTTACCGGAGAGCAGCATCCATGCAAAAAGCACTGGATCGTATGGTGAAGGTTAAACGTCCCATTCTGGAGCGCAAATCAATGGATTTGCAGCTACAGCAAAATGACCGTTCCGGTAATCAGGTTGTCATTTTGGAGGATATCGGAAAAGCATATGGTCAGCGAAGCCTTTTCAAAGAGGCAAACGAAGTGCTTCGCTACGGAGAGACTACGGCACTCATCGGCGGTAACGGGGCAGGTAAAAGTACACTTTTAAGAATTATTTTAGGGCAGGAAACCCCGGACAGCGGAAGCTGTACACTCGGTTCAAGAACTGTGGTCGGCTACCTCGCACAAGAGGCTGTTCCGGAAAATAACAAACAGTCTGTACTCCGCTACTTCCGCGAAGAAGCTGGACTTGAAGAAGGTGAAGCTCGCGGGCAGCTTGCACGTTTCCTATTCTATGGTCCCGATGTATTCAAAGACATTACGAATCTGTCCGGTGGTGAATGGACCCGCCTGCGTTTCGCTGTACTAATGCATCGCAAGCCAAACCTGCTGATTCTCGATGAGCCGACCAATCATCTGGACATAGATTCTCGTGAAGCACTCGAAGAAGCATTAGAGGAGTTTCCAGGCACAGTTCTGGCGGTATCTCATGACCGTTATTTCATCAATCGTCTATTTCACAAACTATGGTCCATTGAAGACGGGCGGTTTGGAGTGTTTAACGGAAACTATGAATATTACAAGGAAAAACAAGCTGAAAAAGCATTATTAGCTCCCTCTTTTGCGGATCAAGCTAAACCTTTCTCTGCAGAACGAACAAGTTCAGGCTCTGATAAGCCTCAATCTAACAATTCAGGGAAAGAAACCAACGCTAAATCCTCCAGTTCCCGTAGGAAAAACACCACCTTCGACTGGGAAACGGCCATTGCAGAGGTAGAGAAACGCCTTGGCGTGATCGATGCCAAGATGTTAGAGCCCCTGATCAGCAGCGATGCAGTTGAACTTGCTGAACTGCAACAAGAACGTGATGCGATACAGGAACAGTTGGATGAGCTCTATACAGGATGGATGGAGACAACTGATCTATAAATTGATCTATAAGGAGATGAGCATATGAGCAACAAAGAGAAAATTAAGTTGTTATGGAAAGAATATACCCAGCTTCATCCACAAACAGCGGATAAATATGACGCCTGGGCCTTTGGTGACAGTCCCCAGATGGCCGATAAACTGCTCGATCTGGTGATTCGTGGGATCAAGACAGGAACTGCTTCAAATTATGATATATTTGAAACTTGTGACGAGACGTTTCCGCAAGTTGGCGGGCACAGTATCGTGCTGGATGGTTCTGGTGATCCGCAGGCAATAATTATTACTACAGAGGTACAAATTATACCTTTTGATGAGGTTAGCGCTGAGTTTGCCTATACTGAAGGAGAGGGTGACCGGACGCTTAAGTCATGGCGTCATGATCATGAGCAGTTCTTCACCCGAGAATCCTTAAAATTCTTAAACAAACCCTTTGATCCAAAGATGAAAGTTGTTTGTGAGAATTTTAAAGTGGTATATACAAAAGGCTAAGATCTTCAGAAAACGCAAAAGGCTGTCTCTTCCACAAGGAAGGGACAGCCTTTTGTGTATACTATAAATTCAACAGAATTAGATCCTCATTAATTTATGGTTTAGTGCCAAAATCCCAAAATCCAGCCAATAACAGAGATCCATAACGGAATGCTGATTAAGATACCCCAAACCAGCCCAGTGGCAATATTGCCTTCTGCAGGACGCACCACATTTTCCTGTTTCAATGGAATGCTCAATTCTTCTTGTTCCATGCGATCCCCTCCTAAAATATCTTATCGTCACAGTAGAGGAAAAAATGTAGACCGCTCGACCCAAAAAATTAAAATTTTGAATTTTGGTAGATATAAAGGCTCAGCGGCCAAACCGTTGTAAGTGCTTACATATTAGATATTAACCAAATTTTGAATAATTAAAAACTTAAATTTGCGGAAGTCATACAGTATATGCAGATTCTTAGTCCAATATTACTACTTTTTCCGGATTTCGTAAATATTCAAACATCGTCCGAATCTGTGCCTCTGTATTCCGCTCTGCTGAGAGCCCAGGCAGCTTATCTTCTGCAAAAAAAGAAACTTCGCTTGTCTCTACCCCTTCCATTGCCTCTCCGCCCACAATGCGGCATAAAATAAAGAACTTATACACGTGATAAGGCTCCGGTGGATGGTTATGAAATTTCTTATCTAATACAGCCAGTAAGCGAACTGCTTCTGCCTCAAAACCCGATTCCTCTTTGATTTCTTTCACAACAACCTCACTCGGGGACAGTCCAATGTCTCCCCAACCACCAGGAAGCGCCCAATTCCCGTCCAACTTCTCGCGAACAAGTAGAATTTCATCCTCCCGGAATACAACACCACGGACATCAACTTTTGGAGTAGCATAACCCCCTTCACCCGCAAAGGAGAGTCTAATTCTCTCCTTGCTTTCGAAGGTATAATTAGCGAGGATATCTACACTGAGCTCCCGCAAAGCTTGATATCGTTCTATATCATAAACATCCTTAGCATAAGTTAATCCAGTCTGTGCGATGGCCTGAATTTCTTTGGCCCACGTTAACCATTTCTGCTCCATTGCTGCACCCCTTTTTCGGTACCATGATTAGGATTACTGGCAAAGCATTAAATGACGCGAGAAGGCTCCTTTTTTAGCTTCACAACGGTCTATGATTGTAAATCCAGCTTCAGTGATCATCTCGTCCATCGGTTCAATCGCAACGATAACCACCCGATCTGCAATCCGGCGCGCATTCACTAGAATCGCGAACTGCTCCTCAGGTGTAATACTAGAATATAGATTATATGGCATATCTACAATGGCTACATCGTAATGATCAGTGATATCCGCAATATCCCCAAGCGTTACCTCACTGGTGAATCCAAAATGGGCAATATTTGTTCTCGCACCGGTAGCAATCATAGGGTTAATATCACGTCCAACCATATCGATTCCCATTGACAAGGCTTCTACCATTACAGTTCCAATACCACAGCAAGGATCTATAGCACGTATACCTTCAGGATTCGGAATAGCCATATTAACCGCGGCACGGGCAACACGTGTACTAAGCGCGATAGAATAGCTGCGTGGCTTCTTCATTTGGCGGAACCAAGTTGCCTTGTTTTTATGATAAGATCCGAAGTACCAGCGTCCACCCAGCGTAACAATGCCGTATACCAGCTCCGGATGGTTAACATCCGCTTCTCCTTCAATCCGCAACCCAATTTCCCGCTCGATCACTCTGCGCTCATCATACTCTATTTTGTCTGCAGGGCCCAGATCGTTGGTCTTCACAAAAATAACCTTAAACGTCTTGCCGCCAAGCTCCACCTGCTCCGTTTGATCATAAATCTCAGGCAGACTATCCCCTTCATACATTACATCTATCCGCTCTTTAATGAAGGGACTGCGGCTGACATCCACTTCAACCTCACTCTTAAAAAGAGCAGTCGGCACCTGCTCGCCAAAAAGACATCGCAGCTCCATCTGACACAGCGATAACTCGTCCTCTGAACAGGTGTAAGTATAAATAAATGTGTTGGTTCCACTTTCCGTATGCAATATAATCCATCCTCTATCCCAGTGAATTGTTCTGCTGTCTTGTTACTCCTGTGTGTCGTGCTGGTGGTCATAATCTATACGCGCTTTGGCGATCTTCCCATTGTTTTTGTTGACCCAGTCCACAAGCGAGGTTAAAGGTCCCAACAATGATTCTCCTATGCTCGTCAGACCGTATTCCACAGTCAGTGGGACTGTAGGCGTCGCCTTACGCCAAACTAATCCATCCCGTTCCAAATGGCGCAGGGTCTGGGTCAGCATCCGTTGTGATATCCCTCCAGAGCGCCTTTGCAACTCTTTGAACCGCAAAGCTTCAGCACCTAAATTGACTATGATCAGTACACTCCATTTGTCTCCGACCCTGTCCAGAATCTGGCGGGTAATGGAGCAATCCTCCAGCATCGGCATGAACCGGGTGGGTTCTTCCTTTGAATGTTCCAACTGTGGTTACCTCCATGTAACTTAAGCATGTAATAGTGCCTTCTTGTCCCTCAAGCCTATTCAGCTTATCATGGTTACTGTTAGTAATCAACAACCGGAAAGGAACTAATAAATCATGAAAAAGACCATTGCCATCATGGGTGCTGGACCCGGCCTAGGACTCTCAATCGCCAAAAAATTCGGAGCCAACGGATTTCAAGTGGCATTAATCTCTCGAAATGAAGAGAAGCTGAACACCCTTGTTCAGGAACTGCAAGCACTAAATATCGAGGCTGCTGCTTTTCCTGCCGACGTATACAATAAAGAACAAGTAGCCACAGCCTTCGATAATATCAAGAAAAAATACGGCTTTATCGATGTGCTCGAATTCAGCCCGACAAGTGGAAATTACCTTCCTACTCCTGCTTCACAAGTAACCGAAGAAAATGCACAGGATGCCTTTCAGGCACTGGTTGTAGCCGCTATCCGCAGCGTAGCACAGGTATTGCCTGAGATGCTGGAGAAACGCAGCGGCGCACTGCTGTTCACAACCGGATTGTCCTCCGTCTATCCCATGCAGATGATGGGTAATGTTGGCATTGCGCTTAGCGGATTAAGAAACTACGCACTTAACCTGCATGCAGATTTGGCTCCACAAGGAATCTATGTAGGTCATTTAGCACTTGGTGTATTCATTAAACCCGGCACTGCTACAGATCCAGGACTCATCGCTGATGTTTGGTATGAGATGTATATGGACAAAAGCAAAACTGAGGATACTTTTCCCCAAGGTGTGACACCGGCTACAATCATCTGGTGAGAGGTTTGCCCCATCGCTTTTGATCCATAGTGAGTTCTCCAGTATAATGGTTCCTATAGAATGCTAAACAAGACGGTCACGCATGGCCAATAAGCTTATGCCCAGGCGCTTACAAAGCCGGTTTTGCGCAGCAAAACTTAAGGAGGTACATACTCACTATGTCATACGAAACTTATTTTTCAACCCACCGGGATGAACATCTCGAAGAACTAAAACAATGGCTCAGAATTCCAAGTATTTCTGCCTTATCTGAACATAAGGACGATGTACTGAAGGCAGCCCATTGGCTGACAGACACCCTGAAAAAAGCCGGACTTGAGAACATTGAGTTGCATCCGACAGCGGGACATCCCGTTATATATGCCGATTATCTTCATGCTCCAGGCAAACCAACCATTCTCGTGTATGGTCACTACGATGTACAACCAGTAGACCCATTAAACCTATGGACCACACCTCCATTTGAACCAGAGATTCGTGATGGCAAGCTTTATGCACGCGGAGCAACAGATGACAAAGGACAAGTATTCGTTCACCTCAAAGCCATTGAGGCGATCCTGAAACAAGAAGGTACTCTTCCTGTGAATCTCAAGCTTTGCATCGAAGGGGAAGAAGAAATCGGCAGTGTGAATCTGCCTCCGTTCCTTGAAGCCAATAAAGAAAAGCTCGCTGCGGATGCGGTGTTAGTCTCCGATACATCCCTATTGGAACGCGGTCGTCCTGCCATCTGCACTGGGTTACGTGGACTAGCTTCCCTTGAAGTTGATGTAACTACCGCTTTGACAGACCTGCACTCCGGTTCTTACGGCGGCGGTGTTCCGAATGCACTGCATGCCCTAGTATCTTTACTAAGCTCGCTTCATGACGACAAAGGACGTGTATCTGTAGACGGATTCTATGATGGTGTTCCTGAACTTTCCCCAATGCTGCGGGAAGAATTCGTGAAGCAAGGTGTGAATGAAGATAAAATCCGCGAAGGTCTTGGATTGGAATCGTTATACGGGGAAGAAGGTTATTCCTTTGTAGAACGGATTGGCGCTCGTCCTACGCTTGAGCTTAACGGCGTATACGGCGGTTTCCAAGGGGAAGGCAGTAAGACGGTTATCCCTAAAGAAGCCCATGCGAAGATTACCTGCCGCCTAGTAGGCGATCAGGATCCACAGCATATCCTCGATGCCGTTGAAGCACATCTGAAGGCTAATATTCAGACCGGAGCGAAAGTGCATGTTAAGCAAATGGAGAAGGCACGTGCCTTTAACATCGATCCGTCGAATCCTATTCTGCAAACTGCAGCAGACGCATATGGCAAAGTATATGGAACCCGTGCCCTCTTCACCAAAGACGGCGGCTCCATTCCGATCATGGAGAGCTTCTCCCGTGTACTGGAAGCACCTGTCGTTCTGATGGGCTTTGGTCTCGATGATGAGAACCTGCATGCACCGGATGAGCATTTCAACCTGGAGAACTTCGACAAGGGATTACTCACCATTGTTGAGTTCCTAAAGACTGTATAAGCTCCCTACAAACAATTAAAGCCAGGTTCCCTAAATTGGGAGCCTGGCTTTTTAGTATGCGGCCAAACAAAAGAGCATCATTGCTTAGTCCATTTATAAAACCACCATACCATTGCTATCACCATTATTATTAAAAGAAAAATCAGACTTTTAACTGAGCTACTTATTATTAAAGGTCTTAAATAAGCGATCATTATCCGTCCCCCATATAGAATGAATATAAAAGAGATATAATCACCATATCACTTAATACAAAATATTGAAATAGCAGAGAAACTCTGTGCTTAATCACCATTATTAGCCTTCATGTAATATCTCCAGCAACAAAAATAAGCAACGTTTCAATCGTCCCTGAGATATTCTCCACTTTGCCATGACCATAAGGATGAGCTTTATCCGCAGAGCGACTCGACCATCGGACCGAGAAAAAAGCAATCAACGAAGCAACTAAATCTAAGGAGGAGTAGATCGCTTCCGAGATAATTGCTACTGAACCTGTAAGTACTCCGACCATAAGCTTTAAAGAAACGATAAATGTATAGCTAAGTACAGATAGGAACGCATTCTTTGCACCATTCAAAAGTTTCACAACCTTGTACGCTATATTAAAGTTTTTCCATTAGGCAAATAGCATAAACAAAAAAATCCCACCAACCATTAATAGGCTGATGGGATATAAAAAAACCCTTGCATCGCAAGGATTTGGAAGTTTGAATTATGGAGCGGGTGATGGGAATCGAACCCACGCTATCAGCTTGGAAGGCTGAAGTTCTACCATTGAACTACACCCGCACTAGAAATTGAATACAAGAGATATTGTATCATCCCTACAAGTAAAAATCAACATTTTTTTAGTTTACAGGGAAGCGCCGAGGGGTGCCTTTTTTAAAAATATCGCCTCAAACTCTGCTGGTTGAATAGGTTTGCTGAACAGAAATCCTTGAGCTTCATGACAATGCTGCTCACGCAAAAACTGCAGCTGCTCCTTGTTCTCAACACCCTCAGCCGTAACCTTCAGCTTCAAATGATGCGCCATAGAAGTGATTGTAGAGACTATAGCAGCATTGTTGCTGTCCTCCATAACCTCTGATACGAACGACCTGTCGATTTTCAATCTGTCGATTGGCATGTTCTTTAGATAATGCAGGGAGCTGTAGCCTGTACCAAAATCATCAATACTGATGAAGACACCAAGCTCTTTCAGACGTTTCAGCTGATCAAAGGCTGTTTCTTTATCCAAGGTCATACTCTCAGTAATCTCAAGGTCGACATAACACGGATCTAATCCAATGTCGGTTAAGATGGTATGAATCCTCCCTGCTAGATTAGGCTGAAGGAATTGCCGCATAGATAGGTTGATGGAGACGCAAATCGGCACATAGCCGGCCAGCTGCCATTTTTTATTCTGCAGACAAGCTGTTTTGAGTACCCATTCCCCAATCGGAACAATGAGTCCACTCTCCTCAGCTAACGGGATAAATTCCGCAGGAGAGACCAGACCACGTTTCGGATGATTCCAGCGGAGCAGAGCTTCCATTCCTACGATCTCTTCCGTCTCCAGCAAAACCTTTGGCTGATACACCAGAAAGAATTCATTGCGTTCAAGCGCTCTGCGGAGGTCATTTTCCAGCTTTAGACGTTCCTTTGCTTTCATCTGCATAGCTGGGATATACCGGCGAATCTCCACTCCCTGTTCCTTGGCATTATGTACAGCCGTATCAGCATTCTGAATTAGATGTTCCGCAGTTTCACCGTCACCGGGATAAATACTTAACCCCATACTAAGCGAAATATGGTACTCCCCCGACTCTAAGGCAATAGGTACCTCAAACAATCGATGCAGCTCCGTAGCTCGTACCAAACATTCTCCAAGACTTGCTCTCTCCATCATAAGAAAAGCGAACTCATCCGCCCCCATACTATAAAGCTCTTCAGTAGATTTGGCCTCATTCACAAGCCGCTCAGAAACTAGCTTCAATAAATGGTCTCCGGCAAAATGGCCCAGGGAGTCATTTATATTCTTGAAATGATTAATATTCATAATAGCTAACGCTGAGAATTTATCGCTCGTTTTCTTCTCTCCAGCAATAATCATCTCTTCTACACGCTGCGTCAGACGACGTCTATTGGGAAGTCCCGTTAAATCATCATGATAGGCTAAATAATTGATCCGCTCCTCAGCCAACTGCTTTTCGTAAAAAGGTTCTTCAATCGTCAGACGATATACTCCGGTAAGCAGCAAGTAGTAAGCAACTCCGCTACACACCATTCCAAAAAGATCATCTATATTGCCACTACTGAATGGACTCATAAAAAAGGCTTGGCCCAAAGAGAAAAAGATAAGTGCTCGAATAATAATAAGCAGTGAGGCTGACTTTTCACTTTTTTCAGGAAATACAATAACTGCAACACCTGCCAAGTAAACAAAAAGAACTGCTAAATCAGCAATCTGCTTCAATGGATTCATCCAAGGCTTAGTTAATAACTGAGGCAACGCCGAGTGGCTGAAAATAAACAAAACAATGGAAAGCACAATCAACATGAAGGCTATTCTAAACAATTTTCTTTTTTCAGAGACAGACACGGGCTTATCTTCCCTGCTAAAAATAAACAACATTCCTAAACCGCTGATTAGTCGTGAGAGGGTTCGCAGCCACAACGATTCTTCAAAAGTTATGAATGATGAAATCAACGGGACGCCGACAAAACCCAGTGTATGCAAGAAATCAATAATACATATTCCACCAAAAAGAGCAGCGGCATATAATCTTCCTTTAGATAATCTGCTAGAGAAGAATAACCAGCCCTGTGCAAATATTGCAAATCCAAAAGCAACATTACAGCAGCCGACAATGAGATAGAGAGAAGAAATAATATCCCAATCGTCCAATCGGTTAAGCGATGTATGGAAAATTTGAATTAAAAGGAACAGCAAGGCGCCTACAGCAGCTGCTTGAATTGTCTTTTTCTCTTCTTGTCTCATAAGTCCCTCGCGTCTGAAAATAATATCTATTAATTAACATTCAAGTATAGTTATGTCCTATGTATAAATATCGGCGGGATAGGACTTTTAAGTTACATTTCTTTTATGGGCATTCAAATGGAAGGCGCGTTTATAAGTTATATATTCATAAATCTTGCATAAATATAAACCATTTTCTGCTAGCAGGCAACCAAAAAAGCACTTCCCCCTACGAAAGGGTTCAGTGCTTCTAAGAAACTCAAGTTTATTTGTCACCAAAGGTTACTTCTGGTGTTGTAAGCTTATCAAAAAAATCAACGGATTTATCCTTGTCTGCAGATGCACGAAGTGCCATTGCTGAACGTGGATGCTCATCAAGTGTACCTGTGATCATATAAGGAATGATATAGCCCCACTCCTCTTTCTCACGCAAAGGAATCATCAGGCGTTCAATAATATCAAGCACAGGGCGCAAGGAGTAACGTGTATTCTTCAAATGAGTTACTAACAGCTCTGTAGGGCAATTTCCTGCAGCTCGTCCCATTCCATAACAAGAAGCATCCAGTAACTCTACACCATTCTCAGCAGCAATCAACGTGTTGGAGAACGCCAACTGAAGATTATTGTGAGTATGTACGCCTAGACGTTTGTTTGGCAGATGTGTCTTGAACTTCTCAACCAGATAATTCATGTCATTGTGATCCAAGCTGCCGTATGAATCTACAATATATACCACATCAACAACGCTCTCACGGATCATTTCAAAAGCTTCCAACAATTCATTCTCCATAACATTAGACAAAGCCATAATGTTGATCGTTGTCTCATAGCCTAGATCATGGAAAGTTTGTACCAATTGCAGGGCTTTCTCTACATCTTTGCTGTAGCATGCCACACGAATCAAATCCAGCATACTTTCGCTGCGGGGCAAAATATCATTCTCATCCACGCGGCCGATATCAACCAAAGCAGATAGCTTGGTGTGACCTTTTTGCGGAATCACTTTACGCAGGAAATCATCGTCCAGAAAACGCCATGGTCCGGCACCCTCTGCTCCTTTGAGCAATTTTGGTGAATTTTTATAACCGATTTCCATATAATCAACACCAGCTTCATTCAAGCCGGCATATAAGTTTTGTACAAATTCCACACTAAAATCCCAGTTGTTCACTAGGCCCCCATCTCGGATGGTGCAGTCAACAATCTTACATTGATTAGTCTTCATAATTATCTCCCTTCAACTATTGCAATCATTATAACCGCGAATATAGCTTTACTATGCAATTTATATCGTATAATCATACTTTAATGAAGAATAAAATGTAAAGGAATTTCATCTTCTTCTCTTTAATGCTATTACCACATCGTGTCAGCGACAATGATCACAGTAAATAAGCCCTAAAAATGCTACATTACAAGAAAATCATTGAGATTGATTATCAGTCTCTTTTGGAGGGATAAAAATGGCTTCTACCTCTTGCTCATTACTGCGACTACAACCGGGTTCGACTGGATGTATTCATAAAATAGAAGGAATCAACCCCATCCTGCGTCGTCGTCTGGCTGATCTTGGAGTGTCCGAGGGTGTAAGCATTCGCCTGAAAGGAAAAGGACCTTTTTTAGGACCTATTACCTTGGAATGCAATGGACAACTGTTCGCCATCCGCCGGAAGGAAGCTTCATTGATTGAGGTGAACGTGTCTTGAGTTCAATAGCACTTGTAGGTAACCCCAATACAGGTAAAACCTCTCTCTTCAATACATTGACCTCCTCATACGAATATGTTGGTAACTGGTCTGGGGTAACGGTAGAAAAGAAGATCGGCAGCCTGAAGAACGGCGCTGGCAAGCTCATTGATTTGCCGGGCATTTATTCCTTGCACCCACTCTCACGTGATGAGGGAGTTGCTGCCCAGTATTTAATAGAAGAATCTCCTGAAGCCTTAATTAATATCGTGGATGCTTCACAGCTGGAACGAAATCTGCTGCTCACGCTTCAATTACTTGAGTATGGCAAACCTACCTTACTCGGACTGAATATGATTGACGTCGCTAATGCACGTGGAATTCGCATCAATCATGAAGTCTTACAATCACGACTGGGTATAACTGTCCTCCCGCTTGTTGCAAGAACGGGAAAAGGCTGCGCACAAGTCCTCAGTATTTTAGAGAAATCCTCTGCGATTCCCGCTGTAAAGTTCAAGTTAAACTACGGTGAGATTGTAGAGCATGCGATATCTTCTATAGAAAAGGAATTACTTCCTATCAAGGACTTACCCAATCACCGCTGGATTGCTCTACAGCTTATGGAGCAGAATCCGGTTATTCTTCATTTTCTAAAGACACGTATGGACACCACCCGCCTGCTAAATATCTGTGAATCCTGTCAGAGTGAGCTACAGATCAAAAAGCTGGCCCTGACGCTCCCCCAATGGATTCGCTCACAGCGGATGGATTATATCCACTCCATTTGTGAGGTTGTACTTGATACAACAACGCAGAAGCCTCATAACTTAACAGAAAAATTAGATTCCATATTGACGCATCGTTTTCTAGGACTGCCCTTATTTATCTTCTTTATGTATGCTCTCTTTAAGACCACATTTGACTGGGTCGGCGGACCTCTATCAGATCTCCTCGATGGCCTGATCTCCGGACCGATTAGTGATGGAGCCAATTCCCTGCTACAGACGCTTGGAGCATCCAGCTTCACCCATGCCCTGATCGTCGAAGGATTAATTAGCGGTGTAGGGGGCGTCCTCGTCTTTGTCCCGCAAATCTTCATTCTCTTCCTGATCATTTCCTTCTTGGAGGATTCAGGATACATGGCTCGGGTTTGCTTATTAATGGACAGCACGATGGAACGTATGGGACTAAACGGAAAAGCATTTATTCCATTCATCATTGGCTTTGGCTGCAATGTACCTGCCATAATGGCGGCGCGCAGCATCGAACAGCCCAAAGACCGAATGCTGACCACATTGCTAATGCCGCTGATGTCCTGTTCTGCGAGACTGCCTGTTTACGCTTTATTCGCAGCTGTGTTTTTTCCGGCGCAAGAGGCCGTAGCAGTTCTGTCCATGTATGTGATGGGTATTGTGTTTGCGCTGATTCTTTGTAAGGTATTCTCTAAATATTTATTCAAAAATGAATCCTCAGTTTTCATGATCGAGCTTCCACCTTATCGCATGCCGCAGATCAAGACCTTATCGCGCAGCACTTGGGAAAAGGGCAAAGGTTTCCTGCGAAAAGCTGGAACTATTATTCTTGCAGGCTCAGCAATTATTTGGTTTATGTCTTATGCCGGTCCTGGCGGGTTTGATGTGGACATGGATCACAGCTTCCTGGCTAAGTTTGGAGGTATGATCGCCCCGCTACTGGCACCGCTTGGTTTCGGAACATGGCAGGCTGGCTCTACATTGGTTCCGGGTTTTTTGGCAAAAGAGGTCGTAGTCTCTACCATGAATATCATCTATCATGCACCAGATGCTGCTGGTTTAGAAAATCAAATTTCTCAAGTCTTCACACCATTGAGTTCGATCAGCTTTATGGCCTTTATCCTGCTATATATTCCTTGTTTGGCTACTGTAGGGGTAATCAAAAAAGAAACAGCGTCTTGGAAATGGACCTTCTTCTCCATGGGCTATTCTCTCGTTCTGGCGTATATCGTATCTTTAATTATTTTTCAAGGCGGACGGTTATTAGGATGGTCGTAGACTTGTAAATTATAAGATTCTCATGATGAAAGTGGGGTACCATTATGATAAATGTTGTGATTGTCGCCTTAATTTTCGGTTATTCTGGCTGGACCATCTATCGACATGTGCAAAAGGGGAAGCAGGGCGCTTGTGCAGGCTGTGATAAAGGAAAAAGCTGCTCGGCAGCATCGGTGGATTCCCCTCTTTCTTGTTGTTCAACACCGGTTAACAACAAGAAGTAAGCTTGTAAAACGAGCAATAAATAGAGATTTATCGTTTAGCCTCCTTAACTAACGGGTATGTTTGTTATAAGCAACTACAGACAATACCAAGGAGGTAATTCCTATGAATACCAAAAAGACATTATTTACAACGGTCGCATTGGGAGCAGTATATTTACTGAAGAATAAGGGAACTCGCGATAAAATTATGAACGGCATTCAATCCTACACTTCCCAATCGAAGGTCAAAAAATCCAATGGCACTGTTTAAGCTTCTGCTCTTGGATTTCAATAAAGGGGTGTTCCCTGAACCAGACTCTGGTTTAGGGAACACCCCTTGTTATTTAGAACGGACAGCTCCCCGGATGTTTAGATCTCGCTTTCGCTCAGCAGCCACTGAATGATAGAACGAACCATGACACCTGTTGCTCCCTTAGGATTAACTCCACGTTCTTTAGATACATATGCAGTGCCAGCAATATCTAGATGAATCCATGGCAAGCCCTCAGCAAACTCACCTACAAATAATCCGCCTGTAGTAGCTCCACCATATCTTCCAGCAGTGTTACGGATATCGGCAACCTCGCTCTTTAGCATTTCACGAAATTCCGGGTATGCCGGAAGCTGCCAGACCTTTTCCCCTGAATAGCTTGAAGCGGCCAGAAATCGCTCCAGAAACGCTTCATCATTAGTCACAGCACCTGTTGCTATATCTCCCAAAGTGGACAACACAGCGCCTGTCAGCGTAGCTACATCGATAATACGTTTCGCTCCCCATTCCCGAGCATAAGTCAGCGCATCTCCCAGGACAATTCTGCCTTCAGCATCGGTATTCAACACTTCTATCGTTCGTCCGCTCATGGAGGTAATAACATCTCCAGGCTTAAAAGCATTGGCCGATGGCATATTCTCCGCAGAAGGAATAACCATAACGACATTAATTCGTGGACGTAAGCGGCCAAGCGCCTCCATTACTCCAAGTACAGCCGCTGCCCCTCCCATATCACTAATCAGCTCTTCCATACCTGGTGCTCTTTTTAAGGAGATCCCGCCGGTGTCAAAGGTAACTCCCTTCCCTACAAGCCCCACTACATTATCCCAATTCCCTGTCCCCTGATAACGGATGACGATCATTCGTGGAGGGTTTACACTTCCTTTTCCGACGGCGAGTAATCCGCCCATTCCTTTTTGCTCAATTTCCCGTTCGTCCAGCACCTCAGAAGGAAAGCCATATCGCTCAGCAATCTCTATAGCGGCCACAGCAAGGTCTGAGGGGGTCAATAGATTACCAGGCATGTTGGTCAAGCTCCGCGCCAAATTCGTGGCCTCACCGAAAGCTAGCCCCTTCTGAATGCCTTGAGTCCAATCCCGCCCGGCAGTACCCTCTAATTTCTCTTTTATAGTGAAAACAACTGCTGTTGGGCCTGTATAAAAAGACTGCACCTGCTTATAGGTAGACCGACGATAGGAACCAAGCATTAGCCCCTCCGTCAGCGCATAAGCAATAGAAGTCACATCCTTCTCTACGGTAAGCTCCTGTAATTTGTCCGGCACTTCAAATATCAGCTTGAGCGCCTTCAAACGAAGTGCTGCACGAACTGTCTGAGCCCCCATTTGCCTTAGATCCTCAGTCGTGAGAAGTTGGTCCCCCCTGCCAACCAAAATAACAACAGGACAACCAGATGAATTCTCAGCAGGTAGTACATAAGTCTGATTAAGCTTGCCTTTAAATAAACCTGCCTTTCCCAATAGGCGAATTCTGTCATCCCAGCCCTCGGAAAAGCCTCCATTTTCGACCTCAGACTCAGAAATAATAAGGATAAGGGCATCACCCTGCACATTGTTGGCAACACCACTGTTGTATTCTATATTCATTGTGATTCCCTCCATTTGTTTCCCCAAACCAACACCCATTGTAACATAAGCAAAGGCTGATCTCCGCATCTGTATTATCCGCAGGGATCAGCCTCTTATTACTTATTCTAATGGATTAATGGCAAAGAGATCACAAAATGAGTACCCTCGTTGACTCTGCTGCTAACAGAAATGCATCCGCCATGATTTTTGATGATGCGGTCACTTACGGAAAGACCCAATCCTGTACCATTCTCTTTGGTAGTAAAGAAAGGATTAAATAACCTGTCCAGTGTACGAATATCCATTCCTTTACCGTTGTCAGATATGAACATACGGACCTCAGAGCCTTCTCTGCGGGCACCAACCTCGATTTTCCCCATCGAATCATCTTCTCGATCCGCTACAGCCTCCATTGCATTTCTAATCATATTAAGCACAACTTGCTTCATCTGTTTGACATCGCCAGAAATCACCATGTCCTCTTGAAGAGGATGAAGATTGATCTGGCAGCCCTTCATTAAAGCTTCGCTCTCTGTAAGGAGAACAACCTCCTTGAGCAATGCGGACACGGGTATCATCCCCACCTGCGGAACTGACGGCTTAGAGGAGGACAGAAATTCATGGATAATATCGTTCGCACGATCGATCTCGGCCAATATAATCTTGGCATATTCCTCTTTCCCCAGTTGATGCAAGTATGGATGAAGCAGTTGAATAAATCCCCGGATCGCGGTCAACGGATTCCGGATTTCATGGGCAATAGATGCGGATAATTTGCCTAGCATAGCCAAGCTATCGTTCTGGTAAGCCGTTTGTTCGATTAACTTATAATCCGAGATTTCCTTGACAGTGAACAAATAACAGCCTTTCATTTGCTCTCCGCAGCATAAAGTAACCTTCCAGTAACGGCCATACTCGTCTAGAAACTCATAATTTGATTTTCCTTTGTATACCATCTCTCTGTAGCTCTGCAGTACTTGTTTTTTCTTGGAACGGCTCAGTCGAACATTAGACAGCAGATGGGAAAATGTGCAGCCCACAAGAGAGTGACGGGTAAGCTCAAGCATCCCGTACATTTGCTTATTTACAAAACTTATAACTCCCTCTTCATCAAAAAGCATGATTCCGCTGTCAATATTCTCTAGAACATCCTCGTATGTAGTATCCACAGGTCCAGTTTGATAGGTTCTTCCCGGTAATAGAAGACTTTCTTGATATTGGCTAATCACGATACGAAGTTCCCCCTTTTACTGCATTTGACGAAGACGCTTAAGCGACATCAAATTACTATGTATTTGAGTGTATGACGAAGCCGCCAGAACATTCGGTAATCGTTGCACTTTTTCCAACCGGTTCAATTATATTCCAATCATATCCAAGAGAACTAGACAACGCAATCGGAGAAACTGTCGAATGGTAAAAAAATTCATAAAATGATTCCAAAGACATATGAAACATCACATCAAATTATATTTATCGCTATTTATTCGCCTAAATGATTTAAAAAAATCTAAAAAGGATCACGAAAAACTAAAAAGGATTATAAAAAGCTAAAAAGCCCCCGCGATTGCGGAGGCTTACATGGAAAAATGGGGCATGCCCAAAAAATTAGTAATAAACTTATGCCTTTTGTTGCAGGCGTAGACGGCGCTGACTCATCACAGCTAACCTTTTTTTCAATTCCCGTTCCCACTTGGTATCCTCAATCTGTTTGGCTACAGCTAGCAGGTCAAGCGCCATATCGATTTGATTGCGTACAACGGCTAGAGGATCTTCACTCTCGACGTTAATGACGTTCTCGAATATTGCAGTTTCGTCTTCCATGACATAGTCCTGAAAGTCCACGTCGGTAACACCATCTCCATGTGCATATTCCGCTAAGATCTCATATTCATTCTCGACCTTGTAGTGAACCTCCACACGATGACATACCGGACAAAAAAGCAGGGGAACATTATGGACTTGCGTGCGATAATGTTTTAGGGTCCCCTTTGTTCCTACCATACTCGCTCCACAGCAAAAGCTCATATTTGTTCGCCCTCCTTAGAAATAACCCTTTGATTGTTTATTATTGTATTACATTACCCCAATGGAGATTCCTCCACTCGAGGACATAATATAACTTTTCGCGCCTATTTTCAAATCTATTTAGATATACAAGATCTTTTGGAGCAAAAAACCCCCTTACAGAAAATTTTCTGCAAGGAGGTAGAAATCAGAATATCAAGGATCACTATGATAACGGTCTAAAATTTACAGATTCTTATCTCCCGGCTTCCAGTTCATTGGGCATAAACCACCAGATTGCAAGGCTTGCAGAACACGAAGTGTTTCTTCCACGCTGCGGCCTACATCATTGTGGTTAACGACTTGATATTTCAATTCGCCTTCAGGATCGATTATGAACAAACCACGCAATGCGATACCTTCTTCTTCAATCAGAATGCCATAGTCTTTAGAGACTTGTTTCGTAATATCAGCTGCAAGCGGGAAATTCAAACGACCCAGGCCATTAGAATCCTTAGGGGTATTGATCCAAGCTTTGTGGCTGTGGATCGAATCGATGCTTGCGCCGAGAATCGCTGTATCAAGTGCTTCAAACTGTGCTGCTGCGTCACTGAGCGCTGTGATTTCAGTTGGACATACAAATGTGAAATCAAGCGGATAGAAGAAGAATACAAGCCATTTGCCACGATAATCAGACAAGCTTACTTTACCAAAATCCTTACCATCACCTGATACGGTTTCCATAGTAAAATCGGGAGCCGGTCTACCTACTAAACGTTCCGCCATTGCTAGAATCCTCCCTCTGATTATGTAAGAAAAAGTACCATTTGTATCTCTCAATATACTGAAATATATTGAAATTTGCAGAAATCGATAATATCTTGTCTACTAAACAAATGGTATCATCGCACAAAATCAAAGTCAAGATTAGATCAATTATTTATTTATAATTATTATAAATAGAAGATTAGGCTTTGCGGATTGCTGCAACAATCAGGTCGCCCATTTCAGTTGTACTGATCGCTTTGCTCTTATCCACGGCGATATCACTTGTACGGTGCCCTGCATCCAATACTGCAGCAACTGCAGCTTCGATTGCAGCAGCAGCATCCTCATAACCAAAGGTTAAGCGGAACATAAGGGCCAGCGACAAGATTGTTGCGATCGGGTTCGCAAGCCCTTGTCCGGCAATATCAGGAGCAGAGCCGTGAACGGGCTCGTAGAGACCATAGTTGCCGTCACCCATCGAAGCCGAAGCAAGCATACCGATAGAACCTGTCAGCATAGCAGCCTCGTCGCTCAGGATATCACCAAACATGTTCTCAGTAACGATAACGTCAAAGCTAGATGGACGGCGCAGCAGCTGCATTGCGCAGTTATCAACCAGTACATGCTCTACCTCTACCTCCGGATATTCTGGAGCGATCTTATTCACAACCTCACGCCACAAACGTGAAGTTTCAAGTACATTCGCTTTATCAACACTCGCCAGTTTATTGCGGCGCTTGCCGGCAATTTCAAAAGCTTGGCGGACAATTCGTTCTACTTCCATTACGTTATATACACAGGTATCCACAGCTTCTTCACCATGTTCTCCTTGACGGCGCAATTTATCTCCGAAATAAATCCCGCCAGTCAGTTCGCGAACTACCATAAGATCTGTGCCTTCCAGGACTTCAGGCTTCAAAGTCGAAGCATCCTTAAGACAGTCAAATACGACAGCTGGACGCAGGTTGGAGAACAACCCCAGTGCTTTGCGAATTCCGAGCAGTCCGGTTTCAGGACGAAGTTCCTTTGGATTATTATCCCATTTCGGTCCACCAACAGCACCCAATAACACAGCATCTGCGCTACGACAGATTTCAAGTGTATCTTCCGGCAGCGGAGTGCCCTTCTCGTCTATAGCGATACCGCCAAATAATGCATGCTCTGTTTCAAAGGCATAACCGAATACTTCTTCTGTTACTTTCAATACTTTTTCCGCTTCTGCTACAACTTCTGGTCCAATACCGTCCCCTGCGATAACGGCGATTTTTTTAACTTCACTCATCTCAGTCACTCCTCAAGTTTTCTGCTCTAACAGACATAGTTCTTCTTTATATTGTTGTATCATACCCAGTCGTAAAGGACAAAGATATAGATTCTATTGAACTGATAGGTATAGCCTATAAACAGTGAGAATCAGAACACCACCGTAAATGCTGAGCATATTTGCTCTTAGTTCTGAAGATGTTTACAATTACTATGAAGTCATCTATCAAAGGAGTGAATGCGAAGTGCATTATACAAAGCTTGGCAAATCCGGCATGAAGGTCAGTCGCCTATGTCTAGGAACGATGAATTTTGGCCCACAGACGGATGAAAAAGAAGCCTTCCGCATCATGGACGCTGCACTGGATGCAGGTGTTAATTTTTTTGATACCGCTAACATTTACGGCTGGGGCGAAAATTCTGGCCTGACTGAAACCATTATCGGACGCTGGTTTAAACAAGGCGGCGGGCGGCGGGAAAAGGTTGTACTAGCCACCAAAGTTTATGGAGCCATGAATGATAAGCTTGATGGTCCTAATGATGAAGAAGGATTATCCTCATATATCATTCGCCGCCATCTTGAAGGGTCCCTGCAGCGTCTTCAGACCGATCATATTGAATTGTACCAGATGCATCATATAGACCGCAGTACGTCCTGGGAAGAGCTCTGGGGGGCTTTCGAGCTGGCTGTGAGTCAAGGCAAGATTGGTTATGTTGGTTCCAGTAACTTTGCAGGCTGGGATATCGCCATAGCACAACAAGAAGCAAAGGCTCGTGGTTTTCTTGGACTAGTCTCAGAGCAGCATAAATACAGTCTGACCTGTCGGCTTCCTGAACTTGAAGTTTTGCCAGCCGCTCGCCATCTGGGAATAGGTATTATTCCTTGGAGCCCACTCGATGGAGGTCTGCTCGGAAGAAATGCACTCAAAAAAATAGAGGGCAGCCGAAGTGGCGGAAATGCAGATCGTGTAGAGCAGCACAAGAGCCAGCTTGAGGCTTTTGCCAGCTTATGTATGGAGCTGGGAGAACCACAGGATAATGTCGCTCTTGCTTGGCTACTGGCTAATCCTGCTGTAACAGCTCCTATTATCGGCCCCCGCACACTGGAGCAATTTGAGAGTGCGCTGCGCAGTCTTGAGATTGTACTAGATGAAGCTGTGCTTAAACGACTAGATGAAATATTCCCTGGACCCGGCGGTGAAGCCCCTAAAGCCTATGCTTGGTAGGTAAGTTCTATCACAAAAGGAGCTGAGGCCTCAGCAGAATCCATTCGCTGAAGCCTCAGCTCCCTTTTACTCATACTTATTCAGCTGTGTCCACGGTCACACTTCCATTACTCGTGCTTAAATCCACAGTATACGTGGCTTTACCAAGCACAGCGGTACCATAGCTATCGCCGTCCCGATCCCAGGGTACATTCCCCTTCAGCGAGCCATTGCTTGTATCTGCAATAATCTTCGCATCCGACACGGCCGGCAAGCCCACTATAATCTTTCCGTTACTGGATGTACATTTCCAGTTTCCGGTCACTGCTGAGTTTATAGTAATTTTGCCGTTGCTGCTCTTGGCTGACAACGCCCCATCAATGTTATCCAATACTATGGCTCCATTAGAGCTCACAAGTTCAACTTCACCTTGGATATTCTGTACGGATAGTGACCCATTGCTGGTATGCGCATCCACTTCGCCGATAATATCATGAATATTTAATGCACCATTACTTGTCTCAACCTCTATACCTGACTTAAGATTCCAGGCTTCTATAGAGCCATCACTTGTCTCAACCTCAACAGCAAGGTTATTGGGTGCACTTATATTTAAATAAGGACTTTTGGTATTGAATCCAAACTGAATGTTAGAGAACCAATTATGATCGGTATCAAGCTCCATAATCAGTGTATCTCCTTCAGTACTAACCTTCCATTTCTTTTCCAGTGCACTTTCAGCATCACTTTGCGATTTTCCAGGCAGCAGTAAACTCCCCTCATAATCCAAAGTGCCTCCAGCTACACCCTCAACCTTTACTTTTCCACTTGGAAGTACGATTTTGAGCGTCGTAATATTCTCTTTCACTTCCACATTCCCACTAAGCGGAGTTAGATGTGTATTACCGATCAGATTGCTGAGTGAACCTCCAGCCATTACTGTCTGAGCAGCACTTGCTCCGATCAGTACAATAATTAACAGGATGGCCCAGCCGCTTACACGGCTTTTGACATCGGATTTGATAAAAAGTCTAATCAACATCTCAATTCCGAATAAGACCAACAACGCCGGCCATAAAAAACCAAGCACCTCATAGCTGATCATATCATACTGAGCCATCACGATAATGACACCAAGGGCAATGCAGCCCAAGGCTGCTGTGAAACTTCCTATTTTCCATCTCCCCATAGTTAAATCCCCGTTTCTTATGCTCTCGTATTGTTCCTTAACATCTTCAGTCCGTACGCAATCAGACCCACTGATAATAAGATCGTACCGATGTTGATCTCAGTCAGCATATCCCAAAGGGTAGGGAAAGCTGTGATTACCAACATAAGGAACCCAGCAACAACACAGCCGATTCCCACCCAAGCTGGATTGATCTCTTCATGTGGATATCCAGGCATAGAGGACATCCCCATGGTCCAAGGGGCTCCGAAGCTGTCTGGATGAAACATCATTCGTTCGTGTTCAGCAGCAGTTATTTTCATCCAAGCCGCCTTCTGCAGGGCATCAAACAACTGATAAAACCACAGCGCCGCCAGGGCAAACGGGAAGATCAAGGGCTCGGACGGAATAAACATTATACATAAGGAGGCCCCGATCATAAACTGTAAACCCTGCTTTTTAAAGCCTAAGTACAAATGACCTACTCCAGGTATCATAGCCAGCATAAAAGTGAGCCAACGTCTCTTCTTAATCATAATACATCCTCCTAAAATTTGGGTAGCAAAACTTTAGCCAATTTAAACATCTATTGATGATCAATTATTTTATTACTATCTCCCAAAGCCACCAAACCACTGGGTTACTGAATTCGACATATGGCCGTTTATTTCGGTAATGCCATAGGCCAAATTCTCAAATACCCCAAACTGCAACAATAACAAACTGAGGCAAGCAGCCACTCCATAATGAATCCATGAGGTTTTTGGGGCAGAACGACGTCTTACATTGGTTGCCTTAGTCGCTCGTGATCTGCGCCCTGTTTCGAGCTGCTCAATATGTGTCATAACATCTGCTGCGAGATCCGGGAAGTCCATCTGCGCCTGCAACTGTTCTCTGTCAGCATCCATTTCCGACCACAGCTCCGACATTGCTTTGGCTTCCTCCAGCCACTCTGCGCAATCAGGACATGACTCTATGTGCAATCGGATACTCAGCTCCATCTCTGGAGACAGTAGGCCGTCTATATAATGTGGCATCCATTCCTTCACTATTGCACAATTCATCGCCATTCCTCCCTTTGTTTACGCATCATCTGTCTGGCTCGATAAAGCTGCGATTCGATTGTTTTCACGGAAACTCCCTTTTGCTCTGCAATCTCTTGATAGGAATTCCGCTGAAAATAGTACAGCTGGACGACCGACCGGTACGGTTCCGCCAGACTATTCACATTCTCACCTAATTCAGCTGATGTTTCCTGCTCAAGTACCTCATGCTCCGGAGTTTGAGACGTTACCCAATCATTTTCTGTGTAATCAGCTGCACTTCGGTACTTCCACTCCCTATCATTGGCCCGTTTCCAGTCCAGACAGGTTCGGTAGGCAATCCGATACAGCCATGTCGAGAAGGAGGATTGTCCTCTGAAAGAGGGGAGCGCTTTATATGCTTTTATAAAAACCTCCTGGGCCATATCTTTGGCCGATTCGGCTTCTCCTGTGATTTTGACGCATACTCTGTATACCATGCCTTGGTAACGTGTCACCAAATGCCCAAAGGCTTGATGTTGACCGTTCAGCACAGCAGCAATCCATTCTGCCTCTTCCAGCTTTCTCCCCTCCTTCACCTTCATAACGTTAGACGCCAACCAATCGTTCTCCCCTGCAACCTATACATAAATTTTTTTGGTTTTTTTGAAATAGGCTGAAGAGAGGAATATATAGTTTGTTGTCGAATAATGTTTAACTACTATGACTAAAAGAAAACTCTTCTTAATTATCGCATTGTTTCTTATTATACTCACTGGATTCCGTATCCTATGGGTAAAGATTTCTCCGCACACCACACAACCACCACTGATCAATGGTGTGTTGGATTTACGGGATAAACAATGGAATCAGGACAAACTCCTTATTTTAAATGGGCAGTGGGAGTTCTATCCGGGTATGCTGCTTCCTTCATTCAACGAACAATCTGTAAATGCTGCTCCTGCAAAATATATACAAGTCCCGGGGAACTGGAAAGATGCCCTTAGCGATAGCGATAAATCTGCTTATGGCTACGGCTCCTATCGGCTACGTGTCCTAACAGATAATTATAAGAAGCAATCCTATAGTCTTCTAATTTCCGGAGCTCGGTCCTCTTCAGAAGTGTATATCAACGGTGAACGGCTGGACAGCTCTGGCACTCCTGCTGAGAGTAAAGAACACTATATTCCGTACATACTGCCTTATTCAGTATCCTTTACAACCGATAAAAGTGAACTTGAAATTGTGATCCATGTAGCCAACTATTCCTTTTCCCAAACGGGAGGAATTTCTAAAACGATTGTTTTTGGCAGCGAAAAAGCTTTAACACAGGAAAGACTGCTCTCTATTAGCCTACAGTTGCTATTATGTGTTGTTCTAATACTGCACGCTGTATATGCTGTTATTTTATATATAATTGGGCTGCGGCAAAAGATGTTGATCTATTTTTTTCTACTGGTAATATCCGCTATAACTACCGTACTCATAGATGATGACAGGCTTTTATTGCACGTATTTCCCTTGAACTATCAATGGAATTTCAAGCTATTTTTTATCTCTTATATTGCTGTATTTATTTTTATCCTGCAGACAAGCAAACATCTTTTGTTCGCGGATTTAAAAATAAAAAGTATTCGTATCCTAACCATCCTGTCCGTAGTAGACATCCTGTTCATATTATTTGGACCCGTTGTTCACTATTATGAATTTCACACACTGATTTTCGGCATAAATTTATTAGTTTTAGCATTAGGTGTCGTAATTCTTTTTCTGAGATCTATTGTTAAAAATTACGAAGGCTCTATTTTCCTGTTGTTATCTATGTTTGCCATCGTTAACAGCACACTTTGGGGAATGTTCAAGAATTATAACTGGGTTAACGTTACCTATTATCCTTTTGATCTAATTATCGCCTTTTTGTGCTTTGCGACTTTTGGATTTAAGCGATATCACTGGAATACTAAGGAGACAGAAAAACTGGCGCACAGCCTGCAGAGAAGTGTTACGCAAAAGGATGTTTTTTTGGCTAACACCTCACATGAATTAAAAAATCCGCTGTACAGTATCATTAACATTGCCGAAACTGTCCTGGACAGCGAGCGTGACACTGTAACGCATCAAAATGCTGAGAATTTAAAACTGCTCATTACCGTTGGAAGACGTATGTCTCTTCTGGTTGACGATCTGCTGGATCAATCCCAGCTCCGTGAAAGCAATATACAATTGCAGCTCAGAGAACTTAAGATCCAATCCTTCGCAGTGGGTGTGCTTGATATGCTCAAATTCTTAACGGAAGGGAAATCTTTAACCTTAATCTCAGAAATACCAGATTCATTCCCTTCTATTGTGGCTGATGAAAAAAGACTCATTCAGATCTTGTTCAATCTGCTTCAAAATGCTGTTAAATATACGACTGTAGGCACGATAAGAATCCATGCAGCTATTCATAAAAAATCGGCGCAGATTCATATTACGGATACGGGTCTTGGCATGAACGAGGAGACGTTGCTCAGAGCTTTCCAGCCCTATGAACAGGGCGATTCCAGCATGAACGAAGTTAGCGGTGGCATCGGGCTTGGATTAAGCACCAGCAAGCAGTTAGTTGAACTTCACGGCGGGAAAATAAGTGTAGTCTCTACACTTGGAGAAGGTACTACCTTTACATTCACAATGCCATTATACGATTCAACCAGCCGGGTATTGAGTTCAGAACTGCCCTCTATGACTGAATTCTCAGACACGCCATCTATGATCACTTTATCCAAATTAACCGCACCGGGTATCGTTTCATCAGCCCATGGAAGGAGACCCAAGCTTCTGGCTGTAGATGATGATCCGGTTAATCTAAAAATACTTACCAACGTACTTTCCATCAAGGACTATGAAATCGTTACGGTGACCAGCGGAAACGATGCTTTACTATTGCTGGATACCGTTCAGTGGGATTTAATTATTACAGATGTAATGATGCCACAAATGTCCGGGTATGAGCTGGCGCATAGAATTCGTGAACGTTACACCATTGCTGAGCTTCCCATTCTGCTTCTGACGGCACGAGGCCAAGCGGAAGATATTTATACCGGTTTTATTTCAGGTGCAAATGACTATGTAATGAAGCCTATGAATGCAATAGAGCTGAAGGCCCGTGTACGCTCCTTAACAGATCTAAAACAGTCCGTAAACGAACGGCTTCGTGTGGAAGCTGCCTATCTTCAAGCGCAAATACAACCACATTTCTTGTTCAACACATTAAATTCAATATCCGCGCTGGCTTCTTTTGATATTAATAGAATGAGTCACCTTGTGGATGCCTTCAGCTCTTATTTACGTTTAAGCTTCAATTTCCTGAATGCTGAGCCTATGATACCGATTGAACGAGAGCTTGAGCTTGTTCATGCCTACCTCTACATAGAAAAGGAGCGCTTTGAAGATAGGATGACCATTCTTTGGGATTATGAGGAAAGCTTGCATTTTCAACTGCCGCCTCTGACTATACAGCCACTGGTTGAAAATGCTGTCCGGCACGGTATTTTGAGTCGCTCCCAAGGAGGAACGGTGTCCATAACCATCAAGGAACAAGCTGGCGATATTGAAATCACGATATCAGACAATGGCCAAGGCATGAAAAACGAACAACTCCAGCAGTTGCTCAGCAATCCGTCTAATGATGCAAGAGGAATCGGATTTTTAAATACACATAAACGGCTGTTGCGGGTCTACGGAAAAGGGCTGCAGATTAAAAGCTCCGAAGGGAAAGGAACTTCTGTGAGTTTTATTATTCCTTCTGACAAAAAAAATCCGCTTCGAAAACTTTCTGATTAACAGACAAACTATTGTGAACCGAAATATCAAGTAAGGATTCGACGTATTTTGGCTAAAATACTATATCTGAGTGGTGATTAATAATGATTCAGGCAATATTAGTTGACGATGAACGGCTTGCCCTTGTGAAATTAGAGTTTATGTTAAAAAAAATACCATCTTTACATATAGCCGCTTCCTATACGGACCCCTCACAGGCCATTCAAGAGGCTCCGTCTTATCATCCTGACGTTATTTTTATTGATATTGAAATGCCAGAAATTAATGGTCTTCAAGCTGCGGAGATGCTCCAAGAGGCCTGTCCAAATGCAAATATTATCTTCGTTACCGCGTATAACCATTATGCTGTGGAGGCTTTTGAGATCAATGCGCTCGATTATATTTTGAAGCCTGTGCGAAATGACCGACTATTGAAAGCTGTCCAGCGGTTAGAAGAAAGATTGTCACTTGCACCAAAACTCATAATTGCAAAAGAAGAGGTAACCATTCGTTGTCTTCAATCGCTTCGTTTTGAACGAGGCGGACAATCTCTAAATAATCTGCGTTGGAGAACCTCTAAGGCCCAAGAGTTATTTGCCTTTTTGCTCCATAATCGCAACCGCTTCGTAAGTAAAGACATGCTGATTGAACTGCTGTGGCCAGACTTCAATCTGAAAAAGGCCTCTACCCATCTCTATACAACAATTTATCAAGTCCGGCAATGCTTAAAGCAGAATGAAGTCGACCTGCATATCAGCAACCTTAGCGGGGGGGAAGGCTATACCCTTGAAACCGGATCAATGTTGATTGATGTAGATAAGTGGGAACAGGGTATCCTGGCTCTGGAAACCATCAGTGAAGTTAATTGTGCGGAGCATCAAGTTTTATTCGAGCTTTATTCTGGAGATTACTATGACGATTATGATTATTTATGGGCTGAAAGTGAGCGGCAACGTCTTCGTACCATTTGGCTGCACCATGCAATGGGCATAGCTCAATTTTATATAGAAAGCAACAGAATTGCCGAGGCCGTTACTGTCTATCAACGAGTAGTGCAGTTACAGCCTTATTTTGAACAAGGGCATTTAGGATTAATGAAGGTCTACGACAGCATTGGAGAACGTTCCGCTGTGGAAGAGCAGTACAAGCTGCTCAAGGATTTGTTCCAAAAGGAACTTAACCTTGGCCTTCCAGCCAGCGTTGAGCAATGGTACGAGCAATGGGAACAGCTTAACCATAGAGTGCGATGAGCTAAATAACCTATCAAGACATAATAAAGACACCCGGATAAAACCGGGTGTCTTTATTATTACCTTCCTAGTTATTACGTTTGAATCGTCTTGTTAATACAAACCCTAAAAGTACTAGACTTCCACCAGCCAAGTAGATCGGAAACGCGCTGTCTTCTCCTGTTTTCGGAAGCTGAGTCGGTTTATTGCTGTTATTTCCTGGCTCAGTAACTGTACCCTTTGGTACTTCCTCCACATCAATCTCTATGAGGATTTCTTCTTCATTTCCATTCTCATCTGTAACAATAATGGTGAACTTATCTTTACCAATATAGCCCGGATCAGGTGTGTAGACCCATTTGCCATCCTTAGTAATAGTCACTTTACCATGTCCCGGCTCATCTCCCAAGCTTGGCACTCCCCCAAGTGGAATTTCACCTTCAATAGGAACATCTTCATTGGTAATCTCTTTCTGCACAGGTGGAGTTACCTGCGGAACAACAGGCGTACTAGTTGCCACAGGCTGGCTTGGAGTAGCTGTTGGCGTAACCGTTGGCGTTGCCGTCGACACTGGCGTTACCATCGGTGTTGGCGAAGGTGTTGCCACCACAACTGGTGTTGCTGTTGGTGTAGAAGTAACGACTACTTCCGGTGTCGGTGATGGTGTCCAGATAGGACCTGTCGGTTCCTCTGGCGTCGACGTTGGCGTTGCTGTCGGCGTCGACGTTGGTGTTGCTGTCGGCGTCGACGTTGGTGTTGCTGTCGGTGTCGACGTTGGTGTTGCTGTCGGCGTCGACGTTGGTGTTGCTGTTGGCGTCGACGTTGGTGTTGCTGTCGGTGTCGACGTTGGCGTTGCTGTTGGCGCTGGCGTTGGTGTTGCTGTTGGCGCTGGCGTTGGTGTTACCGTTGGTGCGGGCGTTACGGTCGGTATAGGCGTTGCTGTTGGTGTCGGAACTTTGTTTTTTACCTCAAGGCTTATCCCTGTCGTCGAAGAAATAGTCACTTCATGTGGTGTTTGATCAAGAACATAACCAGCAGGCGCTGTTTTCTCAATTAATATATATTTCCCACCTGTTAGTTTGGTAAATTCAAGTATCCCGTTTGTATCCGTAGTGCCTTCCTTAATCCAGATCTTATCGGCATCAACTACCCGATACAGATCAAAAACGGCCCCACTTAACACCTTACTCGTATTCCCGTCTTCTACTTTGGTAATCGTCAACGGTCCTCTTACGCCGCTTCCTGTGCCGGAGCCGCTAGAGAGCTTAACGATAATTTCCTCGGTGCTTACACCTGGAACTACCTTGATGTTTTTACCATCGAAACTAACCTTATTGGTTACCTTATCATTGTTTTGTGCTGTGATCAGGGAGTCATATTTCAAAATATAAGCTTCGGAAATATCCTTCAGGAAACTAAGCTTAAAGCTTTCTTTTCCGTCATTATCCGTAGTGATTTCCAGCTTATAATCTGTACCACTCACCAATTCTTGGTTGGTCGATGTTACATCCCCATTGCTTGCAACTTTCGTTTTGTAGACATGGAATGTATTGGACAGCAGGATTTGATTGTCGCTTGGAATATCCGTAATTACCGCTTCTTTTACAAAAGATTGGTTACGGTTGATGTAAACCGTCCAATGTATTTTATTGCCATCCTGCGCACCTTCTTTGTTAACGTATTCCCCGCCCTGAGGGATATTAACAGAAGCTTGCAGTTTAGCGGACTCTACTTTCGCACCGTCATATAACGTAGCTGTATTTTTAATTTCATTTGAATCAATCGCTTGATCCGCGAACGTTGTTTTGAAAGTGACGTAGAACGCATAATTAATCGTTTTATTAAATGTCACCTTCAGCTCACTGCCATCCAGCTCCACTTTATAGTCCGCGGAATTCACACTAGCTTGAGGAGAAGGATTTCCATCCTTTCCATACTCCCATTTATTCACTTTCACAGAATCCATATTTACAACTTGGCCAGCTGAAATGGTATCAACCAGTTGAGCTTGGTTTAACGTTTTCTGATTATAATTAGCCCCAATGTTCCAAGTGATTTCCTTAGTTACAGCATTGTAGGAACCACTCTTCTTCCCATTGTTTTTAACCTCATCTCTTGGATTAAAGATTACGGTCGCTTCTTTATGCTTAGACTCCTGCACCCCATTAACCGTTTCTTTCCAATCGAGTGCACCTGTATTAGTGAATTGAGTTTTGCCCGGAGCCAGCCAATCATAGTTAAAGCTTGTTGTATAAGTAATTGTGTAAGGTTCATTTATCGGCGCATTAAAAGTAATCACAAATCCATCGTTTACTGCAACCGGATCATGCGCATTGTAAACAACACTATGGACGGTAGCAGTTCCGCCTTTAGTTGGTTGAACCTTTAATGTACCCGGAACAAGCTTTAATCCGGCATTGCCAAAAGTGTCCGTCACCACTAAATTTTCCATAGTCTTGCTGTCGTCGTTAATTTGGATAGTCCAATCAAGGGTCTTAGTCGCATAATTAACGTTGCTATAATATTTATGGAGAATTTGCTGCTTGATATCACTGTAACCCGTTTCTGTTTTTCCATCATAAGTAACTTTGTTCGTAATCTTGCCATCATCAAATACTCTGCCATTTGCCTTTGTCTGATATTCAATACGGTAGGCAGAATTTATATCATTGTTAAATTTCAGATCAAAACCATTTAATCCCGTTGCAGTTGTTGGAGTTATTGTATATTCGCTTGAAGCGATTTCCGCGCTTTTAACCCCGTTGCCATTACTGTCGATCGTTACAGGATAAACTTTAACCGAGCTGAGAATTAGATCTTGGGTGTTATTGAATGTATCCTTCAAAATAGCATTTGCCGCTGAAATTGTTTTTTCATTGTAATTGAAATTAACAGCCCAGGAAATCACCTGATTCGCTGCATCGTAATTGATGGACTCTTTCGATAGTGGTTTGCCACGTCCTACTGTAACTGTAGTGCTAGCCTTTTTAGAAAATCCGTTATCTCCTGTTAAGACTGCCTCATTCAAAAAGGTTTTCGCATCTACACCAGTACCAGTAATATCCGTAGAGAAGCCAATCCGGTAAGCCTTAGTAAGCGGGTTATCCGCAAATTTCAGCTTTAACTCTCCCAAAGTGGATCCTGTCACATCATACTTGCTGCTGTCCACTAGATTGCCAAGACTCACAGTCCCATCGACCTTCACATCAAGCTCATAAACAGCAATAGATACCGTATTCAGTGATAATCCCGCAGGGAGTGTGTCGGTGACAACTGCATTTTTTACGCTTTCCAGTGCCTTATTCACATCAACCGTCCAAGCGATGCTTGTTGGGTTATAATACTGCGGCTTAGGCGAACCGTCTTTTTCTATAGTAGAGCTAACCTTCGGCTTAAAATTAAGCTCAATAGTCTGAGTACCGCCTTGTATCGGGAAAATCAGGGTTTGCTTCGTGGAGCCTGTAATTTTCTTTGAGCTCAAAAGCGACCTTACGGAGAAAGTCCCTCCCACTTTATCGTGAGTTTCGATATAAGCATTAAATGTAAATACAACGCGGTTAGTATTTTTGTCGACGGTATAAGTCCCTACAGGCTCATCGTCAAAAATAAGATCACCATTCAGATCGTTATAAAGTTCAAACTGTGTTGGAAGATCAAAGGTATAGGTGGACCCATCCTTATATCCATGCCCATCTGGAAGTGACCATGTATAGTTCAATTCCGAATAGGAATCAAGTTCATATACGCTTTCTGTAACCGTATTTGTGTATTTATCATCAGTGTATACAGCAAGCGTAACACTAGTAATGAGGTCATCTCCAATTACAGTACCGTTGCCACTCGCATATGCCTGCGAATTGACTCCAAAGCCAAAGCTGTAAGCCCATTGCGTCACAAGCAAGAATACTACGAGCAATGCGCTAATTTTCTTTTTTGATAACATTATTAAAAATGCCTCCTTTATCACTCCGTTTATCGTGCTTTTCCTAAGCTTTATCCTTTGAATCCCGTACTCTACTCCCCCGCATTAACCTCCTTGACTCTTTCTCATGATATAAATTTGCAACCTAACAACTATTGTAAATAGTCCATCTATACATAATCTGAACAGCGTCCTATTGCAGTCTTGGAGATCTTTTTATTGCAAAAAAAAAACAGGGATATGCGCAATAACTCGCATATCCCTGTCGTATTTACTACTTAGTGGAAAATAAAAATAACATTGTACATCTTATAGACTAGCGTGATCACGTTTGGTGTAAGTCTTACGCTTCTCCAGAAGCTTGTTCAGCGCATCAATATAAGCGCGGGCACTTGCTTCTAGAATATCGGTGCTAAGTCCACGGCCTTGTGCAGCTACTTCTCCCTGCGAAAGCACCACATGAACCTCACCCTGCGCATCTTTACCACGGGAGACCGATTTAATCGAATAATCTCCAAGGGTAACTTCCTCATTCGTGGCTTTATCAATAGCATTGTAGATGGCATCTACTGAACCATTACCTTCGGCCTCAGCTACAATCGGCTGGTCTTCCGGACCCGCAATAATAACCTTGGCGGTTGGAACAGCTTCATTACCATAAGTAACGAACATCGTTTGCAGCTTAAAGACTTCTGGCGTATCAATTAATTTCTCTTCAATCAAAGCCAAAATGTCTTCATCTGATACTTCTTTTTTCTTATCTGCCAAATCCTTAAATTTAGAAAAAGCGGTGTTCAGCTCTTCTTCGGACAAATCATACCCAAGATCACTCAACTTATCGCGGAAAGCGTGCCGTCCAGAGTGTTTGCCGAGTACCAGCTTGCTCTCTTTAAGTCCAATAGTCTCCGGTGTCATGATCTCGTAGGTAGTTTTCTCTTTTAGCATCCCGTCCTGGTGAATACCCGATTCATGAGCAAATGCGTTAGCTCCTACAATCGCTTTATTCCCTGGAACCACCATACCTGTAAGCTTGCTGACCAGACGGCTTGTGCGAGAGATCTCAGATAACGTAAGCGATGTTTTTGCACCAAAAAATTCAGCCCGTGTCTCAAGCGCTAGCGCAACTTCTTCAATCGCTGTGTTCCCGGCACGTTCACCGATACCGTTGATCGTTCCTTCGATCTGATCTGCACCATTCTGAATCGCAGCCAGCGTATTTGCTGTAGCCATACCAAGATCGTTATGACAATGGGCACTAAGCTGTACGCGTTCAATATCAGGCACATTCTCTTTTAGATATTTAAAGATAGCTCCGTACTCCGAAGGATTCAAATAACCTACAGTATCCGGGATATTAACAACATTAGCGCCTTCCCGGATAGCCATGCCGACCATTTCAGCCATGAAATCATACTCCGTACGGCCCGCGTCTTCTAATGAAAACTCGAGCTTAGGGAAATATTTTTTAGCGTATCGGATAGCAGACTGTGCAGTTTCCAGCACCTGAGCCTTATCCATCCGTAGCTTATGCTGGCGGTGAATAGGAGATGTAGCCAGAAAAATATGAATACAAGGGTCCTGCGCTCCCTGTAGTGCTTCTTTTACAGCATCAATATCTGTCTCTCTAGAACGAGAAAGGCCGATTACCGTGACGTTCTTCACAGCTCTTGCCACCGCATTAACAGAAGCTAGATCACCTGGAGAAGCTGCAGGAAAACCCGCTTCCATGCGATCAATTCCCAGCTTCTCTAACTGGTAAGCGATCTCCACTTTCTCACGCGTGTTGAGGTTCACACCTGGTGACTGCTCTCCATCTCGCAGTGTCGTATCGAACACATAAATTTTCCGCATGCTAAGCACCTCCCAAAAATTGTGCTGAAACTCTCAAATGCGGCTCGCAAAGTCACGGCCGCATTTGAAGGTAATACTATTTAATCATAAGTATGATTATGATTATTTCTTAATCCAGTGCATCATTTCACGCAATTGGCTACCTACAACTTCTACTGGGTGAGCAGCTTCGTTGCGGCGAGTAGCGGTAAGGAAAGCACGTCCGGATTGGTTCTCAAGGATAAAGTCACGAGCGAATTTACCTTCTTGAATATCTGTCAGAACAGCTTTCATAGCTTTTTTAGTATCTTCAGTTACAATACGTGGTCCAGTTACATAGTCACCGTACTCAGCAGTGTTACTGATAGAATCGCGCATGCTGGACAATCCGCCTTCGTATACCATGTCAACGATCAGCTTCAATTCGTGCAGACATTCGAAGTAAGCCATCTCAGGAGCATATCCTGCTTCTGTCAATGTTTCGAAGCCAGCTTTGATCAGTGCGGATACACCACCGCAAAGTACAGCTTGTTCACCGAACAAGTCAGTTTCGGTTTCTTCACGGAAGGAAGTTTCGATAACCCCTGCGCGTGTACAGCCGATACCTTTTGCATAAGCAAGACCGATTTCTTTAGCTTTTCCAGTTGCATCTTGTTCGATAGCAATCAAGCCAGGAACGCCAAAGCCTTCAACATAAGTACGACGAACCATGTGACCTGGAGATTTTGGTGCTACAAGCAGCACGTCTGCATCTTTAGGAGCAACGATTTGTCCAAAGTGTACGTTAAAGCCGTGGGAGAACATCAAAGCTGCGCCTTTTTTAAGGTTTGGTTCTACTTCATTTTTATATACCGAAGCCTGTGTTTCATCTGGCATTAGGATTTGCACAACATCTGCACGGGATACTGCTTCAGCTACTGGCAATACTTCAAAACCGTCATTTTTCGCAGTTTCAAAAGATTTACCTTCACGAAGACCGATGACAACTTGAAGACCACTGTCACGCAGGTTTTGTGCTTGGGCATGTCCTTGGCTACCGTACCCGATTACCGCAATTGTCTTTCCTTTTAATACACTAAGTTCTGCATCCTGTTCATAGTACGTTGTAACTGCCATTGTCAATATCCTCCTTTAATTTGAGACCCATCATAAAGAGCGGGTGCTTCAAGAGAACTGGAATCATAGAAGATCTAGCTGCTCCTCAAGCTCCCGCTCTTTAGCGGGAAGTTCATTCATATCATATCAGATTAATGCAATCAAGCAGTAATCCGTTAAAGTCGCAAAATAAAATATTTAAGAGTTACCGCGTACCATAGCCGTAATACCCGTGCGAGACAGTTCTCTGATTCCATAAGGTTTCAAAAGCTCGATCATCGCATCAATCTTCACTGTATCTCCAACTACCTGTACTAACAATGTAGTGCTACCAATATCAACAACTGAAGCCCGGAAGGTTTCTACAACGCCCATAATTTCCGGACGCTCACTTGGATCAGCATTCACTTTAATCAGAGCCAGCTCACGAGCAACCATGGGCTTAGATCCAAGATCAACGACTTTAATTACATCAATTAACTTGTAGAGCTGCTTCTCGATTTGTTCAAGCGTATGCTGGTCTCCAAGAGTAACGATAACCATCCGGGACAATCCAACCTCTTCAGACTGGCCAACCGTTATACTCTCAATATTAAATCCGCGGCGACCGAACAAACCCGACACCCGTTGAAGCACACCCGGCTGGTCATTTACGAGTACAGAAATCGTATGTCTTGTCACTGTTATTCATCCCCCATCAGCATATGATCGATGGTTGAACCTTGAGTTACCATCGGGTAGACATTCTCGTCTTTTGGAACAACGAATTCTACCAATACTGGACCCGGTGTTTCCAGTGCTTTCTGCCATGCATCACGTGCTTCTTCCTTATTCGTCGCCCGTAGACCTTTTACACCATAGGCCTCAGCCAGCTTAACGAAGTCCGGACTGCCTGCGAGGTCTGTAAAGCTGTAACGTTTATCATAGATAAGATTCTGCCATTGGCGAACCATGCCAAGCACCTGATTGTTAATTACTACAATTTTGACTGGTATATTGTTAATCGCACATATCGCTAGCTCTTGGGAACACATTTGCATGCCGCCATCACCATTAATCGATACTACCAACCGTTCAGGATGTGCCATCTGTGCACCGATAGCTGACGGGAATCCGAAGCCCATCGTTCCAAGACCGCCTGAAGTAATCCATGAACGCGGATGATTGAACTTATAGTATTGTGCAGCCCACATTTGATGCTGACCAACATCCGTTGTAACAATCGCTTCACCTTTAGTGGTGTCATTGATCATTTCAATCACCCATTGTGGTTTAAGCTCTGTTTCTGAATCCTTATACCGAAGCGGCTGATCTAGCTTCCACTGAGCAATCTGTGTTCTCCAAGCATCAGCATTAGATGCGCGGCCAACCTCAGGATTCAGCATTTCCAATACCGTTTTCACATCGCCTACAATCGGAATATCAGGCGATACATTTTTCCCGATTTCTGCAGGATCGATATCGATATGCACGATTTTGGCTTTTGGCGCGAAGCCGTCCAGTCTGCCAGTAACACGGTCATCAAAACGTGCACCGATATTAATGAGCAAATCGCACTGTTGGATCGCATTATTCGCGGTATACGTACCATGCATACCCGGCATTCCCATCCAAAGTTCTTCTGCACTAGGGAAAGCTCCGAGACCCAGCAAGGTTGTAGTAATTGGAATCTCTGTCCGTTTCACGAATTCGAACATAGCTTCATGTGCTCCGGAGTAAATAACTCCACCACCTGCAATGATGATCGGACGTTCAGCAACCGCAATCGCACGAACCAATTTATCAAGCTGCAGTTTGTTTGGAACTGTACAAGGATTGTAGCCCCGAAGATTCACTGTTTTCACTGGTGTGAACAACGTCTTCGCTGCTGACACGTCTTTCGGAATATCGATCAACACTGGACCTTTACGACCGGTATTCGCCACATGAAAAGCTTCATGTATAACACGGGGGAGATCCTCAACATCTCTTACAAAGTAGCTATGCTTAGTGATTGGCATCGTTATCCCGGTAATGTCTGCTTCCTGGAAAGCATCTGTACCGATCAGGCTGGAGAATACGTTACCTGTGATTACAACCAATGGAGTGGAGTCCATATATGCTGTAGCAATACCTGTTACAAGATTCGTTGCTCCGGGACCTGAGGTAGCTATACATACCCCTGGTTTGCCACTTGCTCTAGCGTAACCGTCAGCTGCATGAATAGCACCTTGCTCATGACGTGTTAACACGTGATTGAAATCCGTAAAACCGTACAATGCATCATAGATGTACAGTACAGCTCCACCCGGATATCCGAATACAGTGTCTACACCTTCTAATACAAGGCTGCGGAGTAATATCTCGGAACCGGAAATGACCTCCGGCTCCATCCATTTTTCTTTTAACTGCTCAGTAGACCGTAATTCCGGTATTTGCGCGCTCATCAGTATTCCTCCTCCGATATTTAACATTCATTATGCAAATGACGGACCGTCCTTTATACATCAGCAAATGGTTCCTTATAAAACAAAAAAACCTTTCGCCTCCCACGCACAGTATTAGCGCGTGAGGGACGAAAGGTTGATCTTCCGTGGTACCACCCATGTTTGCATTACATCTCGCGATGCAACGCCTTATCAGGTATACAAAAATCCATCGATGTAGGCAAGGGCCCTAATCTCTGTAACCTGAAGTCCCTAACGCGGACTAAACGATTTTCCCTAATAATTCCACCACTCTAGCCAGTGGACCTTTCAGGAAAACAGCTCCGAGGTGAGCTCGTATATAAGGGATTTCGGTGGAGGTTGCAGCAGATCCTCACACTCTCTGAGCAAAAGAGCCCTTAAAACTTCGTCCTCATCATTGCCGATACATGTATGTTCGATAAAATGTTTAGACACATTATATGATTCCTAACATGGATAAGTCAATACCCTTATTTTTAATATTGTCACAACTCCTACTTCTACGTGCTGGGAACCCCCACCACGCTCCCGACATATGATGTACGACAATGCGTAGAAAGGGGGCGCTCTATGATCCGTTATCGTCGACCCAAGCAGGATGACGTCATTATCCTTGATTTAATCGAGCGACAGCTTGTACCATTATCTCATTTACCAAAGACTGAAATTGCCAAAATCAAAAAAGATATCCCCCGTCGTCTGGGACACGGTATCACCTTAGTCGCCTGTCCCGACTATGAGAGTGATCCAATGGGGTTTGTCCATTTCCTGCTGCATGGTGATTTACTTTATATCGATATGTTAGCCATAGCACCCGCAGCACGGCGCAAACACTTGGGGAATATGCTCATGGATCGAGCAGAACGATTTGCACTATCACGCGGATGTCATCGGGCTAAGGTATCCGTCGATTTAGGAAACACAGCAGCTCTTGCCTTTTATCAAAAATTGGGCTACAGCGTAGCCCGTTATCAATCCCTAAGCTTCTGTTACGAATTGGAGAAAAGGTTCATCTAGTTAAATCGAATTTCAACTGAACTTAAAAGAATCCGAAAGGTGGATAGGGTGTGCCTCCGTACCCGTAACCTCCATAAGGATTACCATAGCCAGGACCTCCGCCATAAGGAGCTCCACCGCCATAGCCACCACCAAAAGCATAAGGTGCTGTACCAATAGCTAGCAAATCAAACAACACTAAAGGAATGATTGCTTTGGTTTGTACTTTTTTACCACTTACGCGTTGTAATATCAGACGATTTCCGGATACACGAAGCAGTTTCCCTGTCACCTGAGTACCGTCCTTTTTTACTGCAATGATCTGCTTACCCACGAGTCTCATAACCTGCTTCTTCGTAACTGGCTTAGTCATATGATCCCCTCCTAAATGTTTTGTACGCCTCTCATTTGCATCATCTACAAAACAGTCTATTCGATGGAAAGGACCTTCGCCTGTACACTTGCCCTCCTGCCTCAATGTTTATCCTTGCTGATCCTAATAAAAAAGCCGTATTTCCGGGAAAAGACCGGAAATACGGCTTTGAAAGGTTACATTTCTATCGCTTACCAGGATCGTATGGCTGTCCTAATGCCTTAGGAGCAGAGGATCGGCCTACAGCCCCTACCAGCACGATGATAGTCAGTACATAAGGGATCATAAAGATAAACTCTTGAGGAATATTTTGTGACCACTCATACAATTGAACATAGTTGCGAATCGCTTGGGAGAATCCGAAGAATACCGCTGCACCAAAGGCACCAAGTGGATTCCATTTCCCAAAGATCATCGCTGCAATGGCGATAAAACCTTGACCAGAGATTGTATTATGTCCAAAGGTTCCGGTTGTTGTTAAAGTGATTGTAGCTCCACCAATACCCGCCATCAATCCACTCAACATTACACCGATATATCTCATCCGATTAACTTTTACACCCAGTGTATCTGCAGCACTTGGATGCTCACCTACTGCACGCAAACGCAATCCAAATGGCGTCTTAAACAGAACCAAATAAATAACGATGACCAGTATTATGGCCAGATAAGTTGTAGGATAGGAATTAAAAATCCCTTCACCAATCACTGGGATTTTGGAGAGCCCAGGAATTGCAACCTTGCTAAACCCATCAATGATCGGAGTTTCAGCAGATCCATCAAACAGGAGCTTTACCATATAGAGCGTGCTTCCTGCAGCTAAAAAGTTAATAACCGTACCACTAATCGTCTGATCAGATTTAAAGGTTATAGATGCAACCGCATGAATTAGTGAGCCTAGCACACCAACAGCTATAGCACAGAGTACACCAACCCAAGGAGCCCATTCGCCCATTCCAGCGTCCTGAGCATAATAACCGCCTACTGCTGCCGCAAAGGCACCAAACATCATCAAACCTTCAAGTCCAATGTTTACGACACCGGAACGTTCAGAGAAGATGCCGCCAAGTGAGGCAAAAATGAGCGCTGTGGAAAAAACAAGCGTTGTATTAAGCAGTTGACCTAACGTCTGCAGATCCATCTATAACACCTTCTCTTTCTTGCGCTTGAAGTAAAAGGGCTTAAGCACCCAGCGCACAATCCCTTGTGCCGCAATAAAGAATATGATTGAACCAATAACGATACGAATAAGCTCTGGTGGAACATCTGCAGCAAAACTCATACCCGCAGAACCATAAGTCAGCGTACCGTAGAGAATCGCAGCCAGAATAACACCAAGTGGATGTGTTAAACCAAGAAGAGCAACAGCGATACCATCAAATCCATATCCTGGCGATGCCGCGAAAATAGCTTGATAATGGAATACACCAAGCACCTCTCCTGCTCCGGCCAGACCGGCGAATACACCACTTATGAACATTGCCTTCATAACGTTACGTCCAACATTCATCCCTGCATATTCGGCAGCATGTGGATTGTAACCAACTGCACGCATTTCGTAGCCCTGCTTGGTCTTCCATAAGTACACATAGAAGAATACCGCTGCAGCAAGAGCAATAGCTGTACCCCAGTGTAGACGTGCATTATCAAATATCGAATTCAAAAAGGTCATGGAAAGCGAGGCCGGAATATCCTCGGAACGATTTTGTCCTGGAAGCAACAAAAAGTTTCTAACGATATAATTCGACAGGTAAAGAGCAATCCAGTTTAACATGATTGTGGTAATAACTTCGTTAATCCCACGTTTTGCTTTCAAATAACCGGCAATCCCTGCCCATAAACCACCGCAGACACCCGCAATAATTACAGCAAGCGGGACAAGCAGGAAGGATGGCAGACCTGCCATCTTAATACCCACCACTGTTGCCGCTGTCATACCAATCATTACTTGGCCATCTGCCCCGATATTAAACATCCCTGAACGGAATGCGAAAGCTACGGCTAGCCCTGTAAGCATTAATGGTGTCATTTCGCGCACAGCTTCACCAAAGTTATACAAATTACCAAACACACGTTTGAACAGTGCGGAGTAAGCAGTTATCGGATCATAACCGCCCAGAAGCATAACTATTGCTCCCACAAGAAAACCAAGCACGATGGCAACCAGAGGAACGATGTAGCTGTCAGTTGTGAAGATTTTTTTGAACTTATTCAACTGCCTTACCTCCCCGCTGCAAGCTGCCTGCCATCATAAGACCCAGTTCCTGATCATTCGTATCTTGCGGGAACACTTCACCGACAATTTTCCCTTCATAGATAACAGCGATTCTGTCAGAGACGTTCATAATCTCGTCCAATTCAAAGGAAATAAGTAGAACAGCCTTTCCTTGATCACGCTGAGCTATGAGTTGCTTCTGAACAAATTCAATAGCCCCAACATCTAGACCGCGTGTAGGTTGTGCGGCAATTAACAATGTCGGATTTTTATCTATTTCCCGCGCAATAATCGCTTTCTGTTGATTTCCGCCGGATAAAGAACGTGCTTTGGTCTCTATTGAAGGTGTACGTACATCAAATTGCTCTATAAGCTTCGCTGCGTACTTATCAATGACATCATTTTGCAAAAAGCCATTTTTGTTGTAAGGACTCTTATAATAGGTTTCCAAAACCATATTCTCACTCATGGTGAAATCAAGCACTAACCCATGCTTGTGGCGGTCCTCAGGAATATGAGAGACATTCATCTCTGAAACCTTTCGCGGTGATAAATTAGCAATTTCATTGCCAGACACGGTTATCGAACCCGAATCAATTTTGCGCAGACCTGTAATGGCCTGGATCAACTCACTTTGTCCATTACCATCTACGCCAGCAATCCCGAGAATTTCCCCTGCTTTTACTTCAAAGCTAAGACCATCCAGTACGGAGACCCCATCTTTACTCTTACTGCTGACATCCTTCAGTTTGAGTACAGATTGGCCAACCTCAGGAACCTTCTTGTCCACTTTGAAAGTTACGCCACGCCCAACCATTTTTTCAGCTAGCTCATTAGGATTGGTCTCTGCGGTATTCACAGTATCAATTACTTTCCCACGTCTAATAATGGTGACCCGATCAGATATTTGCATGATTTCTTTAAGCTTATGCGTGATCAAAATAATGGATTTTCCCTCTGCAACAAGCCGCTTCATAATCGCCATGAGTTCCGTAATTTCTTGAGGCGTAAGTACTGCGGTCGGCTCATCAAATATGAGAATATCCGCTCCACGGTACAGGGTCTTCATAATTTCTACCCTTTGCTGCATACCTACCGAAATGTCATGAATAACGGCATTTGGATTCACTTGCAGGCCATATTGCTCCGATAGCTTCCGAACCTGTTCCGCAGCGGATTTATAGTCAATTTTAAGACCTTTTTTCGGCTCCATCCCAAGAACAATATTCTCGGTCACCGTAAAAGGCTCCACAAGCTTGAAATGCTGATGAACCATACCAATACCAAGCTCAATAGCTTTATTGGGGTTATCAATAATAACCGGTTTCCCGTCGATTTCAATACTGCCTTCATCCGGTTGATACAATCCAAATACAATGTTCATTAAAGTGGACTTGCCTGCACCATTCTCACCAAGCAATGCAAGGATTTCACCCTTTTTAAGCGTCAAGCTAATGGAATCGTTAGCAACAATACCGGGAAAGCGTTTTGTGATTTGCTTCAACTCTACGACAGGAGCCGCAGCACTCATGGAATCACCCTCATCACAGAATATATAACTACCTTATAGACACGGATGTACCGCCCTTTGTAAGGCGGTATATCTATGTTCCTCTTATCATAACCAGTGCTTTAACAAGGAATAAGGCCAGCACAACACCGGCCTTATTCTTTGATCCTTATTGTAATGCAATAAATGGAGACTAACTATTACTCGGAAGGAACAGTGATTGTTCCATCAATGATTTGTTTTTTGTATTCTTCAACTTTAGCCAGGATCTCTTCAGAAACGTTGTCCTTAGTATCAGAAATACCTACACCATTATCTTTCAGACCAAGAACGGTTGTAGTACCACCCTTGAACGTACCGTCAATTACTTCTTTAGAAACTTTAAGAACAGCTTCGTCTACACGTTTGATCATGGAAGTCAAAGTAACGTCAGTACCAAACTCGATGGATTGGTCTTTATCTACACCAATAACCCATACTTTAGTACCGCCTGCTTTGTTACGAGCTTTAGCTTCGTTGAATACGCCATTTCCTGTTTGTCCAGCAGCAGGGAAGATAATGTCGTTTCCGTCGTTATACAATGTAGCCGCAAGAGATTTACCAACGTCTGGTTTGTCATAACCACCAGCATAAGTAGGTGTTACTTTAGCTGAAGGGTTAACTGCTGCTACACCAGCTTTAAAGCCAGCTTCAAAACGTTTGATTACAGGGCTTTCCAGACCACCGATGAATGCAACTTTGTTAGTTTTTGTAGTCAGACCAGCAACCACACCAACCAAGAAGGAACCTTCATTTTCGGAGAAAGTAACGGAAGCTACGTTAGGAGCTTCAACTACGCTATCAATGATAGCCAAGTTAGCATTTGGGTTCTCAGTAGCTACTTTTTTAATTGCGTCGCCAAGATCAAAACCAATACCCCAAGTCAAGTTGTATCCATCTTTAACGAAGGAGTTAAGGTTTGGCTCATAGTCAGCATTTGATTTACTTTGCAAGTACTTAACGCCACTACCTGTTTCTTTTTCAAGAGCTTGCAATGCTTCCCATGCGGATTGGTTAAACGATTTATCGTTTACGCCACCAATGTCAGTAACCATACCAAATTTGAAATCGGATTTAGGTGCGTTTGTTCCTGCATTGGTTCCTGCATTAGTTTCACCTTTAGCGGCGTTGTTATTGTTGTTTCCACAGCCTGTCAAAACGACTGTAAGAGACAGCAACATTGCAAGAGATAGCTTTAAACCTTTTTTCATTGAATGTAATCCCCCTTAAAATATTGGATGTCTTCTGTGTTCTGCTTGGACATTCCATTAGTTCAAATTATAACTGCAATAAAATCTAAAATCCAGTGCATAAATGACCTCAGGTCAATAATAATTTGCACTTTTTAGCAAGTAACCGCTTTCCATGACATAGCATGTTACAGTTATGTCTGGTTAATGTCAGAAACCCTGATTTTACTCTGTATAGTATTCCAACACATTACAAATATTATTGCACACTTAAGTGTTTTCTATTATTATGATTCCTTAGTAATTGCACTGAAAGGAAGTTATCAGATCATGACCGAAGAAATAAATCCACAAACAACACCGGCCTTCAAGTATTGCCGTGAATCCCGTGTCTTCAAAACCGGACGCGTTTTCCCTAATGATGTCAATAATCACAAAACATTATTCGGTGGCAAGCTTATGAGCGGCATTGATGAAGTAGCCTCCATTTCAGCTATGCGCCATTGTCGAACTAACGTCGTCACAGCCTCTACAGACTCTGTAGACTTCTTGAGACCCATTCGCCCTACGGACTCCGTATGCTTTGAATCCTTCGTCTCCTGGACCGGACGGACAAGCATAGAGGTGTTTGTGAAGATCATTTCAGAAAATCTATATACTGGAGAGCGCGCTGTCGCTGCTACTTCATTCCTAACCTTTGTCGCAGTCGAAGAGGATGGCACGCCTACTCCGGTCCCAGCTATCATCCCAGAGACAGACGAAGAGAAGCTGATCAACGAATCTGCTAATGAACGTTCCGAGCTACGAAAAGTTCGCCGCAATATCAGCAAAAAACTCGCCGCTCAATTAAACACCATAAAGTACTGGGAATAGCTCTGCAGATGCAGAGCTTTTTCTTTTATGTAGGGAATGTCAACGCTGCTTCATCCCTATCTTACCGCACAAAAAAGCACCGCTGCATGGGCAACCCGCAGGCGGTGCTTTTCGGTTATATTACAACACTTACGCGTTGATTTTCTCTTTAGCAATACCAGCCAAGGAGTTGAATGCGTTAAGATCATTCACAGCCAGATCAGCCAGCATTTTACGGTTAACTTCTACACCAGCCAATTTCAGGCCGTATACAAGCTTGCTGTAAGAAAGACCGTTCAAACGAGCTGCTGCATTAATACGAACGATCCACAGTCTGCGGAAGTTACGTTTAGTTTGACGACGGTCGCGGTAAGCGTAAACCATCGATTTCATTACTTGTTCTTTAGCTGTTTTAAAAATACGGTGTTTAGAACCGAAATAACCTTTTGCCAATTTCAACACTTTTTTATGTTTACGACGAACTACAAATCCGCCCTTAACTCTTGCCATATTAATAAACCTCCCAAAAATGTGTAATAAACTATTTCAAGTTAGCCAATCCTTGTTTCAAACGTCTTACATCCCCAGGGGCCATTACTGGATTTCCGTTCAGAACGCGCTTAGCGCGTTTAGATTTGTGGGACAGCAAGTGGTTTTTGTGAGCTTTGTAACGTGTTACTTTACCAGTTCCGGTAATTTTGAAGCGGCCTTTCAGGCTGCTGTGTGTTTTCATCTTAGGCATGGTGTTTCCTCCTTGAATATTATGCGGCGCCAAATTGCAGATAAGCAAGTGACTCCAGATTTATTGAGCTTTAGGAGCCAAAATCATAATCATGCTGCGGCCTTCCAGCTTTGGCTGGCGCTCAACAACAGATATATCAGCCACTTCGTTCTTCACTCGTTCGAGGATTTTTTGGCCGATATTCGCGTGTGTAATCTCACGTCCGCGGAAACGTACGGAGCACTTCACTTTATCGCCCTCACCCAAGAACTTGATCACATTGCGGAACTTAGTTTGATAATCATGTTCCTCAATGTTAGCACGGAACCAGACTTCCTTGATATCAACGACCTTCTGGTTTTTACGCGCTTCCTTCTCTTTCTTCTGCGTTTCATAACGGAACTTGCCGTAATCCATGATGCGGCATACCGGCGGCTTAGCCTGTGGTGCTACATTGACTAGATCCAGATTAAGATCGATCGCCATTTGCAGCGCTTCGCGGATCGGTTTAATTCCGATTTGCTCACCTTCCGCACCAACCAACCGTACCTCTTTGGCCCGAATTTCATCATTGATCATATGTTCCTTACTGATAACTCTCCACCTCCGGATCTTTTTAACAACTATTCTCACGTAACTCCATAAAAAAGGGGTGCCGGTAACACCCGACACCCCGTGTTTGATCAACGTTCATGAACATTAACATTCATAAAGCATTGAGATCAAAACCAGCCGGCGAATATGCCAGTCAGGTGAGAAGCAGGTGCTTCTTCTTGCAATCCCTATGATTTGCGTACTTGAATACTATACACCACACTATTTGGGGTGTCAATCCTTTTATGCAGAAATTTCGTGAATTTTATACCTGCTTACTTTGCACTTCTTCAAGTCGTACTACGCGAGTATGCTTGGTATGGCTCCATTGCTTATTGTTCTGCGTGAAGAACGCATAGAACGTAATCGGATACCACGAGATCAAGTAGATCGGGAAGAATACAAGATAAGCATATACTTTCTTGAACGTAACCTTCTCTAATGCCATCGCAATACCAAAAGTCACCAGATTGGCGCCAATAGCCAGGAAGCTGAGCCAGATCGGCAAGCTGCCGTAAATGTTAGCGATATTCGGTCCGTTAAAGAACGCCATATCCACCCACATTACCGCCGTCATTAAAAAAGTGAGCAATACAATATATACATTCGCTCCATAAAGCGCGAGGTCAAACTTCGTTAAGCTGCGTTCTTTAATACTTTGCCAAAGCAATGGGAAAAAATAACGGCGAGCCACAGTGAAGTGCCCCTGCATCCAACGCAGACGCTGTCTTGAGGAGGCCTTGAAGGTTAACGGCTTCTCATCAAATACCTTTGCATCATAATTGAACTTAGGATATACACCATGTGCTGCACTACGCATCGTAAACTCCAAGTCCTCGACCAAACTTGTAGCTCCCCAGCCCATTTCTTTAAGAAGTGTGGTCTCAAAACACATTCCGGTTCCGCCAAGGAAGTTAGCCATATTTAAATTATGGCGTGAAAGTTGCCACAAACGGTTAATATACCAGTACGAAATACCATAAGCAGCTGTAATCCAGGAATCCTCTGGATTCTTGGTGTCGATATAACCTTGGATTACCCGTGCACCTGAACAAAGATCATTATTCATCTCCATCAGGAACTCAGTATGCGCCAAGTTATCGGCATCGAACATGACAACAGCATCATATTGCCGCGGCATAGCCCACAGCTCTTTAAGCATCCATTCTATTGCATAGCCTTTACCTCTCAGATTTGCATTGGTGCGGACACAAGCGTTCATGCCGTGTTCTCTAACGATGCGAGCTGTACCGTCTGTACAATTGTCACAAATTACAAATACATCGTACAGTTCTGATGGATAATTAAGCTGCTTCAGATTCTCCATTAATGCGCCGACAACTTCTTCCTCGTTATGTGCGGCAACAAGTACGGCAAAAGATTTTTCCGGCTTATACTGCGTTTTTTTCTTTTTCCTGTGCAGTCCGAATAATGAAAACGTAAACTGATAGACTGCGATTGCTGCCAAGATCACTTGGAGCGTAACAAACAGTGCGTCTGTCATGACCTTTTGATGCCCCCTTTTTTCACTCTTGGTGTTCTTTTTTTCTCTCTAGCTTGCTTGACGTTCTTTCTGACCCTTTTGTTGCATCCCTTAACAATAGACCAAGAGTATTCTTATTCTCGGCAGACTTCACAATTTTTATATATGCTGTTTAAAAGAATTCTATGGATTCCTTTTTTTGAATCCTTATTTATCTCTTACCCTTTTAAACAGGTTTAGTCTGCTTGAATCATTGTAAAGCGTAATAGTGCTCTAAGTCAAAACTGGCAAATTTCGTGTAAACCTGAGCTTTTCCTTGAAATGAACTACCTTTAAAAAGTATGATTAAGACAGATCTAAGCTATAGAACGGATTACTGCATTAACATCTGTTAACGGTAGCCGGACTAGCGGAGGGAATTAGATATGAGACATTTATTCATGAAACTACATCTCTGGGAGCGGCATCTTTTTAAGTGGATCAACGGACGAATGCATAATCGTTTTTTGAACTTTTGGCTCTTTTACCTTACTCATTTGGGTGGAGCTACAAGCACGATTGTTATCAATATACTGGTATGGGTATTAGCTCCTGAGCCTTGGAGAACTACAGGTTTACAAGCCTTAACAGCACTAGCTGTCAGCCATATACCCGTAGCTATCGCCAAAAAACTGTACCCGCGTATGCGTCCTTATCTGGCGTTACCGGAAACCAATACTTTTCGTAATCCATTAAAGGATCATTCTTTTCCATCTGGTCATACTACAGCTATCTTTGCTTCTACGGTCCCTTATATGCTGGCGTTTCCTGCTTTGACCGTTATTCTGCTGCCGCTAGCTTGTATTGTCGGATTTTCTCGTATTTATCTTGGATTGCATTATCCATCAGATGTTATAGCTGGCGCAGTGATCGGTTCCTGCGTAGCAGCTGGTACTATAGCCTTATGGATGTAAAGCATTTATTGTTAATAACCGGGAAAACCCTTGAGAATAGGTGAATCAACATTGCGTAAAAAAAGAATCTTAATACTCTCGGAAGGTTTTGGCGCCGGACATACACAAGCAGCTTATGCGTTGTCGAGCAGTCTGCGCCAATTATCGCCTAATTTACAAACGAAGGTGCTAGAACTTGGAAATTTTTTAAACCCCAAGATGGCACCTATTATTCTGTCTGCTTACCGAAAGACGGTAACGACACAGCCAAAATTGATGGGTTATGTCTACCGTCACCAGAAATCATTCAATCGTCTTACCACGCTTGCCTTGCATCGTATATTTTATACGCATGCCAAAAATATTGTGAGACAACTGAAACCCGACGTAATTGTCTGCACACATTTTATTCCAGGTGCTGTAGTGTCCCGCCTAAAGAGATTGGATCCTACCCTAAATGTGCCGCTCGTCACCGTCATAACGGATTATGATGCGCATGCAACCTGGATTAGCCCAGAGGTAGACCTTTACCTGGTTTCAACACCTGAGGTTAAATCCAAATTACGCAGCCGAAATATTCCTGCCACGAAAATTCAGGTAACAGGTATACCGATACACCCTAATTTTTGGAAGCATCCCGGAAAGCAGGAGATTCGAGAGCAATTCAATCTGCGGGAGATGCCAACCGTTCTTGTCATGGGCGGAGGCTGGGGAATCATGAACGACCAAGTCGTAAATGCTTGTCTGGCGGAATGGCGTGACAAGATTCAGATTGTTTTCTGTCTCGGCAATAACGAACAGCTGCTAAAGGAAATGAAAGAAGACCCGCATTATAATCATCCTAATATCTCCTTACTCGGCTTTACGCGTGAAATCCACAAGCTGATGGAGGTGTCCGATCTGCTGGTTACAAAACCGGGAGGAATGACCTGCAGTGAAGGGCTTGCAAAAGGTATTCCGATGCTCTTCCATCACCCTCTTCCCGGGCAGGAGGAGGAGAATTGCCGCTACTTTACTGCAGCCGGCTTCGGAGAACCCATCGAATCTTTAGAGGTTGTCGAAATGTGGATGGAGCGCCTCTTAAACAACTATGAGGATGTGCAAAACAAGCGCAAACTTCATCTTGAAGAAATTGCGCGCTACCATCCTTTACAATGTGCTCAGAGTATCATCGAATTATTGGAATAGTTAATTTAAAAAAGCGGCAGCCTCCAAACTACTTTACTTGGAGAGTTGCCGCTTTATTATTGAAGCATGCCATTTGAAGCAGTGCTTTGTAACTACAGCCGATATTTATCCAATCGGGTAGCCTGATACTGTTTGAGTGCTTCTGCACCTACAATTGCCTCGCAACGATGGATATTCACGCCACGTCCGACAAATTTCGTCTCATATTCTGTCATGATATGATCCTCGTTGATGATGCCATCTGCATGTAGGTCCAAAGAAATATTTTTCATCTGCAAGCCAAAGTCCGCAAAGGCATTTAATGAGAACTCAAAAAGACTGCGGGAATCTGTTTTTAGATGAATTTCACCTAGATCGCTAAGCAAACCGCGATATTTGTCAAGAAAACGCGGATGTGTCAAACGACGCCGGGCATGCTTGCTTTTAGGCCACGGATCGCTGAAATTAAGATAAATCCGTTCAAGCTCTCCCGGAGCAAATACTTCCTCAGCATAATCGATATTTGCAAGTGCCAATTTCAGGTTAGGCGGTGTTTCATGTCCTGCCGGCTCCCATACTGCTCTAGCCTTATCTCCAGCACGGCGGATCAGCTCATCATACATATCCACTCCGATAAAGTTAATATCAGGATATTTAAAGCTCATTTGGCTGATAAACTGTCCTTTGCCCATTCCGAACTCCACATGGATCGGATGATCGTTACCGAACAGCTTGGACCACTCACCTTTATAACTCCGAGGATCTAGAATGACTAAATCCGTCTGTTCTTCCAAACTTTCACGTATTCCTTTTCTTCCGCGTAAACGCATAGGTATTCCTCCGATTATCTCTTATACGATAACTGTCACTTGCAATATTGTGCCGAAATTGTCCCAAAAAGTAAAGGGATTGCGGTAAAAAAAGAAAAAGGAATTCTCTGGTTCAGCTCTTAAATGAGCTGTTCAGAGGAATTCCTTCGTTGTTGTATATTGGAATAGATTTCGTTCTTGTCTGACAAATCAGGATTTACTTTGTGTTTGTGGCAAATGTCTTTTTTTCGAATGCGCTACGAATTTTGCGCTGCGCATCTGTCTTGATCTTAGGGTTGCCGTTAAATTCCACGCCCGTTAGTGCAAGGGCTTCATCTGGTGTTAAGTGGACTTCAATCGAATCTTTACCCTCAGCATATACCGTTTGAGAATTCATTGCTATCACCTCACGGTTATTATTATGGATCGGACGACACGAAATTATGAACTCTTGGATGAATTTCTTTATGCCACAGCAGCTTTTCACACTCTGAATATAACATACTATGTAAGCATTTTCAAGCTGAAAGCGCCTTATTTCCTGCCTATTTTTCATGCCGTTATGAGGAGTCAATGTTACGCCGAGCTCGGTTTTTTGATACAATGTATTGGATTATAAGAAACGGCTGTGCGTTCTCTGGGATAAGGACGCCATCTGTCTCAGAAAAATATAAGGATAAGGAATCTTATCCATAATTATATTTTCAGAAAGGGGCTTCTCGTGTCTAATCTTCAATACACTTCTCCTCCGCAACTTTGGGGAGATAAACGTTTTCATACTTGGAATTACGAAATGCGTGAACACATGAACACCAAGGTATTCAAAGTTATGCTTGATGCAGGCTTTACCTGTCCCAATCGTGACGGCTCCATTGCTAAGGGAGGCTGCACATTTTGCAGTGCCAGAGGTTCTGGTGATTTTGCCGGAAGCCGCCGAGATGACCTAGTCACACAATTCAATAACGTCCGTGACAGACAGCATCTGAAATGGCCAAATGCTAAATATATCGGTTACTTCCAAGCCTATACTAATACGTACGCTCCGGTCGAAGAGCTGAGAGAATATTTCGAAGTTATTTTGCAGCAGCCTGGTGTCGTTGGATTATCGATTGCTACGCGCCCTGACTGTCTGCCGGATGATGTGGTCGAATATTTAGCAGAGCTGAACAAGCGTACGTATCTTTGGGTAGAGATGGGTCTTCAGACTATACATGACTCCACTTCTGAGCTTATTAACCGGGCGCATGATACGCAGTGTTATGTGGAGGCTGTGGAGAAGCTGCGCCGTCACAATATTCGGATCTGTACCCATATCATTCACGGTCTCCCACAGGAGACGCACGAAATGATGCTTGAAACGGTATCTGCTGTAGCTCGCATGGATGTGCAGGGAATTAAGATTCACCTTCTGCATCTCATGCGGAAAACACCAATGGTGAAGCAGTATGAAGCAGGATTGCTCCGATTCATGGAACAGGACGAGTATGTGAAGCTGATTGCTGATTCACTTGAAATTCTGCCCCCTGAGATGATTGTTCATCGCTTGACTGGAGATGCCCCACGGGATCTCTTAGTTGGACCGATGTGGAGTCTCAAGAAATGGGAAGTGCTAAATGCCATTGACGATGAGCTTGTTGCTCGTGATACTTGGCAGGGTAAGTATTGGAGGAAGGGCTAATGGGCTTTATGTCCGTTCTAAGCTTTGCTCATAAATTAATCTCTGAGCGGCTAACTTTAGGTGACCGTGCGATTGATGCAACTGTAGGTACTGGTGCTGACACGCTTTTTCTAGCCAAAACAACCGGAGCTCGTGGCGAAGTCTACGGCTTTGACATTCAAGCTGCGGCGCTGAAGCTGGCAGAAGAACGTCTCCGGCTTGCGCGGGAGGACACTTCCTCACTCTCTGCCGTTACCTTACTGGAACGCAGCCATGCCGAAATGGCAGAAGCCGTCCCGGCTAACTGGCCAGGCACCGTTGGTGCTGTAATGTTCAATCTTGGCTATCTGCCTTCAGGCGATGCCGATAAGAATATCATTACTGAGCCGGATAGCTCTATTGCAGCCCTGGAAGCTTCACTCCAGCTGCTGCGTCCGGGGGGAATTATTACGGCTGTACTGTATCCTGGCCATGCAGGCGGAGATCTCGAAGCCGCCGCTGTTGAAGCTTGGGCTGCGACTGTTTCCCCTAAGGTAGCGCAGAGCATTGTATACCGCCAGTTGCAGCGCACGGACGCACCTTATGTAATTGCCCTCGAGAAGAAAAAAGGTTCCCCATCTTAAGCTTTGTAAACAATCAAACAATCTTGTAATTGGGAAGGAAGATTACGAATGACACAACCATATCCTTTAAAATTTCAACCGGAGTTTAAAGAACGTGTCTGGGGTGGCCGCGCGCTGGAGAAATTCGGCCTGAATCTACCAGAAGGTCATATTGGTGAAGGCTGGATGATTGCCGATCATGCGAATGGAACATCTTCGGTGGTTAATGGAGAATTAGCTGGACAAGGTCTGGATCAAATTCGTGAGCAATTTGGTCACGAGTGGTTCGGAAGCAAGGGAATATCAGAAGCTGGCGGAAGATTTCCACTCTTGATCAAATTGTTGGATTGCAACGACAACCTTTCCGTTCAAGTCCATCCTACGGATGATTATGTAGGATTGCCTAAAGGTGAACTGGGTAAAACAGAGATGTGGTACGTATTAGACGCTAAGCCAGATGCAAAAATCATCTACGGCCTTAAAGAAGGTGTAGACCGTGAAACATTACGCGAAGCACTGGAAAAAGGCACGGTTATGGATAGCCTTCAAGAGGTATCTGTCTCCGCTGGCGATTCCTTCTACATCCCTGCCGGAACGGTACATGCTCTATGCGCTGGTGTCGTTGTAGCGGAAATTCAACAGAATTCCGACACTACATACCGTATTTATGACTACGACCGTCCAGGTCTAGATGGAAAACCACGCGAGCTTCATATCGAGGATTCTCTGAATGTTACAGCTTATGAAGGCGCTGGCGCTACTTCGATGAAGACCGATCATGCAGTGCCTGGAGAGTGGCTGCAGCTCGCCGCTTCACCTTATTTTATTGTCGAAAAAGGGATCGTAAATGGTTCATGGGATCTCACCACTTCAGAAGACAGCTTCACTATTCTGGTTATCTGCGAAGGCAGCGGACATCTGACTTGGGAAGGCGGCTCCCAGCCTTATGCCGCAGGGGAATGTTATCTAATTCCTTCCAACCTAGGCCGTTATACTATCGAGGGTCATTCTACTGTGCTTCGCTCTTATTTACCATAAGTCGAGAACCTTTAGGAGGAATGGACCATGAAGGAAAACAGCTTTACTCTAACGGATCCCATAGGTGTAACCATCCATGTCTATGAATGGTTACCTGAGTCCGATGTGCCAGTTAGAGGAATCGTGCAAATTTCACACGGGATGTGTGAAACTGCTGCCCGCTACGCTCGTTTTGCGGAAGCTTTAACCGGGGTTGGTTATGCAGTATATGCCAATGACCACCGGGGACATGGTAGAACCGCTGGTCAAGTCAACCTGCTTGGTGATGTTGGGGAGGACGGATTTTATTGGATGCGGCGCAATCTTCTGCAGGTAGGTGCCGCAGCACTCTCCAAGCATGAAGGAAAGCCCATCATTTTATTCGCACACAGTATGGGTTCCTTTCTGGGTCAAAAACTCATGTGCGAAGAAGGCAACGAAATCTATTCAGGGTTTATCCTAAGCGGGACAAATGGTCCACGCAGTATGCTGCGTATTGGAGAATCTCTGGCTAGCGCGCAGCTTAAGCTAAAGGGTGAGCATCATCGCAGTGTACTGCTGAACAGTCTGGTATTTGGCAGCTATAACCGCGCCTTTTCCCCGGTCAGAACAACATTTGACTGGCTGAGCAGCGATACTGCGGAAGTAGATAAGTACATTTCCGATCCATTCTGCGGAGCTATTTGTACAACACGCTTTTTCCGTGGTTTCTTCCACCTCCTAAGAGAGATCCATACTGAGGAATCACTTAGCACATTATGTACAGGTAAGCCCATTTATATATTCGGTGGGGATAAGGACCCTGTCGGGATGAACGGTCAAGGCATTCCCCGTCTTGCGGAGTTGTATAAGAAACGAGGAGTGTCAGACGTTGAGTTCCGACTCTATCCAGAAGGCAGACACGAAATGCTAAATGAAGTGAATCGAGATCAAGTCACAGCCGATGTGCTCAACTGGTTAGAGCGCCACCTTCCTTCAGAGGTTTCAACGATAAGTTAAGAGAAAACGCGGTAGTTAGTGAATTTATGAGACGAGAATTGAGACAACATAGAAGCGATGCTCCCGGTATTTGGGAGATCGCTTCTTTGCGGTTTGCGTAACTTATCTCAGCAGACTTCTCAATCTAACAATCTCCAGTTCCTCCGCGCATCTGAACTTTAGTAAATAAACTTCCGCCACCGCTAATGGACTCAGTTGACGCTGTTTTCAGCTCATCGTTCTCCCCCTCCACTTTCGGACTCGGTTAACACTAACTACACATCGTCACTCTCCCCTCCACTTTCGGACTCAGTTGACACTAACTACACATCATTACTCTCCCCGCTACTTTCGGACTCAGATGACACTAACTACACATCATTACTCTTCCCGCTACTTCCGGACTCAGTTGACACTAACCACACTTCATTACTCTCCCCGCTACTTCCGGACTCAGTTGACACTAACCACACTTCATTACTCTCCCCACTACTTCCGGACTCAGTTGACATTAACCACACATCATTACTCTCCCCGCTACTTCCGGACTCAGTTGACGCTAACCACACTTCATTACTCTCCCCGCTACTTCCGGACTCAGTTGACGCTATTTGCTAATTTATAGCCTTTCGAGCTGGGTTTCGGACTCCAGTGCAGCTATTCATGTGAAACAGGTTCATATTTGGTGTGTTTCGTGCCAATAGCGACTATGCGGTCCGTTAGCATCCAAAAAACAGGATAATTCCACGTATAAGGTCCGCTGGGTCCGCCTGCGTCGGGTGACTCACCGCTTCCGGACTCAGTTGACACTAACTACACATCATTACTCTCCCCGCTACTTCCGGACTCAGTTGACGCTATTTGCTGATTTATAGCCTTTCGAGCTAGATATCGGACTCCAGTGCAGCTATTCATGTGAAACAGGTTCATATTTGGTGTGTTTCGTGCCAATAGCGATTATGCGGTCCGTTAGCATCCAAAAAACAGGATAATTCCACGTTATAAGGTCTGCTGGGTCCGCCTACGCCGAGTCATTACACTCTCCGCTAATTTCGGACTCAGTTAACACTAACTACACATCGTCACTCTCCCCTGCCACTTTCGATCTCAGTTGTTATCTAACTACACTCATTACTCTCCCCGCTACTTCCGGACTCAGATGACGCTATTTGCTAATTTATAGCCTTTCGAGCTAGATATCGGACTCCAGTGCAGCTATTCATGTGAAACAGGATCATATTTGGTGTGTTTCGTGCCAATAGCGACTATGCGGTCCGTTAGCATCCAAAAAACAGGATAATTCCACGTATAAGGTCCGCTGGGTCCGCCTGCGTCGGGTTACTCACCGCTTTCGGACTCAGTTGACGCTATTTGCTGATTTATAGCCTTTCGAGCTAGGTTTCGGACTCCAGTGAAGCTATTCATGCGAAACAGGTTCATATTGGGTGTTTTTCGTGACAATAGCGACTATGCGGTCCGTTAGCATCAAAAAAACAAGATAATTCCACGTATAAGGTCCGCTGGGTCCGCCTGCGTCGGGTTACTCACCGCTTTCGGACCCAGTTGTCAATATCCCCACCATCTCTCTCCTCCACCACATGCGGACTCAATCGCCACTAGCTCCACCTCATCCCCTTCCCAGCCACTTGTGAATCCAGATGACGCTATCGCCCAAGACAAAAAAATAGACCGTCCCATAAAGGAACGGTCTATCCTTCCACCCGCCTATTACAAAGGCAGTGTGTAGTACTGAGCGCGTTGGCTCTCGTTCTGCTGATACATTACGATTAGTAGCGTGCGCCCTTCCCTAATGGAAGCGGGCTCCGCTACAGCTACAGCCGAGTTTGCTGCTTGCGCAGTCTCTTCTAAACTACTATCCGTTGCTCCCTGTAATGGCGAGTCTGCCGAAGGCAACGCCTCCAGATTAGCCATATCAGCTTCACTATCCTCCAAGCCTTCATCGGCACGCATGCCGCTGATGGAATCCAGCACCGCTTCCAGCGAGAATGGCAATACTTCCAGCACAGTATACTTTTGCAGTTCTCTTTCGTTAAGTCCTGCTTCTGCTAACTGGGCAGAAATTTGACCCGGATTAGCCGCGATATCTTTCAAATAGCTCGACCAATCCGACTTATCCAGCACGAAATCCCACCAGATTTTGCGCGGCTTGTACTTGTGTCCAAGAAAATAGTCCAGCTTCATCAAGCCAGTTATAACCTCCATAGACGGCGTCCCGCGATCTATCAGGAAGGACTGCAAGCGGGTAAAGAGATCTTCCAGCTGATGGCCAATCTTTTGCCAGCCTCTCTCCTCCCAATAGTCACCGAACTCCTGAAAGAAATCGAATGGCGAATCAAATACATGTCGGATCAAGTACTTGGCCGTATGGTCCATCCGGTGGCTGTTCCAGTATTTCTCCAGCACATCCTCAAGCCGCTTCAAACGGATAATGTCTGAGAAAGGCATCATATGACTGCTAAGGATTTCATAAGGTGCGTGTTCCATATACGTGTACTCATATTTAGACGCCTGCGCCCGCAGCCCCGTTCCCCGCAGCATTTTGAGGAATCCTAGCTGTAGCTCTTCCGGCTCCATAACGAATACATCATTAAACGTTTTACGGAAGGTGCTGTAATCCTCCATAGGTAATCCGGCAATCAAATCCAGATGCTGATCGATATTGCCGCTTGCCTTAATCTTCATTACGGTACGGGACAGCTTTTTGAAATTCTGGCGGCGTTTAACAAGCTCATTCGTCTCATCGTTGGTAGATTGCACCCCAATTTCAAATCTAAAAATACCCGGAGGCGCATTCTTAGATAGGAAATCCAGAACTTCCGGCCGCATGATATCTGCGGTAATTTCGAACTGAAACACGCAGCCTTGATGATTATCGATCAGGAATTGAAACATTTCCATCGCATAGTTGCGGTTGATATTAAAGGTACGATCCAGAAATTTAATGATTTTGGCGCCATTCTGTATTAAATAGAGCAGATCAGATTTCACTCGTTCAATATCATAATAACGTACGCCTACCTCAATACTAGATAAACAGAACTGGCAGTTAAATGGGCACCCGCGGCTTGTCTCAAAATAAACAATACGTTTACTCAAATCTGGAATATCCTCAGGAAAACGATGCGGCGTAGGCAGCGTATTCAGATCGCTTTTGGGACGTGGTGGATTGACAATGATCTCTTCTCCCTTGCGATAAGCGGCTCCATACACAAAGTGAAACTTACGATCATCCCTTAGCTCCTGCAGCAAATGGTGGAACGTCTCTTCCCCATCTCCATTAACTATAAAATCAATGCCAGCTTCTCTTTTCATCCAATGAAGCGGCTCATACGAAACTTCCGGTCCTCCGAGAACAATCGTAACTTCAGGCATCACTTGCTTAAGAATACCAATCAGCTTCAGCGTCTCTTCGATGTTCCAGATATAACAGGAGAAACCAATCACATCTGGCCGTTTCTGAAACAAGTCGGACACAATATTCATCACGGGATCTTTGATGGTGTACTCTGCCAAATGAATATCCTTAAATTCATGCTCACTGTACGCTTTTAGCAAGCGGATTGCGAGTGAGGTATGAATATATTTGGCGTTTAACGTGGTCAGGACGATTTTCATGCTACACGACCTTTTCTACATTTCATTTTGAAAAAACTCTAAGAATGCCTTACCGTACTTCCGGTATTTCACTTCCCCAACACCCTTTACCCTCAGCATTTCCGCTTCGGTCTGCGGGCAAACCACACTCATCTCACGCAGCGTAGCATCATTAAAAATAATGTACGACGGCACATGCTCGCGTCCTGCCAATTCACGCCGGATAAGACGCAGCTGCTCAAAGACAGTCTCATTGACGGCTGATGGCGACAGGTCATGCCCCCGGCTACGAACTCTCGTACCAGATGTTGTACCTGTCCGCGAAGGCCGTGCCACACGCTGCATCACCTCACGCTGTCCGCGCAGGACCTCGGCAGCCAGAGGCTGAAGCCGTACTACAGGGTACTGGCCTTCCGACAAGGCAAGATACCCTTCTGAGATGAGCACATTGATACTCTCTGAGATTTCCTTCTCCGTCCGGCTCGACATCGCCCCATGTGTGGGCAGCTTATCGAAGCCGTACTGCATCACCTTTTGATTGCGCGAGCCTTTCAGCACAGATGCCACCAACGCTACACCATAACGCTCCCGCATGCGGTGGATGCAGGAGAAGATCTTTTGCGCATCGACGGTCATATCCACTAGCTCTCGTTCATCCGTACATGAGCTGCAGATACCACATGGCTTGTCCCCATGCTCTTCCCCGAAATAATCCAGCTGGGCACTGCGCAAGCAGCGGGTAGTATAGCAATAATCAATCATTTGCTGAAGCTTGCGATATTCGTTAGCTTTACGGTCAGTATCCTGTGGATTCTGCTCGATCAGGAACTTTTGCGTCATAATGTCCTGCGCACTAAACAGCAATATACATTCACTCGGCTCCCCGTCACGTCCAGCACGACCTGCTTCCTGAACATAAGCTTCCATATTTTTGGGCATATTGTAGTGAATTACGTACCGGACATTGGATTTATCAATCCCCATCCCAAAGGCATTCGTAGCCACCATGACCCGGATATCGTCATAGAGGAACCCTTCCTGGCTATCTGCCCGCTCCTGGTCGTTCATACCCGCATGATAGCGACCTGCCGCTATGCCCGAAGCTTGCAGCCTCTGATACAGATCATCTACTTCTTTGCGGGTTGCCGCATATACAATCCCCGGCTGGTGAGAATGCGTAGCCGCATAATCCATAACGAACTCCCGCTTGTTCTCTCCCCGCAGCACGGACATTGCCAGATTATCTCTTCCTAGCCCCGTCATGAAAATACCCGGCTCGCGCAAGCGCAGCAGCCGGACCATATCCTCCATAACCTCCGGCGTCGCCGTGGCGGTAAATGCTGCCAGGATCGGACGTTCAGGCAGCTCATCTACAAATGGAGATACCGACAGATAACTTGTCCGAAAATCATGTCCCCACTGGGATACACAGTGCGCTTCATCAACAGCCACGCAGGAAATAGACAGCTCAGCCATTTCCAGACGGAACCAGTCCAGCTCAAGTCTTTCGGGCGCAACATAGAGCAGCTTCAAATCGCCCCGCCGGGCAGCCCGAATCCGCTCATTCACTTCTTTTCCGCTTAACGTGCTATTAATAAAGGCTGCCGGAATACCCGCAGTAGTTAACGCATCCACCTGGTCTTTCATCAGCGAGATCAGTGGTGATATCACCAGTGTCAGCCCTGGCAGGAGCAGTGCAGGAACCTGATAACAGATCGATTTCCCTCCACCCGTAGGGAGGATTCCCAGTGTGTCGCGTCCTTCCAGCAAGTTCTGAACAATCTTTTTCTGGCCATCCCGAAAGTCTGGATAACCGTAATATTTTTGCAGCTCAGCCTGCGCCTGTTCAATAGTAGGTGCTTGCATCTTCATATCTCTCATAACTCCTTAGGCGTTTCTATCTTTAGTTTAGCGGTCAATGGTGTAATGAGCAACACTTCTTAACTATCATCACCCTGTTCTTCTTTTGAAATATTTACATAAAAGGTCTTCTTTTAAGCCAAGCTTTAATAAGCGTGATTTCATAGAAAGGTGGAGCGACCGTGCAAAATTGGAAACAAAAATATACCTCCTTTAAACAAAAGCCTGCACGTAACGAGTCCTCTGCCCAGGACAATCGTCCAGTAAAGCCATTGGATTCCAGCCTGAAGAGCAATATAAGCTTCATTCGACAAGTCTTTGGAGAAGACAGCGACCTTATTGTCCGTAACTTCAAGGTATACGGTAGATATGATGCGGCTATTATCTTTTTTTCTTCTGTGGTGGACCAGAATCAAATTCAGAACTATGTTTTAAAGCCATTAATGAATGTTTCCTCCGACCACTCAGAAATTCCAAAAGATCTAAAGGATTTACCTGATTACATCTGGAGTATGACGGTACAAGTCACACAAGGTAACCGCACTAAGGACCTAAATACTCTAGTCTCCGTCTTGTTGGATGGAAATGTAGTTCTAATCATAGATGGAATGGATCAGGCACTTTACTTCAATCTGCGTAAAATTGAGCATCGTAGCATTGAGCAACCTCAAACTGAACAAGTTATACGCGGTTCACGTGATGGGTTTATAGAGAATTTAGAATCCAACATCTCTTTGCTTCGCTATCGACTACAAACGCCGGATTTTCGTGTAGTAACTGCCCCTCTTGGCGTACGGACGCGCTCAAAAGTAGCTGTTTGTTATATCGAAGGAATAGCCGATCCAGGGCTAGTTCAAAAGGTGATGAAGAGATTATCAGCAATAAATGTAGACGGCATCCTTGATGCGGGGTATATCGAGCAATTTATAGAGGATCATCCCCTTTCCCCGTTTCCACAGGTTCAGCCAACTGAACGTCCGGATAAATCTATAGCCTCTTTATTAGAAGGACGAGTCATCATCCTTGTAGATGGCTCACCTTTCTGCCTTATCGTCCCGGCACTTTTCAACCAATTCTTTCAGACGATGGATGACTATACGGAACGTTTTATCGTAGGAAGCCTCCTAAGAATGATCCGCCTGATCGCATTATTATTTTCCCTTTTCTTCCCTGCCTTATATGTATCCATTATCTCTTTCAATCCTGAGCTACTGCCGACAGAGTTCGCCGTAGCAATAACAGGTGCAAGAGCTGGCGTACCCTTTCCAGCCGTATTGGAAGTTCTGATTATGGAAGTCTTCATGGAGGTGCTGCGCGAAGCAACCATTCGCCTACCGCAAATGATTGGCGGGGCTCTTTCTATTGTAGGTGTGCTTGTCATTGGTCAGGCAGCCGTAGCAGCAGGTCTGGCGAGTCCAACCACCGTAGTTGTTGTCGCTATAACGACCATAGGGTCTTTTGCCACACCCGCTTACAACGCCGCAATCTCTTCAAGAATGCTTAGATTTCCATTGATCATATTGGCAGGCTGCTTTGGCCTGTACGGAGTAATGCTGGGCACTATTGTTATTATCAACCACTTATTATTCCTGGAATCTTTTGGCGTTCCCTACATGACCCCCTTTGTCCCTACGATATGGAAGGACCTTAAGGATAGTATCGTTCGGGTACCTTTATGGTGGATGCGAAGCCGCCCAAGCTTTCTTAATACACCTGATCCTGATCTTCTTGCCAAGGATATTCCGAAAATGCATACCGATCTGATTTTTAAGGAGAAAAGTGAAGCTGATGAATAGTAACCGCCCCATAACAACGATCCAAGTCATGGCTGTAATCGTTAGTACGATTATAGGAATAGGAATCTTAAGTATTCCTCGTTATATGGCTGAAGCCGGAGACAGTGGTGCACCGCTCGTGACTGCTTCTGGTGTACCTGTTGCTTTTTTGGGTTGCTGGTTTACAGCAGCTGTCTGCCGAAAATTCCCGAACGAAACGTTGTTCGTATTCAGCCGCCGCCTTCTCGGAACTGGGCTCGCGGATATTTTCTCCATTTTTATTTCTTTGTTTTTTGCTTTCTCTGCCGGGATCACCATGCGCCAATTCGGAGAAGTATGTATTGCGGTTGTCTTTAAAAAGACACCCATCGAAGCAGTAATTCTCTTAATGCTCCTACTGGTTGCCTTATCAATCCGAAGAAATATTGTGAAATTCACTTATGTCCATGTTTTCTATTTACCTTTTATTCTATTATCTGTTATAGCAATTGCCTTGGTAGCTATGAAAAATGTTGACGTTCTAAACTTGCTACCCCTCACCGGAAATCACACCACCTTTTCAAGCTTTTCCAAAGGAACGATTACGTCCGCTGGCCTTTATCAGGGCACCTTTGTCATCATCCTGCTGGTTCCTTTAATGAAAAAACCTCAACAGATCCTTAAAGCAGGCACTGTTGCGCTTTGTATCATTGGATTCATTTATGTAATGATCGTTTGGGTCACTTTAGGCATGTTTGGAGCTCAAGAAACCAAATTACTTTCCTATCCAACCTTAGAAGCTGCTCGCTCCATATCCATCGGCGCAGGACTTTTAGAACGGTTTGATGCTCTTTTTATAATAATTTGGGTGGTTTCTATATTCACTTCCATCTTTACGAACTACTACTTAGCTGCATACTCTCTGCAACAAGTGCTGCGGCACAAGGATCACCGCCTAATATCCAGCTTCTTACTTCCACTTATCATCACTTTTTCACTTTTGCCGAGAAATATATTTCAGGTCTATTCATTTGCTAGCATTACAGCGATAATCGGTTTGATTTTTTTGACCTTCTATCCTCTTTTATTATGGTTAGTCTCTCTAATCCGAAATAAAGGAGCCATTTCTCATGAATAAAAAAATTTACAAGCGTGTAGTTCTTATATTTATTCTCTCACTCATGTCTGGCTTACTCTCAGGGTGCTGGGACCAGCTTGAAATAGAAGACCGTGCATTGGTACTAGGGTTATCCATTGATTCCGTCCCTCCAGACAGCAAAATAAATGATGATCAAACCACTCATCTTAAAAGCGCAAATATTAACCTTCCCAAAATCCGTGTGACCGCCCAAATTGCGGTTCCGGGAAGAGTTCCACTCGGACCAGGCAGTGGGGGGGAAGGCGGAGGCGTGAATCAAAATCCAGTATGGGTCGTAGAAGTGTACGGGTACACCTTAGATGACGCCATGAACAATTTACAGCAGCAAATTTCTGATCCACGTTATCTAATTCATTTACGAGTGATTATCATTAGTGAGGACATAGCAAAAAAAAGCATGAATGACTTAAATGATTATTTGCGGCGAAATCCAGAAGTTCGTCGCCGGACCTGGCTGCTAGTATCCGAAGGGGAGGCTGCTAAATTTATGAATATTAATCCTCCGCTGCAGCGAGTGCCGACCCTTTACATCCTCTCCACTATGGAAAAAGCAGTAACATCAGGAAAATTCCCCGCTGATTATATAGGTGTATTCTGGTCAGCAGAATCCAAATGGGGCGAAAGTGGTTATCTGCCTTACGTCTCATTACATCAGGAAGACAATATCATGATTAAAGGCCTAGCTTACTTTAGTGGTGGAGTGATGGTCGGATCGACGATTCCGATTGAGATTGGCGCATATATGTCCATGAAGGGCATTAATCCAGGGGGATACTCCGATCTTTTTTATGCTGATGAATTCGGTCCGGTGATGCTCAAGGTCAACGACCGGTTCACGAGGGTGAAGGTCCATTTCAAAGAGGGCAAACCTCACATCACTTATAACCTCACTTTAGAGGCGGCTCTAGATGAGCATTTACGTAGTGATATCCCTATCGATTCCAGCCGTTCTTTAGAAAAGATTGAAGATATTTTTCAAAAGAGAGTGATCGGTATTTTCAACCACCTTATCAAAGAAACTCAACAAGCGCATTCCGATGTCTTTGGCATGGGTGAATATATTCGTGCATATGCTCCCTCCTACTGGAAAGCCAATATTCGTGACAAACATGACTGGGAGCAGCAGTATTCCAATCTCAGTATTGAAGTTAAGTTGAAAACTCACATCGACAGAGTAGGTCTTAAACAAAATTAAATGACGTTTATGGGAGGCTCTACTATGCTCTATCACCAGCTAACCTACGTAATTGTTGCGCTGCTGATCTCCAGTGTTCTGTTGCTTACTGTGGATACTAAAATATATGCAGTCAATGCTATGCACCGGGAAAAAAAATATGCCCGCGTGTTAGGCTGGGTATATCTCGGTTTATTCCTGCTTCTTGGATTAGCCCAGCTGTTCTATCTATGAGCATTTACAAACCAAACCAGCAAGCCTGCCCTCTCCATAGTATTTCTTCACAGCCCATGGTATATTGAGGAGTACAATATTAAAGGACGGAGAATGCATCCATGAACTCAAGAAGAAATCCTAAAGAAACAGCCAAAAGAGGTACTCGTTCTCACAGCAAGCCTACTGGCAAGCTTAACCATAAAACTAAAACAACCGCAGCACCCAAGTCTTTTACTGTAAATGAACCTTCTGAACTGTTGCCCTTCTTACTCACCCACGTCACGGGTCGCGGACGAAATGCGATTAAATCCATCCTATCGCGTGGACAAGTGTCGGTGAATGATAAGGTAGTTACACAGCATAATTTCCAACTGCATCCGGGTCAAAACGTTACTATTGATCAAGAGAAGCCTGTACAAACAGCAGAGATGATCGGACTTAAAATCGTTCATGAGGATGAAGATCTGATCATTGTTCAAAAGGATGCTGGACTGCTATCTATCGCCACTGCGGAAGAAAATGAATTGACGGCTTACCGCCAGCTTATGGAGCATGTCCGTGTTAGCAATCCAAAAAATCGGATTTTTGTCGTACACCGTTTGGACAGAGATACTTCAGGCGTAATGATGTTTGCCAAAAGCGAACGGATTCAGCAGGCATTACAAACTACGTGGAAAGATACTGTGAAGGAACGTTCTTACGTAGCGCTCGTCGAAGGCGCGGTTAAAAGACCTGAAGGCAAGATAAGCTCTTGGCTCAAAGAAACCTCAACCCTTAAAATGTATTCCAGTCCTCATGAAGGCGATGGACTACATGCAATTACACATTATAAACTTATTCAGGCTAACCGCCATTTTTCCTTGCTAGAGGTTAAACTCGAAACCGGACGAAAAAATCAGATTCGGGTGCACATGGCAGATATCGGCCACCCTATCGCAGGTGACAAGAAGTATGGGGCAGAGACCAAAACGGTAGGGAGACTTGGCCTACATGCTCGAGTGCTCTCTTTTATTCATCCAACCACTGGAGAACTGATGACCTTTGAGAGCCCGATTCCGAAGACGTTCCTGAAATATACTGCGCCTGCGCCTACAAACTAAGAATTGAACGTATACCCACGACTGACGAGCCTTCCCGCTTATGGGAAGCCGTAACTTCTACACAAGATGCCCGGTCCATTTGGTCCTGGGCGTCTTTTTTTAACTTCCTATCACATCATGTTACAATATAAATAAACAAAGAAGGTGCCCTTATTGTTCCATCCTACTGTTTTCGATAATATTAAGATCGCCTTTGAGAACCAGATTTATGACTACGATAATTTAGACGGAATACTGGTGGTTACGGATCGCTCCGACCTTCTGAATATGGCGCTGATGTCCAGAGAGTTCAGTCTCTCCTTCCAATTAACTGCAGGCAGGAAAGTAACCGCCGAAATCCTGCTCACTTCGACCACGAAAGATCTCAGCGATGAAATCATGGAGGTTCCTAATACGGATCCCGGCTGTAATCTTTCACTTCGTTTTTATATGGAAGTCGAAGATATTCCTAACGAATGTCAGGCGATAGACAGTATTCTAAAAGCGATCTGGGGACCTGATTTCCAGCCTGTGCAATCTTTAAGCTTCATATATGGCCAGGAAAGTGAAACTTACAATAACTGCATCGAGCTACAATTCAAAAGACAACTTACAGAAGAACAAATGGAGGACATTCCAAACCTGCTAAGCCACCTGCTGCAAAGTGCGGAAGAACTGGAATCCTTCACGGTATAATTCCTACTTTTTAACGTTCGAACTATGGGAAAAGAGGTGTGCATGAAATGAAATTCCTGCCTGCTACCAAAAGTAAAAGTTGGTTTCTCTGGATGACCGTTTATGCCATTCTGCTATGGCTTCTCTTCCCTCTGCACCGATTTGTGATGCTGGCCCAAGAAATGGATACCACACTCTTACTGCGCTTTGCTCTTTTTTCCGTAGTAGTGGCAGGCATCGTCAACACTTTAGGCTGGCTCGGAGCACGTCTGCTCTGGGTATTTAGTACGGCGGGAATAATCATAGGCGCGGCATTTATGCTGGGCTACACCTACAAAGAGATGTCCGGTTGGGAGGATCTCGCAGGCTTCCTCGCATTTTCCTTATTTTCATGTGCCGGATTTGCACTGGGTTTATTAGCGGAAGGTATTCGTCTGCTGTATACGCGAGCATCGAAGTCTTGAATGGAAGAGGTGAAACGCTGTTGTCCAATTCTTTTCTAACCAAAAATGCATTGTCCCATTCTTTAAAAGAACTAATGGAGCATACACCGCTCAATAAAATTACTGTTAAACAACTAGTGGACCATTGCGGACTAAACAGACAAACCTTTTATTATCATTTTCAGGATATATTTGATTTGCTAGGTTGGATCTATAAGACTGAGGCTGTCGAAAGCCTCGCCCAGTATCGCAGCTACAGCACTTGGACGGACGGTTTTTATAGAATCTTCTGCTATATTGAGCGGAATAAATCCTTTTGCTGTAACACGCTAAATTCACTAGGCAGAAATCACCTGGATGCATATCTGTACGAGGTGACAAACGATCTCATCATGGGGGTTATAAACGAGCTGTCCTCCGGGATGGAGGTTTGCGAAGAAGACAAGCATTTTATAGCCAATTTCTATACGCTCGCCTTCACAGGCCTAATCATTCAGTGGATGAGAGAAGGCATGAAGGAACAACCGCACCATATGATTGAGAAGCTAAGTGATCTAATTGAAGGAAATTTTCTGAAAGCTTTACACAAATATGAGAACCATCCGTTGTAACCTTTGGTTGCAGCGGTTTTTTTTGTCTAAAAACTAGACAGATCACCCATAATGACAAAAATCCAGACACTCTAAAGAGTTTGATTATACCTTCAAAATAGGAGTTGGTTTACATTAAGAGTGTGATTATTTAAACAACTACTTGGAGGCGACCATTGTGAAAAAAGAGTACGGTAATAGACAGGTTTATTTTGTCGGTGGCGGAATTGCATCCCTAGCGGGCGCTGCTTACCTGGTCAGAGACTGTGATTTTCCGGGACAAAACATTCACATTATTGAAGAGATGAAGATTCTTGGTGGTAGCAATGACGGCGCAGGTGACGCTGAACATGGTTACGTTGTCCGCGGCGGCCGTATGCTCAACGATGAAGCTTATGAAAATCTCTGGGAACTATTAACAACGATTCCTTCTGTCGACCGTCCGGGGTTGTCTGTGCGGGATGAAATTATTGCTTTTGATACCGCTAATCCAACACACTCAAACGCCAGACTAGTAAATAAAGACGGCAAAGTAGAAGATGTATTGTCCATGGGTTTTGATATGGCTGATCGTCTCGCTATGGGCAAGCTGATTATTACACCAGAAGATAAAATGGGGAAAGCGCGTATCAACGACTGGTTCGCCCCTCACTTTTTCACAACTAACTTCTGGTATATGTGGGCTACTACTTTTGCATTTCAACCTTGGCACAGTGCTGTAGAGTTTAAAAGATATATGCTCCGTTTCTTCCATGAATTCCCAAGAATTCAAACACTGGAAGGTGTAACCCGCACTCCTTATAACCAATATGATTCCATCATTCTGCCTTTGCACAAATATCTTGAACCATTTGGTGTCGATTTCACACTGAAATGTACAGTGACTGATCTGCAGTTCAAAAAAGGTGACGGAATTACCGTAACCCAAATGAATGTAGTGCGCGAAGGTGTCAAAGATGTGATTGATGTAAAAGAAGATGATCTTGTGATTATCACAAACGGTTCTATGACCGAAGGCTCCAGCCTTGGTTCTATGACTTCTGCTCCACGCCTTAACGGCAAGGGAAGCTCGTGGAAATTATGGGAAAACATCGCTTCCAAGAAACCAAGTCTTGGCAATCCTTCTTCGTTCGATGATCATGTAGACGGTTCGAAATGGGAGTCCTTTACTGTAACTTTCCATGACTCCAAATTCTTCGATCTGATGGAAAATTTCACACGTAACCGTGCCGGCACAGGCGCTTTGGTCACATTCAAGGATTCGAGCTGGTTTATGTCCGTTGTACTGGCCTACCAACCGCATTTCCGCAATCAACCTGAGCATGTTAAAGTGTTCTGGGGTTACGGACTGTATCCAGACAAAGTTGGGGATTTCGTGAAAAAGAGAATGTGTGATTGTACCGGCGAAGAAATCATGCAAGAATTGATCGGTCATCTTCACTTTGAAGAACATAAGGACGAGATCATGGCTACCGCCAACTGTATTCCTTGCATGATGCCTTATATCACTTCACAGTTCATGCCTAGACTCAATAGTGACAGACCAAAAGTTGTCCCTGAGGGTTCCACGAACCTGGCCTTTATTGGACAATTCTGTGAAATTCCAGATGACGTTGTATTCACTGAAGAATACTCCGTGAGAGCAGCGAGAATTGCGGTATATACTCTACTTGGTATCGAACGGCCTATCGAGCCAATCAACCAATATCAATACGATGTACGTACACTATTCTCAAGCTTTGTTACATCTTTCAGATAAAACAACAATCAGCAGCGAGCGCTTCCGGATATCGGGAGCGCTTGTTTTTGAGTGTGGGAAGCAACAAAAGAACAGTTTTATCGAAACAAAAAAGAGCTGAGGGCTCCCTCAGCTCTTTTGTTTTACTCGAATCTAAACTTTAAATATTGCAAGATCCATCTGCGCAGCCATCATCGGTGGATACTTCAGAATTCCCCTTACCAACCACTTGTAATGTTGGCCCTGCTTGTTCCTCCGCCCACACAGTATCCAGTACCTCTGTAAATACAGGACCTGGTTGTGCACCAGATAAAGCATATTTATTGTTGAATACAAAGAAAGGTACACCGGTAATATTAAGACGGCTTCCTTCTTCAATATCGCCATTAACCTCATTCGCAAAAGCATCCGTTTCCAGCATTGCCGCAGCTTCCGCTTGATCCAGACCTACTTCAGCAGCGAGTGAAGCCAGTACACTGCGATCTCCAAGATTTAATGAATCCGTAAAGTAGGCGCGCAGCAGACGTTCGGACATTTCTGCGCCTTTTCCCTTTGTGCTTGCAAAATGACTCAGTCGGTGACTGTCAAAAGTGTTGGTATGCTTCACTGTATCAAAATTAAATTCCAAACCCACATCTTTAGCTTGCTCCGCTAGTTGTGCGTTCATTGCTTTTGCTTTTTCGACGGTCATCCCGTATTTGGTAGCCAACAGCTCATGAATACTCTTGTCTGTACTTACCTCTGCATGTGGATCCAATTGAAAGCTACGGAATACTACCTCTACTTGATCACGGTTCGGAAATTGGCTGAGCGCATTCTCCAACCGTCTTTTGCCAATATAACAAAAAGGACATGCATAATCGGACCAGATATCTATTCTCACGAAAAAACCTCCTAATATTATTGATAATTTGTAGCTGTTATATAAGAGCAATAACTAAATATACGTCGCTTACTATTATATAGTTAAAAACTCAAAATTACAAACTTAACTTTTATTAAAATAACATTTATAGACGTGAATGCTAAAGCAAAAAGTAAACGAAAGTGGTATATACGCTCCCCTTCAGGGCAGATAGAATGAAGTTAACACCAGACATTCCGAAGGGAGATCCCCATATGCATGATGTATCTATAGTGATACCTACCCGTAACCGTATAAACGACCTTACAGTGTGCATAGAATCTATAAGCAAGCAGACACAGCTAGAGAATGTCTCCATCGAGCTCTGGATTGTAGATGACGGTGAGATTCCTGTAGAAAGATTAACCTATTATCGTAACATACTGAACAAATTGCCACAGGCTGAGTTTCGATATCATCGTAAGACTAATCCGGGTCTCTGGCTTTCCCGTTATGAGTCACTTGGACTAGTAAATGCTGAAATTGTGCTTCATTTAGACGATGATGCAGAATTAGATGATTCCTTATATATTCGACGATTACTTGATACTTATGCAGCGGACGATTCAATTGTCGGTGTAGGCGGGGTTGCTAAAGGCATGCGCAGCAGCAAACCGGGCCGGCTGTTTGGCATGCTGACCGGACAAATGTCCGGATCCCCGGGCAGATTATCCCCAAGCATGTTTGCAGGCTCCCTATACCTCTGGGGAGAGAAGGAGCAGGTTTTTGAGACAGATTTTTTTCACGGTTGTAATATGTCATTCCGGCGCTCAGCATTACAAGATATGAAACCCTATCCCTGGATGACAAGTTACTCCATTGCCGAGGATATTTACTTGTCCCATTTGGCTAGCCGTTATGGCAAGCTTGTCATTAACCCGGCTATGAAAATCATTCATCATGAGTCGCCGGGTTCTCGGGATAAGGCGGGCGTTGTTGCAAGAGCTACTGCCATCAATCATTATTATCTGCTCAACTTACGTAAAGCACCCCCTATGAATTATGCCGCATTGATCTGGACGTTAACCTGTCTGACAGGCAAAGAAACTCTCAAACGAAATTTCAAAGCCGTTAGCGGTTATGCCAAGGGAATCCTTTTCGTAATGAATCCTCGTAAAAACAAATACCGTGAATACATGCTAGATTAGCTTAATAGTTACCTCTATATCCACAGCGTTGCTCCGAATCAGATTGCGGGGCTTTTTTTTCGTGCAGACGGAGTTGTACCTAAATATGCCATGAAATTAATTTCCATCAACTTCTGATCTAGGGTATGATAGTGATAATGTGTTTTAGAAACTAACTTTATGGATGGTGGAATATGTTCAAGAACAAAAAAACGACGTTGATCCTCGTTGTTATCCTCATCGTCGTCATAGCTGTCGGCGCTTGGCTAATTACTAAAAATAAGGATGAGAAAGCGACGGAAACACCGGGTGGCGCAACAGCTTCAGGAAAAGGCGAAGCCAAGTCACTCTCACAGACCTTTTATATCTATGACACGGTCGTGAATATCAAAGTGTTCGGAGAAAATGTAGCCCAAAAAAATATGGATGATATCCAGCAAATGCTGGAGCGAATGGATATGGAGCTTAGCCGTACAAAAGAAGGCGGCGAGGTTTACGCAGTCAATCAAGCAGCAGGAAAAGAAGCGGTTGTCGTTTCGGAAGAGACCTTAGATGTTGTAAAACAATCGGTGCAATATGCAAAAGAAATGGACGGGCTATTCGATCCCACGATTGGTCCGCTGATCGACCTCTGGAACATCGGTAGTGGCGGGGATAAAGTCCCTGATCCAGCAGCTATCGATGCAGCCAAGAGCCTAACCAATTACAGGGACGTTGAAATTGACGAAGCTGCTAAGACCGTGAAGCTACTGAAGGAAAATATGGTACTGGATCTTGGAGGTATCGGCAAAGGGTATGCTGCTGACCGTATCGCTGATTATTTAAAAGAGCAAGGCCTTAACAGTGCAATGATCAACCTCGGCGGCAGCAGTATTATTGCGTTAGGTACGAAACCAAACGGAACGGATTGGAATATTGGTCTGCAAGACCCTGACCAAAGCCGCGGCACACAGCTAGGAACGATTAAAATCGCAGATGAGGTCATCGATGCTTCTGGTGTTTACGAACGTTATTTTATGCAAGACAATGTTCGTTACCACCATATTCTTGATCCACGCACAGGTTACCCTTCTCAGAACGGTCTCAAAAGCTTGACCATTATGAGCCCTAATGCAACAGATGCGGACGCTTTGTCCACTGGGGTATTCTTGATGGGGATCGAAGAAGGCATGAAATATCTGGAGTCGTTACCTGAAGATGTAGAAGCTTTCTTTATTACCGATGACAACAAAATCTACGCCACACCAGGCATTAAAGAAAGAATGAATCTGACTGACCCTACGTACAGCTTCGCTGATTAAATGAAATAGAGCTTGCCCCCATAAAGCCATTATTGGCTTTGGGAGGCAAGCTCTTTTGTTGTGGATAAAGGTTCTTTGGCGTGGCTGAGGGATATTCATCGCCCAGCAGCCTGATAATCAGGGAATTCCTCCCTAAAAATCACCCGAATATGGCTATAACCGTGCTTATTTAGGTTTTATTAGGGAGGAATTCCCCAATAACCTCCATTTCGCGCTTTAATCGATTAATTTCAGGGAGGTTTTCCCTAATTAATTCCCGATCAAGATTTTTGCAGCACCAAAGGCAACTCGCTAAATTCCTTATAATTCGTGAAAATATAACTAGGCTTATGATCCGTAGCCGGCTGTCTGCCTCTCGGATTATACCAGCAGACCTTCCAGCCAGCCGCAAGCGCTCCTACTACATCGTTAGCCCAGGTATCACCTATATAAAGTGAATGGTCTGGTGAAGTGCCAGACTTCTGATTCACATGCAAAAAGAGTTGCGGATCTGGTTTGGCCAGACCTACAGCGTCAGAAATAAAAATCATCTCCTCGGGGATCATCTGATCCAGACCTAATCCGCGAATCTTTTTCATTTGATGATCTTTGGGTCCATTCGTAATGATGCCTACTTTATGACCAGCAGTAATGAACCTTTCCAATTGCTCCCGGACTCCATCTATCATTTGTATGGTGTACTGACGGCCAATGTAAGCCGCTTGTACCGCCGTGGCTTGATCACGATCGAGCTGTAAACCATACTCTGCAAAAGCAAGCTCCAATCGGCGTACCCTAGTCTCCTCCAGCGGAATTTCTCCACGTAAATACATAGGCCATAATACATCACTATGATGTCTTACTTTATAAAATAATTCCGCAAAGTCCAGACTGCTCTCATCCGGTTTAAGTACTTGACGCACCGCTTCTTTAAAAGGAATCAAATGATCATATAAGGTATCATCAAGGTCAAAAAAGATTGCCAGCTTATTACTTGTATCCACTTTAACGCCCCTTACTCGTCTTTCTCTCTAGCTTTAGAAAAAAAGGTTATAGGTATAAAAATCATCATCCCGAATGTAGCCATGCGCTTCATATAAACGCTGTGCCCCCACATTCGCCGTCATTGTTGTAAGGGACAAGCCCTTCGTATTCGTTGCGAGCGCATGAGCTCTGGCACTTTCCAGCAGCTTGGAGCCGAGCCCATGACCTCGCAGTTCCGTAGTTACATATAGATCATTCAATATCCAGAGACGCTCCATAGAGACCGATGAAAAAGAGGGATAGAGCTGGGTGAAGCCCCACGCTCGTTTCTCCTCGCCTTCTCCCTCCACCGCAATAAAGATTACCGAATCGTTCAGCTTCAATCGATCTGATAAAAAAGCGCGCGCACCATCCAGATCAGAGACTGCCCCATAAAATACCCGATACTCATCAAACAATGGGATAAGCCGTTCCAAATCATCATAGATCACACGTTCAATACGATAGTTGTTCATCCTCAACGCTCACTTTCCGGCTTGGGCCGTTTTAACGTTATTGTATATTTCAGCCGTACCGTGCACCATGGAGCGAACGCCAGATCATTTGGACAATTATTCTTATTCTTTGGAATCGTAGAACACATGCCGGGCACTGACTTTACCCTCTTCGATATCCAAAATTCCGATGGAATACAGTTTCTCACGTCGTTTATCCGTTGGCGATCCTGGATTAAAGAGCAGAATCCCATTCTCTTCCCGCAATAAAGGCTGATGCGAATGACCGAATAAAATACAATCCACCTTATCGTTCGCAAAAGCAAGCAGCGCATTCCCGTCCGTTCCTTTGCGGGAGTGTGGCGTATGACCATGGACCATTCCGATCCGGACTCCCTCAAGCGTTAGCAGCTTACGCTCCCCGAAACGCTCGATGATCTCTATTCCATCGTTATTCCCAGCAATCCCTTCCACTGGAGCCAATTCAGCCAACAAATCGTAGATTCCCATACTCACCCAATCTCCAAGATGCAGAATCAAGTCTACATTCCGGAATTCAGCAACAAGTGCTTTGGGCAGAGACTTAGCCATTCTTGTCATATGTGTATCTGATACCACGCCTACTTTCATATAACTCAGCTCCTAATCTATCATACTCATCTCATATTCAAATAATTGTACGATTTGCTTAAACGAGAAGCAAGCTCTGTGACTTCTCCCACACAGAAAAGCCGGGTACACCCCACTAACACAGGGCATATCCGGCTGCCATAAAGTAATTCCAAAGAAATCATTTATGCTTACTACCTTCTACAGTATTTAGCATCCCAACTCAGTTCTCTCTATCCTGCCAATTCCATAATCTTACTTCTTCAACATGAATATTACTGACCCATTTTTCTTCCTTTAACTTGAGCAGTTCTTTAACCGGACCGGTTACGACAGCTCCATACAGCCTAACTCCGTTCTTCTCCAGATAACTAATGGAGTCATCCAGATCAATAAACGGAATTACCTTGTTGGCGATCGATTTATGCTCCTGCATTAAGTGCAGTGTCTTAAGGAAGTTCGCATTACGAAGTTCACCATCCCCATATGAGTCAACAGATGGAGAAACACTCGTGCGGCTAGTCACCCCTCCAAACCAACCCCACTTTTTCTTTGACTCTTGTGTCACCTTCATATCATCGGCATGCCAGATGGGCGTACTTGGAAATCCTAAGGGATCATTTATTACTGGCTCTTGTGTCCTTGGACCTGTATCTGCTGCGAACCATAAAAGCTCAAGATTTTTATGCTGAAACTTCTTCAATAGCTCATCTGTCGTAAAAAATTGTTCAAAAGACAAATAGGCTTCTCCTACCGTACCTTCAGGGAGCTTTTCTAGTTTTTCCCAGTCACTGCTGTCATCCATCCTATTTTCTGCAGACTGGTTCTCAGTGGGATAGATAAAGTAATTACCTGTCCCACTGCGTTCATATGTCCATGAATAACTATATATTCTGGGCCAGCCTAATAGAAACTTCATCGAATAATCTCCAACATTAATCCGCGCATCACCAATTTGTTTTATTATTTCACCCTGCAGATTCATACTAAAAAACGGTCCGGAATCGCTACTCAAATGGACGATTGTATTCGGCTGTGAAACAGCAATTGCGGAAGAAACGACATCACGGTAAGTCTCTCCTCTTTCTCCAGTGCCATAAAATAACGCTGTGATGATACTGCTGACGATCAAAAAAATCAAAAATGCAGAAATCACCGTCAAAGTATTTGATATGCGTGCTTTCCACTTGCCCCGGCGGATGATCTTTTTTTCTTTACCGGGTCTGTTTCTTTTACCCTTTCCGAATTTTATGCTCTTCTCCTCATCTGAAGCCGGCTTTTCTTCACTCATGAGTTCATCCAGATAAGCCTGGTAAGCTTCCATCTTCTCTAGCTCACGTTCAACCTCATCCCTATCCTTATCAGCAAGAGTGCCTTCACCATACCTTCTTAACTTCTCCTTAAACTCTTCACTCATGTTCATTTCTCCTCCGCTCTACCTCACGCAGCTTCTGTCTGGCCCGAAAGATCAATATCTTATATTGGGACAAGCCCACATCCATAATGTCCGATGCTTCCCGATAACTCAGCCCATGAAAATCATGCAGCAGCAGTGCATTTCTCTGATTGTCCGGTAGCTCACCTACTGCTATCCTCATCTCTTCCCAACGTTCCTGATGAAGCAGTGTGCTTTCTGTGGTATCTGGATGAGCAAGCTTTTTGAAATAATCCTCACTCTGAACTGTACTGCGGCCTTCCTTTCGCTTGTAATCTACGAAGGCGTTATAAGCGACACGGAACAACCATGGCTTAATCTTCTCTTCTTTACAATCCTCCAAATGTAGATAAGCGCGATAAAAGGTTTCTTGCATCAAATCTTCAGCCGCATAATGATCACCACAAAGGGAGCGCAAATAGCGGTAAATATCCATCACATACATCTGATATATTTCATCCAATGACTTTCGCTTCATGCACTCCCCCCTTAACCTAACCACGTATCCCAGCCTGAAAAGTTACAGATAAATTTAGCAACTAGTATGAATATACCAGTAATTCCATGGAAAAAAGCGAAAAAAGCCTGCTGGCAAGGAGTATTACTCCTGCCAACAGGCTTTTTAATTCACCAAGTTACTCTGCTTACAGAACAACTTCAACTTCTTTGAGCATTTCGCTAACGGATATTAAACCGCCACCGGACAAATACCAGTAGTTAGGATCCAAGTAGATGATTTTACCATTTTTAAAGGCATTTGTGTTCTTCACTAGATCGTTTTCAACTGCTTTTTTAGCTGAGCCGGCTTCGCCGCCATCACTCTTCACAGCCGCATCTCTGTCCACTACAAACAGATAATCCGGATTCTTATCCGCTACATATTCGTAGGATACGCTTTGTCCGTGAGTGGATACTTCAATTTTATCATCAGCCTGTGCAAATCCGAACACATCATGGATAATCCCAAAACGGGAACCTGCACCGTAAGCACTGATTTTTCCTTCATTCGCAAGAATAACAAGTGCTTTTTTGCCATCAGCTGTTGCCTTCGTATTCAAAGCTTTGATGGAATCATTGATAGTCGCAAGCTCAGTTTCTACTTCTGCTTCTTTTCCAAAAATTTGACCCAGCATTTTCACGTTATTCGTAAAAGATTCCATGTAGTTTGCATTATCTACAGCCACATACAGAGTAGGTGCAATTTTGCTGAATTCTTCATAAGAATCCTGTTGTCTGCCGGAAATGATGATCAGGTCCGGAGAAAGACTGTTTATTTTTTCGAAGTCAGGCTCTTTCAAACCCCCAACATTCTCATATTTAGCATCGTTATATTTAGAGAGATAAGCCGGTACATTACTTTGAGGCACTCCAGTCACCTCTACACCCAGTTTATCCAGCGTATCCAGTGTACCGAAGTCAAAAACAACCACTTTTTGCGGATTGCTTTTGATAGTTGTTTCGCCAAGCGCATGCTTGAAAGTAAGCTCTGTCGGTGCTGTAGTAGCTTCCGTTGTTGGTGCAGTAGTAGCTTCCGAATTGCCTGCCGCTGCTGTGTTGTTATTTGAAGTTGCTGCATTATTGGAGCCACAAGCCGCCAAGATTACCGCAAGAAATACTGTCATAATCAGTAAAGATAAGTTCTTCTTCAATGTATTCACCCCTAATTTTTATAGTGAAGCTATTTGAATTATTCGCGTATGCGTTAAGAAGCTGGCGCCTTTCACTTCTTACGTTACGTCATAATAATATCCGCATAGTAATAGTTACCTTTTTAGAAATAGACACCGATTTTTCGGCCTCCTATAGTTTCAATAGGAATGTCCATGTCATATACCTCTTTAAGAACTGCAGAATCTATAATTTCATCCGCTGTACCCGAGGAAGCTACTCTTCCATTTTTAAGCGCAACAATGTAGTCAGAGTAACAAGATGCAAAGTTAATATCGTGGATAACGAGCACAATCGTCTTCCCCTTCTCGTCCACCAAACGGCGAAGCACCTTCATAATTTGGACGGAATGCTTCATATCAAGGTTGTTGAGCGGTTCATCGAGCAGAATGTACTCTGTATCCTGAGCCATAACCATGGCAATATATGCCCGCTGGCGTTGTCCTCCACTGAGCTGATCAATATATTTATCCTGCATCTCTTGGAGATCCATGTAAGCAATCGCTTCGTCAACGAACGCCCGATCCTCCGGACTCAGCTTCCCCTGTGAATACGGGAATCTCCCAAAAGAAACGAGCTCCTTCACAGTGAGACGTACGCTAATATGATTGGACTGCTTTAACACCGATATTTTACGAGCAAGCTCATTACTTTTGCAGGTACCGATTTCCTTACCTTCGATCAGCACCTCTCCCGCGTCTTTGGAGATAAGTCTGCTGATCATGGAGAGCAGTGTACTTTTACCCGCACCATTTGGTCCGATAAACGAGGTGATTGCGCCTTTTTTGATGGACAAGGACACATCATCAACGACGGTTACTCCGCCATAACGTTTGGTTAAATTTTTAACTTCTACCACGACTTATTCTCCTTTAACAGCAGATAGACGAAGTAGACGCCGCCTGCAAAATTGATAATCACACTAACCGTAGTATTGAATCCAAAAACACGTTCGACCAGGAACTGCCCGCCGACAAGCGCAACAATGCTCAGCAGAATCGTTCCAGGAATCAGATAGGCATGCTTATAGGTACGGAACAGCTGGTGTCCCACATTAGCTACCAACAAACCTAAGAAAGTGATTGGCCCCACTAGAGCCGTCGAGATCGAAACGTAGATAGATACAATAACTAGCAGCCTTTTGACCACATAGTCATAATTGATGCCCAGATTAATGGCTTCATCTTTTCCAAGCGAAATAACATCCAAATACTTAACAAATCGCAAGAAATACAACGTAGTTAGCGTCAGAACAATGGTAGAGAGAATCAATAGGTCACTGCTGACATTGTTGAAGCTGGCAAACATTTTCCCCTGTAGAATCAGGAATTCGTTCGGATCAATAAGCACTTCCATAAAAGAAGACGCGCTCTGGAACATCGTCCCCATGATTAGCCCTACCAGCAGCAGGAAATAAATATTTTGTCCTTCCCTACGGAACATTAGCTTATACAATACGCCTGAAAACAGGACCATGAGACACGCAGAGAACAAGAAGTTGATGTTTTTATTCATAAAGGTCATATTCGATGAACCTAAGGCATATACACCGAACGTCTGGATTAACATGTACAGGGAATCGAGCCCGAGAATACTTGGTGTCAAAATACGATTGTTCGTGATGCTCTGAAAAACTACGGTAGAGACAGCTATCACAGCTCCGGTAATCAGAATGGCCGCCAGCTTTCTTCCCCGGCTGGGCAGAACGTAGTCCCAATTTCCCAAAGCATGATACGTCATAAACAAGACGATGAGGGCGACAGCACTTATAGATAATATAGTTAGTTTTGTCTTCATCTCTAGTTCGCCTTTCTTCTCATCAGCAAGTAGATAAACAGACCACTACCGATGACGCCTACCGTGAGACTGATTGATATTTCATATGGATAGATAATGAGCCTGCCCAGAATATCGCAGAACAGGAGGAACACCGCTCCGAGAATGGCTGTATGCGCCAGACTTTTTTTGAGGTTATCTCCTATGTACAACGTTACAATGTTAGGTACTACCAGACCCAGAAATGGAATCGTACCTACGGTTAAAATGACAACAGAAGAGATTAACGCTACAATTACCAATCCCACGTTGACAACCGCTTTGTAATTCATGCCAAGATTAACGGAGAAATCCTCGCCCATACCGGCTACCGTAAATTTATTAGCGAAGAGATACGCCAGGATGACAAGTGGAATGCTGATATAAATTAATTCGTATTGGCCTTTGATAATCGTTGAGAAATCTCCAAGCATCCAAGACGAGATATTCTGAATCAAATCATTTTTATACGCAAAAAATGTTGTAATCGAACCTACAATGTTTCCGAACATGAGTCCGACCAGCGGGATAAAAATACTATCCTTGAACTTGATCCGATCCAGGATTCTCATAAAAATAAAGGTGCCCAATAGTGCAAAAACAAAAGCAACCAGCAATTTCTGCATTGGCGTTGCGCCTGTGAATAACATGAGGGATACGAGAATACCAAATTTTGCGGAATCCATCGTTCCGGCCGTAGTCGGGGAGACGAATTTATTGCGTGACAGCTGTTGCATAATTAATCCGGCAATACTCATGCTGACTCCAGCGATAATCAATGCGGCTAACCGGGGAATCCGGCTTACCAGCAAGGTCTGTGCTTGAGATTCCGTAAGATGAAAGAGATCTAATGGGGATATATCTTTAACGCCTATAAACAAAGATATAAATGAAAATACTATTAGAAGTAGGGACAAATATTTTAGTTTCATGAGTTGTTCCTTATCTGTTTAATAGTTTACAAATGCGCTTTTATGATAATGATTTTCATTCGCAATGTTTTAAATTATACCTAAGCCCACTTTGAGGGTCAACCCTTTCATATACTTAAATTTAAAATAATTAAGACTTAGGCTTATCTGCTTAAGTTACCTAAAAAAAGACACCCTAACGGGTGCCTCTTTAATCTCTGCCATATTTTTAGCGCTAAACTATAGGATTTATTTATATTTCTTCCAATCCTGATTACTGTTCTCCAGCAGATGTGCAAAATCATTATCCAACCGCTTCTGCTCAGCCTTCCGCTGATCTTCCACTGCCTTACGGGCAGCTTCTTTACGGTCATTTTCCTCCGCTTTCAACGCATCAGATTGCGCCTTCAGCTTTCCTAGAACATCACTGCTTAGCAGATCTTTTAACGTAGCAGGGCCATCATTCGTAGCGGCTCTTGGTGTGGTAGGCATTTTCTTTTTTTTAGCCACTGTCCATCATCCTTTCTAGTACTGAATTAAATTGGAATTTGTTTAAGTTATTGGTCTTTTCGTTTATAATGTTTACTAAGAGGTGAGCCCTATGAAGTCCAATGATTTATGTCCCCGGCTACAAAAAAGTATGGATATTATCGGCAGGCGTTGGACTGGTTTAATTATCTACCAGCTCCTTCAAGGACCCCAACGTTTCAATGTAATTGAAGCGGCATTACCCATCAGTGGAAGACTGCTCTCCGAACGGCTCAAAGAGCTGGAACAGGAAGGGATCGTTCTTCGAGAAGTGTTCCCAGAGACCCCCGTGCGGATCCAATATTCTTTGACGGATAAAGGTCTTGCCCTGGAATCAGTCATCCGAGACTTACAGAGTTGGTCCAAAGAATGGGTCGATTGTGACACCGATAATCTAAATTCAACTCTCAAAATGTAAGCGTTTTATCTGAGGCATTAGATTTTAAGGCCGACAATGACTAAATCACGCTCTATACCGTCAAGTTCAGCCACACCAGGCAGCATTCCCCATTCTTCAAAACCAAACTTTTTCAGTAAACCAAGGCTTGGATCATTATGTCCAAACACAAAGCCGACTAGATTCTTAATTCCGAGACTAGGGGCTTTCTCAATGGCCTCTGTCAGAAGAATTCTGCCCGCACCACCACCACGGAACTTTTCATTCACGTATACACTGATTTCTGCTGTTGCATTATACGCTGGACGACCATAGAAGGATTGAAAACTGAACCATGCAGCAATTTCATCTCCTTGCTTCAGTACCCATAAGGGACGGTGATGGCTATTATGCTCAAGAAACCATTTCTCCCGATCTGCAACAGTAACGGGTTCCAGATCTGCAGTTACCATCCTCCCAGCAATCGTTGAGTTATAAATATCTACAATAGCTGCTAAGTCTGCAGATGTTGCATCTTCAATTCTGCTGTTCTCCCAATTCATCCCTTAATTCCTCCAAATGTGTTAATTAACTCAGGCCGACCTGCTCCTGGCTCCATTGCCACAGCCGTTCGGCCTCTATTGTATTCTGCGCTCTGGGAGACAGTTGTTTAATCTTTCTTCGATAATAATATTGACCGGTTACCTCTCCAAGATCGGGATCTGTAGCCAAATAAATCGCTGTATCGGCACCTTGTTCAGGTGTTAAGAAAAAGTATGAGAGTAACTTAAGTACCGACTTGCCAAAACCAGTCTCCCGGTTTACACCTATATTCGTCCCCACTGCTCCTGGATGCAGGCAATTCACCGTCACCCTTGTTCCGTGAAGACGCGAAGCCAGCTCCCGCGTGAACAGAATATTGGCTAGCTTGGATCGGGCATAGGCTTTTGCAGGATTAAAACGGCGAGCGAGGGTTGGATCTTCATAATGGAGCGCACCTATCTTGTAAGCACCGGAGGCAACCACAATGATACGGCCTTGCTCTGCTGCCTGCAACGACTCATGTAACAGATTGGTAAGTAGAAAATGCCCCAAATGATTTACGCCAAGATCCATCTCAAAGCCGTCCTTCGTAAGCTGACGCTTAATCGTGACTACCCCGGCGTTATTGATAAGTATGTCTAGCATAGGATATTTCGAAGTGAATTCCTCAGCAAAGCTGCGAATGCTCTCAAGTGAAGCCAGATCACACAACATGAGCTCGATATCCTCGGAGTGGCTCTTTTGTTTGGCGGCAGCAAGTGCTTCTTCTCCCCGCTGGCGATTACGGCAAACCATAATAACTTTAGCTCCCTTGCGAGCCAGTTCAACTGTTGTGGCTAGCCCCATACCGGAATTCGCTCCGGTAACAAGTGCGATTGTTCCTCTCATTGCAAGAATCACTCCTCTCTCAACAACCGTACCCGAATAAGCTTCAGCCTAACCTTAGGAGAAGTATATTTAAAGATATGTTACACCAACTAGTAGGGTTAAGAAAAGCTTCATGTCATGATTAGCCAACGATAGTTATAGTTCGTCAGGTGCGTCTGGTCTATTTTTGATCTATAATAGGAATATTGCAGTTCTAATCGTGAAGTTGAAAGGGGAACACCAACTATGAATAATGCTCTGACAAGCCTAGAGCAGCAAATGGCGGGCGAAGGTCTGGATGCCCTGCTCGTAACAGATCCTAAGCATGTCTACTACTTAACCGGCTTCGCCAGCGATCCGCATGAACGTTTTCTGGGTCTGCTGCTGATACGCGGAGAAGAGCCTATGCTCATTCTGCCTGCATTGGATGCAGAAGCAGCTCAAGCAGCCTCTTCGGTCACCAAAATCCTAACTCACACTGACACTGATAATCCCTATAACCTGCTAAAAGATTGTTTCGGCAGCAGTAAGCTAGGTACTCTCGGCATAGAAAAAGAACATTTCTCAGTAGCCCGTTTTGAGCACCTAACCGCTGCTGTTCCAGCTGAAAGGTTTAGTGATATTGGTCCATTGCTGCGCAGCATGCGCTCCAAAAAGACCCCGGATGAAGTTAAGCGCATGAAACATGCCGCTGAGCTAGTTGAGGAAGCCTTGCGCCGCGTTCTTACCCACGTAAAAACAGGCGTTACAGAAAACGATCTAGTAGCGGAGCTAGAATATCTAATGAAAAAGGTTGGCGCTTCCGGCCCTTCCTTCGACACTATGGTGCTTTCTGGTCCGAAAACTGCCCTGCCTCACGGTGTTCCGGGCAACCGGGTCATTCAACCCGGCGACTTCCTGATGTTTGATATCGGGGTGTATGCCGATGGTTATGCTTCTGATATTACACGTACCTTTGCTATTGAATCCGTGGACGACAAGCTAGTCACTATCTATAACACTGTGCTGGCTGCCAACGAAGCTGGGATCGCTGCCTCCAATCCTGGAGCACCTTTCGGCTCAGTCGACAAAGCTGCACGTGATGTGATTGAAGAAGCTGGATTCGGAGAATATTTCTTACACCGTGTCGGACACGGACTGGGCATGGATGTTCATGAATATCCATCACTTCACGGACAGAACGACGACATTATCGAAATCGGCAATGTGTTCACCGTTGAGCCAGGAATTTATGTGCCTGGACTAGCGGGTGTACGTATCGAAGATGATCTGATTATTACAGCTGAAGGTGCAGAGACCTTAACAAGCTTCCCTAAGGAACTGACTATTCTTCATTTATAGAAAAGAATTACAAGCCACAGCCAAAAACACAGAGCAGCGATTCCTCCAATAATGAGAGAATCGCCGCTCTGTGTTTTTTTAAATTCAAACCTGTGTTCCCCACATCCCGCGAACCAACTTAGCCTCTTTCACCATCCTGCCGATCAGCTCCGCGACTGTAGGAATATCTTGGATCATTCCTGTCACTTGACCTGCCCAGCCGATGCCCTCTTCTTTGATATCATCATAGATCCAGCGCTTGTTGGCTGCACCACTGATATATTCTTTTAATGCTTCATAGGTCGGAGTCACGCGCTCGATTTCAAGAATTTGATCAATGTAATCACTACGTAACACTCGTGCGGGTGCTCCAATAGAACGTTTGATTACAACCGTATCCGACTCTGAGCTTTCTACTAAAGCTTTTTTATAAGACGCGGCCGCATGAACACATTCCACTGTAGCAACGAAACGAGTGCCCATTTCGATTCCTTCAGCCCCAAGTGCATGAGCAGCCATCCATCCACGGCCATCTCCGATCCCTCCGGAAGCAATCACAGGAATATTAACCGCATCAACCACTTGGGGAACGAGCACCATGGTTCCAACATCGTCACGCCCTAAGTGGCCCCCTCCCTCATGCCCAACAACAATAACCGCAGAAGCCCCTAATTGTTCAGCTTTTTGGGCTTGTCTGCGTGAGGAGACGAGCACGAGTGTTTTAATATCGGTGGGCTGTAACATTTCCAGTATAGGGGCTGGATTCCCTCCAGTGAGGCTCACCACGGGAACCTGCTCTTCGATGGCGACCTGCACCCGATCTTCATAACCAATCCCATGCATGCCGATAGCAAAATTAACACCAAATGGTTTGTCCGTTAGTGTTCGTACCCGACGTATTTCTGCACGTAAGGCCTCCGCATCCGGAAGACTCATTGCTGTGACCTGACCCAGTCCACCGATATTTGAAACCGCAGCCGCAAGGTCTGCATAACCTAAATAAGCAAGTCCTCCTTGAATAATAGGATATTCTATGTGCAATAACTCCGTAATACGGGTGTTCCATTTCATCTTCATCTACACCTTTCCTATCTTTAAGCAAAGCAGAATCACGGCAATTAAAAGGGCAGCTCCCCCTGCCAGATAATCTATTTGCTGAAATTGCAGTCTTTTAAAAGAAGTCCTTCCTTTACCATTCCCATAAGCACGCGCATCAATTGCATAGCTCAGCTGTTCAGCACGTTGAATCGTTGTGAAGAGCAGAGGAATAATGATCGGAATGTACGCATATATCCGTTTAGGCAGTGATAATACTGTGAGATCATAACCTCTAGCCTTTTGTGCGAGAAGGATACGATCAAGCTCCTCCTTGATGGTAGGGATAAAACGGATCGCAATCACTATCATTAAAGAGAACTGCTCTACGGGTACCCCCAATTTGGACAGAGGGGCAAGCAGCTTCTCCAGACCATAAGCTAAGTCTAGCGGTTTAGTAGTTAATGTCAGAATTGAGGCTAACAAGATGAGCAATATAATCCGCCATACAAAACGTAATCCTATCCGCAATCCCTCTTCAGTCACCTCGATAAAAAACCATGACCAGAGAATCGTCCCCTTGGTGAACACAGCATTGTAAACAAAAGTAAATAATAAAATAAATAATACCGGCCGTAGCCCTCGCCAAAAAAAATGCACAGGAACTTTAGACAGTAGTAACAATCCCAATACAAAAAAGGTTGCAACAACATAACTAAGCCCCGTACCAAGCATCATAAAGCTAAGCATGAGCATCACGATACTTACAAGCTTTGTACGAGGATCTAAACGATGAAAAATCGAATGCGTCTCCACATATTGACCGACTAATACGGAATCAGCCATGCCCTTGCCCCCTCGAATGCCAAATCGGCAAAATCGCTTCGAAGATATCCTGCTCTTTACAGCTGGCAACTTCAATCTTCTGACCAGATAATTCCTCCACTAGCTTCAAGAGCTGTACGGGTTCAGGCAAGGATAGTCCAAGTTCCAGCAGTAATTCTTCCTTTTCCAGAAACAATGTTCTGGTATCATGATGCCCTTTTAACTGACCTTCATGAAAAACCATGACCTCATCTGAGAATTCGGCAACATCACCCATCTGATGCGAAACGAAGAGGATGGTGCGATTGTCTTGTTGCTGCCATTCCTTTAGTAGCCTCAGCAAAGACACTTGGCTAGCTGGATCGAGACCCGCTGTCGGTTCATCCAATATCAGCAGCTTCGGATTTGTCATCAGTACAGAGGCAATAGCTACACGGCGCTTTTCACCACCACTTAGCTGGAATGGATTTAAGGGGAGAATCCCCTCTGGCAAACCCACTTGCGGCAAGATCATTTCAATCGCCTCTGTAATTTGCTGACGTGAAGCACCCTGCTGATTCAGAGCAAAAGCAAGCTCCTTATGCACCGTTGTTTCGAATAGCTGATGCTCCGGATATTGAAAAACGAAACCCAACTCGGGGACAACCTTTAAGCGTCCTTTAGCATCTCTGCTGGCAGGCTGCTGGTTAATCCAATAGTCTCCTTTTACGGTGGGAATCAAGCCCTTCAGCACTTTGACAAAGGTAGACTTTCCTGCGCCTGTTGGACCGATAATAGAAATCCATTTGCCTTCAGGAATAGTGCAGTTTATATTGCGCAAAGCCTCATGATCGGCATAGTTCACACTTAGATTTTTTAATTGGTAGACCATTGTGATCGAATTATCCCCTTCCAATCGGCTGTTAGCGGTGCTGCTGAATGGAGCAATGTATGTACACGCACTGCGAAGGGCAGTTGTAATTGATAGTCCGCAACAGGCATGGTTTCAAAAAAAGTCAGTGGATCGCCGTCAAACTCAAGTCGTCCTTGGTGCAGGAGCAATACGCGTTCTGCTGCAAACACTTCCTCCATATGGTGGGTGATATGAATAAGCGTCAGGCCTTGACGATGCAGCTCTTGCATGATGGAAAGAACCTGCTGTCTTCCCTGAGGATCAAGCATTGAGGTAGCCTCGTCAAAAATAATGACTTGCGGGCGCATCGCCAATATAGCTGCGATAGCGACACGTTGCTTTTGACCTCCAGATAGCTGATGTGGCATAGCTTCCAGATAATCCTCCATATGAACGGCCTGTAAGGCATGATCCAATCGGCTGCGCATTTCCTCCCTCGGCACACGGATATTCTCCAAACCAAAAAGCACCTCATCCATAACGGTTGTGGTGATAAATTGATCCTCTGGATTCTGAAAAACAAAACCGATTTGCTGATGAATCTCCGCAAGATCTGTTGGTTTTGCTGTGTCCAAGCTCTTAAATTGTACAGTCCCTTTTCGCGGCAGCAGCAGTCCGTCCATGAGCTTTGCAATAGTGGATTTGCCAGAACCATTCGCCCCGACTATCGCCACAAACTCCCCTGCGTCTATCGTAAAGCTAATATCCTCCAGGAGAGGTTGTCCCTTTTTATAATAAAAACAAACTTGATCGAAGGTAAGCATTTATTCAGTCCCCTTTTGACGGTGCCAAGCAGCAAAAAATGCCTCAATGCTATTCTCGGAAAATGCAGGTGCAGGCTTCTCCCATTTTGTCACTTTTGATCCATTCACAGCAAAGATTTCACCGGTTAAATCCGCGTCGGACTCATTCAATAATGCAGTCACGAAGGAAGCAATAGCCTCAGCGTCACCTATTCTCCAAAAGTCAGGCAAAGGTTCATTACGACTGTCATGTTTCTCCTTCAAATGGTCAATTATTGGTCTGGTCATATCCGTTAATGCCGCTGGAGAAATCGCATTGACCCTAATCTGGTCACGTTTCAGCTCTGCTGCGAGCGTCCACATCATGCCCAGTATTCCAGCCTTGGCTGCACTATAATTCACCTGACCTACGGAACCTGCTAGTCCAGCAGCAGAGGTCATCAACAGGATATCCCCACCTGTTTCACGCATATGTGGTAATACTCGTTGAATGCAATAATAAGTGCCATTTAAATGCACATCCAGAACATTCTTCCACTGTTCATCCGTCATACGTTGACATTTCTGATCCTGCACAATTCCCGCGTTAGCTATCAACACCTCGATACGACCGTATCGGGCAATGACCTCACCTACCATGGCAGTGACTGCGGCGGAATCGGCTACATTAGCAGCGTACCCTAGCGCCTCTCCGCCTGCCTGGCGGATCTCGCGCACAACCTCATCAATTAAGACTTGTTTCGTACCATTTACAACCACTATATAACCTGACTTGCCAAGCTGCATGGCGATACTACGTCCGATCCCTCTTGTTGCTCCAGTAATTAAGGCCACTTTATTCATCGCTACACCTCTTTCACTGCAAAAGCTCCCGCAGCAATAACATCGCCAGCTTCTGTTGTAAGGATCACTTTCACAAAGCAATCGTCCGCTGCAAAATCAAAAATCACGACACTATCGACCTCTATTGGCTTATGAAATTTCATATCATATTGAGTGATCCACTGTGTAGGGTGCTCAGCAATATACAAAGATTGGGCTAATCCCATAAGATACATCCCATGTGCGATGGGTCGCTCCAAACCAGCCTTGGCTGCGGCCTCTGCATCTAGATGTATAGGCGCCAAATCTTGGGAAGCAGCTGCATATTGCCGGATAGCCTCAGCTGTTATGCACTTTTTTATCATGATCATCACCTACCCGAATTAACACCGTTTCTGCGGTGACTATAAGCTCACCCTCACACCTACAAACCAGCGTATGTGTGTAAAAAGTCAGTTTACCCTGTCTGCCTTCTTTTTGCACCTCGCCCGTTAACGCTAATTCACAATCCAAAATCATCCCCTCCGTAATCGGAGCCTGATATGAAAATTTCTGAGTGCCGTGAAGCAAGGGTTCACCGATGATTAACCAAGGAATATCGAAGTCTTGCCAGAAAATAATAGGCATCGTCGCAGGAGCGATCAGCTTTCCATTTATCGTCTGCACGGGTGCTTCAATACTCTGTGCATAGTCCGAAATCCATTCAGCAGTCATATGGATCTGATGTCGGACACTGTTCATTCTATAACCTCCACGAGTGTTGCCAGACCTATCCCACCGCCGATTCCCAGAGTAGCAAGCCCTCGTTGGTAAGGGGCATTTTGCATTTCAGCACATAAGCGAGTCATTAACATAGCCCCGGAAGCTCCGTATGGATGGCCTATTGCTAATGCCCCCCCGCCAAGATTGACCTTTTCCTGTGGAATTTGAAGCTCGTTCAGTGATGCCAATACTTGTGAAGCAAAAGCTTCGTTAAACTCTACGATATCTAAATCGGCAACGGTAAGCTTTTGGCGTTTTAACACCTTTTGCACAGCTGGTACAGGTCCCATACCCAAATAGTTCGGATCTACACCCGCAGCTTGCGCATCCACGACCCGCAAAATAGGGGTAAGCTTAAGCTGCTGGCATTTCTCTCGAGACATCATTAATAGAAGCGCTGCGCCATCATTAATAGGACAGGCATTTCCAGCAGTGACGGTACCCTTTTCTTCAAAAATTGGCGACAGCTTTTGCAGCTTGTCCAGACTCGTATTTGCCCGAGGACATTCGTCGGTGTTCACCCACTGCCCCTCTACCTGAAGAGGTACTATCTCCTGCTGAAACCGGTCACTTTGCTGAGCATGAACCGCCTTTTGATGGCTTTTTAAGGCATATTGATCCTGCTCTTCTCGAGAAATCCCGTATTTCCTAGCTACATTCTCTGCAGCAATTCCCATATCCGGATCACCGTAAGAGCTAGGCGTAAAATGTGCACGGGTATACAGCTGTGGAACCCCCATTAACGTCTGTGGTTTAGCCATTTTCCATGGAGCACGGCTCGTACTTTCGACACCACCTGCTAAATAAATCTCACCAGCGCCGCTTTGAATCAGTCTTGCTGCTATATTAATTGCCTCTAGCCCAGATCCGCACTGACGATCCACGGTGACACCCGGAACCGAAACAGGCAGCCCCGCTTCAAGCGCAGCTACCCGGGCAATATTACCTCCTGGGCCCACAACATTCCCAATAATGACATCATCAATCAGTTCTTTAGGCAAGTTCGTTTCGGCTACAATATGCTGAATAAGCGGCGCCAGTAATGCCTCCGGCTCAAGTGTACTTAATAAGCCACCCATTCTGCCAACCGGTGTACGTTTTGCCATGACAATTACTGCTTCTATCATATCATCGCTCTTTTCACATAGTCTTTCATCGCTTGCCGGGCAATTTTCCCGCTACTTGTATAGATAAATTCATCCACGGTTAGCAGCTGCTTCGGCGCTTTGTAGCTCGCTAAATACTGGCGGCAATAATTCTTAATTTCTTCGACAGATAAATGCTGTTCTCCGCTCCACTTCACGAGGGCTATCAGCTGTTCTCCCCAGTAATCATCAGGCACGCCAAGCACCATCACTTCATCTATTTCCGGAAGAAACTCCAGCACCCTCTCTATTTCTTCCGGATAAACGTTCAGCCCTCCGGATATGATTTTATTCTTCAAACGTCCCGCCATATATAAATAACCAGCTTCATCCTGATAAACATAGTCTTCTAAAACAAGCCATCCCTCTCTAAAAGCTGCTGCTGTCTCATTCGGCAATTGATGGTAGCCTAAAAATATCATATCACTACGCACATATAGCTGCCCAATCTCCCCAGGAGGGACTTCCCGGAACTGGTCATCACGAATGGAAATTTGCACCCCGGGATAAGGTTTGCCTACAGAGGTCGGATTATGCTCGGTCAGAACATTCAAATAACTAATATAGCTCGCTTCTGAAGAACCGTAGGATTCATAAAGCCGCGCTCCACCAAACACTTCCATGCCCCTTTTCTTGGACAACTCCGACCACTTTGCACCTGAGCTAATAATCGCATCAATCTGTATCTGCCCAGGTACAGCCTGCTGCATCATGGATTCGATCATTGTTGGTACGACGAACAGCACCACGCCCGGAATTTGCTGGCACAACTCTAACACCTGCGTGGCACTAAATTTTTGTGTGATATGAAAGGTTGCTCCACCATATAGACTCTGCATTACGGCGAATAAGGATAGGGAATGCACAAATGGACCTGGTGCCAAAACATCCTTCATAGCGTCCAATTCAAAAGCAATATTCGAAACCTCAAAGCTTTTTAACCATGATAAATGGGTACGCATATAACCTTTGGGCAATCCGGTTGTGCCTGAAGTAAAGCCAATAAATAATAATTCATTCGTCTCATCCAACTCAGCCTCCGGCTTCAGGGCAGCCAGCCACTGATCATAGGAACCTGTTCGTTCATTTGAGAAGGTCAGCGTTGGGATCGTTTGATCCTTGAAAACCAGATTCTTTGCGGCTTCCGGCTCGGCAAAAATCATTGTCGGCTGGCACTGCTCTATAATAACCTGCAGTTCATTAGCACTCCACTTGGGATCTAAGGGAATGGGAACACAGCCCGCATAAATCGCCCCCAAAAAAACCTCAACAAATTCAATACGATTCGTAGATAAAATCGCGATTTTGTCATGCCTCAGACCCTTTTGCTGTAAGCCATTCGCGATTCTCCGCATCGTTTTTACTAATGTGGCATAGGTATGACTTGCTTGGTCATGGGTTAAGGCAATGCTGTCGGGCTGCTGTGCTGCATGACGCAGTATAGGAACTACTAGATTCATCCTGATCACACCTGTTCGTAATTTCTGTGACTACCGATTATATACATTCTCTTCAATCGGACTGCCCCGCAAGTCCAGCCCAAACTAAAGGATATGTGATAAGCGCCATCGAAGTCGCTCCTGTTAAACTAACCCGCTAGAATTGCTACGATAGCTTATTTTAGCTTTATATTATTTTTATGTACACATCTTTCATGTAACGATTAAGTCCATCTTACAACGAAAAAACAGCCAGCACGCATCGATTATGATCGGTACGCGCTGGCTGTATTGTTGTTTAGTCCTTCTTTTGAACGGATGATGGTGAACCCTCTTCAGCAAAAGTAAAGGTTCTGGCGATATATAAGATAGGTGTGCTTACTGCGGTTAGTAAGAACTTCGCTAGATAAGTCGTAAGCAAAATTTCAAGCCATACATTCCAGTCATACAAGCCCGCAAACGCAATGGTACAGAAAATAAGTGTATCCACAAAGGAGCTAATCATCGTACTACCGTTGGAACGAATCCACAGCTGACTTGAGGTGCTGTAATATTTACGAATCCAAGAGTACAACCGAACATCTAGGAACTGACTAATGAAGTAAGCAGTAAGACTACCCAAAGCTAGTCGAGGCATCAGCCCAAAAATCGTCTCTAAAGAAGACTGAGCGATATCGGTCTCCTGCGGCTTAAATACTAATACCATCTGCATAATGACTGTAGTCATAAGCAAGGTGAAGAAACCAAACCAGACCGCTTTACGTGCTTCCGCTCTTCCGTACTTCTCATTAAGTAAATCGCTGGTCATATATAAAGTGACATACATCGTATTTCCGAGTGTCATCACAATATCAAATGGCATAGCAATCGTCTTAGCTACCTGAATGTTAGCAATTACAGTAGCAATACCTACCCAGGCGTACATTCCACTTTTCCCGAACAAGCGGTAACAGAGTAGAAAAAAAGCAAAATTGACAATAACAAATAAAACTCCCCACAGCAAATTAAACATATTACTGAAATTCCTCCTAGTTTTGTTTACGCGGGATGGTTACGAACCGCGGCTTACAATATTAAATTTTCGGAACAAAACATTAATACTCTATCACAATAGCGCTTAACAATCCATAAAAATAATATTTTTATATGAAATTGGTAGTTCCATTTCTTTTTTTTCGCCAATTATCTAAAATAGTCAGCAATAATTCATTTTTTTCAGAAAAAAATGCTCTATAGGACAAAACTTTCACTATTCATCCAGAGGTTAATTCTATAGAATAGTATCAAACACCTTATTCCCGATCCATTTAGTAGAAATATGACATAACTATGGAATATATCTCGGGTCGCCAATTTCCAGCAGTTGGCATGGAGTATCTAGTGAAGACTAAAAAAGAAATGACCTCACCGTCCATAAAAAAAGGAGAGAACGATATGTTTCGTATCAAGCATTCGATCAGTCGCAAATTTACGCGTTTATTATTTGTTGTTCTGTTGCTCACGTCTCTTTTGTTAAGCACCAGCTTCTATTTTATCTCTATCAGTATCTTCAACAGCTATGTTATGCCGCAGATTAACAAAATCCTTACTGCCGCTGCTCAGGACGTATATAAGAATCTCAACGTAATGCACGCCCAGCAAACCCTAAATAAGAACGATCAGTCTGCCACCAATCTCGAGTTCTATTTTCAGGAAAAGAGGAAACAACATGGAGTGGAAACCATTTTTCTGGTCAATCTGAAAGGGAAAGAAGCTGAGATTCTATCCGCAGATCACGATGCAAAATTGCAACGGGCAGAAAGTGTCACCGTATCCTCTGCAATGCAACAAGCCTCTAAAGGAAAAACTGGACTAAGCGATACATATAGCGACGCACATGGTATACATAAAACAGCTTATATCGGTATTCCCGGAAGTACGATGGTTATCGGTGTAAGCAGTGACGTAAGCTTCATTCAAGAAAAAACAGACAGTATTCTATGGACAAGTGCCGGAATCACACTTCTGACGTTGATCATCGGCCTAACTGGTGCATGGTTCATGAGTGTGCGTATAACACGTCCAATCTCAAAACTGGCAGCTTATAGTGCCCGGCTCGCAGAGGGAGATTTCACCGAAGAATTATCAGTTAAAGGAAATGACGAAGTTGCACAGTTGTCCGTAAGCTTCCAAGCGATGACCCAACGCCTGAAAGAAATGATTGGACATGTACTGGTAACCTCTAATACTGTCGTTGCGGATTCCAACTCTTTAAAAGAACGTGTTGAGGTTCTCAATGATATGGCGGAACACTCCAGCTCATCGGTAGTAGAAATCGGCAAAGGTAGTACGACTATCGCTAGCAGTGCATCAGATAACTCGAGAGCAATGGAAGAAATCAATTTAGGCATTCAAAGTATTGCCTCAGCAGCGAATGAAGTCACGGAGCAAATCAGTGAGGCTTCCGCTGAAGCAAGTGGCGGTAATGAAATTGCTCAAAGCGCTGTGCTGCAAATGCGCCAGGTTGAACGTGCTTCCCTACAGTCGCTGGATCAATTACAAATCATGAATGAGCGTTCAGTAATGATCGGAGAAGTCGTTCACAGTATTACTGAAATTACGAAACAGATCCAAATGCTGTCGCTGAATGCTTCAATTGAAGCTGCACGCGCAGGAGAGCATGGACGCGGCTTTGCTGTTGTTGCGGGAGAAGTACGCAAGCTGTCTGAACAATCCCGTAACGCAAACGAACAGATCCGTGACTTCCTACTTGGGCTTCAAGAAGATATGAGTCGCTCCGTTACCGAGATGAACCACGTGAATTCTGAGGTTGCCTCTGGAGTCGGCAAAGTAGCAGAAGCAGGTGATGCCTTTAATCACCTCCTGATTCTTATCCAAAGCATCAATCACAGCATCCAATCCGTATCTGCGGCTACACAGCAAATCTCGGCAAGTACAGAAGAAGTCAGTGCTTCCGTCGAAGAAACTGCACAAATTACATCAAGATCGCAAGAAAGTGCGGACACACTCGCTGCTAACTCAGAGCGGCAGCGCGTCGAACTGGAAGGCCATGCAGAAACCGTTAAACATCTGTATGAGCAAGCCAAGAAACTCCAAGAAGCTGTGCAGCAATTTAAGATTTAACGCTTGTAAATTAAAACCCCCGTTCACACGAAAGTGTTGAACGGGGGTTTTTAGTTTGCGATGGCTCGCTTAGACTTGGGGGCATACGCTAGGCTTGCGCGGAACCTCGATTAGACTTGGCTACATGCGCTAGCTTGCGCGATACTCTCGTTTAGACTCGGCACGCCATTTGCCGTTGGCTTGCGCGATACTCTCGTTTAGACTCGGCGCGTCATTTGCCGTTGGCTTGCGCGATACTCTCGCTTAGACTCGGCGCGTCATGTGCTGCTGGCTTGCGCGATACTCTCGTTTAGACTCGGCACGCCATTTGCCGCTGGCTTGCGGACTCAGATGCCGCTATTACTCGAAAAACTGCCATTTGGAGACTTTTTCGGACTCGAGAGACGCTATTGCCTCATAATCAACCCAGACTCAGCCTATTTCGCTCAAATAGCGCCTCTGGTGTCCGAAAACGCTCCAAATTAACCCTTTTATCACAAATAAGGTCTCCTGAGTCCGGAGCCAAGTTACCTACAGCAAATTACTCAAAGTTCATCCGTCGATGTTACCTACAGCAAATTACTCAAAGTTCATCCGTCGATGTTACCTACAGCAAATTACTCAAAGTTCATCCGTCGATGCTACCTACAGCAAATTACTCAAAGTTCATCCGTCGATGCTACCTACAGCAAATTACTCAAAGTTCATCCGTGGATGCTACCTACTGCAAATTACTCAAAGTTCATCCGTGGCGCTACCAACAGCAAATTACTCAAAGTTCCTCCGTGGATGCTACTTACTGCAAATTACTCAAAGTTCCTCCGTCGATGCTACTTACAGCAATAGACTCGGCTACATGCGCTAGCTTGCGCGAAGCTCTCACTTAGACTCAGCACGCCATTCGCTGCTGGCTTGCGGACTCAGATGCCGCTATTACTCGAAAAACTGCCATTCGGAGGCTTTTTCGGACTCGAGAGACGCTATTGCCTCATAATCAACCCAGACTCAGCCTATTTCGCTCAAATAGCGCCTCTGGTGAAGCTAGAATAAAAAGTGGACAGTAGTTAACAGACTGGCGATAATGAGTCCACGGAGGTGTGTTCACATGGGAGAACATCGACAACGGTATAACGAAGAATTTAAAAAACAGACAGTGCAGTTCATTCAAGAGCAAACAAAAACAGTGGGCGACTTGGCGGAAGAGCTCAACATCCCAAAAAGTACCCTGCATCAATGGATGAGCCAGTATCGAGAATTAAAGAATGAGCCGGCAGCTAGCGTGGATCGAGTACGAGAACTCGAGGCACAGTTGAAAGAAATGAGCCGTCAACTTCAAGAAAAAGATATCAAGATTGCCGATGTGGAAGAGGAATTAGCGATCGTAAAAAAAGCAGTGCACATCTTCAGCAAACCAAGGAACTGAGATTCCAGTTTATTGAAAAACATCGCTCCGAGTTTCTCTTGGAGAAGATGTGCATGACCCTACATGTGTCACGGAGCGGGTACTACAAGTGGCGGACAGAAAAAAACAGTACGCATATGCTTCGTAAGGCTGCGATAATGAAGCGAATTCAGTATCATTTTACAGACCATCAAAAGCGGTATGGGAGTCCGAAGATCACCCGCCTGTTACATCAAGAAGGTTATACCGTTACCGAACGCACGGTGAGTGTGTACATGCGACATATGAAGCTTCGCTCCATTGTCTCCAAAACGTATCGGGTACAGACCACTGACTCCAATCATGACCATCCGATTGCCCCGAATACGCTGAACCAGCAATTTAAAATACGCAAACCCAATTCAGTATGGGTTACCGACATTACGTACATTCCTTGCCGGGGAGGGCGCTTGTACCTGGCTAGTGTGATGGACCTTTGCACGCGCGAAATCGTGGGGTGGCGTTTGGACAACCATATGGAAACTAGCTTGATTTCGGGCGCTTTACAAGATGCCTACGAAGCTAAACAACCGGAAAAGGGTCTATTACATCACTCCGATAGAGGTTCTCAATATACTTCTCATGAATACACGAAGCAGTTGAAAGCGTATGGCATGGAGTCCAGCATGAGCCGCAGAGGTAACTGTTATGATAACGCCTGTATCGAGTCGTGGCACAGCATTTTGAAAAAGGAGCTCATTTATTGTAATCCGCGATTCAAAACTAAGGAGCAAGCCTACCAGACACTTTTTCAATATATTGAGTTTTACTATAACCGCAAGCGAATGCATGGCGCGCTGGGGTATCTTTCTCCAGTTCGTTTTGCTGAGCAATTGACTAGAATGTCTGTTGCGTGACTGTCCACTTTCTTGACAGAGGTCCATGGTGTCCGAAAACGCTCCAAATTAACCCTTTTATCACAAATAAGGTCTCCTGAGTCCGGAGCCAAGTTACCTACAGCAAATTACTCAAAGTTCATCCGTGGCGCTACCAACAGCAAATTACTCAAAGTTCATCCGTGGCACTACCAACAGCAAATTACTCAAAGTTCATCCGTGGATGCTACCTACTGCAAATTACTCAAAGTTCATCCGTGGATGCTACCTACTGCAAATTACTCAAAGTTCCTCCGTGGCGCTACCTACAGCAAATTACTCAAAGTTCATCCGTGGATGCTACCTACTGCAAATTACTCAAAGTTCCTCCGTGGATGCTACCTACAGCAAATTACTCAAAGTTCATCCGTGGCGCTACCAACAGCAAATTACTCAAAGTTCCTCCGTGGATGCTACTTACTGCAAATTACTCAAAGTCCCTCCGTGGATGCTACCTTCTGCAATAGAATCGGCTACATGCGCTAGCTTGCGCGAAGCTCTCACTTAGACTCAGCACGCCATTTGCTGCTGGCTTGCGGACTCAGATGCCGCTATTACTCGAAAAACTGCCATTTGGAGACTTTTTCGGACTCGAGAGACGCTATTGCCTCATAATCAACCCAGACTCAGCCTATTTTGTTCAAATAGCGCCTCTGATGTCCGAAAACGCTCCAAATTAACCCTTTTATCGCAAATAAGGTCTCCTGAGTCCGGAGCCAAGTTACTCACTTAGTAAAAACTGGGTTACTCAGCTTTCATTCCGCTTTTATGGCTAAGCAAACCTCACTCAACCTAGTGCCGCGGTGCCCAGAGGATAACCGATACACCGATCACACAAATAACAGCTCCGACCCAGTCGTATACGTCTGGTGTCTTCTTGTCTACAAGCCATCCCCATAAGACCGCGAGTACGATAAACACCCCGCCGTAAGCCGCATACACTCTACCGAAGGAAGGGAATTTCTGCAACGTAGGGATAATCCCATACGCTATCAGAATCAAAGACCCCACTAAACCGTACCAAAGTGGCCGTGATTCTCTCAACCATAACCATACTAAATATCCGCCACCGATCTCAGCAAGCCCAGCAATTATAAACAGCAGAATGGCAAATAACATGTCATCCCTCTTCCCTATCTATCTCATAAAAACGCAAAGGTTGCTCACAACAAATTGTACTCAAGGTTCACCCGTAGAGCTCCTACAACAAACCACTCAAGGTTCATCCGTAGTACCACCTACACCAAATTACTCAAGATTCCCCCGTGGAGCTTACATTAAATTGTGCTGGAGCAGCAATAACACTAGCAGCAGCACAACCTCCAGCAGCTCGTTCAGCGCGCCGTACACGTCGCCGGTGAGCCCGCCGAAAGCTGCTGATCCGCCGCGCAGCCGCGGTGCCGCAGGCCAAGGCCGCGACCGCAGCAGCAGAGCTGCCGCCAGATGCAGCGGCCACGCGGCTAAGCCAGCGCCGAGCGCCAGTGGCGCAGCGGCGGCGGCCAGCGAGAGCAGCGCGGCGACTGCCAGCGCGCGCCGCTCATGCGAGGAAGCTAAGGCCGGCGAAGTTCGCGGCCATCCCCTCGTCTCCACGGGCAATGGGATAACGCACCATTGCCCGCACCATATACCAGCGGCTCCAGACCGCTGGTACCAAGAGCAGCGGCAGCTCGTAGTAGGCGAAGCCTTCGATTAGAGCTGCCAACAAAGATGCTTTAAACAGCAGGAGCAGCACGCAGGCGAGTACGCCCATCGCACCCACACGGCTGTCCTTCATAATCTCCAGGGCTCGCTCCCGTGGCCGATAGCTGAGCAGACCATCCGCGCTGTCCATCCAGCCATCAAGATGCAACCCGCCAGTGAGGCCTACCCACAGAATCAGAGTGAGCACAGCTGCTGGCCAAGCAGGTAAAAGCAATCCCGTCAGGGCTGCTCCAGCAGCTACACACAGCCCAATTGCTGCGCCTACCATGGGATAGAAGATTACACTCCGGCGCAGCAGTTCAGGAGAGAATCCCGGATCACCTTTTACAGGAAATCGGGATAAGAACTGAAAGGCAGCTACGGCCGCATCCCTACGCTCCCTCATAAACGATACTCCCTGCTCTTCAGCTCAATCGGAATTCCAACAGTTACTAGAAAGACCTGTTCGCAATGCCGAGCGATCAGGGCGTTCATTCGTCCCGCCAGATCACGATACAATCGGCCAAGCGCATACTCCGGAACAATCCCGTCGCCAACCTCATTAGAGACCAGAATAAGCGTGCCTTGAAAAGAACGCACACTGTCTTCAAGCCTTGTTATTTCACTCTCAACAAGCTCTTGTCTATTTTCAAAACCTTCCACAGCCAATAATGCATTGGATAACCATAAGGTTAAACAATCTACGAGCACCGCTTTTTCCCCCGATAATCGCTTTAGCAGATCTGGTAAATCATACGGTTCCTCAAGCGTCTCCCAAGCGTAACCACTTTCCATTCGTTGATGCTGATGCAGAGCAATCCGTTCCTTCATTTCGTCGTCAAAGGCCTGTCCGGTTGCTACATAGAAGGCCTGATCTGCCAGTGACTGTATCAGTTTTTCTGCAAAACCACTTTTCCCGCTACGTGCACCTCCCGTTACAAGAATGCTCATCGTTGACCAGCTCCAGAGATGCCTGCACTTTCAAAGGTTGCCATTTCGCTCAAAATGCGGCAGATCGCCTCGATTAAATGAAGGCATAATACTCCCCCTGTTCCCTCACCCAATCGCAGACCGAGGTTAAGCAGCGGTTCAAGCCCAAGCTGCTCCAGCATTAACTTGTGTCCCCGTTCTCCTGATACATGAGACGCTATCATATAAGCGATGGATTCAGGTGCAAGGGCTTTTGCCACAAGCGCTGCCGCCCCCGAAATAAAACCATCCAAAATGATAGGTGTCCGATTAGCAGCGGCACCAAGAATCAGTCCCGCCAAGCCAGCGATTTCCAGTCCGCCAACTTTAGATAACACATCCAACGGATCTGCTGAATTCGGCTGATTTACCTTTAAGGCGCGTTCCACCACTGCAATTTTATGTAGTAAACGTTCATCATCAATTCCCGTTCCTCGTCCCACAGCTACTTCAGGGGCTATTCCTTTGAGAGCACATAGAATGGCAGCACTAGCCGTAGTATTCCCAATGCCCATTTCGCCTGTTATAAAAATCTCCGTGCCGTTCTTAACCGCTTCCTGCGCAACTCTTATCCCAACAAGAAGAGCATTCATGGCATCCTCACGACTCATCGCAGGTCCCACAGCCATATTATCCGTTCCCCGGCGCACTTTACGATCAATCAGATCGACATGACTAAGATCGCCGTTTATGCCGACATCAACAAACTGTACCTCTGCCCCAGCTTGACGTGCCAATACATTCACAGCCGCTCCACCGCTGAGAAAGTTATGGGCCATCTGTAGCGTGACTTCCTGTGGAAATGCGCTAACCCCTTCGCAGCACACCCCATGATCAGCAGCCATCACAACAACTGTTCGTTTGGTGAAACTAGGCTGCTCCGTACCCGAAATTCCAGCGAGCTTAACGGCCAAAGGTTCCAATTGTCCCAAACTGCCCGGAGGTTTGGTCAGAATGTTCAGCCGATGCTCCGCCTTGAGGATGGACTGATCATCAGCCGGAATGATTTGTTTAATTACGTCTTGAATATCTGAAAGCATATAATTACGACCTCCTATTAAATGTATCCGTATAACCTATTCTATCTCATATTCGCAGAAAAGCCCCCATCTATGATAGAGGGGGACTTCTAGAATTACAACTTCACTTTCATAAAATCTTCGATTCTCTCCAGCGCCTCCGTCAATTTTTGTAAGGAAGCGGCATAGGAGCAGCGAATATAACCCTCTCCGCCTGCTCCAAACACATGACCCGGAACCGCAGCGACACCGACCTCCCTGAGCAGCTGCAAAGCGAAGTCTTCTGATTTCATTCCGGTGTGAGCGATGGAAGGAAAGGCATAAAATGCACCCGCAGGTTCATGGCAAGGTAGTCCTATGGATCGAAATCCACTAACCAGCAGCTTTCTCCGCTCATCGAAGCATTGCTTCATATGTTCCTTATGCTGCATTCCATTGCGCAATGATTCAATCGCAGCAATTTGACCGAGCACTGGGGCACACATCGCAGTGTATTGATGGATTTTTAGCATCGCAGCAATTAATTCTCGATCGCCACAAGCATAACCCACTCTCCAGCCAGTCATTGCAAAAGCTTTGGAGAAGCCGCTAATCACAATCGTCCTTTCCAGCATCCCGGGAAGAGAGGCGATGCTGACATGCTGACTGTCATACGTAAGCTCGGCATAAATTTCATCTGAAATGACCAGTAGGTTATTCTCTTTTACAATCTGTGCAATAGGCAGCCAATCTTCATAAGTCATTACTGCACCTGTAGGATTAGTCGGAAAATTCACCATAAGAAGCTTGGAACGCGGAGTAATCACCTTCCGTAACGCTTCAGCAGTAAGCTTAAACCCCTGCTCGGCCGATGATTCTACCTCCACCGTAACCCCCCCGTTCAAATGGGTAATCGGCGAATATGCGATATAGCTCGGAGAAGGGACGATAATCTCATCCCCAGGTGTAATGAAAGCTCGTAATGCCAAATCCACAGCCTCGCTGCTTCCCACCGTAACCATAATCTCATCGTTTGGCTCATAGCGAAGCTTGAAACTTGTGTGCAGATAAGAAGCGATCTCCTCTCTAAGCTCCAGTAAACCGGAATTTGGCGTATACATCGTTTCCCCATTATTCAAGGCACGAATACAGGCAGCTCTTACATGCTCCGGTGTAACGAAATCTGGTTCCCCTACACCCAGCGATATAATATCCTGATTCCCCGCACTTAGGTCAAAAAAAGCCCGAATCCCCGAGGGTGCAATCTCCCGCACACGTGGAGCAATCCATTCATTATGCATGGCTGTACACCTCTTCTTTTGCACTCTTTTCCGTTAGGGAAAGGGAGATGATTTCGTCCAGCAGTCCGCTGAAGGTGTAGCCTGCCGCTTGCGCGCTTTTGGGTAAAAGACTGGCCTTCGTCATGCCTGGTAACGTATTCACCTCCAGCACATAAGGAATCCCCTCTTTAAGCAGCATATCAACCCGTGCATACACGCTACATTTTAGTGCTTTGTAACAGCTCAAGGCAGCCTCGCGTACCCGCTCATGCACCTCAGCAGGCAATTCAATGACCCGTTCATCTGCTCCGCCTTCTTCATACTTAGCACTGTAATCGAACCACTCGGCATTTGCTGAGGTTATTCCCAGAATAGGCAGCAGCTCTCCGTTTAGAATAGAACAGGTGATTTCTTGGCCTTGAATGTAGCTTTCAATCAAAATCGACTGATCACAGGCAAAAGCCTTCTGCACTGCGCACAACAGCTCCTCGCTGCTGCTCACTTTTTCCATTCCGATACTCGAGCCGCCTGAACATGGCTTCACCATAACAGGATATCCGAGCCGTTCCACCGCTTCAGCCGAATAATCCTTCATGCTGTCCCAGCATAGCCAATCTGCTGTATTGACGCCTGCGCAGCGCATAAGCTTTTTGGAGAGATCTTTATCCATGCAAATGCTGCTAGACAAAACCCCGCTGCCCGTATACGGAATCCCCATCGTCTCCAGCGTTCCCTGAACCGTACCATCCTCGCCGTAAGCTCCATGAAGTGCAAGCAGTGCGACATCGATCCCTTTTGCCTGCTCAATAAGCTCCTCACGCTTGGTGATCACAATTGGAATAATTTCATATTTATTGGGGTCTAGATTCTTCAATATTTCTCTACCGCTATTCATGGATACCTCATACTCTGAGGATACCCCGCCCATAATTACGCCTACCTTCATCTCAAGCACCTCTTTATCCCATTAGTTGTCGAGCTGTTCTGCCAATAATCTCGATCCCCTTGCGGATATCCTCATCCGTCACTCTGGAGAAACCGATCCGTATCGTATTTTGACCCTTACCGTCTGTGAAGAATATATCTCCTGCTGTAAAAATAACCCCTTGCTCATGACAGGCCGCCAACAGCGTCCTTGTATTAAAGCCCTCCGCGAAGGTTACAAAAAGATGCAGGCCACCGTCCCCTGACAGCGCCGTATAAGGAATACAATCCTTGCAGCATTGCAGGGTTAATTCATACTTTCGTTTGTATTCCGCTCTGGCTTTTTTCAAATACTTCTCTAAATGACCACCCAATAAATACTGATACAAAATGGATTGATCCAGCGTCGAGGTATGAATGGTACGGGCGCGCTTGACGCTTTCGAGGGAATTGATCAACTCCTGATCCGCCAGCACCCAACCTACACGTAGTCCCGGAAATAATACCTTGGAGAAGCTGCCGAGATAAATCACGCTGTTGCCGCTGCCTGCTGCTGCGATAAGTGGAGCCACATGTGAGCCCGAATATCGTAATTCCTCGTTAAAACCATCCTCAATCACCGGGACTTGGTAGCGATTCATCAGCTTCATTAGCCGCTGTCTTTTCTCTGGAGACATTACAATTCCGGTCGGATTATGATAAGAAGGGACGAAGTATGCACAGTCAAAAGCTTGCTGTTGCAATGCTTTCTCCAGCTCCGCCAAATCAATCCCATCACGCTCCATCGAAATCCCGGTGATCTCAAAACCGTTCAGCTTCAAATTTTTGATCGCTGTATGATGCGTCGGATTCTCACAAATGACCGAACCATTTTTTTTACTCAGAGCAGACAATACAATATCGAACCCTTCAGTAAAGCCATTGGTGATCAATATATCCTTGCCTTTCATTTCAACGCCCTTGTGCTCCATATACTGCTTCAAATAGTCTATTAAAGGCTTATACCCTTTGGCATAGCCGTAATTTAGCAGAACGTTGCCTTCTACCGACATCCGATCCATAAAGGACCGCTTCACATTATCCAGATCAAAAAGACTCTCATCAGGCGCTATGCTGGTGAAGGAGATCGTCCCCTTCTCCGCTCGAATCCCGCGCTTCATGATATCCAGTTCCTCTGCCAGCACCGCGTGATCATTGAGACGTGACTTCCAGTCCATCGTCCAGGAAGAGATCGTTTCACTGCCGGGCGGCGTAGCAGCAACATAACTTCCTTGCCCTTGCACGGCATAAGCAAAGCCATCATCCTCAAGCCCTGCATAAGCAGAGATTACGGAGTTGCGGCTAACCTTAAGCAATGTGCTGAGCTCTCGTGTGGAGGGCAGCTTTTGATTGCCTTGCAGACCGCCTTTTATGATTAAGTGCTTCATATAGTCTTTAATTTGTATATATACCGGCCGTCCGGCTATGAGCTTAAAATCCTTAAACATCTCTCAATCGCCCCCATGACTATCATGGCACAATCACTCGCTTAAAAAAAGAACCACAGCCATGGGATTTTAATCCGGCTGTGGTTCTATAAGAGGACAAATGCCAAAAAAATCAAGTTACAGATCTATGCTCAATCACAAGCTCCCCTTCTCCAGCAGGGATCTCAAAACCATTTAAAAACCGGGTTAATATGTCCTCAGTAATCGGAAATGCGGCATTGGCGTCAAAACGTTCACTCCGGATAAGCAGTCTCTGACGCAATTCATCCGGCTGAACCTTTAAGTGAATCAGTTCCCACACGCCACCATAACTCTCAATGAGCTGCTTGTAATCGTTCCGTCTCTGACGTTGCCAGAAGCTGAAATCGATAACAACATGATGTTTTGCCTGAAGCAGATTCACCAGCTCCCCCCGCAGCTTTATCTCCGACTCTTCCTTATAGGACTCATAATTGTCCTCTGGATAATCCACCCCGAAACGGCCGTGCGTGGCCCAAATATCTTCATCTATCGAAAGTCTGGCGAATCCCTCTTTTTCCAGCTTTTTAGCAAAGGTTGTTTTACCCGACCCCGCTACACCGCACATCATCACTACGCTGGAAGCAACACTCGTACGCTTTTGCTGAAGCAATTTTTCAATAACCAACTTTTCGCTCAGCATTATAAATGCATCTCCCTTCCAATTGATGGTATACTCATCGTTACAAAATACTTTCTCAAGGGATTGTGATAAGGATATGGTGAAATCAGTCCAGCAGACCTCCTAAAATGAAAAATGAAATAATTTTAGGAGGTCATAATAAATGATTTTTAACCCGATTGTCATTGATAACTGGAGTAGAAAACCCTATTTTGAACATTATTTAAACAATGTCAGATGCACCTACAGCATGACCGTAAATATTGATATCACCCTTCTACTGTCAGAGCTCAAGCTAAAGGGGATTAAGCTGTACCCAGCACTAATCCACATGATAACTACGGTAGTGAACCGTCATAGTGAATTCCGCACATGTTTTGATTCTGAAGGTAGATTAGGTTATTGGGATAGCTTGTCCCCTAGTTTTACAATTTTCCATGATGATGATAAGACTTTCTCAAGCATCTGGACTTCGTACGGTGAACAGTTTAATGATTTCTATAACCGTTATCTCGATGATATGAAAATGTACGGAAGCGTGAAACAATTTATCGCTAAAGCAAACGAACCACCGAACACCTTCCCTATTTCCAGCATTCCGTGGGTCAGCTTCACAAGCTTTAACCTGAATGTGTATAACGAGGGAACCTACCTACTTCCCATCTTTACGATAGGGAAATATTTTCAGCAAGACAAAAAAATACTATTACCCATCTCGGGGCAATTCCACCATGCCGTGTGTGACGGTTACCATGCCAGCATGCTGTATAATGAATTACAATCACGTGCAGATACCTATAAGGAATGGTTACCTATTACCTAATATCTAATTAACCATGTTATTCTGCTGACAGCAAACGATAGTTCAAACATAAAGGGTTCCACCTATTAGGTTTTCCTAATGACGTGGAACCCTTTTTTCATGTAATCATCCTTTTTCCAAAATATGAGCTTTATCAGCTGACCATTGTCCATGCTGCCAGAGTATTTTTAGTACCATTACATTCCCTGGAGAAGGAGCCACTGCACTGTAGAATGTGAGACCAGGAACTAACTGTGCAAGTAAATTCCTGATTACACCCCCATGCGTCACTACCAATACTCTATTCGATGTAACCTCACTTTTTTTCTCCTTGATAGCACAGCATCCAAATGCAGCCACAGCAGCTTGACCTAGGTCCAACAGGAAACTACGCAACCGAGCATCGAATGCTGTCCACGATTCTCCTTCTGGCGGTGTAACCTTTGAAGGATCATCAATCCAACGTCTATATAGAGAGTTATCTTTCAGCTGCTCATAAGTGCAGCCTTCCCAAGCTCCGAAGTTCATTTCACGAAGCCGCTGATCGTAAACAGCGTCCTGCTCTAGTGAAGGGGCTACGAAAGCCAAGGTCTCCCGACATCTTAGCAAATCGGAACAGAACACACGCCAAAAACCACCTGATAACTCAGTCTGCAGGCAGATCTGCTGCTGAGGTTGGGATAGCCGCTCACTTGCGTCAGGAAGCAATGGAAGATCCGTATGTCCCAGGTAACGATGCTCAACATTCCATTTCGTCTGCCCGTGTCTGATAAGCACTAGCTCAAGCTCTATAGAGGGAATTGCCATACCGACGCTCAGCCTCCAATCCATATCCATGCCACAACCGCGCATAGACCTACAAATATTGAAGAGCAGAGCATCATCATCCGCGAGGTCTGGATGATATCATCCGGTTCCATCGTACGTACCGGATCACCCATATAAGCCCGAAAAGAAGCGACGCCATGATACATATTTTCGCCTCCGAGTCGGATGCCGAGTGCGCCAGCCACAGCTGATTCTGGATAACCGCTGTTAGGGCTTGGATGTAGATGTGCATCCCGCTTCACCATTTGCAGGCATCTGCGCCAATCCAGACGAAGCATCCCTGCACATAGAGCCAAAAGCAATGCCGTAATTCGTGCCGGGATAAAGTTAGCCACATCATCGAGCCGGGCAGATGCCCAGCCGAGATCACGGTATTTATCGTTCTTATAACCAACCATTGAATCGAGTGTATTGACCGCCCGATAAGCCATAGCAAGCGGTGCACCGCCAATCAGCGTGTAGAAAAGTGGAGAAATAATCGCATCGACGATGTTTTCTGCTACGGTCTCCACCGTTCCACGGACAATTTCCGGGGCGTCTAGCGAAGTCGTATCACGTCCCACGATCATCCCCAACGCCTTGCGGGCAGCAGGGATATCGCCCTTCTGCAATTCCACGTACACCGCCATTCCTGCATCCTTTAGTCCCTTGGAGGCAATCGTGGTTGAAATCAACCAAACCTCGGCTATCCAGACGAGCCACGGTGAGATAGATGACAGCAGCCATAGCAGGATGGCTGTCAGTGCCCAAGCACCGCCCGCCACACATAGCGGAAGTAACACCCCTGCTCTGCGCAGGCTTTGCGGGCGGGACCATAAACGACGGATCGCCCGCTCCAGAGCCGTGATTGCTTTGCCCATACCAATTACGGGATGAGGCAGGTTACGCGGATCACCTACGATCCGGTCAATCACATAAGCTGCAAGCAACACCAAAGCGATTGTCACAAGCAATCACCTCTGAACAAGCTTCTACTTCTCCAGCTATCCATTCTCATTAGCTATCCTTCCTTGCCTGCACCGACAGCAGGCTGCCCGTCACAGCGCTATATACAAGCCGGCCGATAGCGCCTCCAAGATCGGTTGCTGTTCCGGCATATACATGCTCGGCGCTGTATCGCCCGCTTTGGCTCACAGCGAGTACAATAGCATCCGTAGTCGTGCCGGTTGCGATCAGGCCATTCTCGGGATCGGTAATCCCGAGATCTGCCAGCGCAGCAGCTTTGGCTTCGACAGCTGTCTGCACAGCATTGACCATGGCCGCCGGTGTCAGGCGGCCATCAATGCAGAGCATGATGTTAATCGTACCCGGCCGATACACAGCCAGCACATTGCGTTCCACACCTGCGCGCGCAGCATTTCCTGCAGCGGCTGTAACGCAAACAAATATTCCCGCTGAACCCGTGTCCTCTTCAGCTACCGCTGCATGCTCTAGCGGCACAGCCGTCATCAGACCAGCACAGCCGGATAAAGGATAACCCCAATCGCGCAGCTTATTCTCCATATCCTGGACAGGATCACTACATTCGTAATTGCGATCAACATATAAATTGACGGCCCGCTGCAGCCGGTTCATTCCTCCGCCGTAGAACGCGCTCGATAAACCATCGGCTTCTGCTGGCAGCTCCAGCAGCAGATGCTTATCCTTCCATTGCAGAGCAAGCCCTGGCCAGACGGCCGGACGATACTCCCTGATTCCCCCTGTAAGATTAAATGGAATCTTCACTTCCACCATAGCCGATCCCGCTCCTTTCACCGCTCATTTCTTTCATTGAATACTTACAACCATCCTCGAAAGGATGCCACACCAATAGCGCTGTCAGCTCGCTCCGCACATAGAGTCATTAAAGACTACATGCACCTGTCACTTAGTCGCTAGAATCTCCGCCATCTGCAGCAAAAGGCGGGCATTATCCTCATGTCCCTTAACGGCAACTCGAATATGCTCAGCACCTAACCCTGCATACATAGCGCAGCTGCGCACTAGTATACCTACGCGGCCAAGCCTAGTCTGAAACTCAGCCGCGCTCCACGGTGATGGCAAGCCACAGAGCAGAAAGTTGGCTTCTCCCGGTGGGACATCGCAGCCCAGCTGCATAAGACCCTGCCGCAGTTTTTCGCGTTCTGCTGCAATAAGCTCACGCGTACGCTGTTCATAGTCACGTCCACTTGTAAGGCAGGCTTCCCCTGCGAGCAGCGCCAAGCCGTTCACACTCCAGGTGACCTGCTTTCCGCTCATCGCCTTCGCCAGCTTCGGATGTGAAATCGCAAACCCGAGACGCAAGCCGGGAATCGCATAAAACTTCGTCATCGACCGCACCAGAACCGTATGCGGAAACCGCTCCAGCTCCGGCAGGAGTGTATTTCGCTCTGACTCCGGGATAAAGTCAATAAAAGCTTCATCCACAGCCAAATAAGTCCCGCAGCTTTCAGCCTTCTGCGCTAACAAGCGCAGTTCCTCCACAGCATACTGAACGCCATTGGGATTATTCGGCTGTCCGAGAAATAACAGTTCCACCTGTTCCAACAGCCCGGCAATCTCCTCCACTCCAGCGCGAAAATGCTGTTCCCTTGTCCCCTGAACCGATAATACTTCAGCGCCAAATTGTACGGAAAGCTGCCGATACTCAGAGAAACAAGGCTCCACGATGCCAACCTTTTGCGGAGCTATCGCCAGCAGCAGCAAAGCCATAGATTCCGCTGCTCCGTTGCCCACAGTTAACCAGCTATTATCTACGCCAAGATTTTCCGCCAGTAGGCGTTTAAAGCGACGGTGTCCAGGGTCCGGATATGCCACCACCGTTGACAGTGCTGTTCTGAGCAGCTCCAAAACTTGCGGTGGAGGACCGAGTGGATTGATGTTGGCACTATAGTCGAGAAATGTGCCCCCAGCTTCTCCATAGAGCTCCGCTGCCGTCAACAAATCACCGCCATGCCCATATTTTTCAAGCATAATTACACTCCCTCTATCTACTTTCTCTAGCACGATATGTATGTCATTGCCACCATTATTGCCTCTTTGCCGGAAGAACGTCAATGCTTTCGCAGAAGGAATCAGCTAAATCCCCCGCTTCCCTCAAACCGACATGAATCTCAACAATGTGATCTCTTTTGTTAAAAAACCGCTTTTGGTTTAAAATGAAAGTTGTAATCAATTTTGCTGCGACGGAGGAATTCACTATGCTTTTTATTGATAACACAGGGATTACTGACGCATCCATCAATTTGGCGATTGAGGAATATGCGCTGAAGCACTTGCCGATGGACGAGAGTTACCTGCTTTTTTATATCAACAGCCCATCCATCATCATAGGGAAACACCAGAATACTATCGAAGAAATTAACCAAGAGTATGTAAAAGATAATAATATTCAGGTCGTACGTCGTCTATCCGGCGGTGGAGCTGTTTATCACGATCTTGGAAATTTGAACTTCAGCTTTATTACCAAGGATGACGGCCAATCCTTTCATAACTTTTTGAAATTCACCCAACCGGTCATCGATTACCTGCAAAGCATGGGTGTTAACGCCGAGCTAAGCGGACGGAATGACCTGCAAGTTGGTGAGCAAAAGATTTCCGGTAACGCTCAGTTCTCCACACGCGGACGTATGTTCAGCCATGGTACCTTGATGTTCAATCTTAATTTAGATGATGTACAAGCCTCTCTAAAAGTGAATCCAGAGAAGTTTAAATCAAAGAGCACCAAATCCGTACGCAGCCGTGTAGCGAATATCAAAGAGCTGCTGGGTACAGATATGACGATCGAGGAGTTCCGCGCCGGCCTGCTGCGTTCGATCTTTGGCATGGATCCTTCGGAGGTTCCTCAGTACAAGCTGCAACAAGCCGACTGGGACAAAATTAATGAGATCTCCAAGGAGCACTACCAGAACTGGGACTGGAACTACGGTCTGTCACCAAAAAGCAACGTTAAGCACACGCGCAAATTCCCTGCCGGAATTATTGATATTCGGATGGATATTGAAGATTCCCTCATTAAAGACATCAAAATCTATGGTGACTTCTTCGGAGTCGGTGACGTAGTAGATGTTGAAAATGCACTTCGTGGCAAACGTTATGACGAGGCTGAGGTTAGAGAAGCATTAGCTGATCTCGATTTGAAGCATTATTTCGGTCGTATTGAGCCGGAGGATTTTATCGGATTGGTCTTCCTAGAGGAATAGGATGAATTCACTGGTCATGATTTGAATCAAAAAGAGGACTCCTGCGCATTCGCCAGAAGTCCTCTTTTGCATGAATTAATACTCTTCGCTTTATCCTTTTACAGCAGATCCAACTGTCATAGCCCGTTCTACCTGCTCACTAAAGAACAAATAGACAATAACCATTGGCAGACTCGCCATCGTCATAACCGCCCCCATGCCACCCCAGTCTGTGCTGTATTGGCCTTGGAAGAACAATAGACCCAGCGGCAGTGTTTTCATCCCCTCATCAGAGATCAGAATATAAGCCAGCAAAAATTCATTCCAGTTGTTCAGAAATTGAAAAATGGCTACTGTTGCGACAGCTGGCGTTACAACCGGCACAATAATCTGCAGAAACATCCGGTATACATTCGCGCCGTCCATACAAGCGGATTCCTCCAGCTCCCCAGGGATACCCTTCATAAAGCCGTAGAATACCAGACAAGAGAACGGCAATCCAATGGCGACATAAGGAACAATCAGCCCACCGTAGGTATTAGTCAGATGTAAGTCCCGCACGAGTATAGCAAGTGGAATCATAATTACCTGCAGCGGCATGAACATTCCGATCGTCATATACAATCTGACCCCTTCACGGAATCTCCACCGCAGCCGGGAAATTGCGAATGAGAACATCAGCGATAATATGATAATAAGTAGCGTTGAAATCGTAGAGACTACCAAGCTATTCGTAAAATATCGCGGTATATTGAACTGTGACCAAGCGGCCACATAGTTTTCAATCCGGAAATTAGTCGGAAATCCGAAAGGGTTGGTGACAAAAATCTCATCGTTATTTTTCAGAGAATAAGAAATCATCCATAATAGCGGATAGATGGAAATGATAAAATAAATCCATAAGGGAAGCTGTATGAGCAATGCTCTCACTTTTTTCATAACGTTCCTTTTCCTTTCCGGCGTACTGCCTTATGCTTCATTTCGGTCAAATGTCTTGTTGATAATAATGGTGGCCAGAAGCGACAGAAGGACAAGCACAACCGATACCGCACAGGCATAGCCGTAGTTGCTTTCCAAGAAAGCATAACGATAAATCATAAAGGTAAGCGTATAGTTGCTCGTTCCCGGTCCGCCGTTAGTCATAATCAACATTTGTACAAAAGCACCGATTCCTGAAGTAATGGCAATGATCAGACAGAATTTGAACGTCTCCTTCATCATTGGAATCGTCACCTTACGATGCGCCATCCATTTGGAGCAACCGTCAATCGTGGCAGCTTCCATGTACTGCTCAGGGACAGATTTAACCCCCGCATATAAAAGACTGAACTGGTAACCCATGAACTGCCAGGCATTAACAAAGGCAATCGCAATTATGGATGTGGTTGGAGAAGTGAGCCAGTTTTGTTGATAAGGAATATGCAAAATTTCAAAAAGCCTATTGATCAATCCGTTATTCGGATCGTAGATGGCAATCCATAGCTGACAAACAACCGTAACCGACAGAACTACGGGGATAAAATAAGCTGTTTTCAATAACTTACGCCCTTTGATTCGCGGATCGGCACAGGCAAGCGCAAGAATGGTTCCCAATCCGATCTGAAATACAGCGAGCACCAGTGCAAAAATAAGGCCGTTACGAAGGGATGTCAAAAGCAATGGATCATCAAACATCTCTACATAGTTGGACAATCCGTTAAAAGTAGCCGTACTGAGCCCGTCCCACTCGAAAAAGCTACGATAAAAGGATTGAAGCACCGGATAGATAATCACTACGCTATAAATCAACAGAGCGGGAAGCAGAAACAGCATTATGGCTTTCTTATTACCTAAGTATTTATGCATGCGGTAAGATTCCACTCCTTCCTTACCAAGCTGCTCACCCGATATAAGGGCTCGATCCGGGTGAGCTGCAGGCATGGACCAATTTTTATTTATTTTATTTCTCTAATTATTTATTTTCTTTGTTCAGCACTCGGTTCATGTTATCCGTGAACTGCTTAGCCGAGAATCCTTCGATCAACATATTTTGTGTATTGTCGTCCAGTGCATTTTTAATTTGAACACTGCTTACCGCATTGGCGTAACCCTTTACGTTTGGCAGCACTTCTTCAGCGATTCTTTTCATCATGGCAGGCACTTCACCGGTCATTTCTTTATCCACTTTAGTCGCTACGATCGGGCTACCCAGCTGTGTATATTTGTATTCGCTATATTTTTGTGCGATAAAACTAGCTACTTTCACTGCGGTCTCAACATTCTTGCTGCTAGGAGAAACGGCAAAACCACCAGGGCCTCCGGCACCGTTAATGTACATTTTGTTGTTCTCATAAGTCGCTTCGTCCTTAGCTGGCCAGTACATCCAATCCACTTTATCCCCAAGCTTCTCAGCACTGCTGTAGATTTCCCACTGACCGTTGACGAACATGCCAGCTTTTCCTTGGTAGAACAAAGATGAGGCTTGATCATAATTGGTATTCGTAGCATTGACGTCGAATAAGCCTGCTTCTTCCAGCTTCTTCATTTGTTCTGCTGCTGTTACATAAGGCGAAGGCAAAGTTGTCGTTCCCTTCGTTTCGAGTGGGCCAAACCCTTTCGTCTCCTCACGAGTCACAAGTCCGCTATAAAAAGAAGTAGTGATCCATTTCTCCTTCGCGAAAATTGAGAGCGGTGTATACCCTGCTGTAGAAAGCTTCTTAGCCGCTTCAGCCAGCTGATCGATCGTCTTGATCGGCATCTCGATGCCTACCTCTTTAAAGATATCCTTGTTGTAAAACAACATTTGGAATTCAATTCCCGTATATGGGAATGCGTATACATGACCGTCTGGGGCAATCAGACGGGACTCATTCCCTGTGTTTAGATTCGCTTTGAAATCTTTGGTGGCTTGGTATTCATCAAGCAGCTCGACATTTTTAGATTTGGCGAAGGTTTGCAGCGTAGGCCAGTCTGTTTCATAAATATCCGGCATGTTCCCAGTCGCGGCATATGTTTTCAGCTTCTGGTAGCCGTCTTGAACAGCCTCATCCAGTACAATCTCCACCTCCGGCATTTCCTTTTTTAATTCCTCTACGGCATAATCAAATGGCTTTGAAGTATCTTCGTCAAAATGCTGTGCATAAATTTTTATTTGAATTTTCTTATCGGTGTTCCCAGCGGTCGTATTGGAATCTTCAGAGGTTGAACCACCGTTTCCGGCATTGTTACCACCACAGGCTGTAAGTGAGAAAGCTAAGGATAAAACGGTTGCAACCCCCAGTGTTCTGAATAGCTTGTTGCTCATAATGAATCCCCTTTCTGATGCTCTATTTAGTGGAGCTAGTTGAAACCGCTATTTGTTAGCGTTTTCATCGTCCTGTTTCTATTATATTTGAGCCTTGAAGACCCAAAAAGAGCCATATCGGGCACAATCGGTAATAAACAGGACAAAATGAAAGCGGCCTCACCAGAGAGCCGCCACCAAATTTGTTTATTAAATTTCATTATTAACGCCAATATGGCGGGAACGGGCAGCCAGCTGCTCAAATTCAGACGGCGGCATGCCATAGTGTTTTTTAAAGCATTTACTGAAATAATTCGGATCATTATAGCCCACTTTACCGGCGATTTCAGACAGTCTCACATTTCCTCCAGCAAGCAGTTCCTTGGCCTGCTTCATACGAGTATAGGTAATGAAATCAAGTACAGAGATTCCACCTTCTTTTCGAAAAACCTTCCGTAAATAGCTGGTATCTACATATACGCCATTCGCTACCTGGTCAACCGTCAGCTCACAATCGGAATAATGCTCCCGGATGTACTCTTTGGCGGCAATGAATAAATTGTACGACTTAGAGGGGCGGTGCTCACGACCTTGATCAATGACTTTACTGTACAAGCCTTTTATCCAGCTTTCGGTCTCATCCCAGTTATCCATCTCCCGTAGCCGCTGCTCTGATGAACCTGCTGGTTTCCAGAGACTTTCCGGATTGATCCCTCTTTCTCCAGCATAGGCAAGGCAAAGGGATACTATACTCATTAAAAGAGTAAAGGAATAGCTGCCTCCCCCTTTCTGGCGTCGTAAAATCTCAATTAATTTGCTTATGTCCTTCGCCGCTGCATCGCCATCCCCCATCTTTAACGCCATCAGCATGGCATCCTGAATTCCAAGATGAGTGATTTCTTTGGATGGAAAGGAGAACTCCTCTATCCCTTCAGAGGAATTCTGCTCGTCCATTTGGAGTGGAAAGAGCTTACTAGAAGCCGTCCCTTCTGCAATTATTTCCGGCTTACCAGCTTTGCGTGCACCTATTTTATGTGACTGAAGGCGCTGCTTCACCTTGATCATCATCTCGTTAAACTCTTGCTGGTTAAACGGTTTCAATAAATAATCTTGTACACCTAAGCGAATCGCTTTTTGCGCATAATCAAATTCATTGTGCCCTGTTACAAAAACAATCAGCATATCAGGAGCATTGGCCTGTAACCGGGTAACCAGCTCCATACCGTCCATATAGGGCATGCTAATGTCCACTAAAGCCAAATCAGGTTTCGTCCGTTCCGCTTCTTCCAGCGCTTCTCTGCCATTTGACGCTTCACCACAGACACTGAAATCATATTTACTCCAATCCAGCTTGGTCCGCATATAATAACGAAACAGCGGCTCGTCATCTACAACCATCACTTTATACATCTATGCTGCCCCCCTGCGCTTCCGTTCCGGGAATCGTCATTTTCATAACAGTACCCTTTCCCAGTCTACTTTCCACCGATAGGCCATATGGTTCTCCAAAATACAGCTTAATCCGTTCATGAACGCTGTAAATGCCAATGGATGCCGGTTTTCCTTCTCGTGAGCGGTATTCTACAATCCGGGACACCTGTTCCTCGGACATGCCAACACCGTTATCCTCCACGGTAATGATAACTTCTCTTCCGTGTGTATAAGCCTCTATTGAGATAAGCCCCTGACTACCCTTTGTTTTTAATCCATGGTAGATTGCATTCTCTATGAGTGGCTGCAGGGACAATTTGGGTACCTTGACTCCTTCGAGAGATTTTGGGATATTAATCTCGTAACGTAATACGTCGGGGTTGCGAACCTGCATAATAGCCAAATAATCAGCTGCATTTGATACTTCCTCGGACAGTGGAATAACCTCGTTTCCTTTGCTAAGAACAACCCGATAGAAGTCTGCCAGTGCCTTGGTCGTATCCCGAGCCGCTTCATTAAGCTCCAAATCGTTGAGTACATAAATCGTATCCAGTGTGTTGTACAGAAAATGTGGTTTGATCTGGGCATGAATCAGAGCTAGTTCATATTCACGTTTCCGGACTTGTTCATTCGTAATCGTCCGCATCAGCTCCTGAATACGACCAACCATGGAATTGAATACGGTGGAGATCAACCCCGTCTCATCCTCTGTAGTCACTGGTGAGGTGACATTCAGATCGCCTTCCCTTACTTTACGCATCGCCTTCGTCACCTGAAGAAGCGGATTTACGATAATCTGTGACAGCTTTCCTGCAAGCAGCAGAGACAGTAACAGGCATCCAATTCCCACGAATATAGTTAACGTTATATTACGGTGAATATCAGCGGTTAACTTTTGCAGCGAAATGGTATTCACAAGCTTCCAATTCAGCTTATCATAATACGTCACAGTGACCAGCTCTCGCCCGCTCCCCCTGCCGATAATTTCCGAGACAGAGCTTCCCGTCTTCCTAAGACTGCCGTTCAGTCTGTCCTCAGGCTTCAGTAGAAGCTTTGATTTATCAGGTGTAGACACGGTCCTTTGCGTTCCGTCTACTATAAAATATTTCTTGTCCGAAGAGGTTTCTCTAGCGGTTTCCAGAAAAGCAGAAAGAGCATCTTCTTTTACGTTCACAAATAATGTACCTATTAGGTTGCCCGTTTTAAGATTGTACACGACTTTACTTAGTGTGAGTACCGGAACTGCCGGATCACTAACCAGATAATCTCTCTGCTCCATGGGAAGCCAACGGTTAACCCCGTAGCTGCCTTTTTCTTTAGCCTTCTCCAGCATATCGCTGGTGAATACCTTCTGCTCGTTAGGATTACCGTAGGCGTAAGAGGAATAAATCTGGCCTTCCGTATCCACAAACACAGCAGAATCAACATCCGGAAAAATAATCAGATCGATAGAAAGCTGGCTCTGCATTAAATTGCGAAACCGCGTCTGCTCCACTGTCGAGGATAACAACGGACGTTCAGCATACATCCGATGGATGTCGGTAGTTATAATGTTAGCACTACTCTCCGTATTTTTTACAATCGTATCTATTTGCTGCATGATGAGCTTGGATTCATCTTTAAAATTGTACTTAGCCTTTTCGATCATCGAACGGCTGAACATCTGCCCTGAGAGCAAGCCTAAAGCAAGCAATGGAAAAATGATCAAAGGTATAAAAATAAGGATAATTTTATTACGAATCTGCAATCTTCCAAACCACTTCACTAAGGAATCCCCCCGCATAACAGCCGCCTCCTGTGTGTTCTAGCGGTAATTCATTATGTGCTTCATATCCGTAAATCTCAAGGAGAAAGTATAAATACATATACAACTAGGGCGAGTGTCAGCAGGATAAAAACATTCTCTACAGCTCCACCTTTTTTCGTGCCTGTACTCATTAGCTTTAGACGCAGCTTAAATGGAATGGGCGGCAGGGGCGTAATTCCCCTTTGGGTGAGAGAGTCGGCTAATAGATGAAGCGCATAAGACATGCCGCCTGCAATCCATAGACTGCCACCATCCTGTATACCCGATGAAGCAAAATACAATAAAGTGCTCCAGCCTGCAACAGCATATAAGGTATGAGTCAATCCACGATGCGGGACAAGTGATGTAACTACGAGTATACAAGCTACTATGTAGTTCCAAGGGTCATATGCCCCTCCGTATGCAAATACCGCAGTAGCGATTAGTACCATCACCAGATGCCGCAGCTTTCTTCCCGGCAGGAAAGTCACACTCCCCACAAGTAGGGCCAGTACAATATTCCAAGGGCTTTCAACGATTCCTGCAAAATAAAGATAAATCGCTGCTCCTATCAAAGCAACCTGTAGTACCCTGAGCAGAAAGTCAGGAATCGCCTTGCGTACCAGTAACGAATTCGGTTCATCAATGTCTGGCAGGAGCGAGCTTAATGCGGCGACGGCAATAACCGGGATTGTAATCTCATGGGCCATCAAACTCATTACAGATAGGGTAACCCCGGTGCTGATAATTAAATGGGATCTGCCCATCATAGTGAAACCGCTCCTTTCTAAGATGCAAAAACAAGAACAAATGTGCGGTTATCGAAGTATATCAAGACCCGGTTTTTTTGTCTACATAAAACGCTGAAATCGCTTAGTATATAAGCCTTTACGCGATTTCTATCTTGTCCTCCCCATGAATATACGATACAATTTGGACAACTTGACCTTGTCGTCTACATAGAGACGGCAGCTGCTGAAGAAAGGATGACCTAAGTAGTGAAGCGTTCCCGTATAGCCGATTTTAGCCTGCTATTGGTGGCGATGATGTGGGGATGTACCTTTCTGATTGTACAAAATGCTGTCAAGGTGTTGCCACCGCTCGCGTTTAATAGTATCCGCTTTATGGGCGCTGCCCTGTTGCTGGCTCTAATCACAGTTATTTTTTACCGCAAGGATTGGAAACAGCTTAGTTTCCGCATGGTACGCGATTCTCTGCTGCTTGGCCTTTTTTTGTTTATGGGCTATGGCTTTCAGACGATGGGACTTCTATATACAACAACCTCTAATACCGGCTTTATTACCGGGCTATCGGTTGTCCTAGTTCCCTTTCTGTCTCTTGCCCTATTGAAGCATGCGATTTCACGATACACTTGGTTCAGTGCGGCACTCGCCGCAATCGGGCTTTATCTGTTGACCTTCACAGGCTCTGCATTATCCTTGAATAAAGGCGATGCCTTGATTCTTCTGTGTGCCATAGCTTTTGCGTTACAGGTAGCCTATACTGGCGTTTATGCACCTCATTATCCGGCGTTGCCGCTAGCTACTCTGCAGCTTGCTTTCGTTGGGCTGTTCAGTATTGCTGCCTCGCTTATTTTTGAAGGGGCAACACCGCTCGCCCACAGCGGGGAGCTGATTAAGGACCCAGATGTGCTTTGGGCTCTGCTGATCTCCATCGGGCCAACCAGCGCTTTTGCCTTCTGGATTCAAACCGCCTGTCAGAAATATACTACCCCATCACGGGTAGCCATTATTTATGCCACAGAACCGGTATTTGCCGTTCTGACGGGTTTAGCCTTTGGCGGGGAAACACTCGGGTTGTCCGCTCTGCTCGGTTGTGGTTGTATTCTGGGGGCTATGCTTATGGCAGAGCTGAGCCCGGAACCGGGTCAGAATCAACATAAGAAGAGTTATTTTTCCAAATTACATCTATTTAGAAAGAGATAAGGAGAGAGACAAATGTACAAATTGATCGCGATTGATATTGATGACACTCTGATTAATGATGACAAGGAAGTAACACCTGCTACCCAAACTGCGCTTGAAGAGGCTGTTGCCGCAGGTGTTGTTGTAACCCTTGCTACAGGCCGTGCTTACGCTTCCGCTCAAGCCATTGCCCGTCAAACTGGACTAAACGTACCTATCATTACTTACCAGGGTGCACTCGTTAAGAACTTGCTCGATGAAAAAGTACTGTATGAGCGTTACGTCCCGCAAGATGCAGTCCGCAAGCTGTTCACTTACTGCGTGGAGCATAATCTGCATCTGCAAACTTACATTGACGACAAGCTATATGCCCGTGAAGACAACCAAAAGATCAAAGACTATACGGACTTGAATAAAACGCAATATTTTATTGAGCCTGACTGGGAAAAGCTTGTCCCGCAAAAAACACCAAAAATGCTAATTATCGATGATCCTGATTTCTTGGATGAACTGGCTCCAATCCTGCATGAATTGCTTGGCGATTCCGTGCATATTACCAAATCCAAACCACACTTCCTGGAAATCATGCATCATGAAGGAACCAAGGGCATTGCACTTGAATTCCTAGCCAAACATTACGGCTGTGATCTTTCCGAGACCATCGCTGTAGGTGATTCTTGGAACGACCATGAGATGCTGGAAGCTGCCGGACTTGGCGTCGCTATGGAGAATGCTATTCCTGCTCTGAAAGAAATTGCTGATTTCGTGACCTTAAGCAACAATGACGATGGCGTGAAATATGCGATTGATAAATTCATTCTTAATAAAGTGAACTAAACTTCCTTAAGCAAAAGGGTGCAGCAACGCCATATTTCATGACGTTGCTGCACCCTTTTTTATTCCAAAACTCAAACTCCTGTAGAAGCTAATTCCACTTTCTCGGTTCCCATTCCACTCTCTTCTTCCTGCTCTAGCTGAGAATAGTACAAATCATTATATCTTCCTTCAGCAGCAAGCAGTACATCATGCGTTCCACTCTCCACAATTTCACCATTCTCCATCACGAGAATGATATCAGCGTTCTGAATCGTAGATAAACGGTGCGCGATAACGAGTGTAGTTTTGTCTCCCATTAGTTTACGAATGGCCTGCTGTACCAGTTTTTCTGATTCATTGTCAAGTGCAGCAGTAGCTTCATCCAACAGTAGAATAGGAGCGTTTCTCAGAATTGCTCTTGCAATGGAAAGCCGCTGACGTTGTCCCCCGGACAGTCGTGAGCCTTCCTCACCAATATCAGTATCCAGTCCCTCAGGCAATTCCATTACAAAATCATAGGCATTCGCTTTTCGCAAAGCTTCCAGAATTTCTTGCTCATCCGCCTCTGGATTTCCATTCCGGATATTATCACGAATGCTTCCTGTATAAAGACCTGCCTCTTGCGGCACATAGGAAAAATAACTTCTAAGCTTAGCCAGACTCATCTCGTTGATCCGCTGCCCATTGATTATTACTTCGCCCTCATCGGGTTCATACAATCCCAGCAATAGTTTAAAAAGCGTAGATTTACCTCCACCACTCGGTCCCACAACCGCCATCTGTGTTCCTTTTTGAAGCTCTAAGCTGATCTTGTTTATACTTTGTCTCTCTGCTCCCGGATACGAGAATGAGATCGACGACATAACCATACTCATAAATTCTGGTTGCTTAGTCTTCACTTCTGGAAGGGTCTCAACCTCCACCGGGCTATCCAACACCTCAAAGATCCGTCCCGCCGCCCCAAGTGATTGCTGCATCGAATTGATCAGTCCCGGCAATGATGAGAACGGCATCACTAAATAATTCATGAGCTGGATGAAAGCAATCATCGCACCGACCTCAAGTGATCCTTTTGCCACAAAATAACCAGCCACGACCAGCGCCAGAAGAAACGTAAAGTTTCCCAAAAAAGAGGAGAATGAGCCAGTAGCTCCCTCAATTCTTCCCCGCTTCAATTCTTCAGAAGTAATATTCTCACTATGCTCCTGATACTGCTTCATTAGTCTGCGTTCAATGCTAAAGGATTTAAACACCATACTACTGCCTAGAATGTCATGTAAAAAGGAAGTAATCTTGCTCATATTAGTCTGAATCTTCACACTGTTCTCACGCATCGCTGAACCGAAGATTTTTCCCGTAAGGAACATCAAAGGCCCCATTGCAAAACAGATCAATGCCAGTAGCCAGTTAATATAGAGCAAATAACCAAATGCCGCGAGGGCTAGTAAAGGGTTACGGATTAGATCAATCATTACCTCGCCTGTAGCATTACCAACAGATTGATTATCATTAGTAAAGCGGGACAATAAATCCCCGGAATGATTACGGTCAAAATAAGACTGAGGAAGAGCTAAGGCATGCCGCATCATATCCAACCGCAGCTCATTTCTGATCTTAGCTGCGATTTTATTTTTGAGATATCGATCGATGAAACCATTAATTGCACTCACTAATAAGTAGATTAATCCGAAAATAACCAGCCCTTTAAAAGCTTTCACATCGAGTCTAACCGCAGCATCCGTAATTACTGAGAGCAGCCAAGCAATCGTTAAATCCAGAACAATCCCAAATAAAGTCGTAAATAATAAAATCGTATATAAGAGCTTGTGCCTTAACATATATGTACTTAATCTTGAAAATACGCCTTTCTGCTTCAAAGAACCAGCCCTCTCACTTAAAATTCTATACCTCTAACCTTAGCGAACACCTTACTGTCATGCCGTTCCCCGTCATACCCAAGACTCGCACTGCGCAGGATCCCTTCCAGTGTAAAACCCGCACGTTCGGCTACCGCGGCACTTTTGGTATTTCGTGCACTACAAAAGATTTCGAGACGATTCGCCTCTAATTCCCGTATGGCAAAATTGGTGATTCCATTTACGGCTTCTGTCATATATCCTTTGCCTGCACAGGCGCTCCGGATCCAATAACCAATCTCAAAATTGCGGAGTTCCCAGTTTAGATGATGCAGGCTAATGCAGCCGATAAAACCCTCCGTATCCCTTCTAAAAATACGCATATGTAGCTTATCCCTTTTTAGAAACTCCAGTCTGCCTTCTCTAGTAACTTTCTCTGATTCTTCTAATGTGGGTATTACTTGAGCAAAAGCCATCCAAGGTCTCAATTCATCTATACTTTCACGGATAGCCTCATTCATGCTAACTCCATCTCCCCATAAAGGGGCACGAATGAGCAGCCTCTCTGTTTCAAAACTCTCGGGAAAATCAAGCAGGATTGGATCCTTGGAGTCAGCCACTTCGTACTCCTCCTTTGGCGATGATAATTATTCTAAATATGTAAAAATAATACGATATGCTTTTTGATTATATAGTATATATCGGGATCTGAATACTGAATGCAATAGAAATCACAAAAGGAACATCAACAGGCTGAAGTTGCCCGAATGATGTCCCTTTTTGATTTAGTGAATATCTCAACTAAAGCGGACCACTCCATTTATTGGCTTGAAGAGTTCATTAAACATATTCAACAAGGCGGAATATAACAGGTTTAAATAGGATCATGAAAACTTCCTTCCAGCAAAAGGGAGTTTTCTTTTTATCTAAATTTCAGCTGATCTCCGAAGATCCTAAGGGTATTCTCATCCCCGTCTCGGCCAGCGTAACATTTTCCGGTAAAATATATGATTTTCTCATATCCACATCATGCGACATATGGGTATAGATTGCCTTTTGAGGCTTCACAGTTTGCAGCAGCTCCGCTGCTTCCGTCATATCGTATACAGAACGAGTCGATAACTCCGCTGCTTCGTAATAGAAGCTTGTACCTAATACCAGCAAGTCAGCTCCATGCATCAGGCGTGTCTCTTCAGCTCCAAGAGAAATGGAATCTGGACAATACACCCATACATAGCCCTCCTTCTCCAGACGAAAAGCATACGAGTATCCATTCTTGCCATGGTTCACTTTCCAGGTATCAATTGTCCAGCCGTCTAGCTCTATGCCTTCATCACAAGGAATCATCTCGATCTGATTGCGCAGCCATGGATATTGCCGCTCTATTATCGGGATCACTTCTGCTGGGGCATAGAGCTGGCCCTTATATCCCATCCAGCGGCAAGAATCCGCCCATTCCGGCAGCCCACCAATATGATCAAAATGAGCGTGTGTCACCAGCAGTCTGCGCATATTCCGTACTCCCTGCGCCTCCATCTGACGCCGCCAGTCAGGCCCACAATCGATCACTAAAAAGTCACTGCCATTATCTATAAGCACAGAAGAGCGCAGGCGAATATTTTCACCCTGTTCCCTTGCCTCTGTACAGGTCTCACAACTGCAATATACCCGAGGAACCCCCATGGCATCCCCTGTACCCAAAAACACCAACGTATCCATCTGCTATCTCTCCTTCAGGTTCTCTTCAACGAAGTAATAAATCTAAATTACCCTCTCTCTATCTTAAAGAGACCCACCAAAAAAAGCCATCCCCACCACAGATGAACTGCTGGGATGACTCTTTTGTTATACCTCTACCTTATATTCCGGCAAGTACCTGATACCAAATTCCACGCTTGGAATAAAGTGAGCTTCGCACCTCATCCCAGCCTCCTAAATAGTTAATATCAAAGAGGCCCGCCGGATCAGGGTAATCGCTTTTGTGCTCAGCATAGACTTGTTTATCCACGGGACGAAAGCCATATTTTGCAAAGATCTCTTGTGCCTGTGGAGTTATCAAAAAATCAACCAGTGCTTCTGATGCTATGCGTGTCCCATGCTCATCCGCATATTTCTCTACAACAGCCGCTGGATTCTCAATCAGAATTGTATTTTTAGGAATAATGACTTCGTATTTGACTCCCTGAGCAATCCGAGCCAGCAGTTCATTCTCATAGGTGACAATTACATCCCCCACTCCATACTCGAAGGCTGCCATAGAAGCGCGGCCACTCTTATCCAGAGACTCTACATTGGCATGGATGCTTTCCAAAAAAGCTTTGGCTGCTGCTGGATCCTTTGCCCCCTCCTGCTCCTCTGACAGCTTCAGACCAGCCCCATAGATCGCGTTGATATCCCATTGCGCACCACCAGAGGTCTTCGGGTTTGGATATAACACTTTAATCCCTTGCTTGGCTAAGTCCGCAAAATCGCGAATGCCTTTGGGATTTCCTTCGCGGGTACCAAGAGCTACTACTGAACGTGTTACCATGCCTTGTTCACCCTGCTCTTTCCATGTTGGCGCTACGAGTCCAGCCTTAACTAGCTTCTCGACATCACCTTCCATGGCTAGCAGCGTCACATCCGCTTCAAATCCACCTACAATCGCTCTCGCCTGTGTCCCTGAAGCCTCATAAGACTCCTGAAAATTAATATCCTGACCCGTATCTGCCTTCCACTTGGCAGCAAATAACGGCAAAATATCCTGCATCGCATCCTTAGCCACACTGTATGCGCCAATTACCAGCGTAACATCCCCTTGCTTCGAAGGCTCTGCCATCGTCGTAGCTGCCTTCTCATTCCCGCAACCGACTACTGTCAGCGTGAGTATGGCCAGCATTAGGGCAGCAAAACATCCGTGCAGTTGTCTGCTCCTTTTGATATTCATTGCGGCCCACATCCTTCGAGGTAATGATTTTTAATATTTCCTTGAAAGTAGCTCTATGGCTGAAACTTAAAATTCAAGTATCCAACGTTCGGTATTTGCCGTAATTACGCGGAATGTTTGGACTTTCGGCCGCTGTTGTTCCCAGATTTATTAATTTTATATCCTCAGCGGATTAAATCCGGAAACAAAGGCGGTCGCTCCGCTCCTACAGTTCCAAACTTCCACTTCATTACTTCTGGCCTTCACATCAGTTCCTCTAATCCTAGCGAATCACATTCGCTACTATAAGAAATTGAAAATCATTTTATTTATTTTTAAATAAAAATCGGCATTGGATCTTCTTTCAGGTTGTTCTCCTGGATCCAACTGCGCTCATCATTAAACAGATAAGCCCGATGTACCAGTACTGAGATTTCCTGACCCGGCTGCAAGGTTTCTTTCTCCAACGAACGGTAGGTGACGAGCTTGTGGCCATTTACTTCAACCTCAACGAGCCATTCGCTGCCGCGGAAATGCAGATGTTTCACAACACCTTTTTCCGTGGCAGAAGCCATCTTGAACTCATGCAGGTTACCCACTTCAATATATTCAGGACGAATCAGCGCTTTGGTAGGTTTTCCGTCCCCCGCACCTGTAAAGCCTTTAACCTCAGAAGCGTTCTCAATCAGCGTAGATTCGCCGATAAATGTTGCCACGAACGGTGTTTTGGGTTCCTTGTAAATATCCCACGGGGTACCCTTTTGTTCCAAACGTCCTTGATTAATGATCATAATTTCATCCGCTACTTCAATCGCTTCATCTTGGTCATGGGTTACAAAAATAGAGGTGATACCTACACGCTCAATCAGTTCACGCAGCCAAGCGCGCAGCTCCTGGCGGATCTTCGCATCAATAGCGGCAAAAGGTTCATCTAAAAGCAGCAGCTGTGGTTCAGGCGCAAGCGCACGTGCAAAAGCCACACGCTGACGTTGTCCCCCTGATAGCTGATGCGGATAACGTTTCTCGAACCCTTTTAACCCTGTAAGCTCCACAAGTTCCATAACACGATCGCGGATAGCTGTTTTGTTAGCCTTTTTAACCTTTAAGCCAAAAGCGATATTATCAAAAACAGTCATATGTTTGAAGAGTGCATAGTTCTGGAAGACGAAGCCGATCCCACGTTCTTGAGGAGGAAGATTGTTCACCGTCTGACCATGAAAAATAATCTCTCCGGTATCCGGTGACTCCAGTCCCGCCAGCATACGTAGAATTGAGGTTTTCCCGCCTCCACTTGGGCCGAGCAATCCAATCAGGTGACCTTTTGTAATGGTGAAATTGACGTCCTTGACCGCATGAAAATCTCCAAAATGCTTGTTTAACCCCCGCACTTCTACATGCATATTACTGCACTTCCTTTCTTCTCTTGGTCCATTCCATCAACAGCAGCAGACCTGCGGAAAATGCAGCCAGAACTAGCGCTATTCCTCCAGCAGCCGTCACATTAAAATTCTCAACATCCTGATAGACTAAAGTTGTCGCCGTCTGAGTTTTGTTCATAATGTTCCCCGAAACCACAAGTACCGCGCCGAACTCTCCAAGTGAACGTGCCACCGTAAGAATGACACCATACACAACCGCCCAACGAATCGAAGGCCAAGTTACCTTCCAAAAAATAGTCCAGCTACGAGCGCCCAATGTCGAAGCCGCTTCCTCCTGCTGTGAACCAATCTCCTGAAGCACCGGCATAACCTCACGCACCATTAAAGGAAAGGTAACAAATAAAGTGGCAATGATCATCCCGGGAATCGCATAAACGATCTTTAGTCCAATTCCCTCAAAAATCGCTCCCAAGGTACTATCGGGACCCAGCAACAGGACAATCATCAATCCTCCGATTACAGGGGATACCGCGTAAGGCAAATCCACAATACTGTTCAATAATCCTTTTAGACGCTTGCCGATCCAGTTCGCCCGAACAAGATACAGAGCCATCATAATACCGAACAATGTATTTAATAACGTAACTACTATCACAACAAGCCCAGTCATCATGAGCGCATGCAGCGCTTCAGGCCTAGTCAGAGCATTCCAGAAACCACCAAATCCTTCACTAAAAGCACCGATAGCCATTTTTCCTAATGGAGCAGCAATGAGCAGAAAAAACACTAAATAAGTAAGAGCAATCCATAATTTCCTCATGAGCGTCTCCCCCGCATCTGCAGCATATTAATCAGCCAAAGAATGAGAAAGGATAAGGTCAAGAGAATAACAGAAACCGCAGCGGCGGAGACCGGATTATCACTTTCAACTTCACCAAAAATAAAAACAGAAGATACAAGCGTACGCCCCGGAATATTACCTGCGACGAGTACCACTGCACCAAATTCCGCAAGTGCTCTTGAAAATGCGAGCATCCCACCACTGATCATCCCAGGCGCCATTGATGGAAGAATAACTTGCCAGAATACCCTTGCCCCCTTGGCACCCATTGTATATGCTGCTTCCTCTTCGGATGGATCCAACTCCTCCAGCAAGGGCTGAACCGCTCGAATCACGAATGGAAACGTCACGAACACCATAGCAATTACGATAGCCGGTTGATGAAAAACAATTTCAAATCCAAGTGCCTCAGCTGCTTTGCCGATAAGGCTCCCTGGTCCAAGCAGCAGTAGAATCATCAAACCTCCGACAGCTGTTGGCAGTGCAAAAGGTAAATCGACCAGACTGTTTAGCAGCGCTTTACCAGCAAATTGATAACGAATAAGGACCCAAGCAATCATAGTTCCTAACAAAACATTAATTAAAGTGGCGAAAATCGCCAGCTTTAAGGTTAGCAGCACCGACTTCCAAGCAATTGGATCGCTGACGCTTTCCACAAAATTGCCAAAACCAAGAGAAAAAGAGTTGTAATAGACCCCGAGTATGGGCAACACGATCAATACTACAAAATAGAGCAAAATTGTAGTTCGGAAACCCCAAGTCCAGCCTTTGTGTCTAAGTAGCGAATTCAATGATTTTTGCCCTCCCACCTCCGGATAACCGGTCGGTATACTAACCAAAATCCTCATTAATTATTCCTATTTATATACTTGGTTTTATATTATTACTACTTTACCAAATCCTTCTCACCGCCGTCAATTACTTTCAAGTGAATTTGGGTTAAAATATATGTATCAAAGGTACACTAAAAAATGGCACCTCACAGGAAGGGGATTGATTATGTTGCATACTCTGGAGATCACTACTACAAAGCGGGATGAATTACGTGATATTACTCGGGAAGTCATTTCTTATGTAAAAAAAAGTGGAGTTCAAGACGGATTGATTGTAGTTTATTGTCCTCATACCACTGCTGGTATTGCTATTAATGAAAATGCAGATCCTGATGTGAAGCATGATGTTCTGATGCGTTTGGATGAGGTCTACCCTTGGGAGCATCCGAAGTATCGGCATGAGGAAGGCAATACTGCCTCTCATCTTAAATCTATTACTACCGGGCCTTCCCAGACCCTGATCATCCACGAAGGTGAATTAATTCTCGGTCGTTGGCAAGGTATTTATTTCTGTGAGTTCGATGGACCTAGACGCCGGCAATGTTTCTTAAAAATAGTAGAGGGATAATAAACATACAAATGGCCGCTTCCGTTATCGCTGCGGAGCGGCCATTTAGACTATAACTAGAGTCTAGTAATACTTTCATCAAGCAGAGAAGCAGTGTTATACCAATGCACAGCTTTAAAGTGAAGATCTATAAAAAAAACAGCATGTTAAAGGCTGCGACATAAAACCTTTATATGAGCTAACGCTGCCTCTTTCACATCGTCAAATGATACTTTATCCTGGATATAATAAGAAATAAATCCGTGTGCAGACAAGAACATTGTTAACGGCACATTCTGCCAGTCCTCAGACACATATCCCTCTTCCTTCATATGACGGCGCACAATACTTGAGAATAAATCAAAACATCGTCCCTGTTCTGCTCTACAATAAGCTAGCAATTCCTCATCGCGAATCATGAACATAATTTCATATTGATAGGGATGATCAATTCCAAATCTAATAAATTCCATAATCAGCTGTTCTACCCTTGTCATTCCTTCTTCAGGCGGTTTATTCATCACTTGACTGAGTAAAGCAGCCACATGATTAAAATCCTCTACAACAATAGCGTAGAACAACTCCGCCTTTTCCTTGAAATGATAATAGAGAGAGCCGTGGCTATATCCCAAATGCTGACCAATACTTCGCATTGAAATTGCTCGATACCCTTTGGTTATAAACAGATGCCTAGCGGCCTCTAAAATCCTTTCCCTCGACAACTCCTGCTCCACTGCTCTCCTTGCCATATACTAATCCCCTTCGCTGTAGTAAATCCGCCGCCCTTCTGTTATCAGGGCTTGCCCTTGGGTTAGATCTGTTATCCATGCCATAAAAGTGTCACCCTCATCATTTCGCGGCAAACATAACAACGTTACTTTGTCGGTGAACAAAGTCTCGCCAGTCTGAATCCCTCTTCCTCGAAGTTCGTTCTCAACCTTGCCCAGCCAAGTGTACTCAATCTCTACGAATACCTCTCGTCTCAGTACACGGGTGATTACTTCTCCTGCTTCAAGCGCAAGCACTGCTCCATCCGTATAAGCTCTAATCAGCCCACCGGCACCCAGCATAATGCCTCCGAAATAACGGGTCACTACGATTGCGACATTTTTAACTCCCTGATTGCGGATTACTTCCAAAATCGGTTTGCCGGCTGTACCACTCGGCTCCCCGTCGTCCGATTGCCTCTGGATTTCGTCTCTCTCCCCAATCACATAAGCAGAACAGTTATGCGTTGCGTTCCAATGTTTCTTCTTGATGTCCTCGATAAACAACAAAGCTTCTTCTTCATTCTCCACTGGCATAACATGACCAATGAAACGAGATTTACGGATCACAACTTCCTTTGAGCCGGAAGAGCGGACCGTTTGATATTGTTCTAACATAATTATTCCAGTCCTTATTTACATATGATGTCTTCATATAATGTCAGGAGCAGTCCCGGTATTGGATTACCTATGGACTGCTCCTGGTGACTTACATTAGTATGAATGTTCTGTGATTAATAGCTATTGTAAAACCTACTGCAATACTATTCAGTAAGTCTTGCTTCCAGCTCTGCTTTTTCTTTTTCGTAACCTGGTTTGCCAAGTAATGCGAACATGTTTTTCTTGTATGCTTCTACGCCTGGTTGGTCAAATGGGTTAACACCGAGCAAGTATCCGCTGATACCGCAGGCTTTTTCAAAGAAGTACACCAAATATCCAAAGGTGTATGGTGTTTGATCAGGAATAGTAACGATAAGGTTAGGTACTTGACCATCTGTATGTGCAAGCATTGTACCTTGGAAAGCTTTCTTATTCACGAAATCCATAGTCTTACCTGTTAAGAAGTTCAAGCCGTCCAGATCATCCGGATCATTCTCAATCGTAACATGATGAGCTACTTGATCTACTTGGATAACCGTTTCAAAAATGTTGCGGTTACCTTCTTGGATAAATTGACCCATGGAGTGTAGATCTGTGGAGAAATCAACGGAAGAAGGATAAATTCCTTTGAAGTCCTTACCTTCACTTTCGCCAAACAATTGTTTCCACCACTCAGATACAAAGTGTAAGGAAGGCTCATAGTTGACGAGAATTTCAGTTGTTTTACCTTTACGGTATAGAGCGTTACGAACTGCAGCATATTGATAAGCTTGGTTAGTAGCTACATCTGGATTGTTGAACTCATCCGCAGCGGCAGCAGCACCTTGCATCATTTCTTCAATGTTAATGCCAGCTACAGCAATTGGCAGCAAGCCTACAGGTGTCAATACGGAGTAACGTCCGCCAACATCGTCTGGAATGATGAAGGATTCATAACCTTCTTCAGTTGCCAATTTCTTAAGGGCACCTTTTTCCTTGTCTGTAGTAGCGTAAATGCGTTTACGAGCTTCTTCCTTGCCGTATTTCTTCTCCAGAGCAGCGCGGAAAATGCGGAAAGCAATCGCTGGCTCAGTAGTAGTTCCAGATTTGGAGATTACGTTCACGGAGAAGTCTTTACCTTCTACTAGATCAAGCAGATGCGTGATGTATGTAGAGCTAATGTTATTACCAGCGAAATAAACTTCTGGAGTTTTGCGTTTATCTTTAGAAAGGTTATTGTAGAAAGAATGCGATAGCGCCTCAATAGCTGCGCGTGCTCCCAGATAAGAACCTCCGATACCAATTACAATCAGTACCTCGGAATCGCTTTGGATCTTCTTAGCAGCTTGTTGAATGCGAGCGAATTCTTCCTTATCATAAGCTGTCGGCAGATCGATCCATCCAAGATAGTCAGAGCCTACACCAGTTTTGTTATGCAACTGTTCGTGTGCTAGCTTAACTGGGGCGGCAAGGTTGTCGATTTCTTGTTGGTTAAAAAACGAAAGAGCTTTTGTGTAGTCAAAATTAATCTTCTTAGACATCGGTAATGGTAACCTCCTGTTTTATCTCTTTAAATTTAAAACCGTTTGTTACAACTTTATAATTAGGATACTTTAATTTGCCTTGACTGGCAAGGTCTTAGGGCACATAGAGGGCATTAGAACCAAGTTTTCCAAAGTTCCTTGGAAGCGTTTCCTGTATCAAAAGACATAGGTGTGCTGTGGTGCTGGACTAAGTGCCGTGATAGAATAAAGAAAACGGAAGGTGGCTATATAAATGAAACAAATCGGTTTTATCGGACTCGGAACAATGGGTGCGCCTATGGCCTCCAATTTACTACGTGGCGGCTTTCAGGTTACGGTATACAACCGTACGGCAGCCAAGTGTAAACCTCTTGAAGCAGAAGGTGCCCAGACTGCTCTCACGCCCCGCGAAGCGGCTGAGGGTAAGGATGTTATTATTACCATGATCAGCAATGATGATTCGGTTCGTGAAGTGTTTTATGGTCAAGATGGTATTCTTGATGCTGTAAAGCCTGGTGGACTAATTATTGATTCCAGCACAATTTCACCAGGACTAGTTCGTGAAATTGCCGCTGCTGTAGAAGCGCGCGGTGGACATTTCCTAGACGCGCCAGTAACTGGAAGCAAACCAGCAGCGATTGAAGGAACCTTAGTGTTCATGGTCGGCGGTAGTGCTGAGGTCATAGAACAACATCGTGATATCTTTGATACTTTGGGTAAGAAGCTGCTACATATGGGTGAGAACGGCAGCGGCGCTGTGGCCAAGCTGGCTCACAATGCTATGGTAGGTATTCATAATGTTGCCCTAGCCGAAGGGTTCGCCATTGCCGTTAAATCAGGCGTACCAGCAGACAAGTTCCTGGAACTAGTACAACTTGGTTCTGCGGGCAGCAAACAAGCTGAGCTTAAAGGCCGTAAAATCATAGAAGATGATTTCAGCAATCAATTCTCCCTCGCTCTAATGCTTAAGGATTTGAAGCTTGCCTCTGCCCATAGCGATTCAACAGGCGTTCCTTCTCCTATGCTGGGCTTGGCTAAAAGCATGTTCCAAGCTGGATTCACCCAAGGTTATGGTGAAGAAGATCTCTCTGCCGTAGTGAAATGTTACGAAGAGTGGATCGGCCAAAAGATGGGTGCAAATGTATCCAATAAATAAATCCAAGAGCTCAAAACCTACTTCATAAGAACATTTACGACCGCCTCGCACATGATATTGCGATGCGGTCTTTTCTTTATGGACAATCCCATTGTCAAACCAATTATACGAACGTTTGTTTGTATAATTATAATACCAAATTAACAGTTGTAGTGCAAGAAAATATTGGTTGCTGTGGAGTTACTCAGAACGTTGTGGTGGTGTTGGTGGGATAGTTACTAAGAAGGTCGCGAAGTACTAGTTTGTCGCAAAAGTTACTGTATTAGTGATGAAACGGTGGATAGTTCTGGTGGAGTTACTGATGAGTTGCTAAATAGTCGCTTAAAAGTTACTGAGGGAGCGCTGAAATGTTGGGTAAGTGCTGGAGAAGTTACTGGATAGTCACTGGGTGAGTTGCTGGTTAGTTGCTGCTTAGTTACTGGAGGAGTCACTGGGTGAGCTGCTGTTTAGTTGCAAATTGGTTACCAAGATGATCGCTTGATGACTATGGTATATCCCGTATTTTCTGGAACCTCTCCCTCGCTCCAAACCTCAAGCTCCTTAACTAAGTAACCTCTGCGGTACACAGCTATCTCTATCGGACTCAGCTGACCTTATTCGCAGTATAATCCCACATTTGGCATGCTATCGGACTCCATAGTCGCTATTGGCATGAAAAACGCCAATTATGAGCCTATTTCTATGGAATAGTTGCACTGGTGTCCGAAAACCTGCTCAAAAGACTATAAATTTGCTAATAGCGTCAGCTGGGTCCTTAGCGGTAGGATTGGTGGTGACCCGGTACTACATTGGTGTTGATCTAGTGTTAACGCCATCTGGGTCCGTACGCAGTGGGTTGGCGCTAACCGGGTGCCCAAGTTGGTGATGACACAGCGCCATCGGACTCAGCTGACCTTATTCGCAGTATAATCTCATATTTCGCATGCTATCGGACTCCATAGTCGCTATTGGCATAAAAAGCGCCAATTATGAGGTTATTTCCATGGAATAGTTGCACTGGTGTCCGAAAACTTGCTCAAAAGGCTATAATTTTGCTAATAGCGTCATCTGGGTCCTTAAGCGGTAGGATTGGTGTTGACCGGGTACTACAGCAGTAGGATTGGTGTTGACCGGGTGCTACAGCAGTAGGATTGGTGGTGACCCGGTACTACATTGGTGTTGATCTAGTGTTAACGTCATCTGGGTAGTTACGCAGTGGGTTGGTGCGGACCCGGTGCCTAAAGTTGGTGATGACACAGCACCTTCGGACTCAGCTGACCTTATTCGCAGTATAATCCCACATTTGGCATGCTATCGGACTCCATAGTCGCTATTGGCATAAAAAGCGCCAATTATGAGCCTGTTTCTATGAAATAGCTGCACTGGTGTCCGAAAACTTGCTCAAAAGGCTATAAATTTGCTAATAGCGTCATCTGGGTCCGTACGCGGTGGGGATGGTTATGACTCAGTGCTAATTTGGTGATGATCCGATTCAGCCCTAACGTCATTTGAGTCCTTAAGCCTCAAAATAGAATGATGAATACATAATTGAACATCAAGCAATATCACCAACCAACAACACAAAAAGCAGCGATCCTCCAATAACAGGAGAACCGCTGCCTTGCTGACTTTTACGATTTTTAAATTGAATCCGGGTCGTCTCACTCATAGAAAAAAGCTACTTATAGGACAGCCCTTAGAAAAGTCTGTTTTCTATAGAACCGGGTAAGAACAGCAATAATCAGTTACTTCAAATACTTCCAACGCAAATTTAGAGTTGCCAGGAACATTGAACGTTGATGCTCCCTTAATCTCCTGCCATACCTCAGTGCCGGGAAGCAGCACTTTAAGATCGCCGGACAGAATCTCCATAATTTCAGGACCATCTGTACCAAATTCATACACACCCGGCAACATGATGCCCAGTGTCACCTTAGATCCATCTTGCAAAATTACCGTACGGCTGGTTACTTGTCCGCCATAATATACATTGGCTGCTTTTTCGATCGTTGCGTTGTTAAACTGACTCATTACTTGTTCTCCCCCTAATGATTATTCAGTTAATTACAGAAGTGCTTTCACACGGCTAACTACATTCTCTACAGTAAAGCCGTATTCTTTCATAACTCTATCGCCAGGCGCGGAAGCTCCGAAAGTAGTGATGCCTAGGATATCGCCTTGGTCACCAGTGTAACGTTCCCATCCGAAGGTTTGTGCCATTTCGATAGCAAGACGGGCTTTGACTCCTGGAAGAATTACGGAATCACGATATTCTTTGTCTTGTTTTTCGAACAGATCCCAGCTTGGCAAGCTGATTACACGAACATCGATGCCTTCTTCTGCCAAAGCAGCTTGCGCTTTAACTGCCAACTGTACTTCAGAACCAGTTGCGATAAGTTGTGCTTGTGGAGTGCCATTTTTGGAATCAGAGACAACATAACCACCACGTTTGATGTTTTCACGAACGCCATCTACGGTTCCAGCAAGAATTGGCAAGTTTTGACGAGTCAGAACCAAAGCAACCGGATTCTCTTTGTTTTCCATAGCATAAGCCCATGCTGCAGAAGTTTCGTTAGCATCAGCCGGACGAATAACAGTCAGACCTGGGATGATACGCAAGGAAGCCAATTGTTCGATTGGTTCATGCGTAGGACCATCTTCACCAACTGCAATACTGTCATGTGTCAGTACATAGGTTACTGGCAATTTCATGATCGATGCCAAACGAATTGCTGGACGCAGGTAGTCTGTGAATACGAAGAATGTTCCTCCGAATACTTTAAGACCAGTGTGTAGAGCAATACCGTTCATTGCAGCAGCCATACCAAACTCACGTACGCCGAAATAAATGTTGCGGCCATCATAAGATTCTGGTGTGAAAGATGTCAAACCATTCAAATGCGTCATAGTGGAGCTTTCCAAGTCAGCGGAACCACCCACTAGCTGAGGAACGCCAGCAGTCAGACCGTTAAGCGCACTACCGGAAGCGACACGAGTCGATACTGCTTTATCTTCAGTAGTGTAAGTTGGAAGGTTAGCATCCCAGCCTTCTGGAAGATCGCCATTGATTACTGTTTCGAATTGTGCAGCTAGCTCTGGATATGCTTTTTTGTAAGCCGCAAATTTGTCGTCCCAAGCTTTGTTAGCTGCGATTCCGTTTTTCTTCACTTCTGCAAAATGTGCACGAACTTCATCAGGCACATAGAAATCTTCTTCGTATACCCATTTGTAGAAATCTTTGGTCAGCTTAGCTTCTTCTGCTCCAAGTGGGGAACCGTGAGTACCGCCATGGCCGCCTTTACCTTGTTTGTTAGGGCTACCATAACCAATAACTGTCTTCACTTCGATCAAAGTCGGTTTGCTAGTCTCAGCTTGCGCCTCAGCAATAGCTTTTTCAATAGCCGGAAGGTCATTTCCGTCTTCTACGCGCAGAACTTGCCAACCATAAGCATCAAAACGTTGAGCTACATTTTCGGAGAAAGAAAGATTCAATTTACCATCAAGGGAAATATCATTTGAATCATACAATACAACCAATTTTCCGAGTTTCAAATGACCAGCAAGAGAAGCGGACTCAGAAGAGATCCCTTCCATAAGGTCACCATCACCACAAATAGCATAAGTATAGTGGTCAACTACGTTATGTCCTTCTTTGTTGTAGGTTGCGCCCAATTGAGCTTCGGCCATAGCCATACCAACGGCCATGCCAATACCTTGTCCAAGCGGACCTGTAGTTGCATCAACACCAGCTGTGTGACCAACTTCCGGGTGACCAGGAGTCAAGCTACCCCATTGACGGAATTGTTTCAATTCTTCCATAGGAAGATCATAGCCGCTAAGGTGCAGCAAGCTGTACAGAAGCATGGAACCATGTCCAGCGGACAATACAAAACGATCGCGGTTTACCCATGTTGGATGATCAGGGTTATGATTCATTGTTTTTGCAAACAGTTGGTAGCCCATTGGTGCAGAACCCATTGGCATACCTGGATGGCCGGAATTCGCTTTTTCGATAGCATCAATAGCCAACGTACGAATTGTTGTGATCGACAGGTTATCTACTGTTGAGTTTTCTTCCTTCTGGATCGCTTGTTCTTGTTCACTCATTTAATAGTTCCTCCTCTGAAATCTCAAGAATGTCATTTTGACTCTTATTGTATCACTAGTGTGGAAGCAATTCCAATTGTTTTTAAAAACTCTTTGTTTGACAGCTTATGTTTTGCAATATCTACGCATTTATATACGCAAAAGTAACTATGTCATGAGACGGGTTTTTACTTAGCCTATGGTCTAGTTTTCTATTGCGACTAAAGTTTGTTTTACAATGCTCGAATATAAAGTAAGATGGAGTTACACAAGTAAAATTTTCATTCATTATCCAATATCTCCAAGTGGAAAGGAATTCTGAACATGACTTCGAAAAAGGATGTTTATATTGTGCTTACCGGTACAGGTACAGCCTTCAGTGGTTTCATTAAGTGGTTTACAAAAGCTGATCTGAACCATGCTTCGATCGCCTTTGATAGTGAACTACGTGAAGTGTACAGCTTCGGAAGAAAAAAAATGCACAATCCATTCGTCGCGGGTCTGATTCAAGAAAATTTCATTCACCCTTTCTATAGCAGCGCAAATTGCTCTATTTATCAGTTACGTGTCAGTGCCACGGAATACGATGCCATGTACAATCATGTCCAAGGGATGATGAAAAATCAGGAACGTTATAAATACCATCTTTTAGGCCTGATCGGCGTACTTCTAAATGTTAAAATAGATCGAGAGAACGCTTATTTCTGCTCTCATTTTGTTGCTTCCTTATTTGAAAATACCGCAGTTCAGCCTGTGAATAAGCCTTCCTGCTTTGTTACCCCGGAGGATTTCGCTCTTTCACTCTGTTCCCATAAAATATTCAGCGGCAAGTTATCCTATTATGTGCGTAGAGCTCAAAGAGCCTCTGCACGTTCGACGAACATACCTTTACATACACCTTCCGTTGCGACAAGAATGATGAGAATGAATGAAGAACGGACTGAAGGAGTTATATAAGTTGTTGCTCGTAAAAAAGGGCTATGCGGATCGTATTTCCGCGTAGCCCTTTTTAGATGGAAAAAGGATAAATTCGTAGATGTATCATTACTTCACACGATGGTTCCGAAAATATTCAGACCAATCGCCAGCAATCACAACAGTAACTGTATCAATTTTGGTATTGTACTCATTCTTAGCTGTGAAGGTAAAGGTCACTGGACCATCGGGAAGTTTCACAAATGCCGGATTATAAAATTCGCCTGTCCACAAGGTTTTATCACTGTTCGTTGGATTTAGTTGCGTAGAATAACCTCCCGTCATCGTTACCTCAACAGTATCAGGTAGACCGGTTGCTATCCCTTGCAAAATAAATCGCTCACCTGCCCAAAACACATTATAGCCTCTTGGACTCTCCTCATTACCGCTCTTGTTCAAATTGTAGCCTTTACGGTTGTTATTCCATTCCTCTGTGTGCTGGACCCCACCTTTAATACTCAGTAGATTAACCATGAAATATTTACGCGCTGAGATATTACTCCAGTTATAACCATCAAAAGCTTCCACTTCCACGGCATATTTTTCGTTCTCAACCAATATTCCAGTTGGCACTTGCCACTGTTTGGCACTTGAATTTTGTTCGCCAGATTGAACCTTAACCATCCCTGTCGCCAAGTTGATAATTTGTACCTTATACCGCTGTTGTTCATCTCCATCCTCATCTTGATAATCCCACTTGATGATTGGTGTAAGCGTACTTGCGATCATAGGCTTACTTGAGTCAGTACTTGTTGGGTACGTTATCGTTACGGTCGGTTTACGGTTGGCTACGGTGATACTCAGAGATAGCTCTCGATACAGTCCTAGAGAATCCGTAACGGTTTGTTTCAAGGTAAAGACGCCATTTGAGGTGAATTTCTTCGTAAATTCAGCTTGAGTACTAGCCAATCCTTCCGTCCCGTTAGATGATTTCAAATCATACTTATGGCTGATCGTATCTCCTTTTGGAAGGTCTGGATCCGTCGCTTTGCTCTTGATATTTAGAAGATCCGTGCGATAAATCGGCTCTTTGGCAGCATCTCTGCCTGTATCCGTGATAAGTGTGAATCCGGGCTGCGGCGGATTGTCGATGATAAACGTTTTTTCGTTAGATATTTCTGACCAGGATAATTTGGAATAAGCCCGACCATATACGGTGAAGTATTCAAATCGATTGAATGTATGGTTAGGGAGTTGATACTGCCGCAGCTGACCTGTGGTGTCAAGGTTTTCAACTGTCTTAACTAAGAGTCCGTCTTTCGAAAAAAATTCTAAACGGTACTTCTCCTGCGGATCACTCTCTGGGTCTGTATAATTCCATTTAATTAATGGATCTCCTTGTATTTCGGCATCTATAACGGATGGATTGGTTACGGTTCCCGCCGGGGTTATCAATGTCATTGAGGGCGCTAGATTTTTAGTAACACTCACCTTCAACGTAGCTATATTAGACTTATCACCGATCTGATCGATAACCCAGTGTTCCAATGTATAGATACCGGACTCAGGAAAATTAACATCAATACTAGGAGTTCGAAGCCATTGCGTAAGGCCATCACTATCCGTTACTTTCCAGAAGTATTGCAGACTAGCGATGTCGGAGGGATCTCCATCCTCATCAAAAGATGTATATTGTCGGGTATCATATTGGAATACTGCCGATGGACCATTAATAGCAGCTGTTGGAACATGATTTTTAACAGTAAATACGCGTGTTGCATTGGAACTTAAAGCTCCAATACTTGAGGGATTAGGTACATCTGTTGCCTTAAGGCGCATTTCCCATCCTTCTGATATAGCCTGCTGCGGTGAAATTCCGTTTCCAGCAATAAGATCTCGTATCGTCAAAGATTGGTTGCGGTTACTGCCAGCATAATAATAAGGACTATTGTTGAGTTTGGCGTACCATAAATAAGCAAGCGAATCTCCATCTTCATCAGGATCTGGTGTTAGATTATCCATTGTAATTACAGTGTCTCGATATACTTCAGCTGGCATGTTAAATGCTGCTGCGGGTGGGTGATTAATCACCTGAACATTTTGGCGATACCAATCTGACCATAATCCTCGGTTGTCATGCACTTGTAAACTAATTTGATAATTACCGATTCCAAAAGCTGCGATATTAGGTGGCGTTGTAGCTCCACCCCAATGCTCCCAAACTTTGTTCCAACCGTCTTTGATAACCGTCCAGTAATACACATCTAATGGATCATTATCCGGATCAAACGATTTGTCAGTTATGGTAGTAGCTTTACGATAGGAAACAATATTAGGATCAACACTAAATAACGCTACGGGAGGTAGATTACCTGCAGCCCCCACCGTCCTTACACACCAGTCGCTCCAGACCCCCAACCCATTTTCGCCATCGACATCACGTACTCTAAGGCGTATGTCATATTGTACAGAACTCGGTAATTGAGCTGGCGGTTGACCATCTGTCCATATTTCAGAATCAGTTTTTTTATACTGCCATTGCCAAGCTATAAGTCCCTTATTAACAGCCGTGATGTGGTCCAAATCGTAGGAACTATCTGTTAGCAGAAGAGATCCCCACGCCAGTTTGGCAGCAAACAATGCAATTGGCTTTCGATGAACATGATAGGTCATTGAAGATAAATTATCTCGGCTCCATAAACGATAGACATCGAATCTGTCATCGTTTTTAGGATTATCTCGTGCTTGAAAGGTTGCGTTATAGAGTCCGCTATATGGAAAGGAGGTATACCTTTCTGAACGCCATAACCCACTATCCGAAATGATACCCATCGAATTATCGAAGAAATACGGGTTATGGTCGTATCTATAGCGTTCTTGATATTTAGAATCTCCTTCATAGTCCTTGTATGTGGTTGATAAGTCTATAGGAGTGTTAATCAATATAAAGGATTTATTCCTAAGCCTATAGGATACATTAACGACCAACGATTTCTCATCCTTATAATTATAGGGATCCACAACCTTGATAATGATATTGTGTCGTCCGGGAGGAATTCCGTCTGCCAAAACATCTATTGGGATGGAAAACCATTTATTATTCAGTGCCTGTTGGACATTGACTTGTTTATAGAACACATTAGGAATTTCAGCACTAACGACTAGATCATTATTGTCCACATCTCGAACATATCCTTCGATATTCATACCACTGAATCCTGGCTCATTCAGTAGCTGCTGCTCGCTTGGTGTAGTCACTGTGAGCGTAGGTGCTGAATTTATTACTAGAGGTATGTTATCCCAATCATAATATACGTTGTTATGCCAACCATTCATCCATTCGTTAGGTTGGTGTTGCGCATCACTTGCTCTTAGTGCGACTTTAAGGGCTTTTGGAATGCCATACTTCGCTGGATAAGCATAACTTTCATAAAAAGCGGTTGTATTTCTATCAAGGTTAAACTGAAGACTATCCGAACTTTTCACAGGTGGCATTTCTTCAATTCTCCATGAGGCATCAGTAGCATAATCAGTATTACCACTTCCATCTGTCCTGTACATATAACTGTAAATATTAAGAAATCTAGTACGCTGCGTATCATAGTACCAATTAATATCCCCTGATGTTAAAACTACAGGCGCATCAGGTACATAATCGTAGCGCAGTATTCTTGTTGTTAGATCAAAAGTAATATTGGTTAGGGTCATAGCAGGCATATTCAAACTTAAAGATCCTATATTCCCCATAGCTGGCTCCCAAGGAGTTGTTTTATTAAATCCTTCAAGACGGATATCCATAAAATTGATGATATTTGGGTCACCTGTCGCCTCTACCTTTGCACTCCCCGAATAAAATTCAGGGAATGAAAGAAGTAGTAATACAAGGGCCATAAACGTTGAAATTGTTTTTTTTAATTTCTGCATCTCTATTCCTCTCTACCATGACCAGTCGACATCAGGTGCCTGATTTTTAACCGTGAAGATCCGTTCGATCACATTTTGTGTAGTTTCCGAATTAATGGATTGCCGATCAGCCTGTGTCACATACTCATCGATGGTCGGCTGGCCAAATTCTTCGAATACAGTTAGTCGCACTTCGTATTGCCCAACATCTCTTACCTTGAGATTCAAACGATCTAAATTCTCATTGCTAAAAATAACCCATTGCTCACCTGCAAAACTACCGTTGTTATCTGAATCGTAACGGTATTCCCAAAGCCTACGAGCCACAATATCTTGATCTGGAGAGTAAGACATATCATCTATTGATAGGGTCGCTTGTTTACCATCTGAAGGATTGCGATACACTGTTCCAGCCATCGTAAAGTATGCAAAAGGCTTCTGGTCTGGTGCTATATCAAAAGTTGTTTCGTTTCTGGCAGTTAGCCCTAATGTATTCTCCACATAAATGGTTGCTTTATATTTCCCTGGCTTCTTGAATAGCACATCTTTGCTATATACTCCGTTCAGCGATCCGCTATATTTAATATCAGAATTCGTTCCACCTGATACGGCTGTGATCGTGAATTTAGTCTTAGCATCTACTAATGGGTAGTGGGTCGGGCTACTAACGTAACTTTGTATGATAACCTTTCGATTTTGCTTTAATGTACCATCTACCCTGATAGATGCATCTGGTTTTGGCTCAATGACATTAACCTCAGTACTAGTACTTCCAGTCATTTTGTCGTCGTCCATTACAGTCAAAGCAAGTGTTTGTTCCCCCAAATGGTCTTTATCATACCAAAGCGTTCCCCTTGGCAAAGTGCTCAATTCTCCCTTAGCATTAGGCGTATCCCAAAAGTAATCCGTAATATAACCATCGGGGTCATACGACCCTGCTGCACTGGCTACAAACTCTTGTCCTGCTTTTACAGTTTTCGGTGCATTTATAAGAGCTACTGGGGGTTTTAACTCTCTCGGTAGTTCTGGCGGTGATGTAGGACCTGGAAACCCTCCTCCCGGAGGACCTGAGGTTGTATACACTCCTGCTTTGACTGTAAAAGATTCTTTTAACGAGTCGAACTTACTTCTTTTGGTCACGACTTCATTCTTAAATCTCACTACTATACTTAGTTCGTACTCTTGACTGTAGTTACTTTTACCTGCCACTTTCTCCTTCGGAATTTCAAACTTGAAAGTTTCGTTTGCCGTTAGAGTTTTGATATACATCTTTTTTGTCTGGAGTGAGCCTTCATTACCTTTCTCTTTGGCATAAAAAATCCATTCTGAAATGTTTGATGTATCTTTATAGGATAGCAGCTCACCCTTCAATGCGATCTTAACCGAAACATTCTTATTATCAAACTTAATTGGGTTTGGATTAGGTTGTTCTAGAATTGCAGAACCTGTGAGTGTAGCTTCATCTGGGAGACCATATTCAAAGCTGACTGTTCCCCCGTAGCTGTAGGTGGTGACTTTAGCGTCTGCAGTGTAATAATATTCTGCGAATGCTAGATATCTTCGTCCTTCTGCCTTTCCAGTTAAACCATCATTATTTTCAGGATCCCATGGGACGCCCTTAGGAATCGAATAGTTTATAATTACTCTTCCATTTTTAAATTTTGGATCTTGGGCATATGAGGGTTTACCGGTGTATTTAGGTTCTATAGTAGATTGAATAATGTCTTGAGATTCAATAATCTCAGTTTTAGATCCGTTATACCATTTTAGATATTCTTTTTCTTGATAGGGACCTGCAGTTACTGAGGTTACAGGTGGATTCTTGGAGGGATATCCATCCTCTGCATGCTTATCATATGTCGACATAATATCTTTTTTTTCACTGTACTCATTAATTTGCCATCTTCTACCGTCTGAGTATAACCAAATTGAATTGTAGATTATCGTCTTATACAGTGCTTCAAAAGAAGCTCTATACCCCTGCACACCTTTAATATATTTTTGATTAGAGACTCCCTTTAACGTAACTTTAATCTTCCCGTTCTCCAAAGATAGGCTTGTTTTTTCGTTAGATCCACTGTATTTTAAAGTACTTGTCTTGACTGATGAACTAGACACTCCACTAGGAAGTTCTAAATAAAAATCTTTAGCTGCATTGTTTGACCCTTGCAAACCAGTGGTAATAGGAACAGTAATCGAGGTCAATTTCGTCTCAGTTGCTTGTACTGAAATAGGTGTCATAAGCTGAATAAGCAATAAAAAACATAGACATGAGATGATTATTTTTTTCATTTTTACTTACTCCGGAGATTTGACTACAAATTTTTCATCAAATCCACCGTCATGGTATAACCGAATAATAAAATAATTAATGTCTTTATCATATAAATAAGCTTGGTAAGTAGTTAATTGCTCTCCTGGCTTAAGGGTATAATAATAATAAGCTTCTTTATTATTTAATTTTTTCACGTTTGCTTTTGGCCAAATTTCATCTATTTGCCCAAATCTCTGCAGAGTTAAAGTCCATTTTTCTTTACGATCATCCAATGTTCTTTTTACTGTTTTTTTACTGTTATTTATAATTGTGATCTTAGTCCAAATGAGGTACCTAGGATTACTAACCATAGCACTGAATGAATCATAATCATATTTTTTCACTAAATTTTGTGCATCTTTTGACTTGAAATCATAAATCATAAACTTCTCCAGCGTATAACTAAGCCCACCCGCCGTAACCGTAACCGGCAACTCTAAATCCTTTTTCAAACCATATTTACTTAAGTTATCCCTCATAATGGGTGCTGGTGTAGCAGCAGGTTTTGCTGTAGCTGATGGTGTAGCTGCGGTTACTGGTGTAACCGCTGCTGCGTTAGTAATCACGTTTTGCCCCAATACCATGCTAAGTAACATTGTTGTAGTCAAAGCTGCTCTTAAAATGTTCTTCTTCATCACTGAATCTCTCCCTTTTCTTTAATTGGCTTTTCTTACTTATTGAACTTATACTCTTGAACTGCTGGCACCCTGATGGGCTGTTGTGTTTTGGATCTAGAGATCAGAACCGGGTGTTCCGTCTCAATGACGGCAATAACCGAAGGACCTGCGATGTATTTGGTTATGCCATATTCGCTATCCTCGTATAAAAGTGGGAACGTCACACCATCGGAATCATCAATAATATCGAATTTCACAATCTTTACTTGTGTCTTAAAACGACTGCTCCCTTGGGGGAAAAGGCCGCTATCAAGGCCTAGATTGTTCTGCAGGGTTTGCTGAAAAGTATCGTACGCTTCTGTAGGATCTATAATCAGACGACCACGAGTCAATTCGGTCTCATCTAATTCCTGTGCGGCATCGTGAACAGCGATATTATTTACGTCTTTTAACATGCTGCGCAGCTGGTCCCACTCCTGATTCTGGATCTGAAAGAACCAGGAGTAGATAAAGATCAGTAGGACAAATGCCAGCTTAATAATGTAATCCATAAATTACGCTCATCCCTTAGTCAATCGAGATACTCACTCATAATTGATCCATGCCCATAATATCGAGTCGGCTGCGAAACCGTAGAAAAATTATAAGGAAACAAATTTATCCGCGGCGCGGTTACATACACATCAATTCGTTGCTTTCGCTCTTGAACGGTGTCTGTACTGCTAGTAATTTCTATCGAAGCTTCAGAAAATCCAATCGCTTTCAGATTTGAAATTACTTCATTCCGCATAGAAGCTGTAACCATCCCCTCTGTTGCTGCTTTTTGTGTGATATAGGACGTATTAGCTTTGACCTGTAAATCTAGCAGATAATCTATGTAGGTGAAGATAGGCTGCAGGATAATAAACAGGACTAGCCACATGAACAATGCCCGGAGGACGGTCTCCTTCATTAGAAATGCCTCCTTCTAATACTGTTCCACTTGCTTAGTATGTGAGATGATATCGTCCTGACTGCTGCCGATCATATGCGTAGCTACCGTGACAAACATCCCCGCAATTACAAAGCCAATGGCCAAAAACATAGCGACGGAAATAGAGTCTTTTTTCATCTGACTTATACCAAAACATGAGTCATGGACATAGTTAGTGCAGTCTGGCTGGAATCCAGCGGTTGAGTTAGAGATACCCCCGGGATCGTCGGTCTATTATCATCGGCAGCATTAATCACGTCACGCACCAGAGGAATCAAAATGGCAATTACGATGGCCACACACAAAAAACCGATAGCGATAAACAAACCTGTAGAAATAGCGTCTTTTTTCATTGTTAATTTCTCCCTTTTTATTTTAGGTTTTAAAAATAAGGTTGAATATACAATTTTTCACTGGAACATGCCGACTCCATTAAAATTTCCTTTGATTAGCAAAATGTACTGCATCGCCATGGCAACGATCATCAAAAAAGTAGCAATCGATGGAATAACATTAATAATCGTCGATAGATCACCGATGAAAGACCATTTTTTTAAATACTGATCGCTGGAGATTTTGGAGATAATCTTGCCTTGTTCACGCAAATAGTTTGCAGCTTCCGTGTCATCATCCATGCCTTCTGTCGCCAGCAAAATGGACCGGATGTCATTAATAAAGTGATGGTTATCCGGAAATTTGGCACAAAACCATTCAATCGCCCCCTCCACACCCTCATCTACTGCCCGTTCTGACAGCTCATACAAATCCTGACGTATATATTGAAAATGTCCCGCTGTACTCCCACAAAAAGCACCAAACTGCACATATCCGCGCTTACGTAGGCGATTATTCTCATAGAGACGAATGAAGGAGATCAACTCGCCATCTTTTTGAATATTCGTCTTTTGGTGAAGCCACGCCAACACCCAACCAAGCGGAAGATAACGCATCGGACTGCTGATTACGAGAATAAGTAGAGCAATTAGAGGGTCATAGAATGAAAAAGGAACAGATCGGATGAAATCGCTGACGACTTGGCTAAATAAATAGATGATTGCCGCTGAATAACGAAATAGCGTAACTTTTCGAGCCGAAATTGATAAACCGCATTCATTCAACAATTGCTGAAATCTATCACTCTGCACGTGTTCACCCAGCGAATTCCACCGGATGCCCAGTCGGACAAGATATCGTTCCTGCTTACTGCTGCTGCTCACAAACACAAGTAATGCGACATACACGATCCCGATCACTGTAATTAGTAGTAATAATCTATCCATAGTTCATCACCTTAGTGGTAGTCCAGTTTGGGCCTGGCAAGAATAGTACTGATCACAAAAGAGATAAAAAGGCCGGAGACGATCACCATCAAAAAGGAAAGACCTACCGTAGTTTCGAACTGCAGTTGAAAATAGATATCGGGCTTCAGCATATACATAAAGGTACCAACCGTAGATACCAGCACCAGAAGATTCCCATATAAGCCAAGGCTGATCGCATCTCTGCTTCCTGCTTTTACAGTTAAAATCGTCTCTCTCTGCTGCTCCATAGAACGATTCAACAGCATTAGCGAGCTTTTTAAATAACGGGTTCCCTCCTTCTCGGCATAGAGCAGATCTGATATAAACTCTAAAGCGAAGGTGGTGCCAATCGCACTGGAGAATCTCCCTGCCTCCTCAACAAGCTCCTTCTCATTACTGTAATTAGAAAATGCGGCACCAAGCAGCTTCAGAGGACTCTTTAGTACATTTTTATCTGTTAGAAAATCCGCTGTACGATCAAGAATCGAATCTACCGACAAATGTGTGAATTTGGTGGAGATTTTGACTACATCGAGGAGATCGTAGCTTCCATGTACCTTCCGCTGTGCATAGATGTATCTCATACGAAAATAAGGAATCGTCGCAGATATTACAGCTATAAAAAGCGGAAATCTCCACGCCCCCTGAATCGGCTGTCCTTCATTAAAAGTAATCCCCTCCAAAAAAGGATTGTTAAAACTCAACCTTCCAGGGAGCTCACTAAGTGTCAGTAGTCCTGATAAGAAAACCGCAATAAACAAAATGGCTGTACGCATAACAAAACGCATAACGCTAATACCCGGTTCATACTTCCGGTGTACGAAATACAGAAGCTTGTCCAGATGGCGGTAGAGCCACAGCCTTTTTTTAACCGAGCTAACTCTTTTGCCAAAAATGCTCATCTTATGTTTAATTCGAAAATCGAATTTCTGGACTACCTGCCGTAAATGCCTTTCGATGAGCAGTTTGGTGAGTAACCACAGTCCCCACACAATCCATAAATGAAGAACAAAACGAAAAATATAAAATAGTAAATCCATATCTGCACCTCCTCACTCATTAAGTACTATCTTAGATTTCAAGCTTTCTTTAAGCGGCTGATCCATTGGTTTTGTTGAAGCAAGTCGTCCCAGCTCTTTTTGGAGAATCCGCGTAGCCTGTGCATTTTTCTTAGTCATTTTCAGCATCAGATTTTTCGTCAGCTTGTCATTATAAGACCAACACATTTCCTCCGGCTCCCAGCGCATAAGATCATTAGCAAACACTGAATTTCTATCCTCTTCGTAAAAGATTTCTGATATTCGCACCAGCCGCTTCTTCCCGTTCGGGACACTCTCCAAAATAAACACCAGCTCGCATGATTTCAGCGCAGAGATCAAATGCCCCTTTAAACTCCCGCCAATTCTTGTCGACACAGCAAACGCACCTTGATAAGGAATGTCCTCCGAATCCACGGTGTGGAAGGTTCCGGTAATCCCGTCGTATCCTTTTTCCCCACTCCACAAATAAAATTCCCACTCGTTATAACGCATCTCCGTCATATACAAAATATTTGGGTCATGCCGCAGCGACTCTACTCCCACCTCCATCAGTTCCTCATTCGCAGCTTGAATTGGAATAATCCGATGGCCTTTAATTTGATACGGTAAAATGGATTCCGGATGTTTCTCAATCATCACTACTCCCATGCAGGAGGAAGAGCCAAGCAGTTGCTCACCAACGATCGTATTGGCAAAGGTTGTTTTTCCTGACCCTACAGCACCCGCAATAATGGTATTGCGAAACGTGGACGATAACGCCCGAATGAACTCAACCGCCTCGGCAGGAATACATTCCGTACCCGCTTGATCCTCCAAATCCAGAAATTCCACAACCTGTCGCCGCAGTGATATCGTAGTAAAACCCTCCCAGACCCTAGGTGATACCCAAATCGCAAGCCGAATAAATCTACCTGGCCAAAGCGGATCATCCATTTTGAACTCCACCGAAGGATTATCCTTGTTCAGCTTTTTATTGGGATCACTTTTTAGCAAGGAACGCTTCAGCTGCTCCACCCGATCCAGTGAAGGCATCTCATACGGGTAAGCTATAAACTCACCTTTATGGTTATAAAAAATTTGCTTCCCAATCATTTGTAATCCGGTTGACTCGCTGTATGCACGATCAGTAAACCAACGATACGCTGGTCCAAAACCCTTCCACTCGTGATACAGGGCCTCTGCCGCCGTTCGGTACGCTTCTGGAACCTTTCCAGTAAAAGGTGTTTTTCGTAAGTACTTCTCAATCTCATTCATAAAAAAGCTAACTGCCTGCGGATCGCCAATTAATGCCTTTGCATTTAGCTCGAAGTAAGCGTCATCCTCACGTTCTAACCCTTCGTTCATCTCGGTTTTCATTTTTTGTAAAAAAGCATAAAAATCTTCCTTGCCCGGTTTGCTAGTGCGCAGCACGCTTTGTTTTAGAGAAAAGAGTGGACGACTCGCGAGAGTTTCAATCATAGAAATATCCCTTTCTTTTTGTTCTCTGGCGCTAATCCCATCGACACCAATAGAGAATGTACCTTATCATCCACATGCTGTAGCTCTTTTTTGCCTAGAGGCAAGCTTTCCTGCAAGGGCTGGTAATACGGTAGCTCCAGCAAGATTTCAGTGCCAAATCTAAGGGCTATATTTTTGGACGAAGATATTTCCTCCACATTACTGCGGTTAATGATCAGCTGGAAATCATGCGGACGCAGATCTATATGCCCCGCAAGCTCGAATAGAGGTTCTAATCTGTGTTCATGTTTAGGATGAGTGACAATCATGCGTAACGACGACTTTTGCATACCGACATACCACGCAGCACTCTCGGGAATTGAACCGAAATCAGCAATAACCACATCCGCATTTGCTCCAGCTCTAGCCAAGAAATATTCGATCTCTTCCTCCAGATAATCCTGGACACTCAAGTAGTCGTAATTCCCCGGTAGATACAAATAGCCATCCTGCCTAATCAATTGCTCGAAATCTTCATCATGAATCATCTTCCCTGTAAGCTTGGGGCGCAGTTTGTCTAGACTTATCGTCGCTTTGCGGTCATACCCGGGGTCATATAAATCCAAACCAAGTACAAGAACACGTAGACCTGCCGCAGCAATTCGTCTTGCGAACAGCTTCGCCACACTCGTGCAGCCAATGCCTGGACCTGAGCCAAAAAAGCCAACCAAATTGCTCCGTTCCTCGCCATCCTCTTCCAAGATAAAACGAATCTTCTCTATCACTGCTGACGAGGTAGAACGAGGAGGAATAAAATATAGACCTAAGCTTTCACACAACATATGCACAGCTTGATAGCCGCGAATTCCCTTTTGCAGATATAAATACAGGATCATAGAGCTTGGATATTTGTATCGCAGCTCGCTAAGCGCTTGAACAGATACCTGGTCACTAGTAACCATTAACATATGACCTTCGGTATGCGCCGGATCGGGATACACGTTTTGTGTAACTACATTAAATCCCGCGTTTTTGATATCATTAATCGTTAACTGATCTATGCCCAGACTAAATATTTTCAAGGCAATCTCCCCCTACTCTACCCGTACGATCCACAGTTTTTTGCCCTGCTCCAAAAATTGCCCTAGCCGTTGACCCTCACTTTTCTTCAGCTTCAATTCTGGTGTCGCCACCTTGCCAGTAGAAGTGAATCGGTTATTGTTGTTGCCTTTCTCAGAATCCTGCACATCATTATTGTCTTCTGTTCGCACATAGTTCACGGTAACTCCAGATAAAAAGATCTCTTTAGCAGGATCGCTAAGCAAGCTTTGTTTTTTCACCTGTTCCTCGTTTTCTTTTTTAACTGTATTTGAACCAAGCGCCTCTCGCTGCTTCTCTCGCTCACCTTCTACAAGATAAATGTCTACCTTATCCCGGCTTCGCAACGAACCATTGATGGCATAAATAGCCTCCTTCGGAATAGGAAATATACCTTCATCCTGCAAAGGCTCTAAATCACTAACATCCACCAGTGATGCTGTCAAAATACTACCGTTAGTCAGATTCACATTCGTAATTTTGTACTCCACTTGTGCGATTTCCGTAATTACACCAGAAGGTATATCCTTGGTCTGAACAGAATCCAGATACAAATCACTTGCTTTCAGCTCATAATTTTTAGGTAGAGATTCCCCAGCTCGCACCTTAACTTTGACCACGGTTTGGGAAAGCACGTAGGGCTTGAAATAGAGATCATAACCTAGCAATCCCCCGAATCCAGTAATCAAAATGAGACTTGCGAAAAAATAATTACGTTTTAACAAACGTCCTCGCTGTAACGCCAAACCTTCCACCTCCTTAACTACATGATTTTTGAGAACGACAAAAAGCACCTTGGCATAAATAGCCAAGCTGCTGGTAAAATGCTTTTTTACCTGATAGAGATTTAGTGAACTATTAAATTAAAGGATTCCGGTGAAAGCCCTCAGGCATAACCGTTGCTTTCACCGGAGAAGACCTTTATTTAAATACTACAGTTTTATTCTGATGGACGAGAATCCGGTCCTCGATATGCCATTTCACCGCACGAGCCAGAACAACACGTTCAATGGTACGCCCAATCCGTTTCAGCTCAATAACATCATCACTGTGGCTTACCCGCTGCACATCCTGTTCAATAATCGGTCCACCATCTAGTTCTTCAGTAACATAGTGAGCGGTTGCCCCGATAATTTTCACCCCACGTTGGTACGCTTGGGCGTATGGATTGCCGCCAATAAAGGCAGGCAGGAAAGAGTGGTGAATATTAATAATCTGATGGCGATAATGCTCAATAAAGGACGGCGAGATAATCTGCATATACCGTGCCAATATAATAACATCGATATCGTCTCCGATGACCGCTAACTGGCGTTTTTCTGCTTCATCCTTAGTATCCGCTGTGACTGGAATATGATGAAATGGAATGCCAAACGACTCGACATAAGATTTCATATCCAAATGGTTACTAACGACGAGGGCAATATCGGCATCGAGATCGCCCGCTTGCCACTGCCAGAGCAGTTCAACAAGACAATGGTCTTCTTTAGAGACGAATATGGCAAGTTTCTTCTTATGACGAACATTAAAAATCTTCCAGTCCATCTTAAAACGCTCCGCCACTCCGCCAAATTGAGAGCGAATCTCTTCCAGACGATCGCCTAATTCAGGTAGGTCAAACTCGACTCTCATAAAGAACATTCCACCATCTGGATCCATCGTATACTGATCCGACTGCACAATATTTGCGCCATGCTGATACAGAAAGTGTGATACAGCCGCCACAATTCCCGGTCCGTCAGGACAGGAAATGAGCATACGTGCCCGGTTGGAATAATGCTCGACACCTGACGAATTGTTTCTTTTTACGTGTAATTCCATGACCCTCTTCCCATCCTCTCATCTACATACGCAATCTGAAGTATAGCTTAAGCGTTCACGAGCACTTATTTGCCTGCTAACCAAGCAATTAAACGATGATTAATAGCTTCCTCGCTTAGTTGCGGGAACAGCTGGGCAGCGACAACTTCATCGTACAGACGCTCCAGTGGTTCACGTGGATCAGCTTTTTTAGCTTTGGCATCGTTCTTCAGCAGCTCCCAGACATTAAGTACATATTGACGGGAATCAATCTCCTGCTTGGCAAAAAATTCACGTAATGTTTCAACATCCTGCACGAATTCCGGTCCAAAGCGTTCAGCTACGTTACCACGCAGCAAAGCGATCTCCACCTCATACATCGGACGTTGTGTCTTAGCATCTTTACCAATCCATGGGGTCTCCAGAATGAAAGGCAGACCTTCCAGCTTTTCATGGTGTACGATTTTGTTAATCGTATCAAACCCAATCCAACCCGAGCCAATTGGCGTGTGACGGTCTTTGCGAGCGCCACATGGATTTTTACTGTCATTAATGTGGATTACACCAAGACGATTCAACCCGATAGTCTCATCAAATTTGTTGAGAACACCGTCCAAATCATTAACGATATCATAACCAGCATCATGAATGTGGCAAGTATCAAGACAGACCGATAGACGTTCGTTATGTTCGACCTTAGCAATAATAGAAGCGATTTCTTCAAAACTGCGGCCGATCTCTGTTCCCTTACCAGCCATAGTTTCTAGAGCGATATGCACTTCCGTTTCATTCGTGCCTCCAAGCACCTCATTCAGGCCATCTGCAATCCGCTGAATACCATATTCAGCATCTTTATCAGTGAACGCACCAGGATGTAATACAATATGCTTGACCTCAAGTGCATGGGTACGGCGTATTTCCTCTTGCAGAAAATCAACAGCCAGTTGGTACGTATTCTCTTTATAGGAAGCGAGATTAATAATGTAAGGTGCATGGACAACAATCTCCTCTACACCATTCTCTTTCATAACTTGCTTCCCTTCGTTGGGATACATGGCATCAATCGGCTTGCGGCGCGTATTCTGCGGCGCTCCTGTATATATCATAAACGAGCTGGAACCATACTCATTTGCTTCATTTGCTGCGGTCAAAAGACCCTTGTCCGAGCAAGACACATGTGAACCTATTTTCAGCATACTTCTTCCCTCTTTCCTTCACGAATTAACCCCTATTCTACCGTGATCGGAAAAATAAATCTAGACGAGGCCAATATGCCGGGTTCTGCTTCGCAAAACTTTGGAAATAAGCTATACTTTAATATGAGAATAATTCGTGTGAGAATCCTCATTGCCAAAAGGTGGTGTATGCATGTTTATCCAATCAGGACTTGGTTTATTATCCACACCGAGCAATTGGTTTATGAACTCTATCGCTTTCTGGACATTTATGCTGCTTGGTTCCATGTGTATCGGCGGTTTTTTTATGTTCCGCAAATTCCTAAAGGTCCTGCCCAAAGCTGATGGAAAGTCAAAGCTAGACTGGCAAAATTACTGGGTGGAACGTAGCCGCCCGCTCTGGAGTGACGAAACAAAAGCCTTTTTGGACCAGCTTGTTCAGCCTGTACCTGGGCCATTTCGTGATATTGCGAAGCATTCTATTGCTGCCGAGATCGGAAAGATCGCCGTCGAGAGCAATGCAAAAGAAGTTACTCGCGATCACTGCATTAAAGGTTACATAGTTGCCACACCGCGGCGCGATAACCGTTTTCTTGTCAATTTTCTCGAAAAGAATAAAATCGATTACTCTGCTTACCAGCATTTGTTTAAGTAATTTTTAATGAATTGTACGATTTAGAACGGAGGCCCTCCTTTGAAATATGTGATATGTGGCGGCACCGGTTTTATAGGTAGCGAACTAGCAAAATACTGGCTGCAAGCAGGTAATGAAGTTGCTATTGTAGGTCGGAATTTACCAAAAGACGCAACAACAATTCATCCTAAGCTGAGTTACCACACCTGGGACAGTCTAAGTTCTAATCCCGATCCAGTGGAAAATGCAGCTGCCCTAATTAATCTCGCCGGAGCTTCCCTTAGCCAGCGCTGGAGTCCAAGTGGCAAAAAAGCGATTATGCAGTCCCGACTTGCAACCGTTTCCGCAGCAGCTAAGTTAGTAGATCAAATGAAGCAAAAGCCTTCCGCAATCATTCAGGCTTCCGCCGTAGCGATTTACGGTACCTCTTTAGAGGATACTTTTAGTGAATCCTCACCAGCCCAGGTCATGGATTTCCCTTCAGAAGTAGTTAAGACATGGGAAGAGGCTTCAGATGAAACCTACCATGATATCCGCGTGGTCAAGCTGCGTACCGGAGTTGTGCTCGGCAATGAGAGCGGAGCATTCCCCAAAATGAAGCTGCCTTATTTATTAGGTTGTGGCGGCAACATTGGCTCTGGAAAGCAGTGGCTCTCTTGGATCCATCTGACGGATATTGTGCGTCTAATTGATTTCTGTACGCAAAATCCAACGATTAACGGACCTGTTAATGCGACTGCTCCACATCCGGTAACGAACGAAGAGTTCGGCAGAACGATTGGCAAAGTCTACAAACGGCCGCACTGGTTCCCTTTGCCAGCCTTCCTGTTAAAAACAGCAGTCGGGGAATTATCCGAAATCCTACTCAAAGGTCAGCGCGTCCTGCCCGCAGCGGCATTAAATCATGGCTTTGACTTTACCTTCCCTACACTTCAAGTCGCTTTAGAAGATTTGAAAAAACAAAAATTGTAGAGCCACATTCATCGTTAGAACTCACCTTCATGCTGTATGAAATGTGTAGCTTCCTTTTATAATTTTAAATGTGGTCCCCTCTGTTAGTGGATACTCTTTATACGGGACCATGGCTTCACCTTGAAAAAGCGTTCCATTTCTGGAGTCAAGATCCTTCAGAATATATCCGCTGGTGCTTCTAGATATTTCAGCGTGTACTCTAGAGGCTCCTTCTGATCTTTCCACATATTGAGCCACCTCTGCCGATCGGCCGATAATGAAGCTAGTTCGATTTAACTCGATCATTTCCGCCTCTTCACCCTCCTCACCGCTTCTTTGGAGATAAGGAATACTCCGATCCAGCTTTTCGATTTGTCGTCCTTGCTTAGGCGGTTTCTCCTGTGATAATAAAGTTGTTGGTGCTATGGCTTCTGGTGCTTTAACAGAACAATGTTCCTCTGCTAGTGATTCATGACGGGTTACCGGAACGTTAGCTGCTGAATCTGAGAATTGCGGAGTTACCTTTGGGATTGTTGCTGGAGGACGTGTAGAAGCCACAGGGTTCCTGCCAAAATTCCACTCCAATTCTTTCCGACTCGGATTACAGTTAGTATCTTCAGAATCCTCACTCAGACAATCCTCATCTTCTTTACCAACCTTTAGCCTTCCGCTCCAAACCATCCAGCTTAAAACAGCCAATACAATCGTCACAACTCCACAGACGGCAAGCCATAACGGCTTTGGACTATCCAAATATAGAAACTTCCACAGGAGTGCATCGCCTAATAGACACCCTAGCACTATATAGGTTCTGGAGCTTGAGGCTTGCGGATTCGTTACCTGCTCATCCTCCAAGCTTAGAGACAGGCTCTCCTCCTCTTTTATCTTAAGATTAGGATAGCTGCTGATCCAAGGAGTAGCAGTCGGCTGCTCCAATCCCTTATCTTCGCGATGCTCATATATTTTTCTTAATGGTGGAGCTGCTGCCTCTTTCACTAGATATTCTTTTACGCCTTCATGAAGCTGTCTTTCAGGTGTAACGGGCGCTCTTTCTGTCAGCAACTCTGATAAAAAAATCTTTAAGCCAGCTGGAGTAAATCCCTCTTCACTGCAATATTGCAATAGTCTTTGCACACCACTGCCAGTTAGCTCTGTGATAGATGCCATTAACACCATGATTAGTGACTTGAGTGACTCTCCAAGCTTTGAACCAGACTTATTCTCCTGAATGGGTATGTAGGTCAGGTATACTTTACCGCTCTGTAACGACCCTTCAATAAAAATGTAATCCGCATGCAAAGCATACTGTTCCGCCCGCAGCATATATAACCTGCCATCTTCCATGCCTTGGGCAATTTGCAGCAATAACCCGAAAAATGAGCTCATACTTAGCTTCTCTCCTTTGAGTAGATGACTAAGCATTTTTCGCGTAAAACAGCGTATTCCATAGTAACCTTCATATCTATTTCTCTAAGTAACAGCCTCAAATGATGAGGAATGTCGGTGTTCATCAGCATGCGCGCCTGAATTAAATTAAGCTTCTCCGCAGGTATTTCTTCGGGTTCACCAAGGATCATATATATACCATCCTGTTGTATAAAATCACGGGTTAATCCGAACAACAAACATCACCTCCCGAACTAAAAGTATAGATAAGCGCATATGGAACCAGGAATTACTGCCAGCATGAAGGGAAATTTCAACAGTTCACTATCGTTATTTTTTAATAGAAACGGGCTCTTCCATAAAATAAATCCAGAAATTCTGCTGATGATCTTACGCGAACGACTGACCGCCTCCCGTCTCTTTAAAACAATTAACCAGCCTATTAAAGCACCAAATAGTACGGAGTACATGACGACTTGCAGCGTAAACAACATCCCTGTCCACGCTCCGATTCCAGCAAAAAGCTTAACATCTCCCGCGCCAACCGCCCCTATTAAATGCATGATCAGAAGGACTGTAAATCCTACAGCAGCTCCCCAGAAAGCCCTCAGCAGTCCATGCCAGCTATTGATCACCCCTTGTGCAAGCAGACCGGTGAGCAAGCCTGACAAGGTGATCCAGTTTGGTATTCTCATCGACTTCAAATCTGTAATCAGTGCCGCTGCTAAAAACGGTAGACATCCCCAAAATGTCCACTCTGCCATTTATTACACTCCTTTTTCCACCCTTTCACTTCACTACTGTGAACATAACCTCAACAGATCTACCATCATCCAGTTGTATAACAAACGGCCACGAGCCCGGTGTGGTATTTACACCAATTTTCCATTCCCACTCGATATATCCATCTGCATCCGCTTGTTTCCAGCCTAAATATTTGGCAGTACTGCCCCCGCTCTTATAAAAGACTGACAAGCTGGCAGAAGCATTCGGCGGTATTCTGGCACGAACCTTGCCTTGCTTATTCGCTACAGCCGGGTTCGGCTTTTCTAAGATTTCAATGAATTCATCTGGTTGGCCAGTACCGTTCCCCTCCTTGGCTGTGCCTTCTCCCGTATCCCCGATCCAGAGGCGTTCAACAGCACTTGCTTCTAAAACAATACTTTGGTTTAGAAAGGGGACCTTCATCGGCAGCTTATAACTAACCACTAGCCCAAGGTAGGGACGAGTACCCTCTTTTAGCTCCGGCACCATAACATTAGATACATGAATTCGCTCATAATCCAGTAAATCTGATGTCAGGTATGGTTTCAATAAAGGTTTGATCGCAAGATCAAGTACACTTTCACTAGTCTCTGCCTGAAGCTTCTGCAACGGTCCCTCACCACTTTCTAAAGCCGACATAACCCACTCATTTAACGGCTTGGGTAAAGACTCAGCATAACTATCGCCCCAATCAGTAAGTGACAAGCGAGGAATAGTCCAATTCAGGCCAGCAGAATGATCACTGTCATCCCCTCCTGAATCATCACTTACTTCGCTGGATATTCCCCATTTCTGCACCGCCAAAGCCGTAGGATACATATGAGTTGAAATAGACTTTACAGTGTCTGATGCTGTACTTTGCAAAGCTGTCGAATACAAGGTCATCTGTACGATAGAAATCAGGAACAGGACGAATAGCAGGAAGAACGGAAGAACCATCGCCGCTTCTACTACCATGCTACCTTCTTCCTTGTCTTCCCCTCTGATTCCATACCCATCCCCCATCTCCTTACCAACCTCCCGCTAATAAGAATAATCAGCTTTTACTGCCCTCAGATACTTATTCCCTTGTACCTCTCCCGGAAAACCAGCAGTGTAATTCAACATTTTAACTACACTTGGCAGAAACCATAACTGCATTTGGAGCTTAATGTCCGATGATACATAGGTGTTTCTTTCCGCTGGATTTATTCCTGTGTTCAGTTGAATTAGAGCCAGCATCCGCGATAGCTGCACTTCCCCGCCTCCATGCATTATCATGAACAGTCGCAGATGATCACGGTAAGTCAGCTGCGCCGGCATATATTTGGATAAAGGAATCGCATCCTTCTCACAAAGCTGCAACATATCCTGAATGGCATGCTGGATTCCATACAACAGTGCCGCCGCTAGAACAGCCAGTGGATTTCCCAAGGTTGCCTTTTCTATAAATCCTTCCATTGTGCGAATGGACAACCTCGTCGCGAATATTTCGGCATAGGCTGCGGCCACATTCCCTGCGGGATTATGAAATCCGTATAAAATGTATTCCAGCTCCTGAGCGCGAGGATCAAGCTGATCTGTGAGCTCACTAGTGTCTTCCAGAGAATTCAGTGCCAGACTAGCTAACTTTGAAACATCAAAATGCTGAAAATAAAGCGCGGAATACTCTGTTTGAAAAAGCCTGTCTCTAGCGCCCCCCATAATGCCACTCATTGCTGCATAAATCCCGTCAATATCCTTCATCGCCGAGCTTCCAGCAGCATAGGGATCTGAGGATACTTCAGATTTATCAGAGGATTGAGACTCCAATCCGTTGTTAAATGAAACATTGTCCTCATAAAATTGATGAAGGATTTGATAACGTTCCATCGAAGCTGCCGCTCCGCTACCTAGCATTCTAATTTTGTCCAGCAGTGCTCTAACCTCGCCCAGCTTGGATTTGGCTTCCCACTCTACTTGCTTACGTGCTTTATCCGAGCTGCGATGCTCTTCAAGAAAAGCCAAATCACTAGCGATAACACTTCCCTTCTTACCGTATTTTTTATAATAGTTGTCCACTACATGCGAAGCCCCTAGAACAGAGGAAATCATTTGGTAGGAATCGCCGTTGACTCCCAAAGCTTCATGCAACACTCCTGATAATCCTGTTACCGTCGGTTCAATGGACTCGTACGCACTTTGCTGCATAAATAAACCATTCTCCATACTACTAATGTCAGCCGAAGAGAGGATCAAGGCATCTTCCTGTTCATGCAGCTTTTTAAGTGGCTCAGCGCTTATTTCCCCCGAGTTTCCCGGAATATCCCAGTCCTTAGCAGGATCGTCTGCCAGATTTACGCCACTTATTCGGGAAGCTGCCAAAACATCTCTCATCTCGTCATTCAATTGCTGCGCTTTGTTTAACGCATCCTTCGCTTCCTCCATTGATTGTCCATGTTCTTCATGAAAGGTTGTTAATAAGGATGGGAGCCGCGACAACATCTCTGAAGTTCGGCTCTGATAAAGTGCCAACTGATAAGTGTACTTTGCAGGCTTTTTACTATCACGATATAGATCTTCGTAATATTTCCCAAGATAGTCACTATACTGTGCTGGTATATCCGCGGCTGCTTGCATGCTTCCGAGCGAATGGGCCGAGATAGAATCTCCGGGCGGATTCATAATCCATAGCAGTACTCTTCTTCCACTCTCCGCCGCTTGGCTTCTCCGCTCTAACATTAGATCCAAATTCTCTTCACGTTCATCATATAAAGGTTGCAGCTTACTAAGTAATTCAGTAGCTCTTGAGGCCTCTGCCATTACGCCCGACAGCGGCTTGAATTTACCTGCCAGCTCCAAGGCGAAATCAACCGGAGCCTTATATTTCATCTCTTCCAGTATTTGATGACGAAAAACATCATAACTTCCCAGCGGCCGGCTCCATTCCAAAGAGGAGGATTCCAGTGCAAAGGGTAAGAGATTGAACGTATCCCCCCGCCCACTTTTATGCAAATTTTCATTGAGCACTTTGGACAGCAGCATATCACCATCACTATCACCGAATGCAAATAAACCGTATCTCTCACGCAATTCAACATGATATGAAGACATAACAGAGCGGATACTGGCTCTCGCTAATCGTTCCTCCTGAACGTTGAACGCAGCGATTCGCGCATAATCAATCAGCACAGCAGTAAATAGAAAGACGAAAGCCAGCACCATGATTAGAAAAATTGTAACTGAGCCTTCTGTTTTGCCCTTAGCAGGACAACCCGTAATTATACTTTTCATTAAAACCCCCTCCCTTGAACAGAGATTTTACTTATCCTGAAGCTTGGTCAGCATAGCAGAAGCATCCTTCTTATCCATGTAAACTGCAGATCCACTACCCTCAGAGCCCCCTTTAAATTTAGCTCCAAAATAACGCATCAGGTCGACCGTACGAATAAACTCAACAGGCTCGACAATGATAGACTGGGCTTCAACAGTTGGGTTAGCCTCATCCGATAGAACGCTATCAAGCACAGGCAAGCTCAGTAGACGATTTAACTCGGCCTTTACTCTCCGTCCTGTAAGGCTGTGAGCATAACGCATAGTTCCTGGCATATTGTCCGGAATCATAGTAGACGAATGGCCCAGTTTAAGCACTGGCAAATCACTCTTCCCTGATACTTCACCGGGCAACTCTATTGTCACGCCAGCACTGCCAGCTTCTCCACCAAATAATGAGGCTAACAAGGCATCATCCCCAATTCTCCAATAAAGGGAGTCATACTCACCAGCCATGTAAGAACCAGAGACCTCCTTGTGACTGTTGTCCCAGTTGTAAGCCGCCCGCTCAGTAGCTCCTGAGGCCACTTGCAACAGCATGGACTTCTGATAGCTATACAAGCAAAAAAACAAAAGAAGCATCGTAATAAACATGACGATCGGCAACAGAAGTGACGCTTCAATAGTAAAACTGCCTTGATCACCCTTAAACTTGTTCAATCGAATACTTCCTGACTCTTTTCACCCGCCGTTTTAATTAAGGCTTCTACTACTTCTTGAATTTTGTCCTTAAACAAAAGAACAACTGCAATCAAGACAGCAATAATCAAAATCATCTCCAAAGTTCCTAAACCTTCCTCGTCTTCCCAAAAGTTCTTCATACTGTCCAACATTGTTGATACCATCAGCTTCAGCCTCCTACATTTTTAACATCAAAAATGCTGGCGTTCCCACCAGTACAATTACTATTAAAAAGATAACTACCATCGGAAAAACTAATTTAGAGGATGCTTGCTCTCCGCGCGTCCGGCTAAGTGCCTTTCGTTTATCCCACAACATCTGCGACAGATCACGTAGCGATAGCACAAAATCCGCTCCACCTCTGCGATAATTCAGCAAAACTGTCGTTGTGAATACCGATACCTCCTGTACAGCGCATCTCTTGCTAAAATTTTCAAAAGCCTGCTGGAAAGAATATCCGCCCTCCCATTCACTAGTCATAGTCATTAGCTCCTTATACAGAGGATGATTCGTATCCCCCCGGTGGCTTTCCACACAGCGAATAATAGCTCGTTGCACGGTCTCTCCTGCGCCAACCAACAACACAATACTGTTCAGCAGCTCTGGCAATTCGAGCATAATATTCTGCTCCCTGACTCTCACCTTTTTGTGCAGATCACTGACCATAGCGGTTGGTAGAGCAATTGCCAAAAACACACCCAATATCATACCTGCCTGTTCGCCACTAAATGCTGTAATCAAGCTTCCACCTACAAGCAACAGCCAGCTGTAACTTAGCATCTCACCCATGAACAGCAGGGTCCGCTCTGCGCTATAACGCATCCCATAACTGCGCTGTAGAGAACGCTGAATTCTGAACAACAGTGAGGGAAACCGACTGGCGATACCACTCTTCTCAATAAGCAGTAATAACGGTTCGCTTAACTTCCGAAGCCGTAATCCTTCCATAGGAAGAATGCGTAACGCGACATATCTGTTGCCGCATTGAATTCGCAGTAGAACCCAGACTATCAGCAAAATAACAGTAACCACCGCACATAGCCAGCGCATGATTTCACCCCCTTCACAGTGGAATGTCCATTATTTTAGTAGTCCAGAGATAACATAGGAATAAAGCAACAAGCGCTAATGTCGATATGGCTATACCCGCTCCTGTATACATTGGCTCCATATATTCTCCAGCCGTCAAACTCATAAACATCACCATGATCAGCGGAGATATCAGCAGTGCCTTAGCCTCAAATTTCTTCTGAGCAATACTTACAGCAATATCCTGCTGAATATCCAGCTTCTCACCGATAATCGTTGATGTACGGCGCACCACTTCTACAAGATCACCACCAGTACGCTTACAGACCGAGAACACATCCGCGAATCGCTCGATGTCCTCCATTCCCGCTCTTTCACTAAAGTTCCGCAGCGCTTCTTCCACAGGCTGTCCATATTCCATGCGTGCACAGATAATGTTTAACTCGGAGATCATATCACTGCTTCCCTCCGGGTCGAGCATACGTAAATCCTGAACCGCCTCTCGGAATGCATTCTCCACCGAACGCCCAGCTGAAAGGGAGGAAGACAGCGAAAATAACGTCTGCTTAAATTGTAAATTCAGTGCATTTCGACGTCTTTTCAGTAGATAGTTACGCAGCATATGCGGGGCATAAGCTCCGCCAGGCATAAGCAGCAACGACAGCAGCCAATGATGATAAAAAAGATATCCAATTCCATACATCAGCAGTCCACCCGCAGTAAGGGTCAGAATCCTCTGCAGCAAGGTCAATTCGTATACCTTATAATCTGGTAATAACGAAGGACCGTCAGGATCCGCTTCTACAGGCTTTGCAGCAACAAATTTAAACTTAAGCATGTCCTCCCCCCCTTCTGGAATTTTGAATCTCTATTGAGCCAATGGATAGGAGTTTACACCAGCCATCCTAAGCTTCGTTGTATGCAACAATGGGTTACCACAGGGAAGCAGCCCCCCTTGCACCCTTCCCTCTCGTTCACCAGCTTCTTGAAATTCATATAAGGGATTCAAGATCACTTCCCCGTCTTTCAACCCCGCAACCTCACTGATCTCCATCACCCGCCTGGAACGATCACGGAGACGTGATAAGTGTACGAAGATATCAATTGCCGATGAAATTTGCTGGCGAACAACAGCTACCGGAAGCTCCGCAGCACTTAGCACCATCGTCTCCAGTCGACTGACCATATCGTGTGCGCTGTTACTATGGCCGGAAGACAAGCTTCCATCGTGTCCGGTGTTCATAGCCTGCAGCATATCGAGACATTCCGCTCCCCGTACCTCCCCCACAACAATCCGGTTAGGGCGCATTCGCAGAGAAGAACGAATCAAATCTCGGATGGAAATCTCCCCTCTACCTTCCGTGTTAGCATTCCTGGTCTCCAGTGAAACAAGGTTCGGCACGGTTACAATCTGCAGTTCAGCGGAATCCTCTATCGTAATGACCCTCTCCTGTGGGGGGATATACTGAGATAATGCATTAAGAAAAGTAGTCTTTCCAGAGCCTGTCCCGCCACTAATAAAAATATTGTATTTAGCAGCCACTAAAATTTGCAGCAACTCTGCGGCTTCCAAGCTTAAAGCTTCACGACGGACTAAATCCTGCATCGTCATCGGTGTTTCAGGAAATTTCCGAATGGTCATCGCCGGGCCTTTCAGAGCTACCGGCGGAAGCACGATATTTACACGCGATCCGTCTTTTAGCCGAGCGTCAACGATAGGAGAAGAATCATTTACAACCCGGTTCACACCGGATACAACCGTCTGGATAATATCCTCCAACCTGCTGCTGGACTCAAATTCCAAATGGAGACGACGAATCTGCCCCTCCTCTTCTACAAAAATCTCAGTATGGCTGTTAATCATAATCTCAGTGATCGCCGGATTATCCACTAAGGGCTGGAGTACATCCAATCCTCGAAAAGAATCGAACAATCTCTTCACGAGCTCATGTTTCTCCTGTGCTGTTAAATAACGCAGATTTTCGCTGTCCAAAATTGTCCTTTCAATATATTGGGTGAGTTCACGATTTCCAACTGCAGAAGTAACATCTAATCCTGCCCGGATGTCACTGCGAAGTGCCTTAAACATTTCCTCATTCATGTAAACCCTTACCAGTGAATACTTGCGGAAGCGACGGTTCTATAATCTGCTTGCACAGCTGTAAGATCTCCTTTTGGAATTGTGGTGAGTTCAGAAAAAGCTCCTCACGGTGCTGCAGCGTCCAAGATGGGATATACGGAAGTACACCTTCAACGGTAATTCCTTCCGGAGGTGCCCACACCTCTAAACCCTCTGCGGCAAAATTCACGGCAAATCTACTTTTGTCCATCACTTGGCTGGGCATACCAGAATTAGGAGCATTGCAATGGGATAGCCATCTCATGGTCTTATGAATGCTTACCTCGTCATTTCTAACTACCCACAATAGAATTCCGCATTTATGTAACACAGCTTTGGCACGTTCTTCTTCAATACTGCCGGTATCTATTATAACTACGTCAAAATTTCTTTCCGCAACCAACAGCGCCAACAAATCTAGCGTATCCTGCGTAGTCATCTGCAGCATTTCTTTTACATTAATAATTGGCCTAAAAGCAGCACTTCGAAGGTGATCATACCTAATCACGTATTGCCCCAAATCAATCGTATCGGCTCCACCCTTATCCCGGCTGGCTTTGATTTCATAAAGGAGCCGCTCTAGTCCAGGCGTATTTCCTGCAGGGGGCCGTAAAAATAATCCACTGCTGTCCACACTTTCAAGATTCAAATAAAAGACCGAAAGCCCCAATTCACCTAGCTGCTTAGCCATATTCATAGCTACTGTGGTTTTGCCCGTGTTCCCGCTTGAGGAGACGATACCGAGCAGCAGCGTTTCATCTAATACAGAGGAACCTCTAGCTCGTTTCACTTCACATAGTTGAATAAATGCTCCCAGCAGAGAAGGCAGTGCCTGATATTTCGCAATCATGATGCCTCCAGCCAGGCTTTTAGAACCCCTGCTAAGATAAGCTCCCTCCTCACTCAAAACTGCCCAAGGCACCTTAGTTCTTCCCTCCACAAGCCAAGCCTCGATAAAAGTAACGTCGCCTACAACAGCATCCGGCATATCCTCTCCCCTCATAAAATCGATAAAAGCATCCAGCCGACTAAAAGCCGTGATTCGCAGCATTTCTCCATACTCACTATGATGAAGATAGTGTAGCAATGGTTCGATATATTGGCTTTCACGCACTGCGAGTACAATCCTTGCCGCCATAAAACCTCTCTCCTTTCGCAAGAAATTCATAAATATTGTCAAAAAAAAGACAGCAAAAAAGCACCGACAATAACCGTGGATACGGTACATTGAACGGTGCTTCCGTTACTATCCCTTTAATTTACAGCTATAGTAGCATATATATAAGAAGGCAGCAATAAGTTTTTTCGCACATCAAGTGGTTTTTAGACTCTCATCGTATCTTCACGCCAATTCTTGATGGCAGACCGGATATCGGCAGGACTAAGCTTTTCCTTCACCGCCCGCTGACATAGTGCCGGAAACTCTTCATCTCCTGCATACCGAAGCGCGATAATCTGAGCTAATTCAAGCTCTGGATTTAATACTTCACCTGTCAATCGGAAATACCGGAACTGCTCCTCTACCCTCACTACTCGATCCTGATTTTTTGTGGCATAAATTCGAATTCGAGTAATCGCAAATAATAGGCATAGAGATAAACCAAATAATAGCAAGGGCACTGTTAGAGCACCATCATCACGTAACACCTGAACGACATAAATTCCCGACCATACAAATATAATCAGCGCTAGCGGCATAGTTACAAAATGATAAGGCCAATCAAAACGCATAAAACCTTTAGGCTTCCCCTTGTTCATCATTCATCTCCATATTTATAAGACTTATATATTGCTTAAAGCTTAGTCTCTCCGGGAATAGCTACGACAAAAGGTTCATTATTCCCCCAGTACAGAGACTGTCCTGAAACTTTAGTAGTTCCATCCGCATTAACCATTCCATAAATAATCTGACTTCCCCAAACACTCGTATAAAAAGAGGCATAGGATGGAGCTAGAACAGGTGCTTTACCATATTCCTTCGCAACTGGGTAACCGAATATCGCGGTAAAATCTTTATTTGTAGCCTCCTTGGACATATCCAGATCAGCTTCCCAAACTACTTTTACAATATTATCCTTGATCTCATAATACTTTACGAAATGTCCATACAATATAAAATAACCATCAGATCTGCCTTCAGGAAAATAATACGTCATAGACAATGCTTCATTATCACCCGTCAATTTGGAGGGTTCTCTTTCTTCAACCGGGAATTGCAGAGCAGCTATGCGGGAAACAACTAAGTCATTACTATTATAATTCTGCACAAGTTTAGCATTGGCCCGTTCCTGAACCCAGACTGTATTCGAAGCAGCATCTACTGTTACTCTCGCTCCAAGAGCCTCCGCAATAAACCGCAGGGGTACCGCTACTCTTCCATCCACTATTTTGGCCGATACATCCAGTTGTACAGCCTCCGAGTTCTTCCAAGCCGTCCGTGAGCCAACCGTAAGCTTAATCTTCATAGAATCTCTAGCAATCGTAGCTTGCTTGGTATTGGCATCCCATTGAATAGAAGTATTCTTGAATCTTTCAAAAGCCTTCAGCGGAACCAGCGTCTTCCCCGACACGATTTGCACACCAACATCCACACTTGAATTGTTCACCATAATGCGAAGCTTGGGGGCAGCTGAGGCCGTACCGATCATACTTAAAGATAACAACATGACTATACAAAGCAGAAGCCCTTTCCGTTTCACTATTCGTTCACCCCTAGTGATAATATGAAAAAACTGTCCCCATTTATAGTTTCATTATAACATTCTCCCAGATTATGGTTTACAAAAATCTCCGTTTGATCTCTGGGGTAGGGAGCATACACTGCTCATCACGTCCGAACCAACGATAGCGGTTCTTAGCTACATACCGATAAAGGGCATTACGCAATGAGCGTGGTACTAAGATGAACACGTATGCGGCAGGCCAAGGAAATCTCAATTTACGGGCAATTCTTAGCACAGCGGCCGACTCTGTATAATACACTCCGTTCTCCAGTAAAATCACCGTGTTTAATTGTCCAGGCTGAAGTCCAGACTCTTTCATTAGCTTTGCCGCAATCTCATTCTGTAAAGGTGCGAATAGAAATTTAGCCTCGGGGTCACGCGGGATAATGAAACGAACTACCCCCTGGCAAAGATGACACACTCCGTCTATCAATACGATGGACTTATCTTTCATAAGGTTCAGTTCCTCGTTCATGGCTCCCCCTCTGTCTTAAAGGCGTAAATTTCTGCTTTTTTGGGTAAACAAAAACGCGGGATAACCTCCCGCGCCATCAAGTGCCGTTCTTTAATTATTCTGCGATTGCTTTCTCAATCCATTGATCCCCGATCATTTGCCCTTCGAAATCAGCAGTGAATGCCTCCATGCATTTGCAGATGAAATCTTTGCGGCAAATTGGACATGGAGTTTTAAGCAGGCGGCTGATGTTCGTCATTTTCCATTCCGGAAACCGATGATAAAACGCGCGGCACTCCGTTCCATCAGCAAGCTTGATAATGAACTCGTACAATCCTTCCTTATCGTTGCTGCTGGCTTTGGTCACATTCGTAATATTCGGTCTGTAAGACATCTTCATCACCCATTATTTAAATTTTTGGTTGTAAATTGCACACGCAGGCACATTCTCAGATACTTAGACATATTAAAGAATTTTAAGGGTGATGTCAACCAAAGACGCCTAACACGGCAGCTATTTATTACTCTTTTATGATTTACGTCTCTATTTAGCCATTATTTCCATAAAATATATACAGATACATTTAATCAACAATCTTTAATTCAACCTCGATATTACCTCTGGTTGCTTTGGAGTAAGGACAGAATTCGTGAGCCTTCTTCGCCAGTTCCTCTGCTTTGTCGTGTTCAATCCCTGGCAGCTTCACATCCATTCTCACAGCAAGTCTAAAGCCTCCATCGCTGTCATCCTTCCCAATGGACACATTACAAGTGACCTCCACGTCATGGAGTTTCACGCCCTCTTTACGGGCGATATTCGCTAGTGCACTCTCGTAACACGCTCCATAACCAGCCGAGAATAGTTGCTCTGGATTGGTACCGGAACCTCCCGGCCCTCCAAGCTCTTTAGGCATGCTTAGATTATGCTTTAACACGCCATCCGAGGATTCAATGGAGCCTTCACGACCGCCATGGACTGTTGTAGTTGCTGTGTATAATGCTTTCATGAGTCATCTTCTCCTTCATCAAGCTGTATTGGTCATGCTCATACTTTATACTTTAAACAACAGGTATGATTTGAAACGATGATGAGGAATGATTCATAATACTTTCTTATTTGGCTCCAGACCATAAATAGTGTACAATTAAATTGTTAAAAACTTAAATTAGCTATGGAGGTGTCATCCATGAGTATTTATGATTTTGAGGTCAACACTCTTAAGGGTGAAGAGGAATCATTGTCAAAGTACAAGGGTAAAGTACTCCTGGTTGTGAATACTGCCAGCAAATGTGGATTTACTCCCCAGTATAAAGGTCTTCAGGAAGTGTACGAGAAATTCAAGGACCGCGGGTTCGAAGTTTTAGGATTTCCAAGCAATCAATTTGCTGGACAAGAGCCTGGCGAAAGTGATGAAATTGCGGAATACTGCGAGATTAATTATGGGGTAACCTTCCCTATGTTCGAGAAGATTGACGTAAAAGGCGATGAAGCACATCCATTATTCAAATACTTATCCAAAGAAGCCCCTGGTGTCTTAGGCTCAAAAAGCGTGAAATGGAACTTTACGAAGTTTCTGGTTGACCAAGATGGCCGTGTTCTAAAACGGTTTGCTCCTAAAACCACTCCACAGCAGATCGAATCCGATATCTCCAAGCTTTTAAAATAATTCATTAGAAAAAGGATACTCACCACATCACACAGCCCCCTGTTGTTATGCGGTAAAGTATCCTTTTTAACTAGAAAGAACGTCATAATATCGCTATATATCAGCACCCTTTAATCTCTTGGAATATTTTATAATATTGTTGAAATATTTTTGCTGGGAGGGACAATCGGTGACTGTTCAACTGCTTGATATACCCGAACTAAATGTTATTGGCTGGGCAAATGTAAACTCATCCGGGGAGCCATACGCGAATCTTTGGGAATATGTTTTTGGCGAGCTGGATATTGATGCAAAATTTGATGCTATACCCACAAAAGTTCAAAGCAGCGGTTGTTATCTCGGTCTATTTCAGAACCGTACATCCGTGCCTAAACTGTGGGAGCATACCGCATGGGATATTGATTTTTTCCTTTGTGTTGAAGTCGAGCAGTTAGATTGTATCCCTGAAGGCCTTGTTCATAAGAAACTTCCTGCGTCTACCTATGCTATATTTACTGCAAAAGGATTCCCTCAGTTGGCTTTTCAACATACCTGGAATTATATACATAATGAATGGCTGCCGGATTCCGGTTATAAGTTCAACCCTGATGGAGTCTTTTACATCCAATACACGGAAAAGTCCGGTCCGGATGATGAAGGATTCGAAGCCAATCTATGCGTGCCGCTTGTAAAGAAGTAGGTTGTGTGATTGAGGATTGAACAAAAAAAGAAGCCTTGCATCGCAAGGCCTCTTTCTTCATTCTGTATGCGGTAGAGAGGACTCGAACCTCCACGGGTATACACCCACTACCCCCTCAAGATAGCGTGTCTGCCATTCCACCACTACCGCGCGGTGTGTTAAACATAGAACATAAATTTGTTTGAGGTCAACATTCATTATTATAAATGTACTTTTCTCAAAAGTAAAGATGCAGATTTTAAGATTCTTCGTCGACCATTTTCTGTTTACGATATTCAGCAAAAGCTATATATTCCTTGATAAAATTCTTTTCTGCTGGAAGTAATTCATCTACTCGGCTTTCCGATAGCTGAACATCACTCAAATCATAGTCTACGCCGCTCTCTCGTACAGTATCCGGTGTATCTTTGCCGAGAATGAGCCAGTCCAGACTAACATGAAAAAAATCACCGATCTCAATCAGCTTATGTGTTCCTGGAGTAGTCTTCCCCCGCTTCCAATCTCCCATATTACCTGTGCTGATATTTAACTGCTCACAGAATGATTTTTTGGTCAAACCTTTCTGCTTAATCAGGTATTCTATACGTTCGTATATGGTCTGCATCGGTGAATCGCCCTCCATCTAAAAATAAATTACTTATTTACGTAATTACCTATTGCAAAATAACGTAAAAAAGTATATAATTAGTATTGTTATGTATTATCCGATTATATCATATGGCTGGAGTGACGATAAGAGGCGACTCAGGTGACAAGTATCTGTAGAATACCGTCTGGCCCCCTTTGTTAACTTATCATCCTGAATGATCTCTAGGAGGGAGCGGTGACTTTTGTCAAAATGCTTATCATCTTCCATTATCCATTCACTTGAAGCTTTACCGCACAATGCGGTGGTAATCAACAGTCATGGGATTATCCAGTTCACCAACAGCAGGTGGAAGGCCTTTAGTCATGAATATGGTCTTTCTACTAATAAGAAATGGATTGGCGCGTATTACTCAGAGCTCATGCAAGATGTGATTGTCGATCCCGATCAATGGGCCAAGCTTTATGAATCAGTGAAATATATACTCCGCAGAGAGCATCAGGTTTATACTTCCGAATTCTCCATACAAACCGCTAATAAAGGGAAACGAATCTTCCGTTTGGAGATCTACCCATTTCTCTCAGATCCGCACCCAGAAGCCACTTTTATAATTTCACTATATGATGTGGGCCCCTATAAAGAAGAACCTCTTCATCCGGAGATCATAAACCTCCGTTCAACCTTACCATCATCTTTTGAGCTAATCCCAATCTGTGCTTCCTGTAAATGTATTCGTAATCCCAAGGATGAATGGATCACCATTGAACATTTCTTAAAGCATCAGCTTTCTTTGCAATTCACTCATGATATCTGCCCAGACTGCATAAGACAGCTCTATCCCCAGTATGCTGGGGCTTTTAAGAGATGACCTGACGTCACTGAATTTCACTTCTAATCTTATAAAAAAAAGTAAGAAATCCTCTGCGAACAAAGGGTTTCTTACTTTTTATTTGTATGCGGTAGAGAGGACTCGAACCTCCACGGGTATACACCCACTACCCCCTCAAGATAGCGTGTCTGCCATTCCACCACTACCGCATAATATGACCCGTATGGGATTCGAACCCATGTTACCTCCGTGAAAGGGAGGTGTCTTAACCCCTTGACCAACGGGCCATGCTTTACAAGTTATTTTCTTGTCACAACAAAAATGAGTATATCAAACCATAAGAATTTTGACAAGCCTTTTTTAAAAAAAAGTTTAAACTAAAAGAAACGCGCACCAATAAAGGTACGCGCCTCTAATCACAACGCTTATGGGTTTACTTTTGCCTCAAAGGTTTGTACCCCATCTACAAACTTTAGCACCACAGCTGCTTTTACCGGGTCATGCGTTTCATTCATTGTGATTTTACCCGTGGCCAGTTGTAAATCCTTTGTCCCCGCCAGTGCATCCTTCAGCTTCTCAGGTTCTGTGGAATCCGCACGTGTAATCGCGTCTGCCACTAGTTTCACAGCATCATATCCAAGCGCAGCCATCCCATCTGGAACAAGATCACCGTTAGCAGCCTTGAAGGCATCTACGAACGATTTTACTTCTGGCGAGCTATCTTCAGGTGAATAGTGATTGGACATAAACGTATTGTTTAGGGCATCCGCTCCGGCAATCTCAGCCAGCTGAGGTGAATCCCAGCCATCCCCGCCCATAAACGGAACGGTGATCCCCATTTCGCGAGCTTGCTTTACGATTTTGCCGACCTCCTCATAATAGCCTGGAAGATAAATAACATCGGGATTAGCTTCTTTAATACGTGTTAATACGGCTTTAAAATCAGAATCTTTTTGTTGATAGGATTCTTCGCTTAAGATTGAGCCACCGTTCTTAGTAAACGTTGCTTTAAAGAAGGTCTGCAGCCCTTTGGAATAATCGCTTGAAGCATCCGTATAAATAACAGCCGTCTTTGCTTTAAGTGTATCCTTAGCAAAGTTAGCCATTACTTCACCTTGGAAAGGATCAATAAAAGAGGCCCGGAATACCCATTCGTTCAAATCTCCAGTACGTTCATCAACTGTTACTTTGGGATTGGTGGCTGAGGAGCTAACCAGCGGGATGCCTTTTTCTTGAGCAACGGGAACAATCCCGAGTGTATTCGTAGATGTAGTTGCACCTATAATAGCTACAACTTTATTGGTAGTAATTAGCTTTTGCGCTGCGCGTGTCGCCTCTTCCGACTTGGAAGCATTATCCGCTTCAATCAGCTCAAGTTTTTTGCCGAGTATTCCACCTGCGTCATTAATTTCTTTTACCGCCAGCTTTGCCCCTTTGAGTGCAGAATCACCGAAGGAAGCCTGGCCGCCTGTAAGCTCAAGGTCTGCTCCAATCTTGATGGTCCCTCCACCAGCATTCCCACCTTCAGCAGTAGTGTTGTCTGTCTTGTTCCCACAGCCTGCCAGCAATCCACCAGCCAGTAACGCAGTCAGCAATATGGCCCCGATTTTCTTCATCCTCTTCCAGCCTCCCAAAATAAATATTTTATAGGTTCTTTCTGTGATGCTGTTGTGAACTAGCCGATGAATTAATGTCCCAGATAAGCCATTCTGATCTCTTCCGAATCTGCCAATTCCTTGGCATCTCCCTCAAGCACCACTCTGCCCGTCTCAAGAACGTAAGCCCGATGAGCAATTTTTAGCGCCTGATGGGCATTTTGTTCTACAAGAAGTACTGTTGTTCCAGAGGCATTTACTTCCTGGATGATCCGAAAAATATCCTGAACGAGCAATGGAGCAAGCCCCATCGAGGGTTCATCTAATAATAAAAGCTTGGGATGCCCCATCATCGCGCGCCCCATAGCAAGCATCTGCTGCTCCCCGCCGGATAATGTGCCGGCAAGCTGTTTTTTTCTTTCTAAAAGACGCGGGAAGGTGGAGTAAACCTTGGCAAAATCAGCAGCTAAGCTGCCTGAATCCTGTAAAAAAGCTCCTAGCTCCAGATTTTCTTCCACAAACATATTAGCAAATACACGCCTGCCTTCCGGACAATGAATAAGCCCCTGTTTTACGATGGACTGAACACTCTGATTCGTAATAGATTTATCCATGAAATCTATACTGCCTGTTTTGGGTTTCAGCAGTCCCGAAAGCGTCTTAAGCAACGTGGACTTGCCTGCTCCATTTGCGCCGATTAGAGTTACAATCTCGCCTTCTTTTACATTCATACTTAAATCCTTCAAGGCATGAATAGCCCCATAATATACATTGATCCCCTGTACGCTAAGCATGGTCCACTACGCCTCCTGTCCCAAATAGGCTTCTATCACTTTGGGATGATTCCGTATTTCAACGGGCGTACCTTCAGCAATCAACATTCCGCGGTCCAGCACATAAATCCGGTCACACACCCCCATAACCAGGGACATATCGTGCTCGATAAGCAGGATCGTCAACTCAAACTCTTCACGGATCCAGGCAATAAGATTCATTAGATCCCGAGTTTCATTCGGGTTCATCCCTGCGGCTGGTTCATCCAATAGCAAAAGCTTAGGTCCTGCTGCAAGCGCGCGAGCAATTTCCAAACGCCTTTGATTTCCATAGCTAAGATTCCCGGCACATTCAGCACATTGATCGGCAAGATTAAATATTTTGAGAATATCCATAGCCTTTTGCGTAATTTCGTTTTCTTCTACAAAATGCTTAGGCAGACGGAGCATGGAAGTGAACATTGAATGTCTGGCATGCTGGTGAAATGCGATCTTAACGTTATCCAGCACCGTCATAGAAGTAAATAGACGGATATTCTGAAATGTCCGCGCTGCCCCTTTTCGGTTAATCCGATAAGGCTTCATCCCGCCTACTGCCTGATTGCTGAGGATAATATCGCCACTGGAAGGCGGGTATACACCTGTCAGCAAGTTAAAAAGGGTTGTTTTTCCCGCGCCATTAGGTCCGATGAGCCCAATCAACTCGCCTTTATTAATATGGAGAGATACCTCGTTAAGCGCCTTAAGCCCGCCAAATGCACGACTTGCTTGTTGAACATCAAGAAGCACTTCCACTGTTGATGCTGTCACTTGGCTTGACCTCCTTTTTAGACCATTTCAAGAAAGAAAAACCCGTGCTGCCAAGCAGCCCTTTAGGCCGAAAAATCATCATCAGAATTAGAATCGCCGAGTAAATAATCATCCGCAGCTCCGGATATTCCTGAAGCACCGTGAAGAGCACCGTCAGTACAATCGCACCCACGATGGCCCCGCTTGTACTTCCTAGCCCACCTAACACTACCATGACTAGAATTTCGAATGATTTCAGAAAATTAAAGCTGCCAGGATTGATGACGTAGAACTTATGAGCAGAGAGACCACCCGCTATTCCCGCAAATAATGCTCCAAGTGAAAAAGCAATGACTTTGTACAAAGTTGTATTAATCCCCATCGCTTCAGCAGCAATTTCATTCTCCCGAATCGCTATACAAGCCCGGCCGTGAGTGGAACGTATAAAGTTATTGATCACAACAATCGTGACCAGTGTGAACAGAAACATAATCGTCCAAGTCGTTTGATTGGGGATGCCGCTAAGACCTGAAGCTCCGCCCACATATTCTGTATTGAGCAGGACAATCCGGATAATCTCACCAAATCCCAGCGTAGCAATCGCCAGATAGTCTCCATTCAGCCGCAAGGTCGGAATCCCGATAAGTACACCGAAAAATGCAGCAACCAGTCCAGAGATCACTAGCGCCAGCACGAATGGCATCTCAAAGTTTAAAGTTAAAATGGAAGAAACATAAGCACCAATAGACATAAATCCAGCATGCCCGATTGAGAATTGCCCCGTTATCCCATTAATCAGATTCAAAGACACCGCCAGCATGACATTTATACAAATTAGAATTAGCGTAGACTCCATGACATCATCAAATATTCCCGTTGTTAGAAGAACTTGAATGACGATATATAGCATGACAGAAAATACAATGCCTATCCAAAATGACTTGTTTATCTTCTTCATAGGCATCTCCCTACACTTTCTCGCGGACATTTTTACCAAATAGCCCGGATGGTTTAAAGATAAGGATTAGGATGAGTACAGCAAATGCCACACCATCACGCCATGAAGAGTATCCCAGAGAAGAAACCTCTGTCTCAACTGTGCCCAGCAGAATTCCCCCTACCAGAGCACCAGGAATACTGCCAATGCCACCTAGAACGGCAGCCACAAAAGCTTTAAGACCCGGAAGCACCCCCATCATCGGATCCACTGAATTATAAGTCATTCCGAAAATAACGCCTGCTGCTGCCGCAAGTGCAGATCCTATAGCGAAGGTGGCTGAAATGGTCCGATCTACATTAATCCCCATCAACCGTGCTGCTTCCATATCAAAAGAAACGGCCCGCATCGCTTTACCAATCTTTGTTCGGTGCACAATATACTGAAGGATGATCATCAAAATAACCGTCGTCCCCAAGATCATGATTTGATTGGAGTCCACCTGAATCGAGGAACCAAACAAGTTGTATTGCTGCTTATTAAGAATCTCCGGAAATCCTTTAGCCTGAGGACCAAGCACAAACACACCGCTGTATTCCAGCAAAAAAGAAACGCCAATTGCAGTAATCAACACAGCGATTCGTGAAGCTTTTCGTAGAGGTTTGTATGCTAGCCGTTCGATTGACATCCCCAGCAACGCACTGATTGTCATAGAAATCACCAATGAGATAAGTAAGACCAGTATCGGAGGAAGCCCTGCTGAAGCCAAGTACCTGGCACTGAACAATCCAATAAACGACCCAACCATAAACACATCTCCATGGGCGAAATTGATCAATTTAATAATCCCGTAAACCATGGTGTACCCTAGTGCGATCAGAGCATAGATGCTCCCTACAGAAATCCCGTTAATTAACTGTTGAATGAAATACTCCATCGCCGTCCCCCAATCCCCATATTTATTTTTAAAAACACCTTTCTTTAGCTTACATTCATTTTCATCGTTTTATGTCACTTATATTAACACAGTACTATACATGCGTCAGTAAAATTTGAGGTTTTTACTATAATATTCAATATTTTATGTTATATTACATAACATTTCGAGTTAAACCTTTGGGATGTATAAAGATAGAAAGTGGGTAAAGAGAAGAAAACAGAAGAATTATGGAGATTTTTAAAGTTTGATTTTCAGAGGGGGAGTCTTTGATTTTACCTACAGATTGCATTTAATGATAAATAATATAACATTTGTCTCTTTGGATATGTGTTTTTCGAGTTTATTATGAGTTACTGGTCAAGTTGTATCTCTATTTTTGCGCAAAAAAAAGCTCTGTCCCACACAATAATTCGAGTGAGAGAAAGCTAATTAGGGTGGTCAGTTCCATTCTTTGCACTTCCGTCACGAGTCAATTACTCATCATTTTCTTGTTTAATTCTTTAATCTGCATCATATGATGTAGGTCATGCGATATAAAATCCTTTAAATAGGACTCAAAGGAAAACCTTCCGTCCACATATTTGCCTGAGTATTTTCCCTCCTCAAGACTACTTATACAATCTAATATTAAGTTACGATACTTCACAGTCAATTCTATTAATTCGTCTTTGGTTTTTGTTTTACCATATGTAACAGCATCATTATTGAATTGATCGAAATCAATAAGTTGAAGTGTTATCGCTTTATCGTATGCTATCGGTTCGATCGTCGATTCATAGAAGTATTTATCCCATAACAAAATATGACTAACAACATCATGAATGGTCCATTTTCCTTCAGCGATGGGTGTTTTCCAATCTAAATCAATAATTTCTAGAACAAATCCATTCCATTCCTTAAACTGATTTAGCAAATCTGATCTGTTATTCATTGGCACATCTCCTTTTCTGGTAAACATCAAAATTCTAACAAAATCTCTTTAATTCATTCCTATATAGTTCATAGTTCGCTTCATCGAAACATATAAAAATAACCTTATTTATTTCCGACTTATTACCTAGGAAACAGTCGCTAGCATTAGACTCGCGGGGTTGTCCACCTAGCTAACTCTTCTTCAAACCTTTACCTTTATCGAACCAACACCTCGTGGTCCACGGCGTGAACGTATTGTTCGCAGCTATCTAGCTTTTTCGGAGCTACTAATATGTTCTTCAGCATCCAGCTATTTTCTATATATGTAATCGATAAATCCTTGTCGTATCCATTCGCCTTCAAACTTTCTTTCCAGTACTCGATCTTCTTTGTATATTAACTGCAAATCATCAAACATAGAATCCGCCTCATGATAATCATAATAAGAGTGTATTACGAATTCATCGTCTTCTATTTGTTCAAACTGATTATCCCCCAAATCAACTCCATCGCCGACTCTAAAATCCTTTAGAGTTAAAAAATTTACAAATAATAATCCATTAGGTTTTAGAACGCGTTTCATTTCATTTATCGCTTTTTTCACATCTTGTTTTCTCATATGAAAAATAGAGTTATATGAATACACAAAACTCATCGACTCATCACTTAGTGCCAACTGTCTCATGTCGCCTTGTTGTATATTTAGATTCTGTCCTCTTTCAGTTGCGAACTGACTAGCTCTTTTAATTTGTTCGTCATTCATCTCAATACCGTATGTACTGTATCCATAGTTTGCAAACAAACTTAGTGGAGGTGAATCCCCTCCCGCCCCGCAGTCTAATATGTTTTTTTCCATACCACTTTCATTGCATAATGCCAAAAATCTGTACAAGGGGATCTGCTTAAACAGTTCCATGTTGATTCCACTCCTTTGATCATGTAGTTATTGGATTCACTCATAGATCTTTCCCATATAAATTATTTGAGCACATCTCTTCCATGGGTTTTCAGGTTTACTTTATTGAATCCCCGCAGTTCCAAATGTCTCTTTAATAACTTTTTCGTATTCATCCCATTTAAAGCAAAAAGGGCCTATATCAATAGTCTTATTACCGGATTCTAATTTGAAATCTCTCCATATAATAAGATCCTCTTCTCTCTCAATAAATACGGATATAAAGCCACATTCTTCATCGCCACACCAGGGACAGACTAATATTGGGTACCTGTAGTACAAATATTCATGCATTTCGTTTAACAAAAAATAATTAATCATTTTCCTTTGATGCTCTTCACTACCCCACCCGAGCGAAGGAACCCTATCATATTTTTTTAACATTTGGTAAAGAGACCTATCATCAATTATTATGTCGGCAAAAATAGTATTTTTATTTCCCTCTTGATCCGGATCAAAACTATCATATCGGCTTGACGGTTTTGTTTGTATTTGATTTATAGTTTTCATGCTCCTCCTTTAAAATCTTCACACTTATCAAATAAACATTCGATCCCTCCACTCCATTCCCCTTCCAAAATATTGAATTCACCGTTCTCAGAATCGCATATAGCAACCGAAAAATAAATTTACACAACAAAAAAAGAGCTCCCAGAATGGAAGCTCTTCTTATGTAATTCAGAACGGAGAGAGTGGGATTCGAACCCACGCACCGCTTACGCAGTCTAACCCCTTAGCAGAGGGTCCCCTTATAGCCACTTGGGTATCTCTCCATGAAAATGGCTCCCCGAACAGGACTCGAACCTGTGACAACTCGATTAACAGTCGAGTGCTCTACCAACTGAGCTATCAGGGAACATTACAAGTGAACATGAATTAATTTATCATGATTTCAAGGTCTAGTCAAGCGGGCAAAATAATTTTTGTGATCGTTTTCAAATTTATGCTATTATTCGGCCGCTTGCTAGATTTTTTAAAGAGATTTCCATCCCTCTCCGTCTATAGATTACACCATTCTCCATCCTGCGGAAGCTGTACCCGATCCCCCAACGATTCCTTCTCTAAATGAGCTTTTAGCTTATCTCGGGTAACCAAACAATGGTTAATGGCGTCCATGTGCACAGCAATCACTTTAGTAGAAGGAGCATATTCACATAAGTCTACGACATCCTGCTCATTCATTGTAATATGGCATCCGCTTAAAAACTGCGCACCACCAGCATTCACAACGGTCACCTCAGGTTTAAAAGCATCCAATGCCATTTTCACCTTATCACACCAAATCGTATCCCCAGCCACATATAGAACAGGTTCGCCTTCCGCCTGAAACACAAACCCGGATACCTTACCCATAAGTTTACCAGTCACTCCAGTGCCATGCCGTCCATCAGTACGTGTTATAGTTATTCCATTAAACGTCAGAGAACCGCTAATTTCCGTGGTATGCTCAAACCCCTGCTTCGCTAATTTATCTCCATCTCCTTCCTGACATAATAGTGGTAGATCATGCGGCAACAAAGAAATGGCAGCAGCATCCCAATGATCCTGATGAAGATGTGTGACAAGAATTGCATTAGGACTCAGCCATTGTTCTACGGCTCCCGGCAAAGGAACGAGCGGATTGCGGCGATCATTGTCAGTATTAAAAATAGGTGGATTAGCACCCTGTTCACTCAACATAGGATCAATTAAAAATGTACTGCCACCATACTCTAGCCATAGGGTCGCATTGCGGATATGCTGTATTTTCATCGGAAGCCCTTCTTTCTTTCAGATATCTTCTGCTACAATTAATTATAGTTGGACCTTGAAACAGAATACATTGAGATTGGAAAAAGATTGGCTCGTTCTACTTTCACGCAGAAAGGATTTTAGATAATAATGAGTTCTTATTTTATAGATGATGTGGATTTTCGCATCCTGCAGCTTCTAATTGAAGATTCCACGATCAGTCACAAAGATATTGGGCAGCAAGTGCATATGACCGGTCAGGCTGTGGGCGCACGTATTCGCAAAATGCAGGACACCGGAGTGATTGAAGGCTACACGGTACGCTGGAATCCGGATAAGGTTGGGGAGACTATTCATGCCTTTATTACTGTTTTTTTGGGTTCGAATACGGTTCACCCAGCCTTTCAGACATTCGCAAAGCAGCATGATAGTGTAAAAGAAATACATAGGGTCAGCGGAGAAGGCTGCTACTGGATACGTGTTCGTACCGGAAGCCAAGAGGAGTTGAATAGTTTTCTCGACGAACTGCTGAAGTTCGGAAATTACAGAGTCAATCTATCGATGGGAAAACTGAAGTAAGGCTGCATCGGAATCGGATATGAAGCTACTATCGGACCCAGTTGACCTTATACTCAGCATAATCGCATATTTGGCATACTATCGGACCCCATTGCCTCTATTGGCACGAAAAACACCAAATATGAGCCTCTTTCGAACGAATAGCGTCACTTGAGTCCGAAACCCTGCCCAAAAGGCTAAAAACTTGCCAATAGCGTCATTGGGGTCCGTAAGCCTCAGCCAATGATAGCTCGGCGATGTTGGTGTTGGTGTTTATGCAAGTGATTGGGTTACTCAAAGTCAATGAGCTTTCGCTTGCCCATAAGCTTTTATAGCAGGCCAGCCATCGTCAAAAACGCAGAGCAGCGATTCTCCAATAACCGGAGGATCGCTGCTCTGCTGTCTTTTTACTTATGCCATATTGTAGCTTCTACCGCGGTAGCTAATTCAATAATTCAGCTGCTCTAAGCAACCGTACAAGAATTACGGCGGCTTCTGCACGGCTAGTATCACTGCTAGGTACAAAGCTGCCTGATGGTTGACCTTTCATAATGCCTTTTGCAGCCAGGTCAGACACTGCTTCTTTAGCCCATGAGGAAATAGTTGAAGCGTCTGTGAAAACATCTGTAGCAACGATTGCTCTAGATCCTTCAGCTTTTAGATTCAGCAGCTTCATTGCTCTGGCTGCCATAACAGCCATTTGCTCCCGTGTAATAGGGGCGTTCGGACGGAAGGTTCCATCCTCATAGCCTTGAACCAGTCCTAAGGCTGCAGCAGCTCTGGCGTCCGCTGCATACCAAGATAAATCGGACACATCACTGAAGGTCTTCGTCGTGTTCGCAGCTACAAGACCTAACGATCGAATCAGCATAGCTGCGAACTCGGCACGACTGACAGATTTCTGAGGTGCAAAGGTATCTGTGGATTGTCCGGTCAAGATCAGTCGGCTGGCAAGTCCCTCAATCTCATTTCTCGCCCAATGTGTAGCAATATCCCCAAAAGTCACAGGGTGCAGCGCAGCGACAAATACACCGCTCGCAATACTGCTCTTAACCGTAACCTTGGTCATCCCATTAACGGGCTCATACAATGCAGGTACATAACGGAAGGAACCCGTCTGTTCATCGTAAATAAGGACTACACCTGTCTTCGCATCCAGCGCCTCCTTAAGCATAAATGTACGATCTACATAAGTGGTACCGAACCCGCTTGCTGCTACAGAGGTTTTTCCATCCGTTACCTTTAGAGTGAAATTAGCCGGTGTTCCTTGCACAGTAAAGCCTTGCTGCTTAGCTTTGACAAGCAGTTGTTCCAATCCTTTTCCGCTTAGCGAATTTACATTGAACTCCAGTGTGCCTGCCGGCATTTGTGCGGCTTTGAGCACACTCTCCACAAGCTCTAACGGGAAGCGGTAGCTCATCCCTCCACTTTCAATAACAAGCACAGCTTTGGGGCTAAGTGCCGCCGCCTTACGTAAAGCATCTGCACTAAACCGGGCTGTGCCGTCACCGTTAGCTGATATCTCGATAACAGCCTGCCCTGCAGTCGCCTTAGCTTTTAGCTGCGCATCATGATTAGCTGCTGGCGTAGGTGCTGGTGTAGCCGTCGGTATGCCGGGTTGAACAGGGTTCACTGACCCTGTAGGGTCTGTTGGACCAGGAGTACTTGTTGGTTCTGGAGTACTCGTCGGACTAGGAGTACTTGTTGGGTCCACAGGATCGATCGGGTCTACAGGATCTGTCCCGCCAGGTGATAGCACCTCAATTGTATATCCCCTCTTCTCGTTGCCCACAGTTACCGTGAAGTCTGTGATTCCCGCTTGAATTCCATTAAGACTGTCGTTGGTAAATGTAGCAATCTCACTGCTCATAATATTTAGAGTAGCTTGTGCGGTAAGATCTCTGCCTTCTTTATCTAGTACCTTAAGCGTAGCTGACTTACCCTGCTCTAATATCACAGGCCCGCTCTGTCCATCTGCTAGTTTGATAGAGAACGGTTTAATGGCTGAGGCTATTCCTTGATTTTGTTCTTTAATGCTTAAGTCAGGAGAGGCATTGGTCAGTAGGTTCATCCGTTCACCACGAATAATCATGTTGTCGACCAACAGACTCCCTTTCAGATTTTTCGTAACTTCTATACCGCTTGTACCTGCGCCATCCAATACATTATTCGTCAGCACAACTCCATCAATGGAAGTGAGAGTATCTCCCTCTAGATCACCTTGAGCAATCAACCCCGAATAAGTGCTGTCCAGTGCCGTATTGTTGCGAATGAGTACTTTTCCTTTCAGATCACTCTCACCAGCATAAAGCCATAACGCACCCAGATTCACGCCGTAACCGGAATCGTAGCTGCCAGTTCTAAGCAAGGTATTTCGCTCCACAATCGTTGTTCCTTGGAATGGCTCGGCGGTGAAACGGGTGGACACTGCAATCCCGGCTCCATTAGTCACAGTGTCTTTTACCACGTTGTCCTGGACTTTGTTATCTTTCCCCCCAAAGACTACAATGTTATCCGCTAACCAAGGCAAGGATACCGTATTAAAACGTGCCGTGTTGTTGTAGCTCGGTGTACGTTCCGTACCATTCACATCCGTCAACTTGCCGTCAGTAAACGACCACATTGCGATTCCATCATCCCCTGGATAGCGGATGTCACTTTGTTCCATCATGCTGTTGCCAGTCCCTACGGCAAAGTTAATTCCGTCTGCCATAAGATTGCGGATCCGCAGACCTGCCATGTACAGACCATTCGTACGCGCCTTTTCACCCATCGGCTGAGTTAACCACAAGCCTGCTTTGGTATGTTCTATCCAAACGTTCTGTATAATCGAACCTTGGCCAAAAGCACCATGAAAAGCGTTGGTGATCGCTTCATCATCCCGTTCGTTAATGCCGCCTTCTATCATCAGATCGTAAACACCAACCTTACCGCCGTGACCATAAAACTTAGCTCCATTCAGAACCGTATACCACATGCCGGCACCACGTATTTCAGCGGTATCCAGATCCAGCAGACCCTCACCGACATTAAAGGTACCCGCCGGGAACCACACACCTTTACCTGTCGCATTCGCTTCGGCAAGGGCTGCCTTGAAGGCTGCGGTATCATCTCCCTCATCATTCGCTGCCGCTCCAAAATCCGTTACGGAAATAAATCCGTCCGGGCGAGCCAACTCAGGGGCAACCTGCTCCATATCCACCAGGTCAATGACGTAAGAAGCTGCGTTGTCTCCTGTTCCCTTCTCTAAGCGAATAGTTGCTCCGGCAGGAGCATCGCCGATCAGAGCATGGATTTCGTCAAAGAAGCGGTGTCCACTGCCTTGGCGAGGGTCATTTGACCATGGGTAGCTGCCATATTCCCAAGCATATTTGGATGTCAGCTTAAGCTGCTTCTTAATTCCATCCACATATAGAGTCAAGGTTTCTTCCGCACCAGCCCCATCTGGACTATCAGGAATAGAATATCGAAGAACGATGGAGTTAGCTGATTCTGCAAGCTTGAACTCTAGATAATCTCCCGTATTCTTTAAGGCCACCGCTTGTCGTCCAGAAGCCTCGGAAGCCATGCTGAGATATTTCCGCGACGAACCAATCAACGTTCCGTTTGTTGCCGCATCCTCAGCTTCATAGCTGATATATGGAACCGTTGCTCCACGGTATGTTTTGTTTACGCTGTTTTTTACGGTCAGGCTATCAAGGGTTACTTTACTCCAATCCACGTTGTCACTGCTTAGAGAAACCGTGTTGATGCCTGCACGAAGCTGCAGTTTTACCACTACAGTCTTCCAAGAGGCAGACTTGCCAAGACTAACCTTGCCCCCTTCGTGTAATCCATTCACCTCTAGTGCCAGATCCGTTGCGGCAGCAGCGGTATTTTTGTATCGAATAACAGCATCGTATTCCCCAGCCTGCTGGGCGTTGACTGCAAACCGTATAACACGTTCCCCTTTGAATGCTTCTCCTCCTGCATAAATTGCATCAGCAGGGATAGGTAAGAAGCTCCAGAGCTCACTATCAGTTCCATTTGCAGCAGAACCAAGCTGAACAGCCGATGTGCTGTGAGAAAGAAGACCTGTTCCGTTCGCACTTAGCAGAAGAGCATAACCTAACTTCTCTTCCAGCTTCCATTGGGATCTTTCTGTATCTCCAGCAGCTAACAAGACCACTTGGCCCGATTCATTGAGCGAAAGATAATGTTGTGTCTGAACATTCATAATCCGTTTGCGTCCGTTTATCTCCTGGACCAGCCACTGGGATTGAGCCGCCATATCGGAAGCATCTGCATATAGGACAGCCCCCTCTTTTTCGGCCAATACTTTACCAGCCATGCCTTTCGGTACAATGGTTATGATGTTGGTATCATTTTGAACTGGAGTAGTTGTATTGTTATTGCGCAGTTCTCCAGATGGAGTAGTAAACTCCTGTGGAGCCGCCTCAAGTGTCCATAGTGCCGTACCCTCACTTTCTAGCAAAAGCGCACGTTCAGCATATCCTGTCTTATTGGCAATGTTTATTAATTCATCGTCGTATTCTCCAAAGAGACTACGAATGGTGTAATGTGTATAATCGGAAGCCAAGCTTACTTCCCAGGCGGATGCTCCGTCTACAGCAGGATCTGTACTACTGCTCTCCAAATATGAATAATCACCATTCAGCGTTAAAAAATGACCTGTTGCCCGGTTGGTGATCGTCTGTTTACCCTCCTGTACAGTTACATTCCAGTGCGAAAATCCATTGTCTGCTGACGGCTGCCCATACAGAACAACCCCACGCTCATTTTCGTATAAATACTCTCCGCTGCTTGCATTCTTGAATCTTACAGGGTAATCAGGCAGTGGCGGAGCAATCGCTTCAACCGCTTCAGCAGTAAAATGTGCACTGCTTTTTTCCGCTGTATCTGCAGCTTTACTGATTCGGAGAATTGGGTTGCCGTTATCATCCGGCGCACCATAGATATAGTGACCAGCCCATGAGCTCATAATGGTAGTCACACCGGACGGTTGCATATCAACCTTCCACTTAATGCTGGCCCATACATCGTACACTGTTTGCAAAGTTTGAACGCTAACTTTAGGATCAATCTCATCTACAGCCCCACCTATATGCTCAAGGGAGAGATAACGTCCAGTGCCTTTATTTTTTATCTTCACCGATCCATTGCTGCCCGCTATTTCTTGCAGCTGCCAGACAAAGGAATCGTCATTCAAATCAAGTGGACCATAAGTAGCCTGGCCTACTGTTACATCCTCGTTGGCAGCTGCTAGAGGTGCAAGATTTTGGTTAGAGTGTGCAGAGTCCTGGTCAGCATAGACAGCTTCAGTAACCGTCTTGGATTCTGGCAATTCCTCTAGTGCGGCTGAAGAAGTCAGCAAAGGACCATCCTTAAGATATTGATCTTCTCCATTTACAGCATCTAGCTGAAAACGGAACAAATCTTGTTTTTTCTCGGTGACCGGAACAAATCTCCACTGCGGACTGCCCCAACCTGGATTGATCACTCCGTACTCAGCATATTTAGTGAGGTTTTGAAGTGAAATATACTTCTCTGGGATTTTATTAGGTTCCTTGTCGAGAACGCTACTGATTACGTAGGTGTTGTTCCCAACATTTTTGCCTGTCCAGATGTATTCTCGTTCCACATGATTTCTGTCTGGAAGCTCTGTGACCTGAAGGTGGCCATTTGGCATATTCATCGTGTTCATGTAATGGCCTGTTTTCTTGTTTTTGAACAGCTTGCGGCCGTTATATTTCTCCACGAGCCACTGATCGGAGCCGTCCTTCTGCATATTTCCATATTTTAAAAGACCATCAACACTCTCATACCAATAAAATGACTTCCAGCCATTCTGAATCCGGTAATAGGGCACGGTGCCGTCAGTCGGTGTGTTAGGATCTAAAAGCTGCCACTGAGCGCTCAAAGAAGTCGCATCCCCAATCGCACCCGCATGTTCTCCACCCAATGTAGACAAATAAATGCCTGTGCTTTCGAGATTCTGAAGCGTCTGGTAATCATCATAATCATCGGAATCATTAAAAATCCATTGATCCGACGGCTGACTTCCGCTAATCTGCAAGGCCTTGGCAGTACCTTCACTATAAGAAACATAATGATCGGTTGCCGCATTACGAATACGCTTATTGCCGTCATAATCTTCTATATACCATAGATAGTCAGAGGTGTTAGCGGCATCTGGCGCAATAATTCCATGCTTAAGCTCGCCGTTTGCGGATTCATATAAGAAATCTGTAGCCACTTGTGCATCCGTGTAAGTTGCCAGTCGTACAGGCTGTAATTCGGAAATAGGCACGATTCTCCACTGCGCGCTTGGATTAGAGGCTGAACCCGGCCAGCTGTTAGATCGCACATTATTGTCATCGCTGAATTGTGGATTTAGCCATAATGGACTCCCCTCTTCAGTTAAACCACTGTTACGAAGGGTAATGAAGCCCGTCCCATCAGGGCCTGGTGCATGCTCTTGGACCCATTCACTTAGCTTCACGTGATCCATATCGACTTCCTGCGAAAAAACCCCAGCCCAGGTCACTTCATTTTGCTTAATATAATGACCTGTCGCACGGTTGCGAATCATTACTGTTCCGTCATCCGTCCCTGATTCAAGATACCACTGGGCCGCTTCATTGCTGACAGGCTGTTTACCGTAAAGAACATTCCCTTCACTTTCATACATTACCTGACCGGGGCGGAGACGACTCTCTAGCCGTACAGGTGCTGCATTTAGATCTATAAAAGCCCACTGCGGACTCTCAAACGTAACATTGATATCCGAGCTTACTTGCGCATAACCAAGCTGATTCTCCTCGTGGATAACCAACTTCCCCTCTGGCACAGTCGCACTTCGGATGATCATGTATCCATTGCGATTGGAAGTATCAATTAGCCACTGATCCGCAACACTTCCTGAACCTTGGTGTTCTGCCGCCTTAAGTGAATCCTCTTTGCCGTTGTTACCAGCCATTGTAATGTAATGGCCTGTCTTCACATTCTTGATTCGTGACAGCCCGTTCACCGTCTCAACCGTCCAATGCGCTGAAGCATCGGCTGGATTGGTCATGCCATAACGCACGATTCCTGCGGATGTCTCATATAAAAAGTTGTTTTTCCACTTATTCTTGATGAGTACCGTACCTGATGGAATTTGCTCAGCGCCTGTTCCTCCAACCCCTTCTGCTCCCACGGAACCACTACCGGTTCCCATTACAGGCAAGCTTGAAAAAATCAGCAGCAGCGCGAGCAGACCCGCCATTGCGGACCTGATTCGTTTCATACATGTGCCCCCTCTAATTAATATGGACTTCCTTTTCATATTAGTTTGGTAACGCTTACAAAACGATGTGCGATTTTATCCAGAAAAAGGTGTATTTGTACGGATATCCAATCCCTACAACCTTCATGAAGATTGACAAATCGGTTTAACGCGATGATAGTTAGTTTTAGCTACCCGCAAGGAGTAAACAAACGGAGGTACATATGAATTTCAAAATTGATTCGCCAAAAATAGCAGATCCAGACTCTCTTCTTCCTGAGCAAATATATTCACTGCAAACTAAAGACGAATTCAGCTGTTGCAGCATCAGCGATACGGTTATTGATAATCAAGAGGCTAATAAGGTCAGCTTCGATCGCGTGATTTTTAAAAATGTAACGATTACGGAGTGCTCCCTAACTGGGATCGAGCTTATGGACGTGATATTTGATCACTGTGATCTATCCAATGTGGATTTTACGAATGGCATTATTCATCGAACTGAATTTAGAAACTGCAAGCTCATCGGCACAGACTTTACAAGAGGCAGATTCCAGAATGTTCGGGTAGTAGATTGTATCGGGGATTTTGCTACGTTTCGATTCGCTAATCTGAAGCAGGTTGCTTTTGAGAACAGCTCATTAATGAGTTCCGACTACTATCAGTCAAATTTCCAAAAAATCAGCTTCAGCGAGTGTAATATGGATCAAGCCACATTGTCAGGATCAAAGCTTAATGGGATCGACCTTAGTGACTGCGAGTTCAGTGGCTTGATCGTGGATATCAAAGATTTAGAAGGATGTATCATTTCGCCTCAGCAAGCTGTTTCTTTTGTCGGATTATTAGGTTTGGTTATAAAATAAATAACTTCAACTTGCCCGAACATTTACCACAGCGATAACGCTTAGGGTCTACTTTTCGCTTACGCGGATACTCCATGGCACAGGCACTGCATACAAGCTTATATCGATAGGGCAGCGACTTCCGAGCTTTTGCACCCGGCAGTGTCTGACAGTAGCGGCTTCCGCCGACTTGCGCCAGCAGGCTTTTGAAATCAGCGTCACGATGCATATACCCTCGCTTAGCCAAATGCAAATGATAATGGCATAGCTCATGCTTTATAATCCGCTCCGTCTCTTCTCTGCCAAACATGGTAAGCTGATGGGGATTAATCTCTATATTATGGCTTTTGGTAAAATATCGGCCGCCCGTTGAGGACAACCGGCTGTTAAAGCTGGCCTTATGCCTAAACGGCACGCCAAAGCTGTCCCGTGATACCTGCTCAATCCACAGCTGCAGCTCTTCGTTGCTCATAGTTTCCATAGCGTTCTATCACAAGTCCTTTCCACGGGAAATAAGATCTCTACTTGAATTGTAACTTGTGCATAGGCTAAACTGTCAAGAAGGAAGACAAGTACGGAGGGAGAATGAACAATGCCGAAAATGCGGTATGTAATTTTGCAGCAAAATCAAGAACTACAATTCGTGGAAATGCCTGAGGAATATGCGTACCAACTAAGTGCGCTCAATTTACGCCTGAACAAAGAAATCGACAAGCTGACAGCCGATAATGTTCCGGATCTGCCCTTAGCCATCGCCGAGTGCGATTCGCTGGATCTGTTACGTGAGGATTACTCCCTGGAGTCCGGTCTGGATTATATCAATAGATTGGAACAAGCCTTCGCCTCTGTTCAAGAGCAGAAGAACTACCCACTGATCTCCCTGCTTACTGAGATACGAGCACTACAGGCTCAATTGGAGCAGTGGTACGAAGAGGAAGCAGAAAGCCTACTGTAATCCGCACCTTTAGGCTTATTTCTCCATATTCTAACTTACGTAAGTTGTTAGAGGAGGGATTCGCTTGCCACAGTGGCTCTGCCATCAGCTAATGAAAGCTTATTACAAAAAAGACCGCCGTCAGATCAAGCTGCTGAATGAGTGCTGGTTCTTTTATCGTAATTCTGCGGAATCGAGTAATGAGATGAAGTTATAGCCTCGGATGATTAAAATCTAGGACATATTTAAAGCAGCGGCTACCGTCTTTTAAAAAGACGGTAGCCGTTTTTGTTAAGAAAGGGGACTTATAATTATGATCAGTAGAACAAGACATATACAGCTGTCTCCGGAAAGTGGGACTGAGGAAGAGGACAATTATAATCTCTATGTCATAGTCACATTCCCTGACCGCTCCCGCTGGGCATCGGATTTCTACACCTTCAAGAACATCGAAGCGATCCGACAAGACTACATCCAAAGTGGTGCTTGTCTAAATGGGGCCTACTGGAGTGCACCTAATTATCTAACTGTCGTGGATCATATTGATCGCAAGCGAATTGAAGAAATCGTCGATTTATATATTTCGGAAGGTACATTCGAATACGCCTTTGAATACATAGGACAGGTCACGGAGCGGGATCTGGAGATTATCGATTATCCGGAAGGCTTTTTCAACCCTTTAGAAAAGCTTGAGCACAGGTACGTTATGCGGCAGTTCGCTGCAATTGAGTTTATGCTGGAGAATGCTGCACCAGAAACTATAGCAGTAATAAAAAAGATCATCGCAGAGAAACAATAAGACTCCGCCTTAAGAATCAATCCTTATTAAAACTTAGGAAATACATATTTAACCAAAAAGAACAGAAAACCAAAAAATATAATAATGTAAGCAGCATATTTAATAAAGGTAGATGCGACAACGCTGGAATCCGATTTCCGTTGTACCTCCCTATGCTCCACTTCAACACTTCTATCCTTATAGCCCGGTTCCATCAGCAATCTCTCCTTTCGAATGTTCATCTTTGATAGCCTCCATTAACCCGAGGCTTTCAAGATTGAATCAAAATTCTAGATTGGATTAAAAAAAAGACCGGAATTCTCTTCAGCTTTTCGAGCTGAGAAATTCAGGTCTTCTTTCTACTTACCCTTTAACCGAACCCGCCGCAATTCCCTCAACGATACGGTTACTGAGGAACAGGAATGTAATCAGAATAGGCAAAATACTGATCATAAGCGTTGCCCCGATCGCACCCCAATCCGTCGTATATTGACCAATGAAGTTTTGCACCCCCACGGTCAGCGTCTTGTAAGAATCAGAACTAATAAATGTGTTTACAAAAATAAATTCGTTCCAGTTATAGATCATATTAATAATGGCTGTAGTCGCGATCACCGAGCTTGTCATAGGAAGTATAATTCTAAAAAACATTCTGTTCACGGAACAACCATCAATTACTGCAGCCTCTTCCACTTCGCGTGGCAGTGCGTAATAGAAACCCAGCAAAATCATAATCGTTATCGGCATGTTAAAAGCGACATAAGACAAAATAAGTGACAAAGGGTGATCCGTTAAGCCAATCTTATTGAATATACTAAATAACGGAATAAGCGTGGAATGAACAGGAATCATCATCGCTACCATAAACAATCCCAGTACGAACGAGCTTCCCTTCCATTTCATCCTGGTAACTGCATACGTAACCAAGCTCCCGAAGATAACCGTTAACACCGTAGCCACGATGGTAATCCATACGCTATTGAAGAAATACACGTTGATGTTCCCTACATTCCAGACCTTCGCGTAATTCTCCCAATGAGGATTCATCGGCAACGATAGAGCAGGAAGGTTGAACACTTCCTGATTATTTTTTAATGAGAAAAACAGCAGCCATACAAGCGGAAACAATTGCAGAGCAGCAACGGCAATCAACACGATATATAGCAATGAGTAGCCTAATTTACGTGTGATCTCCGTGCCAGCGCCGCCTGTCTTTGGCCCGATTTCTAGCCTTCCTGCAGTTCCAGACATCATGAAGCGCCCCTCCTTATGAGTATTGGATCGAATCTTTCGTAGCAGTTAATTTGCGAATGACCCAAGTAATGACGAGACAGATGACGAGCAGGAAGAAACCAATTGCGCTCCCGTAGCCAAAATCATAAGCCCGAAAAGCCTGATGATACATATAAGACGCCATCACTTCACTAGAGCCATTAGGACCTCCATCCGTCATAACAAAGATTAAGTCAAAATACTTCAGAGAACCTACAACGGCCAGAACAATCGTAACTTTAATGACTTCCATTGCGAGTGGAAGCTTAATTTTCCAAGCGATTTGTAAGGCAGAGGCTCCGTCAATCTTTGCTGCCTCTTCCAGAGAGGTCGGGATATTCTTGAGTGCTGCGTAATAGATCAGAATATAGAAACCAGCATATTGCCACAGAATGGGAATAAATAAAGCAAACAAAACTAATGTAGGCTCTGCAAGCCATGCAGGAGGATTAGCAAAACCAATGGATACTAATAAGCTGTTCACAATTCCGTTCGTCGGATGATAAATTCTTAGCCAAAGCTGCGCAATCGCAACGGACGATAGCAGCATCGGAATCAGATATATTTTGCGAAACAAGTTAGCTCCCTTGATCCGGGCGGCTAATACCATAGCAATTGCCAAATAAATAATGAGACTTAGGGTAGAAAACAACGCTAACTGCAGAGAATGCCAAGCACTATTCCAGAAGGTTTGGTCTGTTAGCAAAGCTTTATAGTTATCAAATCCGATAAAAGTCAGAGCACCTATGCCATTCCATTTATTCAGTCCATAATAACCCGTTAGAACAATCGGAATATATACAATAGCCAGAATGAGAAGCAAGGCGGGAAATACATATAACGCGATTATTTTTTTGTTAGACATCACTTTATCCAAAGTGTCCGACTCCTTTCCTTCATAAACCGTTTGAGGAAAGGCTTATCCGGCATCACGCTGCCGGATAAGCTAATTGTCCCCTTCGCCTAGTTGTCGAAGCTTTAGTTGCCTTTAGAGATGGCCGCGTCATGCTCCTCGGAATACTTCTCTGGCGTCACCGCTTTGCCAAAAAGAGCCTGGATCATATTCAGATGCGTTTCTGCTGCATTGGCACGCATTTGAACATCTGCGAATAAAGTGATGCTGCTAGCTTTGTTCATTTCGTTAAACAAATCGATGTAGAGCTGTGGTAGATCCAGTGTGGCGGTGTCCACCTTCGTAGCTGGAATAACGCCTGCTCCAGTTACGGATTGCTCTCCCCATTTGGATACGAAATACTCGACGAATAATTTTGCTTCTTCTTTTACCTCAGAGTTCTCAGCAACAAATAATCCTACACCTGGTCCACCTACCCAGCTGTTAATGTCTCCCTTCCCGCCTTCAACTGTCGGGAATTTGAAGAAACCAACACTATTACGGAATTCCAGTGGAATTTCTTCATTCGTTGTGAAGTTTGGCAGATCCCATGATCCCATCATGTACATTGCCGCCTTGCCATTTACGAACTCTGATTTTGCCTCTTCATTTGATAAACCGTTGAATCCCTTAACAAATGCATTGCTGTCTACAAGTGATTGGACCTCTGATGCCGCCTTTACTAATCCTTCATCCATAAATGAGCCTGATCCACTGATCGCACCTGCAAGTGCCTGTTGGCCTGCGATCCGATCAGCTAGATACATATACCAAAGCGATCCTGTCCAGCGATCCTTATTGCCGAGAGCAATCGGTGCAATGCCCCCATCAGATAGTGTTTTTACAACTTGCTTAAACTGATCGTAGGTTTGTGGAACCTCAAGATTATACTTTTCAAAAATAGCTTTATTGTAGTAGATAGGTGCGATGTTAAACTCAAGTGGAAGCGCATACGTTTTATCGTTAATAGCATAAGCTTCTGTAGTTCCTGCGACGAACTTGTCTTTTAATTCACCATTCAACAAGTCATCTACAGGTGCGAACAGATTTCCTTCAACGTAAGGCTGCAAAAAGCCAGCGGCCCAAGTTACCCCAACGTCTGGCAATTCGTTAGAAGCAGACAATACCTTCAGCTTATTTTTGTATTGCTCGTTGTCAAGAACCTCTTGCTTGATTACAACATTGGGATGCTCTGTTTGATATTCTTTAATGATTTGATTAACAATTTTATTTTGTCCGGCAGAAACACCTTCTGGCCATAAATGCATGAAGTTAACGGTGACTTTGTCGCTTCCCCCATTTGCACTACCTTTAGATTCACCTGCATTGTTATCTTTTTGACCACAACCAGCTGTGACAAGAACGAGGCACATCGTTAAGAACAATATTGTCCATTTTTTATTGCGCACGCTTACAACCCCTTTTCTATTGTTGTCTAGCGGCCTTGTAACCGCTTAACTAAATTGTAGCTTGGATCCCATGATGTCGTAAGGTCATAAGGATTGGGACTAATACCACTATTATTGGATTCTTTCCTCCGTGGTCATGACGTTCTGTCGGTATTGCCCTGGACTAACATTTTCGAGTGCACGAAATACCTTCACAAAATATTTGGCTGTTTGATAGCCTACTTGTTCCGCGATTTCAGCAATGGACAGCCGGGTGTTCACCAGTAGTTCTTTGGCTCGTTGTACTCTCCTTCTCGTTACATATTCACTGTAAGTCAGTCCCGTCTGCTCTTTGAAAAGGACGCTGAAATAGCTGGCATTCATGTGTAATTGATCCGCTATATCACGCATGGATATCGATTCGTGAAGATGTTCGTCTAAGTATTGGAGTGCCTCACGCACTTGAGTGCTATACACTTTCTCCTGCTGTACCGTTTCCATAAGCTTGGGATCGATCAGCTTCTCCATTCGTTCGATTCGATAAATATCATCCTTGCGTTTCAATGCTAATTCCACTGCTCGGACCAGCTTCGTTTTATCGAGTGGCTTCAGTAAATATTCAACTACACCAAACTGCAAGGCTTTCTGTGCATAGTCAAATTCAGGATGGCCGGAGATCACAATAACCACTGGAGGATGAGGCATTTCGTTCAGCTTTTCAACTAATTCTAGCCCTCCAATCTCAGGCATGCGCACATCGGTAATAAGTAGATTAACTTCGTTATTTTGCAGCCATGCCAGTGCCTCAACACCGCTTGCTGCGGTTTCGATGCGATATTGACCGGATGACCAGGCTTCTAATGTTTTACGAACCCCTTCTCTTGTTCTCGGTTCATCATCTACGATGAGTATAGTTTTCACGTGTTTTTCCCCTCTCCAGGTTCATTTGGTATTTCAAAAGAGATGCTAGTTCCATAACCTTCTTCACTTCGTATTTCAAGCCCGTCCGTATTGTCTACGTAACTGAGTTTCAGTCTCCGCTCTATATTAGCAATACCAATCCCAGTCCCTTTGGAAGACCTCATGCTCCCCTTCTCCATGGTGTGATAGATAGACGATATCTTTGCTGCATCCATCCCTGGACCATCGTCAGTTACCGTAACCAATGTATATCCCGGACGACTTGAAGGTCTGACAATTAGCATGACTGTCCCCGGTCCAACCCTTTGCTCTACGCCATGAAGAATCGCATTTTCGACAAGAGGCTGGATTAACAGCTTCGGTAGCGGGACACTTCGGCAAGCTTCATCTGACTCAATCCGCCAGGATAACCTGTCGAGCATACGCATCTCCATAATCTTCAAATATCTTTCGGCATGATCGAGCTCATCGCCGATAGTCACCCATTCATCATCATCAGTTCGATTGATGACATAACGAAAAAGCCCCGACATATCAACCACAATTTGGGCTAATTCCTCCTCACCTTTTTCATCTAGGGCCCAGTAGAATGCTTCTAATGTATTAAATAAGAAATGCGGATTGATTTGAGCCTGAAGTGCCTTTAATTCTGTGCGACTCTGGACGATCTCCTTCTGATAGACGACTTCAATTAGTTCATTCAGAGAGTGAACCATCTGGTTATAAGTATTATTGAGCTCATTGATCTCCATAGTGGTAGAAGTGACTGAAATCGGTTTCAAGGTTCCAAATCGTGAACCGCGCATCACTTTTATCAAATTCAGTATGGGCCGTGTAATCATCGTGGATAAAATAAAAGTAAAGATGAGAAACAATAAACTGCCAACAACACCGGATACGATGATCGCTGTACGAAGGACAGATATCCCCTCTGTCGTATAGTCAACTGGAGTGAGGATTACTAGCCTCCAGCCTGTTGCCTTGGACTGCTTCTGAATTACAATGTAGTCTTCTCCGCCAACCTCAACCTTTTCTCCTCCATGATCCAGTATCTTATTTGCATTGACATTTACGGAAAAATCGGAAGAAATTTGCCGTCCCGCTTCATCAAATAATCTCATTAATTCACGCGTTTCCGCCTGTGAGCTGTCCACCTCATCCGTAAGCTGGAAGTAACTTTTCTCAATTTGAACCATAATATAGCCAGCTTTCGTGAATGAATGATCAATCAGCCTAATATTACGAATCGCAATGACGATATCCGAATTCCGCGGGTCAAGTCCAAACCATACGAGACGTCCTTTGCCCTCGTCCACCCGGCTGATCCATTCTTCGGATACTCGATTGTTCAGGCTGGCGTCATCAACCGAAAGTAATTTCTGATAATCACCTGCATACAGCTCAATGGAACGAATCCCTGTCGCATACGCCTCATATTTACGTACTTCCTGCTGGATGGTTTGACGTTCGGCGAAGCTGATCGGCTTTCCTTCGGCCTCTTGAGCGAGCAATCGCTGAATGGAGGCGTTGGTTGCCACTTGTGCCGTCAACGTATTAATCTGCCGGATCAGTACATCCAATTTGCCCGTTGCCTGAACTGCAGTCTGTTCAATGTGCTTCTCCGCACTATTGCGTAATAGAACCGAAACTTGCCCGTACATAAAAAAACCAACCGTGGCTAGTACGATCACCATGACAAACATAAAACCCAGGAAAATTTGATTACGCAATGTGTTTAACTGTCCAAACCTCGTCAATCTTTACACTCCCTTCCGCCTGATAAACTTGATTCCTCATCAAAAAAGATGACCCTTAAATCTTCAGGAATCATCTGCAGCTCTAGTTATTTGTTAATTCAGCCTTTGGATTATATGATATCAGTGATTAGTTTCTGAGCCCATATCCATATCGCGTTTTAATTTATCCAAATCAACCAAAAAAAACAATATAGAATATATACTCGTGCCTACCAGAGTTGCACACAAAAAAACCGTACCTCCGCTGACCCGGGTATACCGGAATAGCAGTGTACGGCTTGTATTTTTAAATGTGGAGGTTCTAATTAAAACTACGGTTGGACACCCAAGAACCCTGCAATTTACGCAGCATAATAATTTGTCCAGTATGGTAAGAATCGTGTAGGATAAGGCTCATTACCTCTTCCCCTGGCGCATGACCCGAACCGCCCCAATCATACGCGCCTTCTTCCAACGCTTCAATGATTTCTCTAAGAGCAGCATGCACGTCCTTCAGGTCTGCAACGGCTTTCGCCCATGCTTCTTCTCCTTCAGCTGTTACAGTAAAGGTATCATCGTTGCTTTCAGCATCGGGTTGTTTGGGCAACCCTTTTAGCTTTCGCAGCAAACGCACCTTATAATAAGTTAGATGGTTAACCGTTTCCCAGATAGAATTGGCCGCCCCACCCTCTGGCTTCCAGAGAGCCTGTTTGCTATCCACACCTTCCAGCGCATCGCTAAGCGGCGGAGCCCAATCCTCGATATCCATGCAATAATCCCAATTTTGGAGCAAGACCTCACTGATTTTATTTTGCATGTTCAACCTCCTAAAAATTTGTGTAAACATAAACTTCATGGTGTAGCTTCAAAAAGAACTACTTCAAAGCGAACTAATATGTAACGACTTAAACCACAATATAGTGGTTACAAAAGAAATGTAGCATATTTCCAGATTGTATTCAAGTAACTAGCTAAACTTATTTTTAACTGTTACAATGATTTGTAATGAGCGTTGAATCGGAAAGGATGAACAGACCGTGTTGTGGGAGGATTTCATTAACAGCTACTGGCGGGATTGGCGAACAGGTGATAAGAATAAAGATCGGGACAGGCTCGATGAAGAAGAATGGGTTTTTAAATGGCTGAAGGAGTATTCTCTTTTAGAAACACAGATGCCGAACACGATAGAAATGGCGCAGCTTAAAAAGCTTCGCTCACTACTATGGAACTGGGTACAGGCTATTGTGCAAGGAAACACAGTGTATGGACAAATGCTTGAACAGCTCAATATCTATTTGGACAAGGGTCCTGTTACACGGCGAATTGTATGGAAAAGCGACGAGCAAGCGGAAATAAAGCTTTTGCCACTCCATAGCGGTTGGGAACAGGTGATGGCGGAGATTGCGGCGTCTTTTGCCGAGGCATTGCTTGAAAAAGAACCCACCAGATTCCGCATCTGCGAGAATCCCGATTGCCTCTGGGTCTATTACGATGATACACGCAACCGCTCCAAGCGGTACTGCGATGACAAAGCTTGTGGCAACCTTATGAAGGTGCGGCGCTTCCGGGCGCGGAAGAAGGCTGAGTCTGAGGGGGAATAGGCGGTTGTAGCAACGATACTCCGGTTTGCGGTGGCTTGCTACGGCAGATTATGGGCAAGTGGAAAAAGGCTGGCAGAGCTTAATGAACTCGTAAAATAACTGCATTTCATACACTTATTCCGCATCCAAAGGGGATCATCAGGACTTTAATTGTATTCTGTACACTTAAAAACTATAAAATGTGCCCATAGAGTATTAAATCACAAAAATAGATGTACGAAATACAGTTATATCCTTTGGCGGGTTATTTGTGGGATTATAGTTGTACAAAATACAGTTAAAAGCTTCTGCACATCGCTCTCCTTGGCTCTTAATCCCCAACAACCCCAATATCCCTCCACCCGATCATGATCTCTTCAGCAATCTCATTCCCAATCTTCACTTCTTTTGTCGCAACAGATTGCCCACCCACTTTGTGGTAGAAATGAATCGCGGGATTTCCTGTTACCACCCAAGTCATGAATGAGCTATAATTTTTCTCCAATAAATTCTGTGCTACGCTTCTTATGAGTTGCCTTCCAAGACCCTTTCCTTGCTGTTCCTTAAGCAAATAGAGTGCATATAGCTCCGCATCATAGAGATCAGAGAGATCTGACCCTCTTCGCGCTCCTCCATTTGCAAAACCAATAATCGTCCCAGCCCCATCTTCGGCCACATACATAACCTCGTCTTTATTGGGGTTTTCAAAATTCCGAATCCAGAGCTTTCTTCTTGCTTCCACTGTGATTTTATCGAGAAACTCGTCCGAAATTAGCCCTCTGTACGTGGTTTTCCAACTCGCAGCGTGGACAAAAGCGATCCCGTCTATTTCACTAGCTGTTGCTTCTCTAATCTTCAATTTATTTCCCCCTCAGATTTCCGATAAAAGCTTCAGCTAGTCCAAGATTGACAGTACTTGCTTATGAATAGTAACTATTTAAGGATTCTCTAAAGACATTAATGGGCTCTTTATAATCAATAGGTTTATATATAATAGTGTTCAACCACTTATTCCTCTCAAGCAAGCTGAAATCACTTTGAGCTACCGAATTGTATAGTGTTATTTCATTCATTGTTCCAAGTACACTTTTATTATTTGTACGGGATATAGTGATTTCTCCGGCCTCTAGTAAATACTGATTTATGAGCTGCTTCTTAAAACCCTCCTGCAATAAATACTCCTTAAGTTCTATTCTGAACTTTTCAACCAATTTATCAGCTTGACCACTTCTTATTCCATCCAATAATATACATAACCGGCTTGCATCATGTACAAATAAAATATGTTTTTTTCTGAGTTGCATAATATTCACATGCCAACTAAAAAAGGAGGAGATGTCTTCTACTTCTACTGGAGCTACTTTCATATCTTTTAATAATTTCTGAGTATATCTTAGTACTAACATCGCTGACACGCTCCTTTGTCTTCACCCTGCCTATTAGTCTCAATAGTCCTTCTACCTCAATTTACCCTTGCAGTGCCTTTCGCACGCTTAATATATATTTCGCCTGATCAAGTGGGTTCACGCCCCGGCGGGTGCGCTCAGCAGATACGTCTGGTGGACATTCTTCATAGCCGGCAAAAAAAGAAGTAAACGTGCTGCGCCCCTTCGTGTAGGAGCTTAAGCTGACAGGATAATCGAGTGACGTTGCCAGCGGCAGACGTCCTTCGATGATCATCCGTTCGCCTTGCAGCACGGGAGGCTCGAACGTGCCGCGCATCTGCACGAGGTCGTTCATCACCCGGCCGCCATTCTCCTCAGGGACCACGATGCGAACCTGCAGAATCGGCTCCAGAAGCTTAGTGCCTACCCGAGCGAGTCCGTCCATAATTCCCATCGGAGTCGCCACAGCAAAATCCAGCGGATGGGTATGCCATACATGATGCTGTCCCTCGGTCAAGGTCACTTTAAGGTCGGTAACCTCCCAGCCATACAAACCCTGCTGCAAGGCTTCCGGTACACGACGTGCGGTTTCGCTCTGGTATTGCGGCAGCAGATCGGAACTCCGCACTATCGAATCATAGACTAAACCACTGCCCGGAGGTCCAGGCTCAATCTGAAAGCGTAGAATCGCCCAGCACGGTTTCGGCATCGTGTAAGCGATAAAACCTTCGCCGGCACGGGCTGGCGTTTCTTTATAAATGACAGAAGGCTGACCGAAGGTCACCTTCAGCGCATATCGCTCCTCCAGAACACTGTTCAGAATCTCCAGCTGAATCGGTCCCATTACTTTGATATGCAGCTCCCGCTCATCCTGCAGCCACTGTGCATCCAAAAGCGGATCTTCATCCGCCAGCTCCTGCAGCGCCCCGATAACTTTATGGTCATCCATATCTGGTTCCCAGAATACACGCACTGTTAGCAGCGGTACAGCCAGCTTCGCCTCCTCCGGAATGGCCCCCGGATGGCCGAGCACATCTCCGATGCGCACCCCGGAAAGACCATAGATAACAGCAATATCTCCCGCTTCAAGCGCTCCAACATCCTCGGTCCGACCACCTTCGACCTTGCGGATCTGGGTCACTTTTCCCTGAATATCCTGCGTATAATTCAACAGCGTATCGCGGTTACGGATCGTCCCTTCATAAAGGCGGACAAACGCCATCCGTCCCATACTTTTATCACGTTGAATATTGTATACGATGCCTGACACCGGACCCTCCACATTCCCACCAGCGCGCGGAAAATACTCAACCATCGCATCCAGCAAGGCAGTAATCCCAAGCCCCTTGGCGGCGACGCCATAAACCATCGGAAAAAAGCGACCTGATGAGGAGGCTGTTTTCATATATTTTTTCCATTCAGCCAAATCAATCGGACTACCAGACATATACTTCTCCAACAGCTCTTCGTCCCGTTCAGCTAAAGCCTCTAATAATTCTGTTCGCTTGTTAGCATCAGCTTCATTCTCCCATAAATCTCTTGCTCCTATGTACTCCTTCTCTTTGCCGATGGGTTGCTGAACTGGAATAATATCACTAGACAAATAATTTCGCGCCTCTGCCAGCACAGCTTCAGGGTCAGCACCTACACGATCCATTTTGTTCACAAAAATAAGTGTGGGGATTCCCAGCTTGCGCAGCGCGTTCCAGATCATCTCGCTTTGGGCCTGCACACCCTCCACGGCTGAAAGAACAAGCACCGCACAATCCATCACCCGCAAAGACCGCTCAACTTCGGACAGAAAATCGACGTGCCCCGGGGTATCGACCAGATTAATCTGCACACCTTTCCAAGCAAAAGAAGCCAATGCCGCCCGTACGGATATCCCCCGCTGCCGCTCCACATCCATAGAATCCGTCAATGCCGTCCCCGTATCTACGCTGCCAAGCGCTCGAATGCGACCGCTTTCATACAAAATATGCTCCGTTGTTGTTGTCTTCCCGGCGTCCACATGGGCAAATATCCCCACATTAATCCGTTCTGCTCCCTGCTGCTGAATCATCTATAGTTCCCCTATCATGAGCTAGATTTATCTAAATTTATCTGAATTTATATTATTTACATCCTTATGTTCCATAGTAATATATCCATCCACGTTGTTCCACCCTCCAGTTCAAATGGTTAGATTCAGCTATGCCGGGTATGTAATTACTAATATAAGAAATTTAACGCCGAGGAGGAAATTCATCATGACAGATAAACGTTTACAGGATAAAGTTGCAGTGGTTACAGGTGCTGGTTCCGGTATTGGAAAAGCTACAGCGATACGGTTTGCCCAACAGGGAGCTAAGGTATATATGCTTGACCGCACTCCCGAGGATTCCTATGAAACTAAACGTGAGATTGAATCTATTGGCGGTACAGCAACAGTAATTGAATGCGATGTCTCCAATCCAGGTCTGGTCGAAGAAAGTATTCGTAAGGTTGGGGAGGCGGCCGAGAAGATTGATATTGTTTTTGCCAATGCTGGCATTAATGGTACATGGTCTCCCATCGAAACACTAGAAATCGAAGATTGGAACCAGACACTGAATACCAACCTACGCAGCACCTTTTCCACAGTAAAATACGCCATCCCCCACATGAAAGAAAATGGCGGCAGCATCATTATCACCAGCTCCATTAACGGCAACCGAGTATTCTCGAACATTGGCGCTTCCGCTTACTCATCTTCCAAGGCAGGACAAGTTGCTTTTATGAAAATGGCTGCACTAGAGCTGGCGCAATACGGCATCCGTGTAAATGCCATCTGTCCTGGATCAATCGATACACAAATTGGAGATAATACGTATAAAAGCGATGATCTTCAAGAAGTGAAGATTCCTGTGGAGTTTCCGGAAGGTAATCATCCGCTGGAAAATGCACCGGGTAAGCCTGAGCAGGTTGCCAATCTGGTATTATTTCTCGCATCGGATGAATCTTTTCATGTGACGGGAACTGAAATTTATGTAGATGGTGCCGAATCGCTACTGCGTGGATAATATTTTACTTGAACCGTTATAATATTTTAAATTCTATGCAACATTTTGGTCTAATCTACCATCTAAGAGTATGGAGGTGACGCAAATGAAAAAACCATTATTCATAAATAACGCTAAAAAAATGACTATAGCCTGCGGCATTTTGGCAGCGAGTGTGTCTTTTGGGGCATCCGCTTTTGCTTTTTCAGATTTGAAAGGTGATCCTGCGGAAGCAAAAATCAACTCTTTGCATAAAGAGGGGATTATAAACGGAGTAGAAAAAGATAAGTTTGCTCCTAAATCTAAAGTAAGCTTTGCGCAAGGGATACAATTCATCGTTGGGGGTCTGAATCTGACTCCGCAACCAGCGGCAGGTAGTAGTTCTTCCAAAGCCAGTGATTATTTTGATAAAGTGAACGACAAGGCCTGGTATGCTTCGGCTTTCCTGACTGCCAAGCAAAATGGCCTTTCACTCGACCGGACAGTGGATCCTAATGGAACTATCACCCGTGCTCAGTTCGCGCACTTATTGACGCAAGCGTTGCAAAGTAAAGGTAACTTCCCTGTTACGCTGATGTATGTAGACATTAAGGATGGCGATAAACTCTCTACGGAGGTTATAAATAGTCTCCAGATCCTGCTGAATACACATATCGCCACACTCGATAAGAACGGTAGTTTCCGGCCGAATGATGCTATTACCCGCTCTGAAGCAGCCGCTCTGATCTATGATGCAGCCGCTTTTGCTAAACGTGTAATTGTATCTAATGGCAGTCCCACTACTCCAACCTACGAAACAGAGGTTACGTTGACCAAAGCGGGTGAAGGCGTAAATAAAGCCACCCTTACCGTTAATAATCTACCTAACCCCGGGTATGGGCTGGTGATTGAGCGAATCGAATTTGGTAAAGACAATACGGCTGTGATTTACTTTAACGTGACTGCTCCTGAACCAGGGAAAATGTACGCGCAGGTGATCACAAAAGCATCTGTTGCCACTTATCTGCCAGATGGATACAAAGCTATCGCTCAACCTGTAACTGGCTCCGCCTCTTATTCGTCTAGCGCGGCACAATAATATAAATTGAACTTGAGGGTTTTAGAGTTAAGGGTCAGTCGCAGCTGCGGTGAATATTTGGATTTCCAGCTGCCGTTTATGACGGCTGAGATACGGAGAAGCTTATGCTTACGAAGATGGCTTTCCTGTGGAAAGCTATAGGGAGGGCATTATCACTCTTACAGTTCTAAAGTTCCCCTTCGCCTCTCTTCCCTTTCCTCAGGTATCTAAGTTCATTTTTATAAGCAAATAAGGGATGCCTCAAAAGCCATCATATGGCTGCTGAAGCATCCCTTGTTTGTTGTTCCTTCGCCCTTTATCCCAACTCCAAACTCTGATTCATTAGGTAACGGATGCAGCCGCTATCGGACTACATAATTGCTATTGTCTTAAAAAACATCCAATATGGGCCTATTTCTAACGAATAGCTGCACTGGGCCCGAACTGTGCTCCAATCGCAATAAATTTGCAAATAACGTCGCTGGGTTCGCAAGCTAACTCAGGCTCAGAAATGCTGATTACTTGGCAGTGATGATTATCAAACTACGAGCGATTAAGTCATTTTTGTGTGCATGAAGCTACTAGACGGGGATGAACATCAGACTTCGAGCGATTAGATCATATTTGTGTGCATGAAGCTACTTGATGGGGATGAACATCAAACTTCGAGCGATTAGGTCATTTTTGTGTGCATGAAGCTACTTGATGGGGATGAACATCAAACTTCCAGGGATTAGATCATTTTTGTGTGCAAGAGGCTACTTGACGGGGATGAACATCAAACTTCGAGCGATTAGATCATATTTGCACGGACGTAGCTTCTATCGGACCCAGATGACCTTATTCGCAGAAAAATGCCAATTTCACGATACTATCGGACTCCACCGTCGCTATTGGCACAAAAAGCACCATAGATATGCCTTTTTCTAATGAATAGCTGCACTGGAGTCCGAAACTATGCCCTAATCGCTAAAAACACGCGAATAGCGTCATCTAGGTCCGTAAGGCTCATCCTGTATCAACGAATATGAAAATCCGCTGAAGCAGGTACCCAAAAACAAGATACAGATCAGCGATGTTCCAATGTTTGCGGTATGCGAACGTAGCAGATGGTGTGCAACCGCTAGGTGCAACAGTTAGGTGTGTAGGAGTTAGGTATGCAGTAACTAGGTGTGCATCAGTTAGGTGTGCAGCAACTAGGTGTGCAACAGAAGGATTTGCAGCGGATGGGGTTGCAGTAGCTATCGGACCCAGATGACCTTATTCGCAGAAAAATGCCAATTTCACGATACTATCGGACTCCACCGTCGCTATTGGCACAAAAAGCACCATAGATATGCCTTTTTCTAATGAATAGCTGCACTGGAGTCCGAAACTATGCCCTAATCGCTAAAAACACGCGAATAGCGTCATCTGGGTCCGTAAGGATCAGCGTATACCAACGGACGTGAATAATTAGTTGAAGCAGGCAAACAGCGTCCATAATAGCGCCATCTGAGTCCGTAAGCTAAGGCGTCCATAATAGCATCATCTGGGTCGGTAAGCTAAGGCGTCCATAATAGCGCCATCTGGGTCCGTAAGCTAAGGCGTCCATTGATCATGAATAATGCCGACTAATGCATGGTCTTCTCCGATCTTTTCGAAGACTAGACGCAGGCTGCGCCAATCCATACCCTCGACAGAAGGATCGATACCAGCAATATGATATTCAACGAAATCATATTGCTCCTTAGGATACACTTCGTTTAAGTTATTGATCGTCGTCCCTTGCCCAAGCCCCTTGTTCACAGCAATTTCGGCCTTCTGAATGAAGTCCGCATCATAAACAAACCGCTTGTAGTAATCTGCGAATGTCAGCTCGATTAAATCACCGGAGCCAGCAAATGTTCGCCAGACTCTTTTGGTAGAGTCATTCATTAATCCTTCTACTTCCTCCCGGGTGAATACAAGATCATTTTTTGTATCCACGTATGCATATGGAGAGAAACGTAGCCCTTTATCCCGATGTACCCATGCCGCTAATTGCTTCATATCCTTGTTTTTAATTGACCTTATAACCGTCGTCGCTGCTTCCTCAACTGATGGCGGTAATCCCTCTAGATCCTGCGGCTGCCCCGTACTTGATGTCTCAGTCTCCTGTGGTGATTCCGTAGTAGCCGCTGACTGTGCAGTTTGTGTCTGCTTTTGCGACTGCTCTGGCGTCTGCTTTTCCGTCTGCTCTGGCGTCTGCTTTTCCGTCTGCTCTGGTGCCTGCTCGGGTATCGGCTTTTGCGTCTGCACTGGCGTCTGCTCTTGTGAATGCTCTGGCGTCTGCTCCGGCTCCGTCCCTGCTTCTGGCGTTCCGCTACATGCTGTAAGCCATAACATTGCTGCTATCAGCGCCAGCCCACCGATTTTTTTTGCGAAGTACATAAGATCCCTCCTTAGCTTCCATCCTTCACTCTTTAGACTGATTTGAACAAATGAAGGTTGCAAGCTTATACTAAAACTATCAATCATACAACTCTTATGAGAGGGCGGGGTTATCATTCATTTAACAGAAAAACTTAAAAGCCTTCCCCTAACTCCCGGCGTTTATCTCATGAAGGATAATCTCGGTCATATTATATATGTTGGCAAGGCAAAACAGTTAAAACGGAGAGTCCAATCCTATTTTCAAAACTCAAAATCTCATTCCCCAAAGGTTAAGCAGCTTGTAAGAAATATTAAAGATCTGGAAATCATCCTTACGGATACAGAATTCGAAGCCTTTATGCTGGAATGCAAATTAATTAAAGAGATCAAACCCATGTACAATAAAAAAATGAAAAATCCGCAGGCTTATACCTATATCGTAATAGGAGCGAATGAAAAAATACGTTCGTTAGAGATCACCTATGATCCTGCGGTCAAAGAAGGCACTCAGGTTTTGGGTCCCTATACAAGCAGAAGCACGGTGGAACGGGCAGTGCAAGGCATTAAAGAAAGCTCAAAAATCCTTTGCAGCAACCCTAGCTTTAAAAATTCCCTATGCCTAAACCATTCGCTTGGCCTATGCATTGGGATGTGTGCAGGCGGAGATGCCGCTGTTCAATATAATAAAATTATTGATCAGGTCATTGGCTTACTAAACGGCTCAGATTCCAGCATCCTCGAGGAAATGGAGCAACGGATGGCAGTGGCCGCGGAGCACTATGACTTCGAAACCGCCGCCAAATACAGGGATTATATTGGAGCTGTCAGCTTCCTGATTCACAAAGAGAAGGTCATCGAATTTGCTCAAGAGAATCAGAATATTGCAGTTCTTGAGGCCATGAATGAACAGACGCTTAAACTCATTCTGCTCAAGGGCAACCGTATCCTGTCCCATACCAAGCTACAATATGATCAACCGGATATCACCCACCTGCAAGCGGCAATAAAGTCAGCGATTATGACCACTTTTCACAGTGAACCCAATCAGACCCCGGCAGCGATCGGCCGCCATGAAATTGACGAAGCACAAATAATATACAGCTATTTAAAAAGCAGCTCCTGCAGCTACATCATCATTCAAGAGGATTGGCTTGCAGCTGAGCAACGTTCCAATATAGAGACTTCGGTAAATGAGCTATTGCAGATTTTTTTAAATGCGGTTCCTTCTCATTCCTATAATTAAAAAGATTTCGTAACTGCGGTAAATGTTTGGACTTCCGGTTGATTATATTAAACGGCGGCCTGCCTTTGCAGGCTGCATTTTTCGGTTTTGCTTCTTCAACAATCTTTTATAGCGTTTTTGAGTGTAAAGCACCTCACCCGCCTCCATTACCGTTTCCTTCGCCTCATTAACAACCAGCTTAGTTTCCTCCACACATTCCTTCATACGATTGATCTCCGATTTGAATCCCTCAGATCTGTCCTTCGCCTGCTCCAACGTGATCTGAATGTTTCCCTTCATCTCATCTATAGGTTCTTTCAACCCCTCTACTGATTGCTTAACTCCGTCAAGGGATTGCTTCAGGCCATTCACACTATTTTTTAATTCTTTCAATGGATTTCCCACATCTATCTCCTCCTAGTAATAAGCCATTAGTTCAACTGTTACTCTAAACTTACCCAAAGAGTGCACGTCCTTCACTTCTATAATGACAAAAAGGGTTCCAGCTGAAAATAATCAACAAGAAGCCAGTCCCCAATAATGGAGACTGGCTTCTTGTTGTCGTTCTTTGAGGATCACTGCGATCTGTCTACTTTACGCTTCCCGCCTCAACACGCGGCGGACGCATCGTCAAGCTGACCCGGCCCTTCTTCAGGTCAACCCCCATCACCCAGACGGTGACATTGTCTCCTACGGAGACAACGTCCATCGGGTGCTTCACAAAGCTGCCGCTGAGCTGGGAAATATGCACCAGCCCATCGTTTTTGATGCCGATATCGACGAATGCGCCGAAATCGATAACATTGCGGACGGTTCCCTGCATTTCCATGCCAGGAACCAGGTCCTCGATCTTCAGCACATCGGTGCGGAAGATCGGCAGCGGCAGCTCCTCGCGCGGATCGCGGCCCGGACGCTGCAAGCTCTCCAGGATGTCACGCAGCGTAGGTACGCCAACATCCAGCTTCACAGCCAGCTCCTCGGCATTTTGCACCTCAAGCTGTGAGGCCACTTCTTTGCTGCCAAGCTTATTCACATCGAGGCTTAGCTCACGGAACAAACGATCCACCACCGGATAGGACTCGGGGTGAATAGGCGTGCGGTCCAAGGTGTTGTCTCCACCTGGAATCCGCAGGAAGCCGATACATTGCTCATAGGACTTGGCACCTAGACGAGGTACCTTTTGCAGCTGCTTCCGAGTCGTGAACTTGCCGTTCTCTTCCCGGAATTTAACGATATTCTTAGCAATTGTTCCATTAACTCCTGCCACATAAGAAAGCAAGGCAGGAGATGCCGTGTTCACATCCACGCCAACATGGTTTACCGCTGATTCCACGACGGCTTTAAGACTCTCCTCCAGATGCTTTTGGGAGACGTCATGCTGGTACTGTCCCACACCAATAGCTTTCGGATCGATTTTCACCAGCTCCGCCAGCGGGTCTTGCACACGACGGGCGATAGAAGCCGCGCTGCGCTCCGCTACATCCAGATCCGGGAATTCCTCCTGCGCCAGCTTGGAAGCCGAATAGACACTCGCTCCCGCTTCATTAACGATCAGGTACGCCAGCTCTGGATTGCCAATCTCGGCAATCACTTCTGCTGTAAACTGCTCCGTTTCACGCGAGCCTGTACCATTGCCGATTACGATGAGCTGAATGCCGTACTTAGCAATCAACTCTTTAAACTTAGCAGCAGCTTCGAGCTTCTTGTTGTTCGGCGGCGTCGGATAGGTCACAGCTACCTCTAGCAGCTTACCTGTATCGTCTACAACAGCCAGCTTACAGCCAGTACGGTATGCAGGGTCAACACCCAGCACACAACGTCCCTTTACTGGCGGTTGCAGCAGCAGGCTACGTAGATTGCCAGAGAAGATCGAAATCGCCTGGTTCTCCCCACGTTCGGTCATCTCTCCACGAACTTCACGCTCTACAGAAGGAGCAATCAAACGTTTGTAGGCATCCTCAGTCACTGCTTCCAGCAGTTCCTTCACCGGGGATGGCCCTTTAATGATCTTCCGTGCGATATAGGCATGAATTTTATCAGTGACGACCTCAATGCCTACCTTTAATATATTTTCACGCTCACCACGGTTAATTGCTAGGATGCGGTGAGGTGGCATTTTGTGTACAGGTTCACGGTAACTATAGTAATTTTCGTATACAGATTCTTGTTCTGCATCCTTTGCTTCAGACACAAGAATACCTTGACTTGCTGTATACTGGCGAACCCAAGAGCGGATCGCAGGATCATCTGCTATGTTCTCGGCAATGATATCCAGTGCGCCTTGCAGCGCTTGGTCTGCGCTCTCTACTCCCTTTTCCACATCAATATATTTCGATGCTTCAGTCTGTGGATCCCCTTGTCTTTGCTGCTCCAAGATCCAGTTAGCAAGCGGCACAAGTCCTTTTTCCTTCGCAACACTAGCCCGCGTCTTACGCTTTTGCTTGAAGGGACGATACAAGTCCTCTACTTCCTGAAGCTTGACCGCATTGATAATTTGCTCATGAAGCTCTTTGGTCAGCTTACCCTGCTCTTCAATATTGCGTATAACGTCTTTTTTACGTTCGCCTAGATTGCGAAGATAACCCAGCCGTTCTTCAATATCACGAAGCGCATTCTCGTCCAGCTCACCCGTCATTTCCTTCCGATATCTGGCGATGAACGGAATGGTATTTCCCTCATCCAGCAGTCCTACCGTAGTGCGTACCTGTTTCAGACTAATGTTCAATTCCTTGGCAATCGCTACGGTTATCAATTCCTGCTCCCGCTGTGCGTTTGCCTCATCCGTAATGACTTCCGTATTGCTGTTATCTACCGCCATTAGTATCCCTCTTCCCGTACACAATCTGCTTATACATATCTTGATCTCATAATTAAAATAGTATCACAGATTCGGCTCTGCACCAAAGACCAGCCCGAATAGCGCGCTTTGTACTGAACCGCTGTGCGATAAAGCGAGGCATGGTAGAGTCGTCAGAGCCCGGATTCGGCGATTACGCCCGCTGTCCCATTCCCCGTTTTCCGGAACTCAGTGACAATACAAAACACAAAGCCAGAACGAGCGCGGCTGCCCCATATGGGAAGTTAATACTAAGATCAAACAAATAACCTGCGACGATAGGCCCAGCAATATTTCCGAGACTTGTATAAGCTGAGTTCATTCCCGCTACGAAACCTTGCTGCGATTCTCCGGCCATTTTGGAAAGCTGTGTGCCTACTGCTGGACGCAGAATATCCATTGCAAAGAACACAATAAAGGTAACCGTAATAATCGCCCAAAAGCCGCTTACAAACAAGGTCAGCAGAATAAACAATGATGAGACTATAAGACAAGTGGAGATCACCTTGTTCTCCCCGAATTTATTCAAGATCCAGCCAAACGCGGACACCTGCACCACCGCACCTGCGATAGAACCAAAGGTAATTACAAAAGCGATATCCTTAGGCGTAAAGCCAAATTTATGGTCCACGAACAATCCGAACACCGTTTCATAATTAGCCAGCCCAAAAGCCATAACAAATACAATAATTAAGCCGAAAAAATACGGTTCGCGATAAGAACGCATCAGCTGCGTCAAGAAGCTTTCCTGATTATTTTTTGATAACGTCGCTTCCTTACGTTTCTCTTCAGATAGAGACTCAGGCAAAATTAAAACTGTAATTAGAGCTGCAACTCCAGCTGCCCCAGCCGCACAGAAAAAGGGTACCCGCATTCCAAGCTCAGCAAGATAACCGCCAATCCCAGGACCAATAATAAAGCCGGTGGTAATGGCTGCATTAATTAGCCCCATTCCTTTAGCTCTCTCTTCAAAAGAAGTCGTGTCCGCTACATAAGCCATAACTGCCGGCATAATTAAAGCAGCTCCTGCACCACCAAGCAATCTCGAAACGAACAAGAGCCAGGGTACATTGGCCAGACCAAAAATCAGCTCCGATATCGCAAACACGATCAAACCTGCTACAATCACCTTTTTTCTACCGATTCTGTCGGATAATCTGCCGGCAAATGGCGATATTAATAATTGGGCAAGCGAGAAGGAGGCGACCAAGAGACCGACAGTACTTCCGCTGATCCCAAGCTCATTCATGTAGGTTGGCATTATTGGGACTACTAGCCCAATTCCAGTAAAAGCCAGAAAAATATTAAGCATAACAAGCAGCATAGCGCCTCTGTTTCTAAGTAACAATGACATTGTATTAACCCTCCGTGTGTTTAAAGCCAAAACTTCGAATATTATGCATGTTAAGACCGACCATCCGGTCTAAATAATAGTAAAAAAATAACCCTTCCTATTCCGGTGCCTTTGAGAAGCTTCAGCCTTCATGTTCCTGAATGTAAAGCTTCTTTTCATGCCCCTCGTTATCTTACCCCGTACGGATCCCTTGTAATAATAAATTTACTGCTTCCCGGTAATATTTTTTTATATCCTCCTGGGTCTTCTCATGAATCGAGAATTCAGAAACTCTTCCAATCCCTTCAAGCATGCCACTCACGATGATTACATAGTTCTCTAAGTCGCCCTTTACCAAATATCCCGTTTCAATACCTTCCTTCAAAAGATCACGACAAGCATGTGAGGCTGCTTCATAAAGAAGTGAAAGCCGCTTGCTAATCTCTTCCGGGTGGCATCTGCTTCTGGAGAATTCCTCGAGCGCATGAATCAATGGATTCTGAAAATCATTTGCGTAGTGTTCGGCTAACGCATAAAATCGTTCTTCGATCCCTACAATTTCCTGTTTCTTATCATCCCACGCTTGCAGCCACTCTAACGTATCCACTTCCACTACAAATAGAAAAAGCTCATCCTTGCTCGGAAAATGGTGATACAGACTGCCTTTACTGACATTCGAGGCTACACAAACTTCATTCATAGTTACGGCAGCATAACCCTTCTGTACAAACAGCTGCGTGGCCTTGCGCACAATTCTTTTTTTAGTTTCTTCTCCGTCTGAGCGTCCTTTGATTCTAAGCACCTCCTAAACCGACCGTACGGTCTAATAATATCAGATCATTTTCAAAAAGTGAAGACCTAACGATTCTTTATTTACTATACGCAAAAACGCACATTAAAAGACGCCCGGATTCGTACCCGAGCGCCAATCTCATGAGTTATCTATAACCTAGGGTGATTAAAAATCAATCAGACCAAGGCTGATTTGCAGCGATTCATCCACCTTTTTCATCGTTTCATCATCAAGGTGGGTGATCTTGTCAGTTAAGCGTTGTTTGTCAATCGTCCTAACCTGTTCCAGCAAAATAACAGAATCTCTGTCAAAGCCATGAGCAGCTGCGTCAATTTCCACATGTGTAGGTAACTTAGCCTTCTGGATTTGGGCTGTGATTGCAGCCACAATTACCGTCGGGCTAAAGCGATTGCCAATATCGTTCTGGATGACCAGAACTGGCCTTACTCCGCCTTGTTCAGAACCTACAACCGGCGAAAGATCAGCAAAAAAAACATCGCCACGTTTAACGATCAATGTCTACACCCCGCTTACTAAGCGGCCAAGAGTGCTGTCTGCATCTTCCTCCGCGAGGAAAGCCTCGCATGCCATGGTCAAGTTGATCTTAGCCATTTCCATGTAGCCGCGCTGCATGGACTCCCGGATGGAACGTTTCCTCCGTTCGCTCAAGTACAGCTTCATGGCCTGCCTAATCAATTCACTCCGGTTGGAATTCTCCAATTGAACAATTCCGTCCACTTCCTGCAAGAGATGATCGGGCAAGCTGATCATGATTCTTTTGGTGTTCTGCAAATTAGCCACCTTCTCTTCCACCCCCACAAACCTTCTGCCCTTGTGTTCCAGTGTTACAATATACAAGGAATTTTATACAAGGAATATATGCCGCCAGTATATCAAGTATGCTGCATCCCATTATAAACTAGAAATGGTGGTTCGTATAGGCTTTTAGTCACATCTCCTAATACGATACAATTCCTTCTATTTTCTCCCTTGTATAACATCACTGTCAAGAACTTTCAGTTTGTGAGCAGAGCATTTACTAATTTAGGAAGTGTGCCTTCACTTATATAAACGCGGGGCACCCGATGAGCCAACATGCAGATAACCTCGTAGTGAATTGTTCCAAGCTGGAGAGCCAACTCGTCTGCCGTGATCATCACGTCAGCTTGACGGCCGATGAGAACAACTTCTTCGCCTGCTTTAATTTGTTCCGCTTCTGCAGCGAAAGATTTGAGTGATACCATACACTGATCCATGCAGATTGTTCCGACGACAGGAACGCGGCGTCCACGTATTAGCACCTCCGCTTTGCCAGTTAGCATGCGGGAATATCCATCTGCGTACCCCACAGGTAGCGTTGCAATAATCTCCTCGCTCTCTGTGATGTACCTAGTGCCGTAACTGACGCCCCAATCGGCAGGCAGGCTTTTGACATATACAACCTGCGTCTTCAGCGTCAATACCGGACGTAGTTCTACCAGTTGACGGTTCACCTCTGTGGAGGGATAAAATCCGTACAAGCTGATGCCTACACGCACCATGTTGCTGGATAAATAAGGTGAATCAATGGCCGTAGCGCTATTGCCCGTATGTATGATCGGGATCTGAATGTTCTGCTCCCGCAGCGTTTCCGCCACGCTCATGAACCGTCGATGCTGTTCCAGTGTATAGCTTTTGTCTTGTTCGTCTGCCTTGGCAAAATGGGTAAACATACCCTCCAGCTCCGCCTGCGCAACAGACTGCACTTCAGAGATAAATGCAGGTGCGTCAGCTGGTAAAAGACCCAGTCGTCCCATCCCGCTATCAATCTTGATATGCACCTTCAGCCGATGTTCCGGATCTATAGGAAGCTGTCTTATAGCCTCCAATACCTCCGGTGTGAACAGTGTTACAGTTACATGGTTCTCCCAGGCAACGGCTATTCCTTCTGGGGAAGTGTAGCCAAGCACCAGTATAGGAATCAGTATTCCCGCCTGACGCAGCTCCAATGCTTCATCCAAAAAAGCCACACTAACATAATCTGCTCCGAGTCTTTCCAGCTCCCGTGTCACTTCCACTGCTCCATGGCCGTACGCATTTCCTTTGACGCATCCCATAAACTTTGTCTCTGCCGGCAAGTAGCGGCGAAAGGCTTCGTAATTGGCACGCAAATCATCCAGATTAATTTCGGCTACTGTCGGTCGATAGCTTGCTTGCACTTCAAGTCACCTTCTTACGTTGTAGTAAAACGTCATTGCTGCATTGCATTAATCATTGTCTTAGTACCAATGGTAATGCTACAGAAGGTGGCTGTCAATGTGTGCTGGAGCCCCGGCAAATAAAGAAAAGCGGATACTACGTTGTAGAGGAAAGAATCCCACAAAACGCAGTATCCGCCTACTTTTTATTATTTACCCGATTGTGCCTCCATAGAAGCGGCAATTTGCATCATTTCATTAGCAGGAAGATTGGCACTTGTAATTCGGTACTCTACTCCCTCAGACATCCAAGTCAATGTCTGCTGCTCATCCCCACTCAGAACTCCCCATGTAAAACCAAGGTCTTTCAGGGTTCCAGGCGCCAGTGCTACCGCACGGTCCAGTGGACGGGATTCCATAATAGTGTACTGATAAATCCCATCATATCGGATGAGAACAGCATGGTCTTTGTTGCCCTCCAATTTATGCGAGTCCTTAAACTCGACACCAGCTGGAATATAATCAGGTTCAATGATCCCAAAGTCTCCAAGCTCTGCAGCCACTGGTTGCTCAGCCGGTTCTTGGCCTTCAGGAGCTGTAATTGGATTACCATTCTCATCAACCTCAGCTACTGTGCTCTCTGCGGACTTACCCGAGGCCATGTTCTTTTCCATATCAAAAGAATCCTTGGTGAAATCCGTATCGAATTTGAAGGTGTCAAACTTCACGTTTACAACTACCTTCGCTTCAGAATCCGAGACTTGAACCTGTTTAGGTTCATAAGTCTTTTTATCAAGCCAAATCTTTTGCCGTACAAGGGCATTGCTTTGATAATTCGCGGCTACCTCGAACACATAGTTATCCCCATCTTCCACAAATTGGCGATTATTATCCGAAACTATGCCACGAACCAACGTCTGATACAGATAGACCTGACCTTGATCATCCGGCCAATCGCTTTGGAAGCGGAAGCTCTTATTCATACTTGGTGTGAGTACGAATACTCCCTCATCATTACGAAGTACGATCTGCGTAATATCCTTCTGAACATTTGCCAAGCTGATCCGGTAGTAGGAAGGATTCTTGTACCATACCTCTACCTTATACTCCTGCGGCTGTTCCCCGGTATACAGGGTCATTGTGCCAGAACCTTGGTACGTTCCCTGCTTACTTTCCAACTTGTCAGCCACATTGTTCAAATCCTTGACTACGGAAGCGGCATCCTTCTTCCCGCACCCCGTCATCACCAGGGCCACGCTCATAATGATCGCGAGTACCCATGTTATCCGGCGCATGACATCATCCCCTTAACCTGTTTTGAATGCATTGATTAGTACATGTCTATGAGGGACTTGGCCGCAATATGCAGACGGGCATGACAAGCGTGCAGCATTGATTTATTTTATGGGCTCCAACAAGCCAAAAAGCCCGCGCACAGCGCTGGCTCTATACTTCATCAGAAGTTGCAATATCATTATGTAGGGTGTTTTAACCATTCTCTTCAATTCTCGTTATCACTATGTACTGCTTTATTGTACTGATTAATTAATTCATCTAATCTCATGGACTGTCTGATCACATTTGGATGCGAAAGCCCTCCATGTTGCCTCTCCATCAAATAAAGTTTGTTTCTAGCACCCTCTATTCTCTTTTGGATAATTTCCTGATCATTCATTAACACTACCTCCCTAATGAAATATTCTAGAGGTATATGTCAAATTCTTAATTTTACATTGAAGTGCATTACTAGAATTCAAAAAAAAAAGCGATACCAGATTTAATTGAGAACTCTCTTGATTGATATCTTCTATGAAACTATCACTACTAAGCACTGTCAATAACAAAGCAATTTTTCTTTTCATTGATTCTAAGCAGATTCTGGTACTCCTTCTGCGTTTCTAAAGATGCAATATGCCGAAGCTGCTCAAACATTCCGACACACTTAATTATACATGATTCGTTATTAATCCTTACAGAAGTCTCCAAACTATCCATTATATATTTTATACTAAGCTCATATTTTCCTCTTCTTATATAATACAATGCTATTTCAGCCATAAAAAAAGTGTATCTGTCTTCGATAATTTGTCGATTATAACATTTAAGATTTCGCTGCTGATCTCTAAAATCTGATATTTCTGGCTCAAACCGCTGAAGAATATCATCCACATTAAAATCATAGTGGTTGGCTGCCTGAAGGATTTTGAACAGGCCTGGAAGAAATTCTTCTTTTCTATCTTCAATATAGGTCACATATTCCGGAAGCATTGCTGCATCACCTTTTAAAATTTTCAGCAAAAAAATATTAGCCTGCGCCCAACCCATACATTGATTCATGAGTTGCAAAGCTTCCTCCGTATCCTCACGAATCCAGCTCATGTCCATGTAAAGGTTGATATAATGCAATGCTCTATCATAATCTCCAAGCTCTCTGTAAACTACTGAACGTAACACATAAGAATATAAAATATATGAAAATAAGGGCATTGCAGGTTCCTTTTGTACCCCGTTTTTTCTGGCTCGCTCATTATTATAATTATATTGAATGGATGCTTTTTTGCCCAATTCCTTAGTCATTACCATTACCTTATCCCAATGCCTCAAAGCGCTATATGTATTCGCCAGAACCTTCAGTGCGTCAAGCTGATCAACTTCATCAAGCCGATTTACAAAGCCCTCAAACTGCACCGCTGCCCGCAAATTCACATCCTGATCGCCCCCTAGAGCAATCGTAAACAATCTGTATTGGCAAAAAGCCAGCCGCTCTGAATGCTGATACTTCTCACTCTCCGCCACACTCCGGTATAACAACGCTGCAGCTTCATATTTCCCTTGTGCAAAGAAATCTTCTGCTGTATCAAACAACGGGTGTGTATAAGATAGGCTGTCCATCATGATTCCAATCACCCGGCTTATACATTCCAGCTTATCTAGTTCAGCACAGCGATATAGAAAAGGTCGAAGACGTCTCCAATTGGGATTGGAATGTATAAAACACTCCTCCACATACATATCGTAAAAGCAGCCTTCCTCTAATCCCATACCTTTTGTAATCCGATCTAATTGCTGCATGGCTATAGGACGATTCCCATTCATAATGTTGCTAATCGTGCCTGAATTTACTTTAGATACCTCTGCGAATTGATTAATTGTTATTCCATTCTTCTTGAGGTAGTCCGCCAGTTCTGCACGAATGGTCATCTGCTTCATGATCAAAGCCACCTTTCGCCATCATGATTCATATATAGATCAATAGTATTTAAATAATAATATGTCTAATTATTCCAGTGGTCAAATACTTTTTTTGACTCAATTGATTATACATTTATTCAATTAGTGATGTATAAAATACAAATTAGCCGAATGTAAAAAAACACCAGAACACAAGGTGTATTAGACCTTTTCTGGTGGCTTTTCTAATGCTACTTCTATCCATCGTTATTCAATACATGCATTTAAATTCAACTAAGAACTAGGTTTAATCATCATGTCCAGCTTATTTATATAAGGGCCGAGCGCTTCAATTAACTTCTCTTGGTTTTGTATCTCCTCTTTCGAAAGCCGATCCATATGAACACTTCCATCTGCATCAAATACCTTGGCATCATAGCTTTGCAACTCATTTATTAATTGTTCGATCTCCGCAAACTCTTCTTTAGTAAGCCTCTGTTCTGCTTTTTCCAGCAAGCCATCCCAGAAAGTATCACGATCAACGACAGCCGACTTTGCCTTAGGGATTTCCGTTTCATTCATTTTCTCAAAATAAGGTTTAAGCTCAACCTGTAAATCGTTATATGCCTTTTGATCCTTCGCACTTAACTGTTCCAGGTGAAAGACTCCTTCAGCATCGGCCATTTGCAGATTGTAAGCTCCCAATTCCTCTAGTAATGACATCAATTTTGTGAATTCCTCTTCGTTAAAACTTTGCTTCGCGCTCTGCAGTTTGGCTTCAAGCCTGTCATATTGTTGCTGGGTTACTCCAATCGTAGCAGCAGTTGCTTGTGAGCCATACAGGGTATCCGCCAAATAATTATATCCGGCATATGCTCCAGTAGGAATTAATAATGCAGCCGCCAAAATGCTTGCTACAAGCCATTTTTTCATTCGTCTTCCCCCTAACCTAGTCTCGGTCTGATTTAGTATTTGCTCCTTCAGTTCCGGTGGGGCACTTAGATTTCTCGCCTCTTCCTGCAGAACTGTCCGTAACTCTTCATTGAAATTCATGCAGGTCCTCCACCTTTCCCTTAAAAAGAGTATGATTTTCTGGCTTCTGACGAAGCTTATGCAGTGCAGCATGAATACGGGATTTCACCGTACCCAGAGGGATACCCAGTATCGCGGCACTTTCTTCCTGTGAATATTCATTTAAATAGTGCAGAATAATCACCTGCTTCAGCTTAAATGGAAGACGATCAACACTTGCTAGTAGACGGCGGTTAGCTAACCTGTCCACAACATCACTAGTGAAATCAGGTTCCATCCTTAGATCAGTCTGCTCTACTTTTTTGACCATTCGGAGATGCGTCCATCTCTTTCTTCGATAGGCATGAATTTGCCGCATAACCAGCCCCATAAGCCAAGGCCTAAAAGGACGATTGACGTCAAATTGCTCAAGCGACCGGTGCACCTGAATATAAATCTCCTGAACAACATCATCCACATCGGAGGTTTCGCGAACGAGAAAATGAACGGTCTGATACACATCCCGAATCGTTGCTTCATATAGTTCACTGTACGCTTCACGGCTGCCGGCTAGCGTAAGCGCAATGAGCTGAGAATATTCATTTGGATGTTTCATCCCTCTCAATCCCTCCTTCGGTCTTACACTATGTATTGGTAAATAGAAAATAAATCGTTCGATTTATTTTAAAAAAACAACCAGGCAGCGATTTTCCGGTTATTGGAGAATCGCTGCCTGGTGTTTTTACTCTGCAGCGGCTTATTGGAGTAGATGAAGTCGGCGGAAGCTGGTCTTCAGCTTTGCTTGAGCAGATTATGCGCAGGTGGAAGCTGATCTTCAGCTTTGCTTGAGCAGATTATGGGCGGTGGAAGCTGATCTTCAGCTTTTCACACCAGCTTTGGCCGGACCCTGCCGAAATCTATGAGATAACTGCATTCTGTACACTTATTCCGTATGCAAAAGGATTTACTCTGATTTTAAGTGTATTCTATACAATTAAAAAGCAGAGAAACTTCCTATAGTGGTGTAAATCGTGAAAATAAGTGTACGAAATACAGCTATTTTCATTGGAAAGATATTTCGCAGAAATATAGTTGTACAAAGTACAGCTATATCCTCCCAATCGTTGTTTGCATGTGCCCTCAATAAAACGAAAAAGGGGAGATCCATATGGATCATCCCCTTACCCGTATATACTCGAATAGTAACCGCCTATCTTTCTAAAAAATCAGTCAGCGGATAGACTCAGCAACTTTGATCAAATCATTCTTGTCCAAGCTAGCTGATGTTACACCGTATAACACTCCATTGGCTTCCCAATCCAACCCTTTTCCATTAACCAATACAGCATCAACTCCGTTAATCTTCACTTTTTCGATGGTGCCATCCGTCGACATCTCGTAAGCCGTTTCGGAATCAGCGTGCCGCTGCTGCATCGAGATGATCTCATCGGTAGCTTCATTAACAAAATATAAATTAATATATTTGCTATGGATCACATCACCATTGCTATCCTTATAAAACTCTGCACGATCAAAGGTATAACCCTCTGGTAAATACGCCGGTAAGCCCACATCAAAAATCGTATATTCGTTTAGCTTGCTAGAATCCCTCTCGATCAGCAATTCCGCTTTCTCTTGATCCCTCTCAGATTGCTTAACCAGTCTGCCGTCTTCAACTCCGACGATTTTTTCCCCGTCAGCATTGTAGATATCACCTGCCTTTTGAGCAGCATCGAGGGTCACAAGCGCATTTCCTTTACTATCAAAAATCTTCCCCTTAAAGTCATCCGGAATCACGTTGGAATCCGCAGAAAATTCTACTTCATGGGCTACAATATGGCCTAAGTTTATCGTTTGCAATACTTTCATTAACAGCTCCTGCGCAAATGACGGCTGCACAAAAGTTACACTTAATACGCTAACCACTAGCAAAGTTGCCAGCATAACAGCAGGACGTCTTAATCTATGTTTTGTATGCAATCCTTTCTCCTCCTTTTGGCCGGCATACTTTCTTCGTGCCTTATTCAGAATGGCTGTTTTGTCAGAGCCCTCGCTGAAATCTTGATGGGCCAGAACCCTGCCTAGCTCCAGCAGCTCCTTGTACTCCCCAGCACCCTTTAGATCATTTGCCGCTCCATATATACTTTCATCTAAATCTGCTGAGAACTTCTGCTGTATGTCTTTACTGTTCATAGCTGCTCCACGCTCCCTATTTCAGTCTTCAGCTTTTTCATAGTCCGGTAGAGTATCACACCGATATTGCTCTCCGAAATTCCCGTAACCTGGGCAATCTCTCTATTTCTCAGATTAGCACCAAATTTTAGAGCCACAATATTCCGCTCCTTTGAGCTCAATGTATTCAAGGCTTCGTTAAGCCTTCCACTACGTTCTCCCTGGAGGATCAAGCTTTCCGGATCTTTCCTGCTAGAAACCAGTTCCTTGACGGCATCCAGCGAAAAGAAAATTTTCCTTTTAAAACTCCGGTAATGATCATTGACCACGTTTCTGGCAATGGCGAATAACCATACCTCTAAAGGAGCTTTTTCCTGAGAATAGGTCGATAGTTTCGCCAACGTTTTCTCAAAAACGAGGCTTGTCAGATCCTCAGCCGTATGGAGAGAACTAACCCGGTAAGCGATGTAGTTAAATATTCTTTTATAGTAGGTTTCAAAAATCGTTGTGAACAAAACATCTATGTCAGCATTTTCCTGTATATTCTCTTTTACAAAAGGATGAAGCAATGCGCGCTCATGCATCAATCTAACTCTCCTTTCCCACCAAATTTTCACTTAGCTAAGTAAAATCATCAGTTAATACGATACATTTCCAATTTCATTACAAGATATAAAAAAAGAAGAGTTCCAGCGCCGCTAATTTCAGTCTTTCTAACCAAGCTACAGTAACCCGGAAACTTGACAAGCTTATTATAGCTTCTATATATTTTAGTAATTAAAGTAAATTGGAGCGAGGCAATGTTATGAGCATAAAGGAAGAGAAACAAAATGCTATCCATAAGGTCATGGAATCTATGGCAAATGTGCAGCAGAAATCCCAGTTTTTCATTGATATGATCACTAAAAAGGAAACCCTGACTCACAATCAGATCATGCTGCTGTTTCAACTCCGGCTTACCGGAAGCTTGAACATTACTGACATCTCTGAACGCTTCGTGGTTACACCCGGAGCCGCTTCTTCTATGTGCGATAAGCTTGAGGAAGCTGGACTTATTGAACGGGTGCGGACTAAAGAAGACCGCAGAGTTGTCAATATTGTCCTTACAGAACAAGGTGATCAGCGTATCCATACAATATTTGAAGCATTTCCTACCCCTGATCTGAATAAAATCTCCGGAACTTTAGAACAAATAAATAAATTGATGGAACAAATGATGCACTAACAGCCTTCATTTTGCTCCTTATCAGCTATACTATTTTCTATAAACACTGTCTGTCAGGAAACTGACGGCAGTGTTTATTTAGCTTTAACTCCCAAATTATTATATTGACTATATATTATAATAAATATATATTTTAATCATTAAAATATATTTCAAAGGACGGTACTGTAAATGTCCAATAATAACAATACTTATGAACGTACTGACATGATCGATCCACCCTTGAAGGTAAGAGGTTCGCAGTTTGTTCGAGAGAATATTAATACGGTCACGGTTGATGTGTTTGGCCACTTAAGTACCAAAGGGAGCGTCTCGACTTCTAAACTCAAAGTATCTGGTGACTGTACAATTGGGGGGAATTGTAAGGCCAATCAGGTAAACAATCTAGGGAGTCTGCGCGTTCAAAATATCCAAGCAGATAATCTCCGCTCTTCTGGATACATGTCCGTAGCAGAAAATGCTGCAGCTGGGACTTTTTATGCTGAAGGTGCCGTGAAGATAAACAGACTAACTGCAGATTCATCGATTGAGATCCGTTTAGGCAATAGAAGCACTGTCGAGGTTATGAGAGCTGGCGGTAACATTATCGTTAAACCCTCTTCCAAGTTGATTAATGCGCTGATGCACCCTTTTCGAAAACTTACCTGCACAACAATTGAAGGAACTAACATAACGTTATACCGGACGACAGCTGACCTTGTGTGCGGTGAAGAAATCATCGTCGGACCGGGTTGTACCATTGGGGAAATCCGCTATAGCAAAAGTCTTACGGTGGATCTTAAGTCGCAAGTTGACCGAACTGTATTTTTAAACCCATAAAGGAGAGTTTACATGAAAAAAAGCACTCATTTGTCAGGAGCCACTGTGCTCAAAAACATCGCCAAAGGAGCCATCATCTTATTCTGTGTACCAATCCTTAGTGTCTGGGCCGCGGGGAGTGTTGTCTGTGCAATCATTGCACCTATCGGTGGTGTACTAGGTATTGTTGGCATCCAAGGAATAGGACTAAATGCCTTTCCAGATTATGATTTACCGAACATTCTCAGCCTTCCAATCGGCCTCTGCCTCTCCTTACTTTTGTTCATTTCTTTCTATTACACTCGTCGTTTATTGCGTGGATGCCTGCATTTTATTAAAAACTAGCGAACTGTAACAAGCTTGTATTCTCTTTGTTAATAGAAAGTGACCTACAACGCGCTGTTTTATTCTATACTTAAGGGGACTGGACTTTATCCTGGAGGTAATTATGAATAAAATCATCGCTATCGGAGCTATCACGCTCTTTTTGGCCGGATGCGGAGCATCGGCAACCATAGATATGGATACAACAATGGCTATTAACCAAACACAAGCTACTTCAGCACCACTGAAACTAATCGTCGACGGCGAAGCCGTTCTTCCTACCCTCTCCCCTTTTTTCCTAGATGATAAGGTCTATGTACCTGCAAAAGTATTAATGGAATACTACACCTCAGAACAAAAATGGGATAATAACTTAAAGACCTTAACCATCTCTGACGGAAGCAGCAGTTATGTTCTGACGCCGGACAATGAGTATATGCAAGCTGACGGATATCAAACCTCACTTGAAGGACCAGCTATTCTACGAAACGGTATTTTATATATTCCAGCCGATTCCTTAAACTCTCTGTCTGGTGCCACTGCGCAGCTGAATGCAGCTGAAACTGAAGTATTAATAACATCAGGGGATGTTAGTACTACCGTCAGAACACCCAGCGAACCTCTTGCTATTGCTACAGAAAATGACCAAGTGAAGCTGTATGCTGCCCTTAAAGATGGCGGTACCTATGAGGGATTTGTTGTAGAGGTGAACGGTAACAAGCATACATTTGATTGGGAAGCACCCAGACTCCTAAGTTACCCTCCTGAGATTCATTATGCCGACGTCGATCAGGATGGGCAGGAAGAAATCGTTGTCATTCTGTGGCTCGGAACAGGTACGGGCATGTCCATGCAAGAGCTTCACGTGATTAAGCCTAACCAGTGGGAAGAAGTCACTGTCCCTTCTGCAGATAAAGCTGCCTCCGCATTGGTTACGTCAAAAATTTCTAATGAAAAAGGGGACGCCCTGATTCAAATTCAAGTTAAAGGCTCAACTCCATCCATGGTGACTTTGCGATATCCAGATCGTGCTGAGGATGGCAATCTAGGCGAAGAAGCCGGCATTGGTGCTGTTACTCACTACATAGTGGAAGAGGGCAAGCTGAAGGCGGAAACAAATGTTTATATTGGATTTCTGGAGAGTATTGGCACACTAACTTTTGCCTACAAACCGGGAAAAGATGGAATGGAACCCGACTCTATTCGCTTTGAGGTTCATGAGGAATTAGCTTCTTACGTGGAGGGTGAACAGTTATGATTGATGCCCATATACATTTAGAGCAATATGAACCTGAAGTTGCCGAACAGATACTGAGTGAACTGCCTGACATGGGAGTTAAAGCCCTTATCGCTGTCTCTATGAACTTGGACTCTTGTATACGCACCCAAAGACTTGCAGCCATAAATCCCGGCGTGGTCCGTCCAGCTTATGGCTTTCATCCAGAGCAACCCTTGCCGCAGGATGCTGAGCTGGCTGCTCTACTGAAATGGATCGAGAGTCAATCTAGTGAGGATTATATTGCTGTGGGGGAAATCGGGCTACCTTACTATTCGCGTGCTGAAGCCTTAGAACGTGGCGAAACCTTTGATATGGAGCCCTATATTGAGCTGCTGGATCAGTTGCTTGGGTTAGCTTCCCATCTCAATAAACCTGTGGTGCTGCATGCTGTCTATGAAGATGCGCTTATTGCTTGTGATCTCCTGGAGAAACATAACATACAGCATGCCCACTTCCACTGGTTCAAAGGTCCGGAAGAAGCCATTGCCCGCATGATGAAGAACGGCTACTATATCTCTTTCACCCCGGATATCCTGTATGAGCCAGAGATACAGGCGCTTGCCCGCCGTTATCCCCCAGAGCTAGTCATGGCTGAAACCGATGGTCCTTGGCCGTTCGAAGGACCTTTTGCAGGGAAAGTCACCCATCCGTCTATGATTCGTGAAGTCGCCGCTGCTTGGGGAGCGCTCCATGGTTACACTCCCGGTGAAGCGGAAGAGTTATTGACTGCGAATACTAAGCGATTTTATAGCTTGTAGATGCTCTATAGCTTGTTGATAGGTCTATTCTAGGAGTAGAGGAAAGTCAGGGCCTTAGCTAGCCTAGCCTAACGCCAGACCAACATTATGAATAAACACAACTTAGCTTGTGAATCCGTATTTTTCATAGTGGAAGTACTGGTCACAAGCCGACCTTACTTAATCCAGATCCCCTTACCAATTTTCGTTTGATTCGGTAATATTTTCGCGTACATATTTTTGCGTATGCATTTACGTGTACGTAGTTTACGTGTACTTATACATGCACGTATTTACACAAGCGTATTTACACGTACTTATACCTGTACGCATTTACACAAACGTATTTACACGTACTTATACCTGCACGTATTTTCACGAACGTATTTACACGTACTTATACCTGTACGCATTTACACAAACGTATTTACACGTACTTATACCTGTACGCATTTATGCGTGCTTATTTACCTGTACATAGTTACGTGTACGTAGTTTACGCGTACTTATTTATCTGTAGTATTTACGTGCACGTAGTTTACGCGCTTATTTACGTGTATCTATTTATCTGTACGCAATTACACGTGCATATTTACGCGTGTGAAGCCGCTATCGGACACCGCTGACCTTATATGCAGCAATTCCCCACTTTTGGGATGAGAACGGACCCCAGAGTCGCTATTGGTATAAAAAATACCCAATAAGGTGTTCTTTTTAAGGTATAACGACGCTGGAGTCCGAAACCATGCTCCAAAGGCTAATAATCTGTGAATAATGTCATCTGGGTCCGTAAGTCTCAGGTTGATGATGCTCGGGCCGCTTGTTGGCAGCCCCCAATAATCATAACCGCTCCACACCCACTAACGTTCCGCCTGCGAACTCCATTTTATAAATATCTGGCTTTGTGGTTTGAAGTAAAAAATTCAGATCATATTTGGCATCAAAATAGTTCATCATAAGCGTCATGACTGCCCCGTGAGTTCCAATAGCAACCTTTTGACCGCTGTGATTACTCAGAATTTCTGCCAGTACACTAACTGAACGCTTCTGACACGCATGAATGGATTCCCCACCAACTGGGACAAAATCCGGATCTTCAAACATTTTTGCCAGTAATGGATACAGTTCCTGATCAGTCATAATCGTACTTCCGTCCGAGAAATGGATCTCCCGCAGGTCTTCAACACTTTGAATCTCTGCTCCTAACTCCTGCGCCAATCCAGAAATCGTATGTATAGCCCGAAGGTATGGACTTGAATAGAAGACTTGAATTCCTTCCAGACGTAATTTTTCCGTTATCTTGCGGGCATCTGCCTCCCCCTTCGCGGTTAGTCCGCGAGTCCTTTCAGTTCCTCCGGGCAGTTTGGGCGACTCACCGTGCCTCACCATATAAATAAAAGTAGCCATCCTTTCCCTCCTTTACCTCTACAAATTCTAATGTTCTAACCAATCTCCTCTACACACTAAAAAAGCCCTTATGGACGAGAAACTGTCCTATCGGGCTAGGTAATATTGTAACTTATAACGTTTCGTGCAGCAGTTGCTTTAGATCACAAAGTAATAACTGATTGAGAGGTCACTTATTAAGGAGATACTTATTGAGAAGTCACTTATTGAGATATCACTTATTGAGAAATCGCTCACTGAGAAGTCACATATTAAGGCGACTATGACTAAGGAGACTATTAATTGCACTATATACAACTATTAAGCGGTAAAAGAGGCCTCCTGAGCAAATAAGTGTACTCTGTGCAACTAAAAATCATCTTTCCTAGACTAAAAGGGAGAAAATCAAATAATAACTGCACAAAGTACAACTAAATCCCAGTTCGATCGCTGAAAGAGAATTTAACTGCACATTCTGCAACTAAATGCTAGAAAGTCACGCTAGTTTCTCTCTCCCACTCAAACTTTCTAGTCCCGCAAGCGATCGGCTAGGAAGTCACGCTAGCTAGACTAGCGTGCTACCTGCTAGCTACCCTCCATCACCTCAACCGTCCTAGCCTTCTCCGCAGAGCTATCGCTCTTCTCTTTCTGCGCGGGCCACAGCACGCGCCCGAATGCGATGCCCAGCACACCAATCAGAGCGATTACGATGCCAAAATTCAAAAAGATACGGCTAGGCCCAGCAACCTGCACCATCACTCCGCCAAGGAGTGGCGCGCCAATCATAACTCCGCTAAGAATGGTACTCTGAATACCGAACACACGCCCTGTCATGTGCGGGGGTGTTTCTTTTTGCAGACAATAATTGAAGGTGATCATAAACATTCCATTCCCGAGACCCAATAAAAATCCTAGCAGCAATACAGTAAGGATGGAGACTCCCGGCTGAAGCAGGCCCAGCCCTCCGACCGATATACCAATAAGCGCGTAACCCGTACCCAGCTTCCAGCCGTAGCCTGTTCCCCTGTTCAATTTGTTCAGGACCATGATCATGAATACAGCCCCCACGCCTGTTGCCGCAACAAGCCAGCCCAGCATAGATTCCTCAGAAGGTGCAATAATTCTGAATAGACTAGTGAACTGGAAATCGATCATCTGAATGGCCAACGCACCAACTAAACCAAACAGCATGCTGTTTAGAAGCAGTCTGCTGCGCAGCATAAAGCTCCAGCCTTCCTTCCACATCGTGCGTAGAGCAACACGCTCCTCTTGATCACCTTTACCTTCTGAGCTGACTTGTCCTGCCTCACTGTTTTTAACGGTAAGTAAGAGCAAATAAGAGCAGCCTCTGAGACAAGCATTGATCAATATACACCACTGAGGCGTAAGAACAGACAACGCGAAGCCGCCCAGTAAAGGTCCTGCGATTTTCGAGCCTTGATTTACAAGCCCATTAAGCGAGGTAGCTTGGAGCAGCTGGTCTTCTCTAACCATACTACGGGTCATCGACTGCTGAGCAGGCACGTTTAACGTAGAAATGGCAGCACGCAACATCAATAACGGGAGCAACCACACCATACTGGGAGCAAATAATACGAATACGGTTAACAATGCCGTAAGCAGATCACACATTCGCATCAGCTTCAGCTTGTTCAGTCGGTCAGCCACTACCCCTGCGAACGAGCCCAGCAAAATCCCCGGCAAAGCTATGGAGACCGGAATCAAAGCCAGCATTAGCGGGCTGGCCTGCCAGCGGTACCCTACGAGTACCTGAATCGCCAAGGCGTCAAACCAATCCCCAAAGGTCGCTGTCGCAAATGCGCTGTACACACGCATATACACCTTGTTCTTAAGCAGGCTCGTGCCTGCTTGTGTTGAAGCATTCATTAAACATTCCTCCAAATTACAATTAAGAACTTATTAGCATGACCTTAATGTAATGGAGAATTGTCAGAAAATTATCAGGGGGCGGTCACAAGGTTCGTAAGCACGGTATCCAAGGATTGTTCTAACCGATGGAACCCCCGCTCTTCCTTCTCTCGTTCAAATAAATTCACATATTTGCGATACAAAGCTGGCTTGGGTGGAAATTGGTTACAATAGTGAACAATTCGGTATAATGCATATATCCGCATCGGCACGAACCCTGACATCTCAAGCACCTGAAGTGCCTCATCCAACAGTTGCTCGGCTTCACGCCAAGACTGGCGCCGCAGAAACCACAAGCCCCTTGCAACTTTATAACTGCCGATCTCACGCAAATAAGGTTTCTCCAGCAAAAGCGCTTCAATGTCTGTTGCCATCCGTTCTATTACGTGATCTTCTGTTCCCATCCACAAGTGTGCAAGCATTTCTGAGGTCGCCGTAATAGGAATGAAACTCTCATACCCCGGCTCTTTGATCACTTCATATGTTAGCTTTAGTCGTTCCAATGCTTTTTCCGGTTGCCCAGCCAGTATGTACAAATCCAGAATATTAAGGATCTCCACTTCTCGATGCTGAGGCGGCAAAAGAATCTTTTTCTCAAGGACTAACTCGCAGAACTCTAGTTTTTTCTTAGGATCACCCAATAGAACATAACAGATTAATAAGGAATAAAACCGTTCCTCTATCCCCACCTCGGTTGTGTTCAGCAGCCAATCCAAATCTCCCTGTACAAAATGAATATAGATCGAATAAAACGGATCCATCGCATACCCCAAAACATCCTGTTGGCGTGCGAGGATTAACATCGAGCGACCTTGGCCATATAGGTGATATTTCTTGAATACTTCCCGCATCGTCTTTTGCATCTCTAAGTCATATGTAGTCGGATTGGCCATAGCAGCTGAGGGCTCCTGCATAGTCAGACTATAACCAAATCCCCGAACAGTCTTAATATCTAAGTCTTGAAGCTTGCCTAGCTTTTTACGAAGCCGATAAATATGATCATCTACCGTTCGCTCTACCGGATATTCAAGCGGCCATACTTTATCCAATAGTTGTTCTCGACTGAATGTACGCCCTCTATTTTTGTACAAGAACTGAAAAAGCGTAAATTCTTTTGGGAATAATTCTATCGTTATCCCTTCTGCGGTCACTTTATATTCACTTTCATTTAATTCCAGCTGCATGATAGAACCTCACTTTCCCCGAACCCGCTCATTGGTTTCATTATAACAGTCCGTCCAAGGCCTACTCCACCTCAAAAAAGAACATACAAAAAGAGCAACCCACAGATTCCTCTGCATGATTGCTCTCTCCTCTTCTAACCCATGCCACTTACCCAGCCATATTGTTAAAAGAATCCTGTTCACTAAATACGGATATGTGATCTACTGTACCGGTCGAGCTTGGAATAATAAATTTCAGCTGGTATTGGTCATTGGCTTGATAGGTGTAAATCTTATCCTCTCCGTTCACTTTGGTATCGTCAGGCTTACCGAGTGTTGCCTCAATTTGCTTCAGCGTCAGCTTTTGCAGCGCGGAATCACTTGAACGAACATCGAAGATTAAACTTCCTTTATTAAATCCAAACACGACATGTTTGTCAGTATAGGTTGCATAAATACCTTTTCCCGCTGACTCCTGTTGATCAGGTTTGCCCCAATCCGCTTCGACCTCATCAATGAGTCCGGTATGAGCGGCATATTTTACACCAGGCACCTTCCCTTTTTTGGCAAGCTCGAGTAACTCTTTAAGCTGTTTGTCGCTATTTTGTGAATTTGAGCTGGTTGAATCTTTATCAGTCTCCGTAGGGGAGGAAGTCGCTGCTGGTGCAGTTTCTGGTGCAGTTTCTGGTGCAGTTGCTGCTGGGGTGCTTGCTGGGCTCACTTCCGGCTCAGAGGTTGCTGTTACAGCCGTTTCTGTTGGCGCCGTTGCCTGGGATTCTGAATTCCCCGCCTCATTGTTCGAACTGCATCCAGCAAGCCCAATCATTCCTGTGAGTAGAATAGAGCCTGCTATTAATTTTATCTGTACTGACATGATGTCATCTCCTTAGTGGATTACCTTAAAGTCGACTTGCAAAAAATGAAACTGAACATACAGACGAGGTGAAAATCAAATAGTTGCAGGATAGCGGCAATTTTTCTGGCTAACCCTCTTTTACCCATATCTACAAATATAAATTCATACACACTCTATTTTTCTACATAAAACCCTTTTTTTCGACACCTAACTCAAGTAAGTTTCTCTTTTAAAATCTCCACATAACTCCATTTAACTATAAACTCGTGAACTCATAAGCTCATAAACTAATGAACCATATGACCTTAGACGTCATTCCCTGCCTCGAAGGTTTCATTGCAGAACGTACAATAGAAAGGAGATCATCCTGCTTAAAAAGCAATCCATTGCATTCTGTGCAATAGATTCCAACAGTAAACCCATATCCGGCGTTCCTGCGTCCTTCTGAGTACACGAACTGTAATCGCGACATTTGTTGAAGAATTTTCCATTCAAACGCAACCTTAATCCTCCAAGCCGCATCTTATTAGTAAAGGGAGGGGAGCTGCATCTGAATATTATAGAGAGAATTGTGGCAAAAGATGAGTCAGCTCTCCGCCTGTTAATGGACGAATATGGAGATATGCTGCTGCGAACCGCTTCTTTACTGCTCAAAGATAGACAAAGTGCCGAAGAAGCGGTACAAGATACTTTTATTCAAGCTTATGCCAAAATGAGTCAGTTACAGGAGCCGGACCGGCTGAAGGCATGGCTGATACGGATAGTGGTCAATCGCTGTCGCATGAGGCAACGGACTTGGAGCTGGCGTAATATTTTCCCGGCGGGAGGGTCAGAGCTGCAAACTAACGAAGATGCTGACTTCACAGCCGGAGCGGAAGAGCTTTTTATGGTGGAATGGCATAATGTCAGGCTCGCCGAGTCCATGAGAAATCTTGATTATCTATACCGGGAATGTCTGACTTTATATTACTTTCATGAAATGAATATCCGGGAAATTTCCGAGCAATTAAATACTTCTGAAAATACGATCAAATCCAGACTCGCCAGAGGCCGGACGCTCTTAAAAAAGATTTTGGTGAAGGAGGGACATTTCTTATGAATACAGAACGCGATGTGGTCAAAAAGCAGCTGGATGAAGAATTAAAGAACCTCCAGTTCACTGGACACGACCGGGTCATTAAGCAGACTCACCCTCCAACCTTTGGAGCCCGTTTATTGGCGCTGTGGAATAAAGAAATTGAGATCCCTGTCAAACCTATAGGTGCGATCGGTGCCATAATTCTAATCGTTTCGCTGACCCTGCATCAGCCAGAGATTAAACAGCAGCCACAACAAAATACCCCGCAACGTGTAAACCGAGAACTAATCGAAGCTGGAGGCAATACGTATTGGAAGGATATCTACGAGCAGGCGGTGAAAAAACATGAGAATTAAGATAAAAATCAAACATCTGGTGTTATTCGTGTTGCTCCCTGCCTCCCTGCTTATTCTTCTGTTTAACTTCTTACCTTCACAGAGGCAGATAGATCAGAGCACAGCTATTCAATCTAACATAGCTAGAACTGATCTTCTGCAAAAGCTGGCATCCACAACCGGGAGTAAACGTATGGAGCTAATCCGCACAAACATCCTTGATAAGGATCACAGCTATGATCCCTACAGATATGACGTTAATGTCAGTCCTTCGATGAGCCAGTGGAGTAATGATGAAACCCAGCGTTCCGGTTTATTACCGGAGGACATAGTACCTTTACTTGAGGAATATATCCTTGAGGGGCCTTCGGATAATACACGTATATTTGCGGCTAAGCAGTTAGCTTATGAATATGATGCTCTTGGCCGAAAGGAAGATGGAGATCAAGCGCTAATCACCGCAGCGAAACCGTTAAACAGCAGCTCCTCTGTAGCTAAACAGCTGGAGCTCCTTCGAGCGGAGCGGGCCCTAAATAGTGGCGATATAACAACCGCTGAAACAATTCTTGAACAAACCCCCTTTCCATCCGAGTCTCAGGAAGAGCTAAACGCACAAAAAGCATGGCTTACCGGGCGTTTACTCTTTACAAAAGGCAAAGCACAGGAAGCACTTGCCGTAGTAAACGATGGCTTGGAGAGCTACAAAAAATTCTGGCAGGATATTCATAAACAAATGAACGCTGCCACCAGCAGTTCGAACGAAGGCTCCAGAGACAATACAGGATCAGCAGCAGCACCAGAAGCTGGGACATCGGATACTGAAAGACAGCTGGAATCGCTTCGAACCGCAATTCAGTCTGCTATAGATATGGGAAATACTTCAACTGCTGTCGTCTCTGGTACCCTTACAAGAAGCGATGGCACCCCAGTTCCGCGGGCTGGTATTTTTCTCCGCGCTGAAAGCGAAGTTAACCATAGCATCACTTCTGCTGAACCCTACCGAATCGTCACAGATACTGAAGGACGTTTCGAATTTCACGGTGTGATTCCGGGCTTTTATCAGTTACAGCTTGGACTTGGCTATGATCAGATCGACGGCTGGACTTGGCCAGTACAATATGACGATTGGATTGAAGTTAAACCAGATGACAGGTTGAATGAGAGCATAGTTCTACAACCTCTGCTTGAGCTGCAGTCTCCCATTAATCAGGAAACCCTAACAGGCAAGACCATAGATTTCCGCTGGAAAGCTGTTGAAGGTGCAGCTTACTATCGTTTAAGCGGTGGCGGGGAGGGGGCCGTGTTGGGCGTACAAATTCGGGATCGTATTGTAGATAACCATATCTCCATTCCTGTAGAAGAACTTTACGATGGCGGCGGTTTTTCCTATGGCAGCAGTGGAGATGGCTGGGAATCTATTGATCCCCTCTCCCTTCTCGGATTTATGAATCCCGAAGTGCGCTTTTCTTGGAATATTGAAGCCTTAGATGCAGATGGACGCCTGATTACCCGCAGTAATGGCTACAGATTGAACGAAGACACCGTCGGCAATATGCCGTTCTTTTATCTCAAGGAAAGAGAGCTTACTACGGCTGACCAACTACTACTGGATAAAAAAACGGATCAGGCACTAGAAATGTACCAAAAAAATATTGCCGATGACCCACAGGATGTTCATGCCCTGCACATGCTAGTAAAGTTGATGCTGGCAAAATCATCCCTCACAAAGGATACAACATTAGAAGATAAGGCGATTCCTTTACTCGAAAAGCTAATACAACTACAGCCTTCTACTAATTACGCCTTCACATTATCGCAGTACTATTTTGACCATGCGGACTGGAAGTCGTATAACGAATATTATTCCTACTACAACGAACTAAACCGACCTAATACTAACGGTTATGTACTTTCTATTAACGCCACAGCACTCATGCAACAAGGGAAGCTGGAAGAAGCTCGTAAACAATTCGCGATCGCCCTAAAGTATGATGATAGCCATCGTTTTATTGGCAGCTTTTTGGCGGCAGAATTATACGCTGGTGAATCACTCTCTTCGGTAATGACACTTGCTGAGCGTTATCCTGAACTCAGCTTTGGTCATAGTGGGTATCGCTGGCCACGAATGATTAAACAACTGTTAGCGGAACAAAAGAATCAACCTAAAGTCTTTGACCAAGAGTTAAAAGAGAAGCTTGAATGGTACGTGAACGGTCAGACGGATGTGCTGAAGCAATGGATTGCAAGTGCCAAACCCTCTGCTCTGAAGACCTTTATGCAGGAGGTTTTAGAGGTACGCTAATTCATTAAAATAAACAAAAATCCGGTCCCGCTCGACAAATTCGAGCATGGACCGGATTTTTAATTACGCGTAGTCTTTTATTTAGATTTAGCTTCCATCATATAATTCTGGAAATCCGTGATACTTGGGTTAGACATATAGTGGCCACCCTCTACTTCAATCGTTTGGCCTGTGATGAATTTGGATTCATCCGATGCCAGGAACAAAACCGTATTGCCGATATCATCAGCTTCACCGTGATAAGGAAGCGCGTTGAATTTTTGGAAAATATCCAATACCGCTGGCGGCATATTTCTTGCAGCGGCAGGTGTTAGGATCAGCCCTGGTGCCACCCCGTTACAACGGATTTTGTCTTTACCATATTGTGTAGCGATGTAACGAGTAAGGTTCACAACAGCTGCCTTAGAGGAGCCATAAGCAGTACGCAATGAATCCCCTGCGAATGCTGACATCGAAGCTGTGTTAATGATCGAGCCTCCGCCCGCTTTAATCATATGAGGAATAGCAAACCGGCTGCCTAACAGAACACTTTTGGTATTTACGTTCATCAGGCGATCCCACTCTTCCAAATCTATATTGACCACATCAAGGTCTTTTTGCAGATTAGTTAGACCTACATTATTAAACAATATTGTGATGGTGCCATACTGAGCAACTGTGAAGTCAACAGCTTCCTTGATCGAATCCGCTTGGGAGGCATCTAAGAAAAGACCTTCAGCTTCTCCGCCTTCATTTTTAATCTTAGATGCTGCTTCTTTGGCTGCTTCCACATTAAAATCGGCAATAACAACCTTTGCTCCTTCTCTAGCTAATAGAGTGGCAGCTGATAAGCCAATACCTGAAGCGCCTCCAGTTACTAATGCAACTTTACCTTGAACTCTTCCCATGTTCATACCCCTTTATAATGTTATTGTGCTTCTAAGATGACTTGGTTTATGTTTCAGAGCTATCAAAGCTCGTTAACAACTTCTCATAGATTTTCAAGAATTGCTGCAGTTCCTCCTCATTGAGCTTTTGGAACATTTCAGCTCTTAGCTCCTGTCCCTTAAGCTGTGCTTCCTTCAAAACGTCTTTTCCTTTGTCCGTGATAGATAGAAGTACATTCCGTCGATCATCTTCGTTATATTTTCGCTCGGCCATCTCCTGCTTAATTAGTCGATTAGCAATGTTAGTCATTGCTCCCGGCGTATATCCTAGTCTCTTAGCCAAAATAGTCTGCTTCAAGGGGCCTTTTTTATTCAATTCGCCCAAGACTAGAACTGGAGATATCCCAATATTGTGATCAAATGCGTTCATCCATCGGACAATAACTTCATTCGTAAATAATTCAACTGCATGTATTAGCTTAAAAATATCTGGATTTTCCAAGAGGTTCTCCTTTGGCATTCATGATGATCGGCTGCTTATAGAAGTATTTTAACACTAAAATATTTAATAGTAAAATATCTAATATTAAAAAAAAGAATGCTTGGTGAAAAGCATTCTTCAAATTGCGGATTTCTCAACAACATAAGTGCCAGCCAGCAAATCGTGAATCGCACGTTTACGGCGATGTAATCCAACCAACAAGTAATCCACCAGCATGATTGGACCCAGGACTTGAGTGAGGTCAAAAGCCAAATCCGACCATAAGGATAATTTGGCGGAAATAACGGTAAAGTCATAGCTGCTGACCACAATTACCATTGAAAGAATCATACTAATCATTCGGAAAACATTTCGAATCAGAGCTTCCTTCACTGTAGGGTAATTCCCTTGCTCATTGACAATTTTTATTTTTAAAATCAGCTTCCCTGGAGTTCCGCCAAATCTAACGATCATAAAGATATCAAATGCGATAAACAAAATGTACTCCAGGATAATAGGTATCTCCGAGTGTAATGAAACAGCTAATGAATTGAGTATCAAGTATACGATAACCCCAGGTATTCCAATGACCAAGAAATCAAGAATGGAAGCCAGCACTCTTTTCCAAAAGCCTATAAAATTCTCCTGATCCAAATGCTCGGGTAGAATGTTATCCATGTAAGCACTCCTCTCTCTATCATTTACTTTGTCGCTCAATCCCTATTTAACAATCCCTTCCTCAGATGCTCTTGGATAATGGACTCCAGCTCTTTGTTATTTTTCACAATTACCCGTTTATCAGACAGAGTATCCGTTAACTCTATAATCCTATGTGCGGCCTCATGATCATATCCACGGTTCCATTCAAAAATCATCACATACAGATTCTTAAATGACTGCTTGTAATTCGCTTGCTCTAAACCCAGTCTTGTTTTTATAAACCTTGTAAACACTCTCAAATCCCTGATCACTTTATTAGGATTCAAAATAACGATTAAGTCAGCAGCTTTAAAACTCTCTTGTCCCCATTTGTAATGTGCGCCTTCCAGAATCCATGAGGGTTTATCAAGGATTTCCTCCAACTGAGCATCCCTTGCTTCAACTGAAAAGCGCAAATTCTCGGCACTTCTGTCCCATACCAAGTTGTCAGTCTCGTAATACTCTACACCGTATTTTCTAGATAACTCCCGGGCGATATAGGATTTGCCGCTGCCGCAAGCTCCAATGATTCTAATCTTCATAAGCTCAGCCTAGCCCTATCGGCAGGATTATTAGTCCTATAGAAATTACGGTGATTATTCTTGTGGTGAGGAGCGTTAGCTTTTTATTTTTCTCTGATTTATACCAGCCCTTAAACTGAAAATGATTCCGGTACAGCATAAAAAATAACAATAAATTCCCGAGTCCCATACTCCAGTTATACACGGGCTGACCAAATATCAATTGATAAATCAATCTTTCTGCCCAACCCAAAACTAACAAAGTCAGCACAAGCAATATACACAAGCGAAGTAATTCCAATATAAAAGAGCCCAATTTCAGCAATTCTGCAATCATCCTCTCAAGGTTTCTTTATCGCTAAAAAAATCCACATTCCTCCAAATTATACACCTTACACCTTACGACTCCTACCTAAAAACACAACCTGCCCAAGATAAATTTATCCTGAGCAAGGTTGTGTTTTTTATCAGCTTAGGAGGATGCGGGTTTCCCCTCGCCCCTTAGTTCCTGTATTTGTCGCTGCAAATTAACGATTTCCGCCACTAGCGCTGCATTCTTCGCCTCAGAATCCACACTGCTACTCTGAATCAGCTGATTCAGACGCAGCTGCAGGAGGGCAAGGTCATCCTCCCGAGCCTGTTCTATACCAGTAAGCAGACGGGTTCTGTCTTTTGCGAAGTATTCAGCATACGTTCCTTGAAAAAACTTTGGTGCCTGAGACGGCTCTAATATCACCAAGCGATTAGCCACTTTAGAGTGAAGATAACGGTCATGCGAGACCATTACTAACCCGCCGGGATACACCATAAGTGCCTCTTCTACTCGTTCCCTAGTATCAATGTCCAGATAATTAGTGGGTTCATCTAAGACCAATAGATTTGCTTTTCCAAAATACAACTTGAGGAAAGCCACACGGCATTTCTCCCCCAGACTCAAATCCCCAATCCGTTTAAATACATCGTCCCGCGTAAATAAAAAGCAACCCAGAATCGTCCGCGCCTCCGTCTGGGTCATTCCCGGCAGTTCAAGCAAGCTATCCAGAATCGTAGAGTTCATTTCTAAGTTATCTAGCTCTTGTGCAAAATAACCGATTGTCGTCCGTGGATGCAGCCGCACTTCACCTTTTGTAGGCTTATTGATCCCTGCAATCAATTTCAGCAGCGTAGACTTTCCAACACCATTAGGACCCAGAATAGACAGTCGGTCTCCCCGGTTTAGCGACAAACTGAAATCCCTAAGAAAAGGCGCACTCCCCTGATAGGCAAACTCTATCTCACGGAGTGTCAGTAAAGAATCTGCCAGAAACTCTTCGCTTTCCAGCTTCATCTTCAGCTTGCCAGTCTCATGGGGCAATTCTACACGGTTTTTATTTAACCGTTCCAGCGCAGCTTCCTTGGCATGGAAACGAGACACATTTTTCTTGGATTTCGAACGCAGAAAATCATTTTGTCCGGCAGCACGATGCGCTTGCTGGAACCATTCTGCATACCGCCTAATGCTCTCCAGCAGCTTCTCCTTTTCTTGCTCCTGCTTTTTATATTGTCCCTCCAATGTTCTCAGCTCTATAGTCTTCTGCTCCCGGTATTGTGTATATCCACCCGAATAACGCCGGCATCCCTCCGGACTAAGCTCCAGCACAGACGTCGCAGTTCGATCGATAAATGTACGATCATGCGATACATAAAACACGGTTCCAGGGTAGTTGCACACCCAATGCTCCAACCACTCCATCGTTTCTCCATCTATGTGATTGGTCGGTTCATCCAGAATCAATAGCTTGGGCTGCCGGGCTAATAAAGCTGCCAATTGCACCCGTGTCTTTTGCCCTCCACTAAGTGAGGCGTATGGCAAATCCCAGACTGCATGTTCAAGCTTGAGCTGCTTTAGACTTTTTTCCGCTTTGACCTCCCAGCCATATCCATCGAGCTGCAAGTAACGATCGTACACCTCTGTATATTCAGCCAATTCAGTTTCGTTATCAGCATTCTGCTCCTGCAGTCTCTGACTGAGGGCTTCGAGCTGGCGTTTTAATTCAGGCAGCTGTGCTGACCCTGAAAGAACGTAGTCCAATGCGGTTACTTCCCCCGGTACCTCAAGCTGTTGATCGAGCACACCCCATTCTTCAGATGGTAAACCATGATAGATACTTCCCTCTTCAAAAGTAAGCCGACCGATCAGCCCCTTAAGCAGTGTGGTTTTGCCAATCCCGTTTCGTCCGAATAAAAGCACGCGCTCTCCCTCTGCTATCTCAAAGGATACCTCCTTAAATAAAGGGATCCCATTCCATTCCTTACGTAAATTCTTCACTTTAATTATAGTCATCTTTCATTCCTCCGATTTCATTGCAAATAAAAAACCGCAGCCAACGGTCTGCGGTCGAATAGCGTATGAAGGGGGAATGTGCCCAGACATGGATAGACTACGGCCGTGTTCACCTGCTGGATGCAGAGTAAACCAACACAATAGATAGAACTATCCATATAAAAGCATCGTAAGACCCCCGACCGACACACGTATCCCTGACCGTTATCACCCTGCGCGGGTGCTCCGTGACTTGTGCATATGCACTTCACAAACTTTATGGTCTGTTTCAGGAAACGTGTTAGTTATTCATCAGTCGGTGGCCCTCCGTAATTGTCCGTATTTTAGAATAAGTACAGTATATAACAATTTAAATCAGAAATAAAAGGCCAAGAACAATTATAACTTAATCTTTACCACCTGAGTCTGCGCATTCCACTGCACCTGAACAGCAAATAAATCAGGTAGGATACTCAGCGGAATTAGTAATCGGTTATTTTCATTGCGTGACGGTAAAATCGTAATGGATTTCCCATTCACAATAGCCTTATTGGATAATGGCTTATGTGTCACCGTACGATTGCCGATCGTAATTATCAGTGCTCCTGTCCCCGATTCACTCTGCAAAGTACCACCCAGTAAGGCCACGGATTCTCTCAGCGGAACAAACACACGGGAATTTTCCAATATAAAAGGATCCTTCAGCTTTGTTGTCGTCCCATTGATCTCAAAAGTCCCCGCAAACTTATTACTTCCCACAGAGTACCCGTTTTTAGTTGCAATATTCTCCATAGCCAGTGTGCTCGTTGTAATGATAACTCGAGTATTCTTGGCTACTTTTGGATACAGCCAATGAATATCATCATTATGCATTCGAATACAACCGGCGCTAACATACTTCCCTATCGATGACTCATTATTATTGCCGTGAATCGCATACGTCGTGCCATAGGTACCGTTCACTTCCAGCCCCAGCCAGCGGTCGCCAAGCGGATTGGCCGGATCCCCACCGGGAATTTTCTCTTTGTAGTAGGGTCTGTTTTTTACCTTAACCACCATTTTGAAGCTACCTTCTGGCGTCAGTTCCTTCGACTTTCCTGTGGCAACCGGAAAAGTCTTCACCAGCTTGCCGTCACTGAAATACGCGAGTTTGTTTGTTTTTTTGTTCACGATGATCAGATCTGAGCCAGCAGCTTCCACCCTTCCAACTCCTGTAAAGCAAGCAGCGAACAAAAGTCCAAATACTAGCATCAGTTTAATGTTCCGCTGTAAAAAAGTTTGAAACCGGCCTCCCGAAAAGCATAAGTTCATCTTGCTCCACCTCCGTTATATAAAGACGAAATCATTTCAAATATGTTGCGTACCAGCCTGTACCTATTCTTTTCAACTCGTCCACTCCCGCTTGACGCAGAGATTGCAATACTGTAACCAGTGAATGCACGACAAAAAAGCCGAACTTTAGATACGCAAAGATCAGCTAGCGCATAAGCGCATAAGTCGCGGACTCCAGAGCCCCTATTTGCAACTATTGCGCTGTTTTGGGATGTTATCGGACTCCAGCGCAGTTATTTGCTCAAAACACCTCGAATTCCTTGCTCTTTACGACCAATAACGTCTCTCGGGTCCGAAACTCGCTCCATAAACCCTAAAACACGCGAATAGCTGCATCTGAGTCCGTTAGCACAGTTATCTACTCCCACACCCCACCACGCTTCTAACGCTCTAACACCAAACTAACTACGTTTTTACCATCGAAGATCAGCTAGCGTATTAGTCGCGGACCCCAGAGACCCTATTTGCATCTATTTCGCTGTTTCGGGATGCTATCGGACTCCAGTGCAGTTATTTGCTCAAATACCCTCGAATTCCTTGCTCTTCGGGACCAATAAGGTCTCTCGGGTCCGAAACTCGCTCCAAAAACCCTAAAACACGCGAATAGCTGCATCTAAGTCCGTTAGCACAGTTACCTACCACATCTCTACCACATCTCCACCACGCTCCTGACGCTCCAGCCCCAAACTAACTGCGCTGCACATTTGCCCGTATCCCATTCTCCCGAAGCTCCACGCACCAGCCCCCAAACTAACTACGGTTTTACACCATCGAAGATTAGCTAGCGCATCAGCGCATAAGTCGCGGACTCCAGAGACCCTATTTGCAGCAAATTCGCTGTTTTGAGATGCTATCGGACTCCAGCGCAGTTATTTGCTCAAAAACCCTCGAATTCCTTGCTCTTCGGGACCAATAAGGTCTCTCGGGTCCGAAACTCGCTCCAAAAACCCTAAAACACGCGAATAGCTGCATCTGAGTCCGTTAGCACAGTTACCTACCACATCTCTACCACATCTCTACCACATCTCCACCATGCTCCTGACGCTCCAGCCCCAAACTAACTGCGCTGCACATTTGCCCGTATCCCATTCTCCCGAAGCTCAACGCACCAGCCCCCAAACTAACTACGGTTTTACCATCGCAGATCAGCTAGCGTATTAGTTGCGGACTCCAGAGACCCTATTTGCAACAAATCCGCTGTTTTGAGATGCTATCGGACTCCAGCGCAGTTATTTGCTCAAAACACCTCGAATTTCTTGCTTTTCAGGACCAATAAGGTCTCTCGGGTCCGAAACTTGCTCAAAAAGGCCTAAAACACGCGAATAGCTGCATCTGAGTCCTTTGGCAAACCAGTTAGTTTCAGGTTGGTTTTTAGTTGGTTTTTAGTTGGTTTCCAGTACATTTCTGATTAGTTTCTAGTTCGTTTCTTATTAGCTACTACTCGTCCCTACCTCCTCCCTATCTCTTTGTCAGCTCGTTTCTACTCCCTTCCGTTCTTCCTTCCGCTCTTCCGCTCTTCCCTCCCGCTCTCCCTCCATCCCCATTACACGCAAAAAAAAGCCTTGATTCTCTAAATAGAGAATCAAGGCTTTCTAATTCGACCTTACACCCACCACATACCCTGAGGCTGGTCATGAATAAGAATGGATTGCAAATTGGTTACTGCACGTTGGAAGCCTTCGTCAACCGTCATAAGAGGGTCTTCGTGCTCGATACTCACCACGTAATCATAACCGTAAGTGCGCAGCGCGCTCATGATATCTGACCACTCAGATATGCTGTGACCGCAACCAACGGAGCGGAAGGTCCATGCGCGGGTCTGCACATCGCCATAAGGTTGCATATCGGTCAGACCATACATATTGATGTTGTCCTGATCCAAGTAAGTATCCTTGGCATGGAAATGGTGAATCGCGCCAGCTTTACCGAGAATCTTGATGGCACCTACAGGATCAATACCTTGCCACCACAGATGGCTCGGATCCAGATTAGCTCCGATAGCATCGCAGGTTGCTTCTCTAAGCTTCAAAATCGTGTAAGGGGTATGGCACAGGAAGCCGCCATGCAGCTCGATACCGATCTTAACGCCATGCTCCTCGGCCAGCTTGCCGATTTCCTTCCAGTAAGGGATCAGCTTATGTTCCCACTGCCAGGTTTTGATGTCGCTGTACACGGTAGGCCAAGGTGTGACTGGCCAGTTCGGTGCTTTTGCCTCATCGCTGTCCCCAGCCGTTCCCGAAAAAGTGTTCACGACCTTAACACCCATGAGTGAAGCCAGCTTGATCGATTTACGGAGAATTTCATCCCCGGCGCGGGCTTCTTCTTTATCTGGTGAAATCGGGTTATTATGGCAACTGAAGGCACTGATCATAATGCCACGTTTCGTGAACTTTTCCAAATATTCTTGTCGTGCTGACTCGCTGGCAAGCAGCTCATCTGTCGGACAGTGAGCATTGCCGGGATTACCGCCCGAGCCGATTTCTACCGCATTCAAACCTGCGGCGGCGATTTTATCTAACATCTCGTCAAGACTCAAGCTTCCAAATACAGGATCAAATACGCCTAATTTCATTTATACGACCACCTTTTCTTTGATAGGCTCTAAGGCTTCAGAATGTCCGTAAACCGGATAGTCACGTTTCGTTGGTGCACACCAGTTCACGCCATTGATGATAACTTTTTGAATATCCTTGTTGTAATAGGTTGGATAAGATTCATGACCAGGCTGGAAATAAAAGATCTTCCCGCTGCCTCTACGGTAGGTCGATCCGCTTGGGAAGACGTTGCCGCCTTCGAACCAGCCGACAAATACAAGACTCTCTGGTGCTGGCACATCAAAATGCGCACCGTACATTTCCTCTTGCTCCAAGTCGATGTATTCACCAATGCCCTCAGCAATCGGGTGACTTGGGTCCATGACCCACAGACGCTCCTTCTCCTCAGCTTCACGCCATTTCAGATCGCAGCTGGTGCCCATTAATTTCATAAAGATTTTGGACATATGGCCCGAATGAAGCACTACAAGTCCCATACCTTGCAGCACTCGCGCATGTACACGATTTACAATCTCATCACTTACTTCATGATGGGCGATATGTCCCCACCAGATCAGTACATCCGTGTTATCCAATACCTCTTGCGTCAGTCCGTGCTCTGGTTCATCCAGCGTAGCTGTCTGAGTGTCCAGTCCTGCCTCTTGAAGAAAACTTGCCAGTTGTCCATGAATACCTTGCGGATAGACCTTAAGAATTCTTTCTTCCTGACGTTCATGACGGAATTCATTCCATACGGTTACTCTTGTCACTTGCGACACGCTCCTAGTTCATATTTATCTATGACCATCGAACTTGCTTGATTATTCAAAAAACACAGGCATTCCAGTTTCAGAGGATTTATAAATAGCCTCCAAGATGCGAGTCACAACCAACGCCTGCTCCGGCTTCACTACAGGCTCGGTGTCATTTACAATGCTGTCAATCCACTGAGCTGCCTCTATCACCGCAGGATCATCTCCTGCACCATCATAAAAGTCGACGCCACCGGCATCCAGACCGATATGCTTTTCAAAGGTTTTACCGTAGGCTTCTCCGTTAATGCGCAGACCCTTCTCCATATCTGCTCCGCCTTCAGTCCCACAAAGTACCGTTTTGGCCTCACCGACATCGAGTGTATTCAGTGCCCAGCTTGCTTCTAAGACGATGGTAGCCCCATTCTCCATAGTGATGAATCCAATGGCGGAATCCTCCACTGTAAACTTCTCAGGATCCCACGGGCCCCATGCATTCGCAGCATTTTTACGACCGGACAGCTTATGATAAGCGTTGCCCACGACATATTTAGGTTTGTAATTATCCATCATCCACAGGGTCAAATCGAGCGCATGGGTGCCGATATCAATCAACGGACCGCCGCCTTGCGCTTCTTCATCCAAAAATACACCCCAAGTTGGGACCGCGCGACGACGGATAGCCTTAGCTCTGGCGTAATAGATCTCACCAAGCTCATTATTCTCACATACCGCATGCAGATAAGCTGAATCTGGTCTGAAACGGTTCTGATAACCGATGGTCAGCTTTTTCCCAGTTCGCTCTGAGGCCTCGATCATCGCTTGTGCTTCTGCCGTGGTTTTAGCCATCGGCTTCTCACACATTACGTGTTTGCCTGCTTCCATAGCCGCAATGGAAATCTCCGCATGGGAAATGTTCGGCGTACATACATGAATCACATCTATACTTGCATCGTTAAGAAGCTCTTTATAATCTGTGTAAACTACGGACTGCTCATCTCCAAACTCCGCTTTTGCCTTCTCGGCACGTTCAGCGACGATATCACAAAAAGCAACCATTCGCGCACCTTCTACTTTTTTTAACGCGGGCATGTGCTTGCCGTTCGCAATACCTCCGCAGCCGATAATTCCTACTGTTAAAGTCATTCTGGTCTAACCTCCACTTATTCCTGTTTTGATATCTCTATCATACAAAGCTGAGGAAGGGCTTTCTTCCTGTAATCTTGCTGTATTATTCCCGAATATTGTCTTGTGGTATTTCAGCGGGGATATCCCCGTTGCTTCCTTGAAAAAATGATGGAAGGTCTTCACGCTGCCAAACCCGGCTGCTTCTGCCACGGCAGACATCGGCAGATCTTCATTGATCAAGATCCATTTGGCTTTGTTAAGCCGGTATTCGTTTAAGAATGCGATAAAGGTCATGCCCGTGTTTTTCTTGAACAATTTGGTAAAATAATAAGGACTAAAACCCATATAATTAGCTACCTCATTCAGTGAAATAGCCTCCTGATAATGCTGCTCCACATAAATAAAAATCCGCTCTAGTCTCTCCAGTGTTTCTCTGGATTGATTCAGTGTATCTTCTGAGAACTTAGGCTGTTTATTGATCGGACTTTTCGGTACCTCACGTAAAATAACGGTCAGCAGTTCAAATAATCTAGCCTTGATTAGAAAAACATACCCTTCTCTTCGCTGTACATCTTCCTCGTAAATACTCTCAATCAGCCCTTTGACCTTCGCGGCAGTTGCCACGGGCCATCTAGAACTGGAATACTCCATAAGCGTAAAGACCTCACGAAGTGAGTAGTCATTACCGTTCAAAGCGGCTACTTCTTGAAACAAATTCAGGTCAAATTGAATCACTACCCGTTCACTCTCAGGGGAAGAGAGAAAATAATGCACATCCCCACCATTGATAAACTGGACTTCGCCCTGCTCCATGTGAATAGGGGTATCGTTAATTCCCAGATTCAGGCTTCCTTTGGTAACATAGATAATTTCAATTTCTTTATGCCAATGCGGATAACACAACGTATCACCATTGCAGAGTAAACTGCGGTAAGGAAAGTGCTTATCCACATCCGGAATCTCGAGATAAATATTCATAAATGCAACTCCTTATCCGAGTAAATCATTATAACCAGGGCTTGCATGCCATATTTAAAAATTTTACGTAAGCGTTTACTCTCTAAATGTTAGACCTCCAATATTCTTTTGTCAATTCCGATATTTCTAAGTAAATTTTTGGTATATACATTGGTTTCATTCCTATTAAAAGATTACTGCTCTTGCGTAGTTTTGATCATTTTTTTATTTTTTAAGTACAGTTGACAAAAGCGCCTACCAGCATTTATATTCGGGGTAAGCGTTTACGTTCTCTTCTTTCATAACTTACTCTCATCAGCGTAAGCGTTTAATTCAAGGATAACCGTAGTTTAAGGAGCTCATAGGAATGAACCCAACGATTAAAGATGTTGCACAGAAAGCGAACGTTTCCATTGCCACAGTCTCTCGCGTGCTAAACAATTTAAGTGGGTATTCGGACAAAACGAAACAAAAGGTAAATGAGGCGATCAAAGAAATTGGTTATCAACCCAATGCGATTGCCCGGGGTCTAATCAATAAGCGTACACAAACCATTGGTGTTATGTTCCCTAGTGTTTCTGGTGCTTTCTCTTCCGATCTGCTCAAAGGTATTGAAGAATTGGCCAATGACCGGAACTACAGTGTGATGGTATGCAATACCGATCAGGACGGTAAAAGAACGTTGAAGTACTTACAGCTCCTGAGAGAGAAACAGGTTGATGGCATTATTTTTTCTAGTGAAGTCCTTAAGAAAGAATATTACGATGTGCTCGAAACCATGAGGATCCCCGTTGTATTGGTCTCTTCCCAAACAGAATTCGCCAAGGTCCCTTATGTGAAAGTAGATGATTATCGAGCAGCTTTTGACGCTATCCTCTACTTAATTTCAAAAGGTCACCGCAAAATAGCCATGATTAGTGGAAACCCTAGCGATCTTATCGCTGGTGCGCCAAGAGCAGAAGGTTATAAGCATGCGCTTGAAGCAAATGGTATTCCTTTTGACAGCCGCTATCTTGCTTACGGAGATTTTTTGTATGAGAGCGGAAGTATAGCTATGGAGACTCTTTTGGAGCAAGCGCCTGATGTGACTGCCGTTTTTGCTGCTAGTGATGAAATGGCGATTGGTGCCCTCTCTACCGTTATCAAAAATGGTCTAAGCGTGCCCGAGGATATCTCCATTATGGGATATGACGATCTTGGATTAGCCAAAATGGTTATTCCGCCTTTAACAACAGTACGCCAACCGCTGTACGATATTGGAAAGATCGCCGTGGAGAAGCTCATTCAGATGATTGAAACAGGCGAGTCTGTCAACAGCCAGATTGTCGATCACACAATTGTGGAAAGACAAACGGTAAGATCGCTTACCTAAGTCTTTTTATCAATATTACGTAAACGTTTACTGTTCACTTTATTGCATACCCGTCGCTTAGAAGAACACGAACATCATTTAAGTTTGCCGTCAACGTAAACGTTTACTCTTATCAAATTCACCATAATACCAACACATTATTAGGAGGATTTATCATGAAAAAAACAATCAAACCCGTAATGGTTAGTCTACTGGCTATGTCCGTGCTTAGCGCCTGCGGTAGCAATAGTGGTAACAATGCGGCTGACAACACATCTAGCGGCGGGAACTCCTCCGGTGACAAGGTAAAAATCGAGTTTTTCCAAAATAAGACCGAAGCCAAAGCCACCTTCGACAAGCTGGTTGCGAAATTTAATGAAGCCAATCCGAACATCGTAGTCACTCAAGTGAACCCACCGGATGCCGAAACAGTGCTGAAGACTCGTGCAGCTAAAAAAGACATCCCTGACGTAGTGGGTATAGGAGCCACTGACACCTACAAAACATTATCCGGAAGTGGTCTGTTTGAAGACTTCTCTAGTGATCCACTTGCTGAAAATATCCAGCCTGCTTATGTTCAAATGCTGAAAGACCTGACGGGTTCGAGCGAGCTGAATGGTCTTCCATTCTCTTCGAACGCAAGTGGTGTCATTTACAATAAAGCGATGTTCACTGAAGCCGGCGTTACCGTGCCAACCACTTGGGATGAGTTCATTGCCGTCGCTCAAAAGTTCAAGGACAGCGGTAAAAATGCTTTTTACCTGACCCTTAAGGATTCCTGGACAACCCTTACGCCGTTCAACTCCCTCTCTACAATCATTAAAGGCAATGATTTCTTCAAGCAACGTACTGAAGGTACTGTGACTTTCGCAGACAGCTTCACCGAAATTGCTGAAAAGCTGCTTAAGCTGACGGAGTTCGGTCAAAAAGATATTTTTGGAAAAGGCTACAATGACGGCAACACAGCTTTCGCTAAAGGTGAATCTGCAATGTATCTGCAAGGGGTATGGGCGATTCCAGAAATCGTGAAGGCTAATCCATCCATTGAGCTTGGTGTATTCCCTTTCCCAGCGACAAATGATGCTGCTAACAATAAGGTCATTTCTGGCGTAGACACATTGTTGACTATCTCTAAGAGCACTAAACATAAAGAAGAAGCTAAAAAATTCGTTGAATTCCTGCTCCAGCCTGAGAATGTCAGCCTCTACATTAACGAGCAAAAAGCATTCCCAGCTGTGCAAGGTGTAACACAAGATGATCCAACAATGGACGGCTTCAAAGCAGCATTTACCTCAGGTAACTTGGCCGACTTTGCGGACCACTACATCCCAAGTGCAATGAAAGTGGATACCATCAATCAAGCCTTCCTACAAAAGAAAGATGTTGATGCGTACCTGAAACAGCTTGATAAAGAATGGGATAAGGTAGCTGACCGGAAATAACGAGACCTGACAAATAAGAGCCGAGAAAGAGAACGGGACTCCCCTTTCTCTTTCTCTTTTCCAAGGAGGATTACATGATGGCCAAACGCCGAGTCGCCTTTTATCTAATGACTATACCGGCATTGCTTCTTTTCTTTGCCTTTCACACCTTTCCTGCACTGCAGGGTATTTATTATTCGTTCACTAACTGGGACGGCTTCAGTGACAGCTTTGATTACGTAGGATTTAAGAACTTCATTAACATTTTTCAAGACGAAAATGTGCTGAATTCATATGTGTTCACTTTTAAATATGCCATCTTAACGACTATTCTCATCAACATCATCAGTTTGTTGATTGCGCTTGGGCTTAACGCCAAGATTAAAGCCAAAAACTTTTTCCGCGGTGTATATTTCCTGCCAAATATCCTCAGCGTGCTGATTGTCGGCTTTATTTTCAACTATTTGTTCGCAAATGTATTCCCTATCTGGGGCGAGAAGCTTGGCAGCGAATTCCTTTCGCAGAACATTCTCGGCAACTCCGATTGGGCCTGGATCGGTATCGTCATTGTAGCCGTTTGGCAGGGAATTGCTTATAACACGATTCTCTATCTGGCAGGTCTACAGACCATTCCGCAAGATCTTTACGAAGCCTCCAATCTGGACGGCGCTAGCCGCTGGAGAGAATTCTGGAGCATTACTTTTCCAATGCTTGCTTCCTTCTTCACGATCAACATGGTGCTGGCGATGAAGGGCGGCTTAATGGTATTCGACCAAATCGTAGCCTTGACAGGTGGGGGACCTGGACGTTCAACACAATCCATTGCCCACTTAATCTATACAGGCGGCTTCCAAGGCGGAGAATTTGCCTATCAATCGGCGAACGCCGTGATTTATTTTATCGTGATCGTTGTGATCTCCGCCCTTCAGCTTAAATTTCTGCAGAAACGGGAGATGGACTTATGATCAAAAAATCAAGCAACTGGCCTGCAACGATTCTTATCGCGCTAGGCTCACTACTGATCCTTTTTCCGCTGTACATGACTATTGCTATCGCGCTAAAGAATCCAGAGGAAATGGCTCAATCCATCTTTTCACTGCCGACTGGCCTGCATTTTGAGAACTTCGCCAATGCCATTAAGGCAACCAATTTCTTCAACGCCTTAGGAAATAGCGCCACGATCACAATAACATCAGTAGTGTTCATCTTGCTTACCAACTCCATGGTAGCCTACGCGATTGCCCGCAATATGAACCGAAAATTCTTCAAAGCGCTCTACTTTTATTTTATCAGCGCAATGTTTATTCCTTTCCAGATTATTATGCTGCCTGTGGTCAAAGTGACAACGGATCTGCATATGAACAACATTCTGGGTCTTATTATTCTATACATTGTTTATGGCTTGGCTTTTAACGTGTTTGTATACACTGGTTATATCCGCTCTATTCCTTATGAGCTAGAGGAAGCTGCCACAGTAGATGGTGCAACGACATTCGGAACGTTCTGGAAGATTATTTTCCCACTTCTTGCTCCGGTCAGTGCAACAATTGGTATCCTCTCCTGTCTGTCGACTTGGAATGACTTTATGCTGCCGCTGATTCTGCTCGGTGATCAGGATTCATACACACTTCCGCTTGTACAGTATGTCTTCCAAGGTCAATTCAGCACAGATTTCAACTTAGCCTTTGCTTCGTATCTGCTTGCTTTATCCCCGATGCTCGTGGTCTATTTGTTCGCGCAAAAATGGATTATCAGTGGACTAACATCAGGGTCCATTAAATAACTAAGATTTATATAGAGAGATAGGAGAGTTATACATGGATAAGAAATGGTGGAAAGAAAGCGTAGTTTATCAAATCTACCCCCGCAGCTTCAAAGACAGTAACGGGGACGGCATCGGTGATCTGCAGGGCATTATCTCGAAACTCGATTATTTAAATCAGCTTGGCGTCGACGTAGTCTGGTTATGCCCGGTATACGAGTCGCCAAACGACGATAACGGCTATGATATCAGTAACTATCAAAGTATTATGGATGATTTCGGAACACTCTCTGATTGGGAGGAACTGCTAGCTGGACTTCACAGCCGTGGCATGAAGCTGATTATGGATCTCGTGGTCAACCACTCCTCTGATGAGCACGCTTGGTTCGTGGAGTCCCGCAAATCGCAGGATAATCCTTATCGTGATTATTATATCTGGCGGCCGGGCCAGGACGGACAGAAGCCTAACGACTGGGGTTCCTTCTTCAGCGGTTCGGCTTGGGAATTCGATGAGAAGTCGGAGGAATATTACCTCCATCTCTTCTCGAGAAAGCAACCCGACCTGAATTGGGATAATCCTAAGCTGCGCCAGGAAGTCTACGATATGATGACCTGGTGGCTGGACAAGGGCATTGACGGATTCCGTATGGATGTAATCAACTTGATCTCCAAAGTACCGGAATTACCTAGCGTTGCCCCAGAAAATAACGGAGAACAGCCTACGTACCACTTCGGAGGAGACTATTTCGTTAACGGACCACGCGTACATGAGTATATGCAGGAAATGAACCGTGAGGTCCTGTCCAAGTACGATATCATGACAGTGGGCGAAGCCGTTAATGTCACTCCCGAGGAGGCTTCGTTGTACGTTTCCGAGGATCGCAACGAGCTGAACATGGTATTCCATTTCGAGCTCATGGACGTCGATTCCGGACCTGGAGGCAAATGGAATGTGCAGCCTTGGAAGCTGGCGGACATCAAGTCCATCATTTCCAAATGGCAAATCGCGCTGGACGGTAAAGGTTGGAACAGTCTGTATATGAACAACCACGATCAGCCGCGTATGTTATCCCGCTTCGGAGATGATAAGTTATATCCGAAAGAGTCTGCCAAGATGCTGGCAACACTGCTGCACACGCTCCAAGGCACACCTTACATCTATCAAGGCGAAGAAATCGGCATGACGAATGTACAGTTTGATTCCATCAACGATTACAAAGACATTGAAATCTTGAATATGTATAAAGAATACTTGGCTGCCGGACATTCGGAAGAAGCTATCATGAACTCCATTTACATTAAAGGCCGGGACAATGGCCGTACGCCGATGCAATGGAACGCCGAGCCGCAGGCAGGCTTCACGACGGGCTCTCCTTGGCTAGCCGTAAATCCTAATTACAAGGAAATTAATGTGGAGCAGGCGCTGGCTGATCCTGATTCTATTTTTTACTATTATAAGAGACTTATTGAGCTGCGCAAGCAGCATGAAATTATCGTATACGGAAATTATACAATTCTGGCTGAGGAGAATGAACAGGTATATGCTTATCTGCGTACTCTTGGTGAAGAACAGCTACTGGTTGTATTGAATTTCTTCGGAGAGCCTGCGACCTTCGAACTTCCTTCTACTGTGAAGTTCCAAGCGAAGGCATTGCTTATTGCCAATTACGAAGTAAATCCAGAAGAAGAACTAAACACAATTCAGCTTCGTCCTTATGAAGCTCGTGTGTATAAGCTTAAATAAACTAGACCCCCTACATGGAAACAATAAAAAGGAGCCTCACGGCTCCTTTTTACTTTCCTCCAACAGCTACCGGATTGACCTGTACCTGTCCCGCGTTCAATTTCTCAATAATCGCCAGTAAGAAGGTTTCGGCTAGGCTGTTCTTTTTAATCGCTCTGGCGGCTTCTTCCAAAGTAAACCATTCAGCATGATCAACCTCAGTACTCACCTGGCTCAAGTCCTCCGAATCTGCAACACCTATAAAATTCAGCATTAGCGTATTGGATGGTGCGAAGTACAAGCTGCGCATATATTCATAAGCGACAATATCAAGTCCTACCTCTTCTTTTACCTCACGTACGAGAGTCGTTTCCGCATCTTCACCTTTGTTCACGTATCCTGCGAGTAATATGTAGTCTGGCCGATTATATTGCTGAATTAATAAAATCTTGTTTTTCTCCCTGTTTAATACTGCTGTACTAATCGCCGTGCTGAAAATAGGGAATCGGAACATTTCACACGCATTACAATAAGGTACCTGCCCTTCCCCTTCACTTTCTTTCATTACTAACTCTGTCCCACATTCCAGGCAATACTTCAAACTGATCGCTTCCTTCTATTCTAAGTTAGCCTAATTCTACTCCAATTGAGGTGGAATCCGGTGATACGTAGCTTGTTCAAACCCGTATGCTAAGGCTATGAGCGTAGGCTCGCTATAAGCTTTTCCGGAAAAAACAACACCAAAAGGTCCCCTGGTCGAATCCCCATCCGCATCAATAATGCCTTGAGATACATATCCCGCCGGAACGGTAACTAATGGATAACCTAAGCGTGCCGCAATATACATGCCATCTACATCACCAGGCAGCAATAACGCGTCTAAACTATATTGCTCCAACACATAATCTATTCCTTGCTCAAGCGCTAATTCCTTGTATTCTTGTCTCTTCTCTTCATAGGCCTCTTCAGTTAATGTTACTTCTTCTGATCTTGTCAGGGTGTCTTGCCCATATTGCAAAGCAATCTCAGCATGTCTTTCATTATAGGCTATCAATTCTTGCAAAGAGTGAATCGGAACGGAATCATCTACTTGTGCTAAATACTGGTTGAGCCCTTTTTTAAATTCATAACAAATCACATCATTATTCCAATTCTGTTGTTCAACATGTACTGTGACAGGATCTATAAGGGTAGCCCCTTCATTCTTCAAGGTCAAGATAGCTGCTTCCATAATTGCAAGCCTCTCAGCGTCTAAATGCTTATAATAATGCCGTGGAATACCTATTCTTGCTTGTCGTATAAAGCTTTTATCTAAACTTGAAGTATAGTCTGTATAAGCGTATTTTTCGCTTGAAAATGTTGCTGAATCGTTGGCGTCCACTCCGGTTAACGCCCCTAAAATAATTGCCGCATCTGTAACCGTTCTAGCTATAGGCCCAGGGGTATCCTGGCTTACTGAAATGGGAATGACTCCAGAACGGCTCACTAATCCCACCGTAGGTTTGATTCCGACAAGAGCATGTTGGCTGGCTGGACCGACAATAGATCCTGCGGTTTCCGTTCCGATCGCTGCTGCTGCCAGATTCGCTGCTACGGCTGCCGCAGGCCCGGAGCTGGAACCACTGACAAATACCGTCCCAGGTCCATACGAATTCAGTACAAGCCCTCCCCGCGAGCTATATCCCGCAGGCATTGTACTAGACATAAAATTAGACCACTCCGACATATTCGCCTTCCCAAGTAAAATAGCCCCCGCCAATCGAAGCTTGGCCGCTACAAATGAATCTTTTGCCGCAATTGATCCAGCTAAAGCTACAGAACCGGCACTCGTATGCATCTTATCCGCGGTGTCTATATTATCCTTCAATACAATAGGAATACCGTGCAGGCTCCCGCGGCTCCCTTTTTCTGCTCGTTCTTTATCGAGTGCTCGCGCGATTTGTATAACCTCTGGATTTATTTCTAAAATAGAGTTTATGTCTATATCGTATTTATGGATCCGCTCCAAATATACTTGAACTATATCCTCTGAGGTAATTAAACCTGCTTCCAGAGCCTCTTGCATTTTAATTATATCCGTCTCAATAATCCATTCCTGAAGTTTATTCTTCATACGAATAACTCCTTCCAAAAAAATAAAATTGCCTCTAGTATAAACCTACCACAAAATTTCACCTCAATAATATGGAGAGTTTAACTATAGTTATATTCAGCTATTTGACTCCCTCGGCTACAGATGATAGGGTATTTTCGAAGTTAAATTTTTCCGGGAGGGAACACCCATGACGGAAGTAAAGCTTAGTATTGGATACGACGAATTCGAAGAAGGTCAAAGAATTGGCGAAGCAATTGAGAAGTTAAGCAGCAGCCCTGAAGGTGCGTCGCTGACCAGCCTAATTATCGGTGATTGGGGGCAAGCCTACGAGAATAGCTCGGAAGAGGTTGTAGAGGCACTGGTTACGCATAGCGCCAGCTTCCCTGCTTTACGCAAGCTTTTTATTGGTGAGATGGGCTATGAGGAATGCGAGATTTCATGGATTACCCAAAGCGATCTATCACCGCTGCTCCCTGCTTTTCCAGAATTACAATCACTCACGATTCAAGGCGGGAATGAGCTGAGCCTCTCAGAGCTAAAGCATGACAAGCTGGAGGAACTGATAATTATTAGCGGCGGCTTAAGTAAAGCCGTACTTGAAAATATTGCAGCCAGCCAATTGCCGAATTTACGCAAGCTGGAACTATATCTTGGCGTAGATAACTACGGCTTTGACGGAAGCCTCGCAGATATTCTACCTCTTATAGAAGTAGGAAAGTTCCCTAAACTTACCTATCTGGGATTAAAAAATAGCGAAATACAAGATGAAATCGCCGGTGCAGTAGCAAATGCGCCTATCTTAGATCAGCTGGATACGCTAGATCTATCTCTGGGTACCCTCAGCGACGAAGGTGCTGAATTGCTTCTTGCCAGCGAGAGAATCAAGGGACTAAAAGCATTGAATCTAAGCCATCATTTTATGTCCGACGAGATGATCAGCCGGTGGCAGCAGAGTGGATTACCTGTCGATGTCAGCGACAAACAGGAAAGCGATGATGAGGAAGACTGGCGTTATCCTTCCATCACAGAGTGAGCCCCCTATGCGGCCGATGATCGTTATCGGTATTCCTGGGGATAAACGGACTAGCGGCATTCAGCAAGCACGTTCCGATCTCGGAATGCCACCTGCCATCATTTTATCGTACGCTGAATTTCTGCAAGGCCAATCGTTAGGTGATCTGCTGGAAGTGCAGAAGCAGCAGTTATCCAGCCAGCCGGCTGTTTATAACGGAATAGATCTCAGTGCGGCTCCCCCGCTGCTGAGATTGGAATCGCCTGGCAGCAGCTTTGAAGTAGAACGTGCCTTAATCGCTCTTGGCGCACCTGATGCCGTTGATGTTGACGATTCGTTGCATCCCTACGCTGAAAGACCTGATCCGCGCCCACTCCGTGTGAAGGTAGCCCATCAATTGAAGGAGATGCAGGGTGTCCTGCATCATCCTTCGCAATGGTTCCGCGGTTATTGCCGCATGCTGGCTAGACTACAGCGCGAAGCCAAAGAGGTTTGTCCAGGCTCGCTATGGTTAAATGACCCCGCTGACATTGCGGCCATGACCGATAAACGGCGGGCACAACAGATTCTGAGTGAGGCAGGCATCACTATTCCTCGTCCATTAGGCGAGGAACAACAGCCTACCGACTATGCCTCTCTCCGTGAGATGATGATCTCCCGGCGAATGCACCGGGTATTCATTAAGCTAGCCTTCGGCTCTGCCGCTTCCGGGGTGATCGCCTATCAGCTCCATCCCGTTACAGGTGCCGAAGTTGCCTTAACTACAGTGGGGGTCGAGAATTACATCACCCGACCGCCCATTTACTATAATTCCGGTAAACTGCGGCGATACACAGATACCGCCACGATCTCCGGCATTATTAACTGGATTTATCGGCATGGTGGTTATGCCGAGCAATGGATCCCTAAGATCGGCCATAACGGCAAAGCCTTCGATATCCGCCAGCTCGTGGTTCTCCGCGAGGCCTGTCATGCAATTGCTCGTGTAAGTTCCACCCCAATTACGAATCTGCATTTACGCAGCCAGCGGATGTCTCCTTCAGAAGCCGGTTTATCAGAATTCATACAGGAGCAGGTACGAAATACCGCGTTGCAAGCGCTGGCGGCATTTCCCCGTTCTGGAGTTGCCGGGATAGACGTGCTGATATCTGGAGGATCGCAACAGTGTTTTGTCGCCGACGTTAATCCATTTGGCGATTTGCTGTACGATGTAAAATACCGTGGCTGCAGCACCTACGAATGGGAAATGAAGGTATTGACCGCCAGAGACTATATTACTCATCCCTCAACACCGCTTATAAAGGAAGGATCCTCTTAATGGATATGAACACTATCGTTGGCACCCATGACATTCTAATGATCACGCTTGATACCCTTCGATACGATGCAGCTACTATGGAGGAAGCGAACTGCCCGAACCTGTGCGGAACGGGATCCTGGGAGAAAAGACATACTCCCGGCAGCTTTACTTATGCGGCCCATCACGCTTTTTTCGGCGGCTTCTTGCCTACTCCAGCTACAACGGATAAGACTGAGCATATCCGTATGTTCCATTCCCGAAATACCGGAATGAAGACGCATCCTCATACATGGCTGTTCGATACGCCGGATATCGTGTCAGGACTTGCTGCCGAGGGCTATCGCACGGTTTGTATTGGAGGTGTTATTTTTTTCACCAAAAAAAATCCACTCGCTCGTGTGTTGCCAAGCTATTTCCAGCAAAGCTACTGGCGGATGACCTTCGGTGTGACCAATCCGCGTTCCACAGAGCATCAGGTGAACCATGCCTTGAAGCTGCTAAAGGATACTCCTAGCGAGCAAAGATTGTTTATGTTCCTCAACGTCTCTGCCATTCACGGACCAAATCATTATTTTGTACCTGGTGCTAAAAAAGACTCCGTAGACAGCCAGCGCGCCGCTCTTCGTTATGTGGACGGTGAACTGGGCCGGTTGTTCGATGCGTTCCGGGAACGCGGCAATCCTGTCTTCTGCCTGGCTTTTTCAGATCATGGAACCGCTTATGGGGAAGATGGCTATCAGGGGCATCGCCTTGCCCACGAGACGGTATGGAACGTCCCTTATCGGGAGTTTATTTTATAATATTTATAACAAGGAAAGGATGGAGAACTGATATGACGTTATCGTCCTTCTCTTTAGAAGAGCTTCACAAGTGGAAAGACAGCATTACTGCTCACCCTTACCGTTCTTATCTGTATTCCTATCCACATAAAACGGCTTACAGGGATTTGCAGCCTCCGATGCCGCTAGAAACACTCTGGCGTGATGAGCCTGCGGAATCTTTCTTTCTATATATGCATATTCCGTTTTGTGGCGCACGCTGCGGATTCTGCAACCTATTTACCCTGCCTGATAAACGCGCAAATGTTCATGCCACATACGTGGATGCCCTGGAACGCCAAGCAAAGCAATGGGCGGAATTCACCAGACATAAACCTTATGCGCGTTTTGCGATCGGCGGTGGAACTCCCACCCTGCTGGCAGCAGATCAGCTCCGCCGCTTGTTCCACATTGCCGTTGATACGATGGGACTGGACACAAATACAGCCTCCATCTCAGTGGAAACTTCACCGGAGACGATTACCGAAGAGAAGCTGAATATTCTAAAAGAGTATACGGTGGATCGGGTCAGCATGGGCATCCAAAGTTTTGTCGCTGCTGAATCGGCGGCCATCTATCGCCCACAAAATCCGGATGAGGTATATCGGGCACTAGAGCTGCTGGGGAAATATGATTTTCCCATACTGAATTTAGATCTGATCTACGGGCTTCCGGGGCAGACGGTCGACTCTTGGCTATATTCGCTCAATCAAGCGATCAGCTTTGAGCCAGAGGAAATTTTCATCTATCCGCTCTACACCCGTGAGCATACGATTGTGAAGCCTGGTGATATCCAGCGTCAGGACGATATTCGCCTAGATTGCTACAAAGCCGCTGGGCAGCTGCTTAGAGCGAGAGGATATCGCCAATACTCCATGCGTCGTTTCGCCAAGGAAGACGCAGGAACAGCTAAACCCATTCTCGATTATAGCTGCCAAGAAGAAGGAATGGTCGGATTGGGCTGCGGAGCAAGATCCTACACCCGCCATGTGCATTACGCTTCCCGTTATGGGGTAAGCCGTAAAGCAACCGAGAGCATTATTGCTGATTACGTTGCGACGGATCGTTACGATACTGCGGATTACGGGATTGTGCTGAGTCTTGAAGAACAGAAACGCCGCTTTATTCTGAAGGCGATTCTACATAGCGAAGGGCTGAAGCTTGAAGATTACAGCCAGCGTTTCGGTCAATCGCTCTGGAGCGATTATCCTGAGCTGTCCAACCTGCTTCATTCCGGTCTTGGGCAGGAGGAAGATGGCATCCTGCGCCTTACCACCGAAGGGATGGGTTACTCTGATTCGATTGGGGATTGGTTTATTTCTGGGGAGATCCGAGAGCAGATGGAAAGGTTCGTATTGCCATGAATGCGGTCCTCTACTACCGCGGTTCCCTCACGTCCTGCAACTATGATTGCCCCTATTGTCCTTTTGGCAAAACAAGAGACAGCGCAGCTACGCTCGCCAAGGACCGCCAGGGGCTGGAAGCCTTTGTGGCGTGGGCCTCTGAGCAAGGTGCGGCAGGTCATCGGCTTTCTATATTTTTTAATCCCTATGGCGAAGGGCTAATTCATCGCTGGTACAAAGAAGCAATGATTGCCCTCTCCAATATGGACCATGTAGAGAAGGTAGCGATTCAGACCAACCTATCTGCCAACCTGGATTTCATCTCCCAGCTGAATCGTAAAAAAGTGGCCTTTTGGGCCACCTACCACCCCGGACAAGTGCGGGAGGATAAATTTCTGGCGCAATGTTTGACTTTATATGAGAACGACGTTCCATTTAGTGTGGGAAGCGTTGGAATACGCAGCGCTTTTTCAGCTATAGCTTCACTTCGTTCTGCGTTACCAGAGAACGTGTACTTATGGGTCAATGCTTACAAAGATAAACCTGATTATTATACAGCTGAGGATTTTGTCTTCCTTAGCGAGATTGATCCACATTTTTCTGTGAATGCTATGGATTATGAAAGCCTTGGCCAAGCCTGCAATGCAGGAAAAGATGTTTTTTACGTACAGGGCGCTGGGCTTGTGAAACGCTGCTATAAGGACAGAGGGGTCATAGGCAATCTTTACCGTGATGGGCTAGAGGGTCTCTCTGCGGTTAGAAGCTGCCGAATGAAGGTATGCGATTGTTATATCGGTTATATTCATATGCCCGAGCTGAAGCTGCGGAGCATCTATGAAGCTGGACTTTTGGAACGAATCCCGTATGGCGCTATGAATAACTGATTTAAAATTCCAGACAGGGTTTCTTTACTCTCTGTGGAATATGACAAGTAGCCCCCATCTATAGGGGCATAGCAAACACTAAAGTTGGAGGGACAATAACTTATGAACAACATCATTAATTTTGCGCATCGTGGAGCGTCGGCAGTGTGTCCAGAAAATACTATGGCAGCATTTCGCAAAGGTCTTGAGCTGGGTGCAACCGGAATAGAAACTGATGTACAAATGACCAAGGATGGCGGCCTAGTCCTCATTCATGATGAAACTCTAAACCGCACAACAAGCGGAACCGGCTATGTGAAGGATCATACACTCGCAGAACTACTGGAAGTGGACGCAGGCTCATGGTTCGGACCTGAATTCAAAGATGAGCGCCTTCCATTGCTGGAAGATTTATTAGATCTGCTGCAAGGTAGAGATACCATCCTAAATATCGAGCTTAAAAATGGCACTTTTTTATATCCGGGTATGGAGGAAAAAGTGATCGCGGCCGTACGTGATTTCAAGATGAGCGATCGCGTCATTTTTTCGAGCTTCAACCATTATTCACTAGCTTACTGTCAGTCGCTGGCACCGGAGATCAGAACAGGAATTCTATACGGGGAAGGCTTGTATCGTCCTTGGGACTATGCAGCTACACTTGGAGCGACTGCGTTGCATGCGTATCATTTTGCGGTACTGCCTGAATTCGTCGAAGAAGCGGCGAAGCATGGCGTCGCCTACCATCCTTGGACCGTTAACGATCCCGAGCGGATGAAATATTTAATTGAAGCTGGTGTATCAGGCATTATTACCGATCATCCAGACCTACTCGCTGGACTTCTGGCTGACAAGGGAGTGTGATGGTGTGAAAAAAGTCTGGCTGCTCGGATTCGGCTTTTTCAGCATCAGCATTACATGGAGTCTGTATAACGCATTTGTACCTTTTTTCCTCGAAAAATATGTACATAGCGTGGCCCTAATCAGCTTCATGATGACGATTGATAATTACTTCGCCTTATTCTTGCAGCCTTGGATCGGCAATCGGAGTGACCGCACGACCTCGCGTTTTGGACGCAGAATGCCTTATCTTATGATCGGTATGCCCTTCGCTGCCGTGCTGACTATGCTGATTCCGTTTCATACCGGACTATTTACACTGCTTTTATTTATGATGCTGATGAATTTAGCCATGAGTTTATACCGTTCCCCTACCGTCGCTCTCATGCCCGACATAACACCTGAAGAGCAGCGTACAAAGGCTAACGGATTAATTAATTTCATGGGTGGATTCGGATCAATTCTGGCTTTCGGCGTGGGTTCGATCCTCTATAAATCAAATCCTGCGCTGCCATTTCTCGTTGCTGGACTGATTACCCTGTTATGTCTGTTTATCGTATCGCGCTTCATCAAAGAAAAACGGGATGGTGTGAATATAAGCCCTACGCTTCTATCCGATACAGCGGGGAGCCCTTATACGACGATAGTTAAGCCTTCCAGAGTCTCCTTTCGCGGCCAGCTGGATCGTACTACAGTCTTTCTACTGGCAGCGATTTTCTTCTGGTTTGTAGCTTATCAAGGGGTCGAAACCTTGTTTACCTTGTATGGCAAAAACCATCTGGGCCTCAGTGAACAAGCAGCCTCCTTCTCCCTTACCTTCTTCTCCCTTGCCTTTGTGCTGTTCGCTATTCCGAGCGGTTGGCTGGGTGGGCGATTCGGGAAAAAGAAGATCATTATCGTCGGCGTATGTGGCCTGATGACGGTCTTTGCGCTTGTTGGGTTTGCACAGGACCTGCTGGTGCTTCGAGCGTTACTCCTGACAGGAGGAATCTTCTGGGCTTGTATCAACATCAACTCTTATCCTTATGTTGTTGCAACGGGAACTGAGGAGAGTATCGGTACTCGAACAGGGATGTATTATTTGGTCTCTTCACTGGCAGCGATCAGCTCGCCACCTTTGCTGGGGCTAATGATTGATATTTTTGATTACTCCATCCTGTTTTATGTAGCAGCGATTAGTATGGCGGTTGCCCTGCTCTGCCTCTTCTTGATGAAGGGACGCAAGCAAGTCCCCCACAAGTTTCACACACCGGGAGCCTAAAAAAAAGCGTCAGCCTTAGACATCCATTTATGTCCAAGGCTGACGCTTATATTTTATACTTAACAAACTAATTTTTATAAACTGAATAACGACCTGTACCCAGCTGTTTGGCGGTGTACATCGCTGTATCTGCTTCGTGCAGCAGCCTGAAATGATCCACCTTGCCATGACTAATGCTGATGCCTATGCTCGCAGATACAAAGAGGTTATGCTCTCCCAGCTGATAATGTCTGGTCGTCTTCTCCAGAATCTGCACCGCTAACTGCTCCGCTTCCTTCTGATTGCAGCCTTTAGCTACAATCACAAATTCATCGCCGCCTATGCGGAAAATATGGCGTTTTCTTTTGCTGGAGAATTGACTTAACCTTCCTCCCACCTCTTGCAGCAGTAAATCGCCCACATGATGTCCTAAGCTGTCATTGATTGATTTGAACCGGTTCAAATCCATAAACAATACGGCTAGTTGCTCATTTACTTTGCAGCGATCCCAAAAGTGATCCATTCCATTCTTGTTTAAGAGCCCCGTCAAGCCATCCTTATAGGCAAGTTCCTTAAGCTGCTCTCTTTCCGCCAAAACAAGGTTCAGCCGTGTAAGCAAAAACATTAAAACAGCTATCGTAAGCGCGTATATCAATAACGGAGTGAAAATCCCCCCATTGACCTCTATAGTTTCTTCTAAGGTTTTTTTGCCTAGCTGATGCATTGCCCACAATCCAACGACGATAGTTATAATGGAAAGGCCCGTATAAACCGCTCTTTGTTTTGGTTCCTTACTAGCAACATCCCGGTAAAATCTCAATACTAAATAACCTACAACCCCTGCGATGATAATGGACATTAACGTTTGTAAATAAATCTGAACCTCTACCACCTTTAATTCGCACATCCTTCTGAACTACAAATAATTAGCTTACTGTACTGCGATACCAATATATAAAAAAGCTCTGAACATTATCTGAACACTTACTCTTTCTCCAAATGCCGCGCACAATTATATAACTCGCAGTTCCAGGAGCCATCCGATTCGGATTTTGTTATTCGCGTAATTGACGTATTGTTCAATAATACTGTGCCGTCCAGTTCTGGAAGTAGTCTTCTAAGGCTACTGCGTAAAATTGCACCATGGCTAACGATCAGAATATGACTGCCTGAATGTCTCGCCGCAATTTCTTCAATCACTTCGCTGCCTCTGAGCTCGCTGGCTTCTGGAGTTTCCAAACCCAAATCTAACGTCTTCCAATCGGTTCCCCATCGTTCAATCCGCTCTTGCTGCGTAGTTCCTTCAATAAGTCCCGCATACATCTCTCGAATGCCCGACGCTAAACCCGTGATCTCAAGGCCTAATCTTTCTGCAATAACCTCTGCCGTTTGCCGCGCTCTGAGTAAATCACTTGAATATATGTAATCCCATTGTTCTGTGCTAAGACGTTCAGCCAGTAGTTGTGCCTGTTGCAGGCCTTCAGCATCCAATGAATTATCTGTATGCCCTTGCACTCTGCCTTCTTTATTCCACGCGGTACTTCCATGGCGAATTAAACCTATCGTAGTCATAAAAATCTCCTTTTAGCTATTGAGTCTAGTGGCAATTGTGATGCTGGTTATTGTGGTGGTTATTGTGCTGGTTATTGTGCTAATCTCAGTGCAATTTCAGTGCAATTTCAGTGCTAATATAAATAATATAATCTATATTCTATCAGATTCACCCTATGAACATTTAAAAATAAAGGTTATCCAAGTTTTTGAACATGAGGTATAATAAACCTTGTCGTTTTTTACAACAGCTACAAGATAAGGAGTAATTGTTTATGATGAAAAAGCTAGGGTCCACTCTGTTTCTTACCTTCTTACTGCTCGTTCCACTTGTCGCCACTTGCCCATCCACTGTTGGTGCAACACCAGTTCCTAAAAACACCGTCTATGTGGACAAGAATAACCATTCATACATACCACTGCGTCTCTTAAATAGCTTCACTGGTATACAGTCTGTATGGAATCCTAACGAAAAACGTATAAGCATTACGAATGCAGACACCACCATAACGCTTACATTAGGTCAAACCGCTGCGCTCGTCAATGAAAAGTCGGTTACGCTAACTGATCTTGCTTTCAGTGATAATGGCACGGTATATATCCCGTTGTCTTTTATCAGCACAACGCTTGGCATTCAATTAACCTGGGATAAGGAAGCCTCTTCATTAACCCTTAAGAGTAATGATATTGCAACCACTGTTCCTGTACAGTCCGGCGCACTAATCAAAGCGGATTCTTCACCAGTTGTCAGCGCTAGTAAAACCTTCAAAGTTGGCGGCAGATCCTTCAAAGCCCAGACGGTTACAGTGTCCCTGATGCATCCTAAGGTGAAACTTGATGTCGTACTGGCTGGAAATACGGTCGGAAAAGTAGAGGACCTAAGCAGTCTGGCTAAACGTAATAATGCCGTAGTTGCGATTAACGGAACATTTTTTGATGCCTATACAAAAGGAGCATACAAAGCTCCATACGGGTACATTGTCAGCGGCGGAAAAATGCTTAAAAATAGCTCCGGGGATCGCCGGACGATTTTTACCTATGACAGCAACCATCTGGCGTCACTGATTCCTGGGCTGGAATTCACAAGCCGCTTCGCTTCCGGTTCTATGGAAGGAGCTCTTCAAGCCGGCCCGCGTCTTCTTGTGAACGGCAAGGTATCCCTAAATGTCGCGGCAGAAGGCTTCAAAGATCCAAAAATCTTAACCGGCGGCGGAGCACGCAGCGCGCTCGGATTAACACGCGACCATAAGCTCATTCTACTGACCACTGGTGGAGCCACCATCCCACAGCTGGCAGAAATGATGAAGCAAGCTGGAGCGTATCAAGCCATGAATCTGGATGGTGGTGCATCCAGCGGGCTCTACTACAACGGCAAATATCTTACGTCCCCTGGGCGTCAGATCAGCAATGCGATTGTAGTCAAATATCAATAAAATCTCTTGGCCAGACGGCTAGTTGCGAGTGCTGAGCTTTGTGATTTGACTCAGCTACTGCTCGACTATGGCTACTAAGAATATATGATTCTATTGTACAAAGTGCAATCAGAGGCAGTTTGCAGCGCATAATTGCTATGGCGGTATGATTGCTGTGCGACGTATGAGATTACTGTGCAGCATATGATTGCCGAGCTCAAACCCAAAAATCCCCTTGATGACTTACCCATCAAGGGGATTTTTCATAAAACGTTGCCAGTTTAGGTACTGCTGACAGATCCAATGTCGGGGGCAGCCGGTGCAACTTAATCTGTGTGACCTGAATATTCCCACACCTGTAACCAAACTTCTGTAGTAAAGCCCAATTTCTCATAGAAAGGCTGCATAGAACCTACGTAAACTTTACTAGCTCCGAGTTGTTTTAAACGGTTAAATCCTTCGTGTAGAACCGCCCGTCCCAGTCCCAGCTTTCGATAATTAATGGATGTGCCTACAGGCTCCAGAGCACCAATTCTATTGCTGCTGTCCCAAAAAATATTACAAAAGGAAACCACTTCGCCCGCGTCATTCACAACGCTAAGATCGAGCTGCGGATTATAGCTTGGAGCGTTACTCATATTCCCATAATGCAGCAGCGTGAGCTCTGCCTCCGCCGTTTCTGCATAGTCGAAGGCCATGATATGTCCGAGCGCTTTTGCAGTAACCTCAATCTCATCTCCGCTGCATATTCTAAAGCCAGAGGGGAGCTCCACAGGGAATTCCTTATCCAATCGCAAGGAGTTTACACTTTCCTTACCACCCGTTTGATAATACCCCCTCTTACGAGCAACCTCCGCCGCAGAAGTCATATTCTCCGGTATTGGCACATACAGCTCTACGTAACCACCGTTCTCTTCCTCAGCTTTTTGTTCAGCAAAAGCGAACATTTCTTCAAGTAATTTTTCCGGAGGATTCATCTCAGCACACTGAAAATAGAACCCATCGTCCCTGCACACTACAGCTGCAAGCTCTCCATTCTCATACTCCCATAAGCCCACTTTTTGTTCCCACTGCTCCAGCGTTCCACTTCTCGTCTCCTGAAAAAAAATAACAAATTCCCAGCGGTCTATAAGCCAGGTATTTGGAGTCTTTAGCTTACTATAACTTTTTATAAGAAAATGACGTACCTTTAGCAGATCTTCAGAACGGTAGCTTCTAAAATTAATGTTCATTTTCCACGCCCCTCTCTTTAATTTCATATTAAGGGGGATGCAAAATGAAGCATATATCATAATTAGTTATTATTATTTTATACTACCTAATATGATCCGTACGTTCACAAAACAAACATTTCTCGAGTGGAAATTATGAGCTCCACGCATCCGTTAACTGCATTTAGTGCAACTATTCCTCAGAAAGTTACTTAAAAAGATAGTTAGTTGTATTTCGTGCAGTTAAATTTCTGGTTTTCCTTTAATTGCACTAGATTCACCCTTTTTAGTTGCACGAAGTGCAATTAAATGGCTTCTAAGGACCAACTACGCAGGTATAAGTGTACAAAGTGCAATTAGAGAAAGCTTTGGAGTGGGCGGTCTTCTTCCGGAGGAAATAGTCACTGATCAAGCTTTTTCAAGCGATAATTATGAGCTCCACACATCTGTTAATTGTATTTAGTGCAACTATTCCTCAGAATGCTCCTTCAAAAGATAGTTAGTTGTATTTCGTGCAGTTAAATTTCTGATTTCCCTTTAATTGCACTAGATTCACCCTTTTTAGTTGCACAGAGTGCAATTAAATGGCTTCTAATGACCAACTACGCAGGAATAAGTGTACAAAGTGCAATTAGAGAAAGCTTTGGAGTGGCGTTCTTCTTCCGGAGGAAATAGTCACTGATCAAGCTTTTTCAAGCGATAATTATGAGCTCCACGCATCCGTTAACTGCATTTAGTGCAACTATTCCTCAGAATGCTCCTTTAAAAGATAGTTAGTTGTATTTCGTGCAGTTAAATTTCTGGTTTTCCTTTAATTGCACCCAGTTTACCCTTTTTAGTTGCACGAAGTGCAATTAAATAGCTTCTAGGGACTATCTACTCAGAAATAAGTGTACAAAGTGCAATTAGAGAAAGTTTTGGAGTGGGCGGTCTTCTTCCGGAGGAAATAGTCACTGATCAAGCTTTTTCAAGCGATAATTATGAGCTCCACGCATCCGTTAACTGCATTTAGTGCAACTATTCCTCAGAATGCTCCTTCAAAAGATAGTTAGTTGTATTTCGTGCAGTTAAATTTCCGGTTTTCCTTTAATTGCACCGAATTCACCCTTTTTAGCTGCACGAAGTGCAACTAAACGGCTTCTAGGGTCTATCTACGCAGAAATAAGTGTACAAAGTGCAATTAGAGAAAGCTTTGGAGTGCGCGATCTTCTTCCGGAGGAAATAGTCACTGATCAAGCTTTCTCAAGCGATAATTATGAGCTCCACGCATCCGTTAACTGCATTTAGTGCAACTATTCCTCAGAATGCTCCTTCAAAAGATAGTTAGTTGTATTTCGTGCAGTTAAATTTCCGGTTTTCCTTTAATTGCACCGAATTCACCCTTTTTAGCTGCACGAAGTGCAACTAAACGGCTTCTAGGGTCTATCTACGCAGAAATAAGTGTACAAAGTGCAATTAAGTCTGAATAAGCTGCTTGAGCGAAATCTGGATTGCTTAAAGCTAGGCCAGCTAGAGCTAGATCAGCTACAGCTAGGCCAGCTACAGCTAGGTCAGCTAGAGCTAGATCAGCTAGGCTTAGATCAGCCAAATTCCCCTTCGATAAATCTAGCTAGATTCTTACGTTGACCACGAATAAGAGTACTCTTTTTGCATAATTTTCCTTGTCCATGTTACTGTATAACTGAACAAAGGAGTGAAAATATGGAGACGATTCTAATCATAGAGGACGATGCCAAGCTGGCAAGCTTGCTGAGCACGTACCTATCGAAATATGGGTTCCGTACAATTATTGTAGAGGATTTCAACAGGGTGCTGGAGACTTTTAATGAAAGCTCGGCTGACCTTATCTTACTGGACGTCAATCTGCCTAAATACGATGGGTTCTACTGGTGCCGCCAGATTCGTTCCCTCTCACTCTGCCCGATTCTGTTCATTTCTGCACGGGATAGTGGAATGGATCAGGTGATGGCGCTTGAGAATGGCGGGGACGATTATATCACTAAGCCTTTTCACTATGAGGTTGTACTTGCCAAAATCCGCAGCCACATACGTAGAGCATACGGTTCATACTCACAGACTCAAGAAGAGCATAAACTCCAATCTGGAGGTTTAATCCTCTATCCTGAACGATATATGATCCAATACGACGGGTACACGAGTGAGCTAACCCAAAAGGAAGCGGTTCTACTGGAAGCTTTACTGCTTAAGGAAGGACGAGTGGTTAACCGGGAGCGTCTGCTCGATCTCATGTGGAAGGATCAGCATTTCATAGATGACAATACATTAAATGTCTACATAACCCGTGTCCGCAAAAAGCTCAAGGATCTCGGTCTTGGCGACATTGTGGAAACCGTAAGAGGCGCTGGCTATCGGCTTAATGTCTCTAAGGATACGCCATGAGGCTTTTTTGGAGAGACCAGATCTCACTGATCCTATTCTATCTGCTTCAGATGCTGCTTATCCCTTTGCTGTATTGGCTGTCTGGTGAGAACAGACCGATCTCTATCATGCTTTATGGAATCGCCTTGAGTACCGTAGTTCTATTGCTATATCTAGGCTACCGATACGTTCAGCACCGGAGATTGTATGCAGCATTAAGCGAACCTATGGACATGCTCCAAAAACATCTTGTTTCCTTAGGAGACACTCCTCTTTCAGAAGCTATCCATGAGTTATTGCAGCTGATTGACCGCCAGTATCAGGAGCAAGTGAATGCGCATGCGCGCCAGATGGATCAGCATATCGTATTCATGAATCGCTGGGTTCATCAAATGAAGACCCCGCTCTCTGTAATTCAGCTTACGCTAAAGGATCTTGAAGAGGAGGCTGCCGCAAGTATTCAGGAGGAACTGGAACGTCTGCGCGGAGGGCTGGAGATGGTTATCTACACTTCAAGACTTGACCGATTTGAAAATGATTTTCAAGTTGAACCGTTACTTCTGCGCAAAACCGTTAGTGAGGCGGTAGCCGAAAATCGCAGACTATTCATACGCCGGGGTATAAAAGTAGATGTACAGGTGGATGCCAATCTCGCGGTATATAGCGATGCTAAATGGTTAATGTTTATGCTGGCCCAAATCTTAACCAATGCCGTAAACTATACCTCCGGTACTGGCAAGACCGTTACCCTCTCAGCTCAGCGTGTGGGCACCGACACGATTCTGGATATTACCGATCAAGGGATCGGCATTTCTCCTGAGGATCTGAAGCGGGTCTTTAATCCCTACTTTACGGGTGACCGCGGACGACATTATCATGAATCGACGGGGATGGGACTGTATCTCGTCCGGGAGATTTGCAACAGGCTCGAACACAAGGTGGATATTCAGTCCCGGCTCGGGGAAGGAACCCGTGTGCGGCTTATTTTTAGCAACAGTGATCATCTACAGAAATAATATTGAGGGGACTTCATCGTCATTATTCATGGCTTTGAAGCCTCCTTCTTCTTTATAGGCTACTTATCTCTCAACCCATTCTCCACAAGGAGAATGGCGAACATAACCTTAACGTCTCTGTAAGGAAACCTTAAGGTAAATCCATAGCAGCTAATCTCTCGATCTTATAAATTATATACATAACCCGTTCCCCGAATAAGGCGGATGAAATCATTTTTGTATTGGAAGGAATGAATGATATGAACGTATTGGAAGTCAAAGGACTTCATAAGGTATACCCTGGCAAAATAGTGACCCAAGCCCTCACCGATATTCATCTTAATATTGAAAAAGGTGAATTTGTCGGAATTATGGGACCGTCTGGTAGCGGTAAAACAACACTGCTCAATATGGTATCCACAATCGACCAGCCGTCCTCTGGCGAAGTGAATATCAATGGCAGCAACCCTTATCTTTTGAATAAAAAAGAGCTCGCTCACTTTCGCCGAAAACAGCTAGGCTTTGTGTTTCAGGACTTCAACCTGCTTGAGACATTAACCGTCGCCGAAAATATTGTGCTGCCCCTGACTTTGGATAACCGTAAGCTCTCACAGATGGAAATCTTGCTTCAAAGAGTCGCTGAACGCTTAAACATTACCGATATTCTGAGCAAACGCACTTATGAAATTTCAGGGGGACAACGTCAGCGGACCGCAATTGCCCGGGCGATCATCACCTCTCCTTCGATTATTTTGGCCGATGAGCCTACGGGTGCGCTTGACTCCAATTCTTCGCGGATGGTGATGGAATCGCTGGAGGATATTAACCACAAAGAAGGCACCACGCTAATGCTCGTAACACATGATCCACTGGCAGCGAGCTACTGCAACCGAATTGTTTTTATAAAAGACGGCAAACTAGCAGCGGAAATTCACCGGGGAGATAACCGTCAGGCCTTCTTCCAAAAGATTATCGATACACTTTCGTTCTGGGGAGGGAATAGTCATGAACTTTCCTCAATTCGCGTTTAATAATGTACGCCGTAATTCGCGCGCTTATTTTGCTTTTTTCTTAAGCAGTGCTTTTATGGTCATGATCTTTTTCTCTTATTCAGTCTTTATTTATCACCCTAGTATTACCAACATCGCGCTGGGTGCGAATTCAGCCTCCGGCATGCAAATTGCTTCTTACATTGTGTTTATCTTTGCGTTCTTTTTCGTACTATATTCGATTAGTGCGTTTCTGAAAATGCGTAATCTGGAGTTCGGCATACTGATGATTTTAGGCGCACGCCCTGGCCAGATCAACAAGCTGATTCTTATAGAAAACATGCTGATCGGACTGCTCTCTATAGTAACAGGTGTGTCTTTCGGCATGCTTTTATCCAAGTTATTCTTGCTGCTAAGCACGACAATTATGGGCATGGAGCCACTACCCTTTTATTGGCCAATGAAGGCGTTAATGATTACTTCTATCTCTTTCATTTCATTATTTCTGGTCATTTCGATCTTCACATTATTGTTCATTCGTAAACATCAAGTTCTTGAACTGCTTAAGGGAAATGTTAAACCTAAAAAAGAACCCCGTGTCTCCTTGTTGTTCTCGCTCTTTGGGCTTCTACTGTTGACCGTCGGCGCTCTCGCGATTCGGAAGCAATTGTCCCCGTCCTCACTGTTAGTCGCCGCTGTCACAGGTATCGCTGGAACCTACTTTTTCTACTCTCAGTTATCTGTATTGGGCATTCGCCTACTAAAACTAAGACGCAAACAGTTGTGGCGCGGAACCAATCTGCTGTGGATTTCCGAGATGAGTTATAAGATTAAAGACAATGCAAGAATGCTGTTCCTTGTAACTGTGGTTACCTCGCTTGCCTGCATGGCTTCGGGAATTCTTTTATCGATTAATCAAGCGAACTCAGACCTCTATAAAAAATCCCCATTCGCTGTGAGTTATACGATTTATGATCCGAAGGATGAAGCACCAGATTTAGAGCCCATTCACACTAAATTAAAGAATGCTAAAGTCGAGTATACAGAGAATAAAGTAGATCTAATCTCTGCTTCCATTCAAGGAATCGATAAGGAAATAATACTTGGAATTGATCTGATCTCCCGCTCACAGTTCAATCAACTGGGCTTACAGATGGATGTATCCGAGGTTGGACCCTTGTCTGAAAAAGAAGCTGTATTGCTGCTGAACCCACATATGGATTCACAGAATTATGCTGCTAATCGAGCGATTCATTTGAAGGTTCAAAAAGATGAGGAACTGATGTTAAAAGAATTACGAACACCAAAGGTGCATCCAGTAGATCCAATGGCCACCTCACTTCTAATCGTAGATGACAACTTATATCATAAGATTTCAAATTCAGCAGAGAAGTACACGAGACCTTATGTGAAATATCTATACAAAATCCCTGCATGGGACGGTCCTACACCTAATGACAGCTCAGCTGAAGCTGTTGTCACCAGAGACCTTATCCAATGGAATAAAGCCGCTAACAAGGCTAACCATCAATACAGCTCTATACTGGGATCGCGAGCAGACAGCTATCTATCGACCAAACAGGGAGCCGCCATGCTTAGCTTTATAGGAATTTTTATCGCACTGATCTTCTCGCTTTCATCGGCCAGCTTTCTCTTTTTTAAACTTCATACTGAGCTCAACACAGATAAGCAAATGTATAATGCTTTGTCCAAAATCGGTTTAAGTACTAAAGAAATGTCAGCTTCTGCTACCAAACAGATTTCTGTGCTTTTCTATATTCCGATTATTATTGCCACCATTCAGACCCTTGTCGTGATACGCCCGATACTGAAACAGATTAATATCACAAATGTAACTGTGCCCGTGCTTACTACATCTGCTGTATTTCTGGTTGTGCAAACTATCTATTTCCTTATTGCGAGATCACGGTACATTCATAGTCTCAAGAAAATAATGGTGTAACACCATGTTGAAAAGAATCGTAACCCTGGATGTACTTCGCGGCTTGGAACTTATGGCAGCACCAAAAGGTTCTCTAGCTGATCAATAGGCAATTTGCTATAGTTAGTAAACTATTACTAATTAATGAGGCAAGGAGGTTCCTGATTTATGTCCAAGGCTGATCACATGTTATCCATTCTCTGGATGCTCAAGCAACGGGGAAGAACCGCCGGGGAACTAGCAGAAGCGCTAGAGATCAGTGTCCGCTCTGTCTATCGTTACATCGACGCGTTATGCATCAGTGGCGTACCCATTATCGCGGATAGTGGACCTGGTGGTGGCTATAGCCTTCCGGAGCATTTTTCCGAGGTCCCGTTATTCTTTGACTCCGACGAACAACGTTCCCTCCTGCAAGCCGCCTCCTTTGCGCGGGGAACTGGATATCCTTATGTAGAAGCTCTAGATCAAGCAATCGCCAAACTGAAACGGTACAGCAATGCGCAGCAATTAGAACAGATGGAGCGTCATGAGAGCGGGATAGAAACCATCCACTCCCCTGCTGCGCCGCTTCCCCACCTACTGCAAGAGCTTGAATTAGCGACGGCGAACGGACATACCCTCCAGATGGAATATCGGAAGGGAAACGGGGAGACGATTTCTTCCCGCGCTATTGATCCTTATGGACTTGTCCTGTGGAAAGGGCAATGGTACACCGTTGCTTATTGCCATCAGAGGCAAGAAATTCGGTCTTTCCGAGTCGATAGAATAACTGAACTGCACCGCACAGAAGCTCTGTTTGCCCGTCCTGCTGACTTCTCTGCACGTGATTTTTTGTTAAAAAGCTTGCTGCCCACACCAAATACTCCAGAGAAACTCATAGCAGTAGTCATCGCCGCCGATGAAGGAATCCTGAACGATCTATGCAGTCATTGGCTGTTTGGACATGCGCTGGTGCAGCGCATTGACGGACAAGCCCGTTTTCAAGTCGATGAGACCTCCTTACTGACTTATGCGCCTTACTTCTTGTTGCCTTATGGATCAACACTACGAATCCTAGAGCCTTTAGCTCTGAAACAAAAGCTGTCCGCTATAGCTACCGATCTGGCAGCTTATTATAAAACTTAAAATGATTATTTTAGGATCACTGACCGTAGTTGTCAGTGATCCTTTTGTATAGTGTAAATAAGTCTAAGGGAATAAATGATTGTACAAACCAAGGAGGAATAAGGAATGAAAGAACTTCACTATGAATTTTATATTGGCGGAACACCTGAGCAGGTATGGGAGACTTTGATCTCTCCCGAAGGTACTAAACAGATTTACTACGGGAGCGTAATCCAATCCACTTTTAAAGAAGGTGAATTGCTGGAATATGTTGGTCCCGGTGCAGATGGCGATGAAACGATACATGTATATGGGACTCTGCTGGAGTTCACTCCACAAAAAGCGTTTCGTTTCACGCATAAGGTCGGCCCCTCCTATCATAAGGGTACAGAAAGATATGAATCGCGTATATCTTGGCTGCTTGAACCGGTGGGTGGAACTACTAAGCTTACGCTTATCCACGATGAATGGCATCCTGATGATCCTTCATATGCTGGCAGTATCAACGCCTGGTGGCAGGTTCTGAGTAATATTAAAACCTTGGTCGAGACCGGACGTACACTTGATTTTGGCAGCTGGTCGTAATTTTAATGTTAATTAAGAATTAAGCTCAACCCTGCGGAAAAGAGCGTACAAGCCCTCTTTCGTCAGGGGCTTTTTTTGCTTAATTTTATTTTGCCTAAGGGAAACATTCTTGTTGCAGGGACAAAGTTGTTGCCATATACTAATGTTGTGCCAGACTACAAGAAATGTTCTAATACACAAAATAAAAACCGTAGGCGGTAAAAATATAAATGAAAGAAGGGATCTCATGACTGGAACAACTATTCCTTTATCAGAGGCTGCAAAGGGTAGCACGCTGCGCATCAGCGACATTGAAGTTCAAGGTGTGCTTAGAAGAAGATTACTGGACCTCGGGTTCGTAGTCGGGAATATCGTAGAGGTGTTGCGGCGTAGTCCATTAGGAGATCCTATAGCTTTTCGGGTAAGCAATACGACCATTGCATTGCGTAGAGAAGAAAGTTCTTTAATATTCGGAGAATTAATTGGAGGTGTAGAAGCATGAGTCAGTTCACCGTCGCTTTTGCAGGCAATCCTAACACCGGAAAAAGCACACTATTCAACCTGCTAACCGGCATGCGACAGCATACTGGAAACTGGGCAGGTAAAACCGTCATTACTGCCGAAGGCGAATTCAAACACAATAACCATTCATACCTCGCGGTAGATTTACCAGGAACGTACTCCCTATACTCAAATTCCGCGGATGAAGAAGCGGCTAGAGATTATATTATTTTTGAACAGCCAGACGTGACACTTGTAGTGCTTGACGCTACTTCGCTGGAACGTAATCTCAATCTTGCCTTGCAAGTACTGGAGATTACCGGACGGGCGGTTGTCTGCATCAACCTCATTGATGAAGCACGTAAGCTGGGCATCGACATCAACCTGAAGAGTATCTCCAAACGTCTCGGCGTACCCGTCGTTGCGATATCGGCACGCAATAAAATAGGGATCGATGCCTTATTGGATCAAGTGGAGCGAGTGGCTACAGGCTCATTCACAGCGCAGCCGCTGCGGATTAGTTACAACGAAGAGATCGAACGGGGAATTGCCGAGCTTACACCATTGGTAGAGCAAACCATCGGTACCAAATATCCCGCTCGCTGGATTGCACTGCGCTTATTGGACGGTGATGACAGCCTGCTTACTTCACTTAAAGAGCATATGAAAAGCAAGGATTTACCCGAAGCAAAGGAGGTCATCGGCCATGGAGTCACTGCCTATCACTAAGGGATCTGACGCTCTAGATTCCCTATTGTCCACCGCAAAAAAGCTCGCTGACGGCGGAGCCATTCGGGATGAGATTGTCAGTGGTATATATGGCGTATCCGCAGGCATCTGCGGAGATGCAGTTACTTATCGGGATAAGAAGAAACTGAACAGCACTTACAAGCTGGATAATATCGTGACCTCCAAAATTTGGGGTTTTCCCATCATGCTCGCCATTCTCGGTGTCGTATTCTGGATTACGATTGCCGGGGCTAACTACCCTTCTAGCTGGCTCGCTTCCTTCTTTGGCTTCATCGAAGGATATCTGACAGCGGGATTTGAGGCTCTCCATGCCCCTGCTTGGCTGCACGGCGTGCTTGTGCTTGGCTTGTATCGAGGCACCTCATGGGTAATCAGTGTCATGCTGCCACCGATGATGATCTTTTTCCCCGTATTCGCTCTGCTTGAGAATTTCGGGTATCTGCCACGCGTTGCGTTTAACATGGACCGACTGTTCAAAAAATCAGGTGGTCATGGCAAGCAAGCTTTAACCATGTCCATGGGCTTCGGCTGTAACGCGGCCGCTATCCTCTCCACACGAATCATCGAATCGCCGCGTGAACGAATGCTGGCTATACTGACCAACAATTTTGTCCCTTGCAACGGCCGCTGGCCCACGCTGATTTTATTGTCTTCCTTATTTATGGCAGGAGCCGCTACGACAGGCGCGCTTCGTACATTCACCACTGCCTCCGTCCTAATGGGAATGGTTCTAATCGGCATAATTGTTACCTTAACCGTTTCCTGGGTCATGTCCAAAACTGCGCTGCGTGGGGTTCCCACACATTACACATTGGAGCTTCCTCCCTACCGCCGTCCACAAATCTGGAAGACCATACTTATTTCCTCCAAAGATAAGTCCCTTAACGTACTTACTCGGGCTATCGTCGTTGCTGCCCCTGCCGGGATTATCACTTGGATTCTAGGCAATCTGTTTATTGGCGGCGATTCTGTACTGAATCATATGGCTGCATTCTTTGATCCGTTCGCACATTTGCTTGGCATGGATGGCTTTATCATCATGGCCTTTATTCTTGGACTTCCTGCGAATGAAATCGTATTGCCTATCCTGCTTATGGGCTATATGTCCTCAGGCGCTATGGTTGATATCGACAGCTTAGGCAGTATCAAAGATGTCTTTCTCTCACATGGCTGGACCTGGCTGACCGCACTCAACATGATGCTGTTCTCCCTGCTCCACTATCCTTGTGGTACGACACTCGTGAACATTTACAAGGAAACAAAAAGCATGAAGTGGGCCGTTCTCTCAGCAGTCATTCCGCTGGGTATCGCCATCGGAGTAACCTTTGCTGTCGCTCAGCTTGCCCGGTTATTTGGGTGGGTGTGACGAGGGTGAGGTAGGCTTGCGATCTAAACTCAAGTGACATCACAACTGACTTCAACTGATTTCAACTTACATCGCAAAAATTCATCATTAACTCACTAAATTCACCTTAATCACATCACCCAAATTAACCTTGCTACACGGAATTCACCTTACTTTACCTTACAATCTAAAGTTCAACTTGCTTCACAAAATTCTGCCCTCCTTGAACTGATATTTAAGGAGATTCTCCCTCAAATTCGAACTTTATAGGCGCGCGTTAAACTTTTTGCGGAATTTCTCCCTGATAATCGATCTTTATAAGCACACATTGGACTTTTTGCGGAATTTCTCCCTAATAATTAGCCGATTATAGGCAAAAAGGGCAATTTCCGCAGAATTTTAGGGAGGAATTCCCCAATTATCGCTATTAATGAGTAAAACACGATAAAATCAGGGAGGATTTCCCTAATTATTGATTCTAGATGGTTCCGAGCTACACTTGAGCACCAGCACCAGCACCAGCACCAGCACCAGCACTAGACCTGCATCGCCCTTCCACACATACCAACTCTAGACCTACGCCGCCCTTCAGCACACACCAGCATTAGCATCAGTACCTTTTCGCCCACCAACATACTCCACCACTGGTCCACCAACACAGCCCAACACCAGTTACTCAAGGTCTTCTCAAACAAATAAGCGGTCGCTCGGATGTTTATCCCGAGCGACCGCTTATTTTATCACAACCCCTTATATACTCTTACGTCCTAACTTGATCCCACCATTACATTACATGACGTGACTCTACAGTTAGAGTCATTTTTTGCGCGTTCCATCATTTCTACGACGGTATAGAACAGCCCCAGCTATAGCTGCTAGAACGATAATTATTCCACTAATCCCCACATTAACAAGTGGAAAGGAATCACTGTCCCCAGCCGGGTTCCCCGTTTGATCAGGCTCATTACTCCCAGCTTCTGACTCCGGTGAATTATTCGGGGTTACCTCCGGAGAAGCGGTAGGCCTTGTAGGCGAAATACCCGGTCCCAGCTCTTTTAGATCCACTGAGTCAGCGGTTAGCCGCTTAGTTCGACTGCATAAACTAGCCTCCAGATTACCAGAGTCTCCGCCGTCTCTAGCATAAGCATAGACAATGTAACTTTCCCCTTCCACAAATTCAAAGCCGCAGCTTGCAGAAGATAAAGCCGTAGTTAATGTAACTTGATTCCCCTTGACCCCTTTCCAGCTGGAATCCACCTCAAAGGTTACCTTTACTGGATCAGCAGAAGAAATTATGTTCCCCTGTGACGGCTCCTTCATATCCACTACTTTTCCGACAAAAACAGCTGTACTTTTCTCAAGAGCTTCCAGTGGCTCCGCAGGCATAACACAGGAACAGGCGTAAGTGACCGAGGGTCGTACCGTCAGCAAAGCCGTAAATATTAATAGGACACCTAGAAATATCATCATTGGACTTCGGAAATTGAACTTTCGGAAATTGATCTTTCGCACTTTGATAACCCCCTTCTTTACCTTACAGACGGAGCAAACGTGGAAAGTGTTACAGGAATTGCCAAACAAGTGATACAAGTCTATCCGGTAGCAATTAATCTAAACTTCTTCTTTAATTCCTCTAATCTTCTTTAACTCCTCATATCCTCTTCATTAATCCCCCATACCTGCTGTACCACTCACAAACTGTGCGCGATCCCAATCAAACGCTGTATTCCTTCGCGCAGCACCCCTTCGCTTGCAAAGGAATAACTTAGGCGAAGCCTTGACTTCATTTCCCCCAGTGGATCAAATAACTCCCCAGGAACAAAAGCGATCGACTGCGCCATACTTGAAGCAAACAGGCGATCCATCGTAAGATGCTCCGGTAGTTTCACCCATAGATTTAGTCCGCCTTGCGGAGTCGTCCATTCCCAGCCAGTCCCCGCCAGCTCCTCTTCTACAATTTCCTTATGCACTTGAAGCGCAATACGCAGCTTACCGAGATGCTGTTGCAAGCGTGGGGAGGTGTAGTAATGTAGAAATATTTTTTGATTCAGCAGCGGAGTGCCATTGTCTGCGAGTGATTTGGCCGTGATTAGACGCTCCATAAATGGATATCGGCAGGCCACCGCACAGATTCGTAAGCCAGGGGCTACATATTTACTGAAGCTGCTGATATAGATCACCCACCCCTCCGTATCATAAGCAAAAAAGGGCGGCGGCGGCTCCTCATCAAAATACATATCGCGGAACGGGTCATCCTCCACCAGTAAACAGCGATAACGTTCGGCCAGTTCTACCAACAGCTTGCGCTGTTGCACAGGCACCGTGTATCCCGTTGGATTGTGATGCGTTGGATTAATGTAGAACATACGCGGTTTATGCTTTTTCATCAAAGCTTCTACTTCCTCCAGATCATATCCCTCCGGAGTGATCTCTACCGGAACCAACCGTGCCCCCTCCCGGCGAAAAATATCCATAGCAACACTATAAGTAGGCCGCTCCACAAGCACCGTATCCAGAGGACCAAGCACAATCCGGGCAATCAGATTGATCGCCTGCTGTGCACCCGAGGTAATAAGCAGCTCTTCCGAAGTTAACTGCAGCCGATGTTGCTTCCGAAAGTGGTGGCTTAACGTCTCACGCAGCTCGTTATCCCCCTGGACCGAGGCATACGTTCCCATTACCTTGGGATATAGATCGAACACTTTTTTAACATAGTCAGATAGAAAAAGATTCGGCAGCAGCCCCGGATCAATCAGCGCCTGCGAGAACTGATACTTAACTGGCACTCTCTGAATATCAGACAGCGGATTAGTGAGCGCATAAGCCGATACTGCGGCTCCTACTTCAATAGCAGGAAGCGAGATTATGGGTGCCACGTAATATCCTGATTTATCTTTTACATAAACCTTTCCATCCTCCGTCAACCGTCTGTACGCTTTGAATACGGTCAGTCGATGTACCTTAAGCTCCTCCGCCAGCAGCCGTATAGAAGGAAGCTTATCATGTGCGACCCATTCCCCTCGCTCCATGCGATTTAATAGAAATTCATAGACCTGCCGAAACAAAGGATGATTATGCTCCGCTCCCACAACCTTTTTCATCTGGCTACAACTCCTCTCCGAACAACCTTGTAATCATATTGTACACGATTTCCGAATTAATCTGTTCTACACAAGGCAATCTGTTCTGTCCTCTCCCCTATATGATTAACAAAATGCCAGCTTATAAATTCTTATATTTTATAAAGCACACAAAAGGGGACTTTCAAAATGATCTTATTTGCTTATGCACTTGTATGTCTGATCTTCGGCACGACCTTTCTAGCTATCAAAATCGGCGTAGATGCCGGTGCGCCTCCTTTCTTTTCAGCGGGCTTAAGATTTTTTGTCGCAGGCGCTGTTCTATTCCTATGGATGGTCTGGAAACGAAAAGCCAGCTTCTCCTTGCTGTTGCGCAAAGAAATGTTGTTCACCGGGTCTGCACTAACCTTTGGCACCTTCGCGGGTCTCTACTGGGCTGAACAATATGTTTCTTCAGGGCTTGCAGCTGTACTCTCTGCCACTGGACCGATCATGATCCTGCTGCTCCAAACCTCTATTCTTCGGCAAAAAGCACCCGCCATCTCCCTATATGGCTGCATCATCGGCTTCACTGGCGTACTGCTGCTGGTTCTCCCCAATCTCGCCGTTGATATTTCACCACTGTGGCTCATCGGTTGCGCCGTAGTCCTAATTGGAGAGTGTTGCTATGCTGTAGGTGCGATTTACTCCAAAAAAGTAATTAACAGTATGCCTGAGGTCTCACCGATTGCGCTGAATGCGGCTCAAATGATGTATGGCGGTGCGTTGTTATTCATTCTTTCTTTTGCCACGGAAAAAGTACATCCTGCATTTCTCTTCTCATTCGAGACAGCAGGTTCACTGCTCTATCTCACAGTTATCGGCTCCATGGTCGGCCATACCTTGTTCTACTGGCTCGTAGCTAAGACCAACCCAGTGTTTCCTTCTACCTGGCTTTATATTTCTCCACCGATTGCCGTGGGTGTAGGCTTTTTCTTTTACAAGGAGTCCGTATCTTGGATTACAATTCTTGGAGTGTTCACCATCATTGCCGGAACGATCCTAGTGAATGCTGATGCTTTAAAGCAATTACTGCAAAAAAAGAAGATCAACACTGTTGCGTTAAAAAAATCAAATATATGACGTACTATATATTGCATTTATGACCACTATTGCGTATTATATAAACAAGTTAAATTAAACACAGCTAAATATGACTCATATATGAAAGGAGGATTCGCTTAACGGCGCTTCTTTTCTAAAGAGGAATGCCTTTTTTATCGGAAGTGGAGGGAATTGTGATCGAACTGACATCACGTCAAATAGAGATTATCGATATCGTTAACAAAAGAGCTCCGATTACCGGCGAACAGATTGCCGAAAGTTTGAACCTTACCCGGCCTACAATTCGCTCGGATCTGTCTGTTTTGGTTATGCTCAAATATATCGACGCCAAGCCGAAGGTCGGGTACTTCCCAGGATTGAAATCATCCAGTCGTCAGGGAAGCGGTTATCTGCTGCAGGAAACGATGGTCAAAGAAATTCAAAGTGTACCTATAGTTATCCGTGAGACCACAACTATTCAAGATGCCGTAGTTACGCTTTTTCTACAGGATGTAGGCACTCTTATTATCTGTGACGAAGAGGGTAAACTCACGGGCGTTGCTTCACGTAAGGATTTCCTAAAGGTAACCTTGGGCAACCCCGGTGCAGTCTCCATGCCCGTAAGCATGGTTATGACGCGCCAGCCCAAAGTGGTCACAACTTCACCGGATGAGCCGGTGCTTGAAGCTGCACATAAGATGATTTTTCACGAGGTAGACAGTTTGCCGGTGGTTGTTCCCAGCGCCGCTGAAGACGGTGGTACAAAACTGGATGTGGTAGGACGTTTAACAAAAACCTCCATCATCAAACTTCTCCTCGAACTTGAAGCCAAAGGATAACAGGAGGAACCCATGAGCATCGAGCAATCTTCCAACTTAATAACGATATGCTCGGATTCTATAGGAGATACGGCAGAGGCTGTCGTGCAGGCCGTTATTCACCAATTTCAGAATCAGCAGGTCACCATTAAAAGATACGGCAATATTAGGCATGAAGACGAGCTACGCAAGCTTATGGAAGAAGCAGCTCAGCATCAAGGTTTTGTCGCCTATACATTAGTGCAGCCAGAATTAAGAGAAATGATCCGCGAGGAAGCGGTACGTCTTGATTTGCGGATCGTTGATATCATGGGCCCTATGATGCAGGCCTTCATTGATACCTTCGACGATGCTCCTCAGCAGCGGCCAGGTCTTCTCCACCAGCTCGACGAGAATTATTTCCGCCGCATAGAAGCTATAGAATTCACCGTCGCCTGTGATGACGGCCGTGATCTGGGTGCCATGCTCAAAGCCGATATCGTTCTGCTGGGCATGTCCCGTACTTCAAAGACACCGCTTAGCATCTTTTTGGCCCATAGAGGAAAAAAAGTCGTTAACTATCCAATTATCCCGGAGATTGGTCCTCCGCAAGAACTATTAAGCTTGCCGCCGAACCGGCTTATCGGATTAACCATGAAACCCGAGTACATGCTGAAGGTCCGCTCTGAGCGGCTTAAGGTTCTCGGATTACCAACAGGTTCCCAATATGCAAGTCTGGAGCGGATCACCGAAGAGATGGAATACGCCGCTTCATTGTTCAACAAGCTGGGCTGTCCTGTAATTGATATTACTGACAAGGCTATAGAAGAAACCGCTGGTATTATTATGGGTTATATCTAAATTTCAGTATACAAAATATATAGAATGCACTGGAGGGAATTAGAATGGAGCGCGAACTGGCCCTTGAGATTGTACGGGTAACTGAACTAGGTGCTTTATCCTCGGCTCGTTGGATTGGACGGGGCGATAAAAATGCGGCAGATGATGCAGCCACGACTGCGATCCGTTCCATGTTCGATTCTGTGTCCATCGACGGAACTGTTGTGATAGGTGAAGGAGAGATGGATCATGCTCCAATGCTCTATATTGGTGAGAAAGTCGGGAACCAAAAAGGTCCCGCTGTCGATGTAGCCGTCGATCCTCTCGAAGGAACTGAGGTTGTTGCCTGCGGCCTGCATAATGCGCAATCTGTTATTGCTATAGCAGATAAAGGCAGCCTGCTGCATGCCCCGGACATTTATATGGAGAAGTTAGCCTGCGGGCCCGAGCTTGCCGGTAAGCTTAGACTCGAGGACCCTGTAGAGATCACTCTGCAAAAAGCCTGCCATTACACTGGCAAATCCCTCTCCGAGTTAACCGTAATGGTGCTGGATCGCAAACGGCATGAGCAGCTGATTAATAGCCTGCGTGAAGCCGGGGTACGAATAAAGCTGCTTGGTCACGGAGATGTCGCTGGCGCTATTGCGGCTGCACTGCCAGACAGCGATGTCGATTTATATATGGGTTCCGGTGGAGCACCCGAAGGTGTTCTTGCTGCCGCTGCACTGAAATGCCTTGGTGGTGAAATGCAGGGCAGATTGCTCCCGGATGGACCAGTAGAGCTACAGCGCTGTGTACGCATGGGAATTGCCAATCCAACGCGAGTGCTACACATGGAAGACATGGTTGGCACGGGCGACGTCCTCTTTGCCGCCACGGGTGTAACGTCAGGTGAATTCCTGAACGGTGTCCGTTTTATCGGCAAAGAACGCGCGGAGACACATTCGGTAATCATGCGGGCACAGAGCCGGACAATCCGCTATATTCGCAGCATTCATTTCCTGCCAGGAAAAGAAATACCGGCTGCGCAGACTGTTAGACAAAATGCTGTCTCTCTATAAAACCGCAAAAAACAGGCTATCTCACTAGCAGTATCCTTTGCTAGTGAGATAGCCTGTTTTGTTTTTTTACACTGAATGCTAATTGCTTCTTATTTATTTCCAATACGTTCACTCGCTAATGGATCTATATTAGCAACTTTCTCAAAGCGTTCTGCGTTCAGGCTGTTATACTTTGCGAAGATTTGTTTCACTTCTTGCTCCTTCTGCTCGCCTTCCACATCCACCATTACTAGAATATGACCTTCATCCACGTAATTATCGTAGCTCTCTGCTTCCTCTTCAGGGATGCCAAGGCCAATAAGTCCGCCGACTAACCCGCCACTGCCTGCGCCTATCGCCGCTCCGGCTAGTGTTGCCGCAAGAGGTCCGGCTGCAATAATAGGTCCAATACCAGGAATAGCCAAAGCGCCAATTCCCATCAGCAGCCCCGTTACTCCACCCAGCAGACCACCAGTAGCTGCACCTGTAGCCATACCCTCCGGGGCCACGGTTCCTGACTCGTCTCTAAGAGTTTCCTCGTCCGCTTTATTTCTCGCGATAATCGAAATATCCTCTGTCCTACAGCCCTGACGCTTCAACTCCTCAATAGCTCGCGAAGCTTCGTATTCGGCAGCAAAGACACCCACTATTCTCTTATTCATCTCCATTACCTCCTATTGATGTAGTTAGCTCATACGTTCAGCTTCATAGCTTACTTAACCAAACTGGACAGGGATAAACTACGATCTTTGAATTGTCTGCAATTCCGAGTTAATATTCCTTCTAAAATATGCTGTATAATAAAAGTAAGCGGGTACAACTACCTTGATTAACTCTATAGAAGAAAGAGAAGGAATCATCCATGGCGATATTTAACTATAATTCTGAGCGTCCCTTCCGAGGCAATCCCGACCTGCATCTCCATTACTGGGGGCGGGAGCAGTGTCTTCCCGGACATTTTTTTGGACCTGGGGTCCGTGACGTATATAAAATACATTTTATCCATGCAGGAACAGGTGAAGTTACTGTGGGTGAACAGACCCATTATCTTAGGCCAGGACAAGCTTTTCTCACCTATCCGCATATCGTAACTGCCTACACAGCAGACATAGCAAATCCATGGGCCTATTCTTGGGTAGCTTTTACCGGGGAGCAGGTTGATTATATTTTGGCCAAAACCGCCTTGTCACCTGAGCACCCGATCTTTCCAATGGATGAACAGCTTATGCCGAATTTATACGAGCTCCTGACACAAGCAGCTGAAGCTTCGGACAGTCTGGATCTACCTCTAAAAGCAATTATGTATGAGTTCTTTTCTCTGTTACTTCGAGCGGTGCCAGCAGTTCCAGATGTACTTCCTTTACCACGTCAAAAGAGTATTTACGTCGAGCAATGCCTGCACTTTTTGCATACACATTATTGTGAAAATATTTCGGTTGAGATGATGTCCTCTTCGCTCAAGCTGGATCGCAAATATTTATCCTCCTTGTTCAAACGGACAATAGGTATGCCACCCCAGCAGTATTTATTAAATTTCCGCATCGCTAAGGCGTGCGAGCTGCTGACAGAGACCCTATGCACGATTGGTGAAATCTCACGTTCTGTGGGCTATCAGGACCCCTTACTCTTTTCGCGGATGTTCAAGAAGGTGAAAGGTTGTTCGCCAAAAGAATACCGTAGCCGTCATCTCGAAAATGACATTGTACTATAAACTTCTTCCTTGCTGACATACGTTTGTCCGCGATCTTTCGCTACAATAAGGACGTAACGTACTAAGTAATAAGTGTTTAGAGGAGGAATAAATCATGTATAACGCAAGCGCTACCAGATATGACAATATGAAATATAATCGCACCGGAAAGAGCGGTCTACTCCTGCCAGCGATCTCGCTTGGTCTATGGCATAACTTTGGCGGCAACGACTTATTTGAGAATGGCCGCGCCATGGTAAGAAGAGCTTTTGATCTTGGAATCACTCATTTTGACCTTGCCAATAATTACGGTCCACCTGCAGGCTCCGCCGAAGAAAGTTTTGGCCAAATTCTTAAAAAGGATCTGACCCCTTATCGTGATGAGATGGTTATCTCTACTAAAGCTGGTTATTATATGTGGGCTGGTCCTTATGGTGAATGGGGCTCCAAAAAATATCTCGTCTCCAGCCTAGATCAAAGCTTAAAACGTATGGGACTGGATTATGTTGATATTTTTTATCACCACCGCCCAGATCCAAATACACCACTGGAAGAAACCATGGCTGCGCTGGACCTCGTGGTACGCCAAGGTAAAGCGTTGTATGTCGGGATTTCGAATTACGGACCTGAACAAACACGCGAAGCGGCACAAATTCTGCGTCGACTTGGCACGCCATGCCTGATTCATCAGCCAAACTATTCCATGATGTCCCGCTGGATTGAAGAGGGCTTGCAGGATGTATTGTCTGAAGAAGGCATCGGCTCCATTGTGTTCTCCCCGCTACAAGGTGGCATACTGACCGATCGCTATCTAAACGGAATCGCTCCTGATTCCCGTGCCGCTGGTCCAAGTGTATTCCTGTCTGAGAATGCCATTACCGAAGAGGCGATCGGCAAGGTTCGCAAACTGAACGAGATTGCTGCTGCACGTGGACAAAAAATGTCTCAGCTAGCGTTATCTTGGGTACTCCGTGGAGACAAAGTAACTTCTGCATTGATCGGCGCAAGTAAGGTAAGCCAGATTGAAGATGCCGTCGCTTCCTTAAATGCCCCAGAGCTTAGCGCTGAAGAACTAGAGCAAATTGAGGCAATTCTGCGGGGATAAAGCTTAGTTATAACAAGACAAAGACCAATGAGGTCAGGCAGCTTAAAGCTGCTCTGGCATTTCATTGGTCTTCTTTTTTATAGATTAGAGTTCTATTTGCTCACCCAAATATCTGCGTGATGTACACCATGATCAATAATCCAAAAATAAACGAATACGTCGAAGGCCGCTCATAACCATGGCCATGACTCTCCGGAATCAGCTCCTTGTAAACGATAAAGAGCATAGCCCCGGCTGCAAAAGCTAGACCATAACCCACAACATTATGCAGGTAACTAGCAGTAAAATACCCGATCACCGCAGATACCATCTCCATCAAGCCGGTAAGTGTAACGATTCCTAAGGCTTTTAGCTTGCTAGTTCGCGAATTCATCAGAAAGACCGCAAGAATCAAACCTTCCGGCATATTCTGTGCGCCAATGGCAATCGCCACGGTAGGACCTAAACTGGCCTGTTCGCTGGCATAACTGAAACCTGTACTGAGGCCTTCTGGTATGTTGTGGATGAACAGCGCAATCATAACAAGCAGCGCTTTTGAATCCATATTGGTATAACCGGGCTTATTCTCCACATCGATATGTGGGATGTTATTTTCAATTAAATCAAGCAGCAGCACTCCGGTAATCAAGCCCAAGGTTAAAGCGATAATCCCCGATTCTTTGATCGATTGCGGCATGAGTCCAAACGTGGAGGCGGACACCATAATCCCCGCAGTGAAGGCTACGAGGATATCTTTCCACTTCTCGGATAACCTCTTCACGAACAGGATCGGAAATGCTCCAAGAACGGTAGCCATTGCCGATACAAAGCTGCCAATAAGCGCAGATTCCAAACCTTCAACTCCTTTGGTACAAGTCGGATAGACCAACATATGTTTCAGAAAAAATAATTATTACTTTTTCATACATTTTCGAATGGTCCAATATAGTATGGATCATATCATAAAAGACCTCCCCTAGGTTCGGTTCATACCCTAAGGAGGTCTTTGTCTCACATATCATTATGCAACTCGGTTACACCAGCTTCTTCCGGATCTTGCCGGAAATCAAATCAATAATTGTGATCATCGCAATGATACCTAGCAGTATAATCCCCACGCGGTCCCAATTCCGTGAACTGAGCGCGAAGATTAACGGTGTGCCGATCCCCCCTGCTCCAATCACACCTAGAATCGTAGCCGAACGAACGTTAATTTCGAATCTATATAAGGTATAGGATAAGAATCCCGGCAGCACCTGCGGCAACACCGCAAACCACAATACCTGCATGCGGCTGGCACCAGAAGAAATTAAAGCTTCGAGTGGACCGTTGTCGATATTCTCAATCTCATCCGCGAACAATTTGCCGAGCATGCCCACCGAATGTAGTCCCAGAGCCAGCACACCTGCAAAAGAACCCGGTCCAACAGCCTTGATAAATAACAAAGCCATAATAATCTCAGGGAAGGTTCGTATAAAGCTCAACATCAGCTTGCCGGAACCTGAAATTACCTTTCCCTTGCTCATGTTAACTGCAGCCCAAAATGCAAAAGGAATACATAAAAAGGTCGAGATAAAAGTGCCTAGGATTGAAATAGCTAACGTCTCGAGCAATCCTCGCAGGAGATCCTCCCCATCTGGTAAATAAACGAAGGCCCAGTCAGGTGAGAATATCCCGGCAAAAATTGCTTTAGTAATGATCCCGGCGGTTTCTTTGAATCCATTAAACGGCACTCCCGAAAAAGCCCAAATATATAACGCGGCTAGGGCTACATAAATCAGCCAACGAAAACGATTTTTACGGGGTTTAGGGACAAGGGTATTCCATGATTTACTCATATTAATTTCTCCCGCAGCTTAGTGCTTACATAATCAATAATCAGTACTACTGCTAATGTGAACAAGATGATGGTGCAAGTCTTATCGTATTCCAAAAAGCCTAGGGTGACTTCATAATAGTGGCCGATCCCACCCGCTCCTACCAGACCTAAAACCGCCGCAGCACGAACATTAATCTCGAAGGCATATAGGACATAAGACATAAAATGAGCCTGTACCTGTGGAATGACTCCGAACATAATGCGTTGAATCTTATTAGCCCCCACTGAAGTCATTGCTTCCAAAGGTCCTTGATCAATCGTCTCCATCGTTTCATAGGTAAGCTTAGCGATCAGCCCCAACGAAAATATCGTCAATGCAAATATCCCAGGAAGCGCACCGAGGCCGAAAATAGCCACAAAGATAGAAGCCAACAGCAGATCGGGAATCGTACGGATCAGGTTCAGCAGCATACGGACCGGATAATGAAGCCAACGGCTTTGCGTAATATTGCTTGCACACAACAGCGCAACCGGAACCGCAAGAATGGCACCAAACGTTGTGCCAACCAGCGCCATCCGGATCGTCTCCAGCATCGCATCTATAATGTTGTCAAAATACCCCCAGTTCGGGGGAAACATTTCCTTAAGCAAATCAAGCATATTCGGCAGACCGGAGATCAGCTCCCCGAAGGATGAATCGGTTAAGACAGCACTTCTCCACAGTAATACTACTAATATAATGGCTGTGAAATAATGTTTTATCTTTCTTGGCGGTTTGGGATGTAGCTTCTCTGCATTTACACTCATCTCACACGCCTCCGACTACAGGCTCACCCAACAACTCATCCTGATGAATCGGTCTGCCGTAAATCTCAGCAAACCTCTCATCAGTTGCCTCTGATACAGGACCATCGAAGACAACCTCTCCTGCCCGGAGCCCGATAATCCGGGTAGCGTATTCTCTAGCCAGATCAATAAAATGCAAATTCACAATGGTCGTAATCCCCAGTTCCATATTAATCTTCTTTAGATCATCCATAACCTGCTTGGTTGTGAGCGGATCTAGTGAAGCTACAGGTTCATCTGCGAGGATAATCTGTGCCTCCTGCGCAAGAACACGGGCAATAGCAACACGTTGCTGCTGACCTCCAGATAGCTGATCTGCACGTGTATAGGCCTTCTCGGCGATATTTACCCGATCAAGGGATTCGAAGGCTAAATCGATATCCTTTTGTGGGAATCTGCCAAGTATCGTCCGCAGTGTGGAATGATAGCCCACCCGTCCTGCCAAAACATTACGAAGCACCGTCGTACGTTTCACTAAGTTGAAGCTTTGAAAGATCATTCCGATATTCCTACGGATCATTCGTAGCCGGCTTCCTTTTGCATTCGTGATGGACTGCCCGTTAATAAGAATATTACCTTCGGAAATATCATGAAGCCGGTTAATGGAACGCAGCAAGGTCGACTTCCCTGCTCCCGAAAGACCAACAATAGCTACAAATTCTCCGGCTGGAATGGTCAGGTTAATGTTGTTTAATCCTTTGGTTCCGTTTAGATACGTTTTGGATACATTACGAAGCTCTATCATGAAATCATCCCTTTATGTGTTTTCGTATATTCGTATAAAAGAGATAGCCAGATCCGGGGGGGAATCCGGAGCTGGCTATCCTTAATGCCTGTTATACACCAACATCGTTGTATCCTTGAACGGCCTGTTCTACTCTGTTTTTACTTTACTGTTGTATTCGCGAACAATGTCAAAGTTGCTGTCTTGTGATTTCACATAACCTTCATGAGAGTAAATGTCTTTGATAATCTCATGGCCTTCTGTGTCAGCTGCGATATCAATGAATGCCTGCTGGATTTTTTCTATCCATTCTTTATTCATATCTGAACGGACCGAAATCGTATCGTTAGGAATTTTATCAGTAAAGGCGAGAACTTGAGTATCTTCAAATACTTTTGGATAATCCTTAACGACCGTGTTCCGGGCATCTTGGAAAATAGCTGCTGCATCTACGTCACCATTCAGCACAGCAAGCACGCCTTGATCATGACCTTTAACCGTAATGGCTTGTACATCCTTCAACGGATCAAGTCCTGCATCCATTAGTGTTGCAGCCGGCCATACAAAACCTGCTGAGGATGTAACGTTTTGATAGGCAATTTTTTTACCTTTCAAATCGGCAACCGATTTGATCGCAGAATCCTTCTTGACGATAATCATAGATTTATAGAAATCCGCTAATTCATCTGTTGGACCACCGGTTTCATCATTTACACCAAAACGTTGAGCCTGAAGAATAACCTCAGCTGCTCCTTTTTCTTTAGCTAACACGTAAGCAGTTGGAGGAAGGAAACCTACATCCACTTTTTTAGAGGCCATAGCTTCGATAACGGTGTTGTAATCAGTAGAGACACTTACTTCTACAGGAATACCGAGCTTGTCACCCAGTAATTTTTCAAGAGGTTTCGCTTTAGCTTCGAGCGTATCTGCATTTTGAGAAGGAACAAATTGTACAGTAAGCTTCTCTGGAACATAACCCTCTGCTACAGGAGCTGCCGTTTCCTTCGGTGCATTTGCCCCGTCCGTCGATCCTTGGTTTGCATTATTTGTAGTGTTGTTAGCGCCACAACCACTAAGCAATGTAATAGACATCATTAGCGGCAATACGAATTTACTGATTTTTCTCAAACGAAAGACCTCCACTGTTTTCTATTTTTATTTTTGAGTACTTCTAAACTATAGATGTGTTTTATTAAATCAATAGCAACCAAGCATCAAATATATGTAAAATTTATTCCAATCTCTTAAAGTTACCAAATTATCTGCTAGAATGAGGTCTGAACTTATTATCAGGAGGGGCTACCTATGAATAAAGAGAATTCAATAACCTGTGAAATCCTCGTAACAAGTGATCTACATGGACATTTTGGGCCCGTCGATTACCGCACGGGGGAGAAACGACCAGCAGGCTTAGCAACAATTGCTACCCTCATTAAACAAGAAAGATCCCATACTCCTGAGCTGATCCTTATAGATAACGGTGATCTTATTCAAGGCACACCGTTAACTTATTATGCAGCTACACATTATAGTAATGAGCTGAATCCGGGCATAGCTGCACTAAATGAATTGAAATATGACGCTGCAATTATTGGCAACCATGAATTCAATTTTGGCAAAACTCTGCTGAATAAAGCCGTTCAGGATTCCTGCTTTCCTTGGTTATCAGCTGGAATTATAGATAACACGACAAATCAACCCGCCTTTGGTAAACCCTATATCATCAAATGGGTAGATAAAATCAAAGTAGCCGTTCTAGGGGTTACGACGCATTACATCCCCCACTGGGAGAACCCTAGCCATATTGAAGGGCTTCAATTTGAGGATTCGCTAGAGACTGTAAAACATTGGTGTGCCATTATACGGGCAGAAGAGCAGCCTGATCTGCTCGTTGTAGCTTACCACGGCGGATTCGAACGCGATCTAAGCAGTGGAGAACCTGTAGAAAGACTAACGGGGGAGAATCAAGCCTACGCCATGTGTACAGAGGTAGAGGGCATAGATGTGCTAATTACCGGACATCAGCACCGCTCCATAGCTGGAGAGTTGAACGGTGTTACAATCATACAACCTGGTTGTAATGGACTTTCCCTCGGTAAAATTTCGGTTATTTTCCAAAAAGAAAATACACACTGGAAGATTCAGCGTAAACATGCCGAGCTCCTTAACGTTAATGAGACAACAGCTGCAGATGAAATAATCCTAGAGCTGAGCAGTACTCTTGAATCAGAAACACAAACTTGGCTGGATGAGAGAATAGGAACGGTTATCGGGGACCTGTCTATTTCCAGTGCTGATGAATGCCGCTTAGCTGACCACCCTTTTATAGAATTTATGAATAAGGTACAAATGGAGGCTACTGGCATAGATATTTCTACAGCAGCCTTACTCAGTAACGATTGCAAGGGTTTCAGCGAAACCATCACACGCAGAGACATTTTATCGAACTTCATTTATCCCAACACCTTAACCGTCCTAAGACTGACAGGACAAGATATTAGAGAGGCCTTAGAACAAACCGCTAACTATTTCCAACAAGACGAAAACGGAATAATCGTTAACCCCGCCTACATCGAGCCTAAACCGCAGCATTACAATTATGATATGTGGGAAGGAATACAATACGAGCTTGATACCGCTAGACCTGTAGGCGAAAGAGTCCTCCATCTGCTGTACCAAGGTCAGCCTATAGAGGACTCTAAAGAATATGAGGTTGTTATGAACAATTATAGAGCCAGCGGTGGCGGAGATTATGAGATGTATAAGGGTAAACCGATTGTTCAAGAAATTATGATCGACATATCTGAAATTGTCACGGACTACATTGAAAAGCATGGCCAAATTGAAGCTACCTGTGACCATAATTGGAGAGTTGTTTAGGCTTTAGCGATGAACACCCCAATGTCGCTCTCTATTAACTTCAATGCACTTCTCCAGAAGTCGACGGAGTGAACATCTAGATACATTGTTTTTGCTACATCAACAATATTATGTTTGCTGGTATCCCTAAGGAACTGGCGATACTTAGGGGCGAACTCTTCGCCCCTCTTTAAATATTCCGCGTACAGTCCTTTAGAGAATAACAAACCAAAGGAATACGGGAAATTCAAAAATTCATTACTAGCCATAAAATATCCAGCTTTGTTCATCCACATGTACGGATGGATTGTACCCGGGTCAATGCCCTCACCATAGGCTTCCACCATACAGGCAATCATCAATTCATTTAGCTCTTGAACAGACAGCGGGCCTAATGCTCTTCTCTCATATAATTTGATCTCAAATAAATAACGGGCATAAAAGTCTACAAGATAATAACCGGCATCAGAAATACTTCTCTCCAGAATAAGCAGAGCTTCCTTCTCCGTTGAATTTGTAATTATGGCATGGTTCACTATCGTCTCACAAAAAATCGAAGCCGTTTCAGCAATCGGAATCGGGTAATCCGTATTCAGCATCGTTTCATTAGCCAGACAGGAGCTATGATAGGCATGGCCGAGCTCATGGGCAAGGATACTAATATCTATAGCATTTCCGGTGAACTGGGTCATAATTCTGCTCTCGCCAATCGGAAAAATATCAATGCAAAGTCCATACCCCCCTTTGCCTGATCTAGGTTCTGCATCAATCCATTGCTGATCAAAAGCCTTCTGAGCAAAACAAGACAGTTCCTCACTAAAGGTTGCGAAGCTCGAGAAGATTGTATCTTTGGCGTTAGCGTATGTAATTTTCCCGTTTTCTACACCGACTGGTGCAAAAATATCGTAAAAAGGCAGCTTTGCCGGATGTCCCAGCAGCTCGGCTTTCTTTTGATAATAGGTATGAAAGGCTGGCAGGCTCTCCCGAAGAGCAGTGAGCATAGCGGCTAAAGTCTCACTGTCCATTCTCGAAGCGATTAACACTTTTTCCAAAGAAGATTGATAACCCCGCATGCCATAAATCGTCAGCGCCTCACCACTAATGCCATTTAAGCTGGCTGCGCAGACCTCAGCAATACGACTACAGGCTTCTGCCTCCGCTTCATAAGCAGCTTTTCTTAAGCTGGCATTATTCTCATAAGCCATACTTCTTAGCTCCGCAAGTGTCACTTGTCTAGTTTCCCCATCTACCACTAGATCTGCAAGTGCACTTGAAGTCCTCTCCATATACAGTCTGCTCCATGCTTTAGATCCTGTACTCTGCATTTTGGCTATGGCCATTTCAAGTTCTTCGCTTAACTCATAGCGGGATTGTAACAGGAGTTCTCGCAAATAAAATTGATGCTCCATTAGATAAGGTGAGCCACCGATAAGCTCATCCATATGATCACAAGTGCTAAACCAGCGCTTAAAAGCCACAACTACCCCTATGATTTCTGAATTGGCCTCCTCAATATCATCAGCAAGATTCATGGCTTCCTCGTAGCAACTATCTGCGCTGAGTGTTAACTCTGCATAAGCTAACAAGCATACATATATGCTTTTATAATCATTATAAATTCTTAAAAAGCCCTCCACAGACATGGCTGTAACGTCTTTTACTTTCAAATGGTGCTCAGCCCACCGCTTTAAATCTTGTATATGCTGGTCCAGTAGCTTGCGATCCCTTTTTAACTGCTCCGATTCAAAGGAAGGATATAAACTATCTAAGTTCCATGTCATATTCATTCGCAAATCTCTCCCCCTTCGATTCCTATTCTTCTAAGCATAATCCATCCTGCCAGAAAAGTGCATCGACATAATGTACTTCTTCTCTTCATACACAAAAAAAGGACCCTGCCAACGTCCGGCAGGGTCAAAGTCTATATTATAAGGGGGTTATGTGATTACTATAACCCTCTTAGCTTAAAATAATATGAATAGTAGATAAAGATTGGCTTAATCTCCGAACCCTATTGACTTAAGGTTGATGGATTCACTCTAGCTTTGTTAATCTGAATTCCCACATACACGATAAGGAACAACACCATAAACCCAGCCGAATAACGATACATTATCCCATAATCAGTTGCTGCCGAGATTGCCCCCAGAATAATGGCTCCGCTGGCTACACCCAAATCCGTTGAGTTATAGAACATACTGTTGGCCATACCATATTGTGCTGGAGTTGAGGTGCGAAGCATCCAAGCCTGGATCGTTGGCTGAATAGCGCCGAAGCCAAGTCCATATAGCAGTGCAGAAACGATGAGCATTGGCATAGAGGTCGTATAAGAAAGCACAGTTAAGCTTGCAACGACGCAAACCGCCGCCGGGATTAGGACAGAAGCTGGTCCTCTTTTATCAAATAATCTGCCGGAGATAGGTCTTATAATGATGATCGTAACCGCATTAAATAAAAAGAACAAACCCACTTGCTCCAGATGAACTGATTCGCCGAATAAAGCGATAAAGCTTAGCAATCCCCCGTAGGTAATTGCCAACATGACATTTAGAATGGCAGGCAATACTAACTTTGTATTAAACGGAACCTTGAGAGGTTTGGTGGACTCACTTTGATTCGGGGTAGGCTGTTTTTTCGGTTGTGCAGGAAGTGAACGAGAAAATAAAAGTACTGGAAAGGCAAGAAGTAAGGTTACCATACCGATCATAGCCAGTGTTCCAAAACCCGATTGTTTCATCACATTCAAACCAATCATTGGACCGATCGACATCGCCAGGCTGGTGGATAAACCGAAATAACCTATCCCTTCACCCATTCTTTTGCTCGGAATAATCTGTGAAACAATCGTGGGAATAATCGTGCTGGCAATCCCGAATCCAATCCCATAGCCCACACGCATCAGCAGCAGCGAGCCAATGGAATCTGCTACAACATAAAGGCCGGTAATAGCGGCGGCAATTGCTAAACCAATATATAATAATACATTGCGGCTAACCTTTCGCATCAGAAAAGCGGTCATAAAACGTGAAGCGATCGCAGTTAATGCAAAGACGCTGGTAACGAGGCTGACCATAATATCTCCGGCCTGAAATTCGCTTTTTACGTAAGACGGAAATGAAGATAACAACATCTGTAAATTCATAAATAAAAATAAAGCACTAATCGTTAAAGCAATAAAAGATTTGGTCCATAATTTCGTACGTAGTTCTTGTTGTTCTAACATAACTTGCCTTCCTACTCTCCATCTGTTATTTGATCTACATGATTGTTTATTCTTAGCAGCAATTCCATGAGCAACTCATATTCCTTACTAGAAATACAGTTCATAATCTCTTCTGTCACCTTATCTTCAATAGGAACGGTTTCCTTCACCAGAGACCTTCCTTTTTCCGTAATATAGACTTTAAAAGAACGCCGATCGTTCTCACCGGTTCTTTTGTAAATCAGTCCCTTTCCTTCCAAATGATCCAGAATTCGCGTTGTAGTTGGCTTATCCTTACCAGAGCGCTTAGCAATGTCCTTCTGAATCAAACCTTCCGTTCTGTCAATATGAAAAAGGACTGACCATTGCTCTGGTGTTATATCATGTTCTTTCAGCCCACTTTGAAATAACATGCTTAATTTACGATAAGTCGTGCCCATCATAAATCCTAACGTAAGCTCGGATTGGTTATGCTTTGTCGTCATGATCGTATCCCTTCTCAATTAACACTGTTTTAATAGTTGCTTAAACAATTATATTCCTAACAACTAATTTTGTAAAGGTGAAGCAAAGCTATAAACTAACTATTATAAAGTTGCTTGACAAAGCACACTGTGTGCGGTATTATTATCTCATCTTAAAGATACTTAACTTAAAGACAACCAGAGTTTACTACTCTTGAGATAAATAATTTTTAAAGGTTGTGTACTTCATGGGATTTCTAGACAAACTATTTGGTAGAACAAAAATTGAGGAGGAACAAACAATGTCAAAATTAAACATCGGTATTATTCTCGGAAGTACTCGTCAAGGTCGTTTAAGCCCGCAAGTAGGAGAATGGGTTAAAAAGATTGCGGATGCACGCGGGGATGCTAATTATGAGATCATAGATATTGCAGATTTCAAGCTTCCACTATTGGGTGAGGCTGATGCAACTGAACAAGCAACAGCATGGAACACTAAACTCGCTACACTAGACGGTTTCGTATTTATCGTACAAGAATATAACCACAGTATTTCTGCATCACTGAAAAATGCGCTCGATTATGCCCGTGAAGCTTGGAATAATAAAGCAGCAGGTATCGTAAGTTATGGTTCCGTAGGGGGCGCTCGTGCAGCTGAACATCTACGCGGAATCTTGGGAGAACTATCTGTAGCAGACGTTCGTGTACACCCTGCATTGTCACTGTTCACTGATTTCGAGAACGGAACTGTGTTTAAACCAGCGGATCTGCATCTTACCAATCTTAATGGGATGCTGGATCAAGTCTTGGCTTGGAGTGGCGCATTGAAAACTCTACGTTAAGATAGCGCCTTACCCCTCTGTTATGTTATGAAGTACACCCTTTAGAATAGACATTTGATAAACCTTTGGTTTGTCCGGTCGATTCTAGAGGGTGTATTTTTTATGTGTGATGAAATGAGCACCCTGTGTAGAATCTAATCTGGTATAATCGGCGGGGATTTTAATCTACAGCAAGGAGCAATGATCATGTGGTTTATGTTTGCATTATTAACAGCCTTCGCTTGGGGAGGGGCTGACTTATTTTATAAAAAGGGGACCGATAGTCAGGATCGGTATAGCCATATTAAGATTGTCATTATCGTGGGGATAGTCATGGGTATTCACGCAACAGCTTATATGCTCATTCAAGGATTAACCTTTGATCCTATGGACTTAATCCGATATTTCCCTGTGTCTGCACTCTATATCCTGTCGATGGCAGTTGGTTATATTGGACTCAGATATATTGAGTTATCCATTGCCTCCCCCGTACAAAATTCATCTGGCGCTGTAACGACGATATTATTATTTATCTTTTTCACCCATGAGCTAGGGGCGCTTGAAATCGTTGGTGTTGCCGTTATCACCTTGGGCATTATCGGGATCGCCATCTTGGAAAAGAGAGCAGAACACCAAGCGCTTCAAAACAGCACCACACAGATTGATAAAAAATATCAGATTGGCGTGATCGCCATCATTTTTCCAATCCTATACTGCCTAATCGATGGACTTGGCACCTTTGCCGATGCTATTTATTTGGATGAACTCAGCCTGATTAGCGAAAAAGCAGCTCTGCTCGCGTATGAATACACCTTCTTTATATGTGCCATCTTGTCTTTTACATACCTGAAATTTTTTAAAAAGGTAAAGTTCAACCTATTTAAAGAACGGGATAAGGGCTTCGCAGCCATTCTGGAAACGACCGGACAATTCTTCTACGTATTTGCTATGTCCAGCAACGCGATTATCGCGGCACCACTTATTGCTTCATACAGCATTTTTTCCGTAATATTATCGCGAATCTTCCTCAAAGAAAAACTAAGCAAGGCACAATATGCCGTTATTATCGTTGTGATTCTAGGGATTGCTTTGTTGGGGGTTGCGGACGAGCTGTAGCTTCGGTACACAAAAAGACCTGCTAAGTAGGCTTCATTGCTTACTAGCAGGTCTATTCTATAGTTGCTTATTCCGGCCTATCTATTGTAAAAATCTCTCCAAGGGTTGCGTAATTATTTCCCGCCAAACGGCTCACAGCGTTTAGAACTCTCGGGTCAATATGCCCTTCCTGATAGATCGATTCATCGATATGGAATTGAACAATTTCGCCAATAAACAAGTCACTCCCAGGTTCTTCGCCACCTAGAGGAATTGCTTGAACAAGCTTGCACTCCATCCGCACCTTCGCCTCCAAAACGCCAGGCACAGCAACACTTGTACTTTGAATCGGTGTAAGATTCGCCAGTTCAATTTCACTTTCAGAAGCAGGTAATGTGGCTGCAGTCTGATTGATCTTCGCAACATTCTCCCCATCTACAATATGCACAACAAACTGTTGATTATCGTAAATATTACGGGCTGTATCTTTTAAACGCCCTGCTGGTCTTTGAATTGCCAATGAAACCATTGGAGGATTGGACGAAACGATATTAAAATAGCTAAAAGGTGCACCATTTAAGAGACCCTCTTCTGATTGTGTTGTGACAAAGGCTATAGGTCTAGGAATAATAGTGCCAATTAATAATTTGTAATTTTCCCGCTCACTGTTGTGCTTTGGATCAATTGAAATCAATTTCCTCAGCCCCTTCTTCACTCTTTCACAAAGTCGATCGTACTTCTAACGGTATCAATAGGACGGACTAACTTCTCAATTTGCTCACGTTTAGGTTCCAAGAAAGGTGGCAATGAAAGCTTCTCGCCAACGGTTTCATATTCCTCATCTCCCATAAATCCTGGCCCGTCAGTGGCAAGCTCAAACAATATTTGTGGTGCAACACGTGTATACAACGACTCGAAGAAGTGACGATCTACATATCCTGAAGTTTGGAATCCAAAGCCTTCAAAACGCTCTGTCCACTCGTCCAGCATCGCACGATCCTCTACACGGAAAGCAGCATGGTGAACAGTCCCAAAACCTTGGCGTGAATTCGGTAAGAACTCGTTATGCTCTACAATAATTTGTGCACCGTTTCCGCCTTCGCCAACTTCAAATAAATGATACGTCTCTTCCTGAGCAATTTCTTTAAACAACATCACTTTCTCCAATACTTCTTTGAAGTAGTTCAAGTCAGCAATTCGTACAAAGATCGGTCCCAAGCCAGTTATTGCATACTCCAAAGGGATAGGTCCTTTTTGCCACGGTGTACCTGATACGACACCTTTATTCAATTCATCTGAAATAAGTTGATACTGTTGATCATCGAAATCTACGAAGGATAATGTCTTTTTGCCGAATTGCTCTTTAATGCCGGTATGCTTCACTGCAAGCCGATCAAAACGCTTAACCCAGTAGTCTAATGCTGCATCTGTTGGTACCCGGAAGGATGTTTTCGCAATCTCGTTAGTTCCATGAACCCCTTTAGGGATGTTAGGAAAATCAAAGAAGGTCATATCTGTTCCGGCGCTGCCCTTATCATCTGCAAAAAACAAATGATACGTCTGAATATCATCTTGATTAACTGTTTTCTTCACTAGACGCATACCTAACACGTAAGTAAAAAACTCGTAATTTTTCTCTGCACTGCTTGTGATGGCTGTAACGTGGTGAATCCCTTTTAAGTTTCTCATTGTTATACACTCCTAATGTTTAGTTGATTTTGACTCGTAATATAATTCCCAAGAACAAAAAGGTTTAGTTTAATTATCTTAATATTAAGATATCACTTAAAAAAAAAGATCTTTTTCTACTGTACAAGCTCTTTGGTGGATAACATCGAGTTTTTTTATCTTCACTTTAAATATCTTTAACTTAAGATAAGTTTAGCACTGAATCTGTAGGAAGTCAACGCTTTGAAGCTTTCCATATAAAAAAGGCTCCACACAAGTTCAATGAACTCGTATGAAGCCGGGATATTTTATATCATCTCATTAGGTTAAGTTATGATGCTGAGTGATGACCGCTGCTTGGCTTTGATGATCCATCTTATAACATATCAACGTAATCACACAGGCCAATATCGCCAGGATGGCAGCAGCTACAGGAAGAGAGATTAATCCTCCATGCCCGGCAACCACTCCACCGATCGCGGACCCGCCTGCAATTCCCAGGTTTGAGGCTACTGGATTCAATGAGGCAGCAAGATCCTTCGTTTTTGGTGAGAACTGCTTAGCTAAGTCAATCAAATAGAGCTGCGCAGGGGCGCTCACAATACTCGACATCATGGCTAGAGCCATTAGCACAATCATTCCTAGAATGGAAACAGATGCGGTCATACTAAAGATAACATAGACCACAGCTTGGATAAGGAACACGAATCTCAGCTTACTAACCGCATTCCCGGTCGCAACCTTGCCACCAATCCAGTTGCTGACAATCGTGGCAATTCCGTATACAAACAGCACACCGCTAACTGAGCTTTTAGGAACGTTCATGACTTGCTCCAGTATAGGTGTAATGTAAGTGTACATCACAAATACGGCTCCCACTGCCGTAACCGGAATGAGAAATGCAAGAATAATGCGGCCGTTTGTGAGCAGTCCGATCTGATCCTTGAGTGAGCTAGGCACAGGTTTCGGTAATTGGCGTGGAATATAGATATAATTTAGGACTATGGCAACTCCAGCTAATATCCCATTCAGAACAAACGCTGCTGGCCAATTAAAAAACTGCCCGACGAAAGTACCGATCGGCACACCAAAAACATTCGCAATAGCAAAACCACTCAAAATTGTAGCAATCGCCTTGCCTCTCTTCTCCTGATCAACCGCTTCATTCGCTACCGTAATAGCTACAGAAAGAACAAAGCCACATAGTATGGCAGTAACTATTCTAGTCACCAGCAGCATACTGTAAGTTCCAGTTACAGCACTCCACAAATTTAGCAGTAAAATCAATACAAGTGATACAAGAATCGTAATCCGTTTCGGAACACGGCTGCACAAGGACATCATAATTGGTGTGCCAATGGCATAAGAAATCGCGAAGCCAGATACCAATCCCCCGGCTGTCGCAAGCGTAACTCCGAGGCTTGAGGATATTTCAGAGAGTAAACCAACAATAATATACTCCGTCGTACCCAGAATAAAAGCCATAAAAGTAAACGAGAAAATCAATGCGTTCTGACGTGTTGTTTTCATGGTGCTCTCCATCCTGTTTATCTCTATTTTTATATGAACATACCTTACTCATAATACTCATTTAGACTATATTGAGCAATCCTATTTTCCATAAAAAAGAAGCTTCCCACAAGTTCAAAGAACTCATGAGAAGCTTCTAGTTTAAGCCGGTGGCAAAATAATTAAGGTAATGACTTGTTCCTCGGAATAAGATCTGGCTGTTCCAGGTCCATCCGCATCTGCTTTGAACTTAATGAGATAGGTTCCCGGTGCCGGCATCACTTTATTATGAAGTTCAAAAGCGATATCCGAAACACCTATGTTACTTCCTGTGAAAGTTAACGTATGCCCATTATTGCTAATTTGATCACTCGTCGGATGTGTCCATCCACTAATGGTATAATAGTCGTTTGTGGTAAAGATCATGCCTTCCAACGTTACCTGAATTTCAGCATTCGTAAAGCTTTCTCCCGAGAAAAAGTCGAAGCGAATGCGCGATTGTGTAGAACCCGTTATCAGTTGTTTTGTTTTTGAACCGCCGCCTCCGTCAAAGCCATATATAGAGCTAGTAACCGTAGGTGTGGTCAGAATACCATTAACAAGCTCAATCGTAACCGCATGTACAGCATTCTTCGCTGATTCATTATTGGATGAATCCTTAGCGGTAATCACGAAACGATACGTTCCTGCGTTCAGATCCCCAATATTGGCCGCACTCACAGATCCATCTGCTGCACTAGTGCCTAATGCGAGGGCTGTTCCTAATTCGTCGGCATCTACTTCACCGTTCTCATTCGCATCCGTCCACAGGTAGGCTTGTACCGCTGCTCCTTGCTCGCCGATGGCTCCCGCTAACCCGCGAAGCTGATCTTGTGTCCCGTTGTAGTTGTCGATCGCTTCGAACTTAGTTGCGTCCACTACTGGTGCACTCGTATCCGGAACTTCGTTTTTGCTTAAGGTCACCGTAACCGCATGGGCAGCGTTCTTCGCTGATTCATTATTGGATGAATCCTTAGCGGTAATCACGAAACGATACGTTCCTGCGTTCAGATCCCCAATATTGGCCGCACTCACAGATCCATCTGCTGCACTAGTGCCTAATGCGAGGGCTGTTCCTAATTCGTCGGCATCTACTTCACCGTTCTCATTCGCATCCGTCCACAGGTAGGCTTGTACCGCTGCTCCTTGCTCGCCGATGGCTCCCGCTAACCCGCGAAGCTGATCTTGTGTCCCGTTGTAGTTGTCGATCGCTTCGAACTTAGTTGCGTCCACTACTGGTGCACTCGTATCCGGAACTTCGTTTTTGCTTAAGGTCACCGTAACCGCATGGGCAGCGTTCTTCGCTGATTCATTATTGGATGAATCCTTAGCGGTAATCACGAAACGATACATTCCTGCGTTCAGATCCCCAATATTGGCTGCACTCACAGCTCCGTCTGCTTCGCTGGTGCCTAATGCGATGGCGGTTCCTAACTCATCGGCATCTACTTCACCGTTCTCATTCGCATCCGTCCACAGGTAGGCTTGTACCGCTGCTCCTTGCTCGCCAATGGCTCCCGCTAACCCGCGAAGCTGATCTTGTGTCCCGTTGTAGTTGTCGATCGCTTCGAACTTGGTTGCGTCCACTACCGGTGCACTCGTATCCGGAACTTCGTTTTTGCTTAAGGTCACCGTAACCGCATGGGCAGCGTTCTTCGCTGATTCATTATTGGATGAATCCTTACCGGTAATCACGAAACGATACGTTCCTGCGTTCAGATCCCCAATATTGGCCGCACTCACAGATCCGTCTGCTTCGCTGGTGCCTAATGCGATGGCGGTTCCTAACTCATCGGCATCTACTTCACCGTTCTCATTCGCATCCGTCCACAGGTAGGCTTGTACCGCTGCTCCTTGCTCGCCAATGGCTCCCGCTAACCCGCGAAGCTGATCTTGTGTCCCGTTGTAGTTGTCGATCGCCTCGAACTTGGTACTTTCAACCATAGGTGCATTTGTATCTGAATTGCTGCTATGCTCACTTTGCGAAGAGGAAGACCCTCCAACAACAGGAGTAGGCACTGTTACCGGCTCTTTACTCGGTTGAGCAGTTGGGGTGGAGGCGGGCTGCTCAGTGTTTCCGTTCTCCTTAAACTTCAGAAACTTAGAGGCTACTAGAGCTACGGCCTGACGATCTACTTTGGCATCAGGATTAAAAAAATTATTATATCCGGTAATCAATCCATATTCCACAGCAGCAGCTATAAAATCTTTGGAATAATCAGCAATTTGGCTACTATCAGCAAATTGCAAAGTTCCAGCTTTACCCGTAGGATTGACTCCCAATGCTCTCACGAACATGACGACCATATCCTGACGTGATAAATTTTGCCCCGTACCGAAAAGATTACTGCCTGTACCCTTAATCAATCCGGCTTTGACAGCTGCCTCTACATAGCTGTATGCGTAGTTGCTTGTGGGAACGTCCAGAAAGGTTGGCAGTGCAGGAGGGTTTGAAACATCCAGCTTTAATGTCTTTGCTAAAATAATTGCAAAATCCTGCCTTGTAATATTCGACGTAGGATAGAACTTACTCTCTCCGACACCGGTCACTATCCCCTGATCGAATAGCTCAACAATCGCTTTCTTTGCGTATGAGCCATCAATATCAATAAAGGAAGCCGCTGCCGATCCTTTGGTCGGCATAATGATAGGGCTTGATAATACAGCAGCAGCCAATATAGAGCTTATTCATTGCTTTTTGTTCACTTGCTTATCCCCCTGTTCTTTGGATGCGTTATGTCGTTTGTCTATAATCGATTCGTTAACACGATTCGACTTTATATTACAAACTTTTCATCTACAGGATTATAACAAGTATCAATAAACAGATTATAAACAAATAGCCATGGATGAACATTCTCATATCATTGATTCTGTGCATCAAACGAAAAAAAATGATACTATGTATGATGGGTATAGGACTTTGCTATCCTTATATCGTTTTTATATATTACAACAAGAGGAGATAATATGAGTAACGAACAAAACTTTTGGCTTGATTTACCGAAGCCGTTTTTTATATTAGCGCCCATGGAAGATGTCACAGATGTTGTATTTCGGCACGTCGTTAGTGAAGCTGCAAAACCCGACGTATTTTTCACAGAATTCACAAATACAGAAAGCTATTGTCACCCTGTAGGAAAAGACAGTGTACGTGGTCGATTAACGTTCACAGAAGATGAGCAACCGATTGTCGCTCATATTTGGGGTGATAAACCCGTATTTTTTGAACAGATGAGCATTGATATGAAAAAACTTGGTTTTCGTGGTATCGATTTAAACATGGGGTGCCCAGCACAAAACGTCGCATCGAATGGAAAAGGTGCTGGATTAATAAAACATCCTGAAGTTGCAGCAGAAATTATTCAAGCAGCAAAAGCAGGTGGATTGCCGGTTAGTGTTAAAACAAGATTAGGATACTCTGATATTGACGAGTGGCGCGACTGGCTAGGACATATATTGAAACAAGATATTGCGAACCTTTCCATTCACCTTCGTACAAAAAAAGAGATGAGTAAAGTAGAGGCACACTGGGAACTAATCCCTGAAATAAAAAAATTACGCGATGAGATTGCTCCAAATACGTTGTTAACTATTAATGGAGATATTCCTGACCGCGCAACAGGATTAAAATTAGTAGAACAATACGGCGTTGATGGAGTCATGATTGGCCGCGGCATTTTCACCAATCCATTTGCTTTTGAAAAAGAACCTAAAGAACACAGCGCGAAGGATTTTCTCAATTTACTTCTTTTACAGCTGGATCTTCACGATAAATATTCAAATGAACTTGAGCCACGTTTATTTAAACCACTTCTTCGCTTTTTCAAAATCTATGTTCGTGGATTTAGAGGTGCAGGCGAACTAAGAAACCAATTAATGGATACAAGATCAACTGATGAAGTACGTCGTTTAGTAAAAACTGTTTTAGAGCAAGAATTAGATTAAATTATACCCACAAAAAAATGAGAGACCTCTCAAAAGTTCAATGAACTTATGAAAGGTCTCTCATTTTTGTACTATGTGGTCAAATGGTGTTTCCTCTCAAGGAAACTCATCATCGAATTGCTTCGATAATGATTTCCTTACATCATGCCGCCCATTCCACCCATGCCGCCCATATCTGGCATGCCGCCGCCTTTTTCAGGCTCAGGCTTGTCAGCGATAACTGCTTCAGTAGTCAAGAACATAGCAGCTACGGATGCAGCATTTTGAAGTGCGGAACGAGTTACTTTAGCAGGGTCAACGATACCCGCTTCGAACATGTTCACCCATTCACCAGTAGCAGCGTTGTAGCCGATACCTACTTCTTCTTTTTTCAAGCGGTCCACAATTACGGAACCTTCTTGACCAGCGTTAGCTGCGATGGTGCGAATTGGCTCTTCCAACGCGCGAAGCACGATGTTAACGCCAGTTTTCTCGTCACCAGTTACGTCTACAGCAGCAACAGCGTTATATACGTTCACAAGAGCTGTACCCCCACCGGATACGATACCTTCTTCAACCGCTGCGCGAGTTGCGTTCAGGGCATCTTCGATGCGAAGTTTGCGCTCTTTAAGTTCAGTTTCAGTTGCAGCGCCAACTTTGACAACGGCTACGCCGCCAGCCAATTTAGCCAAACGCTCTTGCAATTTCTCTTTGTCGAACTCGGAAGTTGTTTCTTCCAGTTGAGCACGGATTTGGCTTACGCGTGCATTGATGTCCGCTTTGTCGCCGCTTCCGTCTACGATTGTTGTGTTTTCTTTAGTTACGCGTACTTGACGTGCGTTACCCAGTTGTTCAATGGAAGTGCTCTTCAGATCAAGACCGAGCTTCTCAGTGATCACTTGGCCACCAGTCAGGGCAGCGATATCTTGCAGCATAGCTTCACGACGGTCGCCAAAGCCAGGAGCTTTAACAGCAACAGCGTTGAATGTTCCACGCAGTTTGTTCACGATCAGCATAGCTTGTGCTTCGCCTTCGATATCTTCAGCGATAATAACAAGCGGTCTAGCTTGTTGAACGATTTTTTCAAGCAATGGAAGAATTTCTTGAGTGCTGCTGATTTTTTTATCAGTGATCAAGATGTATGGATTCTCCAAAACAGCTTCCATTTTGTCTGTATCAGTAATCATGTATGGGGAAATGTAACCACGGTCGAATTGCATACCTTCTACTACTTCAAGCTCAGTAGCGAATCCACGGGATTCTTCAACAGTGATAACACCGTCTTTACCTACTTTTTCCATAGCTTCAGCGATCAATTGACCTACTTCATCGTCAGCAGCAGAGATAGCAGCTACTTGAGCGATAGCTTGGGAATCTTCGATAGGCTTAGCGATTTTTTGCAATTCTTCAACAGCTGCACGAACCGCTTTGTCGATACCTTTACGGATAACCATTGGGTTAGCACCAGCAGTTACGTTCTTCAGACCTTCGCGGATCATAGCTTGAGCCAGAACCGTTGCAGTTGTAGTACCGTCACCGGCTACATCATTAGTCTTAGTAGCAACTTCTTTAACCAGTTGAGCACCCATGTTCTCGAATGCATCTTCAAGTTCGATTTCTTTAGCGATCGTTACACCATCGTTAGTGATGAGTGGGCTACCAAATTTCTTCTCAAGCACCACGTTGCGGCCTTTTGGTCCAAGTGTAACTTTTACCGCGTTTGCCAGAGCATCTACACCACGAAGCATAGAGCGGCGAGCTTCTTCACTGAATTTAATTTCTTTAGCCATTGTGTAATTACCTCCTAGAATTTTTTGTATATCATATTACTTTAAGTAGTTTAGATTTAGCTTATGATCGACTCTTGCTTAGTCAAGAATCGCGTGAATGTCGCTTTCTTTCATAATCAAATATTCTTTACCTTCATATTTGATTTCTGTACCTGCATATTTTGAGAAAAGAACACGGTCGCCTTCTTTAACTTCAAGCGCTACACGTACTCCATCTTTCAAAGCTCCGCTGCCTACTGCAATAATAGTTCCTTCTTGTGGCTTTTCTTTCGAGGAGTCCGGAAGCACAATCCCGAATGAAGTTGTTTCCTCCTGCTCGCTCGGTAGCACCAATACGCGTTCACCTAATGGTTTGATCATGAAAAAATAGCCTCCTTTAAAATTATGTTATTTTGCTTCAAAACATAGTTTAGAACTTACCGGTCAAACTTAGAATGCTGTGATGTTCTTGAAAAATATCAATGGAACCCTGCTAATCTCCAGCCCATCTCCTATTTTTCAAGAGCGTTAGCACTCAACAGCGTGCAGTGCTAACAACAATTTTTATGATACTCAACTTGAGCCCGGATTTCAAGTCTTTTTACACAAATTCGTATTAGTTTTCGCAAAAAAATACGTTTCAATGCTTGTCCAAGCACACACTCTATTACATTGTATCCACGGGTTTTGAAAATATGCGTAGGATTCCAGCGCTTTCCTCTCACCCCTTATAGATATGAAGGTTGCTAGAATGGTTAGACCTTTGCATCTAATGATCCTGATCGATAACAATTACTTACTAAGTGTATTCAATCCAACTAATGAAATCAACTTATAGCAAAAAAGCTGCCACATTCGTAGAAAATCTACTTAGCGGCAGCCTCTCTCCTCACTCCTGCTTCTGAACATACCGTTCATCCCGTGCCGCGTCCGCAGCAAGTTGCTTGCGATAGACAAATGCAGATAAAAATACACTGAACTCATACAAAATGAGCAGTGGAATCGTCACCAGAAAGTCTGAGATAAAATCCGGGGGCGTGATAACTACAGCAATAAAAACAAGCGTGAAATAGGCGTACCGACGCATTTTACGCAAGCGTAGCGGGTTGAGTACTCTTAGTTTGGTCAGAAACATCACCAGCAATGGAAGTTCAAACAGCAATGCCAGCGGCAATACCAGGCTGAACATGAAGTTAAAATACTGTGCAATCCCGTAGGTCTCTTCCAGTCCCATGCTTCTGGTAATTGAGATCGTGAACGAAAGTGCCATTGGAAAAACAATATAATAAGCAAAAGAAAGACCGATAAGGAAAAGAACAAACACATAGGGAACATAACGAAGTGTCGCACTTCGCTCCTCCGGCCGCAGGCCCGGACTGATAAATGCCCACAGCTGGTAGGCAATAAACGGGACAGAAATCACTAGCGAAACGGCCATCGCGATCTTCATGTACATCCCAATGCCATCCCAGAATGAGAATGCATGCAGAACAAAACCTTGCGCCAGGTCCGTGCTAATCAAATAATCGTAAATGGGCTTTGCACAAAATAAACCGCCAATTAATCCAAGGACAAATACGACTAACACATAAATAATCCGTTTGCGCAGCTCGGTGAGATGATCCACCACCGACATTTCTTCCGATTTCAGAGACATCCAGACACCATCCCATGACAAGAGTAAAAAAGATAACACTAACTTTCTTCGAAGCAGTGTCCGTTGCTGCGGAAAGCAAAGAAAAAGGGGCGTCTCCTCAAGTCTAGTAGACTCCTGAGAATGCCCCATTGAAAGATCTTCTATTATTCCGGCAGGCGTTTGTCCTGAGGAATATCTGCAGCGACCGTTTGCGGGGCCGTCGGCACAGGAGCTTCGCTCTTCTTCACCGGTTCATTATCCCCGATGATTTCACGCGCGCCTTCCTTAAATTCACGGAAGGTTCGTCCAACTGCACGGCCTAGCTCTGGCAGTTTATTTGGGCCAAAGAGCAGAAGTGCCAGTATGACCAACAAAATAATACCAGGAGTACCAATTCCACTAAACATTATTATTCCTCCTTGTCCACCTGTCCGTTCATGGTATCGTTTACTTTAATTTAATAATACCATAACTTATGTCACAGTTACATCCACTTTCTTCTATAAATAGATTATCATTGTGACGTGACAAGAAGATGACAAAGGGTTATTGACGGTATTGGCCAGTTACCATGAGCAGTGCTTCCGGTAATTGATCCATAATAGCTGCCAGATTCTCATGAACACCCTTCGGCGTTCCAGGTAAATTGACAATCAACGTGCGACCGCGAATGCCGCATATCCCACGAAAAAGCATAGCTGCACGGTTTTTTTGCATCACTGTGCTTCGCATGGCTTCTGAGAGCCCAGGCACTTCCCGTTCTACTACTCGCCGAGTAGCGTCCGGGGTTACATCACGAATTGCCAGATCTGTGCCTCCGGTGGTCAGTACCAAATCTGCCTGAAAATAGTCTGTCAGTTCAATCAAGGCTGCGATAATCTCATCTTGTTCATCGGGAACGATTCGATATTCAATGATCTCGCCACCTAGTTCCTCTTCCACCAGCTCCCGAATAACCTGGGCGCTCGTGTCTTCCCGTTCGCCCCTGGCCCCTTTATCACTGGCCGTTAGGATTGCTGTCTTCCACGCCATAGGTTTGTCCTTCCTCTCTATATGTATAGTTGGCTGTACAGTTCAGCCTGCTCGCCTCAGCGCTTCGAACAAAAGCAGCTGATACTTATTCGAGCGCATAATCTCCGTTCTTGCCCCCGCTCTTAGATACCAGAAGCGTCGGTCCGATAATCATATCCTTCTGAATAGCCTTACACATGTCGTACACCGTTAGTGCTGAGGCAGAAACAGCGGTTAAGGCTTCCATCTCTACTCCGGTTTTTCCTGTAGTACGGACTGTTGCTTCTATATAAAGTTCATCTTCGCTGTTATCGGAGAAGCTGATATCAATACCGGTAAGTGGCAGCGGGTGGCACATCGGAATCCAGTCTGACGTCTTCTTAGCCGCCATAATCCCGGCGATCTGTGCAACAGCAAGGACATCACCTTTGCTGATCTTGCCACTCTTAATGGCGCTCAGCGTTCCAGCAGCCATCTTGATCATACTCCGCGCGACAGCTGTCCGCTTCGTAATCTCCTTCTCACTCACATCCACCATACGAGCTCTTCCCTGCTCGTTGAAATGGGTCAATTCCATGGCTCACTCTCCTTTTCGGCAGTGCACTATACCATTTTCAGTAATCAGCATGTCCATTAAAGCATCATGCTCATCCATCGGCACCCTTGGAACCAACTGCATGCCGTAAGCTAACCCGATCCATATCGGGGGCTGTGCGCTAACGTACCCGGCTTTCTCCCAAGACGCACGTAACCGGTCATAGTATCCTCGACCGTAGCCAAGCCTGCCGCCTTGAAGATCAAATGCTAGCCCTGGTACGAACACAACAGCAGGTAGCTTAATCTCTTCAATCTCTAATAAATCTCTGCTGGAGACAATAGGTTCTTGGATACCATAAGCCCCCGGCTCTAAATCGCTCCATGCATTCACCGCGTGGACACTCATTTCACCGCTTGCTGGAATTACACGCGGCAACAGCACCTTACGCTGATCTTTCCACGCCTGTGTGATAAGTGGGCGGGTATCAAGCTCTGAACGAAAAGACACATAGGCCATTAGTGAAGTTATACCCTTCAACTCCAGCCACTCCAATGCATAGTGGCAGACTTCAGATGATAGTTTACTTCTCTGGTCCGAAGACAGCTCGTTTCGGGCGATGGTCTTCTCCGTTCGTAATTGTTGCTTTACTTTGGAGATCTCCGACTCCTTGCTGGACATTGTCGGCCTCCCCCTCTTATTCATCCCTAGCTTATCCTTGTTTGTAAATCCAGTTTACCACTCTTCTCCCCGGTTCGCCAAGGTGGATAGAACTGTGTTATCGGACTAGGTCGTTATTCCCTCCTTACATTAGATCGAACCCTCGCTTGGGAAACGCTTTTCATGTAAACTATAGAATAAGTTGTTCATACGGCTGAGGGATAAATACCAAGGCGAAATATGCAAGGGTGGAGGTTTCATCGTTATGCTTCTTCAAGCGACAGGAATTACTAAATCATATGGTATACAGAACGTACTGGATGGCATAAGCCTACAGGTAAATGAAAAGGAACGTGTCGGGCTAGTGGGTGTGAATGGTGCCGGCAAATCAACTTTTCTACAAATTCTGGCCGGTGAGATGTCTTATGACAGCGGTCAAATTCATAAATCAAAAGAAACAACAATCGGATATTTAGCTCAGAATAGCGGACTGCAATCTGACAAAACCATTCATGAAGAAATGATGGCGGTCTTCGCTCCGCTGATCGAAGCCGAAACTGAGCTGAGAGAGTTAGAAGTAAGTATTGCTGATCCTAAGCTCGCGGAAGACCCCAAGCGGTACGAAGAACTGCTTGAACGATATGCGCGGCGATCGGATTGGTTCAAGGACCACGGCGGCTATGAAATGAATACACGGATTCGCAGTGTCCTACACGGCATGGGCTTCAGTGATTTCCCACCAGATACACCCATTTCTACCCTTAGTGGAGGCCAAAAAACCCGGCTCGCGCTGGCCCGTATTTTGCTTCAGGCTCCAGATCTTCTGATGCTGGATGAGCCTACTAACCATCTGGATATCGAAACGTTAACGTGGCTGGAGGATTACCTCCGCAGCTATGCTGGCGGGATTCTGGTTGTATCCCATGACCGTTATTTCCTAGACCGTCTCGTGACCACTATTGTAGAGATCGAGCGGCACCAGTCCCGGCGTTATACGGGTAACTACAGTCGTTATGTAGATTTGAAGGCTGCCGAATATGAAGCACGGATGAAGCAATATGAGAAGCAACAGGATGAAATTTCTCGAATGGAGGATTTCGTTCAGAAAAATATTGTCCGGGCTTCCACCACAAAACGTGCGCAGAGCAGACGCAAAGCGCTTGAGAAGATGGATCGTCTAGATCGTCCAATGGGTGATCTGAAGAAGGCTAGCTTCTCCTTTGAGCCAGACTTTATGTCTGGAAAAGAGGTGCTTCAAGTGCGCAATGTTGCGGTTGCCTTTAATGAAGGTTCACCTTTATTCAAGGACGCTTCTTTTGAGCTTCGTCGCGGGGAGACTGCTGCCCTGATCGGTCCCAATGGTATCGGTAAATCCACATTGCTGCAGTGTATGACCGGAACCCGTGAGCCTTCTGCTGGAACGGTGAATTGGGGCACTAAAGTAAAAATTGCTTATTATGATCAGGAACAGACCCGCCTTAATCCACAAAATACGGTTATGGAAGAACTGTGGAGTGAATATCCAATGATCGAGGAAGCCAGAATTCGTACGATCCTTGGTAATTTCCTTTTTAGCGGAGAGGATGTTCTTAAGAAGATTTCCGCACTCAGCGGCGGCGAAAAAGCTCGGGTTTCGTTATCTAAACTAATGCTCCGCGGTGCAAATATGCTAATTCTCGATGAACCTACCAACCATTTGGATCTGGTCAGCCGTGAGGTTCTGGAATCTGCTTTAATTGATTTCGAAGGCACCCTGCTGTTCATCTCCCATGACCGTTATTTTTTGAACAAAATGGCGGAAAGGGTACTGGAGCTGCATCCCGAAGGGATCGACCAATACCTCGGCAACTACGATGACTATGTCGAGAAGAAACGAGAATTAGAAGAGATTGCAAAAGATGCCGCTGAACTAGCTACTAAAAACGTTAATAAGGACGCTGCTGTACCTGAAAAAAGCGCTGTAACCTCTTTTGAAGCAGACAAGCAGGCTAAGCGTGAAGAGCGTAACCGCAAACGGCGTATTGCAGAGCTTGAGGAGAACATTGCCTCACTTGAAGAATCAATCGTATTTATAGAGCATGAAATGACTAAACCTGAAGTTTATCAGGATTATTTAGCACTTCAAGGTTATGAAGAGGACCTGAAGAACAAAAAATCTCAGCTGACAGATTTCTTTAGCGAATGGGAAATCCTTGCTGACGAATAATGTAAACCCTCCTTATAAATATTTTTTCATCGTTCTAGATTTGTTCATAAATAGTTATCCACAGCTCTATACACAGGTTTCGTGTATAACTCCCTACTTCAAAAGACCCTTCGGGGTCTTTTTTATGCGTTAAATCGGTATTTTTAAGGAAAAGGAATTATTATCCACGGATCTATCCACATTATCCACAATTCTCACAGTGTTTCATTGCCAACAAAATTGTTTATTAGAGCATTTTGAAAAAAGCCGTTATTGCTGATTTTACGCACTTTTTACACAACTCAGGCAGAATATGTGGATAACGTTGTCCACAACTTGACAAAAGACGTAACCCCATTTTACAAGACTGATTTTCTGCTAAAAAAGAACCCGCTATCTCCTAAACTGACAGCGGGCACGTCGTATTTTAGACAATCTGTGTAGAGAGCAGGGCGGCATTACAGGCTGCGATATAAGCGATGCCTGCCGCCATAATTATATCTTGGTGAGTGGCCGTGCCTCTGAATTTAAGGCCCTCCCACTCCACCATCACCGCTGCTTCTGCTTGCGCATTCTCTCCGCTTCCAAGCGAATGAAGCTCGAGTCCTGCAAAGTCTACCTCCTCAGCAATCCCTTGCCCAATAGCAGCGATAATCGCTTCAAGCGGACCTTCACCAGTGCTGGTATGTGACGTTTCCCGGCCAGTCTGCAGATGGCGTACCGTAACTGCAGCTACACGGCGCTGGGCACTGCCCGCCAATACCTGAACCTCACCCAGCTCATAGACCTGAGCTTGTTGTCCAGTTGTACTGCTTACCATTTGCAGCAGCTGGTCATCACTTACGACCTTTTGACGGTCAGCGGTCTCTTTAAAGGACTCATAAAGTGCATCCAGCTCCGCAGGCTCCAGCGTTATTCCATACTTCGCAGCCCGATCCTTCAGCGCATGTCTGCCAGAATGTTTGCCCAGAATGATCATGCTGCGGGGGATGCCCAGCCGTTCGGGATCCATAATCTCATAGGTACTACGATCCTTGAGCAGGCCATCCTGATGAATCCCGGATTCATGCTGGAAGGCATTTCTTCCGACGACCGGCTTGTTATAGGCGATTGGAAAATGCATCGCTCCACTAATCAGCCGTGAAGTATCATACAGTTTATCCAGCACGATACCTGTTTCTGCACCGATTGCATCGCCGCGGGTTTCAAGCGCCATAACAAGCTCTTCCAGTGCGCAGTTCCCTGTGCGCTCGCCTACACCGTTCACGGTGACTTCTATCTGAGTCGCCCCTCCATCAATCGCTGCCAGACTGTTAGCTACAGCCAGCCCCAAGTCATTATGACAGTGGGCACTATAGCTGACCTTGCCACCACCTCTTGCTCCCTGCCGCACTCTCCGGAACATCTCGCCATATTCATGTGGCAATGCGTATCCTACTGTATCCGGCAGGTTAATAATGGAGGCCCCTTCCTCTATAACTGCCTCAACCATTTCAATCAGATCATCAATCCCTGTCCGCGCAGCGTCCATGGCCGTGAATTCAACTACATCACAGAATTGTCGCGCATAAGCCGTCATCTCACGCGCTTTAGCTACGACTTCAGCTCTGCTCATACGCAGTTGATGCTGCAAATGAATATCAGAAGAGGAGATAAACAAGTGAATCCGCCGACGTTCAGCATCTTGAGTGGCCCGGACTGCAGCATCGATGTCCCCTTTTACGGCCCGCGCGAAACCACAAATCTCCACGTTGCGCACCTTGCGCGAAATCGTCTGCACCGCTGCAAAATCTCCAGGACTCGATACCGGGAACCCCGGCTCCATTACATCAACACCCAGATCAGCTAGCTTATAAGCCAGCAATATTTTTTGCTCAGGAGTCAGACTAGCCCCAGGGGCCTGCTCACCGTCACGCAGGGTCGTATCGAAAATTTGAATACGTTTCTTAACTGGAATAATCATCTGAATTCCTCCTAGTTTTGTTTTCATGTAATTGGATGCCTTATCTCTATCCTATGCTTCAGCGCAGAACCACACGTCGACTTGCGGTTCTGCTCATTTCCCACCCACTGCTGCCGGCAGCTGAAACAAATGAATCTCTGCACAATGTGCAGAGTGTTCACTTTTGGCGTCTTATGTAGCGTTGAGTCCATTCCCCGGACTTCTTCTACAAGAACGCAAAAACCCGCCGTCTCTAATAAAGAGACGGCGGGTTACCCCTCCGCGGTACCACTCTTTTTGACGCATCAGCTGTCACTAATAACAAGCCTCAAAGCTGCGTCCAGCTCTTCTTCCCGGTTCAAGCTGGCATGCCAGCTTAAATCCGGAAAGGTCCGATAACGAGGACAGCCGTAGGCAGCGTACTCTTGTTCCGCCGCTCCGCTCCCGGGCGAGCTTCAAGAAATCCGGTGACTGCGTCGCACCAACCCGCAGCTCTCTGTTCACCGTCAAACTCTACTACTCCCGTTCTTAGCGTGTATTATATAAATTACTCACCACTCTAAATCCATACAAAAAAGCCTGCCATCTCATTCAAGAGACGACAGGCTGTTAACCTTCGCGGTACCACTCTTGTTGATGCTCTGTATCGGCTAAGTTCCTGCCGATTCCAATTGAACATCCACTCTACGGTCCAGTATGTTAGGTACTAGACCACCCTATCACGGAGGTTACCCGTAAACGGTGTACAAACGTTCCGGCGACAATTGCCAGTAATGCTTCCACCGCTCCGCTCCCAGACGAGTTCAGGACTCCTTCGACTGCGTTGCACCCACCCGCAGTTCTCTTATCCCAGAGTATCCTTACTACTTCCGCTCATCGCGTTTGCCTTGTTTAATTGAACTGATTATACTCGTTAGCTCCAAATGATGTCAATAGGCAGATACAGACCATTGTTCCAGTGAGAATCCAGGGTCAGCTACCATATCCAGCGGTATTCCACCGTCATGCTGCCACTTCACGTATGCAGCCGCTCCAATCATCGCCGCATTATCCGTGCAATACACCGGTGGAGGAATAATAAGTTCAATGCCCTCCGTTTCACAGCGCGAAATTAATGCCGAGCGAAGTCCGCCATTAGCAGCGACCCCCCCACAGAGCAATAACTGTCTGGAGTTAGTGGCCTTAACGGCGCGTACCGCCTTTTCCACCAGCACTTCAACTACGGATTCTTGGAACCCCCGGGCGATGCCTGCGACATTGGGTTCAAGACCTTTCATTTTGCTCTGATTCACCACATTCAGCACCGCCGATTTTAGACCGCTGAAGCTGAAATCATAAGAGTTCGGCTCCAGCCATACCCGCGGCAATGCAACAACTTCCGTCGCTTCGCGTGCCAGGCGATCTACATGGGGTCCGCCGGGATAAGGGAACCCTAGCGCCCGAGCCACTTTATCATATGCTTCACCTACAGCATCATCACGCGTGCGGCCGATAATTCGAAACTCACCCTCACGCTCCATATGAACCAGTTCCGTATGTCCACCTGACACCACTAGTGTCATACATGGATACTGCAACTCTGCAACCAGACGGTTAGCATAGATGTGGCCTGCAATATGATGCGTGCCAATTAACGGCTTGCCCCATGCAAGAGCAAGGCTTTTAGCTGCTACTACCCCGACCAGTAAAGCTCCCACCAAACCCGGGCCTTGAGTCACCGCTACCGCAGTCAATTGTTCGGGTGTAACGCCTGCCTTGGCGAGCGCTTCCTCGATTACGAGCGTAATTACCTCCACATGTTTACGGGAAGCCACTTCTGGCACCACGCCCCCAAAAGCACGATGTGTCTCTATTTGACTCGAGATGATGTTGGATAACACTTCTGATCCGTTTTTGACCACGGCCACCGAGGTTTCATCACAACTGGTCTCTATAGCAAGTATTAGTACAGGTTGAGCTGCGCCCGTTTCTGTCTTCATTTCAAGTCCACGCTTCCTTCCAAATAGCCATGCTCCTTATAATCCGGTAGATCCGCCCACATAATGAGTGCATCCTCGCGATTATCGGAATAATATCCTTTGCGCGTACCGGCAGAACGAAAGCCTTTTTTACGATATAAATTCTGAGCTACCTCGTTGGATACCCGCACCTCAAGTGTAATGGATTTCATGCCTACGTAAGAGGCTGTATTCATTAACTCCTCCAACAGGCGCTCCCCCCATTTACGTCCACGATAAGCTTCGAGTAAGGCAATATTCGTCACATGCGCCTCATCCACGATAGCCCACATTCCAGCATAGCCAATTATATGACCCGCCAGCTCCATGACCATGTATTTAGCAAAATGATTATGCGTCAGCTCATTCCGGAAAGCTTCCTCCGTCCACGGCATGGTAAAGGCTTCGCGCTCAATAATAAGAATGTCCGGAATATCCTCCAGCTTCATCAGACGAAAAACAAGGTCAGCCTCTTGTGGTCTCAATGATTCCACTTCCGTCATCGTTTTAAGCCTCCTTTACTACTTAACCGCAGATTGGCCTCCGCTTCCGAAATCTGAGTATAGTTAGGGATCAAGCTATGAATATCATCATTCTCTACTTGCAGCCGGGCTTCACCAAGGAAGCCTGTCCAGCGGCCCTCCAGCTCATATGGAACAGCTACAGAAGTGCCGAGTTCCGCCAGCGGATGTAGTGATTCTTCGCTGCCATGTACAGCGGTTTCTCCAACAAACCATAGAATAGCTGGTTTAGTTCCTTCAGCTGAAGCCTGTTGTAAACGTTCTGCCAAGTACTCCACCCAGTCGGCCATCAACCGGATGGCATCAGGTTCAAGGCGGCTAAGAGAACTATTCCCATCCGCTGCGAATAATCCTGTGTAAACCTGTCCCCGACGCGCATCCATCAGTGGAATGATCCAATCTGGACCGTAGCCACTGTTCGCAGTGGCTTGTCCTGACTCTGCTGTCGTCTTATTCTTAAGGGCTGTTTCATACCCACCCCATGCCACAGCATGCAGGCTCGAAATACCAACTACCGGGACATTCCATGCCCAAGCCAGTGTTTTGGCAGCGGTAACCGCGATCCGTGTTCCCGTATAAGATCCCGGGCCCACACCAACCGCAATCCCGCCCAGATTAGCAACGGTTGTTCCCGAAGCTTGCAGCGCCTGCTCTATAATCGGCAGCAAATGCACCGAATGATTCCGTTCACCGGAAGCATTAATTTCATGCAATAATTCTCCATTCTCGGTCACTGCAACCCCCAATACGGCAGTTGATGTATCCAGCGCTAAAAGCCGCTTGCGCGGCTCTGTATTCTCGTTCGTCATTTTTATTAACCCCACTTCTGGATCAGCTCCCGGCAAAGCTCACCATAAGGCTCCCCGATTCCGGTCACCGTAATGATTCGTTCCTCCGGTCCAACTGTTTCCATGTATATATGCATATGCCGCGGCGGCATTAACTCCGTAATAATACTGCTCCATTCTACCAAACAAACACCCTGACCATAGAAATACTCATCCAATCCAAGCTCATCTGCTTCCTGAAGTGAAATCCGATATACATCCATGTGATATAACGGCAGACGACCTTCGTACTCTTTAATAATAGTAAAAGTAGGACTGTTTACGATCCCTTTCACTCCAAGATGGCGAGCGTAACCTTGCGAGAAGGCCGTTTTTCCTGCGCCTAGATCACCGTCCAAACCGATAACCATGCCTGCCGTTGAAGCAGCAGCTATTGCACTTGCCAGTTGCTCCGTATCCTGCAGATTGTAAGAACGGTAAGTGAACACCGTTTCGACTGTTTTGTCCAACTACAACTACCACCTTTTAAAATATACCTGTCGAAAACCATTACATTCAATTATATCGGTATGGTGCATCCACCGCAACAACTGTCCCTGCCCATTGTTTAAGCTGAAGGAGATACAGTCCTCTTCTTCACTTGCGTGGTCAAGCTGGATTTCGATACCGATCGCTGCGAGAAAAGGCTATGTAGAATCATTCCAAGGATAATGACTAAGATTCCTCCCCATGACAATAAGGAAGGTGAAGGCGAAGACAGGATCAACATTTCACTTAATAATGCGAATAATACCTCTAGGGTTTGGATGGCTTCGACTGCCGCTAATCCGCTCATGCTGCTCCTACCATATCTGTAGCTTGAAAGAATAATACTGTGGCAATAACTCCTGAACACAGCGCAACAATAATGGACTGTCCTGCCTGATCCAATATATTGGTTTAAATCTTACACCGTCAACCTTGACGTCAGTTATGCTCCAAATCAAAAAGAGACCTTTACGCAAACTTAAGCATAAAAGTCTCTTTTTTTTAAACTATAATTCAGCTTTAACGTACGCTCTAAGTAGACCTTTGTTAGTGCTCTTGCTCTTCGAGTCGTTCAACACCCACAGTGTGCGTATTGGTTGGTCGAGAGCCAACTTGTACCGTAGCCATTCCGTTCTCTTCATCCACATGTTCAATCCATACAGGCTCCCCATCCAAATGTACACTTACAGTTTCTTTAGAAGCATAAATATCCTGTGCCCGTTTGACGTCCACAACTGTTCTCCTCCTTTATCTTTCCTAAAGTTTACGATTCTAAGGGTGACGTATCTTCGAGGGTTCGTTCCGCATCCAGCTTTTCCGAATCGGAAACCTGACTGGCCTCCGTGGACGCAATAATGCTCTCCCAATCCACAACTGTGGCCGGAATATCCTGCTCGCTCAGCGTATCGCTCCATTCGTTATCTCTTGGTTCCATACCTTAGATTCTCCTCCTCAACTTCACAGGTCCGAGTTTATTTTTTCCCAAGCTTCTCAAAAAATGCACCCGGCTAGAAAAGCCTTTCCTGCCTCATACTAACCCAAAGCAAATCAACTTAGATCAGGAGGTGTTTCTCATGCATACCGTTTGGAAAGGAGCCATCAGCTTCGGGCTTGTGCATGTTCCGGTTAAAATGTTCTCCGCTACGGAAGACAAGGACATTTCTCTGCGTTATATCCATAAGGAGTGTGGCAGCCCGCTGTCGTATGTACGCAAATGCCCGGTGTGTGACAAAGAGGTTGCTTGGGAAGAGATCGGTAAAGGATATGAGTATGAAAAAGGGAAGTTTGTGCTCTTCGACAAAGAGGAATTGGATCAACTATCCGACGAGACCAGTAAAAGCATCTCCATTCTCGACTTTGTAGACCTGACGGAGATCGATCCTATTTATTTTCAAAAAACCTACTATTTATCCCCGGATCAGGCAGGATCAAATGCTTATCGACTTCTTATGGAGGCCATGAAGCAGACAGGTAAAATTGGCATCGCCAAAATTTCAATCCGCTCAAAAAGCAGTCTGGCAGCGATCCGTGTGCTTGAGGATTGCCTTGCGATTGAGACCATTTTTTATCCTGATGAGGTACGGCCGATCTCGCAAGTGCCTGGTCTGCCCGAAGCAGGGACAGTGAACGATAAAGAGCTGGAAATGGCTAAGCTGCTGATCTCACAGCTATCCACTCCTTTTGATCCGGCAAAATATACCGATGATTATCGCCAGCGTATGCTTGATCTGATCTCACATAAAATTGCAGGCGAGGAATTTCATATCGCTCCTGCTAAACAGGAAAGCAATGTGATTGATCTAATGGCCGCCTTGCAGGCTAGTATTCAAGCTGTGCAGCATATTCCTTCAGACCCTGGTCCTTCATTAACAGGCAACACAAAAAACAAAACTAAAGCGGCTCCTGCTGCCAAAAGAAAAACAGCCAAGACCAAAACAACCGCCGCGGAACCTGCGAAGCAGCAAAACGAGGTCTCCGGGCCGACTCCAGTCATCACGCCAAAACCGAAACGCCGCAGCACGAAAAGCAAAACAACCGTATCTTAGGAGGCTCTGCGGATGAAGCTTCAGCCCATTATTCCTTTTGAACCTATACTGGCTGGGCAGCTTCCAGCAGGTGACCAGTGGATCGCACAAATTAAATGGGACGGCGTACGGATGTTGTCCTATTACGATGGAAGCACTACTCAGCTTATTAACAGACGTGGCAATTACCGTACCACGCAATATCCTGAACTTACTGATGTATCTGCTTACTGCAAGGCTGACTCCGTGATTCTAGATGGTGAGATTATCGCACTCAAGGACGGCAAACCTTCATTTCATGAGGTGATGCGGAGGGACAGCTTGAAAAATGGTTCCACAATTTCCGTCGTTAGGCATCAGGTTCCTGTCATTTATATGATTTTTGATATTCTGTTTTATAATGGCCAATCGACGATGGATCAACCATTATTCTTGCGGCAGCAGCTGTTAAGTGACATTCTGCTGCCGCATCCCCATGTTCAAGCTGTGCCAAGTTATACCGATCCTACAGAACTGTTCGTCGCCACTCAGAACCAGGGCTTGGAAGGAATCGTCTGCAAGGACATCAACAGTACTTATGCTCCGGGCGGAAAAGATAAACGTTGGCAGAAACGCAAAATCAGTTCTGATATTACAGCTGTAGCCGGGGGTGTGACGTTCCGTGACGGTATCGTCAACGCACTGCTTCTTGGTCTTTATGATGATAAAGGAAATTTGCATTATATCGGACATGCCGGTCCGGGAAAATTGACTGTGCAGGATAAACGCGACTTAACTGCGGAGGCACACCGCCTTAAGCTGGATCGGATGCCCTTTGCAGATGTTCCACAACGAGGTAAGGGTGCTTTTTGGATAAAGCCGGAGCTCGTCTTCAAAGTTCATTTTCTGGAATGGAACACCTCGGGCACTCTGCGTCAGCCTGTTACTCAAGCTAAAGTGAATCTTCCCCCGGAGGCATGCACAATGGAGCAAAAAGGATAAAAGAACGTCCTCCCAATCTGAAATGGGAGGACGTTTCTTATTGTGCTGTAAAACTTGTTACAAGGGCCTCAAGCTCTGCCTTTGTCTGCGCAGCATTTTTTGTACTCGTAAGTGTATAATCGACACTTCCATCAGCACTGGACCATACCAGCTGGACTTTAAGATCACCGTGATGAGGCCCCAAAACTGTGTAAATCGCCTCAACCCCGTTGAGGGTCAAGCTCTCATCCTGATCCCCAGGCAGCTGGGCCAAAGTCACCCCTTCCGGTAGCGTGTATGCAGGTGCAGATCTTAAATTCAACCTCTCTCCATTTCGTAGATAGGTGATAGAGGTTTCTGTATTGCTCCACTTCAAGCTTTGCGAAATCACCTTTTTACCACCAGCTTGGGCTTTAGCTTTTAACTGATCCCTAAGGGTTTTATACTCTGAGCTAAAAAACATTGGAATCACCGGATTTAAAACGACATCCTGTAACTTATAATCCTCTGGTAGAGAAGTAGGTATCAGGAGTGACTTCCCGCTTAATGAAAGTAACTTCTGCGCCGCTTCGTTTATAGAACTGAATCTATACGGCATATAGCTTATACTCAAGGTTTCATGTGGATTAGATTTCTTATCATTTACATACAGGATCTTAAGTTCGCCTGCTTGTAAGGGAACTGTATTTTCTTTGGCAATCAAAGCTTCAATCGTTGAAGATATGGGCGTATTCTGCTCAACGGGTGCGGTAGCTTTACTTTTATTATTACTCCCCGCAGGCACTGCGCCTGCTGTTCCACTCACCGCACTTATCAATACTAATAAGCTTAAGGCTGTAATCGCCGCGCTTTTCTTAATCATCATTATAATATCCTCCTTTAGCCCCTTGGTTATTTGATCATGGTTTTAGCTACCGCCAGCATTTCATTTGTCGTCAGCGTACTGGCCCGATTGTCTGAAAGGGTATATTGTATCGTGCCTGAGTTATCCAGCCATACTAGCTTTGTGTTAAAGCTTGCGTCTTTAGCGGAATCAGTTGTAAGTACTACTTTCCTGCCGTTGACCGTTAATTCTTTCTTAGATTCCGAGGCTCTTACAAAAGGTACCGCTCCTTCCGGAAGTTTGGCGGGCGGCGACCCAGTTACAATGCTAAAATTGGCTTTTCCTTTCGCATACAGCTGCATAGACAAATTCGTCTGGTTCCAGCTGATGATTTTACTAAACAACTGTTTATTAGAATTACCAGCAACCGCTGCTGCCTTCAATTCCTGCTCTAGTTGCAAATACAGCTCTGAATCATTAGCTACAGCCGGTGGATAGATGATGGCTCTCGCCAGAGTGAAGCCTTTAGGAAGATTTCCGGGCTGCGGAATAGACGGACCCTTTAGCGCTTTAAACTTCGCAGCAAAGGATTTATAGTCTTTAAAAACAAACCCTTTGCCAGAGAAGCTGATCGCATCCTGTGGATTGGAGACTTTATCCCGTACGTAGTAGGCCAAAAGCGTACCTTCCTTCACTCCAGCTACGAGTGCCTGCAATTCCTTTTGGGTCTTCTGATCGGTTTGTGATGCAACCTGCGCTCCTGATGCCGCCGCAATTGTAAGAGACAAGCCGGGTACATCCACACCCCCGGCCACTCCTGTTCCCAGCAAGATTGCTGCAGAGAACGTGATAACTGTTTTTTTGAAATCAGAATGGAGCTTCAATTTCTAACATCCTCTCCTTCAATAAGGTAAATGTATTTTCACCCCTGTTTTTAACTACACTTCTATAACAATCCAACATTAGAAAAAGGGACATTTTTTCACAAAAAAGAGGCTGTCCCAAAAGCCATGAAATAGTTGCTTGGGACAGCCTCTTTTTTGTTCTTAACATTACAAGTGACGCATCAAGTGACGCTCCTAATGATGCAATAAGTGAAGCACTTATAGAACAATTGGGGAATTTCTCCCTAAACCTCAGATATTTCTGTCCACAGAACGTATCGCCCATAGTCCACCGTCACATATACCACTAATTCCACAAATCATCTACTGCAAGCCGCACGAAAATCATACATAGCACATCGCCCCAACCATTAACATAGAACTCTACGCGTGGCATATCGTCACATGGCACAGTAAAATCCATTATTCCCCTATTCCATAAAAAAGCTGCCTCCCAAGTAGAATTCACTACTTTTGAGACAGCTTCTCCTAATGTACAGTTAGAACAGTAGCTAGTGAATAAAACTGGTGGCAATCTTTTGCCATTGCTCACGAGTCAGTTTATTCTCCTGCTTGTCGCTCAGAGAAAGAACCATCTGGGTGGCTTCATCATACCAATACAATCGATTCTGAGAAGACCAAGCATTCTTCCCTTTTCCAGTACCCGCCGCGATAAATATTGCCTCTTTACCTGTACCTGTCACAGACCATTTTTCAGCAGTCTGGCCTTCCAAGATAGACACTTGCATGGTATAACCCTTAAAAACACTCTGCCTTAAGGATAGTGTAATTCTTTGATCTCCGTTGTGGTAGGTAACCTCAGCATTATCTATGGAATTTGCAGCTATCTTCTCCATAAACAAGTTTTGTCCAGTTTTATCGGTTGTAGCCTTTTTTTGAAATTGTTCAAGGATTTCTTCATATTCTGTGTCTAGCGACTTGTATAGGGGAGCTGCATTAAAAGTTCCTTGCTCGAATTCATAACCATCAGCTAACGAGGAAGGCAACCCTGGCCAGAAATCGCCAACCGTTTTTAATTCTTTTACGAAGTCTTGATATTTCGAATACACCGGCGAAATAAAAGCAAACTGCAATTGATTTCCATAGCCTAACCCTAACTCCAGCTTATTTAATTCAGCATCCTTCACATAATAAGCAGCCATTTCCCCAGTGTTTAAACGAGCAAGCACTTGCTCTTTATAAGTCATAGATAAGCTCTGATACTTCTCTATCGCAGGCGAGGTTGTCGGATCAGGCGTATTATTATGCACCGTCTTCACAACAGCCTTCCCTCCGCTGTTCACTAGTGTAATATTACCACCTTGGGGTTTTGAGATATCAATTGTAACCTGGCTACCTTGTTCCGATAAATCTCCATCAGCAGATAGCTGAAAAGCACCCAACCCGATAATCCCTAGCAATACAGCCGCGGAGACTCCTGTGAGCACTCTTTTTCTAAACCTAGACGGGTGTTGGGGCATCTCCTTTTGCTTCTGCATAATAGGATCTTCCGGTTCTGGGAACGGCTTCAGCTCGATAACGATGTTCGTCCTTTCACCGTCAATCCTATTCTGTTGTTCATGAATTGCTCTTACCCGCTTCATAACAGCTGCTTTTACATCCAGCTCTTGGCAGCTCCCTACCGCATCCATTTTCTTGATCATTTTCTCTTCAACAAAGCCTCGTTGCCGCACCATTCCGTTCCCCCTTTCTGAGCATTCAGCATTTTGCCAAGCTTCGTAATCGTTCGCCTGTATTTTTTCTTCACAGCATCAGTATTCTTATCCAGAATCTCCGCAATCTCCGGGAAGCTCTGTTCCTCAAAGATTCTAAGTACTAACAGGTTTCGCTCCTCTGTCTTCAGCTTCTCGAGGGCAAAAGTCAGATGTTCGTTAAATATGTAACGGTCCATCAACTGTTCCGGGCTTTCTGCAGGCGGATCTGGTTGAAAAAGCGCCATAAACTTTATTTGGCTTTGACGTTTGCGGATCAGACTGAGGCAATGATGGTAGGCAATTTTATATAGCCATGAAGAGAAGCTCGCGATAGGGCGGTATGTGCCTATATGCTGATATGCCTTTACCAGAATTTCCTGTACTGCATCCTCCGCTTCAGTACGGCTCCCAAGCAGCCGACAGCAATAGCGGTAAATCGGCTTTTGAAAAGCCTCGACGATCAAGGCATAGGAATCTACCTCGCCTGACTGTACCCGAACAACAGTGTGCTCGATCCCGTCCAAAATCAGCAAACTCCCCTTTCTCATTAACGTATATCCTTATAAGTCTTATGATCATCCAAAAGGGACACTTTGGGAATATTTTTTTCATGAAAAGGAGCAGACTGACACATAATACCTTCATTCCTATCACAGAAAGGAGTTTCCCCGATGCCGGCAGCGATCAAAGGTACAATTACCATAGACGGAGAAGAAATCATCATCACTAACCCAGAGAAGCTGCTGTGGCCCGAATGTGGCATTACCAAACGGATTTATCTGCAAAAGCTCGCTGCACTCTCTCCCTATCTGCTGCGTTATTGCCGAGACCGGCTGCTTACCGTCATTCGTTATCCGCACGGCATCTCTGGAATGTCCTTTTATCAAAAAAATGCACCTGATCCGCTCCCGGCCTTTGTCCAAACCGCTGTGCACGAGAATATTAACTATATCAAGCTGCAAGGTTTACCTGAGCTGATTTGGCTGGGAAATCTCGCCGCTTTGGAATTCCACCCTTCCCTGCATTATGTAGGCAGCGAGCTGCCCTGTGAGTGGATGATTGATCTTGATCCGTCACTTGAAATCGAACCTCGTATCATGGAAGCAACTGCGATCGTTGGGGGGGTCTTAACCTCCCTTGGCCTCTCCTCTGTACCCAAAACCTCCGGTGCTACCGGGGTGCAAATCATTGTCCCTATCGAGACTGGCGTTACTTTTGATGGATTGCGGAAAATCGGGCATTTTGTGGGTCGTTACGTCACCGAAAAGCATCCCAACCTGTTCACCCTGGAACGTCTAAAAAAGAATCGCGGAGATAAAATCTATTTTGACTACCTCCAGCATTATAGCGGCAAAACATTAGCTGCACCTTACACACCACGTGCAAGACCACTTGCTACAGTTTCTACACCCTTGCTATGGGAGGAGGTTCAGCAAAATGTATCTCCCTCTAATTTTCATCTGCTCAATATCGAGGAACGCCTTCTGCGTATGGGAGATCTTTTAGAGAAAGTGCCCCCACAGCCCGTTGAACAGCTCATTGCTAAGCTCCCATAAAGGAGCAATCCCATAGAAAAAAGACCCTAAAAACAGCAATAAGCCCGCAGCATCAACTACATGCTACGAGCTTATTTGGCGTCCCACTCAAGGACAGAAGGTATACTATATAAGAATACGGCAGGCCGAGCTTTGTTCACCGTATTTATTGCTTTTTTATCCGTAAAAATACCTTCTTTCAGTTAATGATACTTAAGAGCTACGCTAGTGGATGGATTTCTTCTTGAAGCGGCCACCTTTAACATCATGGATGTTACCTATTGCGATGAATGCATCAGAATCCCAATCTTCAACAATGGTTTTAAGCTTAGCTTCTTCCAGACGGGTGATAACTACAAAGATCACTTTCTTGTTCTCACCGGAAAATCCGCCTTCTCCATCTAAATAAGTAACACCACGTCCAAGACGCTCTGTCAGAGCTTCCCCGATATCGCGGAATTTATCACTGATAATCCATACTGATTTCGATTGATCCAGACCCTCAAGGGTGATGTCAATAACCTTAAATGCAATATAATAAGCAATCAGGGAGAACATCGCGTTATTCCAACCGAACACAAATCCAGCTCCGGACAAGATGAACAGGTTGAAGAACATAACTACTTCACCTACAGAGAAGGGAAGCTTCTTGGCTACCAAAATCGCAACAATTTCTGTACCGTCTAGAGATCCCCCGAAACGTACAACCAATCCAACACCTACACCTAGAATGATACCGCCAAACACGGCAGCAAGCATCGGTTCAACTGTAAAGGCCTCTACATGATGCAGCATTGAAGTGCCGATAGACATAAGTAAAATCGCATATAAGGTAGATAAGGCAAATGTCTTACCGATTTGCTTATAACCGATTAACAGGAACGGAAGGTTGAGCAGTGTCAATAATATACCCAGAGGAATGTCAAATAAATGTGATAAAATAATGGAGATACCGGTAATCCCGCCATCAATCATTTGATTAGGTACTAGGAATATCTCAAGTGCAACAGCCATCATGGCGGCCCCTACGGATAACATGATCATACGCTGCGCGAACTTAGCCATTTTATGGGCACCGGTCTTCTGCAGTTTGTTCTGCTCCTCTTTGGTAAACATTTGTGGACTCACATTCATAGAACTCCCCCTACAATTTAACAGTATAGTTTTGAAACATTCGGAAGTATAACTACAATCTATACTTTCTTACATTTCTTCTTATACAATTATTATATCACAAAATATGCTCTAATAATGAATGGAACACGTACTATCCTTCGAAAAATTCAGATTTAGTCCTCTTTCCGGTCATAACAGCGGTGATAACAACTGACATAGCCCTTCACCGAGTTTGACAATTCTCCCTCTCTCCTTAAATTTTACAGGATCAATGAATTCACTGTTCTTTTGATCCTTTTCAAACCCCGCGACTAGCTCTGCTATCGTCTCAGGATGCAGCAAAACCGCTGTCATTTCGAAATTAGAATAGAAGCTGCGCATATCCAGATTCGCACTTCCCACCGTACCCAGCAGATCATCCACTATCATGACTTTGGCATGCATAAATCCTTTGGTGTAGCGATAGAACTTCACGCCTGCATCTTGTAAATTCTCCAGATAAGACAAAGAAGCATGATAAACAAGCTTATTATCAGGCTTCGCCGGAATGATGATTCTAACATCCACTCCACGAAGGACTGCACTCTTCAAAGCACGACAAATCGCAGGATCCGGAATAAAATACGGTGAAGTAATCCAGATCCGTTCCCTAGCAGAGCAAAAAGCGGCAAAATACATCTCCTGAGAAGCATCGATCGCAGCATCCGGTCCACTTCCTACAATCTGCACGGCCTCTTGCTCCTTGCAAGAGTGCTCAGGGAACAAACGAGGATGACTCATACCTTCACCAGAGGCCAGTCTCCAATCCTTCAGGAAGACATACTGAATATAATAAACAGAATCTCCTTCTAAACGCAGATGGGTATCGCGCCAGTAACCCATCTTGGCGTCCTTTCCTAAGTAATCATCACCGATATTCATTCCCCCCGTAAAACCAATCAATCCGTCCACCACTAGGATCTTCCGATGATTGCGGAAATTAAACCGACGATCCAGTAAAGAACTAATCGGAGGTAAAAAAAAGTGGAACTCCACCCCGGCATTTCTCAGGGTTCGAATAAACCTACGGCTTAATCGATGACTGCCCAGTCCATCACAAAGCAAACGCACCTTTACTCCCTGCCGCGCCTTTCGAATCATAACGTCCTGAAACTGTTCTCCGATCTCATCATCACGATAAATATAAAATTGCATGTGGATATGTTCTTTTGCCTCTTCCATGGCTTCCAGCATAGCGTCGTAAGCTTCTCTTGCAGTTGACAGCACTCTGCTTTTGTTATGGCCTGTAATAGGCCCTTCCGAGAGCTTTGCAAGCAAAACCAATAAACCCTCGTTATTCTCAAACTGAGCGTTTCCAGTATCCGACGCTTGTTTTACTACCTTAATCTTACCAGTGACATACGAACGGATTTCCCGGAAGAGTGAAGTACATCTTTTGTTCAATTTTCTATTCTGTCTGTAGTCACGACCTAGAAAATAATAGAATGCCAGACCGAGCGGTGGACAACAGAAGGAAATAAACAACCATGCTATAGCCCTTTGCGGGCGTCGGTACTCCAGAAATACAATCAATGCAATCTGTATGATAAAAAGAATTAGAATTATCGCGAAAATCTTCAATTCTCTACCCCCTCAATTAATAAAAACAGATGCAATAGACTCTCTGCGATGACTCTAGTACAGGTTTTGCCGTAACTCTCCTTCTTTATTCAAACAAACCGTTGTCATGTTCCTGAAAGATATGGAATACATAGAGTAGTAGGACAATTCGGATGAGCCTAATGGAAGAAAAGTCGTTAGCCTCAGGTATCGCAAGCGGCTGCCATAAGCCGCAGAAAGGAGAAGCCATGAAGAGTCAGCCAGATCATAAACGGATTACGCTGCTTGTCGTAAGGGATGCCGGACGTCCAGTCAAACAGCTCCACATTTCCAAACCGCTAGCGTTCGCCTTACCGGCAGCAGCAGCCCTGTCTATCTCCAGTCTGGTCACCTCTATGCATTTCCATGCCTCTCAGTCCATCTCACAGCTAGAAGCCGAGGCAGCCGCACTATCGCTAACCAATCTCCGCATGGAAATGAAGGTCGCCGACAAGGATAAAGATTTAACACAGCTTCGTAGCCAGGTCAGCGAACTTTCGGAAGAGGCAGATAACATTAAAGACAAGCTGAAGAGTGTAAATGCACTGGAACAGGAGCTGCAAGCATTGATTAACAAAAGCAAAGGTGCTGCTGCCGCTACAGACACGAATGAATCTCAACCGGAGAAATCCGCAACAGAAAAATCAAAAGCTGGATCGGCCACTTCAAATTCAACATTAGGTTTATCGAACCGTCTTTCTTCTCCTGTTCCTAAAGAGACTTCCTTTAAGCAGAGTACAGAAGAGAACTCATCTTCCACTTCTCTATCCGCCATAAGTTTCCGCTTTGGGGCCATCACCGCAGCCCTTCCAAAAACACTCACCCCGCAGGTTGGTGGAGAATACATCGCGGTGTATCAGAACGACGCTACGAGCTTGGTGGAAGAAACTAAGGATGACTTTGAGGAGATTCACGGGATGCTTGATGAAATGGTGGAAAGTATCACACAGACGATCACACAGGCAGAGCACGAGAATAACGTACAGGCAAATCTGCAAGCTCAAAAGGCCCGTGCAGAAAAGGCTAAACTTAACGCTGTACCGCTCTGGCCTACCGAGTCCAAAGTCATTTCTTCAAGCTTCGGCTACCGCTCAGATCCATTCAAAGGTTTGTCTGCGTTCCATTCCGGTGTCGATATTGCTGGGAACATCGGTGATCCTGTATATGCTGCCTTAGATGGCGAGGTTATTACTGCGGAACAAATGGGCGCACGCGGAAAATACATCGTGATTAAGCATTCAAATGGATTGGAAACCTGGTACATGCATTTGAACGGAATGATCGTATCTGCGGGAGACAAGGTTAGCAAAGGGCAGAAAATCGGCTTGCTTGGAAGCACTGGCCGAAGCACAGGTCCTCATCTTCATTTTCAGGTTGTGAAGCAGAATAAAACAGTCAACCCTTTGGCGTATGTCAAACCCTAAAGGGTTGCATTTAATTTCAAAATAGGAGGAATTTATAAATGTGGAACAAACGGCAGCAGCGTGTCCCCTTTAAATCTACCGATTCCCTAATTGGGCATGGAGGAACACTGGAGGGTAAGGTGCAATGTGATACAAACCTGCGGATTGAGGGTACCTTTAGCGGTGAGATTATTTGCAGTGGTGTCGTGACTGTAGGAGAAGAAGGAACAGTGCGCTCCAGTATTAAAGCGGAAGAAATCGTGATTGCCGGCAAAGTATACGGGGATGTTACGGCTGATCGCAGACTCATTATGACCGGAACCGGAGAATTGCATGGCAATATTTCAGCAGGAGCACTTAGCATTATGGAAGGCAGCCTCCTGAATGGCTCCATTGCCATGCAAGAACAGCCCACCTCTGAAAAAGCAGGTGAGCCCAAAAGTAATATGAAAAAGGACAAGGCAGCCAAGCGCTCCTCCAAAGCTCAAGGAACACTTGAAGCCGGCTAGACTTATTTCTATGAAGCAACGTCCCTTTTACGGAAGACAATCCAGGAAATGGCCAGGAATAGGATATAGTACACCGCTAATACAGCTATGGAGAAGCCAAGTGTTGAGCCCCCCGGACCCGTATCCGACAATAGGTAACCTCTTAGATCCATATGTGTGAAGATCAAGTATTGGGCCCATTCAAACCGTTCTGGACTAAAAATAACCGTAAAAATACTCTTGGCAAACATAATAAATAAGGATAATCCAATAGCCAGCCCACTTGCGCGGAATACGCTAGATACCATGAAAGCCAGAGCAGCAGTCAGGAAAAGCTCAATGTAACGACATAGGAGATCTAGGAAGGAATATTCCGCTGGACTCCAAGCCGTAATGGATGACATCGTATCTCCCGAAGATGAGGAGAAGATTAACGAAGCACCAAACCCAAAAGCAATCAATACTGCGGTGCTAAGCAAACTGAATAACACCATGGAAATATATTTCGAGAGCAGGATCTTGGAGCGACTCCACGGGCGAATCAGCAGCAGCTTAATGGTTCCCCAGGTAAATTCGCCCGCTACGGAGTCAGAAGCCACTACAACGGTAAAGATTGTATTCAAGAAGAACGCAATACTCACCGTCATCTGAAAGTTGTCCCAAAGCCCCATAAGCGATGAATCGCCTTCGCTTGTGAAATAAATAAGCGCAGGAAGCAGCACGCTCATCACTGCAAGAATAAGCAGCATAATCCATGTGCGGACACGGCTGTATATTTTGATATTCTCATTATGTATGAGAGCTGTAAACTCACCCAATTCCTTCACCTCCTGTAACCTCTAAGAATTGATCCTCCAGCGTACGGGCAAGGGTTCTGATGTTATACACCTTAATCCCACCTGCCACTAGCTTGGCATTTAATTCTGCAATCTCCTCACGCTCTGCCTCAAGCACAAGTCCCCCACTCTTAAATACTCCACGTCCAATGAGGGCTAACGCAGCCTCAGCATTATCAACCTCGAACAAGGTTTCTCCCAGAGGCATTACAGTATTGCCTACCCCTTTCAGCTGCTTCACATCCACCAGTCGTCCATTTTGGATAATCGCAACGCTGTCACACATGAGCTCCATCTCGGAAAGTAAATGACTGGAGACGAATACAGTTGTTCCTTCTTCCTGACATAAACGGCGTAAATAGTCTCGGAGCTCGCGTATCCCTTGTGGGTCCAGCCCGTTGGTTGGCTCATCTAGAATCAGCAGCTTGGGTCTGTGCAGCAGTGCTTGAGCCACTCCCAGCCTCTGACGCATACCTAGCGAATAGGTCTTAACTTTGTCATGAATTCTTTGACCTAGTCCGACTAGCTCGACAACCTCATCTATCCGTTGCTTTGTTACCCCTGGCACCATCCGTGCATATTGGCGCAGATTCTGATAACCGGTGAGGAACTTGTACATCTCTGGATTTTCTACAATGGCCCCTATATTTGCGATAGCCTCTTCAAAATGGTTTTTAATACTACGGCCACAGATCAAGATGTCTCCACGACTAATGGAAATCAACCCTACCATCATCCGTATTGTAGTAGTCTTACCTGCTCCGTTGGGTCCCAAAAAACCGAAGATTTGTCCAGGCGGGATGTCCAGCGTTAAATCGCTCACCAGCGTTTTCGAGCCGATTTTTTTGGTGACTCCCTGCAGGCGGGCAACAGGCTCCATCAATATTTCTGTATTCGACATAGTCTCACTTCCTTTCATCTATAACCTAGTTTACCACATATACCCTTTTTTCCGAAAATCACTAGAGGATAAGAGTCTGCCAGCTAAAAAAGGAACCTGACTTCTCCGGTATTAGGAAGAGTCAGGTCCCCTTATTCATTTAGTTCCTATTTCATTCAAGTACAACAGTTTAACCGCCAACACGGGCAAGCTCGCGCATATTTGCTTCAAATGCAGCCATCAACGCAGCTTCTCCGGTCAATCCGGTTTGTTCTACCTTGTGAATTTGCTCCATCATCCGTTTGTAATCCTTCGGAATGACACGAACGAAGTTCGGCAAGCTATCTGCCCACTGATTCAGTACTCGTGCGCCAGCCGCACTACCTGTAAGCTCGGTATGGCGGATAATCAGCTCACGCAGCTCTTCGATCTCCTCAGACTCTTCCACTCTCTCGAGCAGTACCATTTCGAGATTGCAGCGGCCGATGAAGGTTCTATCTGGGTCGTAGACATAAGCGATACCGCCTGACATCCCTGCCGCAAAGTTACGGCCAGTTTCACCAAGGACAACCACTCGGCCTCCAGTCATGTATTCACAGCCGTGGTCACCCACGCCTTCTACAACAACCTTCGCTCCGGAGTTACGGACGGCAAAACGTTCACCAGCGATACCGTTAATATAAGCTTCTCCACCTGTTGCACCGTAGAATGCAGTATTTCCGATAATGATATTGTCCTCAGCAGCAAAGGTAGCTTTCGGAGATGGCTTGATAATAATCTTACCACCCGACAATCCTTTACCTACATAGTCATTGGAATCTCCTTCCACCGTAAGCGTGATTCCCTTAGGCACGAATGCACCCAAGCTTTGACCAGCAGAACCGGTGAAATGAAGCCGAATCGTATCATCCGGCAAACCTGCGGCCCCATACTTGCGGGTCAGCTCGCTGCCAAGGATAGTTCCGACGGCACGATTAACGTTCGTGATTGGCAGTGATGCCTCAACAGCCGTACCTGATTCCAGTGCAGGTGCTGCCAGGTCGAGCAGCTGCGAAACATCCAGTGTCTCTTCCAGACCATGATTCTGGTATTTACTGCGGAAGCGTGTGCTTCCTTCCGGTAATTCCGGTGTATGCAGCAGGCTGCTCAAATCTATGCCTTTCTTCTTCCAATGCTTCGACGCCTGAGTTGCGTCTAGACAATCGGTACGGCCTACCATCTCTTCAATTGTACGGAAGCCGAGACTTGCCATAATTTCACGTAGATCCTGTGCCACGAAGGTCATAAAGTTAACTACATGCTGCGGATCACCGGTAAAATTCTTACGAAGATCCGGATTCTGTGTAGCTACACCAACCGGACAAGTATCCATTTGGCAGACACGCATCATAATACAGCCAACAGATACTAGCGGAGCAGTGGCAAAACCATACTCTTCGGCCCCAAGCAATACAGCTACAGCCAAATCGCGGCCGCTTAGCATTTTACCATCTGTTTCCAGAACTACACGGTCACGCAGATTGTTGAGCATCAATGTCTGATGGGTTTCAGCCAAGCCAAGCTCCCACGGAAGACCCGCATGACGAATGGAGTTCATCGGCGATGCCCCTGTACCTCCATCATAGCCACTAACCAAGATAATATCAGCGCGCCCTTTGGCTACACCCGCAGCAATCGTACCCACTCCAACTTCCGATACGAGCTTAACATTAATGTTTGCACGTGGATTTGCATTTTTCAGATCATAGATCAGCTCTGCCAAATCCTCGATAGAGTAAATATCATGATGCGGTGGAGGTGAGATCAGACCGACACCTGCTGTTGAGCCACGTACTTCAGCGACCCAAGGATAAACTTTACGTCCCGGAAGCTGTCCACCTTCCCCTGGTTTAGCGCCCTGAGCCATTTTAATCTGGATCTCATCAGCGTTAACTAGGTAGTTCGAGGTAACACCAAAACGTCCAGAAGCTACTTGTTTAATCGCACTGCGACGTGAATCACCATTGCTATCCGGAATATAGCGGGCTGGATCTTCGCCGCCTTCCCCCGTATTACTCTTACCACCGATACGGTTCATCGCAATGGCCAGTGTCTCATGTGCTTCCTTACTAATGGAACCAAAGGACATTGCACCCGTCTTAAACCGTTTCATAATGGACGATGCAGATTCTACTTCTTCCAGTGGAATCGGTTCATAGGCTGACTTGAATTGCAACAAGGAACGAAGCGTCAATTGCTTCTCGCTTTCTCCTTGAACAAGGGCAGCATATTTCTTGTACATATCATAATTCCCGCTACGCACAGAGTGCTGAAGCAGATGAATCGTCTGGGGATTGAATAGATGCTCTTCCCCATCATTACGCCATTGATAATCGCCCCCGGAGTCAAGCACCTTATCATTTCCGTCTTTTTCTGTAAAAGCACGGTTATGATGGATAAGCGCCTCAGTTGCCACTTCCTCCAGGCCAATCCCCCCAATCCGGGAAGGTGTCCAAGTAAAGTAACGATCCACGAACTCAGAGTTCAGACCCACAGCTTCAAAAATCTGCGCACCGCGGTAAGATTGAATCGTCGAAATTCCCATTTTGGAAAGAATCTTAACTACGCTCTTAGTCGCAGCTTTAATATAGTTCTTCACTGCTTTTTCATGCGAGATTCCCCGCAATAAGCCTTGGCCGATCATGTCATCCAAGCTTTCAAAAGCCAGATAAGGATTTACTGCACTCACACCATAACCGAGCAGCAACGCATAATGATGGACTTCACGTGGTTCACCGGATTCCAGCAAAATACTAACTTTCGTCCGTGTTCCTTGGCGGATCAAATGGTGATGCAGACTCGATACCGCAAGCAGAGCTGGAATCGCAGCATTCTCACTGTCCACACCGCGGTCAGTCAGAATCAGAATGTTATGCCCTTTAGCCATAACACGGTCAGCAGCCTCGTTCATGCGCTCAAGCGCGATGCGTAATCCTTCTGCCCCAAGCTCAGCCGGGAAAAGAATTGGAATAGACATCGATTTGAAGCCTGCACGGCGAACATGGCGAATCTTAGCAAAATCTTCGTTCGAAAGAATTGGCGTTTGCAGCGAGATCTGGCGGCAGCTTTCCGGTTCCGGTTTAAGCAAATTACGCTCTGGTCCAATCGTAGTCGTTGTGGATGTCACCAGCTCTTCACGAATGGCATCGATGGGTGGATTCGTTACCTGAGCAAACATTTGTTTGAAATAGTTATAGAGACGTTGCGGGCGGTCCGAAAATACGGCGAGCGGAGCATCATAACCCATGGAACCGACAGCTTCAGCACCAGTAGATGCCATTGGCTCAAGCACCTTACGCAAGTCTTCAAAAGTATAGCCGAAAGCCTGCTGTAGCTGTTGTACATTATCATGCTTAGGATTTGGCAGTTCAGGTGCATCCGGAAGCTCATCAAGACTGATCAAATGCTCATCCAGCCACTGGCGATAAGGCTTCTCAGAGGCGATAGCCGATTTAACTTCCTCATCGGAGATAATGCGGCCTTCCTTCGTATCCACGAGCAGCATGCGTCCAGGCTTCAGGCGGTCTTTATATAAGATGTCCTCTGCTGGAATGTCCAGTACACCGGCTTCTGAGGATAAAATAATCATATCGTCTTTCGTTACATAATAACGAGCAGGACGCAGGCCGTTACGGTCCAGAATAGCGCCGATTTGTATCCCATCGGTAAAGCCCATTGCAGCAGGCCCGTCCCATGGCTCCATTAGAGTACTGTGATATTCATAAAATGCTTTTTTATCAGCGTCCATACTATCATGATTGCTCCATGGTTCAGGAACCATCATCATGGCTACCTGTGGCAGGGATCGTCCGCTCAAATAGAGAAACTCAAAGGTGTTATCGAACATTGCAGTGTCCGATCCATCCGGGTTAATAACAGGCTTGATCTTGTTCAGATCTTCACCAAACACTTCGCTCTTAAACAATGACTGGCGCGCATGCATCCAGTTCACATTACCACGCAAGGTGTTGATCTCACCGTTGTGGATCATAAAGCGGTAGGGATGCGCACGTTCCCAGCTTGGGAAGGTGTTCGTGCTGAAACGGGAGTGAACTAACGCGATCGCTGATTCCAGCTCTTCGTTCTGCAAATCCAGGTAGAATTGTCCGACTTGTTCTGTAGTCAGCATGCCTTTGTATACAATCTTACGGCACGACAAGCTTGGAATATAGAAGGATTCATCCTCTTCTGCACCACCGTAACGAATGGCAAGCTCTGCACGTTTGCGGATTACATAAAGCTTACGTTCAAAAGACAACTCATTCGTGACCGAAGCCGAGCGGCCGATAAATACTTGACGCACAAAAGGCTTAGCAGCTTTCGCTGTCTTGCCAAGCATTTCATCATAGGTAGGCACATCACGATAGCCGAGTACTATTTGACCTTCTTCAGCAATAATATTGCTTAAGAGAGCTTCATGCTGCGCCCGAACTTCTTCGTTATGAGATAAAAAGATCATGCCCACGCCATAATTGCCTTGTTCCGGCAAAGCAAAGCCTAGCTTCTGAGCTTCGCTTGCAAAGAAACGGTGCGGAATTTGAAGCATGATACCTGCTCCGTCACCAGAGTTGGGTTCGCTACCTTGGCCTCCCCGATGCTCCATATTAAAGAGCATTGTCAAAGCATTACTTACGATATTGTGAGACGGTGTGCCTTTAATATGAGCTACAAATCCCATGCCGCAAGCATCTTTTTCGAACTGGGGATCATACAGGCCCTGTTTTACGGGCAGTTCAGTGTGTTTCATCGAACGCAACCTTTCTATTATAAAGTATGCAATGTGTTAGGAAAATTTTTCACATGAAAATCTTAATAATTATTCAATCCAGATTAGTGCTATTATTTTATCACCGAGGTATCATCAGCGCAATTTAAACTTTTTTATGATGCTGATTAACAATTGTTTTTGCATCACAGCTTTAGCGAGTAAAAGTTTAAAAAAACTTCATGTTGCATAATTATACATAAATAACGCATAAGTGCATATGCAATGAAAGCGTTACAAGATTTTTCACTCCTTCTATTATGTTTGCAAGAAAAAGGGTTTTTATGATTTTAAATCAAAAAAAGCGTCTCCCAGAGGAGACGCTTTTTTATACTTTTTTTTCAAAAAATTTATCAGTTTATACAGTCAAAACTTGTTCACTATTCACTCCAACTTCATTCTCACGGCTACGTGTCATGAAGTAAGCGAAGGTAAGAGCAAGGAATCCAAGACCAAAGATTGCCAGGATACCTACATCTCCCCACATTGCACTGAAATCACCTGTAGAAATTACTGCTTTGAGACCACTAACTGTGTAAGTCATTGGAAGCAGTGGATTAAAGAATTTCATCCAGTCAGGGATCAATTCAAGTGGGAATGTTCCGGCACTAGTTGTTAATTGGAAAATAAGAATAACGATAACAACGAAACGTCCCGGTTGATCCATCCAAGTAACAATCGCTTGAACTACCCATGTGTAAACTAAGCTTGTTAAGAATGTAAATACGAAGAATAGCGGTTTACTTTGTACTTCCAGTCCAAGTCCGTACAATACAACCACAGCAGCCAGCATAGACTGGATGAAGCTCATGATTGTGAAGGTAAGCGTACGGCTGATGAAACGGTTCATACGGCTAGCACCAAGGACAGCCGAATCACGCATTGGAATAACAATTGTTGAAATCAAAGCACCTACAAACAATCCAAGGGATAGGAAGTAAGGAGCAAAACCTGTACCATAGTTCGGAACATGATTCACAACTTTATCCTCAACCACAACTGGTTGTGCGAACATTTCCATCATTGCATCTGTTTTGTTCACACTGCCTGTTTTTTCAGCAGCATCGCCAAGCTTAGTTGCCAGTTCTGTTGATCCAGATTTCAGATCATCCATACCATCTTTCAGCTCGCCTGCGCCATCAGCCAGTTTTTTCGAACCATCTGCTACCGCACTGATACCGGAACCTAGTTCGCCTACACCGCTAAGCAGTTTTGAGGTACCATCACCAAGTGCTTTACCGCCTTCAGCCAGCTTGCTGCCTCCAGCTGCAGCTTCTTTAAGCTTCGCACCAAATTGTTGCATTCCTGCATTCAGCTTATCGCCACCAGCTACAAGTGCAGATGCGCCTTGTGCCAGTTTTTGTTGTCCTGTCAACAGCTGTGTGCTACCAGCATTTAATTGCTTAGCTCCATCATGCAACTGAGTTACACCAGCAGCTAACTGCTGTGACCCCGAGTGCAGTTGAGTTGCACCTTGTGCCAGTTGCTCTTGCCCACTGTGGAGTGCAGTAGCACCCTGTGCCAGCTGCTCTTGGCTTTGTTGCAGTTGCTCACTGCCTTGTGCCACGGCTGCACTAGCTGCCAGCAGCTTCTGTACCGCTGGATTTTGTGCCAGCTCAGGACTAGCCTGTGCCAATTGCTCCAATCCTTGAGCTACCGCTTTAGCACCCTCAGTTACCTTCGTGCTGCCTGCGGCGGAAGCTTGCAAACCCGCTTCCAGTTTCGCGCTGCCATCTACGGAAGAAGTTAAGCCCGCTTCCAGCTTCGCGCTGCCATCAACTAAAGATTGTGTTCCTGCTTGTAGTTTAGAAGTACCATCCACAGCAGACTGTGTTCCCGCCTGAAGCTGTGTAGCACCTGTTACAGCTTGTTTCAAGCCGTCACTAAGCTGTTTACTGCCGGCAGAACTTTGGGCAACACCGTCTTGAAGTTGCGTATGTGCAGTAGACAATTGTTGCAATCCGCTTGCCAACGTGGTTGATCCTGTTTTAAGCGCCGTAGCACCTGCATTCAAATCAGTCACACCTTGTGTAAGGGGTTCTACACCATTTTGAAGTTTACCTGTACCATCTGTCAGTACAAGTAGATTATCTTTCAGCTTCAAGGCTCCGTCATCTAGCTTACCAGCGCCATCAGCGATCTTGGAAGCACCATCTCCGGCTTCGCCCAATCCATCAGATACTTCTGTAATCTGATTGAATACAGACTCCACATAAGCTTCTGTTACTTTAGCAGATACTTTATTTTTAATTTCTGCTACAGCCGTACCACCGATCTGACCAGCCAAGAAGTTATAACCTTCATTTGGCTCATAAATAATTTTTGCCGGCTGTGGTTCATCATCCATAAGAGTAGTAGCTTTAGCAGAAAAGTCTTCCGGAACAATGATCGACATATAATAAGTATTGTCCTTCATTCCTGCTTCCGCTTCTTCAAGGGAAACGAAGTTCCACTGGAAGCCGTCGGTTACCTTCAACTCTTCTATAAGATCATTACCGGCTTGTAGTTGCTTGCCTTCATAATTAGCGCCGACATCCTGGTTGACCACAGCAACCGGAAGTTCATTCATCTTGCCATACGGATCCCAGAATGCCTTCAGGAAGAATCCGCTGTACATCACCGGAATAAATAGGATAGCAATCATTGGAATCAGCACCTTCGGATTTCTAAGGGCTGCGCCAAGATCCTTGGTAAATACGGATAATGATTTCATTCTGGTTCTCTCCTTATGAGCTTATGCTCTCTTTAAAATGCTTTGTTTGCGAAATATTACGTAACACTAAGTGACTGTTTTCCCCATTCGGTCAATTCAGGGTATAAAAAAATGCCTTGCGGCTCTTCTTCAATGCCTAATCATCTTGAGAATTGTTAAGGGAAAGCGAATCGAGTGATGCTGAGAACGCCATCCCTATCCTGAATCAACCCTTACTGTGCCAATCCTTCGGCGAGAAACAAATGAAAATACATCTTGATCTGTTCCTTGTCCAAGGGAGTATGTGTTTTATTCAGTTCAGCAGTCAATACAATATATAATCTGAACATGACTACCGAGACGATTTTGGGATCGCAAGGTTTGATTTCTCCCTGTTGGAGCGCTTGTTGCACCTCCCGTTCTAAATATTCTAAAACTACGTTCTCGATCTTCTCGAGTCCTTCTCCAGCCTGCGGCGTACCGAATTCGCGATTCTCCTGGGAAAGTTTTATGAATAGCTCCTGCTCACTTCGAAACTCAAGCAGAGCATCCAGCACACGATGCAAGTTATCAAAGAAAGGTCTGTCTCGCCTGATCTCCCGTTCAGCTATCGTCTTCATTTCCATCATCATATCGCGCAGGATCTCGTCAAACAATTGCTCTTTGTTTGTAAAAAAGGTGTAGATGGTTCCCTTACCGACATTTGCAATCTTAGCAACCTGATCCATTGTAGTTGCCTTATAGCCAAATAATGAAAAAGATTTCGCTGCGGCCTGAAGCACCTGCTGTCTTCGATCCACCACTGCCACCTGTGCACACTTCCTTTCTCCAGAAAATATCGTTCCCGCTGACTTCTGACCACTTTACTAATCCGGTCAATTGGTCATTCACTACTTTATCATGTTGTTTTCTAGTTTGCAATACTTTGGGCGAACCTTTTATTTTTTTATTTATTGCAGGGTTTTAACTTTCTATTTACGTCTTACTTGTATAATGTGAGTATAGTATAGATTTCCTAGTATAATTAGAAGAAGGAAAGCATTTCTATAGAAAAGGAAAGTAGCAGGTGAACTTATGCGAAAGAAAAGAGTACTGCTGTTTTCGGAAGGCTTCGGTACGGGCCACACAGGAGCAGCCTATGCTCTGGCCGAAGGAATAAAGCTGCTGAATCCGGATGTCCAGTGCCGAGTCATCGAGCTGGGGAAATTTCTTAACCCGACGGTCGCCCCTTGGATTCTTTCCGCTTACCGCAAAACAGTTAGCAGCCAGCCTAAGCTGGTCGGCATGATGTATAAGACACAATATCATAAATCATTGAACCCGTTGACTAAAATGGCGCTTCACCGGATTTTTTATACACATGCTTCACAGGTGATCGAACAGCTAAAGCCTGATTTGATTATCTGCACTCATCCCATTCCGGCTGCGGTCATTTCCAGACTAAAGCGTCGTGGATTAAATGTGCCTCTGTATACATTAATTACAGATTATGATGCACATGGGAGCTGGGTAAATTCCGAGGTCAATCGTTATCTCGTATCTACCCCACGCGTCAAATCCATTCTGACAGGCCGTGGGATCGCTCCAGAGCTAGTAACCGTCACTGGCATCCCAGTGCATCCAAAGTTCTGGGAACGCTCCAACAAGACGCTGCTGCGCAAGGAACTGGGATTGGCTGATATCCCAACCGTACTCATTATGGGTGGAGGCTGGGGGTTAATGTTCGGCAAAGAGATTATGCATTCCCTCACCGCCAGAATGGATGATATTCAGCTCGTCTTCTGTATGGGCAGCAATGAGAAGCTAATCGCCAAAATGAAGTCCAATCCACTGCTTAATCATCCCAATGTTAAAATTCTGGGATATAGCAGTGAAATCAATAAATTGATGGATGCCTCAGACCTGCTGATCACGAAGCCTGGAGGGATGACCTGCACAGAAGGTCAGGCCAAAGGAATTCCGATGCTTTTCTATAAAGCTATTCCAGGTCAGGAAGAGAAAAACTGCCAATATTTCGTAGAGCTTGGGCTGGCAGAGGTGCTCGACTCGGAAGTAGTGAACAAATGGTTCACTATGATGCTTCGTGAATATTCAGTTCTGGAAGAGCAACGCAGACGACGTCTCGCTCCAGATAAACATCAACCGCAAAGCTGTGCGACTACTGTTCTGAAGATGTTAGGTAACCCCGTAAGCGAGGCAACTGAAATCAGAGGCTCTAGAGCGCAAGCACGTAATGAAGAACCTGTATGTATTACACCTTAAAGAATAAGCAGGTAGTCAGGGAATTTCCCCCGGCTACCTGCTTTTTTTAATATAAATCGGATTGGTTTAAATTTCTACACTCTCACCAGCTTTAAGCGGGAAACCTTCCACTCCCTCTTGATGCAGGCGATCGCAGAAATCAGCTCCATCCTGAGCAATATCCGGAAATGTATTGTAATGTAGCGGGATCACCTTATCCGCCCGCAGCCAGCGTGCGGCCAGCAAGGCGTCATCCGGTCCCATGGTTAGCATATCGCCTATAGGCAGAGCTGCCAAGGCAATCGCGTTCCTTTCTCCAATGAGGCGCAGATCGCTGAATAGCGCGGTATCCCCCGCATGGAAAATCGTCTTGCCCTCAATCGTCAACAAAATCCCCGCGGGTTGTCCAGCATAAATCCAAGAGTCGCCCTCCTGAATGGATGAGGAATGAAATGCCTGCGTAAATTTCACAGTCATCCCGGCATAGGTATGACTACCACCTATATTCATGTGCTTTACTTGTGCACCTTTCATCCGGCAATATTCGGCAAGCTCAAACACCGCAAAGATCGGACAATCATTCTGCTTGGCAATTTCGACAGCATCTCCAAAATGGTCAGAGTGGCCGTGAGTAAGCAGAACGGCATCAACTGAAATATTGGCAGGTGAAATACCGGAGTTCGGATTGCCTGACAAAAAAGGGTCAATAATAACCTTCACGTTCCCCGTCTCTACCAGCAGAGCTGAATGTCCATAATAAGTGATTTTCATGGTTATCTTCCACCTCCAGATTCATATAGTTTAGTTTACCCTATATAGCGCTGAGGTTCACAGATCCACCAAATTTATTTATAAAAAGTATGATTGCCAATGGTTTTAACATAAGTCTGTGTATGATGTACGGTCAGATCCTGTGCAAGTTTTAGCGACAAGAAAAAGTAAGTATTGTCGGGAACTTCCTTTACTCCGGAGAGTGCAGCATTCACCGCTTTTATACTATCATCGTTAGGCTTCACACGGTTAAGACGCCCGTTAGCTACAGGGCTGAACTGGCTCTTCTGATAAATAACCTTATATATCGTGTCGGGGAAATTGGCTGACCGCAGCCTATTCAGAACAACGTTGGCAACTGCCACCTTGCCCTTGTACGGTTCACCTTCCGCCTCTGCCATTACAATTTTTTGTAGCAGAAGCAGTTCTTCTTCGGATACAGCGTAGCGCCGGGTTGCTTTACTTTGCTGCTCCTGGCTTAATAGCTCTGTCCGAGAGAAGTACAATGTTGTGAGGGGATGTTTCTGAGAAGCCGAGACTGTCTTCGCTGTCGCCTGACTACTCTTTGTTGCTGTTTCCGCCAATTGCGACGCTTTTTGCGCAGCTGGCTTGGATTGTACTACATCAGCCTTCACCCGAATAATGGAAACGTTCGATGTGTTTTTTGTGTTTTTTTGTTTTAATTTTTTTACACTAAGCCATTCCACACCCTTCGCCGGTTTCCAAGCGGAACTTAAAAGACTGAATGTGTTATTAAGCTTATTGGCTTGTGTAACTTCAGTAATGCCCCTCGTAATGCTACTCGTTATACTAGACTTCGATTCATCTTGCAATAGAGAAAGTACGGATGCACGGCTAGTGGATTGCAACTTATCCATCTGCACCCTGTCCACCTTCCCTTCCGCAACTTGTTCGGGTTGCAATAAGCTTATGGCAGAGAAACACACTAGTATAACGCCAACGAGCAACGCAATATAGCGGTTTTGTTTAAAAATTAACATGATATTCCTCCTATTTCACGGCACATTCCTATTGTATGTAACCGAAAACGGAAGCTTTGAAAACTTTATTATCGATTTTAAACTGTAAACTTTTCAATAATTTCATACATAGGAATGGCATACATTCTGGTAGCATACAACACAAAACTATCAATCGTCCAGTCTCTCTGATAGTTTTTTAGGTTCCAATCATCATCCAATTTCAGTAAATTTTCCAGCAATTTATCATCATATGAATTTTTTCCCCGGTACTTTCGAGCCACGGTAAGATGCGGTTTATAGGCCCTGGATTCGCCTGAAAAACCTAGTGGAAACGTCGCTGAATGCACTCTGGCAGCTAATTGATTTAATGCCTCTATTTCGCCGGAAACCCCTATCCACAGGACTCTTGGGGAAGCTGGAAGACCAAATGTGTCCCATTTGTCCAAAGAGAGATTGAAGGGTCTGCCTTGCCCCGCAGTCTTCCTCAAGGATTTCACTAAATCTGGAATTTTGGCCTTTGGGGTATCTCCTAAAAATTGCAGGGTAATATGATAATCTTGCGGATTTGTCCATTTAGCAAAATCAAAATTTTCAGATAGCTTTGAACATGCCTGCGCCACTATTTCTTGCAGCTCAGAAGGTAATTTCACAGCTAAAAAAAGCCGTTCTGATTCGTTCTCTGATGCTTTAGCATCCATGGTCAATTTCACCTTCTCCAATAGATTTGGTATTCTTAACCTATAACATGATCCATATCCATTAAACCACAAAGTAGGAGGAACACATCATGACTAAGTCTATAGTATGTCTACAACCACTTACATCTCAGCAGCAGGAAAGGATCAAAGCGGCTGCCCCAGGCTATACATTTACACAAGGAGACGCAAAAAATCCGGATTTGCAGCTGCTTGCAGAAGCAGAAATTGTAATTGGCTGGGCAAAAGGTATTTCGGATACACTCCTTCGCCCCGAGTCCTCCCTTCGCTGGGTTCAGTCCTGGTCTGCTGGTATTGAGAAGCTTCCACTCGATCGTCTTAAGCAACAAGGAATCCTGCTCACCAGTGGGAGCGGGGTTCATGCCGAACCTATTTCTGCGGTAATCTTCGGGTTCATACTTCTCTTCACCCGTAATTTGCATACAGCTGTACGCAATCAGCAGAACCGGATTTGGAAATCTGATGGCAGTGAAAGCGAGCTGTTCGGTAAAACAGCCGTAATAGCTGGAACTGGAGCGATCGGCAGTGAAACCGCCAGAATTGCTAAAGCCTTCCGGATGAAGACTATCGGTGTCAGCCGTTCCGGTAAGCCAGTCGCAGACTTTGATCAAATCTATACAACAGATCGTTTATCCGAAGCTGTAAGTCAAGGCGATTTCATCATCAATACCCTTCCTATTACCGATGAGACCAAGCATTTATTTAATGCCACCAGCTTCTCCGCGTTTAAAGAAGGCTCCTATTACATTAACATTGGCCGGGGCGCAACTACCGATACAGAGGCGCTGATCGACGCATTGAATCGCGGACAACTCCGTGGCGCTGGGTTGGATGTTTTTGAGACCGAACCCCTTCCGCAGGATCATCCGCTTTGGTCTATGGAGCAGGTTATCATCACTCCACACTCCGCTGGAATTACAGATCAATATGCTGACCGGATCGTTAATATTTTTACCGAAAATGTGAAGTCTTACTTATCATCAGGCACGCCTTCTCTAAACCTTGTTGATTATGACCGGCAATATTAATAATAAGCTTTACAAAACAGGAACATCTGTTCTATAATAAGAAAATCCAAAGTTATCCATAAAGAGAGGGTTAGTGCAATGAAGGTCACGGTCACAGAATTTAACGAACAATGGAGTCTAATGTTCAACGAAGAAGCTCAGAAGATTAAAGATATCTTTGCTGATGCCCTCGTTGATATTCACCATATCGGCAGCACTTCTGTTCCCGGACTCAAAGCGAAACCAATCATAGATATAATGCCAGTAGTACGAAATATCGAAGCTGTAGATGAGTTCAACCAGCAAATGACAGCACTTGGTTATGAATGTATGGGTGAGTTCGGTATCAGTGGCAGAAGATATTTCAGAAAAGGCGGAAATAGCAGAACCCATCATGTTCATGTCTTCCAAATGGATAATAAGATAGATATCGGTCGTCATCTGGCTGTAAGAGACTACCTTCGATCACATCCGGAGGCGGTTAAACAGTACGGAGATTTAAAAGATACTCTTGCCAAACAATTCCCAGAGGATATTGGAGCTTATATAGACGGGAAAGAAGAATTTGTGGTTAATCTTGAAAAAACTGCATATGAGTGGTATTTAAATCAATAATCCTTATAAAAATAGCCCCTGCTGTTCATTTAGATGATCTAAATGAACAGCAGGGGCTACTTGTCTAAGAGCCTCTAATCCAAATCATAAATCGAGCCGACTTTCAGTCCGTACAGCTCATTATATATTTTCTCTGCAAAAGCATCAGTCATCCCTGCGATATAATCAATCACCATATGCTCCCAAGTCCAAATCGGCTTTGCCTTCTTCTGATCTTTCTCAAAGCGCTGCAGCCAATCCGATGGAATAATGGCTTTAGAGGTCTGTGGATCCAGAAATGCTCCCCATAGTCGGCGCAAAATCCACTCACTACGTTTCTGCAGCCGCTGCACACGCAAATCACGGATCATAGTGACCCATGCGAAGCTTTTCAACACACTGACGGTCCGCAGCATATCTTCATCTTCTTTTCCTTCCTTTATAAAGGTGACCTTCTTCCAGTCTCCATCTTGGATCACTCCCAAGCTTGCGACAAAGGTACTTACCCAATAAGCCTTAACTTCACGTCGAGTGCGGGAATAGTCGTTTTCACAGGTTGGCATTTTTTCCTTCCAAACCCGAAGAAATGAACTGAGCACTTCCTCGACCTTCGCGCGAATGCCTTCCTCTTCCCAGCCCTTCCAGAAGAAATCCTCGAGCGTGGTGATTTTCTCCACGATTAACCGTTGGATATAAGAATCATGCATAAAGTGTTCATGCACTTCAATCTTTCCGGCTTTAATCCCATCCTCCAGATCATGTGCAGAATAAGCGATATCGTCACAAAGGTCCATAAGCTGAGCCTCCAACGTTTTCTTACCTGCTGGTATTCCCCACTCTTTGCGGATCTCCGAAATATATCCCCATTCGTGCAGGTACATCCCCTTCTTCAGCGAGGTGCCGGGAAAAGGATACTTATTTATGCCTAGCAGCACAGCATCCGACAGATTTAGGCCATCAATATTTTCACGCTTCTCCAGAAACATAATCAGCCGATAATTGTGGGCATTGCCTTCGAAATGCTCATAACGTTGCTTCATCTGCTCATGGATCAGCAGCCGATCCACACCCGTTGCGCCTGATTGCAGCGCAGCTTCGTTAGTTTTCTTTTCAATAAGCTGTTCCAAAATATTATCCAGCACTTCTTCCCCTTTATGTCCAAAGGGAGGATGGCCAAAATCATGAGCGATAGCTGCGCATTCCACTACCTCTGGATCGATAACAAGACCCGGATTCTCCGCCTTAGTGGTTTCCACTTCTGGATACGATCGCAGCAGACTTTTCGCCGCCTCACGGGCAATCTGCGCAACTTCAAGTGAGTGAGTCAGACGCGTACGGTAATAATCACCCGTCCCTGCTCCGAATACTTGTGATTTACCTTGTAGCCTACGGAAAGTAGGCGAATGAATCAGGCGTGAATAATCACGCTCATAAGCAGCTCTCGACGTTTCAAGGCGGGTAATCTCCGGATATTGCCGGTGTTCTCTTTTTTCAATAAGTGTCATATTCCCACCCCTAACCAAATGTCTGTATATAGTACTTCATTATAAGGCATTTTCATAACTATTTTCACATCAAAATACAAAAGCTAATTTAATTATAAACGGGCATGTCGATAACTATGTAATCATCAGAAGCCAAAAGGAATCTCATAACCTGTACATGAAGGATAGTAGAAAGAAGAAAGAGCACAAAAAAAGACTGGTTGTCTATACAAAACTTAAACTATGAATATACCGACCCCCAAAAGGAGCACTCTAAAATAAAAAAAACAGGTGAAATGATGAAAACTCGCAGCAAAATTATGATGATCACCCTTACACTCTTTTTATGCTTCACGAACTCTGCTCTAGGCAGTCCAAGCAAAAACCGCGACTACTACGAAAAAAGAGGAGACATGATTTGGGAAGTACATACTAACCAAAAAGTGATTGCATTGACGTTCGATGACGGTCCTGACCCTACTGAAACCGATCAAATCTTAAAGGTATTGAATCAATACCATGCGAAATGCACCTTTTTTGCGATAGGAAAAAGAATTGCAGCCTATCCAGAGGTAGCGAAACGAGTGATTGCTGAGGGGCATGAATTAGCTAACCATACCTACAATCACGTTTATTTTAAAAGACCTATTAATGAAGCCCAATTTGAGCAGGAGCTAAAATTGACCGAAGAAGAGATTATAAAAGTCTCCGGTAAACATAGTTCACTGTTCAGACCACCAGGCGGCATGTATGACGAGACCTTAGTAGATCTGTCTAACAATATGGGCTTGAAGCCAATATTATGGTCCTGGCATCAAGATACACGTGACTGGAATCGCCCAGGGGTATACAGTATTTCGAACAAGGTCATTCGAAATGCACGTAATGGAGACATCGTTCTGTTTCATGATCATGTGCACGGGCAGTCACAAACTAGAGAAGCGCTTAAAATTATTTTGCCCGAATTAGAAAAAAAAGGCTTTCGATTTGTCACTGTCTCTGAGTTGATCAAATTATCCAGTACACAGCAGGCTGGGAAACAACAATAGCCTAATTGCACAGGACTTCAAAATAGGGTAGTCTTGTCCTAATATGAAGTTCTGGAGGCTTTTGTGATGTCCGATAATACATCCTATACGACAGAGGAAATTGCCCGCTTATTAAAAATATCAAAATTAAAAGTATATGATCTAATTAAAAAAGGGGAGCTCCCCTCCTACCGTGTAGGAAAACAAATGCGCGTGGATCAATCCGATTTAGAAGCCTACAAACAAAATACACGGAGTGGGGTGTCTACCGCTAACCCTACTACTATAATGGGCCAGACTCCACCAGCAATCCCCTTGGCCTTTTCCGGTACAAATCCAGCTCAAATGCCAGCACAATCTCCTCACCTTAAAGCTGTAGGACACAGCTTGGTGATTACAGGTCAGGATATGTCACTGGATATTCTAGCTACCTATTTAGAACGGGCTCTGCCTACTGAACGTCCTCTTCGTTCTTATGCCGGAAGTCTAGACAGCCTGATTGCCATGTATAAAGGGGAATCGGACATTGTCAGCACACATTTACTCGACGGGGATACTGGAGAATACAACCTACCCTATATCCGTAAAATACTCGTCGGATGTTCTTATGTTGTAGTTCGCCTGCTAACCCGAAGTGCTGGTTTATACGTACAAAAAGGGAATCCCAGAGGTATTCAGGAATGGTCTCACTTAGAGCAGGATGGACTCACGCTGATCAATAGAGAACGAGGCTCAGGTGCACGCGTATTATTGGATGAACAGCTTCGATTGCATGGCATTCCAGCAGCCAGCCTATCAGGCTATATGAACGAGGAGAACAGCCATTTGGCAGTTGCCGGTAAAGTGGCCCGGAGAGAAGCTGATGTAGCCATCGGCACCGAGAAAGCCGCCAAGATTGTCGACGGCGTTGATTTTATTCCTATGATTCAGGAGTGCTACGACCTGGTGATGATAAAAAAACCGGAGCATGAGCAATGGATCGCTGCCGTGATTGATATTTTGCGTTCACCAGCCTTCCAGAGTGAGCTTGGATCCATTCACGGATATGATCTCACGGAAACTGGGACGATTATTTATGAGACTTAATGGTCGCAGACAGAAGAAGGAAGCAATCTGCAGAAGCGTTTAACTGTATTTCGTACAACTATATTACTTCGAACAACTAGCAAATTAGATATAACTGTATTTGGTACACCTATTTCTTTTGATTTACTACCTCATAGGTGATTTTTCGCGTTTTAGTTGTATAGAATACAATTAAAGTTAGAACGTTCCCTTATGCAGACCGAATAACTGTATAGAATGCAGTTAACTCACAGACTCCATCAAAATTTGGCGGCGCTAAAAGCTGCATCAAAGTCGCCGGGTTTCCACTTGCTCAGCATCTGCTCAACCGCCCGCTTCAAACCCAAAACACCAGACAGCAACTCTCCCATAACCGGAGAATCGCTGTCTGGTGTTTTTTAAGAACGCCGATTCACAAACATCAGCATAGCGGCTGAAATAACAATAATTGAGCATACCCACATCCACGCGAGCGTCATATTGCCTCCATCTACCGCAACATAGATCGCTGTGGGTAAGGTTTGCGTACGGCCCGGAATATTGCCAGCTACCATGATGGTAGCGCCAAACTCCCCAAGACCGCGGGCAAAGCCAAGAACATAACCGGCTGCCAGCGACCGGCCCGCAAGCGGCAGCGTGACATAGCGCAGTACCTGCAGTTCACTTGCCCCTTGTGCCCGCGCTGCATCTTCAAGATCTGCTTCTATCCCTTCGAAACCCGCCTTCACTGTGCGATATACGAGTGGAAAAGCTACAACTACAGCAGCGATAACAGCTGCCCCCCATGTGAACAGGATCGTCTGCTCCGTCATCTGTTCATACCATCTGCCGATCCAGCTTCGTCGGCCTAAAATAACTAAAAGCACAAATCCTACGACCGTCGGCGGCAAAACGAGCGGAAGCAGCATTATAGTCTCTACCAAGCTGTGGCCGGGAAACTTCCGGCCTGCCATGGCCTTCGCAGCAGCTGTGGCCAAAATGAATACAATAATGCTGGTAATCACAGATATTTTTACGGAAAGCCATACCGGGGCGAAGAAATCAGTCCAGTTTATTTCCAACCTTATTCCACCCGCTTCTACTCGTAATTTCTATTTAAGGAAGCAGGAAGCCATAACTTACAAAGATATCATTAGCTTCCTTGCTCTGAAGGTAACTATACAACTCCTTAGCTGCCTTTTGATTCTTCGAGCTCTTCACGATGCCTGCCGGATAATTAATGGCTTTGTGTACATGTGGACCGACCGTCAAAGCGATTTTAGTTTTCTTTGAAGTAAGCGCATCTGTCTTATAGACAAAACCGGCATCGGCATTTCCTGTTTCTACATAAGAGAGAACCTGACGTACATCCTTGGCGAATACGAGTTTACTTTGCAGCGGATCCCATACCTTTTTCGCTGCCAGCGATTGCTGAGCATATTGACCCGCCGGCACAGATTCAGGCTGTCCCACTGCCACCTTCTTAAAAGCTTTATCCGTAAGCTGAGTAATCGTAGTTAATTTGACCTTTGAATCTGAGGGTACAACTACAACCAATTGATTCTTAAGCAGAACCTTATGATCGGAGATAAGTCCACCTTCCACCAGTGCATTCATCTGTTTATCACCTGCAGAGAAGAACAGGTCCGCCGGGGCCCCTTGCTCAATCTGCTTTTGCAGAGTGCCGGATGCTGCATAATTAAAAACCAAATCAATATCGGGATGTTTCTTTTCATAAAGGAGAGCAATCTTATCCAGGCTGTCTTGCAAACTAGCCGCTGCGGAAACAATAATTTCGGTCTTCTTGGTGGCTGCTTGCACCTCTACACCTGAACCTGCAGATAAATTCACAACCAGAAGGATTGCCAATATCCCCATCACGGAGAGTGTCCATTTCTTAAACATTTCCATTCCTCCCAATTTCGTATGTATATATTTAGATGCTATTCTAGCATACAGTTTTTCGTTTTTCTACAACTACAGTTGTGTTTGGATATGTTTAGTTATATATTGTTATAATTAGACAATATACAACGATGATTTTGGCTTTTTGCACACAAAAAAGATGCCTCTGACACCCCTAAATAGGGCTGCAAAGACACCTAACACGAATGATATTAATTCTTCACGTTAAAGCCCAGTACATTCAACATAATGGATAATCCACTCCCCCAGAAACCTCACCCGGATTAATATATTCATTTTTAAGAATCAAATGAATCTTAAGAATACTTTTCTTCTATATAAAATTGAACAAAGGTCAAATTCGAGGATAAAAATAACCCTATAAATTATAATTATGTTATTTAATGTATGATGATATTATAAAAAGACTCACCAAACAAGAGAAATATTCTATAATTTTTGATTTGTAACAATATATGTAAACGAATATTTCATTTGAAGGTGAGAATCCATCTTATTTATATTGTGATATCCATTTCTCCAACTGCTGCCTGAGCACTTCACGATAATATAACGGCTCTATGATTTCAGCATCCTCTTCGAATCTCTTAATCCAGCGGACAAACGCAATATCTTGTTCCAACGCGACTTTAAAATAACAACACCGAGCTTGACGGTCTACTTTATTCGGCTTATAGGGCAGATCCTCTCTCTTAAGCCCTTCCATGATTCGCTCCGAAAATTTCACTTTAAACTCTACCTGCAAACTGTCGCGGTCAAGTGACCATTTTTGCTTCATAAAAGCTTGCAAATCAAATGATTCCTTTGAGAAGCAGCGGTTTAGTGGCTTCACGTTTGAAAAATCGTTGATATGATATGTACGAATAACACCCTGATGATGGCAAAATCCAATGAGATGATAACGATTTTCCAGTGGGACTAAACAATAAGGATCGATGGTTATTTCTTTCTCCTCCACTGCATTCTCACAATAATTCGCTTGAATACTCCTCTGCTTTAATAAAGCCTCCAATATAGGTGTTAAAAAAGATTGATGCTCCATCTGTGCACCGCTTCTTTCCAACCAGCTTGTACCTGCTTCTCTTCTTGCACGTTCTATCGTTTCTTCCCGCTCCGCCTTTCGCTTGTATTCAGCTGCAACTACTTTTTCATAAGCGCCTTCAAAATCGATAGGCAGAACGGGTTTAATATCTTCCATAATATAGCGTAGTTGCGAAAACGCAGACGCCTCTTCTTCCGACCAATCCAAAGGATAAAGTGCAAAATTGCCAATAAAAGCATAGCCTTTTCCATGTCCAAGGTGGGTTATAGGAATATGCATGGCGCTAAGCGCGTCCATATCCCGGTATATCGTTCTCTCGCTGTTGCCGCAGCGTTCCGCCAATTCACGGGCTAATATCCCTGGCTTGGCTTGAACAAGTGTAATAATGCGCATCAGTCGGATTAATCGGTCTGTCATATTCAGTTCCCCTTGATTTATGGTTAAATAGACCCATTATTTTATGAAAAAAAGTAATAGTGTGATAGAACTTTTTTACTATGTTACCACATTTTATATTACAATTCTTCTGATTATTTTCCGCCGAACCCGCTGACAAAACAAATTTATGTATAGGTCTTTTTTCGTCAATATGCATCTTCTAGTTGTATGTCCTATATCAATTTCCAGTAGCAGTTTTCCCCCGCTTCTGATACTCGAATCCAATCTGTTTATACAACATTTCGGCCTCTTTAAGTAGTAAAGGATCTCCAGAACGCACGGCTAGTAATAGTAATTTATCTGCGTGACGGCAAAGCTTTTCATGAGCTTGACTATGTTGTCCTTCATTTTGCAACGTGGTTGCCTCCTCAATCGTTTCAGCTGTTTTTAACAATTCCAGATGTTTCTCTACGTGAAAGCAGCAGGTTTCACTCAGAACCTGAGTATGATGCGTGTATTCTAGCTCAAGAACCTTTACTGGAAGCTCTTGAACACGCTCTACGGTTGGCTTTTTATATTTCCACTGTAAGGAAAGAGCTTCATATCTACCTGCAATAGTAGTAGAGATATTGAATTCCAAAGCAATAAACTTTCGTTGCCCCGTTTTTATTTTGCCAAGCTTAAGAAGTAGCGATCTGCCTTCACCGACTTCAAACTCACACCCATACGAACGCTTAAAAGTTACATGGGGTTCAAGCCAAACCCGCAGCTCAATTTCACGCGCAACCACTTTATAACTGCTGGGTCGGCTGTGCTCTGCAGGTATACTCCCTTTCCATTCGACAAGCAAAATAACATTACGATTGCCGCCTGCAAAAATACGATTTTGACTCCATGTGAATACGGGATGAATACTTTCTATCATTATTTCCACCTCTTTCTTTTTTTGGGTCTTCTATTAATGTACCAATAATGGCGGACAACTCCATGTCATGGAATGTATGTTCGGTTCTATATTATCGACAAAAAAAGAGTCATTCTACATGCTTAGTAGACTGACTCTTGTAAAAACAACTCCTTTTGTCTATTTATGACGAAAATTTTATGTTTTTTTCTCATCGACTCCCTAATTTAGTCTGCATTCGCTCTCGCTTGAAAAATAGTCCCAGTGCCCATTTGGCACACAACAGAGAAAATATAAAAAACAGTGTAGCCCAAAATATAGCGGGTATGGGAGTCATTCTTGCCAGATTGCTGGCATCTCCTGCACGGGACGGTGATACAGCAGCCGCGTATACCAGAAATAAACTTCCCATTACAGACTCCTCCAAGGTTAAAAAGGCCAATAACAAATAATAATATTTGCTGGCCTTCTTCCAAACCACCAGCATTAGAATATTTAGCGCAATAAATCCGCCCAACCACATCATGCCAAAGCTTCCTCGCACGTATAGCAGGAGCATAATCAACGCCACACCCGTAGCTAAGATAAGGCCCCAATCATGGCGTCCCTTACTGTATAAATAGAAGAGCAGAAGTGCAAATAAGGAGGCTAGCAAATAACCCGAGAGGGAAACTAATATTGCCTTGCCCCCTTCTTGAATAGCTGAATAGGTTACACCGCTATGATCTGCGTATAATTCAATCCTCAGCACACTACCCGACAGTAGTAAGGTCATCAGAGCATGACCAAATTCATGAATCATCGTGTCTAAATTCCGAAACAAAGATGAAAATGGGATCAATCTAGTCAAAAAAGCAGATCCGATCAGAAGCAATATTGTTTTAATCCATTTGTTCAATCGACAGCAGCCCCTTTCGTCCAAAGTATACGATAAATAGTACCTCTTCTCAATCGAGATAATCACGGACTGATCGTGTTTAATAAAGAGTAAACGAAAACCTTAAGGAGGTAAAAATTACTTTCATTATAAGCATTACCAGTCCCATGGCGTACGCTGTCAGAAGCTGTCAAGCTGTGTTAAAATAAAAGAACTACAAGCCTAATTTGGGTGGTGATTATATAGATGAAGCAACATAAATCCCGAGCATATCTACAGCTGTTATATTCGCTCCTGTTCTTGCTGACGCTTACTGTATGCCTGCCAGCTCCTGTAGCAAAAGCTAATATATTCAGTGATATCTATAATGGAGTTAAAAATTTCTCCGAGCTGCCAAACGAAGTGAATGAATTAAAGGAAGGTTTTCAGCAAACCGCTGAAGAGCTTCAGCAGGCAAAGGATAAGCTCGCAAATACCACGCAGGAGATAGAAGCTTACCGGATACAGAACGAAAGCCTACAAGAGCAGAATCGCCAACTAACGCAGATGGTTGATGAATTAAAAAATGACCGGACGGCACGCGAAGAATATTATCATAAAATCAAAGTGACTATTTTTACAGGGATTGGACTAATCCTAGGTTATTTTATACTGATCCGTTTTATTCGTTTCAGCATGCTTTACCGTTCGCGAAAAGGCGACCGTCTGCGTTAGTCTTATGTATTCATTGAAGATCACAGTCACAGCATGAGGGAGATGAACTATGAACATCGATATCCAAGATGAAAGCGACAGTGGAAGCGGACAAGCCGTAGCCTTCTCCCTTGAGGAGAAGGAAGAGGTTCATGTACTCCATCCACAACAAATTATCGCTTATCAAGGTCCTTCCTCAGGACGAGCGGACAGATTTATGGATGTGAAGGGCATATACCGCAAGCGAAAGTTGATTCGTTCCGATATGGCAGGTCCTTGCCATTTCGTCGCCGCCCTTCCACCAGGCTATCGCATAAAAATCCTGCAGCTCGATGGCAAAAGCGATCTGCTGTACGACTTTAAGCATCTCTTCTTCTACAGTATAGGTATTACACTGGAGACCCGAGTGCTAAGCATGAAGAATGTGCTCGTTACACGGGACATTGTAAAAGTGAAATTCTCGGGCAATGGCATGATTGGCATACTGACGGAGGGTACGGTCTGTGAAGCTGTACTGCACCCGACCAACCCCCTTTATGTCGATGCAGGCAGCATTATTGCCTACCCTGAGAATGCCAAGCTGGAGCTCACCGTTTACGGCAACCATTTGGCTAGCCAGCATATGAGCTATCACTGGAAGATGACAGGTCACGGGCCTGTGCTGTTTCAGGCAGGACGTCAGAACCGCCGATTCGAAAGAGATAACAACGATGATGGAATTGTTAAACGATTTCTACGCGAGGTAGTTCCCTTCGGGGGTGTGTTTATTAAATAGTTGTGTTCAGTAGTAAAACAACAAAACAAAGAGCGCCATGCGTATCCTATACGCAGGCGCTCTTTGTGGTTCTATCCTTTATAAGAATGTTGTCTTAGGCGATAAAAGCATTCAACATCCAAGCATGTTTCTCAATGCTGCTTCTAATACCAATCAGCAGATCCGCAGTGGGTTGATCAGCCAGTTCTTCTGCAGTAGCAATCGCAGCCTGCAGTTCTTTAGAAACAGTTGTAAAGTCTCTAACCAGCTCCATTACCATACCCTTGGCATCTTCGCCGCCACGAGCTTCCTGTAAATCGGAAAGCTCCAGATATTGTTTCATAGAGGAGGCAGGTTGTCCACCAATAGCAAGCAGGCGCTCAGCCAAATCATCTGCATAACCAGCAGCTTCATTGTAGAGTTCTTCAAACTTCTCATGCAGCGTGAAGAATTGGGATCCGCTAACATACCAGTGATAATGATGAAGCTTTACCCCAAGCAGGAACCAGTTCGCGGTCTGGCGGTTCAAAGCAGCGTGCAGTTCAGTTTGGCTCTTTAGTTGTGTAGTCATTAATAAAACCTCCTATGGTTAATTTATTATATTGTATTTAGACTCGTTCTAAATCTATATACAATTTAACACATCCTTTTGCTTTTTGCAACCACTCTGAAGATTTGCATGTTGCCGATTCTAGCATAACTTTTGTTATAACGCCTATTATCTCTGTCACACTCTGGATAACGTCCTCTTTCTAGACTTAAATCAAAGATATATTTTCCTCCGCCGTCTTCCCTTTCTGACTCCGGAAAAAAGCCCTCATCTCATCGCGTTTGCTCTTTGGACTTAAGACATATACAGTATCCCCTGGCTCAATGACGGTACTGCCATGGGGGGTGACAATGCTTTTATTCCGGATAATAGCAGTAAATAAGATATCATCTGGCAGTCCGATATCGGAGATTTTCTGCCCGGCAATGGGCATGTAAGGTTCAATTCCTATGTGGTTGAACTCGGAATCCGTCTTGCCAAGGGCGACCAGCTCCATCAGGGATGGCTGTGCTGAATCCTCTTGCCCCACCAGCTTCAACCGGGAAGCCAGCGGTGAAATGCTTGTTCCTTGAATCACTGCTGAGGTCAGCACGACGAAGAATACTACATTAAAGAACAGTCGCCCGTGGGGAAGATTAGCTAGCAGCGGATAGGTTGCCAGCACAATTGGAACGGCTCCGCGCAGGCCGGCCCAAGAAATTAGTGTTTTTTCACGAATAGAGAATCTGGAAAAGAGCAAGCTTATAAACACTCCTATTGGCCTTGCCACAACCATCAGAATGACGGACAGCAATATACCTTGCCAAGCCACCTCTGCCAGCTCCTGTGGAAATACCAGTAGACCCAGCAATATAAACATAAATATTTGCATCATCCAAGCAAAGCCATGACTAAAATTCATAATGGTTCGATGATACATCAGCTCGGAATTGCCAAGGGTAAGACCCATTACATAGACAGCCAGCAAGCCGCTGCTATGAACGAGTGCAGATAAGCCGTAGGTTAGGACAGCAAATCCAATTGCCAATACCGGGTAAAGTCCCGTAGAATCCAGGTTAATTCGATTGATAAGATATACTGCGACTTTACCAAGTACAATCCCTATCACCAAACCAACTGCCATCTCCCATATAAAGGACAGCACAAGTCCCCATATCGCCATATCCGGATGCTGAATCCATTCGATCAGCGATACTGTCAAAAATACCGCCATAGGATCGTTGCTGCCTGATTCCGCCTCGAGTGTCGAGGTCAGTCGTTTGTCAATATTCTTACCGCCTAATACCGAAAAGACCGCAGCTGCATCAGTCGAACCCACGATAGCTCCGAACAGAAAACTTTCTGCCCATGACACCTCAAGAATCAGCTTAGCAAACACCCCAACGATAGCTGTCGTTAACAATACGCCTACCGTGGATAAGGATAATGCCGGCCGAATAATAGGCTTGATATCCTTAATACTGGTCTGCATCCCACCTTCGAACAAGATAACAACCAGCGCAAAAATCCCGGCCATTTGTGTTAAGGAAGCATTGTTAAAAAAGATAAATTGACTCAGTACCATCCCCGCAGCAAGGAAAAGCACTAGAGCTGGCATTCCAAATTTAGTGGAGAATTTGGTGGAAAACACACCTACAAGTAAGAGAGCTGCCAGCAATAATATGATATTATCTGCAAGTTGGGTCACCGTTTATTCACTTCCCTTTCGCTTCTAGCTTAAAATATAAGCTTCCTTATTTATGTACGTTATTACCCTTATCCACCTCCTTTTGAGACATTGAATAATATAAGCAGGATTGAAGATTTCATCCGCTGGGGCTTATACTTAAAATAATTCCTTTCTACCCTACTCGTATTTACATATAAGGAGGCTGACTGTATATGCAATTGAGATTAATTAAACCTGCGGAGCTGGAGCAAGCCGCTCTTCTAGCCCATTCCATCTTTCGTAAAGCTGGCGACACTTCTATGAAAGAGCTGTTTCCGCTGATTTTTAGCCCTGGTTACACTCACTCTTATGCAGCCGTTGCCGAGGACGGTAACATCGCTGCTTTTATGGGATTGGTGCCCTCCACGATCTGCACTGGAGAAGCTCTCCTGAACGTGTTCTCCATCGGCGCGGTTTGCACAGATCCTGCTTATCGCGGCCAGGGACTAGCCGGTCAGCTTCTACAGCTATGCCAGACCCATGCTGCGAATGCCGGCGCATCGCTTATCTTTGTCTCGGGTGACCGCTCGCTGTATACCCGAGCGGGATGCGTACCGTTCGGCGGTACGCAATTGGCCGAGCTGAACGCAAGCTCGGCTCACGCACTTGCTGCCGCAGCAGGGGAAGAATGGACGCTGCGGCCCATGCAGCCGGGCGACTTCTTCGCCGTCAACCGGCTGCTGAATGAACGCGAAGCCGGACAGGTGTACAGTCCGGGTGAGCTGGCGCTGCTGCTGGGTGCCGAGGCTTACGCGGGTGTGCTGGGCTTGTCCCAGCGCACACTCGTAGCCGTGCGGGACGGCAGCATCGAGGGGTTCGCCGCGATGGCTGTGCCTGCGGCGGATGTGCCGGCGCCGAGCCCAGCGACGGCGGTGGAATGGGCCGGCCAGCCGCAAGCGGTAGCGGCGTTGCTGGCCAAGGCGGCTCTGTGCAGCGGCGTTGGCACGCTGCAAGTGCCTGTGCCGTGGCAGGAGCGCAGCCTGCTCGCGCTTCTGCGGGACGCCGGCGCCTCCTTAAGCGCCGGCGCGAACAGCGGGACGGTCTGCATCGCAGACCGGGAAGCGCTTTTGCGGCAGACGGAAGTATGCCGCAAGCGTAGCCTCGACTTGTCGTCTGTGGACGACAAGGAGCTGATCTCGCTGCTGTTTGATCCAGCGAGCCCGCTTCGCACCTCTGATTCCTTGGGGGAATCAGAGGCAATCCCTTTACCTTATATGTCAGGCCTCCATTTTATTTAAAGCACAAAAATAACCTCAGCGGGAGAATGATCCCGCTGAGGTTATTTAGTATGCTCTATTAACAGTTATATAAATTCAAATAATTGCTTATTCTCTGGAGTACACCTGTAGCTCTTGAATAGACCAATAATTCCCGCCGGCTCCGTTCTGTACAATTTTGACATACCTCGTCTTCACTTTAGAAAAGGATATCTTAGTAAGCTCTTTCGTACCTTTTCCAGACGTGAGTTTTTTCCAGTTTTGAGCATCGTCAGAAATATAGACTACATAGTCTCTTGGATAATCAAACGGTGATAACGTGCTATCCAAATCTATTCTTTCAATTTCATGTGCTTCACCCAGATCAATCTGAAAATACTCTCCGGATACCTGATGTTTTCCCGTATCCCAGCGCGTGCGCCGATCCCCATCGATAGCCAGACTAGGAGCTGATGCTGCCGTATTCACATTTGAGGATACCTTCCATTTAGTACGATCCAGAGGAACCAGTCCAGTGGCTGTAATCTGAACTTTATCGGACAGTAAATTAGAGCCGGATACCCTTACCGCGTAGGTATATAACGTCCCTTCACGTAAATTATGATCCGTATATTCTGTAAGCTTCACATCGGTGGCCACCACCTTCATTTCCCCGCCGCTACCTTCAGCGCGAAGCAGCTCATAGCTTGCTCCTGGTGCCTCCAACCAATTTAATTTTACAGCTAAACCTTTTGTTGCTGCGGCTTTGAATCCTTTAGGTGCCGACGGCTTTACTTCAGAGGAAGGCTGCAAAATATACTGCACAGCCTCTCCTGGAGCAAGGGTCTCCGTAAAGGTTAACGTAGGAGTAGCCTTTTTACCTGTTACATAACTTCTTGCTTTTTCATACGTATCCCCGTTTCCAAAACGTTCCCCTTCATACACCCCGTTTTTCGGCATAGTCACATTTACACTCACAGTTTGTGGAGTAGATTCAAAGTTAACGAAATTAACCAGCACCTTATTTGAGGTCGCTCCGCTTCCCGCAAGAGGCTTCAATGTAGAAGTATCCACGGCCCGAACATATACCAGCTTGTCGGCTAACACATCTTTGTTGGCAATTTGATAAGTTAGCGGAGCTCCATGTGTAGCATAGGCAAGACTGAGCCTTCTCATGATGCTGACACGTGAATCCTCATTTTCTTTTGTATAATAAATCTCTGTGGTCGCCGGATCATGCTCTTCTAAATTAAACCCGTATTTGAATAAACTGAAATCCTTAAAAAAAGCAGCATGCTGCACAAACATATCCGCATAACCAATATGTGCACGCATGATCCGGTCGAATACAGCCGCTGTCCGCTCCGTTGCCCCGTATTGATAGGCATCCACATGACTGTCCGAGGTACCAAATTCAGTGGTCAGCATTTTTTTGCCGAGTCCATTGTCTGCGCCAGTGAAGGTCTTCAAATTCTCAGTAAAGCTTCCTCCATTACTAAAAATATAAGAGTCGCCGTAGGAATGTCCATTGGTCAAATCCGTAACCTTCTCCAGCTCCATACGTTGCTCTGGATCACGTTCCCAGCCATCCGGATCTCCACATTCCTTCCCAGTTCCCTTCTGATTACCGCAAGAATCCTCACTGTAGCTCGGCCAATATGCCCAGCCCGGAGCAACAGTTTGTAAATGGGGCGCGATTTGCTTGCCCTTTTTATTTAGCCAGTCCGCAATCGCCAGGTTCACTGCCTTAGAACGATTGAATAATCCCGGCTCATTATCTACCTCATAATATTGAAAATAGGGGCTATATTGCTCAAAATAATCTGTCAGCTTTTTCTCCGCGTCAGCAGGCAACGATCCATCTGCCTTAAGCTTAATATCACCAGTATGCAAATACAAAGCAACCGCCTGCATGTTGTAATCCTGCAATACCTTGTAATATTCCATCATATCCGAGCAGGATCTCCCGACATCACTGGCACAGCTAGTACGCATCACATTCCCGCTATAAGCCATCCCTAGCCATTTGATAACATAAGGCAAGTGCGTAACTGCACCTTCATCGAAATAAAATTGTTTATTATTCACTACTGTTCCCGTCAGTGTATAGCTGCCATGGATAGGCTCAGAAATTGGAGCGTTAAGAGATTCTAAACGGAGATTATCCCAAGTCCACCAGGAATATTCGTCTTCTTTGTCACTGCAATATAAACAGCGAACCGTTTGCAGCTTCAATTCATTCGTTCCTATCTTCAATTGCTCCTTGGGAATATATAATTCATAGGTCTTTTGAAAGTTATATTCGCTTTCTGTGCCAGCAACGCCCGCAATTTGAATGATCCCCGACAATTGATGATTGGAGAACACACTCATTTGCGGCACGGATTTATAAGCATCCAGAATACCTACGCTAAATAAGACCCCATTCTCCGGGATCTTATTTAGCTGATAGGTGATCGTTAATTCCGGCTGGGTCTTTCCATTCAAGCCTGCAGGCAAGCTCTGAAGAGCCGATGATTTGAGCACCGAAGAAGTAACATTAAATTCCTTCTTGCTGCCAGAAGTGCCACTCGCAGCGAATTCAGCTGCTGAGCCATCATGTTGTCCCAGATTCCAGATCACAGTACCATCCGGTATTTCTGCTGCAGCATCAGTTCCTGCAGATAGTCTCGGTATATTGGCACCTACCTTATAATCGTTTGTCCTATTCGTTCCGAAGACAGAGACAGACAACAGAAACAAGACGGTTAATGCGGCGAATTTTAGTAATAACAGTAATGGTTTGTTTGCAGATATCTTATTTTTTCTATTAGATATTCTCCTCGTTATTCCCATCCATAGGTCCTCTCTTTCTTCCGGAATGTCTTACCCTATCGTTTCATTAGATTAAGGAAGGAACAATGCCCCTTGTGGAATTACCTGCTGCTTCTGGCTGGAACTCTCCCATAGCAAACGAAGATTGGCATCTCCTTCATTCTCATAATATTCAATTTGGATATCATAAAGCGTTCCGGCTGTGAGTGGGATACTTCCTTTATGAAGGGTTGCACTTTGATTTTTCCAATTGTCGATGATCAGCTTTCCGTCAATCCAGACACGGACTCCATCATCAGAGGATGCCGAAATCGTATATTTTTCACTGAATTTGGGTTTGAGTTTCCCTTTCCAGCGTACAGAAAAGTGATCTTCATTTATCTCTGAGGCAGGAGACCCGCCATGCCAATTAAAATCAATCTTACGGTCATTGCGGATAAGTACCGCTTCTCCCTCTAAATCAGTATTGTTATAGTATTCTCCAGTTAAACCCGTTAGGGTTACCGGAGTTACGGGTGCTATCGAAGGATCTCCTGTTGTGAAAACATAGTCCTCTCTTGATACTATAAACGAGTCTTTCATAAAGCTTTTAATTGACTGTAGCGTATTATTTTCTGTCAGTAATTTTCCCCAGGTCATCATATAGACCCATTTATTTTGTTTCTCAGTTAATACATCCGGGTTCGGCAGTTGCCCACTCTCCCCGATTCCGATAGGTTTACCCTCGGCCAATGCGAGCAGATCCTCATAGTAGGACTGTTTATAATCGTTATTGTAGATATCCGCAGCCAGAACATCGAGTTTATCCCCACCGGGATAATATGCAGCATATGGATCTGACCATTCATTCGGCGCATTCGGATTCCACACCCACAGTAGATTATTTAGCTTGTGTGTGTTTACAAAACGATCATAGACAATACTCCACAGCTCTGAAAAATTGTCCTTTTTCCCCCACCAAAACCAACCACCATTCATTTCATGGTAAGGTCGCCATAAGACCGGAACTCCGGCATCACGCAGCTGACCCAAATATCCAGCAACCTCGTCTAGATCTGAGATTAGCCTCTTATACTGAGCTGTCCCAGGTGTAACATAAGCATTAAATTTCTCTTGACTGAGACTTCTGTTTACATTGGACCACTCTGGAGAGGTTCCCGGTAAGCTCTGATGGAAGGTCATCGCTACAATGCCACCCTCTTGATGCCATTCAATTGCACTGTCTATAACAGCTTGCCGCTGTTCTGCGATCGTCTCTTCGGATTGATTATTAATCGCCCCTAATTCATAACCATGTAGAACAGCATTTTGTCCCGAAGTATTCTTCAGCTTATGAACCAGTTCATCTGGACTTTCTAGATAATCATGCTGGCCGGACAAGATCCCTTTGCCACGTAGATTTACCAAATTACTTAGCAGTTGCTTGGCTTCTTCAGAAGCCGAAGGATTACTTGGTATAGCCGGAGGTAGGGAGGAAGATACACTCATAGCCTTCGGAAGACTTTTAACCTCTCCCCAAGGCAGCAAGGAAAAAATAATAAAGACCGGTAACATAGTAAACAACAATCTGTTTTTCTTATAATATTTACGCAAATAAATCCTCCTTTCGGTAGCTGTACTGCCTCCACAGGTGTTAAAAACATACCTGTTATCGGACAATCGTCTTCTGACCTAATGAGGACTATAGCTTAGTAGCTCTGCAATAACGCAGAGCCACTAAGGATCGACCTTTAATTTTCATCAATCAGGAGACATCCGGAAGAAAAAGTGCACTTGCTGGAACTGTCTCTTTAGCTTGACTAGCACTTTCCCACATCAAGCGGACTCTCGCATCGCCTTCATTCTCGTAATACTCCACCTTGATATCATATAGCTGGCCAGCCTTCAGCGTTATAGTGCCCTTACGCTCAGTACCACTTTGCTTAGTCCAACTATCAATCACGGATTCCCCATTCACCCAGACACGGATACCATCATCTGAGGTAGTGTAAAATGTATATTGCTCATTATATAATGGCTTAATTTTACCGCTCCAACGTATGGAGAACCGATCAATCCCGAGAGCGGCATCCGGGGAGCCTTGCCGCCAATTGAAATCGATTATTGCATCAGTTCTGTTAAGAGCTGCTGCTCCCGACAATTGCATGTTGTTGTAATACTCTCCTGCAAGCCCCTTCGCGAGAGGAATTGCTGCCTCCCCCTCTTCTTTAGAAGGTGCCGGCGCTGGTGCGGCGCTAGGTGTCGGTGCCAGACCAGTATTTAATTTATCTCTGGTCAGGGTATAGTTGCTATTCATAAATGTTTTGATTGTGTCTGCACTGTTATTCTCGTAAAGCATTTTTCCCCAGCTCATCATATACGTCCATTTACTTTGCGATTGCTGAAGCTTCTCCAGATTAGGCATTTCACCATTTTCCCCGATCGCAATCGGTTTGCCTGCGGCTAGACTCAATAAGCTGTCATAGTATTTTTGCTGGTAATCATTTTCGTATATATCTGCTGCCAGAATATCTACTTTATCAGCACCTGGATAAGTTAGCGCATAAGGATCTGACCAAACATTGGGAGCATTCGGACTCCATACCCATAACAAATTATTTAATTTATGAACGTTAACAAAACGGTCATACATAATATTCCATAGTTTAGAAAAGTTATTTTTCTTCCCCCACCAGAACCAGTTCCCGTTCATTTCATGATAGGGTCTCCAAAGCACCGGAACGTTGGCATCGCGCAAGCTTTTTAAAGAGACGGCCACCTTATCAAGCTCAGCGATCAGATTGTTATATTGCTTGGTACCCGGTGTAACGTAACTATCGAACTCACTCTGGCTAAGTGTTTTTTTCACATTATCCCAGTCATAAGAGGTGCCCGGCAGGTTAGCATGAAAAGTCATAGCTACGATCCCGCCCGCTTTATTCCAGTTGATGGCGCTGTTCACCACATTTTGACGTTGCCAAGCCATCGTTGCTTCGGACTGGCCACTGATCGCACCCATTTCATAACCGTGAAGAGCCGCATATTGTCCGCTGGTTCCCTTCAGCATATTGTTAATTTCATCTGGACTTTCTAAATAGTCATGTTGACCGGCAATAATACCTTTTCCTGAGATCGAGTAAAAATAGTTAAGCAGCTTTACTGCTTCAGGTGAGGCACCTGGGGTAACTGGCGTTCCAGAATTTGAAGCAGCTATGACAACAGACGGCGAAATTCCAACAGCAAGCGGAAGTGCAGTCAGAAACAGGACGAGTGACAGAAATGCACCAAACAATCGATACGTACGGTAAGCTTTCAAAATAATCTCCCTTTCGGTAGCCAGGCTGCCACTCTTTCGAAGGCCCTATAGCTTTGCGTCCCTACCTTTCGATAGGTTTGCCTTTTCAATTTAAGAGAAATAATCTCTCTTACCGTAAGTATCGACGACAATTAATGATATATTTAGTGTTTTTATGACTTTTTTTGATAATTGAGTCAATTTACCTGTTTCAAGAAATTTTGAATTGGTTAAATAGATAGGTTAGACCTATGAAATGAATTGTTGTAGTTCTATATCATTCCAGTCTAAAGTAATACGTATGTTATCTTCTTCTACTAATTCAGACCCCGTCTGTACCTCTATAAACTCAACATCCGTCAAAGCAAGGATCGCGTGCTTCGTTCCTTCCGGTATACGTACCACGTCCCCAGCCTTCACATTATGTTTTTTCTCATTCAGCACAATACTTGCTTCGCCGCTGACGATTGTCCAAATTTCACTACGCTTGCGATGTAATTGATAGCTGATATTATTCCCCTCGGATATAAAAATCCGTTTGGTCAGCACTTCATTGCCTTCATCATATTTCACATAATCAATAACTTTGTAATGACCCCAACGGCGTTCCTCGTACATCGGTCTTTGTTCAAAGGTCTTCAGCACTTCTTTAATCCGTGGGCTCTCAGCTTTATGGGTAACTAGAATCCCGTCCGGGCTAGCCGCAATGATCAGATCCTTCGCACCAATTACCGTAATCGGAATGTCCAGCTCATTAATCAAGCAAGTCCCCTCAGAATCCGCCGTCACAAAACCTTTTCCTACATGCTTGCTGCTCATTTCCTCTGTCAGCGTATTCCACGTTCCAAGATCCTTCCAGAATCCATCATACGGCTGCACCACAATATGTTCTTCTTTCTCCACCACTTCATAATCAAAACTGATGGAAGACAATAGCTTATACTGCTTCTGCAATTCTTCATATCCTAAAGGCAACCCTTTACGCTGCAAAATATCTAACAAGTACCCTAAGCGGAAGGCAAACACTCCGCAATTCCACAAGGCATTTTGCTCGATGAGCTGTTCTGCTTGTATGCGGTCAGGTTTCTCTTGAAAGTGACTCACCTTCATAAAACCATTTTCCCCCGCCTCTTCGGTGGTAGGAATAATATATCCGTATTTCTCTGAGGCATGTTCAGGAACAACACCCATTAGAGCCAGATTTGCTCCACTTTCCAGCATGGTCCCCTCAAGCATAGCTATGGTATCGAAAAAAGATGCTTCTACATAAGGGTCAACAGGCAATATTGCTACCGTCTCCGCTGGAGAAACACCTGCCACTGAATAAAGATAGGTAGCTGTTAAGGCGATAGCCGGAAAAGTATCCCGACGCTCCGGTTCAACGATAATCGGCACATGACTTCCCAGTTGGCTTTGTATCATTTCTACTTGGCCACGGCCGGTGGCCAGATAAGATGATTCTGCCATCCCTGCTTCCTCCAGCTGTCTCCAGACACGTTGTACCATGGATTCTGGTTCACCTTGAGGGCTTTCAAGTACCTTTAGAAATTGCTTTGAACGTGAGTCGTTGGACAACGGCCATAACCGTTTACCTGAACCGCCTGATAGAAGTACCATTTTCATAGAATGAACCCTCCTTGAATTATGGAAATCGAGCATATTTGAATTGTTATCAAAACGTCAGCTTCCACTTAGCCTTATTTCGAGCGGATGCACTAAAAAAATTTGTTAGGTAGAAACCACTCCAAGGGATTTTGGACTTCCGATCGCTGTTATCCTCAGATTTCCTGATTGAACCGCTTCTCGCGGTAGAAATCCGAGGATAGCATATGCTTTCGAAGCTAGCTTTCCTACGGAAATCTTTCGGGCGAACACTCCGTTTCTACAGTTCCAAATTCCCTTTCCGTTCTTAACCTAACCAACTTCTTCTTAATACTTGATCCGTGCGTACCGGGCTGTACCAGCCGGAAGCAAGCACGTTTTTCTAAAGATTTGTTTCTGCTCTGGGGGAGGCAGCTGCAACTGCAATAACTGTAAGAACAACTGCAACTACAAGAGCAAGACTAGTTGCCACCACAGAGACAATGACAACTACAAATGCTACTGCTACTGAGTATATAATCAGAGTACCTAACTTTATAAATTGCTTAGAAACTTAAGATAAGGGAATGGAGTGACGGAGGGGAATTTTGGAACTGTAAGAGCGATAGCGTCCGCCTTTGTCTGCGGATTTCTACCGCTATCAGCGGTAAAATCAGGAAATCTGCAGACAACAGAGGCTGGAAGTCCAAACATTCTCTGGAGTCACGGCTCATCCCTAAATAGAAAAATCACAAGTTCAATCAATATAACTTAGATTAAACCGCTCCAGCCACACTAGCAGAATAACCGCTCAATCCACCCATCTGCGGGCGGCCGACAGAATGATAAACGAGGCCGGTACCCTCGATTTGCTCCTTGGAATACACATTGCGTCCATCGATCAGCACCCCATTGCGCATGCTTTTCGCCAGCTGATGCAGATCAATATCCTTGAGTAGGCTCCAATCGGTCAAGAGGCATACGGCATCGCTGCCCTCAGCCGCTTCCTCAGGCAGATTGCACCAGCGAAGCTGCGGATGATCATATTGCTGCCTGAAATTTGTAGCTGCGATTGGATCATATAGTTTGACTGTTGCCCCTTCAGCCACCAGTGCCTCAACAATCTCTCTGGCGGGAGCTTCGCGGACATCATCAGTATTAGGCTTAAAGGCAAGCCCCCATATCCCAATCGTCGAACCGCGCAGGCTGCCAAGTGATTCATGCAGCTTGGAGATGATCATAAACCGTTGTCCCTTGTTCACTTCGACTACAGATTTCAATAATTTGAATTCGTAATCGACGTTGCCCGCAATTTGAATGAGCGCATTAGTGTCTTTCGGGAAACAGGAGCCTCCATAACCGATACCAGCCTGCAGGAAGGATGACCCGATTCTTTGGTCCATACCCATTCCTTGTGCTACCTCGGTTACATCAGCTCCCACTTTTTCACAAATATTGGCGATCTCATTAATAAAGGAAATCTTCGTGGCCAAAAATGCATTCGAAGCATATTTGATCATTTCAGCACTGCGTATATCTGTTACAAATACATTTTCTGTGAAACCCTTATGAAGCTCGCGCATGGTTGGTTCCAGCTCTGGATTATCAAGGCCAATGATAATTCTATCAGGATGGAGGGTATCGCGAATCGCTGACCCTTCACGTAAAAACTCAGGTGCAGACACGATATCAAAAGAATGTTGGGTATACTTAGAGATCATTTGAGAGATTTTTTCATTTGTTCCTACTGGAACTGTAGATTTAGTCATTATAATTTTGTGCCCTTCCATCGCTTTGGCGATTTCAGCGGCTGCACCCTCAATGTAGGTTAAGTCTGCTTCACCGTTAGGCAATGATGGCGTACCTACAGCAAGAATGATAATATCTGAACGGCGCACCGACGCTTGGAGATCTGCAGAAAAAGATAACCGTTCCTCACGAAGATTCAGTTCAATCAGTTCCTCGATTCCCGGCTCATAGATGGGCGATTCCATCTGTTTCAGCTTCTTAATCTTTTCCTCGTCCTTATCCACACAGATGACATGATGTCCGCCCAGTGCAAAGCACACGCCAGATACAAGACCCACATACCCAGTACCGATTACTGTCAGCTTCATATAATCATCCTCCTTTTAGAAAATTGACGTACGCCTGCTCAACATACTGCTTGAACTTAACCATAAACGCCTGCTCATCGAATTTACGTGCATGCTCCATAATTTGATCGATATCCCAAGCGTAGGACTCTACCTCATAAATAGCCTTAAGTAGATCCTCCACTTCTTGATGCTGAAAGAACACACCATTTACATAAGGAATAATAGTATCTAGTGCCCCACCTGCTTGATAAGCAATTACCGGTCTTCCTGCAGCGTTCGCTTCCAGCGGTGTAATTCCAAAGTCCTCTTCTCCTGGAAAAATAAATGCTCTACACTGTGCCATCATTCCAGTTACTTGTTCATCTTCTAGCCGGCCCAGAAACGATACATTATCCTTAGCCATGCCTTCGAGACGCTTGCGATCCGGTCCATCCCCTACGATATAAAGCTTAAGACCGTTACGATTGAAAGCCTCTACTGCCAGATCAATCCGCTTGTAGGAAACAAGCCGGGAGACAATTAAATAGTAGTCACCAATGGTAGAAGAGCTTGTAAACCGGGCTGTATTAATCGGTGGAAATATGACATCTGCATCCCTGTGATAATAATTCTGAATTCTCGTCTTCACTACTGAAGAATTGGCTACGAACTGATTCACATTTTTGGAAGTCCGTTGGTCCCACGTTTTGAGCTGCTGCATGTATACCTTAAGCATTTTTTTGAACAGCCCGGAATTCGACTGACGTTCCATGTAGGTGTCATAATCCCATGCGAAGCGCATAGGCGTATGGCAGTAACAAAGATGAAACGTATGTTTAGGAACTTGAATACTTTTCATAAAAGCACTGCTGGAACTCAGGACGATATCGAAACCGCGAAAGTCCAAATCACGGATGGCCATTGGATAAAGTGGCAGCACCCCTTTAAAATTGGTCTTTACCCCCGGAATCTTTTGCAGCCAGGAGGCACGGATATCCGCATCTTTGAGATTGTCAGTAAGGCGGCTTCCGTTAAAAACCGTTGTGTAGATTGGAGCCTCGGGATACATGTGATGAAAGACTTCCACCACTCTTTCCGCGCCGCCCATTTGGATTAAGTAATCGTGCGCTATCGCAATTTTCATGTGAATCATCCTCAAAGTTTTATGGAGCATCATCTTCAGAATTACCGCGTCATCTCATCTGTCAGGTGCCCGCCAACAAACCTTTATAGTAGTCAACGATGTCCTTGACCGTATTCTCGATAACAAAATGCTCTTTCACTCGTTTCATCCCATTGTCCGCCATCCGCCGTCTTTCCTCTGGGTGATCCAGCATCCATTTAATGGAGTCTGCCAGTATCGCCGCGTCACCAGGCTCTATCAGTAGCCCTGTCTCACCTTGAACTACAATTTCTACCGGCCCGCCTTCATTGGAGGCGATCACCGGCAATCCCGCTGCCATTCCTTCAACGATAACTTGGCCAAAAGGCTCAGGAGTTACCGAAGTGTGAATCAGTAAATCAGCAGTATTCATAAGGCCTTGGATATCATCCACATGCCCTAGCATGCTTACATTAGTAAGCTCGTCGTTTTTTATCTTTTGCAGCAATTCCTGCTTATAGGCCTCTTCTCCAAACAGAGCGTCTCCGGCCAGCCAGAATTTCACACGAGGTTCATTCTTAAAGCTTTTTGCGGCTTCCAGCACAATATGCTGACCTTTCCAATGCGCCAATCGACCAACTAGCAGTACGTTAAAATCCTTCTGGTCCCGCATACCGATCCCATTACCAATCGCTTTAGCGAAAGCGGAGTATACGACCAGCGTTTTTTTGGAACGCGGCAGCTCCAAAGCATTCAGCGTAGAATGTGAATTTGCGATGACTCCATTGGGCAGCAGACGCGACAGCAAACGAATGCCTTTGGCAACGATAGGCTTTAAATAAGGAGCTCCAATATGATCCCGGATGTGCCAGATCAATGGAACGCCCGCTATTTTTGCAGCGATGGCTCCGTATAATGCAGATTTCAGGGAATTGGTGTGCACACAATCTACCTTCTCCGCTTTTAAAAGCGGCGCAAGCTTGCGGCCATAAGCCAACAGCTTGAAGGCTGCAGCAGGTGCTCCCAAGTTGACTGCATTTCTACCACGACTTCTGATGCTCTCATCCAGCGGAATAATACGGACATCCATTCCTTTTTCACGTAGCCGTTCAGCCAGGGCACCATCCTCAGCCAGGATTACCAGGGGATCGATCTGTTCTCCAATATGGGTAAGGATGTTAAACAGGGCAACTTCTCCACCACTCCATTTAGCAGTGTGATCTATATAGGCCACTCTAAGCATTACGTGGTCACCTCCTCTCCTAAGGCTTGTAGGAACACGGATTCTACTTGATCCGTAACATGCTCCCAGGTGTATCTCTCCAGTACATGCTCCCTACATTCATCCCGGCTCGGAAGCAGCTTTCGATTGCTAAGCATATGGATCATGCCTTCAGCCATGTGGTCGCTACTTGAACTCTTAAATAGCAGCTCCGGCCGGAAGCCTTGCAAAATTTCCTTATTGCCGCCAATCGGTGTAGCCATCACTGGCAATCCTGAAGATAAGGCTTCAACGGTAATCAAACCAAAGCCCTCCAATGCCTGTGAGGGAACCACGAACATGTCCGCTGCCTGATAATAAGAGGCCAGTTCATGATCAGGAATGTAGCCTAGCAGCCTTACCTTGTTGCTTAAGCCATAGTCGGCGATCTTTTCTTCCAGTTCCCCCCGCAACGGCCCTTTACCACCAATCAGCAGAATTGCATTCGGGAATCGCTCCGCAACTTGCTTCCAGGCTTCAAGCAGCTGGAGTAGTCCCATCCGATTGACCAACCGCCGGACAGTCAGCACGGTTGTTGCTCCCTCAGGTAAATTCAAGGTTCGGCGAATCGCCAATCGATTCGTAGCGGGGATAAAACGTTCCACATTAGCTGCGCCTGGAATCACAATAATTTTGTGTAGTGGCACTCCGTGCAGCTTATGGAGAATATCGCGGAACGTCTCACTAAGCACGATGAACTTATCCGCAAGCTTATAGGCTCTATGTTCAATGGATTTGGCGATGGTTGTTTTGACCCGGTGCTTAATGCCTTGGCCTTCGATTTTCATTTCTTCATTCCATGGGCCATGAAAAGTCATCACTACAGGAATCCCACGTTTCTTTGCTTCCAGGGCTGGACCAATACCATAAGGAGCAAAGTGAGTGTATAAAATATCTATACGGCCACTGCCCTCTCCCATCAGATCGGCCGCCTTACGCTGGAAAGCATCCTTACGTTTCCAGATCCCATCTTTTGGATCTCCGGCATTGTGAATAATCAATTCCTCAGGGGTAGCAGGCGTCTCTTGACTGCAAATCAGCGCATGCACCCGATTACGTGAGGAGAGTTGCTCGCAAACGGATTTGAAATACGTGTTAAGCCCACCCGGCTGTAGCGACGGCCAGCTAAGGCCTGTCGTCATAATGTTCAATCCGTCACTGTACGGCATAGCTTCTCTCTCCTTTATTCTCCTTCTCGGTCTGACTCGTCTTCGCATTGTGCTGAGTCAGCTTTCCCGATCTAATTAATTCGTAATGCTTGAAGCCGACCATGAATTCATACATGACCCAGAATACGGATACTCCGAAACCTGACATTCCCTTCTTGAACAACCCGTGTAAGAAATACTTTTGCAGGAAACGGGCTGGTGGTCTTAACAGCAGATGACTGACCCGAAATCGTTTGCCCTTGGCATACGCACTTTCAGCTTCCAAGTCAGTGTACTTATTGAAACGTGCCACATGATCGTTAATACTGCGGTAACCATAATGCCAGAGGGTTCCTGTCAAACGTATGGTTCGCTCTTCAGAGACCTCGGGCATCTCGTGCACCAAGCTATTTCGAATGCCATACGCTTTGCGGTTGTAAAGGCGCACTAGATATTCGCCACGATCCAGCCATCTGCCCATAAAATCACCGATCCGGTAGATAGAATAGGCAACCGATTGATCCATAAGCCCCGGTTTCAGTTCAAGAATACTCGCGGCCAACTCGTCGCTGACCACTTCGTCAGTATCAATAAGGAAGACCCAATCATGAACCGCGCGTTCTACTCCGAACTCCCTCTGTTTCGCATATCCGGGCCAAGGGTTGACGTATACACGACAATTCAAGCTTTCAGAAAGCTGTACTGTCCCGTCTTTGCTGCCTCCGTCAATCACAACCACCTCGTCGGCGAATAACCTGCAGGATTGTATGGCCTTAGATATTCGAACTTCGTCATCCTGAGCGATGATGACAGCCGATATTGGATAATTGCCTTGGCCGCCTACCACGCTTTTTACTGAATCCATGAAGGTTTCCTCCTTTATCTTTCGCATTATCCATTCATATCCATAGGTTTCTTGCGAATGTAAGAATTCATCGTCGTCTTCATCCACTGAATGTCCTCCCGGGTAATGAGCAGCCGCGGAAGTTTAACTTTTAAGGTGTACTTTATATTGAGAACAATGAAGAAAAATCGCAGGATTGCTGATGACAACATCGCTATCCCTGCTCCGAGTAAGCCAAATTTAGGGATGAGCAGGAACAACATTGGGATAACCAAAAGTAAGCCGAAACCTTGAAGCATCGAAACCACTTTTGGCTTGCCTAACGCCATAAATGCCTGCGCCAGAATGATCGTCCCTCCGCTAATGGTCACTTCAAGGAGCAATAAGCGAAACACGGTTAATGCCGCATTGAAGTCTTTGCCGTACATCAACGGAATTACTAAAGGGGCTAAGAGCATCAGGAATACTCCGCCAAGCATGGTGAAGGTCGTACTTATTCGGAAGGCTTTGAATGTTAACTCAACTGCCTGTTCTTTGGACAGCTCAGAAGCCTTAGGAAACAACACGATCGTAATTGAGCTTGAGAAAAAATTAACCATTCGTGATAGACTCACAGCCACTACATACAGCCCCAAATCAGCAGGTCTTAACAAACCGGCAATTACGATCTGATCGATATAGGTAGAGAAATTGCCAAGCAAGTCATTGCCGTAGGAACCAAGCCCGTAAGTAAACAATCTTTTTAAATTCTGATAGGCCCCTCTCATCTTCACCTTATAGGTACGAAGCAAGGAAATCGTCATTCCGATAAACAGCGGCGCTCCCGGAAGAAGATAGGCAACTGCAGTTGTAAATGGATTCATCTGATCCAGCGCGATCAATATCCCGATCATCGTCAGTGTAAGCAACGGCACTAGATAGCGAATCCAATTAAACCTCTTGTATTCGCCTCTGAATTGAAAAGCTGCATTGTTAATTTGAGAGATCACTATAATCGGACACAGAATCATAGACCACTGAGCAAAGGTCACGACCTCCGGACTGAAGGATTTCAGCCAATAAGGCAAGACCACGATACCTATAATCATCGCTATGACTCCAAAAATGGTACCGAGCAGCAATGCCATACGATAAAGCACTCCGGCATCCTCCGGATTTTTCTTAGCGTTATAGATGAGAGCTGAAGGAATGCCAAAGCTCATGCTAAACGCCAGAAACTGTGACCAGTTAATCATTGCCGTCTGTTCCCCACGACCTGTCGGTCCAAGATAACGTGCGGTCAGTACACCAGTTAACATGTTAATCAATAGGATCATGACACTGACAAACATAGTTTTTACGGCTGCCGAGCTGTTGTCCTTGCTCTTGGCGAACAGTCTAAAAGATGACCAGATTGTTCTAGCGGGGAGAGATTTTGCATTCAACTGCTGCATACGGTGTTCCCTTCCTTCTACTTTGAGTAATCTCCCTTGCGCTGAGGCCAAGACCGATCAGCATCCAGATTAAGTATCCCTTGAGTCCGGGAAACCCATTATCTGAAACTAGACTGACAATCGCACCGGTCCAAGTAGCTAACGCAAGTCGGGCGTAGGGCTGCAATTGGTCCCTGCTGATTACTCTAGCGAATATCTGTTTGACAACTGCGCCTAAAGCTCCGAAGAAGAAAACAGCACCCAGAACACCAAAGGTAAGCAGTAAAGCGATAACTCCGTTATCCATAATTCCGTACTCTCCAAGCTCGCCGTCATTACCAAGCTTAGTCCCTTGGCCTACACTACCAATTCCCTGACCTACTGGATTGGCGGCAACCATCGGCAGCATGTTTTGCCATAAGCTTAGCCGTTCATTATAAGAGTGATCTTCTTGAACAGAAGAAAGTGTCTCTACCCGAGCAACCAGTCCTTCGGCACCAGGCAACTTCGGCACAACCCAGAACAACGCAGCAGCCACAAAAACTAATTGGATCAAGGTTTTCCACTTTCCCTTAGAAGGAGAGGTTCCAATATACATGAGCAGCATCACCAGGAGTATCAGCCATGCCGCACGTACCAAAGTAGTCAGCAGGCAGATTACAACTAGCAGAACGCCGATCCAGCGCAATGTTCCCCGCCATTTTTTCTCCAGTATCATCGGAACTAAAGCAAACGCTAAGAAGGTTGCAGCCGGTCCGGGCGAATTCAGCGTAGAGAACACTCGGATTTCCAATGGATATGGATTTCCGATGGACATCATATCCGCATGTTTCATCCAGAACACATCCCAAGGTGGCACCGTCAAATACTGAACAATCCCGTAAATGGCAACTAGGACTGCAATATTGGCAAAAGCGGTAAGCAGTCGATCGATATCCTTCGGCTTGAACTTCGTGACGGCAAAGTACGGCAATAACAGCAGTGGCACAATATAATTCGCTAAGTCATAAACTGAGCCCATGCCATTCTTAGCCAAACCGATTAAAGCACCATAACCCAGCGCAACTGCGAACATTAACATGATCCGCGTGGAGGCTTTTTGAATATTATGAATCTCCTTCAGCAGCGGAATGATCAAGGTTACACCGGTTAACAAGGGAGCTAAGCTCAGCAAGGATACAGAGTGATACACTCCTTCTGACCAGTCAGCAATGCGGCGCAGCTCTGGAGCTACGGCCCAGATTAGCAAGGTATAAGCAACCAGCATTTTCGGTCTAAGTATGGCTAACAAGAAAGCTGGGAATAGGATGGCTGAGAGAATGGCTCCCTGCAGACTGTTCGATGAACTCAGCATCGCACTGGAGAAGCCGATGATCAGCGGAAGAGAGACACCTACAGCAGCAGTCCCCCCTATTAATCCAACTGTCTTGATGAACCTAAGTGATGGGGGCGTAAATACACTCATTCCAAGCCTCCTTCCTTCACCTTATCCCGCTTACGCAGTTCCTTAAGTAATAAAAGTAGAAATTGTGCATCGTCCACAAGATATCTTTTCCAGAGCCGGCCCGGCTCCTGGCTAAGCCGCCAGAACCATTCGAACCCTGTTTTTTGCATGAAGCTAGGCGCTCGTTTCACTGAGCCTGACAGAAAATCAAAGGTCGCTCCCACTCCGATCGATATCGGAGCTTGATAAGAGGTATAGTGGCGGTAAATCCACTTTTCCTGCTTAGGTGCTCCTACACCAACAAACACGATATCTGGCTGGCACTCTGTCAGCATTTCTATAATGCGTTCATTCTCCTCCTCATTGTGCTCGAATCCATAGGATGGAGAATAACAGCCAACCACATTTATTCCGGGATGTGCTGTTTTCAAATTCATCGCTGCCCGTTCCGCCACGCCTTCAGCTGAGCCTAAGAAGAACAGCCGGTACTTCCTTTGCTCAAAGGCGTTGCCCAATCGATTAAATAGATCCGCGCCGGATACCTTCTGCTTAAGCGGCTTGCCTAGCATTTTGGATGCCCAGATCAGTGGCATTCCGTCAGCAACAACTGCGCCTGCCTTCGAATATACCGTTTGAAATTCTTTATCCTTACGAAGCTTGATCACATGATCTACATTGCAAGTGAGGATATAAGACTGATTCCTCTCCTGAATGGTTTTATCAATGTAATCAAGCAAATCCATGAAATCATAGTTATCAAAATTGACATCGAACATATTCACTTGACTCATCGTATCACTTCTTTTTGTGGGGAATCGGTTGGCTGTGAAGATCGATACAGGCAGTTCAGGTACCAACAGAACGGAATAATAAATTGGACCGTCGACAGCGTGTTATCGGAGAATGAGTAGATTAAAAACGCTGCAATAAATAACAGATAATAAGGTTTGATCGGCGGAGCCAATGCTCTGTACACCAGAATAAATACAGCCAATAAAGAGAACATCAACAGAATAGCGCCAATATATCCCCCATCGAAGTAAAAGCGGATATACTCGTTGTGCGGAACTACAAAACCCTTATACAATGTTCCATCATTTGCTACCGTCACTGCTCCAAGCCCTCTACCAGACCAAGGAGAGTCCGCAGCCTTGTTTAAGAAATACTCCCATGCCTCTGACCTTCCTGATAAATCAACAGCCGTATCTGTCTGTCTCTCAAAGGAACGTTTCTCAAAATTATCGAGCTGCCAGAAAACGGCGACCATAATCAGGAAAAATGCACCCATCAACGGAATTAGCAGATAGGTTCTGCCCTTCAAATATTGGCGGAGAATATCATAGAAGTAATAGAGAACGGTAAGTCCAAGTGCCAATATAGGCCCTCTTGTTCCTGTTCCAATCAAGATAAAGAAATTTAGAACTAACATGATATAGAAAAAGCGTGCTTGCTGCGGATTCCGCTTCACCTCTATAAATGGAATCGCTACTCCCATAAAGGCCAGCATCGCTAAATGCGCAGGAATATTAGCCCCCTGAATCCGTACAGCGCCTGTATACTCGATGTTGAGAAAATTATGAACATGCGCAAGCTGCAGCAACAAACCAACCACTACACTAACAAGGGGAAGCATACAGATAATTTTGATTTGCAGCTCGGCTACATTCTTTTTCCAGTTGATTAATAAAAATACGAATGGAATGGATAGACCGATAAAAGCTTTAACTGCAATGGATGAGGTCATTTCCGGCAGCCAGATCGAAGACCCAAAGGTAATCACCAGCAGCGCTACCATTGCCCACAAGGGGTGACTCAGACGAAACCGCAAGCCATTGACCAGAATACAAGGAACAAGCAGCATCACGATAACCAATTTATAAAGGGACAGTATCTCCATTCCGAACATGCTGCCATCATATAAAAAGTTAATCGATATTGCCGTCGTGATTAGAACGAAATAACTGATCAGTTCAGGCCGTGAAATCGAGATTCCCAGCAAAATAATCAGAAGCACGGCAGCTATCGCAATCATCGGCTGGTAGATGACCGCCGTTCCAAAGAACAGGGCCGACATGAGATAGAGCATCCCGTATGGCAAAACATTTAATTTGGAGCCCCACTCAAAATTTGTCATGTTAATCCCTCACCCCGCTGCGGAATGCCTCTCCCGATTGAGAATCATATGAAGCGTTCCACGAATACTCTCCAGCCTGCATTTATTCAAAAGCCTTCTTCCTTTACTTCTTGAGAGGATAGAATCAGCCAGGATATACACGAGCTTAGCGGCTGTCTTTCCCACTAGAAGCAGCTTGCCTTTTAGTCCTTCGCTTTTCATAGCGTTAGAGATGCCTTGGCTATAATAGCGCCTCATAATCCAGTCTTCCGTCAAACGGGCCGCCGGCACGAAATGGTCAACCGCCATTTCCGGATGGTAGAGGATGGAATGCCCTTCTTTTTGAATCTGTCCGAATAACCAGGTCTCTTCACCAGAGAGCAGAGAATCACCCTTTCTTCCGAGATCTAGGGGAAAAAGACTGATGTCGAATACGAGCTTCCGCATCGCCATATTGGCCCCACAAGGATGAAGTTGCTTGGGATATTCCTTAATCCGGCTACCTAAATCAACAATCGTGTACGGAAGCTCAAAGGGTTTAATCAACCAGTCCGGACGTTTACTTTCAAATATCGGAGCGATTTTGCCTCCCATAGCCATGACCTCCGGTTTACTCTCGAAAGTACTGACAATCGTTGTTATCCAACGCTGGCAAGGTATCGCATCATCATCGAGAAAGGCAATCAGCGGCGATTTGGAAGCCAGAATTCCTGTATTTCTAGCCGCTGAAAGCCCCTGCATCGGCTCCATCATGTAGCGGATATCCACATCAGCTCCATGCTTTCCTATAAACTTTTTGACGCAAGCTTCAGTATCATCCTTGGAACAATTATCCACAACAATGATCTCCGCCTGCTCTAAGTGATCCAGCTTTAAAAGTGACTGAAGCGTCTTGATCAATAAAGGTGCTCTGTTGTAGGTACAGATGATAATGGAAAGCTTAGGAACGTCTCCGTATTCACGCATCGGCATTCACCTAATTTCCACATTATTAATAAGCATCTTTTGAACCGAGTAACATCAGTCCGGTTTTAGCAATGATTTTTAGATCCAGCATGGTGCTCCGAATATGGATGTAGGTTAAGTCCAGCTGTACCATTTCGTCGAAGCCGACACTGTTTCGGGCATTTACTTGCCAATATCCGGTACAACCTGGAGTAACCGTCAAACGCTGTTTGTCATAATCCGTATACTGAGCCACCTCTTCTGGCAGCGGAGGACGAGGACCGACCAGACTCATTTGACCTATCAGCACATTCCACAGCTGAGGTAGCTCATCGATGCTCGTCTTGCGCAGGAATCTCCCTATTTGTGTGATCCGCGGATCGTTCTTAATCTTGAACATGGCACCGCTCACTTCGTTATAGGCCATCAGGTTTTCTTTTAACTCCTCAGCGTTACTGACCATGGATCTGAACTTATACATCGGGAATTGCTTTTCATTCTTCCCAACCCGGTTTTGCCGAAAGAACACCTTTCCTTTCGGATCCTCCAGCTTGATCAGAATCGCCACGACAACAAATAATGGCATTAACACGAGAAGACCAAGAGCGGAAAAAAAGATATCGATCATCCGTTTCATTATCAAATAGGACTCTGCTTCTTTCCTTCTCTCATCGGTATGCAGCATGTAAAGTTTCGGCAGGACCGCCTCGTAGTCTTCCGGCAGTTTTTGCATGCTCATCCTCCTCATCTAAAATTTTGCGAACTCAACTTAACTACTCAAGCTGGTTTGTCCCATTTTATTCAGCCATTCCGCCATTGCATCCATCACCGGATAGCGCAAATCTTCGCTTTGCAGTGCAAATTCAAGTGTTGTCAAAATATATCCAAGCCGCTCGCCGACATCATATCTTGTTCCGTCAAAATTATAGGCATATACCCGTTCGCTCTGATTCAGCTTCTGAATGGCATCTGTCAACTGGATCTCTCCGCCAGCGCCTTCTTCCATCAAATCGAGATACTTAAAGATCTTCGGCGTAAACACATACCGGCCCATGATCGCAAGATTGGAAGGTGCCGTACCTAGTGGCGGCTTCTCTACAAAATTGTTAACCCGATACAATTTACCGTCCTGCAAATCCGGTTCAATAATACCGTAACGATTCGTGAATTCATCAGGAATCTCTTGAACTCCGATAACCGAGTTTTGTGTTTCTTCATATTGATCGATCAGCTGCTTAAGGCAAGGTACGGCTCCTGTGACGATATCATCGCCTAACATGACACCAAATGGCTCATCTCCGATAAACCGTCTTGCACACCATACGGCATGCCCCAGACCCTTCGGTTCTTTCTGGCGGATATAGTGAATTTCTACCTTAGCTGAACGTTGAACCTCTTTAAGCAGATCCAGCTTTCCATCTTCCAGAAGCCTAGACTCGAGCTCAAACGCATTGTCAAAATGATCCTCAATGGCTCTTTTACCTTTACCAGTAACAATGATGATATCTTCAATACCGGAAGCAATAGCCTCCTCAACAATGTATTGAATGGTTGGTTTATTGATAATCGGAAGCATTTCTTTAGGCATGGCTTTCGTTGCAGGAAGAAAGCGCGTACCTAGTCCTGCCGCGGGTATGATTACTTTTTTTACCTTTTTCATCGCACTTTACCTCCTAAAAGTTTTGTGAGCATTAGCTTCAATGATTTGACTTCGTACAAAACTCACTTCGAAAGCATAAACTTAAGTTTTGTGAGCATTAGCTTCAATGATTTGACTTCGAGCAAAACTTACTTCGAAATCATAAACAGTTACTTCGCCTGGTTCATGGCAATTCCGATTAGATTAGAGCCGGTCTGTTCAAGCAGCGTCTTCGCTTTGCGAATCGATTCCCGTTTGGACTTTCCGTATCTGGCCACCAGAATCACGCCGTCCGCTTGAGGTGCCAATATACGAGCATCACTGAAATCGACTGCCGAAGGAGAATCCAGCAGGATCAGATCGTAGTTTTCTTTTAGTTCCTCAAGCAAAGCGGTCATTTTGGGGTTCCCCAGCAAATCCGGCGGACTAACATGAGTTTTTCCTGCCGGGATGACTGAAAGATTGGCTAAGTTTCCGAGGACTGCGATGTTATCTGCTTCCTCTTGCCCACTTAAATAAGCCGCAAGCCCGTCACTCCCCTCTACTTCAAACACGGTATGAAGACCGGGATGTCTCAGATTGCAGTCAACCACCGCTACCTTCTTGCCGTCCTGGACGAAAGAAACCGCGAGATTCGACAAGATTGTCGTCTTGCCTGCCCCAGCTTCTGCTGATGTAAAGAGCAGCACTTTTCCTCCGCCGCCCTGCGCTAGTTCAAGCTGACGTATATATGTGCGCAGTGATCGGAACGATTCGGAGATATGCGAGGATGGATTAACGTCTGTAACCAGACTCTTATTTAGCCGCAACATAAGCACCCTCCTTCACTCTGGTGTCGCCTGCCGCCTTGCCCAAATCACGTTTGCGAATGGTTGCGATCGAAGCAATTACCGGTAGACCAAGGTCATATTCCGCTTCCTTTTCAGACCTTAATGTGCCGTTAAGTGTTTCCATCAGCAAAATAATTCCTAAGGCAGCCATAAGGGATACAACAAAGCTAATGATGAGATTCATCGCAAACCCGCCGTTCGAGGGCCCTGGAACATCAGTCGGATCGGCCGGTGTCAGCAAGGTAACATTGTCTACCCTCATCAGCGACGGCAATTCACGAATGAATGTCTGCGATACCGCATTTACGATCCCGGCAGCTTTGGTGTAGCTTTCATCCTGAACATTGAGGTTGATCACCTGACTCTTCTCTGAAGTTTTAATCTCAAGCTTCTGACTTAGTTCATCGGCCGTGAGACCAAACTCCGGGTGATTTTCTATTACGCTTTTCATGATGGTTGGTGACTTCATAATTTCCTTGTAACTCTCAATTAAATTCAGGCTAAAGCTCAAATCGTTAAGATTGTTGCTCTCGGGAGCTTTGGCAATGTTGTTGACAAGCAGCTGTCCGGAAGCGGAATAGACGGGTTCAACGAAGTTTTTGCTAACATAGTAAGTCGTAGCACAGGAGATCAAAACGAACACCATGATGAGCCAAAACCTTTTTTTAATCAGGTTAATGTAATCCAGAATCGTCTTTTCCACAGTAACCCTCCTTCCGCTAAAATTACATTCTGAAAGCATTCATGAAAGTTTCAGTTGTTGCTTTAATTCTATCAATCCACACCATTCGCCACATGGCTCATACCATCACTTTCCTCTTCACTTTGGAGTAAGACGTTATACCTCTTAAGAGGGGGATTAGGTATACTTTAGTGCCATATATAGGGCTAATTTAAGTTTTAACGCACAAAAAAACACGGACAACCTGTCCGTGTTCATGTACAATGCTTACGAATTATTTCAATTTTCACTCGTATGACATTTCATATTTGGTTAATCCGACAGCATTTGCATAAAGCGCTGCCTGTGTACGATCAGCCACCTGTAATTTAGCTAAAATCTGACTGACATGCTTTTTCACCGTAAATTCGCTAATGAAAAGACGTGAAGCAATTTCTCTGTTGCATGCGCCCTGCCCCAGCTCGATCAGGACTTCCTTTTCTTTGGGTGTCAATTCATCCGTTGGGCTGCTTCCACTCATGCGCATTTTATCTTCCATCAGACCAGGATCGTAATACTTTCTTCCCTTGTGCACCAATTGGATAGCAAATAGTAACTCCTCAGGCAACGCCTCTTTCAGTACATATCCATCTACCAGTACTTCTTCAGCCTTCAGGAAATCCTCTCTGCTCGCAGATGACGTCAACAAAATGAACTTACTAACGATACCACGAGCACGTGCTGTCTTAATGACATCCAATCCCGATTCATCTGCTAGCTTAAGATCAATCAATACGAGATCAGGCTGCGTCTCCTCAATCACAAGAAGCGCTTCTTGGCCATTCGTTGCCTCACCTGCAAACTGCACATTCGGCTGCATTGAAATGACAGATGCCAGTCCTCTTCTAACTAAAGGATGATCATCTACAATGACGATTTTCACAGAAACGACCTCCCGCCTAAAGTTTATGCATTCTTTAATTCAGCTACACCGACAGGAATCGAAATCATAATTCTTGTTCCTGTGCTCTCATTACTGGACAACTGAAAGTCGCCGCCGAGCGACTGGGTCAAATATTGCATATTCTTCATGCCAAGTCCGCTTACACTATCTTCAGATTCAATCCATAACAAATCAGTATCAAAACCAACACCATTATCACAAATCAATAATCGAATCCAAGTCGGCTTCAGAGACAGTTCTACATCCACTCGACTGGCAGCACCATGCCTGATGGCATTACCAGTGGCTTCGGAGATAATCCGAAAAAGCGCTTTGTGGTAAGGATAAGGGAGACTGAAATCATCGCCCGTTATTTTTAAATCAATATCAACATCATTTAACCTGGATAAGCTCTTCAAATGTGATCTTACCATGCCCAACCAAGTAGGACCGCCACTCTTCTTGGAGCTAAGACTGTAGATCGTGATCCGCAGTTCTTTAGCAACCTTTGTAGCAGAATCATGAATAAGCTCAATTTGTTCTTCTAGCTCATGATCTGACATTCTCTTCCACGATTCCTTCAGCGAATGCGTCGCATACACAATACCAAAAAGGCTCTGCGATACACTGTCGTGCATTTCATCCGCAATCCGGTTCTGTTCGTTCGTGATGATCAACCGGTTCTCGATCACACCAAGCTCATGTCTTTCAAGAATATTCGCACTTAGCTCAGATAAGAATATCAATTGTTGAATATACCATCTGCGGCCTTCCAGCCCCTCTGTAGACTCCAGCTTGAGTCCAATCATCCCTACAAAACGGGTGCTCATCCGTACAGGCATCAGCAGGAAATCTCCTAATCCCGGCAGATTTCTAAAAATAGGCTCTCGCTGCAATCTCCATTCATGCTCATGTTTTCCCAGTTCTGAGAATAGGAACTGTTCCTCTTCCTGCTGCCAGCCGGTCTGCCTGCTCTGCGGAGCTGGTTCTCCGCTTTTCTTTGCGAACCAAAACAAAGCCTTATCCAGCTTCGTTAGCTTAACAACATAATCGGTGATCACTTGACCGATATTCATGAAATCATGTTGGCTTGAGGTTTCCACGATATGGTACAGGGATTTGATATGCTCCATCGTCTCTTTCGTGCGAGCATTCGATTCTTCACGTTGCCGCTTCATCCGATTAACGATCTGCATTATTATAACCGTAAGTACCAGTGTTAGAAACAGATTGCCATTTATAAATACAATTTCCAGAAAATTTCTGTTCGCAGAATTGATAAAAAAATAACAGAGCACCGCAAAAATACTGATGTAGCTTAAGAGCAACGACCATCCAAAATAAATGGACAATGAGCCTGCAGCAATCAATACAGGATTTAGCACATAAAGCCTAAAAGAGCTTTCGTACCCACCCGTAAACAAGGTCAATGCGATAATTCCCACCATCTCTATACTAACAGCCAGGACGAGAGTCTTCGGCCTGCTGCGTAGCCTTCGATAACAAAATGAGAACGTTTGTGCAAACATAACAAGTATAGCAATAATAAGTGATTTATAAATTATGGAAGGTCCCGTCTGATCTAGAAGATACATGAGTGATGTGAGGGACAATGAAAAATACCTGTAATACGCAATCAGTTTGTCTTCTGCAGTTGGTTTGATTTTCATCCCACCACCCTATTCTCCAGTTTTTTGGAAAATGTAAGATTGTACTGTGCTCGATAAAAGCATCATACATGAGAAAAATCACAATAACAAGTTGACATTTCCCATGTTTGCGCTTCCATTTGAAAAATAGTTACAAAAAATTTATTATTTTTTTAGTAGGTTTTATCACTAAAATTTGGAATTTTATCCACTATAGTTAATAAGAACTAACGTATTTATGTAATATTAATCCATAATTTTCAACATATCTTATAAAACGACAACAATTATACAAATTATAACAATTGCTGTTGGGACTCTAGTAGGATGATGTCGATTTAAATGTTATTCCGGCAAAGCTGGGGTGCGATCCCCATATATTTTTTAAATAAACGAGAAAAATAGAACGGATCATTATAATGAAGCATACTAGAAATTTCCTTAATTTGTAATGAGGTGTTGAAAAGCAACTTTTTGGCTTCTGCCATTTTTAGACGGTGAATATATTCATGAAGCGGGTATCCACTGCTGCGCCGAACAAGACGACGAAGCGTAGACATCGAAACATGATGTTTTGCCGCTATTTGTTCTAGGTCCATTTCACCATAAATGCATAAGTTCAGGTCTTCCCGAATCTGACGCATATAATCAGCCTGAGAATTCCAACTTTTTTCTTCTATTATAAAAGAACACTCCAGCAGCATTCTTTCGAGCAATAATGCTGCCCGATCCGCATCTACAGGTTCTCCGCTCTCCATCCGTTCCAGCACTTCTTCAAATAAGGTAGTAAGACCTACTATAGATTGGGCTTGAAAAACATTTCCCCCGGCTATGAGGCCCGATTCCAGCCATTCCGATACACGCGTGCCATTAAAGTTAATATAATACTCATCCCAGCTGCCTCCCGGTGGTGGACCAAAGTTATAACTGTAACCTGGGCGGAAAAAGTATAAGCTGCCTTCACGCACCTGCTGCTCTTTTCCCCCAATCTCCATGTAGGAGCCACTACCTGACACTATGTAAACAATGGCCCAGTGCTCAAAAACTACACCTGAACGGAATAACGTTCTTCCTGGCAGATGTCCTGCCTGTCCCACCCTTATATTCTTGAGCTTCAGCTTGGAGGATTCAACCTTGGGATCAATAATTCTTATTGGATATGGACTGATCATATAATCCATGTGCTTGGACATTATAGGCATTCCTCCCCTTGTTTAGTAGTGATAAGGTTATTGTGAAGATGATCATATTCTACATGAATAAGAGGTGTCCACGCTATGCTTAATCATTCTACACTACTGCTTTTCCCTAATCCGCGTGAAATCACATTGTCACAAGGCTCCTTCCATTTCCCAACAAGCGGAAGCATCGTGCTTCCTAATATGGAAGAACAATCTGCCATGCCAGCTGCACGAAAACTACAGGAAGTGATTGCACAAGCATTGAATCTGCAGCTGACTTTATCCATTGGCTTACGTCCAACCGTTGTATCTGTCTGTAACTTTAACTATATGCCATTATTATCTGCACAGGCCTATGAGATTGTTGTCGAACAGAAGGGTATCGTTGTCTCCTATAGCTCTCCTGTAGGCGCTTTCTACGCAGCAGCAACCCTGAAACAAATCATAGAACAAAGTGGAAAATCTATACCTCAGTTGCATATTCGCGATGAACCTGATTTTGGAGCCAGAGGCCTGCTCATAGATATCAGCCGCAATAAAATCCCGAAGCAAGAAACCTTGTACCGGATCATTGACCTTATGGCTGATTTGAAGATGAATGAACTTCAGCTATATATAGAAGGTGCTCCGTTCGCTTATGAATCCTTCCCTCAAGTCTGGGAGCTTGAAACCCCAATTACCGGAGAGGAAATCCTGCTTCTGGATGCCTATTGCAAAGCACGTTATATAGAGCTTGTTCCCAATCAGAATAGCTTTGGGCATATGGAGGGCTGGCTTTCTCGTCCAGAATTCAACGCTTTAGCTGAAATTCCCGAAGGCTTTATGCTTCCGAAGAATTTGTATGCGCAGGACGTTTATCCAGAAGGCTTATTTATGCACCCTGGTACTTTTGATACCGAAGATCCTGCTGTACTACCTCTGCTAGACAAAATGTTTGACGATCTGCTGCCCTACTTTAGCTCCAATCAGTTTAATGTAGGCTGCGATGAGACCTATGAACTCGGCCTTGGTAAAAACAAAGTTCTGGCTGAAACACAAGGCAAAGGTCAACTCTATTTATCATTCCTGCAAAAAATTTATGAATTGGTTACAAAACGTGGCAAAACGATGCAATTCTGGGGCGATATCATTATCCAGCATCCCGAACTGATTCCTCAGCTTCCTAAGGATATTATTGCTATGGAATGGGGTTATAGCGCGGAGCATCCCTTCGAGTCCGATACGCTCAAATTCCGTGAAGCAGGTATTCCTTTTTATGTCTGCCCAGGCACCAGCTCATGGAACTCCATTACAGGACGCACGGACAATATGTTAGCCAATCTGCGCAGTGCAGCTATTCATGGCAAAAACAACGGCGCTATCGGTTATCTCATTACCGATTGGGGAGATTTTGGACACTGGCAGCATCTGCCGGTCAGCTATGCCGGCTTCGCCTACGGCGCAGCCCTATCCTGGAGTGTAGATCATAATCTGGAAGCAGATACTGCACAGTATTTAAATAGATTTATTTTTGCAGATCGTTCTGAGGGAATTGGCCAGCTGCTCCTGGATCTCGGTAATTACTATCAGCTTGAATCCAGTATCAACCGTTCGAATGATGCAGAAATGTCCCTGCTGCTGCGTACCCATCTGGACAATTTCCTAATCATAGAGAAGCTTACTGAGGAACACTTCAATCATCTCGAAGAATATCTGCTCTCCATTGAGGCGCGGCTATCGGGGCTAGATCTTCAATGCGAGGATGCTGCTCTTGTGCTGAAAGAATTGAGTAATGGCATCCATTTCGTGAAGCATGCTGTGCAGCTTGGCAGAATCAAGCTACAGTTGACATCAGCACCAGATTCGCTTGATCCTGCGCTGATTACGAAGCAAATCAATGATCTTGATGTACTCCTTCACCAATATCGTCTCTTGTGGACGGAACGCAACCGGCTCGGCGGCTTGGAGCAAAGTATCTCGAAACTTCAACGCCTGCGTAGTCAATATGAAGCATTAAAATCAGAGCTCTCCGCATCCGTAAGTTCCTAATCCCTCTTATTAAGATTCTCTATATAGCTGCTGTTGGGTAATCGAACGTTGAACTAACGTTTTCGGTTCGCCCAGCGCAGCTCTTCATATTGATTCTCAAGCATCTCCCGCTCACGTTGCTCGTGTTGTTCCCTGCCAATTCCCTCCTGCTGGCTTTCCTCATCCTCATAGATTCGCCATAGGTCAGAGAACAGATAGTCTTTGATTTCTACCACTTTTCCCTGCAGGATTCCGTTTATCCAAAAAAGTCCTGTGGAGGTACGCATAACCATGCGGCCATCCGGTGTTTCCGCCTTTTGACCCATTCGAATCGCCATAAGCATTTGGCCGAAAGTATACCATTCCATATTTGCTAATACCTCCTAAATTTTAGTTGTAATGGAATAAAGAGAAAGCTATAATCAGGGCAAAAGAACCATTTTCGTAAAAATTTTATAGGAGGGTTGTTATGGATTGGCTAAATGACTACGAAGATGAACTACGCTTGGTATTCCAAGAAAGCAGACGGATTATTTCCAAATTTCCAGAACCTCTAAATCAACAAGGTATGTCCTATCTTGAGCATTTTAACGTATTTAACGCTGAAAGCCACAAAAACTACATATGTTATCTTTTACCCTTTTGGCTGCAGAAGGGATGCGGAATCTCTGCAGAGGTTACTCGCCAGATGTCGATGGGCAACGTCTTTTTTATGTTGTATTTCTTCATACAGGATGACCTGATGGACAGCCAAGAATCCTCCGCATACGAAAAATTGCCCTTGGCAAATTTGCTTTATGTCGAATTTTTAAATATCTACCGGATACTATTTCCGGAGCCATCCGCTTTCTGGATCTTATTTAATCGTTATATCATGGAGTGGGCAGATAGTGTTAGCAACGAAAATACCAGTGACTATTTTCTTAATGATCGGGTCAAAATTGCCTATAAAGCCAGTCCGCTCAAGCTATCCAGCACTGCTGCCCTTCTGATGTCTGGAAAGAGTGATTTAGTGCCGCAAGCTGAAGAGCTTATCCATTCGGTTTTGCTTACACTGCAAATGCTGGATGACTATGAGGACTGGAAAGAAGATTTATCCGCGGGCAACTATAATTGTCTTCTCTCCCTAACTCGCAAACATCTGCCAAACAGCAGTGCAGCTAAACTGACTTCGCAAGAGGTCGAATTTTATCTATTCACTGCAAATGGTCTACATACCTATACGCAATTAGCACACGACACACATAACAAAGTTACAGCTTCCGACCTTGATGCCCCTCATCTTATTGCGTTCCATTCCATGCTAGTAAGTAACTTACAGCAGATCTCTGATTCCATCGAAGCGGACAAGCAGCTCTTGCTAAACGGAGGATTATATCATTGGTTGTCAAAAAATGTCCATTAATTCTATTATTTTGTAATAAAAAGAATAGTATTAGTAGTTTTGCTATGTTATATTATTAAAGGTAAATATATACAATTTGGGAAGGGTGATTATTATGTCAGAAGCAATTCTTAGAAATCAAGTCATTCAAAAGGCATGGGAAGATCCAAGTTTCAAGAAAAGACTACTCTCAGACCCAAAAGCGGCTCTCCAAGAAGCACTAGGCGTAATCATTCCCGACAGCGTTACCTTGAAAGCCGTTGAAGAAGGCTCCAACGAATTCTATCTTGTAATTCCACCAAGTCCTACTTCCGATGTATTGAAGGCAACCGCAGCACCACGCGGTTCGTGGTAAGACAACAAGATTAACCCCCTAAGGAGTGAGAATCATCCGGAGCTTCTGCCAATGGCAGTATGGTGATGGATTCGGTTCCCACTCCTTTTTTGCTTGTAAATTTCACTTTACCTTGCATAGCTTCGATGATACGGAAAGTGACCATTAATCCAAGACCTGTCCCTTTATTCTTTTTAGTGAAATAAGGCTCTCCCAATCGGTGCAGGACATCCGCGTCCATCCCTTCCCCGTTGTCTTTGATATGAATGATTACGTTCTCCTCTTCCGCATACACCGACATATAGATAAACCCTTCGTCACGGAAAGATTCAATGCTATTTTTGATAATGTTGATGAAGGCTTGCTTAAACTTTGAGGAATTCCCCTTCACCCATAATTCGCCCGATACATCGAGAATCATTTTTCCTCCATTTAAATGACAAAGCGGCTGCATAATACTCTCAATATGCTTAAATTCATTATACAAATTCAGACTGGAAATCGTCTCAAATTCCGGTTTTGCGAAGGTTAAGAAATCCGTAATGATCCCGGAAGCACGATCCAGCTCACTAAGGGCCATCGACATAAATATTTCCTCTTCACCAACGGATTTCTCGCTAAGCAGCTGAAGGAACCCCCTAGTTACCTGGAGTGGATTCCGCACTTCATGAGCAACAGATGCAGCAAGCTCGCTAATAATTTCCATTTTTTCTGAACGCTGCAATTCGTTGTTAAAACGCTCTAATTCTTTAGAATAGTTAACAACCTGTTGATGGCTATAGGCTAGTCTTCGCTCCAGAATTACGATCAAGGAGATTATGAAGGCAACAATGCCCCACTTCCACAAGAATAAATCATAGTTCCCCTTATGAATGTAATACCACAGTAACTCTGACACTACAGTAAATGCAGCCGTTCCAAAGCCAATGGCAAAAATGATAGCGTCCCTATTCCCTTTAAGCGAAAATATAATCACACATACGATCAGCAAGATGAACTGAAGGATGAGGATGAACCCGATAATAGTGGTGGATACAAAATAATAAAACTCAATATAGCTATTATTCGATAGAAAATTGATCAAAAGACATAGCAAACAAAATGAGGAGTAAATGACTTGAAATTGACGAAAACGACGAACGATCGCATATTTTCCACTGCCAAATATTTTTTCAAATAAAAGAGTAAGCGCCGGTAAAAGTGAGAATAAAGCCAAATCAAGAAATACATTACTAATCGCGCCTAAATCGCTGTAAAAGGTATAAATAAAAGGAGAATAGGTTATCGAGAGAATTCCGGTTGAACCTATTACAACGGCTAGTGAAGCCACACTGGAAAAATAGTCCCTATTAATGTAGAGAGAGCTTATAAATAGAACGATAGCCACAAGAAAAAAAGCACAGCCCAAAATCACATCGCTGAGTCCATTTTTAATATAATCATTGATTAACAGGTTGTGTTCACCGATCACTACTTCATTTTTAATTCCGATTCTATCCTGCAGCGTTTCAGTCCAAATGTATAATGTTTTCCCACTATCGCTTTGACTCAAAGGCAACAACAAAGAATAGTTATCCTTAATATAATTACGATCTTCCTCGAAGATCAAACGGTCGTTCACATACACCTTCACATGAAGAGCATATAGAGTATCAATGTAGATTGAAGGGGAGATATAACTAAAGTTAGGTATGGAAATACGAGTCCAAGAAGTGGATACGCCTGATGGCAGATGTGGGATTTCCTTCGTAGCATTCACATTTATCCAATACTGCTGGTCATTATTCTGTGGAACCTCTATGCCGCTGTTTTCGGTTCCATCACCCCATCTCATCTGCCAACTGGTAATTTCTTGGGATGGATATGGGGTCGCTGCTGATACAACAATTGAACTATATCCTATCAGAAGGAGAGTAAGGGCTATTGCTATATGTAGGACTTTAATCATCAAGCGCATATATGCACCTCAGAAATAAGTATCAGAAACAATATTCTGTCTGTACTACTTCGCTCAGCCCCTCGCTCTTTCCTTCTAAAAAACGGAATTATCATAAATTACTTCTAAATTATTCTAAGTTCTGGTATTTTTACTATAATTTCAGTCCCTTCCCCTTTCTCACTGCGAAACTCAGTGCATCCCTCCATCGCCTCAATAATCCGAAAGGTTACCATCAGTCCAAGCCCCGTTCCTTTGGTCTTATTGGAGTAATAAGGTTCCCCTAACCGAGCCAGCTCATTCCGGTTCATCCCTTCCCCATTATCATGAACACTGATTATTATATGTTTTCCAGACTTCCAGGCTGTGACTTTAATCAGCCCATTGTCCTTTAAAGCTTCGATGCTATTTTTGAGAATGTTGATAAACGCTTGCTTGAACTTGGCAGATGATCCAGTAACGTAAAGTCCTGGCTGCAGATTAAGTTCAATGACGCCCCCTTGCAGATTCGCTAACGGAGAAAGAATACCCGTCACATGCCTCAACTCTTCAGACACATCAAGCTGCTCTACGGTTTCAAGTCCTGGTTTAGCGAAGGTTAGGAAGTCTGTAATAATGAGCGTAGCCCGATCCAGTTCTGTCACTGCCATTTGCAGATATTCCCGCTCCTTTTGATCTGAACGCTCCCCAAGAATCTGCAGAAACCCCCGGGTAACCTGCAATGGATTCCGTACTTCATGGGCAACCGAAGCTGCCAGCTCACTAATAATCTCCATCTTCTCCGAGCGCTGCAAATCATTATTGAACTTCTCAAGCTGATGGGAATATTCAATAAGCTGTTCATGGTTTCGAGTAAACCTTCTTCCCAGAATGACGATTAAGGCAATTACGAAAATCACCATTCCCCATTTCCACCAATATAATTGATAGGATTGCCCCGATGCGTAGAACATGACCAGTTCACTAAGAGACATGAAAGCAAATATTGAGAACCCTGAAGTAAAAATAACAGCATCTACATTGCCACGGTTCGCGTGTATAAACGCTAAGCTGATCAAAAGTATAATTTGTACAATCATAAGGATACCTAGCACACTCGTAGTCATCAATCGATAAAAGTCATCCACCTGATAGGACAGAAGAATATTAATAACCATTAGGGAAAAACAAAATACAGAATAGACAATTTGAAACTTACGGAAACGTGTAACGATTCTCTTTTTCCCTGGACCAAATATTTTCTCAAAATAAAATGTAAAGGATGGCAAAAGCGTATATAAAGCTACATCAAAGAAAACAAGTACGATCTCTCCATAATCGCCGAGGATTGTCGGCAGGAACGATGAATACGTTACCACTAAGACGCCAATGGATAAAATAATCAGCACCAATAGATATCCGCCTGAAAAATAGCCTTTTCTCATGAATAGCGAGCAGATCAGCAGTACAATCGCAATAAAAATAAGCGTCGTTCCAATGATCAGATCCATTAAGCCCTGCTTTACATAAACAGATAACAGCTCATCGTATTGGCCTACTCTTATTTCGCCGTGAATCCCTAAGTCTTTGCTGCCACCATGGGTCCATAAATATAGCTGTTGTCCTCCAACACTTTTGGACAGAGGAATGAAAACCTTACTGCCATTGAAATTAAAATCTTTTCCGGAATCATATATTAATTCGTTATTTAAATAAGCCTTAACATTATTTCCATATACTTTATCTATGAATAACGCAGATTTATCACTAATTTGTGGTAAAGTAAACCGCAGCCAGGCTGAGGTTGCTCCACTTGGAGTCTCTGGGCTTTTCCCATGAGGCATAACACGAGTCCATTCTTCATCAAGAGCTGCCACAGCTTCTTCAATATGATCTATTTCTATACGTTCAAATTTAATCTCCCAATTGGGCAGCGTAGAGTCTGATGATTCAGCACTCACTATCGCCGTACCAAAAGGAACCATAGCGGTCAGCAGTAGAATTAATAAAAAAGCAGCCGCTATATTGAGCTTTGGCAACTTCATCGTAGCACCTCAGTAATTCATTAGTTGTTTAAACGTTCATATATGCTTCTTAATTTCGACAAGCTTCGCACTATCCCTGCCTATTCTTGTAAATTTTCTCGAAAAAGAACGTTTTTCATCAGCTTTTGCTTTCACCCATTTTTTACTAATCCAATATAGACATACCCATTTATTGGATCAGCGATTCGATCATGGTCAAACGGGTAAAGATAAACATAGGAAGTTCAAATTTTATCATAAAAAAGGAGTGAACGGCTATGGATAGTTCACCAAATAAAACTGAAGCTGACTTTGAATATGAACGTTATATACAAGCTGATATGGACGAAGAGGATATTGTTGATGATGACGCAGATCCTGTCTTGGTTGGCGATAAATACTTGGCAGCAGATATTGGTTTAAACTCACCTAAGGATGTAATCGAAAGAGATGAGCTGGTGGAATCCGATGCATATCTAGCCGCTGAAACCGCAGGATTAACCCTAGATGATACGGATTATACTAAGGATGAGGAACTCTTGGAGATGGAAGAAGAAGATCAGCCGCTGGAGGATGTTCCAGATGCGGACGATGTATATCCAAATTCCATTATTGACCCTGCCTCCCCGCCAGTGGATGTTATGCCGGGAACAGACGTTTTGAACGGTTCGCAGGGAGAATAGCAGCTTAATATGAATAAAGCCGCCGGGCTGTGAGCCCGGCGGCTTTATGTTATTTCTAAATAACGACATGCTCATTGAGGTAGCAGTTAGCCCTGCATCGTTGTTGGCTGTTCTGCGGGACGAGCAGCGGCGATTTGTGCTTCCAGCTTGCGGGTCTTAACCAATATCGCTGCTACCAGCAGCATCACTCCATTGATTACAAACACCCAACGAATTGGAATAAACGCGCCCAATAAGCCGCCGATAATCGGTCCAGCCATCGTCGCAAGCTGAGATGCCGCCTGATTCAGGCCAAAGGCCCGTCCACGGAATCCCGGCTCAATTACTTGTACAATCATGGCATTGACTGACGGCAGCACACCTGCATAGAACAAGCCGTATGCAAAGCGAAGGATAGCGAACTCTACATAGCCCGAAACAAAAAACTGTAGAATATTACCGATGCCGCCCCCGATCAGACCAATAAATAAGATCATCCCAAAGCCTTTTCGGCTGCCGAGTCTGCCCCACTGCGGAGCCATCAGCACCGTAGCAATCCCCACAGCGGAGAATACGATTCCCGAGCTTAGCGAGGCACTATTTTTGGAGATCCCCATGTCCAGTAGATAAATTGGGATTAACGGTTCCAGAATCATAACGGAGAAGGTACTGATTCCCGCCAGCGAGAGCAAAGTAATAAAAGCTCGGTTACTTCTCGCTTCCCTGATATCATCACTTACATGTGACCTTGGAGCCGAACGGTCGAAGTTCTCCTCTTTTGCAAAAAAAGTAGCAATGAGCGCTGAGATAAGTACAATACCCGCTGAGAATAAAAAAGCAATCCGGTTGCTGGTATAATAGCTCACTACACCGCCAATTAATGGCCCAATAATACTACCTGTCGCTCCGGCTGTAGACATAATACTTAAAGCGTACCCCGTCTTATGCTCAGGTGTATTGGTGGCTACCATTGCAATAGCTGCTGGAACAAAACCGGCAAGCAGTCCTTGCAGCACACGCACAATCAAAAAAACATAAGGATCATGTACAAAATAATTAATAAGGTATAAAGCTGCCAGACTAAAACCCGAGCGAATAAGCATCGGTTTCCGACCATACTTGTCGGCTAGCGAACCCCAATAGGGAGAGATTAAAGCGCTGGCAAGAAAGGTTATTCCAAAACTAACCCCTGACCAAATCTCCAAATGATTTGAAACCCCAAGTTCGTCGCTCAAAAAAATGGAAAGGAAGGGAATCGAGATCGAATAAGCTGTACTACAAAAGAAAACCCCTACCCAAAGCACGATCAAATTCCGCTTCCACGAAAAGAGCATCCTATGCACATCCTTTCTCGATGTTCTCTTTGGAAACATCCTACCATTGTAAACTTCTTTTTAAGATGTGCCAATCCCAGAAGTCATAACTGACCTTTGCATGTAATAGGACAAAGGAGGTATTATGGGAAGTACCTACGAGATTATTCAATAAAAAGGAGAGATTATTTAGTGAAGTCTACATCAACAAAATCCGCTATTCTTCTGATCATGTTATGCCTGGCCATGGTTATTGCGGCAGGTTGCGGTAACAAGCCAAACAATAACAATGCAAGCAGTAATAATGGAAGCAGCGGATCAGCACCTAGGGAAGGTGCAGCCCCAACTGAAGGCGTTCCTTCAGCTACGGCAAGTCATCCCTTAGTAACCATTGAAATGGAAGACGGGGATATCATCCAAGCTGAGCTATACCCTGAGGTTGCCCCTAACACCGTAAACAATTTCATCTCACTTATTCAAAAAGGATTTTATGATAACACTATATTCCATAGAGTAATTCCTGACTTCATGATTCAAGGCGGCGACCCTGATGGTACAGGTATGGGAGGCCCGGGTTACAGTATCGCCGGAGAATTCTCTGGCAACGGGTTCACCAATAACCTTCTGCATACAGAAGGTGTTCTATCCATGGCAAGATCACAGGCTCCTGACTCTGCCGGTTCCCAGTTCTTTATTATGGATGCAGCTTACCCTAGTCTAGATGGAAGCTACGCAGCTTTTGGTAAAGTAACTGAAGGTATCGAAGCTGTAAAAAGAATTGTGAGCCTGCCTCGTGACGGTTCTGATCGTCCAGATGAGCCACCAGTCATGAAAAAGGTGACGGTCGACACCTTCGGCGTCACTTACCCAGAACCGCAAAAGGTTCAGTAATTAGGAATAAGCAGAAACCACGTTACCGTCCTCGAAAGAGAATAAACGTTTCTTGTAGAAATAAAAGAACATAAAAAACTCGGCAGTCCCTCCGAAGTTGTAATCGGATGGAGCTTGCCGAGTTTTTTTACAGCTTATCCCCGCAGCGATCTTCTGCTAAGTGCATGTTGACCATTACGCAGGAAGGTGCTGCGGCTATTTCTTAATAGCGCTATCCGGTCCTCTGCAAGCTGGTTCGCAGCGGCATAAGTAGGTATTCCGTTCAAACGGGAAATTTCCATTACGCGGGTAATATTGTCGTAAATCTTCGCCACCTGCTTAAAGGCACGTTCCTTATTATAGCCGTTCAGCTCGTCCGCAATATTAATGACGCCACCTGCATTAATCACGTAATCTGGAGCATATACAATCCCCATCTCATGAAGTGCATCACCATGCGAGGAATCCTTCAGCTGATTATTAGCAGCTCCTGCAATCACTTTCGCCTTGATTACCCGTAAGGATTCATCGTTAATTGTCGCTCCAAGAGCGCAAGGAGCATAAATATCACAATCTACACTGATGATATCGCCTGGATCTACAGCCTTGGCGCCATAGGCCTCTACTGCACGTTGAACGGCTGGTTTATGGATGTCCGTTACGATAAGCTGTGCTCCTTCTTCATGAAGATGTTTGCACAGTGTAAAGGCCACGTTCCCCACACCTTGAACAGCTACTGTCTTCCCTTCGAGCGAATCACTGCCAAAGGCGGCTTTAGCGGCTGCCTTCATTCCTTGGTAAACACCGTAAGCCGTTGCTGGTGACGGATTGCCCGAAGAACCGTACGTAGGTGAGGTGCCAGTAACATAATCTGTCTCTTGATAAATAATGTTCATGTCCTCTTCCGTAGTCCCTACATCTTCAGCAGTTATGTACCGTCCATTTAAACCTTGTATGTATCTTCCGAAAGCACGGAACATGGCTTCATTTTTATCCTTCTTGGGATCTCCAATGATTACTGTTTTCCCACCACCCAAATTCAGGCCGGACACTGCATTTTTATAGGTCATCCCTTTTGCTAATCGAAGCGCATCAACAATAGCTTCCTCTTCCGTAGCATAGGTCCACATCCGTGTTCCACCCAGTGCTGGTCCTAGTGTCGTGTCATGAATCGCGATGATCGCCTTTAATCCCGATGCCTTATCCTGACAAAATAATAATTCCTCGTAGTCGTCCCGTTCCAATGCTGCAAACAATTCCATTTCCAATATCCCCTATCCCTTTGTCATATTCCTCATGCTGGTTCAAAGTTCATGCAATTGGAAGAGGATCAGTTGGATCCCCTCCCAAAATATTGTAGCAGAATACGCCGTAAAACAAAAAGAACTCATGTCACCATCTTAACTACTGATGGGGCATGAGCTCTTTTTATCCAATCTACTCTCATAGACAGGATTTCTATTGTACAAAATACAACGCAACTGTCAAAATGCTTTACAGTTTAGCAATTGTCTCTGTAAGTACCGGTACGATTTGCGATTTACGGGATACTACACCCTTAAGAAGCGCTTTATTGTCATCAAGCTTCACGTTGTACGCCTGTTCTACTGCACCTGCAACACGGCCCAGAGCCAGACCCACCGAATCGTTGTTGAGGATATCTGTAACTACGAACAGGAACAGATCCAATTCTTTTTCAGCAATAATGGAAGTCAGTGCAGTTTCCAGTTCAGCCTGCTTGGAGAGTACATCATTAACGTCAACCGCGTTCACTTGGGCGATTTCTACTTTGTATTCACCCATTTTGAATTCCTTAGCATCCAAGGAGATCAGTTGAGCGATACTCTTGTCGCTAAGGTCAGCACCAGCCTTCAGCATATCAAGGCCGTAGCTTTCTGCATTTACACCAGCGATTTCAGCCAATTCGCGTGCTGCAGCTACATCTTCAGCGGTGCAGGTTGGAGATTTAAACAGCAAGGAATCAGAAATGATTGCAGACAACATCAATCCGGCGATGTCTTTAGGGATAGCTACACCGTTTTCTTTATACATTTTGTTAAGAATAGTAGCAGTACAGCCTACTGGCTCAGCACGGTAGTATAACGGATGTGCAGTCTCAAAATTAGCGATCCGGTGATGGTCGATAACTTCAATTACACGCACTCGATCAATGTCATTCGCACTTTGTTGGCGTTCATTATGGTCAACAAGAATAACCTGATTAGCTTCTCCAGCTACGTTCTCTACCAGACGAGGAGCCTCTACTCCGAAATGATCAAGCGCAAATTGCGTTTCACCACTAACGTCTCCCAGACGAACTGGCTCAGCATCCCAGCCTAATTCTTTTTTGAGTGCTGCATAAGCAATTGCCGAACAAATAGTATCCGTGTCCGGATTTTTGTGTCCAAAGACCAATGTTTTTTCCATTTCCAATCTCCTTACTATGTTTTAGTGAGATTAATATACCATACATTGATAGCGGCTTCCAGATTGTGCGTGCTGAAAAAATGGTTTAGCCTCTCCCACCTACGGTTGTTCACGTCTGGTCTTTGGAAGCGGATCTGGTTTGGACTCACCATGCAGCGGTTCATTATCGGAGAAAAGATCAGGATTCTCTTTTAGCATCAGGCTTAAAATATCCGTCGTTTCTACTGTTCCACACACTCTAACTAGTGCATCCCCGAAGTTTCCCTTATGCATGGCACCGCCTTCCTCAAGCTCGCGTTCCACTTTCCAAAAATGCTCCGACCAAGAGAGACCACAATGTCTGCGAGAAGGCACCATGATTTCATCGCCACCCGGCGTCACCGTATATAATTCCTCATGACTATCCGTCATTCTGCCCGGAATATCCACCCACTCTTCAATACCGTGAATGAACGTATTCCGCCGCAGATCGACGCCCAGCAGTACTATTTCCGCCTTCCGATCAAGCAGCTTGCCCCACACTGAACCACGGGCGCATGGCGTATCCCAACGTTCATCCCCTGCAGTAAACGCCTCAGCATCAACACCCAAAGCCGCTACAGAGTGAGTCGGATGCCAAGAGCGGACAACACTTGGACGTTTTCTGAACAGCTCCGGTAATATCCCTACACAAGATGGGGAATCTTGAACAAAGAAGCGCGGATTATCCGCATTAATATAAGCCCATGTATGCGTTGGCAAAACAAGCAGCCCATCCTTCATATATTCACTGAGTGCATCCAGCACCGTGTTCGCGCCTCCTTCTACTTCGCCAACACTTTTTAACGAGGAATGAACTAGAATGGTCCCCCGTGGATCAATCCCTAACTCCTGTAATTGTTTCATCAAGCTTGTTGTTGTGTGCACTATACTCTCTCCTTATGTATGAATTAAATTTCATGAAACATTAATATCCACTTGCAAAAGTTTCTTATTACTATTAAAATTATAGTAACTTAATAATATTCACCAAAGATTCTATCGATATATTAAAAATAAATTAAAATAATCCACAAACCCAAAGCATTTACAAGGAGGTAACTACCATGAGTTTAACGTTAAAAGGACTTCACCATGTCTCAGCTATTACAGGCAAAGCACAGGAGAACTTTAAGTTCTATACAGAGGTACTCGGACTGCGTCTCATTAAAAAAACAGTAAATCAGGATGATATTTCAGTGTACCATTTATTCTATGGAGATGAGAAGGGTAATCCCGGAACCGAATTAACCTTTTTCGAGCTTCCGATGGCAGGCCGCAACCGTGAGGGCAATAACAGCATCTCCGCGCTCTCCCTTCGAGTGCCAAGCGATGCCGCACTTACCTACTGGGAGCAACGCTTCACCGAGCTTAACGTGGAGCATGGGACGATACAGGAACTTGGTGGACGCCAGACTTTATCCTTCCGCGATCACGAGAGCCAACGTTTCATTCTCGTATCCGACGAAAATGATAACGGTGTTGCCGGCGGTACTCCTTGGGCTAAAAGCCCAGTACCTGCCCAATATGGCATTGTAGGCTTAGGACCCGCACATCTCACAGTAGAAAGTGCAGAACATACAGCGGTAGTGCTGGAGCAGTTGCTCGGCTTCCGCCGTATAGGAACCTACCCTTCAACAGTTGCCGGTCAGCCAGATGTGCTCGTATTCGAGACTGGTGAAGGCGGATCAGGTGCTGAGGTTCATCTGGAGGAACGCAATGATCTGGAGCAAGAGCATTTGGGACGTGGCGGGGTACATCACGTCGCATTCCGCGTAGATAATGAAGACGAATTGAAGCAATGGATCGAACACATCCGCCAGGCACAGCTTCCTAATTCCGGTTTCGTCGACCGCTTCTACTTCCGTTCCCTCTATTTCCGCGAGCCTAACGGCATCCTTTTTGAGTTGGCTACAGACGGACCAGGCTTTGCTACAGATGAGCCTATGGAAAGTTTAGGTGAATCCCTTGCGCTGCCGCCATTTCTGGAATCGAAACGCCAGCAAATCGAGGCTTATCTGAAGCCGCTGGATACTCGGCAATAAACCTCTTCAGGTTACTAAATAAAAGGTGTGAGCCGCTTATGCGCTCACACCTTATTTTTTTATTGAAGGTTAGTAGCTTTCCCTACAATATCTAGTAGCTCCGACAGGTTTCGGATTTCGTATTTTGGCTGAACGCCGGACTCATTAATCTTCCCTAGCGGGTTAAACCAGCAGGTATCAATCCCATAATTAATTCCGCCTTGAATATCAGAGGTTAAGGAGTCACCCACAATCAATACTTTTTCCTTATCCTCAATCCCCAATTTGGCAAAAGCATAATCAAAAATCCCCGTCTCTGGCTTCTGACATCCTGCCTCCTCTGAGATAATGATCTGCTCAAATGTATCACTCAGCAGCGAGCCTTGGATTCTGGAAGTTTGCACATCCTTGATTCCATTCGTGATAATCGCCAGGCGGCAATCTGCAAGCTCTCCGCATAGCTCGATTGCTCCCTGCATCAGAAAGGTTCCTTCGCCTAAGAAACGTAGATAGGCCTCACTGAATGTTTCAGGATCAAGCTCAAGCGCATGTGCAGCAAACAACCGATTAAACCGCTCTACCCGCAACGCCGCAGATGAAATCCTTCCTTGTTCTAGATCCCTCCACAATGCGTGGTTAATCTCTTGATAACTGGCAGCATAATCTGCTGCACCTGTGGGCATCCCAAAGTGTAGAAAGGCATTAGACAACGCGTGACTTTCTGCCATTCCATAATCAAACAACGTATCGTCGGCATCAAATAAAATAACATCGTATTTCATAAATATCCCCCAAAGGCTTTTCTCAACAAGGTACTACAGCGTTGCTGGCAAGTCAACTTCACACCCCTCACGACAAAATTTTACTTTTTTAAGGTAGATTTAATCGATCTGTGGTATTTTAAAAAGAAAACGGTGGTGAGCGTCATTTTATACGTTTTATCATTTCTAATGTCATTTCTTATCGTCTACTTTCTAATTCCGCCGCTCGGCAAGCTTGCTTTTCGGCTTGATTTTGTGGACAAGCCTCGGCAGGACGTTGAGCGTAAAATTCATAGAGAGCCCATTCCGCTAACGGCCAGCTACGCCATATTCATCGGATTTTTTATCACTTATCTGGTGTTCGCGCGTGATTTCTCCATGGAGACTGTCGCATTATTTGTAGGTGGCGTACTATTGCTGACCATAGGCACGGTGGATGATTGGTACAAAACGAAAGGCAAAGATTTCCCAGCTCTGCCCAAGTTAATTGTACAAGTTAGCGCAGCGATCCTGGTTTATGTTTCTGGCAACGCCTTTACCGGATTCTACAATCCATTCTCAGGCGATTATATCGTTTTGCCTGTCATTCTATCGTTTCTGCTGACGATTATCTGGATCTTCGGTGTAACCACAGTTATTAATTTCTCGGATGGCATGGACGGTCTGGCTGGTGCCTTGACGGCCATTTCGGCGATTACGTTATTTGTTGTCGCACTGGCAAAGGGGCAATCCTCATCTGCCATTATGGCAATTTCACTGATTGGCGTTACGCTTGCTTATCTGCGCTACAATAAGCCGCCCGCCAAAATCTTTATGGGCGACGCCGGGGCAACCTTTCTCGGCTTCATCCTTGCGGTCATTGCACTCGACGGCGCGTTCAAGCAAGCCACCGTCCTGTCGCTGTTCATCCCGATTCTGGCGCTGGGCGTACCGATCTTCGACAACATTTTTGTCGTAGTCAAACGTTTCATCCAAGGCAAGTCCATTTATCAAGCCGATGCCACCCAGGCTCATTACCGCCTGCTTCGGGCAGGCCTGAACCAGAAGCAGGTCGTTGCCGTGCTTTGCCTGATTAGTGTTTGCCTATCCTTATCCTCTATCATTCTGCTGCTGATTGAGACCTAATGTATTAGGGACTAAGGGCATGTCTCATATACTGAGACTGCCCTTTGAAGTTATAAAAGGAGCAAGATTCCGATATGGAATCTTGCTCCTTTTATGTTTGAGGGTATTCTAGAGTAGCGAGAGATAGCTAAGATGCGAGAGTTTGCCAGAGCTTACGGGATCTGCGGGATCTACGGGATCTGCGGGATCTGCGGGATCTACGGGATCTGCGGGATCTGCGGGATCTACGGGATCTGCGGGATCTGCGGGGTCTGCGGGATCTGCGGGATCTGCGGGATCTGCGGGATCTGCAGGATCTGCGGGATCTACAGAGATCCACAGCGATCCACAGTGATTCACAGCGAACTCTCCAGCCTTTATCCTTACGGACTCAGGCGCCGTTATTTGTGGATTTTCGGCCATTTAGTGGTGTTTTCGGACTCAAGAGACGCTATCTACTCAAAATGGACTCATATTCAGTCTATTTCCACCCAATAGCTGCATTGGTGTCCGATAGCGCACAAATTAGAGTGATTTGTTACTTTTAGCGACTCCTGTGTCCTTTAGCTCCATTTGCAGTATTACTGCTCAGTCTTTCTAACCTACACTCTGCTGCTAGTGGGAAGAGTTACGATCTGCGGGATCTACGGGATCTGCGGGGTCTACGGATTTACGGATTTACGGAGATCCATGGCCAATTCCCCAGCTTTTACTCTTACGGACTCAGGCGCCGTTATTCGTGGATTTTCGGCCATTTAGTCGTGTTTTCGGACTCCAGAGACGCTATCTACCCAAAATGGACTCATATTCAGTCTATTTCCACCCAATAGCTGCATCGGAGTCCGATAGCGCACAAATTAGAGTGATTTGTTACTTTTAGCGACTCCTGTGTCCTTTAGCTCCATTTGCAGTATTACTGCTCAGTCTTTCTAACCTACACTCTGCCGCTGGTTAAAACAGTTGCAATCTACGGGATCTGCGGGATCTGCGGGATCTACAGAGATCCACAGCGATCCACAGTGATTCACAGCGAACTCTCCAGCCTTTATCCTTACGGACTCAGGCGCCGTTATTCGTGGATTTTCGGCCATTTAGTCGTGTTTTCGGACTCCAGAGACGCTATCTACCCAAAATGGACTCATATTCAGTCTATTTCCACCCAATAGCTGCATCGGAGTCCGATAGCACGCAAATTAGAGTGATTTGTTACTTTTAACGACTCCTGTGTCCTTTAGCACCCTACCTCCGAATACATCAATCACCCATCGTTCTCTTGCGTAAACTCAGCTAATCTGCGATAAATCCCAACGATCTCTTCCATCGGCATTCTAACTAATCCGCTAGAAGAGGGTGCAACAAATTCACGAACGCCATCTACCTTTGGAGGCACGTCCCCTTGAAATCCCCAGTTAGCTTTTGTTCTGCGGCTAAACTCTGTATACACACCCTTACCTACAAAACAGGCGACTTGAGGCCGATATTTCTCCAGCTTGGAGCGAAGCATTTCCCGGCCCTCCTGGTATTCTTCACGAGTAATATCGTCGATTCCCCGTGTGGGACGGGCAACAATATTTGTAAACCCATAGCCCAGCTTAAGCAAGTCCCCATCCTCAGACGCATCATACAACCGGGGAGTAAGTCCAGACTGATGTAATATTCTCCAGAAATTATTCCGCGGATTCGCGTAATGATGTCCTACCTCGCCAGAACGGATACTAGGATTGAACCCAATAAATACAATCTGTAATCCGTGATCTAAGTGATCTGGAATTTCATCCATGTTATTATGCCTCCTAACCAAACGTCGATCTAGTTCAACTTACGGGGTATACACCTTAAGACAGGACGGCGGTATATGACCTGCCAACCATACCTTATTACCCGCATTATAAAAGGTTACACCCATTTGACCCGCTCTAATCGTATCAACGGTTAACAATATCAATTTCCCTCTGCGACTTCCGGCTAAACTGGCAAAATGAGTCCCCTCAGACAAATGAACATACTGCCGTTCCATCGATTGGAGCCCCTCCTCCAAAATCACAGAAAGCACACCAGAATGGGTTCCGTGAAAAAGTATAGCAGGCGGAGTCCCCGGCCCATAAGTGATTTTTGTATGGCTATGCCCGTACCGGGCTTTGATCCGGTCGTCAATGATTTCCAATCGTTGCTTGTCGCAACCTGCGACCACTTGCCGAATATCTCCCACAGTCACCTCTGACCATCTAGGAGTGCTTACAATAACAGACAGTAAATCATCCAACCTACAGGAACCATCCTCTGGATCCAAAATAAGACCATATTGCTCCGGGGTATGCCGAAGCAGCTTAGTCATAAATTTACTTAACGACACTTCCGCTGTATTGCTTAACATTATATTTTCACCTCAATTTTTCCTATTTATATTATTCTACAGTAAAGGATCTCTTCGAAGCAGATTCCAGAGGCATTACAGCAATCACACATCCATGTATTACCTCTTACTATGCAAAAAAGACCATGGACTCTATCGTCCATGGTCGGGCTTCACCTAAATACAAAACTCCTTACCAGTTAATACAGCGATGTTATTTTACCGGAACGAATATACTGGTTCAGAGGCTGACCTGAAAGTTCCATTTCATCCTTCTCCTATCTCCAAAAGCATAATCCAACTATCCAGTTTATGTCAACCAGTAGTCTTTTATCTGTAATCTTTTACTTACCTTATTCTTAACTTATTCTTAACTTATTTCAGCAATGCTTTCAATTCAGGCGTCATATCCGATTCTTTTAACATTACGAAATCGCTGTAACCCTCTTTGTACATCAACTTCACAATGTAGTTGCCATTCTCAACACCATAATGGAAATGATGGTCCAAAATATCTGTTAATAATGTCTTATCCTTCGTAACAGCCGTACGATTCTTTTCGCGTGCAAGCGCTACTCTTTGTTCAGGACTAGTAGGGTTCTTAGGTGTTTGCTCGTCCATATAATCATCTTTTATAATCTCTGCCGATTGGATATCTTCAGCTGTTATTTGTATTTTATCGGCATAACCTTTTTCGTTCATCCACTTTTCAAGCTCATGGAAAGAAGATTTCCACGGATAATAATAACCATAATCTGTAATAACTTGATTACTGTTCTCTTTTGTCTTCACCTCTACTTGGATATTAGCCACATCAGGTTTTCCGTCCTTATCTATTTGTACTTCGTAGGACATATTCGAAATTTCGCGTTTGATAATCTCCTTTAGCTCTGAAATTTCCCCGGGATCAGAAATGGCTACTTTTTTATTCCTGTTAGTAACCCACATAAAATCCAGGTCTTTGTCTAAGAGAGCTAAATCATACTTTTCATACTTGTAAGCTTCGGTATCCTTAACCGCCTCGAGCTCTGATTCAAACCCCTTATTAGGGATCCAGTATTCCCTCACTAGCTTATCGCCGTTCTCCAATTGATAAGCCAGAGTAAAATATTCATAAACGTATTGTCGTGAGGTAAGTTCTGGACGTACTGCAACTACCGCTTGATGGAGTTTACGGACAGCTTCTATATAATCTTTATCATCGGAAAAAGGGTTCTGCCCCATGTAGGGTGTAGTGTACAAATCATCCGTTGGGGTATACAACCGGTAGTTAGCTCCCATATATACACCGCTAATCTTATCACCGGAAGGCACTCTGGCTTCATACCCCGTAACACTTGATACCGGGATATACAGAAGTAACCCTATCATTACCGCATAAACTGCAAACTCAGCTACCATTTTACGCGTCATAATCTGCCATGTTTTCCGAACAATCATTTCTGCGGCAACATAACCAATAATGGCTCCGATGGCATATCCACCAATCACCCAGCCCATTTGCTGTTGCTTCATTTGCGCAAAATAATTACCGGCAATAAGCATGGCACATAACATAACCCCTGCTTTAAACAGTGGGTTGAAATATCCAAAGGCAATAGCCTGACCCGCTTTTTCCGTATTACGTTTACGGTATAACAGGTACGACAACCCGATAAATAGAAGTGCCAATACCCCATAAATCCATAATTCTGTATTGGTGAAGGGTTTGCCGGTAAAATAATACACGATATGAACAAAAGGAGACCATATCTGCGAAATAGAATCACGCAAGTTAGAGTTTGCATTTGCATATCCATAAAGATACATAGCTAAATGGCTGTGGATTAATGAGATCAGTACAGCAGGAAGAATAAGCAAAATATAAATGATAATTCCCTGAAGAATAGATTGGCCCGTACATATTCCCACAAAAACACTAAAGCAAAAGAGGAACAAAGTCAGAATACTAACTGTAATACACCATTGCCAAATATCTGCGCCTTGAAAAATATAAAAATTACCACTCCACGGCTTAACAACGGCAACCACCCCAGCAGTTAACCAAACAGGCAGCAATAGTAAGGTAAGTCCACTCGTCAGATGAGCTGTAAATAAATGCTCTCTGCGTAAAGGCAGGCTATGCCAAAGATCTGCGGGTGATTTTGCCTGAAGGTATCGGAATAAGAATAGTCCTGCGGCAACTGGGATCGTAATGATAAACAAGGCTTGCACACTACCAGCTATGCGAAATAAATGATCAACTTCCTGCGGTTTTGCATCCGGATTGCTGCTCATGAAGAGCTGTAATGGAAGTGCAAATAATAAGCCGAGTGCATATATAATCCCTATCCAGCCATGCTGGCGGAAGTTCTGGCGAAAAATACTGCTATTAAAGTAGTAATGGCTGCGCGTCATATCCGACATCCCCCATTTCATAAATAAAGATCTCTTCTAACGTTAATGGAAGCAAATCGAATACGTATGGCTCGTACACCTGAAAAGCCGCTTTGATCCGTTCACGATCCCCTTTTACAATATATAGGTTCACACTTCCCCGGCGCTCTTGATGCAGAACTTGTAGCTTGGCAGCTAACGGAATCTCATGCCGTTCATCCCGAAACGCCACTTGAATCTTATGTGTATCCGCCTTAAGATCATCCAGATCCTTCTCAATCAACATCTTCCCACCATGCATAATCCCAACATGATCGCACAGATCTTCAATCTCACGAAGGTTATGGGAAGATATGATTACCGTCAGCTCGCGTTCAGCAACCTCCTGAAATAGCAGGTTTTTGATCTGACGCCGCATCACCGGATCTAATCCGTCAATCGGTTCATCCATAATCAGCACATCCGGCATACAGCTTAAACATAACCAAAATGACGCTTGCCGCTGCATCCCTTTGGAGAAACGACTGAGTTTGCGTTTTTTATCGAGCTGAAATACGGTTCCCAAATCTTCAAAACGCTTCTGATTCCAGCTCGGATAAATCGAGCGATAGAAGGCCGCCATTTGCAGCATGGTGGATTGTGGGAAAAAGTAAGGAGCATCCGGCATAAAAATAACCCGTTGCTTAGTCGTCGGGTGTTCGAATACCGCTTCACCATCCACCCGCACGGTCCCCTTATCTGGAGAGTAGATGCCCGCCAATGTTTTGAGCAGCGTTGTTTTGCCTGCGCCATTAGAGCCGAGCAGCCCATAAATTGTTCCTTTATGTACCGTTAAAGAGATATCGTCGACTGCCTTCTCGCCTTGAAATAATTTGCTGACTCCCCGAATCTCAATCATCACTCTTCCCTCCTTCTCTTTGCTTCTCCACTTGTTGGTACAAAGAACTAATCTCAGCTGCGGTGAACCCAAGGTATACCGCCTCCGCCATCAGCCTCAGCAACTCGTTCCGGACTTCCGCTTTTTTGATCGCATTTTGTTCTTTTTTCATCGGGGCTACAAAACTTCCTTTCCCCTGTAATGAATAGATATACCCCTCACGTTCCAATTCACGGTAAGCCTTCTGAATCGTATTGGGATTCACGGTTAGCTGCTGGGATAACGTCCTTACAGAAGGTAGCTGTTCATCCGTCTGCAAAATACCATGCAGAATCATCTCCTTGACCTTATCGGTCAGCTGCTCATAAATCGGCTTCCGACTACGAACGTCCAGTTCGAACATAACCTTCCTCCTTCCACTATCTTGCATTAAATCCATTATGGTGTGTATTAACTGTACTACTATTATTAATACAGTTTGATTTATATGTCAACAAAAAAATCCCCAAGATTATCCTTTGGGATTTATCTATTCCTTGCTATTAATCAAAATTACGTCCAATCGCGCCGAGCCAATCTCGTCCACAATAGTTTTAGTACCCTGATGACGCTGATTCCAGCTTTTAAGCTCATCTGAGTCCGACAGCTCCGAGCCAACCTCATCCCCCGTGGCTTTCGGACTCAGATGACGCTATTCGTACATTATCCGCCTTTTGAGCGAAGTTTCGGACTCCAGTGCAACTATTGCCTAGAGAGACGCTCATTTGGGGGAGTTTTTCATGCCAATAGCGGCTATGGGGTCCCTTAGAATTCCAGATACCGTTGATTCCAGCTTTTAAGGTCACCTGAGTCCGACAGCGCCGTGCCATCCTCATCCCCCGTAGCTTTCGGACCCAGATGCCACTATTCGCACATTTTCCGCCTTTTGAGCGAAGTTTCGGACTCCTATGCAGCTATTGCCTAGAAAGGTGCTCATTTTGCGCATTTTTCACACCAATAGCGGCTATGGGGTCCCTTAGAATTCCAAATGACGCTGTTTCCCGCTTTTAAGGTCATCTGCGTCCGATTACGCCAAGTCCCCTTATCCCCGCTAGCTTTCGGACCCAGATGACGCTATTCGCACATTTTCCGCCTTTTGAGCGAAGTTTCGGACTCCACTGCAGCTATTGCCCAAAAAGACGCTCATTTCGGGCGCTTTTTACACCAATAGCGACTTTGGGGTCCGTTACCACTCCAAACGCCGCTGTTTCCTGCTTTTAAGCTCATCTGAGTCCGTCGCACCGAGCCAACCTCATCCCCCGTAGCTTTCGGACTCAAATGCCGCTATTCGTACATTATCCGCCTTTTGGGCGAAGTTTCGGACTCCAGTGCAGCTATTGCCTAGAAAGGCGCTCATTTTGGGCGTTTTTCACACCAATAGCGGCTTTGGGTTCCGTTACCACTCCAAACGCCGCTGTTTCCCGCTTTTAAGGTCATCTGAGTCCGACAGCGCCGTGCCATCCTCATCCCCCGTAGCTTTCGGACCCAGATGACGCTATTCGCACATTTTTCGCCTATTGAGCGAAGTTCCGGACTCCAGTGCAGCTATTGCCTAGAAAGGCGCACATTTCCGGGCATCCGCTACAACAAACCTCCTAAATAAACGCAAAAAAAGAGACGCCCCTAAGCCATTTTGGCTTTAGAGACGTCCCTTTGAGTATTAGTGACTGTAATTAAGCATACCAGCCCCATACGAAGATGAAGAGCGTACCGAATATCGTAACTAGACCAACGAATAAGGCATAGGCGATATTGATGTAAAGTTCTTTCTTGGTATCTGCTGATTCACCAATATGCATGAACAGGAAGAGCTGCAAGGAAGCCTGAATGAGGGCTGTAACAAGCAGGATAGCCATGTTCGCAGTGTTGGATAGATCAAGGTAGATTACAGCAAGTGCAGCCACAGAAAGGACAAGAGAGGCTAAGAAACCCATCACATGGCGAATTGGAAACAATTGCTTCATCATGCTACATCAGTCCTTTCAGATAGACGAAGCTGAAAATAAAGATCCAGACAACGTCCAAGAAATGCCAGTACAGCGAGAAGATAAAGGATTTATTGGCCGTAGCCGGATTAATACCTTGACGCTTCAACTGGATTAGAATAGCCGCACCCCACAGGAACCCGAACGATACGTGAGCTCCGTGTGTTCCCAGCAGTACAAAGAGACTGGATAGGAAACCACTGGTTTGAAGTGTAGCCCCTTCGTGAACATAAGTGACAAACTCCGTAATTTCAATACCAAGGAAGCCGAGACCCATTAGAAGGGTTAGTCCGAAAAAGACCATCATGGCTTTTTGGTAACCATGCCGCATGGCATGAACTGCAAGACCAATCGTGAACGAACTTGTCAGCAGCAGCAATGTTTCGATCATTACTGGACCAATTTCGAAAAGATCCGGCCCGCTAGGGCCGCTGGCAAAACGGTCTACCATTACAAAGTAAACAGTGAACAATGTAGCGAACAGTGCAATCTCCGCTCCTAGAAAAACCCAGAAGCCAAAGATTTTATTACTATTCTCTTCTGTTGAGTATTCAAGCGGCTTAGACGCATCTATTTTCATACTGTCTCACCCCGCAATTTCTTTTCAGTAGCAATAACTTCTTCTGCTGGGATGTAGAATCCGTGATCCCGATCAAAGGACATAGCAGCTAGAACAATGAGGATACCTACTCCAGAGAGGATCGCTGGAATCCAAAGACTGAAGACCAGAGAGAACCCTGCAATGAAGAAGATAACACCCAGAACAAATGGTTTTCCTGTGTTGCTAGGCATATGAATCTTAGTAATCTTATCTTCAAAAAGCGGTACTTTATCTTGTTTAGCAGACCAGTAAGCATCGCGTGTTTTTACATTTGGAACCACTGCGAAGTTGTACGCTGGAATCGGGCTTTTCGTTGCCCATTCCAAAGTACGTGCATCCCACGGATCTCCATCAGTATCTCTTGGTTCGTAACGAGTACTCCAGTAAATGTTATAAACCAGGATTACAAATCCAATAGCGAGACCGATCGCACCTACGAATGAGACCATACTCAGCGGGCCAAATCCGGTATCCGCAGAATAGGTGTATTGTCGGCGGGTCATACCCTTAAGTCCGAGAATAAACAGCGGGAAGAACGATACGTTAAAGGAAATGATAATCCACCAGAAGGCATGCTTGCCAAGACGTTCATTCAGACGGAAACCGAATACTTTAGGGAACCAGTAATGGAACCCTGCGATAACGGCGAAGACCGCACCTGGAATAAGAACGTAGTGGAAATGGGCAACCAGGAACATCGTATTATGGTACTGGTAATCGGCACTGGCCATAGCCAGCATGACACCTGTTACCCCACCAATCGTAAAGATCGGAATAAAGGCCAGGGTGTATAGCATAGGTGTCGTAAAGGTTATTCGCCCTTTTCGTAAGGTGAATAGCCAGTTAAATATTTTCACACCTGTTGGTACGGCAATGGCCATGGTTGTAATCGAGAAGAAGCTGTTAACCATAGCACCTTGACCCATTGTATAGAAATGGTGAGCCCATACTAGGAAGGACAAGAGGGAAATGATCAACATACTGAATACCATGGATGTATATCCATACAGGTTCTTTTTAGAGAAGGTGGCGATAATTTCACTATAAATACCGAATGCCGGTAAGACAACGATATATACTTCAGGGTGACCCCATACCCAGAACAGGTTGGCCCATAACATATCCATACCGCCATTGGCCATCGTAAAGAATTGAGAGCCGAACAACCGGTCGAACATCATCAACGCGAGTGCAACCGTAAGCACAGGGAATGCGAATACGATAATTACGTTGGTGATCAATACGGACCAAGTAAACATCGGCATTTTCATCAACTTCATGCCTGGTGCACGCATTTTCAGAATCGTTACAATAAAGTTAACGCCTGTGAGGAGCGTACCAATACCTGAAATTTGTAGTGCGAGCGAGTAATAGTTATTACCCACCGTTGGACTGAACTCTAAACTTGCTAGCGGGAAATATGCGGACCAACCAGCATCTGGCGATCCCCCGATAACAAACGAAATGTTAAGCAGCATAGCTCCAAAGAAGAAGAGCCAGAAGCTGACAGCATTCAGACGCGGGAAGGCAACGTCTCTAGCACCGATTTGCAGCGGAACGATAACATTCATCAGACCGATAATAAACGGCATGGCCATAAAAAGGATCATAATCAAGCCGTGTGTTGTAAATACCTCGTTGTAATGCTGTGCGTCAAGAAATTTCATGTCCGGGGCTGCTGTTTGCAGCTTCATCATAATAGCGTCAACGCCGCCGCGGAAAAGCATAAGCAATGCAGCGAGGATATACATAATCCCAATACGTTTGTGGTCAACAGTAGTCAACCATTCGCGCCATAAATATCCCCATTTTTTAAAATAGGTCAGGCCGACGATAATCCCGATTGTAGCCAGAACAATACTTGCCATAGCTCCGTATATCAGGGGTTCGCCGTGGACCTTAAATTTATCCCAATCCATTAGGAATCGCTCCTTTCAAGTTGTTCAATTAACATTGACTAGTGTCCGTCATGTGTTGTGCTCTCTTCTAATGGAGAACTAGGTGTCGGCTCATCCAGTTCTGGATTAGGCTCGGTGTTGAATTCCGTCTCGCTGGATGGTGCTGGAGTCGGGTGAATTTCTTTATTATCCTGATGCTCCATACTTCCGTTATCCGTATCCATTTCAGTGCCACCATTACTCATATGGTCACCATGGCTTCCCGGAGGCGGGCTGAAGGATAAGTGAGTATTCGTATACGTTTTACGTCCGACATGTTCCATTTCCAAAAGACCTTTAAATTCATCTTCCGTCAGTGGACCCGCCGTTTCTTTAACGTCTTTCACCCATTCCTGATAGTCCTTATCTGTCATCGCAAGTGTTTCAAACTCCATGTGGGCAAAACCCTTACCATTAAAGTTCGCATTTCTTCCGACATAAGAACCTACAGTATCAGCTGAAAGATGCAAGGTTGTGATCATGTCGCTCATCGCGTATTTTTGTCCTCCCAATTGTGGGATCCAAAGACTTGAGATCGTACCGAAAGAATACAATCTGAACTCTACAGCGCGGTGAACTGGAATGTTAACGTAGTTTACTGTTTCGATACCTTCTTCTGGGTAGCTGAAATGCCATTTCCAGTTAGAGGAGGAAGCATAAATTACAAGCGGTTTCTGATCTTTATAATCCGCTGCAACATTTTCTACATCTACTGTTGTTTTGACGGTGACTACGGAGAGGAATGCCACGATAATAATCGGAATGGTAATCCAGATAGCCTCCAGCCATTTGTTTCCTTCCTCGTGAGGAGGAATATAATCTTCGTTGCTTTTTTTAGCACGGTATTTCAAAAGCACAAAGACATATAAGATGTAGACAACTGCCAGAACGCCGAGCATCATAACAATGGAGAGAATGATCGTGTCAGATAAAGTTCTTGCAGCCGGCCCCTTCGGATTCAGAACAGCGATTGAACTGCATCCTGGCAAGAGTAAAATTAGGCTGAGAAATAAAGCGTATAACGGTCCCTTTTTGTTCATGCTTAAGCTCCTTCCTTCAATACTTCTTTTATTAACCCTCAACATTAACCTTAATATATAGTAAGAATTTATGGGGAAGAAAGCAAAAGACTTATTTTTCCATTTAGCCTAAAAAAGACCTTAATAATGGCGAACAAGTTAAATATGTGTGATCAATTTGTTACAAGTTTCTAATAGTATGATAAAGATCACTGTAACGGCGCTGTTTATGGGTTGAAAAATTCCGTTCAAACTTTGTTCAATAGTTTACTAAAGTTGCTAATTTAGACACATCTATTCTGCGCAAAACAGGGTGATTTTAACCATTTTTTGTTGATGCGCCAGTATTTAGCCGGAGTCGCGTGCTTTTTATGATTGTGGTTGAAATCACAGTTAACTTCTAAAAGGTAACAAATTATTCTGCTGGGGGTTACAATCTCTCAAATTTCATTCTATCAATGTATGATAAGGTAATAGACAAATATACATAGATAGGAGATTTTTGACGATGTCTTTAAAGAAAGTATGGCTATTATTAATCGTATTATTCATTGGTTCCGGATCAATACGAGCGATAGATTCAGTGAATGCAGCAGGTGCAGGCTCCCTTAGGTTAGGTGTGAACGATAAGTTAACAACTATTGAAGCAGTTTCGGTAAAAGATACCTATTACGTTCCTCTACGTGATCTATCACAGGAACTTAAGTTAACGCTAACTGGAGTGAGCGATGGGATAAAAGTTACAGGTCAGAACAGATCAATCAAACTGCTGAATGATCATGCAACAGCTACTCTAGGCGATGGAAAGACCATATCCATGAGTACATTTTTGAAAAACGGAAAAACAATGGTTCCACTGAAATTGACCTCTTATCTTGGTTTTGGAATTTCCTTTAAAGCAGATCAATATTTATTGCGTGTAAAAGACGGCTCGGCTACATTAGATGATGCAACATTTGTAAGTAAGTTTAAAAAGGAATTGAAGCCAAGCGCAACTCCTGGAACTTCTACGCCAACTGTTGGGAAGCAAGGTAAGAGCGTATACCTCACCTTTGATGATGGGCCAACGGCTACAACTTCTACATTGCTTGATATTTTGGCAAAATATGATGCGAAGGCAACTTTTTTCATGATCGGACCGAATATGAACCAGCATACTGCGCAAGTGAAACGGATTGCGAATGAAGGGCATGGTCTCGCATTGCATGGAATGACGCACCGGAAAGAGAAGTTTTATGCTTCACCTGCGGCTGCGCTGGGAGAGATGGATAACGATAATGCCATTTTGAAAAAGATTACAGGTCAAAGCACTACACTGATTCGTCCTCCTTATGGAAGCAAGCCTTATTTCACAAAGGCCTTTAGAGATAAAGTCTTGGCTCAAGGTTATCATCTGTGGGATTGGAACGTGGACTCAGAGGATTGGAAATACAAGGATGCTAGTACGACGATCTATAATTCGGTAATGAATCAGGTTCATAAGCTGCAGAAATCGCAGACCAATCCAGTGATTCTGATGCATGATCAAAAAGCTACACTTAAAGTACTTCCGCGTATCTTAGAGTCATTGAAAAAAGAAGGCTATACATTCCACGTCATTAGCTCAGATCTGAAACCTCTGAATTTCTGGAAGGATACACGCTGAGTTTTTTTGAAAAAATCAAGAGGGAATCCCAACAGCTGTGAACTAGCTGTTGGGATTCCCTCTTTTTTCAGGTCTTGAACTAAACACTAATTTTTGTTTAATCCGATCACATTCATGCTCCCGAGTTTTTCTATCGGACCCAGATGACCTTAATTGCTGGATTTGCCTCTATTTCGGGTGCTATCGGACCACATAGCCGCTATTGGTGCAAAAAACACCAGTTATCAGTGTTTTCCACACCAGCTGCACTGGAGTCCGAAACTTTGCTCCAAGGGCGATAAATGGGCAAATAGCGGCTGCTGTGTCCTAAACTTCGCTCCAATGGCGACAAATATGCGAATAGCGGCTACTGTGTAGTCCGAAACTCCACTCCCAAGCCACTAAATGAGCGAATGGCGTCTGCTGTGTCCGATAGCCTGTGGGGATGAGTATGGGCCCGCGCTATCGGACGCAGATGACCTTAATTGCTGGATTTAGCTATATTTCAGATGCTAGCGGACCTCATAGCCGCTATTGGTGCAAAAAACACCAGTTATCAGTGTTTTCCACACCAATAGCTGCATTGGAGTCCGAAACTTTGCTCCTATGGCGATAAATGGGCAAATAGCGGCTACTGAGTCCTAAACTCCACTCCCAAGCCACTAAATGAGCGAATGGCGTCTGCTGTGTCCGCCAAACCAGTTAGAATGAGTATGAGCCCACGCTATCGGATCCAGATGACCTTAATTGCTGGATCTAGCTATATTTCGGATGCTATCGGACCTCATAGCCGCTATTGGTGCAATAACCACCAGTTACCAGTGTTTTCCACACCAATAGTTGCACTGGAGTCCGAAACTTTGCTACAAAGGCGATAAATGGGCAAATAGCGGCTACTGAGTCCGATAGCATATGGGGATGAGTATGAGCCCACGCTATCGGACGCAGATGACCTTAAACTGGGGAATATCAAGTAGACAGTGTGTTTGAAAAACTAGAGATCAGCCGGGAACACTAGGGGTACGGGTTACGGGTTACGGGTTACGGGTTATGGGTTACGGGTTACGGGTTACGGGTTACGGGTTACGGGTTACGGGTTACGGGTTACGGGTTACGGGTTACGGGTTACGAGGTACAGGTTACGAGGCACAGGGTACGAGCATACCGATCATCTCCAAGGTTTTTATTGTTTCCACGCCTCCGTCTTTCCACTAGTGTCGCTGGAGATCACATAGCATATGTTTGCCCGCAACCTGCTGAGATCAACTTACATCTCTCCCCCCTGACCTGCTGAAACCAGCCTACGTCTATACGCTCCTGACCTACTGAGACCAGCTTACATCCCTCCCCCTTGACCAACTGAGATCGGCTGGCTCGTACTTGTCCCAATCTACTATAACCACAAACAGCAGAGCAGCGATCTCCGTTACTGGAGAACCGCTGCTCTGCTGGTTTTAACAATATTATGAAGCCTATAGTTTGAAGCTGGACAATGTCTTTTGCAGATCTTCTGCGAGCACCGCTAAATACTGAGCTGAAGCCGACATTTCCTCCATTGCGGATAGTTGCTCCTGACTCGCTGCACTTGTGTCCTGAACACCTTCTGCACCTTTACTAGATATAACGTTGACCTGTTCCATAGCTGCTGCCACACCTTGTGATTCCATGGCGACATGAGCAACCGCTTCTCTAATCTCCGCTGTCTGTAAGGTAGCTTCTTTAATGGAAGTCTGAATCTCATGAAAAGCTTGAGATACCAGATGACTTTGAACTACGCCATTGGTGACTAGCTCAGTACCCAAAGCCATGGATTCTACTGCGCTTTCGGTTTGCTTTTGGATATGTGTAATAATATCTGTAACCCGCAAAGAACTATTTCTAGTTGCTTCCGCCAGATTACGAATTTCTCCAGCAACTACAGCAAATCCCCGTCCATGCTCACCAGCCCGTGCTGCTTCTATAGAAGCATTGAGCGCAAGCAGATTCGTCTGTGTAGCAATACCGTTAATCGTTGTAATAATTGTATTAATCTCTTGTGACAATGTCCCTAGATTAGAAACAATCTCCTGACTCTGAGTTACACTGAGGTCAATTTCCTTCATCTGCACAATGATTTGGTCTACAGCCTCTACTCCACGATCCGATGAACCGGAAACTACTCCCATTAGATCCGACATTTCATAGCTGCTGCCCTCTACGGCTGCAATATCATTGGTCATTGCTTTTATAGAACGTGTTGTATTGTTAATGCTCTCTGTCTGCTCATCAAATCCCGCAGCAATCTCTCCAGAAGATACAGCGATCATTTGTGAAGCCAATGAGGTCTGCTCAGCACTAGCGCTCATCTCTTCCGATGAAGCTGACAGCAGTTCTGCACTCTCTGCAATGCCTTGCATCATCTTCCGCAAGCCCTGCAGCATATTGTTAAATGAACTGTTAATTTGGCCGATCTCATCCTTGGCGGTGTACGTTGCTACCACGGTCAAATCTCCATCTTCTGCCCGCTTCATTAGTCCTTGCAGTTCTTTAAGCGGTTTTGTTATCAGTCGAATGATTGCAATACTAATCACGATACAAATCACCCAAGCGAACGTAATCATTAAGGTATTGTTTACCCGCATGCTTTTAGCGGTTGCCATGGAACCTGAATTGTGTTCATCAGCATCTTTAAGCAAAGAATCACTAATTCCTTTAAGCAGGTTGATCATTTTTTCACGGGATTCGTTAAATTCGCCTGAAAATACTTTATAGGCCTCTTGATTATGATTACTATCAGCAATCTTTATAATGTTATCCCGCTGTGCACGATAATCTGGCAAAAAGGACTCATACTCTTTGATTTTACTTACAATAGCAGGATCATTATACTGAATCGCTTTCACCTTGTTCATAAGTTCATTATTATCTTGAACCTTCACTTGGATACTCTCAGAAAGTTCTTTGTTTTTGCTGGCATCAACGCTAATCAAACGCTCCAAAAGATAGGATTCAATAGCCCTATTATTCGTACGCATCTGCCCTACGTAAGAAACAGGCAATAAATTTTCATTATATGTCTCATTTGTCTTTTCGGCCATTTTGTTCATTGTGATGATGCCTATGCCCCCTACAGCATTCACCATAATTACTGCGAATACCAAAAGCAGCCCTATTTTGTATTTCACTTTCAAATTTTTCATCTACACTCCGCCTTCACATTATCTTATGATCTATCTATTTTTATCGGTCGGAAGGGCTAAGAGTTTGATGATTTTTAAAATATTGTGTCGAATAAAAGTATATATTGTCATAAAACGACTTTCCTCAAATAAAAAAGGGCGGGCACCCGATCCGCTATTACTCCGAATCCATGTGTGCCCGCCTAATCAAACTTCCTCTTCCTTATTCTCCCGAGGTATAGTACCAGTACAAAGTATCACCGTTCTGCAAAATATAACTGTCTGCACTGATGCTTGGATCCGCATCCCGGTTCGTTTTATACTTCCATCCGCTGCTTGGACCTCCATCAAATTCAGCCAACCCGTCAATAGATTTCACGTAGATGCTTCCAGCGTTGCCGGATGATACTACCTTAGTCCCTAATTGACTGACTAGTAAGCTATAAGCCGTTTCGCCCTCTTTTAGAGCTACTGTTGTACTGGCTAGGATGGTTCCTTTCCGGCTATCTCCAATCACTGAGAGGGTAGCGGTAGCTTTTGCTGGAGCAATAACAGACGATCCGACAGTCAGAGACTGAGTATAACGCGCTACGCTCGGTACGCTATCTTTAGCATAACCGGTAACAGTTATTGTATAGCTATTTGCTGGGAGACCCCCATCAACAACAGCCATACCTTGTTCATTCGTGATTACCTTCTTATCACCAACCGAAACCTGCACACCTGCAGCCGGTGAGATAACCGGATCAGAAGTGAAGCTTTCCTGATTCCACACCCACTTTTTCTGTGAAACCTTTACAGTAAAAGCTTCATTAGCTTTTGGCTGTGATGGGGAAAGCACCACAGCATCTACAACCTGTGTATTTTCTCCTGCATAATAGACAAGCACACGATCGGATTCCTGTAGTTCGAACGCATCCATACCCACACTTGGATATATCCACTCCCCGCCGCGTGATACCACGAAGCTCCACCATCCGTCGTAAGTACCTTGCGAAACTCCATGGATACCTGATACAAAGTTGCCATAAGACGATTTGGTGATATCTACTTTAAAATCATCGGTAGACCCTAGTTGTTGCAACGCTTCAAGGGCATTGGAGGCTTTCAAAGTCCCCTCACTAATCAACCCTTCCGGGCCTTCAACGGTTAGCGAAGCTGTTACATTCTTAGAAATCACTTTTAGAGCTTTTGTATATTTAGCAATCGTTGGGGCTTTGCCTTCACGGTAGCCAGTTACAGTCAGTGTATAGTCACCTGCGGGCATATTTCCTGAGAATACGGCCTCACCTTTAGCATTCGTCGTTACCGTCTGAGCTCCAATTTGGACCTGAACACCCGCAGCTTTTGCAGTTACAGGAGAGGAAGTGTTCGTAGCAGCGTCCCATTTCCACGTCTTACTAGTTACAGTGACGGTAAAGGAATCGCCCTCTTTAAGATTTGCTTTGGAAAGCGTAACGGAATCCACAAGCTTAGTGTCATCTCCGGCATAATAAACCAGTACCTGATCTGAATCTTTAAGTACAAAATCACTCATGCCTACATCGGGATTAATCCATTTTCCGTCACGTGATACAACATACATCCATCCGTCATAACCACCAAAGCTTCCAGCAGCAATACTTCCGATGCCAGTCACATAACTGCCCGAAGGATTTGTGATCGGCAAGTTCGTTTGAAGCGCCAGCTTCTCTAACGCTCCAAGTGCGTTGCCAGCATAGGCGTACCCTTGTGCCAACGTGGCCTGTGGTCCCTCAATCGTTACTGGAGCGTAGATGAGTGAGCTCTGAATGGAGGATTTGGAAAAATCGTATAGCTTACTGTTGCTTCCTTTATATAGCAAATTATAGGCAACCAGCGCCTGAAGACCTTGCTCTGTCGCCAGAATATTACTGCTTCCACCACGGCTATGGGTGAAGCTACCATCAGCTAGACGATAGCTAAGCAGGTTCTCCATTAGATCCACTTTGTTTTTGGTGTATTCTAATCCACTAGGATCAACTCCGAAGGAGGTGAGTCCAAGGATTGCTTGTGCGCTACTTTCAGCACTGTCACCGTAACCCCCATGGCTATCTTGAGCTGTAGATAACCAAGCTACGGCTTGTAGCCCTGCTAAGTAGGCTTCGGGATTATTTTTATGTGCCGCCAGAGCCGTCAAGGTTATCGCTGTCATATCAGGCTCACTTGCACCTGAGGTTAGTGCAAAGCCCCCATCCGGATTCTGTTTGGAGAGAATCTCCGTAAGGAGCTTATCCGCCGTCCATTTCGCGTCACTTGGGATATTATATTTACCAGAATCCAGCGCAAGTAAAGCATATACCGGATTATTAAGCGTCTGTTCACTGAGCTTGCTATTATTATAAATTTTCTCAATCAGATTATAGCCAGGAGTCGTTCCGTTACCAGCAAAGCTAGTAGGATCTGCACCAATCGCTCTCACTGCGAGCACGATTCGAGCATAATCGGTTACATTGGTGAAATCGCCAGCTGCATCCTTTACTTTTTTCTCAAGCTCTGAAAGGTAACTAGCCGGCAGCTTGTACCCTGCTTGCGCTAATCCAATGGCTTGCCAATCCGATTGCACGCCACCTTTCAAGAGATATTCTGCAGCCGCATAAGTCGCATCCGCAACATTAATCCGCTCCGCAGCAGTTGCCTCCAGACCGGCGCCAGCGCTCGCTTCTGCAAATATTTGTCCCGCCGGAGCAAGAGATGTTCCTAGAATTGAAATGACCATGAATAAGGCCAGCCCAAGTGCTACAAACTTGGAAGACATGATTTTCTTCATTGTTTAACCTCTTTCTGTATAAGAATGGGTACTGCCGGGAATAAGACGCATAACATAAAGACCGCCCCTTTGGAGGGCGGTCAGGGAAGATTACAAATTGAGGCTGCGGCGCTTGCTTCCTGCCAACAGTCCATCTGTATATGTTCCACATTCTTACCCCACGAAGAATAGAAACGCTCACGAAAAAGGCAGGTCTCCTGGCTAATGCTTCATCGCTGTTCTTCACCTTCCCACCCTACCTTCGGGGCAGTGGCTTATAGAAGAAACGCTCCGCACATACAGTGGCGGGACCGCGCCGGACTCTTGCACCGGACTTCCCTTTTAAGCAGACGACTAGATTGATAGAGTCTGCACCTTTTCCAGTATGTAGTATCTTATTTTGACATCCATAATCATATCTATTAATACATAGCATGTCTATAGAAAAGCTTAGTATGGGCAGCAAAAAAATGAACAGCAATACGCCACCTTCCGGTAGTTATTGCTGTTCAGAAAGCTTGTTATTCGACTGTTCCATCCGGACTTGCAGTCGGGGAGGGTTCAGCACTTGAATCAGAAGCTGGTGGAATATTAGGGTCGGGATCTACGATCAATGTAAATCTTCCGGCTTTGATCATACTTTTCTCTAGAATTGTCGCTCCAGGCTCCAATGTAACCTCAACCTGATAGGAAGGTTGTTCACCTTCAGTCACAGCTGTTGCGGAAGGCAACCCAGTGCTGTCCTCAGTATTAGAGGAAGGCGTAGGAGACGGAGATGCATCAGCTACAGCATTAGTAGCATCTGCACCTTCTGCTGTTCCTCCAGTAGTGCCAGCGGCATCTGACTCGTCAGCAGCGTTTCCCTCATCCGTCCCATCCGTTGACGGCACTGGACAAGTCCCATTTGTAGCAGCGACCTTAAAGCTTTTATCTATCTCTGTAGACGAAGACATTAAACTAATCTCAGTCGGTTGAAACTGCACACAGTCATCTGCACTTGCGAAGGTGAACACCAATATGCTGCTCCCCTTATCTCCTTCGACGCTCTGATCCTTCAAGTATACTGAAGCTGGAGGCAGCATATTGCCTGCACTCTGAACAGGGGTCGGCTCAGGGCTTGTCCCCGGCAGAGCCGTCTTCGTATCATCCGGACGCAGCATACTGAATACGATAATTGCAATAATCACCAGAATACCCGTAATGGAGCCGGAGATTAAGAGTCGAAATCGGCTGCGGCTGATCCAGCGCGCCAGCGGGGAAGCCAGTTGGGAGCGGGCTTCATTGTACACATTTTGCAGAGCAGGCCGAGCTGCCGCGACATAGTTCTTTCGGAATTCCCGATTCTTGAACGCTTCACGATCACTGCTCAGGAAATACTTCAGAATCGCCTTACGGTAACCCGGTTGCAGCTTTTTATTCGAAACCGTAAATAAAGGATTGCCTTGCGACCAAGCAAAAAACCGATAGATGATTTCTTTGTCGGAACCGGCTTTACGCTTTAACAGCTCCAGAAGCGCATCGTAATCCAGCGGACCCCCTTCACGCTGAGTTGTATAGTAAAAGGCTAGCGGAAGCCGTTCAAAGGGTTCCAGAACACGCGCCTCTTTTAGCAAACGACGACCCAGTAGCTGCACATCGTCTAGTTCCTGCGGAGACAATCCTGTAAAAATCTCCTCATTCGGCTTCTCTTCACCAAACCAGCGGTAAGCGGCACGCAGCGCATTCTCTTTCTGCTTGCTAATCCTATCCAGTGGCGGCTGCCAATCGACAACATTACCATACCGTAAAAAAACTACCTCCAGAAGCTCCTCCTGCGTCATATCAGAAAGCGATAAGCGGTTCAGTAAGAATCTATCTGCTGAAGCAGCAAGATCCTGCATTAGGGAGAGTGCCTTAGGAGCAACTCCTGTTCCTTTGCGGCGATCTTTTTCTGCCTTATCTACAATTTCATGAATTTCCGCCACAGAAGCCACTGGATCATGCTCCAGCTGGAGCTTTTCTAGCAAATAATCCTTCACAGCATTTTGAGCAAAAGACTGCTCTAACGCCACTGGCAGGAACCGCCCCCAATGGAGCACAAAGCTCAGAATATCCGCAGATCTGGACGCCGCAGCTAGTCTTGATTCCATATAAGGCTCAAGTAGCTGCTTACGGAAATAAGTTTCAGACATCACGCGCTGGAAGTAAGCTGCACTTAACTCATCATTACTCTCAATGATCCCGTAAGCAGCACTCAAAATATCCTTGCGGCCCGCTTCCACACTATGAAGCATCCCATTGATGAAATAATCCACGATTCTGACCCTGTAATTGTGATCCTTAAGTACAAAATACTCTTTAAAGCATTCCATAATCGCCGGATCTGGCACATTTCTTTGCCGAATCAGATCAAATTCCCGGTCAAACCGTTCTAAGAAAATATCATTCAAGCGGATTCTAGAATGAATTGCACCGTCTGGTTTAAGGTAAGAAAGCAAACCACTTAGCACCGCACTCTTGTTTTCCGTATATAAATGCTCGTTCCCTTGCTCAATCTCATAAAATATAGCCAGCTCATTATAGAAAGAAAGGGATAGCTTGTGCTCAGGACTCTCTCCACGCAGAATCTGATCGGCGAAGCTTACGAAGTCGTTAATATCTCCTGGATTCAGCAGTAACAGCTTCCATACCAAATCAGCATAAGGCTGGCGGGTCTCGCCAAAATCGACATTTCCCATCCGTCCGGAAGCCAAATCAAAGGTATAATCCTTCTCAATACTGCGGTCACCGGGACGAAGTGAACCTTTTTCCACAAAGCTAAGATGTATATATTTACGGCTTTGCGGTTCATTCGCATACGTAATCACGCCTAATCTACGGCGGAATTCATACGGCAGCACGCTATACAGAATTTCTGTAAGCTCCACCGCCCGCGCGGACAACTCGGTGATAGGTACGTTTAGAGCCACGTAGATTTTTTTCTTACCTGCAACAGAGAGCATTACGGCTTGCAATAATGCCTTGAATATCCCTTCATCAATCCCTAATAGACGTAAGCCTGCGATTGGATCCGGGCTGCGGTCTGTGCGAACAACTGGAATAGAGGGCAGCTCCGGCAAGGTTCCACCAAGCTCTCCCGTATAACGCTCTGCAAAATCAGCATGCAGCCAGTCTCCATAGCTCTGCACAATTTCTTCGGAACGTGAAGCAGGAACTACATAGTTATGTGCAAAAAAAGCGCTTCGTTGGCCTGTGAAATCGGCCGCTTGATAACGACTAAGGCCAATAACTGTATCCCCGTTCTCAGCATGAAATAGGTGCAGCGCACCAGGATATGCAGCCTCATCCTTCTCTCCACGTGCGGTTAACTCCGCAGGAGCATCGTAGAGGCAGAAGGGATGAAGGATTTTTTTCACAAAATTATTGTCTAAACTATCTGATTTCGCTACCGTATCGAAGCCTTCTGTGGAACGAAACACTCCGCGACGTTCGCGGGTGTACATCTGTTGGGCGATTGTTGACCCTGAGAAAACATTCACGGGCCGTCGCTCCCCTCAATATACTTCAGCTTATGCAGCAGCCAAATAAAAGGCTCGTCTACACGAATCGGGCTTACTACACCCTCAATCTTTTGATTCACAGGATTGCTGCCCAACGCAGATACTGCAAAATAACCCGTATTCGCGAAATAAACATCCATCGTATCTTTAAAGGGTCTGTCCACCTTACCAATAAATCTGCGAATTTCCCCGTCGATATTATGGAACTCGTCCATGTTTAATGTTTTGCGGTGAACATAGTTATTGAACACATTGCTGTTGGACTTGATGTAATCGCCATCCTCATCCTTCAGCGAATGCAGCATATCACTTTTGGCAAGCACAACCGCTGTTGGAATGTCTGTCTTACTCTTTTCCTGATAGGCAATAAAATCACCGAACATCGTCAGCACCACATCGCGCGGCTCGTCATATTGTGAGACCCATTCTCCCGGGCGGTCACCGATGTTAATATGAATCTTTTCACGGATAGAACGGATTTGCAGCGGATCGACCATAAACAAAATACCCGCAGAGTTCTTGATATGCTGACCATGAAGTCCAAGATAATCCTGATCCACCATACCCTCACCTGCTACATCAAAGAATACAAGTGTCAGTGGCGGTTTATTTTCATCCTTAAAGACAAATTGAAAGATAAAAGGCTCCTGCATTTTTTCCTTCTGTGTAGAAGCCAGCAGATCCCCACGCTCAAAAAGCGGTTCCTCATACAATGTACGGAACTTACGGCTAATCTCTGCATTAAGCGGCATACAAGCGGCATCAAAATGACCTGCTGTAGTATGCTGCAATGTGTGGATCAGCGAGGTCATATACACCGATTTCCCGACTTGGGATGCCCCGATAATCGAGATGATGTTACTTGGCACCTTCCCGGCAGTCACCGGCAGCTCATTATGGCAGGACGGGCAAAGCCGTCTGCGCGTAAGCACACCGTAACGATCCGTAAGCCCAGTTAACACATGATCCGTGTAATGATGATATTCTTCCGGAATATCCGCCGGGTTGATAATCGCTTCTATGTCATCTACCGTATCAAGCCCAAAGCGCTCACGGTATTTGTTCAAGGCGTCATCCTCACCCAATGCGTAATTTTCATCGTCCTCCCGGCTGTGCATAGCCCGAAAGACGACATCCTCCGGAGAGAACTTGGTGAAGCAATACGGACACACTATATCGTAAAAAAGCGGCCGCGGCTCCGGCTGATTCTTTTTCATAAAACGGCTAAAAAAAGACATCTACTCATCCTCCCAAAAGTTGTATCTACGTACTTGCTATGAACGCCACTGCTCATTACCCGCTTGTACGTGTAGACCGAGTCTCACTCCGGTACCAATTCGTAATAAAGCCCATATTTCTTGCCATCGGTGAAAAAGATGCGTACAAAATCATCCTTACCGATTTCAATCGGCGGAAGTACATTGCGTCCAGGAGCGAAATCCTGGACGAAGGGAAAGAGAATACCATCCTCTTTCCCTGCCGGATGCCCTCCACGTTTCTTGACATAACAGAGGACATCCCGTGCCACGGGCACTTCTGCCGTAATCGCCATATGTACGGTCTTTTGTTTTCCGAATAAGGCCTTTTTTTGTTGAATGGAATAATAGATCCGGGCTTTGCCTGCACTGACCATCACCCGGTTCACACCATCATTTTGCCTCACCAGGGCAGTCTCACCGTTCTCAGCAAGACGAGCAAATATCGTATAGGATATCAATCCGATCTCATCCAATCGATCACGATAACCATTGTTAGATTTGTATTCCTCACGAGTGTAGAGCTTCATCCCGATCGGCGGATCATCTCCGGTTCCCATGTCAGCCGCTTCTGCGGAGGTTTTGTGGATGTACACCGCCTGCACGCCGTCCGGCCAGCGCCATCTCAGCGTACAGAATCGGTCATCCACTTGGGATGTCACATCCGTTATTCCCGGAGCGGAAGCATTAACCTCGGCGTACCTCATTACTGTAAACCCCTTTCCGCTACACTAGAATCCTTTGCTGTTCCGGCTTCTGCGCCGACCCGGAAAGTTATCCGATGCTGGTGCAGGCGCTGCGTTATTGTTTCTTCTATTTCGATAAATACGTCCTTCTCCTACCGGAATGACGCCTGTAAATAATGCAATAATAGCAGCTAATATAAGAACAGCCAGAAGACGAATAAGACTATCTGTAAAGGAGTCACCGCTAAGTCCAAATTCCAGAATCAGTCCTGCGAACAAGCCTGATATTACGCCGCCAATCCCAAAGCTTTTAGCCAAATGACGGTTATCAAACATAATTCCCAGACCTAATCCAAGCGCAGCTCCCATCAACATCAGTGACAAAATACGAACCGCAGCATAATAAGGACTGTCTGCCGTTGAATCACTGCGCTCAGTTAGCAGCGTCCGATCTCCCAGACGGTCATAGATCTGCTGGAACACATCGCCCAGTAGGGCTGAATCCTTGACATCATAATAGTGTCCGCCTGTCACTCTCGCAATATCCTGCAACAGCTGAGTGCCTGCTGGATCATTCAAGCCCAGACCAATGGTATTCACGGCAATGCCGCGCTCTACATAAGCCTGCAACTCTCTTGTGGTATCGAAATTACTCACTCCGTCAGACAACAAGATGACCATGGCTCCTTGGTCTTTTTTGCCGTCACTGTCAATCTCCTTGAGTGCCTCCGAGACCGCACCGCTAATATTCGTACCGCCTTCGGTTGGCTGCAGATTATCGATTGCAGTCAGCACCTTCTCACGATTCTCCGAATTTGAAAGTGGCGTTAAAGGTTGGACAACTACAGCTTCGTTGTTAAAGGTCACCACGGCTACCTTATTGTCAGTGTCCATTTTTGTAATTAACGCTTTTGCTGCGGAATACCGGCTATTATCGGGATCACTCTGTGTCATACTGCCTGAGTCATCGATAGCCATTACTACATTCTTAACTGGTCTGGCTCCGCCAAAATTCAGCTCATAAACAAACTCCGTTAAGGCTCCAACACCAAGTGCAAGAACAATCATCAGAGGCAGCAGCTTCCACGATAACCCCAGATAGCGCTGCTTCCATGAAGCTCCGTTCAGTCGTGGCGAGATCATCTCTGCAAGCAGGCAGCCTACACCGACTCCCAGCGCCACAATGGCAAAATAAATACCCACAAGCAGGATGGAAGGCAGATCGTTATACCAGCTTAGCAGCCATTCGCCAAAAAGAAAGGCGACCCCGCCGCCGATCAGACTGAAGAAGAGCAGCAGTAGATTGATTTTTCTCTGCATCGTTATACTTCCTTTCCGGGTAAAATCTGAATTGTACTCTTATCCTTTAAACATTCCGGGGGTTATGCTGCCTGATAAACGGGCTACCCGGATGTGTTATCATCCCCCAGATTGCACTTTGTGTAATAGAATGGAATAGGAGAAACATCTATTTCTATTCTATTGCATAGTGTGCAGTGGAAATAAGGAGAAATGTCCCTATCCCGGAACTCTAATTAAGCGTTATATCCGATGACTCTATTGCACCAAGGCAATAAAGGGACTCAAAGTGAGGGTACCTATCTATTACGCCATCAGCGCATCTCAGGAAGCTGATCTTCACTCAGCCCATGGAGCTGATAGCCATTCTGAGCATAAGTCTCATAATAGACCTTACCGTTGCGATAATAGAGCAGGTCTTCTAAATGAAAGCCGCCCATCAGGTTTAGCTTCTCCACTCCGCTCCTCCGCTGCTCATGCACGAATCCTAACCGGTAAATCCGGGTTGTCTCATCCACTCCAAAGGCGTAGCGTAGGAATTCTGATGAGCTGTCTCCGAAGAAATATTTCTCCTCATGACGATGCTCTTGCGTGTATTCGAATAGCCGAACATTAATGGCCGCGCCCTCTTCCAAATTATGATACAAGCGCTTGAACAGCTCTTCCCTCGATAGAACCTGACGATTCTCATAGGCTGCCGCAACATTTGCACGCCGCAGAAGCTCTTCCTCAAAAGATAAATTGAAAGGTTCTGCTGTCAGCAGCTCCCGGCGGCAAATATCAATCAAACGCTCAATCACAGCTTCTTTCCCTTGTTCTAAGAGCTTGGAGATACTGCCCATGTACTTCTCACTGAAGAATATTCCAGGTCCACGCCGGGTTTCGATATCCTTCATCACTTCTTCTGTGACTACGCGGTAGTATTCCATTACGTTCTGGCCCGTTGTTTCGTTTGTTCGCCCAATGCTGTCCATAACAGTAATACGCAATTCTTCCTCCAAAGTCTCCATAGCTTTCACACGGGCCATACTTTCCATATGAAGCTGCTCAAGTGCAGATTCCAAACGACTGCATAGGGCAAGCTCACTTTCTAGGCCCAATAGTTCATATTTTTTGCCATATACGGCTGAGAATAAATAATGAATGAAGTTACGTACTGTTCTTTTATCAAAAAGCGGCACACGCTGGAACGGCTGGCGCTCCACGCTTTCTGCGTAAAGGTCCTCAAGCTCCTCCTGCATGGAGAGAATCGCGGAACGCAGGCCTGCCATATGCTGACGTAAAAGATGGAGCACACTTCCGGCTTCATCACGATCTGCCGTCCACTCCGCAAGCTGATAAAAGCTTACCGCTGGCGTAGATGTTTCCTGTGCCGCCAGCATAGTGCGCCATTGGCGTAATGGATTCATTCCCTCTACTCTCCGGTTTGACTCTGCCACAAAGTTATTGCGGAAATAAGCTTCGCCCCCGTCACCGAACAACTGCCGTTCAGCTTCACGAAGTGACAGCTGCTTCAGTTCATTATAGGTAGGGCGTCCGTGACTCATTAACCCCGTCATTTCATTCAGGCCGTCTTTCTCCGGAAGTAGGTGTACCGCGTGTTCCCGCAAGCTGTCAGGGTCCAGCCCTAACAACGCCTGCCGTTCACGTATAGTCCACGAACTGCCCTCACGCATATCGGAGACAAGCCGCCGGAACGCATGATACAGCACCGCCAAAGCAATTTGAACATTAGGTCTTCTTACCCCGGAAAAGCCAGCAGAGGCGTAGCCTTGTCTTCCAGTGCTGCCCCTGATGCCGCTTTTGAAGGTCATATTGTTATATCCGCCATGACCAGTAGCCTGATCAGAAGCCGGGCGGACCCGATTTTTGAGCAGACTAATATGAGAAATAATCTCGTAGTTGTCATCCATACCGTGTGCAGACATCATACCGCGCTCATTCTTATCGGAGAGCAGATACACAAGGTCAAATAATGCGGAAGGACCATGGGCAACTGGAATCGACAGACCGTCTTCCGTCACAAGTAACGGCGCATTAAACTTATAGTCCGTAGCTTGCATTCTGTCCAATTCACGCAGAAAAGCCAGCCCTACTGAGCTGGAATATCCAAAATTATCCCCTTGCTCCCGCTCATTGATCAGAGCGTAGAGATCTGTCTGTACGGACTTAAAGGACTGGCCGAGTACAGCACGAGCCAGCAGTGTAATTTCCGGCAGCAATACATTAAGCGGATCATCAACCCGCGTAATGATAGAGAGATGGATGACGTCAAAAGATGAATATAGACGTCCATAATCCGCTATACTGTTGCTCAGACGCCGGATAACTTTATTCATTTCAGCAAGATAACGTGTATCCTCATGAAACTTGCGGTAAAGTTCATGACGCACAGTGCGTGGATCTGACCCTGCCGTTTCCGGCAAGGCCATGGCCAGCACCCGGTCTTTTCCTCCCGCAACAGATCCACTTATACTTCCGTCTATTCCCTCTTTTGCTGCACCTGACACAGCATGTAATGCCATAACACCGCCGGCGTTATCCCATTTTCGTTCGCAGCTATCCAGCACCGGACCGATGGCCGGAGCAACCTTGTCGCCTACGAACAGAAACAGGGCAGGGTAATGGATGCTGCTGCGTCCATCCCCTTTGCTGCGCTGTGCCTCTTCCTGTACCGCATATTGTTCACCATAAGATAATGCCTGTGTTTTGATCATAGGCCTATTTCAACTTTCTGCGGATACTGCCGAGCTTGCTAGTCATGCTCTTGTAGAATCCGTACATCTCATCGCCGCTCTCATACTCTACCCGTTCGTACTCCAAGCTGTCGCGTGCTTCCAGGAATGATACATACAGTCCTTCCAGCTTATAGAGCAGCGGGGTAACGTCTTCAGCGGCAGTCATTTCACCTGCACGACGTGCTGCCTTACGCAGCAGTACGCTGCGGCTCTTCTCATCCAGCTCCCGGAAGTGCCGATACACGGCATACTCTACGTAGCTGCGCTCTTTCATCAAATTAGCAAACGGCTCCCAAGCGTCCTCTTCTTCATCACGGTCATAAACGTAGAGTGCGCCTTTTTTGATAATGCTGTCCGTATACAAAGCTTCAATGAACTGATCCATCCACTTATCTTCGTCCAGATATTGATGAAGCACACCTTCAAGCTCAGCGGCTTTGGCAGTCAGTTCAGCATATTTAGCCAGCTCCACACGAACACGTGAAATCAGCTGCGGTGAACGAATGAGATTCTCCTGCGCCATGTCCTTGTTGATGCTGCCAAAGATATCTTTAATACCTTCCCGCTCCAAGCCCTTCTCACGCAGGCTCTTCAGCTCATCAACCGCCTTCTTCACTTCACCGAGATTTGGGCGTGTAGATTGCAGCTGCATATCGAAACCGTTCAAAATGGCGTCCAGATCAAAAGGTTTGGTGAACACAACAGAATATCTGTTACTTGTGTTCTCATCTACACCTTTTTCAATAATGACTCTACTTGCCAGCGCTTTTGCAAAGTCTGCACGCACTCTAGCGTTATAATCACGTACACGAGAATTGACGTAAGTGTCGCCCCATGATTTTTCCGGAATCGGAGAAGGTAGATACGTCCAGTTGTTCTTATCCGTCATCACGAGATGGCGGCCGATCCCTTCCTTGTCGAGAATGGTCCGCTCATAGTTTTCTTCAAACACCCGCAGTGGCGTGTATACGAAAAGTGGCACACCATTACGTGTATTAAGCCAGAAAATACGGTTTTTCACTTGGCTCTCCTTGATCGTAAATTGCGATTTGCCAAGCGCATTATTCTGATAATTACGAATCCCTTTTAGGATACCCGGCGCTTTTACAGGCACGGAAACGAAACCCCATGATGGGAAATGTAAGCTGCCTGAGCTATTGCTAAGGTGGAAGGTAGGCACAGCCTCTTCGTCCAATTTACCGGCAATAATCCGCTCAACGAATTTATCCAGCGGCTCTTCATGGCCGAATTTCATCACAAGGAAATCCTCCATCGAACGGGTAATCAGATCGCCAAACTTATCGCTAAGGAATTCCGAAATTGAGCGAACGATATCAATCTCCTGCTCTTTGACCCAACGTCCGGAATGCTTCAGCATTTCACGGGTGAAGTCACGAATCAGGTCGTCGCCGTCCTTCTGATCCATGATCTTGGAGATGGTCGCTGAAATATCCGGCACGTTCACAATGTTCCAATAATAAGTTTTGTTTCCTTTATAGTCTGCCTGCTCTTCGCCATTGATAAGGATGTCCCCATTCTTGGCAAAAATCGAGCTAAGCGCACTAAGAATCTCTGTAAACACACCGTAAATCCGGCTGTTCTCATCGTTTAATAGCTCATATAAGTCCTCGTAAAATTGAATCATTTGTTCAGTGCGTTCTACATCGGCGTGCAGCCAATACTCATTGATTTTAGCCTCAATATAGGCATTTTTCTTCTTCTCTTTGGAGACAAAAGCACTGCGGGCATCGCTCAGCTTCTCATCCGCACTGTCCTGCGCCGTCTCAATATCACGTGGCAAACGCAACAAGCTTTCACGTAAAGCCTCAATATAAGACTGAATCAGCTTCAAAATACAGAAGCCCTTCTCGGTATACAGCAAGCGGGAAACGTAGAACGGCCCTTGCTCTGGATGCAGGAAGATGCGCTCCAGTTCTTCACTGAAACGTCCCACAATTTCGCCAGGCAGCTGCTTTTTCGATTTGATATATTCTTCACGGGCACGAGCCAGGAAGTTCTGCTCCAGCTCTGTATCCATGCTTACCACTTGATTCTTAACAACATTGGCATGGCTCAAGCGTTCGCTGTTCTCGTAGCCTGGCAACGGCTCAGGCACACGGGATTCAAACGTCTTAATCATACTGTCGAGATCAATCCCAAGCTTACGTGCGAATTTCTCTACATCCTCTTGACCTGGCGCCTGCTGGAACATTTTTTCCATTTTATCAAACAAGCGGAAAGCCAGGTAAGTCGTCATTTCCTCAATCGGAAGCACAGCGGACGAGGCACCGATAATGTTGTATTCATAGTTAGCTGGGTAGGTCTTGTTCATCTGCGCAATGTTGGTGCGGATATTGCTGATATAATCATGGATGGCGAATTCTTCACCAGACTGTTTTTCTTCACTCGCCATAAAGTTCGTGATGTTCTCCGCCGTTACGTTCATACAGTAATCGTACGCATTCTCCAGCAGCTTACCCTCGGTATTCGTTGCAGAGATCAAATGACATAGATTAAATGGAGGCAGCGGTGAATTTACCGTCAAAATATTACCGTATTGCTGCTGGAACCGCTCACCACGACTGTCCACATTCATCCAGTAATCCAGCTCTTTTAGCGCTGCATAACCGTTCTTGCGAATATATTCACGCGTGTGCTCGCTTAGACTTTTATTAGACAAATTCACGTCAGGTGTAAAGAGGTACCCCAGTGTGTTCACACGGTCAATACCAGCTGATCCATAGTCACGTTCAATAATACCGCGCACGATATAGGCAATATCCAAGAAAGCCCCACTGCCTGTACCGCCCGACAGACCTGTCAAAAGGAAGACCATCAGCTTTTTGTTCGTGCCTACAGATAAGGTCTTGATCTTCTTATCAATCGCGCCTACAACCTGATTAATCTTGGTGAACAAAAGCAGACGTCCAGCCTGCCGCACACCAGCAGCACCATTCATACCATCTGTAATACTCAGCTCAGGTGACAGCCAATCCGTAATATAGGAATCGAGGATACTGCGGTTCTGCAACAATCCGCCGATTTCGGCATTCGCCAACAGTACAAATTCATTTTGCGGGTCCAGCCCAATGCCTTTGTATTTTTTTCCACGATCCTGTTCATTCGTCTCAAAAGCTAGAAATTCCACATTATCCGGCTTGTCCCGTTTCTTCTTGGATATCGGATCCTCCGGCAGCTTAAAGCGGCGGTTAATCTGATATTTAAGACGCAGCAGAGCATCAATGCCCGTGCCGCCTAGTCCAATGATCAGGATCGGATTATCAATCGTATCCACCCTGATCTTATCGCTGACAATCCCGCCGCCTAGTGATACATCCAATTGCTGTATATGCTCTCTTACTACTGGTTTCATATGCTTATCCTCCTAAAAGTTTTGCGGAAGCTGTACTTCAGATATCTTGCAGCAAAACTGTTTCTGCGGCATACATTGCCATTGCCTACTATACTAAATATTCCAGATAAATCGTCTTATCTACCGTCTGTAGAGATACTGAAACGCGGTCCCCACTCTTCAGTTCAAGACCACGCGAAGCATCCGCAGCACGTCCGGATCTCTCCACAGTAACACCTTCTCCGCTGCGTAACAGCAATCGGTCATTCTTAGCCGGTGTGAAAATAACAGTTTCGCTCTCCTTCAGTTCAGGCGCCAATTGCAGCAGCTGATGAAGGGTGAACTTGCCCTTGAAGCCTGCAAGCTTCTTATATTGTGGGTAGGTCTTCTCACCCGTATTGCTGTCTTTAACCTCTACTACCAGCTGTCCAACAAAACCACGTGCCGATTTCTTATTCAGCACATACCATGCTGCACCCGCTGCCAGCACTAAAAGAATGCCCCCTATAATGTAATACAGGGTTTTGGATGAGGCTTCCTTCAGGGGTTCTTCGTTGCCAGTCCCTGTAGAAGGTGCTGTTGTTGCTGCTCCGCCTGTCTTCGCGCTGATCTGGACAGGTGCACTTTCCCGATAAAAGCTGCTTTCCTCTGCCCGCACCTTCAACTCGTAGTTATGGCTTTCTTTTACCTCAAAGGTACCCTTGAAGACAGCTCCGGAGTTATCCAGTTCGATTTCTTGCACATCACCTGTATCAATATCTGTAGCAAGCAGTACCGCCTTCATATCTTGATACAAATTACTGAGTGTTACCTGAGTACCGTTGCTGAACAGATGCGAGGTGATGTCGATTTTATCACCCTTTTTATAGGTTGCTGATGGCAGCGCATCGATCTTAAGCTCCAGGTCATAGTTAAAGACTAGATTAATATCAATCTTATCCTTTGGCACACCTTTAACCTGAAGTTTCCAATCTCCTTCCTGCGGTGACAGTAGCTTAATCAAGCTATAAGTAGAAGACTTGGACAGCAGGACATTGTTTGAGGGGATCGCAACTTCTTTCCCTGACGGGTCCGTTAATTTCGCTGTCACAGGCTGTGAAGACATAATTGAGATATTGGCTTCCAAAACACTGCCGTTAGGCACGTTGACGGTCACGTCCTGATAATCGCCATTTGCAGTAATCGACTGCACAGGCACTACCTTCAGCTTCAAATGGCTGGCAAAAATCTCACTCAGGATTTGCGGCAGATCGTCTGCTGAGTCCGTCGAAAATGCTTTACCACCCGTCTCGTTGGACAGGTCGGCGAGGCTTTGTTTATTCAGCTTGCCATCTGCATTAAGTCCAATGGTATAGATGGGATAGCCATTCTTTTTGGCAACCTCTACGGCCGCCTTCAGCTCTTTATCTGATTCACTTTGCGTCCGGCCTGTCGCTTTGTTGAAATCGTTATTGCCGTCAGCGAGCATTACAATGATAGGCTCATGGGAAGGGTCACTTCCATTCTGCAGAACCTTTACAGCTTCCTCTACGCCAATAGCGATATCGGTGTAAGCTCCTCGGTCCAAACCATCAATAAAATCCTTCAAATCCTGCTTATCGCTCTCCGAGCTAATTTGCAGCAGGGCCTTTTCCCGTTGCACCTTGTCGGTATAGGCAACAATACCTACTTTATCACCTTGGGTGGATAACATATCTATGAACATTTTCATCGCTTCGTTGGCGATTTTGTTCTTGTCACTAGTCTTCATGGAGTTGCTGACATCAATAAGAAGCACAGCGTCAATGTGAGATTGCGCCGACGTTGCCGCATAGGCCTTAACAGCTGCAAAAGGCGAGGCAGCTAGACAAAGAGTCAGGAGCAATGCCGGAAAGATACGTAGAAAGAGAGTCTTGGTTGTTCTAATACTTTGATATTTACGAAGCATAAATAGGGCTCCTCTTGTGTTATATTAGGCACATATGACAGGTTCAGCACTATCGCTAAAATCTGTAAATAGCATGCCATTATGATATAATTAAACCTTGTAAACTTCAACTTTAGGACCGCCGGACCCAGTGCATTGATGCATAGAAGATTATCATTCTAAAAGCCATCTGGACTGCAGAGCGTCCATGAGAAAGGATTGTTCCATGATTTCATACGTCATTCTTGGGATTACGTTCCTAATTGCCGTAATTCAGATTTCCATTTATGCCGCACATCAGCGCAAACCACTGACACGTGATGATATTAACGATCGACTGCTAGCCGCTTTGAACGGAGGCGATAAAGGCCGTGAATAAGAAAAGACCCGTTACCTTCCGGCCTTTCAAGGCCCCGCGTTACGCTTATGACAAGCTGCGCATCTGTCGCCAATGCGGGCGGTATACCGCTCTTGGCGAAGACCGCTGTAGCAAATGTGGCAGAGCCTCACTTATTGCTGTAGAGCAGCACGCAGCATCACTAGCCAGACGGAAGATGCATACCCGCCTACTATTCATCTTACTGCTCACACTAGCCTCTGTCTATTTTGGAAATAGCATCCAACAAATGATATTGTGTGGTGCCGGGGGTCTTGTGCTTGCTGGACTATTGTACTATACGCAGCGAAAAGTAAGGCAGAACGAGAATCTTCGTTCTCTCAATGAGCTGCTTGGTCGTGGGATCGGCATCATCAAGGAAGGGCTGGAGGTCAACCGTCAGGAAGCTGTCTCCGTACTCCGTGAGGATGATGTTCTTGCCTATGAGAAGCTGCGGGAGCTCTCCATCCTGCTTCGCGGCGACCGGATCGCGCGGCAGCGAGTGGCTTTGCTGCATGGATTTTTACTCCGCAAGGATATGGATCTAGAACTGGAGCAGCTTCTTCTAAAAGACTTCGAACCACTGCTAGCCGAATATATCGGCGAGATCGCTAAAGTCCGTCCCGATCTCATTAAGGATCGTACACTACGCTACGTGAAGAACTATGAAGTGGAGATTCGCCAGATGGCTAACGGCTTAACCATCCTTACGAGCGTTGCAGGAGCGGCGGTAAGAATGAAGCGTTATGCCCTGCTCTACTCCAATATGATTGGCCGATACGTGCAAGATCTGCCCAAGGACCGTTTCTTGCGGTTGTCCAAACTCATTGCTGCGAATCCCCATGAACCTTGGAACGGCTTAGACCTCAGGGTAGCTGACATTCGTGAAGCCAAATATCGCTGGGACCCGGAGGTCCAATAGACCTGAAAGCTAAGATGAACCAATATAAAGCAAACATCCTTATTGATGACAACCAACCGTTTCTCAAAGAAATATAAGGATGATGTATACCGTAAAACTTATACTTTCTTAGGCTTTCTTATATTTTGAAAAAAGAGGCTACTCTATATGACGTTCAAACAATTAATAACCCTGCGAAACTTTATGATCATTTTGTGTATATGCATGCTTGTGCTGCTTGGACAGAAGGTTTTTCTCATCGCAGATAAAATACAAATCACCAAAGAAGCCGACCGTCTCTACGCTGCCGGGGATCTGATTAATGCAGAGGATCAGTACCGTCAAGCATCGGCCAACTATTCCATTGATTACCAGGAAGAAAGAGTCGCAAAACGTCTGGATGAATTAGCTCCAATCACAGACATCCGCAAAGTTCTGAATGATTTGGTAGCCTCTACTAAGGAGGAAGCAGAGACTAAGGATTTTGCCGGATTTATGAAAAGCTATCAAGCTCTGCTCAGTTTAAAAGCTACATATATGAAGCCAGGCGGTCCCTATGAATCCTATTATCGCCAGTTATCGTCGGCCTCAGGCATTTCAGACCAGTTCACCTCTTATTTCCGTCAGTTTAAGGAGCAGTTCCTTGCCGATCTTGCCCAGAACCAGAGCGGAGGGGTGAGTAATGAAGAGAACTTCAAATGGAATCTTTTGCAGATTCCTGATGCTTATTATGGAAGTGCAGCTTCCAAAGAGGATTTACTAGCCTCAAAGTTTAAAAGCCATGACACAGCTATATTAAAATCCTTAGCAGGAGCAGGAAACTTTACCGGCATGCTGGAAAGCACCCTGTCCCTGATGAGTGCTTATAGCCAGCATAATTACGAAGCTCCTTGGGTACTTCAACAAGCAGAAAGCAGCGGGAAGATCATCCTGAACAAAGATCTTGAAGGTGACAATATCACAGCTTTTGCTGGGCATGCTGTAGCTTATCGTAATTTTGCAGGATCGGCAGGCATCACGTCATCCAAGGTGCTGACTTTGATCGATACTAGTAAGGCTAAGCTACTAAAAAACGCCAAACGTCTGACTACTAAAGGTCAATATGCTGAAGCGATACAATTATACGGAGAGCTTGCTCCGCTAGAAGATACTTCGACAAACATTGCCGCTGCTAGGCTGGCCTGGAATATTGCAGAGCCTGTTCGCCTCCTTCCTGGCGGTGAAGAGCAAGACAAATACGACAACGTCATCTCCCGCAAAGGACTATTAGGTACAAAAGTGATCGTCGCCGGGACGGATAACAGTGGCGTGCTCTATTATGCCACGATGAATAACGACGACAATGTGGTCACATTAACCGGAAACAGCTTGCCACGCTTCGAGAGTCTGCGCAGTCTTACTTTTAATGAACAGTTGGCAACCTCTTCAGGTGTACCTGTGGTTTTAGCCCAATCTGAGGTTGAAGGTGGACGCACCCTTTTCACAGCGTATGAGATGAAATCAAATGGTATTTCGCAGTTATTTTCAATAGCTGGCGATAGTTATGAACTGCAGTCCGATGACTCTATTCTCGTGCCTAATGCGGATCTTGGAGACGGTGTTGACGGGCAAACGGCACTTTACCGTAAAGTAGACGGCAGCTATCAATTCGCAGAGATTGTTCAGGAGTATGCTGTAATCTCAGCTGCGGATCTTACCACTCATCCTTTTGAAAAGGTCTCTTTTCATTGTGAGATCATCGTAAATAACTTCGGCAATAGTCTTGCTTACTCGGATGGGATTTATATTTTGCTCCAAGGAGAAGTGGGTTCCGTTACAGGTAACGCGTTAGTTAGTGGCCAATATCAGAATGGATATGAGCTCGTTGGAACAGACATGGGCGAGCAATATGTGCCTGTGTTTATAGTGGAATCCGTGGGTAGCATGAGCTTTGGGCGGTAGGGATTTGGGATACAGGATACGGGATACGGCATACGGGATAACCTTGTCTTTGTGTCGGCTCGACGATCCTGTAAGCTCCACCACTTATAGCAACTAGCGTTGGACAGCGCTTCGATGGTTAATAGGTACGTAATGCCATGAAGATCACATAGCTCGTTAATCATTCGTAATTATCCTGTAGTCTAAGTCTCGTTAATTTACCTATTGTGGATGTTTTTAACAAACCATTGAACTTTCAAGTAATCTGCTCTAGACGCTTTCACACCATTGGTTACGCATCATCCCTTATGTGATCTACGTTTGATGTAACATCTTCAAGCAAATTTGCCATTGTTAGCAGTACCTGTTGCTAGACAAAAAGACACTAACCGGGGGTTGGTGTCTTTTTGTCCATGTACTAGCAGTCTATGGATAGATGAAAAAAATCAAAAAGTAACCTGTTACGGGATAATGTCGTATTGCATTAAGCACGGTGACTTTTACTCAGCTACTCAATTGGCACTTTTAATTTCTAAAGCACTTCTATATAGGTCCCACAAACACTCCAAGGAAATAAAATTGTGAACCGTAGTAACAGATATCTTAACCATTTTTTTGATGAAATCAAATTCAAAGGTTTAAATCGGTGTTCTCGTTTACATAGAGCTCGCTGGGTTCAATTCGATGTTGGTGAGTATGCAACAGCTCTGGCAAACGCCCCATCCGCTCAGCCAAACGGGATAGCTTTTGCTCATGAAAATTAGATAATCCCGTATGAATCCGGTCTTGGAAAGGCTCAAGCCATCTTGTTTCCAGGCTGTCAGAACCGAAATAAACCCCGAGCAGAGAGCCTGCTGTTGCTCCAAAACTATCCGTATCGTTGCCTTGCATCACCTGCTTGCATATCCCGTCACCGACATTGTCTGCAAATCGAAATGTATTAATTAAGGTACCTATTTCCTGATAAACCTGACAGTGACTATAATTTGCATACTTATGGTTAATGCTCTGATAAGCTTCCAGCCAGTTATCTGCATTCGCTACCCTCTGCAGGCAATCCTGAGTAATCTCATAGAATCGGCTCCTTCCAGGTACGAATTGCAGTGCAGTACTTATTATTTTAATAGGATCGCGCAGCACTTGCGCAACTGCAATCGCAGCGGCGATGAACATCGTGGCGTAGATCCCCGTCCGGCGATGTGTAAAACTTGCATCACGCCAAGCTAGCTCAGCGGCAAGAGCGGGTTGACCGGGGCAGGCATAACCGTAAGCATCTGCGCGAATCGCTGCTCCGCATAGTTCTGTATCTTGCACCATGAAGTCGGGCCAAGCCTCTATTTCAGAATGATTGAATAGTTCTCTATCATGCTCCAAATAGCTAATCCCCGATCGAAGCAAGATGGTCCTCTCCGGCCCCCAAGTAGTACTTATCGGAAGATGATTTATCCATAAATCTCTTAAATTTCTTTTCGTAAAACCATCGCCAAATTGTTCTAACGCCATCATTCCCATTAATGTGTAATTGATATCATCATCAGGTGCCACATAACGAATTCGCCCCCGCGTCGTCTCAAACCAAGACCAATGTCGACGATCCAAAGCATGGAGAACTTCATCAGAAATGTAATCATTCAGTGGCCATTCCCCTACAGAAGTTAAAGCTTTACGCAATTCCGACAAGCTGGGGTTTACCTCAATCGGTTTGCCTAGCATTGAACCACAGACTGAAGCGAGGAATCCCGCCTCCACACGCTTGGAGCTATCCTTAAGATTCAAGATGCCGACCTGGCCTAAAGGTCGTGCCGGATCGCATTCCTGCCATATCTCTTGTAAATCGTTTGGTTCATAGTAAGGCCAATTGTCCCTCATTGGAATGGCCACCAAGCTATGAGCGAATTCCAGATAGGCATCATAGCTTGCGGGAAGCTGTTCCAGCTTGGCTAAATAACCCGAGGTTTGATGCCCCTGTGCAAATTTATTGCGTAAAATCCCCTCTAATTGACGTTTAAGAAATGCGAGTGATGGCAGCATGCTGTATCTCCTTTGTCCGTTTATTAATCTACGTAAAATAACTTCTACATGAGAATGTAAACGATGATTGATGGAAAAGCAGCCCATCCCATCGCCTTCATTATAAGTTTAAATAAACGAGCATGCGATGATAGAAATAACAGTAAAAGCAATAAGTTTAATAGACTATTAAATAGGGTAAGACACTCTAAAAAACCCTCCAATGGGATGCCAAATGAATCGTCACCCTTATGTCCTTCATTTTTTTGATTACGGGATTACAGGATTACGGATTAAGGAATTACTTGTCGCGTTCAATTAGCTTAATACTTTGCCTAATGAGATCGAATGTAATGGTTTATAGCATACACTGTATCCACCTAGTGAACATTTATAATGGTAGTCAAGCAACTATAGCGACTTGGGTGTACATATACGAAGCAGACAACTTTGAACGACTTGGATGTACATCCCTATTCGAAGTAGACAACTTTTAATGACTTAAGTAAGCAACCCTATGGTTTGTGCCTTCCTTCTACTGACCATAAGTTTGGGAGATCCTCTCCCTCTCTGGTCAGTTTTTTTGTCCAAGAGGTGTGGGTAGCCCGTCTATACTCTTAGTGTTTTTCTCTTGTCTATATTCCTTCAGGCCTGCCTCGCCCTTTTGGATAGACCAACGCTGCAACGTATCCCGCTCACCCGCATAACTCATGAATGGGATCGAAAATCCGCAGGAAGTCTGTACTTTATGAACATCTATCAAAATGATCTGTCTAGCTCCAGGCAGAGATGTAAACATAGGGTATAGTGTTTCCCATTCTGCTGATTCAGGCAAAATCACAGCCCCTGTTCCATACAGTCTTAAAATATTAGGCGGCCCCTCAAACGCACAAAACATAACCGTCACTCTTCCATTTTCCAGCAGATGCGCGCTCGTCTCATTACCGCTGCCGGTCATGTCTAGATAGGCCACCTGATTAGGAGACAATATCCGAAAACAATCATGTCCTTTCGGCGAAAGGTTAACATGCCCATCTTCTGAAAGCGGCGCTGACCCTACGAAAAATAGGTGCTGCCGAAGAATAAACGCTTCATGTACAGGTAGTATAGCGGTAAATTGTTTTCCCATTTGGCATTCTCCATTTCTGTATATTTGTGTGTTGGCTAATTGGTCATCTCTACTCAACTCTATCGGATCAGCCGACTCAATGAGTTCCATGAACTACATGAACTACATGAACTACATGAACTACATGAACTACAGCAGCTTCACTAATCACCTCAGTTCCATCAACCACATTTGCTTAACTAACTAGCTTTGCCGACTACATTAACTTCTACAGTTACATTAGCTCTATCAACTCCGTTAGTTTCACCAACTGAATCAGTTCCTTAAGCGCATTAACTCCACTAACAATAACAGTTCCACTAGCTCCTCCATCAAACTAACTTTGACTAGGTCCAAGCGGCGTTTGCCGCTAATGTAGGGCATTTTTGACTCTCTTTCCTGCTACTTTGGCTCGGGGCGCCTAATGTAGAGCATTTTTGACTCTCTTTCCTGCTATTTTAGCTCGGGGCGGCTAATGTAGGGCACTTTTGCCTCTCTTTCTTGCTACTTTGGCTCGGGACGGCTAATGTAAGGCATTTTTGTCTCTCTTTCTTACTACTTTGGCTTGGTGCGGCTAATGTAAGGCATTTTTGCCTCTTTTTCTTGCTACTTTGGCTTGGGGCGGCTAATGTAGAGCACTTTTGCCTCTCTTTCTTGCTACTTTGGCTCGATACCGCTAATGTAGGGCACTTTTGCTCTTATTTCTGACTAATTCGACGCTATGCAGCTGATGTAGAGTATTTTTACCGTACATTTCCCCACTTTGGCTCAATCCAACTATTCTACGGGATTTTCACCGTACATCCCCGCCACTTCTGCCCAATCCAGCAAATCTACGGGATTTTTACCGTTCATTCTCGCCACTTCTGCCCAATCCAGCAAATCTACGGGATTTTTACCGTACATCCCCGCCATTTCTGCCCAATCCAGCAAATCTACGGGATTTTTACCGTATATTTTTCCGCAGACATATTAGTTAAGTATATATACTCTAGGGCTTTTCTTATGTCTCCCCCCGTCTGCCTAAATGCAAGCCTCAGCAAAGATTAACAACACATCCCGAGAATTTTAAGTTGTCATATTCTCTTCCACCGTCAAGTAACCCTTCTCCCCGGTACCTGGCCGTCAGCAAAAATAGGGACTCCCTCTCGGCAGCCCCCCTTTCTCTCGCAAGCTGCTTGATACTACTATCAGAAGCAACTCCCTTAAATCCCTTTTTCCCTATAAAATACTTCCCTTTAAACACTTTCCTATAACACTTTTCCCTAAAAAATCTCCCGCTTAAGCACTTAACCCACTAAGCACTTAAAGCCATTTTTCCCCTATCTATTCAATCGCAATATAAATCTCAACCTGCGTGTCAGCAGGGTCAAAATTCCGTGAATCATAAATCTCAAAATCCCCCGTGTAAGTTCTTACCTCCCCAGACTCCTTAAAGTACGCCCAAATCTCCCCCCACGCTTGCGCGACTACTTCAAATACCGGACCTTTTTTCGTCTTAAAAACCATGTATTTGCTCTCCGGTACAGCCGCATAGGTGAACTGGTTTTCCACTAGTTGGCTTTCCTCTAGCTCGCTTTCCTCTAGTTCGCTTTCCTCTAGTTGGCTTTCCTCTAGCTCGCCTTCCTCTAGCTGCCTTTCCTCTATATGTCTCTCCTCAGCTACTTCATGCCCGATCACAACGGTATACGCTCCGCTCGCATCACTCTCATAATCCGTATACAAAGCATAGATATACTCAGGATTTACCGTAGCTATCTGCCCCGCAACATTACTCTGAAAATAAGTTTCCCACAGCTGCGACAAACCTCCATCAGGTCCCATTTCTGCTTCATTAGTTGTGCGTATGCTAACCCCCGCCAAGGTCATTTTTGCTTTCTCTACAAAATAAGTATTCATCCATTCTCCCTCATTTCCTGTGATTGAACTTAGTATACACAGGCAAAGTGGACATCTGTCTGTCCAGTTCGAATAGATTGATTTCATTCTGGGTTATAAAGACACCATTAGGGTAATTAATAGTATGGAACTACACTCGAAGGGAATGACTACAGCATGTCAAAAATCAAATTAGCTGTCATCTACTACAGTGCCACAGGAACTAACTACCAGCTAGCACAATGGGCCGCGGAAAGCGCAGAAAAAGCAGGAGCTGAGGTAAAACTGCTGAAGGTGCAGGAACTGGTCCCCGAGGACAAAATTCAAGCAAATCCAGCCATGAAAGCCCTAGCTGAAAAAACAAAAGATATCCCAGTCGCCACACCCGACGATATAGTCGAAGCGGATGCGATTATTTTCAGTTCCCCAACCCGTTACGGTAACATTGCTTCCCAGATGAAGCAGTTCATTGATACAACCGGTGGCATTTGGGGCAAAGGACTAACAGTAAACAAAGTCGTCAGCGCCATGAGCTCAGCACAGAACCCGCATGGTGGACAAGAAGCTACGATTTTGGCACTCTATACGTCGATGTATCACTGGGGAGCCATTGTTGCAGCACCCGGTTATACCGATCCAGTCACATTTGGTGCGGGAGGCAACCCTTACGGAACAAGTGTCAGTGTAGATGGAGACGGTAAAATGATCGAAGATCAGGATCGGATCCGTGACGCTGTTTTTCATCAAGCGAAGCGTACCGTTGAAGTGGCCGGCTGGGTCCAGGCAGGCAAAAACGCCAATAATCAGAACTAGCGCAGCTTAGTTAATATAACAACACCCCTCGGAGCTACTTGTGTAGCACTGCGCCGAGGGGTGTTTAATTTATATTTTAATTACTCTCCAGGGTATTTAAGCCCCCACTGTGCACGCACTTGATCCAGCAGTTTCAGAATCGCTAACGATTCATCCAATGTCATCACCGGACTCTCTGTAAGCCCTACCTGAAGACAACGTCCTACTTCCTCCGCTTCAAAACAATATCCAATAGAAGCTCGGTCATCTGCAAAGCTCTCTATCTTCTCATCTCCTATATAAAGCGCAGCCGATTTCGGGTTCACTAATGTACCCTCTACAATAATACGGCCTTCTGTGCCAAACACATGCGCTTCCTCCAACATGTTAAGACGAATACCACCGTTCAACGAAGCGGTTTTCCCGTTACCATATGACAACAGCATCGAGAAATGCTCGTCCACTCCAGTCTCACCTATGTGCACTGTGCTGGAAATAGACTCAGGATGAGGTCCAAACACCATGGAGGCAAAAGAAACCGGATAAATCCCCACATCCAGCAGCGCCCCCCCGCCCAGCTTCGGATTCAGCAATCTGCCTTCCGGGTTCCAGTCGGTACGAAACCCTAGGTCTGCCTTCACCAAACGAACATCACCGATTCTACCCTCAGCAATCCATTCTCTAACCTTCACAATCGCCGGGATGTAGCGACTCCACATTGCCTCCATCAGGAATAACTTATGTGCTCTAGCATAGGCCACAACTTCTTCCAATTCACCGCTGTTTACGGTAAAAGGTTTCTCACACAGGACAGCTTTGCCTGCACGCAGCGCCATTAAAGCATTTTCTTTGTGAAAAGGATGCGGCGTTCCAATATATACCGCGTCTACATTTGGGTCATTCAGCAATTCCTCATAGGTTGCATAGGCATGCGGAATCCCATGATTTTTAGCAAATTCATCGGCACTTTCCTGAGATCTTGACCCAACGGCATAAGCCACACCATTACTGGCATGCGCCAAATCAGTAACAAATTGATGAGCAATCCAGCCTGTGCTAATAATTCCCCATCTCACCTTGTAAGCGTTGTCCATTTTCATTTGCATGTTCCTCCTAATCCTTCTGCTAAGTCTCTTTAATTCTATCAGACCATTCTAATGAATGTATAGGAACTGATGCCAGCAAACACCACCGTCACCACCAAAATAGCAATATTCCAGATCTTGCTCAAGGCCGCTGAGTGCTCGTTAGAGCTTTGAATAAACGCTTTTTGCAAAAGGAACTGTAAAAGCTTCATGATTATGAATCCCAAACAACCCAGCCCGCTTTGCAAAATAACCTCCAGACTAGCTTTACTTACAAATCGATCAGCCATGTTCCCATCATAATGAATCGGCACGGTATCCGGCATTTTGGAATAAAGGAATAAATAAATAGCTACAGGAATCAAGGCCACCACACTGCTTAAGATCATCGTCAGTTTGGTTTTGAACAACGTTTTACCCTCCTTGTGCGGAAAAATAATCTCCCTGTTATTCTCCTTCCACTTCAATCAGATATATCCCCTTCTTAAATCCACCGCGACGTTTAGCTTTCTCTGCACGTTGCTTCTCCAGCTCCACGCTATTGCTCCCGTGTGTCTCCGCCAGAGCCTGAATCACTTCCATCATATCGGCAAGCTCCTCCAGAGCTTCTTCATCACTTGCTGCCTGAAAATATTCCTTCGACTCTTCTTGCAATTTTTTACGTAGTTCAGTTATGTATTCTTTGGACTCTAATATCCTTGTGTTAAAATCTTTACCTTGAGAAGCTATCAAATCGGGGATGCCGTCACGCACTAGCTTTTCATATACAGGCATTTAAGCTCTTCCTTTCTTCTATATTATATTATATCTCCCTTCAATCCGGCTTTGATTCCATCACTAGACGTTCTACAAAAGGAAGATCTGCCGGAGCAAACATGAACTGATCCAGTTCAGCCGGAAGCACCCACCTATGTTCGTCGTGATCGACCAGATCAATTACACCTCCCTGATACCGCGCTTTCCAAGCAATCAATTGGATCTTTATCTCTCCATAGTTATGCTCGTTCATGCCAAAGCTCTCATAGGGAAGGATTGTGATCCCCATCTCTTCCTGAAGCTCTCTTTGCAGACACTCTGCGATGCTCTCATCCTGCTCTATTTTGCCACCAGGAAATTCCCACAGACCTGCCTGCGATTTACCTTGCCGCCGCCGGGCAATAAGAATCTGCCCTTCTTCATTATGTATAATTGCTGCCGCCACCTTGATCACAAAGAACACCTCCACTATTGCTAGTTATTCGACAGATACTACTATTAAAACATACAATTCATTCCAAACCAAAGAGACTCTCCCAAAAGCCAACACGGCCTGGGAAAATCTCTTCAGTACAGTCTCTCTATAAATTTCACAGCAGCGTTATCCTTACGAAAGAGCTACTATTTTGTCAGCACAAGCTCCAAGCGAACCTCAAGATTATTTTCTGTATCCAGCACAACGGTGTGGGGATTGCTTAGACCAAAGTCAGAAAAGGCCACTGTTGTCGTTCCCGACAGCATCAACTGTCCCCCGCTATACGCCGCTTGCGACTGAAAGGTGACGTCCTTTTCTACTCCTTTTACGGTAAGCGTCCCCTGCATTTCAACAGGCACAGTTGCTCCTTCAGTCCATTCTGCCGGCAGCTCCGAAAATGACTTCACTACAAACGTGGATTGTGGAAATTCCGTTACGGATAGAAAATCCTCTCCTTTTACATGCTCGTCCCGTTGGCTATTGCCAGAATCCAGAGCGCTCATATCCACTGTCCCTTCCCCGGCCATCGAAGTAGAATCCTCTATATTTACCTTCCAGGTACCCTGAACTTTGTTGTCTACGAAGTTTACTGTTTCTTTAGAGGTCGTCACTGACCAATAGACTTTAGAGGTTTCCCCAAGGGTCCAATCCCCGTTTAATTGTTCGGCTGTGACCGCCACCCCTGCTGATGCTCCAGTGTTATTTGTTGTCTCTCCAGCATCTGCTGTGGTTGCTTGATTTGGAATCACGGACTCGATCTCTACATTATTGCCCAGCGATTTATCCAGTAATGTATAACCTGTGACTACTCCTACGATAATAACTCCTGCAGCGATCAAGGCTATTCTTTTTCTCTTCATCCTGTTCCCTCCAATATTCATAATTTCTGTATGCTTTCAAGCTCGTCCCTCATTCTAACAAAGCAATATGTCGGGAAGAAGTCAGAGCAGAACGGGCTATGATGTGTTAAACTTGTCGTAAATTTTATGGACTGGAGGTACTCCAATTTGACGAAATCCATTCTTGTTGTAGAAGATGAAGAAGCCATCTCTAGGGTCCTCAGTGCTTATCTGAAAAAAGCAGGCTTTCAAGTCACCCGTGTAGCTGATGGACGCGCTGCGCTGGAGTCTTTTGCTATATCTCCTCCTTCATTAGTATTACTAGACATCATGCTGCCAAACATGGACGGCTTTGAACTGCTTAAGCTCATCCGTGAAAAAAGCAGCTGCCCTGTGATCATGCTGACGGCAAGAGATGGGATCAATGACCGGCTAGCCGGCCTCGACGGTGGTGCGGATGATTATATGTCTAAACCTTTTATTCCCGAGGAGGTGGTAGCACGCGTGAACGCTGTCTTACGCCGTCCCTCGCAGTGGTCTGATGGCAGCCGTAAACGGCATTATGGCAGTTTGTTTATCGACTTCACAGCACGTGCTGTCTTTTTAAATGGGGCTGAGCTGAGTCTTAGTCCTCGGGATATGTCAGTGCTGTTATTTCTCGCTGAAAGACCTAATCAGATTTGTACGCGTGAGCAATTAATAGAATTTGTATGGGAAATGGATTATGAAGGAAGCGACCGGGCGGTAGATTTGTCGATCAAAAGACTACGCCAAGCGTTGTCGCACTGGCCTACTAGTGAGGGGGAAATCCGTACCCTAAGGGGGACGGGATATCAATTATGGACAACTTAAAGAGAAACAACGCCAAACGTACCTCTATCCTTTCTTACTGGACGATACGTTATCTGCTCATTATTAGTGTAGGCCTGCTCCTCACAGCTTTAGCTACATTATGGTGGATCCGTCAGGAGGCTATGAGCAATCGTCTGCAGACTGCGGGGCTTTTGGCACAGGAGATTGCAGATCGCAGCTTAAATATGGAAGGCTCCATTGAAATCAGCCAAAATCTCGAAAAGCTGATCGAAGACCGGAAGCGGTTTTTCAAGTTAACCATAGAGATGTGCGTGATCATTACTGATCAACAAGGTCAAATGCTATTCTCCCTGCCACCTCTAACTGACAAGGAAATGAGATATAAGCTAAATGATAGCCTGAACGACTCCCGCAGTCCTGAGTTTAAGGCTGCTGTGGCTCCCATAAATTCGGATGACAAAACACTGGGACAGGTTATTGTCCTGCAATCCAAAAAATCGCTGCGGCATATTCCACAGGAGGAGATCATATTTTTCTCCATACTGCTGCTGTTTCTAATCATCTTAAGTTGGCTAACCATTTACCTCTTATCTCGTAAACTGGCAAAACCCATTCAGAAGGTAGTCGAGGCTGCGGCTCAAATCAGCCATGGCCGTTATGATATCGTTCTAGATAAGGATGCTAAAGAGCGGGAAATTCATGAGCTGATGATGTCTTTTGAAGAGATGGCAGGCAAGTTACAGCAATTTGAGCAGTCTCGAGCCGTAATGCTGGCCGGAGTCTCCCATGAGTTGAAAACACCCGTAACCTCTATTAAAGGCCTGGTGCATGCCGTCCGCGAAGGGGTCGTTGAAGGTGATGAAGCTGTGGAATTTCTGGATATTGCCCTGCTGGAGGCTGGGCGGTTGCAGCGAATGGTAGCCGACCTTCTGGATTACAATGCCCTGACTGCAGGAATGGTTTCCGTTCGTCACGACCGACTCGATGCCGTACCACTACTATCAGAAATCGTATATCAATGGAAACTGACACAGGCGGAAGATGTTGCTGAACCCGTGCTCCATATGCCGATCAATCCCTTATTTTTGCGTGGGGACTCCCTTCGTATCCAGCAGATTATCGTCAATCTACTTAATAACAGCGTACAAGCCAAAGCTCCGGATCGAAAGGTGCAGCTTACGATAGACCTGCTGGAGCAGCAAGGTCATGGCTTTGCCGAAATCCGTGTTCAAGATAACGGGCTTGGCATCTCATCCAATCATAGTGAGCATGTCTTCGAAGCCTTCTTCCGGGGCAGCGATAAGCAGAGCACACTGCGTGGTCTAGGACTCGGCCTAACCTTCAGCCGTCTGCTGGCCGAATCTATGAACGGAAGCCTCGTGCTTGAGGAGCACTCAGACAAAGGCTGCACCTTCGTGCTGTCTCTGCCGCTTGATGATTAAAAAATAGTCTACGATCCATCGACATGGTATAATCATGTGCACAATCACACCGAAAACCGGAGGCTGTATATGCTTACTTTTGAACAAAAATTAGCGATTCTCGACTCTTACCCCCAGCTGGAACGCAAAAATGTATCCCTTGGGCGCGTGAACTATCACTACGAGGAAAGCCAGCATGATAAGAAAACCGTGGCTTTTCACCTGCATCCAAATGGTAATGGCTATGTGTTCGCAGGCTTACTGCGGGGCTACGAGACAGATGATAAGGGCTTCGTGAATATTCGCGACTACTCGGAATCCGAGCTGCGTAGTTTGCTGGATGCCTCCATCACCTCACTGTCTATTTACATTCCTGATGCTCCTGTAGCCAGCAAAAGAAAGAAAAAGGCTGCGGCAACTGCCGATACACTCTGGACTAATGATGAGGGCCAAACCCTAACCCTAAAGCTTGAGGATGATTTATGGTATGTCTATGCCGACCTCAATCTGGAGATGGCGTTTGAAACGCTTGAGGAAGCTAAAGAATATTTAGCGGAAGAGGGATTTACAGCAGCGCAGGAGTAATTGTCAGACTTTAATCTACACACTCACAACAAAAGAGGTGTCTGAGCAGCCATTTATTTTGGCCGTTCGGACACCTCTTTTCTAATAAAACGATCCTTAATATACAGGTTCCGTATATATGTAACTATAAATACCCAAATCGAGCTCAGAAACCACTTCATAATCTAGTTGGAACTCTATAGTCTTATTTGATAGACCTCCTACAAAATAACTGCCCTCCACAACCAACCTATCCTTCCCTCCAACTGGGGCGACCAGGATCAGCTGTTCAGCTTTATTGGCTGGGATCACAAAGTTTTGCAGCCCACCCGTCTGATCTTGAATATATTTACGGACAGACACGAGGTTACTGCCTAATTCCGAGAGGCCGGAATTGTTGTTCCGCCATACATCAAGCGCATCTTGTTGGGATTGGTTGGAACTGACACACGCCTGATTAACTGAAAATTCCGGGATTTTATATATATTCCCGCCAATATTATCGATAACTACTTTATGGGTTACTTCCGTACAATTTTCAATTTTCAGAGTCGGCATGGGGTCCTTTTCCTTTGAGAATGTCTTTATGATTTTTTGATCACCAGACTTAAAATTTATTGAGATGTCTTTATTATCCATGTTAGAAAATTCGAGCAAGCTATACAGCTGATTATTTTTAATTCCGTAGTGCTTTACGATTATAACAAACCTGTTTCTCTCATCTGATAACGATTTTGATTGCTCTTGGCTTCCTACTGAAATTGTTCTGTTGACCGGGGCAATAAGCTTCTCCTCGGCAACTGGTGAGGTTATGTAAATAGATTTTGTACCTTCATCCCAAGTGACACTACTACCCAACACTTCGCTAATAAATCTTAAAGGGACTAGTGTATTATTTTGAAAATTGATACCTTTTAAGACTTGCTCATGCTCTTTGGCGTTTACAATTACTCTTCCTTCCTTGACCAGATAAAAAATGTTAATATCCCCTTTAACCGCTGAGACCGACTTCGCATGATTATCCCATTTAATAGTTGCGCCTAAAGCTTCAAAGATCGCCCGCATAGGTACGTATGTAACTCCATCTTTCAGTATAGGACTTACATTAAAATGTAATTGCTTACCGTCCAAATAACATTTGAGATCACTGTCTTCCGCAAAGGCTTGACTTGAAGATAAAACAGCAAAACTTATCATCACCACAAAAAAAGTGATAATTTTTGAAGCAAAGTTGTGGTTTTTCATGTTCTTAATTTAGCTCCTAATCTAGAAAAATAAAAAAATTACAATGCAGACCTGAATATATCAAATGGCCAATCAAAATGTAAGTCTAAAAAGAAAACTACCAACGACACCCAAATTATGGTTAGATGAAGGAGAAGCCATATCCTAGAGGGAAAGAAGCGTGAACGCATATGAGTTTTGAAATCGTAGAGGCCACCATACCGGACATCCAAGCCGCATTAGAAGCCGGAGAAATTACGTCAAAACAACTAGTTCTCATGTATTATGAACGCATTGCTGATCACGACAAAAACGGCCTGACGATTAACTCTGTACTGGAGATTAATCCTGATGCGTTGTTTATCGCAGAATCTCTGGATGTGGAACGGGCAATTAATGGCCCACGCGGCCCCCTGCACGGGATACCTGTGTTATTGAAAGATAATATCAATACTGGGGACAAAATGCATACAAGTGCGGGTTCGCTGGCTTTGGCGAATTCTTTTGCCGGGGAAGATGCGTTTATAGTTACCAAGCTGCGTGAAGCCGGCGCCATTATTATGGGTAAAGCCAATATGACCGAATTCGCCAATTTTATGACGAACGGCATGCCCTCCGGTTACAGCTCCCGCGGCGGGCAAGTCCTTAACCCCTACAATATTTCTACGCCAACCGGCGGCTCTAGTGCGGGTTCAGCAGTAGCTGTCGCTTGTAATTTCTGTACGGTCTCTGTTGGCACAGAAACTTCGGGATCGATTCTTAATCCCGGTAATTTGGGCTCCATCATCGGCATTAAGCCAACCGTGGGGCTGCTCAGCCGTTCAGGAATCCTGCCGCTCTCCAATACACAAGACACCGCAGGCCCTATGGCTAGAACCGTTCATGATGCCGTGTTACTGCTAAACGCCATGCTGGGCAAGGATCAACGCGATGCAGCTATGGGAACAAATACAGGTAGAATCCACGAGGATTATACTGTATTCCTTGATCCGAATGGTTTGCAGGGCGCTCGAATTGGGATACCACGTGATTATTATTTTGAGGAGCTCACAGATGAGCAGCTTGCTTTGTTCAACGCTTCCGTCGACAGGATGAGAGAGCTTGGAGCGACCATCATTGATCCTGCAGATATTAAGACCGCCCGGGAAATTAGTTACTCTTCGGTGGTATTAAACGAATTCAAAACAGCACTGAATGCTTATTTATCTCATTTGGGCCCCGGAGCACCTATGCGAACCTTGAAGGATATTATTGATTTTAATCATGCACACCCTGTGGAGACTTTGAGATTTGGTCAAGCTACATTAATAGATGCGGAATATACCTCCTCCGGCACACAAAGTGAAGCTCAATATTTACGCCATCGTGCGACTGACCTGAAGCTGTGCAAGGAAGAAGGGATCGATGCCACTATGAAAGAATACAATCTGGATGCCCTGCTGTTCCCTGCCGATTTTGGCGCCAGAATTACTTCCAGAGCAGGATATCCGTCCATCGTCGTTCCTTCTGGATACACTTCGGCCGGCGCTCCCTTTGGTGTAACCTTCTCAGCAAAAGCTTATCAGGAGCCTACGCTTATCAAGCTAGCCTATGCCTATGAGCAGCATTACAAGGTGCGAAAAGCACCTTCGCTAAAAAGCTTCATTTGATTAAACCTATTCCTGAAGTGGAACAATACCTAAATGCCTGTTCCCCTCATGGGACAGACTCCATGTACGCACTTCATAGCTACGAATGCCAGACAGCACGTAAGGATCTTTTTCGGCAAGGAGAACGGCTTCTTCGCGTGAGTTCGCTCTTACAATAACCATACCGCCAGGACAATCACTAAAGGGACCACACAGCACTAATTGTCCTTTACGGTCCAGCTCTTGTAAATGCTTAACATGACCACGAATAATCTCCATGTCTCTACGGTCTTGATTCGTCGGGCTAAGCAAAATAACATAACAAATATCTGCTTGATTGACCTCACTCATCCTATTCTCCGCCTCTCGTTCAAATAGAAACTAAAGCCCGTAACGGTGATTTCCCAATGCCGATTCGGGCTTTTTTATTTCGCGATATCTTCGTTCGTAGCTTTATTCATAATCTCGCTGATTTTCTTCATCGGCAATATTTTGAATCTCATCAGAATGAATAAGAAACAGCTCGTAGTCCCCCTCTGCATGCAGCTTCAGCGCTCGTTCTTTAAAAAACTTCGGGCTGCCTTCCGCCGCATCCTCATCATAAAAGAGCAATATCCCGTCACTTTTGCGGAACAACAAGTCATCTCTGGCCCTGAACTGCCAGCTGCCGTCATAAGGGGCATTACTGACCGCCCTGCAAAAGTCCGCACCCGCAATAATACGTCGGTATTCCTCCTGCTTCTCTTCCTTCCACTTCTCTTCCTGTCCAGTATGCGCCGTAATGATCCCCAATTTCAATTCAGGATATTGAGTCTTGAGTTCACTTACCACCTCACAAGCCCAAAGATCGACACCATACTGGCCAGGGGTAATAATCCATTCGACGCCTTCTTCAATTAGCGGCTTTAATCTGTTAGACAGCGCCTTTTTGATATAAGGAATTCCCGGATGCTTATTATCAAAAATACCGAGCTCATGCGCACGGTAGCCTGTTACGAGTAAATTCTTCATGTACTGCCTCTTTCCTGAACGTTGGTTATCTCTTACCATGACTTACCTTTGTAGAGTTTTATCCCACTTATATGATTATTATATAGCATTTACATGATCTATTTCTTTAGGCAAACTTTCAGCTGATCTTAAGCAACCTTTCAGAACCGTCTGATATATTTCTCCTAATCAATCTAAAACTATTAAGGAGAGAAAATAAATGAAGAAATTAATACCGATTATGATCTCAGGAAGTCTACTCGCTTCTCTACTATTGGCTGGCTGCAGCACCAATTCGGAGTCCGAAGGAACAGCTGTTACTAATAACCAAGCGAACACGGCACCCGCAGATAACGCTGAGGCACAGCAATCTCAAGGAAACGGCAATCAACAAAACGGCAGACCCGACATGTCCATGAATTTCGGCAAGATTAAGAGTATTAGCGACAACACAATTACAATCTATACGTCAGAAATGCCTTCCCCGCCCGCACAAGGCACTGGAGATACGGCTGGAGCCGATATGCAGAACGGCCAGGCTGGTACTCCACCGGAAAGACCCGAAGGTGATCAAGGCTCAGAAAACGGTACACCTCCAGAGGGGGGAATACCGGAAGGCGGAGCCCCTGACGGCGGTGGACAAGGTGGTGGACCACAGGGCGGCGGGATGCAGCAAACCTTCTCCGAGGAAACCACAGATATTACAATTGATGCTGATACCAAAATTGTAACGGTTACCTTCGACAATGGCACGCGTCAGGAGAACACGATCAGCTTAGCTGACCTGAAAGCTGATGACATTATCCAATATACGCTTAAATCAGATTCCACTGTGGCGGAGAGCATTACCTTAAGCAGCGGAAACCCCGGCGGATCCGCTCCAGACGGTAGCACGGGCAGCAGCAGCTAATCAGTTTCTTCACAACAAAAAAACTTTCCGGGGACAAGCTATGCCCGGAAAGTTTTTTAAAAATCGTATACTATAAACTATTTTTTGTCCGACAAAATCAATACTCCACGACCCGGTACAACTGCTGAACCACTGATTACATTACCTGTCAGTAGATCAGTACGCTCAGCTGCCCCAATATCCGCGCTTAAATCCCCGGCAGTGTGGTTCAGTAAGAACAAGTAAGATACGCCATCCTTCACACGTTGAACAGATTCGATACCTTCCGGTGCAGTTACCAGCGGCTGAATGTTCTTTTCGGCACATAGATTCGCTAGGAATCCTTGTAGGAATCCTGCTTCTGGACTTGTCGCCACATAATAAGCTTTACCTTCACCAAATTTATTCACAGTCAACGCAGGCATTCCTTTATAGAAATCAGAACCGTACTCTGCCAAAACTTCTGCCCCTTCGGCATGGATCAGATCGCAGAGCAGATCACATTTATAAGAACCACTCAAGCTACCCCACGTTTTATCCAGCACGAGCTCATTGCTCATACCTGGCAGTAATGCATCGATTTCCTCTGCCCAAATTCCAAGCACTTTACGCAACTCGCCTGGATAACCTCCAACCGTCACGAGGTCGTTCTCATTAACAATACCGCTGAAATAAGTTGTAATGAATGTGCCGCCCGCTTTTACAAAGGCTTCAACCTTTTCTGCAAAACCTGGCTTGACCATGTACATTACAGGTGCGATAACAATTTCATACTTGGACAGGTTCTCTTCGACCCCGATCATGTCGGCTTCGATATTTTGCTGATACAGCGCATCATAATATTTGTGGACTTCATTCACGTAATCCAAGGCAACCGACGGTCCGCTTGAGAGATCCAGCGCCCAACGATTTTCCCAATCGTAGATGATCCCTACTTTAGCTGCACTGCGCGCATCCAGTAGTTGATCTCCAAGCTGCTCCAGCTCTTTACCCAGCTCAGCACATTCACGGAATACCCGTGTGTGTTCATGACCCACATGCTCAATTACCGCTCCATGATACTTTTCACAAGCCCCTATCGAACGACGCAGTTGGAAGAACAACACAGTATCTGCACCACGCGCCACAGCCTGGTAACTCCATAGACGCATAACGCCTGGACGTTTCAAAGAGTTGTACGGTTGCCAGTTCTGCTGGCTCGGTGTTTGCTCCATCAGCATGAATGGTTGGCCATTTTTTAATCCACGCATAAGGTCATGTGTCATTGCTGTAAAGCTGACCGGTGTGTCCAGTGAAGGATAGTTGTCCCAAGAAATTACATCCATATGCTTGGCCCACTCAAAATAATCCAGCTCCGGATAAAAGCCCATCAGGTTCGTTGTAACAGGAACGTTGGCGCTGTGTTCTTTGATCGCTTCGTATTCGATTTTGTAACATTCGAGCAAGCTATAAGACATAAAACGGCGATAGTCCAACGAGATTCCTTGGAAGTTAGTACGGTTACCGTTCCATTCTTCACTCAGCTCATTTGGCACCACAATTTCTTCCCAATCATAAAACGTATGTCCCCAAAAGCGTGTATTCCAAGCCTTGTTCAAAGCATCCAGCGAACCATAACGCTCCTTCAACCAGACACGGAAGGCAGCAGCGGACTGTTCGGAATAATCATAGCCACCATATTCATTAGAAATATGCCAAGCTACCAGTGCCGGATGATCCTTGTAGCGTTCTGCCAGCTTACCAGCCAGCTTCGCTGCATACTTGCGGTAAACTGAACTGTTCGGATTGGAGTTATGACGTCCGCCGAACTTACGTTTTCTGCCCTGCACATCGACACGGGTCACTTCAGGATAACGATGAGCCATCCAAGCTGGATGTGCTCCTGTTCCTGTAGCTAGACATACATAAGTTCCATTTTTATATAGTCTATCCATTAATTCATCCAATGAGGAGAAATCATAAGTATCTTCGGAAGGTTGGATTAAAGCCCAGGAAAACACATTAATTGTGGCAACATCAATTCCCGCCAGCTTGAACATCCGTTCATCCTCAGCCCATACTGGCGCATCCCATTGCTCCGGATTGTAGTCTCCACCGTACCAAATTTTAGGTAATTTATCGTTAATCACACTTCGCACACCCTTTATAGTATAATTATATATCTATTCTAAATGGTTAAGGTTGCCCTTTAAATATAAAATAATATCTCATACATATAAGAATATAGAACTAACAGGAGAGGATAACATTGTTCGAAATCATGCATCGCAGGATCGTATTCGTCCATGAAGGTGGACAGCACTTGCCAATCACTTTAGACAGTATGGGGCACAATCATGATCAGGAAAAAGTATCCCGCCCCGATGGTTATGACACGTATCATTGGCTTCAAACCTCAGAAGGTGAAGGGATCATCCATTTTGACAATAAAACCTTTTCCCTGCCCGAAGGCAGCGGCGTATTACTACTTCCTTATACACCCCATCGTTATGAGGCTTCCACTAAAAACTGGGGTACCTATTATCTAACGTTTGGTGGCGATTCGGCACACTCTATTTTGGAGACCCTTGGGATGAATAGTAATTCTTTTTACCGTTGGGAAAATGAAGCGCCTCTCCCCAATTTGCTGAAGGAAATGCTGGATCGTCATGATGCCTATCAGGATATGTTTGGTCTCGGGGCCTCCACAGATGCTTATCGTTTTTTGCTTACTTTGAGTAAATATGGCCAGCTTCAAAATAATACGGCGATTTCCCGCAATGTAGATAAGCTGCAGCCACTGCTAAAATGGATGGACAGCCATTATGGCGATCCTGATCTTGGACTGAACGATCTAGCCGATGAACTAGGCGTATCTGGGCGCTATCTTAACAACCTATTCGTCCAAACTTTCGGACTCTCGCCTTATGCCTATTTCGTACGGTTACGCATCCGGAAAAGCAAAGAAATGCTCGTAAGCCAACCCGATCTTACGGTAAAAGCTATCTCCCAGCTAGTCGGCTTCCGCGATGTCAGCCATTATGTAGCCACATTTCGCAAGCAATCCGGGACTACGCCGGAGCAATTTAGACGCCTGCATTAAACATGCCCCGCCTACTGTGGAAAAATTGCTCGCTGGGAATATGCGGCTAGAACGTAGTAAGAGTATGGTATGCGCTACTATTGTGTAGAATTGGATGGTACGGTGAAGTCGGTGCGGTACGGTCCGTTGACTGGGTGCATTTGGCTGCGAGTGTACGGCAGCTCTGAGATGGATCGTGTAGATCTTCACATGGTGGAGTCCTTTTGAAAATCTGCTCATGGTGGACTCCATGTGGAAATCTGCTCATGTTGGGACTCCATGTGGAAATCTGCCCGCTTTGGACTCCATGTGGGAATCTGCTCATGGTGGACTCCATGTGGAAATCTGCTATGGTGGACTCCACGTGGAAATCTGCTCATGTTGGGGACTCCATTGTGCAGCTCTCTTCAGTCAGTATGAGTAAGTCAGACGAAATAATTGCACTTTGTACACTTAAAATAGCCTGCACGGCAGAAATTATCCATATAAGTGTATTCTGTGCAACTATATTCTCGGAATATGGCCTTACAGCGGGATTAGCCAATTTTTAGCTGCACAAAGTGCAACTAAAACCAATTAAGTACTCCAATGCTTCAAATAAGTGTACGAAGTGCAACTATTTTCTGTTGTGCTTCTGTTGAAGTTTCTACATGCCCTACTCCACTCATTTTTTACTCCCCACTTCCACTTACTTCACTATTCCTACCCCACACATTCCCCTACACCGCTCTTCCCTTACTCCACACATCCCTTACTCCACACATCCCTCACTCCATCTTCACCAACCTCACTTTACCCTACTCCACACATCCCTCACTCCATCTTCACCAACCTCACTTCACCCTACTCCACACATCCCTCACTCCATCTTCACCAACCTTCACTTCACCCTACTCCACACATTCCCCACTCCATCTTCACCACCCTCACTTCACCCTACTCCACACATCCCCCACTCCATCTTCACCAACCTTCACTTCACCCTACTCCACACTTTCCCCTCTCCTGCCACACTCCCAAACCCACTCCAAAATCTCTTTACTCAAAACCACTCAAATCTCCAGCACCTCTACACCATACGGCTCGAGCTGAAGCTCTCCCGATCGAATCTTATTATCCAGCAGGCTGCTGTATTCTCGTGGCAACGGAACGATCACCGACTCGCGGCTCAGATTAAGCAGGAACAAGAAGCTTCCCTGATCTCCAGTCCGCACGGAGGCATGTACTCCGTTTGGCAATCCTTCAAAGCATAACAACCCTTTTTCCTTAGCCAGGTTCTCCAATAGAACTGACCAGTATTGCTCTTCCGCATGGGTTCCAAAGTAATAAACCTGACCTTTGCCGAAGGAATTAACAGTTATAGCGGGTGTGCCGCGATAGAAATCATCACCATACCAGGCAATTGGCTGAGCCACTACAGGTCGGAGGATGTCGCACCACTGCGTACATTCATATGGATTACCCTCCGCATCCACGATGACATGTGTTTCAACGCCAATCGGATCATACTCCAGCACTTCAACGCCGGTACAATAGCTAAGCTGCCCAGGCAGCGGTTGCATGACTGCGATGTTGTTTATATTTTTGACGCCACTACGGTTGGTGATCAGTAAGGTCCCGCCAGCGAGGGCAAAATCCTCCAGATTACGTACGATCTCCTCATCCAGCAAATATAAATTTGGAGCGATTACTACTTTGTATCCATCAAGCGGTTGTCTGAGGTCGATAACATCGCAGCCCATGCCAAGCTTGGTCACCGCCCGGTGAATCTGCTTAATGTTCTCATAATAATCAAAGCCCTCTGCCTGCGGCTGAATATCCAGCGCAGCCTTCTCTTCATGAGAATGGAGGATAGCCACTTCGTTTTTCAGCATCGTTCCTTGGAGCTTGCCGCTCAGCCCATTAACCTCATGACATAGCTGCGTGAACTCCGCTAATCTGCGTCCGGGAACATTGCTGTGATCAATCAGCCCGTGCCAGAATTGTTCTGCTCCTGAAGTTGCACTTCTCCAGCGAAAATGAACAACAGTATCCGCACCTCTAGCAATCGCCTGCCATGCATAGGCACGAATCAGTCCCGGATAAGGGGTTCGCCACATCGGCATCCAACAACCCGGAGATCCACTCAGCTGCTCCATGATCCAGAAGTTTTGGCGTTTGATGCCACGGGTTACGTCCAATGAAAGTGCTCCGCTATAAGGCGTTGTCTCTTGTTTGGTTGGCGAAGTATTCGGATAATAATCAAACGCAGCCACGTCCAGATCTGCACCCACTGCGTACATATCGAGACGCTGCGGATAGCTGTGAAAGTTATGGGTTATGAAATGCTCTGGACAAATCATACGCAAAATATTGATCTGCGCTGTCTGAAACGCTACCACCGAATCCCACTGAAACCGCTGAAAGTCCAGCAGAAAAGATGGATTCTGATGAGGTGATCCGCCCAACGGCACGGTAAGCTCATTCCAATCGCTGTACTCCCCGCTCCAAACAACGGTTCCCCATTCTGCATTGACCTCAGCCAGTGTTCCGTATTTAGCTTGTACCCATGCTCGAAAAGCAGTATTACAAGCGTCACAATGACAATCCAACATGCCAAATTCATTATCAGTCTGCCAGCCTATGACGGCCGGGTGTTCACTGTAACGTTCGGCAAGACGCAGAATAATACGGCTGCCATACTCACGCAGCGATGTGCTGTTATAGCAGCGGTGTCCACGTACCCCCGGGTGAAAAATCTCTCCATTAGCAAACACCGGAAGCACATCCGGAAATTTCGTCGTTAACCATCTTGGCGGTGTAGCTGTTGGCGTACCCATCACAACCTGCAGATCATATTGATGAAAAAGGTCCAGCGCACGGTCCAGCCACTCAAACTGGTAATTCCCCTCAGTTGGCTCCAGTCGGCTCCATGCGAACTCAGCAACCCGGACTACTTTAACACCTGTTTCTTTCATCAACTTGATATCTGGTTCCCACATGGATTCATCCCAATGCTCCGGGTAATAGTCCACACCCATCTGAACATGATCATATCGTTTCATTGGCGCTTCTCCCCATCCCTTGATATTCAGCCCTGTTTCCCAAAAAAAGCGCTCCCCGTCTCAAATTGATGAGGTATACGGAGAGCGCTTCTGTTAACCACTAATATCCATTAAATCTTCTCTATAATGTGCTTTACTTATTTTTTTAGCTTGTCCCATGCAGCTTGCATACCAGTCATCCAGCCGTTAACGTCAACCTTGTCAGCGATGAACTGTTGGATCACGCTGGCAAATTCTTGCGTTACACCATCAGGGAATTTTGAGGATTGCAGGCCATAAACTTTGTTTTCTTTTACATAGTTCCATACGTCTGCTCCAAGCATACCGATGTCTTCAGGTGTTGCTTCGATTGTGGACAAAGCAGGGATGAATTTCCATTTTTTAACGATGTACTCTTTACCCATATCGGAAGTTACCAACCAGTTCAAGAACGTTTTTGCTTCTTCTTTAGAACCGGATTCTTTGTTGACTACAAGGTTCGCAGGGATACCAACAGTCATTTTGTCATTCTTCTCAGCATCTTCATTGATTGGCATAGGGAACATACCAATGTTCATATCAGGAGTGATGTTATCAACAAGAGTTTGTGCCCAGTTACCTTCTTGCATCATTGCAGTTTCGCCTTTTGCGAACATTGCCAGGTGAGTGTTAGCATCTGTGGTCAAAGGATTCTTTTGTCCGTATTGTAAAGTCAGTTTGAGATACTTGCTCCACTCTTCAAACGTTTTATTGCCTACAATTGTACCAGTTCCTTCATTCAAACCTTTGATGAATTCATCTACATTATCTTGTTGTGCAAAGGCTACGCTGATCCCTTGGTTACCTAGCAGCCACCATTCCTGATATGCATTACCAAAAGGAGTTACGTCGATAGCTTGCAGCTTTTTAGCCGCTTCTTCAAGCTGTGACAATGTTTTTGGAGTTTCAGTGATTCCCGCTTTAGCGAACAAGTCCTTGTTATACACAATACCGATACCCTCAAGGTTCATTGCCATACCGTATACTTTGCCATCTTTAGTCATAGGCTCTGCAGCCATAGGAATCAGATCTTTTACCCAAGGTTGGTCGGACAGATCTTCCATCTTGTCTCCCCAAAGTTCCATTTCTGCATATCCACCATTGGAGAAAATATCAGGCGCATCGCCGGAAGCGAATTTAGTTTTCAATGCTGCTGCGTAGTCCGCACCACCACCAACTGTTTGGATATCCAGCTTGATGTTAGGGTATTCTTTTTCGAATTCTACCTTAAGCTCATTGAGGCCTTCTACGATTTCAGTTTTGAATTGGAAGATCTTAACGGTCTTCACTTCACCTGAATTTGTGCCAGCGCTTCCATTTTGTGAGTTACTAGAAGCGTTATTATTACCACCACATGCCGTTAGAGCTAAACTCATTGCCATTACTGCTGATAGAGCAACTGCGGAGTGTTTCTTCTTCATTATATATTCCCCCTTAAAATAGTGGACTGCTTAAAAAATATTTGGAACGGAGGGCTCGGTGTTAACCTTTCACCGAGCCAGCCGCTATTCCCTCAACAATGTAACGTTGCATAAACAGGTAGAAAATGATAATTGGTGCGACCCCGATTACGAGAGCCGGAAGTGCCATATCCCATTGTTTGGTATATTGACCAAAGAAGGAGAAAGTCGCTAGTGGAATGGTCCGAAGCTCTGGTGCCTGAAGAATCAAGGATGGCAACAGATAGTCATTCCATATTCCAAGTGCGTTTAGCACGATTGTTGTCATCACCATTGGCTTCAGCAAAGGAAGCACAATACGGAAGAACACGGTAATAGGATTACATCCATCTACTGTAGCCGCCTCTTCAATTTCAAGAGGAACGGACTTGATAAAGCCGTGGAACAGGAAGATCGCCATCGGAACACTGATTCCTAGATTCGTGATAATCAAACCAAGGAAAGAGTTGTTTACTCCAATAACATTTACGACCTTCAGAATAGGAATCATAATCGTTTGGAACGGAACTACCATTGCTGCTACAAAGATAAGCAGCAAGAACTGATTGAATTTCGTATTCGCCCGAACCATACGATAGGATGCCATCGCACTGAACAGAGAGATTAGAATAACACTGATCACTGTGATAATAACCGAGTTTCGGAATGCTTCACCGAAACGGGCTAATTTCCAAGCGGTTGAATAGTTCGACCACATAAATAGTTTTGGCCAGCTTGCCGCATCACTCAGAATTTCACCGAAGGATTTCACCGAGTTTGCGAGCAAGAAATAGAATGGAGAGAGAAAGAGCAGCGCCAGAAGGATCATTATCACTTCCGTACCAATATTCCATCTCTTTTTTTCCGTAGGTTTCATTACGCTTCAACCTCCTTGCTCTTCGTGATACGGACCTGAATCAGAGTAATGATGGCTACAATTACAAAGAACAGCAGCGCTTTTGCAGTACCCAGCCCGTAACGATTGTTCAGGAAAGCTTCATTGTAAATATTCATAGCAACGGATTCCGTCGATTTGAACGGTCCGCCCTTCGTCAAGGACAAGTTAAGGTCAAACATTTTGAATGACCAGGAAATGGCCAAGAATAATCCGATAGTTACAGCAGGCATAATTAGCGGAACTACGATATTGCGTAGCACCTGCCAACGGGAAGCACCATCAATATCAGCCGCTTCTAGTACTTCTTTAGATACGTTACTCAACGAGGCAATGTAGATAACCATTAGATAACCGGAAGACTGCCAAACAAAGACCATTACAATCGCCCAGAATCCTGTTGTGGCATCACCGAGCCAAGGAAGATTAAAGAAGGACCATCCTGTCAGGTCACCCATAGTGGCGAACCCTTTAATGAAGATAAATTGCCAGATGAAACCAAGCAACAATCCCCCGATAACGTTCGGCATAAAGAAAATAGTCCGAAGCATGTTACGTGTCTTTAAAGGTTTAGTTAACAGATAAGCTAAGAAGAAGCCTACCACGTTAGTCAAAATCACACCTAACACCGTAAATCTTACCGTGAACCAAAAGGAAGACCAGAAGTCAGGGTCATTTGAGAAAATAGTGGAAAAGTTTTGAAATCCGACCCAACTTACATTACCGGATACACCGTTCCAATCTGTGAAAGAGTAATACATCCCCATCAAAAATGGGATAATCGTTATTAAGGTAAAAAACAAAACTGCCGGACCAACGAAAAAAAGCTGTTGACCTAACTGGGACAACTTAGTGCCGCGCATTTATTGCCCCCCCCTTTCTTTTGCTCACTTACTTGTTTATGCTTTATACACATATTATCTGTTTTTTTCAGGGTACCTCACACCTACTAAAGTGATCTTTCAGGTGTAAAATATTGATCGGATGTGACAAATTTCGATGAAATGGAACACGATTCGCACAAAATTGATCGTTTTTATCCTACTGCCAACGTTAATCTGTATTATGGCCACCATGTTTATTAGCTATCACTATAGCACTCAATCCCTAAGAACAAGGGCAGTAGATGAGAATACGAACCTCCTCTTTCAAGGCAATAGAAACATCGAAAGTCTGATTCAGGAGATCAATCGTCTCTCCCTTATCGTCTATTCAGATTCAGATTTCTACAGATTGCTCGAAGCGGGATACGAGGATATGGCAGCAAATACACGAATTTATTCTTCTCTAAATTACATTTCTTCATCCATGCCAGATATATCCCAGGTGTATCTTTACGGTGTCAAGGATAGAAAAGCCACTTTGCTCACCCAAAATACACCCAAACGTTGGCAGGGTATCCCCCCTTATGCCGACTCAGAGATCACTAGCAGTTCTCCTGTGTTTATACAAAGTACACATATAAGTCACAGCTATGGCCTAACTTCACCTATCCCGCAACTCATACCGGAGCCTGTGTTCACATTGCATAGACGAATTGAAAGGATTCCCACTACCACCCCACTCGGCTTCCTGTCGATCGATGTTAAGCTAACGGCTCTTACCGACATCGTCAGCCAGTTATATGATCAGAAGCAGGAGAACATTTGGCTGCTGGATGGCGATGGCAGGATTGTATACGGAAGCAACAGTGAGGAATACGGCAAGCGCCTACACGCTTCTTGGTATAACAAGCAAATCGCCACGAATCAAAGCTCGCAAGGGTATTTTGAAGAGGAAGATGCTGTGTTTATTTACCAAAGAATCGAAACCCAAGGTTTAAATTGGACCCTCGTGAAGCAGATTCCTACGTCCTATCTTTTCCGGGAAGCCAATGAGGCGGCAGCGATTAATATATTCCTCCTTGTTCTACTTTTGATTACAATTGCCACGTTAACGACCCTGATCTCTTTTCGAATCACGGCTCCTATCAAGCAGTTGACTCGTTACATGAATCAGGTGCAGACCGGTAATCTTGATGTTGAAATTCAACCTATGGGCAAAGATGAGATTGGCGTGGTTACCGAGCGATTCCGCAGTATGATGGACACGATCAACAACCTGATTTTAAGAGAGTACAAGCTGGAATTGTCCAATAAGACCAATGAACTGCGGGCACTGCAGGCACAAATCAACCCGCATTTTCTGAATAACACGTTACAGATCATTGGCACGCTGGCCTTAGAGCTTAAAGTGCCCCAAATTTACTCACTTCTTTCAGCTCTAGCCAAAATGATGCGCTACAGCATGTACAATGAGGAGAAGATCGTAACTGTTAAGGATGAGCTGGATCATGTCAAAGCCTACATTGAACTGCAAAAGGAACGTTTTGAAAATAAGTTCAGTTTCCGCTACGATATGGAGGAATCACTTTTAGAGACGTTTATGCCGAAAATGATTTTACAGCCTATTGTAGAAAATTATTTCAAACACGGCTTTAATCTTTCCCGCAGTGACGGATTCATTGAAATCACCGCAGCAAGAGTGGATGACAACCGGATGGAAATCTGTATCCAAAATAACGGAAATGCGATCCCTTCAGCGAAGTTAGATCTTTTAAAGCAGAAGCTACAGCATCCTACTAGAACAGATATAGATTTATTAAGAAATACAGAGCAAACCAAGGAAGCTACAGGATCAGGTATTGGTCTGCCGAACGTTCTGGCTCGACTCAAGTTTGTGTGCGGAGATAGTGCCACTTTAACTGTGGATAACCTTAGAGCAGGCGGAGTAGTAGTGAAATTGGAAATTGAAATTATAGCGGAGCGTGAAAAGATATGAAGGCGTTGATTGTTGATGACGAGGCAAGAGTTAGAAAGGCAGTCAGACTGCTTGTCGACTGGGACGCCCATCAAATAGATGAAATTCTGGAAGCCGGAAATGGAAATGAAGCCATCGAGATCATCCGGCAGGCTAAACCAGCATTAGTCATTATGGATATGATGATGGAATCAGGTAATGGGATAGAGTTAATGACCTGGGTGAACGAATTCGCCGGCAACACTAAGTTTATTGTAGTCAGCGGACATAATGATTTTGAGTTCGTACGGCAGACTGTGCGGCATGGGGGTATTGATTATATCCTGAAACCTATCGAAGCCGAGGCAATCAATGTAGCGGTAGCTAAAGCAGTTGCAGCCTGGCGCTCAGAAGAAGACGACCGAAGCGAACGGCAGAAACAGAGTATTCAGCTTAATGAGTTCAAGCCCATTTATGGGGAAAAGCTATTATCTGCACTAATTGATGATCCGATCAATTCTGATTTATCTTTGCGGAGGTTATGCAGTGATGGTATCATTCCGGAAAACATCCATTCCGCTCGGTTAATATTGGTGCAGACAGATGCGGGTAACAATCCGTTGATTAAACGTTTTGGCGGAGACACCGAGCTAATGAACTACGCTATCGTCAATATTTGTAATGAATTTTTGCACAGTCCGCTTAAGGGTGTTGCTTTTCGTTATTGGGGAGGTCCTCCGGAGATTGCGATTATTCTGTGGGATATTCAACCCTCTGTGGTCGAGCTAATAGGCAGAATCAATCATGGCATCTACTCTACCTTGCAGGTCCGAATGCATTTTGGAATCAGCAGCATCGGCAACTTACCTAAGCAGTTACCTTATCAGCGTGCAGAGGTGGCAGAGGCCTTACAACGCCGAAACTTATTAATTCATGAGGATTACTGCCATTTCTCCTCTTCCTCCGAAGAATTCAGAGATCGTAAAGAGATCGCCAAAGCAGAGGTTCGCGGTAATGTATCAACAACGAACTTTGCTGACGTCAAGGAAGATTGGAAAATGGCAGTCATCAGCGGAAGTCCAGAGATATTATCAACAGCTGCGCAGCACTGGGTAGATGAGCTTAGCCGAGGAGGAGTTGTGACACCAGAAATCCTAAACTCATGGAAAAATGATGCTCTACTATTTCGTTCCCAGCTGGTACGGGAAATGTTAGGCCCTGAAGCTGAAGGCGCACTGGCCGAGCTTGAACAGGCCGACCAGCTTCACCCAGCTCCTTATACGAACGGTTACTCGTTCTCCTTATTCGCTTGGCGTGACTGGTCGTATACCCTAATGCAGGAGCTGGCCGAAGTAATCGCCCTGAAACAAGCTAAAGAACGTAATCCGATGCATGATATCGTCAAATACATCGAGCTTAATTACGCTTCCGACCTGTCCTTACAGGAAGTGGCCGGAAAGTTTTTTGTTAGCCGTGAATATATTTCCCGCCGATTCAAACAGGAATACGGGATTAACTTCTCCGACTTTATTGTTAATATCCGAATAGATAAAGCTAAACTACTATTGCAGAATCCTCGTCTGAAGCTGGCCCAAATCTCCGAAATGGTCGGTTTTCATGATGTTAAATATTTCAGCAAAGTGTTTAAGAAGCAGGTTGGATCTTCACCTAAGGACTACCGGGACACATTTAAGAGTTAATCAATACCAGTTTAAAAAGGCGTCCGCAACCGTCTTACCGGCTATGCCGTTCGGATGCGGGTCGTCTTGTCCACTCATATATTCCGGTCTGATCCGGTGATCGTCTGGTGCAGGCAACGATAATAGGCTTGCTATATCAAACACACGGTCTACTCCAGCGGGTGGGTTAGTCAGGATTTCATGATTCACTCTACGCCAAGTCTCTTCTCTTGCCTCCTGAAAATTAAACGGCGGCACCGTACTTAGAATAATACTAGCATCAGCATTTGCTGTTTTGATCTTAGCAATAATAGTTGTCAGATCACCAAGTAACTCATCTGCAGAGCGGCAGCCAATATCAATATCATTTACGCCGAGGACAATCATCAGTTCATCACTCTGTTTAGCTTTGTGAAGCCAAGGGCCATCCGCAGCTACATCATACGCTCTAGCCCAGCCTGAGCCGAGATTCCATACACCAATCTCTGCACCAAGACCATCCGCAATTCTCGCTGCCCAATATTCGTATCCGTCCTTTAATGTCCGCACACCTTGAGTAATCGAATCTCCCAAAAATACTAGCTTCTTATTCACAGCTTTCTTATATCCGATATAGCTTGGCAGTACCAAAAGATTGTCAGATTCTGTAAACCCATCGGCTGATTCCTGTGCAGCCAGATTTCCGGGCGCATCATAAGCGGTTGCCAGCATCCCTTCTACGTTGAAAGGAATGGATTTGCCCGCAGTAGTTGTCTTAATCGTCCATGTAAACGCTAAGTAATGGCCATCAGGTAGATTGATGCTTGTCTCATCACTCCAGAAGCATTCACCGGCCGCAACTGACTTGGAGACATTGCCTTCAAAAGTGACAGCATGTTGTGTATGCTCAATAATAGCTCCGTTTGGCTCAGTGCCTCCATCCGCGATAAAAGCCGATTCAATCACCCAACTGCCCCCAGGTTCACTGCCCGAAGCTTCAAGCCCTTGGTCCCAGGTGGAATCCACCGCATTGCTATGCCAAAATTTCAGCTGCACCGGGCCGTTTTCCCGTAAACGAATATAAGTCCGAAAGGTATGTGTAAAAGGTTCTTGCCTATTCATAATAAAATTAGCGGCGGTTGAAAGAACCGTAGCAGAGGTATAGTCCGTCTGATTCAAAACTCCACTTCCCTTAATTAAATTAGTATTCATAACGTTTCCCCCGTTATTAGTTAAGATTGTAACACTAAAACCTCTCCTATAAACCAGGGAACGGATCGTTCACCCAGTCTACAAGAGAGGTTATGGCTATATCAATATGCTTTAAGAAATCATCTTATTTCAGTGTAATGGTAAACGATACAGATTTTGCACCTGCGTTTACTTTCACTGTAGTCTCATCCACTTGCTCTGCACCTTCTACGGAAGCGATAGCTCCCAGATCTTTAAGGGAAAGCGAAAATTCTTTACCGCTGCCTTCTGCAGTAACTGTTACGCTGTTGCCTTTGCGGGCAGCCTTCACAGTCAATTCAGGAGCACCTTTAAGATCACGTACGGTTGCAGAAGTAGTAGTACCTTCTTCAAGTGAATACAGGCCAAATTTCACGCCATCCGCAAAGTCATAATCCGGTTTGTTGTCGATGCTGCCGATTGCCAGCAAGGAGTTCTGACGAACGAACAGTGGCAGGCTGAAGAAATCATATTTCTCTTTGCGCCATGATCCGCCTTGTACAGTTTCACCAGATAACAGGTGAGTCCAGCGACCTGCTGGCAGATAGTATTTCACTTCGCCGTTTTCTTGGAAAATAGGCGCTACGAGCAAGGAATCACCCAGCATGTATTGGCGATCGAGCACTTCGCATGTTGGATCTTCCGGGAATTCCATAACCATCGCCCGCATAGAAGCCCAGCCATGCTCTGCAGCCTGCCCAGCCACATCATACAGGTAAGGCATCAAGCTGCATTTAAGCTTCGTGAAGAAGCGGGTAACATCACAAGCTTCATCATCGTACGCCCAAGGCACACGGTACGAAGTGCTGCCGTGCAGACGGCTGTGGCTGGACAACAGTCCAAAAGCTAACCAGCGTTTAAATACATGTGCCGGAGCAGTGTTCTCGAAACCACCGATATCGTGACTCCAGAAACCGAAACCGGACAAGCCCAGAGACAAACCGCCGCGAAGGCTTTCTGCCATGGATTCATAATCTGCGTAGCAATCTCCGCCCCAGTGAACTGGGAATTGTTGGCCGCCAGCAGTTGCAGAACGTGCGAACAATGCTGCCTCATTCTTACCAAGCTTCTCTTCCAATACTTCAAATACAACTTTGTTGTACAGTTGAGTGTAGTAGTTGTGCATTTTCATCGGATCAGATCCGTCGAAATAAACTACATCTGTAGGAATCCGCTCACCGAAGTCTGTCTTGAAGCTGTCTACGCCCATATCTACCAAATCACGCAGGTAGCCGGCATACCATTCACAAGCCGCAGGGTTAGTGAAATCCACCAGTCCCATACCCGCTTGCCACAGGTCACATTGATAAACATCGCCGTTAGGCTTTTTGATCAGGTAGCCGTTTTTCTTGCCTTCTTCAAACAAGCGTGAACGTTGACCAATATAAGAGTTGATCCATACGCAGATCTTCAGACCTTTTTCCTTCAGGCGTTTCAGCATGCCCTCTGGATCTGGGAATACACGTTTATCCCATTCAAAATCAGTCCATTGATACTCACGCATCCAGAAGCAGTCAAAGTGGAATACATGCAGCGGCAGATCACGTTCTGCCATACCTTCTACGAAGGAATTTACAGTCTCTTCATCATAGTTGGTAGTGAACGAAGTTGTCAGCCACAAGCCAAAAGTCCATGCTGGTGGAAGCGCTGGTTTACCAGTAAGAGCAGTATAGTTGCTAATAACGTCTTTAATGGTAGGTCCATCAATCACAAAGTATTCCAAGCTTTCTCCAGCTACGCTGAATTGGGCTTTTTTCACTTTTTCTGAAGCGATTTCATAGGAAACCAATTCCGGATGATTCACGAATACGCCATAACCTTTGCTTGATACGTAGAAAGGAATGTTTTTGTAAGCTTGCTCAGAGCTAGTGCCGCCGTCTTTGTTCCAGATATCAACGGTTTGTCCATTTTTCACGAAAGCGGTAAAACGTTCGCCCAGACCATATACGAATTCGCCTACGCCGAGATCCAGCTCATCACGCATGTACGTGTTACCGTCTTGGTCGGTGATGTAAGCCATGGATTTAAAGCCACTGCCTGTAATACGTTCTTCGCCGCGATAGAAATCCACCGCCCATTGTTCGCCTTTGCGAATCACTACACGAAGTCCGCCGCTGATCAGCACGGTTTCGAGATCCGTTTCTTCAATCTTCACATGATCGCCAGTACCTTTAGTCAGTTCGAAAACCGGACCACGTTCCTGTACACCATCATGATGAATAATTTTAATGCCTACCACGCCTGGAAGCGGAGAATGGAATTTTACAGTAAGCAGGGTTGAATTCAGCGTTGCTGCGCGCCCTGTGATTGGAGTCGTTTGTGTAATTGCTGTTAATCCTTCGGGAGTCTTTTCTACAACATAATTTTGAACTGCGCCGTTAATCGTGATACCTTCACGAACCAGCCAGAGACCATCAGTAAATTTCATTGTGTACTTGCCACCTTTCAATTTGGTGTTTATAGTTGCATTATACCGATAAAAAATGAACAAAACTAATACTATATAGCTCATTTATAACACTATTTTGATGTTTTTCTAAGAAAAGAGGCCTTTATATGGACCGTACAACTCAGAGTTTGCTAAAAGAAAACAGAGTTCATGGAGATAGTATGTTTCCACTCGCAGCTTATTGGATAGAACTTCCATCCGGAACGCATGTACTCGATACACATTGGCATGAAGAAGCGGAGTTCTTTATGCTGCTAGAAGGAGAAATTCTGTTCCAAGTAGACACAGAATATTTTCCACTCCGCGCGGGCGAAGCGGTATTTATCGAATCTGGCGATATACACGCCGCCTATGTGCTGAACGAAGACACCCCCTGCAAATTCTGTGCGCTTGTATTTCTGCCTGATCTTTTGGCTAGCGCCCAGTACGATACGATCCAGCAAAACGCGATTTTGCCACTGCAAGAGAAGCGCCAGAGCTTTCCGAGACATATTACACCAGATGTCCCTTGGCAGCAGGAGCTGCTTCATCATCTGGAGCAAATGATGGAGGCATACGCTAATAAAATGCCCGGATTTGAGACCTTTATGAAAGGAACTTTGCTAATCATGCTTTCCAAGATTACCGCAGAGGGCCGATTTGAGAACCGCAGCCAATCGGATGATGCTGATACCACCAAAATTAACCGCCTTAAAAAGGTGATCCTTTATATCCAAGATAACTATCAGGAACCGATACGTACCCGTGATCTATCAGAGCTTATTCCCATGAGCGAGGGGCAATTCTGCCGCTTCTTCAAAATGATGACTCGTAAAACGCCAGTCGATTACATCAACTCATACCGGATTCGCCAGGCTGCCGATCTGCTGCAACAAAGTGAAAGAAAAATATCCGACATCGCATTCGAGGTCGGATTTGATAATGTAAGCTATTTCATAAAGGTTTTCCGTAAAGCGATGAAATGCTCGCCTTCGGAGTTCAGGAAAGGTGCAGGCTAGTTTCATCTACATCATAAAAAAACGATGGATTCCAATTGGAGGCTCGCGATGAACTCACCGATTCTTAGCTTTATCACACCGCCTATTCCTTATTTCATAGACTGTGGTCGTGCTCACTACAATGCTGGAGACTATCATATCAGTCGTAATTGCATCGGCGTATTTGATCTAATCATTGTTAAAAAGGGGATGTTGCCCATCGCCGAGAACGAGGTGCACTGGGAGCTAAAGGAAGGAGAATTCCTCATCCTTCGTCCAGATGCCCATCACTATGGTTTTGCCCCTTGTCCTATCGAAACAGAAATCATCTGGATTCATTTCCAGACCTTCGGCAGCTGGATCGAGTGTCAGGATATGAACGAATGTCTGGAGAATCAGAGCGAGCTCATCGAAAGCCATAAACAAAAAGCTTATTTAAATCACTGCGATGTATGCTCGATCTTTATTCCCAAGTATACGGAAATATCAGAGAAAGCAATGGAGGTATTAGAGTTCTTTTTCCATCTGGAACAAGAACCCCAGTCGATGCGCAACTGGAAGCGCCAAGCCTCCTTTCAACAGTTCCTGCAATTCTTGGACCGCGATCTGGCCGAGGCATCCGATGCAACCGCCATTCATCTTGCCGAGAAGATTGAATTGTTCATTCGGCAAAATTATACTCGTGATGTCTCTAACTCCTTACTTCAAAAAGAACTTAACTATCATCCCAACTATCTCGCCAAAAACATGCTAAAAATATACGGTGTGACCCCTATGGCCTATCTCCTGTCCTATCGTCTAGAACAATCCAAACGGCTGTTAATTCAAACTTCCTGGTCCATTGCCCGCATCGCTGAAGAGGTTGGCTTCCATCATATTACTTACTACTCTTCCTGCTTCTCCAAGAAAGAAGGCATTTCTCCCTCTAACTTTCGACAAAAATTCACCGGCAAATAGACATTACAAAGCCTGAAATGGTAAATATCTTCCTCTTCCGGGATAGTTTGGACAAAAAAGCTGTTAAGCGTCCATCAAACAACGCTGCGGCTAACAGCGCTCTTTATTAAATATTACTGCTGATTTGCCGATATATTATAGATAGATCTTATCGTCGTAGGAGGATAATGAACCATGCACATAACGAATATGACCTCATCTATGGGAACGAGGTTTAATGTATCTGTTAGTCACCAAACTAATGATAAAACTATGAAATCAAACAGCAATACTAGTGGTAATGGTAATGGAGATAAATTATCAATAAGTAAATCTGCAAAGGCTGCTTTTCAAAATCAATCCAAAATGGACGGAATGGTTAACTCCCTGCTTAAACAAAAACAAAATATCATCGACAGTAAGAACAGTCTGATTGAAAGAACTACCAAAAGTTCACATAATCTCGAATCTATTCAAGATCAACTTAAGGAGTTCGACAAGCAGCTCCAAACGATTGACCAACAAATTGCAAAATACAGCTTCGAAGAGCAACAAAAGAACTTAGAAGATGCTCAAAAAGCTAATCCAAAGGATGAACCTAAAACCGAGCAAGAGATACAGAACGAAAGATTGAATACGATTGTTTCAGTAAGCCAAGATGTTAGCCAAATGGAGGTAGTTTCTTCTACCCACACTAAGATGCGTGGCGAGGCAAAAGTTCTGACCAAGGAAATAGAGCTGGACGAGGCTCGTTCTACTCATTCCGCAACAGCCAAACGGGAGCAGTTATCCAAAATCGAAACTAAACTCTCGGAAATGAACGAAACGTTAGGCGATGCCATGAAAGACACGGGAGATAAAATTAAAGATCAGATCGATAAAGCAGGTTCAACAGAAATTAAACCTTCTGAAGAGAACACCAATGAGCGGACAGAACAATTAGCTACCTATCAAGAAATTCAACGTTTAGCCGAAGAATCTGATAAGTCGCAGCTAGAAATACTACTCTAACAAGGGCAAGATTCCCTATCTAAAAAAGCAATCGGATCTCCTCCGCATCAGAGGGTCTGCCGATTGCTTTTTTAGATGCAGCTGATGTTACTTTTCGGCTATTCCTTCCGAATCACAATAAAGCAGGTGCTGTCCGGCAGCGCCACTTCCTGTCCGCTCTCATCCATGAACCTTACTCTATCACGCAAAGCTTCGGTATAACCTTCTTGCAAGTAATGCCGGAAGACCTCAATCTTTGCCTGCTCTCCTAAAATCTGTTCAATAAATGAGGCAAACTCCGTAGGGGTGAAATAACCAAACTGTTCTTGAACTTCGTGAATATAAGCCTCTTCGCCCCAGGTATAAGTATATAAAAATTCCATGGCATCATTAACGGGCATGAGCACTTCTTGTTCCCCTAATCTCTGAAACTGAATCTGACGTCCAGCAAAATCCTTCGTATAACGCTCCAGCCACACCAGACCGTCCTCTTCCAGAAAGCGAACTCTCCGCAGCAATGATGCAGGTTCAGTCATGATCCCATCGCGGATAATGATAACCCCGCCAGCTGACAATACAGCAAAGGCACTTCGCAGAGCTGCGGAGACGGTGTCGTGATTGAACTTATTACCATTTAGCGGCACATAAGAATATAACTCATGCAAAATCGAAGAGAAAATTACCGTGTCCACCGTTCCGGCCTCCACGAAATCTTTAAGGTTCAACGCATCTCCCTGCAGCACCTCCCAGTGGCGACCTTCCCGCTGCTTGCGTTGTCGCAAGGCTTCCACTACATTGCTTGATATATCAATGCCGATTGGAGTAACCTCGGGCATACGCTCTTCCAGTAAATCCAGCAGCACACCGCCGCCCGGACCGATATCCAGCACTTTTTGTCCAGTGACATGATCTAGAATTACAGCTTTATAATCTGCTGTATTATTCATTTGGCTTAAGTAGGTATCTTCATTATGAAAACGGTCAAAAGCATCCCTGCGCAGCTCGAATAGATCGAATAACAGCAATACAGCACGTTCATACAAGGGTGATTTTTCAGCTTCCATACAAAATTCGATCAGCTTCTCTGCCGCTGCCGAGAATTGGAATTGAAAAAATACCGTGTCTGGCAGATGTTCCTTAGAATATTGCCGCAAGAGTAGGTGAGGGTTCTCAGCAGGCAAAGTCCCTTGCTCGATATCCTTCCATGTAAGCTCCGCTAAATATTTTTCGATAATCCGCTTCTTATAAACATTGGTCTTCTTAACACCCTTGTAATCGTAGTAAATGCTGTTCATGACATGCTCGAAGCTGATATGGCTTAAGGATTCATTCTGCGCCCTCTGGGCAGCAAGCACCATCACCTTCAGAAATTGCTCCAGCGAAAAGGTCTGTAGTGCAGATTCTACATACCAGAAGGTAATCTTACTTAATGACACCAACCGTTCAGTATGGAAACCTTCCTGCGTCAGCTTAGCCCATTCCGTAGTGAAATCCTCTCCTCTAGAGATCGGACCCAGCCGCATTCTGCGCAGTCGTTCCTTCATCGGCATAGGACTAGCAAGATTGCCTGAAGAAATCAGCTCAATAAGCTGCTTCACTTCATGCTGCACATTCTGCCATAACTCGGGAGACACAGCTCCGATGATGCAATGATTGAGCACGGTCAGAAGGCGTTCCAGTTCCTCCGCGGTCAGCAGCTGATCTTCCACTATATCATGGAGTGGCTTATTGACTTCCGGCGGCACTTCTCCGCGAATTTGCTGTCCTATAAGTCCATGAGTCTCAATAAGCCGCTGAATCATCGTACCTTTCTCGGAGACAGCCTTCCCTAAATATCTCTCATATAACTGTGCGGAACCTAAATTATGTACAAAACAATTGATCCCTTCCTCCTGCCAAACCAGCCGCTCCTTTGCTGTACCTCCCTTAGCCGTTTCTGACCAAATTAACGTTTCTTCCACCAGCTCTTTTATCCAAATAGACCGGGGAAGTTGGTCCAGAATCTGCAAGCTACGTTCCACATAGTCCAGTACGGGATTCCTGCGATCCAGCTCCTCCAGAGATTCCACACGTTCCAAATTTACAATCTGCTCCTCCGCTTGGACAATAAGCTTCAGCCAGAGGTGATCCTCCAAATGATCTTGCACACCTTCACGGTATAAGGCGATGGCTTCCAGTGATTTCAGCATATGCTCCTCCTTCGCTCCAAAGTAGAGACTATAAAGACCTATTATTATATATATACAATCCCGTTAATTAAAAAACAGAACCAGGACTCATGAAATAGCCATGTCCCGGTTCTGTTTGCATTCCAATCATTAGGTTCCGAACCGCTGCCGATACCCACATTTGCGGCACAGCTCCTCCACCGCTTCTCTACGTGAGAAGCCATAGAATAAATTGTTCGCCCGCTCCCCCTCTACAATCTCTGAGAACGGAGTTTCATGGATGTTGCCTAGGTTAATTACTCCTTCACCATCCAGACAGCATGGCACAACCGTGCCATCCACAAGGATTGCCGCTTGGCTCCGCAGGGCATGACAGAACCCTTTTCCGTCATCTTCCGGCTCATTCAGCGCTGGCCAACGGAACTCATGATCCTGATTAAGGTAGATGCGTGGGGCAATCTTGACACCACTGCCAGGCACAACCTTTTCTTCGATCTTGAAATCCAAGTTGAAGGCTTCCTCCAGCAGGGCAAGGGTTTCACGGTTACGGTTTCTCTCCAGATTCGTCAGATTATCCTCCGTCAAATTCCACAAGCGGAAAGAAATAATAACCCCTTGCGCTGAGGCTTCCCGTACAAAAGAAATTATCTCTGAAAGATAGCCTTCACGGTTCTCTGACCCTTCATGCCCATCAAAGCTGTGCAGAGAAAAGTTCATCTGACGCAGTGCGGGCTTACCAAGAATTTTAGGTCCGGCTTTATGAATTAACGTGCCATTGGTTGTAATATTAACCTTGAACCCTTTGGCATGAGCAGCATCCAACAGTTCACCGATCTTGGGATGCAGCAACGGCTCCCCTTTGACGTGAAGATAAATATGATTGCTGTGTGGTTTAATTTCATCCAATATCGTATTAAACGTATCAAGCTTCATGAAATTTTTCGTCCGGGCGGTTTGTGGACAAAAGCTGCAGGCGAGGTTGCAGACGCTTGTTATCTCAATATAAACCTTTTTAAAAGTCTTCAAGTCCTGCTCCCCATTCTATTTATTATAAATCTGAGGCATAGCGGAGACCGATCTGTGCTCTGGCTTCCTCCATAATCTCTGCTGCGGCCATGGAGTTCTCATGAGTATTAATTCTGCTCTCCCGTTCACCATTCTTAATCAAGTTGATGAATTCTTCCACCTCATAATACATAGGTTCAAACACCTGAGGCAACGTAAGCTCCTCAACTGTACCATCACGATAGTAAATTTTCACCTGATAAGGCTCATTGATTTTGTCGATCACCATCGTACCGTTCTCTCCATGAATCTCAGCTGGCAGATAGGAGTCGGAAATCTTGGAGTGCATAACTACCGCATCCATATCGTCATACTTCATAATGAGACTTCCTTCACCATCCACACCTGACGAGAGCATGACACCCACTGCCTGTACTGATTGAGGCTTGCCAAAGAGCACTACCATTGGATACAAACAGTACACTCCAAGATCCATTAACGAGCCATTGGAAAAAGCGGGATTAAACGCATTTAACACAGTCCCCTGCCGGTAGGCATCATATCTGGAGGAGTACTTACAGTAACTTGCAAAATAACGGCGAACTTGGCCGAGTTTATACAAATTATCACGAATCACTCCAAAGTTCGGCATAAAGGTCGATTTCATCGCCTCTACCAGCAGCACATCATTTGTGCGCGCAGCTTCAATCATAGCTTTAAGCTCCGTACTGTTGGATGCAGCCGGTTTCTCGCAGAGCACATGCTTGCCGTGATTTAAGCACATAATCGCTTGTTCTGCATGCATAGAATTTGGGCTGGCAATATATATAGCATCTACATCTTTGCTTTTCACCATATCTTCCAAATTCGTATAAATTGTAGCTCCCGCATATTTAGCAGCAAAGGCCTGACCTTTCTCCATTGTGCGAGAGTACACGGCTGTCAGGATAAACTCCTCATTCTCCAAGCCGGCTTGCACGAAGCGGTCTGTAATAAAGTTTGTTCCAATGACCCCGAAACGAATTGTCATGATGTTATCCCGTCCTTTTTAGTTATTACTAACTCTACATGCTATTTTCTCACTCATAGGTAGTCATGTCTACTTTTTAAGGCAAATTAACGACAATTTCTGATAAATTCAGCAATTCTCTTGTTACTGGCGGAGCACCGCTCATCGTACAACGCAAAAAAAGGCGTATCCCAGCCACCCTTTCATGGCTTTTGAGATACCCTTTTTTTGGAGTTACAATCATTCCCCGAGCTTACAGAACCAGATGAGCTCTATATAATCGTCCAGCCGCCATCTACAAACAAAGTCTGACCTGTAGTGTAGCTGGAAGCATCTGAAGCAAAGTAGAGCACGGCGCCGTTTAGTTCTCCCGGATTACCAGGGCGCCCCATCGGACACACTGCGTTGTACATTTTTAGCGCTTTTTCTGCAAATAACGTATTCTCAGTCATTTCAGTTTTGAACAAGCTTGGTCCAATCGCATTAACAGTGATACCATGCTTAGCATAAGTTGCCGCCACCCCTCTTGTCAGATGGATCACTCCACCTTTAGCAGCATTGTAAGAATGCGTAGGAACCGAAGCTGAAGCTGTAAGACCTAGCATTGAGGCTGTATTGACGATTTTGCCGTAATTCCGTTCCTTCATATGCCGGATCACATGTTTCGACATCAGGAAAACACCTTTTAAATCCGTATCCAGTACCCGATCCCAAGCTTCTTCTTCCAGCGCCTCAATCGGAACCGCATCCACCACACCAGCATTATTCAGCAGAATATCAATTTTGCCAAAGGCTTCCATAACCTTTTGAACAGCCACAATAATCTGATCCTCTTTTCTTACATCACACTCGATAGGAATTATTCTGCGTTCAGGGTATTTAGCCCGGATATCCTCGGCTACTGCTACAAGCTTGTCATATCTTCTGGCCAAAATAGCAATGTCTGCTCCTTGCTCAGCAAGCATCTCTGCGAATTGTACCCCGATCCCACTGGATGCTCCTGCGATAATAGCTGTCTTACCCGTCAAATCAAAAAGGTTAGTCATTCTAATTCCTCCTAATGTTTGGTTAGCCGATCCTTCTTCGGTTTCATTTCGCACAAACTCACTTCAAACACGTAGGCTTATACTGAGGAAACAGGTTGCAAATTGTTCTCCCACCAGTCCCAGCGGAGATAGCAGTATGGAAGATACTCCATTGGATTCAGAGGCTCCAGAATTTTACCTTTTTCAAGCACATTTGTACTGACGGTGTAAACCGCGCCCAGCATATTCACAACTTCAAGCTCACTCCAAGGATCATGCGGGGAGTCTTGGAAGGTGATAGAGGCTTCAGCCGCTTTATAGACTTTAACCTCACTTACTAAACGCTGTGTGACCAAGGATGGCATCAGATCGAAGCCGTTTCCGTCAATTGCATTGGCATATTTGATGTTATACAAAGGGATATCTTTGCCGTAATATTCCTCCAGAATCTTCTCGGCTCCATTGTCATTGAAGTGTCCATCCATAGTGGCTTTTACGTTGAAAAAGTCAATGCCATGCCGGCCGATTGCCCCATCAATGCCATCTTCTGAGGTGTTCATACGCACATCGGCCATTTTCTTAGGCAGCCCACATACTTCCCGGCCCATAGCCATCCCGATATCGCTTGTAATAGGCATCGACAGGCAGTAGTTGCCTAATTGTCCGTTATAGTCCGCTAGAACGAACAATCCAGCTTCACGATAAGGTGGACAAAAGTTCGTAGCTGGGTAATTGGCGATAAAAGCATTTACCAGCGGCCGGCTTGTTGGCTTCAGTGGCTTCGGCAACAAACGCTCGATAATCTCTGGTTTGGTCTCCCAATACACCGTCAGCATCTCTGCATCATAAAAGGTGGTTGGCTTGCCTCCGTATTTCTGCATATCTGCGAAACTTTTCACAAAACTCACCATGAATGAACCCTCCTTAGATTAGTAACCCTTTAGTTCAGCACAAAAGCCGTTTCGAATCCAGAATGAATGGCCTGTCCGATTCGGCCTGGCTTGCCTGCATCGCCGATCACCTTCACATTAGGCAGTACCTGCTTCAACTCATCAACAAATGAGCGATCGGGTGTAACACCAATGGATAATACAACAGCATCCGTCTTTTTCAGCGAAGTTTCCCCCGTGGACGTATTCTCAAGCACAATCGCGCCATCCTGCACTTCTACCAGCTTGGTTGATGCTAAGAGCTCCACGCCGTTCTTTTTCAGTCTAGTCACAATGTCGATCAGATTTGGCAGATAGGCATCTGGACCAACCCGCGGCTGCATTTCCACCACCGTGACCTGATTTCCCATATCGGCTAAATATTCAGCCGTTTCCAGCCCTGTCATGCCGGAGCCGATGACCACAGCCTGCTTGTTCTTAATCACAACTGACCCACTAAGTACGTCAACAACGGTGCAGACCGCTGCCTTCTTTACTCCCGGAATAACAGGCACTATAGGCTGTGCCCCAGCAGCAACAAATACCGCATAAGGGTTCAGTTGCTTCAGTTGTTCCAGCGTAGGTTTCGTAGAGAGACGGACATCAACATCCAGATCCTCTAACTGATGCTGCATATTATCAATAAACCAGTTCAGCTTCTCCTTCAATGGTGGCCGGCTTCCCAGCTCCACGCTGCCGCCTAGCACATCTCTGGCTTCGAACAATACAGGTTTAAAATCTCTGAGCGCCAGAATCCGTGCTGCTTCCATACCTGCTGGACCCCCGCCGATCACAGCTACTACTTTGCCAGCGCCATCTTTTGTTGGTTCTGCAAATTCAAGCTCACGGCCCACTCTGGCATTGACAGCACACTTGATTACCTTGCACTCCATTACTTCCTGAATACAGTACAGGCAAGAGATACAGGTTCTGATCTCTGCTTCTTTGCCTGCTGCCGCTTTGTTACCCCACTCCGGATCGGCCAGTTGGGCTCTTCCAAGGGCTACAAAATCCGTATTTCCTTCCTGTAGCAGACTCTCAGCAAATTCAGGCTTACGGATCACATCACAAGCAATCACTGGAATTTGCACCGCTTGCTTAATGGCTGCGGAGAGATGTTTTTTCCAGCCTTGCGGGTAGGATATCGGCTCAATGATCGTATTGGATGATTCATAAGTGCCGGAGCTTACATTTATGCAATCCACTCCGATGCTTTCCAGATGTTTCGCAGTCTGGATAGCCTCATCCAGTGTAATCCCGCCTGAGACAAATTCATCGCCGTCGATTCGCACCGATACAGGGAATCCTGCGCCACAGGTCTTTTTGATGCCAAGCACAATTTCGTTCAGGAATGACATTCTACCTTCCAGTGAACCGCCATATTTATCAGTTCTCAGATTGGTAAGTGGGCTCAGAAACTGTCCTACGAGATAGCCGTGGGCACCATGGATCTCCACACCATCAATACCTGCTGTTTTAGCTATATAAGCTCCGAACACAAATTTACGAACTAACTCTTCTACCTCTTCAGTAGACAGCTCCCGGGGCATTTCCCCAATCGCTGAAGACATCACTGCGCTAGGAGCAACAATTTGTTTGCCTCCAATAAGCCGTCCGTGATTTTGCCGGCCCGGATGCTGGAGCTGAAGGAATATTTTGCTGTCATGACGATGCACAGCTCTTGCCAGTTTCTCCAGACGTGGCACAAACAGCAAGTCACTTGCATTCAGCTGGTTCGGTGTACCTACTCCGGTCTCATTATCCACACGCGTAATTTCCGTAATGATTAGACCACAGCCACCTGCGGCACGTTCCTCATAAAAAGCAATCATTTCATCCGATGCTTCACCACTGGCCGCAGCCAGTGACGTTCCCATAGCCGGCAATACAATTCTATTCTTAAGTTCAAGGCGTCCAATTTTACCTGCTGCAAACAGTTTTTCATATTTCATCTGCTTAGCACCTCCACCTTTAGTTTAAGGCGTCCAATACTTTGTGAATATATTTACAAGCACCAAAAATCACTTCTTTATAGTGCATATTGCACTATTATTGAACCAGGGGGCGATATGAATGGATGTTTCCTTAAATGAGCAAATATCAGGTAAAATCGAAATGGAGCATTATACCGCATCTTTGTTTACTGCATACATTTCAGGTGCAGGCCTTTCAGCTATCGTACAGACAGCTGCCGAGCTACTGCAGAATCCCGTCATTGTATTTGATTGCAGCTTTAAAATTGTAGCTCACTCTGACCTTTCCGATATCGACGATTACATATGGAGTGATAATATCCGCAAAGGTTATTGCTCTTACGACTTCATTGCGGCTGTGAGCAAAATGAACAGTGTCCAGCGTGGGAAACAAAGCGATGAATCTTATGAGGTAACCTGCGAGGAAACATCAAACTCCAAACTGATCTCCAAAATAAAAGTAGCCGGCAAACAAATCGGCAATGTATTGCTTCTAGGATGCACAAATCCTTTTCGCGCCAGAGATAACGAGCTGCTGTCCATCACCGCTACCATACTTGCCGAAGAGATGGGCAAAAATAGCTACTATCGCAACGCCAAAAATATAAAAGTTGAAGATTTTATCTGCGCATTGCTAGAGGAACAGCTTCAGGACAACCGGATTATTCAGGACAGAATGCGGAGTGCAGGACTAAAGTTCGGGAATCAGCTGCTTGTGCTGCTGTTCGATCTTACCTGGTATGAAGGTTCAGGCCGTTATGATGATTATTTAAGAGAACGTTTGCAACAGCTTTTTCCGGGCAGTCCTTCCACCTATTATGACGGGCAGATTGTAATGATCCATGATGGAAATCTCTCCAAAGAGCTTGTAAATAAGCAGCTGCAAGAATTTCTAGCCCAAACCGGCATCTCGCTTGGCATCAGCAATATGTTCACTAATCTTACGCAATGTAGGAGACACTATCTTCACTCCCGAAACGCTATTCGGATCGGTACCATTCTCAGCCCGCAGCAGCAGCTGACTTACTATTCAGATATCCAGCTCTATGAGATGCTCTCTGCTGATGTTGTGTTTAACGAGGATAATAACTACTACCATCCAGAGCTGCTCAAGCTTCAAGAATACGATACTGTGCACCAGTCCAATCTGTATCATACCTTTTACGTTTATCTCAAAAATAACCGGAACATGCAGATTACCTCAGACGAGCTGTACATTCACCGGAATACACTCAGATATAAGCTCGATCTTATCAGCAGACTGCTGGACACCGACTTTACCGATTCTGAAAAAATGCTGGCGTACTATGTCTCTTATAAGGTCGCTGCTTTTTGTGAAAAAGCTAGGGAGCAGACCCGTACGCCGCAACGTTAATGTTAGAAGCTACTATAAACGCACAGCACAGCCCCCGTCCTTATCCCAAGAACGGGGGCTGTGCTGTGAAGTAGGACTGTATATGATATTACAATCCGTAAAAAGCTTGCAGCTGACGCACGATTTCATCCTTGTCATGATCCACTACGGTTTGATGTTGTGGCATCTCGAACAATGCTTTAATCTGTGCCGGGAATTCCTGCTTAATATCAATCAAAGTAATTGCCTCATCGAACTTAGCTGGATGTGCAGTCGCAAAGGTAATGCCAATCTCATCCGGGCCATTAAAAGCTTCGTAAGCCGCGATTCCACATGCTGTATGTGGATCAAGCAGGTAGCCGTGTTCTTTTTGATACTTAGCGATCGTATTCAAGCATTGATCATTCTTCACACCCAGCGCTGCAAAATCCTTCTGCACCTGCTGAAGCGCCTCGCCTTCAACCGTAATCTTGCCTTCGGTTTGCAGCTTGGACATATACGCGGATAACTTCTCAGAATCCTCGCCTACCAGATAATACAGATACCGTTCGAAATTACTTGCCACTTGGATGTCCATCGAAGGGCTGTAAGTGCTTGTGAAATTACCTGGTTTGTATTCGCCAGTATTCACGAAACGCTCCAAAATATTATTTTCATTCGTAGCAATGATCAGCTTGTTCATAGGAAGCCCCATTTGCTTAGCCAAATAACCCGAGAAAATATTACCGAAGTTACCGGAAGGCACGCTGATATTAATCTTCTTCTCGTTGCTGCCATCGACATGCAGATATGCATAGAAATAATAAACAGTCTGCGCCAGAATCCGCACAAAGTTAATGGAATTAATTGCACGCAGATGATACCGACCTTTAAAGTCCAGATCTGCGAACAGATCCTTAATCACCTTCTGGCAATCATCAAAGTTACCATGAACAGACAGATTCAGTACATTGCTGTCGTCCACCGTAGTCATCTGCAGCTCCTGCACTTTACTTACCTTGCCATGTGGATGGAGAATACAGATCTTGATGCCTTCTTTGCCGCGTACACCTTGAATGGCCGCCGCTCCAGTATCCCCAGAGGTTGCACCGAGGATGTGGATGATTTTGTTTTGTTTTTTGGAAATATATGAATACAGCTCACCCATAAACTGCAGCGCTACATCCTTGAAAGCAAAAGTAGGCCCATGGAACAATTCAAGGACATATAAAGAATCATCCACTTGGTGTATAGGTGTTACTTCAGGTGTGCGGAAATTAGCATAACTGGTGTTGACCATTTCCTGCAAATCCTCGTAAGGAATCTCATCATTGGTGTAATAGGCAACAATCTTCAGGAACAACTCCTGATAGCTGAGACTTCTCCACTCTTCCAACGTTGCTGCTGAAACCACTGGAATCTCGGATGGAACCATCAGCCCACCGTCGTCCGCAAGTCCCATCAACACCGTATCAATAAAACCTTTAGGTTCCACATTACCTCTTGTGCTTATAAACTTCATGCTCATCCTCCTGAACCCCTCGTTAATATATGACAAGAATATATGATAAGAAGAAACAACGTTGTCGTCCTATATAGAAGACAACTGTTTCTCGCAGAAATATAAGGCTATTATAGTTGCACCACTTATAAATTCTTATAATTAACTATAAGTTTCACCCTAAACGTTATCCTTAAGCTAGTTAGGGATGATAAAGCTATTTCTGCTTGTTTTCCCTATATACTACCACGTTTACGCGCTAAAGTCCGTTAATTCTTTGTCTTATTTTGCAGCTCTCTCCAGACCGTTTTGTTGCTGTACTGCCGTTCTGTACTAACATCCTTACCGAACCATTCCGGCTCTTTAAAGCTTTCCGCTTCCTCCAGAGATTCAAATTCAACCTCCAATACGGACAATTTCAGCTGGGAATATACGTCGATCTCAACCGTTATGCCATTCCACACCGCTGTAATTCGCTCTTTGACCAAAGCTACCGCATTTACCGCTTCGATCATCTGATTATATAAACCCTCTGAGATAAAATATTCGATCTCTTCGCGTTTGATCCCTTTGCCATCCTTAAACGTATGCGTGTAGGTTACCTCACCTGAGTCCAGATCCGTAATTTTACGCACACGAAGCTCTTGACCACCATCTATCGCCAGATATGTCTGATCGATATTATGACGGGTAACAATCTTCAACTCTCCCTTTTGAATCAGCTGCTCCGGAAATTCCGGCAGCAGAAACTTGCGTTCGATCTCCAAAGCCATGATGTTTCGCTCCTCTTCGTGTCATATATTTTTATATTAATAATCATCATAGGGGTGTGACAAACCCAAGTCAATGTGGATTATAGGGAAATAGGACATGCTCTTGCTTAAAAAAGGCTACCGTGGGGCTCATTGGTGGGATTTATGGAGGTTGTGGAAAGATAGGGCTCACCATAGATTACTGGAAACTACGGATAATTAGTGAGTCAGCCGGCGATCATTGGAATCACCATTCGATGAGTTGATCACTCGCCACTGGTCGTACTTACCCATTCGATTAGTTGGTTCCGCTCCACTGGTCGCACTCACCCATTCACTTAGTTGGTCACGCGCTACTGGTCGTACTCACCCATTCGATTAGTTGATCACGCTCCACGGGTCGTACTCACCCATTCGATTAGTTGGTCACGCTCCACGGGTCGTACTCACCCATTCGATTAGTTGGTCACGCTCCACGGGTCGTACTCACCCATTTACTTACGGACCGTATAGCCACTATTTGCGAAAAAAACGCATATTTGAGATGGTATCGGACTCAGGTGCAGCTATTTACTCCAAAACACCCCATATGGTCGCGATAATTAGCCAATAACGTCGCTGTGGTCCGAAAGTAGCCTCAATTGCCTCTTTTCTAGCAAATAAGGACTTCTGAGTCCGATCCGAAGCAGGGTACCTAGGAACCTAGCAGCAACCAAGGGAACTCTCCATCATATGCAGTCAGCCCCTTCTCATTCTTATCACCGACCAAACCCTAAAGATTAGACCATCGTTAACTGGTGGAACCCCCTCATACTCCCTCATACTTTCTCATACTTTCTCATACTTTCTCATACTCTCTCATACCACCCCTACTCCCTATTTACTTACGGACCGTATAGCCTCTATTCGCGAAAAAAACGCATATTTGAGATGCTATCGGACTCAGGTGCAGCTATTTACTCCAAAACACCCCATATGGTCGCGATAATTAGCCAATAACGTCGCTGGGGTCCGAAAGTAGCCTCAATTGCCTCTTTTCTAGCAAATAAGGACTCCTGAGTCCGATCCGAAGCAGGGTACCTAGGAACCTAGCAGCAACCAAGGGAACTCTCCATCATATGTAGAAGGCGCCTTCTCATTCTTATCCCAGACCAGACCATAATGATTGGAGCATCGTTAACTGGTGGAACCCCATCATACTACCTCATACTACCTCATACTCCCTCATACTTCCTCATACTTCCTCATACTTTCTCATACTTCCTCATACTTTCTCATACTTTCTCATACTTTCTCATACTTTCTCATACTCTCTCATACCACCCCTACTCCCTATTTACTTACGGACCGTATAGCCTCTATTCGCGAAAAAAACGCATATTTGAGATGGTATCGGACTCAGGTGCAGCTATTTACTCCAAAACACCCCATATGGTCGCGATAATTAGCCAATAGCGTCGCTGGGGTCCGAAAGTAACCTCAATTGCCTCTTTTCTAGCAAATAAGGACTCCTGAGTCCGATCCGAAGCAGGGTACCTAGGAACCTAGCAGCAACCAAGGGAACTCTCCATCATATGTAGCCGACGCCTTCTCATTCTTATCCCAGACCAAACCTAAAGATTAGACCATCGTTACTGGTGGCACTCCCCCATATCTTACGGACTAATAAAAAACCGAACGAAAATCAGAGGAAATCCTGAAATCCGGTCGGCTCGACGGCAGCACTTATTTTATTTCTTTCATAAATGCCTGAAAGTCTTTTACGATTTCTTTTGCTTTAGTGCGATATAAATAATGTCCCTCTTCAAACTTCACTATTTTTCCATGCACAGAGTCCTTGATTTGCTTTTCATGCTCTGGTATCCATCTATCCGTTGCTGGTTGATTCGCTTGTATAAAGAAAATAAGAGGAAGATTTTTAGGAAATCTTAAGCTTTCAGCTGATTTAAAATTAGAATACATCATTTCAGCTTCATTTAATTGGGTGGGATTAAATATGTTTTTGCGATTGATCAGTCTCATTTGTTCTTTTGTTTTATCATCAAATGGTAGTTCAGCAATTGGGTCAGCACTAAATTTCATTTGCAATCTGATTAAACCTGATTTTTTGAGCAGATTTATAGTTCTTAATTCCGAAGCTTCGATCTTCCTCTCGCTTATCGATGGGACACTACTATCAAGCCCGACAAATGCACTCACTTCATTTTCATACTTGTTAACATAATCTAGTCCATATATGCCTGAAATAGAGTGGCCCATTAGAATATAACGGTCAATATTAAGAGCCTGTAAAGCTTCATGAATTTCACTTACAATATTCTCCGTGCTGCGCTCCTTTTTGGTCAGATCACTTAATCCATACCCAAAAGGCTCAATCATGACAACTTTGTAAAACGGCGACAGTTCATCTATTAATGCTTTAAAATCAAGAGCTGGCGCTGCTGTGCCATAACCCGGTAGTAGCACGACTGTTTCTTCACCTTTTCCTTGAATATAAACATTCATGTTTTTCCCATCTACGGGTACTAACTGACCATAGGGTTCTATTTTATTTTGTTCCGATTTATTGCTGATCAAATTAACTGTATAGACAATAGCGAGAAAAAGCACGATTGCGATGATTATTGCTCCTACTACTTTAAGTAGTATGTTTAGTATTTTACTTGTTCTCGTGCCCGCCTTCATTTTCATTCTTTCTTTTATTTCCACTCGTATCTTCTCCTGTCATCAGCTGTGTTTTGGACTACCATAACTAACTGCTAAGCTAAGATTAACCAATGAAGATGTACTCTCTATGACCTCAATATGAACGGAATATGAACATGCAAAAAAAGCTATAGCGTCATGCACAAGGGTAGCTGCACAGGATGCCATAACAGGAGGAATATATGTGTGGAGGTGGATACGATCAAGGCTGCCTTGCCATCCGCAGCTTCAGCTGATTCAAATTCATCTTTGAACAAAAAAAGCAAACCACGAGCTAGGCTCATGGCTTGCTGATGACTTGCAATAAACTCTATTCCTGCACCTTCAATTTATAACATCCGCTAACAAAATCCTGCTGGATATCCGGCAGAGCCAGTCCAGCCTGCATTAGCCGATCACCACCGTAAACCTCACCACTTGCCTCCAGAATGTAATCCAGCTCCGGATTTAAACCATTCAGCTTCAGGCTACGGCGGGGCGGGTGCGGCACAGCCATTACCCGGAAGTAATAAACTAATGCCTCACGCTGATCATCGGACACGAACATCCATGCTGTCTCATTGCCCTCAAATGGGCTTTGCAGCCGGTACAGATTCCCTTGCTGCACAAGACTGCGGATTTGTTTATAGTTCGCAACCTGTTCCTTCACAAGTTCCTTCTCTTCGTCTGTAAACTTCGTAAGATCCAGCTCATAACCGAAATTACCGGACATAGCTACATCTCCACGAAAAGACAACGGGGTGATCCGTCCTACCTGATGATTCGGCACGGCAGACACATGCGCGCCTATCGAACTAACCGGATACACCAGACTTGTTCCATACTGAATCTTCAGTCGTTCCACAGCATCGGTATCGTCACTGGTCCAGGTCTGCGGCATGTAATGCAGCATGCCTGGGTCGAAGCGGCCACCACCACTACAGCAGCTCTCGAACAGGATATGCGGAAACTCTGAAGTTATTCGCTCCAATAGCTCATACAGACCAAGCACATAACGATGTGCGGTTTCCCCTTGGCGTTCAGAAGGTAACTCTGCAGAGCCAATCTCCGTTAAACAACGGTTCATATCCCATTTCACATAACTAATGGGTACGGTCGAGAAAATCCGGGACAGTGACTCATAAATGTACTGACGTACATCCTCCCGAGTATAGTCCAGCACCAATTGCCAGCGGGCTTCGCTACGGCGGCGTCCCGGCACATGCAGACACCAGTCGGGATGCTTACGATAGAGCTCGCTGTCTGGCGAGATCATCTCCGGCTCGAACCAGAGGCCAAACTGCAAGCCTAGATTGTTCACACGCTGCGCCACATCAGACAATCCGCCTGGAAGCTTGCGCAGATCCTCTACCCAGTCTCCGAGAGAGGAGTTATCTGCGTCTCTTTTGCCAAACCAGCCGTCGTCCAGCACGAATAGCTCTATTCCGAGTTTCGCTCCTTCCGCCGCAATCGACTCCAATTTATCCGCATCGAAGTTGAAATAGGTGGCTTCCCAATTGTTGACCAGAATGGGCCGTTCCTTATCTCTATATAACCCTCTGCATAAACGGGTCCGGTACAGGCGATGATAGGTTCTCGACATTTCCCCGATCCCCTCGGAAGAATACACCATCACTACTTCTGGGGTCTGGAATTGTTCGCCCGGCTCCAGCAGCCAGGAGAAATCAAATGAATTCAGCCCCATCGTAAACCGGGTCATCCCGAAGGAGTCGACCTCTGCCTCAGCTTCAAAGCCTCCACTATATACAAGACTGAAGCCGTAGGCCTCTCCATGATTTTCATCCGTTTCAGGTTTCACCAGCGCTGCAAATGGATTTAACTGGTGGCTGCTCATCCCTCTGCGGCTCCCAATGGTCGTACCCCCTTGCACCAGACGTCTACGGGTCAGATTACCTTCCCTTGACCAAGCTCCTGCCAAATAGATCATATCCATATCGCCAGACGAGAAATCGACACTAGCACTCAGTGCACGCTGCAATTGCAGCTGCGTTTCCCCCGCATTGGTAAACTCCACAGAGCGTGTAATTACGTTGGTATGTTCAAAAACCGTATAGCGCAAAATAACACTCAGCTTGGCGTAATCATCCTTAAGTGTAAGCTCCAACGTCTGTGCTTCTTGCGCAGACTCAACATATACAGATGGCAGACCTGGCAGTGAGGGTTTACCCTCAACTACCCGGTACCCGCTGTATTTCAGCTCTGTAATACGAGTGCCGTCTTCGAGCCTAACTTGATAAGCAGGTGTTCTGAAATCTCCCGTGCCGTATTGGGGATATTCCTGCGGGAGCCGGTCGAGACCCGTATTTCCTCCCAGATTCAACAGCCCTTCCAAATTGCTGCCACTACGCAGCTTTTTACCCCAATACACATGTGCCGGATAATCATTAACAAGCTGAAGAATATAACTCATCCCTGCGCTCTGTAAATGGAATAATCCCTTATCTTCCTGAACTAAAATCCCCATGTGCCAGTCCTTCTCTCCTTAGGATTTACAGCAAATCTTCGCTCACAAAATCAACCATCGATTGAACCTTTAGCCCTTTAGGTGCGGCAGGAATCCAGTCTCTTCCATCGTTCCCGCGTTGTGAGAACTCTATCGTCTTGGTCTGACCTGGGAGAAGGTCAAAATAATTGTCAGAGAATATTCCTTCCTCTTCCGAAGTCAGGTATACACCTCTAGCCAATACATCACTGGTCACGGTGAAGCTTAATCCACCGCTCTCTGGAGTTTCCAGCACAGTAATTACTGAGCGCTGCAATGGAATTTCTTTTTCCGGAGTAAAATAATGCAGCTTGTGATCTATCACCTGGCCATCCGCCTGCAAGCAAATTCCAAGCAATACATCACCCACCCCTTGACCTTCTAGCAGGTCTGCCACAGGAGACGAGAATACGATAGCAGCAGAATCAGCTCCCAGCTCAACGGGATGTGTCCACTCTCGCAGCACCGAACCGTTAAACTGATACAAAGTAAGCACCAACTCAGCGCTCACTGCTGTTCTTAAATCAGATACGACATGAACGTCTACCTTCTCACGGTCTGTACCGTCGATAGACAACAGAACATCTTGGAAGCTTGAACGCACGGTATATTGCAGGGCTTTCCAACGCCCGTTATAATCCATGCCCGCCCAAGAAGCCACCGGCCAGCAATCATTCATCTGCCAGTATAAAGTGCCCATACAATAAGGTTTATTTCTTCTGTGGCTTTCAATCGCGATTCGGATCGCTTCGGCCTGCAGGATTTGACTCATATATAAAAAGGCTTTGAAGTCCTTTGGCTGCGGCAGATACATATCCATATATTCTTTGATCAGCAGATTACCGCGACCATTCTTCTGATGCGCCAGCATCACCTCTGAGGTAAGCTCCAAATCCTGCTCTTCTGCATAGCTCATTACCGTTTTTAGTTCCGGGAACGACTGGAAGCCATATTCACTCATGAAGCGGCCAACCTTTGTATTATAGTTCTCAAAAGGCTCGATTCCGTGCCACACGCCCCAGTAATGCACATCCCCTTCGCCCACAATCCGTGTCGCATGCTGATTAATATCGCCAGTCAGCTCCCGCAGCGGCGAAGACGGCCAATAGTCCACTCCCGGATGGAACGCGGCTACAGCCTCCGGCAGAATACGGTGGAAGATTTTAATATAATCGGCCCACATTGTCGTTCTTTGCTCAGCGCCGAGTTTTTCTTTCCAGCCCCAGCCCATATTTTCCTCGAACTGTGACCAGGCCGAATCAATCTCGTTGTTGCCACACCATAAGGCGATGCAGGGATGATTGCGCAATCTTTTGACGTTATATTCGGCTTCTTTTTTCACATTTTCTAGGAACGCCTCGTCCCCGGGATACATACTGCAAGCGAACATAAAGTCCTGCCAGACCAGCAATCCGTATTCATCACAGAGCTGATAAAAAATATCTTCTTCATATATACCGCCGCCCCAAACGCGCAGCATATTCATATTCGATTCTACTGCCGTGGCAATTTCATGCCGATACCGCTCCTCGGTTACTTCTGTGGTGAAGCTGTCATTTGGAATATGATTGGCACCTTTGACGAAGACGGAAACTCCATTCAGTGCAAAAGAAAACGAAGCTCCTTTGGCATCACGCTCCCGTATCAATTCAATACTGCGAAGCCCAGTCCGCACACTTTTGCTAACCTCTACTTCCGCATTTTGTACCAATTCTGCCTGGAATGTATATAAATGAGGCTCTCCGAGCCCTCTGCACCACCAGAGCTGTGGCTCGGATATAACAATATTCATCTCTAATTGCTGCATGCCTTCTTCTAAAGTAACCGCTTGCATCCACTCCAAACCATCGGCACTTATTCGCAGCATTCCCCGCCAAGCAGCAGGAGCATCCACTTCAACAATTGCGGTCAGGCGAGCTTCTTCCTTAGCAATCACATTTTGACGGATATAGAGGTCTGTAATTTGAACGGTGTCACGTCCCACCAGAGCTGCCGCACGCCATATTCCACTGGTCAAGAAACGCGGGCCCCAATCCCAGCCGTAATGATAAGGTGCTTTGCGCGCAAAAATACTAATCCGTTGTTCATCTAATCCCCCAAGCTCGGATTGATCATTCGAGGCAGGCAGCGCGTAACCCAGCTTCGCTAATTTCGGTAAATCTTCCTTAACCACAGAGCGGAACTTCACCCGTATATTATTTTCTCCAGTCTTTAACTGATCTTTGACATCCACTTTCCATGCCAGAAACATATTATCAGCAGCGAGCACATGTACATTATTCACGTACACATCTGCATAAGTATCCAGTCCCTCAAAAACTAGCTCCGTACAAGCAAGCTCCTGCCACTCTTCCCCCAACTGCAACGAGGTTTGATATTCCCAGTCCTTCTTATCGATCCACTGTAGATCATGTTCATTTGTTCCATAAAAGGGGTCTGAAATCTTCCCGTTCTTTAGTAAATCCGTATGGACTGTACCTGGCACAGTCGCCGGAAGCCACTCCTCATCACCACAGCCTCTAAATTCCCACTTCGCAAGATTCATATGCAAATGTTTCATAATACCTCCTAAAAGTTTTGTAAGCATAGACTTCTCTGAATGACTTCGCGCAAAACTCGCTTCGAAAGCAGATGCCTAAAGTTTTGTAAGCATAGACTTCTCAAAAATAGCATAAGACTTCAATTAATTCATTGAACCCTTTTGATATTATTTGTATTTTGTTATCTGATTGTTAGGTACATGCTAATTATAAACGCAGAAACAAAACAAATAAAGACAATAAATAATAATACAATACATTTATTAACGGCTTCGATAAAGCTATAATGTTCATGTAAACGCTAACAATAAAAACGAAAAGGGGATTAAGCTATGAGAAATAAGTTATTTTCGTTATCCTTTGTTATGATTATGGTCTTATCTTCAACACTTGCTGGCTGTGGTTCGAATAATGACAACACCACGAATAACGGTGCTGCCGCAACTGAAAAGCCCGCAGCAACTAACGCAGAGAATACCGGCGGTGACACGAATGCAACTGCCGAACCTGCAGCAGGAGCTGATATCAGCGGCAAAATCACCTTCCTAACTAACAGAACAGACATGATCGGCAAAGAATATGACGAATATTTAAAGCGCTTTAATGAAAAATACCCGAACATTAAAGTCGAATTCGAAGCTTCCCAAACCGACTATAACCAACAGGCTAAAGTCAGAATGGCCAGCGGCGAGCTTCCAGACGTTATGTTTATTCCTTCTATCCCTAACTCGGACCTGCCAAAATATTTTGCTTCACTGGATGATCTCGGCTTGAACGATCAGATCACCTTTAAAGACTTCAAATCCTTTGATGGTAAGCTTTACGGAATTACTACAGGGAACTCTACTTCCGGTATTGTTTATAACAAAACAGCATTCACTGATGCCGGCATCACCGAAACGCCTAAGACTTGGGATGAATTCCTGGCTGCCTGCGAGAAGCTGAAAGCAAAAGGTGTTATTCCAATGTCCTCTAACTTTAAAGACAAATGGCCACTTGGTACTTGGGCTTATGACACACCACGCTTAATTGAAGGCAATCCTGATTTTCCAAATGCTAAGCTGAACTCTGAAACACCATTCACTATGGACAACGGTTATGGCAAAGCCTTCAGCCTACTTAGAGAGCTCAATGAAAAAGGCTATCTGGAAAAAGACATCAACTCCACCAACTGGGAGCAATCGAAAAAGGACATCGCTTCCGGCAAATTCGCTATGTACTATCTTGGCAACTGGGTTATTAACCAAGTTATCGGAGCAGGCGCTTCTTCAGACAATGTGGGCTTCTTCCCATTCCCTTATGACAATTCGGGTAAACCATCTGCTACCCTTAGCCCTGACTTCTTCTATGCCGTTGCCAAAAACAGCAAAAATTTAGAGGCAGCTAAAGCCTTCGTAAAATGGATGATTGAAGATTCAGGTTATGAGGATTTCGCCGGCTTTATCTCTCCATTAAAAGGCAAGGAATCCAATCTGACTCAGCTGAAAGAATTCCAAGCTACCGGAGTAGAACTGGTAGAAGGAACTGTTGACGATGCAAAGGTTACAGAAATCGGCAACAAGGCACAGCTGGATCTCCCTGCTGTTGTACAGGAATTTGTACTTGCCAAAGATCCACAAACCGTATTAGACAAGTGGAATAAAGCTTGGGCTAAAGCCAAGAAGGACCTCGGTTATTAATTTGAGCTTTTGATTCGAAGTACACTACGGAGCAAAATGGATTATTGCTTTTACGGATAATCCATTTTGCCTTTCCATACCACGTTTTTATGAAAGAAGGGCTAGCGATGTTCGGAACACTTTCCTATAACAAACAGAAGACGATTATCATTGTATCCTTCCTCACGATTCCTTTGTTGCTGCTCGCAACATTCACGTATTATCCGGCACTCAAGCTGATTTATTACAGCTTTACGAACTGGGATGGCTATAGCCCTGAGAAGCCTTGGGTCGGTCTCGATAATTACCGCGAAGTCTTCTCCAACCCCGATATTTTCAAGGTATTTACCCATAACTTTGCTTATTTCGCGATGGGAATTCTCCAGAATATCGTCGCTATTTATTTTGCGATTGTGCTCAATAGTAAGTTGAAAGGAAAAAATGCATTTCGAATCTTATTGTTCCTCCCTTACATTATGAACGGTGTCGCCGTCGCCTTTATGTTTGGTTATGTCTTTGACACCACCAATGGCTCTCTGAATATGTTCCTGAATAGCATCGGTCTTACCGGACTAGGACAGACCAGTTGGCTTGGAACAGAAGGACTGGTTAACTATTCTCTGGCGTCCACAGGATTTTGGCGTTTCATGGGTTATAACATGGTAATTTACATCGCCTCCTTGCAGGCCATTCCAAACGATATCTATGAGGCCTCAAAGATCGATGGTGCCGGACCTTTTCAAACACTTTGGAGAATTACTTTACCGAATATGAAGCCAGTCATCCAGCTTAACTTATTTCTTACCGTCACAGGGGCACTGGAAGTATTCGATCTCCCCTTCGTGTTGACCAAGGGCGGCCCCGCAGGCGCCAGCGAAACATACGTACAAAAAGTTGTAGATACAGCATTTGCTTACAATAATTATGGCCTCGCTTCTGCCATGAGTATTATCTTGCTTTTCTTTGTCGTCATCGTACTGTTGGTACAGCAACTAGTTCTAAGCCGGGGAGGGGACAAATAGATATGACATACTCCAAATTTCGCTTCACAGATGTTATTAAATACTTCTCGCTGCTTATCGGCGTATTTGTTGTACTCTTTCCTCCGTATGTGGTCATCGTCAATGCCTTTAAATCCACTGACGAATTTAACAGCAGCAGCTCCATGGCACTGCCAAAAAGCTTTTTGAATTTCGATAATTTCACTGCCGTCTTCCAGCGTGGGGGTCTACTTAACGGATTTGGTAATGTGTTAATCATTATAGCTATTACTTTAATTCTGAACATTCTGTTCGGCACTATGGTAGCATTTGTATTGGGACGCTTCTCTTTCAAATTGAAACCCGTTGTCTTCGGTGCATATCTAGTAGCCACCATTATTCCTAGTATCACGACACAAGTGGCGACTTTTGGTATCATCAAAAGCATGGGGCTTTACAATACACTTGGCGCCCCGATCGTGCTTTATATTGGAGCGGATGTAATTCAAATTATTTTATATCTGCAATTTATCCGTAATATTCCCGTGGATCTCGATGAAAGTGCGATGGTAGAAGGTGCCTCTCTGTTCAGAATCTATCGGTCGATTATTTTCCCTTTACTTACGCCAGCTACGGCTACTTTGATTATTCTGAAAACCATTAGCATTTACAATGACATGTACATCCCTTACCTCTACATGCCGAAACAAAGCCTTGGTGTAGTTACGACGATCCTAATGCGTTTTCAAGGGGTCAATTCGGGGGAATGGAATTTAATCTGTGCGGCTATTCTGCTTATCCTGCTGCCAACAGTAATTCTATATTTCTTCCTGCAGCGTTACATCTTTGAAGGCGTAACCAGTGGAGCGGTCAAATAAGGTAGGTAGCTTATTACAGGAAAGGAACAACGCAAATGCTATCATACATCCGGTTAACTTTACGCAAAATGTGGTTGTTCCTTGCCAATCTACCGATGGAGCGCAAGCTGATCGTTATCTTTGTCTTTCTGATCTCTCTGCCGATCACTTATGTAAGTTATCTATCGTCCCGCTCCATGTTCAACTCGGTTCTTGTGAATGCGACTGACGGTGCGGGTCAAATGACATCGAATGCTTCAGATACCATCGACCGATATATTGCCGACCTCAAAAGATATACAGCCCTGCCGCTGTATAACACCGATGTGCAAGTCTACCTGACACAGCAAAATACCGACTGGGAAAAAAATACGGGCATGGCGATGTTCCTTAGCTATTTGAATCATACTAAGGAAGAGATCATTGCCGTGTATTTGGTGGATCAGTACGGTTCTGTCTTTTATGATAAAGACGCTGGAATTAATGAACTGTATCCAGAGGAACGATTAGCCAAATGGAGAACCATGAGTGAAGATGCCGGAGCAGCGCCTGTCATTCAGGGCAGACATACGATCCGCACCAACTCGAATGTCCATAAAGAGGTCTTTAGTGTTCTGCGTACGATTAACTCTGTAAGCACATTGCAGAATATAGGAATTCTCGTTTTCGATGTAGACATCAATCTGTTTAAGGGCATTATCGATCCCGTAAATGCAGTTACGCAAGGAAACACGTTCATTGTAGATAACAATGGAGATCTGATTTATGCCAGTGAAGATTCCGCGGTTCCGAATCTGGCTGCCGATACACAAACTCTGAATACAAAGCTGTTGCTGCAGCGAGTAAATCAGCAGCAGGATCATTTTCAAATAGACTTGAATGGCCAGTCTTATCTTGCAGTGTATACCGTCTCGAAACAGACCGGGTGGACCACTATGGTTACGATTCCTTTAACACGTATCCTGTCCCCTGTACAAAAGAATCGTAATACGCTTATCTTGACCACACTGATTATCATTGCTTTTGCACTTTTTGTTGCGACTATAATTTCCCATGCCCTGACCAAACCCCTTAAATCCTTGGTCCGCTTAATGAAACGGGTGCAGCATGGTAATCTGGATGTCTGGCAGCATTCCAAATATAATGATGAGATTGGGATGCTGGGCAGTCATTTTAATCGGATGATCATAAGGATCAAAGATCTGTTACAAGAAGTGTCTATCACGGAGAAACGGAAGCAAAAGGCTGATATGCGGGCGCTTCAAAACCAGATTAATCCCCATTTTATTTATAATACGCTGGAATCCATCCGCATGCTTGCAGAGAGCAATGATGATCCACGTGTGGCGAAGCTAACCTATTTACTTGGGCTTCAAATGCGTTACAGCATTGTCCGAAACGAAGAGGCTGTTACAATTAGACAAGAGCTGGATCATGTGAGAAATTATTATCAGCTGCTGGAAATCCGATTCCCAGACAAGTTCAGACTTAACATCGACGTGCCGGACGAATTCCTTCATCTTTCTGTTATTAAGCTTGTCTTTCAACCGATCGTAGAAAATGCTGTCTTTCACGGTTTGGATCAAAAGGTAGGACTGGGCACCTTGAGCATCACCGCATGGAGCGAGCATGGAGATGCCGTATTCTGTGTAGAAGATGATGGGATCGGTATGGATGAAGCCACCCTTCGTTCCTTAAACAATAGTCTGCAGACTGGAACGGACAATGAAAGGTTCGGGATTGGACTACGAAATGTAAATGAAAGAATTCGCCTGCATTACGGCAGTTCGTTTGGTCTGCTTGTTGAGAGTGAGCTTGGAATCGGCACTCGTGTTACCCTGCGCATTGCGGATATTAACGCTAAATACAGTGAAGATGAATTTATTTAGGAGAGGGGCTGCTCAGATTGCTGCGTATTGCGATTGTGGATGATGAGATCTTAATCCGCGAAGGACTGGCCCGAATGATCAGTAAAGAAAGCGCCGAATTTCTGGTCATCGGCACCTACTCCGACGGAAAACATCTATTAGATAAGTTAAGCACACTTCAACTTGATGTTGTGATTACAGATATTCGTATGCCGCAAATCAATGGCTTGGAGCTGATTAAACAGTTAAAAGCCACCCATCCGCAGATCTACTCTATTCTAATGAGTGGATTTGTTGAATTTAATTATGCCCGAGAAGCCATCCGCAGCTCAGCTGTAGACTATTTATTAAAACCAATTAATAAAGAGCAGCTGTTCGAGCTGCTTTATCGGCTAGACAAAGAACGGCAGCTCGCGCGCGACAAGGAAGAACGCCACCGTTCCGGGCTTTTATTGACAGTCTTACATATCGAAGAGCCCTCTTCCCCTCTCCTATTATCCAGCCTTACCTTGCCCCAGCCTTATTTCTCGGTCTTTGTCCTCAAAGGGAGCGCCAGAGAAACCGTCTGCTCCTGCGCAGACAGTCTGCGGCAAGAGAAGGCGTTGAGCTTCGACAGCTTGGAGATTCAAAAAGGACTCTACGTCTGGATTGTATATTCTGCTGAGCCGCTGTCAGACAACGATTTAAAAGATATCGGTGACATTATGCGGATATCTGCACACGGAAAGATCCTACATGTAGGTACCAGCGGTTGTTATAATGAGGTATCCAAGCTTAGACAGGCATACCTAGATGCTAAACAAGCCTGCAACATGGGCATATATAATCCGGAGCCTGTACATTACGCGAATATTCAGAATATTCAACAGCCGGAGATGAACCTCCTGGATCACTTTAATACAATTAGAGAACCGCTGATCCATAACCTGCAGATTCTGAATGTGACAGGCGTCTTAGAATGGATTCATGACCTGTTCTCAGTGCTGAAAGCACAACAAGCCGGTCCTGACCAAATTCTCCGGGTCTGTCGATGGGTTGAAGAAACTGCACAAAAGGAACTGCAAGAATTCGAGGCCCGCAATAAAAGTGCTCCCGACCTCAGGTTGGATGACAGAATTGCGTCCAGCATGAGCTTTTGCGACATTGAGGAGATGTTTACCGCTCATTTCACAAACATTCTGACCGAAATCAGAACCCATCGTCTGGAGATGTCCGGCACAGCCATAGAAACCATAAAACGCTGGATATCCGCTAACTATAATCAGCATGCGGATCTGAACACTTTGGCAAATATGGTTTTTTTGACTCCAAGCTATTTAAGCAAGCTGTTCAAGCAAGAGACCGGACTTACACTGACGGACTACATCACGGAAATTCGGCTGCGCAAAGCCAAACATCTACTCAAGAATGCTCCGGACCTGAAGGTTCACGAGATTGGGGCAGAGGTTGGATATGGCGATCCTGCCTACTTCAACAAGCTTTTTAAACGTGTTGTCGGGGTTACACCCAATGAATATAAACGAATTAGTATTGTATAAGGAGATCGATCACTTGCATTCAGAGCTTCAAAGAAATAGCGAAAATCATGAAATAACCGTCTACGACACAACAGAACTATATGGTGAAAAAGGCTCCTTCCGTGTTATGCAGTTCTCGAATCATGCCACTCAAGGTGCGATGGATCTTAATGACCCGCAACGAATTCTCTTTGAATATCCGCGGGCCATCATTCACTTCATGGAGTTCAACCTCCCTTCTTTTGAGGATGTTTTTCTTATTGGGCATGGAATTGGAACAATTGCCGGACATTTTCCGGACAAAAGATTTAAAGTAGCCGAGCTAGACAAACAAGTAGTCGAATTAAGCCGCCGCTGCTTTGGATATAGTCAAGATAACGTAGTGATCGGTGACGGACGTCAGATCCTTGAAGGCGAAGACCCGCAGGTATATGATTACATCATTTTGGATGCCTTTACTGCCGCTGGTACACCAAGGCATTTGATCTCCCGTGAATTTTTCAGTATTACCCGTTCGAAGTTGAACACAAGCGGATATATTCTCATGAATCTAATGGGAAAAGGTGAACATGACCCGCTGATCAACGCGATTTATACAACGCTTGCCGTAGAGTACGCCTATATCAAAGCCTTTTCCCTGCCTTCAGAAGGGGCCGCCGATATCCAAAATATCATTATGGTTGGCGGCAGCACCCCTATCCGCTTTCAAGCCCGCCATTTGGCTGGCTTCAAAGAAATACAGCTGGGACAAGGATATCTGATTCAGGATTAAATCAGGATTAACTATAAAAAATGACCTCATCCTCCACTTCACTGTGGATTTCGAGGTCATTTTTGGGTTGTTTTCATACGGCACCATTTAAAGCGGATTAGGCACAAAGCTGCCACCACGGCAATATTTCAAGTAATTCAATGCATGCACCTGGCCGGTCATTTCCAGCTCATCACGATACACTGGATCATGCCAGCCTTCGATATCAATCGTACCTTTATAACCCGCTTGGCGCAGGATGGTGATTACATCTACCCAATTGGTATCCCCGAAGCCAGGGGTCCGGTCCCATACATAAGGTTTGGGGCCATGAATACCGTATTCCTTGACGATGTCCCAAGCGATGGTCGCATCCTTGCCATGCACATGGAATACTTTATCCATCCATTTGCGCAGCTGCGGAAGCGGATCAATCAATGCAATCATCTGGTGGCAAGGCTCCCATTCCAATCCCAGATTATCTGCCGGAACAGCATTGAACATCTTCTCCCAGGCCGAAGGATTGTGAGCGATGTTCCACTCTCCGCTCTGCCAGTTTCCGCCCATAGCGCAATTCTCAAAAGCAATCCGCAGGCCACGATCTGCCGCTCTCTTCGCCAGTTCTCCGAACACCTCTGTAAACTTCGGGATGGACTCATCAATGGACAAACCTGGCAATCGCCCAGTGAACCCGCCTATAATATCTGTGCCAAACAAATGTGCATGATCAATCAGCCGCTCCCAGCTTGCCAATGTGTCGGCATTGTCGCCGCTGCCATTCAGCGGATTGCCATAGATGCCCACAGAAGAGATGACAAAATCATGTTCAGCAGCTAACTCCCTCAGTCGTGCAGCCGTTTCTATCAAATCGGTTTCGCCGGTGGTCTGCCAAAAATTCAGATTAAATGATTCAAATCCATGCCCCACAATTTGTGGAATGACCTTAACGGCTTCTCCACCACGAACAATCGTACCTATTCTCAGTGTATCTTGCATTTGGGTTCCACTCCAATAAAGGTTTATAGTGTGATCTTAACGAGGTTTAATCATCTTGCAGGAACCACGCTTGAGCAATACCGCATCATAGACAATATGCTGATGGTTTGACCGTCCGGAAATGAGGTCGAACAGAACACCTACACTGGATAAGGCCATTTCCGTACCCGGCTGGCTGATTGTATCAAGAGAAGGATGATAATATTCAGCCATCTCGATCCCGTCAAAGCCAATGATCGAAATGTCATCAGGGATAGATAACCCCGCGGTAAGCACCGCTTTGGCAGCACCGATGGCAATCGTGTCGGAAGCGGCAAATATAGCTGTAATTCCCTTGTTCTTGTTGAGCAGTCTCCGCGCAGCATTAAATCCCGAGCTGGGACTGTATTCACAATCCTCAACCAACCCTGAATCATAGGGCAGACCCTGCTCTTCGAGTGCTTTTTTGTAGCCTAAATACCGCCGGTTGCCCGTGGTTTCATCCAATAATGGAGACTTGGCTAAAAAGCCGATATTCGTATGACCTAATGAGATCAAATAATTGGTAGCCTTATAGGCTTCCTTCGTTTCATTGATAATAACGCTGGAAAAAATAAGCGGGTTCACCTCCTGCGTTGAGGTGATCGTTGTCAGCACAAACGGAACCGTCAGTTGTTTGAACTTCTCTTCAGAATGATCATAGGTTCCACCCATGAAGATAATCCCGCACAGATTCTTCTCCTTCACCAGTTGAATTGCAGCATTGATTTCATCGGTCCCATCCTCTACCTGCTGGATAAGAAACGGGTAGCCCCGCAGATTGACCTGCCGTTCAATTTCTCTGATCATATTAGAGAAAAAAGGATTGGTAATCCCCTTGACCATAAGTGCAATGTTCTTAGATTGTGTAGTTTTCAAATTCCGCGCGTTGGAATTGGGAATATAATTGTATTCCTTAACCACACTCATCACTTTCTCACGTGTAGACTTGCTCACCGGTCCCTTGTTATTGATTACCCTGGAGACCGTCGAGATGCCCACACCGGAAATCCGCGCGATATCCTTGATATTTACATCCACTTTACTCCCCCATTTATGGGTAAAGGAGCTATATCGAATTATAGCTCCCTTACACCCCTTAACTTTCTTTAGTTGACAGGAACAAACGCAGCCAATTGCTTCTCTACTTCGGCAATGACCTTGTCAACTCCTGCTTTTTTCAGCTGATCGCGGTACTCTGCAACAGCTGCTTTTGGATCTTTGCTTGTTTTACCAAGCATCAATTGAATACCAAGCTGTGAATTCACGTTGGAAATCGAAGCAATTTCAGTTGTAACATTTGTTGGATCAAAGCTGAAGCCATTGTAAGGATCATCGATAGCCACTTTATCCCATTCTGCGAATAAGGAGTTACGGATTGGGTTTTCTGTATCCGTAGGAACTACGAATTTGTCATTACGAAGTGACCAAGCAGCGAAACCTCCGCCGTCCGTTTTATCGTTGAAGCCTGCAGGCTGCTTTTTAACACCATTTTCCATCACATATTGTTTGCCTTCAATACCGTTTTGGATGAGGTTGTAGTAGCTTTCATCGGTCATGAACTTCTCGATCACCATCAGAGCGCGCTCTGGATTAGCTGAGTTCGTGCTGATTACAGTCGAGTTGTCAACGCCCATCTTACGTTTGATCTTCTTATTAGCTTCCGCAAAAGTAAAGAAGTAAGGATCTGATTCCGGTTGCGCCTTCAAATCCGCACCGTATTGGCCGATCCAGTCCTGAGCATGAGTCAAATAACCTGCGGAGTTAGCTGCTCTGAAGTTATCCTTGCTGCCTAGGGTCGCAGACAGCACATCTTTACTCCAGTAACCCTTATCCGCCCATTCACGCATCTTCACAGCCCAATCTTCAAATTCCTGAGTGAAGGCTGGATGGAAGACGGTCTTGTAGTCCTCTGGACTTTTGGTCACAAGATTCAGCTCATTCAAAGATATACCAGGAGCGTTAAGCCACATCCCTGTAGTATCTACGAGCATTCTGAACATATTGGCTGCATCTTCTGCCTTGCCGTTAATTGGTGGGAAGGACTCATTAGCAACCACATTATCCATGTATTTAACCATATCATCAATGGAAGTGATTTTGTCCATTCCATATTTCTTCAGCAAGTCAGAACGATAGGCATAACCGGCAGGTGTGTATTCGCTATAAAGACTTGGTACACCATAAATTTTGCCTTTGTATTTTGTATTCTCCCACACACTTTCCGGGATTTCCGCTTTTAGCTTAGGAGCAACTTTATCCAGCATATCTGTAAGGTCCACTAGAGCGCCTTCACTAGCCAATGTGAAATAAGACACCGGAGCTCCGGGAGATGCATGCGACATATCAAATTCTTCGCCTGAAGCAAATAGCAGCGGGTACTTAGTAGCGATATCCGGCCAGTCAATATACTTCACTTCAATCGTAGCGTTTAGATCAGCCTTGAGCTTCTTGTTAATCTCAGCGAGGATTTCTTTATTTTTAACTCCTTCGCTGCCCCACAGGTAGTACACCAGCTTAGCTTCCTTGGAAGTATCCACTCCGCCTGCATTGGCTGAAGCCTCTGGAGCTTTCGTGGCTGCCGGATCATTACTCGGCTCATTGTTGTTCTTGGATGTGCAGGCTGTCAGTGCTCCAGTAAGCATGAGGACAGCAATTAAAGAAGACGCGATCTTTTTACCTTTCATTTAGGTAAGCCTCCCTTTTCTCTTCTATTTATGAAACTTTCATTTATAATAAACGCTCTTCGAAAAGAAGATTGCGTCCATTAACCCTTTACAGCCCCGATGGTGAGGCCTGTTACGAAATAACGCTGTACAAATGGATACAGAAGAATAATCGGTCCAGTGGCCAGCACAGCTGTAGCCATCTTGATGGATTGCGTCGGAAGATCAGCAGTATTGATGACCGCTCCCGAGTTGATTAGCGCTCCTAAGTTCGTCTGATTGACCATTCGCTGCAAAAAGTATTGGAGCGGATATTTCGTCGGACTGTCAATATACAACATCCCGTTATACCACTCATTCCAAAAGCCTAGTGCTGAGAAAAGCCCAATAGTAGCCAAGGATGGAACCGCCAGCGGAATAAATATCCGCCAATAGATGCGAAAGTCGCCAGCACCGTCAATGGTAGCGGATTCATATAAGGAATCCGGAATCGCCTTCATGAAATTACGCATCAGGAAAATGGACCATGCACCAACTACACCCGGAAGAATCATGGCGAATAAGCTGTCCTTCATATGCAGGTGCTTAACCATCAGGATGTATGTTGGAATCAAGCCGCCACTGAATAGTGTTGTAAAGTAAATCAAGAAGGAAAAGAAGTTGCGGTACTTGAAATCCTTACGGTTGAGCACGAATCCGGCCATCGACATCATAAACAGTCCGAGTACCGTACCCACTACGGTGATGAAGATAGTTACCTGATAAGCATTCACCAGCTGAGTAGAGTTGTTGAATAGCATCTCGTAAGCCTTAAAGGAAAATGCCTTCGGCAGCAGCTTGTAGCCTTCACGAACAATTTCCTGCTCGTTCATGAACGATGAGGAGATCATCAACGCGAAGGGAAATAAACAGAATAGCGCAAAGATAGCGATACAGATATAACTGACTGCTTTTATGAGAATGCTTCCGGAATCCTGTTTGATTGTACTCTTTTCCATATTTATCACCCCTGTTTCGTGTCTAGTCTTAGAACAAAGCGCTGTCCGGTTCTACCTTGCGTACAATAAAGTTAACTACAAGCACCAGGATCAGACCGAATAAGGATTGGTAGAAGCCCACTGCGGCACCCATAGAGAAGTTGAATTGTCCCACCAGTGAACGGAAGACATAGGTATCGATGATATCTGTCTGCGGATACAGTACAGAGTTCGTACCGATCAGATTATAGAAAAGGTCAAAGGATCCCTTGAGAATTCCACCCATACCGAACAGTAGAAGCAGAATAAAGGTTGGCTTCAGAATCGGCAAGGTCATATAACGGATTCGCTGCCAGGTAGTCGCTCCATCCATATAAGCAGCCTCGTACAGATCATGATTAATCCCTGTGATCGTTGCCAGATAAACAATCATTCCATATCCGGTACCCGCCCAGATCTTGAAAGCCACAATAATATATTTCCAGATGCCCGGATCGGAATAGAACTCGTAACGGTCTAGCCCCATTCCAGTTAACATCGTATTGATAAACCCGGAATTGAAATTGAATATATTGTAGGCAAACACACCGACGATAACCATGGAGATGAAATTCGGTAACAGGATAACGGATTGTGATATTTTTTTGAACCACTTGCCTGAGATCTCAGACAACATAATGGCAAATACTATTTGAATGATATTACCTAAAGCTAGAAAGACGATATTATAGAGCAGCGTATTCTTGGTAATATTCCATAGATCCCCATTTTGAACCAGAAACTCAAAGTTCTTAAGGCCGATAAAGTTACTTCCAAAAATCCCCTTATTGAGCTTGTAATCTACAAATGCGACGTAAGCTCCAGGCATTACAGCATAGTGAAAGATAACGAAATATACGATTACAGGCAGCAACATTAGAAAAAGAACTTTGTTCTTAATGACTTCCCGAACAATGTTTCCACCCACAAGCTTCAGTCTCGCCAAAGTGCCCACCTCCAATTTGAAAGATGCATTCAGTCACATGCATAAATTACCTTCCTTTCTTGTCCAGCAGCCAGAATAAAAACAGTTTGCCCAACCTTCATAAAAAAGTGTATCGAGTGTTGTAGAAACGTTTCCAGTGTTTCTGTAAAACTCTCTGTGTGAGAAGCATACTCCCAAAATGTATGCGCTGTCAATTCATTTTATTTTTGAATTACAAGTACTAAAGTTACATATTTCACGTAAAAAAATATAAATTAGCTGTTTTTCCAAAGGCGATTGACTTTTTTTGGTGTTCAGACTAATATCGAGGTGTATCGTTTGTGGAAACGTTTTTATACTTTTCATTCATAGACATGTCAGTCTCCATATGTAACATCTTAATGATGCAATCCTCTTCTGATTTAATTTATGCCTCAGCCCTGTATCCGAAGAGAGAAATGCTATGATTTTCACAACAAATGAACCTGATTATAGCTCAGGCCCATTCCGCATCTCGGAGCTGTGTGCCAGGAGAGTAAACGGTTCACTCCCATCCTTAGTCGCCTATCTAACGTAAGTTTTGCTAATAAAATCATGCTTACGCTGCCCGGCGGGGAACTACACATCTATTTAACAAACTAACTTTCAATGCGCTCACGAGGAAGGAGTTAACCATGACTAAAACGTTTATCCAAGATCTTGTGAACGATATGACCCTGGACGAAAAGCTGGCCCAATTAACCCAGCTAGGTCCTCACTATTGGGGTTTGGACGATACCGTGGATTTAACCGGACCATTTAAGGAACTGAATATTAAGCCGCAGGTAATGGAGAGCATCGGAAGTGTTCTGAATGGTATTGGAGCCCGGAATGTAATCGAGCAACAGACCCGACATTTGCAAACCAGCCGACAAAAGATTCCTCTGCTCTTCATGGCGGATGTCATTCACGGCTACCGGACCATCCTCCCGATTCCGCTGGCCATGGGCAGCAGCTTTGACCTTGAAGCCTGTGAAAGGTTTGCTGAAATCGCCGCCAAGGAGAGTGCGGCTGCCGGCATTCACGTCACCTTCTCGCCCATGACTGATCTCGTACGCGACCCGCGCTGGGGACGCGTCATGGAGACATCTGGTGAGGATCCCTATCTGAATGCCCGTGTCACCGAAAGTATGGTGCGGGGTTATCAGGGCAAGGACCTAAAAGAAAAAGGACGCATCGCTGCCTGTGTGAAGCATTTCGCTGGTTACGGTGCTCCCGAAGGCGGACGGGAATACAACACGGTGGATATGTCTTCCGGCGTATTGCGTGAGTTCTACCTGCCAGCCTATAAGGCTGCCGTAGATGCTGGTGTGGCCATGGTGATGGCCGCATTTAATACCATTGACCGTATCCCGGCAAGTGGTAATTCCGAGCTTCTTCGCGGGATTTTACGGGAAGAATGGGGCTTCAACGGCGTTACCATCGCCGATTTCAATTCCGTTAATGAGCTGATTCCCCATGGCGCCGCGATAGATGGCCGTGAGGCAGCCGAGAAAAGTCTGGCTGCTGGGCTGGATATTGAGATGATGTCCACTCACTATCTAAACCACGGCGCTGCTCTGGTCGAGGAAGGAAAGCTTGATATCGCCTTGATCGATGAAGCTGTTATCCGGGTGCTTGAGCTCAAGGACGCGCTTGGCTTGTTCGATAATCCATTTAAGGATGCAGATCCGCTGGTGGATGAGGCTCCGAAACCTAGCGCGGAGCATCTGCAGGCCGCACGGGAGCTTGGAGCTAGCTCAGTTGTACTGCTCAAAAACGACAATGATGCTTTGCCCCTTAAACGTGGCATGAAGATTGGTCTGGCTGGTCCTTTCGCCACCTCCATTCATGTGCTGGGCGGTTGGGCCGGGACAGAAAAAGATCCGGCTGTATCACTCTACACCGGCCTTTCGCAAAAAACATCTGCCGAAAATATTTTTACGGCCATGACTGGTGAGCTCGGAAGCATGCTTGAGGGTGTTTTTGATGTGGAGGATGAAATTGAAGACGCCTACCAGGCGCTGAAGGATTGTGATGTAATTCTCGCCGCTGTCGGTGAGAACCAGCAGGATACCGGGGAAGGCGGAAGCAAATCCAATCTCCGCCTATCAGCCAATCAGGAGAAGCTGATCTGGCGTCTGAAGGATACCGGAAAAAAGGTCGTCACCATTGTATTCAGCGGCAGACCACTGGAGCTGAAACCCGTTCTTGATGCCAGCGACGCTCTGCTGCAGGCTTGGTTTCTGGGTACAGAGTCAGGAAATTCGCTGGCCGATGTGCTGTTCGGAGATTATAATCCTTCCGGACGTTTATCGATGAGCTTCCCCTACTCGGTTGGGCAAATTCCTGTCTACTACAATGCTTATCAAACGGGACGTCCTTATGATCCTATGTATCCTAATGTGCGTTATGTGACCCGTTATCTGGACTGCCCGAATGACCCGCTGTTCTGTTTTGGTTATGGCCTGAGCTATTCCAAGTTTGCTTACAACAGCTTCAATGTTGAAGCTGCGGATCGGGTGGTTGCCTCCATTGAAGTTGAGAATACTTCGGACATCGCCGGCAAGGAAACCGTTCAGCTCTACATCCACGACGTCAGCGCAAGTGTCGTGCGCCCGGTCAAGGAACTGAAAGGCTTCCAGCAGATTACACTCGCACCGCATGAGAAACAGGTGGTTTCCTTCGAAATCACCAGAGAAATGTTAATGTTCTACGGAAAAGACGATCAGTTGGTCTTCGAGCCTGGGGAATATGATATTATGATCGGTAGAAACTCTGGAGATCATTGCACTCAGCGGATCTGGATCGGCTGACCTGCGTATAGCTATGCTTCTAACGACGTCATCCCTCAACGCCCTCTTGGCGCAATGAGTGGTTGGCGCCTCCACAGCTTGCTATTCAATATTCGATAGTAAGGGAGATTATTCTAATGAGACACAGTTTATCATTTCAGCAAGATGGCACTTTTAAAATCGTACAATTTACAGATCTGCACTGGATGGATGGAAGAGCTGAGGATCAGCTTACCGAGGCACTGATGGAACGCATTCTGGATGCGGAACAACCTGATCTTGTGGTTTTCACGGGAGATCTTATTTACACGGGTCCTGTATCACCGGGAAACAAGGCATGCGAGCACCCCGCACAAGCTTTTCGTGAGGCTGTCGCTGCCGTGGAGAGATCCGGCATCCCTTGGACCTTTGTATTTGGCAACCATGACACAGAAACTCTGATTTCAAAGAGTGAACTGATGCAAATTGCCCTGGAACATCCCCACTGCCTGACCGAAGCCGGTCCAGAAGAGCTGGAAGGCTCGGGCAATTACACTCTTGAAATTAAAGATCAGGAAGACCACTCGGCTGCTATTTTGTATTTTCTGGACTCTGGCGGCTACTCCGAATATGAGGATATCCCGGGCTACAATTGGGTTGGGCGGAATCAGATCAACTGGCTGACGGCTGAATCTGCGCGGCTGAATCCGAAGACTGCTGAGAACAGGCTGCCTGCCTTGGCTTTCTTCCATATTCCAATTCCCGAATATCGGGATGTCTGGTCTACACAAGTCTGTCATGGGCATAAGTTTGAGCGTGTATGCTCACCTGAGGTGAACTCGGGCTTATTCTCGGCTTTGCTGGAAATGGGTGATGTGCTTGGCACCTTCTGCGGACATGACCATATCAACGATTTTAGCGGCAGCCTGTATGGCATACGTCTTTCTTATGGCCGTGCTACCGGCTACAATACTTATGGAAAAGAAGGCTTTATGCGGGGAGCACGCGTCATCGAACTGGTCAAAGGCACTCAAGACTTCAATACCTGGCTTCGTCTTGATGACGGATCCGTTATAAATGAACAGCCGATTCATATGCCTGAACCTGCTGCCGATTCAGGACATTAATCTTTTATAGGATTAAATTTTAATAGTGATTAAATGAACCAGTGCGCAGATGTTACGCTGGTTCATTTTTTTGTGCAAATATTAGCTTGTCTCCATATTCCCCATTACATCACTTTTTTTGTTAAAATAGAGAAGTCGACGTATTAAGCACTACAGCGTCAGTCATGGAAACGGAGGCAAGTACCTGTGGATTATATTATTCTGGACATCGAATTCAACGGCCGTAAGTTTGCCAGCGAGCACCCTATGGAGGTCATTGAGATTGGAGCCGTCCGGTTAGACTCTTCACTGCAGTATAAGGATGAATTTTCTTCCTTGATCAAACCTATATATTTCTCCACCCTAAATTCCTTTATTAAGAAAAAAACGGGTATCCCTCAAGAGGAAATCGATATTGCCGCCCGCTTCCCCAAAGTCATCACTGCTTTTAGAGAGTGGCTTGATCTAAGTACAGACGGAGTTCTGCTGCTTACCTGGGGTGGCGAAGACATGAAGCGAATCATTCAGGATGTGCGCATGCACAAGATGGACGAATCCTACTGGATGTCCGCTACGTATTTCGATTTGCTCAAAGGAGTTCTTCGTGCGCGTGGTCTTAGCAATGATGTCAGCGTGGAAAGCGCGATGGCATTGTTTGAGCTTGAGCCTACTGGATCTGCACACCGGGCGCTGGATGATGCACGGATGACGTCAGAGATCTTCCGCGCCGTGTTTAAGGATCTGGATTTTGAGCGTTCACAGCATTACGTAGATACCTTCTCCAATGCCAAAGAACGCAAAACAGTTAAGGTAGCCATAAAGGCTATGACCTCACAAAAAATTGTACCTACCTGGGACCTTGTCGTTGAACACTACTTCTCAGACAAAGCAACCCTTGCGGACCCTCGTAAGCTGGAGGAATTGCACAATTATTTCACAGCACAAATGGGTCATAAATAAATTCAAGCAGCAGCAAAGCTCAACATAGCTCAACATTATAGACTTATTCATAGCAGCGGCAGACTTCCCCATGATCATTCAGAGGGTAGCTGCCGCTGTTTTGGATATGCTAAAAAAACCATTTGACCTTCACGTTACGTAAAGGTGTACATTTGATTTGTAGGAGGTGATACTACGGAATACACAGTGCAGAAGCTCGCAGAGTTAGCTGGAATCAGCACACGGACCCTGCGCTACTACGATGAGTTTGGCATTCTTAAGCCGGCGAGAATCAACTCTTCGGGGTATCGTATCTATGGCCGTACCGAAGTAGATCTACTACAGCAAATTTTATTTTATCGGGAGCTTGGCTTAAGTCTGGAACGTATCAAGGCTATTATGACAGAGCCCTCATTCGACGGAGCCAAAGCGCTGCGGGAGCATCATGACAAGCTACTGGAAAAAAGACAGCAATTAGATCTATTAATCGCTAACGTCGAAAAGACGCTGGCTCAAAAAGAAGGGAGAATTACCATGAGTGATACTGAAAAATTCGAAGGCTTTAAACAAAAGCTGGTAGATGACAACGAAAAGAAATATGGCCAAGAAATAAGGGAGAAATACGGAGATGACACCATTAATCAATCCAACCAAAAGCTTAAAGGAATGACAGAAGATCAATATGCCGCTATACAACAGCTTGAGGAAGAGATGTTCGAAACACTCTTGCAAGCAATGGAGCATGGAGATCCTGCCAGTGTATTAGCACAAAAAAGTGCAGACCTACACCGTGAGTGGCTCTCCTTCTACTGGAATTCCTATTCCAAAGAAGCTCATGCTGGTGTTGCACAATTGTATGTTGATGATGAACGTTTTACCGAATACTATGACAAACGCCGCCCTGGACTCGCTGCGTTTCTAAGAGATGCCGTACATGTATATACGGGAAAAAATGCGTAAGCGCACGAACAATATTTTAAAATAGAAAAAGGCATCCGGATACTCCGGATGCCTTTTTTTTGAGGCAATAGCAATCAGCAGAAATCACAGACTGCGGTGCAGCAGCGACAATGTATTCCGAAGCTCAGCGACAGCTACCTGGCCAGGTGCAGAAGGTTTATGTGCAGCTCCGAAGGTAAGCGCTGAACCAAAAACTTCACCTGCCAAACGGCTGATCACCCCGGCTCCCGCCATAGACATCGTTATAATCGGACGGTCTGCATATTTTTCCTTCATGATGTGTGTAGCTTCCAGCAAAGTTAGCACATCGCCTGCATCTTGGGGCATAACGGCAATTTTGGGCAAATCCCCGCCAAGCTCCTGCGCCTTGCATAACCGTGAGATGATCTCCTCTTTAGGAGGTGTACCCTGAAAATCATGATTTGAAATAATGACAGACACGTTATGAGCATGAGCAGCTTCGACCAGTAGCTTTACATCCTGCTCATCATTAAATAGTTCAACATCTATTATATCTACTAGACCGCTCTCGGCAGCAGCTTTATTCAGTGCTGTGTAATATTCCGTGCTGACTTGCTTCTCTCCGCCTTCTTTTGCACTCCGAAAAGTAAAAATCAGCGGCAGATCTGGAATCACAGAACAGATTTCGCTTAGTGCGTTCTTTACAGCTGCAACGTCTTCCACTTCAGCAAAAAAATCCGTCCGCCACTCCACCAAATCAGGTTGCAGTACTTTCAGCGCTTCCGCTTCCTGCTTCAGCTCAGACAAGGTCGCTCCAATTAGCGGAACACATATCTTAGGGATTCCTTCGCCGATGATCACATTTTTAACGGTTACTGTTCTGCTCATTATTTAAGCTCCTTATCCTATCTCATCTAGTATAGATCTTGAATATCCTGTACTGTCTATTCTACAGCGATTTAAGTTTTAGAAATTGCTCGACCTCGGACAACTGCGGCAATGAAGGGATCGCCCCTTCTTTCCCTACAGCCAATGCACCTACAGCATTAGCGAAGCTCACGGCTTCCTCCAAGGTCTTCCCTATGACCAGCTGCTGGGCTAATGCGCCATTAAATGAGTCACCGGCAGCAACTGTATCTACCGCCTTTACCGGGAAGCCTGGAACAGCCTTGGCACCTTCAGTATTCACAATCAGGGCACCTTTTGAACCCAAGGTTACAATTACGTTCTGTACTCCTTTTTGCAGCAAAATACGGGCTGCCTGCTCAGCAGTCTCTGCGCTATCCACAGTCATTCCGGACAAAATCCCGGCTTCCGTCTCATTAGGTGTCAGGTAAGATACCTGAGCCAGCATCTCATCCTTTAGCACTCTAGCTGGTGCAGGATTAAGGATGACCGGAATCCCCTTACGATGGGCAATCGCAATCGCCTGCTCACTCATCGCCAGATCCATTTCAAGCTGCAGCACAATGATCTTAGCCTGGCTAATCACAGCCTCCAATGCCTGAATATCCTCTACCGTAAGCTCAATATTCGCTCCAGGTACCACGATAATCCGATTTTCTCCATCTTCTTCAATAACGATTGAGGCGACTCCTGTTGCCTCATGTTCACTTACAGAAATATGCTCTATATGAATGCCTTCATTCCTGATAATCTCCAGCATTTCGCTACCAAAGGTATCTTTTCCAACTCTTCCGATCATACTAACCTCTGCACCCAGACGTGCTGCGGCAACGGCCTGATTTGCCCCTTTTCCGCCAGGAGATAGAGCAAAGGCTTGTCCAATCAGGGTTTCTCCTGCATTTGGTGACCGGTTTGTACGTACCACCATATCCATATTCAAGCTTCCAATCACAACTATATCCAACTTAGACACCACCATTAATTATTTCTTCAATCTCTTTATCTTAGGGGCTTCTGTCCACTTTATCAATCAATTCCGCTCAATTGGATTCAAAATGGTTGTTTTCACCAAATTGACGTTATGCTTTTATTCATCGAGTGTGCTAGAATAGTGGTGCAATCGCTTCCACAATGATTGCCTGCACTATTTTGAGCAAACGTTTGCACCTAAGATAATGCCCGCAGCTTCACTGCAATTTAATCTAATCCGTGATTAGGAGGCTTATCAAGTGAACGAACAAAAATTACCGTCAGTCGCTTATTTTAGTATGGAGTACGGGCTGCATTCCGATTTCAAAATGTATGCCGGAGGTCTGGGCATTCTTGCCGGAGACTACATCAAGGGTGCAAAAGATATCAACGCCCCTATCATCCCTATTGGGCTGAAGTGGAAACAAGGTTACACGGACCAAAAGATTGATGCCAATGGCAATCCGTACGACTCCTATCACAATTATGTTTATGAGTTTCTTGAAGATACAGGGGTTAAGGTAACTGTTAAAGTCCGAAAAACCGATGTGGTATGCAAAGTATGGAAAACTGATTATTTTGGCAACAGCACATTGTATTTACTGGATACGGATATTCCCGAGAATAATGATGCCTGGATCACAGGCCAATTGTACGGCTGGTTCGGCGAAGAACGGATCGCACAAGAGATCGTGCTTGGGATTGGTGGAGTCAAAGCTATGCGTGCGTTGCAAATCCCTATTGATGTCTATCACTTCAATGAGGGTCATGCGGCTCTAGCGGCTATCGAGCTAATCCGTGAAAAAATGTCCGGAGGCCATACCTTCGAAGAAGCGTGGAAAGCCACTCGCGAAGAAGTCGTATTCACTACCCACACACCAATCAAAGAAGGCAACGAAACCCATCCTCTCGACCGACTTGAGTATATGAGTGCGTTCAACGGCTTAACCCGTGACCAGATGGAGCGGATCGGCGGCGAGCCATTTAATATGACGGTTGCAGGTCTAAGACTATCACGTATTTCCAACGCAGTAGCCCAGCTACACGCCGATACGGCTAATAAAATGTGGAAGGAAGTAGCCGGAAGATCAGAAATTATAGGCATTACTAATGCCATCCATACTCCTACCTGGGTAGATGATAGAATGACGCAAGCCTACGAACAGGATGGAGACTTATGGGCAGTGCATAAAGAGATCAAGGGCGAACTGATCCAGTTCATCAAAGAACGTTCCGGCATTAGCTTAAATGCTGACAATTTACTCATCGGCTTCTCACGCAGAGCAGCTCCATATAAACGAAGCGACCTGATCTTCTCGCAGCCAGAAATTATCGAACCTTATCTGGAGTCTGGAAAGATACAAATTGTATTCTCCGGCAAAGCGCACCCACTCGATGATAACGGTAAAAAAATCGTCAGTAACCTAGTAGCGATGATGAAAAAGTATCCAAAGAGTGTTGTGTTCCTCGAGAATTACGATATGACGATTGGTGCCCAGCTGACGCGCGGTGCTGATATTTGGCTCAACAATCCACGCAGACCATTGGAAGCCAGCGGCACCTCCGGGATGAAAGCAGCTATGAACGGTGTATTGAACTGTTCTATTCTGGATGGCTGGTGGCCGGAAGCCTGCATCGATGGCGAGAATGGCTGGCAGATTGGAGACGGCTTCGAAACTACAGACTTTGAGGTTCTGGATAAGCATGATAGTGATGCACTGTACAACACCTTATTGAAACGTGTGCTCCCAACCTTTTACGAGAATCGTGAACAGTGGGTACAAATGATGAAAAAGAGTATCGAAACCACCCGTACGGAGTTTGCCACCAAAAGAATGTTAGATGAATATTACAACAGAATGTACATTAAAGCCTAAGTACAAGAACCGAATATCTTCTATATCAAAAAATGCAGCGCACCCCTTCAGTGATGGTAGGGATGCGCTGTTTCTTTTTTAATTCTGCTAAGCAATTAATCACTTTGTCTATCATATATATCTGAATGTGCCAACGATGTATTGACGATTACCACATATTGTAATGAGTCAATTATTTAAAAAGTGTTGCAATTTCTCTAAAAAACATTAATATAGAACTTATACTAAATCTAAAATCAAATCTCATGAGGTGATTCTATTAATGAGCTCCAATAATAATAATCTTACAACCAGCTGGGGTGCTCCAGTAGGCGACAATCAGAATTCAATGACAGCCGGTGACCGCGGTCCCACTTTACTGCAAGATGTCCATTTGCTTGAGAAATTAGCCCACTTTAACAGAGAACGTGTTCCTGAACGTGTCGTTCATGCTAAAGGTGCTGGCGCTCACGGGTATTTTGAAGTTACAAAAGATCTAACCCAATACACAAAAGCTAACTTTTTGTCTGAAGTAGGCAAACGTACACCGTTGTTCATTCGTTTTTCTACTGTAGCTGGTGAATTAGGTTCTGCTGATACCGTACGCGACCCTCGTGGATTTGCCGTGAAGTTCTATACTGAAGAAGGAAACTATGATCTCGTAGGTAACAATACGCCTGTATTCTTCGTTCGTGATGCGATTAAATTCCCGGACTTTATTCATACACAGAAACGTGATCCACAGACACATCTGAAGAACCCGAATGCTGTATGGGACTTCTGGTCTTTATCGCCTGAATCTCTGCATCAGGTAACGATTTTGATGTCGGATCGCGGAATTCCAGCTACGCTGAGACATATGCATGGGTTCGGTAGCCATACCTTCAAGTGGGTAAATGCCGAGGGCAATGCAGTCTGGGTGAAATACCATTTCAAAACAGAACAAGGCATTAAGAATCTAGATGCAGACCTTGCTGCCAAAATCGCTGGGGAAAACCCGGATTATCATACAGAGGACTTGTTTAATGCTATTGATAAAGGAGATTTCCCTGCTTGGAAGCTCTACGTGCAAATTATGCCAATCGAGGATGCGAAGACTTACCGTTTTGATCCATTTGATGTAACAAAGGTCTGGTCGCAAAAAGATTATCCGTTAATCGAGGTTGGACGTATGGTATTGGATCGCAATCCGGAGAACTACTTTGCTGAAGTAGAACAAGTTACATTCTCCCCCGGCTCTTTCGTTCCTGGTATTGAAGCTTCGCCTGATAAATTGCTACAAGGCCGTCTGTTCGCTTATGGTGATGCACACCGTCACCGGGTTGGTCCCAACCATAACAGTTTACCTATCAACCGTCCAAAAGTAGAAGTGAAGAACTATCAACGTGATGGTGGTATGGCCTTGGGCAACAATGGCGGTTCCGGTGCCTATTACGAGCCTAACAGCTTAGGAGGACCTAAAGAATCACCGCAGCATAAAACATCGCCGTTCGAAGTCTCTGGTTATGCGGATAGTGTCTCCTACAATAGTGACGATCACTATACACAACCAGGTGACTTGTACCGTCTAATGTCTGAAGAAGAACGTACCCGTCTAGTTCAAAATATCGTTGGCGCTATGACTCCTGTTGAAAGTAACGATATCAAACGTCTCCAGATTGAGCATTTCTTTAAAGCTGATCCAGACTTGGGACAGCGTATCGCATCCGGTTTGGGTTTATCTGTACCAGACGGAATGTAAGATTGTAAATGCACTTATAAACTAAAGAGGACCTTTGCCCGTAGATGGGAAAGGTCCTCTTTTTGCTAATTAGCTGAAAACATAATAAATGATGACAATCACAACGCCCAGCGTGGAGACAATGGATAGACATGAAAAAAACGTGTTCCAGTTATTGCCTTTCATTTGTCTTATACACGACCAGTATAGTGGTTCTTTGGTGCTCTGCCCCATCACGTGATGATTTAACTACCGAACCGTAACAGATATTCACAATCTGTTCCTCCCGTAGTCCTGCCAGGAACTCATTAGCTTTATTCTCTGCATAAGAATTGTCAGCATCTACAAACTCTTTAACTTGAATCATCCTGATCTCCTCCTTTAATAAATTAAGTAGTTATTTTATAGTTCTGGAATCTATATGTGAACTCAACGAAATGTACATGGCGTATCACTCCCCAGGTAACAATTAATGTAAAAATATCTTCAAAATACAGTATAGGCATTTCGCAGTTTTCTACGAAATGCCTATGCATCAGCCTATCATAGCACCCAAGTATGTAATAGTCAAAGGTTTTCATTACAATATTTAGAAGGTTTTAATTCCCCTTTTAAAATGGATTGGATTTACAAATAGAAGCTGGTATACTGATCAGAAGGTCTCCATTGGGGGACCTCTATTTGTATAGGAGGGATTTTAAGATGGCAACACACCATAACAGGTTTACAAGGAATGTGCTACTTAGAGGGGGTGAAATCTACTATGAACCATAGTCTTATCTATGAAGGCTCACGGACACAGCTGCTTCAGCAGCTTATCTATTTTGATGAGGAAAAAATCGCATTTTTAAATCAATACTTTCCGGTACGGAGCAAGGATAGAAGCAACGCTGAAACGCTGTTATCCCGTTATTGCTCCGAGCTGGAACAATTACTAACTGAGTTCAATGGTGAAGATTTAAATTCACAGGTCTTTATCGGAAGTCAGCTGCAGCTTCGTTACTTGGACGATAATACTACAGATATCTATACCATCGTATTTCCTAACCAAGCAGAACCTAACGATAACAAGATTTCTATGTTGTCACCTATAGGCATGCAGCTGCTGCTGGCTGAGCTCGGCAGTACTTGTCAGCTAGCGATTCCTTCAGGTCAACTAGAGGTGAAGATCGAAAGCATTAAGTTCGTGAATAATGGTGAAGTAGGCGTTCTTATATAAGGACGATTCCTTATATACCCGCTACAGCAGCGTCCCTTTCCAGATATTAAGGAGGAGGACGCTGTTCTATTATTTAAGCCTCAAACCTTCTTCCAGCTTATTAACTGACTTCTGGATCCTTGCTGCTCTGGTTTCCGGTCTTTTCGCCCCTTCGATCCAGCTCACATATTCCTTCCGATAGGAATAAGCCAAGCTGTTATAATATACCTCTGCCTGCTCATTGCTGCTTAGTGCGTCCAGAAAATCTTCTGGAGCTTCTATCTCTCGCAATTGATGATCTTGTTCCATTGTCACCCGAACTATATCTCCAGGTTGAGCATGGGCTAAGTCTCGCAGTTCTTTTTTCACGACCATAAAATGTTTCCCATTACCATGCGGCATGAGTGTTCCTCTATAGGGAATGTCATTCAGGCTTCCTTTAACTTGTATCCTTGATTTAGTTTCATATATTTGTTCAGCGTCAAAAGGAACCGTAAGATATGTCCAACTCCCATTCGTATCTGGTCTGACTAACCTTGCTTCAAATTCAAACATTGGCCCCTCCTCAAATAAAATCTCTAGTTCCTATTGTATCCATACGTGCTTAACTATACAAAAAAACACCCGCCTAATACCGGCAAGTGTTTCTCTTTATAAGCGGGTGATGGGAATCGAACCCACGCTATCAGCTTGGAAGGCTGAAGTTCTACCATTGAACTACACCCGCAAAGGTATAAAATCGGGATGACACGATTTGAACATGCGACCCCCTGGTCCCAAACCAGGTGCTCTACCAAGCTGAGCTACATCCCGTTAACAATACTATAACTGCTTAGTAATAAAAATGGCGCGCCCTGAGAGATTCGAACTCCCGGCCTTTTGATTCGTAGTCAAACGCTCTATCCAGCTGAGCTAAGGGCGCAAAATCTATATGGAGCGGACGACGGGAATCGAACCCGCGACCCTCGCCTTGGCAAGGCGATGCTCTACCGCTGAGCCACGTCCGCAAAAACATGGTGCGCGTGAAGGGACTCGAACCCCCACGTCGTGAAACGCCAGATCCTAAGTCTGGTGCGTCTGCCAATTCCGCCACACGCGCACACTTTAAAGAAAATGGTGAGCCATGAAGGACTCGAACCTTCGACACCCTGATTAAAAGTCAGGTGCTCTACCAACTGAGCTAATGGCTCTCATAAATGGCTGGGGATATAGGATTTGAACCTATGCATGACGGAGTCAAAGTCCGTTGCCTTACCGCTTGGCTAATCCCCAATAATAATTAACTAAATGGCGGAACCGACGGGATTCGAACCCGCGATCTCCTGCGTGACAGGCAGGCATGTTAGGCCAACTACACCACGGTTCCATAGACATAATGCATAAGTGTAAATTGGTTGCGGGGGCAGGATTTGAACCTGCGGCCTTCGGGTTATGAGCCCGACGAGCTACCGGGCTGCTCCACCCCGCGTCATTAATTAGTATATACTATTCATTTTCACCATACCAGCTTATCCCTAAACATAATGTATAAGAGTAAATTGGTTGCGGGGGCAGGACTTGAACCTGCGACCTTCGGGTTATGAGCCCGACGAGCTACCGGGCTGCTCCACCCCGCGTCAGTGAAAATAATATGGTGGAGGCTGAGGGGATCGAACCCCCGACCCTCTGCTTGTAAGGCAGATGCTCTCCCAGCTGAGCTAAGCCTCCATGATATGACCCGTATGGGATTCGAACCCATGTTACCTCCGTGAAAGGGAGGTGTCTTAACCCCTTGACCAACGGGCCATGCTAATAATTTTTATGGCGGAGAGAGAGGGATTCGAACCCTCGAGACGCTTGTGGCGCCTACACGATTTCCAATCGTGCTCCTTCGGCCAAACTCGGACACCTCTCCATAAATGGCTCCCCGAACAGGACTCGAACCTGTGACAACTCGATTAACAGTCGAGTGCTCTACCAACTGAGCTATCAGGGAATATGGTGGGCCTTAGTGGACTCGAACCACCGACCTCACCCTTATCAGGGGTGCGCTCTAACCAGCTGAGCTAAAGGCCCTTCTAAGACATATTAATATTAAGGGCAAAAAAAATACCACGGGTAATGTGGTTGTCCGCTTGGCGGCGTCCTACTCTCCCAGGACCCTTCGGTCCAAGTACCATCGGCGCTGGAGGGCTTAACGGTCGTGTTCGGGATGGGTACGTGTGGAACCCCTCCGCTATCGCCACCAAACGGGCATTTACAGCGTAAATGCTCAGGCTTAATCGCCTGAAAACTGAATCCGAAACGAATTTGCGTTTGCCCTTCTTACGGGGCCCCCGGAAAGTATTCGGAATTAGCTTCGCAGCTTCTTCTTCACTTTTTGGGGTATTTTTAGGATAAGCCCTCGACCGATTAGTATTGGTCAGCTCCATGCATTGCTGCACTTCCACCTCCAACCTATCTACCTCGTCGTCTTCAAGGGGTCTTACTAATTGGGAAATCTCATCTTGAGGGGGGCTTCACGCTTAGATGCTTTCAGCGCTTATCCCGTCCGTACGTAGCTACCCAGCCATGCTCCTGGCGGAACAACTGGTGCACCAGCGGTACGTCCATCCCGGTCCTCTCGTACTAAGGACAGCTCCTCTCAAATTTCCTGCGCCCACGACAGATAGGGACCGAACTGTCTCACGACGTTCTGAACCCAGCTCGCGTACCGCTTTAATGGGCGAACAGCCCAACCCTTGGGACCTACTTCAGCCCCAGGATGCGATGAGCCGACATCGAGGTGCCAAACCTCCCCGTCGATGTGGACTCTTGGGGGAGATAAGCCTGTTATCCCCAGGGTAGCTTTTATCCGTTGAGCGATGGCCCTTCCATGCGGTACCACCGGATCACTAAGTCCGACTTTCGTCCCTGCTCGACTTGTAGGTCTCGCAGTCAAGCTCCCTTATGCCTTTGCACTCTGCGAATGATTTCCAACCATTCTGAGGGAACCTTGGAACGCCTCCGTTACTCTTTAGGAGGCGACCGCCCCAGTCAAACTGCCCGCCTGACACGGTCCCCGTACCCGGTAAGGGTACTAGGTTAGAACCTAGATACGATCAGGGTGGTATCCCAACGGCGCCTCCACCGAAGCTTGCGCTCCGATTTCTACGGCTCCCACCTATCCTGTACAGATCGTACCCAAATTCAATATCAAGCTGCAGTAAAGCTCCATGGGGTCTTTCCGTCTTGTCGCGGGTAACCTGCATCTTCACAGGTATTAAAATTTCACCGGATCTCTCGTTGAGACAGCGCCCAAGTCGTTACGCCATTCGTGCGGGTCAGAATTTACCTGACAAGGAATTTCGCTACCTTAGGACCGTTATAGTTACGGCCGCCGTTTACTGGGGCTTCGGTTCATAGCTTCGGGTTACCCCTAACCACTCCCCTTAACCTTCCAGCACCGGGCAGGCGTCAGCCCGTATACTTCGCCTTGCGGCTTCGCACAGACCTGTGTTTTTGCTAAACAGTCGCTTGGGCCTTTTCACTGCGGCCCCCTCGTGCTATTCACACTACCGGGGCACCCCTTCTCCCGAAGTTACGGGGTCATTTTGCCGAGTTCCTTAACGAGAGTTCTTCCGCGCGCCTTAGAATTCTCTTCTCGCCTACCTGTGTCGGTTTGCGGTACGGGCACCTTCTCCTGGCTAGAGGCTTTTCTTGGCAGTGTGAGATCATGACCTTCGCTACTACAATTTTCGCTCCCCATCACAGCCCAGCCTTATCGATGTGCGGATTTGCCTACACATCAGCCTCACTGCTTAGACGGACATCCATCAGTCCGCGTCACTACCCTCCTGCGTCACCCCATCGCTCATAGCGGATTACGGTGGTACAGTAATTTCAAACTGTTGTCCTTCGACTACGCCTTTCGGCCTCGCCTTAGGTCCCGACTTACCCTGAGCGGACGAGCCTTCCTCAGGAAACCTTGGGCTTTCGGCGGATCAGATTCTCACTGATCTTTTCGTTACTCATACCGGCATTCTCACTTGTGTAGTGTCCAGCGCTCTTTTCAGTACACCTTCAACCCCTACACAACGCTCCCCTACCCCAGATACATAGTATCTAGCCATAGCTTCGGTGGTGTGTTTAGCCCCGTTACATTTTCGGCGCAGAGTCACTCGACCAGTGAGCTATTACGCACTCTTTCAATGGTGGCTGCTTCTAAGCCAACATCCTGGTTGTCTGTGCAACTCCACATCCTTTCCCACTTAACACACACTTGGGGACCTTAGCTGATGGTCTGGGCTGTTTCCCTTTTGACAATGGATCTTAGCACTCACTGTCTGACTCCCGGCAATAAGTATATGGCATTCGGAGTTTGACTGAGCTTGGTAATCCTTGCGGACCCCGCACCCAATCAGTGCTCTACCTCCACTACTCTTATACCGAGGCTAGCCCTAAAGCTATTTCGGGGAGAACCAGCTATCTCCGAGTTCGATTGGAATTTCTCCGCTACCCCCACCTCATCCCCGCACTTTTCAACGTACGTGGGTTCGGGCCTCCAGTGCGTGTTACCGCACCTTCACCCTGGACAGGGGTAGATCACACGGTTTCGGGTCTACGTCCACATACTAATTCGCCCTATTCAGACTCGCTTTCGCTGCGGCTCCACCTTCTCGGCTTAACCTTGCATGTTAAACGTAACTCGCCGGTTCATTCTACAAAAGGCACGCCATCACCCATTAATAGGGCTCTGACTTTTTGTAAGCACACGGTTTCAGGTTCTATTTCACTCCCCTTCCGGGGTGCTTTTCACCTTTCCCTCACGGTACTGTTTCACTATCGGTCGCCAGGTAGTATTTAGCCTTAGCAGATGGTCCTGCTGGATTCATACGGGGTTTCACGTGCCCCGCACTACTCGGGATCCGTCTCGGAGAGAACACAGTTTAGGTTACAGGGCTTTTACCTCTATCGCGGGCCTTTCCAGACCTCTTCACCTACCATATTCCTTTGTAACTCCATGTGAGACGTCCCACAACCCCTAAGAGCAAGCTCTTAGGTTTAGGCTGTTCCGCGTTCGCTCGCCGCTACTGACGGAATCACTATTGTTTTCTCTTCCTCAGGGTACTTAGATGTTTCAGTTCCCCTGGTCTGCCTCTACATTTCCTATGTATTCAGAAATGAGTAACTGCGAATTACCACAGCTGGGTTTCCCCATTCGGACACCCCCGGATCAAAGCTTGCTTACAGCTCCCCGAGGCAGTTTCGTTGTTCGCCACGTCCTTCGTCGGCTCCTGGCGCCTAGGCATCCTCCGTGTGCTCTTATTAGCTTAACCTTGATTCTTCCAAAGAAAAATCTCACTAATAACATTTACTTGTTTGCACAAGTTGCTAAAAGATGTTCTAAAACGCAAATTCGTTTCGGTATCCAGTTTTCAAGGATCAAGTCTTACTTGAGAGCTTAAACTCTCAAAACTGAGCAACGAGTGAGTAACAGGCCTAAACCTGAGTTTTGGAAGCTGAGCTTCCGATTTGAATGTTCTCATTGCAGAGAACGATTCTCCATAGAAAGGAGGTGATCCAGCCGCACCTTCCGATACGGCTACCTTGTTACGACTTCACCCCAATCATCTACCCCACCTTCGGCGGCTGGCTCCCTTGCGGGTTACCCCACCGACTTCGGGTGTTGTAAACTCTCGTGGTGTGACGGGCGGTGTGTACAAGACCCGGGAACGTATTCACCGCGGCATGCTGATCCGCGATTACTAGCAATTCCGACTTCATGCAGGCGAGTTGCAGCCTGCAATCCGAACTGAGACCGGCTTTGATGGGATTGGCTCCACCTCGCGGCTTCGCTTCCCGTTGTACCGGCCATTGTAGTACGTGTGTAGCCCAGGTCATAAGGGGCATGATGATTTGACGTCATCCCCACCTTCCTCCGGTTTGTCACCGGCAGTCACTCTAGAGTGCCCAGCATTACCTGCTGGCAACTAAAGTTAAGGGTTGCGCTCGTTGCGGGACTTAACCCAACATCTCACGACACGAGCTGACGACAACCATGCACCACCTGTCTCCTCTGTCCCGAAGGCCGCTGCTATCTCTAGCAGATTCAGAGGGATGTCAAGACCTGGTAAGGTTCTTCGCGTTGCTTCGAATTAAACCACATACTCCACTGCTTGTGCGGGTCCCCGTCAATTCCTTTGAGTTTCAGTCTTGCGACCGTACTCCCCAGGCGGAGTGCTTACTGTGTTAACTTCGGCACCAAGGGTATCGAAACCCCTAACACCTAGCACTCATCGTTTACGGCGTGGACTACCAGGGTATCTAATCCTGTTTGCTCCCCACGCTTTCGCGCCTCAGCGTCAGTTACAGCCCAGAAAGTCGCCTTCGCCACTGGTGTTCCTCCACATATCTACGCATTTCACCGCTACACGTGGAATTCCACTTTCCTCTTCTGTACTCAAGCCACCCAGTTTCCAGTGCGACCTCAGGTTGAGCCCAAGGTTTAAACACCAGACTTAAATAGCCGCCTGCGCGCGCTTTACGCCCAATAATTCCGGACAACGCTTGCCCCCTACGTATTACCGCGGCTGCTGGCACGTAGTTAGCCGGGGCTTTCTTCTCAGGTACCGTCACTCCGGTAGCAGTTACTCTACCGGACGTTCTTCCCTGGCAACAGAGCTTTACGATCCGAAAACCTTCATCACTCACGCGGCGTTGCTCCGTCAGGCTTTCGCCCATTGCGGAAGATTCCCTACTGCTGCCTCCCGTAGGAGTCTGGGCCGTGTCTCAGTCCCAGTGTGGCCGTTCACCCTCTCAGGTCGGCTACGCATCGTCGCCTTGGTGGGCCGTTACCCCACCAACTAGCTAATGCGCCGCAGGCCCATCCCTCAGTGACAGATTGCTCCGTCTTTCATTCTTCTCTCAGGAGAAAAAAGAAATTATCCGGTATTAGCTACCGTTTCCGGTAGTTATCCCAGTCTGAAGGGCAGGTTGCCTACGTGTTACTCACCCGTCCGCCGCTAAGTTACTTTGAAAGCAAGCTTTCAAAGTAACTCCGCTCGACTTGCATGTATTAGGCACGCCGCCAGCGTTCGTCCTGAGCCAGGATCAAACTCTCCAATTAGTATTGAAAAGAGCGATATGCTCATTTTGAAACATCTGACGAGAAAATTAATTCTCTAATTTTGGATTTCACTTACGTGATTTCCCACTCACTCGTTGTTCAGTTTTCAAAGATCAAGTTCTCGTTGGCGCCGTTTAATGTCTCAGCAGCAACTCTTATACTATATCATGTTCGGCTATTTAATGTCAAGCTCTTTTTTTAACTTCTTTTTCGAGCTCGGCATGTGTACTTCTTGGCCGGACTTAGAATATATCATGTATGGAGATGCATTGCAAGCTTTATTTCAAAAAAACTATACACATACTTCTCCGCAATTGTATCGCAACCGCATTCCCCTTTTCCGCGTCTATCTATTAACATCAGAGCCCCCTTCATACATAGGTATCAATTCCATTATTTTTTGGCAAAGAGGTGATTCATATAAAGACCTTGCATGATCTCTAGCTTCCCTCTAAAAGGAGGTTGGAGAATCAATGAGCAGAAGTGTGAAAAAGCAACCCGTGTGCAGCGACCAACAGAAACACGGTTCCTCATGGGCTAAAAAACAAGCCAATAAAGCCGTCCGCCGCTATCCTGGCGACATCCCTAAAGGGAAATGGTATCAGAAACTGTATAACAGCTGGAACATTTGCGACTACAGCTTTTACCAAACTAAACAGCAGGCGATTCATGAATGGGAAACAAACAATTGGATCCAGATGAGATTCCCCTCCCGCCAAGAGGCCATTCAAGATTGGCACAAGTCTTATAGAAGAAAGTAAATCAAAAGATGCCCCGGCAGGGAAGCGCCGGGGCATCTTTTTACCTATAAGCTTAATTTCGCACCTACAGTTACAATCTCAGATGGTCCGACCTCTAAGTGGTGAACCGAAGACGTTGCTCCTTGTAAAGCAGGGTTAGGCTGCTCTAAGATATTGCTTTTAAATAAATACTCTTGAGGACTGTTCACTTTCAGTTGCAATTGTGTCTGCTGAGCGGACATATTGTACCAACGCAAAAACAAGTCGCCGGAAGTTCCGTTCATTTTCATGGATGAGAAGGCCATGTTGTCTCCCTCCCAAACCAATGGGGTGTATCCAGAGTTCAACTTCCCGCTATGCAGGCCGGTCTGACATACCGTCCAAGGAGTCTGGAATTGATAGGCCTCTGTAAATGCCCGTTGTTCACTTCCCTCACCAGAATGAGGAATCAGCTCCAGTTGTGCTGTGTATTCGCCCAGGCACTGAGCTTCCGGTGTTGGGAACCAGCCCCAATCCCCCAATTCCCCTACACTGCGTAACAAGGTGACGGCAATAGTATTGCGTCCATCCCGCAGAACCTCATATTCGTTCAATCCCTGATTGGCTACCGTAAGTCCTACATCGCCATTACTGACATCCACAAAGGATTGCTGATGTTGAGTGTTGCTCGGATTTGCCCATTCTGGTGCTGGATTATTATCTCGGGTAGCCACTTCAAACATAGAATCCACACGATGCACATCGGTAGACAGATCGGTCGGGAAAAGCATTCGTATCCGGTGATCCTTGGCTTGGTTATTAATTGTGGATTCAATATGCACACCTTTGCCTTCCCGCTCCAGCGATACGACGGTACGAAGCTTCAAAACCACCGTATTTACACTCCGCTGCGCTTTACGCTCAGGATAATACACAAGTGCACGCTGTTCCGCCTCCAAGGTGTCATCCGCCGAAGCCGGAATCTCCCAATCTATTCGGATCTCAATGGCCGCACGGAAGGGAGAGTCTTCAATCACCTTAATAACTGCAGGCTGGCCTTTGGTCTTCAGCGCTTGTTCACCTTCTGGCTGCTTGTACATGTATTCATTGCCTACGTCTCCGGTATTCTCGTAAATCCCCAACTCACGATAAGTGGTACCGCTATGCTTATCCAATAACGTAAATGAACCATCCTCAGCAACAACTACCTTGAGAGATGCATTCTCCAAGCTGCGCTCTCCTTCTATTAAAGAGCTTCCCTGAGCGGATTCCGTAGTTGATTGTACCCAAGCGTAAGTACAAAGCCCAAGTGCAGGCACATTGCGTGCTTCAAAAGTAAGTCTCACTTTGCGGCACATATACGGCTGACGGAATTGGTCATCAGGCAGATCATAACCAAAGCTTAAACCCAGATCTTCCACTGTAGACGCTAATTCCTCCCCTGTGTGATCGACGAGAATCCTGCCGGACAAATCAACAGCCAGCATTCTGCGGGCGGTCTCATCCAAAGGATAACCCTCGCGCAGATATAACCGTTCAGCATCCAGCTCTATAGTTACCGTTCCCGTACGCTTCCACCCCGTGGTATTCATCACTATAAAAGGAACTGCATCTTCCCCGTATGCGGAAAAGCCAGAAGTCTCCACTTGATCTGCGATAAACTTAGCACTGTCATCTATGATGTTCTCAGCAACATGCCGGCTTTTATCAAAACGAGTTACCATCTCACGATGCACTTCATCCACACTACAACCACAGATACTGTCATGCGGATGGTTCTGCATCAGCGTCTTCCAGGCATAGGTGAATAGATGGTGCGGGTAGTCCTGTCCGGACAGGCGGGCGATGGAGGCCAGCGGCTCGGCTACTTTTTCCAAAAGAGTCTGGCCCAGCTGGTTCATCTGCTTCAAATAAACCCGGGCTGAGGCTGTGTTCACTAAGGTGCCCCATCCGTCAGTACGCTGGCTGCGCAGTTCCCCTGTAACGGTGGAGAGCTCCCGCTGACCCGAGGATAATTGCTGATCCAAGGCTTGCAGATAGTCCGGGAAATTTGAATGCACGAACTTCACTTCAGGGTATAGCTTTTCGGCGGTGCGGATAGCTTCCGGCAAATCCAATTGCAGAGGCTGGTGGTCGCACCCGTTCATGAACAATAACTCCCCCGTTGAAGCATACTTCTCTGCATCCGCAAGCTTACGGTCCCAGAATTCCCGAGCCGCACCTTCCTCAACAGGAACTTCATTGCCGTTAGAATACCAGTTGGCAAATAGGATACCGAGAATTTTGGATCCATCCGGCCCTTCCCAGATCAGCTCGGAGAAAGAGGACTCATAACCTGCATCCGATACAGTGTTGTTAAATCCCGTAGGCTTCACCCCGCGGCCAAAAAAAGCATTCGTAATCCCTGACTGCAACATCAGCTGCGGAGTCTGTCCGACCAATCCAAACGTATCGGGAAAATAGCCGATTTTGGAAGGCTCGCCGTATTTCTCGGCATCCTGATGGCCGATCTGCATATTCCGCACATTTGCCTCGCCGCTCGTCAGGAACGCATCCTGCAAAATGTACCAAGGTCCAATCAAGATTCGCCCATCCCGGATATACTTCTCCAGCTTCTCTTTGTTCTCTGGCCGAACCTGAAGATAATCCTCCAGAATAATGGTTTGCCCATCGAGGTAAAAACTGCGGAAGGCGGAATCTCCGTCCAGCTTCGCAAGCAGTGCATCCACCAGCTGAACCAGACGGACGTGGTGTTTCTCATAGGGCAAATACCATTCACGGTCCCAGTGAGTATGGGACACGATATGGGCTGTTTTGGTTGTTGTGTGGGTCATCTGTGTGTACACCTCAGTTCTTCAGCATTTATTAAGCGTAATGTTAACCTCTTCAGGTCTGTAGACAGCTACCAGCTTGCCCGCTGAATCAGCTGCAAACAACACCGAACGTTCTTTCTCCAGTAAAAATGAGTAATGAGCTCCAGTTGCAGGATCTTTTATTTCAAGTTCGGCATCCCAGGCGTATTCAGATACGAAGATATACAATGAACCTTCTGCAAAAGCAAGCTTTCGCCCGTACACACCTGGCAGGTCTCCACCGCTGATCCATTCCAGCCCGGTTTCGATACCTGCGGCTTGTGCAGCATATTGGTAGAGCGCGGCGATCGGCTCGTCGCGGTCATTCAGTTCTAAAGGTAGCGGGCACCAGATCAGGCGACCTGTGCCAAGCTGGCGTTCGATGAGGTGATCACCCACACCACCTGAACTAGACGAATCAACATCTGCATTTGCTGGCGTTTCTTTGACTAGCTCCGCGATTCGCTTCTGTCCATAGGACACCGCAAACTTGCGTCCGTTCAATAGAAGCTGCTCCTCACGACGCATGTTGCCAAGTTTACGGGCTCCTACTATTGCGTCCATACGATCCGAAGGCTGCCAATACGCATCAACCCCCAATGCTCCAGTAATGAGCAGAACGGCACCTGTACGCTCCACTATGTCCAGCAATTGCTGAAGGGCGTCAGTATCCAGATTGTGCACACTCGGCAGGAGAATCAACTTAGCCGGCTCTGCCTCCAGCGGAGCCAGATCGTATTCCGATACGGCGCGGAAAGGCAAATGAAGCTGATAAGATAAGATCCTTGTCAGGCGGGTAGTCGCATCATAGGCGAGCTTCCGGTTAGAGAAGTCATTAGAGTAAGGGAAAACCACGGCAATCTCTTCCAGCTTCCGCCCGTCAAATAATCCCCCGGCTTCGCCGATGAACCGCCCAAAATCATAAGACACATCCGCTTCCGGCTTCTCAGTCCCATCGGCCCGCAGCGCACCGATCTGTGATTCATTGGCATTATCCATATAAAAGTTCGTGTTCCAGATCCATTGCACAGCCCCGGCACCTCCAGAAGCAAACGCATAGGCATATTTGCGCTCCAGCATGGCCCGCAATTCTTCCTCACTGCGTTTAGCCCGTCCGTCTGGCGTCTCTACGTACATGATGCCGGTCTCCTGAATGAGGTTCGGTTTGTGATGGGTTTTGGCAAAAATTCCATCCCAGAGCAGATTGTCATTCAACCACCAGCTGTGAACAGTGGTGTAATCGACTTCGCGCTCATAAAAGAACGGCGACGGCCGTTGGGCACCCAAAGCCTCATCCTGCCCTACGGTCACTAAATGATCTGGGCAGAGTTCCTTGATAGTGCCGCTTAGCTCCCCTGCCCATACGTTGTGCATGTCCATGGAGAACAGGCAGTAGTCGAGCCAACGTGTGCCGCGCTTCCCGGAATGAATATCCTGCACACTAAAGTTAATCTCTTCTTGCTCAGGAGGTTGTGCAGCCGCAAAATCCGGCAATTCCAGCGGCGTCATATTCCAGCGCTCTTGAAGCGAAGTTATATCACCATGGCGTTCTTCCAGCCAAGCAGAGAAAGCAGCGCGTTCATATTTATCACGCGCCGAGCTCGGTCCGTCCGAGAAAATCCGCGGCGGATCGAACATTGACGGTTCATTGATCAAATCCCAATCGACATGGGTTGTCGTGCGATGCCGTGCGACGATGGAGCGGATGAACCGTTTTTGCGCTTCTACACTGCGCGGATCGAGATAAGGATTCGTCCCTTCCCAAGTCTCCGGCGTAAAGGAGAAGAACGTAAAGGTAACCTGCAGCTCATGCCGCTTCGCAGTCAGTAGAAAAGCATCAATCGCCCGCAGCACTTCTTCCGAGGCATGACCGTCTACCTGCATAATATTGCGGTAGGCTGTCCAGATACCGGTACGAATCCAGTTGATGCCTGCCTTCCGCATCTGTGCCATATCCCGATCCCAGACATCAGCATTTGGCAGGAATAGAAACTTCCGCGCTACGTCAGAGGTCATATAAGTCATGCCGACAACAGGTAAAGGCTGACCGTCTTTGATAAAATAATCTCTTCCAGCCTTAATCGGTTCCCCCTGCGATAACAGGCCCACGTCATATCCCCAAAAGCCTTGACGCAACATCCGCACTTCGCCTTCTTCCGATACAGCATGGCAAGAAAGATGATACAGGCCAGGTTGAATTTCTATAGCAAGCGGTACACGTAGGAAGTTCAGCTCGCGACTGACCTCAAGCTTGCACTCGTGAGTGAAACATGGGATAGACTCCCCGTCTTTGCTCAGAGTGATGTTCAGGGTCCACTGCGCTGCTGTCGGTGACGATTGGCTACGGCTTAGCCGCTGACCCTGCAAAAACAGCAGCGGCCGCTCGCCTTTTTCATAAGAAGCATAGTTAGGCTTCAGCCACAGCTCTGTTACTCCCCGAGCGGCAAAGGTTGCCCAGCGGGTTAATGCTTCCGTTCCGCCTTGATTCCAGAAATCAGGCGTAAGCGGTTGGCCGATAAAGATCCAGCGGCCACCGGCAAAAGGCCCGCCGATATGCTCCCACAGCACAGCTGGAGCTGAAACTTCCCTTCCGGCGGCGGTAATGCCCTTAAGCAGCGGGTAGATCCGCGTGTCCATGGGTCCACTGGAACCCATCTGCTCCGGCAGGTCACTGCTTTTAGTGACATGCGGTACCAGGTTCCAGGTATCCGACAGGGCCAGCAGCTGCTCATCGCCTACGAAGAGCGGAATGTCTCTAAGCGCGACATGCTGCTGTATGCGATCTGCGCTGCTCACCTGCAGCGCTTCATGGATATGCAGCTGGCGGTGATAGGCAGTCTGCTCAGCTTCGATCCGCCACTCTTCAGCGACTAGGCGGACTGGATGCTTAAACGGGGCACCGCCAATGCTGATCAAGCTGCCGCCTCTGCTCAAATAGGCGACGATGGAAGGCCAAGCCTCCTTCGGGAAGTACGGAGCATGGAAGCTAACGAAGCAGTCCCCGGCCTTGGCGTTGTCCAGCGTTTCGGCCAGCTGCGCTGCATGAACAGGAGGGTCAGTATGATGTATTCCTATAGACTGTGCCTGTTCCGCTGTCAGTCCGCCCGCTGCGGTATACCCGGGAAAAGACGGGTCCGCGAACAGGATGATACGGCCCCCGCTCACAGAATACCTTCCTTCATCGCCCGATAGACAAGCTGCGAGAACAAACTGTTCGACCATGCAAACCAGCTGCGGGTAAATACACTAGGATCATCCACATGGAAGCCTTCATGCATATATCCGGTTCCGGCATCCGTACTTTCCAGCATCGCAATCAGTTCCAGCTTCTCTTCGGCAGTCTGAGCCGTAATGCCCTGCATAGACAACGCCATATGCCAGATATAGTTCTCCGGAGTGTGCGGGCTGCCGATCCCTTTGGCAGCTGTGCCTTCATAATAGAACGGATTTTCTTTGCTCAATGCGAAACGTCTGGTGTTCTGGTAGATGGGATCATCCGCCGAAGCGTAACCCAGATACGGAATGGAGATCAGTCCGGGCGTTCCCGCATCGTCCATTAGGCAGTAATTGCCGAAGCCGTCGGTCTCATAAGCATAAATCGGACCAAACTCCGGATGGCGATAAATGCCATAGAGCTTGATGCCATGATCCACTTCAAATTCCAGCTCTTTAAGTTCAGCCAGAAAGTCTAGATCGCGGAAGACCCACTCCGCGAATTCCTGCATCTGGCGCAGCGCGACAACAGCGAACATATTGCCAGGAATGTTGTAGTGGAAATCACAGGCATCATCGCTCGACCGGAAGCCCGACCAGATCATTCCGGTATAGTTCACCGGCATGCCGAGACCGCTATTGCGCAGAGAATCTTCCGGAATGCCGTTATTGCGGCTGAACCGGTACGGAGACTGCTCGAAATGCCGCTGTTCTCTTTTGAACAAATCGAAAATCTGGCGCATGGCCGACTTGAACCCAGCGTCGAAGAAATCAGTCAGGCCCGTCTCTTTCCAGTAGGTATAAGCGAGGCGCACAACAAAACATAACGAATCAATCTCAAATTTACGCTCCCACACCCATGGCGACATCTCGGTCACATCCGTAGTGTTCCAGTGCCAGTCATTGGCCGACTCATTAAATGCATTGGCGTAAGGATCGATATGAATATATTGAATATGGCGTTTGATAAGACCGCCGATAATGCGCTGGAGATCGGGATCGTTTTTGGCCAGAGGCACGTATTGAATTACCTGCTCCACTGAATCACGCAGCCAGGAGGCCGGAATATCGCCGGTAATCACAAAGGTGGTTCCGTCATCCAGCAGTTTAGTCGTCGTCTCCAGCGTATTCGGAAAACAGTTCTTGAACAGCTGCAACAGCTTCGGGCGATGTGCCAGCTTCTCCTCTGCTTCGGCAAGTACTTCTTGTACAGCCTGCGGCAGCGGCAGCTGGGGCATTGCTATTTTGGGTAATCGGAATTGTTCCAAGTGAGATATGCTCCTTTGCATCTGTGATGTGATTATTTAATTTCTGATGTAGATTGTTTTGATCTCGTAAGGGGCAAAGTGAAGTTCCAATTCACCGCCAGCCGTATGTTCGATCAGTTCCAGCTGCTCTTCCAGAGCATTGGACAGGTAGACGCTCTGAACTGGATACTGCCATTTGAGCTGAACCCGCTCGCGGCCTCCCGAGGATTCGTAGAAACGGAGAACAGTCCCCTGCCCGTCCTCGGATGGCTTAATCGTATCCAGCACCACGTGCTCACCGGAGAATCCGATAAATGAGCCTGTTGGCAGCAGCTGCCCCTGTGTTGATGAAGGGGCAAAAGTATACAGCTCATGATTTAGCTCTGCTGCACGGCGAACAGTATGAGCCTCCCGCCAATCCCCACGGTGCGGATATAGCGAATAGGTGAAGTCGTGCTCGCCGAGATCCGCAGTAGCATCCGGCCATTTCGGCGCGCGCAGGAGCGACAAACGAATGGTACTGCCTTGGATGTCATAGCCGTATTTGCAATCATTCAGCAGACTGACGCCATATCCACGTTCCGATACATCCGCAAAACGATGCCCGCAAACCTCATACTGCGCCTGCTCCCAGCTGGTGTTGCGGTGGGTCGGACGTTCCAGCGCACCAAATGGAATCTCGTAAGTTGCCTTATCCGTCACAACATCAATCGGAAACCCTACCTTAAGCAGCTTATGGGCTTCGTTCCAGCTCACATGCGTCTGGAAATCAATCCGGGGATTATGGTGATGTAGAATCATATCCTGAGTAATCTCGGATTGGCCCAGCTTCCAGCGGAAGCGCAAAATATCCTGCACCGCACCAGTGCGGACCACTGCCTTTTCTATAAGCTCAGCCTCCCCGGCGGGTTGGGCTTCATAACGGTTGTCAATGTCCCAGGCATCCCAAAGCGTCGGACGGTCATGGAAAAAGTGGAAGCGGTTCGCCGGCTCACCGGATTTTACGATCTCCCGGTTTCCTTTTTTATCAAAAAGACTGGTGATTTCTCCCCGCTCGTTAAAGGTAATACGATAATAGTCCGTCTCCCAACGGTCGCCGAAGGGAATAGCTCCTACAGCAGTTTGATTATGTTCAGCAGCGGCAGATTCTACATTACTTTCATCGGATGTGTTCTGAGACAGATCACGAATCCAGATTGTTTTGTAGCCAAAGGCCGGAATCTCCGGAACGAGAACCGCGACACCAGAAACTGCTGCCTCCTCCGTCAGGACATCTGCTTCCAGCAGTACGTTATCCTCGCCATACACCGCAAAGTTTCCGCTGGCGGCTACTTCTTCGCTGAGAGCAAGTTCGACCACGGCATCCCGCGTCCAACCCAAACCATTAAAAACAATGTAAGGTGTACCCTCGCCTGACGTGTTAATGTTCCCGGCCAATGCCGCAAGCCCCGGCTGAAGCGCAACACGGCCAAGCTCAAACACCTCTGCGTATTCCTTCTCCGAGGTCTCGTATGCTTCGGTAATCGCCGAGCCCGGAATAATATCATGGAACTGGTTCAACAAAATCAGCTTCCAGCCCTGATGCAGCTGCCCGGCAACTACGGCATGTTGCTCCGTGTCCAGCTGCGGCGAAGCTAATGTCTGCCACAGCTCCGCTTCACGGTACAACACTTCCGCCTTGCGGTTGTTCCGCTTGTTGCGGCCGTGCGTGGTGTAGGTGCCGCGGTGCAGCTCCAGATACAGATCGCCCCGCCACTGCGGCAGCTGCGGCTGACTGCGCGTAATGCCCGCGAAGAAATCCGCGGCATTACTGTATTTACTCTCCGGCTGGCCGACCATTAGCTCGGCACGCTGGATATATTCCAGCATCTCGCGGGTGACCCCGCCGCCGCCGTCACCATGCCCATAGAGCAGCATCTGCTCATTATGTTTATCTTTTTCGCGGAAGGACTGATAGTGTTCATGCACATCTTTGGGCAGCGTATTCTCATTGACCCCATGATTCAGGTAAGACAACATCGGCGTGCCGTCAATGCCGACCCAATGGAACAGATCGTAAGGAAAGACATTTGTGTCATTCCAGCCCAGCTTGGTGGTCATAAAATATTTGATGCCACCATGCTGCAGAATCTGCGGCAGAGAAGCGCAGTAGCCGAAGGTATCCGGCAGCCACTCAATCTGCGAGGTGCGCCCGAACTCTTCGAGATAAAAGCGTTGACCATATAGCATTTGCCGCATCAACGATTCTCCGCTCGGAATGTTCAGATCCGGTTCGATCCACATCCCACCGACCAGTTCCCAGCGTCCTTCACGGATGCGTGCCTTGACCTTCTCATAGAGTACCGGGTCATTGTCTTTCAAATATTCGAACAGCAGCGGCTGGCTCTGCGCATATTGATAGTCAGGATATTCGTCCATCAGGGCATTCACCGTCGAGAACGTCCGGCTCGTCTTGCGCACGGTCTCGCGCGCAGGCCACAGCCAGGCAATATCGATATGGGACTGGCCCACCATGTGGATTGTTCCTTCGGCATGACCGCCGATCTCCCCGACTCTGCCCCGCAGCTTCTGCTCGATTCGCAAAATCTCACCACCCTCGCGGATCTCCTGCGTGGTAAGGCCAACGAATTCATCCATTGCCACATACAAAGCTTCCAGCATCCGGTTACGGCGCTGGTCCTGCTCAGGCAGCAGAATTGCCGAATCGCGAATCACTACTGCCGTGTACATTAGACTCTGCACAGGTCTATTCACCAGCACCAGCTGGCTGTGGATCATCCGAATCGGCGGCTGGATCACCGCCTGTTGATTTAATGGGTCCACCGGCTCGGGGACCGGATCGAAGAGTTCGATTTCCAGGTCCAACGGACGGCCAGATGGATCACCTGCCAGAGTTACAAAGGTATGATTGCGGTCGAGTCCTTGCCGCGATTCACCGTTCACCCGCAGCAGCCCTTCCCCACCTGAAGCAAAAATCAACCCGATGTGGCCCGGCAGCCAGTTAGCCGGAATCTCCAAAGTACGGCGGAAGAAATAGGTCGTTCCTTGCACACTCGGGAACAGATCATAATTGCTGCCGTCCTTATAAGGCTGCAGCTTGTCATACTGTCCCGGCAATTGATACACCGAGGACAGAATCTCCCAATCGCGCAATTCCTGCACCTCTAGCCATTGCTGCTCGGAGAGCTCGCGGATGAAGCGTTTAATGCGTTCCATGTCTTTACCCCCTCACCGTCAAATCGGTGCTCAGTGTATCATTTACATGCTTACCCACCAGCACTTTAAACGCTCCTGGCTCTACAACAGGTCTTAAATCCGGTCCGATATATTGCAATTGCTCCGGCCCTACCGTGAACAACACGGTTTGCTTCTCACCCGGAGCCAACTTGATTTTGTCAAAAGCCTTCAATTCCCTGGCGGGACGGGTGACCTTACTGGCGACATCGGAAATGTACAGTTGCACCACCTCTGCGCCCTCACGGTCTCCTGTATTCTGAACGTCCACGGAAACTGTAGCCGCCTCCCCAGCCGCAATTACTTCCGGCTCCACCTTCAACCCGGAGTACGTAAATTCAGTGTAGCTAAGCCCGAAGCCGAACGGATATTGAGGCTGGGAATCGGCCTCCAGATATCTTTTGCCACGGGAACGTTTACCGTTGTAATAGACCGGGAGCTGGCCCACATGCTTCGGCACGGATACAGTCAGCTTCCCGGACGGGTTCACATCGCCGAACAGGATATCCGCAACAGCGTGCCCGCCTTCTTGGCCTGGATACCAGGCTTCCAGAATGGCATGTACATGCTCGTCAATCCAAGGCTCACTCACCGGACGGCCGTTAATATAAACAACGATCACAGGTTTGCCGAGCTGATGAACCTGCTGGATCAGTTCCAGCTGCACTCCCGACAGGGTCAATGACACCCGGTCAATGCCTTCGCCGCAGTCCATATCATTCCAGGCATTCTCCGTCACCTTGGACGCGCCTGTCTTAAGATCAATACTGCCTTCCCCGAAATCGCGTGCACTGGAGCCGCCGACGACCATAACAACGGTATCGGCCTGCTCTGCACAAGCGAGCGCGGCTTCAAAACCTTCGCGCGAATCGCCTTTGATCCGGCAGCCCGGTGCATAGAGCACCCGCTCCGGCTCTGCAGCCAGCTTGCTGCGGATGCCGCTGAGCACGGTCGCTACCTTAGCCGGAGGCTGCGGTGAGGTATAATCGCCGAGCTGGTTATACCCGGCATCGGCGTTAGGGCCAATGACGGCGATCGTGCCGGCGGTCTTGGACAATGGCAGCACACCTGCTTCATTTTTCAGCAGGATGATGCTCTCGCCCGCCACTTGCCGGGCCAGCTCTTGATGCGCTTTGCTGCCGATGACGCGTTCAGCCGCATCGGGATCAGCGAATGGCTGCTCGAACAGGCCCAGCCTGAACTTGAGCGTCAGCACACGGCGGACCGCCCGATCCAGCAGTGCCGGGTCCAGCTTGCCTTCACGAACGGCATCCACCAGGTATTTGCCGTACATCTCCCCGGACATCTCCATGTCGATGCCGGCTTCCAGTGACTGCACAGCTGCATCCATGCCCTCTTCAGCCACATCATGGCCAGAGGCCAGCATCTCGATAGCTCCGCAGTCGGTAATGATTAGACCCTCAAATCCCCAAGCTTCGCGGAGTATATCCTCTAGTAGCTCTGTATTTGTCGTGCAAGGCACGCCGTCTATTTCGTTATAAGCAGGCATAATGGAGACTGCACCCGCTTCGACCGCTTTTTTGAAGGGCAGCAGATCCACTTCCAGCAGTTCACGCCAGCCCATGTGCACAGGTCCGGCATTCCGGCCGCCTTCTGAGCTGCCGTATCCCACAAAATGCTTCAGCGTAGCCCCCACGCTGCTGCCGCTCTGCAAGGATTCCCCCTGCAGACCTTCAACAGCCGCAACCGCCATCTCGCTGATCAGGTAAGCGTCCTCGCCGAAGCACTCCTCGGTGCGGCCCCAGCGGGGATCGCGCACCACATCCAGCACCGGCGAATACGTAACCGCGCCGCCCTGACTGCGTGTCTCCAGCGCTACGGCGCGGCAGACCTCACGATACAGCTCTACATTCCAGGAGCTGCCGAGCGACAGGGGCACCGGGAATACGGTGGCCCCGATCGCCATGTGGCCATGCGAGCATTCCTCGCCGATCAATACCGGAATGCCCAGCCGCGAATGCTCCAGCACATACCGCTGGAGCGTATTCACCGCTTCCGCACCTTCACGCGGAGACAGGCCAGTAGCCAGCGTCACACCGGTCCACGGGTCAGCGCGCAACATCCCGTAAAGCGAACCAACGCCGCCCCCGGCAACCTTCTCCTTGAAGCTTTCTGTCAAGGTCATCTTACCGTCTCTATGTTCATAGGCCTGCCAGCCAAAAGGCTGAATCAGCTGACCGGCCTTCTCTTCCAAAGTCATCAGTCCGAGCAGATGCTCCGCCCGTTCTTCAGCAGGTAAATTCGGGTTTGTATAACTCATTCCTTAACAGCCCCTACGGTAAGACCTTGAATGAAATAACGCTGGAAGAACGGATAGGCAAAAATAATCGGCCCTGTCGCCAGCACGACCATCGCCATCCGCGATGTATCCTGCGGCATGGAGCGAAGAGCTTCCAGACTTAGCGAACTGTTCTGGGAGTTCTGCAAAATAAACTGCATACTGGTCTCGATCCGCATCAGCATCGATTGCAGCGGGACTAAATTCGGGTTGTCGATGTACAGCAGCGCATTGAACCAGTCATTCCAATAGCCGAGGGTGCTGAACAAAGCAATCGTAGCCAGACCGGGCAGTGATAAAGGCAACACCAATTTCAGGAAGATACGGAACTCGCCCGCCCCGTCGATTTTGCCGGATTCGATAATGGCATCAGGCACACTCGTGCTGTAGAAGGTGCGCAGAATCATAATGTAAAAAGCATTCACCGCCAGCGGCAAAATCAGCGCCCAGATCGTATCCTTCAGGCTTAGAAACTGCGTAACGATAATATAAGTCGGCACAAGTCCACCGTTGAACAGCATGGTAAAAAACGCGAAGAACGAGAAAAAATTGCGGTAACGGAAGCTTTTCCGGGAAATCGCATACGCATAAAAAGCGATAAACAAAAGGCTGATGATCGTCCCGATCACCGTTACAAAAATCGTCACACCATAAGAACGCAGCAGCATATCTCCGGATTCAAACACATAACGGTATGCGCCGAGACTCCATTTTGCCGGAATCAGCTTATAGCCATCCCGCGCCAGCGCCACCTCATCGGTGAAGGAGATGATCACGACGAACAGAAACGGAAACACGCACAGAAACGCAAAGATGCCGGCTATCAGATTAAAAGTGATATTCCAGGGCGTCGAGAGATGGTGGAAATCACGTTCTTTTTTAGTCTTAGTAATGGAAGACATATGGTCCACTCCTTTCATGAGGTTCTAGAACAAAGCGCTATCCTTGTTGTATTTGCGGACAATATAGTTAGAGGTCATCACTAGCGTAAAGCCGACAACCGATTGATACAGACCTGCGGCAGTGCTCATACCAATCTCACCCGTTGTTTTGAGGCCTTGATAGACATAGGTATCAATAACATTCGTGACACTGTAGAGCGTACCGGAATTACGAGGCACCTGGTAAAAGAGACCGAAGTCGGCGTAGAAGATTTTACCGATGGCCAGCAGGGTCATGATCGTGATAATTGGACTCAGCAACGGCAGTGTAATATTGCGAATCTGTTGGAACTTACTAGCTCCGTCGATCATCGCCGCTTCATACAGCGACTTGTCGATCCCCATAATAGCTGCGAGATAAACTACGCTGTTGTAACCAACTGCTTTCCACAGATAGACTAGGATCAGGATGAACGGCCAGTAGGCTTTTTCCGAATACCACTGAATTGACTCTGCGCCAAAAAAGCCCATGATCTGGTTCAGCATCCCACGTTCGGAGCTCAGGAAACTAAATGCAAAATAGCCGACAACGACCCATGACAGGAAGTAGGGCAGGAACATGCCGGTCTGATACACTTTGGCCAGCTTCTTGTTCACAATCTCGGACAGCACAATCGCCATCAGAACCGACAAGATCAAGCCAAGCAGGATAAATGCTCCATTGTAGAGCAAGGTGTTGCGGGTAATAATGTACGCGTCATTGGTGGTGAACAAAAACTTGAAGTTGTCTAACCCCACCCATTTGCTGTTGATAATACTCGCCCAGAAGCCGTCGCGGCTAAAGCGGTATTCTTTGAATGCAATAATCGTCCCTATCATCGGCAGGTAAGAGAAAAAGAGAAACCAAAGCGCACCTGGTAGAACCATGAGCAGCATAATCTTGTTATTCATAATATTTTTTATAAATCCGCTGATTGTCTTCACACTTAGATCCCTCCTGTATGTCCTTATATTTCAAAAAAAGACCGGGTCCAGAGGCCACGCCCCTGCCCCGATCTTCTCTTACGTTGATGTTTTACTTGTTGTTGGACGCTTTCCAGGCATCAATTTGCGATTGCGCTTCAGCGATAATTTTGTCCAAACCAGCTGCCTTGAATTTCTCAATAGCTTTCGGTAGATACTCGTCAGGATCAACGGTTCCAGTCATCAGTGGTGACCAGTATTCTTCTTTTACGTTCTGAACCGCAGCGATTTCAGTGGTCACCTTGGAAGTGTCGAAGTTAAAACCAAGCAGCGGTGCATTCACACCGGATTCATTAAACTTTTTGAACTCTTCCCATTTGTTCTCAGGGTCACCCTCGTTCAAATAGTTGATCATGATATTGCCCAGCGAGAAGGTTGGCATGTCATAGTTCTTGGATTCATCCAGGTTCTTCATGGAATTCTCACCAGTCTTCTCGTAGTGCACGCCTTCGATTCCGGAGTCAATCATATTGCGCAGCACCGGATCGGTGTTGAGCAGGTTCAGGAACTCCATCGCTTTCTCCGGATATGCGGAGTTAGCCGAGATAGCTTGCATCGAACCCATAACGGACCAGTTGTAGATGTAAGGTTTGCCAGCTGGCGTGGAAACTACAGGATAGCCGTAGCTTGCCGACCACAGATTGTCCGCCATCGGCTGGGTAGCTGCACGATCCATGAACCAGTTGGAAGATTTGTAGAGATCATCCACCGAAGTTGTAGTTGCTACTTCCGGCGAGATATAACCTGCCTTGTAATATTTGCGAACGGTTTCAAGAGTGCTTTTGAGTTCTGGTGTTTCCAGAATGTTCACGATCTTGTAATCCTTCGTGTCCATATAAACAGCCATTGGCATCTTTTCAATGATGTAGTCGAACGGCAGCACTGGCATGAAATCCTTCACCATAGCGTAAGGCGTGATGCCCGGTTCATTCTCTTTGATCGTCTTCAGCAGTGGTTCAATGCTTTCCATTGTGTTCACCCCGGAAATGTCGAGGTTATATTTGTCGAGCAGCTCTTTATTGAAGCGCCAAACTTCTTGCGCCGGAAGCTCTTTGTTGGCAGGTACGGCATAATTATGTCCATCTACCTTGGAGCCTTCCAGGAACGCCGGATCAATCGTGTCCACGATGCCTTTTCCATATTCATTAAGCAGGCTGTCCAATTCCATAAAAGCGCCTTTGCGGGCATTTTGCACATAATCGAACGCCCAGGAGCATGTAAAGAGAATGTCCATGGGTTCCCCAGCGGCTACTTTAACCTGCATTTTTTGTGTATAATCGCCAAAATCAATCATATTCATCTTCAGGGTGACATTTATCTTCTCTTTAGTGTACTTATTGACTTCTTCCACGACACGGTCCAGATCCTTCTGCGGTCCGCCGATCGTGTACCAGATCAGTTCGACCGGTTTCTCGGATGATGCACCGTCGCCGCCCGCTCCTGAACTGTTAGTTGCCGCGTTGTTTGAATCGCCGCCACATGCGCTGAGCGCAAGCGAGAATGCCATAAGTGATGTCAGTAACAGGGAAAACCTTTTTCTTTTGTTGTTGCCCATTCCTGTATAACCTCCCCTTTGTTTACCTCAAGATCGCTGGCCTAATCCGGAATTAAACCAGCAGCTTTCTCCTTCAAGGACTATCTTTACTGTAATTTATGAAAGCATTTTCAAACAGAAGCTAAACTAAATAAATCATGTAGAAAATAAAGAAAAAGCTTGCAGCGGGGGTCCACTAGACAAGCCCTTTGTACTCCGTAGGAGATATCCCGACATGCTTCTTAAATTGTTTGTAAAAATAGCCGGTCTCCCAATAGCCTACTTTGAGAGCGATTTCATGAACTTTAAGTGAGGTATTCCGCAGCAGCTCCTTCGCCTTCTCAATCCGGTATTTATTGATATATTCGGTGAATGACTCATTCACCTCTTTATGGAACAGCTGTCCCAAATACACCGGGTGAATATGGTATTGGGCACCGAGGGTCTTCAGCGACACATCTTCATTGTAGGACTCATGGATATAATTCAGCACCTGCTGCACGACTGGACTCTTTACGTCCCGAACTAAGGCGTCTACCGTAATGGTAGCGGCTTCCTGAATAATCTGAGTCAATTCATTTATGGAAACTGTAGAGCGAATGAGGCCAAAACCGTCTGCGAAAAGCTCCGGTTCTTCCACATGACGGATCTCCTGCAGCTGCATCTTGAAGCGGATCAACCATTCCATGGCAATGCCTTGCAGCAGCACAGGTGTAATCCCCTCCATCCGCCGCAGCTGCTCAAAATGATCCTGGATCCGCACCAGCAGCGCTTCCTTATCCTTCGCCATAATCAGCTTGAGATCATCTTCCCAATTCAGCGGCATGCCTTGGACGGCAACCTCATGCCTGTCCTGAACTTCCTCATAATGCAGCAAATTCCGCTCTGGAAACAGCATGAAATATTCCTGAGTCATCTTTGCATGGGCATAACTCTGAGCCGCCGCCTCCTCCATCTCCTCCACTGTTCCTACGGACAGACGCATTGGCGGACCGCCAGTTAGGGATAACAGCAGCTGCGCATGAAGCCTTTCCACCGCTTCTTTACCCTGCTGATACTCACTAAGCAGATGCAGCAGCACGGTATCTCCATCCATATCCCGGAATGCAATCAAAGACGGGTTACCGCCTACAACCTCTTCCACCGCCTGAAATAGCTCGGCAGCATCCTGTTCAGGGCGAAGCAGGGCTACCTGCACCAGCGGCTTATCTAGTCTAAGTCCCAGAAAATCAGTCCGTTCACTGAATTCCTTAGGCCCAATCTGGCACCGCAGCCAGCGGTACATCACATTATCGCGCAGAATGGAAATACTATGCGCATTGAATTGACTCTCTTGACGGGAGACACCCAGCTTCTCGGCGGCAGTCACTAATGTTGCCCGGAACTCTTGCAAATTAATAGGCTTGAGCAGATAATTTTCAATGCCGAGCGCCATTCCTTCCTTAAGATAACCGAACTCATCATAGCCGCTGAGGATAACAGCTTTGATCTCCGGCTGAATCTCCCGTACGGCCCGGATCAGATCCAGCCCGTTCATCAGCGGCATGGAAATATCCGTAATCAGAATATCCGCTGGAACAAACCGCAACGACTCCAGCGCTTCCTGTCCGTTCTCGGCGTGGCCGACAATCTCCATCCCCAGTGCTGCCCAATCCACAATGTCATATAATCCTTCGATAATAAAAGGCTCGTCGTCCACAATGAAAATTTTATACATGGTTTGGATCATCCTCTCCCAGATCGGGAAAATACACAGTCACGGTTGTGCCGGTACCCGCTTCGCTTTGTAATTCAATGCCATACTCACTGCCATAAAGCAGCTTCAAACGTTCATGAATACTGCGCAGGCCGAATGATTCCGATTGTTCATCTGGCTGCAAAAGACCTTCTTTGAGCTGGACCAATCTGTCCGGCGCAATCCCCCGCCCATTGTCTGTAACTACCGCACGCAAATATTGGCCATCCTTGGCCACAGCCACACTGATGTGATTATCATTCTTGTCCACGCGCATCCCATGTAGAATGTAGTTTTCAATGATAGGCTGCAGCGACATTTTGAGTACAACTCTTCCGGTAAGCTCTTTCCCGCATTCCATTGTATAAGAGAATTTATCCTTATAACGGATGCGGAACAGCTCCAGATATAAACGGCAGGCCTCTAGTTCATCCTTCATCGTATGCTTGGGTTTCTGGTGAACATAGCTTTTGAACAACACCGACAAGCTGTAGATCATCTCCCCGACATCTGAAGCTCCTTGAGAGATTGCCCTCATTCGGATCACCTCCAAGGTATTGTAGAGAAAATGTGGGTTTACCCTGGCTTCAAGCGCGGCGATTTCGGTATGTTTTTGCTTGATTTCAGCCTTGAACACACGGTCTATATGAAGATTCAGCTCATCCAGCATATCGTTGAAGCTCTTGGAGATCTGCCCCAGCTCGTCTTCTCTGACATCGGTAATCCGGGCATCCAGGTCACCGTTTTTCACTTTGCGGGTGAACTTGATAATTTTATGAGTCCGTCTGGCAAAATTATTGATAAATAAAGTGGGTGTAATAATCGCAAACAACAGGCAGATCAAGCAGATAATGAAGATCATGTTCCGCAATCCCCTATAAGTGGCGGCTAATTCCTGCTTAGGTACAGCACTCAACACAGTAAATCCGCCTTGGGTGTGAGTCTGCTTAGTAATGATCATCCCGCCGACTTCTTCACCATCTGTATAGGCAGAATTCATCTGCTCGGGATAAGGATAGCGCTTTCCATAATAGGTGCCCGAGGTATCAAATAACACATCCCCATCCGCTGCCAGCACCAGAATCTTTCCCTTGAAGTCATCCTTATAATTGCCCATACTCCCCCAGACCTCACTGGCATCAAAATAGACTAGAAGCTGACCAATGTTGCGCAGTGATATCTTGTTATTGACCGGGGTACGGACCGTAAACATCGGCCCCTCCGGAGATGAGATCGCCTGACTGACCCAAGTGTTTGGAGCGGTGACACTGCCTTCCTCCTCCAGATACAGCGCATCCGGTACGAAAGAATGGGCTGCATTAGTGGAAATAATCTGAAATTTGCCTTGGTCGTTATAGACATACAGCTGCTGCTCAGCTGCACTGTAGAGCATTAAACTGCGGATATCAGGATCATCTTCAACTTGATTGCGAAAAAACTGCACGGTATCCGTCGTAGCATTACTTTCGTTGAAATAGCGGTCCAGCCGGTACCTCACGTAATCTTCATACGGATGCTCCAGCAAATACGACGTATTAGCAGTCAGCTCCGTGTCCCGGTACACGTCCCGCATCATAGACTGTACAGAGTCATATTTCTGCTCAATATAGCTGTTGATGCTCTCCACGGTACGTTTCTGAATCTCCATCTGCCGCTGCACTACAGCCTGAGACATGAGCAAGAACATCAGGTAGGAGAAGGTGATAATGGTGACCACGGCAATGACTGAGAAGAGCAGGATGATTTTCATAAACAGATTATTCTTCAGATACTTTCTGTACAATTTCCCCGGAAACATCAGCAACCTCCTACAGCAGGGGGAAGACTAAGCTTCGCTGCTTGTCATTATGAATAAAGTATAGCATGAGGTGCTTCCTGCCTGTGGCTGGTAAAAGCTTGCAATCCTCCGCTAAGCAAAGACAGTCTGCCCATGGAGCAAAGGGCTCCTTGGGCAGACCGTGGTGAGGCTATATAATCTACCGGATGTAATTCAAGATGAACTGCGCAGCCTCGGCACGGGTCGCCAAGCCACCGGGAACAAACTTCCCGTCCGTGCGGCCATTCACCAGACCCAGTGATGAAGCAGCATTCACGCTGTCTGCCGCCCAGGCTGCTACCTCACCGGAATCGGTGAATGTTGCCGGGGCTGATGACTGAAGCGCTCCATGCTCCAGTACATAGGCACGCATTAGCATAGTGACAATCTCCTGGCGGCTGATGTTCGCACTCGGATCGAACTGCTCAGCAGTGCGTCCACCTACAATACCTGCCCGGACCAGACGCGCCAGGTCCTGCTCATACCAGACACCAGAAGGCACATCACTAAATTTCAATTCCGCCTGATCTTGCAGTCCCAGCACGCCAGCCAGCAGCTTCACAAATTCCGCTCTTGTAATCCTGCGGGCGGGTTCAAATCCATTTTCGGAAGTGCCTTGTACCAGATGTTTAGCCGCCAGCTGGCGGATAGTGTCCGCAGCCCAGTGAGTAGACGGAACATCAGCGAAGGATTTATTGTACTCCAGCACAGCCAGCCTGCCTGTTCCGCTAAACTCCCCTTGCAGGAAGCCATTCGCGTACACTCCGCCGAGATAGGTAAGCGAACCCCCTTCAGCAATAGCATATAAACCAAGCAAATTAGTATTATAATTCATATTTGTTGCACTCCATTGTAAGGTTACTGGTTTGCTGAAGCTTGGTAGACGGCTAGATGCGCCATTCCCCGCGATGATGCTCAGATCAAACGTCATACCCGTACCCCGCAAGACCACCCCACGCTCTGCTTTCAGTGTGCTCATGTTCAAAGTCTCCGGGCTGAGCTTCACCTGAATCTTGCTGCCTGAAGCTTGGGCTTCATTAAGCAGAGCCTTCAATTGCACCAGCAATTCCGGCGCAATACCAAGTGTGGTTCCCGAAGCGGACAATTCAAGTTGACGGATCCCTAGCAACTCACCTGCATTTACAGGCAGCTCGATAGCTGTAACGCCTGCCGGCACCTTTACCGTCACTTTGCCGTTCTCAGTAGATGTAATGAGTGCACTTGCTGGAACTGTCAAAGTTGTGCTAGTAGGACTTGGAAGCGGCGTTGCTGTCGCTGCCGGAGTCGTTCCACCAGTTCCCGTACCTGTCCCTGGAGCCGATGTCGGCTGCGGTGTAGATACAGGAGTATTGTGGACCTTGAAATTAATAATTCCGCTCTTTTGAACAGCCGTATAAGGGTGACCATTCAGTATTTTGGTGTTGGTGACTACGGCCGTGTACTCGCCGCTGTCTGTTTCTTTTGCAGAAGGAATCGTATAATTACGCTCCACAGCACCTTCAATGGCCTGCCCGTCTTTCAACCATTGGTAGCTTAACTCGCCATAAACTGCAGAAGCTACTACGGCAAAAGACACCTTATCACCTACAACTGCCGGATTCTTATCTACACTATTAGAGGTGATAATTGGCGCATCGGGTGCCGGATGTACTGTCACCGTAAGTTCATTACCGGTTCTTGTTGAAGGCTCCGTTCCCTCTTTTCCAGTCAGAACCACACGGAACTGCGTACCGCTGTCTGTTTCAGAAGCAGTAAATGCGTATACCGCCGAAGTCACGCTCTCCGCCACAGTCCATTCCTCTGCGGTTGCTGCCTTCGTCTCCCAGCGAACCGATTCCACATCCCCGCGGATCTGTACGAACAGCTTCACTTCTTCACCAGTAATGACATCAAGTGCAGACGGAAGATCGGTTATGAAATCAGGCGCTTCCCAAGGTGCTTCAGCCGGAGTTAAGTTAATTGTGTACTCTGCTTCACTGCTGTCACCAGATTCATTGGTGACGATGACCTTGTACTTATTGCCATCCATCCCGGTAGTCAAAGCAGGGATAGTATAGGAGGTGGACACTCCCAACGCATCTCCATAACCGCTGCCTGTGTCTGCATACCAGGCATAAGTCAGCTGCCCAGCGCCAATGGCAACTGCCGTTAGTGTCGCGGACGTATTTTCACGGAAGGAGCCTTCCCCTACGATCTGCACCTTTGGAGCTTGCAAGGCCCACTTCGCTTGCAAGTTCAGCTCACCGGTTATTAGATCTTCGGCAAAATTCCATCTTCGCGCATCTTCTCCTTCTCCAATGTACCAGCCTTCCAGGTCATAACCCTCTCTGGCAATGCCTGTAGGCTCCATCAGCAAAGTGCCATACACAGCCTCGGCCACAGTATTTGCTGGTTCACCCCCATTAGCATCAAAGAGAACGGGATAGCTTCCTTTCAGATAGACAGGTTTGGAGCGGTTGCCTGCATAATCCTCCATCACCACATGCACAACTTTTGCCGACGAGGTGAAGCTTAAGCTCGCCTTAGTTGTCCGTCCACGGATAATCATCGGCTTATTGCCAGAGCTATACGTTGTGGCAAAAGATTTTGCATTCCCATCCTCATACACATACATATACCGCCAGTCTCTGGTATTCGGCATCGGCAGATTCAGCTTACCGTCCGTCCAGGACCATTCTTCCGCGTAAGGTTCCGCGACCGTGTCGATGAACTGGCCGCTGACCGAGACTGGATCGGTGTTGCCTGCGGTAACGGTGACAATGTAATCATCGCCGTTTACCGGCATCCCCTTGAACAGCGCAGTGCTTGCACCTGCCGGGACAACCACTTGCTGTGACACCGGTTCGGATGTCGTAATCCAATTCAAAGACTGCACTCGAACGGTAATGTCACCGGAAGCTTGGGCGGAGTTCGTCCAATTCACAGTCAACTCCCCGTCCGGACTTGAATCCACCTTCACTCCGGAAACCGCCGCATCCAGATCAAAAGCCAGCGTTGCCGCTTCACCCTCCACTCCATCCGCACCCACTGCAACCACTTTAAGGGTTCCGGATTTCACCGGGAGATGCTTCAGGTAGAACACCTCATCGTATTTGCCGCCCATAAATACATCATTCACGTACACATTATATTGCTTGATCTTAGTGTAATCGGGATCTAGCTTCCACTTCACAACCATCTCATCTGTATCTGTAAAAGCTTCCCCAACTGCTAATTCCGCAGGAGCTGCGGGCTTTACGGCAGACCCGTCATAGACGCGCAGCTGTCCGACGTTCATCTGGTAGGTGGACGCTGTTCCTTGCCCGGGATCGAAGACCAGTCCAAGGGCTGCAATATTATGACCCGCGTATGCACTGAGGTCCAGCTCCTTTGTCAACCAACCGTCCGAGTGCTGACCACTGTTTGGAACAGCGACCTCTACGACGGTATTCGAATCATCAGCCAGGATGAGTCCTACTGCCATCGCCGAAGCATCTGTGGCAGATGGCTTGTTGAAGCTGATCGACAGCTTGGAGTTGCCATTGACCTCCAGCTCTGTTTTGTACAGACGCAAGAAGTTCTTCGCATTCAGATTGCCGTTCACCACCAGTGAACTGCCACCGTTATACGCACCGATCTGCTCATAGTTGTAACGGTTTGTACTCGCAAGGTTGTACTCCGGTCCATAATCAAAATCTACAGTAAGCTTATTGCCAGCAGTATCCTGCCACCACTGCCAAGTCACTGGAATATCCTGCAGGCTCATATTAGACCACTCATCCGGGTTCGATACTTCACCGTTCACGGAATAGGACAAGCCCTGTCCAGTGTTAAAATTGGTGTAAAAGTTCTTGTCCTTAATCACCGAACGCTCCGCAATGACGGACGAGATTCCCGGCCAGTAACGGTTGTCGGCATAAACATCGGCAACGGTATTGGTTGCCGATTTGACCGTATTCTTAGGGTCCACGTTCGGGCCTGACCACCATAGCTGCTCACGCAGTTTTGTCATCCATTGGTAGTCATTTTCGGATCTGTGCGAGACCGGGTAAGACAGGTTCATGTCCTCATCCAGACCGGCATGAACAAAGTCCGCACCGAGTGTAGCCAAGCTGAGCCGCGGCAAGCCATTGCTATCCAGCTTGTTCATCAACGCTGTTCCGTTAACGGACTTGAACCGGTCACGGCCTGCTTCCAGCCCTGCAAAACCAACTTCAAACAAGTTGTAGCTTGTTCCCAGACTGGCATTCAGATTGCTTAAGTAATTAGCCGCGTTGGTAATCTGTGTATTGCCAGCCCCGTAGTCGAAGAAAAACGAATTGGAGACGGGTTCCTTGGTGCTTTTATCCACTAAAAAGGAGATATTGGTATCATTAATCGTCCGGGCGAACGTATTAGCACCGGTATTGGTGTTCAACGAGTCGTACCACTGTACATACAGGCCGCCCTCTTGCAGCACCTTCATAAACGCGATGTAATCGGGGATATCCTGGGTCGCTACATTCGGATTCATCTCTTCCTGATTTACAAAATAACCGTCAAACCCGAAATACCCGGCCATCTCGATCAGTTTATCCGCCACCGGAAAATTACCATTCTCATCTTTAACTATCATTTGTTTGTACGTCTGCTGTCCACGGTCATTATTGGAAAAAAAGATTCCTGCCAATGACAACACGCCGTTCTTATGCGCTGCATCGGTGTAGGTAGGGTTCGGGATGTTCAGCATGCCGAATTCGAACCATTTTTGCTGCCAGTCCTTCTGGGCCAATTCATCATAATATTCCGGCGGGGTATACGCAGTCGCTGTACCATGCCAGTAGGAGTAGTAATCGATATATTGCCAAAAGTTAAAATGATACTGCGCAAACTTGTTCGTATACGGCGCGTTCTCAATAAAAGCATTCCCGTAATCGCCAGAAACGTTGATCATCTGTGTATCTGCGCTAAGCGCTGGGTTAGCTTGGGTTGCAGCAAATGGGGCATTCCGCTTCTGCAGCGGCACCCGCGATCTCAACAGCTCTGCATCCGGATCGGTTGCCGGACTCCAGTTCGCAATATGGCTGCTCGTATATCCATGTACATTAGGCTGATTGGCACCCGGCGCACTGTCTCCTGTAAAAGGCCACGTATCGCCGGCGTAAGCCGTTAGGGGAAGTCCTGAAACTAGCAAAGCTGCCGCCAGAACAGCTGATGTCAGCTTACGACGCGCCTTTTTACCGGTGTGAAGGTTCATTTTCCACTCTCCTCGTCCTGTAGTTGTTTCGGTTACTCTCATCCATGAAGCGTAATGTGTCTCACTATGTCGCCGAACAGCAAGTAGATTACTTCTGTTGTCCCGTCCCTCTGCTGCTCCTACCCTCTTCTACTTCTACTTCTACTTCTTCTACTTCTACTTCTACTTCTACTTCTTGTTCTTCTTCTTCTTCTTCTTCTTCTTCTTCTTCTTCTACTTCTACTCTCTTCTGCCTACAGATTCTGTATCCAACCACATTCGTGCAAGCACATTCTGTATTCAACCCCGATCGTGCAAGCGCATTCAATTTTGTCGGCACCCCTCCTGCCTTACTTTGATTAGTCCACCCTAATCTAACCCAGATCTTTCCTTACAAATAGCCGCAAAATTAAAGATATGCTGGATAAATTAAAGATTATCGTGCTATCAGGGCTCGATATCCTGGAAATTAGTGGGTCGTTAAACATATGTTGGTTGAAAATATAAAGAGGATGAAGGAGCGTGGTCTCTTTTGCCTCTCTTTCACGCCAATCCACCGCATTCGCTCATTTCTGAGGCACTTTTGCCTCTCATCTCCGCCACTCCGCCTCATTCACTCCAATCAGAGGCACTTTTGCCTCTCTTTCGCACACTCCTCCGCATTCGCTCATTTCAAGGGCGCTTTTGCCTCTCTTTCACGCCCATCCGCCATATTCACTCCAATCAGAGGCTCTTTTGCCTCTCATGTCCGCCAATCGCCGGATTCGCTCATTTCTGAGGCTCTTTTGCCTCTCTTTCACGCCAATCCGCCGTATTCGCTCAAATCAGAGGCTCTTTTGCCTCTCTTTCACGCCCATCCGCCGTATTCACTCCAATCAGAGGCATTTTTGCCTCTCTTTCACGCCCATCCGCCGTATTCGCTCATTTCTGAGGCACTTTTGCCTCTCTTTCACGCCAATCCGCTGCATTCGCTCATTTCTGAGGCACTTTTGCCTCTCTTTCAAGCCCATCCGCCATATTCACTCCAATCAGAGGCACTTTTGCCTCTCATGTCCGCCAATCGCCGCATTCGCTCATTTCAAAGGCATTTTTGCCTCTCTTTCACGCCGCATCGCCGCATTCGCTCAGATCAGAGGCACTTTTGCCTCTCTTTCACGCCAATCTGCTGCATTCGCTCATTTCTGAGGCACTTTTGCCTCTCTTTTCCTCCACACCACCGTATCGCTTCCTCCCTCACACTACCCAGCTATGAAAAAAAGATTGCCTCTCCGTCATCAACGATGACCTTGAGGCAATCTTTTTTCAAACCATCCGATTTAGTTACTTTCCTTGCTTCTCCAGCAGGTTCAGAATGATTGTTACTGCTTCGGCCCGGGACGCTACCTGGTTAGGTGCGAAACGATTTTGTCCTATGCCATTCACAATGCCCGCTTCTGCTGCTGCCGCAATATATGGCACTGCCCATGCGGGTACATCCTTAGCATCATTGAAGGTTAAGGTCGCTTTTGGATCTACTGTAATACCCAGAGCCCTAACAACCATAACTGCTAATTCAGTGCGAGTAAGCTCCTGCGTAGGACGGAAGGTACCATCATCGTAGCCGCTGATAATTTGCAAAGCTACTGCCTGAGCTACAAAAGACTTAGCCCATGCCGGAATCTTCGCTGAATCTTTAAAGCTTGAAGTACTACCACTGTCTGGCAATTGCAGGGCACGAGCCAGCATAGTGATAAATTCAACCCGATTTACTTTCTGATTAGGACGGAAAGTATTATCCGGATAACCACTAACGAAGCCCCCTGCTACTGCTTTCTCAATAGCCGCTGCTGCCCAATGGCTGCCAGTATCCGTCAATGATGGTTTGACTACTGGTGTTGCGGTTGGTGTAGGCACCGTTGTTGGTGCTGGTGTAGCTGTTGGTGCTACTGTTGGCGTTGGCGTTGCTGTCGGTTTTGTTGTTGCCACTGGTCCTGTTGATGATCCTGTTGTTGGTGCTGTCGTTGGCGCTGCCGTTGGCGCCGTTGTCGGTTCCGTTGTTGGCGCTGTTGTCGGTTCCGTTGTCGGCGTTGTTGTCGGTTCTGGTGTTGGGTTTACTTCAGGATCTGCTTCCTTAATAATACCGAACTCTTCCAGAACGTATGGTTTAGCATCATTAATATTCTGATCGATCTCATAAGATACAGCTGTTAATTTGCCAGCATCTACAGTAATACCTACAAAGGTCTGAACTTGACCGCGTATGGGACGCGTAGCATCACTTGGGTCCGGTCCGTATTTAGCTGCTGTATTCTCATTTGCTACTTCGAAGAGATTATAATACGCATCTCCCAATTCTGGTTTCATGTTCTTGTAGTAAACCTTCGCTCCCGCTGTAGCCGGGATCAGATAGATCGTTCCATCTGGATTTACTGTGTACTCTACAGTTTGACCCTTGAAGCTTTCCTTGATCTTCACTGTGTCTGCCGCAGTTCCATCAGCTTTAATTGGCTTGGTCCGGGCATAAATATGGTCGTGGCCTTGAAGAACCAAGTCAATGCCCAGTTCAGCCATCATTGGAGCAACCTTCGCTCTTTCTCCATTTGTACCCATAATGTCTTTGTCAGTAGCATGGTTAGAGGTTGTGTATGGACCTTTATGCATAGCTACGATAATCCATTTCGCACCAGCAGCTTTCGCTGCTTTTACGTCAGCCTTCATCCAATCCAACTGTGCTTGGCTGAAGTTAGCAAATTCATCGGAATTCTCATTTGTATTCAGGACTACAAAGTGAGCATTGCTGTAATCATAGGAATAATAAGCTCCTGTTTCTGTGGCGGAGCCCGGTGCTTCCTTAATATTGTAGTGCTCATAGAAGGCATTTGCCTTATCCTCATGATTCCCTGCCACTGGCACGATTGTCGTGTTAAGCAGGGTGTCTTGCGAATGACCAAGCAACCAATTCCATTGGGATTCATTAGTTCCGGTATCCACGATATCTCCGTTAATCGCCACAAACTCAGCATTCGGGAACGTCGTAAGTGCTTTTGCCATCGTTTCACCGGAAAGAATCGCTTCATCTTCGGTCTTAGCCTGTGTATCAGCCAAATCGATAAAAGTAAATGCTCCTGTCTTAGCGGCAGTTTCAAAAGTTCCCACTGCACTCCACAGGCCTAGTGCTTTATCCCCTACACGGAAGTAGTATTTTGTATCAGCTTTCAGGCCAGAAGCTTCCGCTTTATGAACTAATTCATCCTTTGAATTTCTGGAAACCGCCGAACGTCCTGTAAACTCAGCAGCCTTAGCAAAGTCTGGAGTAACGCCCGTATTTTCTACAACCTGCAGATCGTTTCCAGTAGACTTCAACGCTGTGTACCAAGTGAAGCCTTTTGCACTCACTGGGTCGCCATTAAAGGTAACTGTAACTTTTTTAATCGAATCCGTTGAAGCGATAGCAGCTTCTGAATTTGTTCTGTCACTTACAGCTTTGATAACAAATTGATAGGTTTGGTTTGGATTAGTATTTTCTACAGTGTAAATATAAGAAGCTTTACCTTCTTCATTAGGAACACTGACCGTCCAATTTGCCGATACCAGATCATTTTGCTCATAAATACGATATCCAGACACTGGTGCACCGGAAGCTGGCGCATCCCAAGTCAACGTTATTTTACCACCATCTGCTGCAGTAGCCTTTGCATTTTGCACAGGTTTAACTGCTACTTCCGATTTATGAATGCTGTAGTTATCATACAAGTCTGTAGAACCACCAGTTGTTGTGGTGTAGGCTTCGTAAGAAAGCTCATCATTCGTTACCGTCATCCCCGTGAACATTTCCTTACCAGGCTGTCCGTATTTAGCTGCAAACGGGAATGTTCCTGAAGCTACGTTGTATTTCTTATTGCCCGCTGCATTTGTAATCAGATATAAAGTACCTTTAGGATCAGTTACTACTCCGTTTGAATCCGGAACAATATCCGTCAATGGCTTGTTATTGTACATCTGATAGCTTCTAGCAAAGGTGTGGTCATGCCCGCCAATTACCATGTCAATGCCAAGCTCGTCAAATACCTTCGTTAATTGCGCTCTGTAAAAGAGTACATCTGTATCATTGGTGTGATTGGCAACGGAATAAGGAGATTTATGCAGAAGCACAACCTTCCATTTCTGATTGCTTTTTGCCGCTTCGCTACGAAGCCACTCCACTTGTTTATTGTAAATTTCGTTATTCTCAAGATTTGAGCTTGCACCATAATATTCTGTATTAATTACCATAAAGTGTGCTGAACCGTAGTCAAAAGAATATACAGAACCATCAGGTTTCGCACCTGTATTCGATACGTTCGGCAAATTAAAATGAGAGCTATAATTGCTATAATTTTTACTTTCATGGTTGCCTACCAAAGGAACCAACGGAATATTCGCTAAAATATCCTTAGGCTTATTGAAAAACCATCCCCATTGCTCCTCAATATCACCGTTATCCACCAAATCACCAGAATTCAGGATAAACTCACTTTCCGGGAATTTAGCTAATCCTTCTTGAAGGGTATGATTCCAGATATCAAAATCTTCTTCAGTTGTTCCTTGGGAATCCGTTGTATATAAGAATTTATAAGCCTGATTACTGGAGCCTTCTGTCTTAAAAGTTCCTACGTCGCTCCAGTTATCAGCTTGTCCATCCCCAGCACGGTAAGCATATTCCGTTCCCGGCTGCAGATGATCCGCTATTACCTTATGGCTGGTTAGCACAACTGGTTTTTTAGCTGATTTATCCGCTTTTGTCATATACACACTAGTTGTAACGGATGTCCCTTCATAAGATTGAGCGCCTGCCGGAGGAAACTGGCCATTCTCCAATTTAGAAGCTTCTACTACTTCCAGTTTGGTGCCAGTCACACTTTCAGGTGCATACCAGTTGAATCCCATACTAGTCTGCGGGTTGCCATTAAAAGTAATTGCGATAGAATCAGGCTTCCCAACTCCAGGTTCTACTGTCTCCACTACAGGATAAGCAATCAGGCTCATATCCCAATAAAGGTCAGAGCTAGTGTCGCCCGTCTGGTGAACTTCAGCTGAAAGCTCATTACTTCCATCCTTCAGATTGGCTTTTACGATTTCCGTTAGGTCAACCTTTGTATACTCATTTGGATCACTGCCATTAGTTGTACTAAGTGTCTGATAGTCGATTTCACCAGCTGGCATAGCCTCGCGGTAGATTTCTGCACCATTCAGATACAGCACTACTCCGTCATCAAATGCAAAATTACCTAATACTTTATCCGATTTCGTAATTTCTTCCTTATTCACAGTTACATTTGTCCGGAAATAGGAAGTACGATATTTCTTCTTTTTATCCGTGCCGTAGCTTATATTTGTATTCAGAGCACCAAATTGCTTGCTGCTGACTCCGGCCCCAGAATCTTTATAACCAAGCGGCGCTTGGCCTGATGCCCATGTAGAATCATCGTAAACAGACCGCCATACCGAACCTTGATCCGTTCCGTTATCTAGATATTTCCATGTAGAATTGCCCGCCAGTAGTGTTATTGGCTCTAGCGTTTGTAATTGCAGTAATCCAGCATCCTCATTGCTGTCTTCTGCAAAAGCTGGCATTCCTGTAAATGTAAGTCCCAGTACCATAACGAAGGCTAGTGTCATGGATACTGCTTGTTTTAATAACCTGTTCATAATCAGTCTCCCTTACTGTTATTATGAAATGCTTGCATCCATTCATAGTAACTACTAAATATTTTCACAATGTACGGATTGATCCACTAGTTTGTAAAAACGGCTTGTGTATTTAATCAGGCAAAAGTGGTTACAGTAACGGCAAGGTTATGATCAAGGAGGACAAACATGGACGATACTCAGGCTTTTGTAGACAAAGTACACGACACCCAGAAGAAAGCAGAAAAGAACAAACAGAATCACGGTAAAGGAACACCAAGCCAAAAGCTGCCTAATAAACAGCACAGTAAATAGAACACGCAGACACGAAAACAAAAAAAGCAGCAAGCCCTCCCGGATCGGAGTGACTTGCTGCTTTACTTTTTGTAAATTGAGCTTTGCTTTTAAAGGAGTTATTTACTCCATTTCACCACATTCACGGCTACCTTCTCTAATTGCGCCTTGCTCAAAGCCTTGTCTGGAGAACTAATCGTCACAAAACGATCATCCAGTTTATAGGTCAAAAACAATGAATCGCTGGTAGGGCTGTACCACTTAGCTTCTGTACCATTGGAAAGCTTTACGGTATCGCCTTTGTAATCATAGGAGTAGTCACGTGGAGAAACGTTCACCCTCATATGGTCGAACAAAAAGTACACTCCATCTTCAGAGCTAGCTGCTTTTTGAAAAGCATCTCCACTCACCATTTGTGCTGGTGCATAAACCGTTTTAAACCCATCGAAATTTGCAAAAGCTTTAGAAATTTGTTCTTTTTGAGCGTTGCTGTACTGTACTGGTGTTAATGTATCTTTATCCGGCACCACAGTTCCAGTACCCAGAATGACCTGATTCGCTGCCGCATCAAAAGTCACTGGCACCTTCAACACATCAGCCAAGGCACGTACAGGAAGATAGGTTGTATTGTTATAAGTAATCGGAGCTAATGTGTTACCTTTATTATCAACAGGCGTATAAGCTGCACCATTCACTTTAAATCCAATGCTGTGATTGAGGTATGCGGTGATTTTTTGCAGCTTAGTTCCTGCGTACACACCAGCCGAACCTGTAATTGCCATCCCAAATACCATCGTTGCTATAATGAACTTTTTACTTTTCATATGTTATGCCTCCTTAGAAGATCAATCTCGGTTTTTACTTTAGCTCAAGTTTTAAAGGAATATGTCTCTAAGTTGTATTTAACTTGTACCCAATTTGTAAAGAAACTATTCATCTGGAGCTCTGGTTTGTATAAGAAAAACAGCAACCCGCTTATCCCATAAGGATTTAACGGATTGCTGAGGGCTTTAACCTTGATACGGAGTTGTAACCTTATACACTTCTGAATATAAAATTTCTCTATAAAGTTGGAATTCTTCTTCATCAACAGGGTTAGGGTAAGTCATAATTAAGAGTGGTAAATCTTCATTTCCTTCACGCAAAGGAGGCTGCACATAATCGTAAGGGTTCAAATGAAAGCCCAGCCGCTCATAAAAGCCGATTCTCCGCTGCTCCATTTCACCCAGTGGCCGCTCAACTTCCAAAAGGACAGGCTTGTTAGATAGACTGATGTATTCAGTCATCAGCTTTTTGCCAATTCCTCCACCTCTGATGCTTGGGTCGACTGCTATATGTTCTACAAAACGAAAGCCGGGAAACTCCCAGCAGGCCATAAAAGCAACAATTTTACCCTCAGAATTCATCTCGGTAATGAGACGATAATCTGGAACGTCCAATAACTCCTGTTGTCCCTCAAAGGTTCTGATCTCAGAAGTAGGAAATGAGGCTTCCATAATAGCGAATATTTCATCAAAAGTTGTGTGATTCATAACATAAGTTCTCACTTTCTGGATTTGTGGTCTATTATAAGTTTACCTTACACATATTATCTTAACCCGAAATTCATTAAGAACTCAAGGTACTAGTACCTGGTACTAGGATAACGTGATATACTAAATAGAACAGTTATACACATCTTGTTTGATATAGGAGAGGTTCATATTGGATAATCAGCAATGGATCGCACCTGAGTTCTACAATCTCACTTCGGAAATGGAAAGCCATGCTCCTGAGAAGATTGCGCTTAAGTGGTTAAATGAGCAAGGAGATTATGAGGAAATTACTTACGGTGAATTACGCAAACAAGCTAACCGGCTGGCCGGAGGACTTGCGAAGCTTGGGCTGCAACAAGGGGATCGTATTCTTGTTATGGTTCCACGCCGCATCATCGCTTATGTCATCTATTTAGCTTGTCTGAAACAAGGACTTGCCATCATTCCATCCTCAGAAATGCTGCGTGCCAAAGATTTATCCTACCGCCTGCGCCATTCTGAAGCCAGAGCCGTTATTGCTTGGTCCGAAGTAACCGGGGAAGTGAATAAAATCTCAGAGGATCTTCCTGCTCTCGATTACCGTCTTTCCGTATCTGGCAGCTCAGACGAACTCGGTGAAGGCTGGCTGGATCTAGAAAGTCTTATGGTTGGACAACCAGAGACCTTCACAGCAGTCGCAAGCCGCCGGGATGATATGGCTATTCTCGCCTACACCTCAGGTACCACTGGCAACCCTAAAGCGGTCGTTCATAGTCACGGCTGGGGTTATGCTCACTTGCGGATCACCTCACCTCAATGGCTGGATATTCAAGGATCTGACACCGTCTGGGCAACAGCAGCTCCCGGCTGGCAAAAGTGGATCTGGAGTCCCTTCTTAACCGTTCTTGGCAACGGAGCTACAGGTTTTGTATATAGTGGATCCTTTCATCCCAAAAAATATTTGCAGCTATTGCAGGATCACAAAATTCAAGTATTATGCTGCACCCCAACGGAATATCGTCTAATGGCTAAAACAGAAGACTTAGGTCGTTACGACTTGTCTACCCTGCGTTGTGCAGTATCTGCCGGAGAGCCATTAAATCAAGAGGTCATTAACACCTTTCAGCGTGAGTTCGATATCACAATCCGTGATGGTTACGGCCAGACGGAAAGCACCCTAATTATCGGAACACTCAAAGATACTCCAATACGCATTGGTTCTATGGGTAAATCAATCGCTCCCGGCTTAGTCGAGGTTGTGGACGAAGACGGCAAGCCACTGCCTGCTGGAGTGGTTGGTGATATTGCCGTACATTTGAGTATGCCAGCCCTGTTCCACACTTATTACAAAGATCCCGGTAGAAAAGAAAGCTCCACACACGGCGAATTCTTCATAACCGGCGACCGGGCAAAAAAAGATGAAGATGGTTATTTCTGGTTCGAGGGTCGTGGGGATGACATCATCATTAGCTCAGGTTACACTATCGGTCCTTTCGAGGTAGAAGAAGCATTGATGAAGCATGCCTCCGTCAAGGAATGTGCGGTCGTAGCCAGTCCAGACGAGATCCGTGGGCACATTGTTAAAGCATTTATCGTGCTCAAGGATGAGATTGTTGGTTCACCAGAGCTTGTAAAAGAGCTGCAATCCCATGTTAAAGAGTGGACAGCCCCTTATAAATATCCGCGCAAAATCGAGTTTATTCAGGATCTTCCGAAGACGACCTCCGGTAAAATACGGCGAGTAGAGCTTCGTGAGCAAGAGAACCAAGCTGCGCAGGAATAAACATAGCCATAAAATTCACCTTATTAAAAAATAAAGAGCAGCTAGTCCATAAATGGACTGCTGCTCTTGTTTATTTGGCATCAGGCCGTTACTCGGACCAATATTTCGCATCCGGGTTCAGCGCCGCACCAACTTCGCCTTCTAATACTAAATCGCAATCGAGGTAGCCCTCTTCATCCAGGAAATAAACCTCCTGCTTGTAGAACTCGCATAAGGTCTCCAGGAATTTATCAGGCGAATCATACATCACAATTAAATCGCCGAAATCATGGAGCAGGTCACATACCTGTTCCACACCCTCAGCAGACTTATAATAACAAATGAAATCACTGCCATAGTTCGTTAAGATAGGCAAGATAACTCCATCAGGATGTTGACCTTTTTCCTCCAATATCCCAGCTAATACCTTCATCTCCTCTTCATATTCATCCATATGAATCAGGCGGTACCCTGGAATAAATTCGATAAGGCTTGGTTCCTCTTCCTCACTGCTTGTCCCTGAGACAGTGCTATAAATAGCTTTCAGCAGTTCAGGAGTCTCCGGCAAAACAGCCGTAATCTTTGCTTCGTTACCACCCTTGCCCAAGCTGGCAATATAATCAGGGCGTAATTCTGCGGACAGCTTAAGGTATTCTTGAAATTGTTCTGTCAATTTATTGGTGTGCATATTGTCATCCTTTACTTATTTGCGGAAGTCCACATCTTCATCAGCCACGTATCGAAGTCAGCGCCTTTTTCACCTTCATAAGCGTCGTACACGTCAACTCTCATCTTCTTCAGCTTCTCTTTGAAGTCCTCGTAAGAATGATCTCTTGGCAGGCTCTTTTTAATTCTCAGCAGGATCTTGGATACGCCTTTAACTAGTTCAGGCTTGTTCTTCGATGGCACCTTAACGTCTTCACCAAAAGCCTTCAGCTTAAGGTAAGCAGCTTCTTGAACTGTATATACAGGATCGCTCTCCATTAAACGCGTCAGGATATCGATAATTTGTTTGTGGTTGGTCTGTCCCAGCTCTTCAACTGCTTCTAGACGCGCTCTCCAATCCGCAGAGCGGTTGGCAGCTTTCTTTAATTCCTCATAATTCTCCGGTAGTTCATTGTTCAGTTCTTCGATCATTCCGTTCAATCCCCTTCTATTAAAAACTATCTATCTTACAGTAACAGTATAACCAACCATTGCGCAAGCTAAGAGAGGAAGATCTTTGCATGAATTCATGTGAATATCATATTTCCGCAAAAATATGGGTAAAGTATCCGGAGTAAGTCCCCAGCGCAACATTCTATCGACTATATACGTTAGTAACTAGAGAAATTCAGACAATACATCAAGGAGAGTGACCTAAGTTGAAAAAGCATACCTTCATGCTAGCGTTAACCATTGTACTAAGTGTGGTGCTTGGCGCCTGTTCCAGCAACAACAGTAACAATGGAGCTGCCATTGAAACGAATCTAACTGCAAAAGAAATGGTCGATCAAATGCTGAGCAAAGTAGAGCAGCCATCATTAATGGAGCTTGATGCGGCTACAGTCGAACAGCTATATCATCTCAACCCAGAATTGCTTGAAGATTATAGCATTAGAATGCCTATGATGAATGTGAAAACTAACGAAATCGCCGTTCTGAAAGTTAAAGATGTAAAAGATATGACTACTGTTGAGGATGCCATCAAAGCGCGTGCAACAGATGTTCAAAAACAATTCGAAACCTATCTGCCTGATCAATACGAAAATGCCAAAAACTATAAACTTATTAAAAAGGGTAACTATTTCCTGTTCGTTATTGCTGATCCTGCGGATCAAGATAAACTCGTAGCAGACTTCGATACTTACTTCACAGAAAAATAAATAACCATGGTATTCAGCAGCCTACTTTTCCTATTCCTATTCCTGCCGGCTGTCCTAGCGCTCTATTATGTTTCGCCCTGGCGAATCAAAAACCTCATATTGTTTTTAAGCAGCCTGGTTTTTTATGCTTGGGGCGAACCTGTCTACATTGTAATCATGTTGCTGTCCACCATTACAGATTACAGCTTTGGTCTACTGCTCAGCAGACCAAAGCTGACTGCGGTGCAGCGCAAGTGGATTGTGGTTAGTTCCGTCATTATTAATCTAGGCTTATTGTCGTATTTTAAATACGCAGATTTTCTCATCCAAAATATAAATGGACTCCTCGGTACACATATTCCTTTAACGGATTTACCTTTACCTATTGGGATTTCATTTTATACTTTTCAGTCCATGTCCTACATTATTGACGTCTATAGAGGAACTACGAAAGCACAACGCAATTGGATTGATTTCGGTACATTTGTAGCCCTGTTTCCACAGTTAGTAGCAGGTCCGATTGTTCAATATAACACCATTGCCGGGCAACTACGTGAACGTTCGGTCGATATCCCCATGTTCGCAGAAGGTGTACGGAGATTCATAATCGGATTAGCCAAAAAAGTACTGCTCGCCAACAACATCGGTATGCTCTGGCACACCATATCCAGCTCCAATCTAGATTCCCTGCCTGCTTTTACCGCTTGGCTTGGGATTATTGCGTTTGCTTTTCAGATCTATTTTGACTTCAGCGGGTATTCGGATATGGCTATTGGTCTCGGTCTCATGTTCGGCTTCCGCTTTAACGAGAACTTCAACAAACCTTATATCTCTCAGAGTATTACTGACTTTTGGCGGAGATGGCATATTTCCCTTAGCAGTTGGTTTCGTGACTATGTCTACATCCCGCTTGGAGGCAACCGCCGGGGGTTAAGCGTTCAAGTGCGCAACATTCTCATCGTGTGGCTGCTCACGGGAATCTGGCACGGGGCAAGCTGGAATTTTCTGCTCTGGGGATTATACTTCGGGGTCATTCTTATCTTTGAAAAATGGTGGGGATTAACGCTATTAAGCCGCCTCCCCCGTTGGACAAGACATTTATATGCTGTAGTACTTATACTCATCGGATGGGTCTTATTCGCTTTTGAAGAACTTCCTCTGGTCATTGGCTACTTACAAGCGATGCTTGGCTTTAATGGACAGCCGTTATGGAATAACACCACTTTATACTTCACTTACACGAACGCGATTCTACTCGTGGTGTTAACCTTTGCCTCTACACCTGTGAAGCTCTCCAAGCGGATGGATTCTAGATCGGTTCCTGCTCTTGTTTGGTATGGCGTGTTATTGTTCCTATCTGTTGCCTACTTAGTAGATGCAACCTTTAATCCATTTTTATATTTCCGGTTCTAACCATTAGGGGGTGATTGTTTATGAAGCAGAAGACGGATCGAATCCTGGCTGGGGGATTTGTTGCAACGTTATTTCTGGTCGCTATCCTCTTTTTCTTACTGCCTGTTCAGCGTTTCTCTGAGCTTGAGAACCGGTATTTGCAAAAGGCCCCCCATCTGACATGGGACAATTTATTATCCCACACCTATGCGGAAGAGGCCGAAAGCTTTGTAACTGATCATTTTCCATTTCGGGCCAAATGGGTATGGGTGAAATCGGCGGTGGAACAGATGAGGCTACAGCAAGAGAATAACGGAATCTATAAAGGAAAAGACGGCTATCTTTTCGAAAAATTCGCAGCACCTGATTACACTAAAGTTCAGCAATATGCAGCAGCTGTGAAACGCTTTGCCGATAACAATCCCGATGCAAACACCACTTTCTTATTGGCACCGACATCGGTTGGCTTGTACAAGGAACGTCTACCCTGGTTAGCTCCTGTCTACTCGCAAGCTGAGGTGAATCAAACAATAGCTAAGGATGTAGGAGATAGCCTTACTTTTATAAATGGATTTGATGTTCTTAGCCCACATGCCGCAGAGCCCATTTACTATCGGACCGACCATCACTGGACAACCTACGGTGCCTACTTAGCTTATGTAGCCTATGCTCAAAGCATGGGCTGGCAGCCTCTGTCCCAGAGCGAATACCAGATTCAGACTGTGAGTAATTCATTTCTCGGAAGCTATCATACCCGGGGGCAATTTATCGGGGTCACACCTGATTCCATTCAAATGTACAAACCTAATCATGAGGTATCCACCCAAATGTACATTCAAGATACCGGTGAGACTTTAACAAGTATGTATGACCTAAGTTATCTGGTGAAAAAGGATAAGTACTCTTATTTCCTAGGGGGCGTACATGCGCTCATGAAAATCACCAGCCAGCTTGATCCAACAACGGTCAAACAGAAAAAGCTGCTCGTCATCAAGGACTCTTATGCACATAGCGTTATTCCTTTCCTGACTCAGCATGTGCCTGAAATCCATGTGATCGATATCCGTTATTATAATGGAAACATCAGTGATTATATGGCTCAAAATGATATCAAGGATGTCTTGCTGCTTTTTAATACGGCTACTTTTATTGATAATGCGGCGCTATTGAAGTTAAATTAATGATATTGCGATGGATGCGGTGAAAAGATCTTTAATAGGTGTTGTGCGTAACTGCGGGAATGTTGGACTTTCGGTCGCTGTTGTCTCCAGATGTTTTTGATTTTACCGCTATCAGCGGATAACATCCGGAGACAGCTTATGCTGCTGATGCGAGCTTTCCTTCGGAAAGCTTTCAGGCGAACGCTAACGCTCCTACAGTTCCCAAATCCCCTCCTTAACTTCAAACCAAATACTAAAACTAATATACGAGTCCTCTAATTTGGACTCGTATTTCAGATCATTTTTGCCAAGAATCTCCGCGACGATGGACAGACCAAGTCCAGTACCGGAGATTTCTTTATTTCGAGACTCTTCAATTACATAGAATGGGTCCCAGATATACGCTAAATGCTCCGTTTTCAGGCGAGTGGTTTTATTGGAGATCGTAAATTTTAATGTACGAGTAGTGTCACTCCCTAGTTTTATTTCAAAAAAATCCTCTTCACCATATTTAATGGCATTACTAATTAAGTTGTTGAATACTATCTCGATTTGGCTGATATCTTCTTCAACGATTGAGGATTCAAGCGAATGAAAGTCGCTCATTAAGGTTATGTTTTTATTTTTTAACGTAATATTATATTGTGAGATCACTTTTAGCAGAAGCTCTTTAAGATCAAAAGGCTCTTTATGCACTTCTGACTTCTGGATCTTGGACAATTTAATTAAATAATCCACCATATCCGACGTATACTTCACTTGCTCCAAAATGATATCCGTATACGTGCCATCATCCAGACCGTCCTGAATGCCAATCGTATAGGCTTGGATTAAGGATAATGGTGTTTTCACTTCATGCGAAATGCTTGAGATAAGGGTATTTAAACTTTGATTTTTCTCCTCTAATTTGGCATGGGTGCTCTTTAGACGCTGACTCATCTGATTGATGCTTTTCGAGAGCTCTTCGATTTCATCCCCCGTTTGAATCGTCACTTGTTTAAAATCGAGATTGGATATATCCTTCGCGACATCCTGTAATTGCTCTAACGGTGTAATGATCTTTTTTGAAAAATAAGCCACTAACAGCAAACTGATAATAATCCCCAGTAGAATGGAGTAAAAGCTGAATTGATTTACGAGGGTCAAGGCATCTGTATTGTGCACAACCACAGTTCCTATGAGGATTAGACTGCTATCCTGCTCGTATATTTTCGTTAACAGACTCGATTTCAATTTGCCCTGATTAAATAAAAGATTAAACGTGTTGCCTTGTTTTACTTTTTGTAATACCTCATCTGTGATCCAAAATTTATTAAGTGCCACCTTATCTTTAAACAACGCAAATTGAATATTTTCGTTAATTTCTGCTGTACTTCCACTGTTTTCAACCCTAACAATCGTTACGTTATTATTGTTCTCGATCCTGCTTTCATTTTCCATGAGTTGATCCAAACGGAGATCCTTTACTTCGTCATAAATGGTGTTGATCTTGGTTTTCATTTTGTATAGGTAATAATCTGCTGAGAAATAGTTGTGCAGGAAATAAGACATACCAAAAACACTCAGCAAAATAATGCTCACCATGATCAATAACTTCGTACTTATTTTATGAATTTTTATCATGGAAGCTGTACCCCATTCCCCTATGCGTGATCACGTGGTCGGCCCCAATCTTATCGCGCAGCCTCTTAATATGCGTATCTACCGTTCTTTCTTCGCCCAGATAATCCATTCCCCAAACCGCAGACAATAAGGCATCTCTGGATAAAATACGTCCTTTATGCTCATACAGGAAGGTTAGCAATTCAAATTCTTTTTTATATAACGCCAGTTCGGCCCCATTCTTGTACACTTTCTTCCGCTCAAAATCGATTTCTAAATCCCTAATCGCAGCCACTTTTTCAGTGCCTAGCATTTTTTTAATTCTAAGCATCAAAATCCTTGGGTCGAATGGTTTTCTTATATATTCATCTGCCCCTATATCCAAGGCACTGAATTCATCATCATGGGAAGACCTTGCGGTCAGCATTACAACTTTAGCCAAACTAACCTTCTTGATTTCATTACAAACCTCAAGCCCGTTTCGCTTAGGCATCATCCAATCCAGCACCACCAGATCGATCCTATTCGAAAAAAAGAGCTCAAGCGCCTCTTCACCATCCGCTGCTGTCCAAACGTTATAGCCTTCTTTTTCAAAATAAGTCTTCAATATAGTGGTCATATGTTTCTCATCATCCGCAATTAAAATATTCAAAGTAGATTCTCCTTCCTATAATTATCAGAAGAAAAAGGCGAAATCCTTTACAGGTTTCACCTTTTCATATATTTTCATGCTACGTTATTGCAACTTCTCTACACCTAATCCCTTCGTCAGTACGTTCCATATCGGGTTATCGACCGTCTTTCGATCAGGCTGTTCACCCTTCTCTATCGCTTCCCAATACTCCCAGGTTGGTGGCTCAGTGCCAAGTTCATAATCCATGCCATCCCAAGTATCCTCCCGGAATGCATAAAACGCCCAGTGCCAACCGTAATCATCAAAAATCGAGATTAAATCAGCCAAGTATTGATCTGCACCTTTTACAAGCCGGTTCGTGCCAAATTCTTCAGCGACAATACGATTAGCAGGGATGTTATTTTTTTCTGCCCACTGTGCGATAGGTTCTAGAAAATCCTTTAAGGCTTTCTTATTGAATGCTTTTTCCGTCTTCTCCTCACCTACTTTAACTGTTCCAGGATATTCATAGGTTAAGCCTTTTTTCTTATTTTGGCTGGTGAGTTCGTAGGGTTCGTACATATGAAAAGCATATAATACATTCGCATCATTGATGGGTTTCAAATATTTAAAGGCCCATGGTGTAGCATACAGACCAGAATTGACGATAATAGGGGTTTCCGTATCTACGGTTCGAATCGCTGTCACAATAGTCTCATATAAAAGATTCAAATCCGCCGGAGTATTCTCCACTGAGCTATACCATTCGTTGTAATCCTCTGTCCAGAAATCATTAAATCCAGTAGCTTGTTCAGGATGTGGCTCATTAATAAGATTATAGCCGACCACCGCAGGATGATCCTTTAATCTTTCCGCAAGATCCTTCCAAAACGTTGCCGCTTGTTCATGATAACTGAAATCCTTCCAGATTCGATCATCATTTGTATAATCATTAAACTGTCGCCACCGATCTCCGGGCAGACTAAGGACTGTCAGCACTACTTTTGAACCCCGCGCCTCGGCTGCATCCAAGTCTGCTTTTAACGCTGTAAAATCATCCTCAACAAGCCCCTCGTATTTATCTGCATTCCCTATTAAAAAGTCTTTATCTGGATTGGCATCCGGTTGATCGTTAAACAGGAAATCACTATCTTTTGCCCATTTATCTGGCGCAAGTCGAATGAACTCTATATTATTTTCTTTCGCTGCATCATAATTTTCGGGTATAGATTTGGAATTCATGAAATTTGTTCCTTTACGCTGTTGATCCCAGAAAGCGATCTTCTCATTGACCTCTTTCTTTACCTCCTTCTCCGGTTCAAGATTTGCTTGTGGTGTTGCTGCACTGCATCCTACGACTGCCAACAAAATCAATACGATAAATCCTTTAAACTTCTTCATTCTCTCACCTCGTAACCTATCGTAGCCAATCTCTGTTACAAGAGTGTCACAAGACATACCCAAAAAGACTGCCCTAAGGATGTCGGCAGACATTCTAGGACAGCCCGATCATATTCATAGAATATAAAATAAATGCTTACTGATTAATACTTCGACGGGAATGTGACTCCGCATAGGCATCATGACGAAAGTTCAGAATAGGATCTTCAGAGCATTCAATGCCGGCAGGTACAACTGTCGGATCAAAGACGTACTCTTGAGCCTTCTCGTCTGCCACGCCGGTGATCGACAAATGGCCGACAACAATCCGTTCCCGGTCTTCAGGCCAAGCAGACGTCGGGTCATCCGTAGGATCTCCCTCCTGTCCGAGGATTACTGTCAATTGAAACGCCACAGGACCTTTGGACAGTCTCTCGATTAGTTCATCCTCCAAATAATCGGGAGATCGATTCTCCACCTCTTCCTGGGCCAGAAAGTGCAGACCCGCTTCCGGTTCCCACTCATATTTAATAGCCCGCCGCTCGCCAGCAGCATTGGTGAAGTAATAGGCATGAATGGAATGATAAAGGTTGGTTGCAAAACTGAGTGGCGGTTGCAGCATTTTCACGGCTTGAAGCCCAGCCCGGCTTTCCGAATACTTCTCCATGACGGCTTTGAATTTGTCTGCAATGGTCGCTCCCTCAAACGAATTTTCTTTAATTGTACGTAAGATATTAATAAAGGATTGCGGTGTTTTGGCAAAAAAGATCGGCAATGTAATTGTCACCAAACTTGTCACGCCCCCATCAGGCAATACAAACTGAACCGCCATTCCTTTTGCAGGCGAAAAAACATCAGGGATGGACGGATTAGTCGAGCTATTGGAGAAGCGTACAAGAGCTTGCACCTCATGATTTTGCAAATGTGGCGCTGTTGTTAAAGGACCCGCTTGGCCGTTAGGGGTGAACACCGCCTGGTAGACAACACCTTTGGCGTGCGCGCGTCGATAACCCGGATATTTGCCTGCTACCTCCTCAATGGAGTTTACCGCTTCTTCTGCGAGTTCAGACGACACTGATTTATTATTGTTCATTTTCGTTCACCTCTTTGTAATTTATCAGGAAGGAAAAGGGGACAAAGCCCCCTTTTCTAGTTTTTTAGCTTTGTGATGCGTCGAGCAGGTCATTCCAGGCCTTCGTAATTCGCTGTCCGCGCCAAATATCTCTGACCGTGGCATCGGGATAAGCACTGTACCAGCCGGATGCAGTGATCTGATGGTTGGCGATGAAGTCTTTCGCTTCCGAAGATTCAATTCCCGGAAAATCCTTCACTTCATTAAACATGTTATTCAACAACTCTGGAATTTCAGTTCCAAAATCATCGATATAACTATCCCAATCTCCATCATAAGCCGTCGCGAACAACAGCCGCGTGTCGTTATCAAAGATTACGAAGCGCATGTCGTGAACGGTCGCGATCTTCGCCATCGTTTCGGCTTGTCTCGATGCACTTTTTTTCAGCTTCTCACGGAGACGATCCGCCCCACCTTCTTTAAGCGGCGCAATGATGGTAAGCTCAGATATTTCACCTTCCCGCAGGCCGGCACGTCCAGCGCTTGTAATTGGATTAGTCTGATCTTGTCTTTCTAACATGTTTATTCCTCCTTAGATGTATGTTGATCCAACTCTGCCATCCACCGCAATGCAGTCATGCTGGGAACAAAGAAATACTCCCCGCCTTTGGTGATTGAAAAACTTGGAATTTCTTTCATCCGGTGGCGAATAGGTTTGTCCGGAATGGTAAACATCCCTTCCCCCTCATTCTTACCGGTAATAGGGTCTTTCTCGGTTGACATGCCCGCGAAATTGCCTCCATTTAACCAATCGCTCTTGATAAACTCGAATTGGCGGGACAATGAGCTGCATATACCTGCAAAAATAAGGCCTCTATCCTGACCATCATCCTCCATTACACCTTTTGGCAGTATAGGGCCATACATCGTTGACCGCCGGAGCAACCGGTGAATGTTCACATTAACAACCGAATCCTGCAAGCTGTCTCGGGGAAATGCACGACGGATATGCGAGCTTACCGGACATTTCAACCCTTTATGATCATCCCCGTACGTAAATGCGTTCCGTCGGCTGACGTCTTCGCCCAGTGCCGGGTCATCTGCTTCAGGAGCCAGACTTAAAGGGGCTCCGCTCGGCCATCTTCCTACCATTTTAGCGGCCAAAAGTTCTTCCTCTTCCCGGTTATCCGCATGCTCCCGCAAATAACGACGGAAAGTCGCGACCCTCATATGCAATTTGCGGAAACTGAGGTAACTGCCATTGTGGCCAAGTTCTGCCGGCTGTGGTCCCTGTGTTATAGTGCCGGATTCATTTAAATGCCCGAACAGGAATTCACCGGCTTTAATCTCCGCTTCCTGTCCCACCGCATTGGGTATATGGTTTCCTTCGATTCTCGGATTGCTGATTCCATCCATGAAGCCCAGATGAGTACGTCCGTCAGGATTCATTCCGACATCCAGCTGGTAAACGACGGATACACCATTCAGTTCGCAGTGGATTCGACGGGCTGCTTCTTCTGCTTGTAGCAGCGCTTCTTTGGTGGGCGCGAACAGAGCAAGCGCCACATCGACTTTGTCAGTACCCAGCGGGTCTTCCCAGTGCTCCGGGCTGCTTTCGTTTACATCCCCTAGCTTAGCTGCCCGGGCAGCCATGCCCTCCCGGAACTCCAGGTCGAAGCTGTTGAGTGACTCCTTGGGAATCCCCAGCTTCTGGAGTCCTTGATAGGTAAAACCAACGTTGACCCAAGCACCTTCGTGAGGATTATTCCACTGTCCGGCCGACGTCACTTCGTCGAGAAGCCGCTTCAGCATCACTTTCCCGTCCTGTTGATGATCGATAGACAGCAATACATAGGTTCCTACGTAGGGGGTAGGCCGTTCTTGTAAGACGATTCCTTGAATGTCATCATAATTCAGTTCTTCCGTTTCTGTACCTATGACGCTCACTCCTCCCTCGTCTTAAAGTTGTTTTCATAATATTAAAAACGGGTATTCTCTCATCCGTCTCTCGATCTAATTAAACTTAGCCCTAAATGGTTAATCAGGTTAACAGTCCTCCCCAACTAGACAATAACGGTACATTGTCTAAAAAATAGACACATCGTTAGATTTGTCTAAAATCGAGACAAAAAAGAGATATTCTAAAACCGGACCGGCTTTAGAACATCTCTTATCTTCGACTAACCTCACAAATCATATTCATAGTTATCAAACTTGCCATCTGATGCGAAGACATATTCGCAGATGTTCTCACCCCATCTAGCTATAACACTAAAGACGCGACCCGAAGTGGGAATATCACTGGTGGATGCTGGAGGGTTCACAAATTCATATTTCCCTTCGACGAGTGTTACAGGAACTTCTACAATTGGAAGCTGCGATTCATCAAAGCTCTCAGTTAGATAGGCCATCTTTACTGTGACTTCACTCGGTGCGTAATCTCCAAAGTCGACCTGCAGTTTCTCCCCTGGTTTCAAACGATGCAGCCCCGTTAGAAGCGTAGGTTCACTATGCCAAGCCGTATAGTAAAAGGAAGCCCGATCATAGTCCGCTCCATTCCAGCTCGTCTTTAGAATGACATAATTCTCTATAGCATCTGTACTATTCTCATGTGTAATGATAAGGGGCGACGGTTCAGCAGGACTTTTGAAAGAGCTCTCGGATTTACTCATTATTCCTCCGCGTTCCCCAAGCACCACCGCACCAATGATAACTACTGCCAACAGCATCAATGAAATCAATAATATCCTTTTAGACTTATTCCTATATTTGATAATAGCTCCGCCTTTCCTTAAACTTCTAACCCTTCTTTCATTTAACACTTGATCATCAAGCCATGCAAGTAGGTAGCTGATGAATTATATAGAAAATCCAAGAGTTAACTCTCCTTCTATCATATTCTATTTCTAGGAGGTGAATATAAGATGACCATTCAGTTTGTAGATTTAAGACTATCCAACCAAGCTGCTTCGGATGCTACACCAGCAGTTATTCCACTAGCGGCGACTCCCCTTGTTTTTGGGGATATTGGTATTCAGACCGCAGGCGTGTCGGCTGAGAATCAAGGCAATGTCCGCGTACTTTTGACCGGATTTCTAAAAGTAGAAAACAATCCTCTTTTCAATACCAATACCGTTAATGTTCGCAGAAACGGAACGATCATTTTCACCACGACATTTGGGGTTGCGATCAGCAGAGAAAATGAAGCCTTCGGTTTTACAGCAGTAGATATTCCACCACCAGCGGCTGTCGCAACAGGTCAAATTCAGTACACAGCAGAGATCTTCACAAATGCAGCTGCAACAGATCCCTTTAATAATGTCCAAGCCAGAAACTTTAGTGGCGTTGCAGCTGCGGGTAACTCCTAACATGAACATGTAGTGGGTGAGGGAGCGAATTGCCCCTTTAAAAACAGAAGCTCAACCAAAGGTACTGGTTGAGCTTCTGTTTATTCCCCAAATAATAGATTCAGAATCCGTTCATCCGCCTTTCGGTTCTTCCCTTTATAAGGATAACAATGAATATGAATCGCTGGATTAAAGTTAATCTCAATAACGCTATAGTTCGTATCATTGGCTTCTTCCGTGATGTCATCAATCATCATATCCACTCCACAAAAAGTGGCGCCCGCAGCTTTAGCCGCTTGAATCGCCAGAGCCTTATAACTATCTGGGATCTCATCCGTAAAATCCAGGCTGTCACCACCCGTGCTAATATTAGAGTTCTCCCGAAGATAGATGACTTCGTTTAATGGAGGAATATCACTCCAAGCCTGAGCGTGGTTGTTCAAGAACATCGCTTCTGCTTCACCGATCTGAATTTTCTCAAGTGGTGTCTTGTACCCACGGCCTCTTAACGGATCCTTATTCTTCTCGTGCACTAGTTGTTCAATCGTATGTACACCATCTCCAATCACATTTGCAGGAACCCGGTGCAATACTCCGACTACTTCATCACCCATGACAAGAAAACGATATTCTTTACCCGTCATGAATTCCTCTAGTAGCACTGTTCGATCAAACTCGAAGGCGATTTCGAAGGCTTTTTGATAATCTTCTTTAGAGAAGTCGTCTGTAAAAATAGTAATGCCGAGTCCAAAATTGGTTGATTTGGGCTTAATCACAATAGCCTTGTTACGGTAAGTGCCATGCGCATTCATTGCCTCTTCCAGATTTCGAAAAGCTTCTCCTGCGGGAACACGAATGCCTTGCTGTTTAAGAACTTCTTTCGTAACGATCTTATTCTCCATGATTAATACCGTACTATAAGAATCAAGGGAGGTCTTCGTAGCTTGCTTAATATATTCTTTATGATCACCTTGCGTAAGAACTACAAAGTTCTCTTCCCGATCGATCAATTGAAACTTAATGCCACGTTTAACCGCTGCCTTCAAAAGAAGCTGTGTAGATAGCTCCAGATCCTCATATCCCACAAAACGGTATCCATTCGCAAGACTTTCCTTAGCATATTGTTTAGCTTTATTCAGATGGTATTGTACAAAAGAGGATTGTTGAACTTCCGACTTCACAATAGCTGCAAAACTCCGGTCTGGCTCTACAATTTTATTCTTAGCTCCATGCAATACGTTCAAAAACACTTCATTCTCCGGGTTCAATAGTTGGATCATATCCTGCATCTCATGAATACAAGTTAATGCCTGCTGCTCCATCGTTGTACATGAATCCCCGTAATCATGCAAACATCCCTTTATTCCTTCCATGATTAGTTGATCATGATTAAGATTCGCCATCTTCTGATCCTCTACTCCGAACGGTTCGTCCTCCTTCAGCAGCATATACAGGATAAAAAGATGAATGAAAATCATCGTTTCTTTGCCGATTCCTATTTTGTAGAGTGGATTCAGATCAATAAACCGAAGCTCCAAATAAGCTATCCCATCTTGCATCAGTTCCTCTAAAGGGTGTTTGCCTCTTGCTGTCTTCACTCTAACCGGACTATAAAACTCTTTTACACTTAATAATTCTTCCGATTCGATCAAAGCTTGTAAATCATGAACATAATCCTTTAACGAAGCAAAAGATACATAAAGAGGTTTTTCATTTCGATACCCACATTCGCTATTCCGCAGTGAATTCATATTCTGATAATAAAAGCTTTTGTCGTCATCTGTTTCCCCGCGAGCTACACATTGTTCCATATAAGTCTTATCAAAAACAGGGCTGGCGCCTGTTAAATAGATAAGAAGCCAACGGTACCGCAATAGGTTACGGGCTATTTTTAAGTAGGTAGCGTCTTTGAATTCTTTAAAGCTCACCTGTGGATCTGTTATGTCATGAAGCTGTCTCAGAAATTGTTCATCAAAAGAGAAATTGTAATGGATTCCGCTCAGCAGTTGTCTTTTGCGACCGTATTTGTCTGCTAGCTGATGTCTGTATTCATCCTCAATCGGATTACCCATCTTGGCAATGGGGATGTCCTGATCATTCGGCAGCCTTGGAGGATTACTACTTGGCCACAGATATTCTTCCTTGAGCTCAAGCGACACAATATCCTGCAGCGCCTCCAGAAAGTTATAAGTCTCATCAATAGAATCAAAAGAAGGGGTGACCATTTCAATTTGACTCTCTGAGAAATCGGTTTGAATATACGGGTTCTCCATTTTGTTGCCAAAAGCTTTAGGATGTGGTGTCAGCGCAAGCCTTCCCTCTGGATCCACTCTGACATTTTCTTTTTCCAATCCAAATTCGCCGTGAAAAAGCTCCTTATTCAAATGGTTATCCCTCAGAAGCTGTATGAGTTTACGATTTAATAAAGCCATTTCAACGATCATCCTTTGCTTAGTAGTTTATCTGCTGTTTGTTCATTTTGAATAAAGATCTTCTAAACCAGAACACAAGAATAACCCCTTTAAACACACTGCTTAGAGCAATCGACATCCACACCCCATTCAGGCCAAAAGGTTCGGATAAAATCAAGGCTAGTGGAATTCGCAGTGCAGTAAATGTAATACTGAAGATCGGCGGGATATGAGTTTGGCCAATGCCGTTAAACGCACCTACTGTCATTAATTCCATACACATAAATAATTGAGAGTAGCCAATGATGCGCATATAATCAGTGCCTAATTCCAGGCTTGTCTGATCTGATAAAAACAAGGAAAATAGCTGCTGCGGGAACGCAATAAATATAAGCGATATGATCACGCCAAAGATGGAGGTTAAGATCAAAGCCTTACGATATCCCTGCCCTATACGGTCCAATCGGCGTGCTCCATAATTTTGTCCAAAAAAGGCAGCAATAGCTCCCTGTAGTCCTCCAATAGTCATATAAGAAATAGATTCAATTTGAATCCCTACTTTTTGCACCGCAATCGCATCCGCCCCAAAACGTACTATGATCTTAGCAATGACGATCGATATGAGCGTAAAGGTGACCCGTTGGATTGTGATCGGAAGTCCCATACGAATTACTTCTTTCATTTGACGAATGTCCAATGCTGATGTGTTCGAAATGATTTCTGACTTTCTTGTCTTTATGATAAAAAGAGCCGTAACTAAGATGTTCGCTGTCAATGTTGCCGTGGCTGCCCCCGCTACTCCCCAACCTTCAAAACTGCCCCAGCCAAAAATTAAAAATGGATCAAGGACGATATTAACCATAAGACCAACAGAGAAGATCTGAAACGGTTGTTTACTATTTCCCATCGAGTTTAAGAGTGTGGCAAACAAAGTATTTACGATGGAAAATACCGTCCCGAAGATCGAAATCATTAAAAATTGTCGTGCCATCCGTTCAACTTCATCACTTCCAAGATCAAAAAAACCAATCAACTGATTGTTGGTCAACAGAACTAAACTCATATAGAGAAGTCCTAATAAAATAGACATCGTAAACCCGTTTTTCATATAAGATTTAGCCTTCTCTATCTGGCCAGATCCCATACAAAACGCAACCTTAATCCCTGTACCGATCGTAATCATAGTCGACAATGCAATCGCTAGATTAATGAAAAAACTCGCCGTGCCAATCGCGGCAACAGGACCACTTCCCAATCTTCCAACCCAAATCATATCGACGAGGCCATAGGTTGTGGAGATGAAATTCGTCGCAATAATGGGAAGCGTTAATTTCATTAAGGTAGGCATAATAGGACCCTGAGTCAAATCATTCATGCCCTGCAATTCCTTCAAATCTAAAAACACCTTCTTCATCTGAGTTTCAGATTTATTATATAACCAAACACTTATATAATCAATTGATTATATTTGAGCAATCTACTCAGAACTCCTAAAAAGTATATAAATTGTGTAGACATCAAAAGACAGTTCCTAATGCACAAAATGTGCCCAACGGAACTGTCTTTTTTCGTAATTAAAATTTCTTTTGTTTTTCAGTCGAAAAGCTATTGAAAATGGAATATTGTTCGTTTACAATAAAACAAATAAAAAGTTCTATAATTATAGAACTAATTAATGTTTCTGTAACTTAATCAAAGGATGGAGAAACTCATGGAATATAAAGTAGAAGTCGATTTTGCCCCCATGTATGAATGTGTGAACAGTATGACTGCTTTTCTAAGCAAGCAGAACCATACTGCTATGGATTCCGGTAAGCTCTGGGTACGTGAAGTCCAAGCAAGATTTGCCCCGATGTTGCTTCGTAAAATGCAAGAGGTCGTTAAGAAACTTGATGATTTCAGTTTGGCTCCCTACATTTGGTGCTGTCCAGTAGAACGTTCGGTTAGCAGCTTTCTGGATTGGTTTGATGGGTTAACTTCGGGTGAACTGTATGAAATATCTGGACGTTTCGGCCAATCGGTCCCCTCTAATCTTTCCGAGCTAAGGGACACTGCCTCTGACATCCTGCGCGAATGGAACGCGGGTTACTTCAATGGAATCGACCCTAATATCCTCAAAGGGCTTGAACAGGAAGCTGAGTCAAGACGAACGACACTGAATGGGAACAATGATATGGAAGTCTTTGAAGCAGCAACCGACGGAATGCGTCTCTATCCAACCGAACGTCTGAAGCAGGTCATTATCATTCCGCAATATCATGCCCGCCCACTGGTCACCACCTCTATGTTTGATGAATTCGTGTTCACTAGCTACTCTTGTGATGTTCTCCCTCCGGAAGCTGGCCGGCCTGCTCCAGCACTACTTCGCCTTACCCGGGCACTCTCGGATGAAACGCGGCTGTATATCCTTCGTTTGCTTACAGGCAAGCAGTTGAATTTCACGGAAATCGTGCGGGAAGTCGGACTTTCTAAAAGTACAATCCACTACCATCTGATCGCGCTGCGCGCAGCAGGGCTGGTCATTGTCCATACCAACGTTAAAAGTACATCGTACAGCCTGCGATTGGAAGCCTTAAATGGGCTACCGCAGCAGATTGGGTCATATCTAGAGAGTCAAGCATAAACGCCTTAAGCGTCCTTATAAGGACGGTAAGTGTATATGCGAGAAATATAAGAAAGGAGCGCGAACAGGCTATGATAAAACGCAGCTATTATGGTTTACTCTCAACCATAACTTTAAGTGCTTTTGGGGATGCTTTTGGCTTGTTGGCTATGGAATGGCTCGTCTATGAGCTGACGGGTTCCAAACTAGCGATGGGAGCACTCGCGCTCAGCTCCGGCATACCTGAGCTGCTGCTGCGCTTGCTGGGCTCGCCGCTGTCCGACCGACTCCACCGGGTACGCTTTATGGCCTGCTTGGCAGCCATTCGCCTGCTGGCTATAGCATTGCCACTTGGCATGGGTCTGGCTGGCCAACTGCAGCTGTGGCATCTGTTTGTCGCCGCTGGTCTCAGCGGGGCCTGCGCCGCCCTGTTCATGCCAACAGCCATGGCTGTTATTCCCGGCGTTGCCGATAGCCGGAAGCTGGTGCGGGCTTTTGCTATCATCGATGGCAGTAAAAGTGCAGCAGTCTTGCTGGGCCCCGCCCTGGCTGGGGCGTTGACCGCTGCCAGTGGCGCGCTGCCAGCCCTTAGCATCAACATGTTATGTTACGTTGCGGCCATCACTACCTTGCTGTGCCTGCAGAAGCTACCCAAGCCCTCTCCAGCTCCAGGCCGTTTCTCCATTGCCATCTACGTTCGCGAAATAGCTGAGGGTTTTACCTTCTATAAACAATTCCCCGCCATGCTTACGATAATGATGATGGCCTCTATTAGTAATCTAAGCTCCATTGCCGTCTGGACCATGATGGTTCCTTTTGTACGCGAAGTGCTCCACCGTGATGCGGCGACGATGGGCACACTTAGTACAGTTTTCGCACTTGGAACCTTAGTCGGGCTAAGCGTCATTTCCATGATAGGGGAAATTAAAAAGAGGCGGTTTGTCATGCTCGGAAGTCTGGGGACCATCGGTTTAGTTACAACATTATGGGGGTTATTTCCTAGTTTTTCTTTTGCTCTCGCCGCCGTATTCGCCACCGGAACGATAGGTCCCTTCTTCGGCTCCTTAAGCTCTTCACTCCATGGACGTCTGGTTCCGAGCAATCTGCAAGGAAGAGTCAACTCCATCCGTTTTTTAATCGGTGGCGGTTTACAGCCTTTTGGTGCTTTTGCCGGCGCCGCGATTGCTGAACTCTATGGTGTGCCTGCGCTTTTTGTCATCGCCGGCTTGCTTCCAATGCTCTGCGCCAGCGTAGCCTTGCTGCTCCCCGGACTCAAAACACTGGACGGTGACCTCTCCACACTTGAAGCCACTCATCGGCGCCCCGTGGTGCAAAGTTCATCGCAAAGTGTTGTAACTGAGCGATAGATGGTAATAGGTTTAAAAAATTCATTTTAATTATTTATGATGAAATGAATAAAAAAAAGAGATGCTTATAAGCATCTCTTTTTTTGACTATACAGTTAACCTTTGTCTCGGATAACCCGCCGTCACGCACGATTATTTTATGTATAAATAATAACATATATTCTAAAATTAATAAAGAAAAAATCATTTAATACCTAGTTTAAACCAATCTGAATGCTTTCCCCGCCCCATTCTTTCGAACATCTTTACCACTAAGCTTTTTTCACGTTTTGAATTACAACGTCTAAAATAAAAATCTTTAAATAGCTTTTCTATATCTTTTAGACTTTCAAACTGGGAAAGTACTAATAAAGTGTCATATAGTCTTATTTCATAATAAGTTGAAATTCCTGCAGTATTAATTTTGGTTCTTAAACCTAAATCATTTATCAAACCCGAATCAATCCTTAAACGATTCGATGTCCGAAATCTATTAACTAATTGAAAATGTGCACAAGTATTTCTTAATTCAATAAAAATTCGTACTGAGTTGATAAACTTTTGTTTATCAATGTACTTCATCCCCATATCTTCAATGACCTTTTCAAAAACATCTCTTTCAAATCCTAATAATAAACTAAAGAGAGAACCAAACTCAAGGACTTTAATAGTCACCCAGAACGGCGGGTGATCATAAGTAGATATATAAGGATATTTAGCTCTGCAATGCTCAATGAAATTACTATACGTAGCCCCATTGAAATAAATATTTGTCTGAAATATTTTATGTCCTGAAATATTCTTAGCTAAATCTTTAGGTAAACTCAAATGATTTGAACGTGGATTCGTATACTTATTAATATCAATGTAACATGCAGAATCAGAAGCATTTAAATAATGTTTTTCACAAAACCGATATGCCATAGAAGATTTCAAACGGATTTCAAATTTATCTAAAATTTTCAAAATCTCTAAATTCAATTTTTTATCAAAATCATACAACAATAAAAAGTCTTCAAAAAAAAGACCATTGTATTCTTTATTAGTAGCTTTTGAATCAGTTAATAACAATGTTTCAAATCCATTTATCAAGTCAAAATAATTCTTTTCTAATAAATGTCGTTTAGCTTTTTCTTCATCTCTAATAATTAGTTTTCTTTCTTTTAAAAAATCAATTTGTTGGTCTAAAGACTTGAATGTTTTGATAACATGTGTGCTCAAATAAATCTCCCCATTATTTTTAATTTATTTATTTAAAGGTTCTATAATTTTCTAAATGAGCGAGCTACCTAGTTTACTTCCATTTTTCGTAAGAAAATGTTAAAAACCACTCTGAATTATACATTAAATAAAAAAATAGGGATATGAACTTCTAGGACGTTTGGCATAATGAATGAGATACTCCACAGAATCGACAAAAACAGGCGATACCGGATACCGGAACATCGCCTGTTTTTATAAGTCTTCACCTAAGAGCATCGCTACTAGGTATATTCTCTTTTCAGTGGTTTGTCACAGTGGCTTGATTCGTAGCCACTAGTTCCCCTTCCCCTTCCGGTAAAAACCGAAGCGGGAGGCGTTGAGCCTTTAGTTTGTATTTGTGTTTGTGTGTTGGTGTTTTGGAATTCGCGCTGATAGCAGCGGAGAGAACGGACTGATTGTGGAAAAGCGGAGCGTCCGCCAGCGTAAAAAGCCCACAGCGCACAACGTCCAAAAGCTAACACCAAGAACCTAAGGCTCAATCAACCCATATTTCGTTTTTATCCGATCCAACTTCTCAATCATAGGATTAGCAATAAAAAACAAAAACACCACCGTCGAGATCGCATGCACCATATCAAACCAAAAACCTGAAATATAAGTGGTCATTAAAGCCGGCCATGAGAACTCTGAAGTGAACATCATCAGCGAGCCTATATTGATAATGCCTCCGTATACGAAAAACGTCGCTAAGCCTCCGAATATACACAGCGACAGCATATTCTTTTTAAGCAGACCCTTCTTGAAGAAAATGCCCGCCAGGAAGCCAATGATGCCAAAACAAAACATTTGCCAAGGCGTCCAAGGCCCCTGCCCAAAGAAGAAATTCGAGACAAAGCCTGCAACAGCGCCAACCAGAAACCCTGCCTCCGCACCCAAGCTTACCCCTGCGATGATGACAATAGCAACCACTGGCTTAAACTGCGGCAACATAAAAAAGGCTGTGCGTCCCGCCACGGCAATGGCTGCTAACACCGCTATAACGATCAGCTCCCTCGCCTGCGGCTTCCGGTTCTCGAATACCATCGCAAAAGGAATCATCGTATAGATAACAATTAATAGACTGATAAAATAATACTTCCGATCATTTAGCACAAAGATGCCTAATAAAATCGTAGCTGGAATGACTATGAGGATTAGTAGTGCCGCTAATAAAGTTCGATGACTCAAACGACGATCCGTTATCTGCTTCTTTGACATAAATCAATCACACCCTCTATCGTTACTCCCTCATTCCATACATGACGCGCCATACGGTTGGCGGCCGTTGTATAGAAGCTGTTTCCCGCAAAAAACTTCTGTGCTTCATTCGTAGTGATGATACTTCCATCAAAAAACATGGCGCAGACCTCAGCGTATTTGGCACAAAATTCAACATCATGCGAGACCATTACAATAGTAACGCCTTCGGCATTGAGCTTTTGCAGGAATACGGCTAGCTTCTCTTTGAAGGGTCCATCCAGTCCTTTGGTCGGTTCATCCAACAGCAGAATCTTCGGTTCTAACAAAAGCACCTTCGCCAACGCTGCACGCTGTTGTTCTCCCCCGCTGAGATCATACGGATGCATGGAGAGGAGATGTTCCAGTTCTGCGAACTTTACCACAGCTTCAACTCTGGCGGTTTTTTCTTCCTTCGTCAAAGAGAGCTGGGATAACATTTCATATAAATCTAGCTCGACTGTTTTTTTCACAAATAAGGTTTGCGGATTTTGCGGGAGGATGCCCAGATTGTTAGTAAACAACGCTTTGGCATTCATCTTCGCAGGGTTGCTCCCGCCGATTAGAACTTTCCCTCTGTAAGGCTGAAGGATCCCGCTCATCAGCGACAGCGTCGATGTCTTCCCTGTTCCATTCCCGCCAACAATACAATAAAATTGCCCTTGCTTCACTTCAAACGACAAATCTTTAATGATATCCGGTCCATTTTTATCATATTTAAACCATACGTCCTTAAACTTTATGACTACAGGGCCGGCCTCTTTCGTGCTAGGCTGAGTTTCTGCCATCGTTGCAGGAGTCTTACCCTTTAGAAAAGCATCCAACCATTGGCGCCCTTCCTTCACAGTCACAGGCCACGCTAAGTCATGATCTACTCCTGCAACAATCTGCATCGGTGAGGGCATGGACAGAAACATCGGATGGTTCAGCTTACTTAAAGCCTCGCCCACCTTTTGCGGGGTATCATCGGCGATCACAACTCCCTCATTCAGCACAATCAACCGATCTGTAAGCGGAAGAACATCCTCTAGACGATGCTCGGTCATGATCACGGTTGTTCCCAGCTCACGATTTATTTTTTTGACCGTCTCCAGAAAATCGGAAGCCGCAATAGGATCTAGCTGGGAGGTAGGCTCATCGAGGATTAGAACCGAGGGATGCATAGCCATTATGGAGGCTAAGTTAAGCAGCTGCTTCTGGCCGCCTGATAACTCAGTCACACTTTTATGAAACCAGGTCTGGATCCCAAAAAAACTGGCCATTTCCGCCACACGCAGACGAATAGTAGAATGATCATACCCCAAGCTCTCCAGCCCAAAGGCAAGCTCATGCCATACTTTATCTGTCACTATTTGATTGTCCGGACTTTGGAGTACATAACCAATTTCCGCTGCCTGCGTTCTTTGATCAATCTCCTCTACAGGTTGACCCTTATAATAAATTGCCCCTTGGCGACTGCCATGTGGGGTTAGAATTGTTTTCAGTTGTCTAAGCAGAGTGCTTTTGCCACAGCCTGACTTTCCACAAATAGTAATGAAGTCTCCACTTTCAATCGTAAGATTAATATTCGAAAGAGCCGCTTGCTCTTGTTCAGGAAAAGTAAAGCTTAGTTCTTCGATTCGATAGATTTCCATTTCATTGCCTCCACCATATTGATGAGCACTGGGATCATACATAACGCAAAATAAGCGATATATATAAGAATACTAAAAGGCGTAATTGCGCTCGCTTTAATCGACGGATAGAATCTCATGGTGTTCTCACCCATCACTGCCCCTACGGCTACCAGCGCAATTAAGCCTGTCATGATCAAGAGGGCTACTTTGTCTCGGGCATCTAACCGAAAGATAGAAAAGCTTGTACGGCCCGGCAATCCATACCCTCTCGATCTCATGGAATCCGCTGTCTCAATCGCATTTTCCAAAGCCCAGGTGGTCATAATGGAGAGGATCGTAATGCCATTCCGCGCACGCGCGAGGAGATTTCCCTGTGAGACATCCCGGCCTATACATTTTTGAGCATTCGAAATCACCTTGATTTGCGCTAAATATCTAGGAACAAAACGAAGCACCATCGAAAAAATCAACGACAGTGCCGGCAGTATTTTTCCGAATATATAAATAAACTTATCCGAGGTCATCACGACGTTATAACAGGAGAACCAAATAATTACCGTCACAAACATACACGCCGCTGCCACGCCATAAAGAATCGATTCTTTCGTAATAGGGTTCCCGTTGTTTAAATAGAACAAGATCGTTACCCCTTGGTGATTAAAAACAGGATTCATCACTGCCATAAACAGCAGAAAAGGAATCATGTAAAGCAGATTAAATCGGATGCCCTTTTTTCCTTTTAACATAATTGAGTAGGCTACAGCACTAATAAGGGCAATCACTTGAAATATAGGATGCATGAACACCATGCTAAACAGCAATACAACAACAAAATATAGAAAATTCACAAACGGATGAAAGGCAGAAAAGCTATCCTTCATTATTTCTGAGCTCCTCCTGTGGCTACATAACCACCCACATCTCGACCTAGATCACAAGTGTATACCCAATCAATGACATCTCCATCTTTGAGAACATAACGGCTACTGCCGTAGTTAGGGAACCAGCCATTTACTTTGTACATCCATCCACTAAGCTCTCCAGCATCGAATTCATACAGATTATTTATACCTTCAATATAATTACTGTTATAGATCGGCGTCATGCTAAATTCCATATGGATTTTATTCTTTTTCATTTCTCTTAGTAAAACATCAAACACAGACTCACCTTCATAAAAGGTTACCTTCTGCGCTTTATAAATGATACCATCTGCCGGCAATACTTCAAGCTTATCCTGATTAAAAATATCCATGTTATCTAAAATTGTTGCCGCTGAGACGGACAAGGTAGCCGTTAATTGCTTCTTCTTATCTACCGTTGCATCTTGCCATTCCACTGGTTTAGGTTTCCCGCTTGGCACTGGATCGGTAAGAAATTTATCCTTTTTCGGTTCCTGCTTGGTTTCTGTTGTCGCTACTTTTGAATCAGGTTTTGTTACGGGTTTTGCCGTCGCTTTCGTTTCCGGCACGGACGTTTTAGCCGCTTTCGGCGTTGCGGTCGGTTGCTTCGTTGCAGCAGGTTTTGTTGTTGCGACCGGTGTTACAACTTCTGTTGGTGCTGCAGTTCCTGTTGGTGTTACAGCTTCCGTTGGTGTTGCCGATTCATTTGGTTTTAGGGTTTCAATGGGCTTAGCTGTTTCACTTGGCGTAGCTGACGGTGTTATCTCTGTTGTCTCGGTAGCGATGGCCTCAGTGGGTTCAACATCATCATTTGTTGCGGAAGCAGTGTTCTCTGGCTCTATAACCTGTGTCTCAATGCTACTACTTGCGACCTTGTTTGGGCTCTTCTGGTAATCCCCGCCCCAAAAGAAGGCAATAGCCAATACACCTATGATTAGTATCGCGGTTAACCATTTCTTCTTGTTCATTTCTCTAGTCCCACCTTAAATAATAAGCAAGGGTATACACGCTACCCCTGCTTATCTCTCTAAATAAAATTCTATTTGACGTCTGTCATATCATAAAGACGTGTCTGGCCATTAACGAGCCGATCATAGGAAACCAGTGCATACATCGCCTGATCCGTAGCCATAAGATCTACTTCTCCTGGTTGCGCGCCTCCATTGCCTACTCCACCCTGCTTCACGTGATAAAAGCCACCTTCAGGTGCAGCAAAACTAAGCAATGCGTCTACTGCGGAATGTCCATTTTTGATAAATCTGGAATCCTTATGCGGGTCAATACCAAGGCCAGTTAAAGCTACAATCACCTGAGCGATGCTTTCGGAATTTGTAGATTCCCAGCTTGCAAAACCACCGTCTGCAGTCTGTGTTTTGGATAACCAAGCAATCCCCCGGTCCACAGCAGCTGTTACTTTGGCGTTGGTTTTGTAATAAGGCGTTAAGCCTTGAATGACCATCCCCGTGATATCTGGATCAGCCGCTGTAGCATTACTGCCTAGTGCCCATCCACCGCCGCTGATCTCTCTGCCCAAAATATAATCAATGAGCAGCTCTCTAGTCGTCTGCGTCTTTACACCCTTAACCACTGGAATGTCGTAATGATTACTGTCCAGTGCAATGAGAGCAAACACAGGTCCATTAATACCTTGCTTAATTACAGTATCAAAATCCGCGAGCGGTTCCAGTAGGTTATAACCCGCCACTTTATCAATATTTTTGTTGATTGAAGTTAATGCCAAAATAACTCTATCATATTCCGTATATTTTACGCTATGCAGCTTCCCAGCTTTTTCTTTAAGAGTTGCTTCTACATTCGCGTAGTACTTAGTGTAATAACTATCTGGAACCTTCACGCCTGAACGTGCCAGCCCGAACACTGTCCAGTCCCCGCCAACCGAGGAGATAACCGGGTTTGTTACTGTTTTTTGCAAAAAGGCAGCTGTGTTCTGAATATAAGAACTAACTGCTTTATTCTGAATAGTCGGACTAACCACTTTGTTCCCACTCTTATAATCATGGGTTCTAGTAGCTACAACAGCCGCCATTTCTCTAGTTACAAGCTCTTTAGGTTTAAATTGATTATCATCACCTAACATCAAACCAGTCGCAACAACGGTCTCTACATCTGCTTTGGCCCATGCCGATACGGTGTTGATATCTTTAATCGCTGTTCCTGGCTTCGTCGCCGGGATGGCCAATGCTCTGACGATAATTGCTGCCATCTGCTCACGAGTAATCTTGTCATTTGGCTTAAATTCATTATTAAAGCCTGTGATTAGACCTGCCTTATGCGCAGCATTCACATATGGATAGAACCAATCACCTAGAGCGACATCCTTATAGGTAATACCTTTATCACTCTTAATATCAAGTTCTAATGCAGAAACCAGAATCTTAGTGAACTCCGCTCTTGTGATATAAGCTTTCGGATTCACCTGACCATTATTACCTTGGATATATCCTTTTACTGTAGCTGTTTCAATCGCTGAATAAGCCCAGGAAGAGATCTTATCAGCATCTGTATACAGTTGTTTAATATCATTTGTCTGGTTAGGATCCTTAGGAGTCACTGTTGGAGATGGACTCACATTTGGATCAACGCCGGCTTCCGGATTAGCTCCCCCACCAGGAGCAGGAGTAGCACCAGGCTTAGGCGTTGGGGTTGGAGTAGGGCTTGTAGTTGGTATCGGTGCATTTAGATCCACACCCAAATTCGTAGTATAACGCCACTGAATTCTTTCCCCGGCACTTAGTTTATATGAAGATGCACCATAATCAGGATAGACTCCATTCACATTATACATCCATCCACTGCCGCTGCCATGGTCAAATTCTCCATCGCCTGCGATCGATTCTACATACACACTTCCATATTTACCGCTCCAAGAATCTCGATATTCGATACCGCGGCTATCTAATGTTCTTTTTAGTACAGACCACACCGTGTCACCAGATTGGAGCTCTACCTGTACAGATGGAACAACATATCCCTTATTAATTGTAAGCTTATCCACGGACAGGGTTACATATGGTTTCGATGGAGTGGTTTCGCCACCATTGTTGCCACCATTGTTGCCGCCATTTCCTTCACCATTTCCGCTACCACCGTCGCCATTACCATTACCACCGTCGCCGCCAGGTGTTTGTACTGCACTGGAAGCATACGCAATGTAGTCAGTGAAGTGATTGGTTTTTACAATTAAGTCATTTCCACTATCATAGGCATACTCAGACTTACCGCTTGCAAAACCTAAGTCATCACTTGCAAATTTTTGAATGGCATGAGGGGTGCCATTTTGAATATAAGCAGCTTCTTTTCCTTTAAGGTCCTTAAAGGTTAACGTAATAAATTGACTGAATTCTACTCTTGCACTACCACCCATGGAAAATGCTTGAAGAATGTTATCAAGCTTCTTGTCCCCAGGAATAATCTGATTCACACTATCTTTTAGTGCAGATTCTGCACCGGTTAAAGCTGAAATCAGTTCAATCGCAGAGGCATCCCCACTTGTAACTTTTGCACCCTTAGGAATGACTACAGATACGTTACCTTTTATGGCCTCTATCTGAGGAAGGTCGCTGTTACTTGGTAAATTGACACTAACCTTCGATTGATTTTCTTCCGAAATAGCTACTGTGATTTCTTTGTTGCTATCTCCAGTGCTGATCGGAACGATATAATCATTAGCGTCATTTGGGATTTCAACTTTCGGGTTCTCCCCAGAAGGTAACGGAAGTTCTTTCGGACCCTCTGGTTGCCCAGGCCCCGGTTCTTCTGGTTGTTCCAGTTTCACATCATTCATATCAAAGAGACGGTTGCTATGATTGATCAGACGATCATAGGACACAAGTGCATACGTACCTTGGTCCGTTGCCATATTGTCTACTTTGCCTGTGAGGATATGCTTAAATCCACCCTCAGGTGCAGCAAAGCTAAGTAATGCATCAATAAGCGAATTTCCACTTTTAACAAATCTAGCGTCAGTGTGCGGATCTACGCCTACACCAGTTAAGGCTACAATTACCTGCGAGATACTCTCGCTGCTAGTGCTTCCCCAGCTTGTAAATCCGCCTTGATTGTTTTGGTTATCGGACAGCCATTGGATGGCCCGATCCACGGCAGCTTTTACATCATCACGGGTTGCATAATAAGGTGCAAGAGCTTGCATCGCCATCGCAGTCATATCGACATCGGCTTTGGTTACGCCTAATGCCCAGCCACCAGCTTCTGCTGTACCTTTTTTAACCTCTTTATCTAAAATGTACTGAACTAGTTTTTCTCTTGTGGTCTGTTCTGTAACTCCATCAACTACAGGAATCTCATAGTTATGGCTATCTAGCGCAATCAGAGCAAAAATCGGACCATTATTGCCTTGCTTTTGGATATATTGATAATCAGCGAGTGCTTTTCTCAGATCATATCCCGCAACATTTGTGATATCTTTTCCGATAGAGGTAAGTCCTAATATTGCTCTGGAATTCTCTGTGCTTTTATTGGCGTCGAGTTTTCCATCCTCTTTAATGATTGATGCTATTTTCGTTGCTACATTGTTGTAATAAAGATCGTAATAACCGTTAGGTACTGTATAGTTCGCCCGGGCCAGAGAAAGGATCGACCATTCTCCGCTGCCTGTTCCAAACGTTGGATTCTTTACAGTATTTAAAATATAAGCAAGGTTTTTATCTAACTGTTGTTTGACGGCAACTGAAGTTTCCAGTTTGTAAGTAACCTGATAAGTTACATTTGTTTTGTTTCCAGCTCCGTCAAGAGCCGTTACAGTAATTGCATTACTGCCTGAATTCAGAGTAGCTTTATACTCCCCATTTGCAGGTGATAAAGTAACTCCATTCAGCTTCACTTCTGGAGTAATGTCACTATATACATTGTCTGTGACAGCTACTTTGAAGCTTATTTCTTTATTGGATACTTCCTGTTTATCTTGTATGCCACTTACTGTAATAACAGGGGGTTCTATGTCTAATGCATTATTAAGACCGACAAGCGCATGATCTACACTTATTTGAGAGCTTGCCATGTTTTCGAGCACGGAATAGGCTTCATAAACTGCCGATTGCACTACTGGTCTGTCCAAAATAGTTTCTTTATTAGGGGCACTGTTAATCTCGGCGATTTCCGCAGTTAAAGCATCCTTATTGGCAAGTTGAACTGGGATTTCCCCCCAGCCGCCAAGATCAGAACCATAGCCATAAGTGGTGAACTGAGTTCGAATGATGTCACCGTCTTGAGGCTTATAATCGGTCATCCCAAACGGAGGAAACACATTATTTACTGCATACATCCAACCCGACATGGAGGTGTAGTCAAACTGACTTAACCACTCGGGGTCTGCTTTAGTGCTGACTGTATTCCCATCGGCTGAAATCATATCTAAAATATATTGTGGAATATTGACTTCGCTTCTGCCACTATCTTTAACTTCTGATAAATAAAAACCACTATCTATATTTCCTAAATATCTATAATTCCCATCACCTAGCGCACGTGTTATTAAAGATGCGCCATTATCGCCTTCATAAATCGGAACTTTAATAGGTTCCTTAATATACCCTTGGCCTAAGGTGAATTTCTCTACGGATACAGATACATACCCTTTAAGGGTAGAGCTTGCTCCATCTGCTTGAGCCGGGATTACACTTGTAGAGAATGTCGTAATAAATACAGCTACAATAAGTAACCACGCTAAAAACTTATTTTTCTTCATTTTTCCATAACCCTTCCCTTCATACCTATGATAAAAAACAGAATAAACTTTCTCATAACCACAAAAAAACCACTCAACATAAACGTCAAGAGGTTAAGATAGTGAACCACAGTAATAGCTGGCAAACACTATTCAAGCACCTCTCTATCGATCGTAGAGTTTGATGGTGTAACAGAAAAAGGCAGATATTCTGGCTCAAGTATCATCACCCTTGCTGCCTTCCCAGTTTCCCAGTGGCATTTTGCAAGGACTCCTCTTTCACAGCGGCGGGACCGCGCGGGATTCACACCCGCTTTCCATTTAACCAATCTATGATTGTACTTCCGCAACATTCATAGTTGGCACCTATTTCTAATTTTAAATTTTCATGCTTCATCATATCTAATATATATGCTTTTGTCATGTTATATTTCTTTTTTGTATAACGGGCAGCTAGAGATAATCCTATTGAATAACCAATTTCTACGAGTAGGGTTATTCAAATAATTTCTTTATCCAACTGTGGGGTAAATTAATTTAAATCACTAATTCTTATATGAATTTACCACAAATTAGTAAGGTACTCGCTAAGTGTATTCTATGTTAGGGTATATCAAGAAAGCGTTTACAAAAATAACACTGGAGGTGTTTGCGTTCATTTAACCACCAAGTACAGCGTCAAAGCCAGGTCCAAGCATCCTAAATTTATCTCACAAAGGAGAATTCAATGACTACGCGAATCCAGAAATCCTTCTTATCATTGACACTTGTCACCGCTCTTCTGCTCTCTCTGTTCTCATCCATGGCCGCAGCTGCAACTAAGGACGAGCAACAAGCTAAGGCAGCGCCAAAGAGTAAGATCCAATCCTATGTAGACGAAATGCAGCCCGGATGGAACCTCGGCAATACTTTAGATGCTACAGGTGAGGATGAAACCTCCTGGGGCAATCCACGTGTGACCCAAGAACTTATTAAAAAGATCGCCGCTCAAGGCTATAAAAGCATTCGGATTCCTGTGACCTGGGATACTCACATGGGTGCGGCACCAGACTATACCCTAGAAAAGGCCTACCTCGACCGTGTGGAAGAAGTTGTCGGCTGGGCACTGGACGCCAAGCTTTATGTCATGATTAATGTCCATCATGATTCCTGGCTATGGGTAAGCCATATGGAAGAAAAACACGATGAAACGCTGGCACGTTATAATGCAGCCTGGACTCAAATTGCCGATCGCTTCAAGGACAAATCCGATAAGCTGATGTTCGAGAGCATAAATGAGCCTCGGTTCACCGATGGTGGAAGCACAGACGAAGCAAAAATGGAGCAAATGCTTACTGAACTTAATAACTCTTTCTATCAAATCGTGCGGAAATCCGGTGGGAAAAACGACCTCCGCCCACTTGTATTACCTTCATTAGAGTCTTCACCTACGCAAACAAGAATGGATCATCTCTATAAGACGATTACGGCTCTGAACGATCCAAATATTATTGCGACCGTTCACTTCTATGGCTTCTGGCCTTTTAGTGTGAACATTGCCGGCTACACCACATTTGAAAAAGATACAAAAAACGATATCACTCAAACTTTTGATAACGTTTACAATACATTTGTAGCTAAAGGCATCCCTGTCATCGTCGGTGAATTTGGTTTACTCGGGTTCGATAAAGACACGGGTGTGATTGAACAGGGCGAGAAGCTTAAATTCTTTGAGTATCTGACTTATTATTTGAAAGAAAAGAAAATGACTTCCATGCTCTGGGATAACGGGCAGCATTTCAACCGTAAAACTTATAAGTGGTCTGATCCTGAACTCCACAATGTATTAATGTCTGGTCTGAAGGAGCGTTCCTCCAGCACCGAAAGCGATTTGGTCTACCTAAAAAAAGGTGCACAAATCAAAGATACCAAGGTTAAGCTAAACCTGAACGGCAATAAGCTAACCACCATTAGTGCCAACGGAAAGTATCTGACCAAAGGTAAAGATTACACCTTAAATGGTGAGGAGCTCACCCTCAAAGCCACCCAACTCAAAAAGCTCACAGCTTCCCAAAAATACGGTGAAAATGCCGTGCTGACTCTGAAATTCAACAAGGGTGTTGCGTGGAGACTTAAGGTCATTGTGTATGACACAGCTAAATTAAGCGATGCAAAAGGCACGACTGAATCCTTTGCCATTCCGACCACCTTTAATGGTAACCAGCTTGCCACAATGGAAGCTGTATATACCGCTGGTGGCAATGCAGGTCCGCAGGACTGGACTCCATTTAAGGAATTCGGCAATACCTTCTCACCTTCTTATAACACTAAAGAAATCAAGCTGCTTCCCGCGTTCTTTAAAGATGTTAAAGACGGCGAGGTTATCCTGAAGTTCCACTTCTGGAATGGGGATATTATCACCTACAAGATCACGAAGAGCGGAACAAACGTTGTAGGAAAGTCCTCTTAAGCATCGGTCCTGTTAACAACACAAATAGGGGTGTCCCTTCATGATATGCTCCCCATATAGTAGACAGGTGAAATAATAAAAACCTGTCGCTGTATGGGGAGCATTTTTATGGAACAAAAGAAGTTTACAGCACTGGAAAAGTTAACGATTCTCCAAGAAATTGAACGGGGCGACATTGGTTTGAAAACTGCGGCCCGGAAGTATGGAATATCCAAAAACTCATTAGTGAAGTGGCGGCAACGTTATCAATTGTATGGATACGAAGGGCTGGAAGTCCGAAGCTACAATCGTACATATTCTGCAGAACTTAAACTCCATGCCGTTAAGGACTATCTCGAGGGAGGATTGTCGCAAAACCAAATCATCTGCAAGTATAAGATTGCAAGTTCAACCCAACTTGCCAACTGGATTAGGAAGTATAATGGTCATAGCAACAGCTTAACAGCTCATTCAGGAGGAACTAAAGCTATGACCAAAGGACGCGTAACCACTTGGCAGGAACGGATAAATATCGTGCTGTACTGCCTTTCGAACAGAGAAGACTATGCGAAGACGGCAAGCCATTTTCACGTGTCTTACCAACAAGTATATAGCTGGGTAAAGAAGTACGAAGCTGGTGGTGAAGAGGCGTTACGAGACGGTAGAGGACGCACTAAAGCGCCTGAAGAACTTACGGAAGCAGATCGCCACAAACTCGCGATGCAAAAACTGGAATACGAGAATGCACGCCTGCGTGCGGAGAATGCTTTTCTAAAAAAGTTAGAGGAACTCGAAAGGAGGAGACGTTAAGGACCATTCGCCAGGTGAACATTTACCTGGCCATTCAGGCCGTTCAGCAGGAACAGTCTTGCTCCATTCGGCTTTTGTGTGACATCGCAGGGATTTCACGGTCAAGTTATTACAAATGGTTGAATCGCAAACCCAGTTCTCGAGAGGCTGACAACGAGAAACTGACAGAGGCTATGCTCCTCTTGTATGAGAAGGTGGAGCGAACCTTTGGGTATCGCCAATTGACCCTGCATTTGCGCAGACAAATGGATAAATCTATTAACGCAAAGCGAGTGTACCGGCTGATGAAATGCCAAGGCATCCAGTCAGTCATCCGCAGAAAGAAAAAGAAGTATGTAGGCTCCACGCCTCAGCAGGTTGCAGAGAATGTGCTGAACCGTAATTTTGAGGCTGAAGCTCCAAACCAAAAATGGGTAACGGATGTAACGGAATTCAAATACGGAAACGGCAAGAAGGCGTATTTAAGTGCAATAAAAGATCTGTATGACAAGTCGATTGTTGCTTACGTTCTGGGTCATTCCAATAATAATTCGCTAGTTTTTAACACACTGGAATTAGCTTTGAAGGCAGCACCGGAGAACCGAACCTTACTCCATAGCGACCGTGGTTTTCAGTATACCTCTCTGCATTTTAAAAAGATGCTGGACGATGCAGAACTGAAGCAAAGCATGTCCCGAGTAGGCTGCTGCATTGACAATTCGCCGATGGAATCCTTCTGGGGAACATTGAAATGTGAGAAGTACTACTTACATTCCTACCAGACCTTTGAAGAACTCCAAACAGATATTGATACCTACATTCATTTTTACAATAACGAACGGTTACAGGCAAAACTAAACGGCCTCAGTCCCATTGAATTTAGGACTAAGGCCGCTTAAACTACTTTTATTTTTTTTGCTGTCTACTTGACGGGGTGCAGTTCATCAGGGAACATCCCTATTTGTATTCTACCTATCACATATAAACCTCATCATACGAAATTATCATCAACCGATAAATTAAATATACGCCAAGATAGGCTCCGGTAATAAGAAACATTGGATTCAAAAATATCGCATGGATCGAGGTCATAAACACAGCGCGATCTCTTAATATCTCGTAAATCGCCAAGGCGGAAATATTTCCAAAGATAATCGCACTTAAGACCGAAACAACATTAAAAACCATACGCCACTTTATCGATTTCCCCTGTAACATCAGCATAACAATGGGAACAAGAATACTACCAAGTACGATTAGAAATTTCATCCAGCTCACCTCGGTAAATTTTTAATCGTCCAATTCCACACTTTCGATTTGTCCATCTGCATTTACCGTCCACTCGATTTCAACGCCATTATTCAATCCGAGCTTGTCTTCATCTTCAATGACTATATGATCAGGAATCGTTAAGGTTTGCTCTTTACCGCCCTCCACTTGAACGGTAACCTGTTTACCCTTAACCGCAGTGATCCTTCCGTCATATTCAATCTGCTGCAAAACAATCTTTTGATTCGGATCTGTAATGGTGACCCGCTTGCCTCCGTCAGTTAGCAGCTCAACCTTTTTATGATAGTTATCTTTTAACGAAACCTCCTTGATAACTCTCTGAACGCTAACCCCCTCTGGAAGTTTCCCAGTATTTGAGCCGGGTGACGCAGATGTTAGAGGTTGTTCTGTTGCGTTATTCGTAGGTACAGGTGTAGTAGCTTCTGCAGAAGGTGCTGCGGTTTCTACTTGAGCTGTTGGAGTAGGCACTTGAGTCTCATCCGCTGCTTTAGTGCATCCACTTAGCAATACCGTACATGCACAAATACAACAAAGAATTGTAGCCCTGGTAAAACGTTGTGTTGTTCCTTTATTCGATATCATCTTTTACCCCCGCATTTTAATGTATTTTTTTCTCTATAGTGGACATAGTTTTACCTCTTATCTTCCTTTTATTCACCAGAATATGGCCATCTGAAAGCAACAGTTAGATAACAATTCATGAATATGTCAAAAAACCGCCCTGATTTAGATCAGTGGCGGTCTCCATGAAATGATGAGATAAATTAGATCTTATTAATTTACAATATGTGTGCCAGCCTGTTGGCTCATCGCAGCTTTCATATTTTCCGGATTGGTAATGATAACTCTGCGTCCCTCTTTTTTCAAAAAGCTAAGACTTGCTTCAATTTTAGGCTGCATACTGCCAGCAGGAAAATGACCCTGCTCCGCATATACCAACATTTCTGCCGCTGTAACTTCTTCAAGAGCCTTCTGCTCAGGCGTACCGAAATTCACACATACCTGAGGAACTCCTGTTGTAATGATAAGAGATTCTGCATCGATCTGTTCGGCCAGCAGACTTGTAGCAAAGTCTTTGTCAATGACCGCATCGATACCTTCGTAGGTATTATTTTCGGTTTTGATCACAGGAATCCCGCCTCCGCCAACAGCGATTACCACATAACCCGTCTCAATGAGTGATTTAATGACGTCTTTTTCAACGATATCAATCGGCTTAGGCGATGGAACAACACGGCGGTAACCTCGACCTGAATCCTCAATGATGACCCAATCTGGCTTGGCACGCTTCATCTCCTCTGCTTGCTCAAGCGTGAAGAAGGAGCCCACTGGTTTCGAGGGAGACTGAAAATTCGGATCATTTTTGCTAACCTCGACCTGAGTAATGACTGTGGCAACCTTTTTGTCTAATCTGCGATGAATGAATTCATTTGTTAAGGCCTGCTGAATTAAATAGCCTATGCCCCCTTGCGTGCCCGCCACGCAATTGACCAGCGGAGTAACATCCATTCCAGTGACTTCCGAAGCCACCTCGCTTCGTCTCAGCTCGAATCCAACCTGTGGACCGTTGCCGTGAGTAACCACCACATCGTTGCCTGCTTGCACCAGATCAGCGATATTGACAGCAATTTCACGTACTGCCTCAGACTGATCCTCTATAGAATCGCGGCCATTGTCTTTCACCAATGAATTACCGCCAATGGCTACAACTATAAATTTACTCATTCCATTCCTCCTGACGGATCAGTTGATCCTCATTTATTAGCGTTTAAGGGCCAGCTGAAATTGTTCCTTCGCGGAGTGAAAATCCGGATTGGCAGGATTATAGCTGATAGCAATATCTATTTCTTGAATGGCCATTTCATGATCACCAAGTAAACCAAGTGACTGTGCCTTATGATGATGATATAAAGGATTGCTCGGATCGTTAGCAATTGCGTTCTCAATCGCCTCAACTGCCTCTTGATGCCGGCCAAGTGATCTCAAGCTGTTCGCCTTATGAAACGAGAAATCATACCTTTCAGGCTGCTGTTCCAGAAGCTGATCCATAACTTTAACCGCTTCCTCATGCCTGCCCAACTCTCTTAAATAATTGGATTTATGATAGCGGAAGAAGCTTTCGCCAGGATCGCGTTCTATCGCTTTATCATACTCTGCTAACGCTTGCTCGGATCGCTTCATCATTCGGTAGGCATTTGCGGTGTAGAAATAGAAATCAAGGTCATCCGGATCGATAGTAAGTGCCTGTTGATAGGCTGCCAGAGCTTCCTCATATCTCCCGAGTTCCCCTAAGAAGTATCCTTTATAGTAATAGAAGTCTGAATTATTACTGTCCTCTTGCATTGCATGTTCCATAACCAAACTTGCTTTCAGGAAATCCTCTGCCCGAGCTAGCTCTTGAGCGCTTTGAATACTTGGATGAATCGTTAGCTTTTCTTTATTGAGAATACGGATGACCCTCTCCTGTCCCAGCTCTTCTGCATGCTGCAACGATGATTTGCCGTCACGATCCGGCAATTGAACATCCGCTCCAGCATCCACCAACAACTGAATAATATCGGAGTATAAACGGCCACCATTCCCGAGAATTACTGCCTCCAACAAGGCAGACCATCCCAGATTGTTCATATGGTTAACTGCAACGCCTGCTTCCAAGCATTTCTGAACAGTTCTTAGATACCCCTTCTCGCTGGAAGGAAGCAGTGTAGTTCCCCCAAAACGATTTACACTGGTTGTATCCGCACCTGCGGCAAGAGTTAAAGACAGAATCTCATGGAATCCATTGGCACCGGCACACAGGTAGGGTGATAACATAGTGATATCTCTTGCATTCACGTCACTGCCTGCTTCAATCAGCTTTTGAGCGAGAGGAATATGATTTTTTTGCGTTGCCGCCATCAGCGCAGTACGACCACTGGCATCCTTATGATGAACATCGGCACCACGAGCTAAAAGCTGTTCTACGGCAGCTAAATCCCCGCGATCCGCTGCTTGAATTAAATCTTCTGACAGAGTTTGATTAGTCATGGCTTTAGCTCTCCTATTTCTTTTTATCAATTATTTATTCGGATTGCAGCTTGTTCGCTGGGTCACGAAGGTCTGAAAAATGCTTATAAACAAATAATCCTGCAACCATCAAATAGGCGTATACGAACGGCATAAGTGAAGCTTGAGCAAATCCAACAGTCGGCGCGTGAATGATCCCAAATAAAGATAGGCCAGACGCGATTACAGCAAAGACAGCAGCCCGCAGTGGTTTATTCAGGATAGAGAAAATAGTGATGGAGCCCCAAATCAAGCTGCTAAGCGGTGCACCATTTCCTAAATGCATCAGCCCGTTGTAATAAACCCCTTTACTTAATAAGAGATCAATCCCCACCTTAGAAGCCGAAGTTTCAGCCGCATTAAAAATGTTGTTCGCAAGCGTTAAAGCCCAGTTAGCAATCCATGGGAACAAGGTGATAAAGATAACGGGCACTTCATTTTTAGGTGTCTCTCGAACCACCTGATTCGCCGTAACGACCCCGACATAGACCAGAATCGGAACAATCGCCACAACAGGTATGATAGACAACAGCAGTGCCCCTATGCCAAAGAGACAAATAATTAACATGGAGAAACCAGAAGCTATGGTATAACCAAGTCCAGCCCCAATAGATTTCCAGCCTGCATGACCAATATACACAGTTACCGGGAACGGATTACCTGTAAAAGCACCAATACTTGAAGCAACCCCGTTCGTTAGCATAACGTTACGAGTGTTATAAGGATCTCCCGCAGCATGTGCGCTCTCAATATTTTCAAGGTCAAAAATATAATTCGCCAGTCCCAATGGAATTGCAGAAGCCAGGTATGGCAAGGCATGCGGAATCCCTTGAATTAAGCTGGTAATATGCACCTCAGGTGGATTAAACCCCAGTGTTGAAAGAGCCGTTGTGATCGCTTCTGGATACTGCAAGCCGAATATCCAAGCCAGCGCGGTTCCAGCAATCAGCAGCAGGAATCCTGTAGGAATTTTTTTGAATATCGGCGATTTGCCAAACCAGTTAATAAAGATGATCACAAGTACAACAAAAGCAACAACTGGTGTTTCGAAGGATTGCAGCATCGGGTTCATAGCCAGCAATAACAATCCAAGTCCAGATAAACAAGATAAAAGTACAGTTCTTGGAATAACCTTACGCAGCACATCTCCCAGAAATGAGCCGACAATAAGGATCAAAGCTTCGAACAGACACCATACGAGACCAATTTGCAGCGCAAATGATGCATCATTGGTTTCTCTAAATACGGGAATTAACACTAGAAAAGTTACCGTAAAAATCGATGGAGCACTAGGTCCTGAAGGTAATGCGGTTATATCCGTTCGGCCTGTTTTTTTGGCTAGCTGATACCCAAACCAGCCATAAGCAATACTTGCGATAAAAATCGCGAGTCCAAACGCAGGAACGACTCTGCCGTAAACCATACCTTCCGGAAATCCTACTACAAAAATTAACAATGAAATCATCGTAAGCAGATTGGTTAAATTGTTAGCAAGCAGCCCGAAAAACGCGGCCCAATCTCCCTTTTTCCAGAACATCTTCATAAATACTTGATCCATAATAAATCTCCCCCTAGATCGTTAGCGCTTACATACCAATGGCTTATGAAGCCCTCAGGCCCTTGAATAGGCCTGAAGGGCGGGTGGTTCTATGAATGCATGCTCTGGCTAAAAGCGAGAATGGCTTGCTCGAAACACTCGATTGGAGGATGAGTGATTCCGGCTCCAATCATTCCGATGCCTGGATCCTTATGGGCAATAGCCGTGTTGATCACTGGCATAATGCTGGTTTGACCCACTTTACGAATATCGATTCCAGTAGGAATTCCGCGGAAGTTCAACAAAGGAATCGTCACATTTGGATTCTCCGTCGTAGTAATTTCCTTCATTTTCACAGAATAGTTCATGGCATCATCTACGGTTCCCCCAACTAATGCTACAATCGCCGGCGCGGTTGCCATGGCGAAGCCACCTATACCATACGTTTCGGTAATCGCACTGTCACCGATATCGAGTCCCGAATCTTCCGGCTTATACCCTGCAAACATCGGTCCGACAACCTTTTGCGCAGGGCCGGTAAACCAGGTATTGCCTGGCATTCCACTGACACGAATACCGAATTCCACGCCATTGCGGGCCATCGTTGTTACGATGGTGCTATGCTCAATGCCATGGGCAGCATCAAGCGCACATTTACAAAGAGCCATCCAGGTTGGTCCGGAGAAATAATCACTCATTGCCACAAAATCGAACACTTCGATTTTCTGCTCATTAGTAAAATCCGTTCTCAGGATAAGCGGCGTTAATGCCTGAATCAAAAGAGTCGTTCCAGCGTTGTTGCGGTTATGGCATTCATCTCCCATATGGAGCGCCTGTGATAACATGAGCCGCAGATCAATGCCGTTCTCAGAGAACTTCATCGCCTCACGCAGCATCGGTCCAAGCACATCTCTCATCCAGATCAAACGGGCAACGACCGTTTCATCGTTTGCACCCATCCGCAAGATTTTCGACAGTTGCTCACTAAGGTTCGTATAAGCGATGTTGCCATACGTTTTATTCTCTACAATGTGCATGAACATAGAGGCTGAGGTTACCCCTGCCATGGAACCCACACAATTATGCTCGTGACAAGGGGAGAACGTAATCTCACCTGATGCCGCTAGTTCGGCAGCTTCATCCAGATCCTTCGCCAAGCCCTCAAAGACCAAAGCGCCGGTAACTGCACCTTTCATGGGACCACTCATCTTATCCCAGGTAATCGGAGGCCCTGCATGTAATATCGTAGTCTTAGTCATCCCTGGTACGACATTGATCGCTTGATCAAAACCAACCAATACCGGTTGTGAATTCACGATTCGCTCTACAGCCAGCTTGTTGGCAGCCTCAATCTTTGCAGCAATCCCCTCTTGCTCTAACGCATCCAGTGCGGCAATTAATTCGGGCTTACCTCCACCAGGTGGCTTCCATTCCAGATGGGTTACGTTGCCTTTTTGCTTCAGGATATCATCCTTGAACATTTCTAGGCCGACATTGATTACGTGAAGTTCACTCTTAAATAACTCATTGATTCTGCTCATGTTATACTCCCTTCTCTACAAAACCTCTGGCAAGAAGTCCTGCATTCGTATTACTGCTTGCATAGGTAACGCCCGCGGATACCAGCTTATCAAGCTGTTCTTGGACGGAAGGTGTATCCAGATCGGTTCCAAGTACATAGCCGACAATCTCCAAATGTCTGCCTTCTTGTTCCGCTGCTTGCTTAGCCTCAATAATTGCAGGCACCATAACACCTACTGGATCCTCATGCGATCCATAGCCTAATACAAAATCCATAATGATCACGCCCACCGCCGGGTCCTTTGCTTCCTGCTTGAATCTGGCAATCCGTGAAGAAGGATCAATCATTGGATGTGGTTTGCCGTTGGTGAACCCATCATCCCCAAAGTCAATAAACGTATGCGCTTGGCTGATATGGATATCAGCCAGCTGATATTCCGGATCTTTTGGAATGTTGCTATAGACATCGTCGTATTTCTCCATCGCTAGATACATTGCTTCATCACATAAAGTACCGCCGCAGAATAACCCGCGAATATACTTCTGTTCTGGCTTCAGCTTGACCTTAATCTCCTCAATCAGCGGAAGGTTTAGCGGATGCTTGTCAATTTGACTCTCATCAATGCCGGATAGAATTACCGCCTTTAGCGCGGCCTCTTTGGTTGTTTTGGCAAAATGTCCACCTGCTTCCAGAACAGCTTCCTCCGTTCCTCCGATAAAGCAGACCACGACAGGCTTATGCATATTTTTGATTTCATTCAGCACTTTTTGTTCCACACTTTTGGCGGGTGGCTTGGAAATCAACACAATGACCTTAGTGGCTTCGTCTTCGTTAAGCGCTTTCATCGCATCAAGCATCATTACTCCGCCGACACGTTCACTTAGGTCTCTGCCGCCTGTGCCAATCAACTGTGAGATGCCTCCGCCAAAATCGTGAATCCGCACGCTGATTTCCTGACTTCCTGTGCCGGATGCACCCACGATGCCGATATTGCCTTTACGAACCTTATTGGCAAAACATAAGGCCATATTTCCAATGATCGCGGTTCCGCAATCCGGCCCCATCATCAGCAATCCACGCTCATGTGCTATTTTTTTTAATTCAATTTCGTCTTCTACGCTTACGTTGTCACTGAACATCATGACATGGAGATTATTCTCCAGCGCTTTTCTTGCTTCTCTGGCTGCAAACGCTCCGTTGACTGAAATCACTGCAAGATTAGCTGCTGTCATATTCTTCACTGCCGACTCAATTGTTGGATATTTAAGCGCTGTACCGCCAACTGCACTATCTTTTTTAATAAACAGCTCTTCGATTGCTTCAAAGGCAACTTCAGCCAGCTCAGGGGATGCTGCTTTGATTACGATCATCAGGTCACTATTCTTAGCTTCCTCTAGCTCAGGGGTTATCAGCCCTACATTCGCTAATACCTCTTTATTCATTTGAGTAGCCATTGCGATAAAAGCTTGTTCGACACCCTCTATTTGATTCGCTTTGGTCGACAACGACATGAGCGAGACGGAATCAAAGTATGTGTTTCTTTTAATTACTATTTTAGTCGACATATCTTACCTCCAACGTTGTTCTAGATTAAGATTCAAACCGCTAATGATCCCCAAGGCAATATCTGTTCCGGAAGAAGAACCTATATCCAGCACTGCCGATAAGCCAAGAAGCATAGTTTCCTTACTCTCATACATGAGCGAATGCAGCATCTGACCCATTGACTCTCTCACCTGACCCCAAGCCGCTTTTTTCAGAGCCATATAGCTTATTTCATTCGTTAATTCAGCTGCTTCGTTCACGACTTCCCTGCACCACGGCTGATATTTACTAATAGGACTCTGAGGCAGATGGATCGCAGCAAACAATCCAACTAAAAAATCATCTCCCGACGGAGTCAGCCCTGGGCCTAACCCCATTAGTCGAATTGCATAATGAGTAGCCTCTTCCATGCTGTCATTCGCCAAGGTATTGAGAAGACCTGAAGATCGCTCTTCCAGCAGCCGCATCGTTTCTCTCTCAAAGCTGCTAGAACCCGCAAACTGCTTCATACCGCCTGATTTTCCATAGCTATTGATATAAGCCCTTGCCGCAGCCAAATTATCTCTTAGCGTCTTTAGTTCTATTGGAAAAATAGATAAAGAGCTCTGCCAAACTGTCAGTTCCTTGATCGATATTGAAAGCTTAGTGCCAATATATAATTGATCATTCTCCGCAAAAACTTCATCTCCCACAACCAGTCCAAGATCCGAAAAACTACTAACCTCTGTGATCAAAGTATTAGGCGCATTATCTATCCTACTGCTCGCAATGGTATATAATTCATCAGTTGCCTTGCACCTTACATTTATCGTCCGCTCAAATATGCTGTGTACATTTCCGAAAAATCTTGATTCTCGAATCCGATGAAAGAACGCGCTATCACTGGATATCCCAGCTTTTAAATAAGAGGTACACTTGCTCTGAGAATGCTCCGTTTGATCGCCCCCTTGAGAAGGAAGTAGATAATGGTTTGGTCACTTACTGTCAGGTTATCCTATATAGAAAGCGTTCTCATAAAAAAACCTTAACGGTTGATGATGAATGATAGAAGATGTTACACTCAGTTCATAAAATTCTAAGAATGATGAAGATTGAGCTGCTTTCTGTGTGAAAAAGGATATTTTTGTGAAATATATCACAGTTTAACGGATAAACGTTACCTGACACCCTTATTGTAGTCCTCCGCACACTGGGGGTCATCATACAAGAACACTAAAAACAACAAGTAATCACTATGCACATTGCACAATGGGTGAAGATAAGGGGTGTGAATTGATGCTAACGATAAAAGATATCTTACAAATCAAATCCATCGAAGGCATAAAGATCGTTGCGGGGCATTCTGGCCTAAACAATCAAATCTCCGTAGTTAATATCATCGAGAATCCGGACGTATTTGACTGGCTGACCTCGAACGAGCTGCTTTTATCCACCGGATATATCTTCAAAGACAGCACGGAGCTGCAGAACAAATTCATTCATGAGCTGGTGGAGAATAACTGTGCAGGACTCTGCATCAAAATGAAGCGATATTTCGATGCTATCCCGCAGAATATGATCGAGCTTGCTGATAAGCATGGACTCCCGCTACTGGAGCTCCCTTTTGAATACACCTTGTCCAGAGTCATTGCGATCATTAACGAAAAGACCAACGCGGATTACGATGCAGTGAACCGACGCTCGCTCGACCTTCATAATGCGCTGTTCAAAATCGCACTCGAAGGAGGCGGTATTGAGCAAATATCGGCGGAATTGTCCGACACGATCCATAACCCTGTTCTTATATTAGATAGAGACTGGAACCTACTCTGCTATACAGATCATAAGGATAACCCATCTCCACTTCAGGAATTCCTGCCACTGGTGAAGAACAGGCCTGTTTTTCCACCAGAGTTCACGGTAGCTTTCCCAAAGTATATTACTGAAATCAAAAAATCCATCAAACGCACCTACTATTCTCAGGGACAGCCTTACAAGTGCTGCATTATGCCGGTTTCTGTATCCAGTAACGCTTACGCGTATATCGTCGTTCTGCAAACGGTACGCAAGCTGGTTGAATTTGACTACACCGCGTTAGAGCATGTATCCACGATGCTTGCACTGGACCGGATCAAAGCCAAGGAAATCGAAGAGGTAAAGCATAAAATTAGGCAGGACTTCTTCGACGACTTATTAGCTGGCAATATTACTTCAACAGACACACTGCATTCCCTATCTGCTATACATGGGCTTAAAGTTAACTATGCGTATTACTGTACAGTTATCCATATTGAAGCTACACAGCTGGAAAACTACACGGACATGGTTTATAGAAAATACGAAATGGAGCATATGGTCAAAAAATGTGTCAATTTGATCTATGGCTTGTCCAGTAATGCAGGTGGAGAGCTAATCTGTTACTATCGCAATCAGCAAATCATCATCTTGATCGGAAAAAATGAAAATAAACCACCAATTTCAGTAAGCGATACGAAAGCCTTTGCTCAAGAGGTGCTGCAGTTGCTGGCTCAGGAAATGACTAAAAATCATTTTCTCATCGGCATTGGCAGTCAGTATAAGACACTTGCTTCGCTCCATCGAAGCTTCTTCGAGGCCCAGGAAGCTATGCGGCTCATGCAGCGGTTTAATAAAGACAGCCGGAGCATTGCTCACTTCGAGGATTATTCTGTCTATCATTTTTTGGATTCCAATATTAAGCCTACGGAAATGGAGACATTCTTTAACAAAGTTCTGGGAGGCATCCATGAACATGACCAGACGATGAACACGAGATTCATGTCTACCTTGGAGTACTATTTTATGTACAATCAGAATGTAACCGAAGCCGCCAAAGCGATGTTTATTCACCGCAACACCTTTATTTACCGGATTGATAAAATCAAAGATTTGCTAAATATAGATCTGAAAAACTCAGATGAGCTATTCGAGATTCAACTGGCACTTAACCTCTATCGATTGCTGCAAAGGGGTTAAAATAACGAAGGGTATTCCCGGCAACCATTACTCTAGTTGCACTGGAATACCCTTTTTCATAACGTCATAGCCCGTCCATATCTTGCTAAATATTCTTCCTTCTCCTTATAATCCGGCATTAGGCTTCCAACCCGTCGCCAAAAGGAGCGATCATGGTTCATATGCAGCAAATGACATAACTCATGGATGATCACATAATCGATAACCTCCACGGGAGCCATGGCCAGACGATAGTTAAAGGTTAGCTTTTTATCGGAGCTGCAGCTTCCCCATTTGGTCCTGGACTCTACAATCTCGATACTCTTAGGTTTTACTCTAAGCTGCGTCTGGTACCTAGTGATCCGCTCTCCTATAAGCTTCTTGCAGCTAGAGAAATAGAACTTTTTCAGCTTTAACTGAAGTTGTTCTTCACTTAGCTCCGCTGTCTCTATAAGCTCATGCAGAGAATAATATTTGCCTAGATACAGGAACTTTCCTTCATCTTCGTACGCTCTGATCATCTTTGGCGTTTCACGAGCCGCTTCGAGACTTTGCAGCTTCTCCACAATCATTTTTCCATTACGCTCAACCACACTTTTAATCATCTCTTCAGATGTTTTCTTAGGTACCTTGAGTGTTATGCGCCCTGACGGATCTATATGAATGGAGATTTTTTTCCCGTTTCCATATTGAACATTAAACTCGATCACCTGATTGTCGTAATCAATCTTCATACCCACCATCGTTTCTATAAGATTATTCGCAATAAAAAAGAAGAACGCACCTAGGCGTTCTCCTATTTTAACACGATTCCTCAATACACCGGATATCCCGCTACAAACATTGCCAAGTACAGTATACTACCCACAACAGATATAACAGTGAGTGCAACATCCTTCGGCTTTTCATTAGTGAGCGCAACGGCAGCAAAAGCTAGCGGAAAGGCAACAAGCAAATAACGCGGGGCTGACAGCAGCCAAGTAGCTCCCACTACGAAAGCAAAATACACGATAAAATAAGCAGTGTAGGATGGCCGTAGTTTTCTTGCTCCCATAAACATGATAATTAGTGCTGAGAATATAGCGATTAAATTAGGCAGCCACATGCCGAGAAAAGAACGGCTATCTCCACTTTTAAAGGTGCCCACCGCATATTCCATCTGATATCTTACGGTATCGAAAAAGAGATAGAACTTCTGTGACCAATGCTCCCTCTGGTAAATACTGAACTGAAAAGCATTTCCCGTAACATAGTAGTTGATGTAAAGATAAGCCAGCAAACCCATCGATATGATAGCAAGACAGCCAATGGCGGTGGTCAGTTTATGTATAAACGCTTTTTTATCTAGTAATTTATAATTCCCGATAAGTTCTCGTGCAAATTCAATCGCAACCGGTACAATCAACAGTACCCCTGGAGAACGCGTATACGCTGCAAGTGCACCGCATAAACATCCGATGAGCCATTCTTTTTTTCTCACAAAATATAAACACAACAGCGATAAGGCCAGAAATAAAGATTCGGTCATTGGGATGAAGAAAAAGAACGCAGCCGGAAATATAAAAATATACTTTACTACTCGCATAGCACTCTTTCGATGCATGTCTAGTGCGGCAAGCTCATAGGCGACCAAGGCAGCGACAAGCGAGCAAATATTAGAAACGAAGAATCCAGCGACGAGATAATTCCCTACGAATACCTGAACTACTTTAATTAGATTTGGAAAAAAAGGAAAAAACACAATATGGTATTTCGGATCTCCCTCCGTCACATACCAATTCTCCGCGATGCCCAAATAATGTGAAGCGTCGATCCCCGATATATGCCAGGTCTCAGCTATTTTGCTAAACAAACCACCGGAATAGCCATTCTGTATGATCAAAAATATATACCCGATAATCATAAGCAAGACCCTACTAGCCACAACCCAGCCGATAATATATAGCCAAGCCTGCTTTCTGTCCCGTATTTTATCTTCCAGAGTTACTTCAGGTGCTGGATTTGTCAGAACAAAATCTGTCAAAACAGGTATAGTGCGGAGTCCCAATAATACAAAAAGTACGAAACAGGCCACGGAAGCAAGGGTACCCATCATAGACCAACTAGTGGTCGAGTTTACCCAGAAAATAGCCGTCACCATCATAATGAACATGAAGATGAAGGAAATGATTTTGTCGTGCTTTTTCATTTGAACCTCCAAAGATAAATTCTTACAATAATCTAGTTAAAAAAGGAAAATATTACGCATAGAAATATAATAGTCTCTGGAATTTTTTTTGTAAATCATTTCTTAGATCATCATAGATTCTAAAAAAAGCCTATGCACTGAAATGCATAGACTGTATGTATAGCCCTATTTTAACAACTCTAACACGCCTTGAGGCTGTTGATTAGCTTGAGCCAACATCGCTTGCGATGCTTGAGATAAGACATTGTATTTGGTAAGCTTCATCATTTCCTTTGCCATATCCGCATCTCTTATTCGTGATTCAGCTGCTGTTAAGTTTACTTCGTAATTGGTTAGGTTATTATGGATATGTTCTAATGCATTTTGATACGCGCCGTACATTGAACGCCTGGATGAAACGGTATTTATAGCTTTGTCTATTTTCGAAATCGCTAATTCGGCACCTTGTCTAGTTGAAAGATCTATATCCGCAATTCCCAGAGCAGTAGTTCTAGCATCTGTTAATTTAACAGCGAAGTTATTCCCAGAGTTTGCTCCCACCTGAAGATTTACTGTTTTGTAATCATATGTGGTACCAGGGTTTGATCCGTAAGATACATTGAAATTGGTTATCCCAGTTGTAGTTGAAAAAGTGTAACTTCCGTCATCATTACTAATAATGTTATTTAGTCTATCCGTAGAGCCCCCACCATTTAGATTAACATTAGCCAATTCATTACCCTGTGGATCAAAGATGGAAAGACGATAATTATTATCTACTATTCCTCCAACGATGTAATTCCCATCTTTCATTTCTGTAATGCTAGTAAGTTGACTGGAGTTGGAAGTTTCATTTGAGATATTCTTCTCCCACAATACGTTTCCACTACTGTCTAGTTTATAGATTAATCCACTAGTTTTAGTAGAGTCGTTATAAGAACCAACAATTATGGCCCCTCCATCACTGGTTGCGATGGCCCGGTAACCTTCATCATCCCCAGCAGCACCGACTCGTGTGTCCCATAACGGATTTAAGTTACTATCATATTTCACAACCCAGCTTGACTTATCGGTATAAGAACCGTTTAGTTTGAGACTTGATGAACCAATAGCCAAATAACCGCCGTCAGCAGTTTCAATAATAGAATTAAATTCTTCGCTTCCATAGCCAACAGGATTGGATTGTGAAGAACCCACTATCGAGGTGGATTGTTGCACACCACTACTATTAAATTTAGCCATAAGGCCATCCCAATTTTGAATACCGGAACCCGTCCCTGCCACAATAAAGGAACCGTCACTAGTCTCAATTACTTCATTCCCCATAATGGAGTAGACACCAGATACCCCTGTACTCCACTGCTCATTCAAATTCGCATCCCATTTAATTATATTTATCCTTTGATCGGAAATTGCCCCTGCTGAGAAATCATTTCCTAATAAAATATAACCACCATCACTAGATTCCTTAATACTATACACATCCATATTAGGAATTGCTTGTGACCAAACTAAATTACCCATACTATCTAATTTGAAGGGATTATTACCGGGAATTCTTATTCCGACGTAACCTCCATCTGAAGTCTTAGATAAATCTCTGGCAGGTATGTTAGCGGTCCAGTTCGTACTTATATTGCCCTGTACTGGGGTAATATTCGTGTTTACTTCGAGGTCATTATTCAATAAATGAATTCCATTAAATTGAGTGTTATTAGCAATATCATTTATCCCAAGCTTTATCTGCTCAACTTCTTTTTGAATCAATGTTCGATCAAAATTTGTTAAGGTATCATTTGAAGCCTGTATTGCAAGCTCCCGTAGTCTTAGCAGATTAGGATCTTGTATAGTTCCAAGTCCACTCTCAGCAGTCTGAATTAGTGAAATACCATCCTGTGTATTCCTTGCTGCCTGAGACAATCCACGAATCTGTGCTCTCATTTTCTCAGAAATTGCTAATCCTGCAGCATCATCTGCCGCTATATTTATCCGAAGTCCAGAAGATAACCTCTCTAGTGAACTTGTAATAGATTTATTATTTTTATTTAATCTGTTCAAACTATTTAAAGACGTGATGTTGTGACCGATTCGCATTTAATCACCTTTCAATTGTTAGTATCTTCTATATCGGATAGTCCTTAGTAATTTTTTAGGTCAAATTACCCGTGTCTTAAGGCCTCGCCTTAAATTCCCACCGTCCCCCGCTGAAAAGTTGAATATTCACATACAAAAACGGCGATCTATCACCGGTTAAGCACCGACAACAGATCACCGCTAAAATTCTGACTAGATCATTATCATTCAAACGGATAAATCCAGAAATGTTCTGTTCCAAAACGAGCTTGGATCTCTTTATCATTTAAAGGTTTGCTTCCCAACAACTCAGCAGCTTGGAATTGGGAACGATGCGCCTGAATGGACGCCATCTTGTGTTTGAGGAAATCTCTCACATCATTGATAACCTTTGGCTCCCCAATCTCTACAATATTATTAGCAAAAGCTATACAGTGAACAGGAGGTCTTTCTTCCTTTGGAAGTCTTGCAACGGTTCGGATCACTGCGGCTCCAGTAGCATCGTGATCAGGATGAACGCTGTACCCTGGATAGAAAGTGATGATCAACGAAGGTTTAAGCTCTTTCAAGAGCGCATCAATCTGCCCATCGAGCAAGACTTGATCTTCGAATTCTATCGTCTTGTCGTGAAAACCAAGCATTCTTAAATCCTGTATGCCAATAGCCTCGCAGGATTCCTCCAGCTCCTTCTTACGTATTTCCGGGAGGGTTACCCGATTCGCAAAGGGCGGGATGCCCATATTTCGGCCCATTTCTCCAAGCGTTAGGCATGCGTAGGTAACTTGGGTCCCATTTTGTATATGTTTGGCAAGGGTACCTGATATACCGAAGGCCTCATCATCCGGATGTGGCAAAATAACAAGAATATGTTTTTCCACAGAACTCTTCATCTCCTCTTCCATTAGAACGGCTCTCGGCTTAATTGTAACGATACAATCAGTTTGCCTTGAGCATCATGTCCAGCCATAATCAATCTGCCTGTCTCACTCTCTTCATAGTGAGTTAGCCCTTCCGAGTAAACCCAGCCCTGCGACATTTTTAAGCCGACCCGATAAGGACCGTTGCCGGAAATCGAACCATGGGAATATCGAATAACAGCATTGGTAATAAAAGTAGCGGCTGGATGCTTCGAACTATCTAAATGGGCAGCGTAGGCTCCCGTTGTCATCTCAAGATGGATATATAGATCCTGATCTTTAAGCAGGTCGATCCTATCTTGTACTTCCGATTGATTGATTAGCTGCAATGTTGCGCCTCCGTCTCTGACTGAATATATACATACAAAAAATAAGATCCATACCTTATAGAAGGACGGATCTGTTATATGATAAGCGGGTCCGTATTTCTCATCAAAGTATAACGTGCAATGCTATGTAATTCAATGGATAGAGCGATCCCCTCCAAGTGTAACAGTAATGGACTGGCTTTTTACTGTTCACCTGAAGGGGATAATATCACTGAGAGGTTATGCTGTTTATATTAGATCACAAACTGATCTAACATCTTTATGATGACTTCACGCTTTACAGGCTTGCTGATATACTCGTCCATTCCGGCAGCTAGACAATTTTCACGGTCACCCTTCAAAGCATTAGCCGTGACCGCGATGATGGGCGGACATTTCTCTTGATGCTCATCTCTTAACATCTTCATAGCCTCTATACCGTTCATAACGGGCATGTGAAGATCCAATAAAATAAGATCAAAGGGTTCTTTCCGTGCTGCTTCAACCGCATCTATGCCGTTTGTGACGGCGATAACACTGTGACCCATTTTTTCGAGTATTTTGGTCAGCACTAGCGCATTGATAGAGTTGTCTTCAGCAAGTAAAATTCTTGCCTCACGTGCGGTATGAAGCTTGTTAATGTTAGCCTCTTGGCTAGGAATTACCACTGATTTCTTGGGCCTGATTGTGAAGGTAACCGACGTACCGCTCTTGCCGTCACTCTCCGCATAGATCTCACCACCCATCATTTCGACAATTCTGCGGCTGATGGCAAGGCCAAGACCCGTGCCTTCATGTCTCCGCATCATAAAGCTATCCACCTGCTCAAACGGTTCAAAAATATCAGTAAGTCGATCAGGATCAATTCCAATGCCAGTATCGGTTACCGTAAAGGCCAGCAGGAAGGGATCATCCTTTACAAGCCTCACTTTTACCGATATGCTGCCCGCGGGTGTGAATTTCACAGCATTCCCTAGCAGGTTCAAGAACACCTGCTTCAAGCGTTCCTCGTCACCGTAAATAAAGTCAGGAACATCATGATTTATGATGCTGGTAAGCTCCAGATGTTTTTGTTCAGCTTTTATTGCGATAACAGAAAAGCTGTCCTTGAGGCAAGTTCGCAGATCGAATGTATCCTCTTGTAGCTCGCTTCGGCCTGCCTCAATTTTTGAAAGATCAAGAATATCATTGATTATATTGAGCAGGATTCCTCCGCTTTTGCGAATGATTTCTACATATTCACGTTGTTCTTCATTAAGCTCTGTTTCAAGCAGAATATCAGTCATGCCTATCACCCCGTTCATGGGAGTGCGAATTTCATGACTCATCATAGCCAGGAACTCACTTTTAGCTCTATTCGTGGACTCTGCGGCTTCCTTAGCTAGCGACAATTGCCTTTGCTCGGAAATGTCCTTGCATATAAGATAAAATCCGATATTATGATTGTTCACATAAATAGGTGCAATACTGGTGAGCACTTCAACGACTTCGCTGTCCTTAGTGACAAGCTTATTGATATACTGCTCAACTGTATTATCGTAAAGGGCTCTTTCCAGAATGCGCTGGACATTCTCTTCTCCAATCAGACTCGCAAGCTTCATCCCGATCAACTCGGACTCGATGGCATAGCCCGTTATCTTTTCCGCCATACTATTGGTGTTAATGATTCGACCGTCAAGGTCAAAAGAAATGACGGCGTCATGGTTATATTTTTTAAGCGACGTATACCGTTCAACAGACTCCTGAAGGCGTTGCTCGGATTCCTTTTGCTTTGTAATGTTAACGATTTGGCAAATGAAGTATGCTGGCTGGTTCGACTCGTCGCTGAATAGGTGGAGCGTGAGCTGTCCCCAAATATAATCTCCATTTTTTGTGATAAACTGCTTTTCCATCTGCACTTCTGTTTCCTCACCCAAAACTGCTTTTAAATCATGAAGGTTGCCGAAATCCTCGGGGTGAGAAAGGTCTTCTAACCGCATACCCTCAAACTCTTCAGTGGAATAACCAAAAGTCTGCTCAAAGGCCGGGTTTACGGTCAGAATCAAACCATTTGGCGATAAAAGGGCGATCCCAAAGGAGGCGTGATTAATCACCTGTTGGTTGAATTGTTCCTGGTTTAGATTTACGCGATGCATAGCGACCTCCATGGGATGATGTAATTTTTGCGTGAAAAAATAGACCTTCTATTTAGAAGGTCCTATTTATAGCTTATAGTCTAATTTACCCACTTTGTTGTTAATTGAATCCGTTAATTTAACGGGATCGAATAGAACACTCTGGATCCTTTATTGTTCGTATACCAAATGATTTTGTCTCCACTAATAATAGGACTGCACTCTGATAAGGCAAAATGCTTGATCGTTTGGATGTCGCTAGTAGCTTTTCCCGCTCCATCTATAAGAACATATTTCAGATCACCCGGATGATTCTCTTTATCAAACTCCTGCCACAGCACCATCATTTTGTCGTCTGTGATTTTTACTAGCTTAGGGATGGACGCGATCAGGTTCGTGCCTACATATTTAGCCAAGGTAATGTGATTCACCGAATTACTGCTCAGGTTGGACTTGGGCAACACACTAAGCATGACATCCCTTTGGTCCGTTTCTAAACCCACCATCTCAAAAGATGTATACTCTTTGACTAGGGAATGATCTACCGAATTCATAGCGACTATATAGTTCGCCGGGGACATCTCAAATCCGCCTATAGAAACACCCGTCGCGTTCGCTCCGATTTTGCCGGGAATATTAAATAAATCCACTTCTTTATAACTGGCTCCGTCTCCTTTATTCAGAACAATCGAACGGGGATAAGCGTCGCCATGATCGACTAGAACATGCGCAGTACCATCAAACAATACATATTGGTCAAAAGAGTGACTGACATGATTCTTCTGGAATCTTCCCAGATCATTGGTCACGGTCATGGTTTTAGTATTTACAATAATGGTAAGCTGGGATTGATGATTTAATTTATCTTCTGTCGTGTATCTTGTACGTGAAGTGTGAAATACAAGCGTATCTCCAGCTTCAGCCATCCTGCCGGAGCCTGAATCAAAAGGGCTAACGGTATAGCTCTCCCCACCCTTTATGGAGACACTGTCTACTCTATTGAAGCTTTTATCATAACGGACAATACGAATGACTTCCTTGCTATCATTCTCTTCGCGGTTCTCTTGGCCAAAAGCAATATAGTTATACTGCTCCCCACTAAAGAATCCACCAAACACCGGAAGCTCAAAAGGAATGCTCTTATTGCCTGTTAGTTCGTACTTCTCATTGTACGTTTCAATCGTAAACTCTTTGTTCGCCTCAATAACACTTACAGTCCCATCCTTATTATTCACAAGATAAGAAGAGGCCGTACTTTTCCATCTAGGAAAATAAGAAGATTCCCCGTTACTCTCAGCTACAGCCGCCGTCTTTACCCGGTAAGCATGATCTGGGATTGTGGAAAATAACGATATGCGGTCAGACTGAACGTCAAATTCAATATCGAACGGGATTTTACCCGCCAAATCTCTCAACTGAAAATAATTGTTATCATCAATATTGTACGCCGTAATAGACTGTAACTGTCCGTTGACTAGCACCTTAGAGCTTGAAAGCGTAGCAGCATAATTTTTATGGCGGCTATAATAGTTACTTGTTGTTTTCTTTTCGGGCGTATAAGCTTGTCCAGTTATGATCTCAATCGCATTGTTCGCTTTATTCCAAGTGATATCAAACTGGCTGCTCGTTCCCGAGAAATACTCTGCCAAATCGCGTAGTCTGAAATAATTGTTATTCGATATGTTGAACCCATTCAGGTTCCGCTGTTCTCCATCAAAATATGTACTGCTCTCGGTTACCTTAGCCTTCACCGTATTGCTCGCAAAGGTTGTAGTGCCGAGTGCTGGTGTAACCAGTAATAACATCAGCAATATACTAAAAATCCTCTTCATCCGTCTTTCCTCCATTAGATATAATCATTAGCTATTATATTTATCGGTAATTTGCTGTGCCGCCTTAATTTTGAAATGAACGTAAAAAGCACAATCTGCACAGTCTCGCGATCTGCGTTCTATCGTTTGGTTGGAACAACCCGTCTCTCAAGAAAAAAGCCGGCCAAACTCAGGACAATACACCTGAAATTTAGTCGGCTGAATATTAAACTTAGTTTGTTTTAGAAGCAGGAAGCTTTTTTAATGTAATCTTTCATCAAACATGAGTTGGATTTGAATACCAAAGGGATCTTCAATGATACCGTAGGCTTTGCTAAACACATTGCTAGATAAAGGAGCAATAATTTTCACGCGCTCGTCTGTGATTAAGCTTTTATAAAAACCTTCAATCCCCTCTAAGTCAGCACTTTGAATACATAATGAAGTGTTATTGCCCACTGTATATTTCTCATTCGTATTCATTGTATCTTCTGCTATCATTATTTTTGTTTTTCCGATTAACAGGACAGAGTGAGTAATATAATCCTTATTTTCATCCGTAAGCTGTATGGAGCTGTCACGCTCTGCTAGTTGTTGATAGGTGACACGTAGCAATTCCTCTGCGTTAAAATGTTCTTTGTAAAATTCTATAGCTTCCTTAGCTCTTCCATTCATCGATAAAAAAATAGCTACTTCTAGTGTTGTACTCATAGTATAAATCTCTCCTTTTATATATTTGATATCTGGCCTTAAACTTATTATCCTATATAAAGGTATCAAAACATGACACCTTTATAAGGAGTTTTATATATGAAAAAATCAGAACGATTAAATGACATGATGAGGTACTTAAACAGTCGAGAATTCTTTAATTTAAGTGATCTCATGGATAAATACGCTATTTCAAAAAGCACAGCTCTACGCGATATTAGTTCATTAGAACAATTAGGTATGCCTATTTTCGCAGAACATGGAAGACACGGACGTTATGGTATTCTAAAAAACAGATTGTTATCCCCTATTATTTTCACGATAGATGAAGTCTATGCGCTGTATTTTGCCATGCTGACGTTAGAATCTTATCAATCTACACCCTTTCATCTGAGTGTTAACAAGCTAAACGAAAAGTTCGAGCACTGTCTTTCGAGTACACAAATCAACCAAATTCACAAAATGAAAAAGGTCCTGCAATTCGAAATGTATCAGCATAAGCATGTCAGCCGTTTTTTAGATAAAATCCTAGCAAGTATTCTAAATGAGAGTGCCTGTAACATTGCATATACAAAAGAAAACCAAACAAAAAGCTACCCTGTTCAATTCTTTAGGATTTCCGCTAAGTTTGGTCAATGGTATGCCACTGGAATAGAGCTTACGACGAATACATATAGAGTTTTTAGATGTGATCGAATAACCTTCATTGAAGAAGAGGAAAGCAAAGCTCGTTATTCTATAGAAGAACTTCTTAGTCGTTCATTAGAAATCTATCAGTCTGCGAAAAGTATTGACTTTGAAGTTGAGATTGCGGAACAAGCAAAGGATATTTTTTATAAAGAGCATTATCCTTCTATGAAAATAGAAGTTGGTCCGAAAACAGTCATTAAGGGATTCTATAATCCAGGTGAAGAGGATTTCTTGGCTAATTATTTTATGCGATATGGTCATGCTGTTACATCCGTGAAACCTGAAGCCTTAAAACAAATAATCAAAGATAAATTAGAGCAACTCGTAAATCACTATCAAAAAATATAAAGCTAAGCAAAAGGGGTGAAAAACATAGCTTGGAGAACTGCCTTAGCCTTTTTGAGGTTGCGCGTATCCAGTTGGTTAAGCATGTCTACGATTTGACTCATTTCATCGTTTTCCACTGGCTCAAGAGATGCTCCGGCAGTTAATGGTTCTTTTTCAGCAACCGATTCCGAATGAACCCATGACGCTTCCAAAGTATCCTCGAAGGCTTGGATTATAAATAACAATTCATCTGGGTTATATCTCTGTAGAAACCGGTTTATCCCTTTATTCATCTGCTTATGTAGGGCTAAATGCAAATCGAATATTTCTTTCCCTAGAGGTGTTGTAAGAAAAAGCACTTCTTTTTTATTATCGGGGAGAAACTCCGTGCGAATACGATCTGCATGCCGATGGATTTGATCCCGTCATGTCGCACAAAGAACTCACTGCTTGGCGGCAAAAGAGAACCCCCGACCCGCTAGTCGCCAATTATCAGCAGCGTCTTATAGCAGCGGATCATATTGTCTTCATTTTCCCTATATGGTGGGAAGCCATGCCCGCTCTTACCAAAGGTTTTCTTGATAAGGTATTCGCAAAAGGCATTGTCTACGAAGAAACTAAACCTGGGCGGCCCTTCAAATGCTTGCTCCCGAATATTAAAGGAGTGTCCCTGCTGACCGTAATGAACACGCCCGACTTCTTTTATCGCTGGATTTTTGGCAACCCCATCACCAAAATTCTATTCAGAGGCACCTTTCGCAAAATGAGAATACGTAAGAATCTTCGTTGGTATAATTATGCCGGGATGTCAGATCGCAGCTTAGAAGAGCGGGTGAAACATCTTGATAAAACAGAACAACGGTTTGCACGACTGGACTAAACTAGACTAGATCAAATTACTCAAGCGCTGACTGATTCTGAGAACTGAATCTCTGGTTTCTTCATCTCCCTAAGCACCAGCAATCCAATGAATAAGGATACAACGCCGATAATAATCAGCAGCGCCCCCAGCTCCTGACTGTAGGCTGTTAGCGCCCCATCCCGAAAAGCCATTCCACGTATGAGGCGATTAAGCCAGTTCATAGGTAATACCCATGCGGAAATTTGAAAGAACTCTGGAAAGGCAAGTGGACTCAGCTGGATTCCAGTAGCAAGAAACGACGGATACAACACGAAATTGGTTCGTAAATTAACTTTGGATACGTCTTTGGCAGTATAACCAATCAACAGGCCCATAAGCGACAAGGCAAAGGCATATACAAACAGCGGAATAATAAACAGATAAGGCTCCGCTTCAAAGCGCATTCCCCCCACCTGCTTTAATAAGCCGTAACATAGGAGCAGCGAAATAGTGGTCAAAACAGCGTAAGGTACACTGCGAACCCAAATCTGCCAAGGAGACTTCCCGTTTGCAAAGAGTTTCCCCTCCTGTCGCAACCGAGGGACAATTGAACCCGCTGCGCTTGTTGTAATCATCAGCACCACAATATTCACAAATCCAACGACCATAAAACCCACATAACTTGTGGTCGGGTTAAATAACATCCGCTGCTGGAGAGATAACGGAGAAGCAAGCCCTTTAGAGGTTTCGGCATCCATCCCCTTTTGGAGGAGCCGGGTCATAGAAAGAGTCACATTTTCCGTCTGGATCACTTCCTGAATCGCAGTCCGGATACTGGTTAACCCTGATGGCATTGTATTATCCATTAAGATGCCAATATTTGTTGATATCCCCTGCTGCTGATGTTGCCCCAACTCTTTGGGAAGCATGATGACCGCTACAGCCTGCTCATTTGCCAGTAACGTCTCTGGGTTCAGGCGGTTGGAGTACACATTTGTTACGTTCATATATGGAGAGGCATTTATCTTTGAGATCAGCTGTCGCGAATACGAACTGTGATCCTCATCAATGACAATAACATGCGATTCGCTGATTTGGTTCTTCGAGAACATTAAGCCAAAAAACAGGGCCGCAATAAGCGGACCTATAAAAATCAGGCGTAAATACTTACTACCCGCCACGTACTTCCATTCGTCAATCAGTGACTTCATCGAGCTTCACCTCCGCTGTCATCCCCGGAAGCAAATCAGCATTCCCATCCATAGTTACACGGACAAGAAACATGCTTAAATCGGCTTGCCCTTTTTCACGTGACATACGTAAGCTCGCAAATTGAGACGCGGCTGCGATAGATGTAATTACACCTGTCACCTCCGTTGGGTGCTCCAAATATGGAAAATGAACGCCAATACTTTGATTCACCTCTAGCTTTTGGATTTCACTTTCTTGTATGTAGAGATCTGTATAAAAGCTGTTTTTTTGCAAAACCGCCATTGGCATTCCTAGCTGGACTAGATCCCCCGGCTTTACAATAATCTTGTTGACTGATCCGTCCTCCGGCGCAACTACATCTGTTTCTCCTTCAGCAGATTTAACCTTAAACAGCACCTCTCCCTGTTTTATAGAATCACCTGCAGCCACACCGACCTCGACAATTGATCCTGGACTATTCTGATAAAATATTGTCTTTTGCTCCGCATCCAGAATCCCTTGTTTCCTGCTCTCAGCCTGACTGACTGCATCCTTTCCTTTTACAGCAAGAAGCGCCCCTCCAACAATCAGCACAATCGCAATTCCTATATATAGCCCTGCTTTTATCTTCATTTTCCACTCTCTTTCATCACCATTTTTTTAACTGCATTTTCAGCAGCCTCCATAATTACTTCTCCCAAAGTGGGATGAGGGTGAATGGTCATCGCCAAGTCCTCCACGGTGGCTCCCATCTCAATAGCAAGAGCAAGCTCCGACACGAGTGTGGATGCCTCTACTCCAACGATTTGTGCACCCACTACGACTCCTGAATTTAGGTCCGCTACAAGCTTGACGAAACCTTCCGTCTCCCTCAAGGCCAAGGCTCTCCCGTTAATCCCAAAGGAGGATTTGCCAATAACCAGCGAAATGCCTTTTGCCTTTGCTTCTGTTTCACTTAAGCCGACACTGGCCAGCTCTGGGTGCGAAAAAACAACGAGCGGGATGGCTCGATAATCAACTTCGGAGGAGAGACCTGCAATGGCCTCTGCCGCAATCTTTGCTTCGTACGATGCCTTATGAGCGAGAGTCGGGCCTGCCGTAATATCTCCAATTGCAAAAATATGCGGGATAGCCGTTCTGCACTGTTCGTCCGTCGCAATCAATCCCTTATTCGTCACTGGCAAGCCTATGCGATCTAGTCCTAAATTGCCGTCTGTATTTGGTTTTCTGCCCACAGTAACTAACACATATTCCGCTGTAACATGCTGCTGTTCCTGATTTTTTAAATAATGCAGTGTAATGGTATCTGCACTCTCCACTACGTTCACAGCTGTCGCTCCGGTAATAATCTTCATGCCATCGGCTTTCAGCTGCTTTCCAACAGGGCTCACAAGCTCCGCCTCAAATCCAGGCAGCACTTGTTCTCCCCCTTCCAGAATCGTTACCTTTGTTCCGAATTTGGCATACATCTGCCCCAGCTCGACACCAATATAGCCCCCACCTATAACTACTAGGCTAGTTGGAATCTCAGGGAGCGACAGCGCTTCTGTGGAAGACAAAATACGTCCGCCAACAGGAAAGGCTGGCAGCTCAATCGGACGAGATCCTGTAGCCAGGATAGCGTTTTTAAAGGATAAGGTTTGCTCCTGTCCAGACTGACTGATGATAACTGTATGTTCATCAACCAAGCTAGCCTCTCCTTCGAAAATGCTCACCCCAGCAGTCTTTAATAAATAACTGACTCCACCTGCCTGCTTATTCACAACTCCTTGTTTAAAATCCTGAGCATTTTTAAAAGATGCTGACGCATCTGCAAAATTAAAAGGACTGAGCAAATCATAGCGATGTGATTCAGCAATTAATGCTTTGGATGGGATACATCCAACATGCGTGCAGACTCCGCCAAGCTGGTTGCGTTCAACAATCGCTGTTTTCATCCCAAGCTGTGCAGATCGCAGCGCCGCCACATAACCTCCCGGACCTGATCCAATGACCAATGTTTCTACGGCTTCAAGCTTACTCATCTCCTGATACCTCCTGTTGAACTTTTTTAAAATATGATGATCGTAATATATTATTACCATCATATTTTAAAACAGTCAATAACCTTGCCTCACCTTTCACAAGCTAACTTTCTCAGAATCGCTAAATTGACAGGCTTTATTATGACGCCTATAATATTTTAAAAGTAGAACTATGAAGCTGTGGAGTGATTACAATGCCGTATCCCAAAGGTCATAAAATAAAAGTTCGAAATAAAATCGTTGAAAGTGCTGCTCAGGCTTTTCGCACCAACGGTATTCACGATGTAAGCGTTCCGTTCATTATGAAGGGGGCCGGATTAACTCATGGCGGGTTTTATTCCCATTTTGACAACAAAGAACAGCTTGTCGCGGAAGCCTGCCGGTATGCCATCAGCGATACCATCGCCCTTCTGCAGAAGGTCGCTGACCAGGAAGAGCAGAACCCCAAAATCAATGCTGTCATTGATTATTATTTAAGTCCGTATCACCGCGACAAAATGGAGATGGGCTGCATTATTCCTGCCCTTTCTAGCGAAATATCCCGTTCCTCAGAAGAAGTTCGGCAGGTATTCACGCAGGAACTGGAACGGATGATTGCTTTTATCTCTAATCTGGCGGGAATTGACGCGTCCAAAGGTAGTGCACTGTTCAGTACTATGGTTGGATCCCTTGTTCTTGCACGGACGGTTAAAGATCCTGAACTGAGCGACAACCTACTCTCGTCTGGCAAACAGTATGCCAAAGCGCTAGTAAGAGCCTAATATAAAAAAACACGCCAATAAATGGCGTGTTTTAGTTAAATTTATTAAAATTCTTCATACGATGCGGGATCTTGATTAGCTATGCGACCTGTTGGCGAGGTTAATGCGGAAATAACGGTCATCTCCGCTTCCGATAATTCAAAATCAAAAATATTCAGATTATCACGCTGATGCTCTAGAGAAGAAGCCTTTGGAATGGGAATAGCCCCAAGCTGTATATGCCAACGTAAGATAACCTGAGATATCGATTTATTATGAACCTTGCCTATTTCCGCTATTTCCTCATTTTCCAGTACACTGCTAGCCCGTCCCAATGGACTCCACGATTCAATCACTCCCCCATGCTCTTTGTTCCATGCACGTTGCTCTTCCTGATTAAAATGAGGATGCAGCTCAATCTGATTCATACTCGGCGCTACACCAGTTTCTTGTATCAAACGTTCAATATGCTCCGGCAAAAAGTTACATACACCGATGGAGCGAATCAAACCTTGCTTACGTGCCTCGATCATCGCCTGCCAGGCCTCAACATATAAATTCACTCTAGGGTTAGGCCAGTGGATGAGATAGAAATCATAGTAATCCAATCCCGCTCTGAATAAAGACTCCTGTATAGTAGACAACGCTTCTTTATAAGAGTGATGGCGTCCTGGCAGTTTGGAAGTAATGAGTAGCTCTTCCCTAGGCACAGAACTTTGCCGAACAGCCTGGCCCACAGCACCTTCGTTCTCATAATTAAACGCAGTGTCGATCAGACGATAGCCAACATCAATCGCCTTAGTGATGTTTTGTGCTCCCTCAGTTCCGTTTAACGCGTAGGTACCAAAACCAATCGCAGGCACCTTCACTCCATCGTTCAATACGATTTCAGGTATTCTCTCAGTCATCGTCGCTCTTCTCCTTTGTTGTCATTTAAACCCCTGCCGATCCATCTTATAATTATTATAACATCCTCATAGTAAACTCAATCATTGGGTCACCTGAACAACCTCTAGCCTATTAGTAAGCCGCTTTCGTGGGCATCCGATTTATTTTTTATAGTAAAATGAATCTACAACACAGGATTTTCGTAATGTTATGAATTAAAAGTAGAGATAAGAGGTGTATCCAATGAAGGAGCAATATCCAGCTAGGCTTGAATTGTTCGCAGACAACGCTCAGAGGATCAAAAAAGCTTTCTCATGGCAAAATGCAATGGTTAATCGGTTAGCGGCACTATTGTATGCTGTAGAAGACAAAGTTGCAGATGACGAAGCCATCCGTGCCAGCTATGAGCTAATTAAGGAGAGTACCGGGATTTTCTCTCAATTTAGAGGGACTTCGGTGATCAGCATCGCTGCCCTGCTCTCTCTTTCTGGCGAGAAGGAAACTCTGCTTGCAAACACACTTGCCGTGTATGATTTAATGAAGGAAGCCAAATTCAGAGCCTCTGATTATCTCGTCGTTGCTGCCTATCAAATCGCTGCTAATGCAACATCGGATCAATATCAGCGTACGGTAGAACGGGCAAAGCTATTTTACGATAGTATGAAGGCAAAACATCGTTTCCTTACCGGACAGGACGATTATATCTTCTCCGCGATGCTTGGTCTTTCCGATATCGATGTTGAGAGTGGCGTGGACCGCATGGAGCAGCTCTATGTAACGCTTAAGCCCGAGTTTATGTCAGGCAACAGTGTGCAAGCCCTGACCCAGGTATTGGTTCTTGGGGAAGAAGCCCCTCAAGCAGCGGACCGTGTATTGGCATTAAGAGATGCATTTCGTGCACAGGGTATCCGGCTAGACAAGGAATATACCCTCTCCTCACTGGGCGTGTTATCCCTGCTCCCTTGCAACAAGGAGGACATCGTTACTGATGTCTCGGAGACTTACGAATTTTTGCGTACAAAAAAGGGCTTCGGGAACTGGTCTATTGGCAAGCAGGAATTACTGCTCTTGTCTTCTGCACTGGTAGCCTTCAGATCTGTGGAGGATGTGCAAAACGGCGTATTAACTTCGATGCTTTCTACCAACATTACCAATATTGTAATTGCGCAACAGGCTGCTCTTGCCGGGGCAGCGGCTGCATCAGCTGCGGCTGCAGCTTCTTCTTCGAATTAGGTTGAATCGTGAGGGAAAGATATGGACTCAATAAAAATCTTAACAACAAGAAATGAAGAATTGTTAAACCGTCTACTGAACATTTGGGAATCATCCGTGCGGCATACTCATCTTTTTCTATCCGAGCAGGAGATCGATGCTTTGCGGCCGCTGGTCACGCAGGCGCTTGAGGGCATAAGCGATTTGTTTGCTTTTACAGATGATGAGGAACAGTTGCTTGGCTTCATAGGGGTTCAGAATAAAAAGATTGAAATGCTGTTCGTAGAACCTGCTGCAATGGGAAAAGGGGTTGGAAAAGCGCTAGTAGCTTATGTCATGCAGAAACTCGCCGTACACCTCGTGGATGTGAATGAGCAAAATCCCCAAGCTTTAGGTTTCTATGAGCATATGGGATTTCAGGTTTTTGAGCGTTCAGCACTCGACGAACAAGGTAATCCTTTTCCTATCCTGCACATGTCGCTTAAGTAGCTTTTTCCTATGCAGGAGACAGTTCAATGCATTTTAATATTGTAAAAAGACAACAGAGCAGCGATTCTCTCGTTTGAGAACGCTGCTCTGTTGTTTAGTTGTCTGCAGTTTAGGTTGGCGAAGCTAGGAGCGGATAGGAGGAGCTAGGCGTAGATAGGAGGAGCTAGGCGAAACGGCTCCGAGTATTCGGTTCAGCTGTATCTTCATCTAATTCTAGCTCTACCCCTACTTCTACTTCTGCTTCTGCTTCTGCTTCTACTTCTACTTCTACTTCTACTTCTACTTCTACTTCTACTTCTACTTCTACTTCTACTTCTACTTCTACTTCTACTTCTACTTCTACTTCTACTTCTACTTCTACTTCTACTTCTACTTCTACTTCTACTTCTACTTCTACTTCTACTTCTACTTCTACTTCTACTTCTACTTCTACTTCTACTTCTACTTCTACTTCTACTTCTACTTCTACTTCTACTTCTACTTCTACTTCTACTTCTACTTCTACTTCTACTTCTACTTCTACTTCTACTTCTACTTCTACTTCTACTTCTACTTCTACTTCTACTTCTACTTCTACTTCTGCAACTACTTCTAAATCTACGCATATACCCTCGTGCACATCGCCAAATCAATGCTCTCTGTTGCTTTCGGACTCAGATGACACTATTGGCATATTTATTGCCTTTGAGGCATAGTTTCGGACTCCAGTGTCGCTATTACATAGAAAGAGCCGCATTTCTGGCGTTTTTTATGCTAATAGCTGCTGTGAAGTCCGATAACATTCCAAATGACGGATAATCCGTCGTTTAAGGCCATCTGGGTCCGATAGCGTACAATATCGTCAGAAACCGTCGGATGGCATCTGATATCTTCGGGTCTTAACCATCCCCTGTTGCTTCCGGACCCAGATGACGCTATTTGTTCATTTACCCCCTTTGAGGCATAGTTTCGGACTCCAGTGTCGCTATTCTATAGAAAGAGCCGCATTTCTGGCGTTTTTTATGCCAATAGCTGCTATGGAGTCCGATAACATCCCAAATGGCGGATAATCCGGCGTTTAAGGTCATCTGGGTCCGATAGCGTCCGATAGCGTCAGGCATAGATTCAGATAGCAAACAATATCGTCAGAAATCATCGGATGGCATCGATTGCGAACGATTGCGAACGATAGCGAACGATAGCGTCGGTTCCTAACCATCCCCTGTTGCTTACGGACCCAGAGGACACTATTTGCTCATTTACCGCCTTTGAGGCATAGTTTCGGACTCCAGTGAAGCTATTCCATAGAAAAAGCCGCAGCTCTGGCATTTTTAGATGCTATTCCACCGACTTCAAAGCCTCTATCATATGGATTCGTTTGAGCTTAATATGCATGAACGCCATGACTATACCGGAGAACAATAGGGTTAGGAGCGCCGCATAAATATAACTTGGCCACTTGATGATCGGAGCGAACATCGTCGCATCCAGCTCGGCCGTCTTCAGGACGAAGCTATGCAGCACTATGCCGAGACCCGATCCAGCCACAATACCGAGTAGGCTAAGCAGCATATTTTCGCGGTAAATATACATGGTTACTTCCTTGTCGTAGAAGCCCAGTACCTTAATGGTTGACAGCTCCCGGATCCGCTCGGACACATTGATATTGGTCAAATTGTAGAGGACGACAAAAGCCAATGCCGCCGCTGAAACAATGAGCACCAAGGTTACAACGTCCATACTCTTCATAGTCTCATCGAAGGCGGAGCCTACACTGCTGGAAAAGCTGATGGCAGCGACGCCCTCATTAGCCGTCAGCTTCTCACCAAATTTGTCTTCCCATGTTTTATCGTGTGCGGTGTAGTTCAGCAGTTCTGTGTTGAATAGCGGTTTTTCTCCGAACACAGAAGCATAATATGCCGGTGTCATATAAACATAGTGCATTACATAATTCTCTGTAATCGCTGCGACCTCAATCTCGAATGTTTCATTATCTTTGTCCACCACGGTCAATTTATCACCAGACTCCAGCCCATACAGCTTAGCCAGCTTCTCTGAGATAATAGCCCCATCATCCGTAAGCATCCGCCCTTCTCCACTTTTTCGATCACGCAACTCCACGAAATCGGATAAAGAGTTAACAGAGGTAGGAACGAACAGATGAACCTCTTGGTCATTTACACCAATAGCATGTGCGGTCATCCGTTCTTGCGCCACACTCAGCGTCCCAGTTACTGCAGATTCACCAGTGATTAGTTGGTCGTAGGCTTTTAGCACATCGGCAGACACATCTTCATGCAGCGCCACAAGTGCATCATATTTCATAATCGTGCCGAACTGCGACCCGGCGATGCTGCCAATTGAATCCTTGAGACCAAATCCCGTCAGGATCAGCGCTGTACAGCCAGCCACGCCGAATACAGTCATGAACATCCGCTGCTTATAGCGGAATAGATTCCGTGCGGTAACCTTTTGGACAAAGCTCAATCTCTTCCATATAAAAGTGATCCGCTCCAGTAAAATACGCTGGCCACTCTTTGGTGCCTTCGGACGCATCAATACGGAAGCATTGCTGCGCAGTTCTACCCGTGAGGCAATCCACGCCGTCAACGTAGTACATATTAACGCTACGATAACGGATATGATCGAATACGAAAGATAGAAGTTCTTCGTGATATCCGGTAAATTATAGATTGCACTATACGCATCGTAGATAATACCCGGAAACAGGGTAAAACCAACCGCAAGACCCGCAATTGAAGCCGCCAGACTGGCAAGTGTACCGTAGACCAGGAATTTAGCCATAATGTCGCGGTTGCCATAACCGAGTGCTTTCAGTGTCCCGATCTGCAGGCGATGCTCCTCAACCATCCGTGTCATGGTCGTCAAGCTGACCAGCGCAGCAATCAGGAAAAAGAACACAGGAAACGCACTGGCAATCGCCGACAACCGATCAGCGTTATCTTTATATTCGGCATATCCCGGATTAGCGCTTCGGTCAGTAACGTAGACCTTAAGCTGCTCCAGCTCTGCAAGCTTTTGCTCCCCTGCCGCCAATTCCTCCTTGGCAGAAACAAGTCCGGCAGCAATTGCCTTCATACTTGCAGCCTGTTCCTGCTGCACTTCCTCCGGCTGGCGCTGCAAATCCGCAAGCTGCTGCTCGGCGGCGGCCACCTTTGCGCGGCCACCAGAAAGCTCTTTCTCGCCTTCCGCCCGCAGCTCAGCAAGCCGTGCTTCCGGCACGCCAGACATCGCCTGCTCTACAGCATGGGTATGCTGTTCGATCAGATCTTCATACTCCGGCGAATAAGCCTTCACCCCGGCTGTATCCTTAAAGGACAGAAAGGCTTCCGTATACACCGGAAGCTTGAAATCTGACTCCGGGATCGCGGCGAACGCATCCGCCGTACCTTTACCGATCCCACTGGTGCCCCGGGTACTTTGCTCAATAAACTGTGGACTTCTAACAAAGCCAACTACGGTATACTCCAGTGTCTCGAAGCTGTTCGACAGCTCCGCATCCGTACCGTTTCCACTGAAAGATACCTTGTCACCCAACGCATATTCTTCCGCTAGCTTATCGTCCAGCACGATTTCACCGGAATGCTCCGGTAGATGGCCTTCAATTATACGGTATTGATTAAGTGGTTTATCCGTGTTGTAAGAATTGACTTTAAGTATTAAGGCATTATCACCTATGAATACATCTGCACTATAGCTCGGCTGAATCTCATCGATCCCCTGTACATTTCTGAGTAACCCGATGTTGTCTTCGGTCAGGCCGTAGTTAGTCTGCACCTTCAGATCCATCAAGCGCTGCTCTTTGTAAAAGGTTCCAGCTGTATTCAGCATATCTGGCCCAGTGGCCTTGATTCCGGCAAAAAAGCTGACGCCTAACATAATAATTGCAAAAATCGAAATAAACCGGGCTTTGGTATGCCCAATTTCACGAAAAATATCTTTCCACAATGCTCGCTTTTTCATAGATGCCTTCTCCTTACCATTCAATATCGTCAACGGATACCGGCGAAGGATTGATCACCATCTTCCGTACCTTAGCGTTGTTAATCTCTATAACCCTGTCAGCCATCGGAGCGATCGCCAGATTATGTGTAATTACGATGACCGTTGTCCCGGTGTTACGACAAGTATCCTGCAGCAGCTTCAGCACCTGCTTGCCTGTGTTATAATCAAGCGCCCCTGTCGGCTCGTCGCAGAGCAGCAACTTCGGTTGTTTAGCCAACGCTCTGGCGATAGCGACACGTTGTTGCTCACCACCGGACAACTGAGCAGGGAAATTATCTAACCGCGCGCCCAGACCCACATCCTCCAGCACCTTACGTGCATCTAATGCACGCGGGGAAATCTGCGAAGCAAGCTCAACATTTTCAAGTGTGGTCAGATTAGGCACTAGATTATAGAACTGAAATACAAAACCTACGTCATTTCGGCGGTAGCCTGTCAGCTCCTTGGCACTAAACTTGGCGATATCAATGCCATCCACAATGACCTGACCTTCATCGGCGGAATCCATTCCACCCAGAATATTAAGCACCGTAGATTTACCCGCACCACTTGGGCCGACGATCACGGCAAATTCACCTTTTTTTATCTCAAAATCAATCCCGTCATTCGCGACAATTACATTCTCGCCCATCTTGTAACGCTTGTACTCCCCTTTTACAGCAACAAAACTCATTCCTCTTCCTCCTGTCCCTATCCGAACTAAGTCTAATTACTCTACATTGTCTCAGTTTATCATAATTAGAACGCCCAAGCCCGAATGGCAAACCCTCATTACACAAGGTGAAATTCACATCATTAATAAGTTCATTTTTTTGTAACAATAATGTAACAAGGAAATTTTACCGTAAACGATACTTAGTCATTTGATAATGTTATAATCACTTTGTTTTATTTACTCTTTTCAGGCAAGAGTGAAAGAACAAGAACAATCAGAAACAGGTGATCAGATGTTCGAACTGAAATGGCTATGGCAGAACCTAGAGGGAAACCGGACGCGATATATTCTGGCACTCTGCCTTTCGGTGGTGGGCTCAAGTCTTACAATCGTGAATCCGTACATCAGTCAGCGCATTGTCGATACGTTTATAGCTGGTGACAACGCCCTGCAGAATCTTACACAAGAACGGCAATTATTGATTATGCTCTGTCTGGGCATGATCGGATTTTCTCTACTGCGCACAGGTCTCGCATATTTCACGACCATGCAGTACGAGATATCCTCGCAAAATATGATGTACAATGTCCGCATTTATTTGTACAACAAAATTCAGGGACAGGACAGAAAATACTACGATCATAATCGTACCGGCGATCTCATGACCAAGATGACAGGCGATCTGGACATGGTCCGTCACTCTATGGCCTGGATTTTTAAGACGATCATTGAATCGCTAACGATCTTCCTTGCCGCCGTTATCTATTTTTTCACCATAGATGCGGAACTGACGCTGTGGATGCTTATCCTGTCACCGCCCATTTTTATCGTGGCTTACATATTCGCTAAACGCGTCCGTCCTATGTATATTGACTTGCGTGAACGGCTGTCCCAGCTTAACACGACTACACAGGAGAATATCTCAGGCAACCGTGTGGTCAAGGCTTTTGCCCGTGAGGAATTCGAGGTCGAAAAATTCACAGAGAAGAATGTCAACTATTCTACAGCGAACAAAAAGGCCGCCCTTGTATGGCTTGATTATTTTCCTTATCTGGAATCCTTCGCTCAGGGCTTCAACGTAATCCTTATGTTGGTTGGTGGTTTGTTCCTTATGAACGGCCGGATCACCTTCGGTGAGTTTATGGCCTTCTCTTCGCTTATTTGGGCTATATCGAACCCTATGCGCAACATCGGTATCATTATCAACGACATTCAGCGCTTTTTTGCGAGCTTGTCCAAAATCGTAGATATCTATTATGCCCGGCCAAATATTGTTAATGAGCATACTGTCACTGACAAACGCCGTTATGAAGGCCGTATTGAATTCGATCATGTCCGCTTCAAATATGATAGCGCTATCGTGCTGGACGATATTAGCTTTACCGTTGAACCCGGTGAAACTGTAGCAATCATGGGCGCGACAGGATCAGGCAAAACAACAATCATCAACCTCATCCCTCGCTTCTACGATGTAGCTGAAGGGCGCGTACTCGTAGACGGTGTTGATGTTCGGCAGCTGGAGCTTGATGAACTTCGTGGAAATATCGGCATGGCGACCCAAGATGTACTCTTGTTCTCTGATACCATTGATGGAAACATCGCCTATGGCGATCCTGATCTTCCGGAAGAAGATGCAATGGGTTATGCAGAGCTCGCAGCCGCACACGACTTCATTACCAAAATGCCTGAAGGTTATGATACCGTTGTCGGGGAACGCGGAGTCGGACTATCGGGGGGGCAAAAGCAGCGTATTGCCTTAGCGCGTGCTTTGGCGGTACACCGTCCTATCCTGATTCTCGATGATACGACCTCTGCGGTCGACCTTGAGACGGAGGAGCATATCCAAAAAAGTCTACGTGAACTGGACTATCCTTGTACGAAAATTATTATTGCGCAGCGTGTATCTACTACCTCGCAAGCCGACCGTATTCTTATTCTGGATGGCGGGAAGCTAGTTGAGGAAGGGACTCACACTGAACTGCTAGCGAAACGTGGTTACTATTACGAAGTGTTTAAACTGCAGAACGAGGGTATTGGAAGGCAGGTGACCGCAAGTGGCAAGGAATAAATTTGACGTCGATGAAAATCTTGAATCGCCGTTTAATATAAAACACTTCCGGCGTGCGATGGTATATATTAAACGAAAGAAAACGCCAATGATTGTTGCGTTCGTGCTCAGTGCACTTTCAGCAGCCATTTCACTGTCGGCTCCGCTGATCATGCAACATGTCATCGACGTGACCATTCCGGCAAAAGAGAAGCTTGCACTGCTGGGTTGGGCTGCACTGATGCTTGTGACCATCGTGGTCAGCGTTTATCTGGCTACGATACGCTCGCGCATCATGACGAGTGTTGGGCAGGATATTATTTTTGACATCCGAACGGATTTGTTTAAGCATCTGCAAGAATTGCCTTTCAAATATTATGACGACCGCCCACAGGGCAAGATCCTTATCCGGGTCGTAAATTACGTCAACGCCGTTTCAGATGTGCTGTCCAACGGGATTATCAACTTTATTCTAGAAATCGTGAATTTGCTCTTTATCGCAGCCTTCATGTTCGCTGTCGATGTACGACTCTCATTTGTCATCCTTGCCGGACTGCCAGTCTTCCTTGGCATCATGCTGCTGATCAAAACCCGGCAACGCCGGGCATGGCAAGCAGTGTCCAACAAAAGCTCTAACCTGAACGCCTATCTGCAAGAGAGCATCAGCGGTATTGGTGTGACACAAATGTTCTCCCGGGAACAACGTAACGAAGGAATCTTCACACGTCTCGCGGGTAATTTCCGTAAAGAATGGATGAAGGCTCAACGTTACAACTTACTTATTCCGTTCTCTGTAGACAACTTGTCTACAATCGTTACATCATTGATTTTCCTTGTAGGCCTACTAACACTGAGTCCTCAAGACATGACCCTCGGTGTCATTCTGGCGATGAGCAGCTACGCTGCCCGCTTCTGGCAGCCGATTCTGAATCTTTCGAACCTGTACAATAACTTCATCAACGCCGTTGCCTATCTTGAGCGTATCTTCGAAACGCTGGATGAACCGGTTACCGTCAGTGATATCCCGGATGCCAAAACACTGCCATCTGTACAGGGCCATGTGACCTTCGACGATGTAACTTTCGCCTATGACCCGGGGCTTAATATTCTGGAGAATATCTCCTTCAAGGTCAAAGCGGGAGAAAGCATCGCGCTGGTAGGACCCACAGGTGCGGGCAAAACAACCGTCGTCAATCTGATCTCACGCTTTTATAACATTTCCAGTGGTCAGATTCTGATCGACGGCCAGGATATCTCACAGGTGACGTTAAAATCTCTTCGCAGCCAGATGGGGATTATGTTACAGGATAGCTTCATCTTCTCCGGTACTATTCTGGACAATATTCGGTACGGCCGACTGGATGCAACCGAAGAAGAAGTAATCGCCGCTGCAAAGGCCGTTTGCGCCGACGAATTCATCCGTGAATTCGATCAAGGCTACATGACAGAGGTCAATGAACGTGGCTCCAAGCTGTCTCAAGGACAGCGGCAGCTCATTTCGTTCGCAAGAACACTTTTGGCAGATCCGCGCATTCTCATCTTGGATGAAGCCACTTCTTCCATTGATGCGAAGACTGAGCGCTTATTGCAAAAAGGGCTAAATGAACTGCTTAAGGGACGCACCTCGTTCATTATCGCGCATCGCCTCTCCACTGTAAAAAACTGCGATCGTATTATGTACGTATCTAACAAAGGCATCGCGGAAAGCGGCTCACATGATGAGCTTATCGCACAACGGGGCCTTTACTACCGCCTCTACACAGCACAGAAGATGGAAGCTTAATTGAATAAACACCAAAAGAGCTCAGGCCGATTTGCAGCCTGAGCTTTTTTGATGCTTTATATTTTCAAAAAAATATCAAAAACTAATCTATCGCCGTCCAAATATTTAGCGCAAGTGAGCGAACCGCAAGGTTCGTGTGATTTCTGTACAACCGCAGACGCTCTGCAGGCTCTGGACTCCACAATAGAGCACTTCCGGCAACTTCAAGCAACGAAAGTCCAATATACTGAGATTCATAACGGCTCTCAGACCCTAGAACATCTACAATTTCCAATAAAATTTCCGGACTCCAGTATCCCGTGCTCACTTCTAAATTATACGCGACCTGCTTATAGACATCGCTTAATAGCTGGGGTTGATTTGAAATAGTGGTAACGATCCGATTCAGATAATTGGCGGATTCCTCCACGTTATTCCAGTCTATTGCTGCTATATACAATTTCATCACAGTTTGCTGTAAGGTCTCCTCAGATGCCAGACAGTCAATCAGGTCCGTATACAAAGGGATAAGGTGCATCCGGGTGATTTTTGGCAACGCTATCAGCTGGTTGACTAATTTCAGTAGACGTTGCCGATGAGGCAAATCTCTTTTGGCAGTGGCGTTCCATTCATCCCTTATCGCTGCACTAACCAGTCTCTGACATACACCAACTACAACCTCATTGATCTTACCATCGCGACAGGTTTCTACCAGCGTGTTCATAGCAGTTTCCCATCTAGTGCTGTCTTCCAAATCCGTAATAGACTGAGCGGTGGCAGCTGCAACAATCCCTTCATTTCCATTTGTCCACCGCATCATAGAAATGAAAGCATATCTGCCAATATACGCATCTTGGTGCCTTGCGATTTCAAGGATTAATCCTAGATAACGTGGTCTAAAGTCTAGCGGAAGAGCATTAGGCTGTTGAGATAATAAACTTCCTGCAATGTCACTTTCTGATGAAGAAGCCATTGTACTTAACATATCCCAAGCGCGTTCATCATCTAAAAGCTGTTTCGCAGCATGCCCTATGGCTATGATTACATCCTTGTGTGCATTGGGTTTCTCGAACTCATTCATTAATAGCGGAAGGCTGTCATCGCTTCTATAAGCGCCCAGTAAGCGGATGGCTTCTTTTCTGACAGTGATCTTCAGCTTATCCCGATTCAGAAGCTCTTTCAGCATGGTAACCAGTAACACCGGATTCACCCTGCGGATGCATCTGGGTATCGAGTACATGGCTACACGGGCCCGGTCCCCATCCAGATTCTCCAGCAGAACGGGAAGTGCCTTCTCCGGTTCTTCCATAAGCGAAAAGGCATGAAGTGCAGCTTCTACTACAGTTACTTCCTTATCCTGCATAAGCCCAAGTAACCTATCCGAACCGAGATCAGGCATGCTTGCCATGATCTTAATAACGCTTGCACGCTCCCAAAGATTACGTTTGGCATCGTATGCAATTTTTTCTAATAAGGCACTTAAAGCTTGTTGCTGACGTGGCAGCCATCTGTAGAATCCATCCGCGGCCGGCACAAGATAGATAGTTTTGCCTGATAGGAACTTGCCCTTAATGACAGCTCCTGAAATAAAAGGATCGAGCCATTCCTGACGCTTCAGATGCAGATGCTGGAACACTTCATGGATCGTAATATACGATTTATCTAAAACTAATAATTCCTTAACTCTGGCATCACGCGTTGTACGAGGCGCAAGCCAGTATCTGGCCGCTTGTATGGCTGTAGAATCCGCCTTTGCCTTCGTTGCTTCCTTTAACAGATTCTGAAGTTTTATGATGCCGTAACCTCTTTTACCGAATGAGCTAGCTAGGCTTAACACCAGATTGTAGTCTTCTCTTTTGTTGGCCTGTACAGCTAATGTATAAATTTCGTCGAAGATAATCTCTTCTACTCCCCGGGGTAAATTCTTCTCCAAGGATGGAAGGGAAAGCTGCCCATTCTGCTTGGCCAATTTCTGAATCGTTTTTAAAGAAAACTTAAACAGCTCACCATGAGGATGTAATGCGTTATGCCGGAGAATAGCAAACGCCAGTTGTTGAACGGAAAATTTTGTACCATATGAAGTATCTCTGGCCTCTATAACACTATCAACAAGCAAAGTAAGCTCTTGTACATGGGCATCCGTGAACACAGACGCAGGACTTTCCGATAGCTCTTTAAACACAGCGCCCCGGACAGGATCCTGATCATTTTTAATCCGGCCCAGGTACACCAAAGTTTCATTCATACCCTGTCTCGACAGAACGGTACTTCTGATCAGCTGCATAAGCGCCGTGGCACGTTCGTCTGCACTGGATACCTGTGTTGCTTGTTCAAGTCCCGCTCTTGAATGAAGAATAGAACGGCAAGCTGTAAATCTGATTGTTCTCTCCCGGTCATCATTGATTTCACGAAGGCCAAGCATCCGGGTGGCTTCCTTGTCACGCAAGACATGCGGTAATACATACAGTAATCTTTCCGGAAAAATACGTTCATTACGTTTATCTTCTTCATACACAGCATCGAAAATGACTTTGCGGTTAGAAGGTGCAATATTATGAAGCAGCTTTGCTATGTGCATAGGGTGATCTGCGAGTAGTTTCGCTATCTCCATCCATTGATCCATGGATAAATATTTTTTCCTTTTAAGAACAGCTTCAGGAATACCATAAGAAATCAGATCGCTCCGCGACTCCGTTCGTGTTAACAGCTGATATACCTTATTAGGATTTTGGCGTACAAGCGTGCCAAGCTGTTCTTTTAACGCAGGATGTATGATGCCCATAGGTCCATGATTCAGCGCACACTCCAGCACCAAGTCTGCCTTTAGATTGCATAGGATCTCCAGAGCTGATGAGAATCTCCACCAGACATAGCCTTTTTCCCTGAGTGGTGTGCTTTCCAGTGTTGTTGCAAAGTATTCTGCTACTACGTTAAGATGCCGGCTGGATAATTTCTTCCAGTCTTTTATGGCATACCCGATATCAGCAAGCCATTTACTTACCGTAGCCGAATAACAGGCCTGCAATATAATCGCGGCTTCCTCCGCTCCCCATCGGGCATACACTACAGGCAATAAGCGTTCTGCTAATTCCTGACGGTTAATCTGTGAAATACTATGCAACAGCTTGCGGCGGCAATCATGGGATAAATGGGGGAGCTCACGTTCAATATCAGCATCCGAAGCCACCTTTGCCAAAAGACCCGCAGCCGTATTTCTGATACTTGCCTTGGGATGCCGCAGTGCTGATAGAATAATAGCAGCATCTTGTGTTGCAATGGCACCGATTAAGGCAAGTCGTGCTTCATAAACGCCATCCTCCAGCAAAGAGGCTAGTAATTGGGAGTACTGGACAGATCCGAGATGATCACGGCCTAGGATTGCTACTTTCTTGATTCTGTCGGAATAACCTAGCGAATCCAATTCTTTAAGTAAGCTCTGTTTATCCAATGGATCTCTTTTGAAAATCATAAGTCCTCCTCGTTAACCTATTCTTATTCCCCCCGAACTTTATTCTCTATGCCCTAATCTATCCCCTTTAAAAAAACTAGAATTCAGCATCTGGTTTCGTTGACCAAAAAATAAAGGTAACCCTGAAGCAGGTTATTCAACCCCCTTCAGAATTACCCATCATGTACTGCTTGCTCTAGTCATTCTTTTTCTGAATAAACACATACGTACGCTCATCCGACAGCTCATCAGCAAAGCTGAAATCAAATCCGTCGAAGCCTTTGATATCCTCCACACAGCTGATTTGCCGCTCAGCCATGAAGCGTACCATTTCACCTCTGGCCATCTTGACCAGGGTCGCTCTCTCTACTACCTTACCGCCGATCTCCTGCCCGAATACACAACTAACCATTCGAACATTCCCGCCAATGTAAGGGGAGATGCACTTGCTGTATTCCTTAGAGGCCAGATTCAGAATGATGTCAGTCTCCGAAAACAGCTGATCTGCCAGCTTCCTGTTCCAGAACTCGTAGATAGACTTGAAACCAGGTCCGCTAAGCTTTGCCTGCATCTCCAGCCTGTACGGCACAACGCCGTCAAATGGCCGGACGATTCCATAGAATCCGGACAATATCCGTAAATGCTGCTGAAGATATTCCAACTCCTCCATTTGAAGTACCCCTGGTGCCATGTACTGGTACTGGATACCCTCATAAGAAAAAATAGCCGGTGTAAGATTCCGTGTTACATCCATATCCCGAATCCGCTCCACATTCAGCGTGGCGATGGCATCATTGCATTTCCATAACGATTTGGCTTCTTCATAATTCAACTTTTGTAATAAGGCCAGAAGAGTCTGCGACTCGCTTATGAATTGCGGCATCTGGCGGCAATCCAAGAAATCCGTATCCATCTTCATCTTCTTGGCAGGCGATATAATGATTCTCATGGTGCTCCCTTTTCTTACCCCCGCGGGGAATTTAAATGTAACCTTATCCTATCACACTTAATCTTCGTAGGCTTGGGGCAAGTTCATGAAATTTGTTCACTGCCGCCCACCTTGTGCGCCACCGCCATCTGTATCTGGGTTGCCGTTTCTCCTTGACCCACCATTCATGCCGGGAGATCCGCCCCCATCTTTCCCCCGTCCGCCGGTGAAGCCCTGTCCCCCGTTCGCTCTTGACCCGGAGTCAGTACTCGTTATCTTCTGTGCGGTAATAGCATCGCAGGAGACGAGCACCATGGAACAACTTAGCACTGCTATGAGCAAAGCGAAATACCGCTTGGTCCGCATCTTTGAATCCCCTCTTTCCGAGCGAACATAGTTAACGTGGAAAACATCTTTTTAACATATAATCGTATACGTCCTTAAAACCCATGTAGGATAATACGATTAGCAGCGGATACACCGGGTAAATATACCGGGACTTGATCTCCCATAAAAGATAGAATCCGATAAAGCCCAGCACCACAAGAATCAAAGAGGTCTCTTCGAATCTTTTGGCTCTTATTCCACCCATTAAGCGAACGAGTATAAATACATACATCAGAAAATTCAGGACATACAGCAGCCACAACATTCCACTTCTATAATTGGAGTCTGCCTTAAACAAATCCGTAGCAGCATTAGTGTAGCTATAACGGTCCATGACAAAGCCCATTCTTCCCCCGTTACTGGATGACCCGTCATTTCCGAGCCCATATCGTTCCATCTGGTAGGTTCCTTCCGTCCAGGTCCAAACGATTTTTTTATAATACATCTTCACTAAGTCACTTAGGCCCGCCTCGGAGAGTTTATTACTGATTTCTTCTTTAAATAACTCCGTACTTTCTGCCTTATTATAATTTGCATCCTGCTGATAGATAGTGTAGCTCTCCCGGTTGTCCCAGAACCCAAACGTCTCCAGATTGATCCCCATATTCAGCCACATGTAGACAGGTGCGGAATTTTCGTTCATCGGTTCATCTACAACATTCGTCGCCTGCAGCACAGCATTTTGCGTCCAGCCGGGAACATTAAACAATATGGCCGTGATAACCAAAGCGCTAAAAACCTTTTTCACCCCGATAGAACGTATGTTAAATAAAAGACCCGCCACCACGGTAATCAGAAAAATAACACCGATACTGCGGAAATAGTTACCTATTGCCAGTAAGAGAGCTGCGAAGAGAATATCCTTAATGGACCTTCTTTTAATAAATCTTATGGCAAAATATAAAGCACTTGTCAGAAAGGCGGTAGCGATCACATCGTTATAGATAAAATTACTCATAAACAATGAAGGGATATAGGTTGCAGCAAACACGAGGATGCCATAATCCTTATCCTTGGACTTATAATTGAGCTCTTTATACAGCATGTAAATCATTAATGAGGTTAAGAGTGTAAACAGAATATTAAATATTTTGATTACCAGATAATTATCCGGAAAGATCAACAACAACGTCTTTAAATATAAAACGATCGAAAAATTAAACGGAAACATATGCAGATAGCCGTTCGTGTCAAACGACGAATAATCATTCCTGTACAGCATGTCGAGTGCCAATGAAAGGACTGTCTGTGAATCATCCGTCGGCAAGCGTGGAAACAGAAAGATAATCACCATCTGGATTGCAAAAGAAAACAGCAGTGTGGCTGGAATGACTATTTTCCAACTGTACTTATTAAGCTTCAGGCACATTTTATACAAAATAACGCTTAATGCCAGCACCACTGCGATCACTAGAATAAAAAGACCCAGCTGTTGTCTCTCCAAAATTGGCGTGTCCCCATATACGAAATAATTATATTTCGCCCTAATAAAAAAGGAGGATGCGATAAAAAGACCGATAAAGAATGCAAGTATGAGATACAATGTTTTTTGAATTCCTCTTATCATGGAAAACCTCCTTTGCGCAATCGAAAGCCCTTTACAATCCGCTGCCCCGATTCATAAAAAGCATTATAAACACCCAAACTGAAAATCCAATGAAAATCGGATGTTTGGGAATTCGCAAAGAAGAGATTTAGAAAGAGAGGTACGTCCTACAATTGGGAATCAAAAAATCGCAAATGTGATACGGAAGTTTCAAAATGGAGAGAGTTGCGGAGACAAAGAGAGGAAATGGAAAACTACTCCAATCCTAGGGAGTATTATGACAAGAGTCTTAATTCTCTTTCAAACGATTATGCTATACTGGTGGAGCAAATAGAATAGGCTTAAAGGGTCGGTCGGCTACCTCTCACCGAAGGGAGGGATGCCTTGTGACAGTGTTTGAAGCAATGATGCTTATGCTAACCTTTGGTTCGCTTATCGTAGCGCTGCTGTCCAATAAACGCAAATAGACCGCCCACTCACAAAGGCATGCGGTCTATCTGTCGTGTCCTATTTGCTGAAGCCTACCGCCCTTAAAAGCGGCTATTGCCTTGGGAGTCGTGTTACAGCACGGCTCTCTTTGCATTTTACGTCTTTTCTACCTTTAATATACCACAAATAATTTAATAACGTAATAATGTACGGTGTTACATTACATTTCCAATCTCCCAGAAAATCCATCCATCCTTGCGTACATCAGAACAATTTACTATCCATCTTTTTTAAAAACCGATTATTAGCGATTAAGCCTTTCACTCTCTTCGTTGTATTAGGCCCTTTCGGTGTGCCACCTCTTCTATTCAGCAAAATCCACCGTAGACATGCCCAGGCTTCAAAGATCTCAAGTTCTTCCTGATCCATATCATTTTCCAATAGATAAGCAGTTCGGAACACATCAGCATAACGCTCAGAGATATATATTTTCAGCAGAATAAGTGACCAGGCAAAATCATATCTAGAGTCTCCCAACTGGCCGTTCGTCCAATCGATTATGGTATATCGCTCTTTATCCTCCACTATATTTCCGATATGAAAATCCCCATGAATGATACAGTCTTGCTTCATTGGAGTTTGCTCAACAAGAGCAGTCAACACATTATAAATATCAGATTGTTCTTTGGCTTCAGGGAAAAAATAGCCGATGAAATCGTATTTTGGCAGTTGTATATTTCCAATCTCTTCAACGCGAATTTTATGTATTTTTGCTAATAGGCTTGCGAGTTCCTTCATTTTCCTGGTATTCATTTTATGAATAGGGGTTCCGTCAAAACTTGTTAACAACACCTTATGTCCCTCCGGATTGATTCCCCAGCCCACTGGTTTAGAGACGGCTACTCCTCGTTCGGATAGAACATCCAATAAACGATATTGAAACTGGACATCCGGTCTGGATTCCTTATTCCATGTTTTCAGTACATAGCTCTCTTGATCAGAATTAATCCTCATGACCTCAGCTTCAAATCCTTGATCCATTGTATGCGCAGTTAAGCTGTCTTCCTGATTTAATAAGTCGTTTATGATTTCGTTGTGCTCTAGCCAATTTATGATAGATATAGGAGTTTTCAAAAATGGGTTCTTCCTTTCGGAGTCAGCTACAACAGATTAACGCAACTCAAAATTACAAATAACATAAAATAGATTGTTCTATCCAGTACATAAATACAGTATCCGGGCTTTTCTTTTCAAACTTTTTCATTTTTAAATACATGTCCATTCCATCAGAAACATCATGCCATAAATCCGTAAATACAAAATCATATTTTTCCTTAGACATATGTTGTTCTGCATATTCGAAAGCATCTGCTTGGATAAGCCTGATCTTGTGAGCATTACTGAATTGTGGCAGTACATATTTATTAAATAAATCAATGACATCTTGATTTTTTTCAACAACCGTTATGCTTTCAACATTAACTTTTTCAGAAACCATATAAGCATAATAGCCAAGTCCAAGCCCAAATGTAAGAACATTCCCAAACGCTTTATCAACAGCTTCTTTCATTGTTTCTATTTCATTTGGTGTGATCGTCATCCATATTCTTTCATTCTCCAAGACAGCCGGGAACATGAATTCAGTTTGAAAAAAACCAACCTGAGGAATTTGTCTTCCCTCTTCTGTCCGGATGATATCATTGCAAACAAAACCTTCAAAAGGTTTATATTTTTCATATTTTAATTCACTATTATTAATCTTTATAGTTGGTATCTTGATATTTTTATAATATGGATTGTCATAATATTCATTTGCATCAAGCTTATGAAGCATATTGCTAAAATATTGGTTGAACAATTCCTTATCATCAACATTATCAACCGTATCCATCCCAAAAGCAGCAGCCAGCATTAAACCAAAAGCGTATTCATAAGATACACCACAGTTTACGATTTCTTCAATTTCTTCTTTGTTAATAAAGTCGGGGGTATTATTCAAATAGCGGCTTAGTAAAGCAAACACTTTATAGTTATCTTCTTTTACTTTTTCTTTTATTACATTATTAAATTCCATATTCTCACCTATTAATTAGAATTTGTTTCTATGTCTCATGTTAGTCTTTCCAGATTGACTAGTAGGCAATACTCTCATTTTACCATTTAAAAATCCAGAAGAACAAAAACCGCTTTACTAATCCGTGACAGTTACCACTTCTACAGTGAGAAAATCTCACGTCAAATCTTCTAGTTATATGGTTTATGGTCCATTTTCCGCCTAATCCGCTCAATATTTCGTTACCCTATGTTAGAATAGACGACTTGTATAATTTGTGAAAACTTTCACTAATAGTCATGATTGATGGTATACTTAATAAGAAGATGAACTAAAGAGAATAACGATGGAAACTGTGGACGTAACCGTAGAAGATTTGAAGTTAGGAGAATAACAGCGACGCGCGCGCTTCTCCACTTCCAACTCCCTCTGATACTTCCTTTCTTTTTTGTCGGGTTCTTTTGGTACATCTTAATAGAGAAATATAAAAGTGGAGGGTTAACAATGAAAAAGAAAGCAGCTGGTGCTCTGAGTCTCGTCCTCTCTGTCATGCTCGTTACCGCAGGTTGCGGTAATGGAAACGACAAGGTGAACGAGAGCAAGAGTAATAACAACGAGAAAAAAGAAGTTGAAGCCGTCTCCGGGGCATCTGAAGCAAGCTACACACCATTTGATCAATTAAAAGATAAATATGATATCATCATTGTCGGTGCGGGTGGTGCGGGAATGTCCGCGGCGCTTGAGGCCAAAGAGAAAGGCATGAACCCTGTTATTTTGGAAAAAATGCCGGTTGCCGGCGGGAACACAACCAAATCCTCTTCGGGAATGAACGCTTCTGAAACGAAATTCCAAAAAGAACAAAACATTGAAGACAGCAATGATTTATTTTATGAAGAATCATTAAAAGGTGGCCATGACACTAACGACAAAGAAATGCTTCGTTTCTTCGTTGATAATTCCGCGAGTGCGATCGATTGGCTGGATTCCATCGGAATCCGCTTGAACAATATCACCATTACAGGCGGCATGAACGAAAAACGTACACACCGTCCTGAAGATGGCTCTGCTGTGGGTCAATACCTTGTCAAAGGTTTAGTAAAAAACGTACAAGAGAAAGAAATCCCACTTTTCGTGAATGCTGATGTCAAAGAAATCACTGAAAAAGATGGCAAAGTAAATGGCGTCAAGGTCCTCTTTAACCAAACAGAGGAAAAAACAATTACGGCAGATGCTGTCGTTGTAACCACTGGCGGATTCGGTGCCAATATGGATTTGATCTCCGAAGTAAGACCTGACTTGGAAGGCTACGTTACTACTAACCAAATCGGCAGTACCGGAGACGGCATCAAGATGATTGAGAAACTCGGCGGCACAACCGTCGATATGGATCAAATCCAAGTTCACCCGACTGTGCAGCAAGAAAAATCCTACCTCATCGGCGAAGCTGTTCGTGGGGAAGGCGCTATCCTTGTTTCCAGTGAAGGTACACGGTTCACCAATGAATTGGATACCCGTGATAAAGTAACAGCTTCCATCAATACACTACCTGAAAAAGCAGCTACGCTGGTCTTTGATTCCGGTGTTAAATCCCGTGTGAAGGCTGTTGAACAATATGACAAAATGGGCTTCGTGATTCAGGCGGATTCCATCGAAGCTTTGGCCAAAGAAATCGGTGTTCCAGAGGATAAGCTGGCAACAACGCTTGATACTTGGAACAGCGCCGTTAAGAATAAAAAGGATGCCGAATTTGGCAGAACTACAGGAATGGACAATGACCTGTCCACTGGTCCTTTCTACGCTATTAAAATTGCTCCTGGGATTCACTACACCATGGGTGGCGTGAAGATCAATACGAACACAGAGGTTCTAAATAAAGATGGTGAAGCTATCCCTGGTCTGTTTGCGGCAGGCGAAGTTACAGGCGGCTTACACGGACAAAACCGGATTGGCGGCAACTCTGTTGCAGAAATCATTATTTTTGGTCGTCAAGCCGGGATCAAATCTGCTGAATTCATAAAAGCAAAATAAGTAGATAACAGATACTATAGGCCTCACAGCAAAAAGCTCAAGCATCGGCAAGTTAGCCGCTGGCTTGAGCTTTTTTAATGGGATTAATCGCCAATAGTTTGGATAATAGTATCAAACGGATCTAATTCCAGGGTTTGTTGTCCATATTCCGTATCAATCGTAGTTTTTTGAAGCTGGTCGCTATTGTTAATCACGACGAGTATTTTACTTTCTGGATAATAAGCACACTCTGTATATAAATTATCCGTAATGTACTTTGTTTCCTTTAACTCATTCCCGGCATAACGAATCACATTTAATAGCAATCTTGTATTTTCAAAGCTTAAGGTGAAAGAAGGCAGGTAGATCCCCTTTCCTTTACCAAAGGCATGGGTGGACAATGTTATCATCCCACTCTTTTCACACAATACCGCTGCTGAGCCATCCGTAAGATAGATGTTATTTTTAGGTGTTATGCTGGCTCCTTCAGGCACTAAACCTTGCTCATCTCTAGCCTCAAATGTCCATCTTCCATGAGCTACCTTGGAGCCTGTATCCTCATCCAGACCAAGCACATGTGCCATTCTGAAAAAGCTGTCATAACCATCAAGCGCCGAAGGCTGATTGATACCTATAAAAGTACCACCCTCATAAACCCATTCTGTCAGTAAGTCCACGCACTTATGGTCACTCCAGTATTCTCCACCACTCCATGCTGAACCTGCCGAGCCGGCATTGATCACTACATCACACTCATGTAATACTCCCTTACGGATATCTTCAAAATCAATGAACTGCACCTCAACCGGCAATCCGGACAAAGCCTCATTGATATGAATCAAATCATGCATATACGTTTCATGGAAATGCCCGGACAAGGTCCACGATCTCAATTTGCCCCAAGCGTGCAAAATGGCTACCTTCGTCTTAATGTGATACGGTTTGCCTTTATGATGCAGCTCTTTAATTTCTCTGAATTCATCCGCGATCTTTTCGATATAATCACAAAAATCCGGATAAGGCTCTACAAGATGCAAATATCCGCCCAGTCCAATCCGATCTATAGGCTCTCTGAGCAAGGCGCGCCGGATATTAATCCAATACTTTTTGGCATCGAGCGTAGGGTTACCTCCCTCCATAAACGTAGGAAGCCCTCCCAATCCAACCGGAAATAAATAGGGATGCAGCCGAATCTCATGGGTATCTACTTTTACACCAGAGCAAAGCCTTGCCTCATACCCTGAGAACACACATTTAATCATCCCGTCAAAACCAAACTCCTCAAAACGGTCATTGTAAGGCTCCATGCCAACCCAACTATCATCATAGAAGACATACGCCAGCTTATCGTGCTTATGCACAATATCAATTAATTGCTTACCAAATTCGATGACAAAATCATTGATAAATGCCATATAGTCCAGCTTCCGCTGCTGCGCCGGGATATGACTGACCCGATATTTCCCACCATTCACAAAATCCTCGGCCGTGAGCGAATACCCATATTTCTTGGCAAACAGATCAAGCGCCCTTGAGCTTACCGTAAAATCATATGAACCCCAGTCCGAGAACAAATGGCGATTGCGCTCATCACTGCCCCAGATCCAGGCGAAATTATAAAAGAGGGAGGTGAACCGAACCACTGTTGTTTCCTTATGCTTACGACACCAATCTTCAATCCAATGGAGTAAATATTTTTGCGTTTCTACATAGATGGGATCAATCTGCATCAGATGCTCTTTTTCCCAGTGATTCGTGGTGTGATTGTACATGGAGATCTCTTCCCAAATCCGGTAGACCATGAAGCTGACTGTGTATTTATGCCAAGGCGTTATTCCAGTAATGACTACATTTCCCGATTCCCGCTCATAATTCCACAGTTCTCTTGGAACCTCTTCGCCCGTCGTTCGGTCAAAAACCTGCCAGTACTTAAACGCCTCTTTGGAATCATTCACTCGGAATTGTTCAGCAAAAAAATCCTCCATCAGATAGATGGATAAATAATCTTGTACCGCTACCTTCGGATTTGTTATTAAAAAGCTCTGCTGCAGCTTGTCTGAATTCTGGGACGCCCATTCGTTATGATCTCTGATGATGCAGATTGTAGAATAAATGCCGTATCCTGCGTTGATAATCTCATCGGACAACTGTGTGCCGTCACTGTCACGGATGACATCGGCACCCCAACGTTCAGCTAATTCCAGGGTCAATGCCTCATAACCGGATTCTCCCGGCAGTGTAAAGGCCCCCGTTGTTTGTTTGGACAACTTGGATCCCTCCTATTTAAGCATATCGGATAGAAAAGCTAATGCTAAGCCTTGCCCCCAGCCTTGAATCCAGTCTTTTGGAATATTGCGGTATCCTTCCCGATCCTTCATAACCGCTGTTCCGCCAGAGACACCCAGTACCCGTCCATCTTCGCTGATATTGTTCAAAATACCTTTCAGGGCCTTTTGCACATATTTGGTATGCAGCGGATTGCCGTTATTGATCATAGCAGCCGCAATACCGCAAGACGCGGATACTTCTTCATAAGACTCCTCGTCATCGAGTACTGTCCGCCACAGGCCGTTCTCCGTTTGCACCAGCTTGAGTGCGGCCAGCTGATCGCGCAGCGAACACTCCACGTCCATACACTGCGGATACAGATACCATTCTTTCAAAAGCTTTTTAACTTGCGACATGGTGTATGCGCCCCAAGCATTCGCTCTGCCCCAGAATAGTCCAGACATGTGATCCTGCTTCACATTATTGTAGCCATGGTACCAAAACCCGCTGCTAGGATCTTGCAGGTATTTGATATGCCAATAATATTGATTCAAGGCATCTTGAATCATTTCCTGATCCTTTAATTTGCTTCCTACACGGAGCAGGAAAAATGCCGCCATAAACAAGGTATCCGCCCATGCCTGTTCTGGAAAATCATTAGAAATAGAGACGGTATGCTGCAACACATGATCTCCGAATCTAAGCGCATTGTTCTGCAGATAATCTACTTTGCTCATCACAATATCCCAATATTTCTGATTGCCTGTTTCCTCATACAAAGTGATCAGCATATGGCCCATGGCACAGGTATTTACCGTCCAATCCGGCAGACCCAGCTCGATATATTCATCTGCCCACTGGACAAGCATATCCAAATACTCTTTATTTCCTGTAGTTTCATAAGCTCTGGTTACCCCATAATAAGCCACACCACAAGGCCAGTCCCATGTTAAATCCATCGCCATTGTTTTTCTGACCACTTTGTCGATGACCCTTAAAATCTCTTCTCTGTCATAAGTTAATTGAAGCATCTTGTTTCTCCTCTCTTTCGCACACGCCCCCAAAGGCGCTTGAGAGCTGTCCGTCCATATTGTAAACGCTTTACTAACTCTATTGTAAGTAGTAAAATGGTCTGATTCTAAGCATATTCATAACTAAACTGTGCAATTTCAACCATTAACTTTTGTTCGCTATATCTTGGAATTAGCCGTGACTACAGAGAATATTTGGACTTCCGGCCGCTGTTGTCGTAAGAATTTCTTGATTTTATACCGCTCTTCGCGGTGGAAATCTGCAGACAAAGGCGGACGCTAACGCTCCTACAGTTCCAAACTTCTCCTCCGCCACTTTTTTCCCAAATTGTATAATATCAAGTTCTCTTTATATAGTTGAATTTGATATAACGTTAACCTATAATCTACTCAACCTACGTAATAAGAATGGGAGTATTGAGAATATGCCCAGAAAAAAGAAGCCCGTCATTGAATACCGCCACTACAGCTTACCGATAAACTTTCCTATCTTGCTGTTAAGTGGTGAACGTTGGAAGATTTCTGATATTAAAAGTGAACATCTGCATTTCCATAATCATTTGGAGATTGGCATTTGCCATTCGGATAGCGGCATCATGGAGATCAAAGGAGAATCTGTGCCTTTTAAAGCCGGAGATGTGACCTTCATCCCTAGGTATCTCCCTCATACAACTTATAGTTCGCCGAATGAAGCCAGTCTGTGGTCTTATATCTTTTTTTCGCCTGAGGATCTTTTTCAGCAATCCTTCAAGAGCGCTTACAGCAACTTTGAGCCGAATCTGTGGGCTATAAAGGGAACAAACTGTATTTTGAATAAAGAGGAACATCCCAAGGTTTATACCCTTGCGACATCGGTCGTGGAGGAATTGAAACAAAAAAATCCTTACTATCAAGAAAGTGCCTACGGCTTATTGTTATCGCTTTATATAGAACTCCTAAGAATTCATTCCCGGTATGAACCCTTGGTTAATCAAGACACAGAGCATAGCCTGAAGGGCGATTTTGTCATCTCACCCGTTCTGGAATACATCACTACAAACTACATGATGCCGATTACCATCGATTTTTTAGCTGATCTGTGCCACCTAAGTACCACTCATTTCCGCAGGAAATTCCATGAGATTATGGGGTCCGCACCTCTCGACTTCCTAAACAGTACCCGTATTGAAGAGGCCTGCAAGCAGTTAAAAAGTACGGATGATTCCATTCTCTCCATCTCTGAGCAAGTCGGTTTTCAGTCCATATCCAGCTTCAACCGATGTTTCTCCAAGCTTATGGGTGAGTCACCTAAACAATGGCGTAAAGGCGCACAATCCGAAGCACAATCCGCTAAAGCGTCTATATTGGAGTTTACGGGGTGGGTATGATCCATTGATCCATTGATCTATTCTAGATCATCTTTCTCCCGATTGTTTTATATAACATGGTTCTTATCTTCTTTAACTGCGCAAAGTTTTCTTCAAATGAAATGCTGTGGGTCAGTGCCAGCCCTTTTGAGAAATCTTTTTTATATAGAAAAATTGATTCCAAATACAAACCTATGACATGAATCTGGTTCCAAGTAGGATAACTTGAATGATGATAGAAGACAGTCAGCGTTTCTAATGCATAAAAATTATGACACCATCTCGCTTCCTCCATTATGTACTTCATTGCCGGTCCATTATTGTTAATCATTATGTCTCGGAATTCATCTAAATGATTAGGCTGAACATCGACATATTCAATTGCATAAAATGGCTTTACATGCCGTTTTCGCGCGCCTTCCCCTGGTGTAGGGTACGTGCTGTTTGGTGTGGTTACAAGTAACTCCATACGGATTGTTTCGAGCACGAAAGGTATATTCACATTTTTTAAGTTAGGTAAAATGAATTCGGCATCTTCTTTTTCCTTGATCTGCATTAGGATAAGATAATCCCATATAATGAATTCTCCATGTTTTTCGGCTGTTTTGTTATGACTGTAAACTGAAATATCCTCCACAGCATTATTTTGAGTCATGGATCCTAGAACGTCTGTGAGTTGGCTCTTTATTTCTTTTTTCATATGCTTTTTATACTTCTTATCGACTCCGATACTCCAAGCAATATAATAAGTATCATTTTGTGGTGTCAGTTTTAGATTCTCTACGCTTATTTTCTTATCCATTTCTGTTTCCCTTTCTGTACAAGTCCCCAGCCATCGATGTATAATTCGTCTAAGATTTCTAATAGCTCGGAAGGGGTCTGAAGCAAGGCTGCTTATGGTTAATCGTAACCCTGCTTCCCAATAAACGCAAATAAGCCCCCTCTATGAACTGCCCCATCAGGCACAACAAAAAGGCATGCGTCCGGTACACTACCGAATTCATACCTAACAATTCACCTAATAAAATAAGCTGTTATGTGATAAGGCTAGCCCTTACTTGACCTCACAAAATCTATTTAACAAGGGAATGATTTGTTCCTTGCTCATAGGGGCGTCGTGCCCCGGGATATACGTAGTAAATGAAAGAGTCGATAAAAGCTCAATATATTCTTTCATTTTTATCGGATCAATTTTACCTTCTCCATGATAATAATCCCCGCTATGTGCATCGCCTGCGAATAATACTCCCGCTTCTTTTATATATACAACACAAGAATCGTCTTCATGTGGCCCTCCTACCTTTATAATCTGGCAAGTGGTGCCCCCTAAATCCAGCGTTAAAGCATTCTCGAACATAATATTTCCTGTGCTAACCTTAATCTTATCAAACGTATCATATTCTTTTTTCATACAGTTATAGGCGAATTCTATTTCTTCTTTGGTCACTAAGCGTTTTACAACAGCTTCTTCATCCCATTCCCATTCTTTCAGGCGCTTTAGTGCCTCATTCGTTGCTGAAGAGACTATAGTTTCCCCGTCAAAAGCATGCATACCAAAGGTATGATCCCAATGCCAGTGCGTGATCAAAGCATATTTGGGACGTGGCAGATTGTTATCATCTAAACACTTTATAAAGGCATCTAAATGCGATTTTGAATTACCACAATCAATCATAATTGAAAAGCTGTCACCTACAACATATCCCAAAACAGGTCTGTCTGTTTCTCGGACACTTTCCAAATAATAAATAGAGTCATTTATTTTTTTGAGTTCCATCCTATTTTCTCTCCTTTATGGATACAGGTAAAGATACGCTCTATGGGGGAGATGATTACCTATTTATAATGGATGAAGCAGGTGCCATTGAGCAAGGGAGAGTTTAGTTATATTCACAATGTACTACGCCGTAGTTCATAAAAATATTGCACAATCGGATGCTTTAACTGCATCTTCTCGCTCATGTTTAAAATCCGCTTTTTCCCAACCCGTCTATCCACTAAAGCCAGAATATTCAATAAGATATCATCGCTCTCTATGCTTTCCTCTATAGAAGTAGATAGAAACTTATTAGCTATAACGATAAAATTCGATTTACTTAATGTTGTCTGTGCAGACAAAAGCTCCTTTGCAACTTCTGATATTTTTCTGCTTCTTGCAATGACTATTAGACGATCCTCCGGGATGTTCCCTTTACTATCTTTTCTAACCGCTTCAATGTCTTCAGGGTGGATTGGAATTTGGAGTTCTGAATCATTCTTAATCTCCTGCTCCGTCTGATACCATCTGATTGAGTTAGTTCTATCATTCATATTGAGTACGTTCTTTTTATCTACCGAAATATAACAGCTCCCTGATTTATCAGGTAAATAACGGTAGCTGCTTGCGCGATATTCAACCTTGCCGGATAACGCGGGACAGAGAAAACTCTCCAGTTGTTGCTTTAATTTGCTCCAGGACATGTATCCTCCAACAAGACGATCTCTTCTCCTCGTCTTTGTCTTATTTTTATATTTTCTTTCCCCCAAGCACACATAACATCCACGATCTTATTGGCTGTAACGCCATATTCCGTGAGGCTGTATTCAACTTTTGGCGGCATCTGCTGGTACACGAATCTTTTGACAAGCCCATCCCTCTCAAGTTCACGAAGCTGCTGGATCAGAACCTTTTGTGAGATGCCTTGAATATTACGCTGTAATTCACTTGTTCTTTTGGCACCGGACATCAAAAAGCAAATGATCAAAGCTTTCCACTTTCCGCCGATGATTTCTAGTGTTGCCTCTATCCCTAAATGATATTGTTTCATAGAATAACACCTCGTTCATGCTGATCAAATTAAGCTTACTCAAAACTTCATTGTTGCATATATTTTTTTCGGAGTCCAGTACACACCTCGAAGTAACCATCTTACTTTATTGTGTGTATTTTCTTTTTTTACAACCTGCAAGATAATAATAATATTCATATATAATATAGGCCTGAGAATGGAGATTCATCATGAAAACACTAGTGATTTTGGCGCATCCGAACCTTGAGAATTCGAGGGTCAACCAGCGCTGGAAAGAAGAACTGCTGTTATATCCCAACGATATTACCCTTCATGAGATTTATAAAGAGTATCCTGACTGGAATATTGATGTTTCTAGAGAGCAGAATCTAATGGAAGCTTATGACCATGTGATCTTTCAATTCCCGTTGTATTGGTACAGTTATCCGCCGCTATTGAAAAAATGGTTTGACGATGTGTTGGCTTACGGATGGGCTTATGGATCAAACGGGAACAAGCTTAACGGGAAAAAGTTAGGGCTGGCCCTGTCCATCGGTGATAAAAAAGAAAATTATCAACCAGAGGGCTCTGTTTCTTTTACCGTAGACGAAGTGATCGCACCCTTTAACGCCAGTGCCAAACATGTAGGCGCAGAAGCCCTACCGTACTTTGCTGTTTTTGGAGCTTCATTCCAAGCCAGCGATGAAGAAATTAATACTAGCGCAAAAGAATATATCGAATATATCTTTAATCACCGTATTTGATACAAAACAAATTGGGCTATCCTTAGTCTTGTTCAAAGACTTTAAGGATAGCCCATAGCATTGTTGAAGCAGTCTAAAGATTCTCTGTAGTAAGGGTGAAGCCTTCGATCACGGCATCTTCGTCAACCTCAATCAAAATGCAGCGTCTCCCATGATAATTCACTTGCTTCACATATTTTAAATCCTGCGGGCTGACCGAAATCGTAGCTACCTTTGTATCGATCTTAATCGATTTGGTAGTGAATTTCGGCATTACGCTGCTCGCCTTCATCTCATAATGCTTATCGTCAACGATCGTTTCAAACGCCCGTTCCACTTTTTCCATTGTCACGTTCTCAACGCCACTTACCGTTAGTACACGTTCCAGGTCTCTATAATCGAGCTTTGGAGGTTCTTCCTTATCGTCGTTGGTTTCGATGACCTGATGGATCTCCTCGTACACCTGTGCGAGAGTGGTTGCATCAAGCTGTTCGCCCGCCACTTCCTTCACGATGTCTTCGAATATAGCTCTCTCTTCCAGGGCCGTATTGGATCTTTCGGCATTCAAGACCTCTCCGACAAAATGCGGATCTGGAAAGTTCGATTTCCCCGTACAATACAGAATGCGGTTCACATCGGAATAATTGTCCGTCACGCTTGGGTAAAAGAAACCTTGCTCCGGTGTGCTTAACTTGACGATCGGATCTACAATGACATTGTACTTGAACTCCCGCTCCACGTAATCAAACAAGAGAGCCTTCCGTTGTTTCTCCGTGGAATTCACGCTGCATAGGATAAAAGGATGCGCGAATAATTCGTTTTTCTCACTTTCCTCGGCTTCATCGTTTCTATCTTTAGTCGGGCGGAAATACTGTCCTCGAACGAAAGTGATCACCGTATCCCGTTCATAATGAGTATCCGCCATCATTCTGTCCACCAACAGTAGCATCAGGTCCTGCCATTCATCTGGATCCCCTGTCACCAAAGCTTGATGAAGCATCACCTGCGCTGGCTCCTCCGCTTCCGCTTGAAACTTCAACTCGAACAATTTCTGATCCAGTTCACCGGTCAGGAGTTTTTTGAAATTGCCCATATACAGCTCCTGCTTCTCTCTGTCCACCATTCCAAATGGCTGGCGCTCCCAATGATAGATCTCGTTGCTTTCCTTCATAATATACACGTTGAGAATATCGTAAATACTCATTAAATCGTGATCCAGCTTAAATTGCTTGCGTATATGCGCGACTTCTTTCTTTATCATGATTCGTTAGACAACTCCTAGGAAGATTAATTGGTCTTTTCAGTATAAAGGATAAAAAAAAGCTTCGCTATACTAGTTGAACTTAAGATTTTTCTATTAAGGTAAGGTCGTGACTCCGGTGAATGTTTGGACTTCCGGCCGCTGTTGTCACCAGATTTCTCGATTATTACCATGTTTCATGGTTGAAATCCGGTGACAAAGGCGGACACTACGTTCCTACAGTTCCAAACTTATCGTATGCTCTAATGCATAGTCTTCAAGCGGAATATCTACCTGTTGATCCATGGCTAGCTTGGCTAGCTGCTCACCAAGAAAGGGGCCCATCGTTAATCCCGATGACCCTAGCCCATTAGCAACAATTAGTTTATTCCATCCTTGAACCCTGCCTAACACGGGAAGAAAATCTGCTGTAAATGGACGGAAGCCTACTCTTATCTCATTTAGGCTACAATCTGCAAGACCGGAGGCCGTTTGAAGACCTTTATTTAAAATTTCTTGCATTCCTCCTACGGTTACAGCAGTATCATAACCTACGACATCATTTTCGTGAGTAGCACCTACCACGATATTTTGATCCGCAAATGCGAGTATATATTGATCTGTAGGCGGCATTACCACAGGCCATTGCTCTGTACTCGCTTGTTGAGCAAGCTTCAAATGCATAATTTGAGCTTTTTGATAACGCACCTGAAGCATGATCCCAAGCGGATGAAGCAAAGCGTTAGACCAAGCCCCTGCGCACACAATCACTTCATCCGCTGTGAATGTCTGTTCTCCTACACTAACCCCTTTAATTTCATGTTCATCATGTTCTAAAATAGCATCGCCCTCAATCATTTGCGCACCATTACGCTGAGCAGCCCTTAGCAAAGCATCACGTAATTCACGTCCGTTCACTCTTGCTGCACCGGATACATGAAGCGCATGATAACCTTCCGACAATAAGGGAAACTTCTCTTGCGCTTCAAGATCCGTCAGCATCGTAAGTTCCCCTATTTCAGGGGCGTCCTCTCTGCGCAGCTCCGCTCTTTCTTTCATCGCGAGTAACTTTTTCAAATCCTCATGGATACATATCGCTCCAACTTTTGCGTATCCAGTCTCGGTTTCTCCAGCCTCTTCCAACTCTTGAATAAGTGCCGGATAAAAGCTTGCTCCCGCTTTAGCAAGACGATACCATGCTTTGTTTCTGCGTTGAGACAACCATGGACAAATAATCCCTGCTGCTGCATCCGTTGCTTGTCCAACATCCTTACGATCTATAATGATGACCTCAGCACCTAACTTACTTAGCTGATAAGCTGCTGAAGCCCCTAATATGCCTGCACCAATTACAATAACCTTGTTCATATTCGAAGTCCCTTCAGTTATTCATTTTTTTAATCATTCACTACTTACCCATTGTATCTTAAATTTGACATTTATAATGAATTATCGTACTATAAATTTCACTCAGTTAAAAGTACTTTAATTGGAGTACTAAAATAAAAGTGTTATTTAGAAGAAAGAAGGAATACAGTTGAAGTTTTCACAGTTTTTGAAGTCCAAAGGGGCCATTGGTTCTATTTTTATGGGTGTGTTCTATGCCATTGCGATGCTTGGTATTTTCTTACCAGGGTATACAGCACTTCCAGGGAACATGGATGATTTAAAAATTGCTATTGTCAATGATGATGCAGGTCAATATGGGGCTCAGATTTCGAGTCAGTTCTCGGAGAGTTTACCATTCAAAACGATAAAAACCGATGTATCGAATAAAAAAGCGATGGATGAATTAGAACATAATAAGTTAGCTCTAGTTGTCCATATTCCAGAAGAATTTTCAGCTAACGTTCAAAGCGGTAAGGTATCCGCAAGTATTGATTTCACAGTCAACGAAGCTTCTGCCACCATGGTATCTTCAGCCATGTCTTCCGTTGTAGGAGAAATTAACAAACAATTAAGCGCGAACTTCTCAGAGCAAACCGCAAAAGGTGTGTTAATGAACTTTAACGTACCAGAAGAACAAGCCACCGCAATGGCTACACAAATTGAAAATAGTTATGTCGGGAATTATGTTGTCATCAATGATGTTCCGGACGGCATGCACAACAACATGTTACCTATGTTCTTAACTATGGCTGGTTATGTTGGGGCAATGATTGCCTCCATGCAATTAGTTGCTTCTTTTAAAGCGAACCGCGGGAAAGCAAGCAAGACAAAACTGTTTATGTTCGTTCAATTGACAGCTTTATTAATCGCTGTATTATCAACAGTCGTTGCTTTAACCATTGCCTTCTCTGTTGCAGATGTAGACCTATCTTTACTGTTACCAGTTGCTGCTCAGCAAATTCTAATGTATATGGCTGCATTTAACGTGTGTGCGATTATGGTCTTCCTAGTTGGCGAAGGCGGTATGGTCTTAAATATTCCAATCCTGCTCATGCAAACCATCGCCAATGGTGCTACCATGCCTCGTGATATGATGTATACACCATACGATTGGTTCGGCCGCATCACCCCGATGTATTATTCTGTGCAAGCTTATTTGGCACAAATGTTTGGTTCTATTAGTCCAGCCCCCTTCTTATGGGGATTAGCAGGCGTATTTGCCGGGGCTATGATGATTAACATTGTAATCGTCCGGTTTGTTCATAAACCTGTACCTGTAACTAAAGAAACTATACTGCCCGTTGAAGTTAAAAATACAGCTGAAATAACCGCCTAGGTTTGGTAAGATAGAGTTTAGCCAACAATTAGGAGTGGGTTCTGTGATGTCAATTCAAATTTATATCTTAAGTAAGTTAATGGATGAAAATAATTATCCTTATAAATTAAAAAAAGAACTATCCACCCCTATTCCTTTTGATAAATTGCTCAATCTATCTGAAAGCAAACTGTATTATCACTTTGAATCTCTTACGAAACAGGGCTTAGTTGAACAGGTAGAGATTATCAAAGAAGAACATCGTCCAGACAAACAGGTGTTTTCCATTACCGATAAAGGGCGCAAGCAGCTCCCGCTCAAAATTTATAAGGTAATAGAAGATGCAGAATCTATTTCAGATATGATTGTCGCTCTTGTGAATCTTCGTTTTGTAGAGACTGATAAAGTGATCCCGATTATCGAGAAGAAAATTGAACAGTCACTTATAAAAAAAGATCAATTAAATCAAATCTACCAGCAAATAGATGTAGATAGCTCCACTCGTGAAAGTGTAGATTTCATGGAAAGCTACTACGCTTCTCAACTTGAGCAATCTATACATTGGTGGAAAGTTCTTTTAGAAAAGCTGAAAACGAAAACGATATAAAAAAGAATGCCTTGGATTATAGCATAATCAAGGCATTCTTTTTTTATTTCCAGCACCAATCACACAATAGCTTTTTTCAGTTATTCACTTTTAATCAATAAATATAAAAAGTATGGAGCACCGATTAAAGCCACGATTACTCCTGCTGGTATTTCAGTATTGGCTACTACCATTTTACCAAGCGCATCTGCAATAACAACTAATCCGCCACCGATTAATAAGCATGCGGGAATCATTATTTTATGGCCACGAAAGAGTCGTCTAACTAAATGTGGAACTACTAGTCCTACAAATCCAATGCTCCCACTGACAGCAACCGCTGGTGCCGCCAATAAGACACTACACACTAAAAACCAAACACGATACTTATTTAGAGATACCCCTAAACTAATGACTACAGGATCGTTAAGCCTTAGTACATCCAATATAAGATGATTCCGAATTAATAAAGGCACAATAAGAAGTAACCAAGGCAGCATAGCATACACGTGACTCCAATTACTATTCCCTATGTTCCCTGCCAGCCACACCTTAATCATCTGATATTGCGAAGGATCTAGTACGAAGGTTAACACAATCATAAATGCACTAATCGCAGCCGCAACAGCAATACCAGTATAAATTAATCGAATGGGAATAATGCCTTGATTGCGATCATAAGAAAGCATAAATAATAGAGCGACAACGATAAATCCGCCCAATAAAGCATACAGTGGCTGAACATAAGTATGTAAGCCGGTTGAGCTATTTTGTAAGAGTAAAAATAACATCATGGATAATCCAGCACCAGCATTTATCCCCAGTATACCCGGGTCTGCTAACGCATTTCGGCTTATGGCTTGCAGCAGCATTCCTGCTATTGCCAACGCGCCACCTACTAGAAAACCCAAGATCATACGTGGAATACGGAACTGAAAAAGTACAAGCTCCTGCCTCGGTGTTCCATTTCCTAATACGCTTTGCCATAACTCTTGTAAGCTTAAGCTGCTTTGACCAGTAGATACACTATATATAAAGCCTAGCAGTAAAATGATTGCTATAATTATAAACTTCCATCTTAGCTTCACTATAGCTCCCGCCTTTCTTTACGAGCCAAATATAGAAAGAACGGAACACCAATAACCGCAATTACAGCACCTACAGGGATTTCATAAGGGGCATTTACGATTCGTGCCACTAAATCAGCAAGCACAACAAGGGTGGCTCCCAGAATTGCGGATAATGGAATAATATAACGATAATCCACACCCACTATGTAACGTACCAAATGAGGAGCAATTAAGCCCACAAAGCTTACAGATCCGGCTAAAGCACATGAAATCCCAGCTAACATAAATGCGGCTAAAAGCGAAAGATTTTTGATAAGTTTTATATTAACGCCTAACCCTTCCGCTGTCTCATCCCCTACAGAAAGTATAGTAATCGACTTTGAAATTACGATGGCAAGTAATAGCGCAAGAAGCATCCACGGCAACATTTGCTGTAGATGGGCCATGCTAATGCCACTTAAACCTCCTCCATACCAAAAAGCCACCTGCTGAGCCACTGAAAAAAAGATACTTATTCCTTCACTTAGGGCAGTTAGCATAGCAGAGATGGCAGCACCCGCCAATACAAGCCGAATAGGCGTCATGCCTCGTTTACTTAATAAACCCACACTAAAGACTAAACCCGCTCCCAATCCCGCACCTAGAATACAGAGCCAAAGTGTACCTGTGAATGAAATCGTCGGCAGGAAAACCATAGCAATAACTAACGTGACCCCTGCCCCAGCATTTAATCCAAGAATCCCCGAATCGGCTAAAGGATTGCGACTAATCCCTTGAATAATCGCTCCACTTACTGCAAATCCAGCGCCTGTTGCCATAGCGGCAAGTACCCGGGGTAAACGAATCGACTGGATCACCTGATGAGTAGACGCCTTATCATCAAAAGCGATGATCGACATGAATACATCTGCGAAGGGTATTTTTTTCGCGCCAAGGGCCATAGCAAGCACTAATACGCCAATTAATAGGAGGAGCATGAAGATTAGCAATAATAAAAAGGAGAACTTTTTTTCTCCTGCTAGTGATGATTTCTGAACATTTGCGGCCAATGTTTCCAACCCTTTCCCTTCACTTTACAAAAAGAGCCAGCCAAGGGCCAGCTCAGATGCAAACGAATATGATTTCTATCTAACTTAAGTCAGAGGATGTGGTAAGCAAAAATTTGACGGACCGACTAATCGCACCCGAGATTACGCTCACATGCTCCTCTTGCTCAAGCAATGCCCAGCTTACTTCGAAGCTTGGAAGGTGTAAGGCCATCATGCTGTTACATAAATCCAAGCTATCCTTGACCATATAATCCAGCTCTTCTCCACCGGCAATCATAAGCGTTTTAGGTAACTGACTTAGCGTATTGCTGTGTAAATCAGCTTTAAAATTCTCATATTCCTTTAAAAGTGCGTAATCATTCCACCAGATGGAAGCACTGCTTGCAATATAATGTGAGAACAAGGTGGGTTGTGTAAACAACGCATGCAGAACAAATAATCCGCCAAAGGAATGACCAAACAATGCTTGCTTCTGCTTATTGATAACGAACCGCTGGGCAATGGCTGGCATTAACTCTTTTTCAAAAAAAGCTAGCAGCTCATCTGCCCCGCCAAATTCAGGCCAAGGCTCCCCGTTGGGACGTTTCGGTAAATTCGCGAGCTCGGCTGGCATGGTTAAATCATAGGTTCGACGCACGGTATCAAACGCCTCACCCCCAGGATAACCAATGCCAACAACAATCGCGGGTGGATAGCCTTTAGGCTTACGCGTCAGCAATCGGGTGATTTCAGCAGCGGTTTCAAAAAGCCCATTGCCGTCAAGAACATAAATGACACCGTAGCCATCTTTTGCAGGCTCATCCAAAGGTTTGGCAATAAAAATTTCATAGTCCTTATGATTAGCTTTACTCGTGATCAACATCGTTTCATAGTTTGGTTTTACGTACGGTTTGATAATCATGGCAGCAGGAACGCTACAATATCGTCCATCGTTTTTTGATAAGCAATTAATCCACTGGATCTCCAGTGATCGCCATCCACCTCGAACACTTTACCTGCTTGAACTGCAGGCAGCGCCTTCCATAAAGGACTAGCTTTAATGTCTGCCAGGAAAGCATCTCCCAGACCATCATTATCGTTAATAAAGATATAATCAGCGTCTAAATCAGACAACATTTCCAGCGAAATATCAGCGGACATTTCTCCTTCTACAAGAGCACTTTGAGCAAAGCCTAGCTCACTCAGCACATAACCCCCGTAATGGAAGTTACCCACTAAAAAGATTGCACGGGCATTCGCATTAATATAAATTGCTTTTTTACCGGCAGAAACGCTGGCTAACTGTGCTTTAGTTGCTTCTAGCTTTGTATCGTAAGCAGCAATAGCTTCTGTTGCTTTATCCTCTAAACCTAGCAATTTCGCAATCGTTTCTGTGGCCTCCACTACATTGCCGAGTGCATTCTTAAACACGTACGTTGGAGCAATTTGCGAGTAGTTTTCATAAACACCATTTTGTGCATAAAAAGCAGTGGGGAATATAATTAATTCCGGCTCCAAATCTACTACAGATTCTGGAGAGGGAACACCATTAGCGAAGCTGATTTCTTGTACGCCACTTAACGTATCCTGTAGATACTGCTGCGGTCTTTCACCCGTGGACCATTGGGCTACTGGGGTTACACCAAGGGTAACTAAGTAATCCTCTAGACCAGGGGCATACACCTTTTGTACAGTCCCCGGAATGTTTACTGTATTGCCTACTTGGTCAGTTACTACAAACGCTTCTCTAGCCGCTACTTCCGGTTCTTGTACAGCGGGTTCCTCCGTTGCAGTTGCACTCGCTTCACTGGTTGTTACTGGAGTATCTGTTGCTTGCTGATCAGCTGTATTATTGCCGCCGCAAGCTGTCAGTAGAATGGATAATAAACCAACCATTACAACATAACTTATTGTTTTTGTATTAAACCCCTTCATGATAGACCTTCCCTCTTTCCTATATTCTCAATAATAATCATTCTCAGTATTGAGTGTATAAGAGATAGGACGCATTGACCATGTAACATCTTATGATTAGACATGTACATTTTCAAGGTATCATCATTACTGCAAGTTCCTCTAGCATCCGCTTTAAAGCTACAGGCGAATATTCAAACCAAGGATCGGAGTGAATAACATAGATTTGTTGCTGCTTAATAGCCTCTAACTGTCTGAACCCAACCTCTCTCTGCAAATGATGCCATGTTGCTCGTGACTCATCATCGGGGCAGATAATAGTAAACAGCTTATCTACCTTCAATTTACCTAATTCATCAAAAGTAATCTCAGTATTATATAGACCGGGCTGCTCATAACTAGATTCCGCTCCCAAATCCTGAAATAAAAGATGCTGAATGCCTGTATTACAATAAGCAAAGATTTGCTGCTGATAGATACGTATAACTAGAACTTTAGGTGGTGTAGAGGTCCAGTCTAACCTGCGCCGAACGTCTTCCAATCTTGCCCTATACTGTGTGATCCACTGTTTCGCTTCTTCTTGTTTATTTAGTCGGGCAGCAAGTTCAGTTAAGGCTACTAAACAATCTTGCTTATCATCCAGCCAATAGATTGGAAAATGATCCTCTATCCGTTTTACCAGCTCTGACGACAAATCTTTGGGAGAAATAAGAAGATCAATTGGCAAATGCAATAGCTCATTGGGGCTGCAATAATTTTTGTTTTGTGTCAAGGTTACCTTATGCTCGATTTCTTGCGCCCACAAATTATAGTAGTACGGTGTCCACTTTGCACTTAAGGGTGCAGCAAACGGAATGACTCCTGCCGCATGTAAATACCCCATCATGTTCCCAGTTACAACACCGATATGTGATTTTTGCTGGCTGGAATACATCGTTGGCGAGATCCCTTCAACCTTTTTGAACACTCGGCTAAAATAAAACTCATCACTATATCCAACCGCTTCTGCTATAAACTTCAAGCGAACGTCTTCCTTTTGCAATAATTGTTTAGCCTTTTGAATCCGCAGCTGGGTAACAAACTCCATTGGACTTTGTATATATTCCTGTTTAAACGCCGAGGAAAAATAACTGGAACTAAGTCCAGAAAGATTAGCTAAATGTGCTAAAGACAAGTGCTTCGTGAAATTCTCTTCTATATATTTTCTAACCTCGCTTAAATCCGTCTTTTGCGATTGTTTTTGCATTCTGTCACCTCTTTACTGCTTATATAAATGCACTTAACTCTTTATTCATTCATTAATTGATAATCATTATCAATTATACTTTTGTTTTTGGGGGGTGGCAATGGTTGGGGAATGTTCTATAAAAGTGTGCTCAAAAAAGAAGACGCTCAGGGGACTAATCCCCTCGCGTCTTCTGTGTGTAACTATAGGCTGCTGCTGCCCGGAGTAAGTCTTTTATTCCGAATCTACAGCCGGAGCCGGAGCTGCAACCGCTGCTCCATTCTTTTGCAAGTTCTCCTTCACTTGACCTTGCTCTAAAGGCTGAACAGGCGCACCAATGTTAAAACTATCAATGATTTTCCCTAGTGTAGCTTGGTCAAAATCTACTTGGGAATACAACTCTACTGTATAGCCATCCTCTTCCCATATCACAATTCCATTTGCATAATAAACCTTAGTCCCGTTAATTACTTCTGTCTTCACTTCTTCCGTAGTGCTGATCCCATTGTCCCCGCCCTTGGAGATTAGAAAATTCACAGCGTTCTCTCCAGAATTATACTGTACTTCAACCATGCTGGTCCCCTGAAGAACACAATTCACAAACTCATAGTCTCCCATCCAGTCGGGTGCCGGGAAGTTCATGCCAAGTGCTGCACGTGCTTCATCTAGGCTCAACTTAGCTGCAACCGGCAATTCAATGACCGCATTCTCCCCACCTTGGGCATCTTCAGATGGAGTCATTGACTGTGCAGCCGAAGGGATTTCCTTATCGTATTGCGTGATTTCTAGATTTCCCACTTCAAACTTTGCCATGATCGATTGGAACATATCCTGTGCATAGGAGGTTGCAGAGAATGCTCCACCCAGACAAATTACTGCACTGCCAATCACTATTGCATTTCTCCAGCTGCTTTTTTTCATCGTTATCCCGTCCTTTATCTCTGATTGGGGGCTAAGAGCCCCATGGTCCAATTTGTATATCAAGCGGTTATAGATTCTTTCTTTGGCGGTAGTGCTGCCCTGTTCGGCATTCTCAAGCAGTTCTATGGTTTTGCTGAATTTGGTGAGATCATCTTTCTTATTCATTTTTGAACCCTCCTGCCTTTAAGGAAATATGCAGTTTTTTCAAGCTTCTATATACTACGACACCGATATTGGACTCACTAACTCCCATGATCTGTGCAATTTCGGAATTTTTCAGCCCAGCCCCATATTTCATTGCAATGATATTTCGTTCCTTCTCACGCAGCTTGGAGAGCGCCTTGAACAGTGCTTGATTATTATCCTCACGGATCGCCAGCTCCTCAGGAGACGGCTTGGGAAATATAAGTTCCAGCAACGAATCCAGTGAGGTATAGCTTCTTTTCTTCTGCGCCCGAAAGTAATCCGTCACAGCATTTCTTACAATGGCAAACAGCCACACCTCAAAATTGGATTTTTCTTGTGAAAAACTATAATACTTACACATCACAGTCTCAAACACCTGACTGCATATGTCCTCTGCCGCGTGGTGGTTATTAATCCGATAACAGATATATTTGTAAACACGTTGGTAGTACGTATCATACATCCGGGTAAATTCCTCTTTGGACATGATAGCTTCACGTGATCTTTCGGTATTCATGTAACGCTCCACTTTACCCTGGATAACCTCCATCTCCACCCTCCTTCCACCTCACCTTCATCGAAAAGCTAAACAAATTGCGCAATTTGTTGTGAAGAAACTTACATATGTTAATACGGAGAAACGCCCAAACCATTAACAAATGTTTTGATGTAATCGTGGAATGGCAAAAAACCATCATACAACTTATAGTTCACCAAATGGAGACTAGGGACCTTTTTCAACGTTGGTTCATGAGATTAACAATCACAACACAAAAAACGCAACCCCGAAAGGCTGCGTTAACGTTAACCCCTAACTTCCTGTTCTCCCTAGTCTAATTAGTTATTTTTGCAGGTGCAAGCTTTAGTAATTCCACGGTTAGCCGCTGCTCCGCTTCCTCATCAATACGATACCCATCAGCTTCTAAACGTTCAATTTGCCGATCCAAGAAATAAACCGTATTTAAAATCTCAGTAGCACCCAGTACAGATAAGACGGGTTTTAATGCATATTCAATCGCTAGAAGATGGCCTAACGAACCCCCAATAGCAATAGGTACAATTCGCTTACCAACCAGCGCTTTTTGCGGAAGGAGATCTAAATAGGTCTTCAAGATTCCCGTATAGGAGGCTTTATAGATAGGCGTTAATACGGCGACAATATCCGCTTCTTCCACTAGCGCATTGGCCCGCAGAATCGCCTCACTGGCGAAATTGGCCGTAAGCAAATCGTCCGCTGGTAACTCATGTACATAGATCGAATGATGCCAAATCCCCTCTTGCGTTAGAAATCTTTCAACCTGCTGATGAATAGCAGTTAATCGAGATTTTCTAGTATTTCCTCCATTAATAATGACTGCTTTGCTCATTACACATTCCCTCCTATACTCGCACTTGTTAGTGCTTTTTCAAGTGTTGTTACAACAGGTACAGATAGCCCTAAATTTCCTCGAAGCGTATAACTCTCATATTCAGTACGGAATAAGCCTCTACGCTGTAATTCAGGAATCACTAATTCAACAATATCGTTAAAGCCCTCCGGGAAATGGGGAGGCATCACATTAAATCCATCTGCACCATCGTTTAAGAACCATTCTTCTAATTGATCTACGATTTGTTCAGGGGTTCCAACGATTTCCCGGTGTCCGCGTGCTCCAGCGATGCGCTCATAGATTGCACGAATAGATTGCAGATTCTCACGTTTGGCGATATCACGAATAATGTTGTAGCGGATCCGCGGATTGGTGTCATCTTCAATTGAACTGAATTCCGGAAGTGGTTCTTCGACATCATACCCTGACAGATCAATGTTAGTGAAAGACGACAAATACGATAATCCTACTTCAGGTAAAATATAGCTGTTTAATTGCTGCTGCTTCAACAAAGCTTCTTCCTCTGTTTTCGCTACAGTAATAAACACACCCGGCATGATCTTCAAGTCCTCCGGTTTACGTCCATATTTAGCCAACCGCCCTTTCACATCACGATAAAAGGTTTGCGCTTCTTCAAGCGTCTGCCATGCTGTAAAAATAACTTCTGCGGTCTTCGCAGCTAACTCTTTTCCAGATTCCGATGATCCAGCTTGAACAATCACGGGATGCCCTTGTGGTGTAGTTGAGGAATCCAGTGAACCCTGTACCTTAAACCAAGCTCCCTGATGATCAACAGGATGTACCTTTTCTACATCTAAATACCGACCTTGCTCCTTGTCGATGACCAGCGCCTCAGACTCAATAGACAACCAGAGTTGTTTGACAACCTCCACAAATTCCTCAGCACGTTCATAGCGGGACGCATGCTGCAAATGTTTATCCTTACCAAACAGGAGAGCTTCACCCTCATTGGCTGATGTTACTACATTCCAGGCGGCACGCCCCTTGGACAAATGATCAATCGCTGCGAATTTACGCGCTACATGGTATGGATCGTTATAGGTAGTAGTCAACGTGGCCGTTAGCCCGATATTCTTAGTCACTGCTGCAAGTGCGGAGATAATAATAACGGGATCTAGCTTTAATGATGATTGTGCATTTCCGGACAGCTTTTGACCTAATACATCTGCAAAAAATATCATATCGAACTTGCCGCGCTCAGCCGTTTGTGCAATCTCCGTTAAATACTCCAAATCAAATGCCCGACTTGCCCCTGAAGAAGGATGACGCCAGCTTGCTACATGATGACCGGGTAGATTAATGAATGCCCCTAATTTCATTTGTTTTTTTGTCATGTTAACCACTCCTATTGTTTGATTTTCTATTAAGGAAATCCGTACACAAAGGCGGATGCTCACGCTCCTACAGTTCCAAACTTCCCCTCTGCCACTCTCCCTTTTTAGATTGTTGTAGATTCAACTCATATAAAAAATTATTTAGCAAAAGGATTAAATTCGTTCGTATATAACTCTTCCGGCTTCACTTGGCCTTCCTTTAGCTCCCCATTTGCCACAAGCCAATCAATCCAGACATCGTATTCCGAAGGTGTAATCACGCCGCCTTTTTCAGAGATGCCCGTACTCTTCCAAAACTTAAGATTATCTGTGGTTTCCTTTCGTTCACGCTTATTAATAATTTCCTCGAATCGTTTAATTACTTCCTCCCTAGGTGTCGTTCGGGCCCATTCAATGGCTTTTGCAACTCCATCTACAAATTGCCTGACGGTATTCGGATTCTCCTTGATATACTGATCTGTAAAGAAATAATCACCCGCAGTAAACTCTGTGCCAAACACATCAATATCCTTAAAAATTTCTGCGACCCCACCTGTTGTTAAAGCCCGATCCCGGGCAATCCCGCTTAACATAACCACATCGATCTGATGATTTCGCAGAATCTGTTCTGCACTAGAACTTGGAACTGTCACTAAGGTTACTTGTTCAATTTCCTTTTCGGTCAAGTTGCCTTGGCGTAAATAATCTTTAATGACGAATTCCGAATGGGCACCGAGAATATTCACCCCTACTTTTTTACCAATAAAATCTTTAGCCGACTTTATAGCTCCCCCCTCGAGGGCATATGCACCTACATACGTATTTTTATCACTGCCGTAGGAGCCAATGACGGACTTTATTTTTACATTCTTGGCGTAGGATTTAATAATGGCTCCATTGAATGCTGCACCAAAGTCAATTTGTTTCGTCGCGGTTAATTGAATACTTTCCGGACCACCCACGCTGTCACCTATAGACTCTAACTTCAAATCTCCTAGGTAACCTAAATCGGCGGCCAGCTCTGGGAAAGACACACTTCCAGGTGCAGACTGATATTGCAGGATCTGATCTTCTCCACTTTTGGCGGAGGACTTCCCCTCTGAGCAGCCAGATAAAATACCACTAACCAAGCCTACAAGTATAAGCAGTGCTACTGTTTTGTTCATCTCGCTTCTCCCTTTCCAAATGAATTGTATTTTTCTGAGCTACAGTTCCAAACTTCCCTCCGCCACTCTTCCTTTTTAGATTGTTTTAAGTACAATTAATTCAATTTGTTTAGTTGGTATTATTCATAAAAAATATCACTTCATAATCCCCATTCTATTCATTCACCGGTTGCTTCCATTTAGAAAATTTACGCTCGAGCATGGTCAAGCCTTGGTTGATTAGCAAACCCAACAAAGCAATGGTTAATATACCGGCGTACATTTGAGGGATCTGAAAGTTATATTGAGAATAAGTGATTAAATAGCCTAAGCCTTCTTTTGCACCTACCATTTCTGCCGCAATCAATACTAATATCGCCCCTGTTCCTGCCATTCGAATCCCTGTAAAAATAGTTGGCACGGATGCCGGAAAAATGACCTTCAGAAATAATTTGAACGACTTAATATTCATGGATTTAGCCGCTTTAATAAGTAAGGGATCGACGTTACCTACAGCAGCAATCGTGTTTAGAAGAATAGGCCATGTGCAAGCAAATAAGACGATTGTAATCTTAGAGGTTTCACCAATCCCTAACAGCAGCATAAATACCGGAAGTAAAGCGAGCGCAGCTGTATTTCGGAACAATTCCAACACTGGATTTAATAGCTCCCTAGCTAAGGGATACCAGCCAATTAATAAACCTAACGGGATCGCAATCACTAACGCTAATGCAAATCCACTGAACGAGCGAATGATACTCGCTAAGAAATGAGTGAATAGCTCACCTGAAGCTATCAAATTCCATAAGGCGGTGATTACCTCAGAAATAGGCGGGAAAAATGCTGCGTCAACTAAGCCGGTCCGTGGTGCGACTTCCCATAGTAAGAACAATAAGACTAAGACAATGGACTGTTTGAACACCTTAAGCACGCCGGAAAAAGAAATAGGATTTCGTTTCTTTAGCTGTAACGTTGAATGAACAGACTTAACGGATTCGATGGGAATCCCCCCCTTTATAGATTAAATATATGCACCTTTGTATTCAGGTTCATGCAAATAACCCCATACCTCATGTCGAGCCTTCACAAAATCAGGATGTGAGCGAATATCCGCATCTTCCAATCGTGATGTTAGCGGAATATCTACAATCTTCCTCACCGTCCCGGGTCCTGGTGTCAGGACGACTACCCGCTCCCCAAGATAAACGGCTTCATCAATGCCATGCGTAATAAAAATGATGGTTTTTTGGGTCTTCTGCCAAATCCGTAAAAGCTCACTTTGCAGAGATTCACGTGTTTGGGCGTCCAGTGCGGCAAAAGGCTCATCCATTAACAAGACATCTGGGTTAAAGGCAAGACTTCTGGCAATGGCTACACGCTGCTTCATCCCCCCGGAAAGCTCATGTGGATAACGGTCTCCGAAATCACTAAGCCCAACTAACGAAAGAAAATGCCCAACCTGTTCGCTACGTTCATGCTTCGGAATCCCCTTTGCTTCTAACCCAAATTCAATATTGCCACGCGCGGTCTTCCACGGAAATAAAGCATACTGCTGAAAGACAATACCTCGATCAAGGCCTGGACCAGTTATTGTGTGACCATCTATTAAAATGCGACCCTGTGTGGGGGATGATAAACCACTAATCAAATCAAGCAAAGTTGACTTACCGCACCCGCTTGGCCCCACTATCGTTATGAATTCACCTTTTCTTACGGAAAAGTCCAACTCTTTTACCGCTGTGAATTGCTGCGTTCCCTCCTTTTGCTTAGAATCTCGGACACTGAACGTTTTGGTGACACTCTCAAATCTGATTTTTTCAGCAGCAGCCATTGACTTCACCTCTTTTAGTTATTATTACGGGAAAGTGATTGTTCGCCAAAAAGGCTCAGATGACAACGACTAGCGTTTGTCCCCTGAGCCTCTGGTGGAACCAGTCAGCATATTCCGTTTCGTACTCACAATCACTAAAATTTAAACATCAATAATTTGTATTAATCTGATGGGATTACTATATTTTAATCCGCTGGGGTTGTCAACAATAAATTCATAATTATGGAATTAACTAAACAAACCTTACTTCATGTTCACTAACCTTAAATATTCCGAACTTCAACAACCTTTCCCAAGTCCACATACTGGTCATGATCCAACTTCACCTTCACTCTGCCCCTTCGGCGTTTCTCACGCCATTCACGAAGATCTCCCTCCGTTTCTAAGCGAAGCTCCGCGATTTCCAAGGCACGATCCAGAATATATTTACTCGTATAGAGCACCGTTTGTATTCTTTGACCACCTAGCATGATAGGAGACGTAATTGCTTTCCATTCCTCAACCGTAAATCGTACATACAGATCTTCTTCAGTACCCGGGCGACAAGGAACCTCTTTAATCTCATTACGCCGCAGCACCTTCCAATCCGCTACTTTCCCTACCCAGTGAATCCCCGTTTTTGCAGGATCAATGAACTTTTTGCGGGATTGGCACATCGCTACGTATTCAATTTGCGTTAGGATCTTCTGATTTGCAAGATTCCTTAACGGCATATGATAAAAAGCTTTCCCCAGCGCCACCTCCACTTGTTCGGGTCCCCGGACAGAACCAACAAGCACATTTTTGCCCGCGAGTTGGTTGGTATAGTATTCTTTCGTGCCGCGTGGACGGGTGGAACGCTCGTAAGCTTTTTCCGGACTATCCTGAATAATCTCATCCAAGAATCGCTCCACTAGGCTTGTAGAATTCGGTAGGAATGGCAAAGCACCAATATTCAATAGCTCGATGCTTTTGTAGAATCGGTGGGTCTTATACCGCTCCTCATCCGGGTAGGGGAATAACACATAGGCGCCAAACATGCTTCGCTCATATTCTTCCGATCCCTTCTCCTGATACACAATGGCATCCCGATAACGGTGCATGGTGTTGATGTCATCCTCTTCAGGACCAGGCTGCCTATAAGTGCGGTGATAGGAAGTCCCTTCATAAGCCGGATTTAATCGGTATTTCGCATCAAAAACATACTTATACTCTTTGATTTTGCCAGCATCCTTCTTCTTCAGTGTCAGCACATTATCCGGACGCTGATTGAGCGTCGGTGCCTTATCCGAGCTAGGAATCGCATTATAATACAGGATGAACTGCTCTCCGTTAACTGGATTCTCGTACACCATCTTAGCGCTCTGCGAGCGGTCAAGTGTAACAAAAATACCATTCCGATTCACCTTAATAATATCCTGCTTCACCAGCTTATACTTCTGACCCAGAAGCTGATTCAACTTGAGGAAGCACCAGTATTCATAGAGCTGCGCGACATCCTTCATAGACAGGCGCAGCAGATCACCTTGGATCGACAAGCCTTTGAGCAGCATGAGATAACAGCGATAGACCTCGCGGTATCCAGGGGCCATCTGCAGCACCAGTGTAACGGACATCTGCCTCAGTACTCCAACCTCACGCAAAAAATCCATCTTGAGCACCCGCTCTAGTTGAGTAAGCATGGTGTCTAACCTTTTTATAAGTAATGGATCTGGGGTTCGGTTTTTAATCTTCCAGCGACCCTTGAGCTCTTTCAGCTTTCCATGAATGCGTTCCAGCATCCAGCGGATGAACCTATTCTCATTAGTATCATAGGCGAGGCGTCTTCGTGTCTCCATTAAATGTGTGGCTGTGTAATTTCGGCTGCCGATGGTCAAGAATCCATGGTTCATGTCTTCTCTTAATCGTTCGGGATGCTTCGCGAGCTCGCGGATGTTCTCTCTTCCTGCCTTTTTGACCCGATTGGCATCCACTAGTCGGCAGTCCTGAAGCAGAGCGTAATGGGGATTCTTGTTAATCCGCTCAACCGCATCCAGAAGCTGTCTAAATACATGCTGAAGTATGGTAAAAAACTCCGTCAAGCTCTGATGCTGCGTCTCCCGCAAGCCTGTTAGTTGGTAGGTTTTGCGCAAAAAATCAAAGGCCAAATTATAAATCTGCTCATTCACTTCATTTAAAATATTCTGGTAATCCAGCTTGTAATCCATTTTAGAGGGAAAGATCTCCATCTCTACCCGCAGCAAAGCCTGTCCCGAACTGCGGATCTCCCATTCCGTCAAACCGACCTCATTCCCAAAGTTCAGCACACCCGCAAGAATAGACTCCCCTAGGGGCTTAATTGCCTGCCGAAGCAGCACATTGTCATGATAAAAAGAGAGGTTAGCAGCGGTCTTCCTCTGAATCACCAGCTCATACGACTGTGTCTCATAAAAACAAGGAAAGACCGACTCCCCCGGCTGCCAGTCCACCATCCCGTGAGCTTCAGGAGAAAACACTTTAATCTGAACATTACCAAGCCGTTCGGAGCATGTAATCCCAAACTGAGCATTTACCCACTCCTGACTAGAAGAACGATGAAGCTGCAAGGTCTCCACAGTAGGATGATATGGCCTTCCTTGAAGAAAAAGCGTAAAAAGCTCCGTTTCTACACGGAGCAATTCTACCGCCTGATTAAGAGAGCCAGTATGAGGTGAATCCATCTTCTTCCAGCCTCCTAAGCATAAAAGCCAATTTACGCGCACTTTGTGGATGTTTGGCTGTAGGGGGAGTTTGTCCAGCAGCCCATCTCAGGTAGAGTGGAGAAGCATCATTGTCCATAAGATCTTCAATATTTACCGTCACACCAGATCCTGTACCAAGAGCCCCTTTCATCAAGTTCAACAATACCCGGCGAACCGAAGAATGGCTCCCTTGAATGCGCGGCAGTATCTTTTGCAGCAGTTGCCAGTCAAAAGCTTCTTCCTCATTCATCAGCTTGTACCGTTCGTTATAGATCATATAGAAGCAAATCGCATCGCGTACCCGGAAACCTACATGAGCATGGACATCCTCAAGCAGAGCATTGATCTTAACCAATCTCTCTGTCGTCCGGACAACTAGCTCTTTATTGGCATCATAGGCATCCACTAGCTGCAAATAATCGGAGCGCAGAAAAAGATGATTCAGTTCGGCAAGATCAGCGGGGTCCGTCTCTTCCTGCTCACTCATGTCCGGGTACTGCTGCAGATTGATGTAATTGAACTCCAGTGTGTTAGCTCGGTCCAGTACCTTTTTGCTAAAAGGATGTGTCGTTTCGTCCATGTTCACAGTCCCGATCAAGAACACATTCTCCGGGACACCTAGGCTGCCAAACTTCACTTGATCCTCAGACGTATCCAGCATGGTAGAAGATATGAGATCCTGTGTCTGGATCTTTCCCTCCTGCCAGTCCTGTGTTTCCAGCACACTTAGCAGGTCACTGAAATAATGCTCTACCCGCGCCAGATTCATCTCATCCATGCAGATAAAATAAGGTTTATACTGATTCTCCGGTTTCCGCGCCTCTACTAATACTTCCGTGAGCGGACCCGGTTTGAACCTGCCCGAAAGATCCTTGTACCCCAACAGATCCGCAGGATCACTCCAATCTGGCCGCACTGGGATCAAGGTAAACTGACCGTTAATCCCCGTTGCACCAAGAGCTTCTGCAAACAGCTTTACCAACCGAGTCTTCCCCGTGCCCGATATCCCCGCCAGAATGACAAAAGGCTTAGTCTTTAGCGAGAGGTAAAAGTTCTCAATAAGGTGCTCAGGGAAGAAGAAACCTTTACGGCGGATGTGGGATTGGATTTGGTGGAGGATAGAGGGGATTTCGACGTCGTTAATTGGCTCAGGTACCAATTCCATATACTCTGTCACTGGTTCTACCTCCAAGGTGCTTGCCGTTTCGTTAAGCACACGCCTTTCCACATACAAACGGTAGTTTTCCATTACATTTTGAAGATCTCTTACTAATTGTTCGTCAGACGGAACTTTTCCACGCTCATACTTCACATAGGCAATCGTCGATGCTTGATAATCGTTTCCCAGTTCTCGACCCATTAGATGAATATTTTCATCCTTATTCATGTTTTCAAGCGGTATGAACTCTCGAACTTCTTTCGTTTTTGCGCGAAGATACACGTATGCTTCTTTACGGCCTTTTTCTCTTATTGGAGCCGTCACTCCTTGAGCGAGTGTTAAATACACAGTACTCATATCTTCTGCAAAAAGATAAACGACATATTCTCCGCGTTGAATAGTTTGCGTGACACGCTTGTCCAAAATTGCTAGCCAAGGGATGGCAGCCCATCTTCCTTTTCCAATAGAACCTTCAATAATATAATAATCTTCTGATAGGAACGGCAAGGCTTTCAACTCATTAGGGATTGCCTGACGTAACAGGAAACCTAAAGGATGGCTGGCTGAGCTATCTTTTTTAGCCAGAACATACCTATCCATAATTTCGTCTAAATATTGCTTTATAGAGAATTCTTTTAATGCTGTGTTATAGTTTTCTAATTCTTGTTGTGCTAACTCTTTAAGTTCAACTAATCCTTCTTCACCTAGCTGACTAATAATAGTGCTTTGAAAACCCATTGAGTTATCTTGTGTGTTAAAGAAAATAATACTTGATAGCGCATTAACTGGACTACTAATAATATCCTTAAGTTGGCTCGGAGTAACCTCTGCCCAGCTTTCCCGTCCTGGAGGATGATCTACCCGGTTTCCTCTATCTTGCTCAGTGACGAAATAGTTAAGAAACCGTTCCTTAATGCGATCAAACGATACATGCTCCCGATGAGAGCCTCGTAGCTCTTCGATTAAAGATAGGATTAGGACCATCTTATATGATTTTTGTTTACGCTTGAAAATCTGTTTGATTGTATCTGGTAATGGCATGGAGTCCTCCAAGGTCGTTAACGATTTTTAGTATTCGAAGTAATTTTCTCTACATGAAGCTTTCGGATCGCTAGGTCTGTAATATTAGCTTGGCTCAGTTGGTCATAAATAGATTGAACTTGTACTTGAGAAAATAACGGTTCAGGATTTTCCAACTTTAAACGGAGCAGTTTTCTGGAGATAAATCCACTCAACTCTACATCATAAACGACTAGCTCGTTAGACTGAATTTGGCGGAGCTCTGGATCTATGCTAAAGCGACATCTCATAGTAAATGAGATAATCGATACAGATTTCAATTTAGGCAGACCCTTAAGAAGACTTTCAACGGACTTGATATGTCCGTAATTTTGCTTCAGCGGATTATACATCTTGTAACGGTTGCTCACTGACCATTGTTGATCCATCTGTTTACCTTTAATTTCTCCATTGTAGTTTTTCGTTTCAATGACAAATATGCAATACGGAGAAATAACGATATGATCAATCTGAGCGTAACCAGTTCTAGATTTCGGATTAGGGAGCAATAGATCGCTTAACGATTTACACTCCTTTGGCAGCTGGTCAAGTTGGATATTGATTTTATACTCGCCTAACTCTCCAATTCGTGTGGAGGCCACTTTTAGCTTTGGAGTGTTTACCTTATGCATAGCCTGTGACGGCTTGGAGTCTGATTTTTTGAAGAGAGACATTAGAGCTTTAAACATAGCCAAACCTCATATCATCTGGATTTACAATATGTATGGTAATTCGACAATATGGGAAGGATTACCTCCAAAAATACACACAAGAAAAAAGGACTGTCGCATGGACAGCCCCAACATTAAAGTCAACGTATACCTTCGATTCCGTCTTAATCTGAGAGAACAGAAGGATCAGCATACGCATTAGCAAGCTGCATTCCATCCTTGAGCCCTTGTAGATATAGACGTTCATGTAGAACGGATTGCTTTAATGAAAGCTTATCCTCCCAATACTCAAACTCAGGCTTACGTATAATATCCATGGAGGCAAACAACGCTTGAAAAGCTTCGCGCTCTTCCTTAAAAGCTATTCTAGGCTCGGATTGATGTTCTATCACTGCGCTCACCTCATCCAAGCGACCTTGTATCGTTTGTATAAACCATGCGGGAAAACTCACCACATCTCCTCCAAGACAGAAGTTTAAACTAAACGCATATGAAAATTTGTTCCTTTCTTGATTCATCTGATTAATAAGTTCATCTACTCTAAGACTTTGATCTGTAACCGCCTCATTAGTGTTTAATGGAATTCCCTGCTCCAGTGACCGCTGCCCTAGTTCATTCAACTTACGCTTCTCCTCTTCATATTATGCATTGCATCCTCACCTTTCTGGCAGAGCTATTTTATTAGCTTGTCTTTTCAAATGACTAAAACTCGCACTCTAATAAAATTTTTGTAACTTGGAGAATCTTTTCAGTGCTTCATTCCGATATTACCTATAGCCAAATTGTATGCGATGAAAATGTTATTTTAATGTTAATATCGAATTAAATTAAAATAAACTAATGAACACATTAAAATGTTACGAGATAGTATTAGTAGTAGCACGGCATGTTAATAAGCTGAATATTCATTTAGCTTCCTACAACTTTCCAACAAAATTTATTCGCTTATTCACCCACCAAAGAAAAAAAAGAAGGGTCTTCCCCTCATGCATTTAGCTATTTTAAATTAAAAAAAGCCGTTGTCGGATCTACTCCTTGCAAGGGAACAATCAACCCTCTATCTAAAAAGCGATTAAATTCTTCGCAAGCTGTTTCTGGTATCAACGAACAGCTGTGGCAAGCGGCTAAATTACATGAATCTGGCCCTTGCAAGCCGATTTCAGTACAAACAGGATCGGCAGAGCACCATCCCGCATTACTAAACGCTTTACGAATAACTGCTTCCAGATAACCAGGCTTACCCATTCGTACCAATCCACCCATGGTTCCATCGGAATCACCTGCAGCTGTATAAATAAGAACACCACACATCGGATTAGATTCATTGTCGGAAACATACAGTCGTTCCCTTAACGAAGACGAGCTGTATCCACATTCGAACACGAGCTGATTGATAAGTAAATGCGCAAAAGTATGGGCCATAATGAAGCGCGGTGTTATTTTTTTCTCCTTGGTTCGGCGGTTAGCTACTAAATGCCTATATCGTAAACTTAAGGGTTTGGTTCTTTCAGATACTTGTATTCTTCCTTCCCATTCCCTTACAATCTCCTCATTGAAATTAAAGAAAATCCCTTCCCCAAATACCACATAGCCCGGTAGCCATTCGTCATTTTTATCCTCCGGTTGTTTGCGCCAGAGCATAGATTTTAAATCCTCAATATCATTTTGCTGGTCGTTGAAAACTCGGGTAAATCCGGTTAAAACGCGTGTTTCTTTTAATTTTTCTACTAAGTGAATATTCGAAAAATACTTTGATATCTCGAATAAGTTATTTTTGTATAACCCGACGGGAACAGGTTTAATTTTTAATTCTTCCTGATTTATTTCCCCATTTAATACTTCATACTCCTCTTGCCGAAGGACTGCTTCCATGTCATTAGGCAGTTCCTCTTCACTACCTGGACCTTCATCTCGTGACTCTCTCACAAGTAATGCCCGGCGGATATCAGAATCAGAATATCCATTTAGTTCAACCAGAAATTGCCCTTTTAACTGTTGGACTGTTTCATCTAAGCTCAAACTTGCTCGTTTGGCTAAATTTATAATACTTAAAACCTGGTGGTGTTCAAAATATGATAGTAATTCAGATATTTGTTTATTGCTGTTTCCAGGAATGTAAATGGCACTGCGTACTTGTGCAAAATAAACATTAGAGGCACTTCTCAAAGAGGCCCTAAGATGGCAGGTACAATCTACCCCTTCATCAGTACCAAGCCACGGACGCTTACCCTGGCATAAGAAAACTGTTCCATCTTCACATAATGATTCACTTAATTCTGTTTTACCTTCGTCGTTTGCAGACGTTATACCGTACAGCATTCGAGGCTCAACTCCGCATTCACACCTTACTTGCATAGAGGTGAGCGCCCCTCCTCCCGTGCTTACCAAGTACATTGTTTTTTTGCATGAAGGGGTCTTTTGTTTATGGACCCACTCCCTCCAAGGGAAGTCTTGCAAATGGCCTCTTTCACATATAGCAATGAATGGAGCTTGTACCAAGTAGTTTTTATACCCTTTCTGTTCACAACCTTTACACAATTCATTCTTTTTTTCATAATATTGAAATTCATGCATTTGACCGCAAAAAGTGCAATAATGCCATTTTGGAAAGCGCAGGAAAGGTACGGTTAAGAACATATTCATATCCTCATCACCGCTACTTCTTGTCCGAAAGTCTGGCGGTAGCCGGAAATGATCCACGCCTAGCAACCGTTCTAAACGCCACTCTTTAATTTTATACTGGGACAAATCTGTAGAATCCATTTTCCCATGTCGATCTTTAAACCAATGATCCAGTCCGCTGCATACAGAAGAGATTCCATTCTTAGAAATTGACATTGCTCCAGGACCGAACGGTGAGATTAATTGGGCCCTGCGTATCGGATACTTCATGATTCCAACTCCTCTATATCTTGAAGAACGTATAACGTGCTGATTTCACCCAAACATGAAGAATCCACGTTCCGCATGGAATTCGGTGTAGCCCAGGATATTCTTTTTGTTGTTGGGTCCACATAAGAACCGACTGAATAAAGCAACGGATACTCATCAGAAGTACTCTTTTTGGACCATTCGGACGGGCGCAATGTTTTCCATTGTGATATACGGCGTTCAAAAACCTTCTGAACGTTATTCATTTCTTCCTGGTCAATTGATTTAACTCGTTTACAGATTCTTTTCCATAGCTGAGACAAAAGTTCTTCTGGCACTGGAGAAGGAGAATCAACCTCATTCAAATGGCCAAACTGACGTACATAACCTACCATAACAGCGTGTAGCATCCGGTCTACTACTGTAGGGGAAAAAGGCGTGACGCTCGTTGGCTCCACCTGGGCATACAATTTTTCATGGTAACTCCGGAATTTCTCAAAGTGAGAGCGGTCTCTGGGTTTTGATGCGCTGTACAAAGTTACGACCAGCCCCGGCCTTTCATACCAACGACGACCTACACGTCCTGTAACTTGGATATATTGAGCTGTGGTTTTAGGTTGGCCTATAACAGCCATTAATGAAAGACGGTCAATGTCAACACCAACCTCAATGATGTTTGAGGCTAGGCAAACGTCTGTCACAGTCCCTCCACCTTTTTGTATTTTAAGTTCATTGATTGCCGAGGCAACTTCGTCACTAGATAACCGTGAGGTAAGCTCCTTAATTTTATTCAAATGCCTTAATTCTTTAAAATCCAGATTTTCTCGGTTTTTAATTACTTTTAAATGGTTAGGTATGTCCGATTGAAGCAACGATACTGTCGTGCCAAGCTCCCTCAAACTGTTAAAAAAGATAAGCAGCGTCCACCATGGATCTCTTTCTTTTTCGTCCATTTTCATGGGGGATTGCAGAAGGGATGTTAATGAACGTACCTGTACTGTCTGCATAGAACCAAGACCGGGTGCATTCAATCCTACATATTTTCGTCCAGGTAATAACTTTCCTTCTTTATCGCGTGCATAAGTTGCAAAGAATGAATCATCTGCATCTAGTCCCGATGCCGGGAATAATGCAACATTCGTACGGTCGTAAATATCTTGAATCTGTTTTCGGTACCTCCGTATCGTAGCAGTTGAACAAACAATTTTCGGTTTTACTCCATTGCCTGTCCGGTAATCGGTACACAATTCTTCTATCAGAACTTCAAATATCCCGGACATAGAACCCAAAGGACCCGATATTAGATGCAGTTCATCTTGTATAATCAAGCCCGGAGGAGAACTGTTCCTAGTTCCATCTCCCCCTATTCCAAAAATAGAACGCGGCCGGGAGTTCCAGGCGAGTTGAGCAAACTTATCTACAGTGCCGATAATAAATGTAGGTCGTTTATCATAAATGTCTTCATCTACAACGTAAACGGGTAACTTTTCACTAAACAGGCATTTATTATCCGTACAATGAATCTCCACCTTGCCATCCGCCAGCCTGTACCCATGTACACTGAAATTGGGCTGCGATCTAGTTTTAGTGTTTGTTTTTTTTCCTTTTGCAGCAACAGACTTAATTTCCTTCAACCGAAGTTTCCCCATTTTTGCACCGCACCAAGGACAAGAGTTAACCAAAAAGGGATTGACATTGCTCTTACCGCTTCTCAACTCCATTAATTGTTTTTTTGCAATTACATGGTTATTTGGTGTTGTATCACCGCCAAGCCAAATGCCGATAGAAAACTCATCACTGCCTAATTGTTCTTGATGCCGACGCCGAATTGATTCCATAGCACAAATTAATCTAGAAGCCCTCTGGAATTGATCAGCCGTAAGCAAACGCAATGTGTAGCGCATCAGTACATGTACACCTGAATCAGTTTTGTTCTTTAACCTTCGCATAAAGATGGAAAATGCGGACAACCCCAAATAGGCTTCTGTTTTGCCGCCACCTGTGGGAAAGAAAATGAGTTCCACCGTTTCACGCTCTGGGCAATCAGACTCAGCAGCCGATTCCATTGTCATCAGGATAAATGCAATCTGAAAAGCACGCCATTTACCTCTACTCTCCGGGATTACGGTCAAATCTGGTGTCCTGTAAGGAGAGGAGAAAGAAATAGCCTCATCTGCTAACTCAGCTTCCCGGATCACTCCCCCTGTCACTTGTTGCAAGAGCATTGCTTCATTGGCTAACCGGAAGGCACTCAATACAATTGGATCTTTTAAGTACTCCAGCCCCTGTTTCATTCGCTTTACACATTTGTCACATTCCTGCAAATTCCTTTCAGCTGCAGGAGTCAATGTTGAGTCTAGTTTTTTTGCTTCTTCCCAACGTTTTTTTATCCATTTCTCATAAAGGCGGACAATTTCCTCCAATTGATTCATGCCATTATTTGTCGGATCTATGCCCGCCAAATCTCTCATGGATACTACTATATCTGTCCCGTCATCTCTTGTTATATCTGGTGTCATACTTTTTGTTTCATAAGATGGTAAAAAACTGGTTAGTACAAAAGCGGCTTTGTCGTTTATAACTTCGCTCCAATCAGCTGAACATCCATGACCAACAGCATATGTTTTAGTTTTCCGGTACAATAAAGTAATGGAAAGCTCTTCTTCATCCAAAGCATCCAGATCCGCCATTTCAGGATAGGGCAAAATTAACGGGCGAAAGTCTGGAGAAATAATTTCAACTTTAAATGAAGATTGAAAAAGACAACTGCTGTCTAAAGGAATATGCCCAAACGCTTCAGTCCGGTTGATCAGGCTAACCGTAATAAGTCTTTCAGTATCTTTGAGCGGGCGTGAAAGTATATTTGCTTGAATATCTAACCCTTCCATATTAGTTACATTTGTAGTTTCTCCGTGTTCCAATATCTCTTCTGGACCTAATAGTTTTTCTGCTTTTATCTTCACAACAAAATGGACCGGAACACGCACCCACCATCTATGCGTCTTTCCTTCATCCCCCCCTTTTAACTTAACGGAAAGTGGATGATATCTTCCCCCATTTACATGGACAACCAATTCGCTGCCATGTGGAAAATCCGCTTTAAAACTAACAGCCATGCTGCTTTGCTGGTAGGCATTTGCTGAAACCATATCCAGATCTGTATCGTCTTCATCAACCGTATTACGACTATCAATGCTCTCCAAATCCTTCGAGGCATCTCCAATAATAAGAGGTTCAGTATGGTTAGGATCATTTTCTTTTTCTTCTATAAAGTCCTCTTTCTCGGTTTTCAGCGGGTATAAGACCGCTGTCCCGTAACGGCGTGATGGTGATTGTTGCAAAATTTCTTCTCCTGTATTTTGATCTTTATACGGCTTATACAAATCATCGGCTTTATCGAAGAAGACAGTTTTACTGCTATTCAGTGTTATGCTTTTATCTGATACGCAAGGACCGATAAATTCGTTTTTCAAACTGTCATAGAGTGCCTCACGATTTTTTAAATTTGCAAGTAAAGTCTTATTCATCTTTACTGTCCCCCCAAATGGTTGAAATCAATTAATGCTCTTAACTGGTGAGGCTCAACCTGGAAAACATTTTGACTTATGTATTCAATCTTATATGCCGTAAATGTTGCATCTTCAGAATCTGGCAAATGAAACGTCATTTTTTGTTCAAGTTCCAATTTCCCAAGGTTCGATTTCTTAATTTCTTGAATCAGTAATTTTCGTATAACCATTCCAGCCCTATGATGCGCACGAAATAAGTCTTCTGCTTCCTTCCACAACTTTTCTGCATGCTCTTCAAATTTCACAAGTTTCATAAGGGCTAAAAAATCATTATATTCCCTCGGCTTAATATTATCGTCTGAAGCCCAGTTTCTAAGGTTAATCTTATTTACCCGGGTTCCCCCATGCTTCCGGAGGTAGAAACAGATTTTTTCTGCTGGGTATTTAGCCGTATATTTGCGCAACCTTTTTTTCCAGACATAATGACGGTGACGTATTTTTTCAGCACGGTTTCCGATAAATTCATCAGCTTTGATTTGTATATAATCACGCCCAGTACCAGTTCTTATAAGTAAGTAACTGTCTGTATCCAATTCATTAACAGAACATTTTAATATCGGTTCCTTTGACTGCATTGATATCGTCCATATATTTTTTATTGAATGATCCTCAAAAAATATGCCTTTAGCATCTGCCAAACCAATCAATTTCGCACCGACATATTCCGTTGCGGTAAGGGCAGGCCTGTTCGCTAAACTTTTTTCGATTTTTTTGTAATCAATAATTTGATCACTGATTTCTATTAATTCCCGGTAATCAATATCACTTGTATTTCTCATGTGTATATTGCATCCCTGTAGCAAGGATGAAATTGGGGAATGGGATTTTGTGAAATATTCCATTCTCGGTGTGTGGTATGACTGCCAGTCATACAGAATAATTTCAATACTCGAGGAGCGCGGGCAGTGAAATAGATAATCTGGATACCAGTAGGTTGGCCCCAAAATAATAAGTCTGTCAAAAAAAAAGCTCTTTTTTAATTTTGAAGGCGTAACCACTGAAAAAGACTTGTCCCATAAAAAAGTACGCTTTAATACTTCTTCTATTGCGTTCAAGTCACTGGCAGTTTTTAAAACCAAACCAGTGGAACATTTATCTTTAAAATTTTCACGTAAAAAATCCAATACAGGTTTCTCCGGAGAGTTACGTAATGCTTCATAAGTCTCCAGCACGGTATCAATATCCTTTTTTAAATCCTGGTACATCAGCTGACATTGTCGTGACAACCTGTTCAAATCCTTACTATTTATCAATTCGCTGTGCGCGGAGAAAGGAAGAGGACTAGCAGATTGTATAAATCTGAATTTACGAAAATGTGTTAGTAAATCATTCAGAAGAATGTCGCCCTCATCCTGATTTAGAATTTTATACTCAAGCTTTTTTAACGATAAAGAATATTCAGCAAGCGGTTTTGAAGACACTTCATGAAATCGCAAGTTATAATTACTTGCCAGCTCAAATAATTTGTTCACTCTGGATAGAGTAATCATCTTGTCTCCTCCCAATACAACAATTCAATACCGCCGGGCATTGCCTCAAGGTCCAATTTTAAAAAGGGGGTCCTATTACTTTGAATATATTTATTGTTGATTTCCTCAACTGCAAACTCAAATTGAGGCTCGGAACGGTCAAGAACTACAATGGAGTTCGTATACTGAAAATCTTCTTTCCAATTTAAAAAACCATTGGAGCCTGAGTATATAACTATAGAAGTAGAGGTCAGATTTAAGTCAGTTTCATTTTTTCTCGCAAGTGAGGAAACAAATTGTGATTGATACGGGTCAACGCTGTGCTGAAACTGTCTAACCCGCAGTAAATCATTTAATGAACCTTTAATCATTTGATTATCTTCATAAATTGCAAACATTCTTGTTGTAATCTCACTCTCAAGCTGTTCCTTTCCACCTACAAAACAAATTCTGGTTTTAGGCTGCTTGAGTAAAGCTTGCGAGTGCACTCCAAAAACAGCATCAGTTAAGCGAGATTCTACAGTCATAAACCGTCCCTTTTGGTTATTAGGTAAACGTTGTTTTTCATTCGGATTTAGTTGTATTTCCAATGCATTTTTCTTTGATATATACTCCGTTAAGCCACCTGCTTTTGTTGATTGTGTTTGTATGAGCAGTCTTTGCTCTCCTTGAAAATCAGCAACACCTAGAAAAACCGCTTTTAATATCCGCTTATTTTTCCTGTACCATACAGGAGTATATTTCTCAAGCGAAGATATATTTTGAAAATGATCTTCTAGTAAATCATCAGCAGAACTCTTTATGAATACTGAAGACAAAATTCCAACACCAATAAAAGAAGCGATATATTCCTTCGCTGGCAATGTCAAGGCAGCAGTCCACCTTTTATTACCCGTATTTCTCAAAGCAAGTTCTTTCCCAAGATTAATAAAAAAAGTAGACCAATCTGGAATTAGAAACCAGCCACCAGTATCTTCTTTATAATACATCTCTAGCTCCATTTCCCTCCACCTCTCACATTTCCTTGGATTATCTTAGAGAGGAGTACAACTTATCATACATAATCAAAAGAGCGAGTGATTTCATAGATGCTTAATAGTTCCTATCGTCGTCGCCCTTTCTGTAGTTTTTTTTACATTTAATGGATTATATTCGATAAAACTAAATTATTTCCTCCTAAAATCCACCTGGGAAAACACAATAAAAGTAGATTCGAATATTATTGTAATTAACAGTAAGAAGTTCTACAGCGTTATGAAACCAGTGAATCGCACACGGCATGGGAGGGCGTTCGCAGATAACGGAAAAACAGCACCGACATCCGGCCTGAAAACTGCAAGGAGACAAGTTGTAGGAGTTCCATTGCAATGCACATCACGAATCCCTCGATAGCTTGAATAGTTTTCTGGATGCGCTGACGGTCTTGTTCGTTCGTTACCGCTTCGAGGGGATGCGTTTCCTCTTTTCTCAAATATCGGTTCAGCTTCAGCATCGACTTGCTCCAGAAGCGGTAACCGAAGTCATGGGTGACCTGCTTCATTTCCCGAAACGCACATCGGTTTTGAAGCGATAGCTGTACAATCGGATGATATGTCGGTAGCTGTTAGGCCCAAATCCGTACTGACCAAAACGGAGCAGTGGCCCTCATGTACCACCAGCACGAAACGTAATTCCTGATACAAGCGCTGGCCCCAAAACAGATCCATGCACAGAAACTGAATCGGCCGCTCGAGTCACGAATATCCCCTTTAATTTGACTGACTTTCCTTTTTTAGTTGTCGGTTTCGTCTCGTTTTTTTGCAGGGGGACGTTCGTAGGCAACCACGTTGATTTGGCTTTGGTCACCAGGTGCATGCGGGTTTCGGAAGCAAGATGGCACGCATTCGGCCGTTCCAAGGCCGGAACCGACAAGAAGTATCGATCCAAAAGCAGCAGCGCTTGACCGAAACCTTTCGCGGCTTCGAAGCCCTGTTCAATCATCTGAACGACATGGGAAGGTGTTTATACTTCGCATTTGGACTTTTTCCAGCCCAGAATGGTTTGGACGCCGTCTTGTAGATTCATGAACTAGGGCAAGCAGAACCACTTTTGGGAATCGCCGACCAGGATTCCGATGGCGCCGAACTCCATTTATCGATACCTGATACATAAGACTCTTCCTTCATACTTTTAGATAATTACTCCTTTATTTCTACATAATCAAATCAAATACCTTCCTTTTTTGTCGATAAATCAGGACCACCCGTCCAACGGGTGGTTTGCTCTTGGGGTATAACCCCTTGTTGCCAAACTGCGCCTAAAGACGCTAGCCTGACAGCAGTTCTGTTCAGGCTCAGTGTAATTTATCATTTCACTTACCCGTTAAACGGGTTTATTTCTTTTTGTTCCTTTTGTCGCTAAATGGATCTTCGTACTCTTTTACACTCAGCTTATCTATGGCTTGGTCATGGGTCATGTGCTTCTTGTTCACGTATATATTAGGCTACGGTGGCCTCATTCAGACCTACAGTGCTTACATAGTATCCTTCTGCCCAAAATTTCCGATTTCCGTATTTATACTTGAACTGGGCATGCTTTTCGAATATCATGAGCGAACTTTTTCCCTTTAAATATCCCATGAATGTTGAGACCGCAATTTTCGGTGGGATCGCACCAGCATGTGAACATGATCGGGCATCATGTGGCCCTCTAGAATTTCAACTCCCTTGTACTTACATAGACGTATGAAAATTTCGATTAGATCTTTCCTCACTTGATTATAAATTTCTTTCCGTCTATACTTCGGGGTGAACACGATATGGTATTTGCACATCCACTTCGTGTGAGCTAGACTATAGCTCTTGTTTGCCATCTTTGACCATTCCTTTTCATTGAGCCTGAACATCTCAATTCTATCGGAATGGTCTTGGTGGTCAAACCCTCGTTCCCTCCACCCGCATAGCGGGTGGTTTTTTGTTTCGCGCGTTTCACGCACTCAACTGGCTAAAGCCATAATAAAAATACACCCTAAATCCGGGTGTATTTCGCGTCTAAATGCTAGTTATAATGATTATAATGAAATGAAAACCTCAATCCCGCTCTCAGAAAACACTTGAAATTCCCGCCCGTCTAAATGTATTTTCGGCACAGAACTCATGTTGTCCCCCCCAGAAACCACTATATAAGTTCCCGGCTTAACTTGATTATCCAAATTGCTTTTGGACACAATAATAAATCTGACTTTATCTTTATATTGCTCATAAACGCCGGGAGAAACCGGGTATAATGGTATTCCTGTAACCTTCTCATAAGCATAAGCAGTTTCCCTAATGTCTTCAGTAATAACAACCACTTCGCATGCAGTATTTGCTACGTTCAATAATTTATCTTTTATTTCAATTGCAGCTAATTCATCCATCTTTAAAAGCGTCCCGTAACCATGCGCCGGCTCCTTTACTAAAGCCAGATGCTTTTTACCATCTATAAAAAACCATTCAACATACGGCAGGTTAGCTATCACAGTCTCGGGCTGGTTTCGGCTTGATCCGGAGCCTCCAAGAACACTATCTACATGAGCAGCTGGTGAAGAACAGAGTTTATTCCATATTTTTTCAAGTTCACTAAAGGGCCTTGTTTTAAGTTTGCCCGCCGAGGTCATTAATTCGATCCTCTTAGCTCTTTTGTCTATCCCGGTAAGCGTAATGTTAGCACCAGCCTTAATACTTTCCAGTTCTAACCCGATCATCTTCTCAATATCATTGATGACTTCATCAAATGTCATTTTCGTCCTCCCCGTAATTCCGGCGGAAATTTAAGTATGCTTGTATCCTCGCCCGCTCCTTCTACCGCAGCCACATCCTCAAGCCATTGTCTTAAAAAGGACTCCGTTTGCGGGTCCTCACCGCCTGCTTTTCTGAATGTCACTTTATGCGGCAGGCTAATTCTTACCGGATTCCCCGGAGCCGGCCCATCTTCAGCGAGGCCATCTTTCAAATTAATGCCTGCTGCAAATCTGCGTATATCAGATACGAAATCAAGAACAATAACTTTCTCCTTATTTTTTGACAACCTTAAACCTCTGCCCAGCTGCTGAATAAATATTCTCCGGCTGTGGGTCACTCTCTGAAATACAATAATGTTCACATCCGGCACGTCAACACCCTCGTTTAAAATATCAACTGCACATAAAACATCAATTACACCGTCTTGAAAGTCGCAGAGTATACGGTTACGTTCTGCAGAATCCATTGAACGGCCGGCAGTAGTCTGTGAATATATTGCCGACGCGTTACAGAAACCGAGTGAATTAATACGGTCTCTCATTGTAGCTGCATGATCTATCGTACCGCAGAAAACAATTGCCCTTGGTTTACTTTGTTCCTGCCACACCCTTTTCAGCTCAAATACAACAGCATCGTCCCACTCAGTGATAAACAGAGTCCTGTTAATATGCCGCGGCGAAAATTTCCTTCCTTTTAACTCTCCTAGAGATTCCCAGTTTATATTGTCAGTATACATTCTGTAATCGACATCAGATAAAAAGCCGTTACGTAAACCGGTAACAATATCCACACTAACAAGAGGTTCACCAAAATATTCTGAAAGATCAACATCATCCGGACGCCACGGTGTTGCTGTCAACCCCAGAAGAAATGGTCCGCAATCCGTACCAGCCAGAGTCTCTTGTAATACGGCGTTATACATTTGTCCCCCAACATGGTGGCATTCATCTATAATAATGAGATCAAAAAACGGCAGTTCTTTCCCTCTCTGGACATAATCAGCAACTGTATTTAAACATGCGAAAACGGCATTACTTTTTTCAAGACGCTCTTCGCCAGGCTGCTCATATCCGTTCCATACCGTTGTTTCCTGTTCCTTAGACAGAAACGGCCAGAAAGCTTTCTCTATCTGATAAACAAGCTCATTCGTATGGGCTATTACAAGAAATTTCAGTGGAGATATTGCGTTAATCCGCCTGACAGATTCACATGCAACAAAAGTCTTACCTAGTCCTGTAGCCATCACAATCAGGGCCTTTTTATTCTTTTCGTTAAATGTTTGTATTGCAGATCGAATGGCCTCCTCCTGATACTCACGCGGATTTCTGTTAAGTACGGGCATTTCCGGAAGTTTTTCCGCCCTGGTGATAAGCGCCTTTGTATCCCACAGCTGTAGCGGAATTCCTCTGCTCATCAGAGTTCTTTGATGCTCCTTCAGCCTTTCATCAAATCCGTTTAAAGCTACAATTACTGGAACCTGAGCTCTGTAAATTCTCATAGCCTCCAGCGTCTGGTCAGCAACATCAACACCAACCCTGTTTTTCCAGTGTTTCATTTGGAACAGCCACCGTTTACCAGCCCGGTGCGCTAGAACATCAGCCCCGCGGTCACCGGATTGGCCCACTAGCCTTATGCCTTCAAATCCTTCATGTGCCAGTAAACGTGAGACTACTCTTTCAAATGCCTGCCATGTGCCGGACTTTAAAATTATATCACTGATGAAAGTACTCACTTTATCACCTTTTGCTGGAGAAACTCCAATGACAGTCTTGTTTTTTGAGAGATTCCTGTCTCAGTTGAACGATATTTAATATAGTTCACCATATCATTTAAACAGTTAAGATAAATATTCCTGATCCTTATTTGCGCTTTGTGTAATATTGTATCGTTTAATTCCGCCGGACTTGAGTATGCAACTTCCCATATCCCTCCATCGAAAAATACATGCGAATACTTTTTAAAAATATCAGTAATAACTGCCTCATCAATATACAATAGAAATAAACCGTTCTCCTTCATCTCTCCAAGCCGGCTGATATCAGCATTTTGATTAAGCATGTTATCAACCATTGCTCTTTTCTGTTCTTCGTCCATCTCGTCAAATATATCGGTGGCTGTTTCTTTTAAAAGCTCCGGAAGTTTCTCTTTTAACTGGGTAAAGAATCTATAAACTTCTTCCCGGATTTTGTCCGGGCTATCCTCAAGTTTATCAGACCATCGGCTGTTTAGAATCTGCCATTCAATTGTTGAGAGGGCGTGTCTTCCGTGATATTGTTTTCCGGAAAGTCTCCGGTTCATATCATAAATGTAAAGTGCAACTTCAGCAGCTATCATCTGTTCAGGCCGGATCTGGAACGATTTAAACAATTTGTGGGTTTTGTCCAGGTAGACATCTATTTCTTCTTCCTTAAAAACAATCAGCGGAATCCCGTCAGTTTGCTGATTTGACTTTATCGGTAATTGAGTAATAAAAACATTTACATTCACAGGTGAACTATAAACACCGTCAGCCAGCATAATTGAACAGCCTGGTATAGATAAATCATCAGATTTGTTGGCATTCTGTGAGAGGAATTCCTTTGAAAGAGTATTCTCAGTGCCTTTCTTCTCACTGCATGATGTACAGCTCTTTTCAGCAGCCCTGTTTTTGGTACCGCAAACATGGCAGGTCCATGGTTCTTCAATTTTTGGCACCTGGGACATGCCACACTCCGGGCAAGAATACGCTGACTTGGGGATCTCATGTTTACAATCCGGATTAATACATGGCTTCCCTATTAATATGTAGCCGCAAACATTGCATGTATCATGTTCCTTCAGATTCTGCGCGCTGCATTCCGGACAATCAACCAATTCTTCAAGCGGCGGGGAATCAGCTTGTTCTACCAGCTTCCACCATTCTGAATCATCATAGTATCCGGGCAATTTCTCTAAGAATTTTTGATAATATTCTTTTTCTACATCCCTTGATATACGCTTAGGTTCATTGGAATCCCTATCCCAATATCCCATATATAAGTCGGCCTTCCCCGGCTTTCTGACTCTGCGGTACCCCTGATACAGTTTGTAGATATAGCTTTTGTTTTGATCCGCACCCGGCTGACTAGGCTGCAATGAGCTCTCCCCTCTTAAATAAGAGATGGCACGTTGCCATTCAGAGCTGCTGCGCTGAAAATCCTGTTTTAGAAAGTCTACCGGGACATGGTTTAGATGTACTTCACCTGATATTCTTCCGAATGGCCCGTCAATAGGATAATCCATAATTGTTTTCTTAAATTCATCTACAAATTCAAAAAAAGCTGTTTTTTCAGCTATCCGGATCGCCCTGCCATTCCTGATTAAATCAATTCCGTATTCAGTGCTGTCGTCGAATCTTTGGATACCAACCCAGCCTTTCACCTTTTCCTCAACACTCCGGATGTTTGAAGTTTTACATGATGGACATTCAATCATTTCATCCGGAATTAAAGCTGTACAATTACCGCATCTTCTCTGCACCCCAATAATATGGTCGAAGTCATATCTGGCATGAATCTGTCCATGCCCTTTCCGTTCAACATATCTGTTAGAGCCCCAGACACAATGCTCAAATGCTTCGCAGGGTTCTCCGTTTACCATTATTCTGATTTCCCGCTTGGATAAAACTGTGGCATAGCGCCGGCCGAGCTCAGAACGCACTTTTGGAAGTCCGTAATGAATGAGACGTTTGACAAACTGGCTGTTTGCATTTCCCTCAGGCCACCATTGGCTTATTTCAATAACTGTCCCGTGACTAATTCCCCTTGGTTTATCAACGGGATTTACAGGCAGCTGATAATTTTTAGACTGATTAATACTTTCAAGATCAATTACTACCTCTATAGCCTGCTCTTCATTTTCCCGGACTGTCAGCAGCCTGGTTACTCTGCCGAACTTACCTGTAGAAATATTAAAACCCATACCAAATAACCCGAGACTATCATATGAATTATTACCTGAGAATCCCGCCCTGATTGACTTTTCAGCCATTTCAGCCGTCATGCCCGGTCCGTTGTCACGGATACGTATTATTCCGGTATTTTTATTAAGATCTGAATTTCTTGGCAGCTCAATGGAAATTAGAGGATTTTCTATCCTTATACCTGTGAGTCTGGCAGCCTGAAACGAATCTATCGCATTATCAATTAATTCGCATAATGCATCTAATGGAAGCATTGGGGTATGAGTCAGAGCTATCAGCACTTTGGGATCTGGTGTAAAATCAAAAAACTTAACTGTTGGCGTCATCTAGGTTCCTCCTCTATCATTCTTCTGATCGCAACCGCCATTGCATGAGCCAGTTTTACAGGTACACCGTTACTAATTGTTTTGAACTTATATGTTAGAGGCATTTCCGCAGGCAATATGTACGTATCAGGAACACTTTGAATCCGGAGAGCTTCCCGGACTGTCAGCCTTCTCGGTTGTGTCGGATGCAAATGAACCTCATTATGCCCATAAGCTGCAGTGGGGCTATAGCGCCAGCGGTGCAGCCGTTTAAAACTTTTCCGTGATACGTCACCTTCACGTATAACATGATATTTATCGCTCATAGGCCTTAGGCCTTCAAGACCATTGGGCAAAAGAGCCGTTTCATCCAGATCACATATAATTGGCCCCACCATTAATTGTTCCGGAATATCGGCAGGCTTCTCAGGAGTAATTCCAAACGGCACTTCCCGCGGCCATGCAAACCGCTGTTTTGCACCTGCAAAATGTTTATCCTCGGGCCATTGAAACCACTCATAATCCTTGGGAATATTTCTGACACCGAGTTTTTTCTTTAACCATTTCTTTTTTAACCCCACCATAAATACACGTTCCCTGTCCTGCGGTACTCCAAAATCCAGAGCATTCAAAATACGTACATCAGTCATATAGTGTTCCGAAAACTGCCTTCTCAAATCATCGAAAAATTCACGGTGCCTTGCTGTCTTAAAGAGCCCTTTCACATTTTCAAATAAAAAAAAGGTTGGCTGAAGATCCATTATTTTATCAACATAGATCTTAGAAAGAACACCATTCTCTCCGGTACGCCCTTTGTTCTTTCCTCCTATTGAAAAATCCGGGCAAGGTGGACCGCCTATTATTCCAAAAATATCAGGAACTGCAGTATTATGAAATGCTTCCCGCATAATTTGATTGGGCCCAATTCCGATAATTGATGTATTATTTATTATTCTGTGATGTTGTCCCGTCATAGAGCTAAGACCATATTCGAATCCCTTCACAAAATTGCGGTCATATTCATTAGACCAGACAGTCTTAAAGCCAGCTTGCATGAAGCCGATGTCTAAAAAGCCTGCACCGCTAAAAAAGGATAACACCGGAATTTCCGGTTTCATGATTGTAAAATCTATCCGCATATTCTTGTGCTCCCTTTCATAAATCCCATATTTATTCTTCGACATTTTTTCGGGTTTTCCCTCTAATTACTATTAATACATGTTAAATACATGAAATAGATATTATTAATAATTCGATTATACAGGAACATAAGTTCTCTATCGACATTAAAATTCATGTTCTTTTATAAATAAAAAAGAGTCCCTACAGAAAGGACTCCTTTGATTTAGCCAAGTTTATAAAGTCTGTAATTTTTTCTATAGCCGTGTTAAAATCAGATCTGATTTCATGTTCCCACACACGAAGAATACTCCAGCCTTCTCCAGTGTAATAGTTACTAATATTAATATCCCTTTGTTTATTCTTCATAAGTTTTTCAATCCAGAACTCAGTATTGCTCTTAGGTATCGTTCCATGTATAGGACAGTTATGCCAAAAACACGAGTCTATGAAAATAACTGTTTTATACTTTTTTATAACAATATCCGGTTTCCCAGGCATACCTTTAACATTTTTCCTGAAGCGTAACCCTTTTGCCCAAACTGCTCTTGTAACCAAATTTTCCAGCATTGACACAGAGCGGATTGCCCTCATATTTTCACTTCGTTTTTCCTTGCTTATTTTGTCAGCCATAATATCACTTCCATCATGATGGATATGGATCCAAACTTAAACCCGGGAAAACTTTACTGAGTATTTACATTGCTTGTTCAATATCAAGCTAACTGGACCAGAATTGGCTCCATGTAACTATCCAGGAATTCTTCTGTAACACCTTTAATATTACGCCGTTTAAAAAGGGCATACATCTCTTCAACTGCGCTGTAAGGAAAGAACCTTGCATTTAGTGACTGGAACTGCGGGCGTGATGCTTCTCTAAAAACCTTCTCCCTGTCCTCGTCCGGTGCAATGATAACATAACGGGTAGGAAACGGCGGAAGTGCATCCTGTAACCCCTTCATACGGGTTAAGCCGCTCGTCACGCCTGTACTATGCTCAACTTCCATTACCGCTGGCATTAGTCTGCCATTTTTAAACCAGATACAATCAATAAGTAAAGCCGCTTTTTGAGCTTCATTAAAAGACGACATCAAATTTTCTTCTCTTCTCAATGATCCAATTACGCCTTCCATTTCACCAAGCTTCTGATTTTTATATATTATTCCTTTATCGTTCTGGGCAACCCATGTTTTAAAGCCAAGGTGCTGCCCGATTTCTATAAGTGCAATTTGCATTTGGGAGTGTCTGCGTTTCAGTTCTATGTCTAGTCCGGGACTATGATATTCATCCGGAAGAACTAGAGCATCATAAACAATCTCAGTACTTGGTACCTCCGAGATAACCATCTCAACTTCTGCTTTTACCAGCATATTGGGAGCATGAGGGTGATCCGGACACCACATCAAGTGTTTATGACCAGGTTTGATCTTATTTTTTGAACTAATACTCTCTATGCGTCCAGGATAACAATAATAAAATTGCGGTGTATGCACCAGTAGAGCTTCTAGAGCAGACCGGGTATTGTAGCTGCCGCCAAATATCCTGTCTACATTTATCGGATGATCTGGCATTAAGGCATTAGCTAGTCTCCAAATCATTGGAACAGATATAGACTGAACTTTCGCCTTTTCCCAAGTTTCACCTTTGTTAGGCCTAATTCTTTGAATTTTAATCGGCCCTTGCGGTCTTACAATATTAATGATCTTAACCAAAGTTGGTGTTTTGCTATTAATATAATTAAAAATACCATCCCTTGGTAACATACCAATTTCATGTACAAGATTAGCTGCGGTTAGCTTCTCCATACTCTCCCACCTTCAAAAAATCCAGAATAGTTACAGCAATTCCTTTAGATGCTTCATAAGGAACCCCATTACCTACTGTTTTGAATGCGTTGGATAACGTGATGTTTTGAGGTAATTGAAATTCCTTTGGTAAACTTTGCAGTGCCAATGCTTCAGCAACAGATAATCTGCGGGCTTTATAGGGATGAAGGTGTACTTCATTATTACCGTAAGCCACAGTCGGAGAAGGTCTCCATCTATGCAGCCGCTTATAAGACTTCTTCAAATCATCCCCTTCCGGAATGGTTAAAAACCTGGCCAATCCAGCCTGTGGGGTAAAATGCTGGTGGGCATTAGGATGATTCCCGACATCATTTTTCTCAAACCAGAAATCAACGGTTAATTCTTCACTGATGCCGGCTGGTCTTTCACGTTTTCCATTCTCAGCGAACGGTTCCATTCCCGGCCATGGCATTGCATTAATTTCTTCAATGTGATACTTAAGATGATCTTCCCATGGGAACACATCAGTGAGTGTCTGACCTGCTTCTAACTCAATCCCGAGCTTATTCAACAAGCTTTTCTTAAAGCCGATTAATATAATACGTTCCCTGAGTTGAGGTGCACCATATTCAATGGAATTAATTAACCGTTCAGTTGTAACATAGTCGTGGGAATGTAGCTTATCTTTCATCAGTTCATAGAAAGCCCTATGTTTTTTGGTACGCCATAACCCTTTAACATTCTCAAATAAAAAAAAGTCAGGGGATTGTTTACAAATTAAGTCAATATAAGTTGCAGACAGCTTCCCATTCTCCCCTTCATGCCCTTTGTTCTTACCGCCTACTGAAAAGTCGGGGCATGGAGGTCCGCCAATGAATCCAACAAGCCGATCCTCACTTTTGGTTTGGTTAATCAATTTTGACAAGAGCTCACTTTTAGGATTACGCTCAAACTCGGTGATATCTCCTAAGTGATACCCGTACTCCGGCTGTGACATCCCCATGTGATTACGGGAATACTGATATGTCTCCATAAATGGCGGATGATATTCGTTCACAAATGCAACATTAAATCCACTTTTTTCAAAGCCAAGATCCAAAAATCCCGCTCCCGAAAAAAATGAAAAAATAGTTGGTGCTTTATTCATTATTGTTACCCTGCCTCAATCAAATTTTAACCTTAATAAAAACTAATGTTCGTATATTTATAATAACAAAATAGAACAGCGTTAACCAGCATGAATAAGTTACGCTGTTCTATAAAGCTTTTCCACCTGTTGTATTACTATCAAAGTACCAAAAAAGATAACTGCACATTTTAGGAGTAACGCCCATTATTGTATTTCAATCGCTTACGCTAAGCTAAGCTCACCTCACCTATAATATAATCCAGGAAGGTCTTTATCGGAATAATTTCCACTATCCTGTTCCCGCTACTCACCAGCTTTTTATATCGGCACAGGTATCATCAGATTATCAGAATAACGTACTGGGCAACTCCCGCCAATTATCTCTAAAATCACCTGTAGTACACGCAACTCCTAATCTGTATGTTGATTACCCCATATCAAATTCATTACTTTTATAGGATAATATAAATATACATACTTTATTTCCCATAAGGAGAACTAAATGATTACCAAGAACCTGCTCCAGTATTATTTAGAATGCTTAAAATATGAAAGCTATTATTCAACCCAACTCAAACCTTCCGATCTAAACCAGGCTCAAATAGATCCATTAAACATAGAGTTTGTCGTTGAACGGTATGAAAAACTAAGCCATGATTTAAAAGACGATCAAACAATTATGTTTGGCTACCCTCTATTGAGAGTAAATAAGAAAGGCGGCTTTATTTATCTCCCATTAATTCTGTGGAGTAATTCAACATTCCTATCAGATCATAATCTTTATAAAGCTGATCAATGCGGATTTCATCAGGAAGTGTATAAATCATTGGCTGATAAGCAGTCTCTAAACATCCTCACTAACCTAAAAGAACAATTCTCCTCAAATCCTACCTGTTTTTTGGATGACAATACTATGATTACACAACTGCTTGAGATTGCAGATCTCGAAGAAACAAGAATCGTAACAGCCTATACTGTATTCCAGGCAAAGAATTCTGACTTTAGTAATTACCATATCTCACAAGAGATTCAGGGGATCTTGAACGATAAGTTTGAACCGAGTCCCGTTTTAAAGAGTTATCTAAACCATAGCTATGCTGTACCAAATATGTCTGACGATCAAATGCTAATTCATATTGTACCTGGTAATCTCCCTCAAAATACTGTTCTGCATGATATAAATCATACGATTAATATTGTTAAAGGACCTCCAGGCACCGGCAAAACACAGACTATTCTGAACTTAATCGCCAATCAGGTCAATCATCAAGAAACTTGTGTCATTGCAAGTACAAATAACCAGGCCGTAGATAATATTGTGGAGAAACTCGATGCTAACGGAATAAGCAAGTATTTCTTTGGCTACGTCCGTTTAGGAAATATTGCAAAAAACAAAGAAGCTGCAGTACCGCTTCAGTCTGCTTTAGACCGTATGATAGAGATAGTGAACAACAATCAATATAATGTGCTTTCTGCAGAGACTTACTCAGATTATAAAAATAAGAGCCAAGCCTTAATGGATGAAATAACTCGTGCTGAACAAATAGAGAACCAAATTATTGATATGACCAGCACAATTAATCAGCTTCAAGACCTAATTAATGTTCTAAATGACAGATTACGTCTGAATCACTTGATCCCTATGAAAAATGATTTAAAGTCCATTTCAATCGCCAATGAAAAAATAGAGTTTCGTTTACGTGAACTGTTAGATAAACCGCTGCAACTGTACGGCAATGATATATTCAGAAGGTTTCGTTCATACATAGCCGGAAGAATACATACCTATTTGAAATTCCGTATGAAAAAGCAGCTAAGGTCCATTGGTGCAATACAGCTCTGGGAGCATATTGACAGCAGCACCCCGGTTCAATCCCTGGCCTTCTGTGAGGAGATTATCAAAGTTATCAACCTTGAATTACGCTGCTCTCAACTTGTAGAAGAGCTGGCTTCGATAAAGAAACAACAACAGGATGCCTCAGTTGACCTGAAGAATTTATATAAGAAGAAAAATGAAATTGACCTGCACCTTTTGCAGTACCAGTGGCTTCACAGTGCCAGTCCTGTTCTCAAAGATATGAAAGAGCTCCAAAAAATCAAAGGGCTTATTCAAGAGCTGCGTGAGAAAGGAAATATTAGAAACAGCTCGTCTGCTTTTCCTTCTTTCCTTAAACTGTTCCCTGTACTCCTCGTTAGCAGTCTATCTGCACGCAACTGTATTCCAGCCGGAATGTCCTTAGATCTTGCTATCATAGATGAATCATCCCAGTGTTCGATTCCAAGTATTTTTTGCTTGCTCCAGTCTGCACGTAAGGCCTGTTTATTCGGGGATACCAATCAATTGAGTCATATTGTTTCGATTGAGGATACTTTTAGCAGAAACTTGTTTGAAACACATGCGCCAGGAATAGACCCTGAACCTTATTGTTATCTGAATAATTCTGCATTCGAAAGAGCTGAACAGGCGTGCCAACTAAGCGAAGGGGGTACACACCTCCTCAACTACCACTATCGCTGCATTCCATCCATTGCGTCCTTCAGCAATCAGCAATTTTACCATAACCGCTTACGGATGATGCGTCATGAACCAGAGAGACACCCCTATACAGCCGGAATATATTCTACTAATGTATACGGTTCTGTATCAGGAACGATCAATCATCATGAATTAAATGAAATCCATACAATCGTGAATAAACTTGAACAAAATGGCATTGATCAGATCGGTATCGTAACACCTTTCTCAGCTCAGAAAGAACATCTCATAAAAATGTTCAGCGGAAAACCTAATATAAAAATAGGAACTGTTCATACGTTTCAAGGCGGTGAATGTAAGGCTATTATTTTCAGCACAGTGATTTCACAAGGTTCAACATCTTTTCAGATTAACTTTGTACAGAACAGCTACCGGTTAATTAATGTAGCCCTTACCCGTGCACTTGATTATTTCATGCTTGTCGGAAATCTTGCACAAATTGATAACGGGCAAGGTTATTTAACGAAATTGAGCCGTTATATTTATACAATTGAAGCAAGCAATTTTCATCGCCCCTCAATTGAATTATCCATTGCATTTAACCAGATTATCCGGCAAGAAAACCGTATTAAGCTCATGCATGAAGGTGAGCGGATGATTTATAATAAACTGCTAATATTCCTTGGCGGTATGCCTTTGCTTGTCTTTCCTAAAGTCCCCATAAAAGATGTATTATCAATCAATCTACCATTAGACTATTCTTTAAAAAACTTCTACTTTTCGAGTCACATGGACTTTGTTATTTACGAAAGGGAATCTTTGCAGCCGCTCTGCTCTATTGAATACGACGGAAGTTATCATCGCCGGGATCCAAAAACAATTTTGAATGACAAAATGAAAGATGATTTATGTTCATACACTGAATTCAAGTTGATCCGCATCAAATCTAATGATGAAACCGGGGGATGGGAGGAACTAAAGGGGTATTTACAATCTATTGGCTGACATAATCGCCTTGTGTTTAATTTAATCTGAATTCCACAGTAGGTTAAAGTTGTATTACCGAAAATAAGAAAAACACATCGTCTATTCAATTTCGTTTAACATACTCACTCTAAAATAAAAAGGGCGTGAAAGCATACCACGTCCTTAACTTCACTCTTATTGCTTAACGTCCCACCCCGCAACTCATAAAAACATCACACAACCGGTTGCTTCAACACTATCTTCTCAGCCATGCTCAAAAACCGCTTCTCACCAACTCTTCTGTCCACCAAAGCCAGAATATTCAATACAATAGTACGTTCTTTTTATATAAGCCATACAACCATTCAGCTCCTCCATCATGAATATTCCTCATACTTACAACCCCTTTGCCTCACGGAGTTGGTCTAGCCGTTCTTTTACCGAGTCGTCAGGCTCGACTACTGATAAATTAGAGACTGCGTGAACCAGCTTCTCCCCCCATGATGAAACGTCCCAGCTCTCCAATGTCTTAATCGCTATGTTCCGGTTGGAGGTCACTGGACTATTCAGGCCAGTGAGGATCAACTCTGCCCCTATCCCCTCGAACCGGTCCAGGCTCTGCAAGATAGCTCCCAATTTCCTATGTGCTGCATATTCTTCGCCGAATCCCATCTCATTCCCTGGTCCAGTTGCGATTTGTTGCAAAGGAAGGTGTTCGATGGCGAATTGAACGAACTTATGAATTCGGTTTGGATCATTCGATTTCATGAGCTGATAGTAATAGAAATCCTGTAGCGGGTTGGCTGCAAGCTGATTGTAGAGAGTGTCCCAAATATCAATGCCAAGCTTTTCAGCACAAGCTACGCCATAGTAACGGTCCGGCGAATCACCGCTGTTAACAGCATCCATAACGATACTCATCCACTTGATGTTAGCCATAATCGATTGGCAAGCATCGCTGATATCGCTTCTTAACTGCTCGCTCCAGCCCGCAGACATCCGTTCGGTCCATTTCTCCTCATCCTCAGCCAGGAAATCGTAAATGCTAAATATAGCTGACAGATGCTTTGCAGTTCCTCCTATCTTCCCAGTGAGCCTCACGTAATCAAATAACACCTGTGGAGCATGCTCATAATCATCCATGTCCTCAGCAGGCCCGCCATTCAATAGCGCTTCAATGATATCGGCTGCCCCATCCAATAATGCACTATCTACCTGGTCAGCAGAAAGTGCCTCCCTCAAGCCACCATTTCTAGCACAAATACAGGCTAAATATTCGTTCATGACGTTGTTGTGGCATCCTTGCCGCAGCAGCCAATCTTTTATCTCCTGACTAGCAGGGTCAAGTCTCTCGACGATATGTATTTTCCCCCATCCATGAACCTGTTGAGCCAATTCAAATAGAACTTGATTGCTGTCTTCCATTCCATTATGAATCGCAACCACGGCATAAAGCGTAAATTCCTCATGTCTCCCCAACGTTAGAAGCAAATCCTTAACTTGCTCGTTTTGAAAAAGGCCCAGTAAGGCAATCCCGAATTTGACGACATTTCGGTGCGCCGCATTCTCCGCTAACCATTTCGCTTCATGGAATACGGAGTCCGGCTGTATCCCGGGCTGCTTGCGTACCTCATCCAGAACGACATCCATCATTCCTCCTATATCTGTCTTCACAAGCTTAGCATATAGGGCTTTTCTTGTTGAATTCTTAGGCTTTCTGGATTGCTTCGCCAGCAGGCGAACCAGCTCTCTTGCCTCATCCGTCATCTTAGCAGGTCCGGCATGATGTCCAAAAGCTCCATCCAAACCGCCCGCTACCCATCTGAGTTTATCACCGGACCAGAATTCTTCGTCATCCGGCAGCGATCCGTCCACGGATTCTCCTTGTACCTGAATATGGGAGTAAATGGAGGGCCTGCCCTCCCAAAGCGGCCGTTTAGCTCTATCGAAGAAAATAACCATCGTTCACAACACCTCTTCCTATAATTCCTTCAATAACAATCAGAACAGCTCGATGATTTTTTAAACGGCTGCATTATCGTATCAGCTTCTGTATCTATATTTGCTTATTTTGGGAGTAATGAACATGGTGAAAGTATTACAACTGGGCATATATTTTTCACATTTTATCCAATTCCCTCTAGCGCATGACTGAGAACCCCCTCCAGTTATTGCTTCAATTTGCTCTGGGACATGTAATTCCACTTTCTATAACAAAACAGAGGACAGGCTTGTTGGCTCCGGGTTTGCCCCTTCTCCATACATCCGATCCTCAATCTCTTCACTTCTTTAGCCCCGCCCTGCTCCTTGCTTCCAAATTTATCGAGCAACGCACAGAATTTATTCCATAGATTCAGATTAAAAAACGATTAGTGATCTGCCCTTTACAGAAACCGATCCCTTTCTTGTTTTACGGTCCTCCTTCTCTAAATTCATACAAAAACCGAGAAAGGCACTTTATTTAAAAGTGTCTATTTCTCGGTTATAGTTTATTCATCCGTTACGTTAACTAGCTAGATTGCTCTTCCATCGCTCTAATAGATTCATCCACCTTCACCATCATGGAACATTCGACTCTTTTGCGGAAGACGTCACAGCTGAAATCATAGGTTCCGACCAGGGAACCCGTCGCGTGCAGTGCATTGGCAGGACAACCACCGCTGCAGTAGAGTTTAGCCCAGCAGTCCTTGCATTCCGGCTTCGAGTAGCAGTTGCTCTCTTGGAATTGACATTGCAGCTCAGGTTTTGTGATGCCATCCCAGAGGTTTCCCATGCTGTATTCTTCATCCCCGACGAACTGGTGACAAGGAAAAAGCTCTCCCCAGGGGGTGACAGCAAGATATTCGGTTCCTGAACCACAGCCAGTAATTCTCTTCTGGATGCAAGGTCCTTCCGAGAGGTCAAGCATGTAGTGATAAAAGGTAACCCCCTTGCCCTGCTCATCACGTCCAATCATTTCCTTGGCGAGAATTTCGTACTGGTTGTAGATCTCCGGCAGGTCCTCCTCGGTAAGTGCATAAGGTTCCTTTGGATCACAGATGACTGGTTCCATCGAGATCTTGTCAAAACCAAGGTCTGCGATATGAAATATATCGTTGGTGAAATCGACATTATTACGCGTATAGGTTCCTCGTACATAGTACTCTTGGTCTCCGCGCTTACGAACGAATTCCTGAAACTTCGGAAGAATATGATCATAGCTGCCTTTTCCGTTAACCGTTTGGCGAAGCCGGTCATGAACCTCTTTTCTTCCATCCAGGCTTAATACGACATTGTACATTTCCTGATTTAAAAACTCAGTGACCTCATCGTTCAGCAACATCCCGTTCGTCGTGAAGGTGAAGCGGAACTTCTTTTTGTATTCTTGTTCTTTGCTTCTTGCATAAGCTACGATCTGTTTAACCACTTTCCAGGCTAAAAGTGGTTCCCCGCCGAAAAAGTCAATGTCCAGGTTTCGATGATGACCTGAGTTTTCAAGCAGATAATCGATAGCTTTTTGTCCAACCTCATAGCTCATGATTGCTCGATCTCCGTTGTATTTCCCCTGACTAGCGAAGCAATAGTCACATGACAAATTACAGGTATGCGCAACATTGAGGCAGAGTGCCTTGACATAAGTTTTTCGTTTTTTTAAATCGAGCGAGAGGTTCTCATACTCATCTTTTGTAAAAAGCTGTCCATCATTTATAAGCGCCTCGATATCCACGATGGTTTCTCGAATGTCGCTCTCGGAAATGCTGGAATCATCTTTATATTTATCCAACATTGTTGTCACGATTTGATCGACAGAAGTTTTCTCATAATCCGCTATAATTTCATATGCTAGGTCATCAACAACATGCACCGAGCCACTATAGGTATCGAGCACGATATTGTATCCGTTTAGTTTATATTGATGAATCATACTTACTAATCAAGCTCCTTTTGCACACAAGTAGAAACGGCTTCGCCATCCTTTAGGGATAGTATCCATTTCTTAAAAATAGCCGCCCATCAGCAGAGCAATGGGCGGTAAAATTCCGAATCCTATCTGTTCATTGCATTTTCACACTTCTGGTTTGCAACGCCGCAGGAAGTTTTACAAGCGGACTGGCAAGAGGTCTGGCATGCGCCGCATCCGCCGTGTTTTGCGGTATCCATCAGTTTGCGGGTGCTTAGGGTTACGATTCTTTTCACGATAAATGACTCCTTCTGTAATTTCTTGTGATCACTTTCACTTAATTTCCATGGAACATCGTAGCAACATCACGCAGGTACGTCTATGATGCCTGTCACCTAGCAGAGCAGAGAGGGGTTAAACATAAGCATCAACACTAATTTTCGTGCAGTCTTTCATGCTTGTGATCGTAGGATGCGGCAGCGGGAACCAGAGTCAGAGCAATGCTAAAAAAGTGAAACAAAAAAGAGACGGCAATGATGCCATCTCTTTAACAACATTTTTTCTCATACTTGTCCGTAAAGTCCAATAAATATAAGGATTTCATAGCACTGTATCCTTCCTTACCAGTAGAGCGACACTCTCCACATGCGTGGGTGGACAATGTGAACAAACTTATATGAGGAGCCCTAAGACACTTCCAGACAGTTTATCTGCTCTTGACGCCTTAGTTCATAAAAATATTTCACTATTGGATGCTTTAACTTCATCTTCTCGCTCATGTTTAAAACCCAACCGTTTTGATAGAAGGCAACTCCGAGCATAACATCTATGGCGTGCTGCAGAGGGACGAGAATGGCCCTCCTATCCATAACCGAACGGATGCTTTTTGTACTCTAAGGGGCTTGAGCCGACTCTATTTTTAAACACACGACTAAAATAGTACTGGCTCTTATACCCTACCTTCACGGCCAGATCCCCGATTTTGATATTCGGCATTACGTCATCCAGAATCTCCTTCGCCTTCGATATCCGAAGCTCGGTGACATAGTCAAGGAATGAAGCACCGATTTCTTGCTTCATACGCTTACTAAGATAGGTTTGGTTGATATGAAATAGTGCTGCTACTCGAGTAATAGACAGCTCCGGATCCTGATAATGACTGTCAATATACTCGGTCACTTTTTGGATAAGCACTGTTCCATCCCCTGTATACCCGGGAAGCTCCCGCTCCTTATCCACCCTGTCTTCATGTGAATGCAAAGGATATTTTACCTGAAGATGCTCATCGATCCGATGAAGCAGCTTGTTCAGATCACTCTTCGGCACAGGTTTCAATACATAATCGAATGCTTGCAGTTGCACGGCTTGACGCGCATATTCAAAGTTATCGTACCCGCTGATGATGACAACCAGAACCGACGGGCAGCGTTCGCGCAATATATTCATCAGATCGAGCCCATTCATATTCGGCATGTTGATGTCCACAAGACATACATGTGGTGGGGCTTCCTCCACCATATTCAATGCTTCGTTTGCACTTTTCGCTTCTCCTGCAACCTCAAAAAGATACGGACTCTCCTCAATGTATTGTCGCAAGCCTTTGCGAATGATCGTTTCATCATCGACGATGACAATCTTCCACATCTTCATTCCACTCCCCGTCCAAAGGTATTCGAATGACCATAACGGTAATCCCATCTTCGCTCTTCACTGCAAGGCCATATGGCACCCCGTAAGCTAGTCGAATGCGATGGTTTACACTGTATAGCCCAAAGCCTGTGGCAGAACGATCATATGCATCATCAAGAAGGGCTTGATTTATCTGCTCAAGCTTCTCTTCCGGAATCATAACCCCATTATTTTCAACCTTAATGACCAAATCATCGGCCTGTTGATATGCTGTAATCGAAATTTTGCACTTTTGATCCCCAAGTGGCTTAATCCCGTGATAAATCGCATTTTCCACCAAAGGCTGCAGCATGAAGCGAACGACTTGGCACTGAGCAAGCTTTTCATCATATCGAAGCTCGTAGTCCAGAATCTCCTCATATCGCACACCTTGAATATGAAGATAACTCTCGACATGGTACAACTCCTGATCAAGCAGAATGTAGGGACTGCCTGTTCCAAGCCCTAATCGGAAATACGCGCTAAGCGCTTCCACCATCTCCACCACATTGTCTGCTCCATGTTCCGTTGCCATCCACTGGATCGTATCCAATGTGTTGTATAAAAAGTGCGGCTTGATCTGCTCATGAATCAGTCTGAGTTCCATCTCCTTTCGGTCCTGCTCCACAGCGTATAATTGAACAAGCATGTCATTGAAGCTTCGTCCAAGATCGCCGATCTCATCCGAGCGCGTAACATCTGCACGTATGGTTTGGTTGCCGTTCTGCACATTTTCCATTACCTGGCGAAGCGACTGAATTGGACGAATAATGGAAGAAGCAAGCAGCAGCAGAAAGACGATAAACGCACTACCGATAAGAATGCCTACCAGCAATGCAGTCCGTTGGGTTTTGATCACCGCTAACGATAGACTTGAATTCGGTACTTTGAGTACTAACTTCCAGCCTTCCACATTTTGAATTGGAGCCTCAAATACACTCATGTTCTTCTTATCTGCTGCATCCTCTGCTCCATCTCCTTCACCCAGCTCTCTGCAATCGACGATAAGCTGGCCTGACTGGTCATATAGCATTACATCTTGAGCAATCTCCTTCATCTTCTTGACGGAGACGGCTGCGGCAATATAAGCTACCTCATCATTCACCGATGGATTCACGCGATAGAGAATAACGACGATTTCGGCTGCATTCGCTTTGGACACGATCGGATTGCTCACCACATAATTGGAATCTGAATTCAGCAGTTTTCGATAGTAGGGTCGGTTTAGTATCGAAAAAGGCTTATCCCTTGCTGACCAGGAATTTCCGTGAATATCCACCACGCGTATGGATTCGTACTCTACTTGCTTCTTCGCCTCGAACTTATCGAACTCTTGCAGCAATTCATCTCGTGTCCAATGATGGTCCGAAGCTAGAGAAGCAAGCATGTCTATCTCTCCAATGCGCTGATTAAACCAATAATCAATCTGGTCGCTGCGTGCAGTAACCACTTGCTGCGTTAAGTTCTTATTCAAAGGGACAACCGTATGGTTCATCTCCAAATATATTGTTACAAGCAATGCAACGAACAGCAGCAAGAAGCAGCCTCCTGCGATTAACGTAATTTTTAAGTGAATTGATTTCATTGTAATCATAGCCCTTCACAATATCCGTTTCTTACATGCCCGAAAAAGACAAAAAAACACTAATCTGTGCAAATACATAATGCTGTACTAAATCTATAATAGGTCTTGTGCATATTTTCACATGAAATAACATTCATGTCTAGGCCAGAGATAAAGGATTTGCCCAGCAAATCTTCCTCTCCCTAGTGTATGTAACCAATCCACAACAGAATGAAGGAGATATTATGCGAACTCACACGAAAAAGCTGTTATCTATTCTACTAGTCCTCAGTCTTATGTTCACGCTTGCTGCTTGCGGCAGTAAAGATGCAGAGCCCGCTGCAGATGCAAACGGAGTTCAAGTCTTTGAAGGAGTTGGGCAAGGTAAACATGGCGATATTAAAGTACAAGTCTCCTTATTAGATAACAAGATCACTGACATTAAAGTAACAGAGCATAAGGAAAATGAAGTACTTGCAGAACCTGTTTATACGCAGCTCAAGCAAGAGGTCATGGCAACTAACAGCGCAAAAGTTGATGCCATTAGCGGATCTACAGTTACAAGCAAAGGATATCTCGAAGCCATTCAAGATGCCATTACGAAGTCTGGACTTACCCTTGTCGCTGGCGCTGCAGTCAGTGGAAGCAAAGACAAAGAAGAAGCCGAGCAAACCTATGATGTTGTCGTCATCGGTGCCGGGGGTGCTGGCTTTAGTGCGGCTATCGAAGCGAAGAGCGCTGGAGCTAATGTAGTTCTGCTCGAGAAAATGCCAGCTGTTGGCGGCAACACATTGATTTCCGGTGGTGAGATGAATGCGCCTGACAACTGGGTTGAACGTGCTCTTGGCATCACAGATGACACGGCTGACTTGTTCTATAATGATACGATGAAAGGCGGAGACAACCTCGGGGATCCAAAGATGGTTCGTATTCTTGCCGACAATGCTCTAGCATCTGCCGAATGGCTGCGCGATGATATCAAGGTAGAGTTCTTACCTGATCATCTGTTCCAATTTGGTGGCCATTCCAGAAAACGTGCGTTGATTCCTGTAGGTCATACAGGTGTTGAATTGATTACTAAGTTAAAAGCCAAAACAGACGCTGATCAAATCACGATCAAAACGAATATGAAAGCCGAAACCTTGCTGAAGGACGAAAGCGGCAAAGTAACAGGTGTAACTGCGACTTCGGGTACTGGCGACAAAATCACATTCCATGCGAACAAAGGCGTCATCATCGCTACCGGTGGTTTTGGATCCAATGTAGAGATGCGTAAGAAGTATAACCCTACAATGGATGAAAAATATATGACTACCGATACACCAGGATCTACAGGTGATGGTATCGTTATGGCAGAAACGATTGGCGCCAAACTGACAAACATGGAGAGTATTCAAACGTATCCAATCTGTAATCCTGAGACAGGTGTTATTTCTCTGGTTGCAGACTCCCGCTTCGATGGTGCGATCCTGATTAACCAAGAAGGCAAGCGCTTCGTTGAGGAATTAGAACGTCGTGACGTTATTTCTAAAGCAATTCTTGCCCAAACGGGTGGATATACGTATCAATTATGGAATCAAGGCATTGAGGATATCGGTAAAACGATAGAAGTTCATCAAGACGAATACGATCAACTCGTTAAACAAGGCTTGCTCTTTAAAGCCGATACGATTGAAGAGGCCGCTGATTTCTTTAAAATTGACGTGAACACTTTGAAAGAAACGATTAATAAAGTAAATGATTATGCGAAAACAGGTAAAGACCTTGATTTCAAACATCGCGGTGGATTGAAATCTCTTGAAAAAGGCCCTTACTACATCGAAAAAGCTGTACCCTCCGTTCACCATACAATGGGCGGCTTGGTGATCGACGAGAAGACTCGCGTTTTGAATGAAAAAGGCGAAGTCATCCCTGGGTTGTTCGCTGCAGGTGAAGTAACAGGGGTCATTCATGGTACAAACCGTCTTGGCGGTAATGCCATCGCTGATATCTTCACATTCGGCCGGATTGCAGGCAAACAAGTTGTAGCAGAGTAATCTTATTTTTTGTGTAACTGCTCTACTAATAAGTTATCCTTAAAAATGTACAAGATAGTTTGTAAAGTGCAGGTTGACTCTAACTTTCAAGCTGCCCTCTATGACATAGCAAACCGCCCTGTTCGCAACATTGCGAACAGGGCGGTTTGCTATGTATTCGTGTCATCGGCATGAAAAAAATAAGCACTGTGATCAAAAGTGTGACCACGATGATCTTCACGATTTTTTTATGGTGGAGCCTAGGGGCTACGCTCGTCTAACTCGCTGCTCTTTTATCGTTCCGAAAAAGAAATATTATTCCACTCTGTTTTTGCTTTCATTGCATTTCTCTCCTTTAACTGAATGTGAAAAAGCGCAGGAACTTGTCCCTGCGCCATGCTTCCGCAATTTGCGGAAACAAAAAGAGCCCCATATGGTACCCTCGAAGGTTCCATATGGGGCTGACTTTTTGCAGGATCATTAATAAATGAGAAAGAGCCCTCACGGATAATAGGCATAGACCTACTTCGTAAGAGCTTTATTATGCAGATATGTGGTTGGCGAACGCTTCTAATTAATGGCCAGATATAATGGAAAAGCATATAGCCAACCAATGAATCCAATATATAATCGGATATTAATATTCAGGGAAATCCCTGATAAAATTTAATTCCCCGTGCTCGTCCACAAAAAATAGACGTTCTATGTTACTCGCCAAAATTTTTACAAATATATTTTATGATATTATCCTCTGCTCGGCGTTTCGTAATACTTCAGTGTCCGAAGTTTCCGGGCGAATATGACTGGTCATTGCATACTCTTGCTGCAGCTGCGCTCTCGACTTCGCCTTGTTTTCATTTACATTCTTCTGTTACATCCCTCACCAACAAAGCCACCGACTCCACATGCACCGTATGCGGGAACATATTATCCTGGGATGAGATCTGTTACAACCTACAGAAACCTTGATATTACGGGATTTTTTTCATTCATTCTCCGCTCTGGATGGTTTCATTCCAATCGTTTTTGTTGATGTTTTACATCAGTTTTACATCAATATTCTTCTTCTAGACTTTCCGCGGTATTAGACCATATTACAAATTATTTTTGTCATGGACTCTAACTACGGAATATATGAACACTAATGTTACTACTAAACCATAATGTCCACCATTTGACTGCGTATGCTCTCCTGATTCTGACTGACAAGCTGTCCAGTAGTTGGTTTGAAAGGTGTATGTTTTTTAAGTGTCTATAAATATAAAGTTGTCTATTTATTAGTTTGCACTGACAGGACATCACTACGGGTTATCCGTTCACATCATCTGATGATGCCTCACTCTGGGTTTAATTTGAATTAGTTGAGAAGATATTTGCATTCAATATAATGGAGCCTTTCATCATCAACAAAGCTTTCTTTATTAATTTGCGATATACTACTATTTTTGTATTTATGTCTAAATACATCCTCATAGTTGTATGTGTAGCTACGTTTATCCCAGATCGCATAATCGGCATCATCTATATTTTTATATTCGTTAACTTTCGTTTCGAAATCCTGTATTTTAACTTCGATATCGGATATTTCACCGGAATTATTAAGATTATATCTGTATTGCTTATACTGATTCCCATGAGAAAACTCTGTAATTACCACTTCCTTATGAGTAATCGTGATACTAGAATTAGGTTCATATGGAAGATCAATGGCGTGCATATAACCAAAGACACCTCTTACTCGTCCTATTTGTCCACCAAATTGGTAAGATAAATATTTTAATTCATCTCCACTCCATAATAACCGCAAACCAAACTGATTAATAATATTTAAATCTGATCCCAATAGAACACCATTCTCATATTTTGTTGCAGAAAAGGGTCTCCCGTAATAGTCCCAGACATAGGAACTATAACTATCATATTTGTATTTTGAATTATTATCTATAAAATCATACATATAAACTGTTGAGAAGAAATTATATTTCCATTTGGGATTTCTATAGTTATGCTTAATATCAATATAAACTTTTCCCTGTACTTCGTCATACGAAACAGTGTTATCCAATAGCTCCGAACGATTTCTATCAACTGCATACTTTAACCAACTTGCTTCATATTCCGAATCTGCAAATTGATTCTTTAACCAACCTTTTCTCTGTTGGTCGTCTGATAAACCATTGGCTATCCAAATATCATATGCTCTTTTTACAAGCTTATTTTTTTCCTCATTTAGCTTATGACCTTCCTTATTTTTATCTTCCATATCATCATTTATGAAATAATAATTATCTTTCCAATAATGAATATTTCGTTTTCCTGACTCATTCTTGGCACTTATTTGTTGATTTATCATATTGGAGGTCAATAAATTATTATTATTTTCATCCCAGTAACTCGCTACAGCGAAGAGCTTTTTCCAAAGTAGCTGTTCTTGTTTTGACTTACTGCAAAGAAATCTATCTGCCACCTCCATATATCTCAATAAACCATCTATCTTCTCTTTCGTAATTTCATTTACCCACATATCAGATATACTTAATAAATATTGAATTTGCCGTTCACCCGATTTTTCTTCTAATGATGCAAACAGCTGGTAATCTTCATTCAGCCTCATAATAATTCTTGCTTTAATACACTGCTCTTTAAATCTGACTTTTATATCATTTACATCAGTAGTCCCACAATTATCCTTATGCACTTTCAACTTTGCAATCACTTTATCTGGCGTTTCTTGAGCAAAGAATTCGAATACATCTGGATATTCTGCACTATACTGAGCCATTAATTCAATTGTTTGAAACCCGGCCTTTTTCCACTCCTTATATTTCAGATTAAGAAGTACATAATCTAATTGTTCAAGCTTATTTATGTTGGCATATTGCTGTTGTGATTTGAAATAATAATAAACATACCGCAAGCTAGATACCAGGTTATCAGAATCATTTGTCTTAGACTCATATATTTGTTCCCAGAATAATATCATGCGCTTTTGAATTCCACCATCACCAGCTATTGTTGTTAGCAAAATATTTAAAAACTCAAAATATTCTCTCCAAAATTCCGATATATCATCTTTTTGGGATTCGGAATATATGATGGAATAATAAACATCAAATGTTATATGTTCATCCTTGGCTTCACCTCTAATAGACCGCAGGAGAATATATGTATTCATCAACAGTTTGAGGGTCTTATCATTAATTTGTTTTGTTTTTTCCTCTAATTTTTTCTCTTCTGAGCATTCCTTATAGAAAATATCAATATACTTCTGATCATATTGGTATACAAATTTTTGATTTTCTTTAATTTCTTCTCCAAATTTGTTCTCTAACAAAGATAAAATTGCTTTTACATTTTCAAATTCATCCAGTTGCTTTCCCCTGGCATTTAATCGAATATAATTGGTAGAAGCAGTATTTTCCGCATCTCTAGCAAATTCAGAAAGAAAATCAAAACAAATTACAGTACTAGTTTTTAATTGATCATAATATTCCTCGGCCTTAGAAGTATCAATTTTTGTTTCAGGATTGTCTATAAAATCACTAAATACATTGATAATAGAAATTACCGTAGTATCTGTAAGCCACTGCGACTTAAACCACGCTTTCAATTTAATTTGCTCTAACAGTGTACGTTTATGGCGATCACGGCTTTTAAAAATATTTAGCCACATTTCTTTATTTTCCTTAATTCTCAAAAAGCTGAAAAATTCATTCGCATAATTTCTTGTCTCATAGTAAAAAGACTTCAGCTCGCAAAAGCGCTCAAATTCTCCCTCTGCTGAGTTTAGTGCCAAATACCAATGCAGTAAATATAAGAACGTAAGCCTCTGTTGACCATCAATAGGATAAAATATGGTATTCGCACCTTCGTCTTCATCTTCATGCAAACCATATACAATATTCAGACTCAGTTTTTTTCTCGACTGTAAGCTTTCTTTAACATCTTGGATCATTCTTAATCTTTTGCTTTTTATACTTACCTCATCCAGTCCCTGAACATAATCACGTTGAATGGCAGGTATACATATATTATATTCCTCTAATAACTTATATAAGGAATATTCTTGTTTGGGTATGGGTAATACATCTTTATACTCTATTAACATTCCTTTTACCCTTCCCATCCTTTTTAAAGTCTAGAAAATCTTTAATTGTCGCAATAATATCAAGTACATATTCATATCTACTCTCAAACATCCAGTATTCATCTGTAGATCGTTTTTTTGCGTATACATCTGTAAAGGCTAAAATAGTTGCCAAAGGGATAAATTCTCCCGACTTCATTTTTTTAAAGATTGCTTCTTTTTTTTCGTTAAATGGTTTATTGCCGACACTTTCACTTCCATTAACCATATTATCTAACAATGCCATATTTCCAATTGAATTATCAGACATCAAACCATTAAACTCATCTTTAAAAAAGCGACTTACCTCGGCTTCAATTGACTGGTTTACTCGGGTGAGTATTTCCTTCAGCCAAGAAAGATAATGTGCACATGTTCCTATATTATTTATGTTTTCTATTTTATCGATGATAGCTTCATATATGCTTTTAAATGTTCCATTAAAATTAATAGTTCCTTCTTGACCATCCTCATAAACTTTAGAATTCAATATAAATAAAGATCCATCCATATATTTATCTATGTACCCTGTAATAAAATCAGGAAATTGTATATTCGGTAGTAATTCCTTTAACACTCTAATGCAAATTTCACGATCTTTTTCAAATATTGAGATAATCTTCTCCACCTCAATTTTTTTAAATATATCTTTATTAATTGTTATATGTTCAATTATGGATTCTTGGTTTTCTCGGTATATTAATCCTTTGTTTTTTTCCAAAACCCTGATTTTCGATAATAAATCTATGGATTTTTGAATCAGCTTTATTTTTTCGGCAAATTCTTTTTCGTATCCGTCCTCATCGTGTTTTTGTTTTAAAAATAATTTAATTGCTTCCTTGTCTTTAGTCCAATTAATTATTCCAGAGTTATCAAGTTCAAATGGAGAATGGGAATGTTTCTCTTTCCCGTATAAATAATTGATATACTTAAAGATCATTTCGTTCTTTAATACAATATTTCTATTTACATCCAAATTATTGGTGAATAGACGTAAAAGATCCTTTTGTGCCTTTAGTGTATTTTTTGTGGAAATTCTAGTATTTTGAGGAAATATATGCTCTCTAGTCCACTCACGGTTGATATTATTATGCTCAAGAAAATTATAACGATTACCAATTCCTGTTGATTTAGATAAAATTATCAAATTATATAGCAGCAATATTTCACGCAATTCGTCACCTTTGCCATATCTGATCGATTTTATCTTATCTTCAATATTTTCTTCTCCGTACATCATTTCTCTAATTTTATTTTTAATATAAGGAATACGTTCATCCCGGTCTTTTTTTAATAATTCATAAAATGTTTCATAACTTTTCAGATAAAAAAAGCTTTTGTTCTCGCCTTTTTTTTGTTGATAAAGGGTAATAAAACTAAGTAAATTGTATATACTAGCACCCTTCCCTGTTTTATTCTTACTTTTATCATCTTCTATTTGAGTTCTTCCGTCACTTTCATACAACTCTTTCAATTGTTCAAAAATATCTCTGATTTCACCCCAGGTTTCATCATTATCTAGAAGCTTCTGCACTCTTGCAAATAACGGATATTTATATGATGAACTTAATTTTTCTATATAACCATCAACTTCCCCCCTAAGCTCTAATTCATTTTCCAATAATAAATACTCAAATAAAACATCGATTCTAGTTCTACTATGATTTTTAATACTATACTGGTCTTCATGAGGGAGAAAAGCCCAAAAGTCCGGTTTTCGCAATTCATTTTCTATAAAATACCATACTTCCGAAATGGCAAACTGCTTTTCTTTGACCTTGCTTCTTTCAAGTTCATTGTTAAATCGGGTAGGATTCATTATTTCTGCTTTTATAAGCTCTGCGTCTGTCAGTTCTATTTTCCCCATGTTAATCTTTGAAAATTGTGTTATTTCCGAATTTCTCTTATCATTCTCATTTGTATTGATTGGGTACCAAATGAATTCACACTCATTCAACAGTCGCTGTTTTAAATCATTCAGATTGGGAGAATCTTTTTTCAATAATTCATTTACTTTATTGACGGATGTGCAAAATGCATCGAGCATGTATTCGAAATCCAAATTTTTCTCTACAATTTCTTCTATTTTATACAGTTTAAACGCTTCCCATAAACTCTCTTGATTCAAGCCCTCCATTGGCAGATCAGCTAAGTTTTTATAATCAGTTAAAAAACTCAGAAATATAGCACTACTTGTACGACTCTCATATCTTAAAGTCATCGTTAGGTTTAAATCCTGAATGGTGATATCCGGGTCTTTTGAGATCAAATAATTTAAAGCCCCTATTATAATAAATATTGTTGTTAGACGCTGTTGCCCATCTATAACATTCCATACCAGCTCAGAGCTAGTAACATTACTAATAACAAGAGGCTGAAGGTAATACTTCTTACCTTGCTCTTTATAGATATCATCAATAAGTTGTGCGACCTGGTTACTCCCCCAGCGGTAGCCTCTTTGATAGGAAGGAACAATAAAATGGAAATATAATATTTCTTTTACCGATTTATAATAAAGTTCATTACTCATTTAGTTAATCATTCCTTATTAGCATTATGATTTTTTTGTTTTTATCATATATAATCAATTCAAAAATTTGAAACCAAACTAGTATGTCTGACCATTCTTCCAATTAACTATAACTAAATTAGCATGCCCTACCTCAAAACCATACTAGTTATGGAACGAGGTGCAAAATTATTCCTATTTTAATAAAGGCGAATTAAAACCGACCGTTACTAGAGCCAACCGATAGTTCATGAAATCTGTGAGTGAATAATCACCAATCTCTTTAAGTCCAAAGTAATCGGAACAAACTTATCTTACTTAGTACTTCCATTCACTTCAGGAGTAATCATTCTAATCTCAGTCCCAACTATCCAGAATAATAACTACAAATAGCTGATTTCTAAAAACCCTCAGTATAAATGAGCTGCTAATTACAATATCCAATCTATTCTCTCGACATATTTTGCCATATACCTCAAAATAATAGCATTAAATACATACTTTAATTTCCATATATATGTAAAAAGAGTAAGGATTTCTCCCCACCCTTTGCTGTATCCGCCAGTACATCTCAACTATAGTCTTTCTGTTCAGTATAAATAAACTACTGCTAAAAAATAGCCCTTAAACCCGCATTCCACCGTTGCCCGATAAAATAAATTCTTGCTATAAATCACGATTTCCGCTCAATTTTCTCGTGCTCTGGCAACCATTCGTGGATATCATATTTCGGATCTCGGTCATTCTATGAGGCCCCTATAATCCCTTTAATTAGAATTATTCCCCACCTTAGATAAACTTATTTTCTTTGCCTCTCCAGTTCTTGCGGAGATAATCTTTAAAGTTATAGCCTTCAATATCCAACTCTCCAACGTGGTCAGTAACAATAACTTGAGGCTTAAAATAAACTGTTTCTTCAATCAGATCTATTTCTTCCAAGATGGTCTTGTAAATCTGCTCTACCTTTTGAACATCATTGGATTTTTCCTTTGCCTCAATATACATTTTCTCAGGAAAATAAACTTGGCTTGGCTGGTCAAGAAAAAGTATCGATGGTATTGCTGAATGCTCCTGTACAGCAAAGAAGTGTAATATACTTAAAAAAAGACTTACATGACAAGCGAGCCAATTGGCCCCGCTACCCATCTCGCTCAGATAAACCCAAGTTTTATTTTCTTTATCGTGATGATACAAATCGAACGTTTCTAAGCGAAAATTCATATCTACCGGTCTAAATTCTTCCTCAAAATCCATCTTTTCTATAATTCTACTGATATTAGTTTTGAAGAATGTAGTCGCTTGTGAATAATAAGAATGTAAATTGTATCCATTAATTAACTTATTCAGTTCATTAATTCTAATATCTATCTCATCATCATTTTTCTTGAGGTTTATGAGTTGCTCTTCTACTCGCTTACACTCAATATCAATTTCAGCTCTTGCATAAACTACCTCATGGTCTAATTTTTTTGAATTTCTCCATCTATCTGTAATTCCTTCAATTTTACTAATTTCCCCTCCAAGTCTTCGTATTTCTTCATTTAGTTTTTCTTTTTCCATATTCAAATTATGAATTTGTAAATGAAACTCATTGCCCATCCCCCTGACACTTGCCAGTTCTTCGACTAGCCACTTTTTCGAATCCTTGATAGACACCATTCTCTGTGACAAAGATTGAACACCTTGTCCACATAAAGGACACTCATAAGAGTCATTTTGATTTAACGAATGATTCAAAATGGCTTTAAGTGATTTCAAATTGGATGAATAGTTTTGTCCATGACCATGACTCATATCCAGATTATTAATGCTCATTTCCATGTCATATCTATGCTGCTTCAGTTCTTCGCGCTGTTTTTTTAAATCATCATATCGGCGTTCCATTTCCTCTGACAAATAACTTTCTCTTGTGAAGTCAGGCAAGTTCCTTCTTAAATTCAATAACCTATTCAATGAGATATCGTTATCCAGTGTTCTCCCTACTAACATGTAATAACGTTTGAATGTATTTAATAAATCCAATCTAATTTTCTCAGTTGATTTACTGTAAGATTGTTGGATCTTTTCATTCCGTTTCTGTTGTTTTAAAAGTTCGTCCAATTCTAAGCGATAATTATAATATCGCTGATCTACCCATCCAGCAAAAACAGGAAATTGTTTAATTGTTTGTTCACGTTTTTGTGAATCCTCAAAACGGTAGAACAAAGCAAACTTACTAGCTACTAAATTTTGGTGTTGAAGCATATAGGAAGTCATGTTTCTGACGGTAGGTCTTGGTTCACTTTTATTTGCATCAACATTCTCAGTTGAATTCATTACTGAGATTCCAAATTCTTTACCTAATTCAATTTTTGCTTGTTCCAAATTCAATATATATTCATCGGTAAACAGTTCCAAGGAAATTTCCTTCGGTAATATATCTTGGGAGGTACGATACAAGTACATTTGTTTTTTACCGTCATCATCGAACCGCTTCCTACCTACAATCAAATGATATTTCGGAAACTTTAAAACAAGCGCAAACAAATATCCGAATTTTGTAACTTCTCCTTTTGGAACAGTAGATTTTGAACTTCCAAGACAATAATCAATTATTTCTAACAAGGCACTTTTCCCACTTTTAGATTCACCTGTAATAATATTCAAACCATCCGTTAAATCTACATGTCTCTTATCGCCTTCCAGATTGAAGGCTAAAATAGATTTGATAAAAACATTCATCGTAGCGTTACCCCCAACAGACGATATATATTCGAAACTTCCATTTTCGAACATATTAATCCCAAGTAATGTGCAGCCCTGATAAAATCTTTGACATTCTTATTCAAGATGTCTCTATAATCAATTTTTTGAGAAAGTTGTATCATTCCTTCTGAATTCAGTCGTACTCTTCCTTCATTTGTAGCAATGATTAATGCTTGATTTGTTAATGAATAAAAATAGAATACTCTCTCTTGAAGGCCACCTAAAGCTGCAGCTCTTTCAACATTATCTACAAACAAAGACCTTAATGAACTCCTACTCTGGGCTGTTATTAACAAATTTCTAGACGGACGATAGTAGATAATTGGCAAGACGATATATAGAACATTGAAAGGAACTACTGATTTTTCAAAGCCCATAATAAAAGCATGAATAATCCTACTCATAAAGAATGGGTTTAATGTTATATTTTCAATATGGTCAACATTTTCGTACTCCTCATCTGTTACGACTTGATTATATTCCATGAAAAGCCTCTTTCTTCGACCACTTTATGGATTATTCCCTTTTGAAAATAAGGTCGATTAGGATTTATTGAATAGAAATTATTAACCGGCATTTCCATCGCTTTATTATAAAGCCGTTTTGATTTTAAAATAATATCTTGTGGATCCGTTTCATCACAATCATCTTGAAAAGAAGATTTAAATTCCTCTAAATTCCCTCTTATATCCCTTTGAAATTCTTTCAAGTCAACATTAAACGTAGGATTATTCATCGACGAATAGATGATGCTTTCTTGCGCTTGCCAATAATGTAATATCGCACTTGGAACTTTTGTATCGTATTTGATTTCTTTAATCTCTCGAACAAATCTTTTATCCTTGTATCTTTCTTCATCATGCGGTGTGTCTCCTATATCAGGCGGCAAACGCAATCCACCAGCTGAAGTCGTATATCTATTTCGAATTTCGCAAGCAAGCGATTCAAAATCTTCACATGTAATTTCCCATTTATGCGGCTTATCAACGGGACAGGTTAAGATATGACCCATTAAGCTATCAACAAATGATTTCCTGTCACTTTTATTTACACTTTTAAAAAAGCTATTCTTCATTATTTTTCTCTCTATTTCAACAATATCCGTTTGGCTGGTATATAGCTCAATCTTTTCAATTATTGTTAATATTATTTCAACATCATAATGAAAAACGGCTTCATAAATGGAACGAAAGCCTTCTTCAGCTTTGTTTTTTTGATGACCAATCTCTGATATGATTTTTAATCTCTCATGTGCTTTAACTAGATTCCATGATTTTAGTTTGCTGTTTTCTTTGAAATTAGAGGTAGTATATAATATCAATTTTTTGAAATCACGCATATTGTGATGATATTTCACCCAGTTGAGCAGAGTTTTCCAAAAATCTATATGTCGGTCATTAAGAACATGCTCACCCTGATGTCGCTTGACCTCTAAATTCTTTGAATCTTCTTCTGATACAATGGATATGTCTCCATATTTCTCGACTAGAATCGTTTCACTCTCTTGTAGGTCAAGACAATACGAAAGAACAACATAGTAATGATATATGTCGCCTAACTTAGTTTTTGTATCATCATTTTTCTGCTTTACTAGATTCGATGACAATGGTTCATTCACTTCCTTTGGTCTAGAAGTTATAGTTCAATAGTTCGACAACGATACTCATATTCCCTTCATTTCCTTTTTAATCCTACAATTTCCTCATCATTTTATTGGATTTATTTCACTAATTACAAGCGATTACATTTTGTGTATAGTCGGCAATTTGCCCGAAAGTAGGAAAAATCATTTGCTGCTTTTATAATGTTAGTGTTGAATTCTATAATTACAGACTCTTCAATATCTTAGTTTCTAAGAGCTCATACATATTTAGATATTGGTCTCTTTTTGAAACAGCTATTTCAAAAGTGATTATAATTGAAATACTTAATTTATATAATTAGAAAGGCGGCCATCATATATGCCACTTTATCGTAAACGCAATATTCATCATGTCTTAGTTTCAATCGAATTCGATGATTTAAGAACTTACTCTGAAAGAATGGAAGTGCAGTTGCAGCACCAATTCGATGGATTTAATCAGTGGATCGAACAGCAATCCAAAGGAATGTCAGACGAGGATAAAAATGAATTTGGTGAACATTACTCCGATGAATACCATAAATTATCTAGAACAAACCCAACGTTCAGTCCATGCTACCACAATATAACCAGTAATTATTTACCGCTTGTATTGAATGTTAATCTTACTGTACTGTTAAAATAATAAACCACCACAGTCTATTTCATCCGTATCGGATGGGATAGTTTGTGGTGGTTTTTTTCTGATTAAATATCTTTATGAAGCAATTTAGCTAATTAACGTAGAACCGTTATTCAGGATATGGGGTGTTAGTGTGAATCCATGAATTGATTGAATCTCTGTTAAATAATATTCTTCTTCGTACTCTTATAAAGGGAATTTGATTTTCACGTACCATTGTATAGATACAGTCTGTTGAAACACCAAGATAATCAGATAACTCCGATACAGACAGTACAGCTTGCTGCTGAGGATTATTTTGGCGAAAGATTAAATTCTCGTCTCTACTTTCAACAGTAGTGTGAGATTGAAACTTTTCCTTCTCGACACAGACTAGTAGCTTTTCTTCCATTTGTACTAGTGTTTTTAATAATTGAATTCGTAATAATTCATATTCGCTCATAAAGTTCACCTCCAATAGCATTGTTTATTCCAACAATTTACATAAAGTGATAATCACAGTGATTGATGCATTTGATTTGAGCTTTAAGAATACAAAATCCCAACTTGATATGATTTTGTATGGATATATTATTGCCGGTATGCCTTTACTTTGGAGTTTTAACATCTTTGTTTATCTAATTGCGGTTTCAGTAATGTTAAGCATCAGTTATTAACTCACTCCAGCATGCCTAAGTTATACCTGGGACTTACAGATGTAAATTATCAAGCAAATCCCGATATACTACAGAATCATTATTCCTCCAATCAACATCAAGAAGCTTTTCAACAACAGTACCTCGGAGGTGTCTTAATATCAGTTTTCCCCATTCAATACATTGGTTCAAATTTCTCAGTTCAACTGAGAGTTTCTATAATACTCACCAATATGCATTAATATGGTTAGTGGTGATGCTATGAACACTACCATCAGATATGATGGCGTCTATCAAAGTCATATTCGTTCCCTTGTAAATGAATATTTTACGATAACGAATAAGCTGAAGAATGCAAGTGATTTAAAACAGCTACATGCAAAACTAAAATCAACAAAACGCAAGTTATGTCGATTGGATTATGTGGATGTGCTGGCGTTGCAAAACTCCTTTGAACTTTGGCATTTACTTATGAATGATCCAGACCTGTATTTTAGACGCACGCTTTGCAGAAAATTATTTAATCTTTCAGAGCCTGACGTAGCAGAAGCTCTTGGGTATTCTGCTACAAGAGCTGGTGCCGCACATAACTTATTTAATTCATCCGGCATGCCACATTGGCCCAGACCATTCAAACTTTCCATTTTGCTCAATCATCCTTGGCAATTGGTTAACAAAAATGACCCAGAGGAATTTTCATATTCTTCACCAGCAGAGTACTTCGACCCCGGAGTTTCAAAAAAGATACACATTAAGGATCTTTCTAAGGAGAAAACCCTAGTAAAAAGTATTGCGGGTTTTGTCATTTTAAACCCCCAGGAGGTATTTCCACTAGAAACGCCTCCTGTGACCGGACGCTGGGTTACCACTTATCCCGAAATGGATTACTTTGAGTTCCATCTCCACCATGAGCCCGTAATGGACAAAGCTTTACAGAGACGTATCCTTAACGCATTTCCATTTGCTAACGATGTGATAACAACCTATGTACCATTTAGATCAAAAATGAGATCCCTTTGGATCATGATGCCAAAAGTGGGACGGGAGCAAGACTTTAAAGGAATCATTACAGAATTAAAGGGATTTAGGGATGCTACAGTTCACTATCCACTTAGGTAGCCCCACTAAGCCGTCTCCATCCGGAGGCGGCTTTCTCATTTAGACTGAGAAATTTTAAAATCCATCTCAAACACGGCCATCCTAAAGGTAAAGATAAAACATGGAGGCTTAAATAATGGATTACGACAGCCATTTGATCACTAAGAACGAGCATTCGAAAAATGACGAGACCCAAGAATCTTTTCGGCAGAATTTTTCTTTTGCCGAAAAGATTCTTGACGTTCAGGGTATGTTTCCCACCCTCAGTGACGATCATGATATTAGAAAAATCACGCGTGAGAAGGTGGAAAATATGCTGTATGCACAACAACTGATACCTGAAACTGAAATTCAACATATTGAGGGCTACGCCTATCTAGGCGCGAAAGGAATCAATCAATGGATATGGGATAACAGAGTGCAGCCTGAAATATCTCAAAGCTTATTACGAGAATATTTAAGTCGTGGTATGCACAATACACCTTATATCTTTTTCAAGAAATTTCAACTCACTCGAAATCTGCTGCTTCACATTGCGAAGCTGTATGGGATCGAACCTTCCCAAATACAGGATAGACACTTACTTGATCCGAAGTCTCTTCATCAGGTTTTTGAAAATTTACCTAAGGATAAAACCCCATCTCTTTTCCACTTTCTAATGCGAAAATCCAATCAAAACGGAACGCTAGATAAAGACTTCCCGTTCTTTAAAGCATCAAACAAGCAGCAAAACATGCATCCGAGAATCCTCAGCTTCCAAATGGACATGGAAGAAAAAGGGTTATCTCATAAACATATTCGGAATACAGCCACCCATGTAAAGCAGCTCTTTGTTTGGCTATGTGCAAATGTCGAGATGTTTAAGAGAACTACCCCTGACACGATTTCAGTCTTTCAAATTCAAAATGAACATTTGCTGATGTACCGTACCTACAAATTAAGGCTCGTGAGTGACGGAGTTAACACCCAAATCTCATTTGCACATAGCATATATTCCATTCGCTCGTTCTATCATTTTTTGCATCGAAGATTTGGCTATCAGCCACCTCTACAGCGCTTCCGTTCCGTTAAGGCACCACGATACAGCCCGCGTGAACTTCCAACGGATCAGCAAATCGAAGCATTCTTTTATGTGGTGGCGCAGTACGCAAGAAATCCTGTCCGTGAAGAGATTGGGTACCGATTGATGTTCCATCTGGGATTACGATTATCTGAGGTGGCACAAATCAAATGGAGTGATGTTAATTTAGGAACACGAACGATTGTTATCCACAGCAAAGGCAAGAAGAGTCACATCTTACCGCTCGTTGGAAAACTCTATTCCCTTTTAAGAGAGCTTCATACCCAGCCGAGCACAACCTACCTCATGGGACAAAAAATCTCTACGATTAAGCACGAATTATATGAATATTTCAATCTTTATACAATGATCACGGGTTGGCTGTTTCCTGGCGGTGTTCATATCTTTCGTCATATTTTTATTACGCGTCTTGCATTCAAAGGCGTCCTACCGCAAGCGATAAAAGAATTGGCTCGTGTACGCTTGCTGGATACCGTAGGGTTGTATATGCATATGGCACACCGAGACCAACACATGATTAGTCAAATTGATCTACTCAAATACGAATAAGAAGGAGTTAGGGTATGCCTATATTTGATGATACGATAGCTAATGATATTGCTTTTGAAGAAACCCTAATCCAGCTAGCGGATCAATATGGACCAGATACGTTTAAACGCATGTTGCAGCGCCTATCTCCCCAAAACAATGCAGAAGTGATAAAAATGAAGGAAATGGTTCTGCTGGATGATGCGGTTCTCCATTATTACGAGAGTGATGCGTTTCAAAGCTTAGCAAAAAACTCACAACAAGCATATCGCTATGAAATGAACTTGTTTTTACGGTATTGCGAACGCTTAAAAGGAACCCACCCAAACATCAAAGAGATTTCTTCTGCTGCCTTTTTGAATGAATATTTAGCCCCCGTTCAAAAACTGAATACACGCAGCAAAAAATCCGCCTTTTTAAGAAGTTTTCTAGGAGAGGTTTTTGCCCATTTCTTCAAACAGGATATTCGAAAACTCAAACGAACTCTCTCAATAGAAATAGATCAAAACCGTGAGCCACGTGCGTTTGCCAAAGAACAGTTGGATGAGCTACTATGCCTTGTAAGACTTGGCCGCGAATCACATCGAAATTTCACCATTTTATGGACATTTTTAGGTTCGGGTATTCGGTTGAGCGAATTGTTACATCTACAGATTGGTGATATTGTTTCATCCCGGCAGGAGATCCTTGTACGAGGAAAAGGAAAAAAGGGATATAAACAGCCTAGCAAAATAACCAAATCATCCCTTGAAATACTGAGTACATACGTGAAGTTTCGCTACCATGGCGTGAAAGACGCGCAAGATTATCTAGAACGATATATTTTTTCGGATGACAGAGGAAAATCCCCTCTACACGAAAGCACGGTTCAGAAGATGTTTGCTGCCTTGATTGATCAAGCAACATCTATACCCGAATCCAACAAAAAACCTTATCAGCTTTCCGTACACTCTTTACGGCATTCCTTTGCTCTCTATCTACTTGAATCCGGCGTAAATCTATACACGATTAAGGAACTCATGAGGCATTCGTGGCTTAGTTCCACAGAGGTTTATTTAAAATTGTTTGATAGTATGCTGGTCAAAGCAATCGACCAGCATCCCCTCGCTCAGCTTAAAGCAAGCGATCTCTTTTGAACAGGAGGCGATCCTTATGGCTTTTTTACTTCAGTCCGCTTACTTTCAGATCTGGAGCAACCAATTCACGTTAAGAAATTCAACCAAGTATAAATATATAAGTGCACTTAAGAAATTCGAAGTCTTCTTACTTCAAAATGGTTTTGAAGGAGAACTTGATTTTGATCGATTTCATGCCAGTCGCGAGCACCCCGGCAGATTTCTCCCCATTCAACGACAGGTCTTTGACCGTTTTTTTAAAGACTTAAAACAACATGAACATATGACAAACATGAATTTAGCAGCGACCATTACCGTGATGAGATGTTTTTTTGAATTCCTGTATGAAGCGGATCTGATTCAACAGAACCCCCTAATTGGATATCCTAGGCCAAAATTTGAGTCTCCCATTCAAAACACTGCCTTGTCGAAAGCAGAGTGCCTCGCCCTTCTTCAAGCTGCTTTGCATAGAAGCCCGTTCTACCGGCAAGAGTTTGTGTTTCTCTGGTTCATGCTGATCACGGGTCTTCGACTCTCAGAGGTCCGTTTCCTAAAGCGGAAACGGGTACAATTGGATACACGGATTGTCCACGTTTTTGATGCACAAAAAACCGAGAAACGACCTGTCGCCCTCCCTCAGGATCTCACCGTAGATCTTGAACGTTACATCCAACATCCTGAATATCTTAAATATGCAAATCAGGGGGATGAATACCTATTCCATCAACAAGGAAAAATACTGACCGTTGATAAGATTAAACGGATACTATCAGATTTAACTCATGATGCAGGCCTTAGCAGGCATATTCGACCACATGATCTTAGACGAACAGCGGGATATTTGATGCAGACAGGTGGCATGAGCATCATCGATATCCAGCATCAGTTGCGCCATAAAAATGTAGGAACAACGTTGCGTTATGTACCACCTCTGAATGATTTAACTAAGATTCTTGAGGATACCTAAGATGATATCAATCAATTTAATCCATTAAGGTAAGGTCTCACTTCTTCATGAATGGACATAATAACTAATATAAAAAATCCATTGTAGAAGGTGTTTTGAGTTGGCTAATATCCAAAAACGTGGTGATAATTCATGGTTCCTAACAGTTAATGCTGGTAAAGACGCTAGAGGAAAATATGTTCGTTTCACGAAAACTGTTCATTGCCGAACAAAACGAGAAGTGGAAAGCGAATATGCTAAATTTAGGATGGAAGTTGAAGCGGATGAATATGTATCACCTCAGAAACTAACATTTGGGGCGTTCGTAGAAGAATGGAGAGATAAGTATGCTGTAAAGCATCTGGGATACAAGACGTTATACACATATGACTCTAATCTTAAAACCCGAATTCTTCCGTACTTTCAGCATCTAAGGCTTGAGGAAATCAAACCACTTCACATTTTGAACTTTCTGAATCAACTCGAAAAGGAAGGTAGCCGTGGAGATAAAAAAACAGGAGGCTTAGCATCTGGTACGATCGAAATTCAGCACCGTATCTTAAAAAACATACTCAAACGTGCAGTGGAATGGAGAATTATTAAGCGAAATCCAGTTATCGATGTGCAAAAACCAAAAGTCACTTCAAAAGAGAACGTCCCTTACAATGAAGCAGAGGTAGAACAAATGCTTCGAGCGTTGCAATGTGAGCCGTATCACTGGAGGGTCATGATTACCTTAGCTCTTACAACCGGACTACGGCGGGGCGAATTACTCGGACTGGAATGGAAGCATCTTGATTTCAACAACGGGATGTTAGATGTTTCACAATCTATGATTCACGCTCTTAAAGGTGAAATCATCGTCAAATCTCCTAAAACAAAAAAATCCATTCGAAAAGTAGCACTACCAAGCTCCATGTTAAAGGAGCTAAAAGAATATTACGCTTATAGAATGCAAGAACGAAATGATGTTGGCAATTCATGGTATAGCGGAGATTGGTTTTTTATGTTCTCACATCCCGATGGGCAACCTTTCCATCATGAGCGTCCCTACCTTTGGTTTCGACAGTTCATAAAGAAAAATGGCTTTCGGTACATTCGGTTTCATGATCTCCGGCATACCTCAGCCACGATTCTGATTAACCAAGGCGTTCATGCTAAGATTATCTCAGAGCAACTTGGACATGGGAGCATCGCCACAACCATGAATATTTATGGACACGCTCTCCGTACTGCTGACCAAGCTGCAGCTGATAAATTCGAATCGTTTTTCACATCTGCTGCTGCACAAGGACAGTAAAGAAGACGCACAGGAAATTTCCTGGCGTCTTCTTTTCTTTCTGGATTAACGAGTAATCTTAAGAAAATAATACTTTTTTTCTGAATACTTCGACTTTGACTTAAGCAGTCCATATTACCCGGTTCCTTATCTACTTTTTGAAGCGGCCAACATAAACTACTATCTCTGAGAATTTCCGGATAGCAAAAAAGGAGTGGTACAGCTTTCATGGCTGTCTCCACTCTCTTCTTCATTGACTTACCTATCTATGGTCGGCTACAGCTTATACCTTTTGTATTGCATCGGTAGTTTGCTCATCAGACAACAGCAATCGTTCGATAAAACTGAATAATAAAGGCGTATTAGTTTTTCTAACTAAAGAGTTAACCCCGAGTTGGATCTGATCCCAAGTGTATCTGAACGGGTCAAGCCCGTTAGGGCAAATATCCATATGTTTTTCTAAGAGAGTTTTAATTGCATCTGAATCATTTTTATCAGTGAATTCGTCCATCAGGACTTCTTTATCCTTCAGGCTCAAATTACGGAGGTTGAAAATAAGATGATCCGTATCACATGACATGAAGAAATGCATGTAAGGGATTTCCTTTCTCGAGATTGTGATTTTATCAATGCAGATCATTCTCCGATGATTCTCAGCTTTCTGTCGGTTTCTCGTCCTAATATTCCCCATTTGCCCATCATCAACAACGTGGATGTGCGTATCAGAATACTGTGTTTTTCTGGTAGACGAAGCCTGGCTGCTCACGATGATATTGTTATCAGGTATGAAGGTTCCATCCGTATCCCCAATATGAATGATACCGAGAACATGCGTTTGACTAATCTGTTGCCGTTCTAATTCCCTTATTACAAAATCCCGTATCTTTTCTCGAATATCTTTATTAGGATCATCCGTTCGCTGCGGAACAAATATGTCTGTTCGGTACGGAAAAATCTTGATTCCCTTCGCTTCAAAATGATCTTGTAATAATGCGGAGAACAAGGTTTCATCAGTCGAACCCTCGACAATTAGGACGAGAGCTTTTGTTTTCTTCTTACTCAAACAATCGCCCCACCTTCCGGAAAGCTTTCTTGATTGTAGACTTATCGGTTTGGGTATACACAGATTCACTCAAACCGCCTAATTGGATCGCCTCATAGTACTTTCTTCGAATGTTGTTCGTTGAACTAGTATACTTCATCTGAATATACCTTTTCTCGGAGTTTGTTGTTGTGAACCAAATATTCTGAACAGGTAGCACTTCGAGTGCACGAAGATTGTGGGACGTAAAGATCAGCTGCCCTTTGCCTGTCTCGCTAAAGATACTGAGAATTTCCCCCAGTAGGAATTCAAATACCCCCGAGTCAAATTCGTCTATAACGACACATGCATTTGGATTAATGTTAAATGCAATCAGCGCACTTGTGATAGCAAAGATTTTCAAAGTCCCTGCCGACTCCGCTCGCAGCGGTAACGATCGACCATCCTTTTTAATCAGCAATTCAATTCTTTTACCAGCTTCGCCATTATCAAATGTCTCGCTATGTAATTCGTTTACAACTACTTCGGCACCAGGTATCAAGCAACCAAACACGGTATTTTTTAATGCTACAGCCTTCTTCAGTTCATCAAGAATATCAAGTGGCACAAGAAACGGACGAAGGACATTAAAGTTATACTCCGCAATGCGCTCTGAGAAAGGCATAAAATACTTTGAACTAAATTTGCCGTGCTGAATGTTAGGGATTACGACTAGCTTCTCCGCAAAGTTTTCCGTTATTAGCCGCAAGATCATATATTCTTCGGAGCTTAGTATCTGGCTATAGTGTTTTTGCATTTCCTTATGAAAGAGTACCGACTTTTCAGAATGGATAGCTATGATTTTACTTTCAATGGCTTTCTGACTTTTGCTTGTTAATAAAGTTTTTTGTCCACGGTATAAATCTTTATCCCGATAATTCAAGAGATTCTTGTATCTGACCTTATGCATATTCTCTTTATATAATAAGTTTTCCCGAACTACCTTCATCTCTTCATCGCCGTAAGCGAGTTCTACTTCATATTTAATGAGAAATGTCTTATAAGCAGCAACTGCTGCAAATTCGAAGGTTAATGTACAAGATGGTTGTCCATCAAGGATCAAATTTTCCGTTTTGCTTGGCAATGAGGGTTCTCTACCCAATAAACATCCCAAAATTCTAATAGATTCAAATACAGCTGTCTTTCCTGATCCATTTTGTCCGTAGAACCCCATAATATCTGCATTTGTATAATCGTCATTCACGTATTGATCAAGTTGAAGGTCAAAAAAGTTTTTGAAATTTTGATCTTTCAAATCATCTTCTGATATTCGTTCGGGCAAATGGCTGGCGATTTTATCATACATTTGATTACCTGTAAATTCGCCAGAACGAACATTCTTGATATTATCAATTTGCACCCGATTAATCCTTATTATTGGTTGCATCATAGTCCCACCTTTCAATCCATATTCTTAGTATAGCACGCATATTCTATTATTAAAACCGATTTTTTAATAAAATATACGAAAAACGGTTTTATTATCATGAGTAACATATATTTCTGTAGCGTAGTGACCGTATTGTCGTATTAAACGGCATCATGAGGCCGCCACGGGATGAATCGGTGGCCTTATTAAGCTATTTTACAGTTTGTGAATGCCGGCAAAATTAAACTGACACGAAGAAGCGATGGTTTCTATGCCGACCGGCATTATTTATGAAACTTGAGATGCCAATCAATATACAGATTCGTTTTGGGATTCCAATAAATATTCATCTTGATTGGTGGCCAACTGAAGGTCGCACTCTACTTCGCCCAGCGATCGTGTACGACCAATGCTTTTCAAGGGAGCCATATTCCTGGAAGGCCGGACGGAAGTGTCTGCGTCATGTTCAATAAAGCATAGTTCTCCCCCTCCCTTGCCCGATGCCTTTTTTATCTTTCTGGTATATAATTACTTATTGTAAATAAACAATCACATTGGAGTGATCTTGTGGCCCTTATTCATAAAATCGAAGCTGCAGTCAAAATAGGGATCAGCATGGAATTATTGAAATCATTTGTAAGTAAATGTCCGAAACCAGGACAGACCGTTAGGCTCAGAACCCACATAATGGCTGACGGTGCAGAGTTGATTGATACCGACGAGTTACAAAACTTTCGGGTCTATTTAAATCAACCATGGCCGCGGCCTCCTAGTGGTGGAAGACCTAATATTCCTACATCAATTATCAAAGATATCAAAGAGGAATCCTCTTATACCTGTGCGATTTGTGGACATCTCCAGAATGGCGAAGTCGCACATATCGAAGCTGTGGCGGACACCTATAACAACAGCCCAGAAAACTTAATTCTCCTCTGTCCGAACCATCATTCTGCGTATGATTATGGGTATAAAATAGGCAATAATGTTACTCTCGAAGAAGTCCGTGCAGCAAAAATGCTTAAGCGGAAAAATCGTCGGCGGATGATGCGGCAAGAAGAAAACCTGACCCAAACCGTAGCTGCAACACTCAAAATCATAAAGGAACTCCATGAGAAGGTTACTGCTGATCCTGGGGCACTAAATGAAATCGTGGTAACTGAGGCGGAAAACTTTCTGAAGAAGTTGCCTGAATTTATGGACAAAGCCCAAGAGCAGGCTCGCAAAGATCAACCCGTTGATGGAATCGATAAAGTCATTTTGAATAATATGCCTGCTATCAGTAAACTAATCCAAGGCGTTTATGCTAAAACAGATAAACGTGAGATATCGCAAATGATAGCGAATGTTGCGAAAAAAACGAATGACATTATTATTGAGATCGACGAGGTAATATGTCCGCGTTGTCATGGTAGAGGATTAACAGGGCTTGTCGGTGATTTTTGTGCGTACTGCCGCGGATCGTGTTATGTAACCACAAAACAAGCGACCGAGTATAACCCTGGACTGATCGATGAGGTAGAATGCCCTCATTGTAAGGGAAAGGGACAAACCGGCCTTGTCGGAGATCTATGCAGGTATTGCGGCGGATCTTGTGTTGTAACAGAAGAGAAAGCGGAAGAATACGATCCGAATGATTTTGATGATGTCGAATGCCCTAGGTGTCACGGAAAAGGAACCTATGGCTGGAATGGCGATATTTGCTTATATTGTAAGGGGTCACAGAGCGTTAGCAAAGAGTTGGCAGCCGAGTACGACGAAGATGAATTTGATCAACAAAATTGTCCTCACTGCGGGGGAAATGGAACTCTGGGGCATAACTCCACCCCCTGTGGTTATTGCAGCGGGTCTTGTTTAGTAACCAGCGAAGATGTAGAAAGGTATGACCCTGATCTAGTGGATCAAGTGATCTGCCCGCGGTGCGCTGGTAATGGGACTATAGGTTGGGGGAACAGCGTATGTTCCTACTGTAATGGGGATACTGTTGTGACCCGGCAGGAGTATGAGGAGTTTAACCAGGATGAGTTGGATGAGGTTGAGTGTCCGCATTGTCACGGGAGAGGAACTGTCGGCTATAATGGTGATGGATGCAAATTATGCCATGGGGACATGGTGGTCTCACTTGCAACGAGGGAAGCGTATCTTAAACGCTATGGTGACAGATAGACATTTGTACTAGGACAAGATATTTACGTATATCATGACCAATATGTGGGCCCCGTAGGTTTACGGTGGCCCTCTTATTCGTAATGCGGCTATGTTCGACAGACGTTGATGATATCAGCATACGGGATTCAGATGATTCATTTTGGGGCTGACTTCCCGAGCTTGGCGACGTCGAGAAGGAGAGCCTAGATAACTGTGTGGTTTACATTGGGGAGTTGCTGGTGCAACTCCTGAATGATCCCAAGCTCATCCGCCAAGCTGTTTACTTCCCCCAGAAGGTGACAGATTTTATCTGAGGGGTATGATATTGTAGCCTTAGCATCAGTAATGGAGGCAGAGCACATTTACCCGGTAGTAATTCCATCCACTCAACTAGATTTAAGAGTATACTAGCAATCAACACGTAAAGGAGCTGTGGGGCAGATGAACAAGGGAATAGTCTTTAATAATTGGATCCCTAAAGTATCAGAGGAATTAAAGGAATTAGATGTTCATATCGATAAGAAAAAGGTTTATGAAGAGTGGTTGCCTGAATTAGAACGTGAATATGGATTATTGCACAAAGAATACATTAATAAAAAATCAGATGCCCAAGCTGCAAAAGCACGAATGAAGTTTGTGAGAAAGATAGCAAAACCTTTAGGGTCTAGAATGGAGAAGGCCTGCAAACACGGGTTAATGTATGAGTCTCTTACAGATGAATATGATAGTAAGCAGAAAGCATTTCAAGCCTTCGATAATGAAAAGGGGGATCGTCTTGTTTATTTAAAGTATCTAATCACGGCTTTACGGGATACCATCAAGGCTCCCAATACAGAACATTTTGAATTAAAAGCGGAAACAAGAGCAGAAGAGAGTTCTACACCTTTACAGTAGGATGCGACTGTAGGGATACAGGTTCAGTGTTAGTTAGGTACATTATTGTAAAGGGATATTATCCAAACTGAACTTTTTTTCCTGCTAATTCCGCTAATGGGAAACGTTAGCTCAATAAAACAGCGGCAGTCAAGGACTTTATTTACCAGTTCAAGACTGCCATTGATTTTTATATTGGAGCCGGCCTAATACTTTTTATTCTTTGAACAGCTACACTAAATCAATATTTGCATCTGATTCCGAACAAGTACAAAAAAGAAGACAAACAGGAGTTACCTGGTTTCTTCTTTTCATTTAGGCTGGTATTCGATAGATTTTCACATCAATTTTACATCAAGTCTGATCTCCACCATCTGTGCCACCAATGTTTTTAATCTGTACCCTATTGAAAATCCAAGTAAATAAAAGGATCTTAACTCACTGTTCCACTCTTCACCAACACCGCCACCGACTCCACATGCACCGTATGCGGGAACATGTCCACCGGAGTTACCTCCACTGTCTTGTATCCGCCATCTTCGAGCACCCGCAAGTCTCTTGCCAGTGTCGATGGATTACACGACACATACACCACACGCTCCGGCTTCATAGCCAGAATCGTCTCTAACAACCGCGGATCGCAACCCTTACGCGGTGGATCGACAACGATAACATCCGCCGTAATCCCTTGCTCTTTCCAATTCGGAATGACATCTTCAGAGGCACCAACCTCGAACACTACATTCTTCATCTCATTTAACTTCGCATTCGCCCGGGCATCCTCAATAGCTTCCGGTACAATCTCGACACCGTATACCTTAGCCGCATGCTGTGCCAGGAAGAGGGAGATCGTACCGATGCCGCAATAGGCATCGATAACCGTTTCATTGCCAGTCAGTCCGGCATATTCAACGGTTTTACCGTACAACACCTCAGTCTGTGCCGGGTTCACTTGATAGAACGAACGCGCTGAGATAGCGAACTGTACATCGCCGATGTAGTCATAGATGACGTCTCTGCCCCACAGGACGCGGGTTTCGCCACCGAAGATGACATTCGTACGCTGAGTGTTGACGTTCTGGCAGATGCTGACTACATCTGGCAGCTGTTCGCGGATGCTGCCGAGCCAGGCGTCCAGATGCGGGATGTCGCGGCCGTTGGTTACGAGGACAACCATCATTTCACCGGTACGGAAAGCTTTCTTCACGACGACATGGCGCAGCAGGCCACGACCGGTTTCTTCACTATAAGCAGAGATGCCAAGTTCTCTGCCGATGTCTTTCACCTTGCGCACAACGTCATCATTATCCTCATGCTGGATTAAGCAGGTTTCCATATCGATGATACGGTGACTTCCGCGTGCATAGAAGCCTCCTACAAGACCGCCTTCGGTTACACCAATTGGTACCTGAGCCTTGTTGCGGTAACGCCAAGGCTCGTCCATGCCGAGTGTCGGGCGGACAAGGATGCCATCTGTATGAGCTACTCCAGCGCCATCAGTCGTACCATCTGCAATGCCGCCATAGTTGGCACTGTCCGTCTGACTCTCAACAGCTTCATTCTCTTTGCTCTTTCCGCTATCCCCGCCACCACTCACCCGAAGCTTCCCAATCCGCTCCAGGTTGTCCACCACCAGCTGCCGTTTCCACGCCAGCTGAGCAGTGTAGTCCATATGCTGCAGCTGGCAGCCGCCGCATTGGTCATAGATCTCGCAAGGCGCCGCGATGCGGGCGCTGCTCGCTTCTACTATATTCAGCAGTTTGGCGTAGCCATACTGCTTTTTGGTCTTGAGCACCCTTGCCCGGACTTTCTCTCCGGGAAGGGCTCCCTGCACAAAAAGGGTAAAGCCTTCTACGCGGCCTACCCCTTCACCTTCATGGGTCATGCCGATAATATCGAGCATAACCTCATCATTTTTATTCACAGGCAGTCCGGCGACAGGCGCCTTGCCGGCTGGGCGGCTGGTGCTGCGTCCACTGCGGTGTTTACTCATTATTTATTGTTCACTTCTTTCATTATCATCGCTGTATAATCCCACTCTTACTTTCAAACAACCCTAATTATTCTGAGCAAAAATCCGCAGATGCTGCGGCAAAATCCGAAAACGACCCGGCAGCTCTCCGCCAAGTTCTCCATCCAAGTTCAATTGGACATGCCCTGGAGAGATTACATCCATTGCATCCGTACGGAAATACACAACCTTTTTATCCTGCAAATGCTCGCCACGAAGGGCCAATCTAACCAAACGGACAAACTCTGCCAGGTTGCATTTTTTAACCGCAATAACATCTAACAGACCGTCATCGATTCGAGCGCCGGGAGCAAGCTTTTCAAAGCCGCCAACAGAATTCGTATTTGCAATCAGGAACAGCATGAACTCATCATGAATAACCTCCTGCCCATTGGCACGAATGATTAGTTCCTGAGGAGATAGGCTGACCATTTTTTCAATACCTTTTAAATAGTACGCAAGCTGCCCTATCATGGTCTTCAGCTTACTTGGAACTTCATAGGTCAGTTCGGTTAGACTGCCACCGCCTGCTATATTAATGAAATAACGATCATTGGCTTTACCGATATCAATCGGACGCGACTCTTGACGAAGGATCAAATCAACGGAATCTTCCCAATTCTTCGGGATCCCCATCGCACGTGCAAAATCATTGGTAGTCCCAAGTGGCAATACGCCAAGCGGGGGGAGATTAGGTTTCTCCGCCATACCATTGATAACCTCATTTAAAGTGCCATCCCCACCGGCTGCTATGATTAGATCATAACCGCGCTCTACTGCATCCGCAGCAGCTAACATAGCATCGCCTTCTCCGGTCGTTGCATGGCAGGAGGCTTCAATGCCACCCGTATCCAGCCGGTCCAAAATGTCGGCGAGCCGCTTCTTCATTTCTTCCCGTCCAGAAGTGGGATTATAAATCAATCTCGCAGTTTTCATTACCGGAACGCCACCTGTTTTTTTATAATAGAATAACCTAATTGATTATACCTAATTCGGACCACTACAATCAATGTCAGAGGACATTTATCGTAAATATTCCATTATACAACAATTCACGACCCCTTATTAGGCAAAAACAACTATATATATGTCTATGCAGCAAATCCCGTATTATCCACGGAAATGGGCACTATTTTTCATGATTAAGTGGGCTAAAAAGGAAGCTTTTTAACTCTTTTTTCGAATCTGTCCGAGGAGTGTCTCTACCTGTCTCTCAATCCAATGCGGAAGAAGCGGGTGCGGCAAAAGCGTCTGGCCAGAATACTTATAAGTTAACCCTTTAAGTCTGTTCGGAACCACATGTTTAGTGAAATAACCTTCACTCAAAAAAAGCGGCGCCACCAATACCTCGTGACCCTGCTCCTGCCAATACTCCACTTTGCTTCTTACACTGTCCGGATTCAGCAGACCATAATCGGCCGCCGCTACGCCGCTCACCTCACGTACACGTCCTGCCAGTGAAGAGATGCCCTGCTGCCAACGCTGGCGGAAGCCATCATAAATGCTGCCGTGACCCACTAGCAGAATCGTCTCACGTTCAGGTTCCGTAGACAGCTTACGGAGCTTGTCCCAGATCATCACAGCGATGTCCGGGTCATCGTCGACAGGATAACCATAGTGAACCTTAGCCTTCACGTGGAACGGCTCTAAGTCGGTCTCACGTTCAGGCTCAGGTTTAGCCCCAAGTGCATATTCTATTTCATCGACATGTGTGCTTCCCGAGGAAACGAACAATGGGATCACAATTATATCTGTGACCCCTGCATGTTCCAGTTCATTTATTCCATCTTGAATCAGACGGCCCTCTACCAGCTCTAAAAAAGAGACCACCACTGGCATCTCTTCATCTAGCGATAATTCGCTTACGGCCTCTTCCACAATCGACACCCAAACCTCGTCGCGGGAGCCGTGACTGATAATAAGTACGCCCGGTACCATAAATTAGCGTCCCAAACGTTCCAGCGTTAATTTATAACCATCATTTCCGTAGTTCAGGCAACGTTTTACACGGGAAATAGTAGCTGTACTTGCTCCTGTCTCTGCTTCGATCTGATTGTAGGTCGAACCTTTGCCGAGCATACGTGCTACTTCCAGTCGTTGCGACAGCGATTGAATCTCGTTCACGGTGCACAAATCATCAAAGAAAACATAACATTCTTCCATATTCTTTAATGTTAAAATGGCTTCAAATAATTGGTCTATACTTTTATCATTTAACTTCTTAAGTTGCATCAATTTTTCATCCCCTAAAAGTTCTATCAGCATTAGTTTCTCTGATTAAGCTCCGTACAAAACTAGCTCCGGAAACATCAACCTAATGTCACTATCCTGCCTTTACTATATTGCACTGGAGCGCATTTTTCAAGCATTAACGATTTCACGCTGTAAAGAACGAAAATGATGGACAAACGTCCACCCCACGCGCACACCATTTATGTACCCCAATACAAGTATTTTTCTCTACATAAGAATTATCGCCTACACTATAGTACTACAAAAGCGCCGAAAATCAAGCTCGTACACGGTTTCTTCACTACTTTAACCTGTTTATAGGCATACGCCCTTTTCCGCTCCTATCCCTATTACCCGGGCATTCGTCTATACCGTATGTTCGCCCATGACATACAGTATAGCAGACCACTAACAAAGGAATGTGATATTATGCCTGATCATTACTATAATCATTCCCGCCGGAATCAGCGTTCACTGAGCGATTCGTATAATGCCTCTGCCTACCCCGGCCTCAGTTCATATGCGCCCTCAGCTCTCCCAGGTGAGACCGGAATCCTTCCTGCTTTAGGAGCAGAAGCTGCCACCGAAACTGCGCTAGCGCTCCCTGCAGCTGAAGCTGCAACAAAGGCAAGCGGCGGGCTTGCCGGACTGCTCAGCGGCTTAGGCGGCGGTGGCGGAATTGGTGGGAATATGGAGCAAATCAAAGGCATCATCGATCGTATGGGCGGCATTGACGGGATCGTAAACTCTATGGGTAAAGTACAAAAGGTGATGTCCGGCTTCCAGCAGATGGCTCCAATGGTTAAGCTGTTCATGGGTAGCTTCGGTAAAAACAAAGGCGCAGCAGGCGCACTAGCCGCCGAAGAGGATGCCGCCCTGTACAGTCCTAATCGCCGCAAAAAAAAGCGCTCCACCTCACCCCGTCGCAAATCTACTACAACTACTCGCCGGCGCTCTACTTCTTCCACCGGAAAACGTCGCCGCAAATAGCGGTGACGTTTTCTAGCTATGTATCAGAAAAACAGCAATTCTCGCAGAAAAGAGATTTGCTGTTAGCGCTTCTGCTCTATTTTTACTTAAACCAGCCACTCCGTCGAAACCATCGGAACATCCCAAAACCAACTACCAGCATAAACAGCAACACACCAAAATAACCATACTTCCACTCTAGTTCAGGCATCTTCACAAAGTTCATCCCGTAGATCCCGGCGATAAGCGTCAGCGGCATGAATACGGTGGTGATTACCGTTAGTGTTTTCATAATCGAATTCATCCGGTTGGAATTGAGTGAAATGTAGCTGTCACGCAAATCCGCTGTCATTTCCCGATCAGCCTCAATCATATCGGAGAGTTTTAGCAGATGGTCATAAATATCGCCAAAATAAATCCGTTCCTCGCCATTGCTCTGGACATGCTGTGAATTCACGATCCGGTACATCAAGTCGCGCATCGGCACAATCGTCCGCCGCATTTTGAGGAGTCTTCCGCGCACGCCAAACACCTGGCTCATCAATTCCTCCACCGACTCACTGCTGCCGCTGCTCTCCAGATCCGCAAGCTCGTCCTCTAAACTGTAGAGACATGGAAAATATTTATCCACCAGCTTGTCCATCACCGTATATGCAGCTGCCATCGGCCCACCCGACCAGCCTTTTCGACTATGTATTTCGCTCTTCACCTGTTCCCACGCTTCATTCATCTCTGCTTTTTCCTGATGGTGATAGGAGACAAGAAAGTTCGCGCTTAAAAATAGGTCAACCTCCTCAGCATCCAACGTCCGCTCATTCAGCGCATGCAGCACAAAAAACTGCACATTCTCATAATGATCCAGCTTCGGCCGCTGCAACACATGCATACAGTCCTCTATCGCTAAGGGGTGAAAATGAAAATATTGATCCAGCAAAAGCGTTTCTTCTGGCGTAGGCGTAGCAAAATCTGCCCATATCCAAGCATAATCCTCCAGCCGGATATTTTGCAGAGGGATCTCTGTCAGCACCTCACCTTTATGTGTGACAACAAGTGTACGTATCATAAATGTTCCTCCGCTTCATCTTCTTCCACGCCTCTATTGTACAGCAAGAAGACAACTCTTCCAAAAAGCAAAAAACATAGCCAGCAGCACCCCTCAAGCTAGACTAAGATACATTTGGTGCTTCGTCGTTCGTTAATGCTCGATTCATTTGTGTAAGGTTGGTTGTGCGGGGGGCGAGCTATCCTTATTCTCCGCTGTCGGTATCGGGTTTATGAGTGAGATGAATTCATAGCCGTGAATTACTATCGCTATTTTTACTAATTAGTTGGTGAAAAAGTGCTCATTAGGGATGGTAAACAACCCTTCGATCGTAAGCAGACTGACCTTGATTTCGCAAAAGTTTGAGTTCAACGCCTCTCGTTCATTACCGTAAGTAACATATGTTTTACTTTGGGCTGGTAGTGACCGTGGGATAGGGATGCAATTCTTGACTGTAAAGTTCAAGTTGAGTGCGGGCGGGATAATGGAAATAAGGCGATATTCTTCGACGGCAGAAAAGCAGGGAGAAAGGTAAGGGTTGGGTTGGGTTGGGTTGGGTTGGGTTGGGTTGGGTTGGGTTGGGTTGGGTTGGGTTGGGTTGGGTTGGGTTGGGTTGGGTTAAGGTGCACTGGATTCCGTTGAAATGTATTACGTTAGGCTGTTGAGTTAATTTGTGTTAGGTTACTTTGTGCAGGGCTGGACTTCGATGTGCTCGATTCTGCTGAAATGAGGTAAATTGGGCTGCGTTGAGTTAATTGGGGCTAGGTTACTTTGTGCAGGGCTGGACTTCGGTGCGCTGGATTCTGCTGAAATTAGGTAAATTGGGCTGCGTTGAGTTTGTTGGATCTAGGTTACTTTACGATGAACTGGATTTAGGCGCGCTGGGTTCCCTTGAAATGTGTTACGCGGGGCTGGTCCAACCTCATACAAGTCAGGTTCCGTCATTCTAAGGCATTTATGCCCTTATTTCTGCTTCTTCGACGAAGTGTCCCTAATTCTAGGGCAATTATGCTCTTCTTTTTGTCACCACCCCGAATTTCGTAAATTCAGCGTGATTTATACCGCACAATCCCCATCCATAGCCAGACTTCGTCATTTCTACGGGATTTATACCGTACATTCCCCCTCCAACGCCAGACTTCGTCATTTCTACGGGATTTATACCGTACATTCCCCCTCCAACGCCAAACTTCGTCACTTCTACGGGATTTGTACCGTACATTCCCCCTCCAGCGCCAAACTTCGTCATTTCTACGGGATTTATACCGTACATTCCCCCTCCAGCGCTAAACTTCGTCATTTCTACGGGATTTATACCGTACATTCTTCACCCATCCTCATGTCCAAACAACAAAAAAAGATGTCCGCAGCCCAATGGCTAACTGACATCTTTATTAAAGGGTGTTTAAAAAATGATTTTGAAAATCAGACCTGCTAATACCGCACTGATTGGAATCGTGATGAACCAAGTGACCACAATACGTCCGGCTACTCCCCATTTCACTGCAGAGAAACGTTTGGCAGAGCCTACCCCAAGGATCGCTGATGTGATCGCATGCGTTGAGCTTACTGGCAAATGCAGCAGCGTTGCTGAGAAAATAACAGATGCCGCGGAAATATCAGCCGCGAAACCGTTAATAGGTTCGATTTTGAAAATCTTCGTACCCATAGTCTTAATAATCTTCCAACCACCGATGGAGGTACCGAGCGCCATAGCCGTAGCTGCAGCTATCTTAACCCACAAAGGGATAACATCCATAGTTTCTTGACGTCCTGAGGTAACGAGTGCAAAAGTAATGATCCCCATCGCTTTTTGCGCATCATTCGTACCATGTGTGAACGACTGTAACGCTGCCGTAAGGACCTGCATAGAGCGGAAGCCCTTGTTGACCGTATGTGGACTACGCTTAGCAAAGATCCATTTCAGGATGGTCATGATAATATAACCAATAACAAACGCAATGATTGGGGAGAAAATCAGTCCTTCGACAATTTCCACAAACCCGCCCCAATTGATGTGTGCTGAGCCTGCCCCCACGTATACTGCACCCGCTAAAGCGCCGATCAGTGCATGAGACGATGAGGATGGAATTCCGAGCCACCAAGTAATCAAATTCCAAATAATCGAAGCAATCAGCGTGGCTATTATGATATCCAACCCATTTTCAAGCAAGGTCGGGTCGGTGATACTTCCGCCGATTTTTTTGGCCACACCTGTAAACATCAAGGCCCCAACAAAGTTCATCAGTGCTGCCATAATAATTGCTGTTCGCGGTTTTAAGGCACGTGTTGAGACAGAGGTAGCAATTGCGTTGGCCGTATCATGGAATCCATTGATAAAGTCAAACGCAAGCGCGAGAAATATAACAATTCCAAGAATCCATATAGATGTTTCCATATTCTAGTACCCCTTATGAGTTGCGCATGATGATCGATTCCAACATGTTGGCTACATCTTCACATTTGTCTGTAGTGGTCTCGAGCCGCTCATACAGTTCCTTGCGTTTAATCAGCTCAATCGGGTCTTTTACAGTTTCGAACAGGACCTTAGTACAAATACGCAGCACTTCGTCCCCTTGATTCTCAAGGTCATTCAGACGGATTGTATATTCACGGATCGCCAACAATTTCTTCTGGGAGAGCAAATGAACCGCTTTTTGGATTTCATAAGCACACTGACGAAGGATTTCGGCGAATTGTACAATGTATTCATCCGGGTCAAGAAGGTTGTACATATAGAAACGTGAGGCGGATGCCTCCAGACCATCGATGACATCATCCATGCTTGTGATCAAGTCCATAATGTCGTCACGTTCAAGCGGCGTAATAAACGTCTTGTTCAATTCTTTGATGACGGTGTGCGTGTAAGTATCACATTGGGATTCGTACTTTTTCATCTCTGCAGCGAAATTATCGACATTATTCCGGAGATCAGTGATATTCTGAGCAAAATAATCTGCAGCTTGGACAATAGTATCGGCCATATTTTCCAGCGTCTCAAAGAATATGTCCTTTTTTCTCAACTTCATTGTTTTAAACCCCTTTACATAAAATTACCGTGAATACAGAGCCATTCATATGTAAAAAGCATGAAAATGAATGACAACCCTTGTTATCTTATCATATCCGTACAAGGTATAGAAGCTATAGAAATGAACTTTTTTACACTCTATTAACACATACCCATTATTCCGAACACAAATCTGTATAACACTGGATATTCCGACTTTCTTATGTTGTACCATCCGCCCCGCCATATACCACATGACTGCTAAATGAAGGCGCATTAGGGACCACCAAAATATGGGTAATTCCTTGATACATCAGCTCTTCTTTTCCATCCCTCACAAAGCGGATCACATCCTCTGGTTCACGCGACCATCTGCCTTTGGTGACCTGTCCCCGCTGAAAAAGCAACGCTTCCCCGCCAAGCTCCACATCAATCTGAAGTCTTCCGACATCATCAAGCACTTTGTGATCGGCTCCTATAACCATCACATTGGCCGCTTCCACCGGATTATCGTTATTTAGATCCAAATGAGGTTTGTCATTCACATAACGCTGATAGGTCTGACGTTTAGGATCATATTTATAGTCAACTTTATAACTTTTGAGCAGATAGTTTATGCTAAATTCAGCGGCTTTCTCTCCGTCCGCCGGTATGTAATCTGGATTGTTAAAAAGATACCCGGGCACCTTCACACTTTGCGCAAACCCAAGCTTCTCGGCACCTTCCCGCAGTTTGGCTGCGTTGCTGTACAGGTTATGTGGTGCTTTTCGCGCTTTATCCCGCCAAAAATAAGCTCCGGCACGGCCGATCTCGTCCATATCTTCTTTTTTCTCTTTTTGCAAAATGGCATAAGCCGCCGGACTCCCTCCGGCATGCACCGTCACACCACCGTAGCTCTCGCCAATATCCAGCAGATAGGGGCGGATGCTGCGAATCGGTCCGATTTTCACCACACCTGTATGGCTCTGAAAAATACCAATCAAACGTGTGATGCCACCTTCGGCAAGAATCTCATACAAAATATCTGCTTCACTAACCCCCGATTGCGGCCGGGCGGCAGGAGCATTATTTATCATTACGGCCAAGGGACGTGGAAGACTGTCTTCAGAAACTGGAAGACCTGTTAATCCGGATACGAGCTCAGCAGCGGGATCAATAGTAGGTGAGGGTTGAATCGTTTCGATAGGCGTGGGCTCTGCGGTAGGCTGCTGTGTCGGGGTGATCTCATTATTTGCACTCTGTGTTCCGCAAGCGGAGAGCAATAGGGTGGTCAATACAATGGCAGATAACAGACGGGAAGAAGAGCAATTTACTTTCATAAGCTTGTAGTTCCTCCTAAACGTTTTATGAAACTCACTGATTCCTTCCATTTAATCACAGTCAGTCCCATTTGTCTTGATCACCTTCTCCCTTTTTTCATAGCGAGCATAAGGAAATTTTATAGCATGGAATAGATAAATTCTTATATTAAAAAAAGGGTACAGCCATTGGGGCTGCACCCTGCGGGTCTCTTATTCATTCAGTTAGTCTAGCTTCCAGCAATTAAGACTTAATGTCCCATACTGATAAGCCTGAAAAATCCGCTCTGCCTTCCTGCTGCCATCCGCTGTTCCCATCGCGTAAAAGAGAGGTGCAAAATGCTCTCTTCCATAAGAAGGAACCGCATCGCGTACATGTGGAGCTTTTTTCTCATACGCAAAAAGTGAAGGCAAATCCCAGGCTTCTAGTCCCTTGGCAATCCAGGCATCGAATTCAAGTGCCCAATCCTCAGGCTGCTCACTTTCACTTAGCATCCGCAAGTTGTGAACAAGTCCACCGCTTCCAATCAGCAGTATGCCTTCGTCACGAAGCGGTGCTAACATCCGCCCGATATTGTACTGCTCCTTGGGAGAGCGCAGGGAATCGACGGATAAAGCAACTACCGGAATGTCGGCGTTCGGGAACATTTTTTTCAGTATCACCCAGACTCCATGATCGAGTCCTCGCCCCAGAACGGGCTGATGTGATAGATTGTTATCCTTGAAGAGCTCAGAAATCCGTCTTGTTAGGGCCGGATCGCCCGGGGCCGGATAGGTCAGCGTGTAAACTTCTTCAGGGAATCCGTAGAAGTCATGCTGTGTCTCGTGCAGTTCATCAACGGTAAGTAGCTGTTCAGGGCTATCCCAATGCGCTGAGAAAACTACTATACCGCGTGGCGCTTCAAGTTCTTGACCAAGCCGCTCCAGAAAACGGGTATACTCGTTATCCTCCAGTGCGAGGAGCGGAGAACCGTGCGCAATAAAAAATGACGGTAATTTCATAGGATGCCAACCTCCATAACCCAGTATATGGTGTGCATCTTTATTTTACCGCTTATTGCAAGTTAATGCGAATAAAAACCTTCTCCTAAATCATCCAATTCTGCCACTCTGTCTGCAGATGCTCTTGTTCGTTCATCCATTCTATAGTCCGCTTAAGCAGCTGCTGCTGCGCCGGTCCAGAAGAAAAGGTGTGATCCCCTTGAAAAATGATCTCTTTATCGCAACGTCCTTCGGGACGTGTCCAGAACAGCTTCTGGTAAAGAAAAGCGTAATCCACCGGAATGACATCATCAGAGGTGCCATGAATGACGAGTACATCGCCGCTAAATTTGCTCGCTTCTTGGAAGGGCTGAAAAGCCGCCAAAGAATTAAAATATACCGGCGTAAACGAGTAGCCCACATAATCGGCTGATCCATTCTTCACAGCACGATCATACGCCTCCCGCCCTACAATTTTCACAATATCATTGAAAGGATAACCAACAGAGGCCCATAACACGAGATTCTTCACGCGGCGATCGCGAATACTTGTCAGCAGCGCCACCGCGCCACCGAGGCTATGGCCAATCAGCGTCACGCGCTGTGGGTCCACATCAGCAGAGCTAATTCCGTAATCAAGCACCGCTCTAGTCTGAGTGATCATCGATTCCATGTCTTCGCCGCCATAATTCCCGCTGCTCTCGCCGCAGCCCACATAATCAAAACGAATAACCATATATCCCTCTTGTGCCAGCTCACGAGCCGCCTTCACAAAAATCCGGTCTACGCCAATCCGATTCCCCACAAATCCGTGGCAGATCACGGCTAATGGCAGTCTATCCTTGCAACGCGAAGAGGTTCCCTTCTCTTTAATCGGGTAATGTATGCTCGCCGTCAATTCTTCTCCGTTATGCCGGATTACAATATTCCGTTCCATTGCCGCATCCTCCTATAATTATATTTATATTTATAATTTAATTTATTTTAATTTATTAGAATTCCGATTAATTTAGTATGAATTATAATCTAATTATAAAGATTTCGTTCATATTGTCAACAGCAAGGGGACAATTCTTAATAAACGCACGGAGTATTTGGGAATTAGAGTCTGCGCGACAATCAGGGTGTCCCGTAAGATATGAACATGACTCTAGGGCTCCCACGTCGAGTGGATTGAAACCGCCAATCCGGGATTCAGCAGCTCCCTCTAGTTCAGTAGCTTCATCGGACTCAGCGGCTACTTCGGACTCAGAAACTACATCGGACTCAGTAGCTCCTTCGGACTCAGTAGCTTCATCGGACTCAGTAGCTCCTTCGGACTCAGTAGCTCCTTCGGACTCAGTAGCTCCAGCGGACTCAGTAGCTCCAGCGGACTCAGTAGCTCCTTCGGACTCAGTAGCTCCAGCGGACTCAGTAGCTCCAGCGGACTCAGAAGACCCTATTCGCAGATTTAGCACACTTTTTGAATTCTATCGGACCCCATAGTCGCTATCACCCTGTAAAACAGCAAATAAGAGCTACTTTTCGAGCAATAGCGTCACTGGGGTCCGAAACTGTACTGAAAAGGCGATAATTTGGCTAATAACGTCATCTGAGTCCGAAAGATGGATGCTACGACAACCGGGGGTCTGGGGGTGCTTGAGGTTTGGGTTTGGGTTTGGGTTTGGGTTTGGGTTTGGGTTTGGGTTTGGGTTTGGGTTTGGGTTCCGGGGTTTCAGAACCCCACCAAAAAACAACAGAGCAGCGATCCCAGTATCGGAGGATCGCTGCTCTGTTGTTTTTTCGAGATGAATGACCAGGGTTGTTAATCAATCGTAGCTGTCGTTAAACATCTCATGGGTTTCATGGCTGCCTTCCCAATCCTTAAGCAAGCCCTCGGGAGCATCTTCTGCGGAATCCCACATGCTGAATCCATCGGAGCCGCCCCAATCCCCCATTGAATTATTGGGCGTAGGCTCGAAACCGTTGCCCATGGATCTTCCCTGTTCTTTCTTATTATCATGTTCCATAAAGCTCCCAACCTTTCCCAATGCTATATTGATCAAGCAACAACATTATCAGTGTTCACTCTTCTAAAAGGATTATGCATATCGCCATAGAAATGGTTGTCCTTGCGTAGACCTGTCATGCAAACGTATACTCTAGGTTAAAGACTATACCGATTAACAACACTGGAGGTTTACATCCAAATTATGAAAGTGAAAGATATGATTAAGGAAAATAACGCCCTGCGTGAGCAGTTGACGCCCTTCAATCGCTCCTATTTAGAAGATATGATTCTTGCGGTGCGGGCCAGTCGAATTGAACCCCTGCGCGGAGAAGAACTTTTGCTGGATGCGGCCAAGCTGCTGTTGAAGGAACAACGTAAAGGGAAAAATGCCAAGCAGGTATTCGGCGAGAATCCGCACGATTATTTTAAAGAAATCATAGACAGTGTTCCCGGGCGCCCGGTGCGCAGTAAATGGAACTATTACTTGATGATTCCCTGCGCAGCTCTGACCTGTCTTTTTGGGATATTGGCAATCGGTGGACTCTTCTTCCAATGGACTGACGATTCACCTGGAATGTTCGGACAGATCAGCCTTTTCACCCTGCTCGCTGTGGGAGTAGGCTCCATTATCTTAATTGAACTCATTATGAAATGGATGTCTTCCTTGTCGGAAAGCGATGCCCCCAGTGCCAAACCTTTTGATATAAAAAGCCTTGGCATCTATATTGGCATCGCAGTAGCTGCTGTATTTATCGGTATGTTCCTCGATCGGTTATTTCCGGTCATTACAATATCCCCGTGGGTAAGCTTAATTCTGTGCATCATTGGGGGGTTGGGACTGAAGTTTATATTTTTCAAAAAATAAAGATCTAGGCTGAAATACTTTATTCCATCCGATAGATAGGGGGAAACTTCCATGATTAAGAAGCATTATATTCTCTACTCCGTTCTAGCTATAGCCTTTGGGCTAGGCATAGTGCCCAGTGCTATTCACGCCGAAGGTGCTACCAGCCCTCCTGGGGAAGGCGCTAAGGCAATAACCCAAGCAGCTAGCAATAATCATGCAGAGGCTGTCTATAAAGCTGCGTTACCGCTGTTATCTACCTCTGACAAGTTACCCGAAGCCATAAAATATTTGAACTCCAATATGTATGCGGTAGGTTCGTATCGTGCAACAATGCTGACGCTGAAGCTTGAGAATCTGCATAAAGCTGCGCTGCAAGCCTGGGAAAGTAAATTCAGTACCAATGCTGTCCAGCGGAAGCTCACCGCCATTTATAAAGCAGGCGCCAGCATGTCTTCTCTTGCCGCTATTACTGATGATCTCCAGCTACGTACACTGCTGAAAAGTGCCAGCGAAAGCGGATATAAGCTGGAGACAGCAGAGGGTACTTTTTTCCCGGTGATCGATTATAGGGCTTACCGCAAGTACAAGCTATACGTCACCAATGATATCAGCGCTTATATTACCATTATGGCCACCGAATCGGACCTGCCCTCTTCCAAGGACAATGGGCTAGTTATCGCCTGGACTGAGGTAGCAGCCAGAGCTTTATCTCAAGAGCAATTCATTCAAAATCATCCGAAATCAAACCGAATTTCTGCTGTAAAAGCCTTGTATACTATGTATGTGAATAATACGTTTTACGGCCAGAATAACACTCCTCTCTTCCATTATGACAATCTGGAAATGGATTTGGAGGCGCAAAAGGCTTACTCCAGTATTCTGACCAAAAATAATGACAACAGCCCATTTCTACAAAAGCTGGATAGCTTCATGAAATTAATGAAAGACAATAGCTATAAATTGACCGATGAGGTCGAGCAATATCGTAAGACTTCGTTACCTCTCTAATAAAGAAATCACAAAAGCCCGTCCCTGAAATGAATAGGGACGGGCTTATTTATGTTCATTAACGTGATATGAAGTGGATGCGAGAATTAAATAAGGATGTTAAAGAGATTAGAATCCTTATTGATCTCTACATAATCGACGCCCTTCTGCTGCATCCGTTCGATGAGAGGTTCGTAGGCATCCGTTGACAATAATTCAATGCCCACAAGCGCGGGACCATTTTCTTTATCATGCTTCTTGATATACTCGAAACGGGTAATATCATCGTGAGGTCCAAGGATTTCGCCCAAGAACTCACGCAGCGCACCTGCACGTTGCGGGAAGTTCACCATGAAATAGTGTTTTAAGCCTTCGTAAATCAATGAACGCTCTTTGATCTCCTGCATCCGGTCAATATCGTTGTTGCCGCCGCTTATGATACAGACAACTGTTTTGCCGCGGATTTGATCACGATATTGATCAAGCGCTGCGATAGGCAGCGAACCTGCTGGCTCAACCACTATGGCATTCTCGTTATATAGTTCCAGAATCGTGGTACAAGCTTTACCTTCAGGCACCATCACGATGTCATCCAGATGACGGGAACAAATATCGTACGTCAATCCGCCAACACGTTTTACAGCCGCTCCGTCCACGAACTTGTTAATTTCCTTTAGAGTCACCACTTCTCCCAGCTTGATCGCTTCCGTCATAGAAGCTGCTCCGAGTGGCTCCACACCAATCAACTTGGTAGAAGGACTAACTGTCTTCACATAGGTGGCTATGCCCGCTGCCAGGCCGCCTCCACCAATGGTTACGAACATAAAGTCTGCAGGGTTGTCCAGACTCTCCATCACTTCCATTGCAATGGTGCCGTTGCCCGCAATGATTCGTGGCTCATCAAAGGGATGGATCAACGTCATCCCATGATCTATACAAGCTTGCAGTGCTTCATCATAAGCGTCATCAAAGGTATCGCCCTTCAGAATGACCTCAACAAACTCACCGCCGAACCGCCGAACCTGCTTAACCTTCTGGTTAGGCGTAGTGCTTGGCATATAGACCTTGCCTTTAATTCCAAGCGCTTTACAGGAATAGGCTACGCCTTGTGCATGGTTGCCCGCACTCGCACAGACAATCCCTTTTGCTCTATCTTCTGCTGACAAACTACGAATCATATTATAAGCTCCGCGGATTTTGAAAGAACGTACAATCTGCAAATCCTCGCGCTTCAAATACACATCACAATCATACTTGGCTGACAGCACAGCATCACGTTGTAGGGGTGTCCGGATTATGACTTCACGCAGTACGTGATGAGCCCGCACAATATCTTCCATTCCTACGATTCGGTCTTCCTCTTCTCTCATAACCCTCTCGCCTCACTATCTATCTGTTATTCTACTTCTTGTAACATACTCTCCCGAGGACATTTTTTCAAGCATCCTAATCAGTGATAAAGAAAAAGAGACTAAAGGAACCCTATAGTCTCTTACTAATATTTGCTATCCCTACGCTATGAAACCTACTAGTCCTGTTGCTTCAGCATCCACTTCACCAGGTCTGGTAAGCTTGTCCACAAACGTGAATGTACAATAACATATTCGATAGCCTCGTTAGCGTCACCCACGCCTACAAAATCAGGCAGGTTATGCGGCAATCTTTTGATACCTAACAGATAATCTGGCACATGCTTGTTCACATTCTTCGCCACGCGGTAAAGCATTTTGAGCTGGGAAGTAATCCCGTTCTTCTTATATTCTAAAACCATACGGTCATATGCTACTGTTGCTGCTGCATCCTTGCCGAACTTCTCCAGTACCTTCTCGGTCTTCTTAAGCTTATTGGTGTAAAGGTACGTTGCCGTTAGAAGGTAACGTGCCCCTGTGTTATCTTCTGGGTTCAATTCTAGAATGTGCTCCAGCGTCTTTTGTGCTTCTTCTGCATTTCCGCTAAACCAGCAGGAGTCAGCGTAGCTTTTGCAGATTCGAATGTACGAACGTGTCTCGTAAAGACCCCAGAAATGTCCTTTGTTCTCAGTGAAAAAGGCTTCTCCAAGCTCACGCGCACCCGCTTCCATCCCTGCTTTCAGATAAGCACGGGCATCTGCTTCATTCTCGGCTTCCTCAGCCAAAATGAGATAGGCGTCCGGACTGTCCGAATAAACTTCCAATGCCGCTTCTGCTAGCTGGATCCGGCGATTGGATGCTTTAGTTTCCATTGCTTTTTGCAGCAAAGCCTGTTCCTGATCCTTCGGAGTACCTGAAACGTTGAGCAAAAGTAATTCTTCCTCTGCCCCGCCCATGCCGTACTGTTCGATATAATTAAGCATCTCTTTAACTTTTCTGGAGATGGTAGGTGCAGTAACCTCATGTTTGATCGCTAGATCAGCTTGAGTTTGAAGGAATCCATATTCCTCAGACAAGATAAACTCGATAGCTGCACAGAAGGAGCCCATTTTCTTCACAGCAGGCTTGATGTGACGGGAATAACCATTCCATAGAACCAGACCTTCCCAGATTAGCTCCCGGTCATAGCTGTCTCTCATGGTCTCAATAAGATGCAGAGCCAATTGTTCATGCGCCGGATGCTCCCATTTCAGATCACGTGACACCTTTTTTTTGAGCGTAGTTAGGGTAAGCTTAGCTTCAGGAATTGCTGCCGCTTCTGGTTTCTCGGCCACAGCCACAGTAGCAGCGGATTCTTCCGTTGTTACCAGTCGCATGATGGATTCCACTGCAGAAGTTTCTTTCCCTAGGCAGCATTTCTTATATTTTTTCCCGCTTCCGCAAGGACACATATCATTTCTTCCAATCTTACTCAAAACGAATTCCCCCTTAAATCTGTGAGTAGCCATTCGCCATAAGCGTATCGCTAGTATGCACTATAAGTATCAACATTTTCAGGCACGAGGCATCCTTTATAAGGTTACTGCACAAAGTCTGAAGGACTCCGATTTAAAAGGGCCTTCCCATGATCGGAAAGGCCCTTATCTGTATATATCCGCACATTTTCCCCCGTACGTGTAGTATTATAGCACTTCTTCTATCACTTGTCAGTCCTTTTTTAGGACTTAAAGCGCAAAAAATTGCTAGATACAGTGCTTTATCCTTATACCAGAGCCTTCATAGCGATGTCGCTGCGATTCTGTTTCCCGGAAAAAGAGATTCCTTCAGCCCTAGCATAGGCTGCTGAACGAGCTTCGGCAATCGTAGCACCCAGGCCTACCACGCCTAAGACCCGTCCGCCGTTCGTTACCCAGCTGCCATCTGCCCCCCGTGCTGTACCGGCATGGAAGATCAGCCCTCCTTGGCTGTCCTCAAGCCCTTCGATCGGCACTCCCTTAGGATAAGAGCCTGGATATCCTCCAGAAGCGAGAACCACGCACACCGCTGCTTCGTCGCTCCATTCAATGTCGATATCCGCAAGTCTGCCCTCGGTTACTGCCAAAAAGATTTCTAACAAGTCGCTCTTCAATCTAGGCAGCACGACCTGTGTCTCCGGATCCCCAAACCGGGCATTAAATTCGATGGTCTTTGGTTTACCTTCTGGAGAAATCATCAGCCCTGCGAACAAAACGCCGCTGAAAGAACGGCCTTCAGCTACCATAGCCTTGGCTGTTGGCTTAATGATGGTCTCAATCGCTTCTTGGATAATCGCCTCGTCGATATGCGGCAGTGGCGAATAGGTACCCATTCCACCGGTATTAGGGCCTTTATCTCCATCGTAAGCGGGCTTATGATCCTGAGCGGCAGCCATCGGACGAACTGTCTCTCCATCAACAAAAGCCAAAATCGACATTTCCTGACCCGCTAGGAACTCTTCAATGACAACCTGAGCGCCAGCCTCACCAAACACTTTGGTTACCATAATATCAGCTAGTGCCTGCTCTGCCTCTTCCCGTGAATAGGCAACGGTCACGCCTTTTCCTGCGGCAAGCCCATCTGCCTTGATTACGATCGGCAGCGGTTGCTCGCGTAAGTAAGCCAGTGCAGCTTCATAGCCATCAAATTTTTCATAGGCTGCTGTCGGAATATTATATTTGTGCAAAAGATCCTTCATAAAGGTTTTGCTGCCTTCGATCTCAGCTGCATTCTTACGTGGACCAAACACAGGAATAGCCTGTGCTTCAAAAGCATCCACAATGCCCCCTGCTAACGGATCATCCGGTCCGATTACGACAAGGCCAACTTCCTTCTCTTTGGCAAAAGCCGTCAGACGATCGAACTCGAACACACCGATAGGCACAGATTCTGCTAGCTGCGCGATCCCGGCATTGCCGGGTGCGCAATAGATTTTACCAACCTTGGGGCTTTGGGACAGGCTCCAAATAATCGCATGCTCCCGGCCGCCGCCGCCAACCACTAAAATATCCATTAGAATAAAATCCTCCCAGCGTTCTAGTGTTTGAAATGACGGACGCCTGTGAAGACCATAGCAATTCCATACTCATTCGCGACCTTGATCGATTCTTCGTCTTTAATGGAGCCGCCTGGCTGAATAACTGCGGTAATGCCTGCTTTAGCTGCCATTTCAAGTGTATCTCCCATTGGGAAGAAGGCGTCAGAGGCAAGGACTGATCCTTTGGACTTCTCGCCAGCTTGTTCAATCGCAATTTTTGCCGCGCCAACGCGGTTCATTTGCCCTGCACCTACGCCAACTGTCATATCATCCGCCGCTAATACAATCGCATTAGATTTCACATGCTTAACTACCTTCCAGCCGAACAACAGCTGTTTCAATTCTTCTTCGGTTGGCTTACGGTCCGTAACAACTTGTAGATCATCCGGGTTCACAGAATGCACATCGCTCTCCTGTACAACCATTCCTCCATCAATAGAGGTGACTACGAAGCTGCTCTTACGCGCGCTAGCCGTGCTAAGATTGCCGATTTTGAGCAAACGCAGGTTCTTTTTCTTCGTAAGGATTTCCAGTGCTTCTTCCGTAAAGCCTGGCGCCAATACGATTTCGAGGAAAATCTCTTTTAGCAGAGTAGCAGTGTCCACGTCGATAATCCGGTTAGCGGCTACAATTCCGCCAAAGATAGAGGTTGGGTCTGCGTTGTAAGCTTTTTGATAAGCTTCGTATACACTTTCACCGACACCTACACCACAAGGATTCATATGTTTAATGGCTACGACAGCAGGTTCTTCAAATTCTTTCACGATTTGCAGCGCTGCGTTAGCATCGTTGATATTGTTGTAGGATAATTCTTTGCCATGCAATTGCTCAGCTGCTGTAAGAGTATCCCCCGCAGCCAAAGGCTTGCGATAGAAAGCCGCTTTTTGATGCGGATTCTCGCCATAGCGCAGATCCTGAATTTTCTCATAAGTCACGGTGTAGCGCTCAGGAAGCGGTTCGCCAGTAACATTAGCCAAATAATCGGAAATTAAGGCATCGTAAGCCGCCGTATGACGGAACACTTTTGCCGCAAGACGTTTGCGTGTTTCCAGCGTTGTATCTCCACCTGCGCGAACCTCTTCAAGCACTGTAGCATAGTCGTTAGCATCTACCACTACACTTACAAAAGCATGGTTCTTCGCCGCAGAACGCAGCATCGTCGGTCCGCCGATATCGATATTCTCGATGGCTTCTTCATACGATACATCCGGTTTAGCAATGGTTTCCGCGAACGGATACAAATTTACTACTACCAGATCAATGTAGTCCAGACCAAGCTCTTTCATTTGACGCGTGTGTTCCTCATTGTCACGAACCGCTAGCAATCCGCTGTGTACAGCCGGGTGCAAGGTTTTGACACGTCCATCCATGATTTCCGGGAATCCTGTAACATCGGAAATACCGATGACTGGAACACCTTCCTTAGCCAAAAGCATGCTTGTTCCACCTGTGGAAATAATCTCTACGCCTAATGCAGACAACTCGCGGCAAAAATCCACGATACCTTGTTTATCCGATACGCTAACTAGCGCTCTTTTGATACTCACTTTGAATAGTCCTCCTTCGGGTTGTACGTGCGATTTAATGTGATGACATCTAAAAGCTTGGGAAATTACTATAAGAAAGAATCTGACTCTATTACCTACTACACGACACATAATGCCGCTTATGCAATATTTCCCGAGAAATACCCTGAAATCTCTCCGCCTGTCACCAAATGTCGATCCAAAACTTCGAATGGCTACAGTGTGGCTTACTTTTCGCGGATAATCGTCTTTCTTCCACTCAGTTCCACTTTCCCGCTGGCAAAAGCGCCAACCACTTCAGGATACAACTCATACTCAACCTTATGAATCCGTTCCGCCAATGAATCTGCCGTGTCGTTATCCAACACAACTACGCTACGCTGAGCAATAACTGGCCCGGTATCCATACCTCCATCGACAAAATGCACAGTGACTCCCGTCAGCTTCACACCATAATCCAGCGCTTGTCCGATCGCATCCTTTCCAGCAAAAGCAGGCAGCAGCGATGGGTGAATGTTAATAATCCGACCCGCATACGGCGTTAAAAGCACTGGTGTAATGAGGCGCATATACCCTGCCAACACAACCAGCCCGATTTCCCTTCGCTGAAGCTCTGCTACAATCTCTGCTTCGTAGAGCTCACGGCTGGCGAAGTCTTTTGGCCGTAGCAGGAGGGCGGGAATTCCCGCATCCTCCGCACGTTGTGCTACAGGCGCTTCCGGCTTGTCCGAGACAAGTAATTCAATCCTGCCGTCTCCAAGCAAACCTGCTTTCTGTGCCTCGATCAGTGCTGCAAAATTGCTGCCCTGCCCCGAAGCAAAAACAGCGATTCGACTTGATTGCATCACACTTCAGCTCCAGTAAAGGTTACTTTGCGTTCCCCTTCTGTTACTTTACCAATGATATACGCCTCTTCTCCGCTAGCTTTAAGCAGTTCAAGAGCGCGTTCTCCATCAGCAGCGCTAACTACCAGAACAAGACCAATTCCCATATTAAAAGTAGTGAACATATCACGGTTGCTTACGTTACCTTTGTTCTGCATCAACCCGAAGATTGGCAGAATCGGCCACGATCCGTAATTGATCTCCACATCTACATTATCAGGCAATACGCGTGGGATATTCTCGATGAATCCGCCACCCGTAATGTGAGCCATACCTTTTACCGGAAGCTGCTCCAGCAGTGCCAGCAAAGGCTTCACATAAATCTTAGTTGGTGCAAGGAGTACATCCGCCAGCGGAGCACCAAGCTCAGGAAGCACGTCATTCAGGCCATAACCCTCTTGCTCAAGCAAAAGCTTACGCACCAGCGAGAAGCCATTGCTGTGCACACCACTGGAAGCCAGACCAATCACTGTGTCTCCAGCAGCGATGTTAGCGCCTGTTACCAGCTTCGCTTTGTCAGCTACGCCCACTGTGAATCCAGCAATATCATATTCACCTGCTGAATACATACCCGGCATCTCAGCCGTTTCGCCGCCAATCAGTGCACAACCCGCTTGGTGACAGCCTTCAGCGATTCCGGCTACGATAGCCTCGATTTTCTCCGGCACCACTTTGTCGCAAGCCAGATAGTCGAGGAAAAAGAGTGGCTCTGCGCCTTGCACTACAATGTCGTTCACGCACATAGCTACAGCATCGATGCCAATCGTGTCATGGCGATCTGCCGCGAACGCGATTTTGAGCTTTGTGCCTACACCATCGGTTCCCGATACAAGCACTGGCTCTTCATATTTATCTTTATTGAGGCCAAACAGCGCTCCGAACCCACCAAGATCCGTCATTACTTCTGGACGGTAAGTACGTTTTACGTGCTTTTTCATGCGTTCTACCGCTTCATTACCAGCCGCAATATCCACTCCGGCGTTTTTATAAGCTTCCGACACTATTGGACACCTCATCTTTTAATAGTTTAGAGCGCGTTTGGGCGCATTCGGCTTTTGGGTGGTTGTAGGGGAGTTATTGCGAGGAATGTTTGGACTTCCGATCGCTGTTATGGTTGGATTTCCTGATTCGAACCGCTCTTCGCGGTAGAAATCCAACCATAAGCGTATGCTTACGAAGCGAGCTTTCCTTCGGAAAGCTTTCGGGCGAACGCTACGCTTCTACAGTTCCAAACTTCCTCTCCATAACTCCCTCCAACCACCGCTTTGTCCCTACTGCAAGCCGCAGTGCGCGCCTTGCACACGGACCTCAAGACCTCGGTGCATGAGCTGCGCCATGCAACCTCTTCTAGCGAAACAAGCGAGTAGCGCATTTGCGTAGCAAACAGGGACGAGCTTGGGGAGCTGCTCTTGGCGCTTAGGGTGCAACCGAGCGCCACCTTAGCGAGACAAGCGGCCCTCGTATTTGCGAAGCAAACAGAGGGAAGCTTGGCGAGCCAGTCCCGGCGGCGGATGCAGCGGGGGGGCGGAGCGCCGTAAAGCGTGTCCCGTCCGTGCGCAGCACACAGGGACAAAGCGAGCACTCGTACCCAAGTCTTCTTAGCAAGTTATAACCCAACTCCTACCGCCGAGCTTTCGGGTGGCCGGAGGGCAGAGCCCTTCGGAATCCCCCTTTGAAAGGGGGACTTAGGGGGATGTCAACACGAGCAGCCATCTTTCTCTGCCCCGCCAAAATCCACCTGCGTCGGGTAATCATTATCAAAGCAAGAAAGGCAAAGTCCGCCTTTGTAGTCGTCTTTGTTGTGTCCACCAATGGAAGAGATTAAGCCTTCCGGCGACAAAAATGCCAAGGAATCGGCGTTGATCTCTTCGCACATTTCCTCAATGGTCTTGTAGGACGCGATGAGGTCGCGGCGGTCTGGTGTATCAATGCCGTAGAAGCAAGGATTCTTGAACGGTGGCGAAGTAATCCGCACATGCACTTCAACAGCTCCCGCTTCCCGAAGCAGATTGACGATTCGGCGTGAGGTCGTGCCACGAACGATAGAATCATCGATCATAACGACACGTTTGCCATCAACTACGCTGCGCACGGCGCTCAGCTTCATCTTCACACCTTGCTCACGCAGTTCTTGGCTCGGCTGGATGAAGGTCCGTCCAGTGTACTTATTCTTAATGAGCCCAAGCTCATAAGGAATTCCCGTTTGCTCGGCATACCCGATGGCTGCTGAAATACTGGAATCCGGCACCCCGGTTACAAGATCAGCATCGACAAAAGCTTCCAGTGCCATGCGGCTACCCATCCGCTTACGGGCGGAGTGCAGGTTAGAGCCGTTCATATCACTGTCTGGGCGTGAGAAGTAAATATACTCCATCGCACACAGCGCTTTACGTTTGGGTTCGGTAAAACGGTCCTCCAAGAGACCGTTTTTGTCGAGGACTAGCAGTTCACCCGGCTCAATATCTCGAACCAGCTGTGCCCCAATGACCTCTAATGCGCAGGACTCGGAAGCAAAAATATAAGCTTCACCAATCCGTCCCATCACTAGCGGACGCAAGCCATGGGAATCTGAAGCGACAATTAACTTATCATTTGTCATAAGCAGAAAAGCAAACCCGCCAACGAGCTGCTGCAGCGCATCTTTTGCCGCTTCAACAAAATCCTTTGGCGAACGGGCAATTAAATGCGCCAGCACTTCTGTATCACTCGTAGTTTGAAAGATCGATCCGCTTTGCTCCAGTTGTTTGCGGATCAACGGTTCATTTACTATGTTGCCGTTCGTAGCAATTGCCAAATCGCCGTCACGATATTTAAATACCAGTGGCTGCGCATTGGTTAAGCGACTGTCTCCACTAGTGGAATAACGTACATGCCCAATGGACATGTCTCCAACCAATGAGGCAATTTTGTCCTTGTCGAATACTTCTTTTACTAACCCCATCCCGCGGTGATAGTTGAAATCGCGACCGTCTGCTACGCAGATTCCCGCACTTTCTTCTCCACGGTGTTGTAAGGCGTGTAAGCCGTAATAAGACATGGACGCCGCTTCCGGGTGTCCGAAGACCCCGAAAACGCCGCATTCTTCTTTTAATGTGTCAAAAACATCTCCCGAGCCCGTTCCTTCATTGTAAAAGTCACCAGTCCACAGGATAGGAGTCTCCTGCTCTTTCCCGGTCTTTATTTCATAAGACATGGAATAGCATCCTCCCAAACGAATTTCAATTCTGCTACAGCTTCATCTAGTGCGGACACGCCGTCCAGATTTACGCGCAGTCTGTCTCCACCTACAGTTCCGATGATCTCCACGGGAACACCGCTGGCTGCAATCGCTGCTTTCAGCTCTTCGGCACGTTCAGGAGCTGCTGTCAGCACAATGCGTGATTGGCTTTCGCTGAACAATGCTACATCAGATCTAAGACCATTAGCTGAAAGCTCAACGTTCGCTCCGATTCCGCCGCTGATACAGCTCTCTGCAAGCGCTACGGCAAGTCCACCTTCGGACAAGTCATGTGCGGAACGCACCAGACCGCCACGAATTGAGGTAAGGACTGCATTCAGCAGTTTTTTCTCAGTAGCCAAATCCAAAGCCGGAGGACGACCTTCGGTCACACCATGAACAGCATATTGGAATTCACTGCCGCCCAGCTCAGCCTTGGTCACTCCCAGCAGAAGAATGGAATCTCCTTCTTGCTTGAACCCTTGAGTCGTAATATGATCCGTGTCCGCTACTAAACCAACCATGCCGACAACCGGCGTTGGATAGATGGAACCCGTAGTATTTTCGTTATAAAGACTGACATTACCACCGATCACCGGAGTATCCAGCACACGACATGCTTCAGCCATACCATCAACCGCACGCTCCATTTGCCAGAACACATCAGGCTTCTCAGGATTTCCAAAGTTCAGATTATCCGTAATAGCCAGCGGTTCAGCACCGGAACAAACGATGTTACGTGCCGCTTCGCTGACTGCAATACGTCCACCCACTTCAGGATCAAGATGAACATAACGGCCATTACAGTCTGTAGTCATCGCAAGTCCTTTACGAGTACCATGAATGGTAACTACAGCCGCGTCAGATCCAGGACGTACAGCTGTGCTCGTCCGCACCATGTAATCGTATTGATTGTATACCCATGCTTTACTTGCTACGGTTGGTGATCCAAGTACTGTACGCAATGCACCGCCCAGATCCGTAACTTCCTCATAACGAAGGGTATCTACCTTTTCATTCGCAATATAATAAGCAGGAACCTCAGAAGGTTTGTTATATACTGGACACTCATCCACGAGCGCCGTTACTGGCATGTCACCAACAACCTCGCCGTGATGATACAATTTCAAGCGGCCATCATCCGTAACTTTACCGACTTTACAGCAGATAACACCCCAGCGGTCAAAAATCTCTTGTGCCTGGGCCTCATCCTTCGGCTCAACGACGAACAACATCCGTTCTTGTGATTCTGAAAGCATCATTTCGTAAGGTGTCATGCCCTCTTCACGTTGTGGCACCTGATCAAGATACAGCTCCAGACCATTGCCTGCTTTACTTGCCATCTCCGCACTAGAGCAGGTAAGACCCGCTGCGCCCATATCCTGAATCCCGATAACGATGCCGCTGTCGATCAGTTCTAGACAAGATTCCATAACGAGCTTTTCCATAAATGGATCGCCGACTTGTACAGCGGTACGTTTAGCTTCTGATTCCTCACTAAGCTCTACCGATGCAAAAGTAGCACCATGAATTCCATCACGTCCTGTAGGAGGGCCTACATAGAAGACAGGGTTGCCTACGCCCTTAGCTACACCACGTTGGATTTTGTCATGATCGATCAGACCCACACACATTGCGTTAACTAGCGGATTGCCGTCATAGCTATCATCAAACATGATTTCGCCGCCAACCGTTGGAATCCCGATACAGTTACCATAACCAGCAATACCAGACACTACATGTTCGAACAAATACTTCACTCGATCACTTTCCAGCTTCCCGAAACGTAGTGAATTGAGGATTGCGATAGGTCTGGAGCCCATGGAGAAAATATCACGAATAATCCCGCCGACACCCGTTGCCGCACCTTGGAAAGGTTCTACCGCTGAAGGGTGGTTATGACTTTCGATTTTGAAAACAACCGCTTGGTTGTCACCGATATCTACAATCCCTGCACCCTCGCCAGGTCCCATCAGGACACGTGGTCCGGAAATTGGGAAACGTTTCAGGAGGGGTTTGGAGTTCTTATAGGCACAGTGCTCGGACCACATTACGCTGAATACGCCGATTTCAGTGTAGTTCGGCAAACGTCCCATAAAAGACTTGATCAGCTCATATTCGCTGTCCGACACACCGAACTGGCTGTAAATTTTCTGCTCCGCAATCTGTTCTGCGGTCGGTTCCTTAACGGATACTTGCTGCGTCATGACGATCCCTCCAAGTCTTCAGTATGGATGTAAACATTCTTTTGCCGTCTTCTGAACCAAGTAAACTATTAGCCGCGCGCTCAGGGTGAGGCATCATGCCAACCACATTCCCTTGTACGTTACTAACACCCGCAATATCGGCTACGGAGCCGTTAGGATTATCGCTATAGGTAAACACGATCTGATTGTTAGCTTTCAGCTCTGCCAAAGTCTCGTCATCACAGTAGTAGTTTCCTTCACCGTGTGCGATTGGGATGATGATTTCTTCATCTTTAGCATAGTCAATAGTAAATGGGGTTTCATTATTAACAACCTTAAGCACTGTATCGTGACAGCGGAACTTCATCGACATGTTGCGGCGAAGCGCACCTGGCAGCAAACCAGCCTCAGTAAGAATTTGGAACCCATTGCAAATGCCTAGCACATATTTCCCTTGCTCTGCTGCTTTAGCAACTTCCGCCATAACAGGAGCAAATCTCGAAATCGCGCCACAGCGCAAGTAATCACCATATGAGAATCCGCCTGGAACCAAAATGCAATCATACGCCGATAAATCCGTCGCTGTATGCCACACATAATCGACTGGTTCGCCGAGACTGTCCTCTACCGCCTTGTAGCAATCAATATCACAGTTGGAGCCTGGGAAGACAAGTACAGCAAATTTCATGTCGTTTAGTCCTCCAATTCGTAGCGGTAATCCTCGATCACCGTGTTGGCAAGTAGCTTTTCGCACATTTCCTTGAGACGAACTTCCGCTTCAGCACGGTTATCCGTATCCAAAGTCAGCTCCATATATTTCCCGATACGCAAGCTTTCAACTTCTTGGAAGCCTACCGAATGAAGTGCTCCTTGTACTGCTACCCCTTGTGGATCAAGAACGCTTTTCTTTATGGTGACATATACCGTCGCTTTTAACATATGCTTGTAGTTCCTCCTAAATTTTAATGAGCATACCCTCTGAAACTGAAATTCTACAATGAGTACATTTAGCTTCAAAAATATATACTGAATTTATTCCCATGAGTGCACACACTATGTTGAACTATAAAGACTTGCCAGTAAGACGATGATAAATGTCCAGATAACGCCGTGTAGTTTCTTCTACTACTTCCAGTGGGAGCGGATCAGGTTTACTATTCTTGTCCCAGGAAGATGCAGATAGATACGTACGAACAGGCTCTTTATCCATACTATCAATTTCAATATCAAGCGCGTATTTATCCTTAGCCCAGAAGCGGGAAGCATCCGGTGTAAAAATCTCATCGATCAGAATCACCTTACCGTCCAACAAGCCGAATTCGAATTTGCAGTCCGCAAGAATGATCCCACGCTCAGCACAATACTCTCTAGCAAAAGCGAACAGCTTTAAGCTCTTTTCCTGCAGCTCAAGCGCCAGATCAGCTCCGATTAATTCCTGCATTTTCTCAAACGGAATATCCTCATCGTGACCTACATCATTTTTAGCCGCAGGAGTAAAAATCGGTTCTGCCAGCAGCGCGTTTTTGCGGAGGTTAGCAGGAAGTTCAATACCATTTACCTTGCCGGTTTCTTGATACTGTCTCCAGCCGCCGCCAGTGATGCATCCACGCACTACGCATTCGATATCAATACGCTCAGCTTTGCGTACCACCATGACACGGTTTCTGAGAGCCTCTTTGTCCTTAACTACGTCGCCGAGCAGATCCACATCGATATGAACGACATGATTCTCCATCAGCTCTTTAGTCTGTCCGAACCAGAACGCGCTCAGACGGTTAAGCACATTGCCCTTTTCAGGGACTGCCGGGTCCAGCACATAGTCAAAAGCAGATATCCGATCTGTAACTACGATCAGTACATTTTCCCCTAAATCGTATAGCTCACGAACCTTCCCTTTGTAGAGCAGCGGCGCATTGATGAGTTCCACGGCTGTGGATACGGCCGATGATGTCATGACCTTTCCTCCCTTGAACTAATGATCTCCCTAATAACTATCTGGTCTCAAAGGCGTAACTCCGAGGAATGTTTGGACTTCCGATCGCTGTTATCCTCAGATTTCCTGATTGAACCGCTGCTGCGGTAGAAATCCGAGGATAAAGGCGAACGCTAACGCTTCTACAGTTCCAAAATTTCTCTCCGTTCCTTATCGACCAGTTGCATTTCAATTCTGCACAACCTTAACCGCTCGTACTATTCCTAGCTCCTTAGTTCACCACTAACTTATCTTTTCTTAGATAAGTTCTAGCTTGCGGAAGATGGTATCCACATGCTTAAGGTGCCAAGAAGGGTTAAATGCATCTTCAATCTCTTCTGGGGTGAGGACATTAGTGATTTCAGGTGTAGCTTCCACGATATCACGGAACTGCTTTTGCTCTTCCCAAGCTTGCATCGCACGTGGTTGGACGGTATCGTACGCTTGCTCGCGGCTGAAGCCTTTATCAATCAGCTTGGTTAAGATCCGGCCAGAGAAAGGAACGCCGAAGGTACGGTTCATATTACGCTTCATATTCTCTGGGAATACAGTCAGGTTCTTCACGATGTTTCCGAAACGGTTCAGCATGTAGTTCAATAGCATTGTTGCATCCGGAAGGATGATACGCTCCACTGAAGAGTGCGAGATATCGCGTTCATGCCAGAGCGGCACGTTCTCGTAAGCTGTAACCATATGTCCGCGAATCACGCGGGACAGACCGGAAATATTCTCGCAGCCAATAGGATTCCGTTTATGCGGCATAGCAGATGAACCCTTTTGACCTTTGGCAAAAGCTTCTTCTACTTCGCGAATCTCACTCTTTTGCAGAGCGCGGATTTCGGTAGCGAATTTGTCTAGCGAGGTTGCTACCAGAGCAAGAGCTGCCATATATTCAGCGTGACGGTCGCGCTGTAGAGTTTGTGTCGAGATCGGTGCAGGGCTTGTACCCAGCTTACGGCAGACAAATTCTTCTACGAATGGATCGATGTTGGCATACGTACCAACGGCTCCGGAGATTTTGCCAAATTGCACACCGTTCGCAGCATGGCGGAAACGCTCCAGGTTACGTTTCATTTCTTCGTACCACAATGCCATTTTCAGACCAAAAGTAGTTGGCTCAGCATGAACCCCATGTGTACGGCCCATCATCGGTGTATCTTTATAAGCAATAGCTTTATCTTTAAGGATCTCAATGAAGTTAATAATATCCTTCTCTAGAATCTCATTCGCTTGACGCAACAAGTAACCCAGTGCTGTATCCACCACATCTGTGGAAGTAAGGCCGTAGTGTACCCATTTGCGTTCTGCGCCAAGGCTTTCGGAAACCGCACGAGTAAAGGCGATTACGTCATGACGTGTTTCCTGTTCGATTTCATCAATACGTGCGATGTCGAATTTAGCATCCTTACGCAGCTTAGCAGCGTCTTCATGTGGGATGACTCCCAGCTCCGCCCATGCTTCACAAGCGCAAATTTCCACTTCCAGCCACGCTTTGAATTTATTCTCCTCAGTCCAAATGGCCCGCATCTCGGGTCTGCTGTAACGTTCGATCATATTCTTTAGTTCCTCCAAAGTTTAGATTGCTCCACCCAGGATAGGCCGTCTCCGGTATCCTTGCACAGCAGATTGATATGACCCATCTTACGACCAGTCTTACTCTCAGTCTTGCCATATATATGAAGCTTAGGTACAATACCCAGCTTATTATCTTTTTCCTCATGTGTACAGGTCGCTTTAATCGCACCATCCAAATGCTGACCTAATACATTTACCATAACTACAGGTGTCAAAAGCGTTGTATCGCCCAGCGGCAGATTACAAATCGCCCGGACATGCTGCTCGAACTGTGAGGTCACGCAAGCATCCATGGTGTAATGGCCGGAATTATGCGGTCTTGGTGCCAGCTCATTGACGAACAATTCACCGTCCGCTGTGACGAACATTTCCACGGCAAGCAGTCCAACCGCATTCAGCCCTGCGATTAAAGTCTCAGCCAGCTCGCAAGCTCTGCGCTGAATGTCCGCTGACACTCTTGCAGGCACAATGGACAGATGCAAAATATTGTTTACATGAATGTTCTCAGAAGGCGGGAAGCTTTTGACCTCCCCAGATGCACTACGTGCAGCAACAACGGATATTTCGCATTGAAAAGCTACAAACTTCTCAAGCACTAGCTCCGGAATCACCTCACCGGGTGCAACCTGCCGGAAAGCTTCTTCCAGCTCTTCTTCCTGACGAATCACAGCTTGACCCTTGCCGTCATAACCGCCTGTGGCTGTCTTGAGCACACAAGGTAGTCCAAGTTCAGCCGCCGCCTCTTTTAGCTCCGCAAGGCTGTCCACCTTCCGGTACGGGGCGACCGGAACGCCCGCCGCCTCGATGGCGGCTTTTTCGCGCAGCCGATGCTGCGTGGTATACAGCAGCGCGCTGCCCTGCGGCACGTACGATTCTTCCGCCAGCAGCGCTGCTACGCCCGCGTCGACGTTCTCGAACTCGTACGTGATGACGTCCGCGCGGCGGGCCAGCTCCCGCGCCGCGTCCCGGTCGTTATACGCCGCCGTAATCTGCGGCGTAACTTGACCGCTAGGCGCATCCGGCGCAGGATCCAGCGCCACGAAGCGGTACCCCATGGCGCTGCCGGCCAGCGCCATCATGCGCCCGAGCTGCCCACCGCCGAGCACGCCGACGGTCGAGCCGGGCAGCAGCGTCCGGACGGTGTCCGCACCGGACGCTTGTGCAGCTGGCGAAGCTGCGCCGCCAGCCTCCTGCAGCTTCAGCTCCTCCGGCCTCATAAGCTGTCGCTGCTTTCCAATACTTCATCGCGGATCGCATCCCGACGCAGCTGCACACGCTGCTGCACTTCAGGGTCGAACGCTCCGATGATCTGTGCGGCCAGCAGGCCCGCATTTACAGCGCCTGCTTTACCAATAGCTACCGTTGCTACCGGTATGCCTCCAGGCATCTGCACGATGGAGAGCAGCGAGTCCAGCCCATTAAGTGCTTTCGACTGCACGGGCACTCCAATCACTGGCAGGATTGTCTTTGCAGCCACCATACCCGGCAAATGCGCGGCGCCGCCTGCTCCTGCAATAATCACGCGAATACCGCGGCCTGCGGCTTCCTCCGCATAGCGGAACATCAAGTCCGGTGTACGGTGCGCGGATACTACCTTCTTCTCATAAGACAAACCCAGCTCTTCCAGCACCCCACAAGCGTGCTCCATCGTATCCCAATCCGACTTACTACCCATGATGACAGCTACCTGCACAGACATGATTCGACCTACCTTCCAATCACTAGTATGAGATATCTTTATCTTGTAAATCCGAACAAGCAGAGACTACATTCTCGTCCTTCAGGGATGACTATCGTTTTCCTTAATAATATAAGGTTGATGTATTACGTGTAACTTATTCCTTATATTAAAAAAGCCCGATGTCCAGACGCATTTTGCTGCGGGAGGATCGGACTAGTAAAGGAATTAGGAAAAAACACTCCCGCTTGCCTCTCACCAAACTGGCATTAAGCGCGGAAAGCTGCACAATGCATCACTCCATTATCTGGACTGCATTATCGCATTCTAGCATCCTATTTCCTCGTAGTCCGGTAATTTACGGTTCCCGGGTAGAAACTTCCGGGCCATATTCCCGGTTTTATACGAGCTCTTCATGACATCAGTTTAACAATCCCCTACACATGATGTCAACTCAAACACGAACATTGGTAAAATCACCATAATAAATGTTCGCTTTTGGGCGGATTTGAATTCTCAATAACCTTATATTTTGTGAAGAAAGACTTCTTTCCGTACACTCCTAACTCTAATGCTCTATGATGTTTAAGCTCCAGAATACGACCTGTACTTCCTTAAATTGAAAAAAAGGAACGCTATCAGCGTCCCTTTGAACTCTATATTATTTTACAACCAGCACTGGAATACGAGCGCTTTGTACTACATTATGGCTGACACTGCCCAGAACAAATTCACGTATACCGCCAAGCCCGCGGCTGCCGATAACTATGATGTCTATAGCATTTTCCTTAGCATATTTCAAAATCACTTCCGCAGGAGATCCTTGTAAAAGCTCAACCTCAGCATTCAGGCCTTCAGCCTCAAGACGTCCCTTCACTTCTTCTGTAGTCTGCACCGCCAAATCATAATATTCTTTATTTACTGAAGCTGGTAGTGGTGCAAGAGCTTCTCCGATAAAAAATCTTGGGAATTCAAATGCGTGTACGACATGCAATATAGAACCTGGTGTGACTTTAGCGAGTTCAATTGCGCGCTCCAATGCTTGATTAGAAGCCTTTGAACCGTCATAGGCTAGCAAAATTTTAGAGAATAACATGTACGCCACCTCTTTTTCTAGTTTGTAATCCTAAAGACTATTATCTTAAAAAATAGCTGTACAAAAAGATATTCAGCAGCAGCAGAAGCGGAATTCCGATCCTGAAGGATGTATGACGCGTCTTGTGGCGCTTACGGTACATGGCAATCAGCACACCTAGTGCGCCGCCCATGGCTGCCAGCAGAAAAAGTGTTTTCTCAGGTACACGTTCCCGCCTTTTGCGGGCTTTGTTCTTGTCCTCGGACATCACTACATACCCGATTATATTAATTACCACAAACCACAACATTACAACCTTGACCATTCTCCCGGGCTCCTCCTCCTTGCTTCCTATCTCTATTATATTCCCCTTTTGCACAAAAAACCAATCATCCTTACACGCTCTGCCAAGTCTGTTAAGTTTCTTTTAGCTGCTTCTGCTTCGTATCCTTCATCCATACCCAGGATAAAATTGTAGCCAACACCGCCGCAATTCCACCTAACCAGAATCCTCCGGTCAAGCCATATACAGAGCTCATCCAACCTGCTACGAATGGCCCTGCTGACATCCCTATCGCATAAACGGCCTGATAGAAGCCCATAGCTGTAGCCCGTTTAAAAGGATCTATTTCTGATACGGATTTACTCAACAGCAGCGGAAAAATAAGTCCCTGCATAAAACCATTCCCCACCTGAGTCAGACAAAGCGCCGCTAACGTCGGCATAGAAGGAATGAGCAGCGTAAACAGTGCGCTTCCCGCAAAGCCTAGCATAAGCTTCCCTCTATCACCCAGCAGCCCTCCAAACAGACGTGAGCCGTAGAGCGTTGCGATGGCATGCGGAATCATAAAAGCGAGTGTAAGCCAGCCCAAGCTTTCTTTGCTTGCTCCGATATTCAGCGCCTGGTTCGGAGTATATCCGAACATCGTTATAAATAGCACACAGTGCGCCAGCACAGACAACAGTGATACTTTTACCAGCAAAGGTTCCTTTACGACACCAGCCAGCTCCTTGATCTGTATGGCATTTTGCCGTTTTTCCTGCTTTTGTTCCGGTAACCGAAGCGCAAGTATTAGTGCCGCAATAGCTACAATTCCACCAATCAGGAAGGGGGCATTCCAGCCCCAATGCTCTACCATATAGCCGCTGATCATCATGCTGGTCAATTGGGCGATTACTGTAGTGAATTGCAGCATGCCCATCGCTTTTCCAGCTTCCTCTTTTGGAAAATATCCTGCGAACATCACAGAGTACACAACCCATGCCGATGCTGCTATCCCGGATACCGCACGTGCTGCCAACGCCCAACCCGGCTGTGCTCCCCACATAAAAAGAAAACAGCTGACTCCACTCGCAATCAATCCCAGATAGATAAACGGCCGCCGCCTATTTAAATAATCTGAACCGATGCCAATGGGTATACGGAATAGGATCTGCATTAACCCATATATCCCAAGCACCATGCCCACCATAAAATACGATGCTCCCAAATGCTCAACATATGGTGAAAGCACCGGCACATAAATATAAGAAGAGAACCAAAACATAAATACAATAACCAAAAAGAAAAACCTGCTGCTTCCTTGCCCCTGTGGGCGATCTGCCGCTTTCAACGGATTCGCCTGCTGCTCAGCTGCCACCTAATCACCTGCTCCACTCATTTGCTTACCATTCTAATTCAAAGCCTATCCGTAGACCACATAAACTTACTAGGATAAAAAAAAGACTACTGAGCACACTCAGCAGCCTTCATTATTCTAATCATTCGTTTTAATTGAAGCTAACCATCCGATGATTCCTACTACTTATCCTTCTTTTGTCCTTCAAGCGCTGCTTTCAGCAGTTCCCCAAGGTTAGAACCAATGCTTTCCTGCTTGCTGTATTGCTGCACCAGCTTTTGCTGTTCACGTTTATTAACATGCTTGTGATCCTTATCTAAGGTCTCTGTGATTCCACAGCCTAGACATTGTACGAACATGCCTGCTTTACCCTCTTTAAGCTCCATTTTCTTATGGCACTGTGGGCAGCGGCGATTCGATAGTCTTTTCTCACCTGCACGGGTGTAACCACAGTTATCTGCAGGACACACCAGCAGCTTCCCTCGTTTGCTCTTCTTCTCGAGAAGTCTTGTACCGCATTCCGGACAGTGGCTGTTAGAGACATTATGCGGCTTATATTCTGCTCCGCTAGTTTTCACACCTGTTACCAATTCCTGTGCCATACTGCGGATACCTTGTAAAAAGAGCTCCGGTTTGCCTTGACCACGCGCTATTTTCTCCAGCTCAGCTTCCCAACGTGCGGTTAGATCCGGGGTTCGTAGCTGAGTGGATACCAGCTCGATTAACTGCTTACCTTTTCCTGTCGGATGCAGGAGATTACCTTGCCGCTCAATCGTATCGGAGCTTACCAGCTTCTCAATAATATCCGCGCGTGTAGCCGGGGTTCCGAGGCCGTGCTTCTCCATTTGCGTCAACAGCGAAGCTTCATTATAACGCTTCGGTGGCTGTGTTCGGCCAGCACGCACCATACAGCGGCCAATCGTGACAGCAGCCCCTTCGCGCAGCTCAGGCAGCTTTACACTGCCCGCTGCCGGCTCGTCCGCAGATTCCTCCTCGTCATCACTACTCATATCCCCGCCGTATACTTCGCGCCAGCCGGCATCTTTTACTGTCGTCCCTTTGACATGGAAGCTTTCGCCTTCCACATTGACGGTTACAGCTACCGCATCATAACGAGCTGGCGGATAGAACAAGCTTATAAAACGCCGCACAATCAGATCATACAACTTACGTTCCTCAGTACTCAGACCATTTAACAATACGGTCTGTTCTGTAGGAATAATAGCGTGGTGATCACTGACTTTACTATCATCCACGATTCGCTTCGTAATCGGCAGCTGCTTGCGCAGCAATGGACGTGCTAACGCTGCATATGGACCGACCGCAACACTATCCAGTCTTTCCTTGAGTGTGCCCGTCATATCTGAAGTTAAGTAACGACTGTCCGTACGCGGGTATGTGACAAGTTTATGCTGCTCATATAACCGCTGCAGCACACTGGAGGTCTGCTTCGCGGAGAAGCCGAACTTCCGGTTCGCATCACGCTGCAGTTCAGTCAGATCATAAGCCAGTGGATGAGGTTCACTTTTCTCACTCTTCTGTACCTTAATAATACGGCCGCTGCGTCCTGTAAGCTTATCCTTTAAGCTGGCTGTCTTATCCTTTTCGAATATTCGACCATCACCGTTACTGGCCCGCCATGCCGCTTGGAAATCCCCAAAATCAGCAGTCAGCGTCTCAAAATCGACGGAACGGAAACCCGTAATCTCCTGTTCACGATCCATGATCATCCCTAATGTCGGCGTTTGTACCCGTCCTGCTGAGAGCGGCGAACCGAACTTACAGGTCAAAGCTCTTGTGACATTCAGTCCAATCATCCAATCCGCCTCTGCGCGGCAACGTGCAGATTCATACAACCGATCAAATTCCCGGCCCGGACGGAGTTTTGCAAATCCCTCTTTAATTGCCTTATCAGTCTGCGAGGATATCCATAACCGCCGGAATGGCTTTTTCCACCCTGCCATATTCATAATCCAACGAGCCAGCAGCTCCCCTTCACGAGCAGCATCTGTAGCAACAATAAGCTCCTCAATGTCCTGACGCTTCATTAGGTGCTGGACAGCTTTATATTGCTGGTTGGTCTCCCGCAGCACCTTCAGCTTGGTCTTCTCCGGCAAAATCGGCAGATCCTCCAAGGCCCAAGTTGCAAACTTTTTATTATAATCCTCTGGCTCTGCCAGGCCGACCAAATGACCCAGCGCCCAGGTAACCACATATTTTGGACCTTCAATATAACTCTTCTGTTTATTATTGCATCCCATGACCCGTGCAATCTCGCGTGCAACAGACGGCTTCTCCGCCAATACTAGTGTCTTCATAATGCTCCCCTTTCCACATCAAATTTCATTATAGCATTAAATGAATGTTAGCAAATATCGTCAGGCTTTACCGTATGCCTCTGTTATACACTAGATCATATCTGATACCCGAAAGGAGTCATAGTCAATGAATGAACAAGAAAGCTATAATATATTATCTATAGGATCGGTTAGAGGTACAGCACATAATTTGCGGCTTGAAATCAACCCGGAATTCAGACCAGCGCTTAAAGGTTTATCTCAGTTTAGTCATTGCCAAGTACTTTGGTGGCTGCATGAGTTTGCAGAGGATCATTTCCGGCAGACTACACAGATTCAGCCTCCTTATGATGCGACCTTAACTGGAGTATTCGCTTCCCGTTCCCCTATTCGCCCTAATCCGATTGGGCTAAGTGTAGCAGCAATCCTGTCTGTCGATGTAGACTCTGGAATAGTAGAGGTGGCCGGGCTTGATGCCTATCCGGGCACACCGGTTCTCGACATCAAAGCCTATTTTCCTAGTGCAGATCGCGTAATGGAAGTGACTGTTCCCGATTGGGCTGCTGCTTGGGGCGACTGGACAGCAAATCATTGAAGTAATCGTGCTAGACACCATTTCTATTAACTGTTATGGGAGGACATCTCTTGAACAATCGCCAACTAATCATTCAAGCCTTAGATCTCATTGAGGATCGCTTAACCACGATTCTTCCTGTAGCTGTCCTCTCCAAAGAAATGGGATACTCCCTTTATCATTTCACCCGTCTATTTCAAACAGTCACTGGGATAGCACCCGGAGACTATATAGCCAGACGCAAAATCACTGAAGCAGCCTTAGACATTCATCGAATGCCAGAACGTTCACTCCAGGACATCTCCTTAGACTATAACTTTAGTAACTATGAGACCTTTACCCGTGCCTTCAAAAGAATGCTGCACACGACTCCCTCTCTTGTTCGAAAAAGACTTACTGAAACGAAACTCCCTTTGCTCCCTAGACTATATGAACAGGATCTACTTCAAGTCCTTTCTGATAGTGATCTCTCCCCCCAGCTCGTTGATTTCGGAGAAATTATACTTCAAGGACCCGTAGTTAAAGTAGACCTAGATTTCTCCGTCATTTCTGATACTTGGCCTTTGCTTTTCAATAAGGTAGCCACTATATCGGATAGAATACAGCCTGAAAAATATTATCAGCTTGGCTTCTGGCCAGATGACTATGAGAGTAATGGGTTTTCGATCATGTGTGCCTGCGAACTTAGTCCTATAAAAGCAGACCACAATCAGACTTTCCCCCTTCAGATCTTACCACCCATACGTTATCTGAAATTCATCCATAAAGGCCGCTCTTGTGATATCCCTTCTACCTATAAATATATCTACGGAATCTGGCTGCCGAAAACAGAATACAGGATGTCCATTCCATTTGAATTGGAATATTATGGTTAATTGTACCTTGGACCAGATAACGAAAACTCGGTGAGTGAAATCTACATTCCATTAGAATTTTTACAAGAAGAGACTACGTTGTCGTCTTTTATAGATGACAACCGTTACTCTTAGAAATATAAAGATATTATAGTTTTTCAGCTTATAAATTCTCATTTTTTAACAAAAAGCCCGTATCTGCTATGCAGACACGGGCTTCTTTTTGCTTATGGGATTAATAGTTACTTTTGCTCCACCTGAATCGTTTGTTCAAGCTCCGGATAATAATGTTTAACTTGTTTTCCTTCTTCATCCCTTAATGCTTTATGATTTTCATCAATGGAGTAAGTAAACGGCTTAACTGTAATTGTCTTTGGTGTTTGCGCGAACGGTATGAAATCTTTGTCTACCAAAGGATAGACTATAGCTGGCAAGTTAAATGAACCACCCGATGAGAACGCATTACCTAGTTCATCAACGATTTCATAGAACATTTCAGAGGTTGTGTATCCATCCTTTTCTTTCACAGTTGGCGCTTTACCTTCTTCGCTGAGCTGTAATCTGCTTGTGGCTGGAGTTAATTCCAGCTTGGTAATCGTATAACTGAATTCTTCTGCCTCTTTTGTTTGGTTCAGATCAAGCTTGATAATTCCTTCCGTTACTTTTTTCACCGGCACCTTGATTACAAAAGGCTCTGCAATTTGTGTAACCGGCACACTGATGCTTAATTCAAATTCATCCCCCAAAGCCTCTATATTATTTAGATTTCTGTAATCGTATAAAATAGCATTCTTTTTTCCCTCAACATCACCAAAAGATGACATTTGGCTCTCCAGTTTTTTCCCATTCGGCAATTTCACTTCTGCTGAACCCAACAACCCTTTTTCGGACTGGTTCATTGTCACTTTCGCATGTTGTTCTGTTAGCGATGGATCGAACTCAATCGGTTCAATAATCATCTCAGCCATCATCTTATCATTATCAATGCCTTCCCGTTCAATCGCAAAAGCCAACCGCGAGCCGTCATAATAGGCATCGGTAACCTTTAAGGTCACTCCATCATGGGTAACGCTTTGGTTAGGGGCAGTAGATAATCCTTTTTCCTCAGCAGCATTTAGACCTTTATCGTCAATCCCCTTAAAAATACTTCCTACAACAGGAATCTGCTTCAATGTTTCAGCCATGACCGGGGATACAAATCCGCTACCGATTATCCCCGCACCCAACACTGCTGCTGCCGAGGCAGCCACCAATGATTTTTTCAGAAACTTATTTCCATTCTTTCTTGACGCTCGTTTTTCCATTCCCTCGTCTCCTATTCGCTTCATAATTGAATCGCTGAAACTGTCTACCGGCATTTCATGATTTTGGAATGTTTGACGAATGTGCTCCATCTTCTGACTTTCAGTTCGATCTTGCCATTTCTCCATGAGGGCTGCCTCCTTCATTCATTCTTTGCCGGACTAACTTTTTGCGTAGACGTTCAAATTTCTTGCGTAAAGTAGCTGAATTACAATCCATAATCTGACCCATTTCTTCAAAGCTGTACTGCTCAACCACCTTAAGAATCAGGAGATTACTCTCTTCGGCTGTCAGGTCATCCATAAATAACTTCTGCAATGGCTCCTCATCGTTAGGATTATAATAGGCTTTGGGCTGCTGCTCTTTATATAGCGACAACAGACGGTTTCTTCGCTTGCGTTTGCGAACCTGATCCAGACAATGATGATAGGCCACTTTATACAGCCATGCACTAAAAGAGACTCGTTTCTCATAACGTCTGAGTTCCTGATACACTTTTACAAATATATCTTGCACAGCATCCTCTGCTTCTTCATGACTTCTCAAAATATAATAGCAATACGTATAAATCTTTCTTTCATAGGCTTGTATTATAGTTCTATAGGCTTCGCGGTTACCCGCAAGAACCTGATCGATAGCCTCTTCAATTATTGTTTGATTCACTTGGACCCCGGGGCTGCGACGTTCCAAAGAATCACCTCCTTGTTATTGACTACAACTATATAACGAATGTGATCCCTTTAATTGTGACAGGCTCAAAAAAATTTTCCAAATATGTTAGAAACATCATCCGTTTTCAATAAAAAAAGCGATTGCCCCGATTGATGTTCGGAGAAATCGCTTTTATAATAATATTCCATATTTATAAATTACTTACTTATTCGTACTATTGGACACTTTTTAACGCTATACATGCTTCAAAATATACAGTATCACTATTCTGACCGCGTACATATATACCATCATCCGTTACAGCTGAACGTAAAATAGTCAGTTCATCCCCAAACTTAGCTTCTTGTAGATAAGTAATCCGGAAGCGTGTGAACTCTGCATTATCCCATTCCGCTAAAGTGAGCGCATCACAACATAAATCCCCGTATCGGGCATTATTCAAATGTCCGTTGCTGTCCAGCCCACTATATCTTACCTGATACCGATAAGCTTCTTCCATAGTAATATCAGAAGGGATCGTTACCTTAACAGGCATATCGCCTACTGAATCGCCATTATAGTGCTTAACCTGTACTGGAAGGGCATTCGGTCTAAGTATCTTTCTCTTCTCAATATCTACTAAAGCCCATATGGATCGTGCTGTGGCGATTTCTATATGATCTGCATCGAAAATACGATAATCCCGTTGCCACAGTGCCCCTTTAGTGCCTTTACTCCAGGTATGTACGCTGAGCACATCATTCGGGCGGGGAATACGTTTAAAATCAAGATCTAACGTAATCATCATCCAGCCCATTCCTGCATTCAGAATTTCTTCCACACTTATCCCCAAATTACCCACTGCGAAGTCTGCCGCACATTGCATGATATCCAGAATAAAGGATAACTTACCCTGCGAACGATAATCCGTGTCGCTCGCATGTACAGAAAAATCTTCTATCCACACAAGATTGCTACTGTTGTCCATTGTTTATCCTCCTGCCATGCAAAATATCCTTGCATTTACTTGAAGTATCCACATATACCACTGCTCTATCCACATAAATTGGGGACTACTTTCATTTTTGAATATATTTTATTATTTCATCCACATGTTAGTAACTTTTATAATTCCGTTAATTCCCCATAACTTATCCACATTATTTAAATTAAGTGATAAAGGGAACAAAAAAGCCATTGTTGATAAATCAACAATGGCTTCGTGTGCTTGGCAACGTCCTACTCTCCCAGGACCCTTCGGTCCAAGTACCATCGGCGCTGGAGGGCTTAACGGTCGTGTTCGGGATGGGTACGCGTGGAACCCCTCCGCTATCGCCACCAAACATGCGTCTGTGAAACAGACGCTGCCGCGTGAAATTCAGTTCATCACCAGAAGTGACAATGAATTTCTAAGCGTATTTCAGGCTTGATGCCTGAAAACTGAATCCGAAACGAATCTGCATTCTACGTATAGGATAAGCCCTCGACCGATTAGTATTGGTCAGCTCCATGCATTGCTGCACTTCCACCTCCAACCTATCTACCTCGTCGTCTTCAAGGGGTCTTACTAATTGGGAAATCTCATCTTGAGGGGGCTTCACGCTTAGATGCTTTCAGCGCTTATCCCGTCCGTACGTAGCTACCCAGCCATGCTCCTGGCGGAACAACTGGTGCACCAGCGGTACGTCCATCCCGGTCCTCTCGTACTAAGGACAGCTCCTCTCAAATTTCCTGCGCCCACGACAGATAGGGACCGAACTGTCTCACGACGTTCTGAACCCAGCTCGCGTACCGCTTTAATGGGCGAACAGCCCAACCCTTGGGACCTACTTCAGCCCCAGGATGCGATGAGCCGACATCGAGGTGCCAAACCTCCCCGTCGATGTGGACTCTTGGGGGAGATAAGCCTGTTATCCCCAGGGTAGCTTTTATCCGTTGAGCGATGGCCCTTCCATGCGGTACCACCGGATCACTAAGTCCGACTTTCGTCCCTGCTCGACTTGTAGGTCTCGCAGTCAAGCTCCCTTATGCCTTTGCACTCTGCGAATGATTTCCAACCATTCTGAGGGAACCTTGGAACGCCTCCGTTACTCTTTAGGAGGCGACCGCCCCAGTCAAACTGCCCGCCTGACACGGTCCCCGTACCCGGTAAGGGTACTAGGTTAGAACCTAGATACGATCAGGGTGGTATCCCAACGGCGCCTCCACCGAAGCTTGCGCTCCGATTTCTACGGCTCCCACCTATCCTGTACAGATCGTACCCAAATTCAATATCAAGCTGCAGTAAAGCTCCATGGGGTCTTTCCGTCTTGTCGCGGGTAACCTGCATCTTCACAGGTATTAAAATTTCACCGGATCTCTCGTTGAGACAGCGCCCAAGTCGTTACGCCATTCGTGCGGGTCAGAATTTACCTGACAAGGAATTTCGCTACCTTAGGACCGTTATAGTTACGGCCGCCGTTTACTGGGGCTTCGGTTCATAGCTTCGGGTTACCCCTAACCACTCCCCTTAACCTTCCAGCACCGGGCAGGCGTCAGCCCGTATACTTCGCCTTGCGGCTTCGCACAGACCTGTGTTTTTGCTAAACAGTCGCTTGGGCCTTTTCACTGCGGCCCCCTCGTGCTATTCACACTACCGGGGCACCCCTTCTCCCGAAGTTACGGGGTCATTTTGCCGAGTTCCTTAACGAGAGTTCTTCCGCGCGCCTTAGAATTCTCTTCTCGCCTACCTGTGTCGGTTTGCGGTACGGGCACCTTCTCCTGGCTAGAGGCTTTTCTTGGCAGTGTGAGATCATGACCTTCGCTACTACAATTTTCGCTCCCCATCACAGCCCAGCCTTATCGATGTGCGGATTTGCCTACACATCAGCCTCACTGCTTAGACGGACATCCATCAGTCCGCGTCACTACCCTCCTGCGTCACCCCATCGCTCATAGCGGATTACGGTGGTACAGTAATTTCAAACTGTTGTCCTTCGACTACGCCTTTCGGCCTCGCCTTAGGTCCCGACTTACCCTGAGCGGACGAGCCTTCCTCAGGAAACCTTGGGCTTTCGGCGGATCAGATTCTCACTGATCTTTTCGTTACTCATACGGCATTCTCACTTGTGTAGTGTCCAGCGCTCTTTTCAGTACACCTTCAACCCCTACACAACGCTCCCCTACCCCAGATACATAGTATCTAGCCATAGCTTCGGTGGTGTGTTTAGCCCCGTTACATTTTCGGCGCAGAGTCACTCGACCAGTGAGCTATTACGCACTCTTTCAATGGTGGCTGCTTCTAAGCCAACATCCTGGTTGTCTGTGCAACTCCACATCCTTTCCCACTTAACACACACTTGGGGACCTTAGCTGATGGTCTGGGCTGTTTCCCTTTTGACAATGGATCTTAGCACTCACTGTCTGACTCCCGGCAATAAGTATATGGCATTCGGAGTTTGACTGAGCTTGGTAATCCTTGCGGACCCCGCACCCAATCAGTGCTCTACCTCCACTACTCTTATACCGAGGCTAGCCCTAAAGCTATTTCGGGGAGAACCAGCTATCTCCGAGTTCGATTGGAATTTCTCCGCTACCCCCACCTCATCCCCGCACTTTTCAACGTACGTGGGTTCGGGCCTCCAGTGCGTGTTACCGCACCTTCACCCTGGACAGGGGTAGATCACACGGTTTCGGGTCTACGTCCACATACTAATTCGCCCTATTCAGACTCGCTTTCGCTGCGGCTCCACCTTCTCGGCTTAACCTTGCATGTTAAACGTAACTCGCCGGTTCATTCTACAAAAGGCACGCCATCACCCATTAATAGGGCTCTGACTTTTTGTAAGCACACGGTTTCAGGTTCTATTTCACTCCCCTTCCGGGGTGCTTTTCACCTTTCCCTCACGGTACTGTTTCACTATCGGTCGCCAGGTAGTATTTAGCCTTAGCAGATGGTCCTGCTGGATTCATACGGGGTTTCACGTGCCCCGCACTACTCGGGATCCGTCTCGGAGAGAACACAGTTTGGGCTACAGGGCTTTTACCTCTATCGCGGGCCTTTCCAGACCTCTTCACCTACCATATTCCTTTGTAACTCCATGTGAGACGTCCCACAACCCCTAAGAGCAAGCTCTTAGGTTTAGGCTGTTCCGCGTTCGCTCGCCGCTACTGACGGAATCACTATTGTTTTCTCTTCCTCAGGGTACTTAGATGTTTCAGTTCCCCTGGTCTGCCTCTACATACCCTATGTATTCAGGTATGAGTAACTGCGAATTACCACAGCTGGGTTTCCCCATTCGGACACCCCCGGATCAAAGCTTGCTTACAGCTCCCCGAGGCAGTTTCGTTGTTCGCCACGTCCTTCGTCGGCTCCTGGCGCCTAGGCATCCTCCGTGTGCTCTTATTAGCTTAACCTTGATTCTTCCGAAGAAAAATCTCACTAATAACATTTACTTGTTTACACAAGTTGCTAAAAGATGTTCTAAAACGCAAATTCGTTTCGGTATCCAGTTTTCAAGGATCAAGTCTTACTTGAGAGCTTAAACTCTCAAAACTGAGCAACGAGTGAGTAACAGGCCTAAACCTGAGTTTTGGAAGCTTAGCTTCCGATTTGAATGTTCTCATTGCAGAGAACGATTCTCCATAGAAAGGAGGTGATCCAGCCGCACCTTCCGATACGGCTACCTTGTTACGACTTCACCCCAATCATCTACCCCACCTTCGGCGGCTGGCTCCCTTGCGGGTTACCCCACCGACTTCGGGTGTTGTAAACTCTCGTGGTGTGACGGGCGGTGTGTACAAGACCCGGGAACGTATTCACCGCGGCATGCTGATCCGCGATTACTAGCAATTCCGACTTCATGCAGGCGAGTTGCAGCCTGCAATCCGAACTGAGACCGGCTTTGATGGGATTGGCTCCACCTCGCGGCTTCGCTTCCCGTTGTACCTACCATTGTAGTACGTGTGTAGCCCAGGTCATAAGGGGCATGATGATTTGACGTCATCCCCACCTTCCTCCGGTTTGTCATAAGCAGTCACTCTAGAGTGCCCAGCATTACCTGCTGGCAACTAAAGTTAAGGGTTGCGCTCGTTGCGGGACTTAACCCAACATCTCACGACACGAGCTGACGACAACCATGCACCACCTGTCTCCTCTGTCCCGAAGGCCGCCACTATCTCTAATGGATTCAGAGGGATGTCAAGACCTGGTAAGGTTCTTCGCGTTGCTTCGAATTAAACCACATACTCCACTGCTTGTGCGGGTCCCCGTCAATTCCTTTGAGTTTCAGTCTTGCGACCGTACTCCCCAGGCGGAGTGCTTACTGTGTTAACTTCGGCACCAAGGGTATCGAAACCCCTAACACCTAGCACTCATCGTTTACGGCGTGGACTACCAGGGTATCTAATCCTGTTTGCTCCCCACGCTTTCGCGCCTCAGCGTCAGTTACAGCCCAGAAAGTCGCCTTCGCCACTGGTGTTCCTCCACATATCTACGCATTTCACCGCTACACGTGGAATTCCACTTTCCTCTTCTGTACTCAAGCCACCCAGTTTCCAGTGCGACCTCAGGTTGAGCCCAAGGTTTAAACACCAGACTTAAATAGCCGCCTGCGCGCGCTTTACGCCCAATAATTCCGGACAACGCTTGCCCCCTACGTATTACCGCGGCTGCTGGCACGTAGTTAGCCGGGGCTTTCTTCTCAGGTACCGTCACTCCGGTAGCAGTTACTCTACCGGACGTTCTTCCCTGGCAACAGAGCTTTACGATCCGAAAACCTTCATCACTCACGCGGCGTTGCTCCGTCAGGCTTTCGCCCATTGCGGAAGATTCCCTACTGCTGCCTCCCGTAGGAGTCTGGGCCGTGTCTCAGTCCCAGTGTGGCCGTTCACCCTCTCAGGTCGGCTACGCATCGTCGCCTTGGTGGGCCGTTACCCCACCAACTAGCTAATGCGCCGCAGGCCCATCCCTCAGTGACAGATTGCTCCGTCTTTCATTCTTCTCTCAGGAGAAAAAAGAAATTATCCGGTATTAGCTACCGTTTCCGGTAGTTATCCCAGTCTGAAGGGCAGGTTGCCTACGTGTTACTCACCCGTCCGCCGCTAAGTTGTTTTGAAAGCAAGCTTTCAAAACAACTCCGCTCGACTTGCATGTATTAGGCACGCCGCCAGCGTTCGTCCTGAGCCAGGATCAAACTCTCCAATTAGTATTGAAAAGAGCGATATGCTCATTTTGAAACATCTGACGAGAAAATTAATTCTCTAATTTTGGATTTCACTTACGTGATTTCCCACTCACTCGTTGTTCAGTTTTCAAAGATCAAGTTCTCGTTGGCGCCGTTTAATGTCTCAGCAGCAACTCTTATAATATATCATGTTGTTTTCAGAAATGCAAGCTTTATTTTTCGAAGCTTTTTATCAGCCTCGTCTATATCGCCTGTACGCTGTCTAACAACGCTTACCTATAATACCCCAACTATTAATAGAAAAGCAACCCCTAATATAAAAATAAACAACTAGCTTAATAATTAAGCTAGTTGTTTATTTAATAGAGTTATGTTTCTAGCGACGAACTTAATAGTATTTTGCCGCAGTATATTTGCTTGAGGCTTTAATTAAATCGGTTTTCTTATCACTCTTTGCAAGTCCTGCATCCACTGTAGTATCAATGGTAACCCACTTCCCATTAAGCAACACTTCGTTCCATGCATGATATTGCGTAACGTAGCTTGTATTCCCCATTACCAACTTAGCAGGAACATCTACACTCCGCAGCATTGCGGCAAAAAGAGAAGCGTAATCATAGCAAATCCCTTTTTTAGTAGTCAATGTCTTATCGATGCTTGGAATATAATCAGTAGTTACACTATTAGCAAGAGAGTAATCATATTGTACATTCGCAACTACATAGTTATAGATCGCTTTAACTTTCTCTTCGTCTGTTGTTTTGCCTTGTACTAATTGTTTAGCTTTGACAATCGCTTTATCAGAAGAACTCCATTTCACATTCTGTACGGAGCCCAAATATACGGAATTCGAGTCACTCATGGTTACGTCTACTACTTCGGAATATAATGCTTTGTATTTATTACCGGTTGTGTTCTCCAGAACAGAAACCTTATAAGTCCCATTTCCTTGTTGCAAAGGGAAGTCCTCAGCTTGTCCAGAAGCATACAAGTTATATGTATAGCTGCTGTTATCTTTGGTGATCATGAGTTTGATTCTTTTATCTTTCGGAATATCATAGTTAATACCAATAACACCTTGAGCCACTTTGGATGTAATCAACCAGCTGGCATCTGCACTTGCAGCTTGAGCTGTACTTACCGGAACTGAAGTCATTAGGACGAACAACGCCACCAGCATAAAATAAACCTTTTTCACGGATAAAACTCCTTTCGGTAGCTGGCTGCCATCCTTTCGGGAAGGCCCTTTAGCTTTGCGTCCCTACCTTTCGATAGGTTTGCCGTTATCGTATAAGCTCTATCTGTTCTAGCTTTACTAGATATAATTGATAGAATCCATTTGAAACAAACAAAAAAAGCCTCTTCATTCGGTAGCTGGCTGCCATCCTTTCGGGAAAAGGCCCTTTAGCTTTGCGTCCCTACCTTTCGGAAGGTTTGCCGTTATCGTGTTTAGCTTTCATAGTATAATACTATCATATTTATAATTGTGAACAAGACCTAATTTACTAGATTACCCATTATTTTATAAATATCTCCCGGTATTTGTGTTTTCTTGTCATTCACTATTCTCCTTTTGTTAATTTGGCATGAACAATCAGACGATGCGTTGGATTCACTAGCGGATCACATGTAATCAGAGTAAGAATCTTATCCTTGTCATTCCCGTCAAGAACGGAGACATCACTCGGATCTACAACAGAAATATCGTATACCTCATAGTTAAACACCTGATCACTAGTCTTTACCGTGATAACATCCCCCACAACAACCTCATTCAATCTGTTAAACAAACGACCCGTAGTTCGAGCCCGATGCGCCGCGATTGCAGCATTCCCGATCTCTCCAAGGGGTGCCGTTTCTTTCATATGGGCTGCAGCATGTTTCATATTAGCTTTTGTAGCCCCTTCTAATACAGGCAGCTTCAAATCAATCTTATCGATTTCAATTAGTGCGATTACTTTGCCACCGACTTCAATCTCCGGTTCAGGCTTTTCTGTCTCTTGGAGTTGGGGCTGTGCCTGGGCATCCAGAACCGATTCCTCTGCTAACAGCTGAGTAACTTCAGCATACCTGCTCCTCAGATCTGACTGGGGAGTACTATCGGCAGTGCTTAGTTCAGCCGTTTCTAATAACTTCTCCTGCTGCCTGTCGTTGTACCATTCGTTAGCTGTCGGATATAACATAATAAGTATCCCAGCCAGTATGAGTAGATAGGAGAATTTACGCAATGTTATTCACCTCCGTATATTGTTTCTATGGTTATATACAAATCAAGCAGAAACAGCTACTTGCCTTTAAGCATAGCAACTCCTTCTGCCTGAAATTAATGTTTAAAATACCCATTTACGACTTCCAAAGAAATTGATGATCACCGTGATAAAGGTAACCAGCACCTTCGAGATCAAGACTTGAATACCTAGTTTGTCTGTCAACAGATGCATTAGCAGCAGTGATATTCCGAGCACTACCAGATTCAGCACGATAAACTTGACCAGCTGCACGCGGTCGAAGCCTTCTTTATTCCCCCGGTTGCGATCACGAAAGGTTACTTTTTTATTCAAAATAAAGCTATTCGCCGTGCCTGCACTATAGGAGATCACCTGCGCCAATGCGTATACCATCCCTAGTGAATTCAACAATGTAAAAATCACAAAATCAATAAGCGTATTGAGCAAACCTACGGCATTAAATTTGAGGAACTGTATGAATGCAGCGCGCAAGTTCTTATCTGACATCATTGTGGTCCTTCCGGCGGTCCAGTTGTTCTTCGTTCTGGTAGCCTTTAGTCTCACTAACAATATATAGCGGTCTATCTTTAGACTCGTCATAAATCCGTCCGATATACTCCCCAATCACACCCAACAGCATCAGAACAATACCGTTAAAGAGCAGATTGACACCTACAATGGAAGCCCAGCCCGGAACCGTCCAGGAGGTGAAAAATATCCTTTGGAACAAGACGAAAAATAAATAGAGAAAGCTAGAAAATGAAAGAAAGAATCCAATATACGTAGCAATCTTAAGCGGCTTATGTGAAAAAGAGGTGATGCCATCTAACGCAAAACGAATCATTTTCTTCAGCGGATATTTGGTTTCTCCAGCAAAACGTTCTTCCCTTTCATATTCCACCATAGTCTGCTTGAAGCCAACCCAGCTCACCAAACCTCTGACATAGCGGTTCTTTTCTTTAAGTCCCCGCAGGACATCACATACCTTACGGTCAATAAGACGGAAATCGCCTGTATCCGTAGGAATATCTACACTTGTCATACTGCTGAGCAGGCGGTAAAAAAGCTTCGCGGTGACCTTTTTGAACATCGTTTCTCCGTGGCGCTTCAGGCGTTTCGCATATACAACGTCGTAGCCCTCTTTCCACTTCTCGATCATTTGCAGAATGACCTCCGGAGGATCCTGAAGATCAGCGTCAATAACAACAACCGCTTGACCTTCGGCATAGTCCATGCCAGCTGTAATCGCTACCTGATGTCCGAAATTACGCGAGAAGTCAATCAGCTTGACATGCTCGTCTCGTTCACAGATCTCCCGAATCATCTGGGCGGAACGATCACGACTGCCGTCATTGACGAAGACCAGCTCATAAGTATCGCCGCACTCGTCCATTACTTTTTTCAAACGTTCATAAGTATGGCTAATTACTTGCTCCTCATTGAACATGGGTACAATCACACTATATCTGGCTTTCACCTTTATTCCTCCTACAAGCTTTTTGGAGCGTTACATCCATCTACACTTCATAATAACGCTGCATGCATAAACTTATTTTATAGATTTTTATTAAATCCTAGAAAACCCAAGTTGGGAACCAACGCAGCATATCTTTCACGTAATCTCCACTGACCTGCATCCCTGACAGTACCGGGTAGAAAGCGATAAAGAGCAGCAAAGCAACGGCTACATAGACATACTGTACGTAACGGGCCTCAGGGAATTTACTATCCAGCAACTTCATTATATATACAATACCAAGAATCATAAATGGAACCATAGCAAAATAATGGTAAATAAATGTTTCTCTTGGGACAAGCATCCACGGAACATATTGCGAGAAGAAGGCAATCCAAATCATGTAGAGATTCTTATCTTTACGTTTCAGCGTAATCCACAGTGTTGCCAACATCGCAAAAATACCCGTCCACCAGATAAGCGGATTCCCCATAGTCACTATACTGCTGACCTGACCTTCCGGCAAACCTTCACCGCCGCTAAAGAACCAGACCGGTCTCTTCATAAACGGCCATTGCCACCATGAGGAAGCAAAAGGATGTGTAGCTACAAGCTGGCTGTGGTAGTTGTACATATTCTTTTGGGAATCAATCAAACCTTTTATAGTGAAGCCCTCTGCTGATGCAGATAACCCCGGCACAAAAGATAAGCTATAAATAATTACTGGAATAATTACAAAGAACCCGATACAACTAGCCAACGTAATAATAGTCTTTTTCCAAAAAGAATCTACTGCTTCACGACAGGTGCCCAGCAATTCCTTGTCTTTAATCTTCCCCTCTGCCAGCAGGCGTCCGGAGGCTTGGTATTCTCTGTAGCGTTCAAAAAGGGAGATAGCCAGCATAATGGCCAGCCCTGCTCCTCCATAGAGCACAATCCATTTCGAAGCTACGCCGATTCCGAAGAATAAGCCAGACCAGAATAACGGAATTAATGTTTTTCTTAAAGGCTGCTTGTAGAAATTCATTGTGTAATACCGCTGCATAAAATAGAACATCAACATAATGAAGAATACTCCGTATACGTCAATCGTGGAGATTCTTGTCTGTGTGAAATGCATGAAATCCAGTGCAAACAATCCTGCCGCGAGGGAGGCGTATTTGCTTTTCTTAAACAAACGCAGCGCCATTACATATATAAGAGGTAACATGGCAACTCCGAACAAGGTTCCGATAATACGCCAGCCGAATGGATTGACTCCGAACAGCTCCATACCTATGGCAATCAAAAGCTTGCCAAGCGGTGGATGCGTATTCTCGTAAGGCACTATCCCGTGTGTATATTCATAAGCTGTTCGCGCATGATAGATCTCGTCAAAATAAGTACTATTCATAAAGTTAGAATATTCCGGAATGAGCGCCTGCTCGTCAAAAAGATTGGCCGCTGCTCCTCTTTTAGGTACAGCGTTAGCATCCGGTGTCACACCGGCAATAGGAAGGGGGATTCTTTCTCCCCCCTGCTCATAAAAGGCCATTTCGTTCAAAGTGAACCCTGGAGAGGTAACTGTAAACTTCACATATCTCGCAGTAACGTTCAGGGGTTGGCTTTTCCAGATGAAGACATTCCCAACATCCTCACTGACATCCATCGGACTGCTCCAGACCTCAGGATTGTCGCTGAATTCCAGCTTGAACTTACCCGTGCCCACGCCACCAAAGATATTGACCCGTTCCAATGGTTTACTCTGCCCCAAATCTACATAGAAGCTTTCACCACTGGCAGCAGGCTCCCATAAGGTCTCTGGAGATTTAGTAGAGCCAAGATTATATAAAGCAAGCGCTGCGTAAACGGCCGTGATAGCTATTATGCATATCCAATCTATACGCTTAAACTTCATCGTTAAATCGCCCTCCCTTCTGATGCGGTTTAATTTGCCCGACAACTCTCAAATCTTCTTCATACTGTTCTTCCGGTGTAATTGGTGCTGGAAGAGGTTTTATTCCCTTGCGGACATACACATCGTATCCGATATTCAGCATATAAAGCAGCAATGCTAGATTAGCTATAGCAGTCACTAATACGATTCCGTCTGCACCCGGGCTAACATCTGCATTCAGGTGGGATAAGGTGTACGCCACATTGATGTATTGCGTTAAGCTGAATCCGAGAAATAGCGATAAAAAGCGGCGGTCCCGACTTTCTATATAAGTAAACAAACAAAGAATAAGAGCAGGGAACATATAACGTTCATGCATTTTGGTGCCAAGCACAAAGACCACTACTATAAGCACCATCCCGATAAAATAGGATTTGGTCAGGTCCAAGCGATCCTTTTTAAAGGAATAAAATGCCGCAACAGCTACAGCCACTAAAATAAATATGAAGCCCCATACACGGTATGGAATGCCAAGCCAGGTTAGATCAAGGGATGACCACATCGGATCAGTCAGTGCATACAGATTAAATGCATTCACTGAAGAATACGGATAGGAAGATAACGTACTCTTGTAAAGATCAATAACCCCTACCAATCCTCCGTTATTCCAGAAAAACGGTGCCGCAAGCAATCCGAAGATCCCTAATCCATACAAAGCTCCGAATCCAAGCTGCTTCCAAGCGCGGTGATGATAAAAAGCAAACAACAATACCGGCGTGAATATCAACGCTTGCGGTTTAATTAGCGTCGCTAAGGCAAACAAAATTGCGGAGCGGACAAACTTTTTGTTCGCAGCGCCATGGATACTGAGCAGCAGGAAGATCAAAAAGAATGAATCTGCTTGTCCCCAAGCCGCTGAATTAATAAGTACCGCTGGGTTAAACAGAAACAACAACATTAAGCCGAAAGCTATTCCTGTGCCGAGTTTTTTGCGTGACATTTGATAAATGAAGTAGCCGAGCACCAAATCAGAAAGGATCGCAGGGAGCTTGAAGAGCAAATTCTCTCCACCTGAGCCCTGAGTGAATCCTAAAACGCCACGAATGGCGCTAAGCACGTACAATATGTACAAATATCCAGGAGGATAATCGGCAAAATAACCTTCTTCATAAAATTTGCCAGGACCTAAATCCACCATACGCTGTCCCCAAGAAATAAAGGTATTCATATCATTCTGATAACCTTGCGCGGTAAGACCAATCCACACCCTCAGGATAAAAGCAATTCCGATGGCAATGCTCAGCCATTTGGAATAAATATTCTCAGGCTGCTTCATAAGCTTCTCACTACGGAATGCCTTAGTATAAAGCACTGCAAAAAACACGCTAAACAGCGCTGAAATCAGCAACATCTTAGTTGGAGATACTTTATGTGGAGTGTCTGCCTTTTTGTCGCCGGCATCTGGACTAACCGCTGAACTATCCAGCGAAATAACGTTAGCCCCTTCGGGAGCCGCGTCTAATTTTTCTACAGCAAAATCATCAAAATAAGCCTTACCTTGAATCAAGCTAGAGTAGCCGCCCAAACTTGCGCCTATACCAAATGACTTCTGCTCCGGTCCTGTCTGGCCGATATATTCAAGATAGTGCCATTCACCTGCCGTATCAGTTACGCTGGGATACCCCCCGCCTACTCCAACGGCAAGAATGTTGGCGCCCATTCCCTCCCCTGCTGTACTTACTACTTTGATCCATCCAGAGATTTTATAATAACTATTCGGCGTAGCCTCAATCGTCTGCACCCATTTCGAATGATTGGGCTCGATATTCTCAATGACTGCCGCCTTGCTGCCGGAATGAACTTCCTCCGATTGGATTGAAAGTAGAGCTGAGTTGTCTCCTGAAATCCACATATCCTTAGTCCAGTTAGAAGGCGCATCATCTCCCCCCTCCTCAAAGCCAGGGTTCTGCAATAGATTCCCCTCTGCATAAATGCTTGTTACAGGAAGCACAAACAATAACAGCATCAATACAGTCATTACGGCCGCACGTGTACTCTTGATCATCGTCCCAACCTCACCTCGTCCTATATTCATCTTAGTCCAGCCAAAAGCATATCCCTTCTGAAAAACAACTCCCGAATTAGTGTATTTCACCGTTGCTAAGAAATCATTTGGATTGATTTTCTCATAAAAGAGCATATAAATATAGGGTATGTTAACCTTATCTGGATCGCAGACCCTTCCATCCACAATATTCCATTCCATAGGATCGCCCTAAGCTTCAAGGCTCTTATATAGACTCTTATATAGAATAGAAGAATCGCAGTGGCTAAAGCAAATACCGGAGCAAAAAAACAGGCCATTCTATCAGCATAAAGCGAGAGAACTAACAAAATGGTAAGACCATAGGACCATCTAGGGGTTTGAAGTATTTTCAGTACAAAATAAACAGAGATCAGGATCAAGGAGGGAACAAATTGGACTCTAACGCCAAGGCTGCCTCGTCCTGAACATCACCTCTTCAACAATATAATCTAAATCATAGATGATGAAAAGCTAGAAACATAGACTAGCCTGAATGGTTAAGTGCCAACAAAAATATAAAAAAAGGGCCCCCTCAGTTATGAAGGAGCCGTTGAATGCACATCTGTATGCTATATATGAGTTAGCCCGCACTACCAAGAAATACATAACGGAGAATAATCAGAATAGCAAGTACCCACATCATCCAGTGAATATCGTATTTTTTCTTGCCAGCAAGGTTAGCTACACAAGCAAGGATTACATAAGTTACGATACCAAAGGAAATACCATTAGCAATATTATAAGTGAAAGGCATGATTACTAGAGTAAGGAACGCTGGAATCGCAACAACCATATCTTGAAAATCAATTTCGCGAATCGATTGTGCCATGAGCACACCTACGACAATCAATGCTGCGGCTGTAGCAGATCCAGGGATCAGAGCCACTATTGGTGCAAGGAATAACGCAAGCAAGAAGCACACACCCGTTGTTACAGCTGTAAGACCTGTACGTCCACCTTCAGCAACACCTGCCGCGCTTTCTACAAAAGCAGTAGTAGTGGAAGTACCCAATGCCGCACCACCAGCTACAGCGATGGCATCGACAAACATTGCATTACCTACACGTTTGTTACCTTCTTCAGGGTTGTCCATAATACCAGCGCGTTGAGCAGTACCTACAAGTGTACCAAATGTATCGAACAATTCTACAAAAGTGAATGTTGCGATTGCTGAAACAATACCGGTGTGCAGGATACCGTCCCAGTCAAATTCGAAAAAGTTCAATTGCGTCAGGTCAGGCACCCAAGGGGTTGTCGGACTGGACAAAGAGCCAAAATCAACTACACCCATCAGTATACCCGCGAGGGTTGTACCCAAGATACCGAATAAAATCGCACCTTTAACTTGCAGTACCATCAGGATGGAAATAAGAAGCAATCCGATAATTACCAACTGTACATCAGTGTTCTCTAGACTACCCATATGAATGATTGTTTCAAAGGATAGGACATCTGTGAATGTATTGGCGGAAATATCTTTACCAGCTTCGACACCAATCGTCATCAAACCACTGTTCTTAAGCCCAAGGATTGTAATGAACATCCCGATACCTACGGTAATGGCATGCTTCAAGCTGTCAGGAATGGCTGTCAGTAAGATCTGCCGTACTCGGGTAACCGTGAGCAGGATGAAGATCAAACCGGAAATAAATACTGCGGTCAGACCCATTTGCCAAGTGAATGGATGTTCTGAGGTTGCAGAAGACAAAATTACGGAAGCAAAGTATGCATTAAGTCCCATACCTGGTGCCAATGCTACTGGAAAGTTTATAAACACGCCCATTGCAATGGTGAAAATACCTGCTGCCAGCGCAGTCGCTAGAAATACAGAGTACCAGCCCATATCGATGCGGCCAAATGCTGTTAATGTGCTCGGATTAACCGACAGGATGTAAGCCATGGCCATGAACGTAGTCAAGCCGGCCATTATCTCTGTACGTACTGTAGTGCCGTTCTCTTTCAACTTGAAAAACCGATTCAAATTGTTCTCCCCCTAAGGTATGTTGTGGCTGACAGCAACAAAAAGCCGGTATCTGATCGACACCGGCTCGAAAAAAAGAGTAGCACCCATGACTATAGCCCTAGATTCAGGACAATACGGGTTGCTCAGCTCTTCTTAATCGTAGCCAGGTCATTACGGTGACCTCGTAGAAACTTCCAGGCCTATTCCCGGAAATATACGAAAGAATTATGTTGTTGTGCTTTATCATTTTAGGTGGACATCACATAAGTTGTCAATGAAAAAAGCGAACATTTTCGACTTTATTTTTTCTATTGTTCGTAATTCATACATTTTTATCTTTAACTTCAACCCCAAAATCCTTTAAATCATGCAGCTTATTAACTATCAAAAGACTTATCAAATGGGTATTTTTCCCTATAAAACAATTTCGATGTTCCCTAGCTTATTGGCCTTTGGAATACTGATAGCTATGCCAAGAATTAGCAAAATGCCCTATAGCTAAACAAATCACTGCAATACCCAACCAGAAAGATCTGCCCCATATAGCCGCAAATCCAAATGCACAAACAGGGAGAACTGCCATGGGAATCGGAAGAAACAATAATGGAGCCCATAATAATCTGAATTGCTGTCCCTTAACCATATAACGAATCCATAAACCGTAATAAATCGTGATAAACACAAAGATAAGTGCAGCCCAGATCCCGAATTCTACATTTTCAAAGTTATCCTTTGAAATCGCAAGAATGGCTATACACCCCAACTGCCCTACTCTCTCCAAAAGAGTGTAGACGATGCCGGCATCTTTTAAACCGCTGGGAACATGATCGGGCGGAAACTTAATCATCAGTAAACTTGGGGCAAGAATAACCATAGCTATTAGTGTTCCAATAAGTGAGAATCCCATTCTAATGGCTCCTGTAAGTTTATTTTTCCCAGTTTATCACATTCTCTAAAGTTGCTATATAGGGTCCGTCACAAGCTTCACGGTTAATAAAAAAAACCTGCAGTCCCTTAATAAATAAGGAGCTGCAGGTTTGTTATTGCTATATACTATTCCCACTCAATCGTTGCAGGTGGTTTCGAAGTAATGTCATACACTACCCGGTTTACATTCTCAACTTCGTTGACAATACGTACAGAGATTTTCTCAAGAACATCCCATGGGATACGTGCCCAGTCAGCGGTCATGCCATCGATGGAAGTTACTGCACGAACACCTACTGTGTAGGAATACGTACGAGCATCACCCATAACTCCGACACTCTTCATGTTAGGCAGGGCAGTGAAGTATTGCCAAATTTCACGGTCTAATCCCGCTTTAGCAATTTCTTCTTGCAGAATGTAGTCAGAATCACGAACGATGGTAAGCTTGTCCTCTGTTACTTCACCCAAGACACGAATAGCAAGACCTGGACCTGGGAAAGGCTGACGCCATACGATCGCACGTGGCATGCCAAGCTCTTCACCGAGTTTACGAACTTCGTCCTTAAACAAGGTGTTTAGCGGCTCGATCAAGCTGAATTTCATATCTTCTGGCAGGCCGCCCACATTGTGGTGGGATTTAATGGTTTGCGCTGTAGCTGTTCCACTCTCAACGATATCCGTATAAAGCGTACCTTGTGCAAGGAATGAAAAATCTCCGAGCTTAGCTGACTCTTCGTCGAAGCAGTAGATAAACTCGTTACCAATGATTTTACGTTTTTGCTCAGGGTCTTCAACACCTGCAAGTTTGCTCATGAAGCGATCGCGTGCATCGATTTTCACTACATGAATATCGAATTTGCCTACGAAAGTCTCCATAACGCTTTCTGCTTCACCTTTACGCAGAAGGCCGTGGTCAATAAACATACAGGTCAATTGATCTCCGATTGCACGGTGGATAAGCATAGCCACAACGGAAGAATCCACTCCGCCACTAAGAGCGCAGAGTACTTTTTTATCTCCGACTTGATTGCGAATATCTTGAACGGCTTCATCGATAAACGATTCCATTGTCCATTTGCCGTCGCAACCACAAACTTGGTATAAGAAGTTCGAGATCATCTCGTTACCTTGAACGGAGTGACGTACTTCTGGGTGGAATTGCACAGCGAACAGTTTGCGCTCCGCGTTGCTCATTGCTGCAATTGGAGCACTTTCTGTACCTGCATCCAGCTTGAAGCCTGTTGGAAGCTCAACTACATGGTCACCGTGGCTCATCCATACAGTCTGGCGGTTCTCCAATCCTGCAACTAAAGCAGTTCCTTCTGCAAAGTCAACATCAGCTTTACCATATTCCCGTTTAGCCGAACGTTCTACTTTACCATCAAGCTGATGAGCCATCAGCTGCATACCATAACAAATACCGAAGATCGGCACTCCTAGATCATAAATAGCCGGATCTACGTGTGGTGCATCTTCAGCGTATACACTGCTAGGTCCGCCGGAGAAGACAATTCCTTTAGGCGAAAGTGCTTTAATCTTGTCAACTGGCGTATTGTACGGCAAAAGTTCGCTGTATACTCCCAGGTCCCGAATTCTGCGCGCGATAAGTTGGTTGTATTGTCCCCCAAAATCGAGAACGACGATAATTTCATTTGGCTTGTTCATTACGTGCCTCCCTTGATTATTGGATTCATTATACTCATGGTTAATTCTCATCGTCAAGGAAAGGAGGACACGCCTCTCATAATCAGAGAGTGATAAAACTTCATGCAGAACCTTCCTTGCTATGGCATAAATTAGATAGCGGATCTAAGCGTTATTAGCCGTTTATGTTAAACGGAAGGTAATGAGCAGACATTCGCGAATAAACGCGGCCGCATCAGAAGCCGCAGGTTCGCCGCCAAGGGCGGGAGCGGAGTCTACGGGATTGTCGCGGGCAGAGATCACGGCTGTGGAGGCCGAAGCTGGCGCGTACGCCAGGGTCTCCCACTGGCGGACAAACTGCCGGACGGCTACATCTAGTCCGGCATCGTAAATCCGCAGGGAGTCCACATACTCCCTGCCAGTAACGCCGGGCGGCGGCGGTCCAAACCGCTCCACCAGCCCGTGCCAAGCCAGAGAGGCCGCGCGCAGCTGCCTCTCCCGGCTCAAGCTGCTGCCGCGACGCGCGGCCAGCAGCAGAGCCAGGCTGCGCCGCCAGCGCCAAGCGGCGGCGGGAAGCAGCGCCGCGGCAGCGAGCGGCGCTGAAAAGGGCCCGCCCGCCAGCGGCAGAGCGGGCAGTTCCGCGCTGCGCGTTGCTTGCGGCGCGACTGCTGCGGCCGCAGGCCGTGCTTACGCAGGGAAGCCAGCCGCAAGCGCAGGACCCGGGCGTCGGATCGAAAGGAACCCAACCTGCGCCGGCAAAATAAACCTCTACCCAAGCATGCGCATCCCCTTGGGTGACTAAATACTTCGCCGGCATGGCTTCCTCCTGCTGGGTTCCAGGTCCGTAGCCTTGAACATACCGCGCTGGAATACCTGTGCTTCGCAGCAATACGGTCATCGCTGTGGCAAAATGCACACAGTAACCCTGTTTGGTCTCAAACAGGAAATGATCCACAAAATCAGCCCCAGCTGGCGGAACCATGGTATCCAGCGTGTAAGAATACCCGTTTTGCAAATAATCCCGAATGGCGGTTGCGGAGTCATATCGGTTGCCCGAGGAAGCTGTGAGCTTCTCTGCCAGAGCTTTCACTCGCTCAGGTAATAAATCAGGCAGCTGCAAGTATTTATTCTTTATTTCTTGTGGATCAGCGTCACCCAAACCGCGCAGTAGTACTGGATTACTCTCGGGAAGTATAGAATCAACTATATACTCAGTGATCCGAGTTGACCCCACCGAATCTGGCAGACGAAAGGTATCCCTGTCCTTATTCGCCAGAACATAACCAAGCTGGCTGCCATTGGATAGTTGAACTGTCTCAACATCTGTTAGGGTGCCCGCATTGAATACAGGAATTCCGCCGGAAGAGGGGCTGGCAAATTGTATCCGCTGTTGCAAAGTCCGCCCCCCATTAGTGGTGGTTACCGTCGCCGGAATCTGAGGCAGGCTGGACAAGTTAAGCGGAGTAAACTCCTCACCACCTCTGATCCAACGGCGACCGTCATAATAGGCAATGCTCTCCCCGCGCCAATAGGTACGCTGGCTGGTCAATGCTGTGAAGACTGGCTCGGTATTGCGTGATAATGGAGCACCCAGTTCTCCATCATTTGTACTATACCCTGTTGTTCCTGCAGGTATAGCCTCATTATCTTCCGGCATATGGCCCGAAGCCCATTCCTGCAGCTTTTCAAAGGTTGACTGGAGTGTAGTTTGGTTAGGCGGTCGTACTTCATATACCTGCCCACCAAACCATGCTGTCATCATGACGAATATAGCAGTTGCTAATGCCAAAACTCCCCATCGGGCATACGGCAGGTGAATGCTGCCCACCCGTTCCCGCAGACGGAGCAAACCACTCATTGCTTGCATCCATACAATAAGCCCGACTGATATTACAACATCCGTTGTCGTATTAACGCCAAAGCCAATATCCAGAACTAATAGATAAATGAGGGTCACCGCTGTAAACAGCAGCGTACTACCTCTGAAAAGTGCAAGCTGCTGCACCGAAGATACCAGCAGCCCCCAGCCAACAATCAAAATCAAAAGTCTGCTGATCTCGCTTAGCTGAGAAACATGCCCGGAAAAGAGCAAAATCAGATCATTTGGAATTTCTACTGCATAAATGCCCAGCCATCCTGTCCCTACGCTCTCGCTGCATAGATATAGCCAAGCTGTGCCGATCATCAAACATTGGATACTTAGCAATAGCCACCCGGGAATCTGAAGGATTCCCCACATCAACAGCACGGCAGCAGAAATCATCAGAATCTGCAGCAATCTAGCAGTATCTTCCAATGAAGTCGTTCTATATAAAGGGAGCAGCCATTCTAAAAACAGCCCCAAAATAGCCAAAGAGAACAGCATGCGATAATACAGAGGTATCTTTCTCTGTTTACCGGCATGACTGTTCTCCAGTTTTTCCAAATGGAGCTGCTTTGGTTCCTTCCCACTGTGCTCATTCATAGAGAAGCTTGTGTCACCCGGTATCCGCTTACCGTAGCGTTGGTTTTCCGGATGATTCATGGTACTCTACCTCCCTGAGCCTGTAAGCTGGCAATGCATCATCCAGACAAAACATCCGTGCTCCCAGACGACCCAGACTATCCCCGACCGTTCCCCGCACAGGCTGGCGGATCTCCTGCAGCATTACCTCAGCAGGCAGCGGAGCTGGCTGATCCCAAGCATAATAGAGCTCAACTTTTACACCTTGCACTAAGAATTTAGCGATAACCTTAGCGGATTGTTCCTCTAATCTTCCGGTCACTATAGCAACGGTCATTCCCGGAATCCAGCCTCTAGAAGCATCCTCCAACAGCTCGGACAGGGTTCTTGTTCCATTCGGAGAAATATCAGTTAGAATATCCAGCACTCTCCCTGGGATTTTACCCAGTCCTTCATGCCTAGCCATTCCTTCCGGCCAGCCTCCGCTAAATAACTGGACATAAGCACCTGACTGCTCAGCAAAGAGCATCAGCCCCATCGCCGTTGACACCGCCTTCTCAAATACCGGAGGCTGCTCCTCCCGACTGCCACGAGGTGTAAGTGCATTGGCTGGAATCTCATAGCTTTTGGGATCATTAGCCAACACGATACAGCTCATTCTTGCCTTTTCACGCTCTGGAACTTTGCTCTGCAGATTTCCTAGCCGGGCGCTGTTCTTCCAATGAATTCGGCTAAGCGGATCACCGGGCTCATATTCCCGCGATTCCATGGTCTCATCATTGCTGCTTCTTCCCCTTCTGGAATAGAGCGAATTACCGCTAATAAAGCCGCTATCCGGGACTGCTCCGCCATAATATAGGGGGGCTGGCAGCACTTTAACGCTATGCTCTTCAGCAGGCTCAGATCGGCCTGTGAACCAGCCGGGCAAATCTCCCCAAGTTACTCTACAGCCCTGCAAATGATGATGTCCCCGCGGCATATTCTCAAGAAGGTAGGTGTATTCAAAAGAGCGTCTGAATCCCGGAAACAGTAGCTTGTGATGTCCTCTATCCCTCCAAAAATCAGCGATAGTCAGCCATGGCAGTGGAAGCCGGGCAGAGAAATTCACCCGTACCTTCACAAGCAGTGTACTTCCAGCTATCGGTTTTACTGGAGTGATTGTCCGTTCAATCTTTATCGCCCGTGGACCTGAAAGTTGAACAATCAGTCCGCCAACCATGATAACGCCTACAGCGATCAGCAGAAATAAGAGTGATGCGCCTCCGCGCCATGCATATAAAACACCTATAATTCCAGCCACAGTCAGCATCCGCAGCCATTCAGCCAACGCACTACGGCTACGCGGATAGCTTCTAACTCTTTCAGTCTTGTTATTTAATTTGTGTTCTACTTTTTTTGAAGAGGACAATGGAACGAACACCCTTCCTTTGGGTCTAGACTTGTTCCCAGCTGAGGAACTTATTACTATCTATTCTTCCCATGAAAAAGGGTGCCCAGACATTGTTTTTTTCTTTTAAAAAAACTGCCTGAGCGCTAAATCTCAGAAGGCTATTACCCGGCGCTCACCTTCCGTCACGCTTATATTTAAAGGAGGATGATCGGCTGTCTCCAGCAGCTCACGCAGCGATACCCAGATAGAACCGCCAATCATCTCCACACTGGCACCGTTTATCTTTTGAACATGATCGGGAAGATTTAACAGGAGTTCCTTGTTCGCCACATCCGCGATGATATCTTTGCCGTTCCAGGCAATCTTCCCACTGCGACTGCCCGCATCCCAATTAATCTGCCCTCCCAGCCGTTCGATCACAGCGCGAAGTGGCACCATATATTTCCCTTTTTGCAGAGCATATTCACCTGGCGCCAGCTTCGTCTCCAGCTTTCCAACCTCCAGCACCAAAGGTTTGCCGGGCGCAAACAGCTCTGCATTCGGTATGATATTCGAGGTGATCCAAGCTTCCGAAGGTTTCACTCTGCCCAAGCTATTTGCTTTTGAGGAGACTCTGAATTGTACAGGCCCCACCGTCTCATCTAAAAGGCCAAAGCTGTACCCAGCAGCCTTATAACGCGCAATAATATCAGGCAGTGCTTTAACACTCTCCTGATGGCCGCCGCCATCATGCAGCAGAAGAATAACCCGAGAGGACTTCAGATCTGCAGTTGACTCTTTTAAGATTTCTGACGCCGGTACCCCTTTGCGTTTAGAATCCCCGCTGTCCACCGTCCAATCCGTAACGATATAACCGGCTTGCTTCAACAAATTGAAGTAGGTATTATCAAAGTGATCAAAGGTTCCGCCCGGGGCGCGGATAAGTTGTGGGCGAACCCCTGTAATGCCCCGAACAATTTCTTCGGTCTTTTTAATCTGGCTCCAAAATTCAGTGAATCCACTATATAAATCATGGTAATTATGATTATAGGTATGATTGCCAATAGCATGTCCTTGTTCCCATATGGCATTAATTAGCTCTGGATGGCTTTTCGCTTGATTACCAAGGACAAAAAAGGTCGCCTTCACACCTTGCTGCTGTAAAATTTTTAGAACGTTGAAGGTATTGTCACTCGGTCCGTCGTCAAATGTAATATAGACCGTTTTTGAAGCTTTCTTTGCGGCCGTAATTGCTGAATATGTTGTCGACACCTTGGATACTTGTGCCGTACTGGAATTCAATTTAACTTCTGGAGAAGCAGTCACAATGGACTCTGCTTTAGGAGGCAATTCTTGCATCGCCACTAACGGGAGATTATTCTTAACAGAGACAGACTCCGCACTTGCGGACTGTAATGAACGATTCCTCCAAGAATCTACACTCTCCCCTGCGTTCCATCCCAGCATTACGATGACGATTACAACCATAACAAGCAATCCGCTTATCAAGTTTCGGCGGCCGTGAGTGTTTTTGTTACCTTTCATCTTCTCTACCTCCAGCATTCTATTGGCTCAAAAGCCATTTGGTAGATTGTATGAAGACAAGCTTCAAAATAGAATAAGGCAACTGCCCCTTGGAGAGTGAGAATCTTATGGAAATGCTGAACTTTATACAAGAATTATTCAGCAAATATGGATATAGCGTATTGTTTTTTGGATTGCTGCTCGAATTCGTTGCCTTGCCGTTTCCCGGAGAAACTACCATGGCTTTTGCAGGTTTTCTTTCCTATACGGGAAGACTTGATTTCATAACGTTGATTCTAGTGGCGTTTGCTGGGACCACAGCCGGGATGACCCTCACCTATTTTGTCGGCTTAAAAGCCGGAATGCCCTTCATCCAGCGATACGGAAAGTGGTTGCTGTTCTCCCCTGCCAAGCTGGATAAAACGCAAAAATGGTTCGAGAAATACGGCAGTATCCTTATTTCCATCGGATATTTTATTCCAGGCGTTCGTCACTTTACCGGCTATTTTGCTGGTATAGTTGCGCTGCCCTTCCGTAAATTCGCCCTCTACGCTTATAGTGGAGCGTTATTCTGGGTAGTGCTGTTTCTTGGCATAGGACGGGTATTTGGTCCGCAGTGGATGGGTATTTTCCATTTATTCGAGTTATATGCACTATGGATTATCTCTGGCGGTGTAGCTATAGCTGCCCTTGTAATCCTGTATCGCTATCGCAAAAAGATAAGCATCCGCCTGTTCCCGCGCAAAGCTGCCATAAAGCTACAGACTCAGGTTAAAAAAACTTCCAAGGGACGGTGAAGCCACCGCCCTTTTTAAGTACGTTTTTTCTTGCTGCGTACCCCCGCGTATCCTGCGAGTAAAAGCGCAACTATGGCAAATCCCGCTCCCCCAGCAAACCCTACCATTCTTGGTTCCACCCCTTCTAATAGCCACCCGGCGAACAACATAGATAATCCCAGCAGCGTATTTCCTACTGCAGACAGGAGTCCAAACACAAAGGGCTGCATAGCAGATGGGGTTTCCTGCATAACGAGCGTATCCAGACAGGCATTCCCCGTCCCCCCGGCAAATGACAGCAGGATGTATAACATAAATGCTGCCGCAAAATGATTGCTGACACTGATGCCCATGAGTAACACACCTTCTAGTAAAAGCCCTCCGATGGCTACAATCAGCAGCCCCTTTTTTAAATAACGTGAGGTAAAAAAACTAAGGCTAAGACCGATGCCAAGCGCCGCATAAAATGCCCCCACTCCAATATCCCCCGCGTGAAATACCTGTATCGCATAGACACTGATCAGTACATTATCCAGACCATTTAGCAACGGCACCAACAGCTCATAACCGAAAATGACCTGCAACGTTAAGCTTCCGCCAATTACCATTCCCAGAGCACACAGCCGACCGTATTGTGCTTCTTTATCGGATTTTTCTAAGTCCCCCTCAGGAGAATATGTAGCCTTCTTAGCCACCGTCGCCATTTCCGAATGTTGTGGAAAATCGATACCGTAAATTAACATCGCTGCGATTAAAAAAGACACTGCATTCATAATGAACGCTGCCTCCGGACCAAACCACATCGACACCACCCCTCCACTGAACGCTCCAAGGATCAGCACGCAGCCGCTCATTAACTGCTCTAGTCCGTTGACGGTCAGCAGAGAATCTTTGGTGACGAGCAAGGGGATAGTGGACCTACGAACAGGGCTGTAAATGGCTTCACCCGCTGCCAGCAAAAAACTTGCCATATATAACAACCACAGCTTCTCCTCCCCATCCACCCATAAAAAGGCTAAGGCTACTGGGACCCTCAGCATATCTGTAGCTATCATGATATATTTGCGTGGAATTTTGCTGCTAAGTATGCCTCCAAGCGGGGCCAGAAATAAATAAGGAAACAGTCTCACACCTAACGAAATCCCTACCGCCATGCCTGATCCCGTCAACTGCAGAACCAGCGCTAGTACTGCAACGCTAGTAAAACGATCACCAATTCCATTGATCAAGCCGGCTGTGAACAATCGTGAATATCCCTTATGACTCCTAAACATCGCAACAGCTGAGTGATTATTCATAAAATAAACCTCATTTCATCTATTTATACATATATCTAATTAGATATTAATCGAATCATTAATTTATGACAATGCTTTATTTTCAAGGATTTGCTAAGATGAAATACAGCATTACTTCACGGAAATCTCCGGGAAAGAAGGAATTGTCTTTTGAAAATAGATCGATTGCTGTCTATCGTTATCCTGCTAATGAACCGCCGCCTAATTCAGGCGAAGGAGCTAGCCGATATGTTCGAGGTATCTGTGCGCACCATTTATCGTGATATTGAAAGCATTAATGGGGCCGGAATTCCTATCGTCACCTATCAGGGAGCGAACGGTGGGATCGGGCTTATGGAAGGATACCGGCTGGACCGCAATGTTTTGACGGATCGTGAGCTGGCGGATATTTTCACGGCTCTGCAGAGCGTCTCGTCTTATGGAGGAAATGAACATACTCTGCTCATGGAAAAAATCAGCAGCGTAATCCCGCCCTCCCAATCCGCCGCCTTCCGCAGCAAAACGACTCAGCTCATCATCGACTTCTCCCCATGGGGTCTTCAACGTATTCTGGAAGAAAAGCTTGCCACTCTAAAAGAAGCACTTGAGGAAAGCGTGACCGTAAACTTTGATTATGTGGATGCTGCGGGTCAGACAAGCCAGCGTTCGGTAGAGCCCTATACTTTAGTGCTAAAGGGGCAAGCATGGTACTTATATGGATTTTGTCTCAATCGTCAGGATTTCCGTCTATTTAAGCTGTTGCGCATGAAAGAGCTCGTTAAGAATACCCAAGTTTTTATTGCAAAAGATGTGGATGCAAGCGAGCTGCCTTGGAGCAACGAGTATCAGAGATCAACCGTAACAACAGCAACACCCATCGTTTTGCAGTTTAAAGCTGAAAGCAAACATCTAGCGGAAGAGCGGTTTGATTCTACCGAGCTACTGCCCGACGGTAATGGAGGTTACAAGGTTACCCTCAACTATCCTGAGGATGGATGGCTGTATGGTTTCCTGCTAAGCTTCGGGATGCATGTAGAAATCTTAGAGCCACCGCATATTCGGCAAAAGTTGGGGCAGCTTGCAGCAGGCATAGCAGCAAAATATACAACCTAACAATAAACCTGACGGAATGTCGTCAGGTTTATTGTTCTATACTGAACTTAAAGCGGGCGCTCGAGAGCTTGCATACCTTTAAAGGAGTGTTAAATATGGGACATGAACATGTAGAGCAAGGAGATCTTAAAATTTGTCAAAGCTGTGGGATGCCAATGCCTACGGCGGAATTGCTTGGAACGGACCAGAATGGCAACAAGATCGAAGATTACTGCGTGTACTGCTATGAGAATGGCGCATTCAAACAGCCTAACATCACGTTGCAAGAAATGGCTGACATTTGTACAGGCTATATGGTCGAAGAAGGAATGGATGAGAATGTTGCCCGTAAACTTCTCGCGGAGCAGCTGCCACATCTGAAACGTTGGAGCGATCCTGCAGCTGTGTCTCCAGCTAACTAATAGCATCACAACAAAAGAAGCGCCCTACGGAACCATAACAGTTCGTAGGACGCTCCTTTTTCCATTCTTTGTTAACCCAGTTTTTTATTGATTGTCCTGCTGTGGCTGCACTTCTTCCGTCTTCAGGAAGTCTGGCTGCGGTGAAGTCTTTTTAATAAAGAAAGCCAATACCAAAGCAACTACAGTGATCCAGGTAGCAATGTTAAAGGCATGCGTAACCCCGCTAATTGTAGCCTCTTGCGTAAGCTTAAGCATCGCTGCTTTATCGTTTAACGAAACCGTTCCGCTCATAAGCGTATCAGTGATTGTGCTCTTCGTCTTATTGGTCATTAGACTGACGAACAACGCCATTCCCAGCGCGCCTCCGACCGTCCGCAACGTATTCGACATTGCTGTACCATGCGAGCTTAAACGCTGTGGAAGCTGGTTAAGTCCAGCCGTTACAATCGGCATCGATAACATCGACATGCCTAACATCCGAACCGTGTAAGTAATAATCATATGCGTATACGTCGTACTGTCTGTAAGCTGGCTGAATTGCCAGGTCGTAATTACTGTAATAATCAGGCCTACCACAGACAGCCATCTTGCCCCGATTTTATCAAATATAATCCCCGTGATTGGAGACATAATTCCCATTAGAATGGCTCCCGGCAACAGCATAAGACCAGACTCCATTGGCGTAAAGCCACGGATCGTCTGCAAATAAATCGGCAGCAAAATCATACCCGAATATAAAGCCATCGTAATGATGATATTGATTAATGTCGTGAGTGAATACATATTGTATCTGAAAATCCGGAACTCAAGCAGTGGTGTCTCAGCCTTAAGCTCTCTCCATACGAATAAAGCCAGTGCAATCACACCCACAATGAGGCAGGTAATGACTGTTGCACTTCCCCAACCATCGGTTCCAGCATCACTGAAGCCGTACAACAATCCCCCAAAACCAATGGTAGACAGGATAACACCCGTTTTATCCAGCTTCGGAGAAGTTGTTTGCCCTACATTTTGCATTGTTTTCATACCTAGCAAGGTAGAAAGAATAGCCAGCGGAAGAACGATAAAGAACAATACGCGCCAAGAATAGTTCTGAACTACCCACCCTGACAACGTTGGACCTACAGCTGGAGCAAAAATCATGGCTACCGCCATTAGCCCCATCGCTTTTCCCCGCTCTTCAATTGGGAAGATGCGAAGAAACACAATATTCATTAACGGCATCAAAATCCCTGCGCCAACCGCCTGAATGACTCTGCCGACCATGATCATTTCAAAGCCTGTTCCGATTCCACAGACAAGTGTACCTAACGAAAAAAGTGACATCGCGGTGATGAATAGCTGGCGGGTCGTAAACTTTTCCACCAGAAACGCACTAATCGGTATCAGCACACCGTTCACGAGCATAAATCCCGTTGTTAGCCACTGTGCCGTATTCGTTGCGATTTTTAGATCGTCCATTATGCTCGGCAATGCCACATTAAGAAGTGTTTGGTTCAAAAGTGCGACAAATGCACCTATTAAGAGCGCTGCAATAATCGGTCCTCTACGTATTCCCTTAGTTGCCGCTGCAGCGTTACCTGTAATTGTACTCATAAATTCTGTTTGTCTCTCCCCTGCTCTAAGATCTGAATGATTTCGGTATGAATCCTAAGTAATTCGCCTGCATCCTCGGCAGGTATATTGGATAGTGGAAGTAAGTGTCTTCTGAGCGATTGCTTACTTCTTTCCCTGATCTCTCTGCCCTTTTCAGTAATCGCCAAGTTGTATATACGCCGATCTACCTCAGAGCGCTGTCTTGTGATCAAATCGGCTTTCACCATCCGGTCCACTACGCCGCTCGCTGCACTGTTCCCCAAATGTAATAGCTCGGCAAGATCTGTAATGCCAATATCGGGATTTGCAGATATTTTGCGGAGAACCATCAACTGTGTTGGTGTGATGTCCAGCTCTTCGGCATCCTTCCACAGCAGCTGCTGGAATGCATGGCTAATCCGGCGAAAAGAGGAGAAAATATCATCTAATTGCTGCTCCTTATCTTCCAAATCTTCACCTCCAAAGAATTAATTAGTTAGACCATCTAATAGTTCGCATGCGTACTATTTTACACCTTAACTAAATTTCGGTCAATATTTTGCTGTAACTTTCTGAAAGGTAATTTTATATTGCAGGAAAAACATGAAAATCATACATAAGTGCACAAAGCATAAAAAAAGCGAACCAAGGTAGATCCTTGGCCCGCTTTTTCGTCTGAACAATGCTCAGGTTAAGCTGTATGAACTTTCAGGTAAAGTCTGCTGCTGAGGCTTATCCTGCAGTTTTAAATTAGATGGCTTAGTCTCTTCCTGGCTGCTGGCAATTGACATCATCAGCTTAATCCGATTCGCTTGGTTGACTACGCTAACTCCAGCATCATAGTCAATCGCCACGATATTTGCACCCGGATATAATTCCTTAAGGCCTTTAATCATCCCACGCCCGGTGATATGGTTGGGCAGGCACGCGAACGGTTGAATACAGGCGATGTTGTTCACACCATTATCCATCAAATCCATCATTTCTGCGGTTAAAAACCAGCCCTCACCCATCTGATTCCCTACGGACACCAGTCGGCTGGCCTTCTCGGCAAGACCATAAATATTCTCCCGTCCTTTAGCCAGCCCCGCATCCTCAAGGGCAACCTTAATCGGCTTACGGTAAATTTCCAGATAAGAGATCAGCATGGGATTGATATAGCCGAGCCGTTTGCTTTTGCCGAATTGCTCAGCTTTGTAGATCGGATTATATACACAATAGAAAATGAAATCCAGGAAGTCCGGCATTACCGCTTCCCCGCCCTCTGCCTCGATCATCTCTATAATGCGGTTATTGGCATCCGGATGGAATTTGATCAGGATCTCACCGACAATGCCTACTCTTGGTTTAGTAATACCTGTAACGGGCAGCTTGCAGAACTCTGCAACAATCTCACGAATCAGGCGTTTGTATTCTCGGAATGAAAAGTTGGATAAGCTTGCCTTGCAACGCTCCATCCCTTTGCGGAATAGAACTTCCGCACTTCCTGGAACAACCTCATGCGGCCTAAAGTGATTTAACATCCGCATCATAAGATCACCGTAACAAGCGGCAGCTATCAACCGATTCGCCAGCTTAAGACTGATACGGAAACCCGGCTGATTCTCCATCCCTGAAGCATTGAGTGAAATCACCGGAATTTGTTCAAGGTCTGAATCCTTTAAGGCTTTGCGCAGCAAAGAAATATAATTCGTAGCCCGGCAGCCGCCACCCGTCTGTGACATAATCACAGCAGTACGATCCGGATCGTATTCCCCACTTTTCAGCGCCGACAGAATCTGGCCAATCGTCACAATTGCCGGATAACACGCATCATTATTAACGTATCTCAGACCTTCTTCTGTCTCTTCGGGTCCGGTCGTCTCAAGTATCTTCAGGCGGTATCCGGCATCGCGAAACACCTGCTCAAACAATTCAAAATGAATAGGCGACATCTGTGGTGCAAGAATGGTATAGGTCTCTTTCATTTCCTTTGTAAATAACACATTAGCCTGCACTTTTGGCGGCTTTTGCGGCACTACCTTACCTTTTTCACGCTCACGCATTGCCGCCAGCAATGAACGAAGCCGAATGCGCGCTGCACCAAGATTGCTGATCTCATCGATTTTGATCAATGTATATACCTTGTTATGTCTTTCCATAATATCCTGTACGGCATCACAAGTGATCGCATCGATCCCACAGCCGAAGGAAGTCAATTGAACAAGCTCCAGATCCGAGCGGACTGCAGCAAGGCGGGCTGCACGGTACATCCGGGCATGGTAGGTCCACTGATTAACAACAGCCACATCCCCTTCGCTGTGGTCCAGATGGCAGACAGAATCTTCTGTCAGCACGGCGAGTCCCATCCCGGTTATCATATCCGCTATCCCGTGATTAATCTCAGGATCGGCATGATAAGGATGTCCACAGAGCAGGATTCCTTTGGTTCCAGTATCAGCTAGGTACACAAGGGTCTCTTCCCCTTTGGTACGCACATCACCTTTGGCGTTATCAGCCTCTGTAAGTCCCGCTTGCACCGCGGACGCAATCTCTTCTCGCGGAATGCTGGTAAATGTCTTCACCAGCCCTTTGGTCAGCGCAGAAATATCATCGAAGGTCAGGAATGGACTGACAAGCTTGATTCCATTGTCCTTTAACCCATCCATATTGTTGCGAATGACTTCGGGATAAGAGGCGACTACTGGACAATTGAAGTGGTTATCCGCAGCTTCATCTTCTTTTTTCTCATACACCACCGCTGGATAAAAAATAAAATCGACACCTTTACCGATCAGGCTTTGCACATGTCCATGGGCCATTTTCGCAGGATAACATATCGATTCTGAAGGAATCGTATCCATGCCGCTTTCGAAGAGCTTCTTGCTTGATTTAGGGGAGAGAATCACCCGATAGCCCAGTTTGGTGAAAAAAGTGTGCCAGAACGGGTAATTCTCAAACATATTCATGGTACGCGGAATCCCGACGGTCCCCCGCCATGCCCCTGTTTCCGGTAAACTCTCGTACTCAAAAAACCGTTCATATTTATACTGCATCAGATTCGGCAGGACATTTTTCTCTTTTTTGACTCCTGCGCCGCGTTCGCAGCGATTGCCGGTCACATAAAAGCTCTTATCCGGAAAACGACTGATCGTCAGCGCACAGTTATTCCCACAGCGGCCACAGCGGCCTGAGGAGACCTCATATTTAAAGCTGGCAAGCTCCTCTGCTCCAAGCAGCGTACTGGATCCGTTAACCCCTGCTTGCTCACGCGCAATCAGTGCACAGCCGTAAGCTCCCATTACGCCAGCTATATCCGGTCTAACCACCGTCCGCCCCGTCAAGGACTCAAAGGCGCGCAATACAGCTTCATTATAGAAGGTACCTCCCTGAACGATGATATTTCGCCCTAAGTCCTCCGGATTGCGGATTTTAATTACCTTTTGCAGAGCATTCTTGATCACAGAGTAGGCAAGACCCGCCGATAAATCCGCTAATGATGCGCCCTCCTTCTGAACCTGCTTGACCTTAGAGTTCATGAACACCGTGCAGCGCGAGCCCAAATTAACAGGCTGAGTCGCTTCGAGTGCAGTTTTGGCAAATTCCTCGATCCCAAGTCCGAGGGCAGAGGCAAAGCTCTCCAGAAAAGAGCCACAACCGGCTGAACAAGCTTCATTGAGCATAAGGCTGTCGATAGCACCGCCACGGATTTTGATGCACTTCATGTCCTGCCCACCGATATCCAGTATGAAATCTACTTCTGGCATGAACTTGGAAGCTGCCTTATAGTGTGCAACAGTCTCTACTTCTCCGCCATCTGTCCGCAGAGCGGCCTTGATTAACCCCTCACCGTACCCTGTCACATATGATCCTGCGATATGGCAGCCTTGAGGCAGAACCCGGTAGATCTCCTTCAGTGCATCGCTGACCGAATGCAGCGGGTTGCCTTTGTTGCTGCCATAAAAGGTATAGAGAATTTCGTCAGCCGAACCGGTTAACACGAGTTTAGTTGTGGTTGAGCCGGCATCAATTCCTAGATAACAAGGTCCACGATATAAGGCTAAATCTGATCTCGCTGCAGAGGCTTTGCCGTGACGAAGCCGAAATTCTGCAAGCTCAGCGGCATTCTCAAAAAGCGGAGGCAATTCAGCATCCGCAGCTCGATCCGCAGTAAAATCAACCGCCGCAATTCGCGTGATCCAGCTTGAAAGTGGCAATACGACTGGATCAGCTTCGGAGAGCGCAGCTCCAATCGCCACGAAATACTGTGAGCGTTCCGGGAACAGGATATCCTCCTCCGCCAGCTCCAGCGTTTCCGCAAAACGCTGCCGCAAGGCAGGCAGGAAGGTCAGCGGGCCGCCAAGAAAAGCCACCCGTCCTCGAATCGGACGTCCACAAGCAAGACCGCTAATCGTCTGATTAACGATACTCTGAAAGATCGAAGCCGCCACATCCTCCCGGCGTGCTCCTTCATTAAGCAGCGGCTGTACATCGCTTTTGGCAAAGACACCACAGCGTGAAGCTATGGGATAGATTCGCTCATGCTTCTCCGCCAAAACATTTAAGCCTGCCGGATCGGTCTGCAGCAGCGCTGCCATCTGATCGATGAACGCTCCCGTTCCGCCCGCGCAGGCTGTATTCATACGCTGCTCAATGCCGCCCCGAAGATATATTATCTTAGCGTCCTCTCCACCCAGTTCAATCGCCGTGTCACATTCCGGGATCAGCGCACTGATCGCCTTCGTACAGGCAATCACCTCCTGAATAAAGGGAACTCCACCTAATTTGGATAAAGACAACCCCGAGGAACCGCTTACAGTAAGCCTAGCTCCCCTCTCTGGGAATCTGTCGCGTACATCAGACAGAAGAGAGAGGGCCGCTTTTTTAATATCGCTATAATGTCTTACATAGTCTTGATAAACAATGATGTCCCGCTCTATGACAACTAATTTAGCAGTAGTTGATCCGATATCAAGCCCAATATGCAGCATTATCACTCCACCACCTCTTCTTGCTCCAAATTTGAAGCAATTATGAGGAAACTATATCATGACAACACCTTATATAAGCTGTTAAAAATGTAATAGACATCTATAAAAAGTAATTAGTAAAATTTATGATTCGCTTATTCCTGCTATCGTGTTTGCGACATGCCCTTTTACCCTTACCTTCCGCCATTCTTCCACTAATATCCCCTGCTCATCAATCAGAAAAGTAGATCGCACAATTCCCATAAATTCTTTGCCGTAAAGTTTCTTGAGCTGCCATACGCCGAACATTTCACTTACCTTATGATCCTCATCAGACAGCAGTGGAAAGGGCAAACTATGCTTCTCTGTAAATTTAGCGTGTGATGCCAAAGAGTCCGGACTAATGCCCAGAACAACCGCACCCACCGCCGTGATTTGATCAAAAGCATCACGAAATTCGCAGGCCTCCTGCGTGCAGGCTGGTGTCATATTTTTAGGGTAAAAATATAAGATGACCTTTCGGCCCAAGAAATCACTCAAACTAACCTCATGCCCATTGGAAGAGGGAAGGGTGAAATTGGGTACTTTTTGTCCAATAGCTACTTCGATCAAGATATATCCACTCCTTCTTAAGATTGGGGAATTATTCCTAAATTGCACGTATCCCCAAAAGAAATTATAATGTAGTCAACGTGAATGCGAAAGGAAGAACGAGAAATGCCACCTAGAAAGAAAAGGCACGCAAAGACTGGTAAGTCAAAAAAGAAACCGCTGCTTTGGACGCTGGCCATTATACTCCTCCTTATTATCGGTGGGGCCATTTTCTACATTACAACCATTTACAATGAGCTTGGTAGCATGTCGAATACTGAAGATTCCCCTTTTCAAAATGCAGAGACCGTTGATGTCGATACCCCTGAGCCTCCTAAGTGGGAAGGTACAGAGCCTGTTAATATCCTATTAATGGGTGTAGATGCCCGAGGTGTGAAGAAAGGGGAAATCCCCCGTTCAGATACAATGCTCGTCGCTTCTCTTGACCCTGTGAAGAAGAAAATCAGTGTATTTTCAATACTGAGAGATACGTACGTTCCGATTCCAGATCATGGCGAGAAACGTATTAATACAGCGATTATTTATGGACCTAATACTGCGATGCAGACCGTCAGCGATCTGCTCGGTATCCCAATTCAATATTATGTCTACACGGACTTCCAAGGATTCATCAAGCTGGTTGATGCCGTTGGGGGTGTGGATTATGAAGTCGAAAAAGATATGGTCTACAAAACCGTTGCAGACGGTCCGGAATATGATATTGATCTAAAAAAAGGATATCAGCATCTTGACGGCAACATGGCGCTACAATATGTTCGCTTTCGGCATGACGCTACCTCCGATTTCACTCGAACCGAGCGCCAACGCGGTTTTCTCAAGGCTGTGGCTGATAAGCTGATCAGCACCACCTCCATTGTCAAGCTGCCAAATATCCTGTCGCAGGTTACGCCTTATATTGAAACCAATATGTCAGTTAATGATATGTGGAAGCTGGCAAGCGTAGGGTATAATAGCAGTATGGGTGGCAGTGAGCAAATTCCGCCAATGGATCTGCTCACTGAGGAGACTACAAGTGACGGATCACAGGTTATCGGAATTCGTAGCGAAAAGAAGCTAAAAGAATTTATACAGGATACCATAAATGGTCCTGAGCCAACACCAACCCCTACATCGGAGAACACCTCCAATAGCAGTTCTGGCGGGACCCATTAAGGGCCTGACAAGCAAAGTTCACATGTACACAAAGCAGTGACTTGGTATAATACGGGCGGACAACGGAAAACACCGTTGTTCGCCCGTTCCCTTGAGCACCAACAATCGAAAGGATGATCACATTATGAATCGCTCCACATCTGAACAACTTTATCACGAAGCCCTCCAGCATATCGTTGGGGGTGTAAATAGCCCTTCCCGCTCCTTCAAAGCCGTTGGCGGCGGAGCACCTGTATTTATGAAACGCGCCAGTGGATCTCACTTCTGGGATGAAGACGGCAATGAATATATCGATTATCTCCAAGCCTATGGACCGATCATTACCGGCCATGCCCACCCTCATATTACCAAAGCAATTACGACAGCAGCAGAAAATGGTGTTCTTTACGGAACCCCAACCCAGCTCGAAATTAAACTTGCTAAAATGCTAAAAGAAGCCATTCCTTCTATGGATAAAGTACGTTTCGTCAATTCTGGAACCGAAGCGGTTATGACAACGATTCGTGTAGCCCGTGCCTATACAAAACGCAGCAAAATCGTAAAATTCGCTGGCTGTTACCACGGTCACTCTGATCTGGTGCTTGTAGCAGCAGGATCCGGACCTTCTACACTTGGCATTCCAGATAGTGCCGGTGTTCCAAGCAGTATCGCCCAGGAGGTAATCACCGTTCCCTTTAATGATCTGGACAGCCTGAAAGAGGCGCTGGAGAAATGGGGCGAAGATGTCGCAGCTGTTATGGTTGAACCGATTGTGGGGAATTTCGGCATGGTGATGCCTAAGCCTGGTTTCCTCGAAGGACTTTGCAAGCTGGCTCACGATAATGGCTCCCTTGTTATTTATGACGAAGTCATTACTGCCTTCCGCTTCCATTATGGTTCTACACAAACCTATGCGGGGCTGGATAATCATGAGGACATTACTCCTGACCTTACTGCACTTGGCAAAATCATCGGTGGCGGCCTGCCTATCGGCGCTTACGGCGGCCGCAAGCATGTTATGGAACAGGTAGCTCCACTTGGACCGGCATATCAAGCCGGCACAATGGCGGGCAATCCTGCGTCTATCTCTGCAGGGATTGCTTGTTTAGAGGTTCTGAGTGCAGAGGGTGTATACGAAGAAATGGATCGGCTTGCAATCCGCCTCGCCGATGGACTTCAAGCATCTGCAGACCGTCATGGCATTCCACTGACAATCAACCGCATCCGTGGTTCGTTTTCCACTCATTTCTGTAATCATCCGGTTACGAATTATGACGAGGCTCAGGATACAGACGGCGAATTGTTCGCCAGCTTCTTCCGGCATATGCTGAACCGTGGCATTAACCTTGCCCCTTCGAAATACGAAGCTTGGTTCCTGACCACAGCACATACTGATGCAGATATTGATGCTACACTTGTCGCAGCTGAAGAATCCTTCCGCGCTATGGCGGCTGAGAAATAAGATTGTTTTGAAACGGCAGTGCTTCATAAGCTAAAAAAAGCTGAATAGATTAAGGAGCTGTCCCAGTCCCATAAACCGCAAATGTTAAAAGAGCAGCGATTCTCCTATATTGGAGGATCGCTGCTCTGCATTTTTACTCATCCACGGCCTGCATCTGTAGCTTGTGGCAAGCTTAAGCCAGCCGATCTCAAGCGTCAATTTCTATATGCTGCGTAACAGGGATCGCCGGACCTTCCCCGTGTTTAGTGCAAGGGTTAGGGAGCTTCGATAGATAATCAGGGAAATCCCCCTATAATTTAGCTAATTTAGTGGAAAACAAGGAACTTACCCCGTTTTTTAGGGAGAAAATCCCTAATTCTGTTCATTTACAGAGAATATAGGTTATTTTTAGGGAGTTTTTCCCTAATGGCTCTGTAGCTCACACCGCAAAAAGCTCAAATACACACCGTATATAGTTCTAGGGGTTAAAGAAAGAATCGTTTTGTAAGAGTGTGAGCGATAGTGACCACCTTTATCTATAGATTTCATCCGCTAACAGCGTTTGGAAGTCCAAATATTCTACTGCTCTCATGTAAAATCCACCTGCTTGTCCAACGTAATCTCAGTCATTAACGGTCTTAACATTTGCTCGCTCCCAGGCACTAGTGAAAACTCTACACCCTCCAGATGCTCCGGCAGCGTTGGGGCGACCAAGAATTGCATTTGTGTATGCGCTCCACCTCCATGACCACCATGCGGCTGCACTTCATATTCATTCTCACCCGCCACTTCAAGCGTTAAAGCCGTTCGAAGATGGATATGTCCTACAGCTTCTTTTAAATATTTGATTTCCACAGTAACTATGCTGAAGGCTTCATACTGCATAGCATGCGTAAGTATATACTCGCATTCTTCAACGACCGTCCGCTTCACAATCGGAAGCACTCCCAGCAATAAACCAGGCTCTTCCCAATATTGTCTTCTAGGTACAGTTTCATTCATAAGATGCAAATGCTGCACAATCTGAGTAGTATTCATCTCGAATCTAGTTGCCCATTCCTCAAGTAGCTTACTATCAGGGGATAATCGTTTCTTGCCTGTTATAGCTTTACGTTCCTGAATCAGACTCAAAATCTGCTCATCAATCTTTTTAACCTCATCATTGTATTCGTTGGCGAATCCTCTAATTGGCATTCTGCTCCAGTTCATTTAACGCCCTCCTCTTATTACTAATTTAAATCCATTAATTGTAAGGGTACATCCTTTCGATTGATTTGTAAAATATTTGAAATATCATAATCTTGCCGATAGGTAAAAAAAAAAAGCGACCATCAGCTTTACGCTGTAAGGTCGCCCGCTTTTTAATTCAGAGTTACTCTCCTACTCATATAAGTTCCGGATCTCCACGCCCTGAGGCAGCTTAAACGGATTCTCCTTGTTAATTCGGTCATAGAACATAATCCCATCGAGATGGTCTATTTCATGCTGGATGATGATAGCTTGGTAGCCCTTAAATTTAAGGACAACCTCCTTGCCCTCCAGATCATAACCCTTCACCTTCACGGTTTCATACCGAGGTACAAAGCCATGCACGGGACGATCAACGGACAGACAGCCCTCGCTTTCTGGTAAGTACACCATAGACAAGGAGTGGCTTATGATCTTAGGGTTAACCCAAGCATGCTCTACAGCCCGCCCTCTCTCGTCTGTAAGATACATCGCGAACATACGCTTCTCCAGTCCGATTTGATTCGCCGACAGACCTACGCCAGAGCGCAGCTTATATTCTTCGGAAATCTCCGGGTCCTGACTGTTCTTCAGAAATTGAAGCATACATTGCAAAGCCTCACGATCTTCCGCCTGTAATGGAAGCTCTACTGGTTGTGCTACGGTACGAAGTACGGGATGACCCTCCCGCACTATATCATCCATGGTGATGATATATTCAGCATTATATTTTGAACTAGACAATATTCCATCCACCTTTTCCTTACGGGCTTAATTTAATTTCTTATGATGTATAGTATGCAGCTTTATGGATTTATGAAAGCAGTTCGCAGTTTGCTGCTGTAATTAACATCGAATCCAAGTCCTGTCGCCAAAGCGGCAAGGGGTAAGTAGGTTTTGTCCTCCTTGCCTACCTTTTGCAGAAAAGCTGGAGTATCAATAGCCACGTTCTCTCCATTCACCTTAATAAATTTCGAGCCAATGGTGATCACAACGGTTCTCCCACCATACACGATGGTAGCGCTGGAGGTTTTGTTATCCCACTTCCCGCTTGCGCCCACGGCATTTAGAATATCTTTTAGCGCCAAAAAGTTCTGCCCATTTTTAAGGATAGGCTTATTGGGTGTATTCAACTCCACGCCCTTCACTACAATCGACATCGGTACCGATGCAGTAGCCATTGTAGCTACAGTAGGAACGCGATACTCTCCCCATTGTAACTCCGCAAAGACCTTAGCAATAGTCTCGTATCCAAGCTGCGTCGGGTGAAAATCAGTTTGCCCTGCTCCAATAATATGTGTCAGCGAGCCTTCTACCCCGGCAAACTTTGCCGCAACATGAGCTACAAGCACCTTCGCTCCCTCTTGGTTCACGCTTGCAGCTACACTATCCGCTGCTTCCGTAAATTTGCCCGCTGCCGTCATTAATCTGTTGTACATTTGACCAAGCGCAACCTTAGGGGCAGGCTGATATTGATCGGCCAGTATAATCGTCGTTTGCGGACTTACCGCACGAATATTCTCCAGCACTGCCTTCACATTTGTTTGATAATCCGCTAGCCGCTGGTCCAGCTGTGTTTGGAAATCCGCATCCGTCAGCTCCTTGAACTGCAAGAACAGACTGCTTACATCATTCCCACCAATCGTAATGGTAATCAGATCAGCTTCCTTAAGCTCTGCTGCGATCTGCGGAGTTAGCTTCACGAACTGCTCTATTCGTGGATCTGGGAGACCTGCCTGAACTCCTTCAGCAGTAATCACTGAACCATCCTTGATCGCTCCTGTGTAATTACGTAATCCGGCCGTAGTCAGCCCTAGAATACCATAATTAGTAAGTGCACTTCTGCCATGATACCAGCCCTGCTCAAGCAATCTCTCCGCATAGCCGTATGGCTTAGTATTCACGTCCGTCATTCCTGGCTCGTAGCCAGCAGTAATGGAATCACCTAGAGCTACGATGCGAAAGACATCTTGCCCAGAGTCTTGTATTGCAGTCGTGTCAGCCGCATTTGCCGTGCCTGCTCCTACGCTAATCAGCGCAGATAACAAAAGCAGGCTGCTTATGCCAGCTGCCCAAATTTTTTTCCAATTGCCTAGCATCGTATCCCTCCCAAATTGTTCTAATTCCATTCTACCATCCAGGATAGCAACGCAAAAGAGCGGCCTCCTATATTCAGGAAACCGCCCCTCGCAAATCACTGGCTATTATTGTCTGAATCTTCATCTGACTCTAACTTCTGCCCTGCACGCTCCAGATATTTATCATAACGGTCATCCAGCTCATATCCAATCTTACGATAACGTAATGTTTCTTCCACAATAGGATCGAGCGTAGTCTGAATACGAATTTCATATTTAGGTGAGATTTCCCGGATTTCCTTAGCCGTACGATCGCCTTGTTCCATCTCACCATCTACCAACATTTCGCTCAGCTTGCGTTCCAAATCATCCTTCTCACTCATGCTGTATCGTCCTCCCTAAAGCTTATATCCTGTTGCTTCAGCATTCTTCAGTGACGAAACCAAATATTCGTGAATGTGGCCATTACTTGCTACTACATGGCGTGTACCAATATCATATGAACGTCCTAGGGTATCCGTAATCTTGCCTCCTGATTCAAGTACAAGCAGTACTCCTGCTGCACAGTCCCAAGGGCTTAAGCCCACTTCCCAATAGCCATCTACACGGCCTGCCGCCACATAAGCTAAATGTAGAGCAGCCGCGCCTCCGGCACGAATACCACGAATCTGCGGAAGAATACTTTGCAGTCCTGCCATATTCACAGGTTGTGCAAACTCACGATCCGGCGGAAAGCCCATAGCAATCAGGCTGTCCCCAAAATCAGTCTCCGTAGAGACCGAGGTAGGAACACCGTGCATGTAAGCTCCCTTTCCTTTTTCAGCGACGAACATTTCATCACGAGTCGGATCATAAATAACGCCTACAGTTAGTTCACCGCGAATCACCAATGCTATGGAGACACAGTAAAAAGGAAATCCGTGTACGAAATTAGTCGTACCATCTACAGGATCTACAATCCACAAATATTCATGCTCACGAGCTTCTTCCAATGCAGCGGTAGCCGCTGCTGCTCCCGGCGAAACCCCCTCTTCCCCGAGAATGGCATGGTCGGGAAAATGTGTCAGGATCAGCCTGCGAATCATTTGCTCAACGCCTTTATCAACTTCCGTAACCAGATCTTGTGCTGAAGTTTTTGTATTCAGCTCCTTCACGAGACCCTGTCTGCTCTTTATCCATTCTCCTGCTTTGGCAGCCGCATTAATGGCCACCGCCGTATGTCCCTTGCTTGTTACTACATAGGGTTCACGTTCATTCTTACCCTCTGGATTTAAAGGACTCATATCTTCACTCCACTTTCTTGAACATAATCGCCAATGGCTTTAATTCTAAAGCAATCCTATTCACAATACCGTGCAATACGTCAAAACGTTCCCCAAGTTCCCAAAGTTCCGCCAAAAGAGGACCCAATTCTCACCTGCGAGCATAAATGCCCTAGGTCCATATAAAGACGATAAGCGATTAAAGTTTCATTCAACGTACCCTATTTCAAGTTACATATCAAGTCATGATAGGACCCGTATTCGGGACCTATCTCCTTATTTTCATTGTTTAAGGTTCAATATTCACGCTTGCCCCATTTAATAAGGAAATTCCGTTACCGGCCTCAGCCAGCTCCTTCATAGCCTCCATCAATCCAAATAACGCGCCATCTTTTAGTTTCGCCTCAATCATAACATCGACAGCAGGCGTATCTGCGGCAATACGTTTCAGAAAAGCCAGCAAAGGCGCAGGTTCCACGCCATCCGCATGGCTGCGCGGATCAGACGGGCTGCGCGGACTGGATACATGAATCTTAGGCGGCAAAAGCTCTCCAGAAGGAACGTCCTTCTGTGCTAGCTCGCTTCGCCATGTCTGCAAAATGTCAGGCCACAGCTCCCAAGGGAGCTCTCCTTCATTATTCACCCATTGGTGGTGAATATCCAGCACCATCGGTAATCCTACGCTCTGACTGACTGCCAGTGTCTCCGGAGCTGTAAATGTCTTATCGTCATTCTCTAGCGTTATACGCTCCTGCAGCGCTGCCGGCAGCGCGCGGAAATGCTCCTCGAATCGCTTCGCCGCTACAGGCTTGTCCCCATAAGCTCCGCCAATATGGATATTGTTCTTCGCCATGGCAGGAAGCCCCATAGCAACTAGCATGTCCACATGGTACTGCAAATCCCGTACGGAGTTTATCAGCACCTCCGGACGGGGTGTACTAAGTACTGTAAAGTGATCTGGATGAAAAGAAACACGCAGCCCGTGCTTTTTCACATATTGGCCCACTTCCGCAAATTCCTCGGCGAGCGCCGCAAACGGATTCCAGTCCTGCAAATCCGGATGCGTCGCCAAAGGAATGATTTTGGAAGTGAGGCGGTACACCATGATGTCCGAAGCCACATTATGCTTCATCAACCGCAGCGTATTATGCAGATTCATTCTAGCGATGTTCTCCAAACGCCGAAGTGCCGCTTCACGGTCATCCAGCTTCTTAAAAGAGGCCATCGTCATTGTCTTAGATGGGGAGCAGTCTTTGATAACGGTGGACATCGCTACATATCCGAAGCGGACAATCATCCCTGTGCTCCAAAAAACATTTCCTCAGCCAAAGCCGTCTGCACTCTGGACTCTTCTTCATTCAGCTTACGCACAAGCTCCATCTCTACCGCGGTAACCTCATGCCCTTGAAAATTAATTTCTGCAATCGAGGCTGAAATTTTGACAATGGCTACAGCTACGTTCTCAGGGGTGTAAGCAATAACCTTTTGACCCGTCGGATACACACGAAAGCCTTGTTTCACCATTTTGGTGCGCCCATATTCCAGCAGCTCGTACAGCTCTTGTTCACTCTTGAATTTGCAGACGGAGTTGAATTCTGTTTGAAAACCCATGTTTCTTCTCTCCTTCCAGTCGGGATATTCCCGCTATAGCTTCTATTACTCGTTGTCGTACTTAAGACCTTGTTTAAAATTATAGCGCTCCAAGGCTAACTCAATCATTCGGTCTAACAGAGCTCTATAAGATACACCCGTCTCACGCCACAATAGCGGATACATGCTGTAAGGAGTGAAACCAGGCATCGTGTTCACTTCGTTAATTAGAATTTTACCATCTGATTTTCGCAAGAAGAAGTCTGCCCGGGTAATTCCACTGCCCTCAATCGCTCGAAAAGCAACTATCGCGGACTCCCGCAAACGATCGGCCACTTCAGAATCCACTGGTGCAGGAATCATCATTTGCGATTTGCCGTCCGTATATTTGGCTGCGTAATCATAATATTCACCAGAAGAAACGATTTCACCCGGAACAGAGGCTTCTGGTTCATCATTTCCAAGCACGCCAACCTCTACCTCACGCGCATCCACAAACTCCTCAATAATAACTTTGGTATCATAGCGGAAAGCAAAATCAATGGCTTTTACAAGACTATCCTTATCGGCAGCCTTAGAAATACCTACACTTGAGCCTAGATTGGCAGGCTTCACGAATACCGGATATCCCAGTTTATCCTCTACACCAACAATCAACTCATGACGTTTTCTTTTCCAAGCGCTGATGTTGAAATAACAAAACTCGCATTGATCCAGACCGGCATCAGCGAACAGCTTCTTCATGACCACCTTATCCATACCTGCCGAAGAGGCAAGAACACCAGCACCGATGTAAGGAATATTCGCCATTTCGAACAACCCTTGAATCGTTCCGTCCTCACCATACGTGCCGTGCAACAGCGGGAACATTACGTCCACTGTTTGGTCAGCACCCGATAATCCACTAAATACCACGTTCAGGGCTGTGCCCATATCTTCGGTCGCTTCTGCAAGCTTGAGCTGCTCCACTTGGCTGTAAGGAGCTGATAACTTCTCTCCAACCTTCCACAATCCCTGTTTTGAAATGTAAAAAGGTATAATCTCATATTTATCATAATCAAATGAGTTCATCACGGCAAAAGCCGTCTGTAGCGATACCTCATGTTCTCCTGATTTGCCCCCGTACACCAGCCCTACGGTTAGTTTTGCGTTCCCCATTCCCTTAACCTCTTTCTGTACTATAAGTAGTCGTTAATATGAAAAAAACGGTATTTCGTTTGATCAGTCCATGCGTAGGAATCACGATAGTCCCAATAGCGATGACGGCTGCTAACGGTACGTGCATTCACAAGCGGCATACCTCCTGCATCAAAAGCTGTGACGATTGTGCTGTGCTGATACTGCCCGTTGCCATCCCAGTCATATTGAATGATATCGCCCAGCATCAATTGCTCCGGCCGCTCCATGACTTCCGCACGCAAGCCACTGCTCCGACTTCCGCTCAAATAGCGTTGCAGACTGTCTGACACAGCCCAGCTATAGCTCCACCATTCTTGTTTGCCTTGGTAACCTTTGTACCACCAGCCCGTTTCTCTTTTACCAGTATAGTTGATAGGTGCTCCCCCTGCAAAGAGACATTGGGAGACATAATTTGTGCAATCCACCTCGAAGGTTTCGAACTCCGGATTGCCGTCTTTCCACCAGCGGTCGGCATACGCCACAGCTTCTTCACGGTTATAACGAACCTCTCTTGAACCCGCAATTTCTCCGAGAACATTCCGGTTAAGCAGGGGCTGTGATGGCAGCGGTGCCGGCAAAGCCTCTCCCCATTTGGATAGTCTGCCCGATAGCTCTACCTCTGCCCGATGAACCGTATTTCTTTCAGGGACACTTCGTTCCACACCAGCAATCTCCCAGCCCCCACCGTCCCGTACAAAGGTTAGCCGCTCCAGCTCGATAATATCCTCGCGGTGGTTAACGCCGCCTTTTTCATAATAAAGCGCACTATGCAGTGTAACCTCTGCTACTACCTCGGTCGGAGTCTGCCGGACGGTCCGCAAAGTCTTAACCCCTGTCTCTCCGCGCAAAGGAGTTATCCCACGTTCTTTATACCACTCCGCAAGACGTCTTGAACGCTCCCCTTGTTCTACCAGAAAACGCGGATCCTTAACGGATACGGAAACGGTATGCGATGATGACTTAGGCTCCACCCTGGCCTTATTCACTTGATCAACATATACATAAAGACTTTGCTTCCACTGTTGTTCCATTATACTCGCGCCCCTTCTTTCCCTTTTAACTGCTGTTCTATGTATATGAAAGGAAACAGGCCGCTATACAGATCGGTTGAATAGTTAAGGATGTTTCAGGCAAAAACTCTAACCCCAAGTCCGACATCTCAATCCAACATCGACAACGAGGACCCTATCACCTAATGACTGAGGAAGGGAAATTCAGTGTGTATTTCGCCTAATAATTAAGTAAAACCAAGGATTCCGGTGAATTCTTTCGTATTATCTCCTTTAAATGGCTCTTTTTGAGGTAAAAAGAATATCCCGAAACGATACAATATAACAATGGAAGGGTAGCTTGGCATTTTCTCAGGCATAATTCGGGCTTTAGATGTAGGAAAAAAAACTTTACTCCCCACTTTGTAACCGTTATAATTAAGCTAGAAGCAATTTGAAATTGGGTTTCATTAGACGAAACAAGGAGGCGCATATATGCCAAGCAAGGATCATTTTTCATTGGCTCGGACCCTGGAATCAGGCGGCAAATCTTATCGCTATTATGATCTGAAGTCCCTTGAGGAACAAGGATTGGGCTCTATTTCTTCCCTGCCTTTTTCGATCAAAGTCCTACTAGAGGCTGCTGTACGTCAGTTTGACGGACGGGCAATTACTGAAGAACATGTGAAACAACTGGCCGATTGGTCAGGTGACATTGACCGTAATAAAGAAATTCCATTTATCCCTGCTCGTATCGTGCTTCAGGATTTCACCGGAGTTCCGGTAGTCGTGGATCTCGCAGCTATGCGTGATACTGTAAAAAAAGCCGGAGGAGATCCTAAACAGATCAATCCGCTTGTCCCGGTTGACCTTGTAATTGACCACTCTGTCATGGTTGATGCTTTCGGTACAGCAGACGCCTTGGAATACAATATGAACGTTGAGTTCGAACGCAACGAGGAGCGTTACCGTTTCCTTCGTTGGGCACAGACAGCTTTTAACAACTTCCGTGCAGTTCCACCAGCAACAGGTATCGTGCACCAGGTAAATCTAGAGTATTTAGCTTCCGTTGCCACTACTAAAACTATCGATGGTGAAACTGTCGTTTATCCAGATTCCCTTGTAGGAACGGATTCCCATACCACGATGATCAATGGTCTGGGTGTTGTGGGCTGGGGTGTAGGCGGTATTGAGGCTGAAGCAGGAATGCTTGGACAACCGCTCTATTTTGTTACACCTGATGTAGTGGGCTTCAAGCTTACAGGCAGCCTTATCGAAGGAGCTACAGCAACGGATTTGGCACTGACAGTAACTGAAATGTTGCGTAAAAAGGGTGTAGTCGGCAAATTCGTCGAATTCTACGGACCTGGCCTTGCTAACATCAGTCTGGCTGACCGGGCAACTGTTGCCAACATGGCGCCAGAATACGGAGCAACTATCGGTTTCTTCCCTGTAGATGACGAGACACTCGCTTATCTTCGCAGCACGGGCCGTCCGGATGATCTGGTGGCGTTGGTTGAATCTTATTACAAAGCACAAGGGATGTTCCGTACCTCGGATACGCCAGACCCTGAGTTCAGCGATGTGATTGAGCTTGACTTAGCTTCTGTCGTTCCTAGCTTGGCTGGACCAAAACGTCCACAAGACCGGATCGAACTTACGCATATGAAGGAAAATTTCGAAGGTATTATCCGTACACCTGTAGACAAAGGCGGTTATGGTCTCAGCGATGAGAAAATCGCTCAAGTCGTAGAAGTACAGCACAAAAATGATACTACCAGCAAGCTCAGCACAGGCGCAGTCGTAATCGCAGCTATTACTAGCTGTACGAATACTTCCAACCCTAGCGTTATGCTTGGAGCAGGTCTTTTGGCGAAAAAAGCTGTGGAACGTGGTCTGACCAAACCAGCTTACGTTAAGAGCAGCTTGACACCAGGATCCTTGGTGGTTACTGAATACCTGCAAAAAGCAGACTTGCTGAAACCACTCGAAGCATTGGGCTTCTACTTGGCTGGTTATGGCTGTGCCACTTGTATCGGTAACTCCGGTCCATTGCCTGAAGAAGTTAGTCAAGCCATTACTGACAATGACATGACCGTAGCCGCAGTCATCTCCGGTAACCGGAACTTTGAAGGCCGCGTACATGCTCAGGTAAAAGCAAACTACTTGGCTTCACCGCCGCTCGTAGTTGCTTACGCACTGGCTGGTACAGTAAATATCGATTTGCAAACTGAGCCACTTGGATTTGATCCGCAAGGTGAGCCAGTATTCCTGAAAGATATCTGGCCAACCACTGCTGAAATTCGTGAAGCCATTGGTCTCTCCCTTAGTCCGGAGATGTTCCGTAGCAAATACGAAAATGTATTCACCGCTAACGAACGTTGGAATTCGATTCCTGTTCCGCAAGGCGAGCTGTATGAGTGGGATGATAATTCCACGTACATCCAGAATCCGCCATTCTTCGAACATCTGGCAGACGGTCTGGGAGACATTAAGGATATCAAAGATGCACGCGTTCTAGCGCTGCTTGCTGATTCCGTAACAACCGACCATATCTCACCAGCGGGTAATATCTCTACCTCTGGTCCTGCTGGCGAATATTTGCGCGATCATGGTGTAGAACGTGCAGACTTCAACTCCTACGGCTCACGCCGCGGAAATCACGAAGTCATGATGCGCGGTACGTTCGCTAACATTCGGATTCGTAACGCAGTAGCTCCTGGTACAGAAGGCGGCGTTACTACCTTCTTGCCAAGCGACGAGGTTATGTCCATCTATGATGCTTCCATGCTCTATCAGGATGCTGGACAAAATCTGATCGTCATCGCTGGTAAGGAGTACGGTACAGGAAGCTCACGTGACTGGGCGGCTAAGGGTACGCTTCTACTTGGCGTTAAAGCAGTTATCGCTGAGAGCTTTGAGCGGATTCACCGCAGCAATCTGGTCGGTATGGGTGTACTCCCACTTCAATTCCAAGAAGGCCACGGCTGGAGCAGCTTGGGACTGACAGGACGCGAGACCTTCAACATTACTGGTCTCGATAACAACGTGGCGCCAAGTCAAGAGCTAACTGTCACGGCTACCCGTGAAGACGGCACACAATTCGATTTCCCTGTCATTGCACGACTCGACAGTACAGTCGATATTGATTACTATCGCAACGGCGGTATCCTGCAGACTGTTCTTCGCCAGATGCTGGCAGATGCTACAGACTCTTCCGCGGTGTCGGTAGAATAGATTTAAAGTAACTTAAAAAGGGACTGTTTCACGGCCATGAGTGGCTGTGAGCAGTCCCTTTTTTATGGGGTGGTTCCAGCAGCCAATTTGCGGCGGGTAGGGTGCTTCTGTCTGTTGTCTTTGGAATCTTCACCATTGCTGCGTGAGGCTCAGGGGACATTTAGGATTCCGCGCGCCTCAGGGGACGCCTAGGATTCCATGCTATCGGACTCAGATGACTCTATTCGCTCGATTATCCGACTTTTGGCGTGGGATCGGACTCAGATGACCCTATACGCTCGATTATCCGACTTTTGGCGCGCGATCGGACTCCATAGTCGCTATTGGCATGAAAAACATACTAAAGGTTCCCGTTTTGGTCGAATAGCTGCACTAGGGTCCGAAACTACGCCAAAATGGCTGTCAATTCGCAAATAGCGTCCCCTGAGTCCGCACGCCCAGGGGACGCTTAGGATTCCGCGCTATCGGACTCAGATGACTCTATACGCTCGATTATCCGACTTTTGGCGTGCGATCGGACTCCATAGACCCTATTGGCATGAAAAACACGCTACAGGAGCCCATTTTTGCCGAATAGCTGCACTGGGGTCCGAAACTACGCCAAAATGGCTGTCAATTCGCAAATAGCGTCCCCTGAGTCCGCACGGACCCAGGGGACGCTTATCGGACTCCATCGCTATTGGCGCTATCGGACTCAGATGACCCTATACGCTCGATTATCCGACTTTTACGCGTGCGATCGGACTCCATAGACCCTATTGGCATGAAAAACACGCTACAGGAGCCCATTTTTGCCGAATAGCTGCACTGGGGTCCGAAACTCGCCAAAATGGCTGTCAATTCGCAAATAGCGTCCCCTGAGTCCGCACGCCCCAGGGGACGCTTAGGATTCCGCGCTATCGGACTCAGATGACTCTATACGCTCGATTATCCGACTTTTAGCGTGCGATCGGACTCCATAGACCCTATTGGCATGAAAAACACGCTACAGGAGCCCATTTTTGCCGAATAGCTGCACTGGGGTCCGAAACTCTGCTGTCAAAAATAGGCTTTAAATCGGGATGACTCTATACGCTCGATTATCCGACTTTTAGCGTCGATCGGACTCCATAGAGGCATGAAAAACACGCTACAGGAATTTTTGCCGAATAGCTGCACTGGGGTCCGAATAAAAAGGCTTTAAATGGGCAAATAAGTCCGGATAAATATCAAATAACAACCGAGATTACTTGTGTACGAGTTATGAGATACGTGGGTTCGTGGGTTCGTGGGTTCGCGGGTTCGCGGGATCGCGGGTTCGCGGGTTCATGGATTTGTGAGTTCATTGGCTCGTGGGTTCGTTGGCTCGTGGGTTCGTTGGCTCGTAAGTTCGTTGGCTCGTAGGTTCGTGAGTTCACTGGCTCGTGAGTTCATTGGCTCGTGGGTTCGTGGGTTCGTGGGTTCGTGGGTTCGCGGGTTCGCGGGTTCGCGGATTTGTGAGTTCATTGGTTCGTAAGTTCATTAGTTCGTAGGTTCGTAGGTTCGTAGGTTCGTAGGTTCGTTGGCTCGTAGGTTCGTTGGCTCGTGGGTTCGTTGGCTTGTTGGCTCGTAGGTTCGTGGGTTCGTGGGTTCGTAGGTTCGTAGGTTCGTAGGATCGTTGGCTCGTAGGTTCATGGTGGGTTCTCTACCTTCCCGTCCTTCCATCCTCCCGCCCCTCCGTCCCTCCGCCTATCTAGACCCGGGGTTCAAACGCTCGAGCCTCAGCATTACGAGTTACTGAGGATTCCAAAGAAACGTATATTCACTGAAGCTCACCAAACCAACGCAAGGTAGGGGAGCCGTTAGCCATTAGCTAGCCGTCAGTTAGCTGTTGATTACCCATCAGTCAGCCGTCAGTTACCCATCAGTCACTCATCAGCCACTCGTCAGTCACTCATCAATCACTCGTCAGTCATTCATCAGGCCATCAATTACTCTCAATTACTCATCAGTTACCCGTCAGTCCCCCATCATTCAGCCATCAGTTTTCAGCCACTTACCCACAATCGGCTAAGTCCCTCCCCAAAACAGCAAAGCAGCGATCCTCCAGTAACGGAGAGATCGCTGCTTCGCTGTTTAACAAGGTATGTCTCAGCCAGCGAATTAAGGAATCATCATGCCCATTTCACTAGCCGCTTCCTTCAGTACCGCGGCATATTCCACTAGCGTATCTCGGGATAGGCGACTAACTGGGCCGGACAGTGATAACGCCGCGATCACATTTCCACTGCGGCCCGTAACAGGCACCGCCACCGCGGCCGCGCCGGGCTCGCGTTCCTCAAAACTGGTGGCATATCCGAGCCGGATAATGTCATTAAGCTGCTCTTGATAGACATCCTTCTCAACGTAGTCCGGCCATCCCGAACTCTCCAGCAATTCTTTCAGCACCTCTGGAGGAGCATAGGCTGCCAGCACTTTACTTGATGCGCCCACAGATAAAGGCAATCTCGCACCGATCTGCGCCACTCGCCGGATGGCCTGCTGGCTCTGAACCGCCTGAATCCGCACACGTTCTATGCCGTCGCGTAAGTATAAACTAACGGTCTCCCCTAGCCGATCCCGCAGCCGTTCCATTGACGGCAATAATACCGCGGCCGACTCATCAAAAGCAGGCAAATGCGTAGACAATTCCCAAATTCGTATACCCAAGCTGTATTTCTCAGTGGCCGGATTACGAATGAGGAAGCCCTTTTCCTCCAAGGTTGCCAGCAGCCTATGGACGGTACTTTTATGTAAATCAATCTTTGAAGCGATCTCCGTCAACCCTAAATCTCTGTCCTGCGTAAAACAAAGCAATATATCAAGCGCACGTTCTACCGCACGCACTGTAAGCTTTCGGTCCTCCATGACAATCTCCCCCTCGTGTTTCATCAAATGAAACTCGGTTACATTATAACTAACTCTATCTTAGTGCAAAACTCTATGGAAAGTCCAGTATATTCACTCCGCCGGAGTTGTGCCAAAAATGTGCCGGAAAAGGTTGGGCCGCACTTTACAGTTACATTACAAAAGCATCTAATTCATTGACTTTGTAAGGGCTTTTTCATACGATTAACATATTAAATTATCTACTGATGCTTTAGAATCATTTTTACAAATTCTTCTAGGCACTAGTACTCACATCATTCTTAGGAGGGGACCATATGGATCTGGCAACTCGCCAAACCGGCACAACCGTCTCCCGTCGACCTAAACTACCTAAACAAGGCAGTTCATCCCGGCTATCGCTGCGGATGATTCGTGTGAAGCATATTATCGTTGCACTGCTATTATCTATTTTTTTCTTCTTAGCCTTCTGCTTTGTCTCACTTCATGGCTATATCGCCTGGGTATTATCTAATCCAACGGTCGCACCTCTGTATTCCAATCCCATGCAGGCCAAAGGTCTCGCATACGAGGATGTGACGTTTCCAGCTAAAGATGGAAGTCGGATGATGAGCGGCTGGTATATTCCCTCCGAAGGGGCTACCAAAACTATCGTGTTCAGCCATGGCTATGGCGCCAACCGGGAAGAATCTTGGGTACCTATGTACGATCTCGCTCACTATGCACACAGTCTGAATTTCAATGTCGTGATGTTTGATTACGGCTTTGCTGCCCAAGGCAACAAGGATATTGCAACCGGAGGTAAAAAAGAATCCCAGCAGCTTCTAGGCGCTATTGATTTTGCTAAGGAACGTGGAGCTGAGGAGTTAGTGGTATGGGGCTTCTCCATGGGAGCAGGCACAGCACTGCAAACAGGATTAGTATCAGAGGACATTGACGCGATGATTCTGGACAGCACCTTTTTGTTAGAGCCAGATACGCTGTATCATAATATTAAGCAAAATATTGATCTGCCCCGCCAGCCTTCCCTGGCGATTATGGAAATGCTGTTCCCAGTTCTAAACGGTACGGGGCTGAATCAAATTCCTTATGCGAAGGTCAAATCCGAAGATTATCCTTTCCCTATTCTACTCATGCATGGAACCGAAGATGATAAAGCTCCTTATCCTATTGCCGAAAAGCTGGCCGCGAACCAAAGCAATCCGTTCTCAGATTCCTGGGTCGTAGAGGGCAGCCATCATGAATTGCTGTTCCGTGAGCACCCGCGTGAGTATTTGCGGCGAGTCTCTGCTTTCTTAGGAAATGTTCAACTAGCCAAAACCTACAATGGCAACCAGCCGGCGATGGCAAGTAACTAGTTAAGCACTACAATCCGCCTCTGTCCCCTGATGGGTCAGCTGCTTCAACCATTTACCACGGCGAAAACGCACGTAACCTATAACCAATCGAACAGCCTCTTCCAGGGACAGAAAGAAGTATACCCAGGGAAGAGGCTGTTTCCATCCCCATGACAACAGTAGCCCTAGAGGCACCCCAAGCAACCAAGTTGTGGAGGCTTCCATAATAAAGACGAATTTACTATCGCCACCACTCTGCAGGATCCCTCCCGCAATCATCATATTGCCCACCTTTATCCATAAAAAAAGAGCAAAAAAGCAGATAACGGAAGTGGCCATTCGTCGCTCTTCCACTGTTAAGTTAAAGGCTGAGACGTAGAGCGGGGCAAGAACAGCAATAAGAACACCAAGCAGCAATGAAATCCCTACTCCTATTCGAACAAAAAAACGAGCATACTGAAAAGCACCTGCATTATTATTCTCTCCCAGCTTATGTCCGACCATAATGCCAGCTGCACCAGAAAGCCCTGCCAGAAGCCCAATCGTCAACCCCTGCAGCGGAAAGGTCACTGTCATAGCGGTCATCTCCGCTGTGCCCATACGGCTATATATTACGGAATAACAAGCCTCCCCTAAGACCCAAACCAATTCCGTTAAAACAATAGGCGCTATCGTCCTTAAAAAAGGTATGCACAGCGCTTTCGAAAACGAACTGAGTTCCTTGATACCTCCGGCACCCGGCAGCTTTCCACGATATATGGCTCCGACAATCAAAGCACTTTCGACTATACGTGAGATTAACGTTGCATATGCCGCACCTGCAAGTCCAAGCTCTGGAAATCCCCAATGCCCAAAAATAAGCGCATAGTTTAAAATAATATTCATTCCTACAGCAGCTATGCTAACAATCATTGGATACTTTACATGTCCTGAACTTCGTAGAACCGCCGAATAGAGCATCGTCAACATCGTTGGAATATAACTGAGGGCAACGATTTTCAGAAAAATGTACCCATTCTCCAACACTTCTTTATCCGTTGTAAAAATAGACAGACATAGCCGAGGGTTGAAAAAAACAAATATCGTAAATGAACCCGACAAGATCAGGCCAATTCCAAGACTTAATCCCAGTAGTGGTGTGATGCTCTTTCGGTCTTTACTCCCCCAATATTGAGCCGCGTATATAGCAAGACCCGTAGCAAGACCCGCCAGTACCACTGAAATCACGCTATAGATTTTACTAGCCATCCCAACCGAAGCGATTGCTACACCCCCAAGCTGCCCTACCATCAATTGATCTACTAAATACAGCACCGCCATGACTAGACTTTGGAGGGATATCGGTACCGCTAATTTCAACAGCTGATTATAAAATTGCTTCTTCTCAAGCTTGTTCATACCCTCATCTCATTTCTCAAAGTTTTTCTACTACCCCATAGGATTTCATTAATCGGTCCACACGACAAAAAAAAGGTACACCCTCCTTTTCGCGAGGTTGTACCTTTCGGTATCATTGCCTTTATTTTCCTGTATTATTTCACCATATCAAACGGTTGTCAACGATATTATTATCGCGTTCTTATGCTCTTCATAAGCTATCATGAGCACACATATAATGGACTGATGAAGACATATCACGGGAGGTTTTCTTGGAATGTTATATGTATACGGGCCGATGCTGCCAGTACGTATTTTAGAAGAAATCGTATTCTGGAAAACACAAGAGAAAGAGCATACCGAGGTTATCAAAGCAATCGTACCTAACCTGGAGGAACCCTATGTTAAACTGCTGGATGAATGGGCAGTGGTCTTCGGTGCCACAGAGATGGCCGCTCAGCAGTTATTGAATTCTGCCCTCTCTGCTTCTCCACCAAGTCAGGCTGAACTCACTGCGGAAACAGAAAAGCTGCTGCATATCTCCTGTACCCAATCCCAAGAATTTGTTCGGCAGCTTTTTGCCATTATGGAAAGTAGCGCAGCCGTCAAAGCCGTCCCCCTTGCAACCACTGTGATCCTGCATATTATTCGCGAATCAGAGTATTTCCTTGCCGTACTGCACACTCTGAGCTCGCCCGGACAGCTCACGCAAATTATGAGAGATTATACAGCAGCCGACTATGTCGTAAGAACAGAAGAGGACAATGTCACGCGGAATGAGGGACTTATTCCTTCTACAGATACTATCCTTGATATTCGTGAAATGAGTGCTGTGCCAATTGGCGGACATACGCTGCCTCCATTGCCTTATGCTTATAATGCGCTGGAACCATACATCGATGAGAAAACCATGCGGATTCATCACGATAAACACCATCAAAGTTATGTAGATGGACTAAATAAAGCAGAGAACAAGCTAGCTGAGGCTCGCAAGAAAGGAGATTTCGATCTCGTTAAGCATTGGGAGCGGGAGCTAGCCTTTAATGGGGCAGGCCACTATCTCCATACAATATTCTGGAACGTAATGTCTCCACAAGGTGGCGGGCGTCCAACTGGAGCCTTACTGGAAGCCATTGAACAAAGCTTCGGCAGCTATGACAGCTTCAAGAAACAGTTCACAGAAGCTGCGAATAAGGTTGAAGGTGGCGGCTGGGCTATTCTCGTCTGGAGTCCACGCAGTCATAGACTGGAGATTTTGACTGCGGAGAAACATCAGAACCTGTCACAATGGGACGTGGTTCCGTTACTGGCTCTGGATGTATGGGAGCATGCCTATTACCTTAAACATCAGAATAATCGGGCCGATTATATTGAGGATTGGTGGAAGGTCGTTAACTGGCCTTACGTCTCAGAACGTTATGCTGCTGCCAGTAAACTGGCCTGGAAGCCTTTTTGATATTATTTCAATTCACAGTGAACATCACTCTTATTCCCACACCCTGACCAAAAAGGACCCATCATTCACATTACGTGAACGATGGGTCCTTCCAATTTCGAGGTATGCACCCCGATATTTATTCCTTAATCAAGCTTAGAAACTCCGCACGAGCGGCGGCATCCTCACGGAAGACCCCTCTAGTAGCCATAGTTACCGTTTTGCTGCCTGGCTTCTTCACTCCGCGTGCACACATACACAGATGTTCTCCCTCCACAACAACCATAACACCGTGGGGGCCTAGCACCTCCGTCATAATATCAGCAATTTGCGCCGTAATGCGTTCTTGAACCTGTAGACGCCGGCTTACTGCTTCAACAAGCCGAGCTAATTTGCTGAGTCCAGCAATACGTCCGCTCGGAATGTATCCTATATGCACTTTACCAAAGAAAGGAGCCATGTGGTGTTCACATTGGCTGTAATAGACGATATCCTTAACAATCACTAGCTCTTCATGAGACTCATCAAAAGTAACGCCGAGCGCCTCGCGGGGATCTATCGAATAACCGCCGAATATCTCCTCGTACATCCGCGTAACACGTGCCGGTGTTTCCAGCAGTCCCTCGCGGCCGGTATCTTCACCGATTAATTCTAATATTTTCTCAACGTGATACTCGATTTGCTCACGGTTCTCTGCAACTTTACCGTTCACATATTCCTTGATGTTCCCCATGATGTCTCCCCCTTCCGCACCCGTATACATGTTATCCGGACCCGGTTACTTACTTCTACGTTTATTCCCTTTAGCTGCTCCTGGGCGCGCACCTGGCTGTCCCTGAGTCTTCATCATTTGCTGGGCACGCTGCATTTGCTTCCCGTTCAGGTTATAACCCATTTGCTTTGCAACCTTTTGCAGCATTTCAGGATCATTCTGCATGTTTGTCATTTGTTTGCGCAGATAATATACACCGATGAAAAAACCACCGATGAGACCTACGACCAATGTAATAATAGGTAATGCGATACTCATCTAAAGCCCACCTCTACACTCTATTGTCTGCATCGCCATATGGCACGCGAATCTATCATAGCATTTCGGGAACTGGACAGCAATTGGCAATATGCAACCTGTCTATGAACTTTTTCCTCCATTAATATCGCTGTCCTCCCGTGCCTTCTTCCCAGTAAGGAGCACATCCTGCGCCCGGCTTAGCATTTCCCTCACCGTGCTATCCTCCTCGCGCTCTAAACCCGCTTCTACAGCCGCTAGAGCCTCATCACCGCCAATACGTCCAAGCGCCCAAGCAGCAGTGCCCCGCATCTCTGGCCGCGGCTCTTTCAGAACAATCTCTGATAGCTTTGGCACAGCCCCGGCTTCCTTAAAATTGCCTAGGGCAATGATCGCATTTCGCTGCATCGGCTTTTTGCCTCTCCAGGCTGCTGAGCTATTGCCGAATTTCTCTTTGAACTCACGATTGCTAAGATCAAGGATCGGCAGCAGCAGCGGCTTCACAATTTCAGGATCAGGTTGCATCTGAGGGCGATGATTCCAGTTCTTACCTCTATTCTTGGGACATACAATCTGGCAAGTATCACAGCCGTATAGACGATTGCCGATCTTGGTCATATACTCCTCGCTGAGGAACCCTTTAGTCTGCGTCAAAAAAGAAATACACGCCTGTGCGTTAAGCTGACCCGGACCCACCAGCGCTCCGGTCGGACAAGCATCAATACACTTGGTACAGTCCCCGCAGCCTTCTTCAACAGGTTCATCCGGAGCAAAAGGAATGTTCGTAACCATTTCCCCAAGATAAATCCAAGATCCCCATTTGGGCGAGATGATAGAACAGTTTTTGCCGCTGAAGCCTATTCCCGCTCTTTCCGCTACCGCTCTATCTACTAGAACACCAGTGTCCACCATACTTTCCAGCACAGCCTCTGGTACACGCTCGTGAATAAATTCCTCTAGCTTACTTAAGGCTTCCCTCAGCACATGGTGATAATCCCTGCCCCAAGATGCCCGGGCGAGGATGCCTCTACGTGCACCCGGCTCAGATTTAGGAGGGTTCTCCATTTTAGAAGGGTAAGCGACTGCAATCGAAATAATAGATAACGGCTTGTCTCCAGAAGACAATGCTGGAACTGTCCTTTTATCCAGATCGGGTTCCTCGAAGCCAGATTCATATCCATTGTCCCGGTGGTCTTGCAGTATATTTTTTAAATATAAAAAAGGTTCTGCTGTTGTAAACCCGATATCATCAATACCGAGTGATGTCGCAGCCTCCTGAATCTCTGCTTTAAGCTGTGCCCACTTGGAAGGCGGGGGAGCATACGATGACTGAAATGTATTGGTCATTTCCGCCTTCTCCTTTCATATCTTCGCTGACTTTCTTATAATCTATTCAGTTTTGACAGAGGCCACCATATATAATCAGCCCTGCCGACAATCATATCCTGTGAAATAGAGCCGAAGTAACGGCTGTCCTTGCTGGCTGAAGCATGACGGTTATCGCCCATTACAAAATAATTGCCACTTTCCACGGTTAACGCTGCAAAATCCGGATCTTCAATCTCAGTATCGATATAGGGCTCATTCACTATTTTTCCATTCACGTATAACTGATGATTCCGTACCTCTATGATATCTCCAGGTATGCCAATCACTCGCTTCACTAAATACTCCTTATGACTAGGTCCGGTACTTGGATCATGAAGAATGACAACATCACCATGTTTTGGATTTACGAAGAGCAATGAAATTTTATTAATGAAGAGCCTCTCACCCTCCCAGAGCGTTGGCTGCATAGACTGACCTTTAACCGTTGATATATTGAACACAAAAACATTAAGAACAGACATCACAGCAAAAACAATCACAGCTGTAAGCAGCCAATCCTTCATTTCCGAGACCAAACGACCGCCCAGGGTAGTCTTGGATCTGGAGGATCTATGTCTTTGTTTCCTATTTCTCGTGTAATCTACTTGGGGCTCCTGATTCAATATGTCACCTCTGTTCTCAATAATTGAAGTCTATACTTGCAGATATTATAACAATAAAAAAGCATATCTCCCAGCCATTAGCAATGGACTTCTGGAAAATACGCTCGAGTATGAATGAAACAGACTATATCGTCAGCTATAGTTCTTTTTTCTAGAAAATGTTTCCGCTTTCGCAGCTGAGTGATCAAAATTACCCAACAATGCTCAGCTTCCGGACAGATTTGAAGATTTGATTCTCGCTATATCCCATAGCTTCATACAACGGCAAAGCAAAAGAATTATGCTCATCGACGGCTACATAGATACCACTGACTTTACGAGCTTGAAACCTGGATTCCATAGCTGATACCAGACTTCTACCGACTCCTCTGCGGCGATAATCAGGATGTACAGCAATCCGGAAATAACAACCGTGGTTTTTCTCAATTGTACCAATCAGTGCTCCAACAATTTCTTCTTCATCTTCCGCAACTACAATGAGATCTGAATCCCAAGAAAGCTGCCTGGAGAAAGGCTCGATAGTGTTCTCGAAACACTCTTCCGATAATGCGGTTTGCAGCAAATCAGTCATAGGGCTAACGTCGCTTAATTGAAAGGAACGAACGTGCATTCTTTAAAATCTCCCTTGTCTATGGCTTATGAATTTAACAAAAAGAAGGGGTTCCCTTAACATAGAGAAAATAAAAAAAAGCATCAAATATCGAGGAATACCTGCTTTTAAATCTATTAAAGCACACTTTTCTCGTGATATCATCATTTTTCTTTTGAAAGCGCTTAATATCAAGCGTTTACATTTCGGATGGGGTTCATTTCTTCATTAAAAGGGTATTAATAAGGATATATGTCTATAGGTTAGGGACTATTTATTTTAACATTCTAAATACAATTGTAAAACCCTTTCCCTCTCCAATTATACTTTATAAACATTTATGTTTGTTTAGTGTTGCATTATTGGTCTAGATACGGTTTAATTAAAGTATCCTATTGGGCGAAACCCTATAGTACATATTTACAATAAAGGATTTTGACGTTAGTTCGCCAGAATTCTTTATCTATAACAAAATTCTAATATAACTCAGGAGGGATTTTTCCATGGCATTTCAATTACCGGCACTTCCTTATCCGAACAACGCACTCGAACCACACATCGACGCATTGACGATGGAAATTCACCATGACAGACACCATAACACATATGTAACTAATCTGAATGCAGCTTTGGAAAAAGCACCTGAATTGCAAAGCAAAAGCATTGAAGAGCTTCTTACAGATCTGAACGCTGTACCTGAAGCTATCCGTACTGCTGTTCGCAACAATGGTGGCGGACACGCTAACCACACTTTGTTCTGGGAAGTTATCGGACCAAACGGCGGCGGCGCACCAACTGGCGCATTGGCTGAAGCTATCGATAAAGAACTGGGCGGATTCGAAAAATTCAAAGAAGATTTCGCAGCAGCAGCAACTACTCGTTTCGGCAGCGGCTGGGCTTGGCTAGTTGTTAAAGATGGCAAACTGGCAGTAACAAGCACACCTAACCAAGACAACCCAATCAGCGAAGGCGCTACTCCAATCCTCGGACTGGATGTATGGGAGCACGCTTACTACCTGAACTACCAAAACAAACGCCCTGATTACATCAAAGCGTTCTGGAACGTAGTAAACTGGGAAGAAGTTGGCAAACGTTACGAAAGCGCAAAATAAGAAATTCCATTTGGCTTATGCCATTTAACTAAAAAAGAAGGTATCTCAGAGCCGAATAGGCTAAGGGATACCTTCTTTTTTTAGGTTGGAGATATAGAGAGATAAAGATAAAGATAAAGACAGAGATTGATTGAGATCCTCCCAGACACCGCATTTCACGCCGCTTGCGTCGCTTAAATGGATGCAACTGGATCGGTATAGATCAGAATAGATCGGTATAGATGAGAATAAATCGGAATAAATCGCAATAAATCTATACTCGGCTTACGAGAATCTGCGTTTGGAGTAGCTGAGCAATAGATTAGGGAATAACTCCCTAAAATTCTGCGATATACTCCATAAACACGAGTAATTAGGGAAATACTCCCTAAAAATTATCCGTTTTGGGCATAAAACCGATATTTTCCTAATTATTAGGGAGGTTTTCCCTAAAATGATCAATTACAAGCCAAATCGACCTATTTTTAGGGAAAAATTCCCTAATTAAATTTCATTCACTCTCGTAGCCATAGGAACACCAGAAGAATTTAGTTGGAACAAGACTGAACTAGTCTGAGCCAAATAAACAAATATTTGCTACGAAGAGACTGAAGCATACGACCCTACTTAGGTGCATACATCAAACTCAGGTTTTGTACATTTAGCACTTTAGCAACGCAACACGGCGAATCTCCTACTTCTCTAGCTTCGCCCGCTCTTCCTGCTCATCAAAATAAAGGTTCAGTAGCTTCAGAAAAACGTTAGGGAACGCATAGTTAGCCATGTCTTCGCGGCTGATCCAGCGCACTGCTCCGCCATCCTCTGGACTAGCGGTCCCGTCCTCAAATCTCTCGATAGGCATGCTGCTGTCGATCCCCGAGAATAAGTCCGCATCCGCGTTGTACACCGCCCGTCCTTCTGCCGCTATCGGCAGCGGAAGGGCGTCCTCTTCGCTGCAGCGGTACACCTGCAGCGTCCACACGATATGGCTGAAGATATGCTCAGCAGCCATCCAGTGCTTCTCAGGCCGGGCAGAGATCCCGGCCTCCCGAAGTGACCGGCGCAGCCATCCAGCGCCGCCGCTTCCGGCAGCCGCGCGCCTTTGGCGCCGCCTTCCACAGGCGGCGCCGGCAGTGCGGCAGCTCCCACATGCGGGCTAACAGCCCGCTTTGTGGCCGCTGCCGGATGAGTACTTGGCCCGCGTGGGCACCGCGGCCCTCGATTAAGGCCGCCAGCCGCTCCTCAGGGCGCGGCGGCTTGGCCTTGGTCTTGACGGGCAGCGAGGTCTCGCAGCCCGCCAGGCGCGCGGCGCAATGCTCCATCACCGGGCAGGTTAAGCAGCGCGGTGATTTAGGAGTGCATACGAGCGCCCCAAGCTCCATCAGCGCCTGATTAAAAGATGCCGCTTCCCCCTCCGGGATCAGTTCAGCTGCCAGGCGCTCCATTTTTACGCGGGTGGGTCCCTTGGCGATATCATCCTCTATCAGGAAGTATCGGGACAACACCCGCATCACATTGCCGTCGACCGCTGGCTCCGGCCGATTGAACGCAATGCTAAGGATAGCCCCTGCCGTATAAGGTCCCACTCCCTTTAAACTGAACACAGCCTCGCGATCATTCGGCACCTGCCCGCCATACAGCTCTTTGACCTGTTTGGCCGCATGCTGTATATTGCGAGCACGAGAATAATAACCTAAGCCTTCCCAGCACTTAAGCACGTCCTCTTCTGGTGCATCGGCGAGCGACTCCACGGTAGGAAACCTTTCGATAAACCGATTGAAATACGGGATTACCGTATCCACCCTTGTCTGCTGCAGCATTATTTCAGAAATCCAAATATAATAAGGATTGCGGTGCCGACGCCAAGGCAAATCCCGTTTCTGCCCTTGATACCACTCCAGCAAATGATAGCTGAAATATTGCTTAGCCTCCCGCAGCTCCTGTTCGTCTTGAACTTGTAGATCTTGTTGTGTCATTATAACGCTCCTTGCCCTTCTATAATCAGGGTTCAATTTATGAACCTGGCCCTTCCACGACAGCAAAAGCCGAAGCCAAATCACGGCCATGTGTTATCGTAAGATGAATGGTGTACCTCTGTCCATTTGGCAGATCTAGTCTGCTCCAAGCTTCACACGATAAAGTTACCTCTGGTTTTCCTTTAGCATCAGGCAATATCTCAATATCCTGAAACCCAACTACATTGCCGATGCCACAGCCTAAAGCCTTCACAACTGCTTCCTTGGCAGCAAAACGTCCGGCTACGAACTCAGCCAACCTCCCGCTTCGCTCTTCAGCAAGTTGATATTCTTGCTCTGTTAAGACCCGCTGGTTAAATTTCTTACCCAGTCCTCTATTTATTACCTCTGAGATTCGTTCAATTTCTAACACATCATGTCCGATTCCGTAAATCAACACTTCACGCTCCTTATGGACGTGTATCCCATTTTGCTTCAATAATGGTATGATCAATCATATGAAGTATTATTAAAAGTAATAGTCCTGCAAGATTCTTTCTGCTATCTTAAAAGAAAATGCGCTCTAAGTCTAATAAGACTATCCAGCGACTTCACGATAGACTAGCTGATTTACTTCATTTTTATATATGGAGAGGGGATTACCCTATGAATCATCGTAATTTTGAAATACCTGCCGGAGACGGAGCTGTTCTCCGCTGCTCACACTTCCCAGCCCAAGGCAAAGCCAAAAGCGTTATAGTTATAGCCCATGGCTACAAAGGTTTTAAAGATTGGGGAATGTTTCCTTACATAGCCACAACTCTCAGCCAAGAGCATGAAGTAATTACTTTTAACTTCTCTCATGCTGGCATCGGGGAAGATCTGCTGCATTTCACTGAACTTGAGAAGTTCGCCCGCAACACCTATCGCCGCAGCTTGAAGGACATGGAAATCCTGTTGTCCTATCTTAGTCAACACCCGAAATTCGGCAGCCTGCCGTTATTCCTTCTCGGCCACAGTCTCGGAGGGGGAATTTGTTTGGTCTACACGCTTGATCATCCCAATGAGATCAGCGGAGTAATCTCCTGGAACGGGGTTACGAAACTCGATTTGCTGACGGAAGAACAAAAGCAGCAGATGAAGGAAACAGGAAGAACCTATGTCCTTAATGGACGTACTGGCCAACAAATGCCGCTGGATGCTGTAATTTTAGAAGATATGGAGAACAACAAAGAACGCTATAACATCCTTGAACGCATACAGAAAGCGTCCTTCCCAGTTGTCCTTATTCAAGGCAGTCAAGATGGAGTACATCTCCGCCAAGGATCTGAGCATCTCATCAAACTTCGGCCAGATATTAGCTGGGTGCAGGTTCCTGAGGGTAATCATACGTTCAACACTGTGCATCCTTTTGCTGGCACGACTCCGCAATTAGAGTTCGCGATTGCTGCGACAACTAATTTTATCGATCAGACACTTACGCTTACAGAATAATTATTCTTCTTAGTCTATCCAGCTATCCAACTCACAAAAACCGCCACGAGCTCTGCTGCTACGCAGACCCGTGGCGATTTCTAGTTCAACCTATTCTAAATCCCCGGAATAACATTACGCTTATGTGCCGTTCTCCGGTAATAATTCTCAAGCTTCTCAGCTACTTCAGGGTTAACCTGTTTACCTTCCAGATAGTCGCTGTTATCGTCATAAGTAATGCCCAGCTCGGTTTCATCCGTCTGACCCGGCCATAAGCCCGCCGTAGGTGCTTTTGTGACAATATCCGCAGGCACACCGATATGTGCAGCCAATTGACGTACCTGACGTTTATTAAGTGTGGATAGTGGTGTAATATCTACAGCGCCATCGCCCCACTTCGTGTAGAAGCCGGTAATCGCTTCAGAAGCATGATCCGTTCCTACTACAATCAGATTGTTCTCAAAAGCGAGTGCATATTGCATAACCATACGTGTTCTGGCTTTAACATTTCCTTTGCCTTGATGCGTCATATGACGGTGTTGGCCTATTGATTTCAGACCATGCTCAACTTCAAGGGCAATTTCATTTACCGCTTCCTCAATGTTGGTCTCCACAGTATGAGTCAGATTAAAAGCTTTGGCAACATCGTAGCTGTGCTGAATATCTTCCTGAACCCCATAAGGCTGGAATACTCCAAGCGTCATATACTCTGTGCCTTTTTCTGCCGACAGCTCGTCCGTAGCCTGTTTACAAAGACCCGCGGCTACCGCACTGTCCACTCCACCACTAATGGCGATCAATAATCCTTTAGCCCCTGCGTTCAGCACGTACGACTTTAAGAAATCAACCCGTTTTCGTGCCTCAACCTCTACATCAATCGTTGGCTTCACGCCAAGATCCGCAATAATTTCTTTCTGTAAACTCACCAAACACACCTCGTTCCATCAGAAATGGTTCCATATCCATCAAAATATCCACCCAAAACGAAGCTCATGCTTCTAAGCATATTCTATCCCATTATTGCTCTTATATTTTGAAAAATCCCGCATGCAGCCGATTTACCGGCTGATGCGAGATTATATGGAATAACTGTTTTTACTGGCACAAACGATTGAAGACTTCTTTCAATTCAGCAGCAATTTCAGCAGCCGAACGATCTTCTACACCATGACGTTCAATAAAGTGAACGAGTTCTCCATCCTTCATCAGTGCGATGGAAGGTGAGGATGGCGGATAAGGAGCAAAATATTCACGTGCTTTAGCAGTAGCTTCTTTCTCTTGACCTGCAAACACTGTGAACAAGTGATCCGGAGTGATTTCATTTTGCAAAGCCTGAGCTACACCTGGACGACATTGTCCAGCAGCACAACCACAGACCGAATTTACGACTACAAGCGATGTTCCTTTTGCGGTTGGAAGAGTTGCTTCCACCTCTTCTGGAGTCATAAGCTCCTGAAACCCGATACTTGTCAGGTCATCACGCATAGGCTGAATTGAATCTCTCATATATTGATTAAAAGACATGGACATTTCTCTGCACTCTCCTTCACTTTTCAACTGTTTGTCAGATAATATTACAGCAGTACTTACTAACTTTATTATACATTCATACTCTGTGAAAGCAAGAGATGCTGTAGAGGGTGATTCAATCTAAGAGCGAACCTCGCTGGGTTCCTCCTTATTCAATGGGAAGGAGATCGTAAATACCGTGCCCTCTCCTTCTACAGACTCTACATTTATTTTACCGTTATGCCGCTCCACAATACTAAGACACAAGGATAAGCCTAGACCTGTTCCCTGAATTTTCGTCGTAAAAAAGGGTAAAAACAGCTTCTCGCGTTGACTTTCTGACATACCAACGCCGCTATCGGTGACAATCAACTCCACTTTATCATGAGTACTGCGTGTCTCCAGCGTCAGCACCCCCTTGGGTCCCATAGCCTCCATACCATTACGTCCTAAATTGAGAATAAGCTGCTTGATTTCCCGGACATTTAGCTCCAATTCATGCAGTGATGGGCTCAGCTTCAGTTCCACACTTTGACCGCGAAGATTAGCATCAGCCCACAGCAATGGACTAACTTCTTCTATAATATGGTGCAGCAGCACCTTCTCTTTATCAGAAACCCGGCTCTGTGCCAAGGATAAAAAATCATTAATAATACTATTAGCGCGGTCCAGCTCTTCCATCACAATCTGATAATAAGAATCCAATTCTTGAGCACTCTTTTCTCTCATCAGCTGCAAAAAACCCCGAACTACCGCCATAGGATTACGAATCTCATGGGTAATTCCAGCAGCCATCTGCCCGACCAAGCTCAAACGTTCCACATGATCCAGCTCTACACGTAGTTTTTCCTCATTGGTCATATCCTGCACAATAATTACAGCACCACTTGTTACCCCTGAGCTCTTATGCATTAACGGCGCTGAATAAATCTGATAGATGCGCGACTCATGAATCATTTTTTCACTGGAACGCCGTTTAGAGCGGATATTATCACTTACCCGCATATATGCCTGTGTATCCACTGAGCTGTGAAAAAACTTTTTTACCGGTTCGTCAATAATATCCTCTTTTCGCAAATTGGGATAATGAGTCCTCATCATTCCTAACATACAATCATTAAGATCAGTTACAACTCCGTGTTCATCCAGAGACATAATACTCAGAGGGACTACATTGGTAATCTGCTGCAGCTTCTCGGACTCCCACTGGAAACTTTCACTGATACTCTCCATTTGTACTTTATCCCGCAATCTACTTCTAACCATCTCAACAAAATATACAAAAACACCACCTAGCGCGATGGTAAAAAACAGATACACCGTAATCAGAAATGCTTGTACGGAATTTGATTCATATATATTTTCCCCGCCTATAATCGGGACTAACGCAATAAATAGCATGCTTGGACAAAGAATCATCCATAACATACCGATCTTCTCAACTACTGTACCTTTCTTAAAAGGTTTGGCCAGTCCAAACAGTAGCGGATATAATAAAACCCCTGAATTCAATATCACGTTACTGATTCCTGTAGGCTCCGCAATGATTACATTGCAGATAAGCAAGAAAATGGACAGCAAAATGCCCGAACGGGTAGTTCCATATAAAATACCAATATACGCAGGGATTAATCCTAAATTCAAATAGGCTACACCAAACAGAGTTGTCGAAAGAAGAGAGCACAGGATAAGACTAAACGTACATGCCAAAATTAAAAAGGTCTGATCATTTGGGAGCTTCCCCTTTTTCCGAGTCACAAATCTACGGTCCACCCACCATTGAAAAAGAAAAAGAAAGGAGCATGCTGCCGATATTTGCAATAAGATATCCTTAACCGCACCAATAATTACAATCACACCCCAAAATGGACAAATTACCCTACATGCTTAGATTAAAGCACAGGATTACTCTCCTGACAACGATAATCACCTAATGATTGGACAAGACTGGTTACATGTGAATCAGAATGGTATGATTCCGTTAGGAATACCCGCGGAAATCGCTTCCGTGTCTTAACATGTAAAGGAGTAAAATTTCATGAGCAATTACGATGTGATCGTCATTGGAGGCGGCCCTTCGGGTCTAATGGCAAGCGTGGCCGCTGCAGAACACGGGGCATCCGTTCTGCTAATCGACAAGGGAGCAAAACTAGGCCGAAAGCTCGGAATATCTGGTGGCGGACGCTGCAATGTTACCAACGTCAAGGAAAGAGACGAGCTAATCGCCCATATTCCAGGAAACGGGCGTTTTTTGTATAGTGCCTTCGACCATTTTAATAACCAGGATATCATCGCCTTTTTTGAAGGTTTAGGCATTGCATTAAAAGAAGAAGATAACGGGCGGATGTTTCCCGTTTCCGATAAGGCCTCTAGTGTCGTATCTGCCTTAATTAGCAAAGTACGGAGTCTAGGCGTGCAGATTATGACCGACAGTCCCGTCTCAAGAATAATCTATAACGAAGGGGCTGTTAAGGGAGTCCAGCTGAGCTCGGGCAAGACGATCGCCTGCACTGCTGTTATCATCGCCACCGGAGGCAAGTCTGTACCACAGACCGGCTCCACTGGAGATGGCTACCCTTGGGCAGAAGCCGCAGGGCACACGATCACCGAGCTGTTTCCGACAGAGGTGCCGATTCTTTCACGGGAAGAATGGATTAAGTCCGGCGAGCTGCAAGGCCTGTCGCTACGTGATGTAGCCCTCACTGTGTGGAATCCTAAAGGAAAGAAGGTCATCTCTCATCGAGGAGATATGATATTCACCCATTTTGGATTATCAGGGCCCATTGCACTGCGGTGCAGCCAATTTCTGAGACAAGTCCAACGTAAATCCGGCACAGATACGGTGGAGATGTCCATTGATCTCTTCCCTGATCTGAACACACAGGAAGTAGAATCTATGTTGCAGGATAAGCTGGATCAGGAACCTAAGAAAGCGATCCGCAATTCGCTGAAAGGACTGTTGCCAGAACGTCTCATCCCCCTCTTGCTGACTAAAGCTGACTTAGATGGGGATACAACTGGCCATCACGTCTCCAAGAATGGGTTGCTTCTATTAGCTGGGATTTTGAAACGCATGCCGGTTTATGTGCATGGCACCCGTTCCCTATCCGAGGCCTTTGTTACCGGGGGCGGGGTAAACCTGAAGGAGATCGATCCCAAAAGAATGGAATCGAAGCTTATGCCGGGGTTATTCTTCTGCGGCGAGGTACTCGATATCCATGGCTATACAGGAGGCTACAATATAACAGCGGCCTTCTCAACAGGATATACAGCAGGCAAGCACGCTGCTGACATTCGACTGGAATAATCTCTAATGCAACGTGAATATCCTCCAAGCAGCTTACTACTTTGAAAATGGCGGTCTGCGCGATTCTCTCATTAATTGGAGAATCGCTCCTCTGTTTTGGGTTCCTCAGCTGCTATGTGGAGCGTCTGTCCTAATCAGCTACTGCGGCTTCGGACCCAGATGACGTTATTTGCGAATTTATCACCTTATGGGCAGTGTTTCGGACTCCAACGACGCTATTCATTATAACGAGACTCATATATGGTGTTTTTCATGGCAATAGCAACTATGGAGTCCGTTAGCATCCCAAAAGTGGAAAAATAGTATGTTTAGGGGCAGCTGTGACCGATAGGCTAGCTAGGTACCTCATACGTACGTGCGTGCAATAGATCGAATCAAGACAAAAAAAGAAGAGTGCCCCAGCAGCCTTTTCACGGCTTATGAGGCACTCTTCCGTTCTATTTATATCTTTATTTCGCTAAGCGAAATGTTCCAAATATTCTAGAGCTAAACAGTGCAACGATATAACCTAGCGGGATGAACAGGATAATCCCAAACCATCCATATAAGGAAATACAGATCAGCGCAGAACAAATGATTGAAAAAGGAAGCAGTAAGATAGGGACCGCACGCAGCCCCGCTTCGGCTTTTTGTTCCTTTGAAAACGGCAGAATTCCGATGTAATCATCTCCCACGAATAACGACCAGAACGACAACAGCCAATTGGTCATGAGAGAAACTAAAACTATAAAGCCCAGCCATTTGAACCCTGATGGAATGATAAATATCGCTAAAAGGGACACAGCAGTAAACGATAAGTAGAGCTTTAAATGAGCCGGATTCCGTACAAGTGCCTTAATCGCTGCCGCAGAGAAACGGCTCTCGGCAGTTTTTGATTTTAGCAAAGGCTGTGATTTCCGGAAAATCCACGGCTTATGGCGGGTCGGACGTGGCTTATCCAGTACGCCGCGGAGTAATAGGGCCGCTATTTTCATCCGCTGCTTATAATCTTCACGCACATCGTTCATGAATGTCCCACGCATCACCATACGCCGCCGAAGAGCGATTACCGCTACGACTGCAAAGAGTGCTGCAATCAGCAGCATAAAAACTGGACTGTTGTTCCAAAACGTAGCTGCACGGAAATAAATCCCACAAGGAACGGAGACGGCCAGAATCAGCCACAGCCAGCGCCGCCAGCCTTGCTTTTGTACTTTTACAATATGCCCCAGTAATTTAATGCACCAGCTACATGCCAGAGTCAGAGCGAACAGCGCCCATACCTCGGATGACAGCATTCCATATCCCCGAACCAGAAAAGGTAATAACAGCACAAAAGCTACACAGAACTTCAACGATGTTACGATCAGGCTGTACAGCAACCCGCGAAACATAATCGTATTTATCCATCGCTGCCGTTGTCTTAGAAATAATAGATCGCCTTCCTGCAATAATAGCACCAGTCCCCCTCTACAGAGCAGGAGCACTAATAATGAAGGAATGAGCATAAACGGCAAATCTCCACTCCAAGCTGGCAATGCCTCGTTCCAGAACCCGTAATATAACCGTCCTCCCAGAAATCCCCCGGGAATCAGTATATATAACAGCACAGTCCAATCGGCAGCCGTACGGATAATAGCAGATTGCTCACGCCAATGAGAAAATAATCGCCGCCAGAATAGCTTTTTGGAGGTAGGAAAAGCAAACCCTCGCTGCTTCTGCTTACTCATGTCAGTTCGTCGAAGCAATCAAACAACGACGCCTCCGGCAACCCAGCATAATCACGTATATCTTCGAGCGTTCCAGCAGCGGCAACCCTGCCACCCGAGATCAGCACAAAATCATCGCAAATTTTCTCAGCAGTATCCAATACATGCGTAGACATTAATACACCAGCTCCGCGCTGCCGCTCCGCTTCCAGCAGTCGCAGGAAATCTTTAGTGGCCCGAGGATCCAAGCCGATAAAAGGCTCGTCCACAATATAAACATCCGGCTGCACCAAAAAGCCAAGCATCAGCATCATTTTCTGTTTCATACCCTTAGAGAAACCAGCTGGAAGATCATCACGGACATGGTTCATGCCGAACTGCTTCAGTAACCTCTCCGCCGTTTCTTGAAACTGCTCATATTTTAGTCCATAAGCAGCAGCAGCCAAATCTAAGTGCTCCCATAAGGTCAGGTCCTCATAAAACACCGGTTGCTCCGGTACATAAGCATAAGATTTATTAACTCCATTAAAGGAGACCTTAGCTTTGGTATTCTTAAGCAAACCGAGCAGTGTTTTGATTGTAGTACTTTTTCCCGCACCGTTTGGTCCGATCAGTCCGAGCAGCTGTCCACGCCGCACCTGAAATGAAATATCGAATATGCATGGGGCACCTGCTTCATAGCCTGCTTCATCGATCTCAACATCGAGTACAATCTCTTCGTCGCTCTCGGTATCCCCTGTTATTTCTACATTCTCCATATTCGCCAACTCCTAAATATTTCTAATGAATATTATTATCGAAATTCCAATCCAGAAAGATAGCTTCTCTAATCGTACTATATATACTTTCTCCAAGGAAGCAAACTGATTTTTTCACAGCTCAGAGAACTACTCTCCTATTTAAAAAAGAAACCTCCCATTAAAGAGAGGTCTGTCCGAGAAGCTCTAGGTTATTTGTTGCTGAAATTTCTTCTTCACGTTTAATTGCCGCTTCATCTCTACGCTCGACTTTACCACGCAGCATTAACAGTAACACTCCGAGCAGGGCTGTAAGCAAACCAGAGAGAATGAAAGCCGGGACAGGTCCTGACGCTGTAACTAAAGCCCCACCGGCCACAGGTCCCAAGATAACAGCCGCACTTGTTAGACTGCCTATAGTTCCAAATACACGGCCCGTGTATTCCGCAGGGGTCCGCTGTTGCAGCATAGAATTGAAGGGAATGAACGCAAGGCCTGCTCCCACACCAGCAAACATAAAAGAACCAAATAAAGCGATGTTCATCCATAATCCAGCCTGACCGTGGGCAGTTACAATTCCTGCACTTGAGAAAACAACCCCCATAATTACAGCTCCCAATCCCATGAAGACGAGCGTATGTTTACCACTGCCTATACGGCTTACAAGCAAGGCTGACAGTAAGGTGCCAAGACCACTGGCTGCCACACACCAACCCAGCAGATCACCGTTCACACCCGGAATTTCCCGGAATAACGTTACAATCTGCGAATCACCAATTTGCAGCATTAGCAGCACTAGTACCAGCATAGCAATCCCGCAAAGTACTACTGGCATTCCCACGATCACCTGCAGACCCGCCGACATTTCTTGGCGAAAAGACTTCTGAGCACCATTCTCCCCTGTGTTATCCTCTGCTGCATCTTTCTTCAGTGCAGCCGCACGCGGCAGTCCTATTAAGATGACCGCCGATAAAATGAAGGTAGCCGAGTCAATCACATAACAAGCGGCAATACCAAATGCGGCAACCAGCAGTCCACCTAGAGCAGGACCAACAATTTTGGTTATTTGTTCGATAGATGAGCTAAGCGCCATGGCTTTATCCATCTGGGCCGCAGGGACAAGCTCCTTGAGCTTTCCGCTTTTGGCTGGTGAAAAGAGTACATCCATGATCCCTTTAGCCACCAGCAGGACATATACCTGCCAGAGAGAACCTGCAAATACCAAACAAACAACGATTCCGGCACGAGCTAGATCCGAACCAATCATCAGCGCCTTGCGGTTAAAACGATCACTTAAATAACCTGCGAACGGTCCTCCTAAGAGCAACGGCACAGCCATACATAAAGATATAGCCGTAATTTCCCACGGTGTCGCATTCCATTTAAAACCTACCATTGTCAGTAGCGCTAGGATATGCAACCAGTCTCCCACATTCGATACAAGCTGTGCGGCAATAAGCAGCATAAAGGGCTTATTCGCCGTTAGCTTTCCTTCTTTTGAATCATGAGCCAGTTGTTCCTCCATCTTACTTCACTCCCCGTTACTATTTCTCGATGAAGTAATAGTAAAATATTGGAGAACATCAATCATCCGTCTGAAGGCGTAAATAGCGCTTGAACCTAAGACTGAAATTCTTATCCTTTCAAAGACTGAAATCAAAAAAACCTTCGTTTTTATCGCATTCAAAAAATTGTTTGATTTTTAATAATTAAAAGTGTGCTCATTGTGACAAATCACATGTTCTTCATTCGCTCTTTCACGTATTCTAAGGTTATCTCAAGGTTCGTTGCACAGGTAACCCGTGCACTAATGACTATTGATTGCAAACTGTGCGATGAGTTCACACATGATTAACGATAGAGGGTGGAGAAGCATGATACAATCTTACGAACGTGATACGCAATTAACACTACATTTGTACCGGGTATTTGCCAAGTCTTTTAAGAGCATTAATGAACATGCTGTTACCGGCAGCAAAATTGAAGGTTTTAATCCGACTGCCTTTGCCGTTATGGAAGTGTTGTACTATAAGGGACCACAACCCATTCAACAAATTGGCGCCAAGCTGCTGCTGCAAAGCGGCAACGTTACTTACGTAATCGATAAGCTTGAGGAACGCGGCTATTTGCAGCGTAAGCCTTGTCCGAGCGACCGCCGTGTGATTTTTGCGGAGCTGACTACGGAAGGTGAACGTCTCATGAATGAGATGTATCCGAAATATTCAGAACGCCTGCATCTTGCTTTCAGCGGTCTGAATGATGATGAGAAGGAACAAATGATTGTTCTGCTCAAAAAGATGGGTCTACAAGCTGAGAAGCTATCCCCTCTTCCTCGTAAGTAAGAGTCGCTTATTTATGTGTTTTAGACAAGCTGTTGTTGATTTCTGTTAATGGTAAAAAGAAAACCAATAGGCGATTCTCCGATTTATTTGAGAATCGCCCATTGGTTTTCTTTTGTTCTGCGGCAGTTTACTTGAGCAGATGATATAAGTCCTTATGACCCCTCTGAGCAAAATTTGAGTGCCTTTTTACAGCCTCCGTTAGCCGAACATTAGTTGGGAACTGATCAGTTAGGGCAGTAAGTCGATGCCGAAGACGGACTTTGAGGTCCGCTTTTGGCAAACCTCGGATCATCGTCATCCTTATTCGGCATGACTTGCGTGCACGCTTCCGACTGGATTTGGCGTAGCACACCTCCGATTGGACTTGGCGAGCACACTTCCGATTGGACGTCCCTTCTAGCTAACCGTAACTATAACTCTCAGTAAAACCCACTTTCGGTAAAATCCACTTTTGATATAACCCGCTATATTTTCAGCGCCCGATCTTGATGGGAACCTGAGCAGTAACTAAAGGAATAACTGCATTCTATACAGCTATTTCGTATGCAAATCGGATTATTCTAACTTTAAGTGTATTCTGTACAATTAAAAACCAGAAAAAGTACCCCTAGGCGAGTAAATCAAGAAAATAGATGTACTAAATACAGCTATATCCATTGAAGAGTTAACGGCAGGATTATAGTTGTACAAAATACAACTAAATTTGCCTAACGATTGCTTCCACTGCTTCCATCGACGCTCTACTCAAGAGGTTACATCAATCTGGCGTGCCACCCATCCGTTATTCCATGTGTCATTCCATGCATCACTCCGTGCGTCACTCCATGTGTCATTCCATGCGTCACTCTGTGCGTCTTTCCGTGTGTCATTCCGTACGCCACTCCGTCCGTTATTCCATGTGCTACTCCGTGCGTGATTCCATGTGTCACTCCATACGTCATTCCATGTGCTACTCCGTCCGTTAGTCCATGCGTCATTTCATGTGATACTCTCCGTTAGTCCATGCGTCACTCCATGCGTCATTCCATAGCCACACCGTCGGTCATTCCATGCGTCACTCCGTACGCCACTCCAGGGAGTTAATTCGTATGGTTCAACCACTTTAACACGCTATCTACCTAATAAGTTATGCCTTTTTCAAGGACGATGAAGCATCCTCTACTGAAGGCACACCCTTGCGCAAACCCCAGGAAATTATCAGCGACAAAACAGCGAAAACTGCCATTACGATAAATAATGAATGAAGACCACCTTCAAGGGCATCACGCAGACTGTTTGATACTTCCCCAGACAGGTTGGTTCCTGCATGTGATCCAAGCAGCTTATTAATATCATCTCCTGAGATGTTCGAATCTGGTTGTTTTCTTAACAGCTTATCAATATTCAAGTTCAGCCAGGAACCAAAAATAGCCACCCCAACAGTCTGTCCTAAAGAACGCGTGAACGCATTAAGCGCTGTAGATGCTCCCCGTTGCTCATACGCAACAGAGGACTGCGCGATAATCGTAAAGACTGTAGAAGAATACCCAAAGCCAACTCCACAGACCAGCATCAAGCATAAGAGCAGCAGCTGTGAAGACTCCCCTGTTAAGAAAGCCAGGCCAATAGCCCCCGCAGCGATCATAATCAACCCAAGCATTGCGGTTCGACGCGAACCCGCTTTTAGAATCATCCGCCCTCCGGCGATCGAACCAAACATCCAGCCTACCGACATCGGCGCCAGTAGCAAACCTGAGATGGCGGCGCTTTTTCCGGATACACCCTGCACCCATAATGGCACATACGTAGAAAGCCCAATAATTAATGTGCTTACCAGCAGGTTAGCCCCAGTAGACACCGCTATGTTGCGGTTCGAGAATAGACCCAGCGGCAACATAGGTTCAGGAGCACGACGCTCCACAAAGAAAAATAAAACTAGCAGGATAACAGCCACACTTAGAGTTGCAATTAGCAGTGGGGATGTCCACTCCAGATTCTGTCCTCCTGTGGAGAGACCGAAGAGTAATGCGCCCATACCAGCAGCGAATAGCAGCACCCCTGCCACATCAATTTGTGCTTTCCGACGTACCTTCTCTTCCTTCAAATAACGGGCAATAAATACCATTGCTAGTAAACCAAATGGCAGATTAAAGACAAATACCCAGCGCCAGCTTAGGTAATCTACAACATATCCTCCAAGAAGAGGGCCTACCAAAGAGGAAATCCCCCATACAGAGCTAAGTAATCCTTGTGTCTTCGCTCTCTCCTCAATACTGTAAATATCCCCGATGATTGTAAAGGTCATTGGAATGAGCGCACCCGCGCCAATCCCCTGTATTGCCCGGAACAGGATCAGCTGTTCCATACTTTGCGAAATACCGCATAATAATGAGCCTAATAAAAAAACAGCTGCCCCCCACATGAACACCGGCTTGCGTCCAAAGAGGTCACTGATTTTGCCGAAAATAGGAGTAGTAATAGCCATTGCCAGCAAATAAGAAGTGAATATCCAGCTAAGCCACTGCATTCCCTGAAATTCACCTACGATAGCTGGACCCGCTGGTCCTGTTACCGTTCCTTCAATCGCAGCCAGAAAGGTAGCTAGCAGCACCCCTATCAGTATTAATTTACGTTCTAAATCCCCTGTTGACTTCAATGTTCCAAACCCTCTCTTTATGTAATAAAATCATTGCCATTCCCCACGCAGAAGCGCATGTAGAGTCACATCCTGAAAGCCGGAAGGGGTCTGGCGATATTGACGCAGTATACCTTCCTTCTGAAAGCCGAGCGTTTGAACCAGCCTCTCCGCACGATTATTAGCAGGATGACACAGCGCTTCTATCCGATTCAGCCCCATCCTATTGAAGCCGAAGTTGAGCACTAAACCAAGCGCTTCTTTCATATATCCAAGCCCCCAAAAGGCAGGCGCCAGATCGCAGCCAATTTCCCCGCGGTAAGCTCCCTGTAACTGCCAATAGTTATACCCGCAGCTCCCTATAACTTCACCTCCGGGTCCTACAATACTCCAGCGTAAGCTGTCCTCTTCCTGAGCCATCTGTGATAAAAATGCAATCAGTTGCTTAGTCTCTTCGATAGAGGATAATGCTGGAGCCCCCAGCCAGCGGGTGACCTCTGGATGAGACCAGACCTGATATAATGCTGAAGCATGTTCAGTAGTCATAGCACACAGCTTCACTCTACTGCCGACCAGTGTAGGTATCACTCCATTGCAGATATACAAGTCTCTGCCCCCCTTCAACTTATCAATTATACATCATTCAAGAGTATATCCTTAAGATAAAAGTTCTAAATTCTTTAACATTGAAAAGAACAAATTCTATGTGTTAACGTAAAAAGACGTCTGCAACAGGGAGCAAACACTCCCTAAATACAGACGCTTTTTATTAAACTTAACTACAATGATTTCATTCCGTTTCATGAATAACTTCACTGCATAACACCTGAAGTTTGGCGCGAATATCCTTGAACTCTTCAATTCCAGTCCCCGTAATACTGTACCCTTCGGTATGGGCAGTCAGAAAGTTGTCCAGTGTCAGCTTTTCCAATTCCTGTTTCACTTCGCGTTCTCCTACACGATACCCCAGATCTTCAAGTCCGAGCAGCATCTCTGAGATCGTCACATCTTTATCCCGTGCACAATAAAGCATATGAATTCCTATGAACAAGTTCTGTACATCAGCGCGCATATTCCACCTCTTCCGGCTATATAGCCTTCGGTATTTATACTAGCATTACCCTCTGACCGATCCTCGGAAACATTATTGTAGCTGTTCCGCATTTCATGGACTTCAAGGAACATTCCATATTGTTACAGATTGGTATTGTCGCTTGACGTATCATGTCTAGCTGTACTATGTTGATAATTACAGTTAGGATTTCATATTTGAATTTAAAGTACAGGAAGGTGATGCTTCATGTTTCAAGCTATGCCTTACGATGGAACACGCAACGAGCAGTTTGAAGCGGTTCTAATCCAACTAGAAGCATTAGTAAAGGACGAACCAAGTGCTACGGCCAACCTGGCCAATGCTTCGGCACTGCTTAAACACGCTATGCCGGATACGAATTGGGCCGGTTTTTATTTATTTGATGGCAAGGAGCTTGTGCTCGGGCCTTTCCAAGGTCTTCCTGCCTGCATCCGCATCCCGTTGTCTCGTGGAGTCTGCGGAACGGCTGCTGCGGAACGACGCACGTTAGTAGTTGGAGATGTGCATGCATTCCCGGGACATATCGCCTGTGACGCCGCTTCAAACAGCGAAATTGTTGTCCCGCTGATCAAGGATGATCGTTTGCTTGGCGTACTCGACATCGACAGTCCGCTGAAAGATCGTTTTGATGATGAGGAACGCCGGTTCCTGGAGCGGTTCGCAGCCCTGGTATCGGAAGTTATCTAAAGCAGCTCTATAGAGCATAAGAAATAGGCTGTCTCATTTGTAGGAATCTCCTACTTATAAGACAGCCTATTCTTGTTGAGCCTATAGCCGTACCGGACTGATATTCCAAATCTCCGCCGCGTAGCGGCTAATCGTGTTATCACTTGAGAATTTACCGGAATGACCAATATTTATAATAGACTTTTTCAGCCACTCCTGACGGTTGCGGTATGCCCGGTCAATCTCGACATGAGTCTCGACATAACTTGCGAAATCCTTAAGCACAAAGAATTCATCGTTATTATCCAAAAGAGAATGGAAAATGGTCTCAAACTCCGCACCATGACAGCATATAGGTCCCGGATTAACCAACTGATCCAATACTTCCTTCACACGGCTATCCCCATTGTAGATATCACGTGCGTGATAGCCGCCATGCTGATAATAATCCATTACCTGCTCAGCACGAAGACCGAACAGGAACATATTGTTGTCCCCTACCATCTCATGCATTTCCACGTTAGCACCGTCCATCGTACCTACGGTTAATGCACCGTTCATCATAAACTTCATATTCCCCGTGCCGGAGGCCTCTTTACTCGCAGTAGAGATCTGTTCACTAATATCCGCAGCAGGAATGATCTTCTCGGCCAAGGATACCGAATAATTCTCAAGGAAAAAGATACGGATCTTGCCTTTAACATCCGGATCCTTGTTGACAGCCTCCGCCACAGTATTGATCAGCTTGATAATTCGCTTCGCCAAATGATAGCTTGGTGCCGCCTTTGCTCCGAATATAAATGTGCGCGGTACCATATCCATCGAAGGATTATCTTTGATTTGGTTGTACATATGCAGAATATGCAAAATATTTAGCAGCTGCCGCTTATAAGCATGCAGGCGCTTCACCTGGACATCAAAAATAGAGTCGGGGTCTACATGTACCGAATGCTTGCTGTAGATGTATTCAGCCAACTTGAGCTTATTCCGCCGTTTAATGCTGGCCACTTGTTCCTGGAAGGATGCATCCTCACAATATTTAATCAAGCCAATCATCTCTTGCGGATGGCTCATCCAGCGGGTTCCTATCGATTGATTGATAAGGTTAGCCAGATCCGGATTGGCATGCATCAGCCAGCGCCGGTGAGTAATCCCATTCGTCTTATTATTGAAGCGGTGCGGGTACATTTCATTAAAGAGCCGCATTTCGCGTTTCATCAATATTTCTGTATGCAGCGCTGCTACCCCATTGACACTATGGCTCGCCACAATCGCCAGATGAGCCATGCGAACCTGATCGTCATGAATAATTGCCATCTGTGAAATCCGGTCCTGATCACCGGGATAACGACTCATCAGCTCGCCGCAGAAGCGGGCATTGATCTCTTCAATAATAAGAAAAATACGTGGAAGCAAGTCCCTGACCATTTGAATAGGCCATTTCTCCAGGGCTTCGCTCAAGATCGTATGATTTGTATAGGACACCATACGAGTTGTAATACTCCACGCTTCATCCCATCCTAATCCATGTACATCCATCAGAATCCGCAGCAATTCAGGAATTACAAGCGTCGGATGTGTATCATTGATATGAAGTGCAACCTTGTCGGGCAGCGATTGTATAGGGAGTCCAAGCTTTCCAAAGGTTCGCAGAATACTTTGCAGGCCAGCGCTGCAGAGGAAGTATTGCTGCTTCAACCGCAACAGCTTGCCTTCGTATTGAGAGTCATCCGGATACAGGAACTCCGAGATGGATTCTACGGAACGTTTATATTCCAGGAATTTATGATAGTCTGATCCGGCAAAAGAGCCAAAGGTTCTGGTAGGCTGGGTGATGGACTCCGCGCTCCAGTTGCGCAGTGTATTCACATGCCGCCGATCTGCACCAATGATAGGCACATCATACGGAACTGCACGAACGGCCTCATATTGACTATGCTCAAAGATAAGCCGCCCGTTCTCCTCCCGAGTCTCAATCACGCCCCAGAACCTTACTTCTACCTGCTTGTCTTCACGACGCACTTCCCATACATTATCATTTTGCAGCCAGTAATCGGGCAGTTCCACCTGATACCCGTCAACGATTTTCTGCTCGAACAGGCCGTATTTATAACGTATGCCGCAACCATGCCCCGCATATTGCAGGGAGGCCAGTGAATCCAAGAAACAAGCAGCTAGACGTCCAAGTCCTCCATTGCCAAGCCCAGCGTCGGCTTCTACCTCCTCAATATCCTGCAGCGAGAAACCAAGATCGGCCAATCCCTCACGCACGACCTCCAGCACGCCCATATTCAGCAGATTGTTCCCCAGAAGTCTTCCGATCAGAAACTCCATAGAAAAATAGTATACCTGCTTATCCTTATCCGTCTTGTACTTTTGATTGGTATCCGCCCAATTTTTCCCGGCATTCTCGCGAATCATGTTGCCTAATATTTTATAGACATCAGCATTCGAGGCTTCCTCCAAAGGTTTGCCCAATTTGCTGATGAGCGTCTCGCGAAACACCTGTTTGAAAGTTTCTTTATCGTTAAACAACAGCAGGTTCCTCCTGACAAAAGCTTTTTTTAGGGATGCATTAGACTATGCCTGTAGATCAGATAGGTTATACTGTTTCGTTTCATCTAATCCAGTTGGTTTATATTTTGCTGCTCTTGGCGATGACAAATGGACGTTTACTATCCCCGACGAGAATTCGATTCTTACTTAAATGTACGTCCTTATCCATGATCACATTCTCAATAACAGCATCTTCCTCTATAATGCACTTCTGCATAATTACAGAGTTGATGATCTTCGCTCCTTTACGTACCTGAACCCCACGAAAGATCACGCTGTTCTCCACCGTTCCCGCTATAATGCAGCCGTTAGCCACCAGTGAATTGCTGACATTTGCGCTCTCTAAATATCGGGTAGGAGCCTCATATTTAATCTTCGTCTGTACTGGACTTTCTTTGAACAGACTAAAGTAATTCTCCTGCTGAAGCAGCTCCAGACTATTCTTATAATAGCTTTCCAATGAATTAATTACGGCATGATAGCCATGATACTCATAAGCAGCGATTTTGAATTTATGGCGGTTTTTCTGAATGACATCACGGAAAAAGTAGCTCTCCCCATGTGCAATGCAATGTTCCACCTGCTCCAGGAACAGTTTTTTCTCCATAATGAAGATATCGAGATATAAATTGGGATGATCCTTCTCATGATGGATATTGGTCACATTATTCTCTTCGTCCACTTCAATACGCTGGCATAACTCATGCTCTGGCTGCAATTGCTCTATTTTTTTGTATACTACTGTAACATCGGCACCCTTCTCCAAATGGTAGCTGTACAAGTCCTGGAGATCGATAGTATTAATATGCTGGCTGCCGGAAAACACAATATATTTTGCAGATCCCCGTTTAAAAAGATCCAGATTATTATGATAATGCTGAAGGTCGCCAAGAGAAGTATCGGTGGGATCATTCCAGTCCGGAGGCAAAATAAATAGTCCCCCATGCTTGCGATTCATATCCCAAGATTTCCCGTCACCCAAATGGTCCATTAAAGAACGGTATTTACGGCGAACAAACAGGCCCACGCTCTCCAGATCCGCACGCATCATATTGGAAAGCACGAAATCTATCAACCGATAACGACTGGCAAAAGGTACGGCTGCACCACAGCGGAAATAAGTGAGTTCATTTAGTTTATCGAGTTCATGATCCAGATTAATTACACCCATGAGTTGCTTCATCGGAATCCACCGTCCTCTTATAATTTATAAGAAAGTATAAGTTTCACTATATACTTTATCCTTATAAATCTCGCATAAACGCTTACCGTCCCTAGAAGGACGCCGAAGGCGTTTTAGCTTGATTATATGGTTTTGGCCACAGCTGATTTACGTTTCTTGCTTTTATTGTCGATCAGCAGAATTTCGTTCTCGTTCTCCCGCTCGATGCCTATTTCCATATAATCGTCGATTATCGTATTCTCACTAATAATCGCTTTATGAATGCGTACGTTCTTACCAATCTTAACCTTAGGCATAATTACGGAGTCCGTAATCACACTGCCTTCACCTACCTCTACGCCATAAAAAAGAACCGAGTGCTTCACTTCACCATGCACAATGCAGCCTTCATTAATAATGCATCCTGACACTTTCGCCCCAGGCGCGACATATTGGGCAGGTTGATTCGGATTACGTGTAAATATGCGCCAGCTGGGATCATTTAGATTAAGCGGTGGATTATCGCTCAGTAAATCCATATTCGCTTCCCACAGGCTTGCTACCGTACCAACGTCTCTCCAATACCCTTCAAAAGGGTACGCAAATAAAGAGTTCCCATCTTCCAGCATCAAAGGAATGATATCTTTACCAAAATCGTGAGATGACCCTATATTCTCTCCGTCCTCCAGCAAATGCTTGCGGAGAATTTCCCATTTAAAGATGTACACACCCATAGAAGCTAGCGTGCTTTTTGGCTGTGCAGGCTTCTCTTCAAATTCGTAAATTTTCAGATCGTCCTCCGTATTTAAGATTCCAAATCGACTTGCTTCCTCCAGCGGAACGTCAATCACAGAAATCGTGCAATCTGCGTTTCTCTCCTTGTGGTATTGCAGCATAGCATGATAATCCATTTTATAAATGTGATCACCGGATAGAATAAGAACATGCTCGGGGTCGAACTGATCTACAAATTTAAGATTTCGATAAATCGCATCGGCTGTTCCCCGATACCAGCTGCTTCCATTCTCACGTTCATGCGGTGGCAATACGAATACTCCACCATTCTTACGGTTCAAATCCCAATCACTGCCTACTCCGATGTAAGAATGTAGTATAAGTGGCTCATACTGTGTCAATACACCAACAGTATCAATACCCGAGTTGGAGCAGTTACTTAAAGGAAAGTCGATGATCCGATAAGTGCCCCCAAAATAGACAGCGGGCTTGGCAAGCGATTTGGTTAAACCTTTCAATCTTTTGCCTTGGCCTCCAGCCAATAGCATGGCTACCATTTCTTTTTTCTTCATGGAAAAGCCTCCCTTGACTTATGGGTAATATAAAGTTCAGCAAACCTAGGATGAATGAACAGAATTCCAAAAAGAAGTGAATTAGAAAAGAAATACACCAGAAAGAAATGAGCCTTGATAGGAAGATGACAAAGTTGAAAAAACGAGGAAGGAAATTTTACACGTTCGGATGATCTAACCTAAAATAGGGAGAGCATTCTCCAAAATCAGGAGCCTGAATCAGGAGATTATCCTTATTGTAAAGTGTTCTATATTCTTCGTCAAAACCCTTTATCGCAATTCCGAAAATCCGGAATTTTTAACCCTGTTTGTCATTAAACACGTTAATATTCCTTATAACTAGATTAACCAATTTAAAGCCATGTGAAAGAAATTCACTCATTTATTCTAGAAAAAGAATCATTCGGTCTTCAGCAAACATTCAACCGGATATGGCATAATGAAGCTATCTATCACCGATTTGGAGGAACCTATGATGAAAGCAGTACAAGGAGTTCGACTTCTGCTCGTAGATGATGAGCCTCATATATTACAGTTCCTGGAGCTGGGTCTCCTTAACGAAGGTTTTGAAGTACGAACCGCGTCGGACGGGCTAAGCGCCATTTCGATTGCAGCTGAATTCAAGCCCCATGTAGCTATCCTGGATGTTATGATGCCGGGTATGGATGGATTCGAGGTATGTCACTATCTGCGCTCAGAAGAGACAGAGGTAGCTGTCATCATGCTTACTGCAAAAGACGAAGTGGATGATCGCGTAAAAGGACTATCTATTGGTGCTGACGACTATATGGTCAAGCCCTTCAGCTTTGATGAATTACTAGCGCGGATCCAAGCGCGGCTGCGGAATCAGTTTCCGGGGCTGCTAGGTGAGGTCCGCTGCGGTCCTTTCCGAATTGACAGTCGGCGAAAGGAAATTCGCTTCAGGGAGGAAGTACTTGAACTCTCCCCTACGGAATACGAGTTATTACAGTATCTCGTTATCAATCACGGCCTTGTACTCAGCAAGCCTATGATTCTTGATAAAGTGTGGGGCTATGATTTTGGCGGTGAGGAAAATATTGTTGAGGTCTATATCCGTTCGCTTCGTGAGAAGCTCGGAGATAAGGAGCACCGTATTATCCGTACCCTGCGGGGTGCAGGCTACCGGGTGGATCTATGAGCACTCCCATCTTCAGATGGCTTCGCAGACTGCCTGCACCACGTTCCTTGCGTAAACAGCTGCTTGCCACATCGCTGCTTATTCTATCAGGATTGCTGCTGCTAATTGGAGTCTTACAATATATCCTTATGCGAGATTTTATATACAGCAATAGAGCCGAGTCTATGGAAGCGCAAATACGTTCTGTCCCCCGTGAGATGTTTTTTAACTTTTTTAATTCCTATGACGAGGACAGCACAGGTATAAATGACACGAACAACGAGTTTAACAGCAATTTCCCGTTGGAAAGAGAAGACATGAATAAAATGCCAAGTGGGCTGCGAACTGGCGAGAACCGGCGCCCGCTTCTGCTTGATGCCCATACAACTCTCGCCATGTACAGCTCGGATGGCACCTTCAGGGATTTACAGCAATTAACCCTCTCAGATATAGCAGCACCCAGGCTGACCAATGAGCAATACGATGCGCTGCTGATTCACACCACGGATAGGGCAACAGGAAATTACAAGCTCATCCAAGCTGAAGACGGAACTGAACATCTAGCTATATTCATGAATCTTTATAGACCTGGAAATACTAGATTGCTGCTGCAAATGAGTGTGAGCACAGGGCCATTGACGGATGTGATAATGCAGCAGCTGCTGATCTACGCAGGTTTGTCAGTGATTGCTTTATTGACTGGATTATTCCTATACTTACCGGCCCTGCGAAAGACGTTAGTTCCTCTATCTAATATGGGAGAATCGGCTGAGATCATTAATGCCGGTAATTTGGACATTCGGTTTCCAGTTGACCAAGGACAGGCCGAGATCGACAAGCTTGCTCATTCATTCAATGGTATGCTCGAACGTCTCGAAATATCCTTTCATAATGAACGGGAGGCCAAGGAGCAGATGCGCAGGTTCGCTGCCGATGCTTCCCACGAGCTTAGAACTCCGCTTACCTCAATACACGGTTTTCTTGAGGTCTTGCTGCGGGGCGCCGCCGATAATAAAGAACAGTTATATAACTCGTTGCGAAGCATGCATGGTGAATCGAAACGGATCAACAAGCTGGTCGAGGATCTGCTACTGCTCGCTCGAATGGATGGAGCTCCACAACTGCAGATGACTGATCTGATTCTCAGCGAGGTAATTCACGAAATGAAGCCGCATCTGCTTTTGCTCGCAGATCAACGGAAAGTTACATTTGATATTTCCTATGGCATCCGTGGTAAATATGATCCCTATAAGCTCAAGCAGGTGATTCTGAATCTGTTCCACAATGCAGTTCAGCATACCGATGCCACGACAGGGAGCATTCATCTCTCTTTACAAGCGGAAGGAAATCAAGCTCTATTAAGCGTGCGGGATAATGGCTACGGAATTGCCGCGGAGCATATCCCACATATCTTTGATCGATTCTACCGCAGTGATTCCTCTCGCACACGTAAATACGGCGGATCAGGGTTGGGTCTCTCCATCACAAAATCTATTGTCGAGGCACATCACGGCAAGATTAGTGTAAATAGCACCGTTGGCGAGGGGACAACGTTTACGGTTAGTCTGCCTTGCGAGGAAGGATTAGCCAAGGAAGAGTAACAACCGTTATAATTAAGAGGAACTGGAGCATCGCTCCACAAAACTTAAGCGTATGCTTTCGTTGCCAGTTTTGCTATGTAGTCCATTCTAAGGAGCATCGCTCCACAAAACTTTTAGGAGGTAAATACATGTACGAAATCGCCGTAATTGGCGCCGGTCCTGCCGGTGCAAGCGCAGCCCTGTTCGCCGCCAAGGCGGGCAAAAAAACGCTGCTGATCGACAACGATAAGGGCATGACCCGCAGAGGTTGGTTTGAGAACTTTTATGGAATTTCCGAAGTAGGTGGTCCTGAGCTGGTCGAAACCGGCCATAAGCAAGCCGTTAAATTTGGCGCTGAGCTGGTTTCCGAACAGGCTATCAACCTCACCTCCAGCGGCAATGGTTTTGTCATTGAAACTGAAGATGGAATTATCTATGAAGCAAAACATGTCATTCTTGCCACCGGCGCCCTTACAGATCTAGCTGCCAAAGCTGGTGTGGAGACTAAGGATGGTACAGAGCCAAGAATCAAAACTGTAGTAGCCGTTGATGCTGAAGGCAAAACGAATATCGCAGGTATTTGGGCTGCTGGTACTGTTGCTGGAGTAAGTGTACATGCCATTATTACCGCAGGCGATGGTGCGAAGGTAGCTATTAATGTAATTAGCGAGTTAAATGGTACGCGTTACGTTGATCATGATGTGCTGAAAGCTTAATCTATACTCAAAACATAAATCCGGAGGATGATTCTTAGGAATCGGTCTTTCGGATTTTTTCGTCACCCAGGAGAAACAAGTTACGAAATTTTAAAATAACTGCACTTGATGCAGCTATTTCATACAATAACACCCACACGGCTGTTTTAAGTGTATTTTATGCAACTAAAAACAGGCTAACTGAGCATTCTAGCTAAAATGTAAAGATATAGATGTATCAAGTGCAACTAAATCGATTTGCAGCTGTCCCCCCATACTTTTAATTGTATAAAGTACACTTATTTGCTCGTCCCTCACCGTCCTTTGAACACCACACGCAAAAAAACTGCTTCAAAACCTCATCCCAACACCGAAGCCGATGTTATGATCGTTTGAAACAGTTCCTCTCCCTCAACTGTGTATACTCCAATGCAAGGAATCCACTTCTTCTTCTCTTCCCTTAAGACTAGCAGCCAGCTCCTGCAAATACGGAACCAATAATGGGCGCAAATCCTCCCGCATCAAACCTACCTCCAGCGTGGCTTTAATGTAACCAAATTTATCACCAATATCATAACGTTTGCCGATTAAATCCAGCGCCAGCAAGCCTTCTTGCCGGGATACCTCGTGCAAAGCATCCGTCAGTTGATATTCACCGCCCGCTCCACGTTTGAGGTTAGCCAGCACTGAGAATATCGAAGGCTCTAAAATGTATCGCCCCATAATGGCGTATTCTGAAGGTGCTGTTTCAGGCGAGGGCTTCTCTACCAGTCCTTTTACTTCATGAACTCCATTTAGTGAGCCGCTGGAGGCTATAATCCCATATTTGTTAACCTCCTGCCGTGGCACCTGCTGCACACCGACGATAGTCTGCTCCTCTTGCTCATACAATCTCATCATCTGCAGCAGCGCCGGGTCCTCCGAAACCATAATATCGTCACCAAGCAAAACAGCAAAAGGTTCATCACCGATAAATTGTTCCGCACAAAGGATGGCATGGCCTAGTCCCAGCGGCTCTTTTTGCCTAATGTAATGGATGCTCGCTAGCTCACTGATTAGCTGTACTTCACGAAGTAGATCCTCTTTCCCTTTTTCCAAAAGCGTCTGCTCCAGCTCCACCGATTTATCAAAATGATCTTCAATCGACTTCTTATTGCGGCCGGTCACGATGATAATACTTTCAATACCAGAGCGGACGGCTTCTTCTACGATATATTGAATCGCTGGTTTATCCACAATGGGCAGCATTTCTTTTGGCTGAGCCTTAGTGGCAGGCAGGAAACGAGTGCCTAAGCCCGCGGCGGGAATGACAGCTTTTCTAATCTTCATCATGAATCCCTCCCTTGCAGTTTATTTACGGAGATGGGTCACAGGGTGCTCACGAATGTTCTTTTGCTGCCCCTTACCTTCATAGAACTCTTGGACAATATAAAGCGGACGTCCCTTAGTTTCGTCATAAATCCGGCCGACATATTCACCTAGTATTCCTAGCATAATGAGTACAAATCCGTTGAAGGTCAGCGTAATTCCAATCATCGAAGCCCAGCCCTTAACAACTGAGTCTGTAAAAATCACCAGGTACAAAACATACATAAGGTACAGAAAACCAGAAGCCGACAGCAGTGCGCCCAAATATCCTGCCAGCTTCAGCGGCTTATAGGAAAAGGAGGTAATTCCGTCCAAAGAGAGCTTGATCATACGTTTTAGTGGATATTTAGTTTCCCCCGCCAGACGTTCATCCCGTTCATATTCAATCGCCTTCTGACGGAAACCAACCCAGCTGACCAGTCCGCGCACGAAACGGTTTTTCTCCGGTAGACGTTTGAGCTCTTCGCAGACCCTACGATCTATAAGCCGAAAATCACCCGTATCCACAGGGATAGAAATATCGGTTGAATAACGCAGAATTCTATAAAAGAGGCTGGCCGTCCACTTTTTGAATAAGGATTCACCATTACGCTTCACCCGTTTAGCATATACAACTTCGTACCCCTTCTTCCATTCCGCAATCATGTCCAAGATCAGCTCAGGCGGGTCTTGCAAATCAGCATCAATAATGACAACTGCATCCCCAAGGGCATAGTCCATTCCGGCAGTAATAGCGATCTGATGTCCGAAGTTACGTGACAAATCGATCAGCTTCACACTCTCATCCCAATAGCTATATTCCTCGATCATCTGGGCACAGTTGTCGGTGCTGCCGTCATTCACGAAGATCAGCTCATACACTTCCTCCGTCATTGCCATCACTTTTTTAATACGGCGATACGTTTCCTGAATGACTGCCTCTTCATTAAACATCGGTATAATAATGGAATAGCGCACGTTGATACTCATGAGCAGCTCCTCCTTTAATTTGAATGCTGAAGCGTGCCTGCAAATGTATTAGCACGCTTCGTACTCTAAAACACTGAACTAGTTAACTGTAACTTTGTATAACGTTCCGCTGTTACCAGCATCGTTTCCTGCCCAATCCGCTGCTGGAACCTCTGTACCATTGTCGGTAATCCAGGTAGATAGCGTAGAGTTCCCTCCACGTCCCCCCCCCATACCGCCGCTGCTCAGCAGGAAGTATTTCACCTTTCCACTCTCTACTAACGCCTCTAGGGTATCTGTGGTATATACTGTGTCCGAATTGGAAAACCCGTTCAGAATAACAACCGATGCCCCCTTATCGACGATATAAGGAGCTGCTGTGCCATAATCCAATACGGCAAACAGATAAGGCTCCCCAGTATTATTTTCCTCCAGATAGGACAACAGACTCTCATTCGCACTTGTGGCGCTATTACGTCCAAAGTTGCTAGAATTGCCGCCCATTCCTCCTCTGCCCTCACTGCTGCCTGGTCCTGCTTCAGGGGTTTGACTGTTCAGGCCATAAGTAATTGGGGTAGCTGCCCAGTAGAGCGGGCCAATTAACAATACTAGTACAGCAACAATACTTGCCGAGAAAACAAATGGCTTCTGTTTGCCTTTAAGAACGACCAGCACCAGAGAAACAACTATACCGGCAGCCAGAATACCAATCGACCAGCCACTGCCAATCGTATCGTCATAAGGATGAATAATGTACCACTGAAAAGCTGCTGTAACCAGCGTTGCAACTGGTAATAGCCATGACAGCCAACCAGAGTGCTCGCGATACAGACTCCAGAGCTTTGACCAGCCTGCACCGACCAGCGCGGCTATCGGCGGAGCCATCATCACCAGATAATATTGATGGAAGAATCCCGCAATACTGAAGAATCCCATCACCGGCACCAGCCATGCTAACCAGAATAGAGCTTCTTTATGCCCTTGCGTAAAGTTCCTTCTCCGCAGATTAGCGAATAATCCAATACAACCAAACAATACAAAAGGCAGCAGCCAGCTTGCCTGACCTGACAGCTCTGATTGGAACAGGCGCAGTGGACCTGCGGTTCCAGTATTGAACATTCCTCCACCGCCGCCATTCATGCCGCCGCGTTGTCCTTGGCCCCCACCTTCACCACCAAATTGCCGGTTTTGATTATCTGTTCCACCGCCGGGTGGTTGCCCTGGAGAACCTCCATCATCGGCGCCATTTTGACTGTCTGAGGTTGAATTTATACCTTGCCGACCCGAAAATGCTCCACGTCCGCTATCCGTACCATTTTCAGCATCTGCCCCGTTCATAGCGGGTCTTTCACCGTTCATAGCTGGCATCTCGCCATTCATGTTCGGCATCTCACCATCATTCATTGAAGGCATTCCACCTCCGCCACCACCTGTCCCCCGATCACCCGTCAATCGGGCGACACCATTATAACCAAAGGCAAGATTGAGCACGGAGTTAGTACCGCTGCTGCCGATATAAGGTCGTTTACTAGCGGGAATTGAATCCACTATCACTGCCCAGGATAACGAGACCACGAGTAATATAGCTGTCGAGGCCGCTAATACTCCGGTTTTCCGCTTCCAGTTCACTTTCGCAGCCAAGACATAAAAGAGATAAAATGCCGGCAAAACCATATAAGCCTGCAGCATCTTCTCATTAAACCCAACACCGATTAAAGCAAATGCGGCAAGGAGACTGCCCAGCTTATTACTCTTCGTTCCTTTAAATAAAAACCAAACCGCCAACAGTAACGTGAATACTAACAGAGCATCAATATTATTCGTCCGGCTAACAGCCGCCGCTACTGGAGTTGTTGCCATGGCCAGCGCTGCTAAACGTGCTGCTGCTTTACCAAAGGTAGGTTTTACCAGAAGGTATACGAGCAACACGGAGCCCACGCCCCCAAGCGCCTGAGGTAAAATCACACTCCAGCCATGCAGCCCGAAAATGAGTGCGCTAAGAGTCTGAATCCAAAAGGTGACTGGTGGTTTATCCACCGTGACTGAACCTGCAGAGTCGAGTGAAGCGAAGAAGAAATTATGAAAGTTTTGCAGCATACTTCCCACAGCAGTGGTGTAGTATGTATTCACATAGTGGTCATTCCAAACTCCATAACCGTACAAAAAAGCAGCGAGTATTAAAATGAGCCACAGTATAAGATCCGAGCTTATTTTTCTAGCAAAACTCATCTCCATTTCACTCCTATCCCTTGATCATTCTATATGCCGGCAGTTCTGTAACTCCGGCCCAAGCTTTCCGTAGGTGTATTATTTCATCCATACCTTAACTCTCAATGAGTGCAAGCTGAATGTTTGCTGAATAAATGAGGCTGCCGGCACGCAAAAAAGACCCCACAATGTGGAGCCTTTCGGTACCCTGTTCAATCCAAACTATGTTATTCCATCTTGCCTATGGCAACAAGCTTATTCACCGTGTTCCAGTTGCGTGCGGTAATGGGCATCCCGAGTATTTTGTCAAAAGGGACTTTAAAAAGCGACGATTGGCTCACACTGACCTCATATAATATATACATCTCTCTGCCGACAAAATGCACTTTATCCGGTCCATTCTCATAAGTGCGCAGTTTATCCAATGCTTCCGCTGAAGGCTCGGCTGGTAAAAAAGTAACATACCATCTTTTGAATTCCTCTGGCTCGGACAGCTGAAAGGGATCGTTAGCGATCACATTCTCCATTTCTGCTAAAGTACGGATAATAACAGAGACCTCGAATCCAAAAACCTCATGAATCTGACGTTCAATGACTCCGCTAAGCAGGCTCACCGAACCTTCATCACTCTCAAACACGACATTTCCGCTCTGAATATACGTTCGTACATTTGCAAATCCAAGCGCTTGAAACATCGCCTTCAGGTCCAACATTTTAATAATTTTGTTCCCGCCCACGTTAATTCCACGCAGCAGCGCTATATAGGTAGTCATAGAATACGCCTCCGTTTTTGTGCCATGATCAGCTTACCTCTGCGGCTAAGGTGTGTAGACGTTTACGAACTTCTTTTACCAGCAGCTCCTTCTCTGGAGGCGAAAGCCCCTCCACCAGACGTGCGGCAGCGATCGGCAAAATCCAGCGGTCTACGTCCTCATAAGTGTGTCCTGATAATCTGAGATACTCTTGAATGTATCCCTTAGTTAATCTTTTTCTTATAAAACCTAACATTAATTTGGAGAAGGCCGAAGCTCCCGGAGGCATAGCTCCCAAACTGAACATCACTACGGAACGCGCAGCATCTCCAGCAGGTTCTCCCACTACACCCGTCATCCAGTCGATCACCCAGAGCTGTTCATCCATAAGCACATTGTCGGGATGAAAATCCCCATGACATAAACGAGTGCCTTCCGGCAGCTTCTCCAGATACTTCAAAATGACGGATTTTTCCTCTTCGCTCAGCATAGGGGCAACCATGATCTGACTTTTCAGCATATCCTTTTGCTGGCCGATTTCCTCTGTAGTTTCAAGCTTATGTAAATCACAATGAAGCCCCGCCATCAGCCTGGCATATTGGGTAACTTTCCAAGGCTTCTCACCCATCACCTTTAGTAAAGAGGGACCCTGAATTTGTTGAAAAACGATACCTTGTCGATTCTGTTCAGAAATAAGCTCAAAAGGCTGGGGGGTCCGAACACCCCGCGCATGTACAAACTGGCTGATTTTATATTCCCGGCTGACGTGTTGCTCTGCTATATCCTCCCGGTACAATTTAAGAATCCTCTGATCGTCATGCTGCCAGATCTCCGCTGTTCTGCCTTCCCCAACAAGCTTCGCCTTCATTCGGCATCCTCCATTTAGTCCAGATTAATGCGGGTAAAATGCTCAACTACCGGAAATGGGTCGTAGTAATGGTGAAGGAGTGCTTTCCATTCCTGATATTGGCTGGATTCTCTAAACCCAACAGTGTGGTCTTCAAGCGTTCTCCACTTCACCAGCAACAGATACTTATGATCCTCCTCCAAGCAATGTTGTAATTCATGGCCCATATAACCTTCTATCGAGGAGATTAAGCTTGATGCCTCCTTGAAGCTTTGCTCAAATTCAGTAGTCAAACCAGGCTTCACTTGCAGCATCGCAGCTTCCAAAATCACACTCATCATCTCCTAAAGTTATGGATTTAAAGCATCCCGGAAAAATTCATGATAGAAATTAATGATGACCAGCAGTATTGCTAGTGACTCGTTGACACTGCCTACCTCCAGCGAATGATTGGCATCATCGATTCTATACACCTTCAAATGATTCAGCCCACTAATTTCACCAGAATGCTCTTCACCAAATAAGGGGTCACTGCCACCATAAATTATGGTACCCCGACTCCGCTGAATCAGCGGAACCGCCTCAGGCAACGGGGTGATATATAGATGAGACGTCTTCTTCTGTATTTCTAGCTCATCAGCTATTCTACCTGCAATAACAGCTCCCATGCTTTTACTTATAAAAAGAAACCTCTTATAATCCGGCAGAGAAGCAATCACGGCTTTACATTCCTCAATGATAATACTCATTTCTTCACGCTTGAAATCCACCCTAGCACTCTGGTAACCATATTCTAAAAGCAGAACATCACAATTATGCTCCCGGGCAGCTTTAGCCGCATAATCCAGCAGAGAGCGATCAGCTGAATAATTTTTACCCGGAAAAATAACAGCCAGCGTTTTGGAACCTTGGGTGATATATTTATGTTTAACCTCTCTACCCCAATAAGAGGACATAATGATATTGCTAACGTTCATACATGTTTCCCCTCTTCTACTCCTTAGACGGATTTAAAATGTTTAAAGAAATCTATCGTTTCTTGCAAATCTGCCTCATCTTTATAGATACTCATTACTCGCCCAATTTCAAGCGCAAAATCTACATATCCATTCGGCTTAGCGGTAATGATTGTTCCATCGACAACGACGTTAGATACGCCGGATTCATTGTCCACATAAACCTTACCATCCAGTACTCCGGCTGCCTTAAGAATGGATACCCCACCGCAAATGCCCGCGATGACTTTGCCTGCTCGATTCAGGCTTCTGATTAAATCTAATAGAGCCTCCTGCCCTATTAAATTATCTGTTTCCCCACCAGGGATAATCAATAAATCTATGGTGCTAACGTCCACATTTTCAACCAATACGGATGGATTCACAGAAAAACCCTCGCAGGAGATTAACGCCTTATCTTCCAAACTTAAGGTATAAACCTCACCCTTTGTTTTCATAAAATAAGCTGCCAATGTAACCTCAAACTGCACAAAGCTATCATATATAAGAATATATGTATTCAATGATGGATCAGCTCCCCTGTTCTCAAAAAAAGTAACCTCTATTCTATGTATCTATCATTATAGCATCATCGCCCTCTCCTGAAACTTACGGACTCAGAGGACGCTAATCAATAACAACTATGCGCTCCGCTAAGATTCCGAATGTGGGATTTCACCTAATTACTCATAACAAAAAGGACACAAGCATCCCAACAGCCACCTTTTATGGCTCACGAGACACCTGTATCCTCCTATTTAGAGCTATTGCTGCGACTGCGGCGCTATCTGTTTATTTTTACCTCGGCTCACAACAATTTCAGCGCAAATCCATAATATCAACGGAATAATCACCTGGAAAGGAAAGGCGTATATTTTATAAATATGGTAAGAGAAATAGTACATTTCCATAATATCCTTGTACACAAAATCCGCAAAATAGATCATGAGTAGTCCCATCTGAAGCACAACGGAGCGGTAACTCTTGAGCTTGAATACTTTAGCTACTCCAATGCAAGATACGTAAAGGCATAAACTTCCTTTTATAAATGTTGTGATTACAAAAGCCACTGCCGATGACGCTTCAATTCGGGTCAAAAAATCTCCTACATTAATACGCCCTGCAGACACATAAGCCGGAAAATATAAACTAGACAAGACCTCAGGACCCAGCATCAATAGGTTCCGTAGTGTAGCCATAATAATAATTGCCCCAGCAATCGCTACACCACCAAATAATACCTTCTTCGCTGAGCTCTTCTTCGATAAATTACCGAATACCCCCAGAAAGACTACAACCTCTGCAAATGGAAAAGAAAATGTGCCCAGCGTATCGTTAAATAATGGCTTCCAGCCTTTATCCAACAGCGGAAGTAAGTGATGATATTCCATTTTGGAAAAAGCTAAGGTGACAATGACTAGATTAACAAATATTGCGAACAGTAATAGAAGCTTAGAACTTCTCCCCAGCACTTCAATCCCAGCCTTAACTATCCATATACACAACAGTCCAAGACATGCCATAGGTGCTATCATTGGTGTTTCGGTTAAAGTAACGGATCTACTGAATTCTCCAAAAACCCTAAGAATTAGTGTCCCTAGATGAAAGGTATACCAAATATAGAGACAAGAAATGATTCGACCCAAGACGCCTCCAAACACGGTAATCAACATATCAAATAGATCCTTGCCTGGTAATAAGATGTGTAGTCTGGCATATATCAGCAGCAGTGGGACCACCAGTACCATGGCTAATAATACGGCGATCCAGTTACTGTTACCGGATTCTCCCGGCACACCCATAAATATTGAAGTCCCCATAATAAACAAGACAGCAATACTAATAGCATGCCCTGTTGATACGATCTCTTTGTTCATACTCTATTCTCCCTTAGGCTTGTCCCCTAAAATAGCATCTTAATCCAGTGTTCTAGGTATGGTGAAGGACTAGGGAGTGACCATCTCATTGCCAATGCAAAAGCAATACAGAATGATACCAGACATAGTGCGGAAGAAACATAAAAATCCCGCTTCATCCCCTGTTTCCATAGACCATAAGGATCACTCAAAACAATTACCGCATAGATAAATATGACCACAACAACCAATTTTATCACCTATTTTTGATGAATCTTGATAGACCTTGACGTTTGTGCACTGCTCTCGATAATCACCTTGGAATTCACTACTATCTCTACGTTGGAAAATTCCTTCCCCCAGTTTTTCTCGATTTTCTCCCAGGTCCGTGGCATTTTCTCATGAAGAAGCTCTCCAAATCCAAAAATATCTGCTTGGTAATCCTTCTGAACCTTATGAATAACGGAGAGAATCTGCTCCTCCAGTTCTTTTTCAGCCCACCTTTCTATAGTCTTCTTGCTGTCCAGATTATTGAATTCCCCCGAAGATTTGACCTCGTCCAGTCCTGCGTGTGTCAGTGTATTAAGCTTTATTTGGAGCTTACCGTTTATCCATACAGGTTTTATTTTTGTACGATTGGATAAAATTTCGAGGGAAAAGGCAGGTTCTCCACTTTCATCCTTTACGATTAACACACCTCCCTGGATTTGATTGTTGGCAAACAACATGTATTTCGTTTCTTCGCCACTGATCATACCGATCATTTTATCCATCCTGAAAATAGCTGTTCCGCTAACTCGTGCATTCTTCGTCTTATTTTGTTCATGAACATAAATTAATGGAGCGATGGCATATTCACCAGAAGCCTCGAGCTTATCTATGAAGTCCCAAATTTCCACAACCGGCGCTGTACTTACATTTTTCTCAGTCCTCATCTGCTGTGCAAGTGCATAGGACATAATACTCTCAGTCGAACTGCTGAGACTTATGATTTCTTGAGCCGACTTCTCTTTAGCGACAAAAATATACACATCCGATCGGGTTTCCGTATCCCTGTTGTACCAATCTATTACTTTGGTGACTCCCTCCCTTGCAATCTCCTCACTAAGGATAATCGCCTTAGAATGGCTCCAAAATAACTTTTTTCCAGTGATCGAGATCATTCCCCTCACAATATCAAACATGGTCTCGCCCGCGAGCGTGATCATTTTGAAGCCAGCCTGACTTGATTTCATTCCTTCCTTTGTATCTACAATCTCTGTTGTCACCAATAACTGACCGTCTTTTTTCCCCTTATCAATCGCGACCCCGGCAACAATCGACATATCGTCAATTTCAAAGTAGTTCCAGCAGCCTGTATTGCAGATCAGAAGCATCATGGATGTAACAATCAGAAGTATCCTTTTCAGCTTGCTCATGGTCTTCTCCTTATTTTATTGGAACCTTTTCTCCTCATATTTCGTGCCCCAATTAACGCCGGACGCAGATACATATGCCACCACGGCGCCCTGATCGCTGTATCTTTAATGTCCTGAGGACGGATTGAGCCTACTCCAAGCATGTATGGAACCCCAAAACTACGCAGACTCATCAAATGAACTACTAAACCAAGCATTCCAAGAAAATAACCATATATCCCTAGAAAAAAACTCGCACCCAGCAGCAATGTTCTTACGATAATTAAAGGACCGGTCAACCTAGGGTTAAGTAGCGTCATGATCCCTGTTAAACCGACTACAATAATCATTGGAGCACTAACTATTCTAGCCTCCACTGCTGCTTGTCCTAACACGAGAGCGCCTACGATACTGATAGCCTGTCCTATATAGGTAGGTATCCGCTCACCCGCCTCTCTTAATATTTCAAATATAGTTAACATGAATAACGCTTCTACTATTGTAGGAAAAGGGACTGCTACTCTTGCAGTAGAAATACTGAGCAACAACATGGTTGGGATCATTTCCTGGCTATAGGTAACTAAAGCTACGTAAAGAGCAGGTATACTGATCGACAAAAAAGCTCCAAAAACTCTCAACATTCGATTGAAGGAACCAAAATAAAAGTTAATGTAATAATCCGAGCTGGCTTGAAAATTCTCTACAAATACATAGGGAACAGTCATTGCAAACGGGCTGCCTTCAATGAGCACGGCAACTCTGCCCTCCATCATGTTACTGACTACGGCATCCGGGCGCTCTGTACTTCCTGTCATTTCAAAGGGCGAATAGGGCTCGTCTCTAATTAATTCCGCCAGAGATGCCGTATCTAGAATAAGATCTATGTCAATCTGTTCCATTCGATTCTGTAATTCTTTGAGAATAGCCGGTGATGCTAACCCCTCCATGTAACAGATACATATCGGTGTTTTGGACCGTGTTCCCAGTGAACTAAAAACAAATTTTAACTCGGAATCTTGTACCCTGCGCCGAATAAGAGTGAGATTTACTAACAGTGATTCCGTAAATCCCTCCCTTGGACCTTTCACACTTTTTTCGGTAACCGGTTCCGCAAGAGCTTTCGTCTCCCAACCCTGTGCACCAATGTTCAGAACACCGGCATAACCGTCCATCAACAGTAAGGTCTTGCCAGCTATAATCGCATAGATCATTTCATCAAAATTCTCAGAGGCAACCACATCGCTAATACTAATGACCTGCGTCCGGATGTTCTCCATCAGCTCGGCTTTATTGCCACAATCCTTTTCGGTAAAATCAAATGCCATGACGGGCTTGATAATCCCCTCTTGGATCATATGTTTGTCAACCATTCCGTCAACATAGACTAATCCAAAGCGAAGACTATCACTAAACATGTTGCTAAACACTCTGATTCTAAGCGTTCCATCGTTCTTGAATATGTCTCTAAACAAAGTCATCATTTCATCCAGTGACGTACTCAGAGTCTGCTCAGATTTTGTGTTTTTTTGAGACGTATTGCTGTTCCCACCTGCTGGCCGTTCCTCCACAGTAGTCACTCCTGTCAGAATTAGGTTTCCTAGAAATTATCCCCCGTCTCTCCAAATCCTATCCGCCAAAATTATACTGAAAAGGGATCAACAAGAAAGAAAATGAGACTGCTCCATAGGCTGGGTTCCGCAGGTAAGTCACTAAATCAGCCCTTGGGGTCATGCCAATAGCGACTCACCACATACATCCTCAGACACTTTCGGCTCAGGCACGCAACACCGCATACATCCTCAGACACTTATGGACTCAGGCACGCAACACCGCATACATCCTCAGACGCTTTCGGCTCAGGCACGCAACACCGCATACATCCTCAGACACTTATGGACTCAGAAGGCGTTATTTGCTCAATTATCGCCTTTTGGGCACAGTTTCGGACTCCAGTGCAGCTATCTCATCAAAAGTGGCTCTAATCGGGCGGTTTTCATGCCAATAGCGACTATGGGGTCCGATAGCACACCAAAAGTCGATAAATGCAACGTTTAGGGGCTCCTGGGTCCGTTGCCGCCGAGTCACACTCATCCTTTGGAGCTTACTGACCTAGCGCAATAACACCGAACACATCCCCTGAGGCCTACAGACTCAGACACGATAACACCGAGTGCATCCTCAGACGCTTACGGACTCAGACAGAATAACACCGAGTGCATCCTCAGGCGCTTACGGACTCGGCCACGATAACACCGAGTGCATCCTCAGACGCTTACGGACTCAGATACGATAACACCGAGTGCATCCTCAGACGCTTAAGGACTCAGGAGGCGTTATTTGCTCGTTTATCGCCTTTTTGGCACATTTTCGGACTCCAGTGCAGCTATTTCATCAAAAGTGGCTCTAATCGGCCTTTTTTTTATACCAATAGCGACTATGGGGTCCGATAGCACACCAAAAGTCGATAAATGCAACGTTTAGGGGCTCCTGGGTCCGTTGCCGCCGAGTCACACTCATCCTTTGGAGCTTACTGACCTAGCGCAATAACACCGAACACATCCCCTGAGGCCTACAGACTCAGACACGATAACACCGAGTGCATCCTCAGACGCTTACGGGCTCAGGAGACGTTATTGGCTCAATTACCGCCTTTTGGGCACATTTTCGGACTCCAGTGCAGCTATCTCATCAAAAGTGGCTCTAATCGGGCGATTTTCATGCCAATAGCGACTATTGGGTCCGATAGCATGCCAAAAGTCGATAAATGCAACGTTTAGGGGCTACTGGGTCCGTTAGCGATCTCTTGCGTGCAAATTACATACCATGAAGCAAAGTTTGTTTTAAGAGCGTGGTGGATACGAGCATGAGATTAGGTGTTTGGGGTTGGCAGCAAAAAAACACAGGTGCCCAGCAGTCATGATCATGACTACGGGACACCTGCGTCTTTTTTATATCTTGTATTGCTGCATGATTATTGAAGCTGCTCAAACAGGCGGAAGATCACGGTCGCTGCTTGCGCTCTTGTAGCCTTGCCGTTTGGTCCAAATTGGTTGGATGTCATACCGTTAATAATTCCACTAATACGCATCGCTTCTACAGCTTTGGCTGCATCCGCAGACAACTGGTTCACATCAGAGAATGCTTCACCAGAAGCCTTTGTTCCGTCGGTCAATGGGATATTAATCGTCTGAGCCAAACGATAAATCATGACCGCCATTTCCTGACGAGTAATCTCCTCGCTTGCACCAAAGTTGCCATCCGCTTTGCCTTTAACAATACCGAGCTTTTGAGCGCTCGCAATCGGACTGGCATACCATGCCCCATCCTTAACGTCTGTAAATGTGCTTACAGCCGTCTCATCTAGTAAATCAAAAGCGTTCATCAATATTTTGATGAATTCTGCACGGGTCACATTTCCACTTGGATTAAAGTGTTCAGCATCCATCCCTTGGATTGCGCCTCGTGCTGCGAGTGCTTCAATACTGTTTACCGCCCAATTAGCTGTAGCGATATCTTTGAATGAAACATTCGAGTGAACCACTACATAACTGCCAAGCTGTTGCAAATTTAACTCAAGCATCTGTGTTCCTGTATTAAATCTTCCGTTCTTAACGATCTCTAGTTGCTGATTACTGTTCAAGTAATAAACCACTACTTTATGAGCTTTCTCACCAGACTTCAGCGTATAAGGAAGTGCCAGCTTGATCCCCGATGTCTTCAGTACATCGCCTGGAATAACCACACCATCTACGCTAAGACTGATGTCTTTAATTGTACCTGCATTCAACTGACTGCTTACCGAAAGTGGCAATCCGGATATATCTCCAGTGCCCACAATAAGCTTAAGTTTGCTGTTCTTAGCATCTTTGTAAGTCTTCAGGAAATTTTCCGGCAGCATTATGCTTGCTGTTCCTGTATCAATCTTGAGGGATTTAACATTCCCCGCTGCTGCCAGTGACTGCAGTGGCAGCTCAACTACAATTTGTTTCGCGTTTCCGGTAGGTTTCACGACAATGGATAGAATACCATCCCTTGCATCCTTTGCTGCCTTTTCAACATCTGCGGCAGCGAGTTCAGCCAATGATTTTCCATCTGCTCCGATGATCGTCTGGACAACGATTTTACCATTGCTTACAGCAGGGGCAGCTGTCGCAGACGCGCTAGGCGACGGTTTTGCCGTGGCTACCGGCACATAAGTACCCGGTGCCTCTGTTGATTTCGGCGTTGACGTTGGTGTCGCTGTCGGTGCAGGTGTTGATGTTGGTGTAGGTGTCGTTGTCGGTGCAGGTGTTGATGTTGGTGTAGGTGTCGTTGTCGGTGCAGGTGTTGATGTTGGCGTAGGTGTTGGCGTAGCTTCTGAAAGCAACTTCAGGCCCGCAACCGCCGCAGTAAGCTGACTTAATGCCTCATCAATGTCTGCCTGAGTAGCAGTTCCACTCTCCATCAACATCACTGCACGTGCTACCTCTTTCTCAAGAGTATTCCAGCTCTCCTCTACATAAAGGCTCTTATCCAGAGCCTCTATTGCTCTAAGCTTCTCCTCCAAGGCTGCCGTTATGAGAGGTGGATTTACAGAAACTAATGTTAAGGTATACGTTCTGGTCGTTGTTTTATCCAGTGCCGTCACAATGACCTTGTAACCCGTTTGAATTTCTCCCGCAATAGTAATGCTATCGGGTTCATACACAGCGAAGGTAACCCCTACCGGAACAGTAAGTCCTTCCTTCAGCTCATCAAGTGTAGTCGTATCCGGTAAAATAATTTCTTTGGCTACCTGATCAATAGATCCGCCCGGAATTGTGATTCCGCTGATCATTGCATCATGAGCTTCGACAGGCTGTAAGGCTTCAAAGGCATTTTTCAAATTGGAATATGCCACATTAATATCACCATCGGTAGCACCGTCATTTGCATAAGTGGCTTTAGCAGCCTCTAGTGCAATGCGTAGTGCCTCCCATTGCTCAGGCGTTCCGGTATAATTTTCTTCATTTACCGAAGGATCTTCCGCTGTATCAATGGCTGCTTTAAGTTTAGATTTATCGTACCTCACACTGATGCGGCAGCTGGCAGCAATATCGGTGCCCGCCACTTTACCAAATATAGTGAAGTCTGTAGCAATGGTGAGTTTGTTAAGGGGAATTTCCTCCCATACCACACTTGCCAAGCCTGTCGTTTTATCGGCGTAAGTTACCGTAACCTTAGCTGGAAGATTAGGCACGACGTTAACTGTCGTACTCACCGCAATCTGTTCAATGCTTACAATCGCACCATGGTCGCCGGGAGCAGGAACTTCTCCTTCTGGCTTAGACGAAATTGCCCGCCATTCCTTAACGCCTGTCCAAATACTAGTGGACTGCTTATTAAGAATCAAACGGAGTTTATCCGTCTTCACCTCGTCAAAGGTTACCTCGTTAAATGCATTTCTTGCTTTGCCTTTCTCGCTCAAGCCCGTTACCGGCACATATTTTCCGGCATCCTTATCCCAATATTCGAAGCTATAATCTCCCGGTACCTGTACACCGCCTTCATCATCATAGAAGTACACGGAGCTGCCTGACAAAGTCACGGGCTCTTTCCAGGTCAGTTGTAGCCAATGGCTTTCACCGGGACCGCCCCAGTTCCCATACTGAGTTTCTGCTTCGCTATTGTAAATACTTGCTGAAGTATAAGGGATATAACCATCATTAATGCCATACACAGACTCCCATGCCGAAGTGTAAGAGGCACTAGGCGTAGCCAAAAGGGCAGCATTTCTGTATCTAAGGTTATCCACCGCCATCCGCATTTGATCCGTTGCCACTTTGATCTCTTCCAGTGTATATTCTCCCTGAGCCAGCAATGCCTTGGCAGCAGTCAGTGCAGCTTGCAGCTCTTGCCATGTTGCCGCAGTAAAATCATCCTTGTTCCGGACAAGTCTGCCGGAATCCCGATCCGCAAACTTCGCGATCATCTCTGTCAGTTCTGCAGTAGCTACAAATACGGTGACTGGAACCTTCACGACAGTTTCAAGTTCCCCATCGCTAACAGTCAGGCGGTATTCATATTCACCAGTCGCCTTAAAGGTTGCTTGCAGCATGGCCTTATCAAGCCCTGTCTCCGCTACTTCTCCTTCACCTGAAATCTTCTCCCAGGTATAAGTCAGCTTGCCACTTGGCAATCCATCATCAACGATTTGCGGCATAATCGTCAGAGGCGCATTTTGCTCAACCTTCAATGGTGTTTCTAGATAAACCTTTGGTGCCTGATTGGCAGCCGCCTTAACCTCCAGATTATTGTTGTAGATCTGAATCTCCTTTATGGCGGTCGCAAGTTCCAGCGAATGCGTCACATGAATGCGAATCGCTGCAGTGTTAACCTTTTGGAACTCTACATTGTTATAGTTGGAAGCAATATACTCCGGATAGCGGAATTGCCCCTCCACTGGTTTCCAGCTTCCATCAGCATCCTGATATTCGACACCGAATGTCTGTGGTGTACCATAACCGTTCAGAAGCCGGTCATTATAGAAATAGACTTTTACATTGTCCACAGCCTGGACTCCATCAAATTTGAACGTAACCGTATCGACGGAATTCGGCGAACCTCCGAATAAAGCTGTGTTTGAGGTATGATTAATCGATGCGATTGTCGAATTGTCCGCCAGGTTGCGGATGTTCGAACCGCTCTTGATATAAGTCGATTCAACAGTAGTGCCTGAAGCAACAGCCAGATTCGTACCGTCATTAACAATATCTACGCCTGCTTTATTAAACATATCGACAGTCTTCTCATTGCTAGCTAGGGATGTTTGATCTGCCGCAGCAAGTGTCGTAGCACTGCCTTTTTCATATAACACCTGTGTCTTCGAGTTATCGCCAACAGCCCCAGTTACATCACCTGAAGGTTTTTCCACCTTACCAGTAGCTGTATCATAAATCAGATGGGACATTTCGTTAGTTGTCATTACGAGTTCATCATTAATGAAGAGCGAATAACCTGCTGGAATACCTTGATAATGAGGATTGTCGCTGTATTTAGCAGGATCCTGCCATACGATAGATAAGTTAGCATCATGATAACGCACGTTATCTACAGCAAAATAGTCATAATCAACATTAATCGGCCATAGCTCGATCTTGTCATCTGTCCGTGGCTGAATACCCGCCATATCTTCAACCACAGTGTAATTCATCATGCCAAGCGTATCGTGGTGAATCCATGCCCGTACCATATCTCCACTAGGGTTAGGAGGATTGTCTTTTGTCCATGGCGTGCCGAAGAAGTAATCCTCCAGCCAGAAAAATTCATTAGAGTCCAGGTGGTCCGTATTGCCCGGCTCCACTGTATGCAACCAAGCGCCCCAATCAAACAGTGTTTTGTAAACGTCACTATTGATGTTATCTATAGGATAATAGCGCAGAGAGGCACGAACGGTATTAATATAGTTGCCGAAGTTACACCATGCGAACTGGTCTGTACCGAAGGCATCCGTCTTGCCATTCTTGAAATCTTCCACCCGCTTCATAATGCTGTTCTGATCCGCTGTAAAGAAAGGAAAGATCGGATAATAATTCGGATCTGCGTAATCAGACAACTGGGATAAATATTTCGCCTCATATCCTTCTTCACCTTCAGTTGGTACTACACCAAAGTTAAAGACAAACATGTTATTATCCCGCCAAGGGTTGAATACATCGGTACCACCCACAACTTTTTTGTGCAAAAAGCTGCCTGTACCATTCGTATCTGCCACACCGTCACCATCAAAGTCAGCCTTGTCGTACCACATCTCATTCAGAATTGAATTCTTAATATTCTGCGCCACAGTGGTCATTTTAGCTGCACCCGCAGTATCCCCAAGCTGCTCGTACATCTTCGCTGTTGCCACTGCATTGGCGTAGGTAGTAGAAGAGCCATCCAGCCGGGCATAGTTACCACTGCCATTCCAGTGCATGGATACGGTATCTCCGTCATTACCTGTAATCGGACCGTGGTTATAATAAACAAGATTTGGATTAGTGCCTTTAAAATGTTCAAGTGTGCCGGTAACATCAGTGGCGGAAAAATCAGCGAACTTCTTCAGTATTTCCTGACCACCACCGTAAATCTTGTAAGCATCCCAGCCTACTTGCGACGTGTTCTGCATCATATCCCAAGTCCAGATGTTAGGACGTCCGGGATTATTTTTATAGTTCTTATTCTCGGAATATTCCCCTTGAGCCAGCCAGGTTCCATACAAGTAGGAAGGATCACGCAGCCATTTCAGATCCTGCATCGCCCATGGTACACTGACCGTAATCCCGTTGTTGTAGCCGAGAACGCCCTCCATGTTCATCGGGAACTGCCAGTCATTGCCCGGAATGTTGGCATCCAGCAAATTAAAGCGGTTACACCACCAACGATAATAAAGTACCTTCTTCACATTCTCATCGGGAACATCGATATATGGAATGTTCTCTGCCCACCACTCGTTGTACTCCCGCACCTGTGCGGAGAAGGCTGTATCATTGCTATCAGCAGCCTTAAAGCTCTCATAATGCAGCTTTGAGCCTGGTATTTCATCCGCGAGCCAACCCATGACTACCTTTTGGTCAACGGAGCCACCGGCGGGCACTGTAATCTCTTTAACCAGTTCATTTCCGGAAGGACTCATGCCGTTTCCGCTCAGGTGAACATCCACGTAGGACATTGCTTCAACTACCTTTTGCCCGGCTTTGCCTATCATTAGCGGAGCAGCCACTCTGTAACCCACCAGCTCATCACCCTCAGCCGCTGAGACGAAAGGTGATTTAACCTTCATCGTCAACGTTATATCGCTGGCTGTAGGATTCTTCAATTGAAGCAGCGTTACAGCACTGTTATAGCTGGAAATAAATTTCCGCTGGTTAATCTCCAGGCCTCCGCTTGTGTAGGTCTGATTCTCATGACTCGGGTAGTTCTTCCGCACATTTTTCTGTTCCGCCAAGTCTCCTGTAGAAAGGGTGATGTTATACATCGTGTCCTTGTTCAAAGTATCCGCGTAATGCACTGTTCCCACAAAACCCAGCTTGGTATTATCCTGAGTCTTCATGTACAAAGCGCTTCCCCGGCTGAACAGAGTATTGGCGCTAACTTCATCGTTGACATCATCCGGAATGACACCTTCGTTAACAAGCAAGGCATCAAGCCAAGGCAAATCGGAATTATCTTTTGCAAAAGCCTCAAAATCAAAAGCTTCAATCGCTTGCATCATTTCTCCGACGGTGACATCGCTGAAATTAACGCCTTCCTTAACAATAGAATTATCCTTCCACTTCGCCTGCCCGTAATCGGTGCCTACACCTTCATGATAGAAATCAGTCGTGTAGTTAGCCGATACGGGAACAATCCCTGCATTTAATACCACAGCCGCGCATAATGCCGCTACAGAAGCTCTTCTGGGCCATTTATGACTTGTCATTTGGATGAATTCCTCCTTTTTATCCCTTGATTCCTGTTAATGTAATGCCCTCAACAAAATATTTGTTGCCGATCAAGAAAAATACTAGACAAGGAGCTGTAACGACGAGCGCCAGTGCCATGACCTGTTCATAGTTCGGAATGCGCATCCCGTTCACAATATACAAGCCCATAGGCAGCGTATAATCTGCTTCAGTCTTCAAATAAATCATGGTGTAGAAAAATTCATTCCAACAGTTGATAAAGCTGAACAACGCCACAACAATCATTGCGGGACGTATAAGCGGCAGCATGATGCGGGAGTAGATACGGAAGTAACCCGCACCGTCAATCTTGGCAGCTTCACTGAGTTCTAGCGGAATCGTCATGAAAAATTGCCGGAGCAAAAAGACAAAATACGCGTTGCCGCCTGCACAGAAAAAGGCCGGAATAATAAGAGCAGGTTTGCCAGCCAGTCCCAAAGAAGTGTACAGAGAATATTGTGGCAGCAGGGTTACGGCACTAGGCAGCATCATCGTACTGATGACCAGCACGAACCACATCCCGCGCAGCGGAAAGTTCAGCTTAGCAAAGGCATACCCCGCAAAGCTTGTCGTCAGCACCGTCCCGATCACATAAGGAACTACAATCGAAACTGAATTCCAGAGCTGCCGCAGGAACTGAATACGTTCCAACCCAAGCCGAAAATTATCGACATTTAGTGACTCGGGGAAAAACACAGGCGGCCGCGCCAGTATTTCTGTATGGCTCACGAAGGCACCTCGCAGCAGCCAATAAAGAGGAAAAGCAAACACCACTGCGAGCAGACAGGAGAGCAGAATCAGCCCGGTATTGATGGCTTTAGCTCTTTTCTTTTTTTTCTGGATACTTGTATAATTCATAATTGCGGTAGCCGCCATTATCTCGCCTTCTTTCTTTTGCCCATCGAATCGTCCCTTTTAAATGCGCCCTGGAAGTAGAACAGCACACCAGTAATAGCCATAGTGATTAGGAAGACGACCCATGCCTCAGCAGACGCCAAACCGCGCATCCCTACCTGAACAAATGAATGGTCATAGATCATAACGTTGATAAAATAAGTCATCCGATCGGGTGCACCATTTCTGGACAACACCACACTTTGCGTGTAAATCTGGATAGAGGTCATCATGCACATAATCAATTGGAAAAAGAGGACAGGCTTGATCGTCGGATAGGTTACTTTGAGGAACTTGTGCCAAGCATTTCCCCCGTCCATCTCGATAGCTTCCAGCAATTCTCCCGGAACATCCTGCAGCGTAGCGATGAACACAACAATCGTCCCACCACAGGTCCACAAGCTCATGATAAACAATGTCTCAAAAATACGGATGGGATCTGTCAGGAAATCAACAGGGGCTATTCCTATCTGCAATAAAATCCAGTTAAGCAATCCACCCTTGGCTTGGTTCTGTAGAAGCATCTGCCACACAATTGTTGTCGCCAGCATCGGAACTACAGACGGCAGAAAGAATATAGCCCGCATCAAGTTTCTGCCGATAAATTTACGGTTCAATAAGAGTGCAACAATCAGACAAAAGGTGATTACAAGCGCCACGTTAATGAAGGCATAAATCAAGGTTACCGTTATGGATTTTTTGAATTCGGAGCTGGTATTGGTGAATATGTACCGGAAATTATCCAGTCCAATCCACTCCATAACTTGGCTTCCGCTCATAATCGTTATTTTATGAAAGCTGTAAAACAAACTGGCCAACATCGGATAAAGCGTCAATACCAAAAATCCAATAATGGCCGGTGCTGCAAACAAATATCCAGCCACCGCCTCTTTGGTGACACCTCTGGCATGCTTTTTAACATAGACCGCAGCCGTTTCGGTTTTGCTCTCTGGGTTCATAAGCAATAGCCCTCTTTTCAAATATAAGCTCTAATTAGGAAACCTTGCCGCTCTCGAACAACTGCTTGATCGCTGGCATGATCGCGTCATAGACTTCTTTAACACTTTTCTTACCTGCCAACGCCTGATCAATAGATTTCTCATATTCAGTATTCATCTTGAGGTAGGCAGGAACGTAATATGCAGGCCATTGTGCGATAGAGTCTTTCGTTGTGGAATAACTAAGGATAGTTTCTTTTGCGCTTTCAGGAAGATCGGAGGTCCACTTTTCAACCAAGGTAGGATCGGTATACCAATCTGCCTGGTTCGGCAACCACGCACCACTCTTCAGCAGCTCCAGGCTGTTCTCAGGGTTGACCATGTAAGCATAGAATTTCTTGGCTTCCTCAATGTGCTTCGATGTATTGTACACAACAAGCGGAGCACCACAGTTCATCGTTACTGCCTTTTCCATCTTAGGCAGAACGCCAACGCCGATATCTTCATTACCTTTGATATTAGCTAGATCCCAAGAGCCGCTGATTGCCATGGCATAACCACCACTCAAAGCGTCTACCGCAGAACCAATTCCAGAATTCCAAGTGTAATTGAAAGCGGATGCAACCTTGTCTTTGTTAACGAGATCAGCTAGCTTCTGGATGGCATCAACTGTTTTGGGAGAATCCCATTGAAACTCCCTTCCATCCGGGGAAACAATCCCGCCACCGTTGGCATAAGCTGCCCAGAAGTGGTGGAACTCCCGTCCCGCTGTCATACCAAGCCCGTAGTTCTCGGTCAGAGCAGCATCAAAGCCTTCATCTGCCGCTGTTTTTCCTTTAGTATCTGTCGTTAGCTTTTTCGCGTTTGTCACGAATGTATCCCAATCCCACGCATTTTCAACTTTGGAGGGTGGATATTCAAGACCTGCTGCATCAAATTTGGACTTGCTATAGTAAAGCAGCTCCAACTGGTTGGATAGGCCGACTCCAATCACTTTTTGCTCAGGTGAATGGATTGTAATCGCTGATAGTTTTTCAGGAATGCTTCCGTCCGCTAATAAATCGCTGATATCTTCGATAATTCCCATTTCATTGTACTTTTGGATATCGCCTTCACCCATATAACTGATATCTGGAAGTTCACCGGATTCGAGCCGGGTCTGAATAAATGTATCAAAGGAGCCATCTGCTGGAAGTACTTGTGCATTGATTTTCACTCCGGTGTCGGCTGTATATTTTTCTGCTGCCGCTTCTACCAGCTTTTTCTGTACATCATCACCCCAATACAATAATTCCAAGGTTACATCTTTATCAGGCGTAGTTTCTTTGTTGGCTGCTCCAGACCCTTCAGATGCCTTTGGAGCCGCGTTGTTGGAATCGCCCGAACAGCCTGCCAGTGCGGAAAAAACCATCATTGATGCTAAAGATAGAACTAGAGTACGTTTTCCAAACTTCATGTTTGTTGCCTCCCTTTTTTTCATATCTATTTATTTCAAGCCAAGCATTTAAAGCTTTAGCCTAAAATCATCATGGTTTGTCATTCTTAGCGATTACAGACAAGGGCTGAATATTCCTCCGCCTGCCAGTCTTACGCGAGGCTCTAGTATCCCCTCAGTTGTGCGATATTCGAGCTTATCCTCAAGCAGCACATATCTTGACGGATATGCAGCGTAACTTGTTACGATCCAGCCCTCCGAGTCTTCTTCAATATAACCGTTAATACAGCGCATCTTTCCGCGTGGATCCCTGTACAAATATGTGGTTGTCCCGAAGCCCATTAGATAGGCCACTAGCTCCTCCCCCATATCCCAATCATCTCCTGTCACACCCGAGAACAGCGAAGCAAACAAGGAATCACTTGCCCCCACAAATACGGATTGCCCAAAACGGTTTCGCGACAATTCTGGCATGTTCAGGTTAGGAGCTGCCACACTATATGTAGAGGCTGCCTCTCCAGGCAACAAACGGCGTGGAGTAGAGCGTACATTCCAATCGTAACAATTGAATACTGCCATCGTAGAACGGTAAGCGGCTTCCAAATATTCAGGGTCTCCAAGGAATTCATAGGCAACCCGGGATGCTCCTGCTACCAATCCACCCCAAAGGGAATGAATCATATACGACAAAGCTTCCCACCAGCGATCCGGATTCTGCACTCTGTAATCATTGCTGAATCCGATATTTGCCAGAATTAGTTGCCCATAACGCTGAGCCTCCTCTTTATTTCTAAGGTGACACAATGTTTCACAGGTAGGACCAAATCCTGCATTATCGTAAAAATGCTCCGTTATAGCTCCCTCATACTGCTGTATCCCTGTCTCCAGATTTCTGCCAAATTTCTCCCATAAGGTAAGTAGACGTTTATACTCTTCTGAAAGACCGCTCTGCTTCAGTGCCTCTAATAAATCAAGAATATAGAGCACAAATATACCATTTAGACGGCTCTCATCCTGCTCACGCTGCCCACTATGCCGACCAGGGTCTAGGCGAAGGCACATGATTTCGGCAGTCCATTGTAGATATTCTCTAGGAGAATGAATTTTAAGTAATGAACCATCCATTCGTGACAATAGATAAAAGACATGCCCAATATAATCCAGATCATAAATGCGGTAGAATTCTCCATACAAGGGACGCGGATGATTGAAATCTCCGCCTTCAAACCAATGCTCCTTCACATCCAATACTGCGGCAATCTCGGCCTTAGCTACTTGTTCGGGGACAGCCTTGGCCATGCTATTCTTCATCAGAAGAAAAGCAACCTTACCCAGCGATTCTCCCTGATTCGATAGCGGACGGAAGGCATATGGCCTCTCAGCCTCACCTGTCCCTCCAAAGTTGTTATTTACCAACCACTCGGCTCTCTTTTCCAGAATCAGGTCAATCGACTCCAGTACATTCCAGACCAGGATATCGGTCCGTCCATCTTCTAGCCCCAGCTCCAGCTTATGTTCTCCCGGCTCCAAACGCTGTAAAGATATAGTGTAGCTGCTGCCTGACTCCAACCGTACAGCTTCGTTCGTAATATTCTCCTGGCGGATCAGCTCCGTTGCCGTTGAAGTGCTATACAAACGCAGCTCACGTAGAGCCTGGCCCTGCGGCAGATCAACAACAGCTTCGAACCTTCCTCCCCGGGTTAATACAGGCGTATAGCTCCAGCGCGGATGTCCATAGGCCATACCCTGCCTATAGAAATCATCTCGATTCTGACAGGGATGGAATATGTATTCCCAGCTGGAGGTCTCTCCAGCGTCAAGATCCAGCGGACTGTAAGCGCCACCATATATCCAGTCGGCAGCTGCAGATTCGGTCATAGATGATCCGTCCTCCACCAACGATAACCGATGATACAGCAGACCATCCAAAGAAGGGGAAACCTGCTCAAGAAAACGATTCTTATAACTACAATAAGTACCTACGGTTACTGTTCTGCCCTGAACACCATAAACACCCAGATGTGGTGCTTCGTTGCTCCGTCGAATGGCAGCAATTTTAGCGAAATCTCCACCAAGATGGGGGAATACTGCACAGGACTGACTCATATTGCGCTGCACATTTTCATCTCTGTACATGACATAAGCGAGCGAAAACCACACATGAAGTCCATTAATTCTTACAGACTGTGTTGAGCGGTTCATAGCTTCAATAGTCCATCTTAGTCGCTCATCTTCCAAAGAATATGTAAGTCTGATTGCAATCGGCGCGCCTTCAAAATCCACAATTACACGGTGTTTTCCTTCTAGCGTGATATTGGGCAACAGATCAGTGCTTTTTATGATATTCCCGTCTAGCTCTATTGTCCATTCTCCGAATAGCTTATCTGTATCCGCATAACCTGCCTCTTCCAAATAAGACGGATCAACTACCCAGTTCATTTCACTAGGGTCGCCCTGTAATATCAGAGACTGAAGTGCTCCGCGGTCGCTTAACTCCATCCTGAAATTTTCGTTGCCTAGAATCGTCATTGCCTAGCACCTCTTCAATATTTTAAGTTAAACGTTTAGATTTATGAGGAAAAAGGAGCTGTGAAACTTATTTTTGTCTCACAGCATTTTTTAACGTAGCCACAGAATCACGTTCGATCAACCGGCACTCCGGCATGGTCAGTGAATCCATCTTCGTCCCCTTGATTAAATTGAACAACACCTCAATAGCTTGATAGCCCATCTCATGTAGCGGAAGTCCCATTGTTGTTATACGCGGGCGTAAGTAATCACTGAATTCACGATTATCAAAACCGACAACCGACAGATCATCCGGTATTTTAAACCCTTTTTCCTCTGCCGCCTGCAAAATACCTACAACCATTACATCATTCATGGAAAGAATCGCGGTTGGAGGCTCCGGCAAAGCGAGCAACTCGGAGGTAAGACGATACCCTGATTCCCTCTCCCAGTCTCCCATCTTAATTAACAGTGGATCGAACGGTAATTGATATTCAGTAACGGCCTTGTAATAACCGTTCAGTCTTAATCTGGAAGGGATTGAATCCATCAAACCACTGATTACAGCAATTCTGCTATGTCCTTGGTTAACCAAGTAGGACATGGCTTGGTAAGCAGCTTGCTCATCATTATACTGGATAGAGATATCGTCCTGTGTGTAAGAGTAGGTATACACAATAGGCTTACCTTCCGTATCGATTAAACCCGTTAAATCACGGGGATGAACACCGATATAAATAATCCCATCCACTTGATTACTGAGCAGTTCGGCAACCGCATTAGCGGCATACTTTCGATAGTCTTCCGTATTCGAGAAGTTACGGCCGATACGCTTGTCCAAACGAAGATTCACCAGTAAAATATGCAAATCATTACGATCTCCAAAATCATTAATTCCATCGATAATATCGGGGGTGTTAAATACCGTCACATCTTCTGCAATAACACCTATTGTATTCGTACGGTTGAGTTTGAGACTCTTCGCAATAGCATTCGGCTTATAATTCAACTCCTCAATGGCTGCAACAACTCGTTCCCTTGTATCGGAACGTACATTGCGGGTACCATTAAGCACATAGGAGACTGTAGCAATCGAAACATTAGCCTTTGCGGCTATGTCTTTAATGCTGGTTTTCCTCATTACACCTTCTCCTATCTTATTATGGAACTGTTTCAATCACGTTGTTAAACGTTTAGATTATTTTTACAGTTAAAATATACCACGCGTATTTATTGCTTTGCAACCCCTTTTTTGCTATTCTCAAAAAATCCTCCTGTTCGTCCCCCGTTTCGTTTAGAATTGATTTATCTGTTGTTCATTGGATAAAAATAAGATATAGGAGCTTGAGCTTGCGATGACACCATTTACTGAGAGAGTTATTCATATCATACAGTCTATACCAGAAGGTAAAGTGATGACCTACGGAGGAGTTGCCCGCGCGGCAGGCAGCCCAAGAGGAGCGAGGCAGGTCGTTCGCATCCTTCACTCCATGAGCAAAAAATATAAGCTGCCCTGGCATCGGGTCATTAATGCTAAGGGAATGATCGCACTAACTGAGGATGAGTCTAACTCCCTCCAGAGGCTCTATCTACAGGGAGAGGGAGTTAGTTTTAATGAAAAAGGTGTGGTAGATCTGAAGCAATTCCAGTTTGAGCCGGAGTGTGCCGATTAGTACCCTCTGGTAACTCTTCGTCTTTCTCCGGTGCCAAGAGCATTGAGTAGACAATACATCGTCGCGTAAATGACCAGCAGGACAAAGGCAATGAACAAGCTGAAAAATACGGACTGGAGATTCAGGCTATCCAGAACAAGTTGATACAACTGATGCCTGTCCGTCAGGACGTCCCAGCTATTGAGTCTGTAGACTCGGCCAAGCAGTACACCATATCCCCCGAGCATACATGCCGCAAGCACGAATACCCATGACCACAGCAGGTTGCTTTTACGATAAATGACCGTCTGGAACTGATACAATGAGAAAAAACCGGTCAACCATCCACTCCAGGTGAACAATAAAAGAGTGACCAAGTCATACCAGTAGCGATTCTGAATGGCTCCCTCCACGATATATCTACTTTTTCTTACCGTTAAATGCACCAGGTCAGTCATGAGATAAGGCGCGTTGGGAAAGAACAGCAACCACGCGACACCCAAAGGAAGAAGTAATAGACCGCCTATCTTCCTTTTGTCTAGCTCATAAGCAGCCATGGAGAATAAAAACGGAATCCAAGCTAAGAACAAATTCCAAATTAAAAAAGCGTAAAACGAATCCGTCTGAAGTGACACTACACGATATACCGCCAATGTAGCGACAGACAATCCCGCCAAGAGCATAAACACCTTCGGATAATTCAATTCCTTCATGAGCTTATATTCTCCTTATCGATATTGATTACATTAAACTTATACCCAATTGTACAAATTCAGAATTCCGAAGTCCAATTTTAATACAAAAGCCCAGACGCAAGAATAGCGCCCAGGCCGACTTTATTTATTAAGCTCAAGTACCGCTGATTAGTTCAGAGGCAATGCTGGCTTCTTGCGTCCTGTCAGACCTCGTAGTCCACCTGCATCCTCCTGACAGGATAATGCCGTACACTCCCTAAACGCCGCATGACTGCATCCGATACATTTATTGTGATTAATACTGCTAAGAGCTTCATTGATCGCTTCACCGGTATGATGATAGAACTGTGCCTCTCCTATTTTGTCATATAGCCCGGTTCTCTTAAGAAGCTCAAGCGGCTGCGGCTGAACACCGGAGATCATCAGTTTCCCTCCAACAGCATGGAGATGCCGCACCAGCTCCGCCAGATTGGATTCACCCGTAGTATCCATGAATGGCACTTTTCCCATCCGCATTAATATAATTTTCGGTTGATCTGAGCCATAACCCGGCATGGTATCATCAAATCTATACGCAGCGCCAAAAAACAGCGGCCCTTCCACGGTATAAATCCCAATCTGCGGACAATCATGACTCTCCGTTACCATATGTGCTCCTACCTTGACGGAATTAGGATCAGGCAATACTTTGGATACCAGATGAACCTCTCCCATCCGTTTCACAAACAAAATCACCGCAAGAATCAATCCCACCTCTACGGCCAGCGTTAAATCTGCAAATATCGTCAACAAGAAAGTGATGAATAATACCAAAGAATCACCTGTTTTGATTTTAAGCAAATGAAGAAATTGTTTACGCTCACTCATATTCCAAGCCACTACCATCAAGATAGGAGCCATCGCTGCCAACGGAATACTAGAAGCATAGGGTGCAAACAACAGAAGAATTAGGAATACCACTACCCCATGAACGATCCCTGAGATCGGAGAAACTGCGCCGCTTTTGATATTTGTGGCGGTTCTGGCAATGGCACCTGTGGCTGGAATTCCTCCAAACAATGGAGCTGCAATATTGGCGATTCCCTGACCAATCAGTTCACGGTTGCTGTTATGGCGGCTGCCCGTCATCCCATCAGCTACGACAGCTGACAATAAGGATTCAATAGCACCCAACATCGCGATGATAAAGGCCGGACGAATCAGCAGTGTAATCCGCTCCCAGGTAATGGTCGGAAAACGGAAGCTTGGCAATGTATTAGGGATATTCCCATAGGCCAAACCAATCGTAGTCACCTTACCGCTAAAAAATAACGCTGCTATGACAGTTGCACAAAGAAGACCGACCAATGAACCCGGCACCTTCGGAGCGAAGCGAACCGCTAGGATAACAACGGCCAGACAAATCGCGGCGGTCAGGATACTATATCCATTGATCGTCGATAGATGAAGTCCAATTTCTTTCATGTTATCTACAAAGCTCTCGTGCCGTTCAATATCCCTTAACCCAAGGAAGTTAGCAATCTGTCCGGTGAAGATAATAACCGCTATGCCTGCTGTGAAACCAATCGTGACCGGCTTCGGAATAAATTTAATCAGTACACCCAGCCTTAACAATCCCATGAGGACTAAAATAACCCCCGCCATCATCCCCGCTAACAGCAGGTTCTCATAACCATACTGCATCCCAACGGCAAACAAGATAGGAATAAATGCACCTGTCGGTCCACCAATCTGAAATTTCGATCCCCCGAACAATGAAATACATATGCCGGCAACGATTGTCGTATAAATGCCATATTCCGGCTTTACACCAGAAGCAATAGCAAATGCCATCCCTAAAGGAATGGCAATAACCCCGACGATTGTCCCTGATATCAAATCCTTGCGAAAAGCGTTCATGTTGTAGCCTTTATAACGACCCCGCCCTGTCATGTTCAAACCTTCTTTTCTTTAAATATCTGATTATTTGAATATAAGAAGAACATTACTCTAGGACGCGACTGTTGTCAACGCCAAAATAACGTTAATCTATTCCATTTTCACTCGCCGCGCATGCCTTCCAGCAATGAAATGGTATTCACGAGATGGTTATCAAATATTTGTTTGGCCACGACCAGAAGGTCCTTGATCAGAGGATCACGTAAGGCATAAATGACTGTGGTGCCTTCTTTCACACTGGTTACTACATTTTTGGCGCGTAAAACAGCTAGCTGCTGGGATACAGCAGAACCTTCCGAGCCGAGAATAGCCTGCAGTTCATTCACATTCTTCTCACCTTCGCTAAGCAGCTCCAGAATACGAATACGCATCGGATGAGCCAGCGCCTTGAAGAATTCGGTCTTAAATTGCTGAATTTCGGTGTTCATAGCTTTCTACTCCTCATGCTTAACTTTCTGAATCTAATGTTATCTTTGTATGTTATCTTAGTCCCTAAGAAGCGTCAAATACTGAAGGGATAGATTCGCACATCACGGACCTGCAATTCTACGAACACACCCAGTGCCATAGGTTCACCGAGACACTCGAACATCACTAACCCTTCACCTATTCGTAAAAATCCTGTGCCATCTTCTTCAATATTCTCCAACACGCCCGTAAAAATAACCCTATCCTGTTCGAGCCTGATGTTGAACTCACCTGCAGGCACAGGATGGATATCCACCCACCTCATAAGCAGCTCCGAAAGCTCGAATTCCACATCCATTTCTGCCCCTGGATTCACAGGAGCACCACACCAGATTCCCCGGCCCTCCCCAAATTCTGTGAGAAAAAATACCTCGTCCTTTTTCAAACCACTTTTTGTAATTTTGATTTGCATAGCCCATACTCCACCCTAATGATTTATAACGATCATTATATCATGAGAATTAGCCCAATTTATCAAGTATAATTCTGGGTTGCCTTATTCAGATAAGTACTAGGGTGTAACCAAGGATGCTTAAAGAACTCACTTTTACTGGTAATCTTCCGCGAAACACTCAGGTCATAATCGATCATAGACTTTATCTGCTCTGCAAAGGCCTCCCCTTTTACCAGCATTCCCAGCTCAAAATCGTGGCAGGCACTTCTTTCGTTGATATTATATGAACCATGAAAAACGGCTTGTGATCTATGATCATAGGTAATTTTCCAATGGGAAAATCGACCGGTGGCACTGTAGTCATAGAAGGAAACACCGTTAATAAACGGCATATACATATTGCCTCTTACCGCCGCGCGATTTGTAGGATGATCATTAACCTCCAGCGGGTTACAAATGTTCAAATTACACGAGCATTCCGGACCAAGCAGCCCGAGCCGATCCCAAAAATCCTGATCAATCAAATAAGGATTCACGATGATAGTCTCTTCAGCCGCGTAAGTAATTAAATCCAGATAATATTGTTGAATCAGGTTAATCGGGTTACCTGGAAAGCTTGCTAACAGCGTACATTCTTCCTCACCAAAATGATAATCCACATCCGGATAATAAAAGACATCATTCACATCAAAATGATCTCCGCCTAGAAGCAGCCAGCGAGAATAGAACATCGCATTCAAAGGCTGCGCTGCTGCGCCGCGAATCCGGAAGCAGCCATCATGCCACTCAGCCTCTTTACTAGGAATCCCCTGTGGATGTCCATCTATACTCATTGCAGAGGATGCCTGCACTGGGGTCTCATACGTATATTGGTCACCAATATTTACACTGCCTATAATCGAGGTTACCCCATCTATGACCATAAACTTCCGATGATCGATGACATTCAGTCCTGTAACCTCAACATCCTCTTGCACTTTATCCTGCAGAAACAGGATACTTTCCGGCACTCCCTCTTGCTCCAGCGCCTTTCGTTTCACCCGCCATTCAATGGCTGTATAATACGAATTGAAGGTATTCAGCAGCTTGGCGCCTGCATTCTCAAGCTGATCAGCAATCTTGGAGAACTGGCCGTACTCCAGATTATTTCCGTACCCCAAAGCCGTCAATGTGTAATTGACCATAACCCTTACCTTAACGCCACGCTTAAGAGCATAAAACAGTTCATCTGCAACCAGATTCCCCGAACGATCATTAAAAAAAAGCATGACAGACAGGTGGATATAATGCTGCGCTTTTCTGATCTCCTCTAATATCATTCCTAGACACTCTGGACCATTCACGTAAGGTGTTACTTGATTATTCCACGTAGTCTGCGGAGCCAGAACCTTTAGCTTGCCTGAGTCTAGTCTGCCCAATACTTCAGTAAGTTGTTCCAGTAAGCTTGGACTAAATCCAGGAAGCTGGAATAGCTGCTGACTTGTCGTAATGACCCCGCCAAGCGTCTGACGATAGGCTCTGGCAGCCTCTAGGTCTATCCCCTCAAGCTTACGCTCCACCTCTTCTCCTGCTACACCCATAATACGGGCAAGCGATCCGCCGGATAGATAATAATTCAAGAAATCAATCATATTTCTCTGTGTCTTCATATGTAAAGTCCCCCATCGTTTATATTGCATGCCTTTGAATCAAGGTAAGGATAGATACCCTAGATTTCCTTTTTATAAACGGGGTGAAATGCAAAACAGGGATGCCCCACAGCCTTTATGGCTATAGATCATCCCTGTTAAGGTTTAAACAAAATTCGCTAAGAATGGAGACAGCTTATTTTACCTGTTCTGCGCTAAATACTTTAACATCTAGAGGAGCAGCCAAGAATTCGCCAGCTTTAGCTGAGAAAGCAGTGAAATGAGCGCTCGTATTGTGGCTGGATACTGCTTCAGCATCACGCCATTGCTCAATCATAATAAATGAGTTGGCTTCTCCAGCATTCTCATATAGCTCATAAGAAAGGTTACCCTCTTCAGCATGAGTAGCAGCCAGTAATGCTTTAGACTCCGTCAAAAACTGTTCACGACGCTCTGGATTAACTTTAAGTACAGCATGAATAATGATCATTGTATATTCCTCCTAAGATTAGTGTTTATGGTAGCGCGTTGGCTTACTAACTTTATAATTATTTCCACTCAGCAACTTTATCGATAGGCAGACGAACAGAGGGGTAACCTGCATCTACAGCTTTACCAATGGAGAGCAGCATTACAGGAACATAACGATCTTTTTCCATACCAAACGCTTCAGCGATTTGGTCTTTTTCAAATCCACCAATTGGGTTTGTATCGTAACCATGTGCACGAGCAACCAGCATCAGCTGCATAGCAACAAGTGCGCCATCGATAAGCACGGTGTCTCTGTTAATTTCCCGTGGCAGGTTAGCGAAATGAGCGGATAATCTGGTTAATTGATTTTCTTTTACTTCAGCAGGCATAAGTCCACGTTCAACAGCCGTACCGTAAATTTCTTCAGCGTAATCGAAGTTGTTCAAATCACCAAAGATGGCAATCATAGCCGCAGAAGTCTCTACTTGTACGTTATTAAAACGAGCGAGAGGCGCTAAGGTAGCTTTAGCTTCGTCACTTTCAATGACCAGAAAACGCCAAGGCTGCATGTTCACTGAAGATGGAGCAAGTGTAGCTTCGGTAAGGATCTGTGTCATTTCTTCTTTGCTGATTTTAACGGATGGATCATATTTGCGGATAGAGCGGCGTCCTGTAATAATTTCTTGAAAATCATTTGTTTGTGTAGCGTTCATATGTTTAATTCTCCTTTGAGTGTGTTTTGTAAGTTACAACAGAATGATATTAGATTGCAGACGATTGAGCATATCAATGAGCACTGCTCGCTCCTGATCGTTAAAACCTGTTAGCAGAGTAGCGATAAACCGCCTTTTCTCTTCGCTATATTTAACCATTCTTTCCCGACCTTGATCGGTTAATGAGACCAATGTGACCCTGTTATCGGCTGGGTTATTGCGGCGAGCGATCATGCCACTCTCTTCCAATCCCTTCAGATGACGTGTGACGGCTGCCGCATCAATATCCATTTCCTTTTGCAGACTAATTTGGCTGACTTCATCTACCCGAAACAGTTCATGCAGGAGGCGAAGCCGTGTGGGACTGATCCCTGCACAACGTTCGAATTTTGGAGAGATTCCTTTGTTTAAGGCCTGCAGCAGTTCAAATATATGTTCTTCCTCAGGACAGTACTCCGTCAAAATATACCTCCTTTCTATATTTAATTGCATGCAATTGTTTTGTATAAAATTATACTAACGCATAATCATTGACCCGTCAACTAATATATCAAATCATTTTTAAAAAATCAACATTGCTTATCCTCATCCGGTGCTATACGCTTGAACAAAAGAGGAGGATACCTATGAGAATATCCCTGATTCAGCTGGATATAGCATTTGGCAATCCCGCTATGAATTATGCTGCTGTTGTCCAGAAAATAAAAGAAGCCGCTGTCGCTGCCCCCGATTGTCTGATTCTCCCTGAGCTATGGACCACTGGTTATGATCTGACTCGCTTAGAAGATATTGGCGATCCGGAAGGAGAAATTACCAAGGCATTTATCTCCAGCTTGGCTAAACAATACAGCATCAATATCATCGCTGGTTCTGTCGCTAGCCGAAATGATACTGGTGTAACCAATCGTATGTATGTATTTAATCGATCAGGTGAGCTCGTCGGACAATACAGCAAGTTGCATTTGTTCCAGCTGATGGATGAACATTTGTATCTGCAGCCGGGAGAAGCCAAAGGACTATTCACATTAGACAATACGTTATGTGCAGGGCTAATCTGTTATGATATCCGTTTTCCGGAGTGGGTTCGCGCCCATACCGCACAAGGAGCGGAAATCCTGTTCGTCTGCGCTGAATGGCCACTGCCCAGATTGTCCCACTGGCGGGCGCTGTTGATCAGCCGGGCCATCGAGAACCAATGTTTTGTTGTAGCCTGCAACCGTGCAGGCAGCGATCCTGCCAATATCTTTGCTGGGCATTCAATGATTATTGATCCTTGGGGAGATATTGTGTGTGAGGCTTCTGAAGAGGAAGAAATTCTAACCGGAGAGATCGATTTACATCAGGTGCGTGAGATTAGGAAACAAATTCCGATTTTTTCGGACAGACGTCCTGAGTTGTATAATTAAAAGAGCGTCATTGTTGAATATTAAAAAAGACGTTACGTAGGCTGGCTCTATCCAGCTTTCCGTTACGTCCTTTTTTAACAGACTCCAACCCATGCTCAGCCCTCAGGAATACCGCTCGCGCAGCACCCGCGTTGCATCGAGCACACGTGGATCATCATAGTCCAAGCTGTATCCTGTCTCTTGCTGCAAAATGCGGGATGCTCTAAGAGAGACTCCACGACGAATTAAAGCCTGAATAATCCCCTCCACAAACACTTTCGCCACTTCAGGTCCACCAAGTTCACCCAGTCCAGCAATCGTCTCTGGACGAACCCGTGGATATGATAGTGAGGAGTCTCCTCCGGAGGCTTGCGCATAGAAATTACGAATTTGTTCACCGCGTTCTTGTCCCGAGCCAGAAACTACAACAAATGCATGTACAAAATAGGCATTGTTCTGCCTACGCTGAGCAATACCACAAAACTTCCGGCCACCAATGGCCAGATCGAAATCACCAGGGCAGTAAGAACCAACAATCTCACCAGCCTCAATTTGCGCCGCAGCCTGTGGATGACTTATAGCAACCGCTTCCGTGATCAAAGCAGCCAAGAGCTTAAAGTCATCATGAAAGTCCAGCTTTCCACGTCCTTTGGGCAGAACTAGAGAAACATTAATGATCCCTGCATCCAGAGGCACCGCAGCCCCGCCGGAATGCCTAACCGCCGTTCTAATCCCTTGCGCCTCAAGCGTGAGCATCGCCTGAGCTGCACACGGTAGCTTACTGTCCCGAAGTCCAAGCGCTACACCACCAGAATGACTCCACAGATGCAAGCTAGGAGGTATAATGCCCGCTCCAACATCCCGGCATAAGGTTTCCTCAAAAGCGAACGGGACCAACATATCCTCTAAGCTATCTACTTCTATACCTTTGCTCTCATCCCTTGCACTCAGATGTTGAAAGAGCCCCATTTCTGAAGGAAGTTTACTAAATATTGAATCATACTCACGAGTATCCACCAAAGCCCCTCTTTCCCGAATATGAGCCACGAGACCTGCTATTCTCTACCAGCTAAGGATCCAAGCCTATCCGTATAAATAATGATAGTAATATTGTAACCGATCTGTCTCCATGCTGTGAGTAGAGAATTGAAATGAGGTTATGATAACGCTATTCTTATAGTAAATGGACTTACCCCAGAGCATAATAGGGGAAGCCCTAAATTCATGCTATCCCAAACGTTAAGGAGTGATGCTGCATGACAGGAGACAAGCTGACCAAAGAACGACAGCTAACCAAAACAAAGCAATGGGAACAAGCCCTTAACCACCTTTATATCAACTTTTGGGATTACAGCCATGACGCATTAAATAAATTCGCTGATGAAGATATCCACCAGGCAAGAGTGAACTGCCGTAAGCTGCTAAGTCTATTATCCATTCTTGATCCGCGGCACACTTCAGGCCTGTACCCTATTTTCAAAAAAGCGCAAAAGAGATTAGGTAAAGTGCGAGATGCAGATGTTCTAATAGAATCTTTCAAGAACAAGCGCAAGCAGGCGAAGGAGAACGGAGATTCCAAAACTGCAGACCTGTTAAAGGCAGTGATTGCGTACCAAAAGGACAAGCGCAAAACTTACCGCAAGAAGCTCGCTAAGGAGCTGCCTGAACTAATTAATGAAGACCTCGAGGAAAAGTGGAAGACCTTCCTAAGCGAGCAGCTTGAAGCCCTAGCCGCCAAAAAGAATGTTAACGTTGTTATGCGTGAGCTTGAGATCGCTTATGAGCAGAAGAAAAAAACCTGTAAAGCTATTTTCCATGAAGACAATGCCGAATCTAAAGAAGCCTTCGACGCTTTGCACCAGCTAAGAATCGCTGCTAAGGAACTGCGTTATACCGCGAGTGCAGCCGATTTTGCATTAAATCAGAAATTCCATGCGCATGAGGAGATCTATAAGGAGATTCAAGATCAACTTGGGCTGATTAACGACAAACGTCTATGGCTGGAAACACTGAATGCTATTGGACGTGAAGAGCTGGACATCGGTAAAAAAGCATGGAATGCCTTCACGTCGCAATTAAAGGATGAAGTGCTCGATGCACTGCATCATAATGATGTCATTCCTATCCAGACACAAACGAAGTAGCTCCATACAACATTGCAAATGGTCCTTTCTATTCAGCCGTTGTATCTGATGCACCATACTCTTCAATATTCAGTTTCACTTCATAGGTAATCGGAATCTCACTAAAGGTTTCATCCCAGTTATCCTCTACGCTCCGCCATACGGCTGGATGTTGAATACGCAAAGCGTTGCCGAAACCTGCAACCTCTGTATGCAGCTCCTTCTGCATTTTTTTCACAGTGACCTGAAGCATGTCTAAGACATGCTTCTCCAGCACTGCTTTATCCTCCTTTACAATGCCGTCATGTAACTTCTTTGCACTCTTGGCAAAAGCCTCACCATATCTCCCCGTAGATTCTATTTTCACATGAAAAGAGATCTTCCCATCCTTCACATTAGCTTTATACTTACTACCCAGAGATTTGATTTCATAGGTAATGAGCTTATTGTTAGACGGGTCGTATGCTTTGAGAGCACCCCCCTCTCCCTTTCCAGTCAGCCAAACCATACCTTCCAGCTCCGATGCATCTAAAAAACCAACGAGCTTTCCCGTTTTCCCTTTAATTACGCCTGCTCCATCCAGCTTTGTCTCCTTCTCTTTTTCTAAAGAAATTACATTCTGCAACATGAAACTTCTTTTACCATGCAAAGGACCCGCCACTTTAGCTATTGAAACCGGCTCCCATATCCTCGTGCTCCGACTTCTATTCACAAAAATCCCCTCTAATACAAATGACGGGGTTTGGCCCGGCAGCGCATTTTCCAATACATCTCTGGCTTTTCCCTTGCTGACATATAGTAGAACACTGGGACGGATATCGTTATCCCTGCTAAAGAAATCAATTAACTCAGAAAACTTGGTAGAGCGTGCAAGCTTCTCACCGATCACAATGACCTTAAGGTGATGTCCGATTGGAGTACGTCTAGTACGCAGTGAAAGTGCCCGTAATGCTTCAAACATAGAATCACTTACTTCACTCATGTTATAGTAATTTCTGGTTGAGGATGAGGCCGCACCAGACTTCATACCTGACCCTCCCGAGCCTTGAGGAATCGCAAACTGATAAGTACTCATGATTTGTTTAGGCATGGGCTTCCCCCCACCTCCTTGCTGAGTAGCCTCTTCGTTCTCGTTCTGCTCCGCACTGTCCAGGGCAACACCAATCTCCATACTTAACTCCTCAACAGGTGTACTGCTCCAGCAACCGGTCAACAGAATACATACTATAAGAAATGTAATCGACACTCTCCATTTTTTCATGAAGCCGCCCTCCGGAAATGTGCGATGATCAATAGCGGCAATGGAATTAATCCAAATAAAACGATCATCCAATTACCTACGACTGTCCCTAATGCAAATAGAGCATTCACATTTGGTGGCATTCTGGAAACTAGATAGGCTACTGGAAGTATAGCCAATAAGCAGCTATTAAATCGTTTATGAAATATTTGAGAAACTCCCAAAGCAGCAGCATAAATAGTGATGCAGAAGGTGCAGAAAATTTGCATAATCCAGATTACCAGCAGCAGCGATTCAAACCTCTCAAAAATAAGATAATTCACCTCAAAGCTTCTCACTAGATCAAGAAATGGCCAAGTTCTTGTGACCACTCCATCTATAGAAAACGCACCAATAGTCATTACAACAGCTAAAAGATAAAAGAACGTTGATATACATGATCCAGCAATAATTACCTTTACTGCTTTTTGTGGCTTATCCATAAAAGCAACAACGAACAGCATCGCTTCACCAGCAGTAAAAGTCAGAATGGTTGGCCTGATGCCCTTCCATACCGGTCCTAAACCATCTCCAAGAAAAGGCCGCAAATTATCGATATCGAAAACTTCAATACTAAGCAAGCATACTCCAACAAAAACTGTCCAAGTAATCGGAACAATCAACCTACACATGCTAGTGATAGCATTAAGTCCTCCTCTGCATAAATAGAAGGCTATCCAAATAAACACAGCAACAATAGCCCAAGGAGGGGTTCCCTCCAGCAGAAAAAAAGAGGTCACTTCCTGTACGGAACGTGCTTCAAAACTGGCTATACACAGAAAATAAACAATCACTAATATAGAGAGCATCACTCCAAGTGGCTTGCCAATGATTTTCCCGCTAAATTGAAAAATAGTTTGACCTGGAAACCGTTGGCTAAGTTTCACTATAATTAAACCCGTTAAAAAGGTAATTACTCCCCCTAAAAAAACGGAGATCCACACGTCTGGAGTTTCACTCGCCTCTACAATCGTCCGAGGAAGTGTAAGTATCCCTGCCGCAATAGTATAATTGGCTAATATGATCGTCGCTTGAACAGCAGTAATTCGGTCCTTCACCTCGGTACTCATATTCGCTTCCTCCTTTACTTCGATCTCTCACCCTTTGCGTCGGGGGTCCTTCGGCTTCAACAGCGTAGGGCGGCCTGTTAGAAATTGCAGCGGCATACGGAATATAAAATCTTTCCAATCCTTAATCTTATACGGGATAAACATGCCAAGATAAGGCATGCCAAAGCTTTTTAGCTTGATTAAATGGGCACTGATGAAAAGAAAGAATAACACCACTCCATATAATCCAAAGACTGCTGCAAAAAACATGGCTACAAAACGGAGCATACGCAGCGTCATTCCTGCACTATACATAGGGATGGTGAAGGAGGAAATTGCTGTAACTGAAACAACGATAACTAGAATAGGACTCACGATTCCTGCTTCTACCGCGGCTTGGCCGATGATCAGACCGCCTACAATCCCCATTGCAGGACCGATAGGTTTAGGTAGCCGGAGTCCAGCCTCCCGTAATATTTCAATCGAGGTCTCCATGATTAAGGCTTCGATTAATACTGTAAAAGGTACACCTTGGCGGGAGCTGATGATTGAAATGGCCAACTTTGTCGGAATCAATCCCGGCTGAAAGGAGAGGAAGGAAATATATAGTGCCGGTGCAAACATTGATATCAATGCGGCGAGAAAACGCAGTAAGCGCACCAACGACCCCACCATCCACCGATCGTAATAATCCTCTGGGGATTGCAGCAGCATCCCGAAGGACACGGGCATGATCAAGGCAAAGGGTGTGCCATCCAGCAGGATAGCTACTCTCCCTTCCAATAACGCTGCCATTACGCGGTCAGGTCTTTCCGTATTCTGAATCTGCTGGAATGGCGTGAAGCTATTATCTTCGATTAATTGCTCCACATAACCAGATTCTTGCACATCATCTATATCAATCGTCCTGATTCTTCTTTTGACTTCTTCGACCAGTTCATCATTCGCGATGTCCTTGATATAAGTTAGAACCAGATCCTTCTTCATCCTCTTGCCTACAGTAAAAGAAATCATGGCTAGCTCTGTGCTCTGCCCATGTCGGCGCAGTAATGCCGTGTTGTCACTTAACGTCTCATTAAATCCGCTTCGAGATCCCCGCAAGACAGCTTCTGATTCAGGCTCCTCTATCCCTCTTGTGTTCCCCTTCGGGGTGCTGAGCACAATAGCCTCCGGTATCCCTTCTACTAACAGCACTACAGAGCCGAACAACACCTTTTGAAGGGAGAGCTTCACATCATCTGTAAACTCAACTTCCGAAATAAGCACGATCTCATGAATGAGAATATCTTTTAGATCCTTTGCTTCCGGTATCGTATGGGGATCCTTAAAAACCTTATAGGCATTCATTAAAGGCTTCAGAATATTCCGATCCATTTTATCTTTATCTGTCAGTCCATCTACAAATATAAGGGCCGCTTGCAGCTTTATACCTCCGATACGTAACTCCCGAAAACTCACATCATGCATATCTGTGCTCATCTCTTTAAATCTTTGCAAATCCTCCCGAAATTGACCGCTATAGCTTGCTCCTGTAGAAGATTCTTCAATGATTCCAACAGAATCGTCCGCCTTAGCAACCTTTTTCGTATTGCTAGAACCTAGAGAGGCTTCTCCGTAAGGAACACCCCCACCTATGCTGCCGGCAGCTTTTTTTGCTCTAGTACTTATCGTATCTTCCTTTACATTAGCCCAACTCATCATCCGGATTAGAATAAACGGAACGAAAAAGATCATAATAGCTTGGAAAATCACACTCCATTTAGGAATTATCTCTAGAATAATATTCCACACCCTCATCACCTCCTTTATAACTGTGTTCGTATTTTTTACCGAAGATGGGTAAATCATGCACGCAAAAAAGACCCCACAATATGGAGTCTCCCTAATTTCATCTTTAAAATTATCGCCTTATGCTTGAAGAACCTTGTTCAGTATGCCTTGGTAGGCTGCTTTCGGACGCAGACCGACCAGCTTTTCCACAGGCTGCCCCTCTTTATATACAATGACTGTAGGCATCCCCATAACACCCGCTTCTCCAGCCAAATCCGGCAGTTCATCACAATTCACCTTAACAATAGAAACATCGTCTCCATATTCCTGGTGAAGATCTTCCAGAACAGGCAGCAGCACCTTACAAGGGGGGCACCATGGCGCACCATAATCCACCAGTACCGTTCCTCCACCACGTATTTCTGACCGCACCCAATCCGCACTATCGGCATTTATAATAGACATTTGCCATTCCTCCTCATATTTTTCAACACCAGCAGTACTATTCCAAGTTCTCCAGTGGACACGTTCCCAACTTGCTCTCATCCTGCTCCTGCAGAATAGATGCCATTCGTTCTTCCAAATTTCTCTTGATCTGATTCAGCTCTACAAGCTGACGTTCAATATCTTCCAATTTACTGCGGTATAGTGGCATCACTTCTGCGCAGAAAGCTTCTTTGTTCTTCAAGACACAATGTAGAAAGCCCGCGATCTGCTCTGTCGACAGACCCAGGTTCAAATATAGTTTAATCGTTTCTACCGTCTCTACAGCAAGTGAAGAATACTCCCGATATCCGTTGGCCTGACGGATCGGCGAGATTAATCCTTGACTCTCATAGTAACGAAGTGAACGGACGCTTACGCCCGTCAGTTTAGCAAGCTCACCTATTTTCATAGCATTCTCCCCGGGGTTCATGAGAATTGTTCTACACCAGTATAAACCCTGACACCAATGTTAGAGTCAACAAAAAAAATCCAACCGCGGCTAACCCGCAGTTGGACTCGTGTTTTATTTTACAACAGGTATATCCGCTTATATCCTACAATAATCCTGCCGCCCAAAGTCCACCTCTAAGAATCATCTGGCGAAAGGGCTCTACGGAAAATGACGGCAAATGATGACCAGGCATTAAATAAACAACCCGGCCTAGACCAAATTCATGGCACCAAGCTGCCTGTCTCATTGCCCCATCATGAGGATATTCCATAAGCACAGTTGTTTCGAAATAGGGATGCTGCTCAAAATAATAAGGCTCATCATCGATCACAAATTCTTCGATCCCCTGCATAATGGGATGCTCCCGTGCCGGTATGGACATCTGGAGCGAAGTGAATTCTGGATGATGAGTGAAATGCGCTCCCAGCATAGCGCCTAGCTCCTGATTACGCTGTAAGGAGATTCCGTTATGTACCACTAGTAATCCGCCACCGTTAACCACATAGGAGAGCAATGCGCTGCTTTGTTCCGCCGGTATTTTATAATCGGAGAATTCGGTATAAGAGATCACCAGCTTGTAGTCAGATAATGTTTCTTTATTAAGCAGCCCATAATCCTCCGAGGAGAATACCTGCAGATCATTGGCAAGGATCTGCTCAATCTCCCGGTCTACTCCCGCAAATGGGTGATATTTAACCTCCGAATAACTTCCGAGTGCCAGTGCTTTTAGTGTAGACATCCTATCATCGCCTTTCTTCGTGTAGTTTTTTTGATTACGGGAAGCCCATCTACCAAGGCCATGTATTTCCATCCACGTCAAGATAGGCCGGCTCATCCCCTAGATGCTTTTTATACTCCATAACCTGACTTATAATCTGGTCTGCAGACACATCGGGTGAAATATCCGCTTGCTCATTTTTTTCGCCATGCATATAAGTCTTCATCCAGCCGGGGTGAAACACCATCACTTGACCCCCAAGCGTCTTTAGATGATTGTGCATCAGGGAGGATTGCATATTGAGAGCCGCCTTAGACATGCAGTAGCCGTACATATTAATACGTTTATTTCTGCCAATGCTGCCCGCTTCCGAAGAAATATTAACAATCAATTTATCCTTACTTTGCAATAAAAGTCCCATAAGTGCATTGCTGACTCTCAACGCGCCTAGCGTATTCACATTATAAATCTCCGCCATGCCCTCATCATCCATATCCACCAGCATCGTAGCATCATCTGCGGAATGAATAATTCCGGCATTATTAATAAGAATATCAACATGCCCAGTTCTGCTGGCGATAGCCCTTGCTGCCTGCTTTACACTGTCCTTACTACCAATATCGAGTGGAATAAGTTCCAGCTGTTCCGGATACTCCTCTTTAAGCGCTTTCAATTCATCTGTATCTCTCATGTATTGTCCAGCAAATACTGAGAACTGTTTCTCTAAAAGAGAGTGCACAAGAGACAATCCGAGACCCCGATCAGCTCCAGTCACACATGCGACTCTGTTCATTCTTATCAACACTCCTACCTAGTAAGGATTATTGAAGCAAGTTGTCTTCCTTTCACCTTAGCATGCCGTCCTCTTTTTTTCAACGCACTAAAATGAGGGTTTAGTCATCCTTGGATTAGCTGCTCCAGAATCCTTTTTGTTTTAAATTTAATATATGTTACAATCATGATTACAGGTTGTTAACAACACAATGGTTAGCAAAATACCGATCCCAGGAGGGTGATATCTATGTCTATTCAACAACTTCATACATTGGAAGATCTTGAGCAGTATGTGGCTAAACCTGGCAAGAAGCTGCTGTTCAAACACAGCACTACCTGCCCGATTAGCGCCAAAGCTAATGAAGAATTCCAGGCTTATCTAAAGGATGCGGATACTGCAGCAGCAGTAGTTCTAGTCATCGAGGATCGTCCAGTTTCCAATCAAATTGCCGAGGATTTCGGGATTAAGCATGAATCTCCACAGCTCTTCCTGCTTGAGGATAATGAGGTCCGCTGGAACACTTCCCACTGGAAGATCACAAGAGATGCTATCAAAGAGGCTGTGAACCAATGAGCCAGCAAGTGATTGTTTATTCAACAGCAGGCTGCAGCGACTGTAATCTGGTCAAACAATATCTTACGGAGCAAGGTATCCCTTTTGAAGTAAGAGATGTTATGACTAGCACCGTCTATCAAGAGGAAGTCGAAAAGCTTGGTTTCATGGGTGTTCCTGTTACTGTAGCAGGGGATCACGCCACCAAAGGATTCAATCTTCCCGAGCTGAAAGCACTTCTCGAAGCTGCTCAGTAATTCATTCGTTTAATTATTTAGCACTTGATATATGCTTACAAAAAAGGGGATTCCAGCAGCCACTCGGCAAGGAATCCCTTTTTTTCATTGTTCTAAAGCTTAGGGTTCCTCACGCATAAGATTTGCCACGACCAGTACATCTACATTTCTGGCCGAACGCAAAATCTGTTTAGTGACATCCCCGCGTAGCCATTTGCGCACCCATGAGCGTTGGGACTGGCCGATAATAATCTGTGTGCTCTGTAAGGCTTGAGACCTTTCAAGCAGCAAGGAAGACACTCGTGCCGGGAGCACGTTAGGAATCATCTTAAACGTTCCACCCAGTCGTTCCGTCAATTCTTTCAAATCATTAATTCGTTTATCGTAAGAAGGCCCGCTCTGCTTATATTCCTGTACGTACGTAACATACCAGCAAGCTTTTAGACGATAGGCAATCCGAAAACCGCGCCGAATCAGACGTTCCGCATGATCTCCTAAGGTGATGCACACATAGATCACTTCCTGCCGCCGCCAAGGTCCCCGCAGCGACCCGACACGTTCCCAGGCCTCCAGACGTTCATCCACATCATCAGCAATTTCCCGCAGCGCCAGTTCACGGAGGGCGATTAGATTGCCGATTTTGAAAAAAGCACCCAGCGCCTGATCCACTTTGGTCATCGCATATATTTTTCCATCCTTCATCCGCTCTTGCAGTGTTTTGGGGGATACATCGATAAGTTCAACTTCGTCGGCCCGTTGCAGAATGCTGTCCGGGAAAGTCTCTCTAACTCTAACTCCGGTAATTTGTTCTACTGCATCATTCAAGCTTTCTAAATGCTGAACATTCACTGTGGAGATTACAGAGATCCCCGCATCCAATAACTCCATAACATCCATATACCGCTTCTTATGCTTGCTGCCCGGCATATTGGTATGTGCCAGTTCATCTACCAGTACGACCTCCGGATTACGCTTAATAATAGCTGCCGTATCCATTTCCTCAAGGACAGTCCCCCGATAGTCAATGCTCAGTCGCGGAAGGATCTCCAGCTCACCGATCTGTTCAAGGGTTTCTTTACGTCCATGCGTTTCTAGTAGTCCAATAACAACATCGATCCCTCTCTTTAAGAGATCATTTCCTTCTCGCAGCATCTTATAAGTCTTGCCCACCCCGGGAGCAGCACCAATGTACACTTTAAATGTGCCCCCACGAATCGCATCGATTTTATCCTTTACTTCCTGAGTGCTTAATCTGTGATAGGCATCAGCTTTCCGCTCATTTCGGCTCTGCCGGGTAGGAAGAACACGTTCTCCCTCACGCTCAGCACGATCAGCCACGAAAAACACATCTACTCCACGGATTTGCTTTAACAATGAGTTAGCAATCGAACCCTTCCACAGCTCCTGCCACGCCGTTTGCTTAGAGTGACCCATAACGATACGGGTAATATTATGCTGGATGGCGTATTTCACTAGAAGTCCCGGAATCTCCCTCTTCGAGCGAAAAGAAATCTCCTCCATCGAGGCCCCAATCTTCTCAGTCAGCTTCCATAGGGATCGCTTGAAGGTTGCTGCTTCCTTAGAGGGCGTCAGGCCCTGCTTCCAGAAGGATACCACCGCCAGATCTCCGTTTAACCGTTTAGCGATTTGCTGCCCACGGCGGATATGAATCGAGCCATTCCAATAATACTGTGCGGACACCAACACTTTTTCGGCAATCCCCGAAGCCCCCAGCAATCCTTGCTCCTCCCGATGCTTCTCCAGCGAACCATTAACATCCTCCGCAACCATTCTCAGCGCCAGCTCCCGCAGCTTGCTTAGATTCCCTTTGTTAAAAAGCGAAGTCCGCTGCTTCTTGCCCAAATGTCCTTCGGACAAACGTTGAAGTATCTTTTCCGGAGTCACATCAATTAGAACGATATCATCTGCAAGGGTGAGCACTTCCGCAGGCAAGGAATATTCCACCTCAATCCCCGTCCACTTCCGCGCAAGATCTGCTGCGCCCTCCAGCTCGTATACGTTTACAGTTGTGATGACACTAATTCCACAGCCCAATAAATATTTGATATCCTCCAGCCTAGTTGATCTCACCGCACCCTCGCGATTATGATGAGCCAATCCATCGGTCAGTACAACCTCTGGATTACGCGCCACAATGGCCCCCACGTCCAGATCCTTCTTCTCGATCTCCTTCTGAAACCAATGAATACTTGGAATCCGTTCCAAGTCACCCAGCTGATCCCTTGTTTCTGGACTTTGGTTGGTTGAAACCGCACAGATTACAACATCGATGCCCTGTGCTTTCAGCGCCTGACCCTCACGCAGCATCTGATAGGTCTTGCCTGATCCACTGACCGGACCTATATAGATCTTCAGGCGTCCACGATGCAGCTCATAAATAGAGAGCAGCAGTTCCTCCGGCGTCTTCCTCCGATATGTTCCCATCAAGACCACTCCTTAATAACCCGTTCATCCATTCACTCTTCTATGCCAGAAAGCAAGATATCCCTGACCCAGTTTGAACAATCGGGCAGGGATATTAGCTATATTTATTTGTTCGTTAATTTCTGCAGCTCCATGTTCAGCTTCAGAACATTTACCCGCTTTTCACCAAACAGCCCTAGATCACGACCTTCGGTCTGCTTATTCACTAGCTCTTCCAGCTGCGCGGCTGGAATCCCAGTCAAATTACTGATCCGGGGAATCTGCACAATTGCCGACGCAGGAGTGATATGCGGATCAAGACCTGAACCCGAGTTGGTTACTAAATCAACCGGCAGCTTGTTTACAGGCACATCCGGATTATCCAGCTGCCACTGTGTAATGGAATCCTTCGTCCGCTGCAGCATATCCGGGTTGGATGGGCCGTAGTTATTGGAGCCTGAGGCTTCCGCTTTATAATCAATGCTGGATACACGGCCATGGAATAATGCCGGGTCCGTAAAGCTTTGCCCGATGAGTTCTGAGCCCACAACTACTCCAGCGTCATTCTTCAGCTGACTGCCGTTCGCTTGCGATGGCATCAGAACTTGAGCAATCGCTGTAGTAGTCAGAGGATAAATCACTCCGCAAAGAACAATAAACACTAGACATAGCCGTAATATAATAAAGAAATTAGCACCCTTCGATGATGACAACTGTTCTTCAGCGTCCGCAATCGATTTTCTGTTATTCACGATGCTCTCACCCTTTCAATGATTAGTCAATCCGTTGTTAAATCCATACACTTACGAGCAAATCAATAAGCTTGATGCCCGCAAAAGGAACGACTACTCCACCTAAACCATAGATAAAAATATTACGTCCCAGCAGCTTCGTAGAACTCATCGCTTTATACGAGACACCTTTCATAGCCAATGGGATCAGCAGCGGAATAATAATCGCATTAAATATTAATGCAGATATAATTGCCGAGCTAGGTGAACCCAATCCCATGACATTCAGGGCTTCCATTTCAGGAATGGCGAGCATGAACATTGCCGGAATAATTGCGAAGTATTTAGCGATATCATTCGCAATACTGAACGTTGTCAACGCGCCCCGCGTCATCAGTAGCTGTTTACCAATAGCTACAACCTCAATGATCTTCGAGGGATCGGAGTCCAGATCAACCATGTTTGCTGCTTCCTTAGCGGCTGTAGTCCCACTGTTCATCGCTAAGCCCACATCAGCTTGGGCAAGGGCAGGTGCGTCATTCGTACCATCACCAGTCATTGCCACCAGCTTGCCTTCGTTCTGCTCACGGCGGATAACCGCTATTTTATCCTCAGGTGTACTCTCTGCAATAAAATCATCTACCCCTGCTTCACGGGCAATAGTAGCTGCGGTCAGCGGATTGTCCCCTGTACACATGATAGTCTTGATTCCCATTTTTCGCAGCTCATCAAACCGCTCTTTCATGCCTGGCTTAACCGTATCCTTTAAGTAAATAAGTCCATAAATCCGGTTGTCTACCGCAACAGCAAGCGGGGTCCCCCCCATCCGAGCGATAGCATCGGAATTACTGTCGAGGTTCGCGGGAATGACTCCGCCCTTCGACTGTACCCATTTCTTCACGGAATCGACTGCCCCTTTACGAACAGATCGTCCATCAAAGAGATCTATACCACTCATCCGGGTCTCAGCCTTAAACTCTACGAACTCTCCGCCTTCAGCAAGTTTGCTGTCATAGCTGCGCTCCAGCTTCTTAGCCAGCTCAATAACCGAACGTCCTTCCGGAGTCTCATCCTTTAGCGAACTAATAGCTGCCCAAGCCGTAAGCTCAGCTTCCGTTTCATCTCCAACAGGCACAAAATCACTCGCCATCCGGTTTCCGAAAGTAATCGTACCGGTCTTATCTAGAATCATTGTATTAATGTCGCCGGCAGCTTCAACGGCCTTCCCTGACATAGCAAGGACATTAAACTGTGTGACGCGGTCCATCCCTGCTATCCCGATAGCGGAGAGCAGTCCCCCGATTGTGGTCGGGATCAGACAGACCAGCAAGGCGATCATAACAGGAATATCTAGATCAACGCCCAGATAAGTCGCAATTGGCCGCAAGGTCACTACTACAATCAGGAAAATCAACGTCAGACTGATCAAGAGTGTATTTAGTGCAATTTCATTGGGTGTCTTTTGACGTTTCGCCCCTTCAACGAGGGAGATCATCCGATCCAGGAATGACTCACCGGGATCACTGGTAATTTTGACTTTAATCTCATCACTGACTACCCGGGTGCCGCCTGTGACTGAGCCAAAATCTCCGCCGGCTTCCTTAATAACAGGTGCAGATTCACCTGTAATTGCAGATTCATCTACGGAGGCCAGCCCTTCAATTACTTCACCATCGCCAGGGATAAGTTCTCCCTGACTGACGATGACAATATCTCCTTTACGAAGCTCGGAAGAAGAAACGGTCTTCACAGACCCTCCAACGAGTTTGTTAGCTGTGATATCCTGTTTCGTTTTCTTGAGTGAATCCGCCTGGGCTTTCCCGCGGCCTTCAGCCAGCGCTTCAGCGAAGTTGGCAAACAGCACTGTGAATAGCAGAATGAACAACACTGTGATATTGAAGCCTACCGATTTCTCTGCATTAAAATATCCGGGGGCCAGTACCATAAGCAATACAATAATCGTACCGATTTCGACTACGAACATGACCGGATTTTTAATTAACGTCACCGGGTTAAGCTTAATAAAGCTATCCTTTACAGCGCTTAGGAGTATGGGTCCCGTCAGCAGCTTTTTTCTTTTTACAGTACTCATCTTGTTCTCCCTCTTCCTACCGTAAGGTCAAATATTCTGCAATCGGGCCGAGCACAATGACTGGCAGAAACGTCAGAGCCCCGATAATTACAACGGTACCAATCAGAATTCCGGTGAACAGACCATTGTCTGTGCGGAATGTGCCAATCGTCTCAGGAACTGGCTTCTTCTGGATCAGTGAGCCTGCAACTGCCAGCATCGCGATTATAGAGACATAACGGCCAAGCAGCATTACGATCCCGGTTGTAACATTCCAAAAGGTGGTGTTGTCCGCAAGCCCTTCAAATCCTGAACCATTGTTCGCGGCAGAAGAGACATATTCATATAACACTTGGCTAAGTCCATGGAATCCGGGATTCGTGATGGAACCGTTGCCCAAGTCCGTTAAGAACGCACCTGCTGTTGGTACAAGGATAATGAATGGATGCACTAGGATAGCAATCGCAATTAGCTTCATCTCCTTGGCTTCTATCTTTCGCCCGAGAAACTCTGGTGTTCTGCCAACCATTAGTCCACATAAGAAGACACCCATGATGGCATACATCAGCATATTGATTAGTCCGACACCTTTTCCCCCGAAGACGTTGTTGAGCATCATTAGGGCCAGAGGGGTAATGCCACCCAGCGGTGTCAGCGTATCATGCATATTGTTAACACTACCTGTCGTAGCTGCCGTTGTTACCGAAGTGAACAGCGAAGATTGCGGGATACCAAAACGTACCTCTTTACCTTCCATGCTGCCTTGCGAAGACTCGATCCCCAGCGCATTGATAGCTGGATTGCCTTTGGTTTCCGCATAATAATTCAATCCCAGCAGTAATACGAACAAGGTCATCATTGCTGTGAAAATCACCCAGCCCTGACGTTTGTTCTTAGCGAACAATCCGTACATATATGGCAAAGAGGCTGGCAGCATCCACATAGAGAGAATCTCCAGAACGTTCGTAAGTGGATTAGGGTTCTCAAAAGGATGTGCTGAATTGGCTCCGAAGAAGCCGCCACCATTCGTACCTAAGTGTTTAATTGATTCCAAAGAAGCGACTGGACCGATAGCGATTTGTTGCGTCTGCCCTTCAAGTGTAGTGACCTCAAGCGATGGCTTGAGCGTTTGTGGCACATGCAATCCTACCAGCACCAATGAAACTAGCAGAGCTAATGGAATGAATACACGAATATGTGCTTTTACGAAGTCCTCGAAAAAGTTCCCGACTGATTTCTGTCCTGTAATCCCTCTGACAAAAGCAACCGCAACAGAAAATCCGCTCGCTGCAGACGTGAACATCATCATCGTGATGACTGCCATTTGTGAAAAATACGATAGTCCCGTCTCCCCGCTATAATGCTGCAGGTTCGTATTGGTCATAAAGCTGATCACCGTATTGAATGAAAGCGTCTGTTCCATATCGGCAATTCCATTCGGGTTCAGCGGCAATCCCCGCTGTAATCTTAGAAAAATATAACTGAAAGCAACCAGTACGATATTAGTTAAAACAAAGCTGAGTGCATACTTCTTCCAGGACATTCCGTCCCGTTTTTTCAGGCCGATCAGCTTATAAATACCTTTCTCTGTGCCTGCAAACCAGCGATCCGTACGATTCGGTTCGTTAGAAAATACATGATATAAATACGTTCCCATCGGCTTGACCAGCAAGATGAGAATTACAATTACGACGACTATTTGCAAAATGCCCATGAATGCCCCTCCTTAAAATTTCTCAGGATGAATCAACGCGTAAACCAGATATATAAACAACAGTAGGGTAACAGCGATTACTAGAATCACAGCTTATCCCTCCCCGTATCCTCAACTACACCTGCGCACCAGCGCATAAAACCATAAAATAACCCGTAAATTACAGCTAACGAAGCCACCATATACAGATCCATCATATCTTCCGCACTCCTTCCATTATCCTTGATGAGGTGATCTATCGATTAGAAAATCAGCATCACCACTATGGGAATAGATTACATAGCTCGCACCAAGTCTTTTATAGACCAATCTAGGATTTATTGAACTTGTAATCACAAAAATCGGCTGTGTCGTCCAGGTACGGCACATCTGAATATAGCGGCAGCAAAGCGGAAAGCTGCTCTCAAACAGATATACCCTGCCTACCGGGAACGATGGGCGAAACCAAGTGTTCTGATGGCGGGTATCCACTAGAATAACCTGCTCAATCCCGAGCTCCTCAAGTAAAGCTTTCTCAGCCACATTGTTGGTTAATCCCGCCATCTTAATACCCCTGAACTTCAGAAGTTTAATGAAATGTTCTCCCGCCTTTGTAGGCGCACATACAAGCACATATTCATTCTGATCCGTCATCTTTTTTCTCCTCCTGCTCATTTACAACAAGGAGGCAACGAAAATCTCCGAAAGGATGTTGACCTATCGTCATTTTCGGGCACAACCTAAAGCTCGGTTGTGTCACGTCATTAGACGCTGCCTTACAAATACCGCTAATGATGAATTTAGCGACCTCTTAGGGGAGGCCTCCATAAATGCTTTGCTTCTAAGAGCACAGCAAAAAGCCACAAAGGATCTCCTCTGTGGCTCGCTAGCGGTCACATTGCACTCATCCTCTCTCCATACGCTTACGAGGTTAGCTGTCGGATTCGGGCGGTGAGAGTCGCCCTACCTGTATAGATGCGAGCTCACTCGCACCCTCTACAGGATTCACCCCATAATCGGCTTCCGACTCTCACATCGGCTGCCGATTGTTGGTTCCCCCGCTTTCCTTACCGGAAATTAAGCGGATCAAATATTCGATTGTCGTTGAAACAGGAGTAATCATACTCTTATGCACGAAGACTTGTAAAACCTGAATGATGCCAAAATAATGCAAATTAAAAACTATTTTCCCATTAGATAGCGCTTACTTGATATCTAATCTCTCTATATCTCTTGTTTACTCGAGTTTGGAGCGTTTAATCGCTATCTATAACCCATGTGATTTTATTCACCTTTTTAGAGCGAAAATACTGCAAATTCCCATTATAGGTAGAAACGCAAGAAGCTGAGGCTGAGCGAGAAAGAGGCGCGATAACACGCCATAAATACCTATTTACCTCGTTTTTCAGTCGTAGTCGGCAGGATATGGTTAAAATTGCTCTAAAAGAACATTTTCCGTTTTTTACAGAAAATCTTGAAAAGAGTATGATTCGGGTTGAATCTAATTCATGAAAAACAATCAACGCTGAGTTCCTGCATTCGCAGGGAACGGGGGAACCATCAGGCCACCTGGCCTACTTGGGGTGAATCCAAAGGAGACTGCATAAGTCTCAATAGGTAGGGCGACTCTCACCGTCCGAATCCGACAGCTAACCTCGTAAGCGTAAAGAGAGAGACCCTTGATCCGCCACGCTTTGGCCCAGGTATATCTGCCTGTAATCCAAAACCGCAGCAGAGGTCCTCCTCTTGCTGCGGTTTTTGCGTTACCTAAGCTTATTAGGTGATAGCACGCTGGATGGGGTGAATGTTTTGAAGCACTATTATTTAGGGATACATCAAGGGCTGCTTGAGCCGATAAGTCTAAATTACGTTTGTTTCGGGGCCTTGTGGTTCGAAGAACATAATCACAGGTACATTGTAGGCTATGCATTTGGCCAGAACCAGATCCAAGCCCTTCGCCAGTTCAGCACACCTTCTTCTTGTAAAGACTGTTTAGACTCTAAGATTGTATATGAGATATATAAAAAAATTCGAGAACAACAGCAGCAGCAGGATTGGTCATCACACCAAAAGCTCCCGTGGTTTACAGCCTTCAAGGAGCCTTGGAAAGATGTAAGCGCCGGTTGGTATGTCTTGAGATCCCGCAGCACCTTTCCCTTACATCTATCTGTTATACGAAAAGAGAAGTTCCGACTATGGCTAGAGCATACCGCAGTCTGTGAGAATAAAATGGAGATGCTCGCTTGTGTAGAAAAGGCTAGTGTCACTCATCATGTTGACTTAAAGCTTTTGGAAATCTAAGGAGGAACCCTACTATGGACCAGCGCAGACTATCCCGCATTGAAGTATTTGTATTGGATGAACCCGAGCCTATTCACTATGGAATGGAAGGGGCTGAAGGCTGCCGTTATGGTATTCTGAAGCTCACCTGTAGGGGAGGCTGCAGTTGGGGGGCTTGTCTGATCTCTGCCAACACCAAAAATTTCGATCTTATTAAATGGAGTTCTTTTTTACGGGCCATCTGTCATTGCCGTCTTGAAGAAGCGCTGGATAAGGTCCGCCGCGAAGGTTCAGATTGGGAGCAGGTTAAGCTTGAGCTAGTTCAGGGTGCTTTGCAGGATTTAAAGGCCAAGCTCCAGGGTAAATCCTTGGCAGGGCATATTCAGCAAGGGCGTCTGTACAGTGTTGCAGCAGGGGGGAGCAATTCCAGAAGTGAACGGCTCTACTACAAGCCTTCAAAAGCTTTATCCACTGCCTCCCAGCAGAAACACAGTTGCCCGGAACCAGACACCGCCGATCTCATCAATAAATCCATCTCTTACTTTTCTATATTATAGATTCAAGCAAATCTCTCAATCTGAAAGGATCGTGTTCACCATGCCTGACCCCTTACCTCCCGAGTCCACCTACAGTACTAAATTTGCAGAGTGTGTTCAAAAGTATACTAATGAAGTCTACGTACTTAGTTCCATGTTGTTAGAACAATCTAATGAGGCAGACAAGATTACTATCCGCACCTTCATAGAGCTTCATAAAATATATCGTCAGGATGATTTTGATCCTCAGTTATTCTCTATCCACGCTTACCGCACTTGTATTCACCAGTGTGCTGATTCTTTTGCCCGGCGCTCGCTTCTATCGGCTAAGGCATTACCTTGGGAGGAACAGCTTGTGAAGGTATTGTGGTACGGCTTAAAGCTGCCTCTTTCTCAAATAAGCATTATTCTGCAAAAAAGTGTTCCCGCACTGAAAACACAGCTTAGAGCTCTACGGGAGCAGATGACCACCCAAACGGATATACTAACGAGCGCAAATCTTTCTATAATTTAGTCTCTGACTAGAATTCAAACGATCTTTGAGCGCATGAAGCGACTAATGGACTCAGGAGCCTTTAATTGAAGCTTTTCCACAAATATGGCCGGCGTTCGGACTCCAGTAGAAATCCCGAGCGATGAACGTCTTGGATCGTCTTAAAGCAAGCCCTAATCATCTTCCACCAAGACAAGCCTTACGGACCCAGATGACGTTACTTGCACGTTTATCGCCTTTTGAGCATAGTATCGGACTCCAGTGCAACTATTTGGTTAAAAGAGCTACTAATTCACCCTTTTTCATGCCAATAGCGACTATAGTGTCCGATATCTTGCTAAATCTCGATGATTGCTGCATTTAAGTGCTGCTGGGTCCGTTAGCTATATCAGCTCGTATACAAAGAGATTGCCAACTCAAAAACGGGGATATCCCAGCAACCATAAACGGCTGTTAGGATACCCCCGAAAACTCAGTGCTTACTATTACGCTTTACTCTTACGCGCCTTACCGTACATCCACAATCCCGCCAACATCCCCACTATAGCAATACCAGTCAATAGGCCTTGAACGAAATCCATAAAAGTGGAGCCATCCGGAAGCATTCTACTAACCGTAGCCAGCGATACAGAACTCATTAAAAGCATAATGGTATATTGTTCGCTTGTAGACATCATTAGCACTCCTTAAAAGTTATATGAGGTCATCTTAGATCTTGTAAGCTTTCATTGCTTTTCTGATTTCTTTAATACTTGGGCGTTTGCCGTACATCAGTACGCCGGTACGATAGATCTTGGCTGCCAGCCATCCGAAGATGAAGGTAGTCACAAGCAGGATCAGCAGCGATACAATGACTTGCCAGATCGCCACCTCGCCGACACCAATTCGGAGCAGCATCGTCAATGGTGAGGTGAAAGGCACATAACTCGCTATCTTAACCACTAGAGTATCTGCATTGGAGATACTGAACAGTGGAACATAGAACGCTACGAAGCCTAACATCATGATTGGCATTACCGCCTGACCGAGATCCTCCGTACGGCTGACAATCGAACCTACAGCCGCATACATCAAGGCATAGAGGAAGTAACCTAATACGTACAAGACAAATCCATAGAGCAGCAAGTTAATATTGAGCTGGCCTAAATCGAGATCAAAATCAGCCAATACAGTCGCATTATGCGGGAGCGTCAAATTGACGACGATCGCTGCGACAAAGATCCCAATTTGCAATATTCCTACTAGGAAAACACCGATAACTTTACCGAACATTTGCGCTAAAGGTGAGGCACTTGTAATCAGAATCTCCATAATCCGCGAGCTTTTCTCAGAAGTTATCTCAGCAGCAATCATGTTGCCTGTCATCATAATGGACATAAAGAACAACATAAGCATGGCATATACGATAATGTAGTTAATGGCTGGAGTGTCCTCCTGAGAGCTTTCACTGCCACCGCCTGCGTTAAGCTGTTGTGTAGTAATCTGCACAGGCGTTGACATTGCAGCAATCTGTTCAGAGGTCAGCTTGTCGCCAACGATGAATTGTGTGTTTGCTTGCTGAAGTGCATTTTGGAGATAAACTTGCACATCTCCGTTTAGTTCCCCATCATTACTATGATAAGTAACGGGTGGAAGCCCTTCACCAGTAGGTTCCGCAAAAGTAACATAACCTTCTACGGTCTCTTCATCTAATGCTTTCTTTAACTCGGCATCCTCCGCAGAAGCATATTGTACTATCTTAGCCTGTGGCATGCCCTCTGGCGCAGTATAAGCCTTCAACAATTCTGCAACCTGATTTCCCTCTTCAGCAATCACAGCAATTTGAGTAACTTCACTTTTGGCCGAATCACCCTTAAACTGATCGATGATATAGGGAAGATTCATCCCTATGCTGAGCAATAATACTAGAATCAAAGTAGTAATCATAAATGATTTCGTTCTAACTTTATTTTTAAAGGTAAAGCCGATAATTGTCCCCATCTTATTCATTAGATTCACCCACCGCTCTGATAAAGATTTGGTTTAACGTAGGTTCCTTGATTTCAAAATGCTCCACTTCACCCTGTGCTATCGCCTGCTGTAAAATACGCTGTGCTGCACCGATCTCACTGATCGATAACAGATACCCACGCTCCAGCCGTTTAACTGCTGTAACACCTGCGATGGACTCCAAACCTTTTACCTCATTAGCTGTACGCAGCAATACTTCTTCCCGCGGGTAGCCATTCTTGATCGTGCGGATATCCCCTTGAACGACCGTATTGGATCGATCGAGAATCGTAATGTTACGGCATAGCTCTTCCACATGCTCCATCCGGTGCGTAGAGAAGAGGATACTTGTTCCCGAATCACGTAATTCTTTGACCGTATCTTTCAGCAGCTCCACGTTTACTGGATCCAGCCCGCTGAAAGCTTCATCTAGAATCAGAATCTGCGGCTTATGAACGACAGCGGCGATAAAGCCCATTTTTTGCTGATTTCCTTTGGAAAGCTCTTCTATTTTTTTATTGTAATAATCCGGAACCTCGAATCGATCCAGCCAATAGCGCAAGCTCTTATCTGCATCACTAGCTGACATCCCACGCAGGCGGGCCAAGTAAACGATTTGATCGCTGATCTTCACCTTAGGATATAGTCCACGTTCTTCGGGCAGATAACCCATAAGTTGCTGCAGTTCACTGTTGAAAGGTTTTCCATTATACAAAATCTTGCCCTCATCAGGGTAGATTAGGCCGAGCACCATACGCATCGTGGTTGTTTTCCCCGCGCCGTTCGCCCCCAGTAATCCGTAAATTTCCCCTTTACCTACGGTTAGGTTAATTCCGTTTACTGCGGTTTTTTCTCCATATTGCTTAACTACACTTTCCAGCTTTAAGGCTTCCATTTCTCTAGTCCCCTCTCTTGTGGTCAATTAGAATAGGACGATGACCCTGTGTCCATAAACTTAATATTTCGTCCAGTTCCAAACTGCGGCTCTTGATAACCTTTACGCCCAAGTCATGAATGCGTTTCTCGTTTTCAGAAAATTGTTCTATGATAAAAGAAGCTACACCCGGTGTATCCATGGTAAAGTGCAAGCCTCCTGGCAACTCAGCCGATAACTCCGCAAGCTCCTCTTCATCCGCAGCATTCACCCAAACCTCGGTCCAAGCACCGAACAGACTGTCTTTTTCAGCCATACCCAGCAGTTCTCCCCGATGCATAAGGACGATATAATCCGCCAGCCTTCGCACCTCATCCACAATGTGTGTGGAGATGATAATCGTTGCGTTGTGCTCATCCATATATTTACGAAGTGTCTCGATCATAATCTTCCATGCAAAAGGATCAAGACCCGATGAAGGTTCATCCAATAGCAGCAGACTTGGCCGTGCCGCAAGTGCTGCAGCAATTTCGAATTTCCGGCGCTCCCCTTTAGACATCTTCGAAAGTCTCATATGATACGGAACCTCAAAGCGATCCATCAGCTCGTGAAAATACTGATCGTCCCAATTTGGATACCAATACTTCCGAAATCGAGCTGCCTCCTCTGCATTCCAGTGGTTCTCCTCAGTAATTGACGTTTCAGGAACATAGGCAATGGTCTGGCGAAGCTCCAGAGACAACCCGCTATCATACCTGTTCTCGAACCAATATATCTCGCCTTCCTCTGGATTAGTCAGCTGCATCAGCAGATTCAGCAGCGTGCTTTTGCCGGATCCATTCTGACCTACCAAAGCTGTAATATATCCTTTAGGCAGATTCAGGGTCAGTGGCCCTATCGTCTTGTTTCGCCGCCGTTTAAGTACATTCCGCAATTCTATAGCCATCTGTACCATATGAGTAAGCGCCCCCTCTCAATCCTTTTCTCTATACTTGCGTTCTACAATCTCCATAAAAATCTGTTCAAGTTCATCCTTGCTGCAATGTACCGATCGGGCGATATCCACTGCACTTTCAAGTGCTTTGCCAACCGTTTCACGTTTATATTCTTCCATGGCTCCGTCACCTACATGGGATACAAAGGTACCTGTTCCTTGTCGCGTTCGCAGCAAACCTTCGTTCTCCAGATCCTGATATACCCGCCGCACGGTAATTACACTGCATTTCAGATCTCCTGCGAACTCACGAATCGAGGGCAGCAGCGTACCTTCTGTAATGACTCCGCTAATGATTAATGATCTAAGCTGAGTCTCTATTTGATGATAGAGGGGCTCTGCACTATTTTCGTTGATTTGTACCGGTATCCACATTATTTACACCTCGCCTTCCACTCTAGCGTGCTAGAGCGCAGTCCTTGCCATTTCCGATTTTTTATATGAGATTGCGACTTTTCAGCCGATGTATAGTCCATTTAGAGAATAACTGCACAGATATTGTTCCCAGCAGAAGTGACCCCCACATGATCGGAGATAACAGCCCCCACTCCTTCGAATAGGAGATACTGTATAAGAACAAACTGCCTCCGCCCAGTGTAACTAAGAACGATGTTGCCCACGATAAAACTACGATAAGCAATGTTAGCCATAGATAAGCTTTGCCGCTAAAAAGATATTCAATAAAAATATATAGACCTGAGACCATGAATCCGAAGCCGAGCCAAGTAATCGCAAAAGCTATATACGAAGGAACCGCCAGTTCTGCCCGGAAATTCTCTCCTAACAAGTAAATAATAACGAAGAATAACGTACCATTTAGAGTAAAGGAGCCCACACCCTGAAGTTTCCTCCGCGATAATATTACTGCAGCTGGGATCGGTAAAGTTCGTAAGTAAACCAACATTTTTGTGTAAGAGTCTTCACTCCAATATTTCATGGAGCGGCGAGAGAATGTTAATCCCAATAAGGGGATAAAGGAGAGAAATAAGAAATCCGCTAGCATCGTCCGATCCTGCTCACCTAGTACATCATTTGCTATCAGGCTAGTCAGTCCACCAAGATAACTCATAAAAACAACTGTTATTACGAGGGTCCCTAATATTTTTAATTTGTCTCCGCGAAAATCAGAGCGCAACATAAACCATGAATCTTTTAATGTTCTCATTAATGCTAACCTCGCTTTACAATGTCTTCAGCGTCTAGCAGAAGCAGGTGTTCATATCCCTGTGCTTACTGTATATATCTATATACACAGTATATGACCTTGGTTTTTTATTGTCAATCCTGTAACTGGAAATTATTCAAAAGAAATAGGAGGTTTGGTCAACCTCCTACTTCAAGCTTATGAAGACACTCTCAAACGTTAGGTAACGCTTATTTATTGAGATTAAATACAATGAAGGGGAATTGAGGCAGAATGCTACGGGGCGAATGTAACTGGGATAATTGAGTTTATTAGATAATTCATTCTGGAAATGAAGTAGTAAGAGCTCACTCTCTGCTTCTATGCAATGTGTTGGTGTGATGTTCGTTATGGAGGCGAGTGCCGGAGCGGATACTGGTTCAAGTTCGGGCGGGGGTTCGGATATGAGCGACTGCCGGGCGGATTAACATTAGGGAAAAACTCCCTAAAATCTGCCCAACCGAGCTTAGATTATTAGTTTTTAGGGAAATCCTCCCCAAAATTTCAGCTATTACTCCGTTATTGAGCTAAATCCATTCACTTTCAGGGAGGATTTCCCTAATTATGGCCTTTTTTAGCTAATTTCGTGCATTATCAGGGAGGTTTTCCCTAATTGCGTCTTTTTCGAGCTAACTTCGTTCAATTTCAGGACAGATCCCGAAGCTCTACAAACCAAAATAAGCCCATCACCCGCAATCCCTACTCAGGAACATGCAGATATATAGGCTTATTTCATAACTATTTACGGTTCTGCTACTCTAGTGCTGTTCATTCGCTCAACGCACTAAACTCTGTGCTCTATTCAAGCACTTATTTTACGCACCCAAAATAACTTCCCACACCGGCTTGGTGTGTCCACCTGGATACAAAACATACAACAGCACGTACACCATAACGCCTGTAATCGCTGTGATAAACCAGATTATGGATGTCACTCTGCCCCACTTACGGTGCTTGGAATACTTCGCCTTGAAACCAAGTGTTAACGTAGTAAGTCCGAATACCGCAGCTACGGTTGCCAGAACGATATGGAAGATCAAAAACACTTGATAAATTGTCTTCAGTTCATCCGGTCCACCCCATGAGGTATTTCCCACAAACAACGTTCTCGATACGTAAACAATAAAAAACAGCAGCGCAGCGATAGCGGCAGCAATCATCGTTTTCTTATGCGCCTCGCGTTTGCCCTTGATAATGAGCCACCAACCTATAGCCACCAGCACCGCGCTGATCACGATGAATGACGTACTAATAGTCGGAAACACTGTGAAAATATCCATGATTCTCCCCCTCGGCAGTCTACCAGTTATGCACGGTTCAAGTTGCTCTCCTGAAGTGTTGAGGATGGCGTCGACAATTCATCGTCGTCTTGTCCGTTCTCTTTTTTATACCAATGATAGAACACATAAGCAAGCATAGAGGCAAAAATAAATTCCTGAATGAACTTCATCGCGATGCCTCCCACCTGTTGATCCACCTTCGGCGACATCACTTCAAAGAATGCAGGACCTCCAAAATTCTGAAGTAAAACAGAGGGGTCTCCCGAGATACAATAGCCCATAGCACGCGCCCAAGTCTCTGGATCACTGTAAGTGGCGTAGAGCGGATGATCGGCAAATATAATCAGCCCGCAAGCCGGCGTCAGCAATACCATGTTCAGAAAAATAAATCCAATCTTCCCAAGCCCACTCGCCATACGATGTTCCGGCAGCGGATTAATCAGTGTCCACCACATTAAAGCAGAAGTCAGGAACAAAACAATGTAATAAATACGATGAACAGTAAAATGCAGCATCACATAATCATGAATAACAGGAATATGGTACAAGGAAAAAAGTCCGTTAAACAATAGAGTAGCTACTACCGGATGAGCTAAAAAAGATAACCGCCGAAGCGGATTCACCTTTAGTATCCTGCGCCAGATAAAATCTGGAATTCCAAGCATAATCAGCGGCACCGCTACCAGATAAGACAAGGCCATACTGACCATGTGGAAGGAAAACATCATATGCCCTAAAAGGCTAATGGGTCCTCCTTGTGCCAGGTAAAGGGCAAGCATCCCACAGACAAATAACGCTCTACGCCAAAATGGCACCGGTAATGAATCGGCATAACGCCCAGCAATCGGACCAATCCACACAAAATAACCTGCTGTCAGCAGCAGCATTACCGCTAGAAAAAGCGGACTCCATAGTTCAGCAAAACTAAAGTATTCTAATCCCAGCATAATCCCAACCTCCTAGCGCAGGAATTCATATATCTAAACATCAAAAAGAGGGGGCATCGCAGCCCACCTCTTTCATTATCGTCCGTTAATTCCACCAAACCCAATACAGCGACATAACAATACAGGTCCCAGCGATAAAGAAGCCACCCAGCATGAAGAGAATCGGCAGAAGATGCCCTTTATCTTTTAGATGCATCCAGAAGCCCATCTGCACAATGACCTGAAGAACAGCCATTACCAGCAGCAAAATAATCGCAAAGGTTGCATTTACGCCCCCAGCCGCAACAGCAGCGAAAGCAATCAATGTTAAGACAATGGAGAAAATAAAGACAACAATATGTTTCTGTGGTCCTTCATGCCGATGACGTTGCTTATACCCGCCGCTATCTGGCATATGCTGATCCGTCGTCATAGTGCCTAGCCCACCTTTCCGAGTAGGTATACAACCGTAAAGATGAAGACCCATACTACATCGATAAAATGCCAGTACATGGCTGACACATACACTTTTGGTGCAGTAACTACCGTTAACCCCTTGCGGGCGAGCTGCCCGATCAAGATGGAGATCCAAGCGATCCCGAAGGCTACGTGCGCACCATGAAATCCTACCAGTGTGTAGAATGCCGAGCTGAATGCACTTGTGGTCATTCCGAATTCTTCGTGTCTTACATATTGAGTAAACTCATAGATCTCCAAAACCAGGAAACCTAAACCTAAACCTACAGTAACTAAAAGCCAATTCCGTAGCAGTGCCGGCCGATTTCTGTGCATTGCTTGAATAGCGAATACACTCGTCAGACTGCTTACCAGCAGGATGAATGTTGCAGCGGCTACAAGCGGCAGGTGAAACAGTTCATTCGCCGAAGGCCCCTCATTCGTCTGATTACGCAGTGCGAGGAAAGTAGCGAACAACGTGCCGAACAATACCGCTTCGCCGCCTAGAAACAGCCAAAAGGCAAGAACCTTGTTGCGTCCTTCGAGCGTAGCTTTTTCCGGCTCGTGCGGAAAGGTATCCTTAGAAGCTTCTGCATGTGCCGTTGTCATGTCCGCTCACTTCCTTCCAGCTCTTCAGGTTCAATATGCCATCCGTGATCATCATACAGCGAACGCATCAGCATGGATCCAAATGTAATAATAAGACCGATGGCTGTAACGATATAATTATTAAACAGGAAGCTCATAAAAGCATTGCCGAATTCATCACGGCTAAACATAAAGCCAAGCCCAGCGATAAAAATTCCGATAGACATCGTAAACGGTAAAATCGTTGCTGACGGCATATGAATTGAGCCCACCGGCTCTGCTGGTGTCATGCCTTTATTCCCTGCTACTTTTTCTTTCCAGAAGGCATCAATCCCCCGAATAAGAGGTGTTTGCTTGAAGTTATATTCTGGCGGCGGTGAAGGAATGGTCCATTCCAATGTACGTCCATCCTCCCACGGATCATTGCCTGCATCCGCTGGTTTTCTGGAAGTCAGGAAGATGTTCACCAAGAAAATAATCATACCAACACCCATAAGTCCTGCACCAATGGTACTGACTAGATTTAGCAAATCAAATTGCTGATTTGGTAAATAAGTAAATACGCGGCGCTGCATCCCCATAAGCCCAAGGAAATGCTGTACAAAAAAGGTCAGATGGAATCCGATGATAAACGTCCAGAAAGTCCACTTGCCCAGCGTCTCACTCAGCATCCTTCCGAACATTTTTGGCCACCAGTAGTGCAGACCTGCGAACAGGCCAAGCACCAAACCACCTACAATAACATAGTGGAAATGCGCTACAACAAAATACGTATCATGGAACTGAAAGTCAGCAGGTGCGGACGCCAGCATCACTCCAGTTACTCCCCCCATAGTAAATGTAGGAATAAATCCTACAGCGAACAGGTTAGGGGTTGTGAAACGTACTTGCCCGCCCCACATCGTGAACAACCAGTTAAAAATTTTAATCCCGGTCGGAACCGCAATTAACATCGTTGATACGGAGAACAACGCGTTAGCTACAGGTCCAAGTCCAGTTGTGAACATGTGGTGAGCCCAAACCATAAAACCTAAGAAGGCGATCAAGATGGTTGCAAACACCATGGAGCTATATCCGAACAGTCTTTTACGCGAAAAGGTTGGGATGACCTCAGAAATAATCCCGAAGGCAGGCAGAATGAGAATATACACTTCCGGGTGACCAAATATCCAGAAGATATGCTGCCATAGCACTGGACTTCCTCCGGCTCCGACTTCGAAGAAATTGGCTCCTAGAATCCGGTCGAATGTCAGCAGTACTAAACCTACTGTTATTGCTGGAAAAGCAAACAAAATAATGGCGGAAGTAATAAATGTAGTCCAGGCGAACATCGGCATCCGCATATAGGTCATTCCCGGCGCACGCATCGTAATGATCGTGGCTAGAAAGTTAATCCCCCCGATGAGGGTCCCTAATCCGGCAATTTGCAAGCCGATCGTATAGAAGTCTACACCGTGTGTAGTGCTGTATGTACTCGTAGATAGTGGGGTGTAGGCGGTCCACCCGGCATCAGGAGCACCACCCATAACCCAGCTAAGATTCAGTAGAATCCCGCCGAACAGGAAGGTCCAGAAACCAAGTGCATTTAGAAAAGGAAAGGCTACGTCACGTGCACCGATCTGTAGCGGAATAACGGCATTCATGAGTGCGAAGATGACTGGCATGACGCCGAGGAAGATCATCGTCGTACCATGCATGGTTATGAGTTCATTAAACGTTTGTGCATCCAAAAAGTTATTCATCGGCTTGATGAGCTGCCAACGAATCAGAAGCGCTTCAATTCCCCCGATGCCAAAAAATAATCCTCCGGCCCATAGGTACAAAATCGCGATTTTTTTGTGATCGACGGTTGTTAGCCAATCCATAAGTCCTGTATGGCGCTTCACACTGTGGCCGTGCCCCAGAGGCTTGGATGAATTCAAGGTATGCGCTGCTTGAGCCAAAGTTCGTCCCCCCTTTTCGAAAGTTCCGCCCGCCTTTAGGCTAAGGCATTAGTCCAGCTTATAGTTGGCCAGATACTCTGCAATGCCATCAATCTCAGCATCACTCAGGCCCAGATCTTTGGGGTTAGGCATCAGATTGCCTGGTTTTACGGATTGCGGGTCGTGCAGCCAGGTTTTGAGATTCTCTTCAATCGGCGCACCATCTTCCCTCGTGTCGTCGTTGAGCAGAATTCCAGCAATCGATTCCCGAGAACCAATTCCGGTCAAGTTCGGCGCATTATTAATCCCTTGATCGCCTACAGCGTGGCAAGTCAGACATGCCGCTTTGAACTTCTCAGCTAAAGCAGGATCCTCTGGCAGCACAGCTACAGGTGCTTTCATCGAATCAATCCACTTTTGAAACTCTTGTTCACTAACTGATTTCACCTTAAATTCCATCAATCCATGAGAAGGTCCACATAGCTCCGCACATTTCCCACGGTAAACGCCTTCATTAGGCGCACTAAAGCTAAAGCGGTTAATCGTTCCAGCTGGGTTGGTATCGATTTTACCGGAAAGAGAAGGGACCCAGAAGGAGTGCAGCACATCTTTAGTTTCCAGTTCAAAGGCGATATCTTTGCCCACCGGAATAATCAGGTCCTGCGCTGTAGTTACCTTATAGTCGGTATACTCAAACTCCCACCAGTATTGGTGGCCGGTTACTTTAACCTTGATCGCATTCTTGTCATTGGAATGATCATCTCCAGCGGCAAACACAGCTTTAACCGTTGGCACGGCCAGTACTACAACAAGGATGAGCGGAATGACTGTCCAGAGAATCTCAAGTTTCATACTGCCCTCAACCTGCTCAGGGATTTCATTCTGACCCGGTCTTCTGCGGAAGCGGATCAGTACATAAGCTGCAATCGTAAAGACAATCAGCAACACCACGATCATAATGCTGATCGACAGCTCCATTAATCCGTAAGATCTGTCTGCTGCAGGTCCCTGTGGTCTGAGTACTGACAAGTCCTCACGACCGCACCCGGCAAGAAAGAGTCCAAACATAGCGGTCATGGGAAGGAGTCGCTTTACAGCCTGCCACGTTTTCATCATTGATCTACCCCGCTTTTCCCGATTTCGTAGATTCCTGTTTTTTTCTGTCAATTATAACAATCACTATTAATATAAGTTTAAGGGAAAGTTTTGTCAATCGTTCACAACTAGTTCACATTGTAATTTTCGACACAATAAACCCTTGTCCCATCTGGATTTTATAGCATTTTATGAAAACGCAAACAAATAAAAAATAATAAAGAAAGCGCATTCAATTTAAAATGTGTCTATTAATTCATTTGACTATTCTATGAGGAAGACTTTTCCTTATTCGTAAATGGGCATACAAAAAAAACCGATTCCAGCAACAAAAGTCGCTCGGGCACGGTTTATAAGAATCCTCGTGGATGTTATTACTCAAAATGATGTCTAAAGTTAAGCAAGTGACAAACGTATCTGTTAGCTAGGAGACGGATGAATTCATCCGTACCAACTCGTGTTCCACGACCATGGTCAGTTCTTCTTCATAGCCTCCTGTAATCCGATACTTTCGGACGTACTCCTTTACGAATTTCTTGGGATCTTTGGGCCGGAAAATGCGTGTCATTTCCCGTAGACTTTCCTTGACTTCGTTATGACCTTTACTTGCCATGATCAGTTCCCTCCCAAAACATTGAAAATGAATGCTCCGTTGTAGAGAATGCATGATGAAAAGTACGCCGTAACCTCGAATGCAAGTGAAGTATCCAGTACACATACGTGGCTTGCACTATCCGTCAAAACGTGGAATCTAAAGCTAAATCTAGCCTTTGAGACACCGCCTTGCCGGTGAAGCAGGTTCGTCGTGATTTGGGCTGAGAGTAAGGACGCCTGATGAACGATAGCTCCTTGACACTTTTATTACCCGAAGAGCCACTTACTGAATCACTCCTTTCGGGCCTTATCGTTATATTGTATCATATTCCGGATTAACTTCCACCTTTCCTTGTAAAATGTACTATTTGGAAAATATTATTTTTTACAGCTGTCTTCGTAAGTCAGATGTCTCCAAACTGGTTAAAATACAATAACCTATACAGCAAGCGAAATTGTATTTATCAACAAATGAGAAGGAGATCTTTATGGCCCAGCCTGCAATTCCCCTAATGACTACCGCAACGCCAGAAGACACCGATACACGCCGGGAGGGTCTTGAACAAGCCCATCAAGCTATCCTAAAAGAATACCCCAAGATGCATAGCATGCTTATTGTGCGTCATGGAAAACTTATCTTCGAACATTATTATAATGACCATCATGCTGGAGCATTAAATGATCTCCGTTCTGCCACCAAAAGTTTTGTCAGTGCCCTTACGGGAATCGCTATCGGCCGTGGAGAGATGCCTGATCTCCATATTTCTGTGTCCGAGGTCCTTCGCAAGCATATTCCATACCTTCACTCCCCACATCTCTCAAAAATCACACTCCGTCATCTTCTTACCATGACTTCCGGTTTTAGCTGGATCACAGGGAAGAAGCTTGGTGAACCGCTTGTTCGGAACCTCCATCGCAGCCGCCGCTGGGGTTCCTTTGGCCTTAGCTTGAACATTATTCCAGAACAAATCGGACAGTTCCAATATCGAAGCATCGACTCACATCTAATCTCGATAATGATTAGTGAATCTACAGGTCTTGATGCATTTTCCTATGCAGCACAGTATTTATTCACTCCACTCCGAATGGCTAATACCGCTTGGTTACCTAGCCCCGAAGGACATAGCATGGGTCATATCGGTTTGCACCTAACGTCTCGGGATATGGCTAAATTCGGAATCTGCCTGCTGAATAATGGAGTGTTTGCAGAGCAGCAAATCATCCCAGAACATTGGTTGCAGGAAGCACTTACCGCTCAAGCTAAGGGATATCCAGCGTTTGGTGATTACGGATATCAGTTTTGGATCGGTACGATGAGCGGGCAGCCCTACAAGCTCGCCCACGGGCATGGCGGGCAGCAGATTCTGCTCTTTCCCAATCTGGATGCTGTAGTGGTCTTTACAGCAGAGAGCAAGACAAACAACTGGAAGAACCCTCGCAGGCTGCTTGAAAAGTATGTTCTCCCTTCAATGAGCTAAACATACTTTTTCCTGACAAGTCATAGGCTTGTAAGGAAGAAGGATTCGAACAATCAAGCCCCTTCTTCTCCAAGCAGAAGGAGAGTGAGCCCATTGTCCCCTTTTAAATCATCCACCGGATTGCCCGATAATATAGCGGGCGCGTTATGTTACTTTTTCCCTTTTCTCGGCGGCGTCGTCTTTCTCGCATTGGAGAAACGCAGCCGCTTTGTGCTGTTCCATTCGCTGCAATCACTGATTACCTTCGGGGTGCTGATGATCCTCCACGTTCTAACCGGATTGGTCCCATTCCTCGGCCCCTTGATGAGTGCCCTCGTCTCTCTTTGCAGCTTTGGGGTGTGGCTGTTAATGATCTACCATGCCTTAAGTGGCAGGTGGTATAAACTTCCTTGGGCAGGTGATATCGCAGAAAGTCAGATTCGCCATCTGTAATCCCCCAAAAAGCAGCCCCTCTGATCGCTGAAAAGTATTCCCTTTTGCCCATCCACTCCTTACAATGTAGAAAGGGCATCAATGGAATTCTACAGGCTGGAGGAAATCATATGTATCTATTTATCATAAACCCGCGTTCCGGCGGGGGAGCAGGCGGCCGGACCTGGCATACTGTAGAGGCGCTCATGAAGGAGCGTTCGCTGCCTTTCATGTCCTTGTTTACGCACAGCGTAGAGGGTGCAGAAGCCCTTGTTTTAAATACACTAAAGCATCGCGAGGATTGGAAAGCCGTGATTGTAATCGGCGGTGACGGCACGCTCCATAGCATTTTGGGTGCACTTTGCGGCAAAGATATCCCCATGGGCGTAATTCCTGCCGGCTCCGGCAACGACACCGCCCGGGGGTTCGGCATTCCACTTTCCATAGAAGCCGCGCTGGAGGCCGCCCTTAGCGAGCGGTATATCGAAGCAGACCTGCTTTCAGGAGCAAACGGACTGACCGTAACAGCCGTTGCCAATGGCTTTGATGCTCAAGTGGCCGAGAATGTGAATGCCAGCCGATACAAAAGGCTGTGCAATGCCATTGGAGCAGGCCAGCTCGCGTATATCATCGGCATATTGCATACGCTGATGACATTCAAGCCCTGCCGGGTAAGCGTAGTCTGCGACGGCACGGAGCACGCCTTCGAGAAGGCATGGCTGGTCTCGATCTGCAACCTGCCCAGCTACGGCGGCGGGCTTTTGATCTGCCCGCAGGCAAAGGCCGATGACGGCCAGCTTGACGTCTGCGTCGTGCATGGGTGCAGCCGCGGGCAGCTGCTGCGGTTGTTCCCCACGGTACTGAAGGGCAAGCATGTGGCGTTGCCCTTCGTGTCTATGCTGCGCGGACGTAGCGTAGCTGTGGGCTTTGCCGAGGCCCGGCCTGCGATCGGCGACGGCGAGAGCCTCGGCAAAGGGCCGCTGGCCGTTCGCTGCGAGCCGGGGGCGCTGCGGGTGCTATCGCCGCTGGCGGCGGACAGCGTACAGCTGCCCGTCGACACTGCAGCGGCATGCGGCAGCAACGGGTAACCTGACCCGTGCATACCATACACACAAAAAACAGCAAGCGACTGGTTCATTACCAGTTCGCTTGCTGTTTTGTATATCCTATAGCTTTTGTTTGAGAATGCATTCCAAAAGCCTCAAACAAGAGGCTCTTCCTCGTCTTCCACGAAAGTGACTCTTCCGTCCTCCAATGAAGCAATACGCACAAGTGACTCTACGCGATATCCCGCTTCCTGCAGCAGCCGATTCCCTGGCTGGAACGCTTTTTCGATCACAATACCAATTCCAACCACACTTCCCCCCGCCTGCTCAACAATACGGGCAAGTCCGAAGGCGGCTTCACCATTCGCCAAGAAATCATCAACAATCAGTACCCGTTCTCCGGGAGCAATGAATTTCTTCGAAACGGTAATTTCATTCGTTTCTTTCTTCGTGAAGGAGTAGACCTTCTCCACGTAAATGTCTTCTGTCAGCGTCAGCGATTTCTGCTTACGGGCAAAAATCAGCGGAACCTCCAGCTCTAATGCTGTCATAATCCCCGGAGCAATCCCCGAGGATTCTATAGTCAGCACCTTCGTAATTTCTTCGCCAGCGAACCGGCGGATAAACTCACGGCCAACCTCACGCATCAGGAAGGGGTCCATCTGATGATTCAGAAAAGAATCCACCTTGAGCACTCCTTGCCCGAGTACAATACCTTCTTTCAACACTTTTTGTCTCAACAGCTCCATAGTGCTCCTCCTTCTCCCATCAATGAATCCATTCTCCCCACATTACAGACCTGTCGGCTTCTGAGGCAATAAATTTCCAACGATCGATTTTAAATTATGATCATCCTTGCTCTTTTCCTGACCGTTATCATAACCCGTAATTCGAATCTCCAAGAAATCCCCCGGATTTACCGGTTTAAAAATCAATTTTTCGCGGTCTTCCAGTCTCACGTTAAAATTCATATCCTTAAACATTTCGACTAATTCTGCTTCTCCAGGAGATGCTCCCTTATCCAGAAACAACAGTCCACGCAATTTTTTAGGACCATCATTGTGCACCACTTCAAAATGAACGATACATTCCATGCTTCTCACCTCCCTATGATAATAACTACTGCGCCTGTTCTTCCCCATCATCGCCTTGATCATACATAACATATTTGCTATGAATTTTGCTGTAACGTTCTCCATAACGCTCTACTAATTCTGCGCCCATATCCTGCTCCAGCTCGAACAAGACCATTTCCTGTGTAAAATGATTCAACAGCAGCTCCACTAACACCGGGTGCTCTGTTACCACTGCTTGCGCGGATCCATCATCATAACGCATCCCCAGCATACACCAGCTCCGGTCAATCACAAATGAGAACTTCCGTCCATCCGCCCGCTGCGAATTTTTTCCGAATGACGGCCATACCGGGTAAGAGGCAGCAGCAGCATTGCCACCGTCAAAAGCCCATAAAAGCCTAACACCACGCAGTTCGGCCTGTTCAAGTTCGCTCCGCAGAAGCGACGCTTCCTCGCGCCACATATCCACTACAATTTCCTGCTCTGCCATGTTAAGCTGGCGAATCAGCGCCCCCATTACATTGCGGTCGCCCTCTACATTATAAAAAGAAGGACTAACAGGCCCTCCGCGAGGCATCTCACTTTCCATATAAGCCAGCGAAGCTTGAACTCTTCCCGAGATCATCGTCGCCAGCTCCTCCGGATTGAGAACACTATACCGCGCAGGCTCTCCTTCACCACATCGTACATATCCCTGCTGTGTTAGGCGCTGAAGCGCCGCATACACATTTGATCTTGAAACTCCGAGCTGTTTGGCAACCTCATAGCCAGAAGCCTGACCTTTAGTCGCAAGCTCGACCATGATTTTGGACTCCATCTCCGTGAAGCCCAGATTGCGCAGATGCAGCAGCAGCTGTTCCATCTTGTTGTCCCCCTAAGCCCTAAGCTGACTGATATCTGTACTATATTTGCTCCGATCCACAACGCGGGCACCATAAGGAGCCCTTGGGCAATTCATTCCGACAGATTTGACACTTAATCATATCACGAACACCACTGTCCTGGGTGACTGCGGACTCCTCCTGATGTTCATTCGCGTTCCAATCGCGGATGCGACGATCCAGCTCAAGCTGTCTTTGTCTTTCCCGTTCCAGCTGATCAGCATGTCTGCGATCCCGTTCAATGTCATGTTCGTTCGCCGCATATTCCTCCAATGGCAGCTCATCATCCTCTGAAGGCAGGATCTCAGAATACACCACACTTTGCGGATGGAGCTTCATTGCAATCTCCTTCTCTTCATCCGTTAGCTCATCCGCACCATAGTATTGATCCTCATCCTCTTCGTCCTCATCCACAGTTTTGACGAATACCGGCGGTGACGGAATCTTTCTTGATGTGGTTAGCTCCTCCAGCTTACTTCCACACTTTGGACAAAAGTTTGCATCGAGCGCCACAACATTGCCACAAGAACATAACCGTTCATTTTTCAGTTCAGCAATTCTTGCGCGTTGGACTTCAATTTTTTCCTGAAGCTTGGAACAGGTCCGTGCCAGTTCTACCATTTTGCCTTCAGCTACAGACATATCCTTAGAGCGATACCCTTCATAAAAAAGCCTGCCCATTTTCGTGAATTCCACTTCCATCTCACGTTCAATATCGGAAATAAGCCCGTTCAGCTTGCCGATCTCAACAGAGCTTTGTGCTTTTTCGGTAACCCGGCTCGCACTATCTTTGATTCGTTTCATAAAACTCATTACAGTTCCTCCCTCTCCAGCGATACGTGTTTCTATCATACCAAATGTATCGAACAGATTCATTAATGTGCTTTAATACGCGATTTAGCGGAGAATGTTCCTATAAATTCTTATTTTCCCTGATTTCAGACGTTATTTTGCGTCAGGGGTTCTACATCGGTTAAAATAGAATTAATCACAAATAACGAAATTGGGAGAGTTTCAGTGGAAGAACATGACAGCACACAGCTTACGCTAAAACAGATGCAGGTACACGTTAAGGATCTGCAACATTGGCAAGATAACGAGGATTTCACAAATCTTATCAATGAGTTCAAGTCTCTGCCAGCACTCTATCGCCATGCACTAAACGATCTTGAGAATAAAATCGATGTGATCAAAACGGAATGGCAGGTCCGTGACGGCTTCAGTCCCATCGAGCATGTTAAATGCCGAATTAAAGAACCCAAGAGCATCCTTCAAAAGATGGAGCGCAAAGGTTTCGAGTTCAACTTGGAAAATATGGAGCAGCACATTCACGATATTGCAGGTATGCGGATTGTATGTGCTTTTGTTAAAGATATTTACCGTCTGGTTGATCACCTCAGCACACGCGAAGACATTCGCGTATTGGAGATCAAAGATTATATAGCCCATCCCAAGCCGAATGGGTATCAAAGCCTGCATCTTATCGTCGCAATTCCGCTCGTCCTGCTGGAAGGAACACGCTGGGTCAAAGCCGAAATACAGCTGCGAACCCTAGCCATGGACTTCTGGGCAAGTATGGAACATATTCTGTATTATAAATTCGATAAGCAGCTTCCTTCGCATGTTGCGGAGGAATTGAAGGATGCCGCACGCGCCGCCGATGAACTGGATCAAAAAATGCTGCGCCTACGCCGCGAGATTCTGGAACTTGCAGAAGGGGAATCCCCTGCCGGCGGGCAGGTTTAAGCTTTCATATTTCTACATTTCTCAAAAATTAAGGGGATGTCTCATAAGCCATGACAATGGCTGCTGGGACACCCCCTTCTTTTTAATCGATTAGGCCGTTTGATCGTTACCCTTCGCCGCCGAAGCAAGGTGATCGGACACAGCCGATCTTATTCGCAAAATAATCCTCCATTTTGCATACTAACGGACCCCAAAGTCGCTAACGGCATAAAAAACGCCGGATCTGCGCCTCCTATATAAAATAGCTGCACTGGAGTCCGAAAACATACTGGATAGGCAATAAATGTGTGAATAACGCCTCCTGAGTCCCTAAGCCTCAACCAACGGCTAATCATGACCCGGCGTTCCGCTGTATTCAGCCTCAAGGCTTACTAACCAAAGGCTTCCATGTAACGCCGCCATCTGTAGTGGTCTTTAGAAATCCTGGACCCGCCAACCAACCGTTTTTCGGCGTAACGAACTGAATGTTTTCTGCCTTCGCGAATAGCTGTGATGTCGCAATCAACCTCCAGCTTACACCCCCGTTGACAGTCGCCACCAGTTTGCCGCCCTCCTGCAAAGCCCAACCTTCACGAGCGTTCAGCCATGTTGTTCTCGCTGCCTCAGTACCGAGCAATTGAGGGCCAAGCTTCCATGTCCTGCCTCCGTTATCACTTGTGTAAAACACCATACTTCGAATCCCATCGTCAACGATCTCCAGCGGCAGGATGCCTTTCATATTGTCTTTGCCTGAGAATTTAGGCGGATAACTATTACTGTAAGTAAAGGCTGCCAGAGCAGCTGGCTTCTTTAATTGCTCCGGCTTCCAGCTCTTCCCGCCATCCGTAGTTCTGAATGTTAAAATGTATTCTTGCCCATGGTTGCTGGAGGTGATCCAGCCATTCTGGGAATCCTGAAAGGTTATCCCTGTTGGATAGGCTTTAATACTCCCCGTTAGATTTCCGATTCGCTTCCAGCTGTTCCCGCCATCAGCCGTGCGATACAAGGATTTCTCCATCATCCCGAGACCAGGTTCTGAATCCAGCAACACATACCCGTTATTCACATCGATAAAATGAATAAAACCGCCACTGTATCCTTGCTCCCAATCCTCCGTGACGGGAAGTTTTGTCTCCTTCCAGGTCTGGCCCTGATCAGAGGTATGATAGATCTGAATAGGTTGACCCATACCATGACTACTAATAATCCAGCCATTTGTGGCATTCAGGAAAAAGCTTGCTGCGGCAAAGATGCCTGTTTCTTGTGGAATAGGAACAATATTGCTGTCCGGATGGTACCAACTACTTCCTCCATCGTTCGTAGTCCATAATCCAGTCTTATCTATTCCCCACCCATGCTTTATGTCATTCATGCTAAATTTAGCAGGATACCCCTGCAAAGAATTCATATCCGTCTTCAGCTCAGCGGTATTTATCCCCACACTCGAATCTAAACCAAGATTATCATTTACCATGTAGGATTGCAGAAATAACCCAGCAATGATTATCGGGGCAAAAACGGCATATAGTCTCAAATGAAACCCTCCTTTTTCCATTTCCTTCTATTCTATAATCATAGACAGAGTTTAATAGTAAAAGGTTACAGAAGCTTTACACAAAGAAGAAGCCGCCTCCTCAGATAGGAAGCGGCTTCTCTAAACTCCACTGCTGTTTGACTACGCCTTACTTGCACGACGGGCAGCAGCTTCTGCTACTCGATTCATAATCAAAGTTAGGCCTTCTAGAGCCTTAGGTGTCTGAGGCAGCAAAGCTCCCCAGTCTTCCGTTACCGCTGCTACTACCGGCGATGAAGGAAATGGCCTAGCCGTAATCTCATGGAACTGCGGTCCCGGCTGGTGAAGCGAACCTTCAGCAGCCGCTTCTGCAAGCCATTCCCCAGAAGAAATTGCGGGGCCCTTGCGCTCTAGCCGTGCTAATTCTGTTGCAAGCTCACTAGCTGGGGCTGCCTCTGTCTCAGAATCATCGGCAGCTATATCAGTTTCAGCCCAAAGGGCAAATATTCCATCCAGGAGTTCTCCCTTAGTAAATCCTCTCAGAGAAAGCGCCAGCAGCGGCTCTTCAGCAAGTCGTTCTTTTATAAGCTGCAGAGTCTCCGCCTGGTTCTCTAACCCTTCCCCCTCAAAGAGGGCTTGCTCCAGCTCAGTATCTGTAGGCAGAAGCTCCAGTTCCGCCAGCCCACCCGTCAATCTCCCTTGCAGCAAAGCAAATACCTCATCCGGACTTAGCGCCAGACGCCGCAATATTTCTTTTCTACGGGCAGCATGCCATACTGGAACCTTCAGAGAGAGGGGTTGCTCCGTTCTTTGTCCCTGAGGAACAGCAGAAGTACCGACATTCCATTCACCTTTTGCCCGCGACCCTCCCGTCACTTTCCCGGGCGAAGCCGTCCATGCTGCTTTTACTAATCCAGGCACAACTTCCAGCCGCATCTCTAACAGTTCACTCATTGTTCGATCCCTCCGTATTGCTCATGTCTTTCTTTACATCCAATCCTGATCCTGCAGTTCAATAAGCTCCTTCAGTTCATGATTAGACATCTCGGTCAACCATGTTTCACCAGAACCAACAACCTGCTCCGAAAGGCTTTTCTTCCGCTCAATTAATTCGTCAATACGTTCCTCCAGCGTTCCTTGGCAAATCAGCTTATGAACTTGTACGTTCTTATCCTGCCCAATTCGGAAAGCCCGGTCTGTCGCCTGATTCTCCACGGCCGGATTCCACCAGCGATCGTAATGAATAACATGATTGGCCCGGGTTAGGTTCAAACCTACTCCGCCCGCTTTAAGAGATAACACGAAGAAGGCTGGCCCCTTGCCCTCTTGAAAATCATGCACCATCTCGTCCCGCTCCCGTTTTGGAATCCCCCCATGAAGGAACAGCGGCGATGTACCATAACGCTTAGTAAGCTTGCTCACCAGCAGCTCACCCATCGCTACGTATTGCGTAAAGATCAACACAGATTCGCCAACTTCAGCGACACTGTCCAGCACCTCGAACATAACCTCCATTTTACCGGAATGTTCATTGCGTGGACTCCGTCCTTCTTCTTTCCGGAACAGCTGAGGATGATCGCAAATCTGCTTCAGCTTCGTCAGAGAGGATAACACCAGTCCACGGCGGGCCATACCACTGCTCTCCCCGATCACACCGAGCATTTCATCCACGACACCCTGATACAGGGCAGCTTGGATCTCGGTCAGCGGGCAATAAGACTTCAGCTCCAGCTTCTCCGGTAAATCCTTAGAAATATCCGGGTCACTCTTCAGACGCCGCAACAGGAAGGGGGATACCAAGCGATGTAGCTCCCGCAGGCGTTCCCCACCTTCACCAGACACATAACGCTGCCGGAAGGAATGATAGGTTCCTAAATAGCCCGGGTTTAAAAAGTGGAAAATAGACCATAACTCGCCAAGTCTGTTCTCTACCGGAGTACCTGTCATAGCTATGCGATGCGGCGCTGATAACTTCATCACACTCTGCGCCTGCTTCGTACGGTGATTTTTAATATATTGAGCTTCATCCAGCACCACTGTTGACCACTGGACATTGGCTAAATCCTCACTGTCACGGCCTGCCAAATGATAGGTCGTCAGTACGATATCATGACTGGTTGCCAGTTCTAAGAAGCTATCTCCCCGAACACGGCGTCCCCCATGATGTATGTGTACATTAAGCGAAGGTGCAAAGCGCTGCAGCTCCCGCTGCCAGTTGCCAAGAAGCGATGTTGGGCAGAGAATCAGTACAGGCTCCTGCTTCTCTTCAGGGGGAGCACTTAACGCCCGGTCCAGCAGGCAGGTGATAACCTGCACCGTTTTACCTAGACCCATATCATCGGCGAGACATACCCCAAAACCCAGACCACTGAGCTCGGCCAGCCATTGATAACCCCGCTCCTGATAAGGTCTTAAAGTTCCATGCAGACCTTCAGGTACGGGACGCACCGGAAGATTACGTAATACATCTCCGCGCATAAGTGATGCCAACAGCCCGGATGTCTCCATCCCAGTGACGGACATTCCTTTCCAGAGCCGATCCTCACCATCCTCGGCTTCTAGGCGCATCCAATCCGCGGCAGTCATTTCTCCGTTTTCATGGCGTTTCATATATCTAAGAACCTGGCGGATTTCTTTAGGATCTATCTCGATCCATTCCCCGCGGAAACGTACAAAAGGTACACCGGCCTCTACTAATGCATTTAATTCTTCCTCACTAATCGTACTATCTCCAAGCGAGGCCTCAATACGGAACGAGATCAGCTCTTCCATACCCAGAGCTGCGGGCGCCGGACTATCGCCCCCGTTCACGCCCGGCTGCATTTTCATCTTCATGCCAATGCGGCGGCGTCCCTCACGGCTCCAGCGCGAAGGCATCTGCACCGTTATTCCCCGATCGCGCAGCTGCTGCACCGTCTCCTTCAAAAAGAAATAAAGACGCTCCGGTTCCAAATCCGCCCCCGTAGGCGCAGGCTTAGCAAGAGCGCGCTGAATATCCGGCGATATCTTCGCAGCCCGGCCCAGCGCTATAAGCAGCTGCTGCTGGATATTGCGATAGCGTTTACCCCATAACGTAAACTCTCGTTCTTTACTACTCCAGATCGATTTGGCGGGAAACCAGAATTCCCCTTCTTCCTTATTCTCCGCCCAGAAGGTTAACCGCCAGACTTCATTATTGTTTTCATTGTCTTCTGGCGGCTCCAGCCGTAGCCCAAGACCCAGCTGCCCGCTCCGTGCTTCCTCTGGCTCTGAATGTGGCACATCGCTGCCAGCGGTCTCGTTCACAGTGACCAAAAGGTCTGTCACCTCTGCTGGAGTTCCTTGCACGGGTATATCTCGGCTTCCCGTGAGAAGGCTATTCCACCACAGTTCAGTTAAAGGGGAATAACCCCGGCGATAATTCGCTTTATAAGGGATTAACTCACTTTCAATGCCCGCAATTACTTTTTTTATCTCAGCAGTCATTACAGCCTGCATAAAGGAGTAAAGCACATATGCTCCAGCCTCATCACGAGAGGATAAATCCCCTGCCTCTGCGATATGCGTTCCTAGTGCAAGAACAGGCATGGATGCTGCCAGCTGCAGAAAGATCTCTTTGTCCTCCTGCTTTCGGAAAGCTGGCGACCAGCAGACCGTCGCCGCCTGTTCTCCGCCGCGGCGACGTGAGCCCACAGGGCGTGGTGGCAAGGCCCCCGGCGTAATCCCGCCCGTACCCATCAGCTCCAGCGCAAAACGTGCCGCTGCCGCCCAGTAACGCAGTTCGCCGCCTGGCTCCACTCCCTGATCTCGGCATAACGTCTCATCCCATGCCAGAAGCAGTTGAAATGCATCGCTAGGAACCAAGGCGAGCCCTTCGAACGTTCGTCCGGGCAATCCGCGCCGGGCTGGCTTCCCCTCTACAGGGGGAGCCGGATATTTCACTTCTGCCAGACGCAGAGCAGCAGTTGCAAAAGGACGCACTCCTCCCTGTAGCTCCATCCGCTTCACTACGCGAGTCCAAGCGTCAACCTTCGGCTCCGAAGTTTCGCCAGAGAAGCAAAATAAAACGTCCCCTAACCATATTGCATACAGATGCTTAGTCATCGGTGATCTCCTGTCTTTTAAGCAAGCAAAAAAAGAACCAGCCCCCCACCATCAGGAAGGGTAACTGCAACCTTTTCCGCGAGAAATAAATTTTGAAGCTATACAAGTAGAAGCCGCTTCTTCCTCTTTTAGAGAGGCGATGCGCTCCTGCGGTAAATATAAGGATAAAGAACTAGGACAAAACTTATATTTTCTTGAATCTTCATCTCTTCATCTTATACGAAAAAGCGCTGATTTAAAAACATTTCTGCATATTTTCTGTAGATTTTTATGAAATAAAGTTGAAGGATATAGAAACACCCAGTAATTTGATTCATTTAAAATACCCCGCACTACTGCCCTGCTATCCAAGAATGTTATGACTCACTAGTCACTTCTTTTCTTTTTATAGTCTTAATTAGGCCAAAAAGGGGTATATTCTAAATAAGCAACACCCTATTAAAAAAGCTAGGGAGTGAATTATTTGAGACGTTATAATCCTTATAAATGGTGGAACCTCGTATTCTTTGTGGGTGTAATTATCGTAAATGTGCTGGCGGTAACCTTGCCTTTGGGCGGAAACAGTACAGGAGAAATCTCTGACAAATATAAGACTTACATGACTCCTGCTGGCTACGCGTTCTCCATTTGGTCGCTGATCTACCTCTTGTTAGCCGGTTTCGTTATTTATCAATTCCGCTCCTATACAAGTTCTAGGGATTCTGTACGAGCTATTTCGTTCTGGTTTATCCTGAGCTGTGTTTTTAATATGAGCTGGCTTTTCCTCTGGCAGTATCTATACATCGAGCTTTCTTTGATTGCCATGGTGTTAATGTTAATTTCCATCATTGTTATCTATCGCCGAACGCGCCAGATCGCAAATCCTACTTCAGGTGAGAAATGGCTGATCAAGCTACCCTTTAGTATATACCTTGGCTGGATCTCTGTGGCGACTATCGTGAATGTTAGCGTTGTTCTGGAGAAAAATCATTGGGATGGGTTTGGACTTAGCGGGATAACCTGGGCCGTGATCATGCTCTGCGTGGGGACACTGCTTGCGGTGTTAGTCAGCTACCCTAACCGAGACAGCATCTATCCTCTGGTCTTCGTATGGGCTTTCATCGCGATCGCCTTGGAACATAGAGAAGCTAATGCAGTCTTTGTAACGGGCACAGTAACGGCAGGTCTTCTGCTGCTCTACAGCATTTGGCTATTGCTCACACCACGCCGCAGAAGATACAGCAGATACTGATTGTCCTCTTGATAATATAAAAAGGCAGGCTAAGAAGGTGATCCTCCTTAACCCGCCTTTTTTTGTAGAATAATCTAGAAGTGCGAAATCATATTTATTTCTTACGTGCTACCGCTTCGATCTCAACAAGTCCGTCTTTGGGCAGCCGAGCAACCTCAATGGCACTGCGGGCAGGATAAGGTTCTTTAAAGAAAGTGCTGTAAACCTCGTTAACTGCTGCAAAATCATTCATATCTTTTAGGAATACGGTGGTCTTCACTACATGATCCAGTGATGCACCAGCTTCCTCAAGAATAGCTTGTACATTGCTAAGTGCTTGACGAGCTTGTTCCTGAACGCCTTCAGCCAAATTCCCTGTCTCGGGATTAAGGCCCAGTTGTCCTGAAGTGTATACCCAACTACCGGTGGTAATGGCTTGACTATAAGGACCAATGGCTCCTGGTGCTTTTGTAGTAGCTACTTGTTTTTTACTCATCTTGTTACCCCTCTCCATTAAACGCTGATCATTTATTGTCCATTGTAAGTCCTGTTCTCACCGTAATGCAAATTTATTAGCAGCCCGAAAAACTTAACGTTTTCCAATCACATGTATTACTTCATTCGTGTAGATATGCAGACCATGCGTGTCAGCAGAGGCAATGTTAACCATAGCTCTCGCCACAGTTACACCAGGTATGGCACGATATTTAGCCGCTTTGCCAACCATCACAAACTCCAGTGCTTTCATCAATCTAGCCGCGACGCGTTCTCCCAGTCTGAATTCCTCACGATGACCCAGCAGCAAGGATGGCCGAAACAAATGCAGCCCTTGAAAACCGATTTTGCTTAACGCTTCCTCTGCTCTCCCCTTAGTCCGACTGTAGAAATTGCGCGATTTGGCATCTGCCCCCATGGATGAAACAACCAAGAACTGTTTAACACCGTGATCTCTCGCAATAGCAGCAGCTGCAAGCGGATAATCCAGATCGACACGTTCGAACTGCTCTTGTGAACCTGCCTTCTTGATCGTAGTCCCGAGGCAACAGAAGATGGAATGAACGCCTTCGAACGAATCGCTATACTCCGCCAGGCTCTCCCAATCCACAACGATTTGCTTAAGCTTAGGATGTTCTAAAGCTAATGGAGTCCGTACAAGCACTCTCACCTCACCCCAACCTTCACGATTCAGCAATTCCTCCGTAACCGCTTTCCCTACTAATCCAGTAGCCCCTAATACCAACGCAATCCTTAACATGGAATAGTCCCCTTTACTTCTATTCGTCCTTTAGAATACGACGGCCCAGCAGGAAGGCAAGAGCGATCATAAGCGTTCCCACTACCAACTGCATACCGTATACTTGGGTCCATTGCGGCCAGTGGGCAATTTTTTCATACAGCTGTCCCCCAATAAGCGGACCAAAAAAGGATGATAAACCCGTAAGCGCCGCATAGGTCGCCATATACATAGGCCGTTCTTTTTTCGGCGTGTCTCCAATAATAAAATTAAAGGCCAGCTGGTTGAAACCGCCTACACCTACACCAAAAACAATATGAGCGGCAAACAACACCAACAGCATCGGCAACACAGACAAGAGTCCCCACATCAACGAGGACAAGGCAATAATCGGCAACGTAAAGAACAACAGACGTTTATTGCTATATTTTGCATTTAGATTACCCCAAACGTAGAAACTAGCCATCATAAAAAGAGTCTGGGACACATTAAGCAGTGATAACGTTTCATAATTTATATGAAGTAACTGCAACATGACATACGAGTATAGCGGAACAGTTAAATTCTGCAGCAGCAACCAGGCGGCCAGAAACAAAGTAGACTTCATAAATAAAGTATCTTTAAGCGGTTTCTTAAACATCGGTAAAAATTTATGTTCTTCCGATTTCTCGAAAGGCACGTCGGGATAAAAAAAGAATACAACGACGTTAGAGATCGCGAAGATCCACACGACAATATAAAGAATCAGAAAGCCATGGCTCCCGGGATAACGATCCAAAACGATACCCCCACCATACATCACCAGACTACCGAGTGCATTCAGGAACGTATTACGAATCCCAAAATAACGTCCACGCACACGTGCCGGAACAAGATCGCTGATCACAGAGCTCCACAGCACACCACCCGCCGTATTGGCAATAAAAGCAGTAGTATATAAGGCTATAAAAGCCATGACCCAATACTCTTTAGGAAAAATAAACGGAATTAGCCCCGTAGAACTCCAAAGTATCCTATGCAGGCCGATAAAAGTAACCATAGCCCATTTGCGGCTTGGCAGCTTCTGAATCAAAAAAGCTACCCCGATCTGCATCACGTTAACCAAAGTGGTAAGCGCTAGCACAAATCCAATTTGACTTGAAGTGGCTCCTAAATATAGCAGGAATCCTGTTAGAAACTGCCCTTGCAGCAGGACCTGGAAAATGGTCGATGGCACACCTTCCCAGGTAGCAATGCGCAAATTCCTGCGATGTACTGAGGTTTTACGGACACGCTTTGAACTAGTAACTGTGTGCTTAGTTTCCATGTTGTTCATAGAAAGGGGTAACACTCCTTTGATGCGGCATTTGCTTCATTCTACTCCGCGTCAATCTACTGTCAATACGCCAAATTAACAAATAATATTGGAGCTTACTCTTCTATGAACTCGAGGGGTAAATAAAGCGAAAAACGACTCCCTTTACCCTCCTCACTTTCTAAAGTAATGAACCCTCCGAGCAGTCTGGCCAAATCATTACTAATAGAAAGTCCTAATCCTGTTCCGCCATATTTTCGACTAATTGTTCTATCCGCCTGTTGGAAGGCTTCAAAGATCATGGCATGCTTCTCTGGTGCAATACCTATCCCACTATCTTCTACCTCAAATACAATCCAATGCTTCACAATAGCTCTTTCCCCACGTTCCTCTTGACGAATACGGAGTGCGACATGGCCAGACTTTGTAAATTTAAAAGCATTAGAGAGCAAATTACGCAGGATCTGCTGAATCCGCTGTGGATCGGAATGAATCATTTGCGGGATGTTTTCTTCCATAGCAATAGTAAATTCTAATTCCTTTTGTTTAGCCGTGACAGCGAATTGCATAGCCAGGATCTCTGGGATCTCAATAACACTTAAATCTTCATTTATAATATCCAATCGACCTGCTTCCACTTTGGAGAGATCTAATATATCGCCAATTATCATCAATAATTCTTCACCAGAACGGCGAATAATGGCTGCATACTCACTCATTTCTGCTTCCGTAAGAGAATTATCATTGTCTTCAATTAATTGCGATAAATTAATGATGCTATTCAGTGGTGTTCGAAGCTCATGAGACATATTGGCCAGAAATTCGGATTTAAATTGCGAAGCCATCATTAACTGATCGGCACGTTCTTCAAGCGCTATCTTATTCTTATGCAGCTCCTCCGTCTGGGCGGACAGTTGTTCATTAGCACGCTGAATCTGCACATTCCGTAAGAGTCCTAATTGAAAGTCACGAATAATTAAGGAGAATAGAACACTTAGAATCAACCCTGCAGGGAAAGTAATCGGCATAATCTCTCTTATGTACTCTGGGGCGGGAATCACACCAAACACCATAATGTTGATTGCATTCATTACATTTACGACTAGAATCACGATCAAACCTTTGTTCACTATACATAAGCTAGATCGTCTGACCCAGTAGCTAAGCGCAGCACAAACAAATCCTAGAATGGACAAATTAATTGTACCAGCCATTGCTGCCTCATTTACTCCAAAAGTTAACCGTGTAAGACCTGTTCCTATACCAATCAAAACAAGAATGAAAGGATGCGGATAAGCCAGCGTTGAAATAATAAGTGGCACAAAACGTAAATCAAAAATCACATGCTCATCCAGCCTATATCCAAAAAGAGTACTAATCCACCCGGCAAAGATGGCTAGTAATACCCAGCTTACTTTCTTTATTCTTACACTTGCATTTGAAATGGTGCTTTTATATATAAGATTAGCCAAATAGGCTACAGCTATTAGCATCGCGGTGTTTCCAAAAAATATTTTAAGATAACCCATAGATTCACTCCCACCTTGGCAAAATAAATTACAACTTTCATCTCATAATACTACCATACTAAAGCCCTATTCGATAACTAACCGCCCACGGACGCAGAAGAAGAGCGCAAATCAGATGCGATTTGCGCTCTTCTTCTGGAATTTTATTATAGACGTCATTAGTAACGAATTAATCGCGGTAGGAACGTCCCCAAGTTTGGTACTCTTTTTCCGCGTCTTCTTTCGTGTGTCCATAACGTTCTTGTAGTTTACCTACTAATTTATCCTTTTCACCATCAATTACGTCAAGATCATCATCTGTAAGCTTGCCCCATTGCTTCTTGGCCTCGCCTTTGAGCTGTTTCCATTTCCCTTTAAATACATTGTTGTCCATTATAAGCTCATCTCCTTAGCTGAATTAATTAGGGTAGGATCGTTATCCCGTGTTACCTTTACTTACCCTTCCCCATTCGCTATGAATCTTTCCGCCATTCATGGCATTAGCAAATTAAGTCGTATTCTGTCACATATATTTTTTAATTTATGTATTCAAATCTTTTAAAATTTGATATAATCCAGATATAAATTAAATATTTAATTTTTTAAGTGATTTATTTCACAAATGTTTTCCTAGTCCATGTGCTAGAATGCCATCGGAGATAAAACAACATCATTAAATTTTTTTCTAATCTATGCCGATATAAGTCATGATACTGTTACAAACGGGTAATGAGGTATGAGATTAAAGTGACAAATATCATTTATAAAGTGATTTTTATCACTTCGCTCGACTATTAAAATGTTTTACATTTTAATATATATATTTTAAACTATATTTTTGGAGGTCATTTGAAATGAAAAAAGCTTCTGTTATCTTGTCGAGCGCACTTATCCTTGGATTGCTCGCAGGTTGTGGTAACAACACAGACAACGCCGCAGCCCCTACTAACGCACCAGCTGAAACAACTGCTCCTGCAACAAATTCCGGTAACGCTGGAACTGAAGCTGGACAGTACAAAGACGGAGTTTACTACGGTACTGCTGACGTTGATGCTAAAACTGGCTGGCAATATTTCGCACTCTTAACTGTAGAAGGTGGAAAGATCACTAAAGCTGACTGGGATGCCTTTAACGTTAACACTGCAGGCGACCTGAAGAAAAAGGTTTCTGAAGATGGTAAATATGGCATGAAAGCTGGCGGTGCTTCTTCTGAATGGCACGAGCAAGCAGCTAAAGCTGAAGAATTCCTGATCGAAAAACAAGATCCAGCAGCTATAACTTTTGATGCTGAGGGGAAAACTGATGCCATCTCTGGTGTATCCGTACACGTATCTGACTTTGTAAAAGCTGCTCAAGCTGCTCTTGCTGCTGGTCCAGTAGAAGCTGGTCAATATAAAGACGGAGGCTACCATGCTGAAGGCGAAATGGACGCTGAATCCGGTTGGAAATCCACTGTTGACCTGACTGTTGCTAACGGTAATGTTGTAGCTGTTAAATTCAGTGGTTTGAATGCTGCTGGCGATGACAAGAAGCAATTCTCCGTTGATGGTAAATATGGTATGAAAGCTGGCGGCGCTTCTGCTGAATGGCATGAAGAAATCGCTTTGGCTGAAAAATACTTCCTTGAAAACAAAGGTACTGCTCCAACGCTTGATGCTGAAGGCAAAACTGATGCAATTTCCGGCGTGAGTATTCATGTTGGTGAATATTTTACACTTGCAGAAAAAGCACTCGAAGGCGCGAAATAATTTCGCAGGACCTTCTGCAGCTAATCAGACGAATGAGGTGAATTTCTCTTGAAGAAAATAGTCATTTTGGGCGGCGGCTACGGCGGCGTACTCACGGCTAAGAAACTGGCAAAGAAATTTAAGAAAAACAAAGATGTTGAAATTACACTGATCGACCGGAATCCATATCACACTCTATTGACTGAGCTGCATGAGGTTGCCGCGAACCGTGCTCCAGAGGATTCAATCAAGATCGATCTTAAGAAAATTTTTGCGGGCCTTAAAGTAGATGTTGTTCTTGATGAGATCAGCAATATCGATTTCAAAAACAGAAAACTTAAGTCCGATAAAGCTACCTACGCGTACGATTACCTTGTAATCGGCACAGGTAGCAAACCAACCTTCTTCGGTATTCCAGGAGCAGAAGAAAACACCTTCTCCTTCTGGTCTTACGATGATGCGGTAGCATTGAAACGCCAAATCCGCGATATGTATACCAAAGCGGCTATGGAGAAAAATCCAGCTGTACGCCGTGCTATGCTGACCTTCGTTATTATCGGTGCCGGCTTTACTGGTGTCGAGCTGGTTGGTGAAATGGCTGAACAACGCGAGGAATTATGCAAGGAGTTCTTTATCGACCCATCCGAAGTAAGACTGATTGTGGCTGATATGGCTCCGAAGATTCTGCCTATCCTTCCAGATAAGCTGATTCAAAAAGCTGAAGCTCGCCTTCGTAAGCTGAACGTGGAAATCGTTACTGGCGCTAAAATCACCGAAGTAGGCAATGGTAGTGTTGCCCTTGGTGAGAAAAACGTCGTCGATTCCCAAACAATTGTTTGGACTGCTGGTGTTGAAGGCTCCGAAATCGTTGGTGGACTTGAAGTTCAACAACAAGGCCGCAAACGGATTGTTACGAATGAGAACCTGGAAAGTGTAGATCATAAGAACGTCTACGTAGTAGGGGACAACATTTTCTACATTCCTGAAGGTGAAACTCGTCCTGTACCACAAATGGTTGAGAACGCTGAACAAGCCGCTCCGATTGTTGCTGGCAACATTGCCGCCGACATTCAGAACACTGCTAAAAAAGCTTACAAACCAGGTTTCCACGGTACAATGGTCTCCATTGGTAGCCGCTACGGCGTAGCTAACGTTGGTCTGCCAGGTAAGTTCTTTATGCTTACTGGATTCATGGCAATGCTATCCAAACACTTTATTAATATGTTCTACCTGTCTCAGGTTGTCGGATTCAATAAAGTATGGACATATATGATGCATGAATTCTTCCATGTTGAGAACCGCAAGAGCTTCTTGGGTGGTCACTTCTCCAAACGTTCACCTAATTTCTGGCTCGTTCCACTTCGTGTTCTACTTGGGGGTATGTGGTTATACGAAGGTATTGAGAAGATCCAAAAGATTTGGAAAGATCCAGATAAGATTTTCTTGATTCCAGCTGCTCCTTTTGCAACGGATGCTTCATCAGCAGCCAGTGTTGCAGTAGATGCAGTTAAAGACACCGTAGATGCACAATCTGCAGCTTCAGCAGTATCCACTGCAAAAGAAGCAGTTGAAGCGTTGCCTGTACCTAACTTCGTATACAACATTACAAACTGGTTCATGGATTTGATGTTCTACAACAACGACGGAAGTTATACTTTCCTCGCGAAATGGTTCCAAATCGGTATGGTATGTGCAGAAATCGTCTTCGGTATTATGCTCATCGTTGGTCTCTTCACAGCACTTGCTTCTATAGCGACCGTAGGCATGTCGGTCATGATTTGGTCAACCAAAATGGCCTCGACAGAAATGTTATGGTACGTTGCTGCTGGTATTGCCTGCATCGGCGGATCGGGAAGCACACTTGGTCTAGACTACTATGTACTTCCTTGGCTTAAGAAACAGTGGAAGAGAATTCCGCTCGTCAGACGATGGTATCTATACACCGACTGATAATAAAACCCTGAATTTGTGTAATTTATCATATAGAACATATGTGCAAATTGTATTTTATTAGGGTTAAATATGGATATACTTCAGAGTAATGTGTCCCTAGGACACATTACTCTCCTTATTTACAAGAAGAAAATAACCTTCCTAATCCTAGGAAATGGTGGTTTTTTCTTGAATGAATGGTTTTGTAGGGATGATCGGGGTATGGTTTCTTCCGGCAAAACCGACAAGAAGGAGAGAATCTTGTGAACAAACAACTCATAGAAGATACCCTCCGGTTGTTGCATACTGAAATGTCACCTATTGCCGGAATTGAGCTTCAGCCCTCTCCGGCTGCATGTGAACAGCTAATCTCGGTACTGGAACGCCATGATCTGGAATACAGCCGCAAAGTCAATTTGCTGGGTATTTACACTATTCTCACTTTGGCAGCAGAGCGCCATATGGAATGTATCCCACATCATCCCGACCTTACACGCAACATTTTGGATGGAGATTATTTGTATAGCTTTTACCTGCAGTTTGCGGTGAAATGCCGTGAGCTCGACTTAGTTGCTTATCTAGCTCCTTCGATCAAAAAAATGCAGATTAGACGGTCAAATGGAGACTTCGCGGAACATGATCCAGCTACTGGAATCGAAGAGTTCTTGATTCAAGAGTGCAGACAGCGTAGTCGCACAAGCAAAGCCATTTGACAGGTGGGATCCATAAATGAAGCTGCATGAGGCCTTAAATATAGACATAAATGAAATCAACCGCGAAATCGTAAACCTTGTGACGCGTGATAAAGATGTACCTAAGAAATCTCAGCTCGCGCAAAGTGTTCTAGAGCTTATAAATTCCGGTGGTAAACGCCTTCGTCCCCTCATGGTCATTGTTGGCAGTCGGTTTGGCCGTAAGGATACCGGTCGCAGAGCGCTTCAATTAGCTGCTGCTGCTGAATTTATTCATGCCGCCTCATTAATTCATGATGATATCATTGACCGTTCTGAGTTACGGCGGGGCGTACCCGCCTTACATATTAAGACGGGGACATTGTCAGCAGTACATGTTGGTAATTACATGTCCGCTCGGGTCATCGAGCTGCTGAGCAAATATACAGGAGATAAAAACAGATACGTTCATGACTTATCCTCTGTAGCCACCGCTCAGCTGTGTCTGGGTGAATATCAGCAAATGGAACATGCTTTTGATTATGAAATTACAATGGATCAGTATTTGGAGAAATCCTTAAACAAAACCGCTCTTCTTATGGCAACCTGCTTACGGGTTGGTGCACTGTCCACTGAAAGCACCGAAGAAGTTGCCAATCTCCTTTATAATTTTGGAGAAGCCTTAGGGATGTCCTTTCAGATACAAGATGACCTGCTAGATTTCACACAGTCCGCCGATGTCCTAGGCAAACCTGCCGGTAGCGACCTGCGACATGGTCAGGTCACCCTGCCAGTGCTGTACGCCTTGCAGGACCCTAAGCTCTCGCCTGTGATCCGTGCAATCGGCCCGGATTCTTCCGACGCTGAAGTAGCACATGTGCTCACCCTAATTAACAATAGCGATGCCCTCGCTCGCGCTGAACGGGTCAGCCAGAACTATCTGGATAAAGCTGCAGCTATTGTGCAGCAGCTCTCCTCCTACCCTGCGCATGCTGATCTGGAAACGTTGCTGCAATATTTTGCGGACCGTGATCGCTAAAGCGTACGATCTAATACAAATAAAAACGGATACCTCCCATTCACTTGGGGGTATCCGTTTTTTTGATTTAGACACATCATTTTATTGATCTTGTCGCAATTCAACTGCTATTTTTCCGCTTCAACAGGACAAGCTAAACACGCAAACGCAGCGTAGCGCACATGAGCTAATTCAGTCATTCTACTCCATCGGATATAATTAGGGAAAACCTCCCTAAAATTAGCTAATAATCGTTCGAAAACCACGATATTAGGGAATTCCTCCCTAATAAAGTCCACTTTAGCATGCTTTTAAGAGTAACCAGCTATATTTCAGGGAGAAATTCCCTAAAACAGAGTCAAAGGATAAAAAACTCAATAAGATTAGGGAGGTTTTCCCTAATCTTTGCATTCAACTCGTAGCTTCCCCCTTGCAGAGCGGGGACCCGAGTCAACACAAAAAAGGAAAGCTAGCGTAGCCAGCTTTCCAATTCCCTTGCCTACCCAAAAGGGGTAGGCTATTGTCTTTTGTTGTTAGTTTGAGGGCAATGTGCCAAATGCTCAGCCAGCCGGCTCACCAAAGCCAGCTCCCTAACTAACATAGAAAAAATCAATCAACGTACACAATAATATCACTATGCTGATTACCTGATTTAGATTATAAGAAGCCACCTTCATCAGCTTACGATTCGAAGGTTTTATAATCTTATGCTCGGTCATCAGGAGCAATGTAGCGATACCAATCCCAACTAAATACATCCATCCGAGATCCTGCCATACGTATAGAAATAATAGCAGCATAATCATAATGAAGTGTAGACCTTTGGCGATACGCAGCGCATTCTCTAATCCAAAGAAGCTCGGAATAGACCATAACCCATGCCGCCGGTCAAATTCAATGTCCTGAGTGCCGTAGATAATATCAAATCCGGCAATCCAGAGCATAACTACCGTCCCGATCACAAACGGGGTAAATGCGATATTTCCGGTTACGGCAAACCATGCACCAATCGGTGCGGAAGCAATAACAAAGCCTAAATATAAATGGCTTAGAAAGGTAAAACGTTTTGTATAAGAATAAGTCGATATTAACACGATTGCTACCGGCGATAAGAGCAGGCAGAGCAAGTTCAGCATGCCTGAAGCCACAATAAAGATGGCATAATTGACAATAACAAAGACAACCACTTCTTTTTCTGCCAATAACCGTTGTGGCAAATGCCGATGTGCCGTACGAGGATTCTGTTCATCAAACGTACGGTCTGCCAGCCGATTGAATGCATTAGCGCCATTACGGGCACCGATCAATGCAATCAGACCCCAGATCATCACATGCCCTGATGGCCAGCCCCTAGCAGCCCACACCATCGAGATAATGGCAAACGGCAGCGAAAAAAGCGTATGAGAGAACATCACCAGTTCACTGAACATTTTAAGCTTTAGGCCTGCAGTTTTAAAAATGTTTAGAATAGCCATTCGTTTTCCTCTTTCTTCGCTACTTGAAATTCATTATATTAGTCATTAAGCTCCGCAAGGACTTCATTCAGGTTGTAAAGCAGCCCGTCGATATCCTCTTCCGTAATAATCATCGGCGGTTGAAAGGCTAGTACGTTGCGTCCTATGCCATTTTTGCCGATCAGGTATCCTCTGTCTTTCGTCGCTTCCAGTACTTGATCTGTAAGCGCCGCAGAGCCTTCTGCATCCTCACCAGCAAGCTCCGCTCCCAACATAAGCCCAATTCCCCGTACATCCACAATAAGCGAAGGATAACGGTCTTGAAGGGTCTTTAGCCCTGCTTTCAATCGTTCTCCGAGCAGCACTGAGCGTTCAGGAAGCCGTTCATCGCGAATATAATCAAGCACAGCCAGCGCCGTTGCAGCAGATACCGGATTGCCTCCAAAGGTTGAAGCCGACGGACGGTTCAGCGCGAGTGCAATCTCATCCGTTGTCGCAAAGGCTGCCACCGGAATTCCATTCCCCAGTGCCTTGGCCATACTAATAATATCGGGCACTACGTCAAAATGCTCCATAGCAAATATTTTGCCTGTACGACCAAATCCAGTTTGAATTTCATCAGCGATCAGAAGCACGCCGTATCTCTCCAGCAACATTTTGACCTCACTGAAATAGGTTGGCGTTGGCATAATCATACCACCATTGCCTTGGATTGGCTCTACGATCATTGCGGCGATAGTATTCCCCTTCTCCTCAAGCACTCGCTCCAGAGATTCCAGGGATAGTGCAGCGGCTTCCTCTAGAGATAGTTCTGGATGATATGGGCGAGGAATAAACTCAACGTCATGATCCAAGTATTTATCGGTACGCCACATCGGCAGACCTGTCACGCTCATAGTTAGATTGGTACGGCCGTGTAGACCACTTTCCAGTGCAATGAACCCCTTGCGTCCTGTATACATCCGAGCGAGCAGCAGTGCGCCTTCATTAGCCTCTGAGCCGCTGTTCACGAAAAAGGTTCGGCGTAGACCGCCTGGCATAACCTCTTCCAGACGTTCAGCCAAATCCACATTTGGCTGAGTTAAATAGATCGTAGACGTATGCTGCAGCTGCTGCAGTTGCTCAATCGTACGTTCAGTTATGGCTGGATTGCAGTGCCCACAGGCAACTACAGATACACCTGCGAAGAAATCTGTATATTGTTTGCCATTTTCATCATACACAAACTGCATCGAACCTCGCACAAGCTGAGGCGCATCGCGGTAAAAATGCTGTGTACACGGATAGAAATATTGCTTACGCTTTGCCGCTACGGCTTCTCTTCCGATGAATTCTTGTTGTTCCATGATTGATTCCCTCTCTTCTTGTGAAAATAGTAACTTATTCATAGAGTACTGTGCATTCTTCTTACTAGCAGACGGTATTTTGCCCCAAAAAATAGAATTAGTTAAATTGCAGCGAACCTAGAGTATAACCCGCATAAATGGGCTCAAGACCACCTAGCATATCATCTTTTACTTCAGTACGATTCATAGCTTGTTGATAAGAAATTATAATTTCACGCAACTGCTGAGCGCTATATGTCGCTCCTTCAATACGGAAACTAGATATGCCTAGATCAATCATCTCACCAAGCAACGGTAAATAGCAGAGCTCTTTCGCGAACAAAAGATGGCAACGGCCGTGCTGATCACGATATACCGGATTTTCACCTTTGTCTGTTTTTAGAACCAATACATTATTGTGCACATATTGATTATCCTCTTCAGCGATAGGCTCCATTACTTCAGTATTCTCATAAAGGTCATGTTCCATATACATTAGTGCAGGTGTACCATGTACAACAACTTCCAAAGGCGTGTCACAACGCGAGGCAAAGGTAGCAAAGTGCTCCAGCGTCATTTCCGGTGAAACCGAAAGCTGAGTTAAACCTAATTTTGCATATAATTGGGCTGAAAGATGATTGTAGACATTTAAACTACCATCTCCAATTAACGGATAACCTGTAGAACTGTATCTGCGAATCGCTCCCAAATTAGTAACGATTATACCGTCGATCGGCAAGCGTTCTCCACCAAGCAATTGATCATATTGATCGAAATGCAGCTCGGTCATCATGCGTGGCAACCCTAAATAGATTTTGCTATCGCCTTTTAGCTCACCAAGTTCCTTAATATCACGTTTTGTAAAAGGTCTATCCGGTTCAAATACATCCCCCGGCAAGTATAAACTATCCACACCCAGCTCCAATACTACGCGCGCCTGTTCCATATTATTCACACGTACAGCCAACTTAGCTTTTGTTGTCTTTGGTTTCTTTTCTTGCGCCAAACGTTCCCGCAATTCCTCTACACGTTTTTCAGATAGCTCACGTTCTGCGGTTGGTGTGCTAAATACTTTTCCAGTGCTATAGAATTTGCCCGTACCTTCATAACGACGGTTAATGTTAGCTAACCCTGGTTTACCAAAAGCATAAGCTGTCGAAAAGTCGCGCTTGCGGTTGTTGTACAGCTCTTTAGTATCAACCGTACGATCAAAGCCAATCGGATCATCGATATATCGGTCAATGGCTTCGCCGTAGCTATTCGCCAGCATCACCATAAAATCCTTATCACGCATACGGCCTTCTATTTTGAAGGAAGTAATGCCTGATTCAATCAATTCCGGAAGATGCTCATACATAAACATATCTTTGACAGCCAGTGGATATTCAGCAGGATATACATATCCGTCTTTTTTTACCCGATAATCCCAGCGGCAAGGCTTCATACATTTCCCCCGGTTGCTGCTCATACCAAAGACATGGGAACTGAAGTAACAATTTGCACCATGGACAGAGCACATATCCCCGTGAATAAAATATTCCAGCTCCATGCCACTCCGCTGACCAAGCAGCTTAGCTGTCTGCAGGTCCATTTCCCGCGAGGTAACTACACGAGTTACACCCAGATCACGCAGCGCATAGATCATCTCCAGGTTGTGAACATTCATCATTACGGAAGAGTGAATAGGAAGGTTAAGCTCCATCTCCCGAATAAGCTCCAACACTGCCATATCCTGAACAATCAAGGCATCTGGCCGAGCACCATCAAGGAAACGCAAGTATTCTCTAGCTTCCTCCACATCTTCCTCACTAAAAAGATTATTCACAGTGATATACACTTTTTTGTCTAGACGGTGTGCGATATCAAGTGCCTCTACGATCTCTTCATGAGTAAGATTATAACCTTTACGCATCATTCTCATATTCAATACAGGTCCACCAAAATAAACTGCATCACACCGTGATTGGATCACTTCCTTGAAAATCTCAAACGTTCCTGCGGGTGCGAGTAATTCGACTTCTCTACCGTTAAAATAACGTGCCATTCAAGTTCCCTCCCAAGTTGATACTACTAATAGGGAATGAGTATTATAACAAAGCTACTGCAATTCCCATGACCACAAACATCCCAATAAAAACAGTATCGAATTTGCCCCACCTTAGGCGGTGATACCGACTGCGGGGAGCATCCATGCGAAAACCGCGGGCTTCCATGGAATACACCAGATCCTGAGCACGCCTAAAAGCACTGGCGATAATCGGGACCAGCAGGGAGACTAACATCCGTCCCTTTTCCTTCAAAGGCAGCTCTTTCAGATCGGCTCCCCTTGAGGCCTGCGCTTTCATTATGATCTGCGATTCATCTAGAATCGTAGGAATGAAACGAAGTGAAATGCTGATCATCAGCGTGATACGGTCAGGGGATAAGCCAAGCTTTTTGAAGGGTGTCAAGATCCCCTCCAGCCCTTGATTCAGCTTCCCCGGCGTTGTTGTGAAGGTCAGAAGCGCTGTAAAGGTGATAAGAAAGAACATGCGGATGACCGAAAATGCCCCTAATCTTAGCCCTCCCTCATAGATAGACCAGGAACCAAGAGTCAGCACTACCTCCCCTGTCTTTACAGACACCACCTGCACAATAAAGATAAACAACATTAAATAACGTAAAGGCTTAGCTGCTTTCAGGAAGTATTTAAGCGGAATCCGCGTTGAAGCCATAACGGCTATCGAAAAAATAGCCAGCACAGCCATGGCCATCCACGAACGTGAGAGCAGGATAACAGCTACGTATAATAGCATGCCAGTGATTTTGGCACGAGCATCCAGCTTGTGCACCCACGAACCGGTCTCAATACTCCTACCTAAGATCAGTTTCTCATTCATGGTCATCCCTCTTTCCATCGGGCTTACCAGTGCTTATTGATTCCGCTGGCAGCGAAGCTATAAGCTCTGCCAGACTCTCAGCCGTCAAGCGGGGGGCTTCATCCACAAGACCTAAATGATCAGCAACTGCACGCCAGTAACGAAGGGACTGCGGAACCGTCAAACCACACTGTTCCAGAATTGAAGGATCATCTGCAAGCGCCTTTACACTGCCCTGAAACGCCGTGCTGCCCTCTTTAAGTACAACCCAGCTGTCTGCATAGGGCAATAACTCATCCATCCGATGCGTGACGATAATGATCGTTCTGCCCTGCTCACGACATAATCTCTCCAGCAAGCTGATTAACTCTGCACGGCTAATGGGATCAAGCGTTGCCGTGGGCTCATCCAGAACGATGACCTCAGGGTCCATAGCTAGCACGGAAGCGATAGCCGCCTTACGCATTTGTCCACCGCTCAATTGGAAAGGATTCCGCTCTAGCAGTGCGAGATCCAGCCCCATATCTGACATGGCCTGACGTGCACGTGACTTTGCCTCTTCGAGACTCATGCCGAAATTAAGGGGACCGAAAATGAGATCCTTCTCGACCGTATCTTCGAACATCTGCTGCTCCGGAAATTGAAATACCAATCCGACTCGGCGGCGCAGTGGCATTAGCTTAGGTGACTTCTCACCAGCCTGAATAGTTACATCAAGCACTTTTACCGTACCCTCGGTTGGTTTCAGTATCCCGTTAAACAATTGCAGCAGCGTCGATTTACCTGAGCCCGTCGCCCCCGCAATACCAACCATCGAGCCAATGGGTACACTGAGGTTAATGTCCCGGAGCGCCGTCAGCTTCCAGAGGCTTCGGTCAGCGTAGGTGTAACTTACTTGCTGTAATTCTATGGCCATAACGTGTCTATAAGCTCCTTTTCACTGGTCGGAACATCCACATGAATACCCTGGTTCTGCAGCTCGCGTGCAAGGCGCCAAGGATAAGGTTCACGCAGATGGCATTTTTCCAGAAGCTCCTCGTTCCGGAACAACTCCGCCGGTGTAACATCTGCAGCCAAACCACCTCCATGCAGCGCAAGCACCCGATCCGATGCCAAAATCTCATCTGCATCATGCGTAATCATGAGGATCGTGTACTTTCCTTCTGCCCGCATATCCTGCAGAATACCGAGAAGGTCATTTCTGCTTCCTTCATCCAACATAGAAGAGGCCTCGTCAAAAATGACGATGCCTGGTTCCATAGCAAGAATGGAAGCGATAGCAACACGCTGCTTTTGACCTCCCGACAGCTCACCCGGATGCTTGGACAACAGATGATTTATTCCTAGTCTCGTCGTATAGGAGTGCAAACGTTCAGCCATCTCTTCGTACGGCAAACAAAGCCCTTCCAGGCCGAATAGGATATCTTCCTCTACAGTGGCTCCAATAAACTGATTATCCGGATTTTGGAACACCATTCCGATACATTGCCGAATGCTTCCGATCGTTTCCTCACTAAGCAGCATGCCACTAACCACAATCTCACCAGCCCCCTTAGGCAGCAGAGCATTGAGCAGCTTGACCAACGTAGACTTCCCGCAGCCATTAGGACCAACCAAGCTGACCCATTGTCCTTGAGAGATAGATAACGTTATATTGTGAAGAATCGGATGCTCGGGATCATAGCCAAACGATACCCCATCCAGAGAGATGACTGCTTGTCCCTCTCCCTCTAAGTCTTGACCTTCGTATGATTCATTCATGTTAGTCATCCTTCCGCTGATGTGACTAATCAGTCCAAAAATTCTTCAAACAGCGATATTTTTGACAATGACGCCACCAAATAACGGACTGCATAGCCCACGGCAATTCCTGTTACTACCCCAGTGATCAGCAGCATGGGAAGATAATAAAAAATACTAAGTGATGCAAATACCATAGAAGCTGCCAGCAGCTGACCGATATTATGCGCAATCCCACCGGCTATACTAATTCCGATCAAGCTTATACTCTTACCTTTGCCACTAATCAGCATCAGCACAAACATAACAACAAAGCTAAAAAGTGAACCAAATAAACTAAACAGCAAGCTTGAGAAGGTACCTAGCAGAAATGCAGTAAGCAGTGTTTTGAGGATGACAAGCAGCAAAGCATCCCGTCCACGTAAAAAGTAAATACAAGTCAAAATCATAATGTTGGCCAGTCCGAGCTTAGCACCCGGCACCAGTCCCATTCCGGATAACGGAATCTGTGCCTCTATTAAACTTAACACTACTGCCACTGCGGCGAAAATCGCAATAATCACTGTTCTTTTTAAAGCTGTTGCAGATTCACTACTGGACATAGGCATCTATATCATCCTCCCCCGACGCACTGGTGATTTCGACTAATACTCTATGCGGTAGACAGACAATCGTCTGTTTGGGCAGGGTAATAAAACCAAAACCTAGGCAAACTTTATCAGCGCAATCGGCATCGTACATTTCAATCCCGTAATCATGCACCTTCAAAATGTTATAGCCGCGTTCCGTGCGGACCTCAATGGTTTGTTCTTCTTTTGTAAGCTTTACCGTTTTAAATAACTCACCGTCCACCGTTACATTGGCTATGAGATTTTTACCGGCCCCACCTTTGTCATCATTGTCCGAAAACCATCTCGGTACGAGAAAAGCGAGCGCAGCAATCAATACGATGGAAATCAGCCACACATCTGCGCGTTTCATAAAAATCTCCCTTATTTTTTAATTAAAATCCAGACTTATTAATTATAACGGTCTACCCTCAATCCTTCAATCAATGTTGGAGTTTATTGTCAGTTTTAGAGAGCTGTTCACAAAATAGGCACGCAAAATAACCCCAGCAGACACAACCCATTCGTCTCTGGCATTTTCAGTTGAAGTTTGTAGCGTTTGCAAAAATATCCAACTTACATTTTAGCCCATTTGCACCGAGATCGCCCATCTCCTCTGGTTTACTAGCTTTTCCGGAATAATTCACAATTAACCCAATTTAAGTTACTTTCAAAATCTAAGCGCCCCTTATCGAGGTTTGTTCCTCTCTAGAATCAAATAAACCTTATCTTGGAATTCATTATTATATTTGCCTTTTAAACAATAGTGTGTTATATTTATATGGTATTTGTTTTTCGATATATTGAATATCCCCACCAAGAAGATGTCAGGCCGACTATTATACACATCGGCATTTTGGACAAAGAGGCTTTATGTTTTCTTGCAGTACTCTTCCTTTTTATGAGATTAAATTCGAAATATAGCATTCCGATTCACACTGGCGCGGTCAATGGAGCCGCAAGGGCAAAAGAGAGGTAGGGCTTTTGTCGTATTGGAAGGATTATTCTCGCCACACGGCTGCTGGAAATAACAAGGAATTAAGACACCCGTTACTCACGAACGGCGGGGGATGAATATAACGAGAAAGCATGACGGTACGATCCTTATTCAAGGACTACGTCATGTGTGGAAAAATATAGGCGCCCGATAACCGCTACCTAGCGGATATCGGGCGCTGTCTACGTTCAGGACTTATTTTACATATCGACTTACAAAAGCTGTTACTACATCTATATACCCCGCCTTATCCGTATCATAAGACAATCCATGCCCCGCTTGCGGTACTATGAGCCTCTCTTTTGGACTCTGGCATGCCTCATACAATTCATTCATCATAGCAAAAGGTACAAAGTTATCCGCATCCCCATGAATAAAAAGAATCGGAGCCTTCGCTTTCCGCACTTGTTTTAATGCAGAGGCTTCACCAAAGCCATACCCCGCCTTCAAGCGGGTGATTAGACTTGCACTTTGAACGAAAGGGAAACTTGGCAAGCGATACATTCGTCGTAGTTGGTAAGATAATTGTGCTTTTACTGAGGTATAAGCGCAGTCCGCAACAATAGCTTTTACCTGCGGCGGAAGATCTTCCCCTGAGGTCATTAGCACTGTAGCACCACCCATAGAGACACCGTGAAGCACAATTTGAGCACTGGGCCCAGTCTTTTTAATCATGTATTCAATCCATTGCAAATAATCTTTTCGTTCCGGCCAACCAAAACCAATGTAATCCCCTGCGCTATCTCCATGCCCTCTTGCATCGGGAATTAGGATGTTAAAGCCTAAGTTCTCGTAGTAGATTTTGGCGTACGCCCCCATATCCTTTGCTTTACCTGAATAACCATGGGCTAGAATGGCTGTGCGTCCCGCAGCACGATTAGATTGGAGTAAGTAACCTCTTAGTTTAAGTCCATCTGCAGATACGATCTCAATATTCTCGAAGCTCTGGCGAGAGACCCAATCCTTCCCCTCCCCCCAAGAAGCTCCGGCAACCGGAGGATCAGCCTTCAGATTAGGATTATTACTTAGAAATACCTTTGGCGCTCGTTTAATAGCAATACCATAGAAGAAAAATCCCACATAGATTAGAATCCCTATGATGATTACAGCGCTAATAATGAACCATATCAATTCGCCTTCGCCATCCCCTCTTCATTTCTTTTGCAACAAGAGTATACCATCTACTTAGAATGCACCAAACTATCGCAATCATGACATACAAATAGAGCCGCCATCGGGACACCCCCCGAAAGCGACTCTATGTTGCTCTACCCTTTATTATTTATTCTTTTTGGAGAACTTGGTTCTCATTAATAATCCGATAAGTGCAAAACCTAAACCTGCTACATAGTAAGGTGCAGGACTTGATTCACCCGTTTTTGGCAATTCCTTCACAGGTGGCTTACCTAATGGGATCGTATCGTCCACTACGATGATTTCATCAGGTGTTGGTGTTGGCGTTGGTGTCACTGCCGGTACCGGACCTAATGGGATCTCATCATCATCAACAAGTACTTCTGTGCTATTCGACGGTGTTGGTACTGGCGCTGGTGTCGGCGAAGCTACAGGCCCAAGCGGCACGGGATCTTCTGCAAGAACTATAGTGCCAATTACGGATGATGGCGTTGGTGTCGGGAACACCGAAGTCTCTGGTGTCGACGTTGGTGTTGGTGTTGGTGTTGGTGTTGGTGTTGGTGTTGGTGTTGGTGTTGGTGTTACCTCTGGTGTTACCGTTGGTGTTGGTGTTACCTCTGGTGTTACCGTCGGTGTTGGTGTTGCCTCAGGTGTTACCGTCGGTGTCGGTGTTGCCTCAGGCGTTACCGTCGGTGTTGGTGTTGCCTCAGGCGTTACCGTCGGCGATGGCGTTGGCGTCGGCGTTGCCTCAGGTGTTACCGTCGGCGTTGGCGTCGGTGTTGGCGTCACTGTCGGCGTTGGTGTCGGTGTTGGCGTCACTGTCGGCGTTGGTGTCGGTGTTGGCGTTGGCGTTGGTGTCACTGTCGGCGTTGGTGTCGGTGTCACTGTCGGCGTTGGTGTCGGCGTTGGTGTCACTGTCGGCGTCGGCGTTGGTGTCACTGTCGGCGTCGGCGTTGGTGTCACTGTCGGCGTCGGCGTTGGTGTCACTGTCGGCGTCGGCGTTGGTGTCACTGTCGGCGTCGGCGTTGGTGTCACTGTCGGCGTCGGTGTTGGCGTTGGTGTTGGCGTCGGCGTTGGTGTCACTGTCGGCGTCGGCGTTGGTGTCACTGTCGGCGTCGGCGTTGGTGTTGGTGTCACTGTCGGCGTTGGTGTCGGTGTTGGTGTCGGTGTTGGCGTCACTGTCGGCGTTGGTGTCGGTGTTGGCGTCACTGTCGGCGTTGGTGTCACTGTTGGCGTCGGTGTCACTGTCGGCGTTGGCGTCGGCGTTGGCGTCGGCGTCGGTGTTGGTGTTGGTGTCGGTGTTGGCGTCACTGTCGGCGTTGGTGTCGGTGTTGGCGTCACTGTCGGCGTTGGTGTCGGTGTTGGCGTCACTGTCGGCGTTGGTGTCGGCGTCGGCGTTGGTGTCACTGTCGGCGTCGGACATGGTGTTGGCGTCGGTGTCGGCGTTGGTGTCACTGTCGGCGTCGGCGTTGGTGTCACTGTTGGTGTCGGCGTCACTGTCGGCGTTGGTGTCGGCGTCGGTGTTGGCGTCACTGTCGGCGTTGGTGTCGGCGTTGGTGTCGGCGTTGGTCCGGGTTCATCACCATCGTATGGATAGTGGTGAAATTCACCACCACCAGTACCTTTGAGTGAAGCCGCCACTAAAGTACCGTTAATCTGACCATTAATAAAATCAACATGAGCATAGGGGGCAAGTATGCTTCCCATTACACCTATGCCTGCCATATCAAGATACGCAGCTTGGCTAAAGTTAAGCAAAATTTTCTTGCTGTTCAACACGTTATTAGGTAGAAATCCGAAGTTTTTCATTTTTACGTTAGAACCATCAATATTAATAATTGCAGTAGATCCTGAAGGAACATTTATTGTAATTCCGTAGGTATTAGAGACGTTATCTCCTGAAACATTAAAAACATTGACCGCAGGATCTGTACCTGTCAAGGTAAGGCTGCCATATTGGTACACTGTTGTTCCATTCGCCGGCAATGCTGCAAGTTCTGCTGATTTGTCCTTCAAAGACTGACCTACGGCTGAAAAGTCAATCGTACTCCCCTGTCTTTTTGTACCACCCTTGAGGAGCGTTACATTCCCTGAAAAATCTCCCCCGTGCACGATATTCCCATAAACAGTACCTCCGTTGAAAGTAAGATTCCCTCCAACAACAAGTGTGTCAGTCAGGGAAACCTCTGCAGCGGTCAACCTATCTCCAACACTATAGTTGGTTAAGTTAACGTTACCTCCAGCAGCAAACCTTCCTTCCGTATCCGAAACTGTTGTTATATCCCCTAGAATAAACACGTTGTAGACCGCTGCAATTCCCAATGTAGAAGAACTACTAGCTCCAGCAACTCCAGCTCCCAATGAGGAAAGCCCACTACCTACCGTCAAAATCCCAGCTAATACAAGCGAGAGTAACGGTTTTATTCTTCTTTTCAAATGGCACACCTCCTAAAACTATGATTTATATTAATCAGAATAATTACCAGAAACTCTAAAGGACCTAACAACAAAAAAGACCGCCAAAAAGAAGTGAAATTCCCTTCTCATGGCAGTCGGACGGTCATTGTGCCTTTAAGACACTTTAGACTCCTGGACTTTGCGTCCCGCCCTTTCAGACGGTTTGCTATTATCATGACTATATATATGTATTACACTGCAAGTCCAGAACTGGTAGCTGAAGCATTCTATCCAATAACAGTCTATGACTTTTAATACTTTTGAATTAATAACAGTTTAGCTCCCGACACCCACAATTGTCAATCAATTCCTTTCGATAATTCCCCGCATTAGTACCACACAAAAAAAGCGCCTAAAGGCGCTTCGCATAAGGTTTTTCATTAAATTTTAAAGTAACTGTATATAGCCCAATATGGATATCCATAAGGGAACACTCAGAATTAAACCAAAAAACAATCCACGCTGGAGGCTGCCCTCTTTTTCCATCATAATTCTCCTTTATGTGCGTTAGATACATTAATTTTTATTATTACAATTTTAATATAATTTATTCTTCGTTATTTAGTTGTGAATTTAATCACATTGGATAAGCTGTTTAGAAATACCATTGATTATTTTTGGAATATCGGGGTAGAATACGAATATACGTTCCTATTAGAGGTGATGAGATTCATGCATAGAGCAGAAAGCAGGGACAACATGCTGGTGAAATCTTATTTATTGCTTCCGATGATTTTATCAGCTTTCGAACGGGACTCCGCCATTTTATCTACACACTTACGAACACCCGCCCCTTATCTGGAGGTGCTTGGAACAGCTGCTGCAGTAGCTACAACAGATCTAAGGGATGTTCGTGCAGAAATGAGAAGACGGGGAATCAAGGTGTATGAGCAAAACAGACTTAATACTGGAATTGAAGCCAAGTATATATGTCGTGGCTATCATGAACGAATGCTGCTGTTGAATGACATTGTTGCGGCTCAGGCTGCCATCCATATGCGCAGATACCTAGGGCTGGATATTTCATCTTTTAAGAGTTACGAAGAACAGTACCAGATTAAGTAAAGCTGTATAGAAGCCGCTGCGCTCTCTCCCCCCGATCAATTAGTGAACAAAAAAATAGGCCTTACCATGGGAGTTGGCAAGACCTGAGAGAGATATACCACAAAACACTGGGGGGTGTTTGGTGTCTCTAATATATACCTCGAACCTGAAAAAAAGCTGATAGGCACATAAAAATTACATTAAAAATATTGTTCGCCGTTCAGAAGTGATTAGAGTGCTCCCACAAGCTTAGCCGACCTTTAGCTGGAATTGGATGGCTTAATGGATGAACCCCTTCAAGCTTCCAGGCAAACCGTCCTTCACTATAGTCGCCAAAATCATATTCATTCCCATTGATCCATTCCCTTAAATCCACCTCTGGAGTAACCACATAACATCCCGCGAGCTGACCTGTAGCAATAATAGCTCCTGTCGGCAAATTATTCGCTGTATAGCCATGTTTCGCCAATACTGATTTGTACGGTTCCTGTTCACAAATCTTTTTGTCAATCCTCATTCCGGCATGGATGCCTAACTCGCCGCGGTAGGCTGTTCTCCATGAACGAGTTTCAAACTCTTTTTCACCAAGAGCAATTAAGGTCGCCCAAGGCTGCCGTATTGTTATACACCGCATGATATTTATCCCCTTTGTTTATGTTGGACGTTTGTCACGGATGCCACGGATCTCGATCTCGCGTTGTGTAATCTTGCTCACCTTGACCTGATAAATAATCCCAACCGTTTGGTCGATACTCATTTCCATCATTGATCGCCTCTAAAATAAGAACATTTATTTTTATTATATACAAACAAAAGTTCTTATGAAAATATCAATACTACAGGCATTCACCTGTAACTCCCCAGAATCAATAAAGGTCGTCATAATGGAAAGGCTGCTGTTTATTCTTATATTGGTAATGTACTAAATGCTATGCCTGTGCAACCGATTTTAAACTAATGTCGTAACCACTGGAGGGGAAGGTCCATGATTCAAAAACCACGTACTACTATTAAATGGACTCTTATTTTTGTTTTTTTGTTATTCGTCACCGCCTGTAGTAAGAATAATGAAGTTTTGAAAGGAATTGTACACACAATAGATGTAGAAAATAAAAGAATTTTAGTAATTTCTGAATTAAAAGAAGAAGACTTGAACAAGGAATATAAGGAGATTCTCGAATCTAATGAGTACTCTCAAGCCATTTGGGTAAATAAAGTTGCACCTTCTAAATATAAAAAAGGCGATGAGATTAAAGTGTTTTTTGAAGTAAGTGATGATTCATTCCCTGCACAAGTTACCGCCAAAAAGATCACCAAAATCAAGAATTGAGCAAAAAGAATAGAATCTACTATAAAGAAGCGGCGTCTCCAAAAGGGACGGCGCTTCTTTATAGTAGATTTAAAGAGAAATCCATATTTATAAAATTACTCTGTGCAAAAAAGTGACCCCACCAACTTCCGGCAGGGTCTAGATCTATATTATAAGGGGGTTATGTAATTACTATAATCCTCTTAGCTTAAATAAGTATGAAGCCCGTCTAAAGATTTGCTGAATTATTATTATTTTTATCGAAACCGATCAAACAAGGTAACGTATCAATCTTAATTTCCAAATTACTATAGCGCTGATATTACTAAGTTTTATTTAAAGTCGACTGAGACATCTTCATATTATTATATGAACTTTCTTGATAGTAAAAGAGAACTTTTAAAGAAAATTCCGTTTAATAATTCGCCTGGAGTAACCTCCGGTGCTGAGTATGCGCTTGATTTAAAAGGTGTTGTATATATTGAATTCGTTAATACTTATAGCCCTTTTACTGCTCGTATATACGAATTTGATATATTCGGCACTTATTCAGAAGACCCAATACCAACAGTGACGCCTAAACCTACAACAACTCCAGAGCAGCCATCAGGGGATCGAGCTATTCTTACCATCACTCTGGTGAATGGAACAGAAAAAGAATACGACCTACCAATTGCTGAAGTAGATGCATTCTTAAACTGGTACGATGCTCGTGATGCAGGAAGAGGTGCAGGATCATATGGAATTAATAAGCATTCCAACAACAAAGGGCCTTTTAGCAAGCGCAAAGAGTACGTAATATTTGATAAAATACTAACCTTTGAAGTCAGTGAGTATACAATTCAATAAACAAAAAAAGCCCGCCAACCATTAAAATTGACGGGCTTTTTTATGGAGTTATAAATGGAGGCTTTAGTATTGTTCCCAAATTCAAAGGAAGAAAACTGTATGTAGAATTAATTGAATTAAAAGTATCATTCTCAATTTATATAATTAAACTTTTTATAAGATACCTATGAAATAGCTAGTCACCACTTATGATTGACGCATTAAATTTACTATTTCTATTGATTAAGAAAAAATTGTTGCAAATCCAATTCAGATTTTATACTCTCAATAACATTTTTCAAACCAGGTACCCAGAGAAAAGTATCTTGTCGGATATAATTCATTACTAGCTCATAACTACGCTCAAACTTTTCAATGTTAGGACTATGTTCGTTTTCCAGTACTGTACGTACCCTTTCTGCTAATTCTACGTAGTCAGCATCAATGTGCTCTTGTTTATAGCTCTCCGCCGATTTTAACTTGGTCCAGGCAAAGGCCCCGCCAGCTACAACTTCTTCAGATCCTTCTACGTATTCAATGCATGAATCATAATTTATAAATGCATTAATTCGTTCTTCAAGCAATTTAAAATCTTGTACATAATTAAGGGTTTTTTCCAAATAAGACACCTCCCCAAATGATAAGAAGATGTGATCTAAACTCACCAAAAAAATTCTAGTTGGTAATCACAACTTGATAGTGAATCCAGTATATACTCTTTTGAAACATAAATATATGTATTATTTTTCACATATAAATTCACACTTATTGTTGAGTTGGGATAAATGTGTTTATAGGTATAGCATTAGTGATAATGTAATCACTTAAAAAAAGAGGTGGCTTGTTTTGATCAACAAAAGAGTCGAGGAGTCAATAAAAGAACATTCGCCAGTGCGCCTATACTTAATCAGTGGCGAAACCTTTGAAGGCATTTGCGAAGAAAATTTTAGTAACCAATTCGTCCATTTAAACACAGGTAATGGTATTATTTCATTTCCGCTTTGGGTAGTAAAATATGTCCGATTACAACCTTTATAGTGCATATATTGATAAGGAAACTCTAACCTCGTTTCCTTCACTGGAACTCCTAGTGCAAACTCACTGGGGGGTTATTTTAAAATTCCTTCTTTTTGAATGGATTCTGCCCAAAAATATAATGCATTCTTCATAAATTCTGACGGCCTTAAGATTGTCCATTCCATTCCGCTATTTTGAATAACGGTTTCGATAGGGTTTCCCTCGTAATCCATTAAGGCTACAATTTTCTTTACATTTGCCTAATTACTGTATGACAATTAAATAGAAGAGAGCTGCTAAAACAAACCGGTATAGAGCAAACCACTCCAATCGAAGTCTCTTAATCAGTTTGATGAACGTCACTACTGCAATCATTGCCACAAGAAAGGATGTCGCAAAGCCAATTAACATTAGAAGCAAATCGTCAGAACTCAGCAAATCACGACTATCGTACAAATCCAACAAGCTTGCACCAAACATAACAGGCACAGAAATAAGGAATGTAAAATCTGCAGCGGCTTTTTGGCTAGTGCCAAGCAACAGGCCACCTGAAATCGTCGAACCTGATCTCGAAAATCCCGGCCATAACGCCAAGCATTGAAACAGACCAATTCCGAAAGCCTGTTTATAATTAATCCCATCGATAGTATCAGCGGTTTCAGTCCGCCTATTCCGCGCTGCAATGATCATCAACACGCCACCAACAACTAGACCTATCAAAACAGGGGTTGGGCCAAATAATTGGCTTTTTATTGTGTCCTTGAAGAGAAGATATAGGGTTAATGCTGGTAACATAGCCAAAATCATATGAATGACATTTAATCCTTTGCTTTTGGAAAAATCCATTCTAATCATATTAACCCCAATCTCCAAATACCTTTTCCAATAAAGAATTAAAACTGCCATCACTGCACCCAACTGAATAACAATTTTAAAAGTTATTGCAGCATCTCCCTCAAAGCTAAGCAAATCGCCTGCTAGAATAAGATGTCCAGTAGATGATACTGGTAAAAATTCAGTTAAGCCCTCTATTATGCCAAGTATTATTGCTTTAATTACATCAGTCATCAGTGCATTGTCCCCTTTCGGAAATAAAATCATTTAATTTCCAGTATAAGGGAGACAAGTAAACTTCCCCATCGATTAACCTAACAATATTCAATTCAGAATGACATAATTGTCACATTGCTCATTATTCCAGTCTTAAGTAACTCCTTTATTAAACTATCCTTTCCCGTTAGCATAACAACAGTATCAAACATTAAATTCAACCTGTATCAATAAAAAATCCGTTAACCTTCTGAACTTGCTGCCCGTTATTTGGATAATCAATTTCAGAGCATGCAGCAGATATGAACACCGAAACGTAACTTCCATTTGATCATTCTGCAGCCGCGTGCGTGGAGCCTCAATGACCATCATGATTCCAAAGCGCTGAGAAACCACACAGAACCGCCACCCCGACCAAGAATTGGGGGTCCTTTTTTTGGCAAAACACAAAATATTAAGTATAATGTTATTGTCGAAACGCTAAGGCGTCTGTACAGGATGGCTACCTGGCACTGATGATGGCAGGCCAAGCGCTTTATAAAGTTTTCTTTATGTGTATTTATACTTTAGGAGCGTGGTTATCTATGAAAATTAATATTACCGCACATTTTAACATTGATATTACTTTATCTCTTCATCTGTTAGCCGTAGCCAGTCTTGCTTATGAACTCAGTTCACTGACGAGCTCGTGAAATTCGAGCGAAAAGTATCTGTACTAAGACACCTTGTGGTGTCTTTTTTATTTTTATAGTAATTACCATCTAACCGATCTGCCCCCGCAAGAGAAAAGCAGCTTATGCTGCACCTCCGCCACATCCTTCATTCTGATTGCTGTCAGCTTGCGACACGCCTTCCATCTGCTCGACAGTGACCACTAGTCATACCGTTTTCATTACCGATTTCGCGCCATGTCTTATCTTCCTTGATACGTTTCTCCAGAAGAACAGGGAACAGCAGGGGCTGTCCATCATATTCGACTTCAGGAAAGATTAGGCCATTCATCAATAAATATCACTCTGGATACTTATTCACATGTTCTCCCCAATCTGCAGGAAGCGGTGCCCCGATGTATCGGAGATTCTATTCTAGGAACCCGAAAAGAAGTGGAGAAAATTGACGAGACACCCACTTTAATCGACTAAAGGTTAGAAGAATGTTAGAAGTTGATGCTTGTACAAAAAAAAGGCGCAGTTCCAAAAACCCGGGAACACGCGCCACTATCGACTTTGTAAGGATGCTGGTGAAGGGAATTGAACCCCCGGCCTACGCATTACGAGTGCGTTGCTCTACCCCTGAGCTACACCAGCTTAACGCTGTTTTTCTGTCAAACAAAAAATATTATACAACTTTCAGCCAGAAACGCAAGCCTATTGCTCCCTGTTTTCCGCCCTCCTAAACTGCTAATCCACCTGTAGCTTACGCTCCACAGACTCTAACTTTCCACGGCTAGTAGAGGGTTTATCGCGGCGGTCGTCTATTTTAAGTGAGGTAGAGACACGTTCTGCACCTGCGGAAAAAGGAGACTCATGCAAAGCTTCTACCGCGGCAAAAATGCGTTGCAGAGGCCCTTCGATGATCGTCCCCATGGACGTAAGTTCATAAGTAATCCCTTCTACTGTCTTCAGCACCCGCTGCATATCCGCAACATAGCTGCTAAGACTGGTACTGCCTGTTCCAATTGGAATAACTGTAACTTCAGCAATAGGCATGAGAATACCTCCTCGAAATTTTATAGTAGCTGTCTCCTTCCATTGTAACAATTCCACCGCTCTGTCACAAACTAAGCAAGATTATCCTCCCTTATCTCTTCTATTTCTTCTGATTACTCCAAAATATGACTTTGGGCTAAGGGTATTTTCTCATGAGCAAATTCTAGGGTCATCTGCACTATATTTATGGACTCTTTGTGGCATCTTTTCGGACAATTTATGAATCATTTCGCATCTCCCTGTGGATCAATTGTGGATTACTTATGGACAGCCTGTGGATCATTTGTGGAGTACTTTTAAAGAACCCGCTCCCCGCGCGGGTTTTCTAAAAAACTGTTTACAAACACAACATCTTGGGTTATTTTTATCTAACGACAACAAAATATAGTGGAGACAGGCGCTTTGATCCTTAACCGGATTTAGAGCTTAATAGGGAAGCGCGGTGAGAATCCGCTGCGGTCCCGCCACTGTAACCGGATGGCCTTCTTAAGCTTCTGGGAAGCTTGAGAATCCACATCTCCCGGCAAATGCCACTGAGGGTTAGGAACACCCTTGGGAAGGCGCCGAGAGATCCCACGGAAGCCAGGAGACCTACCTGTTTCGACGACACCAACTATTGATGCCTGCGAGGAACAGGGATGGTGTCCGCATGCGGTCATCTACGTAGAGACCTCTGCAAATATCCGTGTGGATATTTACATAACGCATCGGGCATTTTCTGCCATCCTCGGGTAGGGGATGCTTTTTTTATGTAATCTGAACAAATATACGACTGCTTATAGCAGTCCAACTTCTTATGGATATATGGATTTGATGATAGATGTTTTTCTTTTATACTGAGAGGAGAGCTGTACAATGACGTTGTTGGAGAGACAATTTAATGGAGTAGAAAATGCACGGGAAGTTCTTTTAGAAGAGCTCATTGATTTAGGCCGGGATATTATCGACAGTCGGGATATGGACCTATTGCGCGAGAATGCCAATTTGAATGGAGAGAGTTTCTCCGGTAAAATGAGCAAGTTCGGCAGTGAATATTCAAAATGGTACGCCCGCAATTTTACGATGCCGCCACAGCTAGTGCAGGCTATTGATGACAATGTCGTCTATGTGCATGATCTGGATCAATACGCGATTGGAACGACGAACTGTATTTTTATCCCGTTTGATAAACTTCTCCGTGAAGGTTTCAATACCGGCAACGGCAGCGTTCGTCCTCCGAACTCAATAATGACAGCTATGTCTCTGGTAGCGATTATTTTCCAATCCCAGCAAAATGCTCAATATGGTGGTGTATCCGCCAATAAACTCGATTACGATCTGGCACCTTATGTAACCAAATCCTTCGCCAAGCTGTTCCGCAAGGGTCTGGATTATTTTGAAGAAGGACAAGCTGACGAATCTTTGGGCGAGATTACGATGAGCCGGACCGATCTGGCGGAGTCATATCCAAGAGCGTTCCGTTTTGCACTAAAGGAAACCGAAATCGAAACCCTGCAAGCGGCTGAAAGTATGGTACATAATCTGAATACCATGTCCAGCCGATCCGGTGGACAAATACCGTTTACCAGCATCAACTACGGTACTTGTACTTCACCAGAAGGTCAGCTTGTGATCAGTTCTCTGCTAACCGCAACTATGAACGGACTTGGCAGCGGAGAAACACCAGTGTTCCCGATTCAAATCTTCAAATGCAAGCAAGGAATCAATCAACAGCAAGGCGATCCTAACTATGAACTGTTCCTAAAAGCAGCTGAATGTTCTGCGCGCAGACTATATCCAAACTTCGCTAATCTGGACGCTCCGCTCAACTTGCAGTATTATGATCCAAGTGATCCTGATACGGAGTTCGCTACAATGGGCTGCCGAACCCGAGTGCTCGGTGACCGTTTTGGGCGTAATCATTGCTCTGGGAAGGGCAACCTTTCCTTTAATACACTAAATCTGGTTCGGCTAGGTCTGGCACACGGCACAGTAACAGGCAGACGTACCGTCGCAGACGAAGCTGGCTTCTATGAAGATCTAAATCATTATATGGATATTGCGCTGGAAGGACTTCTCCATCGCTTCCACATCCAAACCGCACAAAAAGCTAAAGCTTCCGATTTCATGATGCGAGAAGGCGTTTGGGAAGGCGGCGAACATCTTGCACCCGATGACACTGTAGGCGATCTGCTGAAGCATGGCAGTCTGTCTCTTGGCTTCATCGGTATGGCGGAATGTATGAAAGCTATGTACGGTAAACACCATGGCGAGGATATGGAAGTTCATGCCAAGGCGCTGGCTATCGTGCGTCATATGCGGGACTATTGCGATCGGAAAAGTGAGGAACTGGATCTTAACATCACCCTGTTCGCAACTCCAGCAGAAGGTTTGTCCGGTAAATTCACCAAAGTTGACCGCAAGGTACTGGGTTCCATTCCGGGCGTAACCGACCGTGAATATTATACGAACTCTTTTCACATCCCTGTATACTTCGATCTGGGTGCTGCTCAGAAGATCAGCTTGGAAGCTCCTTTCCATGAATACTGCAATGCCGGGGCTATTTCTTATGTCGAATTAAACGGCAATGCCCGCAACAACCCATCGGCTTTTATCAAAATCATTAAATATGCGCTCGAACAACAGGTCAGTTATTTCAGCATTAACCATCCGATTGACCGCTGCTCCAGCTGTGGATACGAAGGCGTAATTGGGACAAACTGTCCTTCCTGCAACGCACATGAGAATGACGTGCACATCCGCCGTTTGCGCAGAGTTACAGGTTATTTAACCGGCGACTATCAGACCCGCTTTAATGCCGCCAAACAAGCTGAAGTACGAGATCGCGTTAAGCATCTATGAATATTTGCGGTTACTATCCGGAGTCGATTAACGAGGGAGAGGGCATGCGGGCCGTTCTCTTTCTCAGCGGCTGCCGCCATCGTTGCCCGGGATGTTTTAATCCCGAGACATGGAACTTTAAATATGGAGAAGTCTTCACCTTAGAACGACAACATGAAATCATCGCAGAAATCGCCGCTAACCCTTTGCTGGATGGTCTGACACTGGCAGGCGGCGATCCTTTTTTCTCAGCAGAAGAGTTGCTGGGGTTCATTCATGAGCTTCGCACTGTACTGCCAGGGTTCTCAATCTGGATTTACAGTGGTTATACGTACGAAGAACTTACAGCCCTTCCCGGTACGCCGGAGTGGAATCTACTTAAACAGTGTCAGGTGTTAATAGATGGAAGATTTGTAGAAGAACTGAAAGATACTACGCTTCTCTACCGGGGAAGCTCCAACCAACGCATTATCGACATTCCGGCCAGCATGAACGGCTCGGAGGTCTTTCTGTGGCAGCCTGCTGCGCTATAATATATCAATTTTTGATATTGAAAATTAATTTGAAATAAGAAGGGATGAACTAACTATGCCGCAATTCGTAGTAAAACCGGATAATCGCCAACTGGCTTTTGATGAGAACCGTCTCTCCGTCTACGCTGACCGTATTCTGGAAGGTCTCGATCAACTAAATAAAGAAACTTTGCTGCGTGGAGTGAATTCCAAACTGCGTCGTGACTCGGTAAGCGGAGAAGAAATCAGCAATGCCTTCACCATGAGCGCTCTAGAGCTTGTAACAAAAGAAGAGCCTAACTGGAAGTTCGCAGCTGCCCGCGCCCTTCTGACTACCCTTTATAAAAAAGCTGCCGTTCATCGCCGCTACAAAGCTTATCCAGAAGAGCCTTACGGTGAATTGTATCCACTAATTACGGATCTCGTGAAAAAAGGAATCTATCGCGAAGAACTTCTAAGTCATTACACCAAAGAACAAATTATCGAACTAGGCGGGTGTATCGATTATACACGCGACCTTTTGTTTGACTATATCGGTCTGCTTACGCTATCCGACCGTTATTTGGCGCATGATTTTGACGGCCGTGTAATGGAGCTTCCACAAGAACGTTATATGATTATTGCTATGTACCTGATGCACCGTGAGCCAGCTGAGAAACGTCTTGAGCTTGTAAAAGAAGCTTATTGGGCTATGAGCAACATCTATATGACTGCTGCTACACCTACAATGTCCAATGCCGGCAAAAAGGTCGCTGGACAACTATCCAGCTGCTTTATTGATACTGTAGACGATTCCCTAGAGGGTATCTTTGACTCCAATACAGACGTAGCACGTCTAAGCAAAATGGGTGGCGGCATCGGCGTTTACCTTGGAAAAGTACGAGCACGTGGTTCGGATATCCGTGGCCACAAGAACACAAGCTCCGGCGTAATCCCTTGGATTCGCCAGTTGAACAATACAGCAGTCAGCGTAGACCAGTTGGGCACACGTAAAGGTGCTGTAGCTGTTTATCTTGATGTATTCCATAAAGATATTCTCGCTTTCCTCGATCTTAAGCTGAACAACGGTGACGAGCGCATGCGTGCACATGACGTGTTCCATGGCGTCTCCCTGCCTGACCTGTTCATGGAAGCTGTAGAATCGCGCAGCCATTGGAACCTCTTCTGCCCTCACGAAGTGAAAAAGGTCATGGGCTGGACAGATAAAAATGGCCGTCCACTAGGATTGGAAGATTTCTACGATGAAGAGCTTGGCAAAGGTACTTTCCGTGAAAAATATGCTGAGGCTACAGCGAACCTGGAATTATCCCGGATCACTGTTCCTGCGATCGACATCATGAAACGGATTATGAAATCACAGCTAGAAACAGGTACACCGTACATGTTCTACCGCGATACCGTGAACCGGACTAACCCAAACCGTCATCAAGGTATGGTTTTCTCCTCCAACCTGTGTACAGAAATTATGCAGAATCAGTCTGCAACAGTTATTGAGCAAGAAGAATTAGTAACTAAAGATGGCCAGACCCGTATCGTTATTTCCAAAATCCCTGGCGACTTCGTAGTCTGCAACCTGAATTCGATTCACTTAGCACGGGCGATTCCAGCTGGCGTATTAGAAAGACTTGTTCCGATCCAAGTTCGTATGCTTGATAACGTAATCGACATTAATAATATTGAAGTTCTGCAGGCACAATACACGAACAGCCAGTACCGCGCAGTAGGTCTCGGCACATTCGGCCTGCATCACCTATTGGCACTCAAGGGCATTCGTTGGGAATCCGATGAAGCCGTAGAATATAACAATCATTTATATGAACATATCAACTACCTGTTGGTTCGTTCGAGCATGGAGCTTGCCCGTGAAAAAGGCCGTTATCCGAAATTTGCTGGATCCGATTGGGAGACTGGCGCATACTTCACTTCCCGCGGTTATGTTAGCGGTGAGCAAGAAGGTAAATATGTAACGACTGAGCAATGGCGCGAGCTGCAAGAAGAAGTAGCTAAGGACGGCGTACGTAACGCTTGGATGTTCGCCATTGCGCCGAATGGATCTACATCGATTATTGCCGGCTCCACCGCCAGCATTGATCCGCTGTATGAACTGCTTTCCTATGAAGAAAAAACAACTTATAAGATTGCTAACCCAGCACCGGATCTGTCCGACAAAACGATCTGGTACTATAAGACAGCATTTACGATTGACCAAAACTGGTCGATCCGCATGGCTTCTGCTCGCCAGCGTCACGTCGATCAAGGCCAAAGCTTCAACCTGTATGTCCGTCCTGACATCAAGGCTACCGAGTTCCTGGAACTGCATCTGAATGCCTGGAAGGGCGGCTTGAAATCAACTTATTATGTGCGTAGCCGTGCTTTGACTATAGAAGAGTGTGAATCTTGCGCTAGCTAATTATCTTAGTGCCCTAAATAGAAAAACGATGATGAATTTCGTAACTGCGAGGAATGTTTGGGCTTCCGGCCGCTGTTGTCATCAGAGGTCTTGATCTTTACCGCTATTAGCGGATGACATCCGATGACAGCATATGCTTTCGATGCGAGCTTTCCTACGGAAAGCTTTCGGGCGAACGCTGACGCTCCTACAGCTCCAAACTTCCTCTCCGTTACTCCATCACCGTCTTTCTATGAACAAGACACCAAGAAAGATTACCCGCGCAAAAAATGGAGGGATAAGAAATGCAATTACAAAAGATTTTTAATACTGAAGCACCTAACCAATCCACACGCATTATCGACGGTGAATGCTCAGGTATTCTGAACTGGAATGATATTCGCATGCCTCATATGTACAAGCTGTATAAGGTGCTGCTGCTTAATCACTGGATCGCGGATGAAATTCCAATGTCCAAGGATGCGCAACAATTCCCGATGCTGGATGCCGAGGAACAACGCGTATTTAAGATTAATATCTCCCTACTCGCTGTGCTGGATTCGATGCAGACGATGTTCGTGAGCGACGTGAAGCGTTATTTCACCGATTCCTCTTTGGAAGCTATCTCCGCTATTATCGGGCAGCAAGAAGTGGTGCATAACCAATCCTATTCCTATGTTCTTTCCTCTATCGTGTCGGAGAGTGAGCAGAAGGAAATTTTTGAATATTGGAAAAAAGACCCTGTCCTGCTGGAACGTAATCAGTTTATCTCTGATATTTATCAAGAGTTCCGTGATAACCCTACGAGACAGACCTTTTTCCATGCGCTGGTAGCAGATCTCATCTTGGAAGGAATTTTCTTCTACAGCACTTTCGCCTTCTTCTACAATCTGGCCCGTGACCAGAAGATGATGGCGACTAGCCAAATGATCTCTTATATTCAACGTGACGAGAATCAGCACTGCTACTTCTTCGCAGAAGTATTTAAGCAGCTGCTTGTAGACTTCCCTGAGCTGAACACCAAAGAAAACATGGATTACGTATACCGTACCATCGACCGCGCGGTAGAGCTCGAAACCAACTGGGCTTATTACACACTTACTAACGTGCGTGGTATTGATCTTAACGAGCTTAGCGACTACATCAAATATACAGCGAACAAGCGTCTGACTTTGATGGGTATGGAAAAAGCTTATCAAGGTGTTGACGTTAACTGTATGCCTTGGATCAAACCCTTCTCCGATGATGCGCTTAATGCTACCAAAACTGACTTCTTCGAAGCTAAGTCCCGCAACTATGGTAAGGTTGGCGACGATAACGGATTCGACGATTTGTAAGACCGGATATATAACGATCCCTATATAAAAAAGAGGCCATTTTCTACTTTCTTAGTGAGATGGCCTTTTTGCTATAGCTTATATAATGCAAAAAGCGCCCCTCTCCCCTGGTATCAGGGATGAAAGAGACGCTTATACGTTTGTTATTAGCACTAAGCACAGAAGGCATGCTACTTAGTCTTATGCCTTGCGTTCCACACGATGTGTAGTTTCTTCTGCAAGCTCATCTAATGCATCGTTCAGGCGCAGCTTCAGCTCCTCAGCAAGCTCTACCACTCCGTGATCATTACGAACCACTTGAGAATCCACGGCATAGACGCCGCCAAGAATGTAACGCGCGCCCAGTACAGACAACACAGGTTTCAATGCGTAATCAATTGTGAGCAGATGTGCAAGACTGCCGCCCATGAACAGCGGGAGTACAACTTTTCCGGCCAATCCCTTTTGTGGAACCAGATCTAAAAAGGTCTTCAACACGCCTGTATAAGAAGCTTTATAAACCGGGCTAACCACAATTACCGCATCAGCTTCCGCTACAAGGCCATTGGCTTTGACGATAGACTCACTTTCAAACTTAGTGTGAATCAAATCCTCCGCTGGTAGTTCTGCTACGTTAATACGCTCAACCTCGAAGCCCTGATTGGTTAAGCTGGCCTCCGCATATTCTATAGCTGCATTGATACGCGATACCAGGGAAGGCGTTCCGTTAATCACAACAATTTTAGCCACTTTTCCACCTCTTCCATCCCACTTAAGCAGCTCACACTGCTTTATTTATTATCCCGACAAAATTACTTTAAATTAATACTAATCCTAACGTAGAATTGATATTTTTGTCAAACCATAACCACTTGCGCTCCCTCCGCTCTTACGTTATACTAAGCAACAATATTAAATCCAACAATCAGGCCAATGATCGGCATCCAACCGTGAGGCGTCTGCGACCGGAGTCTACAACAACTCCCTAAGTTCACCGGGTTTCGCCCGTTACCGCGAAGACCAAAGAGGGTCGGATTGTTCCTGCAGTTAAGGAGATTCGATCAACCTGGGTGGCACCGCGAGCTGACGCTCCTCGTCCCATGGATGAGGGCGTTTTTTGCGTTTTTTTAACCAAAAAGGAGCGAAACGGTATGCTGGATATGAACTGGATCAAAGACAATCAGGAACTTGTAAGAAACATTACGGCTTGGAAAAGAGTCGACTTCCCACTGGATGAACTGCTGGAATGGGATGAGAAACGGCGCGAATTGCGCCAAGATACGGAACAGTTGAGAGCCCAGCGTAACGGGCTGACCAAAGAGGTTGAACGACTTTTACGACAGGGTGACAGCGTGGCAGGAGAAGCAGTTAAAGAACAAGTAAGAGAACTGAACAACCGCCTGAATCTCTATGAGGCAGAACTAACTGAGGCAGACCGCCGCTGTGGAGAACTCATGCTGCTCGCACCAAACCCTGTATCGCAGGATACACCGATTGGCCATGATGATAAAGATAATGTAGAACTGCGACGAACCGGAACGTTGCCGGAATTCGGCTTTAAACCGCGTGATCATGTAGAACTAGGCGAGCTCCACAATATCATCGATATCCCCCGTGGCGTCAAAGCAGGCGGCCCACGCAGCTATGTGCTGAAGGATGCAGGGTTGTTGTTACATCTCGCTGTACAGCGGCTGGCCATTGATGTACTAACTGCCCGCGGGTTCACGGTGATGGATGTTCCCGTGATTGTCCGTCCGGAAGCGCTGGAACGTACGGGCTTCTTCCCCGGCGGGATGGATCAGACCTATGAGCTAAACGGAGACAATCGCTGGCTGGTAGGCACATCGGAGGTGTCGCTTGTCTCGCTGTATAGCGATGAGATTGTCGAACTGGATTCGCCAATGCGACTCGCCGGAATGTCGGCCTGCTTCCGCCGTGAGGTAGGATCGGCGGGACGAGACGTGCGTGGCCTGTACCGTGTTCATCAATTCTCAAAAATTGAACAAGTTATCTTATGTCGGAATGATGAGGGCGTATCAGAGGGCATGCTGCAGGAGATTCTTGCGAATGCAGAGCATATTCTACAGCTCTTGGAACTTCCCTATCGGATCATGTCTGTCTGCACAGGAGATATGTCCCTGAAGACACATAAGCAGTATGACATCGAGACTTGGATGCCAAGCAGAGAGGCATACGGAGAGACACACTCGGCTTCCAACCTGCTCGATTTCCAAGCTCGTCGTTCGGGCATTCGTTACCGGGATGCCGACGGTAAGCTGCAATACTGCCACACCCTAAACAACACCGCAGTGGCTACACCAAGGATCCTAATTCCGCTGCTGGAGAATCATCAACTGGAGGATGGATCCATTTACATTCCGCAGGCACTGCGTAAATATATGGATGGAATTGAACGGCTTGAGCTTCCGCACCAGCAGTGATGTGTTGTCCAAGTAGATTTAAAATTAATAATGCCCTTCCACTTCTCGATAAGAAGCTGGAGGGGCATTATTTTTGTTCCGATACATTCTATATAATTCTAATCTCTATTGTTTTCCCTATGTAAAAATTAACAAAACTCTAGAATAAATTTGTCGCAATCCATAATAAATTCAACAATATATATAACATAAAATTAAAATATCGGTGATCTATTAACCATAAAAACACTAAATTTATAATTAATATTGTATTTATGCACTGTTTTTATACTTAAATCACAACATTTCAATTTTTAGATTTAAATGATGCAAACTTTAATTTATATTCATGAAAGACAACCTTTCATTTTACATTTGAATGCTAAGATTTAATAGGTTGTAAATAAAAGATTCGAGGGGAGAATGACTTATCCAAATGATTATTTCTTCAAGAGTAAGGAAATGGTTCGCTACTGGACTGGCAATGTTAATGGTTGCCGGCAGTGTGTTACCAGCTGTCCAGACCGCCGAGGCAGCACCGGATAATAGCAATATTGTTATCTCGCAGGTCTATGGTGGTGGTGGAAACGGCGGAGCGGAATTTAAAAATGATTTTATTGAATTATACAATCCTACAAATCATCCAGTAGATTTGACTGGATGGAAAGTTCGCTATACCTCAGCGGCCGGAACCTTTAGTAGCGGAACAGACTTAAATGGAACCATCCCGGCAAATGGATACTTCCTTATTGAGGAGGCCGCTGGAACGGGAGGAACTACCGACTTGCCTACTCCTGATGTTAGCAAGGGAATCCTTGCTATGAGTGGTACAAACGGCAAAGTCGACCTCGTTGATAAATCAGGTACAACAATTGATTTAGTTGGCTACGGAACAGCTACAAATGTCGAGGGAAGTGCGACCGCTGCTCTCTCCAATACGACAGCCGCTATCCGTAAAGCTGCGGCTGGTGCACCAGCAGACAGCCGCGGTCTAGATACGGATAACAACTCTACGGATTTTGTTGTCCAAGCACCAAGTCCACGGAACAGCACCTACGGTACGTTCCCTGAATTACCGGAAACTGCTAGTTCCGCAGTAGCTTTACCAGCCCCTAATGCCTGGCCGGCTGGTACAGAAATATCTTTGAATTCTCCAACGGTTGGAGCATCCGTCTATGCAGCTGTTTATGGATCAGGTGGTTCAACTAATTTCCAACCTTACACAGGGCCTATTACCTTAACTGAGGACACTACGATTAAAGCGTATGCTTCAGAACCAAATATGCCAGACAGCCCTATATCGACTTTTGATTACACTATTCTGGCCAAAACAGATGTTGCAACAGCACGCCTTGCTAGTAAAGGTCAGAATATTTTAACAGAAGGTATCGTAACTCACATTAATGCAGCAAAAATGTATATTCAGGATGAATCCGGCGGGATCGTACTTTATGGTTTCCCAGAGTTCGCAAACGTTGGAGATCGTGTTGAAGTAAGCGGCACAATGGATATCTACAGCAACCTGCAAGAAATCAAATTCCAAAGTGGACTTCAATACAATGTAGCTGCACAAAATGTTGGGGTGCCTGCACCAAAATTGATTACAGCAACCGACTTGTCTGCCGCGAACGGCGAAAGCCACGAAGCTCAGCTGGTAACTATGAATAATGTGACCATAGACAATGTAAATGGCAGCACGGTGACTGCTAGCCAAGGTGGACAACAATTCACAATTTTTTCAACCCTGCCTAAACTAGTTAAGGGTAAAACCTTTGACAATATCACTGGAGTTATCGAGCAATATAGTACGACTTATCAATTCATTCCACTTAATGAAAATGCTTTGGTGGAAGAAACTTTTTCCGTTATGGCCAGCCCTGGCGCAGGTCGCATCATCAAAGGAAGTTCTGTGACCCTATCCAGCCCTACTCTTGGAGCACAGATTTACTACACGACCAACGGAACTGAACCAACAACAGCAAGTAAGCTTTATTCAGATCCGATTACAGTTAATCAAGATCTTACCATCCATGCAATTGTCGTAGCAGATGGCAAGACAAGTAAGGTTTATACCTTTGCATATAAAGCATCTGAACTCCCTCGTATACATGATATTCAAGGAGAATCTCATACTTCTGAGTATGCAGGTCAGAACGTTTCCGATGTAGAAGGCATCGTTACCCAATATGGGTACACCTTCGCCACTGGCGCTTATAGAGGTTTCTTTATGCAAGACCCTCAGCCAGACGATAATGTAAACACTTCGGAAGGTATTTTTGTATACAGCACTAATTCATCCCTTAAGCCTCAAATTGGAGATTTAGTCCAAGTTAGTGGAGCTGTTTCCGAATACAACGAAGGTAACGCAAGTAATTTAACCTCTACTCAAATTACTATGACTTCAATAAAAGTAGACTCCTCTTCAAGTTATACTGTGCCGGAGCCTGTCGTACTTGGTAAAGGCGGGAGAGCCATTCCGTCTTCCATAATTGACAATGACGGCATGGCTGATTTTGAGCCTAATGAAGATGCAATTGATTTCTACGAATCGTTAGAAGGTATGCTCGTCAAGCTCCCTACCCCTACGATTATCAGTCCTTACTGGACAAGTGGTAGCGGAAATTCCATGCTGTATAACATCCCTACAAGAGTAGAAAATGAAACACCTGATGTCATCACACCAGCTGGTGGATTAGTTCTCAAAGAATACAACCAATACAATCCTCAGCGCCTCATCATTGCTTACGGAAATCCGGGTCAAGAAGTCATCACCGGAGATAAGTTCGCGGGAGATGTAACTGGCGTCATCGGATACAACAACGGTAACTTCAAAGTGATTCCGGAAAACGGTAAGCTTCCAGCCATCACTCCAAGTACCTTTAAGCAAGAAACAACTACTCTTGAAGTCAATGATAGTAAGTTGTTGATCGCATCGTACAACATTGAAAACTTCTACCCGGGTGTCGGAGCAACAAAAATCCAGAAACTAGCCGACTCCATCACAAACAATATGAAAAAACCTGACATTATCGGCGTTGTCGAAATGCAGGACAGCAATGGTGAAGCCAATAATGGTATCACTGAAGCAAGTGCAGCCGAATTGATTAAGGCTATTGAAACCGCTGGCGGTCCTGTATATAAATACACAGATATCGCTCCGGAGAACAATATGGATGGCGGTGCCCCAGGCGGAAACATTCGCGTAGGATTCCTGTACAATCCAGCAAGAGTACAGCTTGCGGACAGTGTGAGCGGACAAAAAGGTACAGCTACACAATCCGTTGGATATAACGCAGCGGCAGATCAATTGACCTACAATCCAGGACGAATTGATCCAACAAACTCTGCCTTTGCAAGTTCACGTAAACCCCTTGCTGCACAGTTCGTATTCGGTGGCGAAACAGTAATTGTGATCGCTAACCATTTCAATTCAAAAGGCGGCGATACCGGTCCTTTCGGAAACGTTCAGCCCCCTGTATTGTCCAGTGAAACACAACGCCATAAAATCGCGGCGGTCGTAAACGGATTTGTCAAAGAGGTTCTGACTGCAAATCCTAAAGCCAACATCGTAGCTCTTGGCGATTTGAATGATTTCCAATTTACTAAAACTGCAACCCTCTTAAAAGGTACAGAACTAGACAATTTGATCGATACATTACCTTTAAATGAGCAGTATACGTACACCTATGATGGAAACTCTCAAGTGCTAGATCATATTCTTGTCAGTAAAAATCTAACGGCTTCTTCTAAAGTAGATGTCGTTCATCTAAATGCCGACTTCTCACCATCGAACGGTCGGGTATCCGATCATGATGCGGTTTTGGCACAGATTGATTTTAATACTGCTGAAGACTTCCCACTAACCATTCTGCACACCAATGATACACATGCAGGATTAGATACTGTCAGCTCGCCAAACAACATCTTGCGCCGTGTAACAGCAATCAAAGATGCCAAGGCGACTACAGAGAATCCTATTCTTGTAGACGCAGGTGATGTGTTCTCCGGAACGCTTTACTTCAATAAGTATCTGGGTCAAGCAGATCTGGCCTTTATGAATCTGGTTAAATATGATGCTATGACTTTCGGTAATCATGAGTTTGATAAAGATTCAGATGTACTGTCCAAATTCATTGGCAACGCAAAGTTCCCATTTGTCTCCTCCAATGTGAACTTCTCAGCGGATGATATTCTTAGTAAAATGTTCACCAATGAAATCGGCCGGTCAGGTAATGCTGGAACCATCTACCCTGCGCTGATCAAAGAAGTAGACGGCCAACAGGTCGGTATCATGGGTCTGACGACAGAAGATACGGCGAACATTGCTTCACCAGGTAAAGTGACCTTTGAGAATGCCTTCGCTAAAGCGGAAGCAACGGTCGCTATGCTTGAAAAAGAGAAAGTTAACAAGATCATTGTTCTCTCTCACCTTGGCTATGAAGAAGATCTCAAGCTAGCCAAAGCCGTTAACGGCATTGATATTATCGTTGGGGGTCACAGCCACACGCAACTGAATCAAGCCGTTGTTGATAACACCGATCCAAAAGCACCGAAGCTAATTGTACAAACTGGTGAAAAAGGTCTTTTCCTTGGCCAACTTGAAGTTAAATTTAACAAAGATGGCGTACTGACCGATTGGAAAGACCAATTAATCTCCATCGATGCTAAAAACGGTACTAACTACGTTATCGCAGAGGATCCTGAAGCTAAAAAGATCCTGGATACCGAGTATAAGCCGGGTATTCAAGAACTAACCAATGAGGTAGTAGGAAATTCAGAGGTTGTTCTAAACGGAGTTCGTGATAATGTGCGCACAAAGGAAACTAATCTTGGTAACCTGATTGCCGATGGCATGCTTTATGCAGCTCAAAAAGCGGGCACTAATGCCGTAATCGCCTTGCAAAACGGCGGCGGTATTCGCGAATCCATCAACGAAGGACCGATCACACAAGGCGAAGTACTCGGTGTACTTCCATTCAACAACGATCTGGTTACGATCACTTTGACTGGACAAGAAATTAAGGATGCTATGGAGAACGGGGTTTCCAAAACGCCGGCAGCAGACGGACGTTTCCCACACGTTGCAGGGTTGAAATTCTATTACGACTCTACGAAACCTGTGAACGAACGTGTATTGCGTATTGAAGTGAAAAACGGGGAGAAATACGTTCCTCTAGATCTAAAAGCATCTTATGAAGTAGCTACTAATGCTTTCACAGCTAAGGGTGGAGATTTCTATACTTCACTTGAAAAGGCCTATAAAGAAGGCCGCGTGAATCTGCTGTACCTACCGGACTTTGATGTATTTACGAAGTATCTGCAGAAGGTTGGAACGGTCACTGCGAACACTTCCGCCGTTGAAGGCCGGATTGTTGATCTAAAAGGTGCACCACTGCCGGAGACAAATCCAACTCCGACACCAGACCCAACACCAGTACCAACACCAGATCCAACTTCAGTACCAACTTCAGTACCAACATCAGTACCAACATCGGCTCCAACAGTACCAACGGCTACACCATCACCAACTGTTGCTCCAACTGTGGCTCCAATTGCTTCAGCACAAGTAACAACAATTGATGCTGCTGATCTAACCAAACAACTTGCTGAACTGCCAACGGGTAGCCAAGAGCTGGTTATTCCGGTTAAAGCCACTACAGGCGGCGCTCAAGTAGTGCTTCCAGGCAGTGTGCTTGTAAAACAAGCAGCAGCACAACCTAACACAGTTCTTACCTTTACTACGGATGGTGCTTCTTATTCCTTGCCACTCCGTGTTGTAAACAGCGCAGCACTTGCCGCTCAATTAGGCACCAGCGACTTTACAATTACGGTATCCATTCTAGTAGCGAATTCGGGAACACTAAGCAGCACAAACCAAGCTATAGCCTCACAGCTAGGTAATGCTACTTTAGCTGCTCCAGTAATCGAATTCAGCGTTTCAGCACAAGCCGGAACTAAGAGTGTGCAGTTGAACAATTTCGGCAGCACTTACGTGAAGCGCACGATCAATGTACCTGCCGTCTTAAATTCAAATAACGCAACGGCAGTGGTCTTCGATCCTGCTTCAGGTAAGATCTCCTTCGTGCCTGCTATCTTTGTTCCTAAAGCAGATGGAACAACGGACGTTACGATTAAACGGAACAGCAACAGCTACTACACCGTTGTTAAGTCTTCCAAAACGTTCGCAGATACTAACGGACACTGGGCTAAATCATCCATTGATCTATTAGCTACCAAACTAATCGTCAGCGGAACAAGCAACGATACGTTCTCTCCTTCACAGTCGATCACACGTGCTGAGTTCGCGGCAATAATTACGCGTTCTCTGGGACTTGCGATAGCTAATGGTGAGACCACATTTAAAGATGTAAACCCAAGTGCTTGGTATGCTGATGCTATTCGCACCGCAGCAGAAGCCGAATTGATTTCCGGTTATACCGATGGCAGCTTTAAGCCGGGTAGCCCAATCACTCGTCAGGAAATGGCCTCGGTATTAGCGAAAGCTATTAAGTACACAGGGAAAACCTTAAATGCCGACCCTGCAGCACTGGCTAAATTCAGTGACGCAGCAAGCATTCCAGCTTGGTCCCAAGCAGCAGTAGCAGAAATCGCTGCTGAGGGAATTATCCAAGGAGCAACAGATGGATCCTTTGCTCCACAGAAGCTGGCAACTCGTGCCGAAGCGGTTACGATGCTGGAGAAGACATTGAAATCTCTCCAATTTATCAACTAGCAAAAGCTGATCTTCAGCTCTGAAGACAAAAAGGCGGTTTCCCGAGTGCGTAATGCACCCGAGGAACCGCCTTTTTTTATAAACCCAATCTGATCTGTAGGAAGTGTTATGATTCCATCCCAGCTTCACTCTCTTCGTAATGGCTCGTATCCCCATGCAGCAGGATTTCCGGCACACCATCCGTAAAATCAACCCTGCATAAGCAGGTCGGATAAATGTAAGGCAGATCCCAGAGCTTAGGCAGCGCTCTGCCCTCAAAATAGGCCATTAACAACTTAATCACTACTGTATGTGTGACAATAAGAATGGTCTCACCTTGATGGTCAACGAGAATTTCCTGAAGCTTACCCAGCGCCCGTGCCTGCACCTCTGCGAAGGTCTCACTACCCTCCACTTTAAACTGCTCAGGGTCTTGCCAGAAATTGCGATGCTGCTCCGAATACTCGCTCTCCAGCTCAGTAGAATCACGGCCTTCCCACACACCCATGCCAATCTCTTTGAACGCCTCAGAGGTCTTAAGCGGAGTACTCCGCTCTCCACGAATAATCTCAGCTGTGCGCAGCGCCCTTGGGCTGGGGCTTGCATAGATGACATCCAGCTGTTCAGTGCGCATTCCCCGGCTCAGCCATTCTGCCTGTTGCACACCAAGAGCCGTCAGTTCAGAATCCATATGTCCCTGCATCCGATGCTGCACGTTCCATTCCGTTTGACCATGCCGGGTTAAAAATATCGTTGTTGTACTCATGCCAGCTTCTCCTTCCGTTTCCCCTATCCAATGAGGTTTTACTTCCTGTTCTGTTCCATCCAGTTCACTGCATAATCTACGATTTCCCGTTGCGGAATCAATTGAGCGGTTGCGGAAGCAACCTGTCCATATGTAATAAGTCCCGTCTCTTGTCCAAACTGATCTGCCAGCTGAACGAAATCGTCAGAATCCCAATCCAGCTCCTTAAATTCCACCCACTGCCTAACTCCATCCACCATAATGGGCGCCCCGCCAAGGGTTTCCTTCTTGCCAGCATAAGATGCGCGGCATTCGGCAAGATGCAGAGAAGTATTATTAAGATTGCCAACACCCAGCAACAGTACATGTCCGCCCAAATCGTAAATCCGAGCCAACGGAGAATCTTCCCCCAGACCCATTTCAATCGAATGACCATACATAATTTCGTCTCTATGCTTGCCCCAAGCGGCAAACGAATGAATCGGATGGTCACTGCGTTTTACTCCTTTTTGTTTACGGAAGCAGTCCGGAATAACCCCCATTCCTCTAAGCTGGGTCAGGTCTGGATCATAAGCCGGCATCTGCTCGCGGATACTCTGCCACCACGCCTCCGGCACCGGTGGGTTGCTCCAGCCTGCGGGATCAGTCAGGTCACTGGAATGAGTGGGCATTACCAGCGTGCCAGATTCTCCGAGGACCTCCTCCAATGCCAAAATAACAGCGACCGGGCCCCCGGCTACCCATTGGCCTAACGATTTAAAAGAAGAATGCAATAAAATCGTCATGCCCGCCTTAACGCCCAGTCGACGAAAATCCGCTGCTAATGTCTGAACCGTAATCAAATTGCCTTGTATTTCTTCCACCCTTCATTCCTCCAATGAATCTTCTCAAATCCATTATATAGGAGGGCCGCTTCTAAATGCATCTTCAATAACCTCAACACTCTTCGGATACTATTTTCGCTCTATAATCACCTGGGGAAATCCCCTCCAGCTCTTTAAAAACACGGGCAAATTGTTTACTGTTCTCGAAGCCTACTTCTTCTGAGACTGTTGCGAGCTTACTGCAGCCTTTTGCCAATAGCTCTTTAGCATGACGGATGCGGACCTTTTTTAAATAGATAACAAAATTCTCACCGGTATATGCCTTAAAGGCTTCGCTAAAATAAGAATAATTCAAGGATACATGATTGCTGACCATAGCCATATTCAGTGGACGGGCATAGTTGGCTTCAATATAGCTCAGTGCCTCTTCCATATCCGCATGCTCGGTATGCGCAGACCTTACGCCTACAATGTATTCATTCACACTCAAGAGTAAGTTCTCCAGCGCACGATAATATTCGTGGAAATGACGATAGTTGTACATATTGCCTACCGTACGATACAGCTTCAATACCTCTACCGAGGCTTCGCCATGTACCCGAAATACTTCATCCAACACCAGTTCGTTTACATTCTGTCCCACGGACTCCAGATAAGCTAGGTCCAGTTCCTTCAAATGCTCAGTTTGAAAAATCACAGATAGAAGATGCTTCATCTCCTTCTCGCGTTCTGTTCCCAGCATATTGAGCAGCTTGCGAAGCTCTTCCTTAGGTAACGGAAAGTTAGACCGTCCCTGACCAACATCCCCATAATCCAACAAACTCACTTGCGGATATAAAAAAGTATATTGCAGTGCCCGGCATGCTTCCTTATAACAGGAACGGAGGTCCTCAAGACTTCCTCCTTCGCTGCTAATCCCAATCGATAATCCCTTTATTTCCTTAGCTTCAGCTTGTCTGGACAGCTCTATAAAATCCTGTTTTCTGCTCCCGATCAAGACTAATTTGCCATCCCAATCCGTTGTGATTTCCGAGAAAAACTTTTCAAGCGGTCCGATCAATCGTTCCGCCAGTCCCTGAACATCCCCCGACTTCATTCTTGTTCCGTCATTGTAATAGTAATTCAACACACCAACTGTAAAAGGTGCTTGCAGATCACTTAGCCACTCTTGCTGCTCACGCTCCAGCGGAACCTCCTGCTGCATTAGCAGTCCCCGTAAACGACTGGACCGCAGTTCCCTGCGGAAGTGTTCCGTTTCCTGTTCCAGCTGCCTTGCGCTGAGATCCTGTTCTTCCTGTTCCTTATCGATATTCTTCAAAATTTCGAACAACTCATCTCGGCGAATCGGCTTCAGCAAGTAATCCTTCACGCGATAACGAATCGCGCTTTTGGCATATTCGAAATCATCATACCCGCTTAAGATCAGCACTGCTGGGCTTTTCTCACCACTTGTTACCTTAGATATCTGCTCCAACAGCGTAATACCATCCATCACTGGCATACGTATATCTGTAATAATAATATCTGCACCTTCGGTCTTAAATATCTCGAAACCCTCTGCGCCATTACTCGCCATTGTGATGGTATACACGGACGGAAATTCTCTTTCTATCATAGTCTTGAGACCGTAACGGATATTCTTTTCATCATCAATGATCAGTAGCTTCTTCATAGTTGTTTTTCTCCTGTCAAAAGAACTTTCGGCAAGGTCAGACGTACCATCGTCCAACTCCCTGCTTCACTCTGTACTACAAGCCCATATTCATCACCATAAAAGATTTGCAGTCGCTGATGTACATTTCTCAGTCCAATACCACCTGTTCGGCGGTCAACATCCCTCTGTTCTGAAGCACTCTCACAGCGCTCATCTTTCGCATAAATCGCCTCGTTCAAAGCAACCAAACGCTCTGGAGTTAAGCCGATGCCATTATCACGAAGCTCTATGCAAATATCACCTTCCGTTTCCGAAATATGAATATGAATGTTCGGGTCCTGTAAATTCTCTTTCTCGTCGCACCAAGCATGCTTAACACTGTTCTCTACAATAGGCTGCAGTGACATTTTCAGCACCTCCAGCTCCAAATATCGAGGTTCAATATGAAGCACTAACTTAACCGGATATTCAAAACGAATATTCATCACTTCAATGTAATTTTCAATGTGGCGGACTTCATCCCGCAGCTTCACATACTCTCCGGACCATTTAAAATTATAGCGCATCATCCCACCCAGCGAGGTCAGTGCGTCCGAGATCGTTCGCTGGTTCTCAATTTCAGCCAGCATTTTTATATTTTCCAGCGTATTATACAAAAAATGTGCGTCAATCTGGTTATGCAGCGTACGCAGCTCAGCCTCTTTAGACAACGCCTGCTTGCTCACTGCCTGAGCCACCAACGTATTGATGGTGTTCATCAGCTTAGAGAAATGATGGGCAAGCTCCCCGACTTCCCCTCCACCACGAATCATTATTCCAGTGTACGCTTCACCTCTACGCACTTTTTTCATCGTTTCGGTCAATCTACGCAGATTTTTTAGAATAAAGGCATTTGTCACATAAGCGATCAGCGTTAGTAAAGTAATAAAACCAACATTGGCTCCAATGATTAAGTTGCGCGTGCGGGAGATATCCTTCATCACTCCTTCCATTGACACTACATTTAACAAATAAGCATCAATTCGTTCTAGCGGAGTGTTAATTAACAAAAACGATTTACCATTCTCCGAGTAATTACTGTCCCATTCGCCAGTTTCCCGGAACTGCTTATACCGTTCTGCAATCATATCAGCCATCTCTAGATTATCCTGCAAAAAAGAATTGTCCGGCCTGGTGAAAAGCTGCAGCTCACTATCCACAAGAAACATCTGGGTCTGATTATCCCGTACATCTGTATACGTCTTGGGTGTAAATCGACTAAGCAGCATATCCACCTGCACCATGCCGATATGATTGTCTGCTGGCCGACTCTTCTCACGCAGCAAAGAAACCTTTGGCAGACTCTCCGTCGGTGCTCCCAAGTATCTCTGCATCAAATCCGGATCATTTTTCTGAAAAGACCAGTATTCCTGCCCCTTCAATTGAAGCGCTTTCTGAAACCATGGGGTGGAAGAAACCCGCTCTTCGCGAAAGATAATCGGCCAAATTTCATGCACCTTATTACTTCTCGAATACAGTCTTAAATGCTCAATATTCGGATTATTAAATTGAATACGAGTCATATTCACATAAGCATTTGTATTAAAATCAACCAAATCTACTAGCTGCGGTTCGGTTTCATTCGCTAAGAATTTTTCTACTTCGGCATCAGAATAAGCCATTTGCGCCGCCCGTTCCATCGCTTCGATCTGATTATGAATATGCAGCTTCTCCATTTGCGACAAATAATCATTTTTCTCGACGGCATCGCGGAGATAGGTATTATTAATGGCTTTATAGGAGTAGACAGAAACCAGCATACACGGGCCTAAAACAATAAAAACATAAGCTGCAATTAAACGGCTCTGAAGTGATCTTCGCCCCCACCAATAACTAAAAGAATGCCATAATGCTCTGGTTCGATCTCGCCTATTCACTTTATACACTTCTGTCCTGTCCACCTCGCTAAAATAGTGAATATTCAAATACTTAATATCTATTCCTTATTATAATTCGAAAATAACCCAAAAGCCCGCAGTTAGCGGGCATTTTGGGTCATACTTTTTATTTTATGGACAGCTTCACTTTATTCTCTTCATATTTCTTTTGTTGGTAGGCATCAAATACATCTTCGCCTTCCTTCTTTCTCTTCTCTAAATACTCATTCCAAATCTTATCGAATTCCGCATCGGAGGAAGCCATGAGCAATTTCGGCATAGTTTTACCGCGCAGCTGTTTCAGCTTCGAAGCGATGATGCCTTCAGGAGAGTTTCCTGTTGGTTCGATTTGTTGGAACTCGGAGGAGCCTATGGATTTACCTCTAGTCCAATCTTCCAATTGCTTAAATGGTTCTACCGATTTAGGAGCCCATTGGTCTGTGATATTCGTATTTTGCAGCATCCAGAATGTAAAGGAAGATCCGATTTGCTTATCAAACGTCGAACGGTCTTTATTCATCAAATCAAACACTTCTGGTTTAAATTGATCTTTTCCATCAATCGTATCGTAGCTGACACCTTTTTCGCCTAAGAACAAGTCTTTGTTGCCTTCTTCACTGTTCAAGTAGCTGAGGAAGCGGATAGCACGTGCTTTATCCTTAACATCTTTGGAGATCAGTGTTACCGTCCAACCGGAGATACCAGGGCCATCAAGGGTTGGTTTATCCAAGTTCGTATTGGAAGGTCCGTCAACAGCGATATACGTTTTAGTTGGATCCTGTTGGTAAATCGTTCCTAGTTGTGCTGCAAAGTCTGTACGTTGATACAGCATTGCGAAATAACGGCCTTGGGCAATTTTTTCTTCCATTTGTGGGCGTTTGTCGATAAAGATATCTTTAGCCAGCAGACCGTCTTGATTCGCTTGACGAAGTGCCTTCATCCAGCGGATATATTCAGGATCGGTTTCACGAGCATATACCTTGCCATCTTTTTCTCTTGGGATTGCCAAGAAGTTCTGCAGGTAACCTTCCAAAGAATCGTTACCGTTCTCGGTAAATTCATGCAAACCAAGTGGAATAAGCGGCTGTCCATTTACGTCAGGGAATTTCTCTTTCGCTAATTTAAGCGCATTCAAGAAACCTTCTGGTGTGCGCATATCTGGACTTCCAATAGCTTCATACATATCCTTGCGGACAGCGAATACTTGGTTGGATACGTAATTTTCTCCATATTTCTCATAGTCGGCAGGAGAGGAAGAAGAGTTAGGATAGCCATACACATTGCCGTCTTCTTGTGTATACCAGCCCAGCTTATCAGCATCGGATACTTTAAAGAAGTACGGATCATATTCATCAGCAAGTTTGTTCAATGGAAGAACAAGTTCACCTTCGACCATTTTCTTAATCGCATCTTCCCAGAAGCCCAAAGTGATGAAATCAGGCAATTTACCGGATGCAATCAGCGTGTTAAGCTTCTCATTCTCGTTACCAGCCGGAACGATGAAATTAATATCAACTCCGGTCTTCTTAGTTACATATTGGGAGGTTGGGTCCACGCCCCATTTATTAGGGAACCATGAGAAGTTCAGGTACCAGTCAAATGTAATGGGTGAAGTATCAATCTTCCATCCCGGTTCATCTGCTGATAATGCAGCAGCAGTCGGTTCAGCACTTGCCTCCGTATTAGTAGCTTTAGCGCTGTTAGCATTACCTTCGGCATTCTTGCCAGCATTATTCCCGCTGGAGCAGCCTGCGGCTGACAATGACATCATTATTGCGAGAAGCAGAACTCCCATTGCTTTTGGCTTACGTTTCATGCCCATGCTTGTTTACCCCTTTTCTATGAATGTTAATTATAAGCTCAACCCCAGTGCCTACAGCTGTAGGCAACCGGAGGAGTTATCACTGCTAGACATCAGCCCTTAATGGAGCCGATCATCATCCCTTTAACGAAATAACGCTGCAGGAACGGATACACGAATACTATCGGCAATGTGGTCACTACCATCGTCGCCAGCTTAATGGACTGTGACGTTACGCTTCTCGTAACGCTGCTGCCTTGTACAGCGACCATCATTTGACTAGAGCTCGATTGTGCGACGACCCGGAACAAATACGTCTGAATCGGCTGCAGATCAGTATTATTGATATAGATCATGCCCGTGAAGTAATCATTCCACTGATACACGCCATGGAACAGCGCAATGGTAGCAATTACAGGCATGGATACTGGAAGTACGATTCTTAGAAAGATGGACCAATCATTAGCACCGTCAATCCGTGCCGCTTCTTCCAGCCCATCGGGAATCTCCCGGAAGAAGGTCATGAAGATAATAAGATCAAAGAAGCTAAACATAACCGGAATAATATAGACTAGGAAATTCTCCAATAGGTGAAGGTCCTTCATCAGCAGGAAGGTAGGAATGAGTCCCCCGCCAAAAAAGAGAGTCACTGTACCCATCAGCATGTAGAACTTACCGCCAATGAGGTTTTTTCTGGAGAATGCATAAGCTACCATCGCTGTGAAAAATACATGCAGTACAGTACCCAAAAGTGTTTTGGCGACAGTAACCCACATCGCCTGCATGATGCCGGGGCTGGCAAACACGGCCTCGAAATTCTCAAAGCTGAACATCCGCGGCCACCAGTAGATTCCTCCCCGCATGGCGTCATTACCGTTATTGAAGGCGTTAACCAATACGTACCAGATCGGGTAAAGCGTTATGAAGCAGATACATAACATGATGAGGTTATTGATGATATCGAACAGGGCCTCGCCCTTGGTTTTACGCTTAAGTGCAAACATATATGGTCCTCCTTATCCTAGAACAACGATGTATCGTTGATTTTTTTAGATACTTGGTTGGCAATCAGCAGCAATATTAGAGCGATAACCGATTTTAACAATCCAACTGCAGTTGAGTAAGAGAAGCGGCCTGAGAGAATCCCTGTATAGTACACATAGTAATCAATTACATTACTTGCACTATCATTCAGTGAGTTGCGCAGGACCAGAATCTGATCAAAGTTGGAGTTCAGCACTCCGCTGACCGCGAGAATGAAGAGAATGCTGATTGTCGATTTAATCGCCGGCAAGGTAACATACCACATCTTCTGAAATCTGCCCGCGCCGTCGATTGTCGCCGCCTCGTACATTTCAGGAGATACACCGGAAATTGCTGCTAAATAGATAATCGCTGACCATCCAAGTTCTTTCCAGATATCAGAGGAGATAATAATTGTCCAGAAGTAACCAGGCTCAGCCAAGTATGTAATTGGCTGATCAATCAGATGAAGCGCTAGCAAAATGTTATTGATAATTCCTACATCAGCAAGCCATGTAGCCAAAATCCCTCCGAGTACCACCCATGAGAGAAAGTGGGGCAAATACGAAATCGTCTGTATGGTCTTCTTGAATTTCATTGAACGAACTTCATTCAGAAATAGAGCAAATATTATTGGCAATGGAAATCCGATAATTAGCTTAAACAAGCTGATGCCGAGCGTATTTTTAATTACATTCGAGAGATTGTCATCATCCATGAACTCTTTGAAATGTGTAAGTCCCACCCATGGGGCTTCTGCAATCGTTTTAACGATGTTGTAATCTTTAAAAGCAATGATAATTCCATACATGGGAATGTAGTTAAAGATTATCATCCACGCAATGCCGAGTAGAGCCATTGTCTGCAAATGACGCTGGGCAATGAACCTCTTCCAAAGCGGGCTCCGATTTACTTTACCGGTTTCGAAATTGCCAGGAATTAACGGCTTCATCGCTGAGCTTACTTCCATGCTTTTTTTGTTCTCCATCCTTTGGACCTCCAGGCTCTATATCTGTATTTAATCTAAAGCGCTTACAATGTTTATGTATCCATTGTATTTGCTTTTGCCTGTCTCCGTAAGGCTTTGAATTTCGGATTATAGGTACCATTTTTCGGATTGAGTGAAAATTTAAGGGCGAGCCGCAGCTCGCCCCTCTATTTTTATGCTAATACTGCTTGAATTTGTGCAATTTCTCCACGCCGCAGAGCCTCTGCCTCTTCACCGCGCACGAACGCTCCAGATATTTTAGTCACAGTTCCATTACGGTATACAAGCATCAAAGATTGAATGCTGACCTTCTTCTCGCCAAAGGTATTTTCACGTTTTGGGTTAGAATAGATTACCTCCGTATTCCCTAGGAAAGTGAAAGACAGTTTGCCCTCTTCATCAAACAGCCATCCTGGCAATACCGGATCGAGAGACAGCGTAAGCGCTCCATCCTCCATTCTGAAAACATGGCTTCCAGCCATCATTGTTCTCCACATGCTTAAGAATTCCGCGGTCGATCCACTAAGTCTCGCTACGAACCCTCTACCATGGTTATTTGGATCAGGATTGCCTCCAGTTGCGATAAATGATGAATTCTCCAGTGTACTGCGTCCATAAACAGCAGGATCAAGGAATGGCACCAGCGACGTCTTCAGCTCGCCGTAGAATTCCTCATACAGCCCGCCCTTCAGCAGCTCAAGCAAATACTTATAGGACATGTGCAGGAAGTTAGACTCCCGTTCTAGCCAGCCTGGTGTGAAGGCTCTCATCCGTCCGATTTCATGCGATTCACCTTCTAGACTAACAGAGGTCTGATACATAGATGTTGCCTGATCATACAGCTCTGTTTGCTTAATCAGATTATAGATTTTTTTTGCCTGCACCGGGTTCTTCATCGTCTTCAACCAGCGGGTAGGTCCTTCAAGGAAATAAGGCAAGGCATAAGCCTTAAACTCCTCTACCACAGCCTTTGGCAATCCGTATCCGCTAATGACTGGCTGACCCTCAGCATCTGTTACCTGATGGAATTTCTCCGCTTCAAAACGGAAATAGGTTGGGGTAAGTCCATTGCCCATTTCTACCGCCTTGTTGATCCCCTCATCAATTTTAACCAGGAACTTGGAAAGGGCTTCGCGGATGTGTTCCAAGGTTACTTCAGTTTCAGCACCCGTAATGCCAAACCGGATACTTGCTCTATAAGCTTCACGGGCTGAAGCTACTGTATCCCAATAGTTGAATTGTTCCACTTCTCCTGCTAGGACAGCAGTTACCGCGTGATATACCGCTTCAAGCAGCTCCGCGATTTCTTCTGGCAGCTTTACAGCTCCCTGTACATTCTCAGCACCGTTCAGCACATCCAGCAAAAAGACTACAGTACGCTTCAGCTCAAAAGTCTCACTCATTCCGGAGCCAAACAATCCCGGCAGACCGTTCATAGCATCGTTCCAGCCCGGCTTGTTGCCTTCCATCTCCACACCCATGCCGTAAGGGTCAAGCGTAGCAAATTTATTCAAAGCAAGAGACAACATCTTCACGAACAGATTGGTGTGGTAAATAGCACCTTGCCCACCTTTGGTACGCAGCCAATGGGTATCTCCAGCTTTCCATTTCAGCTTATGCAGCTTCTCCTCATCCTCAAGGAGGGCGCCATATTGCCGGGCTTTTCCGTCACTAATTACATACTTCTCACTACGGGGCAGCACATATGCTGGGCTGTCATAGAACGCATAAGTACTATCCCCAAATAAAAGCTCCTGCTTCTTGTCAGGGAAAATGTCCAAATAACCTACTACGAGATCCAAATTATATGTCCAGTGATCAGACCAGAAGCCTTCGCCAAAAGCAGCCTCAATGTTTTGCTGTGAAAGAGCCAGCAGACCCGACAGAAACTCCTGCTCACTAACCTTCAGCGTAACGTTTTGATCCGCAATGTAATTGATCAGGCTGCCTGGGGTGAACCGGCTGTTGCATAGCTTAACAAGCTCAGCTTGATGATCCGCAGCCGCTTCTCCGATCCATTCCGCAGCCTTCGCTTTGCTGTCTGGCTTCACTTCAAAGGTTGTTCCTTGAACACTTAGTGGGTTGTAGCCATCTGCTTGAATCAAGCTATAGAACATTTTGATGTTGAAGCTGCCCACCTTCGGATTAAAAAACACATCATTCCGGCGGTTCTGATTCATGTCACGGAAGTTACCATTCCCCTGTGAATAATATTCTGGGGCAAGTGAGAAGAAGTTATAGTCGCGCTCCAAATCGCCATGCTTGCGGGAATATAAATGAACTACAAAGCCATCTCCGCCATTGTCAAAAATAAAAGGATAGCCTCCGCGCAGGAAGTTATCGAGATAGGACTGACGGCAATAAGCATCAAACACAGCCGATGAAGTGTGCGTGGCAATGTCTTCTGTTAATTCCTCTGTCAGACCTGCGGCTTCCTTGGATTTGGACAGGATATATTCATCCCGGCATAACTGCTCCGCCTTTTTATTGATTTTGTCGATGTCATTTACATGCCCAACCAAAGTATTCAGGGTCAAGCTGCTGCCGGGTGCCAAACGTCTAGCCACACCACTGAAGCCGCAAGGAACCTTATTGACTGGATATTGTGGAAGCTCACTCAGCTCCGAAAGCGTTAATCCCGCAAAGCGGTCTGGGTAAGTAAGAGAGGTATTGCCGCCGAAAATAAGTTCGAAATCAACGATTGGCGCGACTTTTTCTCCATCTCCAGTAAACGACAGATAGAAATGTCCATTTGTGATTTCGCTAACCTGTGCACTATCATTGGTGCTGGAACGCAGCTTATAGAACGGAATACCGTTCTCCAGATTGTATACGTCCATCCAGCTGCGCAGCAGGTTACCAATCTCCTTGTAGCCGCTGTTTTCTACTCCGTAAGGCAAAATCTCAGGCAGACCATCCATCAGCTCCAGCTCAATCTCTTTGCCACCGATATTCTCAATCTCCACCCGACGTACCAACGCGGCATAATCATCATTAGGCAGATTGAAATAGTGTACAGTCGTCTTCAGCCCATGCCCGGCATGGCTTTCTTCAAGGGTCAGTCCGTTAGGCAAAATGGTCATGATCCGCTTGGCGGCAGAATCTGGACGTGCCGATTGAAATGGCTCATAAATCTCTTGCTCACCTTTTATTTTAATAAAGGTTCGGAATCCGGTGGTTCCTACGTCTTTATAAGAGATATTTGCTGGAGAGAATTCCATGATTGGCGAGTTCTTGTCGCGTACCCCAAAGCTGCAAATCGCTTGCCCCCGGTTTACATAAAAAGTCCACATTGGAATTCCCTTAAGACCTGCAAGACCTGGCAGGAAACTAGAGAAAGGCTTTCCTGTATCAAACTGCTCCATTACAAAGTTACCTGATTGGAAATAATAATTACTCACGTTAATGTCCTCCTAAACTGTTACTTATTTATGAAATCAGATGCGTTACGATAGAATGAGGGGATAGCTCGCAGTTGGCAATCTCATCGCCAAGCCCCAGGGTTACTGTGCGAACTTCTTCGCTCTCATTCATCAATATGACAGCAATGCTGCCGTCCGGATTACGGAATGCTGTGGATAGGATTCCTTCCGCTTCAGAAGTAAAGCCAATCCGTACCGCACCTGGCGCGATAAATTTACTGAAATGCCCGATATAATAATAAGAGCTGTTATAGTGCAATTCGTCTGTTGTTGTATCTGCAATAATTGGGGCATCACAGAGATTCCCTACATGATTGGGTCCGCCGGTCTCATCCAGTACCAGGTTCCAGTCCAGGTACCCTTCTGTCCATGCATTGAGATCCCCAATCATATTTCTGCCGTAACGTTCACCTGTAAACCATTCGCCAAGCTTGACGCCGCCCTCTTGACAGCCCTCAGTGAACAATAGATGTTTGTCAGGAAATAGATCATGTACCTTCTCTACCTTGTCGAACTCCTCACCACCATACCAGTGGATGCCTGTACCCCACACATATTGTGCAGCTTCAGGATCAGACAACACGACCGAAGCACGTTCGACCATAATATCGCGGTTATGATCCCAGATGACAATGTTCACATCGGAATGGCCTGCCTGCTGCATCACTGGACCGAGATGATTTTTAACAAAATCGCGTTCCTCTTCCGCACTATAAATGCAAGAATCCCAGACTTGAACAGCAGCCGGCTCATTTTGCACGGAAACCGCCCAAATAGGTACGCCTTCCTTCCCATAAGCTTCGATAAATTTGGTATAATAGCGTGCCCAAACTTCAGCGTATTCTGGCTTGAGTGATCCTCCATTATTCATTTCACCATTTGTTTTCATCCATGCCGGAGGGCTCCAAGGAGACGCCAACATCGTGAACGGTCCGCCTTTTACCTGCATTGCATCCTTAATCAGCGGAAGCACCCACTTATGATCATGAGAGATATCAAAGGTAGCCAGCTCCGTATCATGATCAGCGACATAAGTATAATTTCCAAGAGCAAAGTCACAGCTATGGATATGAACACGACCCATGTTATAGCCTAATCCCTCTACCGGATGAAAATAGCGGTGAATAACCTCTGCCCGGTTCTCAGGACTGAGCCGTGACAACGTATAGGCCGCAGCTTCTGTGAAAGCGCCGCCAAATCCGATCATCTTTTGGAACTCCTGCTCTGGCCTAAGCTCTACATCGGCAGATCCAGAATCTACTCTTGTGCTAAAAACAATTGCCTCTTTCGGAGTTAAGCGTTCCCCTGTATCTTTTGCAGTTACTACAGTTTGAACTTTTGCCATTTCATCCATCTCCTCTAATTGTTTTGTTACTAACAACAAGCACTGCCTTTACTGGATCACCATCCGATGTTAGGGTTCGGAGCGATGGGCCACTGAAACGTTTGAGAAAATTCAAGGAAGCCCTCGGTAAATTTTGATTTCATCTCAATTCGAAACCTATAATCGAAACCGGTTTCGATTATAACGAAAAAAAATGATCTAACGAGAGCAGGTAAAAAGCGGCATAACAATATGCCCATTATAGCCCTATTCCTCTGAATACGCTGTAGCAAATACCGCATAGAAAAAATTCAAGCTATGATGTCCTCTACTTTATCAGGACTCTTTTCTCTACGTCAAGATTTATCCTGTGGATAGCAGCCCGCTCTCTGTAGTTATGGAATTTGATACAGCCCTAATCCCCGCTAGCCGGAGGTGCACAGGATTCCCGTTCGATCACTTCTACCGGAACTAAAACCGCTTCCTTATCCAACTGTTTCCCTTCAATCGATGCTAAAAGAATGTCCGCTGCCCGGCTTCCTAAAAGTGCCGTATCCTGACGAATGGTTGTCAATGCAGGTGTAACATACTCAGCTAGATCAATATCATCGTAACCCACAACTGAAAGGTCCCGCGGTACGGAAAGTCCACTATCTTTTGCCGCCATAATAGCCCCTAAAGCTAACATGTCACCCGAAGCAAAAACAGCGGTTGGCCGATCAGGCAGCTTAAGAAGCTCCAGCATCGCGTTATAACCACTTTCACGAGAATAAAAAGCTCCATTCACAACATAGGACTCCGGCACTTCAAGCCCCTGCTGCTTCATAGCGTTCTTATACCCTAACTCCCGAGTTTTACCGGGAAAAGTGTTCATCCCCCCGGAAATATGAGCAATCTTGCGATGACCCAAAGAAACTAAATACTCTATCGCAAGCTGAGCTCCAGCCGTATTATCCGAACATACCGTATGCGACTGCGTAGTCTCAAAATCCAGAATCACAGTAGGAATATCACTCTCTAGCAGCTCACGGAAATAGGGGTCCTCGTAATCAGACAAGAAAACGACAACACCATCTACACCACGGATTCGGCAATTCTCCAAATACCCGCTTTGTTTACCCCCAACATCCTTGGAAATAAACATGAGGGCATACCCCTTATCCACAGCAACCTTCTTAAAGCTCTCAATCACAGCGCTAAAAAAGGGATGGCGAATACCAAATCCCGTATTCTCTACAAATAATACACCGATGGTCCATGATTTCTTAGTAGTCAGTGTACGGGCATGGGAATTCGGCAAATATCCCATTTCTTGGGCAACCCGGAAAATTTCCTGGCGAGTCTTCTCCCGTACATCGGAATAATTATTAAACGCCTTGGATACCGTTGTAGGAGAGTAACCGGTTCTTTTGGCAATATCGTATATAGTTGTCAATCCGGTTCACTCCTTGCCCAGACTAATGAAATACCTTCTGTTCACTGCAATTTTAACGTCTTTCGGTACCGCCGTCCAGCAAAAAGTAACTTTGCACGGAAGGAAGCAGCGTAACAGCTTGGATCAAAAGCCCTAGACTCATATAGACCAGATGTATGATTACCACACTGTCGAGCATATACGTCTGTACCATAATCCAAATAATTAGACCAAATCCGATATATAGGGACAATGCCCAGAAGCTATATAATTTCTTAAAGGGATTCAACGTATTCACCCAATGCCATTCTGGTCTCTTGATCAACCCATATAACACGAGCGTGGGCAGGATACCAAATACGATGAATAGCAAAATACCCGGAATTAAAAAATCTGAAAATGGCGATCTTTCCAGCATAGATGTGGGTATGTGTATCAGATCACCACTAGGATCCATGACCATTGACCCGCCTCCTGCTAACGCTCCAACCCCCAAAAATATATGAAAAATATAAAGCATTGTTACCGTAAACGGCCTTCTTTTGGTTGGCTTCATTTCAGTACCCCTTCCCATGTTTAAAAAGTAGAGCATTCCTTACAGCTCTTTTCGATTTTACATGTTTTTCCTGAATGTCACCAAGACAGATATCACACAAAAAGCCGTATTTAAGCTTTTTTTTGAGTGCGATGTGAACGATTGTATTTTACGCTATACTAAGATTAGAACGAAATGTTAACCCTGCCGACTGAATCTAATAAATAAAATACATTGGATCCTAAAAAACAAGGAGACAGGACGGGCGCTAAGTTGCGCTGAACCTAACATATCTATGAACGATACCCATCTTTTATCCACCAAACAATGTACCTATTGCCAGCAACAGAAGCCGCTCTCTGAATTTCGTAAACGTACCGGCAAACGTTCCAAAGGTCAGTCTCGCCGTGGCGCTTGTCGGGAGTGCCGCAAACAACGACAAAACATAGATCTCACTCTTGCAGCAGGTCCCATTCCAGTACAACCTGATACCATTCAATCCCCTTCTTTGGCTGTCAAGGAACGCTCCAAACAAGGAAAGCCTTCTTCCACGGTTGCTTCTTCACCGCAATCCAACCCAAATCAGCGCATACGGGGCTTGGAACAACGAAGGAAACATTCTCATTCTCAAGGCGCGAAACTGAGTCCCGAAGATCCAACGCAATTGATTCCCTCTGCCAAAGGGAAAATTCTAATGCGTGGCCACAGTGATAAAGGACGGCGCTGGCATCAGGAAATTGACTACGAGCTTGCAGTTACTCTAGTCAGAGAACATGCCGCTATCGTAGTGAATCGCCGAACCATCCGCCGGATTTACAGCAATAAGGATTTCCGTGCTTATATATTGACCAGAGACAACTATACTTGCTACTTCTGTGGCTCCTATGGAGACACTATAGATCATTTGCTCCCCCGTGCTAAAGGCGGCCATACTACTCCGGATAATTGCGTTTGCGCTTGTACGTTATGTAATCAGACCAAAGCCGATCAGTCCGTTGAGGATTTTATGAGCAGATAAAAAAGAAAAGCGCCCCAATTTCTGTTGATTAGGGGCGCTTTTTTATAAAAATCAAAGGTAAAGTTTATTGTTGTTAGTTAGCAACAATATTCTTAACTCGTCCTACCTGTCCACTGGTTAAACGCACCTTGATGCCATGCGGATGTCGAGGTGAGTTCGTGAGAATATCCTTTACCGTTCCATGTGTTAGCTTACCCGTCGGCTGATCCTGCTTAAGCACAATATCCACTTCAAGCCCAGGACGAATATCGGCTCTTACCTGTCCGTTCATGATGTAATCCCCTTTCAATGGGTTATAATGTTGTCAACTATACTACATAAGGAGGAGACGTAATGGCCTTCGGCATCAACAGAGAAGAATTAACCCGCTGGAAAAAGGCTGTCTCCGCAGGAGAGATCGCTTTCTTAACCCATTACTGGCTAGACCCGCGTTTTCCCGGCATGACTACTGTCACCAAGGTCGGCTGTAGTGACCTAACCAGACTAACATATTGGTGTGAGGAAAATGGACTGCCGGCTAAATATATTCATAATCGTTCGCCATTCCCCCACTTTGACCTTTTGGGACCCAAACAAGCAGAAATCCTTCGGAAGGAAGGATTATGGGAACAGTTGGAACGTTTCAAAATGCTCTAAAATCACTTCTTTTTACGTAAATCCTGCATGATCTTGCGGCCGGTAGGTGTCTGTGCTAATCCGCCACCTGCGGTCTCGCGGTGTTTTTCTGGCATAGCTGAGCCTACCTCAAGCATGACCTTGATTACTTCATCTGAAGGAATCACGCTACGTACGCCAGCCAGTGCCATATCGGCGGCGGCGAGCGCGGTCACTGCACCGAATCCGTTTCTAACGATACAAGGAATCTCTACAAGTCCTCCCACCGGATCACAAATCAGTCCTAAGGTGTTCTTAAGCGCCAGTCCAACAGCATGCACTGCTTGTGCAGGCGTTCCTCCACGCAGTTCGGTTAAAGCTCCTGCCGCCATCCCGATGGCCGACCCGACCTCCGCCTGACAGCCACCCTCTGCACCAGATACAAACGAATTGTTGGCAATGACATAACCGATCGCTCCTGCAGCGAACAAACCGGAAACCATATAGTCATCATCCCAGCCAAACCGTTCCTGGCAGCTGAGAAATACACCCGGAATAATTCCGCATGAACCTGCGGTAGGTGTAGCAATTATGCGGCCCATTGAGGCATTAACCTCGGACACAGCCAAGGCATAGGCCATTGCTTGACCAGCGGGTCCACCTAGGCATGGTTCATCTGCTGCGTTATAGGCTCCTACACGTTGGGCATCCATTCCCGTAAGGCCGCTGCGCGAAGTGGTATCTTCATGCATCCCACGATGAACAGCCTCTTTCATCACCCCATAATATTCACGCATAGTGGCAAATTCCTGTTCACTGGAACGTCCAGATTCCGCGCTTTGCTCTTCAAGCATAAGGGCTCCAATGGTGAGGCCACGTTCCTCACATAATACAGCCAGTTGGCTAAGTGTTTGAAAATTCATGTTAAGCTTTCCTTCCCCTTCTCATCTTGCTTACCTTCGTTTAAATTAACCAATTTCACCGATTTCACTGCAGTGAGCGCTTTAAGCGCTTCAATAAGCTCTGGAGTAGCAGCTTCATCCAGCTCCAGTACCGTTAAGGCTGCACCGCTGCGATTCTTCCGATCCAGAGACATATGCCCTATATTAAATTGTCCGTTACGCATCACTTCTGTAACACTCGCCAGAACACCTAAATAATCCATATGATGAATCAATACCGTCGGATACATTCCCGTAAGCTTTACTCCAAAACCATCCACATCGACGATCTCAATGTTTCCACCACCGATGGATGTCCCCGTTAAAGTCAGCTCACTTCCTGTCTCTTGTCCGATAAGATGCAGTTTAACTGTGTTAGGATGAGGAAACAATCCCGTTCCTTGCTCAAAAGATACGTCCATCCCAGCTTCAGCCGCTAACTCCAGAGAGTCGGGTAACCGATGATCATCGGTAGCGTAATCCAAAAGTCCTCCGACAATAGCCCTGTCTGTGCCATGGCCCTGATAAGTAGCTGCAAAAGAACCAAAAAACGTCACTTCTGCCACACGCGGCACTTCACCCAGCACCTGCCTTGCAGCCCTTCCGATCCGTGCCGCACCGGCTGTATGCGAGCTTGAAGGCCCGACCATGGCCGGACCAATAATTGAAAACACATCTTTGAAACGCATAAAAGACCTCCTGCCTGCAAATAGGCAATTATCAAACTCATATATAGTATACTGCACTGGCAGTCGGAGTTCACCGTTACATTTGCTGTGATATATCCACTTCTAATCTAATGATATTTTACTTAGATAGTATTTTCATTTCGCATCTTATGTATCACAAGATATCCTGGGAGTATAACATAATTCCACCTCTATACTGCCAGCCTATCCCTTCCCAGAATCCTCTTCCTTGTTCATTGGTTCCAATCACCATCAGATGACATTTTGCGATACCAGCTGCATGTAAATTACCGAGGCAACGCTTTACAAGCTCACGCCCGATGCCCATGCCTCGGCAGTCATTACTAACTGCAACATGATACATATAACCTCTTCGCCCATCATGTCCACACAATGCAGTTCCTACAATCCGGCCGTCTTCATTCTCGCAGATCTGGCTGAAGCCAGCATTACGCTCCAGATAACGCGTAATCTCCAGTCTCGAATCCGCTTCACTAAGTCCCATTCCCTCTGTATTTTCCCATAGCTGGTGGGCAGCTTCATAATCATCCGCAATCATCTCTCGATAATTCATGTCTATCCCCTCGCTTGTATAGAATGACAAAAAGCATAAAGAGCACTCCGCGGAAGCTTTTCCAGCATCAGCAGCGCTTCATAAGGGTCGCCTTCCAAGCCCAGCACTTGCGCGAAGGCAGGTTCGGTCTTCCACCCGTTTGTTTTCATTGTAATGATCTGCTGGCGAAAATCATTATCCAGCTGAGCTAGAATTTCCGCTTCAATGATCATATGTAAGTAACCATTCTGCAGAGCTGTGGGTCGCGGCTGCCCAAACAGTTCTATAGGCCAGCCACCGGCCATAAAGTTAATTTTCGTTCGTGGGACCCCATCAACCACACGCGATACACTAGTAAACTCATCCATGGTTCCGAAATATCGACTAACAATGTCCGTAAACTTTACGGAATCATGCACCTCACAAATAATATCCAGATCGCTGCCCTTCACCTGAATACCAAGCGGCACTGTGCCAACCAGCACCGGGTTATAGTCGGCCAGCAAACTCATAATATTTAATTTTCTTAACAGGGTATAGACCTCTTTTTGCACTGGAGTTCCACGATTCAGATAATCTATGTTTCGCCAATCATTCATCTCTGACAAACGCTCCCTCGAACTAGGTTATAAACACAGGCAGGACCGGATAACAGCGCACGCTTTTCTAGGCGCATGCATAGAAATATACGGAAGATAGAAGGCAAGGAGGAGTGTATGTAAAAATGAACCCCACCTACCCCTATTATGGGGAACAAACGATATGTAAGGAACAGCCTATTGCTTTTCCCCCACAGCACCAAGACCGTCAGCCTGGTCTAGAGAGTCTAATGAATCCTCGCCCCATCAGTGAAAATCCGGAGATCACCGGCAGCGGAAAGCTAAAAGGAAAAATTGCGCTCATCACCGGAGGCGACAGCGGAATTGGTAAAGCGGCGGCTATTGCTTTTGCAAAGGAAGGCGCAGATGTCGCTATAGCTTATTTATACGAAGCTTCAGATGCAGAGGTCACTCAGCGGCGAATTGAAGAATTAGGGCAACGTTGTTTGCGGATCGAAGTTGATTTACGCCATAAGGAAAACTGCTTCAAGGCTGTGGAGCATACCCTTCGCACTTTTGGCAAGCTGGACATCCTCGTCAACAATCATGGCGTCCAGTATCCGCAAAAAAGTATTCTGGATATCACGGAAGCACAGCTCTACCAAACGTTTCAGACGAATATATTTCCATTCTTTTACCTGACACAAGCCGCACTTCCACATCTAAAAAAAGGTGCAGCCATCATCAACACTGCTTCCATTACTGCCTATCAAGGAAATAAAGAGCTTATAGATTATTCCTCAACTAAAGGCGCGATCGTCTCCTTTACCCGCTCTTTAGCCTTATCACTCTTAGACTCTGGCATTCGTGTCAATAGCGTAGCTCCCGGACCTGTATGGACACCACTAATTCCCTCCAGCTACTCTGCAGATGAGGTTAGTGTATTTGGGACGGATACACCCTTTAAACGTGCCGCACAGCCATATGAGTTAGCAGGAGCCTATCTTTATTTAGCGGGACCGGATTCTTCGTATGTTACCGGGACATGTATTCATGTCAATGGTGGAGACATGGTCACCAGCTGATGCATTACACCACGAGAGGAATGTATATCAAATGAATAAGATAAATGATTATGATATCTCTTCTGTCCGCCTAAGCAGTGGGATGTACGCATTAACCAAATTAGCCTGCGCAGGGCTAACTTACGTCCTTATTACCTTACTTATGCTTGGATTTCCACAATCCGATGGAATTCCTGAAGGCTGGCCACTATCGATTCCTTATGCCATTTATGCTTATGGATTGCCTGCGGCGTTAGTAGCAGATGTACTGCTGCGTATTCTGCGCTCCAAATCCCCTATCCTGCCCCTTGCTGTATATGTCGCCACGGGTTTTGGTGCAGGTCTATGGCTGGCAGCGGAACAAGGTGCAGAGTATCTGCTATGGGGTCTGGGTGGAGTCCTTGGACTACTCCTTCTCAGAGTGACCCAGCTTGGTGTAGAAAGGTTTCCTCTGTTGCTGCCAGTATTCGCCCTATTTCTGCCACTGCTCTGCTTACTGCTGTCATAAGCCTTATTAGGGATACTCAAAGCGCTTCAATGATATCTCCGGCAATAATAGCCGCCGGATTATTCCGCTGACGGGCTGCTTCCTCTCCTGCTAATCCGTGCAGGTATACCCCAAAAGCTGCTGCCTGCGTAGCATGAAGTCCCTGAGCCAGCAGGCTGGAAATCATGCCCGTTAGCACATCACCAGCTCCACCAGTGCCCATGCCGGGATGGCCTGTGGTATTTACATAAGCTTGCCCTTCAGGAGTTGCTATCACGGTATGTGCTCCTTTTAACACAAGCGTAACCCCATGCTCCTGGGCATAGTCCATAGCCAGACCGATTCGGTCACGTTGGACCTCAGCCGTAGTTAGGTTAGCCAGGCGAGCCATTTCGCCTGGGTGAGGTGTCAGAATTACAGAATGACGGCGCCGCGCCCAACTCTTATAATCGGAGTCAGCCAGAATATTTAAAGCATCCGCATCGATAACCAGCGGGCAATCACTGCCTTCCCAAAGACTGCGAAGCCAATCTGTATCACCCGGGAACCGTCCAAGACCTGGTCCCACAGCGATTACATCTCGCTCTTCGCTTAACTTCAGTAGCTCGGGCGCGGTCTCAGCCTCCCAGTTTCCCTCTTCACTGCCACCTACATCAGCCAGCATGAGTTCAGGAACAACACCGATGACGGAAGGTAACAGCTTCTTAGGAAGCGCCCACGTCACCAGTCCGCAGCCCGTGCGCAGCGCAGCACGGGCTGCCAGTAGTCCGGCGCCGCTCATCCGTAAGGTGCCGGCAGCAAGGAGTACATGCCCATAAGTTCCCTTATGGCCTTCTGGCGACCGCCGCCGGGCCAGATCGACCCCCAGATGGGCATGCAGCACTTCCGGTGTCAGCAGGTGAACCTGCACACCGCTGTTAAGAGCCAGAGCAGTCGGAATGCCGATGGCCCGTACCTTGACATGCCCCGCTGCGCCTGCACCGGGGTATTGCAGGAGGCCTCGCTTGAGAAACGCGAGGCATACCGTCACTGACGCATGAATGCAAGGCTCATGCGTCTCTCCTGTGTCCGCGTTCAGACCACTGGGGATGTCCGCGGACACAATGACCTTGCCGCTGCTGTTCGCTGCGGCAATCAGCTCCACATAGGCGCCGCGCGGGGCTCCCGCGCCGCCGGTGCCGAGCAGCGCATCCAGGATGCCGCTGCACTCGGCAAGGTCCAGCCGATCCCTGCCGTATACTACGGCAGGCAGGCCCATGGCTGCAGCCGCATCGCGCTGCAGGGCGGCCTCGCCGGAGAGCGACTCCGGCGGCACCGCATAGACGAGCGTGACGGCGATGCCGGTCTCGCGAAGGTACCGTGCGGCGGCGAGGCCATCGCCGCCGTTGTTGCCTTTGCCGACGAGGATGAACCATCGCTCGGCGGCGGCAGAGGCAAGCGTCAGCGCATGATCTGCGCTGACCTTAAATGCCTTGCCTGGGTCACCCAGCGCGGCCTGCTTTAGCCCGGCATCGTTCCCTTTGGCTGCATTCCTGCAGCCTGCCCCGCCTCTCTCCCGGCAAAGCGCGATGATCTCCTCTGCGATAACTCTTCCCGCATTCTCCATCAGCGCAATCGCTGGAATCCCCAGCTGCTGGATCGTTTCGCTGTCCAGCTGCCTCATTTGCTCAGCAGTTACCAGATACATGATTTAGCCCCTTTCCGCTATCTACCGTTCCAAAGCTTCACACGCAATTCCAAGTACAATCCCGAGCGCAAGTCCGGCGCAAGTCTGATATCAGTAAGCGACAGTAAATCTGGCCCGACTAAAATTCCCTTCCTCCAGCTCGTCCACCATAGCTACAGCGAAATCCTCCACACTAATCTTGCTTTCACCATTCTCATCTAGAATAAGACGGTCCAATCCGATGCGGAAATGACCTGTACGACGACCTGGATGAACTACCGCAGCAGGACTGAGATACGTATAATCCAATTCTGTATTTTTGTAAATCTCATAAGCCTGCGCATGCGCCTCTGCAACTGGTTTAAACTCTTCCGGAAAATCCGGTGTATTCATCAGCAGCTCTCCAGTTTCAGTCTTTAAGCTACCTGCACCTCCAATAACCAACAGCCGATTTAACCCTGCCGTCTGCATACCCTCCACCAACGCTTTTGCCGCCGTAATCAGATCCTGCTCGTGGCCCGCTCCTGGTCCATAAGCACTGATTACCTCTTCATGGCCACGGACCGCAGCTGCTACTGAAGCCGGATCAAGAATATCCACCGTTGTGACATGTAAACGCTCGTGTTCGAGAGTTACTGACTCTGGATTGCGTACCGCAGCTGTTACTTCGTGTTTTCTTTTTAATGCCTCCTGTACAATTGCCTTTCCAATCGTTCCTGAAGCGCCCAATATTACAACATCCATCTTGTTGTTCCTCACATTCTACGAGCAAGACCATTATCGTGCAGCCTTCTGCTCAATTATTTTTTTGATGCTCATCTGAATAGCTTTTCCCTTACAGCCTTTAAACATTATTTATCCCCTGAGATCCAATCGAAACCAGATCGCACCTACTACTCCACTTCCAGACCAAAAACCCCTTAACCAATACAAGGGGCACTCCTACTAAAAAAGCAGCATGAATTCGCCTTAGCTTAGCGACGCAAAAACATTCCCTGAGAACGTGGCATAACCGATTCAAATCCGTATTGTGCATAGAGCTTCGAGGCTTCTCCATCTGCAATCAGACTTACATAAGCCTTGTCAGGTACAGTATTAAGGAACTCCCTGATTTCCCGCATGATCAGCTTTCCCAAACCTCGTCCTTGATGTGAAGGCTTGACCGCGATATCCGTGACCTGAAAAAAGCATCCCCCATCGCCAATCACCCGTCCCATCCCGATTAGGTTATTCTCCTCATACAAAGTTACCGCAAAAATAGAACGAGGCAAACCGATCGCTGCACCTTCCACACTCATTTCACTCAGCCCAGCTTCTTTTCTCAGCGCCAAATACTGTTCCACTGAAGGCTGTTCATGGCGTATATCAAGCTTACTAGTTGTTTCCATCCGCACTCCTCCGTTCAGCATTGCTGTTCCCACTATATACGACTGCATGGTTCACAGGCAAGGCTCACTGCTAGGGATGTTTTTGAAACTGAGGGATAAGCATTATATTCTTGAATTCCTTTACTGACTGTGTGGAATAGTATCTGTAACAATATTTTTAAAAGGGTGGGTGAAGCATTATGTCTCCTGTAGCCAAGCTGTTTAAATGGGGAACATGCCTTTATGAAGCTTTTCTGGCTCTGCCGTTGATTGGCGGACTCTTTATCATTGCTAATGGTTGGGTCCCTTTGGCCATTGCCTTTTTGCTTCATGCTGTAGCCGTTGTTGTGCTGCAAAGAGAACATAAACCATTCATGGGGAACGTTCTGGGCATTATCACCTCGATTTTAGCTTTTGTTCCGATCGTTGGTTGGATTATGCACGCCATTACTGCGTTCATCCTGTTGATGGAGGGCGTATCCGCCTCACGCCAAGCCCCTCGTTATTAACAAACGTACTGCGTCATCAAAATATGTAGCTATCCCACGGGCCGAATCATTTGTAAAAGTCGTAAAAAGACAGATCATCCTCTGCGACCTACCTACGGATCCAGATGACGTATTGTGTGTTCTTACTCATGGGCGGTCTGCTTCAACACTCATCATTCCTGCGACTTACGGACACAGATGACGTATTGTATGTTCTTACTAATGAGCGGTCTGCTTCAGCACTCATTATTCCCTGCGACTTACGGACCCAGATGACATATTGCTGTGTTCTTACTCATGAGCGGTCTGCTTCAACAATCATCATTCCCTGCGACCTGCGGACCCAGATGACATATTGCTGTGTTTTTACTCGGGGCGGTCTGCTTCATCACTCATCATTCCTGCGACCTACGGACCCAGATGACGTTATTTGCGCCTTTTCAGCTTTTGGAGCGTGGTTTCGGACTCCAGGGACGTTATTGCTTAGAATCAGGTCCATATGTGGTGTTTTTTATGCCAATAGCGGCTATGCGGTCCGTTAGCGGTGCAAATGTGGCATAATACTGTGTTTAGCGTCAACTGAGTCCGATGGGGTGCGTCATATGGTGCGTCATACGTGCCAAATATCAAGCATACGAAGAAAAAGGAGTTGCCCCAGCAGCCATTTTGTGGCTTATGTGACAACTCCATAATCTTTTATCCAAAAAGATGATATATACCTTTATAATTGCCCAGAGATTGAATCAACGTCCCGCCGATTGAGAATCGGCCCGCCGGCTGCCGCTTTCACCAATATAACGTCCATTTGCGTTGCCACTGCTATTCTCAAACCGTTTGCGTTCCGTACGCTCCATCTGAACAATCTGACCTTCATGAACCACAATATGCAATGAGCCAAATTCCATATCATCCAGAAGTCCTGCAATCCGCGTAAGCCATAAATCGTCCACTTTCAGCGGTTTAGCCATTCTCTAGCCTCCCTTTCTCACCAAAGGATTATATCCGCCTAAATTCCTTTTTTCCTCAATTCCGTTATTACCAACCAGTATACTATGAATTAACTTAGCATGGAACTAAAAGTCATGTCAATGGGCATTTTTTCGCGACAACCAGCTTTTAATAATCATCGTTACCAAAGCCAATAACAGGAGCAAAGAAGCTACTGCAAAAGATGCTGAAAATTGATATTCGTTGTACAAAATCTCAACATGCAGCGGCAGCGTATTCGTCTCCCCACGGATATGCCCGGACACCACAGAAACCGCACCAAACTCACCCATGGCCCGCGCATTACACAAAATAATGCCGTATAGTAACCCCCATTTAATATTAGGCAGCGTGACTCTGAAAAAGATTTGCCACCCATGTGCGCCGAGTGTAATTGCCGCTTCTTCCTCCTGTGTACCCTGATCCTCCATCAGCGGGATTAACTCACGCGCTACAAAAGGAAACGTCACAAACAACGTGGCTAGCACGATACCCGGAAGCGCAAATACGATCTTAATATCATGGGCGCTCAGCCAAGGGCCAAACCATCCGTTTGCTCCGAAGACGAGTACAAAGATTAGGCCGCCGATGACTGGCGAGACTGCAAAAGGGAGATCAATCAAGGTGATCAGAAACCCTTTGCCGCGGAAACGGAACTTGGTTACAGCCCACGCCGCTGTTACACCAAAAAAGGTATTCAGAGGCACAGTTATCGCCGCAACAAGCAGCGTCAATCGCAGCGCTGAGCGGGCATCCGGATCAGTCAGGGCAGCAATATATACGTCCCAGCCCTTCTTAAGTGCCTCGGTTAACACAACAACTAATGGCAGAGCAATCAGCCAAAAAAGGACTAGCCCAGCCGCTCCGATCAACACCCATTTTACAATTGGGGTTTCCGTTGTCGCGGACGAGGACGCATTCTTTTGTAGCCGGGGGGTATGGAGAGGGACGGTACCGGCCAAAATTATTCCTCCTTTAAAGGGTTTTACGAAGACAAGATAGCTTGGAAAATTCAGTATCGACGGCAGATATCGAGTGTCTCCGAGTAAGTTTGAACATGTTCGGACGTCTGCTGTCATGGCAATTACCTCAACGAGAAGTCTTACGAACCCAGCGCTGAAGTGTGTTAATAACAAGTAACATTAAGAAAGAGATGAGGAGCAATAGCAGGGCTACGGCGGTAGCTCCGGCATAATCATATTGCTCCAGTTTAGACATAATAAGCAGCGGAGCAATCTCCGTCCTCATCGGCATGTTACCGGAGATGAACACGACGGAGCCGAATTCACCGATGCCCCGAGCAAAAGCTAGAGCAAAACCTGTTAGCAGTGGCGGAAACAGCTCAGGCAGAACTACTGAACGAAAGGTTCTCCAGCGGCCTGCGCCAAGGGTTGCCGAAGCCTCCTCCATATCTCTGTCCAAATCCTCCAGCACCGGCTGCACCGTCCGGACAACGAACGGTATGCCGATGAACATCAAAGCCAAGGTAATCCCGAGCGGAGTGAATGCCACCTTTAATCCCAGCGGCTCAAGCCAAGACCCAATCCAGCCATTGCCTGCATAGAGCGCCGTCAAGGAGACACCAGCTACAGCTGTCGGCAAGGCAAACGGGAGATCGATCAGCGCATCAAATATTCTTTTGCCCGGAAATTCATAACGTACCAGTACCCACGCCAGCAAAAGACCTAGAATTGCATCTACAAAAGCAGCCGCAGCAGCTGTCGACAGGCTCACACGATACGAAGCTAATACCCGCGGGTCCGTAGCTACATCCCAGAATTTCGCCCAACTCAGACCTGTAGAATTGAACAGTAGCGCCGAAAGTGGCAGTAGAACCACTAGACTCAGGTATAAAACACTGTAGCCCATCGTCAGCCCGAAGCCGGGCAGTATTTTGCGCCGCGTTGCTGCTGGTGCAGCTGTAGTGGTGACATTCATCCCCTATTCATCCTTTCTCGCCTTCGGCCTTTTAGCCGATCAGCCCCTACCGGGACAAATCTCAATGATCATATCCTGCATTTCATTCATCTGTTATTTGGCACCCGGCACATAAATCTTGTCAAAGATCCCGCCATCATTAAAATGCTTCTCTTGCGTTTCTTTCCAGGTTCCGAATTTGTCAGCCAATGTAAACAGCTTGATTTCCGGGAACTTATCTTTGTATTCTTCTTTCACGCTATCTAATGTAGGACGGTAATAGTTCTCAGCCGCGATTTTTTGTCCCTCTTCACTATAGAGATACTTCAGGTACGCCTCGGATACCTCACGCGTGTCTCTTTTGTCCACAACCTTATCTACTATAGCTACTGGCGGTTCAGCCAGAATGCTCTCCGAAGGATTCACGATATCAAATTTGTCTGGTCCCAGCTCTTCCACGGATAAATAGGCTTCATTCTCCCATGCGATCAGCACATCACCAATTCCACGCTCCACAAACGTTGTCGTAGATCCACGCGCACCGGTATCCAGCACTGGCACATGCTTGAACAGTTCTTTTACAAATTCCTCAGCCTTAGCCTCATCGTTATTGTTCTGGTCTAGTGCGTAACCCCAAGCCGCCAAGTAGTTCCAGCGTGCACCACCTGATGTTTTCGGGTTTGGTGTAATAACCTCTACGCCCTCTTTGAGCAGATCTGGCCAATCCTTGATTCCTTTCGGATTCCCTTTGCGTACAAGGAACACGATAGTCGAGGTGTAAGGTGAGCTGTTATGATCGAATTTACTTTGCCAGCCCTCGTTGATCAGTCCCTTTTCCTGCAAGGCATCAATATCATAACCAAGTGCTAATGTCACAACATCCGCTTCCAGGCCATCAAGCACAGCACGGCTTTGTTTCCCCGATCCACCGTGGGATTGTTTAATGGTGACCTTCTGTCCTGTTTCTTTCTCCCAATAGGCAGCAAAAGCTTTATTATAATTCTCGTACAATTCGCGAGTAGGGTCATAAGATACGTTCAGTAGTTCTACTGGATCTTTAGATGGAGTTTTGCTGGCTTCAGCCGCATTTGTAGCCTCCGCTGAATTGGTTGTTGCTGGTGCGTCTGTTGCCGGACTAGCACTATTGCCGTTATTGTTATTGCTGCCGCAAGCAGCAGTAAGCCCTGCCGTAAGCAACAAGCTAAACCCTACAAGAAGCCCTTTATTCATCTTTTTCTTCATCTTTTCCACTCCCCCATGTTTTTTCGTACCAAACTAACCCTTGGGTAACACAAAAAGAACGGAGGAAAGCCTACGTATGGCAGGTCAAACCGGTCCTAAGACCGTGTCTGCGAGCCTAATGCAGGCGTTCCTCCGTTCGTACGGTAAGAACTTTCTTCAATTATTCCTATCTACTTAGTTGGTTTATATGGATATAATACTGAAACCCTTTAACTGTGTCAAACCTTTTTTTCCAGCCTATGTCAAAGAAAACTCCTACACACCACACCGCATAAGCTATGGGGGCGGTTCCTGTAAGATCCACTTGTTATTGATGCTATAAAGTAATATTATTGCTACAGCTTATGGGTTAAGAGAAATTACCGCTTTATGTCAGGGGAGAGAGTCATGGGTATGGATTTAGAGTACGTCCCTGCGCCGTTGAAACCGCGGCTCCACAGACGTATGGCTCAAGAAATTGGACGAAGAATTAGGGGAACCTACCGTTACGATACAGCAGTTTGGAGAACAGCTATAGCCGGTCTGTGGATAGTATGCTTTTTAGCCTTTAGTACTGCCGTGTTAGGCATTCCTACTGGATTAGGTAAACCTACCGATATCGCTCTTGCTGCAGGTGCAGGCACTGTCCTGCTGGCGATTTCCGGCAATATCTTGGCTGTTCTGCTAGCGTTGACCGGACTGCGTATCCCAAGATTATTCGCAGGCTGTGTATTGAGTGATTTTGGAGCTATTCTACTAATCTTATATTATGCAGATTTTGAAATTGAGGCTGCGGTTGTCATTGCGGTCGTGCTTGCACTGCTAGGAGCACTAGGCGGATTAGCCATTGGCCTGCTCCGCAGCAAAAGAATAACATTAGGACTTCTGCTAACAGTGGCAGTGACTTTTTCCCCACTTGCGCTGGCAAGCGGAGTGCAAGAACTGCCTATTTCAGAGTCGGTCGACATCAACGATACGGAAGTTGTTCCACTTACAGCCTCCGATCCTGGAAAACCAGGTAATCTAGCTTATCAGACCTTCACCTATGCCAGTGGTGCCGATCTACATCGTGCCGAATACGGTAAGGATACAAGCTTGATATCCTCTACGGCCGATGCTTCTGCTTATATTAAGGATTGGTCAAAGCTGCGCACTTTATTCTGGGGTTTCGATTATAAGGCACTTCCCTTGAATGGTCGCGTATGGATGCCAGAAGGTGAAGGTCCATATCCAGTAGTACTGATGGTGCACGGCAACCATATGATGGAAGATTACTCTGATGGCGGGTACGCTTATCTCGGCGAACTATTGGCAAGCCGGGGATTTATCGCGATCTCGCTCGATGAGAATTTCCTGAATTATTCTGCTTGGTCCGGTATTCCGGACAATGATTTTAAAGTACGGACTTGGATCCTACTGAAACATTTAGAGCAGCTAGCAGATTTTTCAGATGATCCGGGCAGTCCTTTTTATCAGAAAATAGATTTCACAAAAACCGCCCTGCTCGGCCATAGCCGCGGAGGACAAGCCGTAGCTATGGCTGCGGATGCCAATCGTTGGTTCAAGGATGATCCGGTGATGGCGGCAGTTAATCGCTTTAATATAACCTCTGTAATCGCGCTTGCACCAACGGACAAAACGATAGATGACCAGCAAGCCCGTCTCAAAGACATCAATTATTTGACCCTGCAGGGAGCCCGCGATGGAGATGTACATGATTTCTATGGTGATCGGCAGTATATACGTACCTCCTATTCCCAAGGATCATCTGCTTTCAAAAGCTCGCTGTATATTGCGGACGCCAATCACAGTCAATTCAACAGCGATTGGGGCGGGTATGATCAGACCTTGCCAGCTGGACTCTTCTTAAATCGGGCACAAATCATGGATGCAGACAAACAACGGCAAATCGCTAAGGTCTATGTATCAGCTTTCTTGGAGACCACCTTGCATGAAAAAGAGGAATACCAAAGCTTGTTCCGGGATTATCGCAGCGGGCTGAAGTGGTTACCAGATACCGCCTACTACAATCGATTCCAAAGCGGGGGATATCGTCCTGTAGCCACATTCGACGATGACCGCAACAAAAACACAGTAGAACTGGGAACAGCAGAAGCATCGGGTGTTTCTTGGTCAGAAGAGCTGGCTAAAGACCGGGAGTCAAAAAGCAAAGCCACCTATGGTGTTGTCCTTGAACGCACAGCCAGCAAAAACGAAGAAGCTTATTACAACATTAAGCTTAACGACAGTGTCCGTACTGAAACTGCTCTTTTAGGGGCAGATGGCCTTACGTTCTCTATGGCAAATCTGAATGGTGACATTAGTGAAGAAATGGATGTTCCACTACCTCCAAAGGTTGAGGTGGAGTTAACTGACCATAATGATACCTCAGCCCGCTTGACGCTGGATGAAGTAATGGACATACTGCCGCTTCCACAAACTCAGTTCACGTTATTCCCATGGCTTGAAGAGCGGATAAACGATGGCAAATACGGTGACCTTTCCGAAGCTGTATTTCAAACCTACGAGATGCCGTTCGAACAATTTCAAGAGGAAGAACCAGAGCTGGATCCTGACAACCTGACGGAAATCACCTTCTATCTTGATGAAGAAGGCGACCGGATCATGCTGGATGACATCGGTTTTTACGATTTAGGTATCCGAAATACATTTTAAAAAATCACTTGCTATTATCCTTAGGTCTTCATTTGCAAAATAGGGCTATTCCCAACCTCCACTCACGAAAAAATGAATGGATACGGGAATAGCCCTTATTTTTACGACATACAATAACCTAGTCTCAGCCTACAACGCTTGCACACAAACAGGTGACTTCATTTCCAATTCATTTCCTGTAGGGATTAATCTGCCACTCTCACTATCGATGGAGAACGAGGTAATATTATCACTATTCTGATTAGCAGCAAGCAGCTTATCCCCAATAATTGCAAAGTTACGCGGAGTACGCCCGCCGGTACCCTGCCAATCCACTGCTTCAAGCAGACCCGTTAATTCATCGATATGGAACAGGGCGATACTGTCTTGTCCCCGATTGGAGACATACAGGAATCTGCCACAAGGGGAGACATGAATATCGGAAGCTGTATCGTCACTACCGGCAGTATAATTATCAGGAAGCGTGCTAAGATGCTGTAAAACATTTAGATTTGCATCCTGTTCATCATTAGCAAATGCCGTTACTGTACAATTCAGTTCATTCGCCAGGTAGATCCATTGTCCAGAGGGATGCACCGCCAGATGACGTGGACCTGAACCAGGTGGCAGATTAAGCTCACGATGTTTTACCAGTTTGCCCTCTTCAGGGCGATAGATCACAATTTGATCCAGTCCCAAATCGCACACCAGCACATGTCTACCACTTGCGTCCGGAACGACAGAGTGCGGATGCGGAGCCTCCTGACGGTCTTCACGAATGCCTGAACCCACATGTTTTACTTGGTCGGACATCTCTTGAAGCGAACCATCTTCATTTACAGGAAAAGCATTAACATTGCCTCCCGAGTAATTGGAGACGAATATGTAATCTTCCTTAGGACTAATGGAGACATAACAAGGAGCGCCACCTTCCGTAGGACGACTTCCAAGTGATTTCAACGCTTTAGTTGCAGGATCAATTGCATATGCGTAAACCTCACCTTGATCCTTCTCACTAACTGCATACAACACGCTGCCTGCTTTATTCACAGCTAAAAACGATGGATTCTCAATTCCCTCGGTACCCTCAAGAATTCTCATTTCCCCCGACAAAAGACTAAGCGCACATAACTGAATCGCCTTCTCGTTCTCAGAGTTATACGTTCCTACATAAAACAATGCCTCATTAGCCCGTTCCATAATAGTGGCTCCTTTATCTTTTATGTATTGTATTACTTCTTACTTACCCTTTACTAATAGGGGTTTACTCATAATTTTATAATATTTTTTCACTATAGCATGTTTATAGTTGTAATACATTATCGAAACTGCATTTAGAGCCTACTTCCTAACCATTCCTGAAGAAGTAAGTTTTTCCATGTGGTTTAAAGATGGTCACAAAGGTTAATAGTAGACATCGCAAACAACAAAACGAAGGAGTTGAAGTAACATGAGTTTTCTATGGATGTTAATCGTTGGTGGGGTTATTGGTTGGTTGGCTGGTCTGATTATGGGCAGAGATATTCCTGGTGGTGTTATCGGTAATATCATCGCTGGTATTATCGGTTCATGGCTGGGTGGCGTGCTTCTGGGAAGCTGGGGACCTAAAGTAAGTGATTTCTACTTCTTCCCTTCTTTGATCGGTGCCGTTGTGCTGATCTTTATCGTGAGCCTTATTCTTCGCTCGACAAGTGGACGCAGCCGTTCGTAAGTCTGGGCTGAGATAATAATATTCACATCAATAAATCCTCGTCAGAGTATGCTCTGGCGGGGATTTTTGTATGTATCGTTCCTTTAAGAAAAAATTCCTCTGCTGGAATTGTTGCGGGGATGGAGCCAATACACTTCAATGTTTTGCCATCGTTTTTCTGTTATAATGAAGATACAAGTGACTGAAATCATAGAGAGGTCGTGTATCATGGGTAACATAAACCCCTCGCTTCTACATATTGGCTCCACATTAGGGGCTTTGTTCATGGCGCTGATGGTTATTTTCATTCGTCTAAAAGCAAGCGCACGTCCGGTTACTATTCGAAAAATATGGATTCCACCTCTCGGTATGTCGACGGGTTTTGCCATGTTTGTGGCACCTGCGGTCAGATTCCCATTATGGTGGGCGGCAGTCGCCTTTTTGATTGGCTGGTTCATCTTCGCGTATCCTCTTATACGCAGCACCCACTTTGAACAACGTGATGGACAAATTTACGCTCAACGCTCCAAGAGCTTTGCGTTTATCCTGCTCGGACTTCTTCTAGTCCGCACTTTACTCCATGAATTTATTAACCGTTATGTGTCTATTCCACAGTCCGGTGGTTTGTTCTTTATTTTAGCCTTCGGCATGATTGTTCATTGGAGATTTTTTATGTTCAAGCGTTATAAGGCTATGACCTCCTCGGTGAGTCTGCTGCCGCAGCCATGATTATCAATAATAATCCTAAGAAGCCATCTCAGGGTTCTTACCCGATATCCTTGAGATGACTTCTTACCTCTTGTAACTCAAGCTTATGTTCTCCTCTGCTTTTTTCTACTTTTCACCCTTTTCTGACATCAATTAGCCATCCTCTTATTACATCCTCTTTAAGCACTTTACATACACTATAGGGATAGATCTCCTGAAATAACTAACTCATCATGTCACCTATTCAGCATTAAACAGAAAAAATATAATCTTTGCAAGTCCGATGTCAGGTAACTTGCGAAGGGATACGTTAAACTATAAGCATACCTAACGATAAGCTTCCAAAAGACCTTAATGCTGAAATAAATATCATTTGGAAGCCTATACTGCGTATAACTTTTAGAGAGTGAGGACAAGGCAATTGAAAAGTAAATCGAGAAAAGTAGCCATCGTCGGGGCCGGAATGGTGGGTTCAAGCTGTGCTTACTCCATGGTTAATCAGGCCATTTGCGACGAAATTATGATGATCGACCGCACCTATGATCGGGCTATGGCACAAGCACTTGATCTCTCGCACTGTATGGATTTCACAAGCACACGCACAAAGGTGTATGCCGGAACCTATAGCGATTGTGCAAAAATGGATGTCGTTATCTTAACCGCTGGCGCTAATCCAACAGCCGGGCAGACCCGACTTGACGTATTGGAAGCCTCTGCGGTTATTACTCGAGAAATCATTACCAACATCATGGCTGGGGGATTTGATGGAATTTTCGTAGTCGCCGCTAATCCGGTCGATATTGTCACTTATATGGTCTGGAAAATATCAGGTCTGCCTCGCCACAGAATTATTGGTACCGGGACCTCCATTGACTCGTCGCGCCTAAAAACCCTGCTCTCCGATGTGTTCTCCATTGACCCGCGCAGTGTTAATGGCTACGCCTTAGGTGAACATGGCGAATCCCAATTTGTAGCTTGGTCCCATGTAACAATTGGCGGCAAGCCTATTCTGCAAATTTTAGATCAGCATCGCGAGCGGTTCCCGCATTTGGATCTGGAGGATATCTCCCGCAAGACAAAAGATGCCGGCTGGGAAATTTTCACCCGTAAAGGCTCCACACATTTCGGGATTGGCAGCGCACTTGCCTACATTACCCGTTCGATCCTGAATGATGAGCACAAAATTATCGCCGTATCCGCCATTCTGGATGGAGAGTACGGACATAGTGGTGTATGCACGGGCGTGCCCGCCATCATAGGCAACACTGGGATTCAAGAGCTGCTGGAGCTTAATTTAAATACAGAGGAAACCCAGAAATTTAACCACTCCTGCAACATTGTACGTGCAGGCATCGAGAGCCTACAGCTGGAAGACAGCGTTTAATTCATAAAAAAATCGCTACTTTGGGAATTGGTGAGATCACCTACCAGCTCCCAGAGAGCGATTTTTTGTATTATTAGGAGATGAATCTCAGTTTATCTCCTACTTTTTAAACTTTTCGATTTCTTCTTTCAGCACAGACATCACTTCATTAAGTGATTCCGCGGAGGACACGACATCCTTCATAATCTCTGTCTGCTCCGCTGAAGCTAAGGAGACCGCCTGAGCATTCTCAGCAGATTCTTTAGCTATTCCGAGCATATCGGATATAGAAGCCGTTATTTCTTCCGTGCCGGCTGACATCTCTTCATTAATTGCTGACACATCCTGTATTTGCGACGATACTTCACGGATCGAAGAACGGATATGATCAAAGGAAACACCGACGTTTTGCATTTTCCCCATTCCATCGCCAATTTCCTCAATACTCTTCTTCATGGAATCCGCTGCACTTGTTGTTGAAGACTGAATGCCGCCGATTAGCTCCACTATACTAATGATGGAGCTGTTTGTCCGCTCTGCTAACTTCTTCACCTCATTCGCAACTACACCGAAGCCACGACCATGTTCTCCAGCTCTGGCAGCCTCAATAGAAGCATTCAAAGATAATAAGCTTGTCTGATTGGATATCTCAGAAATTACATCCACAATTTGTCCGATTTGTTCCGATTGCTCACTTAATTTCCCAATCATCTCGGCAGTCTGATTAGCTGTGGAACTGATAACAGCCATCTGTTGCAGTGTAGATTGAATTTCCAAATAGCCACTCTCTACTTCTGAGTTGACTGTCTCAGCCTGATCTGATACCGCTGCAGAGGACTCAGCAATACGTTGTAAACCTACAGCCATCTCTTCCGTTGCTCTTGCGGATTGCTCGGAGCCTCTAAATTGCTCTTCCATTCCTTGAGCTACTTCTTGGATAACTGTGGCAACCTCTGCTGAAGTATAGGACGAACGTTGAGCCGATTTCAGCATTCCTTCTGAGGAATAAGTAACCTCCACTACTGTTGTATCAATCTTGTTGACAATACCGGAGAGTGTCTCAATCATATCATTGATATTTTGACTCATCTCGCCGATCTCATCTCCGGACTGCACTTTAACCCTCTCATTTAGATGACCCTCTGCCACCTTTTTCATAGTCGAGGAAATAGCTTTAATGGGTCTAACGATAAGACGAGTAAGGTACAGTGAAACAAAAATTATGACAAGTATAACTGCCAGTAAGATGAACATTGCTGTTCTTTGTGCAGAGGTCACTTTGGCAAAAACCTCTTTCTCCGGCACTGTTACAAGAAGCTTTAGATCGGTATCTGGAATTGTCTTAAAGTATGTAATGACTTTCTTACCATCTTCGCCCTTATAAGTTTCAGACCCCTCTTTATTGCTTAAAATCTTGTCAACGACCTTCTGAAGAGCCGGCTCTTTAGCGAAATCGGTAATTTTTTTGCCCATACGACTGACGTCTGGATATGTATAATACATGCCATCATTTGAGATTACATATCCAAATCCGGTATCCGCCATAGTAATTTCATTACTCATTTGGGCAAGAACTTCAGGAGTAATCGAGAAGACAATACCTCCCATAAATTGCTTATCCTTATCCATGACAGGAACTACGATTGGAATGATATATTTATCAAGCTGCTCCAGATAGGACATTTCCCCCAACACAGGCGCATGTGTTTCTTTCGCTTTCAAGAAATAGCTCGCATCTGCTACATTTGCGGTCATGTTCATCATATTGGTTAACTGGCCGTCTTTACTAATGACACTGTAACCTTCTGTCTCACTGTCACTTTCCTCCAGCACTTCTATCACAGGGAAGATACTTGCCGGATTTGTAAAATCGAACTCAGGATGCTGGGACACCAGATCCTTTACGGACGAGGTTTTGTTGGATAGCCACTCATCCATCCGGAATGTGTTCGTATTAATGGTGTCCTGCGCCATTTGCTCACTGTCTGTGCGTGTGACATTGCCGAAATAATCAAGTAAAAATATGGTCGCTACCATGAGCGGCACGATTGCAATAGCTAATATAACAGATGACCACTTAAGTTGAATTGACGTCGCTTTTCTCTTCGTTACATTTTTTCTCATTTTTTTCATCTTGTTTCCTTTCATTTCATTTTCATTCACGATGAAATAGCCTCCTCACTCCATTTGTTATAATATCTCCTGATGTGGATATATCTTCTATATCGGCAAAAATAGACAAATTCTTTGCTGGAGAATAAAAAAAATAAGCCCTAAGACCCTTAAAACCGGAATCCTAAAGCTTACTTTTGTTGAAATCATTTATTTAATACACCAAAGATTCTTAACCCTCGTCTTGCACTTTTAAAGCTCGAATACTGTTCAGTACGGCAAGTACGGTTACCCCTACATCTGAGAATACAGCCTCCCACATCGTGGCAATCCCAAATGCACCGAGCAGAAGGAATATAGCTTTTACACCTAAAGCAAAAATAATATTTTGCCATACGATGGCTCGAGTACGCTTGGCAATTCCGATAGCTACAGCAATCTTCGAAGGCTCATCGGTCATAATTACAATATCTGCTGCTTCAATGGCAGCGTCGGAACCAAGTCCTCCCATAGCGATGCCGACATCGGCTCTAGCCAGTACAGGAGTATCATTAATTCCGTCTCCGACAAAAATAATCTTCTCGCGTGGAGACTTATCACGATCCAGCTTCTCGATGGCCTCTACCTTATGCTGTGGTAAAAGCTCTGCGTGTACCTCATCTACCCCTAACTGCTTCCCTACATCTTCAGCTACGGCGGAAGCATCACCTGTCAGCATCACCGTCTTGCGTATTCCCAGCTTTTTGAGGCGCTGAATGGCCTGCAGTGAGTCCTCCTTCACTTCATCAGCGATGACCAGATAACCTTCATATTGATGATCTACCGCTATGTGAACAACTGTACCGCTCTGCTCTGGGACCTCATAAGCAATTCCCTCACGCTCCATCAGACGTGCGTTACCTGCAAATACGGTCTTGCCTTCGATAGTTACTTCGATACCATGACCAGAGATTTCATTGTAATTCGAGATAGCTTCCTTAGAAATCTGTTCACCATAAGCCGTCCGAATCGACTCAGCGATCGGGTGATTGGAATGGCTCTCCGCATAAGCGGCTGTCCGCAGTAATTCATCCTTAGATTTGCCACCCGACGGATAAATTCCTGTCACCTTAAACTGTCCCTTGGTCAACGTTCCCGTTTTATCAAAGACAACTACCTTCACATCATTTAGGGCTTCCAGGTAGTTACTTCCCTTAATCAGAATACCGCTGCGTGAAGCTGCACCAATCCCTCCGAAGAATCCCAGTGGAATCGAGACCACAAGCGCACAAGGACAAGAGATTACGAGGAATACAAGTGCACGGTAAATCCAATCCGAAAAAGTTGCACCACTGATCAGCAGTGGAGGAACGACGGCCAGCAGGACTGCTGTGATCACTACTACAGGCGTGTAGGCACGTGCAAATTTAGTAATAAAGTTCTCCGTTTTAGCTTTGTTGCTTGACGCATTCTGCACTAGCTCCAGTATTTTGGATACGGCCGATTCTCCAAAGGTCTGAGTAACTTGCACAGTAATTACGCCGTTCCGGTTAATAAAACCACTTAACACCGCACTTCCTGGACCAGCTGATCGTGGTACCGACTCTCCAGTAAGTGCAGATGTGTCCATCATGGCGTTACCTTCAAGTATTGTTCCGTCAAGGGGTACCTTCTCACCGGGTTTAACAACAATCAAATCTCCGATGGCTACTTCCTCAGGTGAGACCTTCTTCAGATCATTTCCAAGCTTGAGATAGGCAAACTCGGGGCGAATATCCATAAGTGCCGTAATAGATCGGCGTGAACGATTCACAGCCAGACCTTGGAACAGTTCTCCAATCTGGTAAAACAGCATTACTGCCACGCCCTCTGGATACTCACCAATCGCAAATGCACCGATAGTTGCCAGAGCCATCAGGAAATTCTCATCAAACACCTGGCCACGGATGATGTTCTTAACCGCCTGCCAGACAACTTCACCACCCACGATAAGATAGGCTGCCAAAAAGATCAGCAATTCAACTACTCCATTCACGGGCAGGAATATCCCAGCTAGAGCAAGAATTCCACCAGCGCCTAACCGCAGCAATATTTTGCGTGTATCACCTTCCCCGTGCTCGTGCGTATGACCATGACCTTCAGCATCCTCATGACCATGATGATGTCCAGCAGCTTGATGGCCGTGCTCATGACCATGCTCGTGATCATGCGTATGTTCATGAGCGCCACTATTGCGCGCCTTGTGATTGCCCCCAACCTTCTCTTTCACATTTACGTGGGGCTCAAGTGCCTTCACCGTCTTCTTCGCTTCTACAATCGCTGACTCCTCATACCCTGCGGCAGTTTCCAACGTCATTGTTTTTGTTACAAAATTAACGGAACAAGACGATACACCTTCAATCTTCTTCACCTTATCTTCAATTTTCATCGCGCAATTGGCGCAATCCAAGCCTTCTAATTCCCACTGACGTTTTAATTTTCCTTGCATTGTATCCATACGGCACATCTCCTCAAATAAAAACCATATATGAGCACTTGTTCATATGTTATCTTAGCCCTATTATATTCCCTTTATATTTCAAGGTCAATACGCGATATACACCATTTTTCTACATTATCTTAAAAATTAAATCAATTGACCTTTACGAGAAAATATGTAAAATCATGTATGACCCAAAGTAAGTTTCTTACATACGAATGACCCCATTATCAATGAAGCTCGATGGGCAAATGATTTACACAGAAGGGATGAATTTAGAACATGTCAAAGCTAGCCAAAACGTCTTCTTTTTCACAGAAACACCCTATTTGGAGCGTAGTTATTATCGAAGTGTTATTACTTGTAGCCGTAACTGCCGCCGGGGCTTACGCAACAATTAAGGAACTTGCGTACACCGCCCCTGTACTTATCTCCTTCATCCCAATCGCGCTTGTACTCATCATCTACTTTACAGTTAAGCGCAAATGGAGCACGCTTGGCTTCCGACCTCTAAACACCATATCCTCGGGCAACTGGATCTATTATGCCCCGCTAGTAGTGGTCCTGATTACCATATCCTTTAAGGGATTTCGTGAGATCAGTGCATCTGAGGTACTGTTCTTTATCTTCTTCACCCTGCTGGTCGCTTTTGTGGAGGAAAGTATCTATCGCGGTTTGATTTTTAAGACCTTGCTTCCTAAAGGGGCTAAAACAGCAGTGATCACTTCAAGTATTCTTTTCTCTATTACCCACTTACTTAATGCATTATCCAGCACAGATATCACACAAATTCTTCTACAACTCGTATATGCGCTTCTGATCGGTTTTGCGCTAGCCTTGTTGATGCTAAAAAATAATAATATTCTTCCGCTGATATCCTTTCACTTTATACATAATTTAATTCAGTTTGTGGGCAACGATAATACGAGTGAATACATGGGAATCGATCTATTTATCCTGCTAGTGCTTGCTGTGCAATGTGTCTGGCTAGTGTTGTCCTTTAGAAAACCAAACCTAACGAAGAACCTAAATCAAGCCAGCTAATAAGCTTAATCCTTACTTCGAAATACAAGGCTTCAGTGGATTTAAACGCATTGGTTAACCCCGACGCAGCCTGGTTTAATTGGGATGCTACTTAGTTTAGTTGAGATGTTACTTAGTTAAGCTGAGATGCCACTTAGCTTCATTAGAGCAATATTTGTCGCAAACCACACAGCTAACGGACCCAATTGACACTAAAAGCAGTATTATCCCCGGTTTAGCATATTATCGGACCCCATAGGCGCTATTGGCATGAAAAAGAGCAAAATAAGACCTCTTTCTAAAGAATAACTGCACTGAGGTCCGCAACTCTGCTCAAAAAGCGATTATTGTGCAAATAACGTCAGCTGGGTCCGTAAGCCGTAGTGGATGGTTGGGACTCGTCGGCATAATAAAAAGAGGGACTCCCAAAAGCCATTCAATGGCTGCTGGAGTCCCTCTTTTTTTGCAACTAGCTATTCGTGTCGGACATGCTCGTGGGTCTGCAAAAAGATCTGCTCCACATGCGCATCGTTCAGCGAATAGAATACCGTTTTCCCCTCTTTACGCCGCTTCACGATCCGTAGATTCCGTAAATAACGGAGCTGATGGGATATCGCAGATTGGCCCATATCAAGGATCACGGACAAATCATGTACACATAATTCTTGCTGTGACAAAGCGTAAATGAGCCGCACTCGTGTTGGATCACCCAACGCTTTGAACATTTCTGCCATTTTATCAGTAATCCCACGGTCTGGCAGGATCAATGCAATGGATTCCGGTTCAAGCTCTGAACCCTTGCATGTATTGTCGCAGTCCTCTAATGCCGTTGGCTCCATGCTCTCGCCCTCCTCCATCTTAGCTAATTATATTCTTTAATTATAAGAAAAACAGCACGGGATGTCCATTGAGGAGGAGTTTATAGCCTCTGATTGTGAATTAGACTGCTTTACGATAAAAGGAGATTAGTCCTGCGGCAAAAAAGACAATCAAGCTTCCTCCCACTATCATCATCAGTGTCTCTAAAGGCAGATTAAAGGCACCAAATCCGTCATCACCATAATGACTCATGGCCAACAACGGCTGTACCCAAGGATAATAGGGGCCGTAGGTTGAAGAATTAGCGATCAGTATATTGGGAATGGTCAGACTCACATTCAGCGCCAGCGGTGCGCCAAAACTGCTCCAGCTTTGCGAGATCGCCAGCTGCAATGCGGCGAGAGGTAGACAGGCTACAAAGCCGCCAAATACTGATTTTAGCAGTTGCGCCCAAGGGATTGGATCTGGAGCCCCTTGGAACAAGCCCATTCCCAGCACCATAACGAGGAACGTTATTTGCACAGCTGCCAGCAATCCGATGATCATCACATATTTTGAGAGATACACCGACAACCGGGTTACAGGCAGAGACAACAATAGCTTCCAACCACCGTCATGATGCTCATAACGACAGATCAGGGCCGCAAAAATGCCTGAAAGCACAGGCAGAAACAGCAAAGCATGCATCATTGACATCACACTTAACAGCAGCTCCCAAGACATCTTCTCACCTTGATTATCCGATAACAATCCGGGAACCAGTGATAAAACCGGACTTCCTATGACTAAAAGCCAAACATATGATTTAGACATTTTTAATCGCTCTGAGGACAATACTCTCCAAAATGACATCATCTTAATCCACATCCTTTCGAGCGAAATGCACTGCACCCGGCAAAAACACCAGCATTCCCAGCAGCAGACCCGCACCGCTGAACAAAAGGCGATTAGAAGAGTCCCACGCCAAATATGGCCATGTTAAAGGCACCCACTCCGAAAGGAACATGGAGAAAAATGACGTCAAAGATAATGTGATCCCCAGGGCAACTGGCAGTGTCTGATTACGATTAGCCAGGGAAAGCCACAGCTGTAGCGCGATGACCGGCAGAGCCGCAATATAGGACATAAAGCCAATCCGCACTACATCCACATAAGGAATAAGATCCGCTTTGAAGCCCAAAATAAGCCCTAAAACAACTATCCCCACTGAGAGCAACAAGCAGGAAACTGCCACTAGCAGCAGACAGAGCATTAACTTAGCCATAAACACTGAGGTACGAGAGATAGGCAGTGCCAAGAGCTGCTTCCATGAACTCATCTGATGTTCGACATTTGCAATCAACGAGCATACTAAAGTGCCTCCCAGAAAAAGAGCTGTGGGCACAAACCCGGACACATTATCCAGAAGTCCTCCCCATAAATCCGCGCTATACTGCTGACGCAGATAGTCATAACGAAGGCCAAAGTTAAGGCCCTGCATGGCTACTAGACCAATCGGTCCTAGAAACACTAGAAACCAAATTCCTTTGCCGCGGATTTTAAGCCAATCCGCTGACAACGCCCGCCACATCATGATTCCCCGCCTCCCACAACCTGTAGGAAGAAGTCCTCAAGCGATTGTCTCCGCTCCTCTACACGATAGACAGCGTGCCCATTCTCTACCAAAGCCTTGACTAGCAGCGCTACTCTTGCATCGTTCATTCTTGAAAAAATCAGTTTTTGCTCTTGTAGTGTCCCTTCATACCCCCGGCCTCCAGCGAGACGTAACGCAGACTCTGGTTCCGAAACCGCAAGGCGTATCTCGCCAGCAGCCTGTTGTTGCAGATTAGCTATTGTATCTTGGTATACCATTTGCCCTTGGCGAATAATACCCACGGTATCTGCCATTTGTTCAATTTCACTAAGCAGGTGACTGGATACTACAACCGTAATTCCTTGTTCCTGTGGCAAACGTTTGATAAGCCCACGAATTTCCTGAATCCCTGACGGGTCGAGTCCGTTCGTTGGCTCGTCCAGAATAAGCAGCTCTGGATTCCCTAGCAAGGCAGCTGCGATACCGAGTCTCTGCTTCATCCCGAGGGAGAACCCTTTGACCGGACGTCTCTCTTCCCCGGTTAGAGAAACAATATCTAGCACTTCAGCGATTCGTGACTTCGGAACATCCAGAATGCGGCGGATCGCTTCGAGATTGTCCACAGCACTCAGATGCCCATAATACGAGGGGGATTCGACAAGCGACCCTACCTTCCGTAAAATTTGCATCTTATTCTTCCGAAGATCCTGGCCGAACACTTCAATTTTTCCAGATGTCGGTGTAATTAGGCCAAGCAGCATACGGATTGTTGTAGTTTTCCCAGCTCCGTTAGGACCCAGAAAACCATAAATCTCTCCCTTACGGATATTTAAATTCAAATTTTCTACCGCAGCCCGGCCACGATATTTTTTCAATAAATCCTTAGTTTTAATCACTGTTTCTTCCATGTTCTTCACCTCGGTATACAGCATAACGTCCCAAGGTTAAGAACAAGGAAGTGCCAAGTTTAAGTTTTGTTTAAATTTCACGACGCGGATCAAAGATTACAATAGAAGTGCCTTTGCCTGTGCTCTCCACAACCCATTCCAGCTCCATATGCTTCATCAAAAGATCGACGATAGACAATCCCAAACCTGCCCCCTTGTAATCGGATGGACTCTGAATGCCTCGACCATGATCCGCAATAATTATGGCACGTTGTTCATTACGTTGCTCCGTTGAGATCCCGACATAATGCCCGCTGCTGGCATGTCGTACAATGTTTTGATACAAATTATCGAGAATACGGCGGAACCAGACCTCATCCACCCTCCAGAATAGCGGTTCGGCTTCCAGGTTAATATCAATATCGAAGCCCTCTTTTTCCCATACGGGGTACCAAGCAGCCGCACTTTCCCGTAACAAGCGTAAAACATCTTTACGTTCCAGCTTTAAGGTTACCCGTCCACTATTGAGCAGATTGTAAGATAAAAGATTCTCGATCAGGACGCTAAGATCCGCAATACGCTCATCCATAAGCTGTAAGGACTGCTTACCTTTTGAGGTCAGATCCTCTTTGGTCATAACATGGATATGGCTGCGAATGACGGTTAGGGGTGTGCGTAAATCGTGAGATAAATTCGAGACTAGACGCTTACGCAACTCTTCCTCTTCTATTTCCCTGCGTCGGCTTTCATCCAGTTTAGTTACCATCGTATTAAAAGCTTCCTCCAATCGACCGATCTCGTCCAGTTTTCCTGTCACTATAGACTTAGGCATTCTATCCGGGCCTGTGATCGTCATCGCGGTTTGCAGTTGCAGCAGCCGTTTGCGAATTTTTCTAAAGAACATCCATGAAACCAGAGCGAACCCTCCAAAAAGGGTAAATAACACAAAGTTATACCAAGCCCAAGCCCCTAATCCCCCATAAGCCCCTTTGTTCAGCAGCTTGCTTGGAATTTGCATCACCATAAATCCCTTGTCTGCCTCCACTTTGTCCCCCACGAAAGCAACGATGGCTAATGGATCACGATTCGTACTTTCTTTCATAAATGAAATAGCCTCAGCCGCAGTCCACTGATCAGGAACTTCAGGGTAAATCTTATCCTTATCCCCTTCTTCAGGCGTGAGAATCAACTGGGTTTTTCCCTGCCCGTCTACCCAAAACATAGTAGCCTCGGTGTATTTTCGACTCAATTCAATCAGCCGCTGATTTATGGCTTCCGAAGAAGCATTTTCTAAGTGAAGTGCCTCTTTATGCCACATAGTCTCCAGCGGTGCAATATTCGAATACAGGGATGTATCTACAGGCGGGGCACCTTTGGTCACTTCGTTAAGAATATTGTAGCCAACAAAAGACAACGGAAGGACCACAGGGATAAATAGCAGTGCAGATACGATAATTAGCAAATACCCTGATAACAAGGAGGAATTACGTTTCTTGCGAATGCGCTCTAATCCTCTCATGCTCTTACCCGGTAGCCGATCCCACGGACAGTTTCGATAATTTCCGGATTACCCGGATCAAGCTCCAGCTTTTCGCGCAAATAACGAATATGTACCATCAGAGTTTTATCCCCTTCGATATAAGCCTCACCCCACACGGCCTCGTAGATCTGCTCCTTCGTCATAATTTGGTTAAGATGACGCAGCAAATAGGAAAAAATCTGAAATTGCTTACCTGTAAGCATGATTTCTTCCTGAGTCTGAGCATTCATTACGCGGTTATCCCCTTCATATACGACTAGATGTTTAAGTGTGAGCGAATCCTGAACCGATGCCCCATTCCTTCGGAGCAGCACCTCAATTCGAGCGGCCAATTCATCCGGATGAAAAGGCTTGGTCAAATAATCATCTGCGAACTCCAAACCTTGCAGCTTATCATCAATAGAGGTCCGGGCGGAAAGCATCAAAATGGGCAGCTTAGGGTAAGAACGTTTCAAACGTTGCCCGATCGTAAACCCGTCCAGACCTGGTAGCATAACATCGAGAATAGCCAGTTGGCAGGCGCCGGCTTCTTCCATTGCTCCTTCGCCGCTCCGTAACCAGCGGACACTATATCCTCTTTCGCTTAAATCAGCAGACACTACACTGCCAATTTCACGATCATCTTCAATATATAACAGAGTAACGCTCATGTAGCTTTAGCTCCTCCCCGATATGAATACCTAAAAAGTTGAAGTCATTATAACACATCAAACAGCCCTCCTACCCCATATGGGATAGGAGGGCTGTTTGATCAATTCAAAGCTATAGCTTACGGCTGCCATACTCCATGCTCTTTATTGCTGCCTACATACTCAATACGTGTTGGAGTAAGCTCCAAAATTACATAATTAGGATCATCAGGTCCTGTAAACCATGGCTCCAGCTCTTTATTCCATACCTTGGAGCGCAAGCCTTCATCCTTAGAGACGGTAGCAGTTGCTTCAATCTCCAGCACATCTTTGCTTCCGCCTGCCTCATAGCCAAGCAGTACAAAAGCATTCGGATTATCGGATAACTCCTCCACTTTATGAGTTTTGCGATTTGTAGCCAAATAAATTCTCAAACCCTCATGGAAAATGGCCATATAACGTACTTTCGGCTTATTTCCTTCTTCGATCGTACCAAAGGAACCGAACTTGTTGTCATCCAATGCCTTAATAATGAGTTGCTCCAGTTGTTTGTTATCCATTACGTAAATCTCTCCCTTCAAGCATGTAAACAAAAGTTTATATATCCAAGCTCACCGTTTGGATTTATCATAACAATGGTGCTTATTATAATGTACCCTTCAGGTTCACATTGAATCCGACCTTACCTCATAAACTACTTCAAGATAAGGAGCTTACTTCGTGAAAAAACTGATTTGGATCGGCTGTCTTTCCTACTTCGTTATCGGTCTGGCACATGTTGTGCTGGGATCTATTCTGCCCGTTCTACTGCAACATTATGATCAAAATTATAGTGCTGGCGGTGAATTAATCTTTAGTCAATTCGCTGGTTTTTTAGCAGGTGTGTTGGTCTCTCCCCTGCTTAATCGCCGCTTCGGAAAACGTGGAGGCATCCTCATTGCCACCAGTCTTCTACTAGTTGCAGAAATTGCCTACGCCTTTCTACCGCCTTGGGGCTGGATGTATGTTATCGCTGTTGCCGCAGGTTTTGGTTTCGGGATGATCGAAGCGGTTATCGGCACCATTATTATTGGTGCTGTAACCGAAGGAACTGCTATTGCAATGAGCCGGCTTGAAGTGCTATTCGGGATAGGCGCACTCGTGATGCCGCTTATCGCCAGTCCGCTCATTGCTGCCGGAGCGTGGAGATTGGCCTTTCTAATCGTCGCTGCCTTCTCCTTAATTTCTCTTATCCTCTGGACAAGAGGGCATTTCGGTAATCTACAACGAATGCTGGATGAACGCGCCTCTGTCCAAGGAGCAGACAATTCGCAATCCTCAAGCTCACGTTCTAACAAAAAATTTCCGTATAAAGGTAAGCAATGGATTCTGTTAGGGATCTTCATCGTTTTCTTTTTTCTTTATGTAGGCACAGAGATGAGTTTAGTCAACTTTATGCCGGCTATCTTTATTGCCAAGCTAGGGATGACGGAGTCTGCCGCAGCACTGACAGTCACTTTCTTTTGGCTGGCGATGTCTACAGGAAGATTGTTTGCGGGTGTAATTGCCGAAAAAATATCTTACCGCGTGTACATTCTCAGCAGCTGTTTACTTACCTTGTTACTGCTGACACTCTTTCCGTTCACTGACAATCGAATGGCTGCTTTCATTGTAATTCTGCTGCTGGGGCTGTTTATGTCCGGTATTTTCTCCATTGCTTTAGTCTTCTCCAGCAAAATGCTGCCTGGCACCGAAGAGTCAACACCCAGCATTATGATTGCTTCCGGAGGTGTTGGCGGTGCTTTGCTACCTCTGTTTATGGGCTGGTCTATGGACCATTTAGAAGTGGCACAAACAGCCGGATTACTTGCCGCTTTTGCCGCCTTCTTGTTTCTGCTAAGCATTGCCGCATGGAGGTTCCAGTCCATGCAAGCGGTGAAAGGAAAGAGTTCCCGTATTTAGAACAGTATCAACGTTATCCTTTTAGGGTAATGTGATCTATAAGCATATTCTGAGCACAAGGATGGACGATGAATGAATGAGTCTTCAACTGAGCCTTTGTTACATACTGCGCTCATGCAGTTTATATTTCCCTTTTCTATAAAAAAGGGTGATTCTAAGCAGCTTATCCAGCAATTACAGAACGACGGCTTCACACGTTTTTTTCTGGATAATAAAGAGCTTGAAGCTGCCTATTACGGAGATGGCTACTGTGTTTCCCATGAACGAATGGAGCGCACCTATTTACCGTTTGCTGCACATGTCCTTTTTCCACGCAGGAAGGATGCCGACTCGTTTCGCCGTTTTTCCAGAGTAAATAATCTCGACTGCATTCTGGAGATTCCGCAGCAATCTATATTTTTCAAAATTCTCTCGACGGATATATTCATATGCCCTTTTCAGCTTGGATTCGTGACGATACGTGTCCAGCTGGAGGGGGATTCAATTCCCTTTAGTATTGCCCTAGAATTCGCAGATCGTTTCCGTGCGCTAGAGAATACCTTCATACAGGATGATTACACTTATATTCATTGCGGGGAACAGACCTATGAGATGGTAGAGGATTTTGTCTTCCGAAATTTGGTGGATGGACTGGAGCCATATCTGGATCAATCGGATATCAATGGGGCTTATTTCGAGACCCTTCCTTTTTTCGTAGATGAAAGAATGCAGGTGCAAGCTTTTTATGGCTTTCAGAATGAAGAAAGCTCTGATGAGATTAGTGTAAATCTGCGCTATCGTGCCTCACAGCTTGATGGAATTGATCTGAACGGAAAGCCCTATGCCAGTGCCAGCGATCCAGCATATATTGCGAACTATTGTCATGAACACTCCTATAATCGCTGGGGTCCAGACACGTATTATATGATGAATGAGCAGACCTTTTGCTGCATGACCCGCGCTGAACAGGAGATTGCTGTTAGTCTAGCCAACCAGATGTACGGGCAATATTATTACGGATTTTTACTCAATATTTTCCACAAAATCGTTCTGCTAAAGCTAGCCAATATGCACTCCCGACTTCGGATTAATCATGATTATGAGGAAATAGACAATCTAATCTACTCCATTAATAAGTTCTCGGCAAAGTTCTACTTCTTGGAGTTGATTTCCCAGTCGCAGGGCCGGGAGATATTTCTTCAGCTGCGTAAAGTATACGGAAACGATGCTTTGTTCGAGGAAGTGAAAGAAACCTTAAATGACCTGTTTCAGTATCAGGATAAGTTTCAATCCAAGCGACGGGATAATCTGCTGATGATTCTTACTGTATTTACGGTAGTAAGCGGGATTTACGGCATGAATCAGGTCATTGACGATCTGGATGGAAAGATTCAATGGAGTAAAATGATTGGTTATTCTCCCTTTGAATTTCTTGCCCTCTTCGTGATCATGAGCGGGATTCTGATCAGCGTTGTCCTCACGCTAGGGGCGCTGGTTAGTGAGCTTAAACGGCGTCACCGCAAGAAATATAAAGATCTAGACTAGCAAAAAAGAAACTACTGGATTGGAAAAATTCAGGAGTGCACTACTAGACATTCCGAGTACAGCCGTCTATAATACACCGTATGCGAGAAATATAAGATATAAAGTATGGGTACAAAACTTATGCTTACTTATATTGCACATAGAAATACCCGTTAACTTCATAGAACCAGGGGTGCTGGAATTGGCCGGCTGAGATTGTATCCCACAAGATACTGACCCTTATACCTGATCTGGATAATGCCAGCGTAGGAATCGCCAATTGGTTCTGGTCCCTGTGACCTTAACTAACCTTGCGCCAAGCCAGCGTCCCGATCACTCGGGGCGCTTTTTTTGTAAGATCACTAAAAGATGTAGAAAAACGTACATACTACAACTTACGGTTCATGTTGTGAAGACGGGATTCTTGTAACCTTAAAGGAGAGAAGAAGACATGCACCTTAAAAAAGCACTTACGTTGTGCCTCACCTGTGTACTCATTCTTGCCATTGCCGGATGCGGCAGCAACAATGGGAATACAGCCGGAAACAAAGCAAATGCTACTGATCCAACTGCTGCGGCTGGGACGGATGCTCCAAAAGAGCTCACCAAAGTTAAAGTCGCACTCGACTGGACACCGAACACAAATCATACCGGTCTATACGTAGCTAAGGATCTTGGTTACTACGCTGAAGAAGGTCTGGACGTCGAGATCGTTCAGCCAGGCGCAGCGGGTTCTGATACTATGGTTACTTCTGGCGAAGCCGCATTTGGCATCAGCGCCCAAGAAGGATTAACGCTAGCCCGTCTACAAGGCGTGCCCCTTGTCTCGATAGCAGCTATTATTCAGCATAATACGTCGGGATTCGCTGCTCCAGTAGATCGCAATATTAAATCACCAAAGGATTTTGAAGGTAAAACCTACGGAGGCTGGGGCTCACCGGCCGAAGAAGCAGCCATGAAAGCTATCATGGATCCTGAAGGTGGCGATGTGAAAAAGGTGAAGCTGATCAGTATCGGTGAAGCTGATTATTTTACCGCCGTCAAACGTGACATTGATTTCGCCTGGATTTTCTACGCTTGGACTGGTGTTGAGGCTGAGTTGCGTGGCGAGCCATTGGATATGCTGTACTTAAAGGATTATGCGCCGCAGCTCGATTATTACACGCCTGTGCTGACGACGAGTGAGAAGCAAATTGCAGATCATCCTGATCTGGTGAAGGCCTTCATGAAAGCCACATCAAAAGGTTATCAATATGCCATAGATCATCCGGAAGAGGCTGCCGGTATGTTATCGAAGGCCGTTCCTGACCTGGACGCCGACCTTGTCCTAGCTAGCCAAAAATGGCTTAGCCCAAAATACAAGGACGATGCTGCCCGCTGGGGCGAGCAAAAAACCGAGGTCTGGCAAAATTACGGCGACTGGATGTATGATCTGAAGTTGCTGGATAAACCGCTGGATGCTGCTAGTGCATTCAGTAATGATTTTTTACCGGCGGAGTAAACAACAATTGTAATGAATTACTTCGTTATCAAAGTTGGCTTTTTGAACTTACCTTATAAAATGAGAGGATTGATTATTGTGGCTAACACCCTACTAAGCATTCAAGTAATTCCAAAAACTCCGAACAACGAGGATTCCATCCCATACGTAGATAAAGCGATTGAGGTCATTCAGAAATCCGGTGTTAAACATCAAGTGAATCCGCTGGAAACCACAATGGAAGGTGAGCTTAGCGAGCTGCTGGAGGTTGTGCGTCAGATGCAGGAGGCGTTGATCGAAGCAGGCAGTCCAAGCGTAATTTCGCAGATCAAAATCGCTCATAATCCTAACGGAATCAGCATGGATAAATTGACGGAGAAATATCGGCCGTGAGATCGACCTGGAAGCTAATATGGCCGCCCCTTGTGGCGGTCGTCTTCTTTTTAACCGTATGGCAGCTATCTGTATCTGTATTTCATATTGAATCCTGGATTCTGCCGAGTCCTGCTGATATTGCTCGTGAATCCACCAGTAACGCTTCTGGTCTTTGGGCTCATACGATGGCTACGCTGCGGCTCACTTTAATTGGTTTTCCCATTGGTACGGGGGTAGGCCTGATCGTTGCTTTGCTTTTGCATCTTTTGCCTTGGGCTAGACGGGCTTTTTATCCACTTATTATTCTGAGTCAAAATGTTCCCTCCATCGCGCTCGGACCCCTGCTCATTATCTGGTTCGGCTTTGGTCTTTTGCCCAAAATCGTGCTGATTACACTAGTATGTTTCTTCCCGGTAGCTGTCGCTGCGATGGGCGGTCTGGCCCAAAGTGATCAGGTCATGATGAATTATATGAAAATGGCTGGCGCAAGCAAGTGGCAAATTTTCACCAAGCTGGAGCTGCCCTCTTCTATCCCGGCACTATTTTCCGGCGTAAAAATATCTGCTACTTATGCGGTTATGGGCGCCGTGGTCGCTGAATGGATTGGCGCGGATAAAGGTATTGGCTATTATATGCTTCTGCAGAAATCCGCATATCGTACGGATCGGATGTTTGTTGCTATTGTTATTATTGTACTTTTAAGTCTTGTACTCTTTGCTATTATTGCATTGCTGGAAAAATGGCTGGTTCGCTGGAAGCCGCGCCGTAACTCATAGAAAGGAAGATGCCTGTATGTCTCAAGCGACGCAAATGCAACACAGAACAACAGAAGTCATAAGCTCTCCTGAAGCTCATACCGTGGCACCCGCCCTTGAAGTGAGCGGCATCTCCAAATCTTTTTCCCATCGTCGCCGTGAGACGAACGTTCTGAATAATGTCTCTCTCAAGGTAGAGCAACAAGAGTTCGTTTCGATCGTTGGTCCTTCCGGCTGCGGAAAAAGCACCTTATTCCATATGATTGGCGGCCTTGTGAAACCCGATGCAGGCACGATCCTCATGAACGGTAAGGCCGTTACAGGTCAACGCGGTGAAATTAGTTATATGCCGCAGCAGCCTGCGCTTTTTCCTTGGCGTACGATTGAGGATAATGTGCTGCTTGCTGGGGAGATCAAGGGCGCACTGCGGGATGGAGCCCGCGAGGAAGCGCGCCAGTGGCTAGCCAAGGTTGGGTTAAGCGGGTTCGAACATGCTTATCCGCATATGCTGTCTGGCGGGATGCAGCAGCGTGCAGCTTTTCTCAGAGCATTGCTCGCTCCTCAGGAGCTAATGTTGCTGGATGAACCTTTCAGCGCACTGGATGCACTAACTCGCAGTGAAATGCAGCGCTGGCTGCTTGAGCTGTGGGAAGAGAATCGCCGCTCTGTGCTGTTCATTACTCACAACATCGAAGAAGCGTTGCTGCTCTCTAATCGTATCTATGTATTTTCCGGCCGCCCCGGCTCCATTCTGCATACAGTCGATGTGCCGTTTCCGCGGCCACGCCGTGATGAGATTACGGACTCTCCCGAGTTCCTTAAGCTCAAACGCCAGTTGTCACAGTGGATGCGAGAGGAACAAGCTAAAAATAGGCAGCCGCTAGCTTAATCGCTAAGCTCTGTAAACTGATATCGCTGGTATAGCGGTGTCAGTTTTTTTATTTTGCAGCGATAAACTCCTACCCTATTTTCAATTAACGCGGATGTATCTGCTCAATTAAACAAATTTCACTCATCATAGTAGGGATCACATTAAATGTGTGGCGAAAACCGACTCCCTGTTGGTAATGGATAGTAACCGGGCGGGCTGGGGACATTTACGGGATTTATACCGTTGATTTGCTGCTTCAGGCCGGATTCGGCTCAGTCTACGGGATTTATACCGTTGATTTGCTTCGTCGGGCCGGACTCGGCTCAGTCTACGGGATTTATACCGTTGATTTGCTGCTTCAGGCCGGATTTGGCTCATTCTGCGGGATTTATACCGTTGATTCACTTCGTCGGGCCGGATTTGGCTCATTCTGCGGGATTTATACCGCTGATTTGCTGCTTCGGGCCGGACTCGGCTCAGTCTACGGGATTTATACCGTTAATTCACTTCGTCGGGCCGGATTTGGCTCATTCTGCGGGATTTATACCGTTGATTTGCTTCGTCGGGCTGTATTGCACCCGATCTAGGGCATTTTTGCCCTTGTTTTGCCACTTCGGGCTGAAATGCAACGATTCAAGGGCATTTTTGCCTTTCTTTTGCCTCTTCGGGCTGTATTGCACCGATTCTAGGGCATTTTTGCCTTTCTTTTGCCCCTTAGGGCTGTATTGCGCCCGATCTAGGGCATTTTTGCCTTTCTTTTGCCTCTTCGGGCGGAATTCCAGTGACTCAGGGGCATTTTTGCCCTTATTGTTCCTCTTTAGCTTTTAGTTTGAATTAAATACGAGACTATGGCATCAACCAGAATCGGTGTTGTTTATTATTATTAATTTGTTTAAAGGTCACAGCTATAGTCGCACTTACATTCTACTCACTACTCTTACACATACTCCCACTACTCACTTTTACTCCTACTCCTTCCTCAATTCCACTACTGACTACTCACTCTTGCTCATACTCCTCACCTTACTCCCACTAATCTCTCTTACTCTTCCCCCTACTCCTTACTTCCTACTCTCACATCTGCCCCCTCCTCCTCTCCCACCAACCGAACCTAAAAAAGGCCCCATAAACGAGGCCTTTTCTTCATTTCCTAATCATAGCTCGGAACACGAATTTGGGCAGTACTGCCTGTCTGCGCCATCGCGACTTTTGTCCCTTCGCAACGGGAGCGAACAAAAGTCGATGCAACCACTCCAGATTGAGTTTTTTCCATAGCGCTGGTGCAGGAGTAACTTTTCCCGCTATTACATCCAAGCTGCCCCCCACGCCAAAAACAACTTTTACCTGCGCAAGCTCCTGTTTGTGCTTATATACCCATTTGTCAGAGTATGGCGCACCCATCGCAACGATCAGGAAATCTGGCTGTGCGCGCTGTATTTCTGCTACAATGGCAGGCTCCTCTTCCTTGGTAAGAAAACCATTATGTCTTCCTGCAATCTTCACATTCGGATATAACTCCGTGATCTTTTCGACCGCTCTACAGCTGGTAAGCTCATCTGTTCCCAAGAAATAAAAACTCCATCCCAAGCTATTTCCTTGCTCCAAAAGCTCAAGAAGCAGCTCATATCCAGTTACCCTCTCAGCAATAGGATCGCCTTTTCTTTTTGATGCCATCACAATGCCAATCCCGTCAGGAGTGATTAAATCCGCTTCTTGAAGTATGGTTCGTAGCAGCTCGTCCGATTGACTTGTTATCGTAATTTCCGGGTTAGCCGTGATCAAATGGAAAAGTTTCGATTCCCCAGATTGAATATGTTTTGTTAGATGAAGTGTTGTCTCATGTAGTGTTAGTTTTGAAAAGGGAACTCCTAATATTGAAACTGTCCCGTCCATATAATCACCTCTCACTAAAATTCCACTTCAATATACCTTACCATAATCAAGAGGAGGAAGGGGAGTCATTTAAGTTACTTAATCACCACAGCTACTACGCTACCCAAACACTTCAGCCATTCCACCGCTTCAACCATTTCAGCCCACTACAGCCATCCCCAGCAACCCCGCCACCACAGCTACTCTACTCACCCAAACACCCTATAGCTCCACTCACTCCTCCATAAACTTCCACCACTCTACTAACCAAGGTTCATCGATCCCCCGCATGCGGAATTCCTCTACAAGTATCTTCCGGAATCGTTTTTCCATTTTGACAAAGTTATTATCCTCTTGGTACATAGGAGCAAAGGATTCATCATCTCTAATAAAACTCCAAAAATCGCCCGCACACTCCAAAATCTTTCGGCCGACAGCCGTTTGTTTGGCTACAGGTACCAGCCATTTGTCATAGGGGTAGGGGTAACCTTCAATAGTAATGGCACAGCGTAATGCTTCTTTATAAAGAGAAACCGCTAAAAATAAAATAGGAAAGGCGTCGCCACGCACTACAGGATTATCTAAGCTTTTGGCATAACTTCGTAACTGTATGTATGAATTCTTACGAAATCTCATTAGGACTCCAGGTTGGAGGGGCACATAGGCATCAAAAAGTGACTTTACATCCAATCGGTCATAGTAGATATAAGAAATAGAAGCATTCCACAGCCATTCCATATTTCCGCTCATTATCGCCGCTTTGATTTCTGATATTTTATGCAGTGTGTAATGTCCGGTCTTGCCGCTGGGAAGTCGTAAATCCATAAAAAAACTACTTTGCTCCGGGATCAGCCCCGCTTGCTCGAACCGATGATTAATGCTGCTATAATACTCGTCCTGACAAATAATGATTACATCCACATCCGACTGCTCATCCACCACACCAAGTGCGGTCGATCCATCAAGGAGAATACTTACCCGCTGACTCTCCTCTTTCATTAACGGATGATTTAGAATTTCTTGTGTGATATACTGCCCAATTTCCTCTAATAATTCGCTATGAACCTGCATCTTATCAGGTGTTAATAAAATATCCGACAACACTGATTTCACCATTTCAACCCCAACCTCCAATCAATCTCAATTTCTCAAAAAATAAAACGCTTACACCTAACCTAATATTTGGATAATGGAGTACCATTCTACACTCCTAATATATATCTTGCAAGGATAAATGAAGTACCCTTTTGCCTAAGCCTAAATATAATGAAGTATCTATTTACTTGGAAAGGGGTAAAAGCATGGCGCAGCCAAAAGTGATTGCTACAGTCCGCTCTGCCGGACCGATCGGAGATATAAAAGTAAATGTCGTCACGAATCGAGTATACTTTGTAAACCCAGACACCGAGGCTGGAACTATCGGGGTATTGGAGGGCAGAACTAATCGCATTATCGCTCGGATCCCTGTAGGAAGACTGCCGTCTCAGCTCGGAATCAACCCCCAAACCAACCGGATTTATGTACCTAACTTCCGTGACGAAAACGTATCTGTCATAAACGGGCGGACAAACCAGGTAATCAAAACTGTCAAAGTAGGCCGATTCCCAGACAATATCGGAGTAAATGTTCGAACCAATCTGATTTATGTAACTAGCGCATTCGGAACCCTATTCGTCATAGACGGGAAAACAAATCAGGTCCGTAAAAAGATTGAACTCGGTGGACGCCCCTCCAGAATTGTTATCAATGAGCTTACCAACCGTGTCTATGTGACCAATACAGTAAATGATAGCGTCACCGTCATTAACGGAACTACACAGGCGATCATTGCGACAATAAAAGTCGGAAGTAACCCCGTGATAGCGCCAGCACTTAATAAAATTACCAATCGTATTTATGTCGCTAATAACTTGAGCCGGTTTCTTTCTGTGATCAATGGCCGAACCAATAAATTGTTGCGTAATGTACAGCTGGGACGTTTGCAAAGTGAGGTCGTTATAAATCCGCTGACGAATCGTATTTATGTCTCAAGTGCACAAGTGGAGGGTAAGGGCAGGCTGTTTGTCATAGATGGGCGCAACAACAAAATTATAACCACAAAGGTGTTGCCTACCTCCTCCAACACGATTATCAACCCGAATACAAATCATTTATTTGTTGGTAATTTTGATAAGAATCATATGTCCGTTTATAACGCCACCACGTTTAAACGGCTCGCAAGATTCTCCTCCGTATCAGGCAGCACTGTGCTAAACCCGCTCACAAATAGAATTTATGTAGGTGGAAACGACTCCATAACGGTCATTCAAGATGGACCAAGACTCACTCAGAGTTCTATTTTTAATTAAGACAAAAAGACGCCCACCATAGGTGAGCGTCTTTCTACATATCAAATTACATCGATCTAGCGGATGAAACTTGTTTAACAGCCACTTTTTCCTCGACTGTTTCTGTATCCTTAGGCTGTATCCCTCTTTTTATGAAGAAAGCTAGGATAAAGGCAATAATGGCAACGCCTACTGACACTAAGAACGCATCATTAATTCCTTCGATCGTTGCTTTTGCGATGACTTGGTTTTGAATGCCAAGCAATTGCTCTGCAGAAGGCTTAGCCGTTAATTTACTCACAGCTTCAGCTACCATATCTTTGACATGTGATGTGGTACTGTTAGACATAATCGTTACAAGCAGCGCCCCGCCAATCGCCCCGGAGACTTGCTGAATCGTACTGTTCATGGCTGTACCATGTGGTGTATATTTAGCCGGGATGGAGTTCAGACCATTGGTCATCACAGGCATCATAACCATTGAAATCCCGAACATTCTCACAGAATACAAAATCATAAGTGTCGAATATTTCGTTGTCTCAGTTAGATCACTAAAGAAATACGTACTGATCACTACGATAGCCAGACCGATTAACGCCAAGACTTTGCCGCCGAATTTATCGAACAATTTACCTGTGATTGGAGACATAACCCCCATAATCAACGCACCAGGCAACATTAGGAGTCCCGAATCCAGAGGTGAAATACCTCTAATATTTTGCAGGTAAATCGGCATTAACATCATGGCTGAGAACATCGCCATATTCAGTGTAATCGAAATCGCTGAGGATAAAGCGAACATCGGATATTTGTACACTCTGAAGTTAAGCATAGGCTCCTTCATCTTCATCTGGCGCATAATGAATATCACTAAACCAATAACCCCGATAATAAGGGTGGAGTAGACCATTGGATCATCCCATCCTTTATTCCCAGCGGAACTGAAGCCGTATAGAAGACCCCCGAACCCAATCGCTGATAGAACTACGGATAGAATATCAATTTTAATAGCCACATCTTTTTTAGGATCATGCAGTTTGAAGAAGGCAAGAATGAACACCAATACGGCGATCGGTGCAATCATAAAGAACAGCACAGGCCATTCATAATGCTGAATAATCCATCCTGAGAGTGTAGGACCAATGGCTGGTGCAAAAATCATAACCAAACCAAACATCCCCATGGCCGAGCCACGTTTTTCAGGTGGAAATGTGGTGAACAATACATTCATTAATAATGGCATCATAATCGCGGCCCCTGAGGCTTGGACCATTCTCGCAATCAATAATACAGGGAAACTTGGAGCAAAGCCTCCAATGAAGGTCCCTATTGCAAATAATCCAATGGCGATTAGGAATAATCGTCTGGCTGTATACTTTTGAATTAAAAAGGCCGTTGAAGGAATCATGATCCCGTTCACTAACATATAACCCGTCGATAACCACTGTACCGTTGAGGCACTGACATCAAAATCCTTCATAATCGATGGTAAAGCTATATTGAGCAAGGTATTACTCAGTAAAGCAACAAATGCACCAATCATAAGGATTGCCAAAATCCCATAGGACGCTTTACTTTCTTTCGTTTTCATTTTGGAATCCTCCATTCTATAATCATACCGTCGGTTCAATTTTGAACTTATGTTACAATGTAGAATATATTACTCTTATATTTACTGCTTGGCAAGTCAGAATTCATTTAAAAACTAAATTGTATTAAGTGGAAATATAAGCTAGTCTATTCTACGTGAAGTGTTTTTTTGCACAAAAGAGTCCAGCTTAAAGGGGCACCTAAGATGATAAATAAACGGAAAGAGCAAGTGATTCAAAAAGCACATGAATTATTTATTGAAAAAGGCTACCACGCCACATCCATACAGGACATTCTGAATCACAGCCGGATCTCCAAAGGATCTTTTTATAATTATTTTCCTTCCAAGGGGGATCTCTTTAAAGCTGTATTCACCTCTATTCATGACCAGCTGGAAGAAGGCAGAAATGGCCTGCTCATTGGCCAGGACCCCTCTGACATTGATATATTCGCTAAACAAGTTCAACTGGTTATGAAAATCAATAAAAAAAATAAATTGTTGCAGCTGGTTGAAGATGCCCTGGTCTCCAATGATCCGGATTTAATTACGTTCATCAAAAAAACTAAATTCACCTTATTAACCTGGGTGCATGAACGTTTCCTGCATATATTTTCTGAAGATAAAAAACCCTATCTACTGGATGGAGCCATCATTTTCACAGGCATCTTGCAACATATGCTGCAAATTAACAGTGCCATGAATGAAGTCATTACCTCTCAACAAATCATTAATTATTGCACTACTCTTATCCAGACGATTGTTGAGGACTTAAGTGAAAAAGGAATGCAGCTTATCTCCCCCGATCATGTAGGGAAACTATTGCCTGTTGCTGAATACACTGATTTTTTTAATAATGATTTATCGTTTGCGACCGTAAGCTTAAAAAAAATCATTGATAAATCATTCGCCGCCGATGATCCCAGCCTGTCCAATGCACTGAAGCTGTTATATTTTATCCAAGAAGAGATCATGAACAATAAGGAACCAAGAGAGTTCTTAATCGAAAGCGCCCTGCTCTCCTTGAAAATGTGCCCTCAGTTTAATGAAACGAAGGAATTTGCACATTATCAGACAGTGTTATCTGCAATGCTCTAAGCACAATCAAAGTATGGCTTCAATCATTTAAGCGTATTCTAAACGCAAGGCACGAAACTAAAAGTGTGGTGACCGATTTGTTCAAGCTTTTATTAATCGAAGATGATACAACGCTGTTTAATGAGATCAAAGAACGGCTTACGCAGTGGTCTTATGATGTATATGGCATTCAAGATTTCAACAATGTTACGCAGGAATTCACGGAAATCAAACCTGATTTAGTGATAATTGATATCCAATTACCCAAATTCGATGGATTTCATTGGTGCAGAATGATTCGCTCTCACTCTAATCTGCCGATTATCTTCTTATCCTCTCGGGATCATCCGACAGATATGGTGATGTCCATGCAGCTGGGAGCCGATGATTATATCCAAAAGCCCTTCCATTTCGATGTACTCATTGCCAAGGTGCAAGCCATTCTCCGGCGGGTGTACAATTACAATACGGATAACATTGAACTCAAAACGTGGTGCGGAGCTACCGTCGATTATGAGCGGAATTCAGTGACCAACGACACGGGAACGATTGAGCTTACCAAAAATGAGATTTTCATATTGAAATTGCTCATTGAGAAAAAGAATAAAATTGTCACCCGCGAGGAATTAATTAATAGCTTATGGGACGATAAGCGCTTTATTAGCGATAACACCCTTACCGTCAACGTAAATCGGCTGCGCAAAAAGCTCGACGAGCTTGAATTAGGGGCATTTATTGAGACGAAGGTTGGACAAGGCTACGTAGCCATTGAAGAGGATTCTCTATGATTAAAAAGTACCTGCTCGAAAGACTCGGTTGGATTTTGCTTTTTCTTTTTGTACATCTATTTATGCTCTTTATCACCTTTATGGACCCGACCATCCCCCTGTCTTCAGTGCTCTATCTGGTCTCTTTATCGATGATTTTTTTCGTAATTTTTCTAGTCATTCGCTATCCTAAGGAAACCAGATTTTATAAAAGCTTAAATGAGCGCGACGATGATCTCGATCTGACAAGCATCGCTCTTGCCGAAAGTCCTTTTGAGAAAATCATCGAAGAGAGCATCACCAACCAAGTGAAATTGTTAAAGCGGACTGCTTCAGACAATTTAATGAATTTGGAGCAAGAGAAGGATGAGCTGTTATCCTGGATTCATGAAGTAAAGACTCCACTGACCGCAATGCATCTAATGATTGAGCGTATAGAAGATGATGTTATGAAGGGGCACTTGACCTATGAGTGGCTGCGTATTCATCTGCTCCTGGATCAGCAGCTCCATCAAAGACGGATACCATTTATTGAAAACGACCTGTACATGGAGCAAATCGATATAGAAACGCTTATTTTTAGTGAGATTAAGACATTACAATCTTGGTGTATTCAGAAGGGAATCGGCTTTGAGTTGAACTTAGAAGCTGCTGAAGTGCTTAGTGATGCTAAATGGCTGGCTTTTATCCTCAGACAACTTCTAACCAACGCCGTAAAATATAGTGAGGCTTCTGATATTACAGTGAATAGCTACCAGCAAGCTGAACATATCGTTCTTGAGGTGAAGGATTGCGGGCGCGGGATAGATCCGAAGGACCTGCCGCGCATCTTCGACAGAGGGTTTACTTCCACTACTGTACATCGCGACAATGCCGCCACAGGCATGGGCTTATATTTAGCTCAGAAAGCAGCTCAATCCTTACTCATCATCATCGGGGTTCAATCCAAGCTCGGAGCGGGATCAACATTTACGCTAACCTTCCCACTCAAAAATGAATTCGTTAGAATCTCAAGCATGTGACAACAATGTCACATGCTTTTATATTTTGTTCGGGCAATCGCAGGATAAGAACAATAAACTTTTTTATAATAAAGCTATACAAGAAGAAACGAAGGAGTGAATCATTATGGCAATTCTAGAAGCTACTAAAATTCATAAAAGCTATGGCAATAAATTAAACAAACAATCCGTGTTAAGCGGACTCGATATTCGTATAGAAGAAGGCGAATTCGTTGGCATCATGGGGCCTTCCGGTTCAGGTAAAACCACCCTACTCAACGTACTCTCGTCGATCGACAAAATCAGTAACGGATCTATTACCATCGAGGGCAATGAAATCTCCAATATGAAAGAGAAGCAGCTCGCTGAATTTCGCAAGAATCATTTAGGTTTTATTTTTCAAGAATATAATCTCTTGGACACGCTGACGGTAAAGGAGAACATCCTGCTGCCACTATCCATTACCAATACACCCAAGAAAGCCGCCAATCAGAAATTCGAAAGTCTCGCAAAGGAATTGGGGATTTTGGAATTAAAAAATAAGTACCCCAATGAAATCTCTGGCGGTCAAAAACAACGTACCTCAGCAGCTCGTGCCTTCATTCATGATCCAAGTATTATTTTTGCAGATGAGCCTACCGGGGCGCTGGATTCTAAATCCGCTTCTGATTTATTAAATAAGCTAAGTGAACTCAATCAAAAACGAAAAGCAACTATCGTTATGGTTACACATGATCCAGTGGCTGCCAGTTATTGCAGTAGAGTTATTTTTATAAAAGATGGAAAAATCTATACGCAACTAAATAAAGGAGAACAATCAAGACAAGTTTTCTTCAACGACATTATAAAAACACAGGGTGTATTAGGCGGTGTGCAGAATGAGCATTAATGTATTAATGATTCGAAATCTGCGAAAAAACATCCGAAATTACTACCTATACGTATTTGCGCTAGTTTTTAGTGTGGCCTTATATTTCGCCTTTGTCACCTTGCAATATGATCCCTCGATGGATGAGCTGGAAAGCTCTATCAAAGGGGGCGCAGCCATCACGGCTGCCTCGGTTTTACTAGTCGTAATTGTCTCTATTTTCCTGTTGTATGCTAATACGATCTTTATCAAACGACGCGGCAAAGAAATTGGCTTATTTCAGTTAATTGGAATGACCAAAAATAAAATTTTCCGCATTCTTTCGGCAGAGAACTTTATCCTATATTTCGGTTCCTTGATCCTGGGGATATTAGTAGGCTTTTCTATCTCAAAATTGATCCTCATGATCTTATTTAAAATAATGGGGGTCGATGCTATAGCCTCCCTTCATTTCTCTATCGAAGCTTTGATTCAGACATTGATCGTATTCTGTGTGATTTATCTTTTGATCATGCTGATGAATTATGGATTTATTAAAAGACAAAGTATCTTATCCTTGTTCCGGGTGACCTCAACAACAGAAGGTACAGTGAAAAAGTTATCCTTCTTTGAAATGATCATAGGGATTGTCGGAATTGGCCTAATCCTACTGGGCTATGTGCTCTCCTCTAAATTACTTACCGACGACGTAACCTCAATGAATCAATTGGCTATATCCATGATTACTATTTTGGGATCCGTCATTATTGGGACCTATCTATTTTATAAAGGCTCGGTAAGTTTTATTTTTCATATCATTCGTAAGCGGAAAAACGGCTATCTGAACATTAGAGAGGTTCTATCTCTTTCCTCCATTATGTTTCGCATGAAATCCAATGCCGTATTATTGACCATCATCACAACGGTATCGGCACTAGCCCTGGGTTTATTATCCCTTAGCTACATTTCCTTTTACTCTGCTGAGAAAACTTCCAAGCAATATGTCCCAACGGATTTTGTATTCACGAATGCCCAAGAGGCTGAACAATTTACAAAGATCCTAACGGCAAATGATTTAGTATTTACAGAAAGAAGGACCCAAGTCCTTCAGGTCGATGTAGATGTTGAAGAGATTCTTGTTAAAAAACCGGACGGAGACAATATGTTTTCAAATATTATGACCCTGGCGGTCATAAGTGAAAATGCACTTGAAGACGTTGATCTAACTCCAGATAAAGCTTATTTTACGAAATCAAGCAGTGCACTGGATAATTTTGTTACTATGAAAGATAAAGGTGCGATTGAACTCAAAGGGTTACATGAGGTTTTTCCAAAGGATTATAAAAGATTAGATATCGAAAGTCCCATTTCAGGGTATTACACAGGAGGTGGCTTACCGGTTGCGGTTGTAGACGAATCGATCTTTAAGCGCTTAAAGAAGGATTTAGATCCTGCCCTTCAAAGAGGATCCTCCCTTAATATCGGGATTGATATGAAAGTCCGGGCCAGCGTTGAACAGGCAAATGAACTTTTTAAGACCTTGAAATTTGATGAGAAAAACAAACAAGACTCTCAATTAGAGTCGATAAAAGGTCAAAAACAAAATATGGGACTCATTATGTTTATCGTTGCTTTTCTGGGGTTAACCTTCTTGATTACCTCCGGATGTATTCTATACTTTAAACAAATGGATGAAAGTGAAAATGAAAAACCTAACTACACCATTCTGAGAAAGCTAGGGTTCACGCAAGGTGATCTGCTCAGAGGTATACAGATGAAACAATTGTTCAACTTCGGTATTCCATTAGTCATAGGTCTGCTTCACAGCTACTTCGCCGTTAAATCCGGCTGGTTCTTATTCGGCACAGAGCTTTGGACACCGATGATTCTGGTGATGCTGTTATACACTGCTTTGTATTCGATCTTTGCAATATTGTCCGTCTTCTATTACAAAAAGGTAATTAAAGAGGCGCTTTAAAATAACAAAGGTGTTCCAAAAGCCATCATGGCTTAGGGACACCTTTGTTTGATTTGATATCATTTACAGGTAGGAGGCACCGGCATCTATCGGACACAGATGAACCTCTTTCTAAGTAATAGCGTCACTGGAGTCCGAAACCCTGCTCTATAGGCTAAAAATTCGCAAATAACGCCAACGGGGTCCGTAACGCTCAGAGGATCTGTCGAATCCCTCAGCTATTCACAATCCCCAATACAAATCCATCATAACCTTTGCTTCCCACCGTCTGAATGGCAGTAGCCGAAATTCTAGGCTCTTCAGCCAACAGATCATAGAATTCCCGTACGCCTACTACACGAGCGTCTTCGCTATTCTCATTAATGACCTCCCCTTCACGAATCACATTATCTCCAAGGATCACCGTTCCGGGCTGGGAGAATTGCAGCGCCCACTTTAAATAGTTAGGATTATTCGGTTTATCGGCATCTATAAAAATAAAGTCGAAGGGTTCAACGCCCTCTTGTTTCATCTGAGACAGTTGCTCTAATGCATCCCCTACACGAAGCTCTACCAGATGATCCACCTCGGCAAGCGAAAGATTAGCTTTAGCTACCTGCGCATGAATAGGATCCAGCTCCAAGGTAACTATCTGTCCGTCAGACGGCAGGGCTCTTGCCATCCAAATCGTACTGTACCCGCCCAAGGTGCCAATCTCCAAAATCCGGCGTGCACCTTTCATTTGCACCAGTAGATTGAGGAATTTCCCCTGACTAGGCGAAACATCAAAGGGCGGCAACCCTGCCTGTTGATTGGTGACCAACACTTCTTCCAACACAGCGTCCTGTGGAATCAGGCGCTCTGTAATATACTGATCGGCTTTATCCCAAGTAGTCGTTTGATTCATATTTATCACTTCTCCTTTAGTATTGATTTTGGTTTAGATGAACTTATAAATTCCACATTTAGGGATCGTTCGTAACTACGAGGAGTGTTTGGACTTCCGGTCGCTGTTGTCTCCAGATTTCTTCAATTTAAACACTGTTCATGGTTGAAATCCGGAGACAAAGGCGATCGCTACGCTCCTAAAGTTCCAAACCTCCTCTCCATTATTCCTTTCCCTAATCTCATCTTTCCAAGTTCATCTTTATATCTGTATTGTAAATCAGTTATAATCATAAATATAATATATCTTTATATTTAATTTATATATTTAATATATGAATCGAAGAATGGGAGTTTAACCATGAACCTACATGCCTTACGCTTATTCCATGTAATCGCATCGGCAGGCAGTGTGACACGCGCTTCAGAAATTTTAAATATAAGTCAGCCTGCCATCACTGCGCAGATTAAGAAGTTCGAAAAGGAACTGTCCTTTGCCCTATTTAAACCTCAAGGCAGAGGAATTGCTTTAACGGATGCAGGGGAAGAGCTTACTCTACTCGCCAAGCGACTATTCGCCGTAGAACAACAAATTGAGCAATTCGCTCAAGATTATGTTAACGGCAGTAACGGAAGTATCCGTCTAGCCGCAACGTATTTGCCTGCTCACTTTCTCATTCCTACCTGGATTGCAAAGTTTAAGCAGCAATATGAACAAGTGGAGATGATGATCACCACTACCAACTCAAGTGATGCCCTCAAGCAGCTGTTAAATGTAGATGTGGATATAGCTATTTATGGAGGAATCGCCGAGGCTTATCCAGATACAATCCAGACAGAGGAGTTATTTCAGGACGAGTTATGGTTTGTAGTCGCACCCGATCATCGTTATGCCAATCAGCAAGTTTCTCTATCCGAAATGATGAAGGAACCCTTCGTTATGCGTGAAGAAGGGAGTTCAACGCGGGAGCGATTATTATCTTTATGCCGCACATACAACACACCCGCTCCTATCATCTCTTTGCAATTTAATGGACTACATGAAGCCATCAAAGCCGTTATCGCCGGATATGGTGCAAACTTCGTTTCTTCATTAGTCGTACGCAAATATGTAGAGCGTGGAGAATTGTGCCGAGTATATGTAGAAGGCGTCCATCTGAAAAATACCATTGCGATCTGTACACGTAAAAATGAGCCCTTATCAGCAGCCGCAGTGAATTTAATTGAGATGATTCGACACAATCCTTATACGATATAGCGGAATGATTGCTCATTCCCAACAAAAGAGGCCTTCCCTTTCGGGAAAGCCTCTAAGCTTCTTTTTTTACACCGTCCGATCCAATTTAACTTCAAACGCACCTCCAGTTACATAATCCATGTACCTAGTATTTCCGTCGAAATCCAAATAAGCTTGATAGCGGGTACGAATAGCCGCTGCAGAAATCAGATCCAGCACCTTCTCCTTGGCTACCCACATCACTTCAGATGTTTCCTCCGAAGTACTTAATTCTCCACCCACGGGCTTGCAGATAAAGTCTAACATGACCTTGGTAGGAACATCCGTCTCACCGTCATACCATTTATGCATACCTGTATTCGAATACACGCCAATCAATTGAGAAACAACAACATCTATTCCACTTTCCTCTTTAATCTCGCGAATTAGTGCATCCATTAGGTTTTCTCCAACTTCCACTTGTCCTCCAGGAAATACCCACCCACCATGATGTGTTTTTACTAAAAGAATATCTCCCTCTTCATTTATTGCAATTCCACCCACCGCTACAATATGTGTTGGCCAAGCCATAGATAGCACCTCTTTTTTTAGAAGAGTCTAGCAATTTATCGATAATCTGTAAACGATATTTTTCTATTCCATAACGCTTTAAAAGCTTCGCACTGTTCTATTAAATCATCAAACTTCCCTTCCCCAACAATTGACCCTTGATCCACTACCAATATCTTATCAACGTCTTTTATAAAATTAAGCCTGTGGGCCACAATGATGATAGTTTTATCCTTAAATTCATTCAAAATCGTCTCCGTAAGACTTTGCTCAGTGATATTATCAAGCGCTGACACGGGCTCATCCAGAATTAGAATATTTCTTTTTTGGGCAATGACTCTGGCAAACGCTAATCGCTGTCTTTCGCCTCCTGATAATTTGAGACCTTTTTCGCCTACCAAAGTATCTAAGCGATCCGGTAAATGGCTTACTTTTTCCTGCAAATGAACTTTTCCCAGAATCTCATATAGCTCTTCATCGGACAGAGTATCCTCATCAAATACAATATTATCCCTTATCGTAGCATCAAAAATCGGCGTATCTTGGGATAGATAGGAAATATGATCATAGTAGCTATTCAAACGAATCTCATCGATATCCTTACCGTCCAGTAAGAGTTCACCTTCGCCCTTTTTTAATAACCCCACAATCAATTTAATCAGCGTAGATTTCCCGCCTCCACTTAATCCGACAATAGCAACAGAAGTTCCTCGCGTAAGCGAAAAAGACAGGTTATTCAGTATCTGCACATTCCCATAAGTAAAGGACACCTTCCTAAACTCAATATTGCCTTGGAGCTCAGTGATGGCTTCTCCGGATTCCAAGTTCTTATCTTCTGGGGCAGCAATAAATTCCTCGAATCTTCTGTAGGTCACTTTATTCAGTCTGTAATCTACAAATAAAACATTAAAGATGGCAATTGGGGTATAAATTTTATCGATGAACATAAACAATGCGACCACAATACCTAGTGAGGTCTCGCCTGCGACAATGCTTTTCACACCATAAATCAGGACAACAACTTTAATGATCGTGACAAATAACTCGAATATAGCAAAAAAAGCTTCATGGATCATTTTTAGCTGAGCATTTTTATGAATGATAGTGCGTGCAGTCTGGCTTAATTTATCGATCTCTTTCTCATATCTCTTGTTGGTTCTAAAGACGACCAATTCCATAAACCCGCGGATAGAGAATCTGGACATCTTTTCTTGCTCTTGGAGAATGGCAGCCTTCATGGCATACAGAAATTTCAACAACAGATTTGTTATCAGAAAGACAACCACGTAGCCAGCTGCAATCACTAACATGATCCTTAGATCATAGAAGCTGATAAAGACTAGACTGAATAGAAGAGTAGGTAACAACTCATGTAATGTTTTGAGAAAAAAAGAAAAAATAATGCTGTTTCCAGCCGCTGCCCCGTTCTCGATCACCTTAATCATCTGCCCTGTTCCCATATCCTGATACGCTTGATAATCCATTTTTGATATTTTGGACAGTGCAAGAATCTTTAACCGCTCCGTGATGCTGTTCGATAAAAACACACTCGGGTATTCGTCTATATAATTCAGGATCGCCACCCCAGCTAGCAGAAACCCATACACCATAATTAATGTGGATATTTCACCAAAACTGTTGATTACCGTGGCCTTATCTAATATTTTTTGAAAGACAACAACCCCTAAACTACTTAACAGCTGAATGGCAAAACCCAATAAAATATAACCACATACCCACCACTTTAGATGAGCTAGACTCTTTTTTAACATATCATTTATCCCCTCTTTTAATTGAATGCAAAAAAGCCAGGCGCCCCTATCCCACTGTAAAAAACCATCCACAAATAAACGGTTCTCTAAGTTAAATAGGTTAAGTGCCTGGCTCTACAAAAATAGCTGCCCATGGCACCGTTCAAAGCTCTAGTTAGTTGTAATCAAAAGGGTAGACTCCCCCCTTGATAGCTGGTACGCGTTTCACCCAGCCCGATAACTAGTTCCTTGTAACGGTACGGAAAGACATCCATTTCACCTCAATTAAAAGAATTGACCCTATTATAATTCTGTAAGCCTTTTTATTCAAGAATTACGTTTAACGATACGTAGTCCGGCCACTTGGCCAACCTTATGTCCTTCATGAGAAGCAAACTTGATCGTAACTGCTGATTTGCCGCTCGTGATCGGCTGCGGGAGTTCATAGCGAATCGTCTCCAGCTTATTCATCTCCTCAGACTCAAGAGTGCCTACACCAAGTTGCTCCCCATCCGCCAAAATATCAAATGCCAGCGAAGTATCGTTCGACTTCAGATACGTGACCACCAAATCCACTTGCTTATCCGGCAAAACTTCCATCGTGAAGGAGAACCAGCCATTGATCCAGCTGTCCCGATACTTGCGATTGTGGATTTTACCTAAGCCTACAAATTCACCTGTGAAATTATGATCGCGTTCAGGCTGCATTTCAGCAGGTTGTACCGAATCGACAGTTAACTGCTCAAGCAGCAAGTTATTCTCCACAGCTTCGCGATATTCAGCCTCTGCCAGCTTCCACTCTTCCGGTGTGAACAAATCCCAATACACGGAATAACGATGATCATGCATAGGGTAGAACGGACGAAGCTCATGATCCCCTGTATACCCTAAACCTTTCATCCGGAACACATTATTGCTCACATTAGATTGGATGAGGTTGTCCGTCAGTGTGTCCCGATCTCCGATTAATACGGAAGCAAGGGCGCGATCGCTATTGGTCTCTGCATTTATAGGCCCAAAATCACCTGCGAGCACAAGTGGCCCGTAAAGGAATGCAACTCGGTTCGGATTATCCGGCATCGTCTCGATTCTCACCGACATCGGAATATCGTATTCGACAACGTCTCCATCCTGCCACTCTCTATCCAAAGTAAAGTAGTTAGATTTGCCTACATTTACTTGAACATCTTCACCATTTACGCTAACACTCATCCCTTGCTCAGCCCAGTAAGGATATCTTAGCTTTAATGTGAATTTCGTTGGCTGTGCTGCACTGATCCGCAGTACACCTTGTCCCTCTGCCGGGAACTTGGTCTCTTGCTGCAAGCTAATGCCTTGCTCTTTCCAAGCCACTGTAGAAGGTACGTACTGATTGACATAAAGCTCATCTGCACTATGGAAGTATATCGCCGAGCCATACATAGAATGGCTTTCCATTCCCGAACCTACACAACACGTAAAGCTTTCGAACTGCGAATTAAACGATTTATGTCCACCCATCTCGAGAGATACGAAGTAACATACCCGGCCATCTACCGGCTCCTGAGAGGCTAAGATGTGGTTATACATCGCACGTTCGTAGTAATCCGCATACGCTGCATACGCATCCCATTGGAACATATGCTTAGTCAGCTTCAGCATGTTGTACGTGTTGCATGTCTCACAGGAACCTTCACCCAATCGATCATTTAACTTATCCGGTTCACCAAAATGCTCATTATAGCTGTTGCCGCCGATCACATAAGAATGATGATTCACGACCCGATCCCAGAAGAAGCGGGAAATACCTGCATAATGCTCCTGCCCAGTTACCTCATATTGTCTAGCAGCTCCGATGATTTTTGGAATCTGTGTATTAGCATGTCTTCCAGCTAGGGTATCTTTTTCTACGGCCAGATCATTAAGCACTTCCCCATGATAAAAGCTTTCCGCTAACGCGAGGAAACGATCTTCTCCGGAATCCTCTGCCAAATCCGTCAGCGCTTCATTCATGCCGCCAAACTCACAACGCAGCACCTCTTGGATCTGATCTTTACTCAGCCCTGCAAAAATATCCTCAAGCCACAGCCCCAGCTTCGTTTCAATAACGAGCGCCTTCTGATTGCCGGCCAATCGATAAGCATCGCGAAGACCTGCAAACAGCTTATGCATCGTGTAAAGCGGCACCCAACCTCCGTTGAGGTCAAAGCCCTGTGAGCGAATGTCGCCTGCCTTCACTTCCTCAAATAACTCCTTGCCACGAGGAATGCCGGAAATAAAGCCATTGCCATGCGCATCCTGACATAGCTCTAATTCATCTACTACATAATTCACGCGTTGTAGCAGCTCTTCATTTCCCGTAGAGGCATACATTAACGCACATCCAGAAATATAATGGCCTAACGTATGGCCGCTAATGCCCTGAGATTCCCAGCCCTCGTAGTGAGCAGCCTTAGGCTCTAAGCCAGCATATTCGCGAAAACGCGACAGAAGCCGATCTGCCTCAAGCTTGAGTAAATAATCAGTATTTAACTCCATCGCATGGAGAAGTGGACCTGAATCAATTCGTACGTTCTGTAGATCAAAAGCTTGCGTCTTCAATGAAATCGCTCCCTCGTAATCTTGTCAGGGTTAGATGACAAGTGTATATTTGTATCCATAAGATAACACCGGAACGTTGATTTGTCGGTAGATCAGTCGTACAAATAGTGGACAAACCCGACTTATTGATTGCTAGGAGGACCGCATGACCTACTTAAAAATAAATGCAGATGTACCTGTTCATTTTACAGCGGCAGGTGAATTTATCTCAGAAACACCATGGAAGCATGTGGAGCGTGTTATGGGGAACTACGAACTAATCATTGGCGTGAACGAAACGGTATATTTGAGTGAGGAGAACAAACAATTTGAAGTAGGCCCTGACGAAGCTTTTCTGCTCATGCCTAATCGCACACATGTCGGCTATAGAGAGTCACGACCCGGGGTTAAGTTTTATTGGTTTCATTTCGAACTGACAACCGAGGGGTTATTACTGAGTGAGGAGGAAATGAAGCCTGAGGCAGAAGAAATCTTTTCGCGCACACAGCGCTTATGGTCCGTACATGATCTATATCTGCCCCAAATCATAAAAATCGAACATAGTGACCGGATTCATATTCTGGCGAATCAAATCCTTCATGTGGCCAACTCGGGGTATTTAACCTATTCCAGCGTTAATTATTTGCTGACCTCGCTTTTAATTGAGCTGTCTGAGCATGCACTTCAGCCGTTCGCCAGTAAGCTGATCCGCGCACAGCAAGATGTCACCTTCGTCAAAATAGCTGAGTGGACAAGGATACATGCAAGCGAACCGCTTACCGTGGCCATCATCGCGGATAAATTCAATTACAACAAGGACTATTTAGCTCGGCTATTTAAACAGCATACCTCCATGGGGCCATTGGAATATATCCATTCAGTACGTGTGACTAAAGCGAAGGAGCTACTAACCAGAACCGCATTAAGCGTGAGGGACATCGCGACAGAGACGGGATTCACCGACGATAAATATTTCATGCGCCTCTTCCGAAAATACGAAAACATGACGCCCACCCAATATCGTAACGCTTATCATAAGACGTTTATGAATAATGACTGAAGTAAAGCCACCCCTAAATATGGAGTGGCTTCTTGTTTGGGTATTGTCTATTGGATAGAATGAACTTCACACCAATTACGTAGGAATTGCAGATTAGTATTGAAGTAATGATCGTTTTGCCACCCACAACTCCAAACCTGTGCGTTCCCTGTGTGCAGACCCATCAACCATATCTCCCGGATAGCAACAAATATAGGGATTGCCTTTAAATCGTTCTCAGATAATACTTTATGCTTTTGGTATGAATCCAGGAAAACAGTCCATTGTTCATTGTCAAAATGCTCTCGTTCTTTCCCTCTAACCCTTGACCACAGAAACACGGAAACATCATAGGCCCTCCAGCCAAAACCTCCGCAATCAAAGTCGAAATGAGTCAGGGTATCCTCGTAGAAATGTACGTTCGCTCCATGAAGATCACCATGACATGCCCCCCAATCCAGCTCTGATGAGATTTCAGCTATGCTATTTGCCAATACTTCCGACAAAGATTCTAGATAATCGATATCCTCTTGCCTGTGGGATAAAGGCTTGCGAATCGATTGAAGCGGTTCTTGAAGCAGATGATCCAGATTAAGCGTAAATCTTTGCTGCCCACATTCGAAATCATCCATAGCCAGATGCATCTTAGCCACTTGTTCACCGTATAATTCACAGCTAGCTTTTTCATCGGAATAATTGCCTTTTGCAAAAGTAAACAGAACTGCGTAACGTATTCCTTCAGGAGCCTCCAGCTCAATTAGGTAACCACCCTCCCTGCTGATTACCGGAGCCGATACAGGGATATTCTTCTTATTTAAGTGATTCAATAACTCCAGTTCAAAATCAATCTCATGTTTATTTCGCCAATGAGCTTTATAGATCCTAAGAATGTATTTATCAATAGAGGTCTTTAGTAAATAGGTATCATTAAGTCCGTTCTCATAAAAACTACACTCCAAAACATCCCCGATTTCATAAAGATCATTAATTACGGGTACTATGGCATGGGAAGAAATTACGGAATGATACACCGGTAGTTTCAGCATATAAATCACCCTTCAACGTTAATTGCTACTCACTATTTATTTTCACGTTTGGCCCGTATAAAGGCGAGGGATTTATTAAATATAGCTAAACTTTCCGCATCGTTAATTTAATTGCTCTATAATGCTCTGCTTCGATATTGATCGTCTAACAAACTGAACCATACCAGTCTGGACAAGTAAAATAACCAAGAAATACAGGAAAATAGCACTCCAAGGGAATTGGTATTGAATGTAGGAAAGCCCCCCCATATTCCCTGCACTCTTACTTATCATGTATCCCATTAGATTGCCCGTAAAAAGAGCCATCGTAAAGCTTCCAACCACTAAAAATCCTGTTTCATAGGTTAACATAACCATTAATTGTTTTCGGCTCATTCCTATGGCTTGCATAAGGCCTAGCTCCCCTTTTCTTGCAGAAATAGTGGTGATTATGGTGTTCAAGAGATTGATCATACTGAATACTGCTATAAAAACCATAAAACTATACACTGAAATAGTAATAGTTCTAAAAGCAATTCTATTGGATTCCACAACTTCGGAAAAAGACAATAATTTGAGTGTATCCTCATTGAGAATCACACCCTCTAACTCACTCTTTATTGACTCTTCATTCGATTTATCCATAGTAATAACTTCGTAGCTCTTATTGCTATTAAAAGGGGCTACAGTTTGCATTACTTTGGGTGGAAGATAAAATGAAGTTCCTGAATTCTTATCCGTAATATCTCCAATGATCTCAAAATCATGTTTAACCTTCTCCTGATCATTAGCAATTATGAATGAAATATGATCACCGACAGCGTAATGAGCCCCGTAATAATCTAAGTCACTACTGGCGCTGTTAAGGAGAATGTAGGATGCATCCGACGAATCAACATCCGGGATCTTCCCCTCAGCCAAATGACTACTCCATCTTTCGTTGTTTAACGTAGGGATATTCTCAATACTGACTATCGCGGCCCCGTCATCCGTTTTTATTCCTTCGATAGCAGCTTCAATATACTGATGTTCGATTACGTCCTCAACTTCATTTATAGCTAAGATTTTATTTTTTAAAGAAGTAGATAGTTGCCCTTCCGTCTGAAGATCACTTAATGAAATTGTTTCAGAATACAATTCAGTATTGATTTGAATATCAAACCGACCATGATTCGGAAAATATTTCTCTGCTTTTGAGATTGGATCGACCGAATTTAACAATGTCCCTAAGGAAATAAATAGCGTTCCGCTCAAAAAAAGAGACAGCAAAGTTATCACCGTTTTTTTTCTACCTCTTGATAAGTTCAACGCAGCTAAAGTAAATGGAGTTAATCTTTTAGAGCTCTTTTTCTCCTTTTTTTTATAGACATCGGCTTCTACGTGTTTAATGGCTGCTATAGGGGAAATTCTTGATGCGAATTTAGATGGTGCGTTTAATGAAGCTCTAACTGTTACTATAGTGAGCAAACCTGCTAAAAAGGCAAGTGAAATGCTTGGAACTACATTCCAGTGAAAGCCACTTAAAATCCAGCTCATTAAACATCCAAGGATAACTCCAATAGGAATATATTTTCTAGAAAGATTTTTCCCTTCATATAGAACAAGTTGTTTTATCTGCTTTTTTGTTGCACCTATTGCTCTAAGTTGTCCGTATTGTTTAATTCGCTTAGTAATTGAAATATAAAAGATATTGTAGATGACAAGCCAACAAGCCAGTGCGATAATCAGCATGATAGACAAGATGGATATCACAGTGCTTCCTGACAGATTATTACTGTCCACATTCACATTATTGATCTGAACATTTCTCTCAGAGATACCCATTCGCTGCCCTATTTCTTTGATTTTTGACTTCAGTTCCTCGTTGGAATAACTGCTGCTGTTGTTGATGCTAATTGCCGCGGAGTAATCCTCTTTGGAAAGAAACGGATCTGCCTCAACGAACGCGCTTGATACCAGAGCATTGTAGCCGATTCGATTCTCGTTACCTGATGCGGTTGTTTGCAGAATTCCAGAAATCACAAATTGGCTGGTTTGAAATTCTTTGCTGGCATTGTTTCTAAATTGCAAAGAAATAGAATCGCCAAGCCCCAGGCTTCGATCATCGGATAACTGAAAGTCTTTTTCTATTGCAATTTCATTTTCTTTTGTAGGGAACTTCCCCAGAACGATATTGGCATTTGATAAATCCATCATGGCTTGATCCGTGTAGAGAATGGACAATAAGCGTTCTTCTTTTTTCTCTCTGCCTATTTCCTTATAGAGTCCGATTTTATTAATTCCCTCTATTTCTTTCAATCGTGAGATTTCATTGTTATTGATATTATAGAATAAAGCCTGGAAATTCGACTCATGTTGTAGGTTAGTAAAAGAATTATAACCAAAGGTCATTACAACAGTTAATAAAAACGCAGCTAAAGCTATCACACTGCCTACAAAGTAATTTTTGGTTTTTTCCGCTTTTAAATTTGCTTTTGCAATTCTTATCATTGCTGTTTTATTCTGTATGGACATTGATACATCATCCTCCTATCGTATAACGAATATTCCTCCCTTTGCATCATCAAGTGAATACTTTCACTATTTATTCTATAGATAATATTCTCCAACAAAGATCAATCACCCTTTAAATAGATGATATATACTATATTTACTATTCATATAATATATGGATACAACAAAAAAGACTTCCCCCTCTGGAGCGTTTGAGTATCTCCAAGTTAGTGGAAGTCTTTTTATGCTCAATATGCCTTGTGTAGCAAACATTTAGATTAATAAATTACGCCTCGGTACTTCTCTCCTGAAGCGCACCGACCAACGGATTCCACCGCCAGCGCGGAGTCAATCCTTGCAGATGTACACCTCCAAACCACTCATCGCTGCCATTCTTCTGCACCCAGTCTTCGTTTCCAGCTATTACACTCTTACCTAGCTCTGTTAATACAAGCTCACAGTCTTTAAATTGCATTACTGAATCGTTATAAACAGGGAACTCATTGCATCCATGGGTTTGTAGCAAAGGGTACGTGCCTTGTACCATCTTTCTTAGGATATGCCAATATTGCAGGTCGCCCATTCCTAAGATGTTAAGCTTATCACCCACATTTTTGAACAGCTCATAGGGTGATTTTATTCCCTCACGGATCATCTCCAGCGTGATTTGTTCTACGATGCCAAGTCCGTTTGTAGTAGAAGGAAAGCGCGATAAATGCGCCCGGAAGGCGTCATGTGCAAAGGGTAAAGCCGATGTATCTGTAGTTAATCGTTGTTGCAGCAATTCTGGATTCGGTGATACATAGGCTTCCCAGAGTGCTTGACCTGCTTCTAATTCTTTGGCTCCGATTAGCTTCCATGTGCCTGATAATGTTTCCATCTGCTCTATAGAAAGTTGTCCAAGTCCTCGAAATAACTTTATTCCCGGATACTCTCCAATGCATAGTAAGCTTAGCTTGGTGGTTAACATTTTCTGCTTCGAGAACCAATGGAGTAAATAACTGAGCATCGTCTGATCGAAAAGGTCATGCTCGAACCATAACACCACTTCTTCATATTTATGGAAATCAGCTAAAATCTTCTCTTGCCTCTCACTATTGGCGATAAATTCCCTCTGCGGAATCCCCATCGTTTGTTCCAAATATTGCGCTCGAACAGCGCGGTTATCTCCATCGGCAGGATCCAAGAATACCGGCCCATGCGAATATACCTCTCTCCACACTAGTACATCACCTTTCACGATTCCTTGCCGCAGCTTCTCTCCCACTACATCTCCATTTACAATGTGAAGCACAGCTTTTCCCCCTTCGTACAAATGGTTGAATACGGAAAGAACATCTGCCACAGGCAATGCACCTTTCAGCTTGCGGCGGGCATCAAAAAGTCGCTTCTTCAATACCGAAACCGAAGTCCCCAGAAAGTCAGCAATCTCTTGTAGTGAGTAGCCTTGAAAATAATATAATTGAACGGCAATCCGCATATTGGACGTTAATGCAGCTATAGACTCGTGAACCAGCCGTTGGGTTTCCTTTTTCTCAATAATATCTGCTATAGAAAATGGAGATTCTGTCGCTTGCGCAGCTTCCTCGTAGGGTAATGCAGGATGCTGCTTTCTTCGCAAGATGCGATAACATTGCCGCACCACAATAGCTTTAAACCAGCCCGGGAATGCCTCTACTGCTCGTAATTTATTCAAATGCAAAAAGGCTTCTGTGAAAGCTTCCTGCACAGCATCTTCCGCTAATTGATAGTCACGCAGCTTTTCGAACGCAACTGCATTGGCCATCGGTGTAAAGTGCTTAACAATCTGTTCAAAAGCTTGTCGGTCTCCTTGTTTAGCCTCTTCGATATACTGAAGCATCTGTCCTCCGCTCCCTTCTTCCGTATTATATACAAGTGCCAATGAAGTTCCTAAAGGTTACGGATGGGATTGAAAAGTCAGACGTTATTTATTTTTTCCTATTACATCCTTTGCAACTTCTAGAGCTGAAGAGGCTCGCGGCCAACCTACATAAAAAGAAAGGTGGGTGATGGCCTCCACGATTTCTTCAAGTTGTAAGCCGTTCTCTAAAGCCAAGTGCAGATGATAGGGGAGTTGTTCCGTCATGCCCCCCATCACCAAGGCAGAAATCGTAATCATGCTACGATCCCGAAGTGATAATTGCTCACGTCTCCATAAGTCCCCAAATAACACATTTTCCGAGTAGTCGACGAATGCCGGAGCGAACTCCCCTAACGATTCCCGTACATTTGTGACGATTTTCTGATGCGCCATATTACACCTCCCTAACCGGAGGTTGTAGCATTTGAGCAACACCGTTACCAAACGACCAATCTTCGAATTCCGTATCGACGAGCACAATGAATATATCTTCTTTTCTGATGTTTAGCGTCATCGATAATTCCTCGGCTAGCCTCGCGTAAAAGCTTTTCTTCTGTTCCGTTGATCTTCCGGATTTTAGCGTAACTTGGATATATATCAGTCCGTCGCTTCGTTCAATATTTAAATAATCTTTACTATAAAAAAATTCCCCCGCTTTATGCGCATGAAAAACCTGAAACATATCATCCTCCGGTACATGGAAATGCTGAATTAACGCGCTCATAATCGCTCTGCATATTCCTTCTAGCTGATGAGTGTCGTATTGTTGCTCCAGATAACTGACTCTAATGAATGGCATTATAATTCACTCCTTCTTTGGAATTCTTTTATTGTACTCTCAGTATTTTGATTTATATAATTGAATAAGATAATAATCTTAATCAATTATACCGATAGAGGTGACAATCGATGGATCTAAAAGAACTGATGGCTTTTAAGACCATTCTTCAAGAAGGCACTTTCTCACGCGCTGCAGAGAAGTTGAATTATGCACAGTCTACTATTACCAACCAAATTCAACGACTTGAAAAAGAACTGGGCATACAACTCTTTCACAGAGGCTGGGAAGTAGAACTGACAAGTGCCGGGCAAGTTTTTGCAGGGGAAATCGATAACCTTATTCAACATTGGAACTATGTAACAGAACTCACCAAAGCTTTACAGCATGACGAAATTGGTACACTTCATATCGGAAGCATTGAATCCATGATGGAATCCGTCCTACCGAACGCCTTGCGAAAGTTTCAGGAGCAAAAACCAAAGATGGCATGTAACTTCATTCAGGGTAACACTGATTCCCTCTCACAACTTGTTCTACAAAGAGAACTGGATTTCGCCATCTGCGGTGAGCCGTCCGACCTGTCTTTCTTTTATTTCGAACCGCTTTATCACGAGAAAATCGCTTTTATAGTAGATGAAAATCATCCTTTAAACGGACGAGACGATATTTCATTTCGAGAAATTCTTGAATATCCAATTATAGCTGGAGGACGCACTTGCTTATATTACCTTCGGTTAGCTAAGCAATTTTCGAGATTCGAATCAAAGCCCACTTTATCCACCATAAGCCAAATCTCTGCTATTCCTCATTTTGTAAGAAAGAACCCTGGGGTAGGGGTAGTGCTTGATTCGACAGCTTTAATGACAGATATCGTAAAAATAGATGTTGAACTAAGCGAGCCGTTCATTCAAGTGGGTATATTGCAGCGGCGCAACCGAGAATATCTAGCAACATCATCTAAAAAACTAATCCTACAAATCATAAAAGAAGAAATTGAGAGGATTAGTAACGCTAATCCTACGCTCCACATTTGAACCTCAAGCTAGTTCCATATATGATAGCTTTATCATCGTTATCAGGGGAGGATTCATAGAAGTGGCAGTATTAATCAATGAACAAATCAGAGCATCCGAAGTAGTTCTTACAGGACTTAGGGGTGAGAAGCTGGGTATCGTCTCACGGGAAGAGGCGCTGGCCATGGCCAGATCAGCAGGAGCTGATCTGGTATGCACCTCGCTAATGAGCAGCCCACCGCCCTGCAGCCTAACTGCAAAGGGCAAAGCAAAAGCGGCCGCGCAGAAAGAAGCAGCCTCAGCACGCAAGGCCAGTGGTGGCTCAGCTGCAAAGGGCGGCAGCAAGGAGAAGGTCAAAGAGCTCCGCTTCACTGCTCATATTGAAGAGCACGACTACGATACTAAGCTCCGTCAGGCTGAGAAGCATCTCCGCTCCGGCAAGCCGGTGCAATTAGTTGTCAAAGCATCCGGTGCGAAGGAAGCTGCTGCCGCAAAGACGGTACTAGAACGCCTCGTAGCTGACCTCAAGGAAGTCGGAGTCAAAGATACCGGCATCCAGACAGGCGGCAAAGGTTCACAGGTGAAATTAAATCCACGGTGAAGAGTGGAATTTCAGATAATTTAGGCTCAAAACCAAAATTAGTAGACCATTTCATGAAAAAGCTGCTGCTATCAGCAAATGTAGCTTTATTGCGAGCAGAATTCAGAATTGCGTTTGGACACCACAGCCCTTATTCGTAACTATTTCGCTGTTCTGGGATGCTAACGGACTTCAGAGACTTTATATCACTAAAATAGCACGATATTCCCTCCATTTATGGAAAATAAGATCTCTCGAGTCCGCAACTTCCTCCAAAAGGCTTAAAATGTACAAATAGCTGCATCTAAGTCCGTTAGCACAATAGCAAGTGGAAATCAGGAACTGGGCAAGGGGCATGATTCTTATATGCAAGCAAAAGCGCCTTCGGTGCCCCTAAAGGACGGTAAGCGTTTATGCGAGAAATAGAAGGATAATGTCTCGTGCCAAACTTATACTTTCTTGTATTATTAAAAAAGGCCATCCTCTGCGGGATGGCCTTTCACTTCATAGACAATGTTCTTGCTCGCTCTTAATCAGTCACCTTAAACATGATTACCCATTAATCCCCTCGGGCGATAGTTCATACCCCCAGCATAGAGGTGGGAGACATCTCCCAATCCAATACATCTGGGAACTGCATAGTGCTCGCTGCGCTCTTCAAACAAGATCGTCGTTACCGAGCTTGGAGCAAGCCAAAATACGGACCAAGCCAAGGCTAAAGGAATCTGCAATAAATGGGCTAGCCATGCAAGGCCAAAGCCACCGTGACACACAACTCCAATCTTCTTGGTAGAAGGCTCGAGGATACGATATAGGCCATCTTCTCTTTTAAAGTGGTGGCTAAGCAAGAATTGATCTGAAGCCGCTTGTAGTTCGCTAAACCGCAATCTGTATTCCTCTTGTTTTAACCAATGATCTGTTTGATCAGACCATTCTCTTTTTCCACTTGATAGTTCACTAATATGTTCTCCCGGACTATCCCATATAGGCGCCATTTGTCCATCCAACATAACCCCTGTCCAATCCAATTCACAAGTCCAAGGTTCTGTCTGAATTACAAGTTCCGTCTCTTTGGCCACATAACTTGCTGTTGTCTGTGCTCTACCCAATGGTGAAGCATATAATTCATCCAGTCCGATAGATGCCATGCGTTTTCCCAATGCCGCTGCTTCCTGATGCCCGAATTCCGTTAGATCATCTATGGAATAGTCCGGATCACCATGACGAATCAGAAATATTTGCATAACAATGCCCTCCTCCCCTCAAATCCAGCCTTTTTCTTCCGCCAGCCGTACCGCCTCAATCCGGCTTTTCACTTCCAGCTTATTGAGTATTTCAGAGATGTAATTGCGGACAGTGCCATAAGACAGATGCAGCGAAAAGGCTATCTCGCTCGCGGTTTGCCCTTCTCCAGCCAGTTTTAAAATCTCGCGCTCCCGTGCTGTTAATGGATTCTCCTCCCGCAGACTGCCGAAGACTAACTCAGGAGATACCTCCCGATGTCCAGCCATGACACGACGAATAGATTCAGCTAGCTTATCTACAGGCTCGTCCTTCAACAAATACCCTTGAATACCAGCCTTTACTCCACGCTCAAAATACCCTGGACGGGCAAAGGTGGTCAAAATAATAATTCGGGTCGGACAACCCTTACTCCGCAATATTTCTGCAACCTCCAGCCCGCTCTTGAACGGCATTTCAATGTCCATGAGACAGACATCTGGCTGAAGCTTGTCGATTAAAGCTAACGCCTCCGCCCCATCACAAGCTTCTCCGACTACTTCGATATCGTCTTCAAGATCCAGCAAAGAAGCCATCGCTCCCCGAAGCAGACGTTGGTCCTCCGCTATAACAATGCTTATCATGCAGTCTCACCCCCTTGTGCATCTTTTACGATTAGCGGGATGGTAACGATCAGCGTAGCTCCCTGACCCTCAGCTGAGCTTAGCGACAGGGAGCCATCAATCAGGGATAGACGCTCTGCCATTCCCTTCATGCCATTTCCATCGCTAAGCCCACCATTCCCTCTCTCCCCATGCTGTAGACCAATGCCGTTATCCTTAACGGTAATTCGCACTTCTCCAGCCAGCTTTGCCACTCCTATGAAGCATTTGTCCGCTCTACTATGCTTTACGATATTAGTCACTGCTTCTTTGATACAGAGGCTGAGGATATTTTGCGTCAGATCGGATACCCCCTCCAGAGAGATATCCCCTTCCACTTCTAAGGCGATCTCTGCCGTCCGCAGCATCTCTCCAGCTTCAGCCAGTTCCTCTGCTACTGAGACCGCACGCATTTCCGACACTAGCTCACGCACTTGACGGAGCGCAGCCCGTGAAGTGCGCTGAATTTCCCGCGCCTCCTCTTGGGCTCGCTCCGTATTTTTCGTCACCAGCTTCTCTACGAGTTGGCTCTTTAACGTAATCAAGGACAAGGTATGGCCAAGAGTATCATGCAGGTCACGGGCGATTCGCATTCGTTCCTCACGCTTCACCAGCTCTTTAATCACCTCATTGGCTTGATCCAGCTCTTTCTCCAGCTTCTGATTCCGATTCATGGACCTCACTCCGAACGGACTAATCAACATAATAATAATAAACGGAGCTAAAAACATCACGCTTCCCCACTCCATCTCACGACCCACTAAGACCAGCACCGAAAGGATCATGATCACAAAAGAAGCAAATGCAATTTTGAACCCTTTATTCTCCGTATAATATGCGATAAAATTTGCGGTGAAAAAGCCCATGTACAGATTATAGGGGGTATAGAACACACTAAGCACCACGATGATTAACATTTGAATAAATAACCAAACATTAAACACTCCACCCCGCACCCAATATAGCTGGCGATAGCTGATGGCAAACACCGCTATCATAATCCCGCCCAGGATGAGCTTCATTCCAGTCTCCCCGCGCAAATTCAGGATGGGCAAAACCAGATAAACAGCCCATACAAAAGGGAAAAAACCCTGTTTTTGTGGAAATAACCGGAACTTCGCACGCTCAGCCATTCATTCACACCGCTTCCTGTTTTTTTCGAATATAGACCGATAGTAACATAAAAACTACCAAATATCCGAGTAAAATCAAGACATTACTCCACGTCGGAGCTGAGCCACGAACGATCTCCCAGGCTCCATTCCCATAGTTATAGGAAGGCAACCAATGACCAATCCGCTGCATTAATCGTGGCAGTATCTCAATCGGCATCCACATGCCTCCTGCTACAGCAAGAGCCATATAAATCACGTTGCTGACTCCACTGGCTGTATCCACCCGTTTCATAGCACCTACAAGCGTACCAATCGCTAAAAATGGTAGAGAACCGATCAGGATCCACAGCCCGCTAAGCACCCATTGACCTGCGGATAAAGAGACGCCATTGATTAAATAGCCTGCGATAAAAATACAAATGACCGAAAACAGATGCATCATCGTCTGTCCGAACATTTTTCCGAAAAAATAGATCGATCCCGGCAGCGGTGTAATCCGAATAAAGGTGGTCCAGCCTTGTGTTCGTTCTTGCACCAACCGGATGCCAAGCGTCATAATGGCTGAGCCCATTACACTGAAGGTCGCCATGGACATTAAATAATGAGCACGCCACGTTAGGTCATCGCTACCTGTATTGACCACCCGGGTGAAGATGAAATAGAACATGATGGGCATGAGCAAAGACCAGAACACATAATAGGGATTACGGATGATCCGCAGCATTTCCGCTTTACACTGTACAGTAATTAGTCTCATGGTTAGACAGCCTCCTCTTGGTTCATGGTCAATTGTTCAAAAGCCTCATCCAAACGTCCCTGATCAATTCGAACATCCTTCACAGGAAGTCCAGCCACAAAAATCGCTTTAAGCGCCTCATCTGTATCCTCTGTGGTCACGTGAATGCGGCCATCTTTTTCATAACAATCCTCTATAGCAGCTAGGTCTAGCAGGTTTCTGCGCAATTGCGAGCGATCACCCACAGGCAGGAAGGACACGGAACGCTTCACAATCCGCGATTTAATCTCATCTGGACTTCCGTCCGCAACTAAGTGTCCTTTACTGAATAATAGAATACGATCCGCGATATCTTCTGCTTCCTGCAAATAATGGGTCGTGAACACAATCGTTTTTCCTTGCTCCGCAAGTCCACGAACCGTTTCCCAGAACCGCCGCCGGGAAGTAATATCAAGTCCGACTGTAGGTTCATCTAAAAAGATCAGCTCCGGATTACCCGCGAGGGCTAGCGCAAAGCCCAAACTACGCTTTTGACCGCCCGAGAGCTTCTCGGCGTATCTATTCAAATCGGCTGGCGCAAGTCCAGTAGCCTTAATTAGAAACTCCATATCCATAGGCTTTGGATAATAGCTGCGGATCAGATCAATGATCTCCCGCACCTTTAGCCGATCCATTACACTTACCTCCTGCAGCATCGCTCCAATCTTTTCACGTACTGCTTTATCCTTCGGATGATGACCGAACAACTCCACTGTACCCTCGGTAGGCTCTATTAGCCCCAGCAGCATGCCTAATGCCGTTGTTTTACCCGCTCCGTTCGGTCCCAGAATAGCTGTAATCGAACCTTTAGCAATGTTAAAGCTGATATTATCTACGGCCTTTTTATCCTTATATATTTTGCTGACCCCGTGCATTTCTATAATATTATCCATAACGTAATCCCTCCGCTTCCGAATGCGTTTGATCTATTTCAATCATATGGAAAAAGAAGACATGACATTAGTATGGACTGTCATTTCTTTAAGATGACAACTGTCACCTTCCTGGCTTCGAATAAAAAAAAGAGGCTGCCCTATCAGTAGAATGAACTACTAATAAGGCAGCCTCTTTAGGTGAAGCAAGTTTAGTTATCTCCGGAGGAATCCTTTTTCCAGCAGGAACTCCTTCATATGCAGCCGTGCTGGCTGTGCCAATCGCTCCGCCATAATGGCCGACCAAGGGGTGTCTTTGGCGCCGTGGGTCCGCTCACGCATATAGTCTGAGGAGACTTTATCGTAAGTTTTGACCTGCTCCACAGTGGTTTCCGCATTGTAGCGATTACGATGCAGAACAGCCTCTAGTGGAAGCCGCGGACGCAGGCCCGAAGCTCCGTCAGGATAACCTACACACATCCCGAATATCGGATAGACCAATTCAGGCAGTCCCAGCAATTCCGATACCTCCGCGATCCGGTTACGGATTCCACCGATATATACAATTCCAAGTCCTAGTGATTCCGCAGCCACTGCAGCATTCTGTGCAGCAAGCGCAACATCAACGGTAGCTACAATCAGGTTCTCAGCAGAATCTTCATAAGAAGTCTCTCTCTGCAAATGAGGTTTCGTCACCTCGCGCAGCCGATACAGATCAGCGCACCAGACCAAAAACACTGGGCATTGTTCTATATAAGCCTGATTGCCCGCTAGTCCCGCAAGCTCCGTCTTTAGTGCCGGGTCAGTAACTGCAATAACACTATAAGCCTGAACATTGCTTGAGGTTGAAGCCATCTGAGCTGCTCCAATAATAGCGCTAAGCTGATCTTCACTTACTGGCTTATCCTGAAACTTGCGGACAGATGCATGTTTCATTAACAGAGAAATTGTATCGTTATTTACTTGCACTGTGGCCACTCCCTAAATAGTGATAGTGATATTACAGCTTTACCCGCTGTAGCCGAAGTGCATTCAAGACAACAGACACGGAGCTAAATGCCATCGCAGCTCCTGCCAGCCATGGGGCTAGAAACCCAAGTGCAGCAATCGGTATTCCTATTGTATTGTAAGCAAGCGCCCAGAACAAATTTTGTTTAATATTTCTCATCGTTTTGCGGCTCATCATGATCGCATCAGGAATACTCTTCAGATCCCCGCGCATCAGCGTAATATCAGCTGCTTCCATAGCTATATCCGTTCCTGTCCCAATCGCCATACCCGTATCGGCAGTAGCTAGTGCCGGAGCATCGTTGATCCCATCCCCAACCATGGCAACCTTAGTCCCATTCTGTTGGAGCTTGCGAACCTCTTCGGCTTTGCCCTCTGGCAGAACCTCTGCTAACACTTTTTCGATCCCTGCCTGCTTCGCAATAGCCTCAGCTGTAATTTTATTGTCACCAGTGATCATTACGACTTCAATACCCATATCATGGAGCGCGGCTACAGCCGCTTTTGAGGTCGGTTTAATCGTATCAGCAACGGCCACAATCCCAGCGATTTCACTCTCTACCGCTACTAGCATAGCTGTCTTTCCCGACTCCTCCAGCTTCTTCATAATTGGAGTCCATTCTGTGATATCAAGCTGATGATCTTCCATCATCCGCCGCGTGCCTACCATAACCTGCTGATCGGAAACAACGGCCATAATTCCACGTCCGGGCACATTATCAAACTGCTCAGCAGTAGGCAAAGCCAAACCTCTATCAGCAGCGCCAGCAACAATAGCTTCCGCAAGTGGATGCTCAGATAGCTTTTCAGCAGCTGCAGTTAAAGCTAACAAACGGTTTTCCGCGTTTTCTTTTCCATAAGCTGCAATTCCAGTAGTAGTCACAACATCGGTAAGCACGGGTTTACCATTCGTCACTGTACCTGTTTTATCTAGCACAACGGTCTGAATCCCTTGCGCTCCCTCTAAATGCTCCCCACCCTTGAAGAGAATTCCAAGCTCTGCTGCCCGGCCCGATCCTGCCATAATGGAGGTTGGCGTTGCCAGACCTAGCGCACATGGACAAGCGATTACGAGCACTGCAATGGCTTTTTCGAGGGCATCAGCGAACTGGCCAGGGGCTGCCCAGAAATACCAGATCAGAAAAGTTATTACGGCAATACCCACAACAATCGGCACAAAAATCCCTGAGATTACATCGGCAATCCGCTGAATCGGAGCTTTGGAGCCTTGAGCTTCCTCCACTACTCGGATAATTTGAGCCAGCGCAGTGTCGCGACCCACTTTATTGGCTTTGATTCTCAAGATACCGTTCTTATTCATAGTGGCACCGATCACGGTATCCCCTGGTTTTTTCTCCACAGGAATACTTTCTCCGGTCAACATCGACTCATCCACAGAAGAAGACCCCTCGACAACTTCGCCATCCACAGGTACCTTTGTTCCGGGCTTCACCAATACAATATCACCAGGAATAACTTCATCTGTCGGGATATTCATTTCTTGCCCATCCCGAATTACGAGGGCGGTTTTTGCCTGAAGACCCATTAAGCTTTTGATTGCGTCAGAGGAACGGCCTTTCGCCAGCGCCTCAAACCATTTACCGACAAGGATAAGTGTAATGAGTACAGCACTCGTCTCATAATACATTTCTACAGTATGATTCATTTCCTTCATGCTTAAGGAATCAATAGTCAGATAAAGACTGTAGAAATAAGCTGCCGACGTCCCTAATACGACCAACACATCCATATTGGCACTCCGGTTACGAAGGGCTTTATAAGCACCGACGTAGAACTGCCAACCGATGATAAATTGCACAGGGGTAGCCAGCACAAGCTGGAACCAAGGATTCATAAATATATCCGGTGTTGGAATCCAGCCGGTGAAGGAGAAATGACCCGCCATCGCCCATAACAATGGGAACGAAAGAATTGCAGAAATGATCCATTTCCACTTTTTATGCTGAATTTCTTTTCCACGACGATCCACATGATCCTTGCGGTCTTCTTTAAGAGAAGCTTTATAGCCGATACTGCTTACCTTCTCCATGATCTCCCTTGGACTGATATTACCGGGTGTATATTCTACATGTGCTGTTTCCAGCGCTAAATTCACATTAACTGCTGCTATACCCGGTGTACGGCTCAACACTTTTTCAATCCGTGAGGAACAAGCAGCACAGGTCATCCCCGATATATCAAAATCCGCAGATTCTTTAATAGTGTCATAACCAAGAGAACGGATTTTATCTTCAATTTGTGGCAACCCTGATACTGTCGGATCAAATCCAACAGTAGCCTGTTCCAAGGCTAGATTCACATTCGCACGAGATACGCCGTCCATCCGGGACAAACCCTTCTCAATTCGGGTTGCACAAGCGGAACAGGTCATGCCTGTAATCTGTACAGTTGCCTGCTGTTCGGTTGGTGAAGCTGTTGTTTTGGTTTTATCCATGATTTCCACGCCTCCACATACCCCTATAGGGTATGATAATTTCTAAAAGAAAAGGCATTGGAGCTTTGGGTAGCTTCCCCATATCACTCCAAGCCTTATTACTGTGCTTCAAATTAAACTACGTCATACCCTTGATCTACAATTGCTTCTTTAATCGCACCAAGGCTTACTTTGTTCTCATCATACTCGACAGAAACTTTCTTAGCAGCAAGATCAACTTTAGCTGTGGCTCCAAGATTGCCTACGGCTTTCTCTACGGAGTTAACACAGTGACCACAAGACATTCCTTCAACGTTTAATGTAGCGTTTGACATTAATATAACCTCCAATAAATGTTGTGAAGCTATGCTCTAGAAGCATTAGCTTATTATTTCATTAATTTGTTAACCGTAATTAGGAGCTCGTCGATAACCTCATGTTCGCCAGCTTCGATTCGCTCAACAATGCAACTTTTCATATGTCCTTCTAACAGCATCTTACCGACACCATTTAACGCCGCCTGTACCGCTGCGAGCTGGTTGAGTACATCATCACAATAGGTATCCCGCTCAATCATACCCTTTACCCCGCGGATCTGGCCTTCAATCCGGTTGAGGCGCGTATTCAAGTTATTCTTGAATTCTGCCGAATGATGACTTTTTCGTTCTCCTGATGATGAAGAATGACAATTTATGTCGCAGGATTCTGCAGCTTGCTCTTTCTTGGCAGTAGACATAAGAATCAGCCTCCTTGGTTATAATATAATATACCCCCGTAGGGTATGTCAAGAGGCATTCCTAATTCATCCACAGATGATCTCCACGGGTAGTTTGTCCCTATATTACCGCCGTATTCTTCTACGGTTGGCTATACATCTCTATTTTTTAAAAAAAACTATTGCCTCCCTATTCAAATTTGAATATAATAAATTTTGCTTCTAATTATGAACATTTTTCGAACAGAACTATCACTATCACTATTAAGAAAAAGGAGCTGCGAAGCATGCATACTAAAGAAAGTAATCTTAAACTCGTAGTGGTTGGCCTGCTGCTTGGTATTCTTATGTCCGCAATGGACAATACCATTGTAGCTTCAGCTATGGGAACGATAGTCTCAGATCTTGGTGGTCTGGATAAAATCGTATGGGTCACCTCAGCTTACATGGTAATGGTAATGGCCGGAACCCCTATCTTCGGCAAGCTCTCTGATATGTATGGACGTAAACGTTTCTTCATTTTCGGATTGATTGTATTCCTGATTGGCTCGGCTCTGTGCGGTACTGCCACCAGTATCACACAGCTCAGTATTTACCGTGCCATTCAAGGGATCGGCGGCGGTGCACTAATGCCAATCGCCTTCACCATCGTTTTCGACATTTACCCGCCTGAAAAAAGAGGGAAATTGACCGGTCTCTTTGGAGCCGTCTTCGGAATCTCCAGTGTACTTGGACCTTTACTCGGTGCCTATATTACCGACTATGTTGGTTGGCAGTGGGTATTCTACATTAACCTGCCGCTAGGAATTATTGCACTGTTCCTGATTGCAACTTCTTATAAGGAGTCGATCTCCCACGCTAAACAGCGCATTGACTGGGGCGGAGCCTTCACTCTGGTTGGCGCGATTATCTGCCTAATGTTCGCTCTGGAACTTGGTGGTAATCAATATGCTTGGGATTCCAGTGCCATCCTTGGCTTATTCGTAGGTTTTGCTGTTCTCTTGCTGGCGTTTCTCCTTATTGAGAGAGTAGCTGCTGAACCTGTGATCTCGTTCGCTATGTTCCGCAAACGGTTGTTTGCAACAAGCAGCGTGACCAGCCTATTTTATGGCTCTGCTTTTATCGTAGCTACTATTTACATTCCTATCTTTGTGCAGGGTGTATTTGGCGGCTCAGCTACGAACTCAGGGCTGATCCTTATGCCGATGATGATCGGTACGGTCGTTGGCAGTCAGACCGGGGGGCTGCTTACAACAAAAACCAGCTTCCGCAACATTATGATCCTATCCGCAGTCTGCTTTGTCGCAGGGGTCTACAGCCTAAGCACTTTATCACCAGATACCTCCCGCCTCATGCTTAATGTATTTATGGCTCTGACTGGGTTCGGCGTAGGCTTTTCCTTCTCCGTGCTGAGTATGGCAGCTATCCATAATTTCGATATGCGCCAACGGGGATCGGCAACATCGACCAGTACCTTCATGCGCTCCCTTGGAATGACGCTGGGAATTACGATCTTCGGGATTATTCAGCGGAATAGCTTTACTAACAGTCTAAGCGATGCTTTTGGCGGTAGTGAACAGTCAGCAGCTTTCGGAGATCCACGCGCTGCGTTAACACCTGAAGCAAGAGCAAAGATCCCTGCTGAAATATTAGAAAAAATATCAAGTGCGTTATCCACCTCTATTGCACAAACCTTTATGTGGGCTTTGATTCCTGCAGTGCTCGGTCTAGTCTTTGTACTGCTCATGCCAAAAGACCGTCTTACCATTCCTGCTAAAGCTGTTCAGGCGTCAGAGGGCAAAAGGTAACCATTATGTCCATGAAATTAGCCATTTTAGGTTTACTGCTGGAGCGGAACATGCATCCCTATGAAATCACATTAGTGATGAAGGAACGTTCCATGGACCGGATCACCAAGCTGCAGATGGGATCACTCTATTATGCTGTGGATAAGCTTGCACAAGATGGTTATATAGAAGCTTTAGAGGTCATCCGCAGCAGTGATCGGCCGGACAAAACAATCTATGCCATAACGGAGCAAGGTAAAGCTTTATTCGAACAGCTTATCCTGCAACAGATTAAGAAAAACGAACCCTTCTATCATCCGATGTATATGGCCCTGGCTATGTCCCGTCATATCGATCAGAGCAAGGTTGAGAAGCTGCTCGAGGAACGCCTCCGGGAAACAGAACATCAGGTTAATCTGGCTTATCAGGTATACGAGGAGCATATCTCCATCGTGCCTCGTTCTGCCCTGCATCTAATGTACGGTACATATGAGCACACCCTGACTGAGCTGAAATGGCTGCAGCGCCTATACGATGATGTTGTAGCGCGCAAGCTAAAAGACATAGGGACACCGTTGAATTTAGAGGCCTAATGGCCTCTTTTTTCTGTTTAAGGGAGTCAAAATACGTTTATTAACGAGCACAATAGCCATTAAATCTCAAAGAAAGGCGAGGCGGTAAAAATGACTCAAGAAAAACATCAGCTGAATAGTGACAAACGGGATCACCCGGAACAATATCCAACAGAAAAAGAAAGTCTATTCGATCTTCATGAAAGTGAGCAGAATGTAGACCCGATTCCGATGGAAGATTTGACGCTGGAAAAGCAAGAAGAAAAGAATAAAGAAGAGACCAAACACCGCTCTTCCAGCGACAAAAAATACCATACGGGCTTCTGAGAGTGTACAATATCTACAAGTACGCAATCATAATTTCCAAGGAGGAATCACATTGTTGAAAGCGTTACCTTTAAACAAGCGCGGGATTCCCGCAAGCCGCATTGCTTTAGGCTGCATGGGGCTAGGCGGTGACTGGGACCATGAGCCGATTACTGCGGAGAATGTTAAACAGGGACATGAAGCGGTTGATGCCGCCCTTTCCATCGGCATCAACATGTTTGATCATGCAGATATCTATACTCGTGGGAAGGCGGAGAAAGTATTCGGTGAGATTTTTAAGGATCGTCCAAGACTACGTGAAGAAATCATAATTCAATCTAAATGTGGAATTAAGCTAATGGAGCCTGGAGACAGCACTAATACGTTTGATTTCTCTGGCCAACATATTCTGAACAGTGTAGATGGAATATTGTCACGACTTGGGACCGAATACATTGATATTCTTCTACTGCATAGACCTGATCCCTTAATGGATCCCGAGGAAGTAGCCTCCGCATTACATCAACTGAAGGCCGCTGGTAAGGTTCGTCATTTCGGGGTTTCCAATATGAGCGCCGCTCAGATCAAGCTGCTGCAGACTTATTGCGATGAACCTTTTATCGTAAACCAGCTGCATATGAGCTTGGCTAAGATCAGCTGGGTGGATGCTGGAATCAGTGTAAATCGTGAACCCTGGAAGGATATTATCTTCCCTGAGGGAACCCTTGAACATTGTCGAATGGAGAACATTCAGCTTCAAGCTTGGGGGCCACTCGCCCAAGGTCTATTTAGCGGGCGTTCATTAGAGGATCAACCGGAGAATATCGTCCAAACAGCAGCTATGGTCCAACAGCTCGCAGATGAAAAAGGAACAACACCCGAAGCCATTGTACTGGCTTGGCTAATGACACATCCAGCTGCCATTCAGCCTGTTATTGGAACTGTGAATCCGAAGCGTATTACTGCCTGTGCCGATGCGGACAAGCTGGAGCTGAGCCGTAAAGAATGGTATGACCTGTATGTTAGTTCACGCGGTTCAAAACTTCCGTAACATATACATTTATATTCTCAACTTCATTACTCCGCTTATGCCCGGCTCGCGTTACTACTGCGAGCCGGGTATTTTTTTGCGAATCACTCTAACTTATCGTTCTTTATTGAGAATATATTTAGTAATCGAGCGATATATGGAGTTATTTAGAGATAAATTATCATTTTCGTTCTTTATAGAGTACAAATGCGCGTTATTGGCAGTTTTCTTTTTGATTTATTCCATGTATGATTCATTACAGAAGTTGTTCTTAATAAAGAACGATAATAACGAACCAAAGAAACAGACATTGAGGGGAGGTATTCCTCTGAGACCCAGATCAGCAAGGAGAAGACCTAGAAGAAACAGGAAAATCGGATTACGTATACTGCAATCAGGAATGGCTGTCTCCGTCTTATTTCTATATACCTCGCAGCAAGTTGGTGGTACCTATGGAGGCTTTGGAGCCGCTACGCAAACCACTAGCACGATTAGCTTTTGCGAAGTATTTCCGAATTCGATCAAGGCACTGCTTACAGAGTTCAAAGAGCATGTTAATCGAGCGCTCACTTTAAAAGAATCACTACAGCCCTTTTCCTCATCAGCTAACTACTCGGACGTTTCGGGAATAGAAGGGATGTCGCTGGAAGAGCTTGATGTCGCTGCAGAAGAGATTTCTTCGCAAATAGCGGCGCTTCAATCCCAAATAGATAGCGTTAACGAGCAACTGGCGGCTAACAGCCAAATTTGGAATCAAATCCACAATGAGCTAAGTGCAGCAGCAGCCTTACTCTTCCAGATAGGAGGATATATGACTTCTCTAGATTCCAACTGTCTAGAAATCAAGGACGAGCAATTTTTCAGAGATTTACAAAGCAGCCTGAATCAAAGCGGTGTGATCTCGGAATCCTTGAATGCTTCCTTAAATGGAGTTATTAGTTACCTAACCTCCATACACGATGTTGGTCTTCCATTCGCTTCGGTAGTTACCAGTGATGTTTATGGACAACTTGAATTACGCGAAGGAGAGTTCCCACAGCCACTGCCATTCCTGATTACCTTCACTCAACCAGACGGCGTGATCTCTAGCGACCTCACCTCATCTTATGAAGCTCTAAATACCGAATTGACTAACCATAAAGAATCGGCAACCTCAGGTATCACTACCCTTCAAGATAAACTCCAATTGATCAGTCAGACTCGCGAGCAAAAACTAGAAGAGCTTGAAAAAGCTCGGCTAGAAGAAGAGCAAGCAAAGAAAGAAGAAGAAGCGAAAAAAGAAGAAGAACGTTTGGCTGAGGAGAAAAAGCAACAAGAAGCCGAGGATAAAGCCAAAGCTGAGGCAACCCCTCCAACATCAGGCGAAACTGCTCCGGAAGCCCCAAATAAAGAACAACCTGAAGCCCCAGCCACTGATCCGGTTAAGCCGGAAATTGACGAAGAGCTCACAATTCCAAAAGATGTCCCTCAGCAAGAGGCTCCACAAGAGACGCCAAAGGCGGAAGACAGTACGACTACCCCGCCGGTAGCAACCCAAGCTCCTTCGGACCCTCAACCTGAGAAAGGTGGAGAATAAGATGCGAATTAAAAAAATTATCAATAATACCCTATCGAGCTTAATGCTTGTGATCTTTATTCTGCTGGTGGCAGCCGTAGTGTTATCCAAGGCCTCCGGCGGTGAACCTGCTTTCTTCGGATATGAGATCAAAACCGTACTCTCAGGATCGATGGAACCAGGAATTCAGACAGGCTCAATTGTCGCATTAAAACCCGGAGGGGATATGAATCGTTTCAAACCAGGCGATGTCATCACCTTTAGGAATGAAGATAATCTGCTCATTACTCACCGGATTGTAGAAGCGACCGTCAATAACGCTACTGGTGAAGCTGTTTATCGCACTAAAGGCGATAACAACGACGCGCCCGACATGAACCCTACCAGTTCTGTGAATGTTGTAGCTCAGTATACCGGGGTCACTGTACCCTATGTCGGTTACGCTATGAATTTCGCGGTTTCCAAAGCTGGAAGTGTAGTCCTCATGATCGTGCCTGGCTTGATGCTTCTGCTCTATGCTCTGTATACCTCTTGGAAGGCTGTAGCTGCATTAGAAAAGAAAAATGCTGCCCTACTGCCAGCCTCACCGCCCCCAACAGAAACACAGCCCTAAGTTGATTGTCCACTTCCGCTTACGAACCGGAAGATACAATATATAAATTTTATAAAAAATTCAAACACAAATTTGAGGAGGAATTTTATTATGGGTATCAAGAAAACATTGGGTCTTGGCGTAGCATCTGCAGCACTGGGTTTATCATTAATCGGCGGAGGAACCTTCGCATACTTTAGCGACACTGCGCAAAGCACAGCTACATTCGCAGCGGGCACGCTCGATCTGAACTCCGACCCTTCTGTCATCGTTAATATTCCTAACCTGAAACCAGGTGATACTGTAACTAAATCCTTCAAATTGAAAAACGATGGTTCGCTCGATATCGGATCTATTATTCTGAATACATCGACTCAAATCACGGATGCTAAAGGAGATAACTACCTGGATTTAGCCGAGTTCATTAAAGTTAAATTCCTTAGAAATAATGATAAAGGAGTACCTATCGTCTCTCCTGAAAATGTAGTTTATGAGACTACACTTGCTGCTTTAAAAAGTCAGCATCCGGATCTCGTAAAAAATACAGGTTGGGATCAACTCTTTACCGAAGCATCCGGTATTAAAGCCGGTACCAACGACAGCTTCTCCGTCCAATTCGAATTTGTGGAAAATAACCAAGATCAAAATATTTTCCAAGGCGATAGCTTAACACTGACTTGGGATTTCGTAGCTAAACAAGGTGCGAAAAAAGACTACTAAGATCAATAAAGTAATTTAATAAAATACTCGAAGAGCAGCAGATCCTGAATCCGGCCACGGATAAGCAGATTGCTGCTCTTCTCTTTACAATAAACTTTGTCCGATTTATTGATATTTGCTATACTAATAACAAAAATTACGGAGGGGCGTCAGCATAGTGCCACAGAATATGGGCCAACGTATCCAGCAGCTCCGCCTAGACAAGGGTTTCTCCCTATCTGAGCTTGCGGACAGAGCAGATGTGGCTAAGTCGTATCTTAGCAACGTGGAGAGAAACATCCAATCCAATCCATCCATCCAGTTTATCGAAAAAATCGCTGACGCGCTTCAGGTATCCATTCATGCCCTACTCTATGGAGAACCCAATGATGCAGAGGAATCACATTTAGATTCGGAATGGTTCCGATTGGTGCAGGAAGCTATGGACTCAGGCATTAGCAAACGCGAATTCAAAGAATTTCTGGACTATCAGAAATGGAAGCTCGATCAAAAGGATTAATACTTCCTACTAATCTGGTACGATCCTCTCTTCTACTAAATCATATCGAAAAAGGACACAGCGAAGAACCGCTGTGCCCTTTTTCGATATGTAACCCCTCTAATGTATTACTGCACGATCTGCACAGTTTTCTCATGAAAGAACTGGCGGATTTCATCTGCCTTAATGCCAGCCTTCTTAGCTGCTAATAATAAATGTACCCACTCTTGATCCAGATCAATAAACTGCTGTTCTCTGTTGCTACCCTGGTTGGACTTTTCCAAAAAATCTCCCCCTAAGATTTTACGTCCCCAGGCAATCCGGCTGTCATAGTATCTCTACCTTAGACCCGCGACTTTGTGCCCCTGCCTTTCGGCAAGTTTACCTTTTACTGGACCCTTTTCACGAAAGGATCTACTTAAAAAACTATAAAATTACTATCTGCAATAACATTATACAAAAAGAAAGCGGAAAAGTGTGTCGATTCCTGGTTACTTTCTATTTTAAAAACGAAAAATAAAAGATTTTTTTTCAAAGATCTTGTCCGATTATCACGATACTCGTCCGTTACATAAAATAAATTGTACTAGCAAAATAAATATTTACTGACCTAATAGTTAAAAATAAGGATAATAGAATCATTTTAATAGGCCTTTAGAATGGGTAATGAGAAGAAACACCCTTCTTTTCATTAGAACAAGCTAACCCATACCATTTTGCGAACGTATTGGACGAAAGAATGAATTGATTACAGTGGCCGAAAGTAGCACAATAAGATGAGAAATGAAACCGCAATCATCACAGCTCCAGTAAGCGTTGACACAAAATGTCACGTATGGAGTTCATCCGTTAAGGAGGATGTATTCATGGCAGCCAAAGAGCCCTATAACGAATCCATTTGGAGTAAGTATTACGGACCCAATTTAGGCTACATTCAAGAAAGATATGAACAGTTTGTGAAAGATCCCTCCACCGTAGAAAATAATTATCGCGAGCTTTTTACAAATTCGGGACCTCCTCCCCTAACTCCGGATAGCGAACCGGCTCCTCAGCCGCGCATCTCGGGAGACACCGAATGGCTTAGAAAAGCAGTAAGAGCTTCCAAGCTAATCGCCAATATTCGTATATATGGCCATATGGCCGCTGAAATTGATCCGCTGGTACGCGATCAGAATCCCATGGCAAAATATCTTGAACTTGAAACCTATGGGCTGACCCGCGAAGACCTGATCGCACTGCCTGCCACGCTTATATGGGAAAATGCGCCGAATGATGTGCATACCGGATGGGATGCCGTGCAACGTATGCGTCAGGCATACACCAAGACTATCGCCTATGAATTCGGGCATGTGCATGAAGAAAAAGAACTGCAATGGCTAAATAGACAGGCAGAATCCACCAGCTCACCAGCACCCCTAAATAATACAGAACGCAAAGAGCTCCTGAACCGCCTGATTCAGGTAGAGCAATTTGAAACCTTCCTCCACAAGACTTTTGTAGGTCAGAAGCGTTTCAGTCTTGAAGGCAATGATGCTCTTGTGCCGATGTTAGATGAAATCGTACGTGCTGCTGCACATGACGGTGCGGAGCATATTTTGATGGGCATGGCGCATCGCGGCCGCCTCAACGTTCTTGCACATATTTTGGGCAAACCTTATGATATCATATTTTCAGAGTTTCATCATTCTCCGAACAAGGAGCTTTTCCCTTCCGAAGGCTCCACAGGCATTAACTATGGTTGGACAGGTGATGTGAAATACCATCTCGGTGCAGACCGTGCTGTCCGTGAAGGAGAAACCGTACGCACAAGAATAACACTAGCGAATAACCCAAGTCACTTGGAATTCGTCAATCCTGTCGTGGAAGGTTTCACTCGTGCCGCACAAGAAGATCGGAGCACTGCAGGACTGCCGAAGATTGATACCAGTAAAGCTATGGCGGTGCTGATGCATGGCGATGCTGCTTTTCCAGGTGAAGGAATTGTTGCAGAAACGCTTAATATCGGCAAACTTCAAGGTTATCAAAATGGTGGGACGATCCATATCATTGTTAATAACCGAATTGGTTTTACGACTGAAAGTGAAGATTCCCGTTCTACGCATTATGCGAGTGACATCGCCAAAGGGTATGAAATCCCAATAGTCCATGTCAACGCTGATGACCCAGAGGCCTGCGTAGCAGCTGTACGTTTAGCTAGCGCATACCGCCATCAATTCAAAAAAGATTTCGTAATTGATCTCATCGGCTACCGCCGTCATGGTCACAACGAAATGGATGATCCTGAAACCACACAACCTATTGTCTACGGCAAGGTTCGCAATCATCCAACCGTCTACAAGGTTTATGCAGAGAGACTGAAAAACGAAAAGGTTCTTACCGCCGAAGACGTACAAAAGATGAATGCTGAAGCAGAAAGCGTATTGCAGCGTGCGTACGATACTATGAAGGAAGGCAATCATAAGAAAAAAGAACCCAAAGCCTTCATTCCTCTACAAACGGACCGCGCAGCGGCAAACACTACAGCGGTATCCATCTCCAGCCTGCAGGAGATCAATCGTGAACTGTTGACGGTTCCTGCTGGATTCCAGGTTTACCCGAAGCTGGAGCGCATTTTACAACGTCGTAAAGATGCACTGAATGAGGGTGAAAAGGTCGACTGGGCACTGGCTGAAACATTAGCCTTCGCTACCATTCTGAAAAATGGAACGCCCATCCGACTGAGCGGTCAAGATGCCCAGCGCGGAACCTTCGCACATCGCCATCTGGTGCTGCACGACAGTAAAACAGGAGATTTATTCTCTCCGCTACATCAGCTAAGCGATTCCCGTGCCTCCTTTGGCGTATACAACAGTCCATTGTCAGAGGCATCAGTATTAGGCTTTGAATATGGTTATAATGTGTTTGCACCGGAAACCTTCGTAATCTGGGAAGCACAGTATGGTGATTTCGCCAATGCGGGTCAGGTTATTTTTGACCAGTTCATTGCCGCTGGACGCGCCAAATGGACACAGCGCAGCAATCTCGTCATCATGCTGCCGCATGGCTACGAAGGACAGGGACCTGAGCACTCCAGCGGTAGGCTGGAACGGTTCTTGCAGCTATCCGCTGAGGAGAACTGGACGGTCGCTAACCTGACTACCGCTTCGCAATATTTCCATCTGCTGCGGCGCCAAGCAGCGTTATGCGGGCAGGAAGATGCTAGACCGCTAGTCATTATGACGCCGAAAAGTCTCATTCGGAATACGCGCAGCACTTCTGCCGGAACCGAGCTGGCTTCAGGACAATTCAAGCCTGTATTAGCTGAATCTTTGCTTGGCCAGAAACCAAGTGAAGTTAAACGGCTCGTAGTCTGCAGCGGTAAAGTCGCTATCGACATCCAAACAGAACTGGAAGCAGCACCGGATAAGGATTGGTCATGGCTGCATGTTCTTCGCCTAGAGCAGCTTTATCCGTTCCCGGAACAGGAGCTAAGCGAACATTTAAACTCCTTCAGCTCCCTTCAGGAAATTGTCTGGGTGCAAGAAGAGCCGAAAAATATGGGCGGCTGGAGCTATAGTGAGCCTCGGTTACGCGCCATCGCACCGAAAAATGCCGGCGTAAGATATATCGGCCGTCCGGAACGTTCCAGCCCGGCCAGTGGTTATGCAGATGTGCATAGCTTCGAACAACGTAGAATTGTAACAGAAGCCCTAAAATCAAATTCGAACGTACAAGCGGCTGTACCGTCCTCTTAAGAGGACGGTATCACAATAGCGTAAACCATTATGTTTGGGGAGGAAACGGCCTGTGTCAGAAATCTTAGTACCCGATCTGGGAGAATCCATATCCGAAGGAACCATCTACAAATGGCTGGTTAAAGAAGGCGACACGGTAGGTCAAGGCGATGTGCTCGCTGAGCTGGAAACGGATAAAGTCAATCTGGAAATTAGTGCAGAGGTGGAGGGTGTCATCTCCACCATCCTGCGTCAAGCGGGCGAGAACGTAGCCGTTGGCGAAGCCATCGGCATCATTGGAGCCGCAAGCGGCAGTACGCCGCGGGCCGCTGCAAGCGAAGCCGAAGCGCCTAAAGCGGCTCCGGCAGGCGGCAACGCAGTAGCAGCCGCCGCGCCTGTAGCTGCGCCCGAAGTGCCTGCAGCAGGTGGCGACAGCCATGCTGCATTGGCATCGCCGGGCGCACGCAAGCTGGCACGGGAGCGCGGCATCGACCTCGGCGAGGTTAGCGCCCGTGATCCTATCGGCCGGATTGGTCAGGCCGATGTGTCCGGTCATGGTGCAGCAGCGCCGCAGGCCGCTGCACCGGTAGCTCCGGCGCCGCAAGGCAAGCCGGAGCCAGCGAAGCCGGCAGCGGGCAAAGCCACGCCGGACGAGGGCAAAAACGTGGAGCGCAAGCGCATGTCACGCAGACGGCTCACGATTGCCAGCCGCTTGGTCGAAGCGCAGCAGACCGCGGCCATGCTTACCACCTTCAACGAGGTGGACATGACAGCGATCCTCGACATCCGCAAGCGTCGCAAGGATGCATTTAAAGAGAAACATGAAGTTGGACTAGGCTTCATGTCCTTCTTCACCAAAGCCGTGATCGGTGCGCTTAAAACCTATCCACTGCTGAACGCCGAAATCGACGGTGAAGATCTGGTCGTTAAGAAATTCTACGACATCGGTATTGCTGTTGCAGCGAAAGAAGGACTTGTAGTTCCCGTAGTCCGTGATGCGGATCGGCTCAGCTTCCCGGAAATCGAGCGCCAGATTGGCGAGCTCGCTTCCAAAGCACGTGCCAATACGCTCAGCCTCTCCGAGCTGCAAGGCGGAACATTCACCATCACCAACGGTGGCGTATTCGGCTCCTTGTTATCCACACCGATTCTGAATACACCACAGGTGGGTATTCTAGGGATGCATAAGATCCAATTACGTCCGATCGCGCTGGACGAAGAAAGAACCGTAAACCGTCCAATGATGTACATCGCCCTTTCCTATGATCACCGGATCGTTGACGGCTCTGAAGCGGTAAGCTTCCTGGTCAAAGTGAAGGAATTGCTGGAAGATCCGGAAGCACTACTGCTAGAAGGCTAACGCTCTTCGAATTTTCGAAGATATAAGAATATTAAGAAGGTATCCCTACAGCTCTCGCTTTGGGGATACCTTCTTTTATATCTGAATCCAATTGCTGCCTTCCCTGCATACGATTTAACTGTATTTTATACACTTATTTATTTCTGATCCGCTCATAGCCTCTTCTCTAATTGCATTCTCTACAACTAAAATCCGTAAAAACGTCTATTTCCACTAATCTAACCAGTAATAGCTGCATCAAGTACAACTAAAGGGCCTATATACAGCTATTGGTGAACTTTAATTGCACATAATACAACTAACTTAGCGCATGCACCTTCAAACTACATACTACACACTACGCACTACGCACTACTAACTACTAACTACTAACTACTAACTACTAACTACTAACTTCAAACCTCAAACCTCAAACTTCAAACCTCAAACCTCAAACTTCAAAACTCTACTTCAATAGCTCCTCAGCCAGCTGTAAAAATTGCTCCTGGGTCAAAATCTTATCTCCATAGCTGGTGAGTGTATAATACGCATCCTGCTTCTCGTTATACCAGTTCAGATAATCATAGCTGACTTCTTCCCTTACTACCTCGTTATAGATAACTTCTGTCCCTGCAACTGTGAGCTTATTAACTTGATTCTCAGGCGTTTGTTCCACGAAAACCTTGCCGCCATGCATGAGCGTTGCTGAGATCCCTATAAAAGCATTGTTCTTCGAATAAGTTACACTTAGCGCCCCTGGCTCGGACCACGGTATAGCCTTCATAAACAAATTGCGGGTCCCCTTGTCCTTATTTGCCTGAGCGGTAAGATCATTTAATGTTTCCTTATACAGAGAACCTGGCTTAGCTGTATCCGTAGTCGGAGAATTAGGATGGATTACACCATATTTAAAAGCGTACCCCGCTGCCGTTTTGGGAAGCATTGGCGCCCCTGTTCTTTTGATTTCTTTTAAAAAATCAGAATACGCATCTATCCGCTGCTCTTTATACTTAAACTGCAATTCTGTCGCCAAGCCTGCTGCACCTGCTTTATTTTTCACAAGATAAGCGATCAATTCACCCGGTTTAGCGAACTCTTCTGCTTGCTGCGCATATTTATCATAAGAAGCCCTTTCTGCAGATTCAGTCGGCGCAACATGTTGGACCTTCACTACTCCTTCACTATTGCGGATTTGGATATATTCAGACGCAGCATACGCAGTCACAGAAATCAGCAGAAACAGCGTTAACATACTGGCCACTGCCGTTGTTTTATTCATCACCCTCAGCGAGAACGATCGCTTTCGACCTGTTATGCCAGTAATACGCCCCATGACCTTATCTTCTACATCTACCTCATCCAAAAGTTCATTGCCCGCCGAGGCATAAATTATATCTTGGTATTCATTGCTGATTTTGTTTCTTTCCATATGATCTCCTCCTCTGACTTCATAGCTTCCTGAACCTTTAGCTTGATCCGATTCATTCTTTTAGTTAGCGCATTGGGACTGACCCCTAGAATCTCACTTATCTCAGCATAAGTTTGTTCCTCAAACACCCGCAGAATAAGTATGTTTCTCTCCTCAAGCGACAATCGCGCTAAAGCTGCAGACAATGAAGGACTGTACAACCGAGCATCCAGCTCCTGTTCAGGACTTGCAGACAGTACTTCCGGACGAAAAATACGCATGACTTGCTTATGCAGACGACGCCTGCGCAGCAGATTTAAGCAATGATGATATGCGATACGATAGAGCCATGCCGAGAAATGCATTTGCGATTTGTATTGCCGGATAGATTGATAACCCTTTACCAAAATATCCTGAACCGCGTCCTCCGCATCCTGCTTGTTTTCTAACAAACGATAGCAATATCGATAGATCGGCTTTTGGAATGACCTGACAATTAAAGCATACTGCTCGGAATCTCCCTTTTGAATCCTAACGATTAGCTCTTCCAACTCTGTCGAGTCTAGCGAATCCTGTGGCGATGTAAGCACCTCCTTAACCTTTATATCTCTATAACACTTGACCACCGAAAAAAGTGCCTATGTAAACCAAACTAAAGGAAATTTTATAAAAGCTGACAGTCACGGCTTCGGAGAATGTTTGAATTTCTGACGGCTGGTGCCCCCGGATTTCTTACTTATACCATTATGCACGGTTAAAATCTGGTGAGTCTATGCTTAGCAGATGCATAACAAAACCTCCCATTAGACCTGATAACTCCAGGTTTGCTTCTAATGGAAGGTTTTTTAATAAGGCTTATTATTCTAAGACTGAGGTGTAACGTCAACGTCTGCTAAATTGTAAATTGTTGCAAAGGTTACTCTCTTATCATGGAAGGAGATAGAGTGATCGTAATCGTCTTATCGAACGGGGTCATAAAATTGACCAACACCGCCTTGCAGTTATCCTGTAGCTTCGCCTCACGCACCGTAGCCGCCAGATGGCCAAGCTCGCCCCCTGTCAGTTCAATCCAGTCCTCTTCACAACTATAGCGGAGGTTACCGCCGTTCCAGAGATAATGGTCCTCTCCGACAGCCTGCAATTCACCCGATGTGAAACATCCTTCACGTCCAAAAATAAAAGACAGCTGTGTCATAACCTCTGTAGGTTCCTCAGCATGCAACCGGAGGGTCCACCCTCTGTCCGTGCGTTGAACCTCCGTCTCCACGCCGAATGTCTGTTCATGCGTAAGTGCGCGGCTCTGATGCGGTAGCAGATACCAAGGGCTTACTGGCTCCCCAGATGTTTGCGGAAGCAGTTCACCTTCTACAGGACCGTAATAACCCTTCTTTTGTTCTCCTGACAGGTGGTATCCGTCAGGTAGTTTGATCATTTTCTGCATCGGGACATATCCCGGATTAAAGTAAGAAGCCAGTTGCACTGCAAGCAGCCTGACGGCACCGTGACGGAGTGCAAAAAAAGACGGCGTCTCCGTGATTAAGGTCACGCTAGTGTTCCCGTCCCTGTAGCGCGCAACCGGTGCTCCGAAATCAGTATGCAGCCGGCTGTGGTAAATTCGCCCTTGATGGCCGGACTTCTCCATATCCTGCAGATAGCCGTGTCGCGGAAAATCGCCGTTCAGTATTTTCTCATATTTTACAGGCAGAGCTGCCGAATCTTCAAAAGGTTGCTGAAGCTCCGGCTCCAGCAGCATACGTACAAGTACGTTGACAGAGCAGACCCCCGGATTTTCCAGTGCTCTGCCTGCCCATTCGGCCATCCCCGCAAACAATGGCTCCTTATCGGAACGGGCCAGAATAGCGAACGGTAAATAATATGGAGACAGGTCGTGAAAGCTCCCCAGATCCTGGCGTCCAGAATAATCGGTCACAACTTCGCCCTTAGGATGCACCAAATAGACCATCATGTGTAAATTCAGACGAACTGGCTCCAGCAACTGCGGCCGATCCAGCAGACGAGCGGCATGAATCAGCATGATGTCGCTGACCGCACTATAAATACCGTTGCTGCGCTCCGTCCATTCTCCATCAGGTGTAATATCCATCCCTTCCGCCAACCACTGTTCCGCCCGTTGGACAGCCTCCTCCAGTCCGAACAGTTCATGCAGAAATCCCAGTGCTGCACACAATACCCAACGATGATTCGGCGTGTGACAGCCCCCTGTAAGCATGACGGGAATAGTTCGCTTAAGAAACAAGAGCATATTATCAAGCACCTGTTGCAGTGGCGCCCAATCCTGCGACGCCAACAGTTGGTATAGCTGAGCATAGCCGACGATGACAAAGGCTGTATCCGGGGGAGAATGATAGTTCGTCCAGCCCGGAGAGATCGAGCCATCCTCATGTTGTGCACGCAGCACGAACTCCGTCGCCAGCAGCAGGCGGGCCAGCAGCAGCTCATCACGGTAGAATGCGGAATCCGGGTTAACCAGAGCCGCTCCCCAATAACACATATCGGTTGGTGTGCCGGTCGTATGATTAACCCAGGCAACGCCAGTACCCGGATCTATTGTCCCTCCATAATAGCGGCTCGTCGGATCAAGCACCTGCCGGGATAATCCCTCCACTGCCGCTCTATCATTACTGGCTACCAGTTGCTTGTACATTATACTTCCCTCCATGTTAACAATCTGCTCAATGTCTGGGTGGTAACAGGAGCTGAAGCCGCGCCAGCTCTTGTCGGATACGTTCAGGAATTTCCGTGAACAGTTGATTCCAAGAAACGAACAATTCCTCCCGGTCCGCATATTCCCAGCACGAATAGGACAGGGAAGGCGTGAACCGGCAGGTTTGCAGATAACGGTGGACAAGACGGTCAGTTTCTCCATCGGACGCCAGAATGCCGTGAAAAAAGTCGCCATAAATCAGACCCTCCGCACCTGCTCCATCCTGTGTACTGGATGCGAATCCCGGTAACAGCTCAAAGACTTCAGGAAACGGGGCAAGAGCATGCTTGCCGGGTTGGACATATAGATCTACCCGTGTCCCGCTTAGATTGCTGCCCCCGCGCAGCAGCACTTTAAGGAATTTCCCGTGAAAGCTCGCTTCGGCATCCACCACTTCCCCGTCTCTACCGATGTAAACCCACACATGCTCCAGATCATATAAATGCTGAATATCATAATCGTAATAAATCGCGTATTCCACAACGGCCAGCACATCCGGATGGTTCACAGCTAGACGGCGCCGGAAGGAAGGAGACTCCTCCTCCTGCCGCATCACCGTTATACCGAGACGTACCGGAAAAAATGGCTCGTTCTGATCGAATAATAAGCGCGGAGCATACTTCATAGCTAACCTACGGTCTTCATCGTTCAACATCAGACCTGCCCTCTAAGCGCTAACTTGGCCATAAGCAGCCGATGACTTTCAGCAATTTCTTCCGGCTGGCAAGCTGCCTTCAGCTCATACACCTTGACCCCCGCCCGTTCAATCATCGGCAGATAAGCATCATAGAATTCCATATTCCCGCTGTTTACATAAGGGCACCAGTGATCAGACAGACCGATGGTCTCATGAATGTGAACACCTACAATATCATCCATCAGACCTTCCATTTCCGCCACACTGTCGTACAAACCCAAACGGTCCATCATAATGGCATGCCCGGTGTCATACCATATGCCCACAGGTGCTCCTTTTAGCGCCTTAATAATCGTTTTGGCTTCCGCAAGCGTCGGAATCTGCTGCGGTTTGGAACGTGTTTCGATACCAAAGCGTACGTTTAGCCCCTCAGAAACTGCCCGGTTACATACTTCATCTAGGCTTTCAATAATTTTCTGCACATAGCCGGCGCTATAGGCTTCCCGCCGCTCCATCAGTTCCGCCCATTTGCTGCGATAAGCGTTAGAATCTCTACCCTCTCCGTTATAAATCTGCTCCAGCTCTTTGCTGATATCATTTGGAAAGGGTACCTCACCGGGATGCACAACAACAGCTTCTCCTCCGTAACGCTGAGCGTACTTAGCCGAGCCAATCAGCAGCTCAATCGCCCGCTGCCGCTTCTCCTCATCCTCAAAACCTAGCAGCACGGAATCTGTGCCATAATCGGAGTCCTGCACATGCGGGAAGGTGTTGTGGACACTGGAGATCCCCATCTCCCCCCGCTCAAGCATCGGCTCGATCGTTTCCAGCATTTCCTTAGTCACATTATAGTTCAGCTCCACTCGCTGAAAGCCCAGATCGCGGATTTCCCGCAGCATTTCACTGCCGATGGAATGACGCTTAATGTTCCAGCAAGTTGAGAACGAAAATATGCCTTTGTCCTCCATAATTATGTTCTCCTCCCTTGTTACAGCTTACGGTTCAACCTTTTACGGCACCAAGCATTACACCGCTGACAAAATATTTCTGCAGCCATGGATATACGGCAAGGATCGGTACTGTTGCAAAGATAACGGTGGCCGCTTTTAGGCTCTCTGGTGTCAGTGGGGTCCGGTTGGCACCTTCCATTTGTGTCAGTTCGGATACCATGTTGTTCTGCACCATCTGGAACAGCTTGAGCTGGAGCGGATACAAATCCGGATTATTGATATACATCAAAGAATCCTGAAAGCCGTTCCACCTTCCCACTGCGTAGAAAAGCGCCAATGTGGCCATAACCGGCATGGATAGCGGCAATATAATACTCATCAGGGTACGAAGATGGGAACTGCCATCGATTTCGGCCGATTCCTCCAGGCTGGCAGGGATGTTATTGAAAAAGGAGATCAGGATAATCAGGTTAAAGGGGCTGACCAGACCTGGCAGGATAAGCGACCAGACCGAATTAATCAAATGCAAATCACGGATCAACAAATATTCAGGAATAATACCGCCGCTGAAAAACATAGTGATAACGATCAGATACATAAAAAATTTACGGCCCTTCAATTTTCTTTTGGTCAGCGGATAAGCTGCTGCGACAGTGAAAAGCATACACAGCACCGTTGTGGCAAACGTCAGAATAACCGTAAAGACAAGAGAGCGGATCATCGCATTATTGGAAAAAACATTAATGTATGCATTCCAGTTCAATTCAATGGGGAAGATCGTTACTTCTCCAGAAGTAATTGCCCGGTTGGAACTAAGCGACACGGCAATCACATGCAAAAACGGAGCCAAGCAGAACAAAACGAACAAGGCAACAAACGTTATATTGACGATATCGAATATCCGGTTTGAGGTACGTTCACTCATAGCACTCCGCCTCCTTCTTTCTTTATCATAAAATACCGTCTCCGGTCACTTTTTTCGAAATATAGTTGGAGCCAAAAATAAACACCAGTCCCACCACGGCCTGGAACAATCCGACTACAGTAGCCAACGTATATTGTCCGGATTCTAGACCCACCCGGTACACAAAGGTACTGAGCACATCAGAATACTCACGCACAGCAGTGTTACCGATAATGTAAGGGCGGTCAAAGCCGATGCTGACCATCTTTCCCAGATTGAGGATAAGCAGCGTCACGATGGTTGGTTTTATGCTAGGAAGCGTAATGTAGCGGATTTTCTTCAGCCTTGTCGCTCCATCCACTTCAGCAGCTTCAAACAGCTCTCGGTTGACACCGGTTAACGCCGCCAGATAAAGGATAGTCCCCCAACCGGCACTTTGCCAGACGCCTGTGAATAAATAAGTGATCAGCCACGGATTTTTTTCAGTCAGAAACGGGATGGGAGTAAGGCCTAAGCTCTCCAGCACACCGTTCACCATACCGGACTGGTTGCCGAACAATTGATATACGATCCCCCCGATGATCACCCAGGAAATAAAGTGGGGGATATACAAAATCGTCTGCGATATTTTCTTGAACCACACCGAACGAATTTCGAACAGCATAATCGCCAGGATAATCGGAGCCGGAAAAGAGACAAGTAAATCCAGAAAATTCAGCATAAAGGTATTGCGCAAGGTGGTGTAGAACTCTCTCATTCCAAAAACCTCGCGGAACGCATCAAAGCCAATCCACTCGCTGCCTCCAATCCCCTGAAACAAATTGAAATCCTTAAAAGCAATCTGCACACCATACATCGGACCATAGCGGAAGATCAGGAAATAAATAATAGGCAGCGAAAGCAGCGCGTACAATTGCCAATACCGTCTAAAGTATGTCGCTTTGCTCAAGTCGTTTTCCTCCTAAGGAGAAAAACCGGGTGGAGCGCAGCACCATCTCCCCCCGGTTTTCACTATATATTTGTTTATTGAGCCGAAAGTTCCTTAAACGACTTCTCCAGTTCCTCTTTCAGCTTGGTTCCGCCCAAAGTCATGTAATCTTTCATTTCCTGCTCGTAAACCGCTTCAAACTGCTCTGGTTTGGCCATTGCCGTCTTTACAATAATTACGTTGAGCTTATCTTTGAGCGTTGTGCCATATTGCGATTCCGCTTCTATCGGCTTGCCGAAGACGAGCGGCCCCACCGTGTCAGCGTTGGCGATAGCGATAGATTGAGTCAGCATCTCCCGGTTACGTTCCGGAAAGCCCAGCGCCCATGCTTTTTCATTAGTGGCCTGATCACCGATGTTTTTGCCGTTGGAGATAATGGCCATGTCGCCAGCATTAAATAGACGATCGGCGAACTCCTGGGAAACATCTGTTTTGGCCACTGGAATACCGTCTACCAGGTCGTAGTTTTCACCTTCAACGCCATTTTGGATATCAATCAGATTATTATCCGAAGCCATCCAATCGAGATACTTAACGGCTTCCACGGCGCGTTTACTACTCTTCGGAATCATGATGTACATGCCGTTGGAGGCATACCGGGATTTAATGTGCTTGTTATCAACGTTGGCGTTGGTTAAGACGTCTACCGGCAGCACCTTGCTTCCCTCTACATTTTTGTAGAGATTATCCAGGGTACCATCGGCATAGAACAAGACATCCACATCCTCCGACCAGTAGCCTACATTGCCGTTCTGGATATCCTTGGCCAACTGTGTTTTATCCTCGTCCAGACTGAAGTCCTTACTGATCATCCCTTCATTGTAGAGCTTATTAAGAAATTGCAGGGCATCCTTAAAGCCCTCATGCAGCGGCAGCTCATAACGTTGGCTGTAGGTCAGATCGCCGCTGATCGGCTTCATGAAAGAGAAAATCAACGTCTCGAATTGGGCTGGTGCCAGTGCCATGCCCATCGGGATGTTTTTGCTGCCGAGATTGCCCGGATCCTTTTCTTTAAACGCTTTCAAAGTAGTGTACAGCTCATCGGTCGTCGTTGGCACAGGCAGTCCTAATTTATCTAACCAATCCTGACGGATGTAGGAGCTATAACGGCCTGTGATCGCCCGTTTACCAGGGATCGCATACTGCTGACCTTCAAGCTGGCCGAACGCCAGCGTATCCTCGCCAATAAACTTTTTCAGATTCGGGCCATATTCATCGAGAATTTCTCCGACATCAGTCAAGCCACCTTGCTGGGCATACCGATAAAACACACTGGAATCATACGTAAATACGATATCGGGCACATCCGTATTGCTCGCCATCAAAACATTCAGCTTGGTAACTTCCTCAGAACGCTGGATAGGTACAAATTCTACATCAATGTTATTCGGATCTCCGAACTTTTCCTGCACTAGTTTAGTTAAGTAGTTATTGGTAATGGTATGAGGGGCTGGGCTGTTGCCGCGGTCAAACACTTCCACCTTTAATGTAACGCGCTTGGCACTTTCGCCGGCTGGGGCACCCTCGGATGCTGTGTTGTTTTTAGAATCATTGGAACAGCCTGCTAGCAGAGAAACGCCCATTATTGCGGTTAATCCGATCCCGATTGCTTTCTTCAGAACTCCTTGATGTACGTTCACTGTCATTTTTCCATCCCCTTCGCCCTTGCAGGCTTTAATGGTGTATTTATGATCCCCTAGCCTTAACTCTATCCATCCCCAGCGGAATCCATATCACGTGATGCTTTTTACTGCCGTGCTACTGGGTCGCTTGTTGTTCTGGATGCCCACAGTATTTCATGAATTCCGGCAGTCTGACAATAAACCTCTTTCGGATGCTCATATCCCAGCAAAATCGGACTTCCGGTTTATCCATACAACCATTTTCGTAGAATAAACCGCTTTCAAAAGTGTGAAAATAAAGACCGCATCGGTGTTCGCGCCCTCATCATAGAGGTTGGCGTGCACAGATGCGGTTATAAAAACTATTGTTCACGTGCTATTGGATTAATAAAGTCGGCAGCCTATAGTCTGGAGGTCCCGCGCCCGCGCTTTAAAGAACGGTAGTCACCCGGCGTGATTCCTAATACTCGTTTGAATACCCTGCCGAATGTAATTGCATTCGCATACCCCACCTGAAGTGCGATATCCTGCAGCGAACATTCCGTTTCCACTAAAAGCTTTTCGGCTTCCTTCATGCGTAGCTCTGTAAGAAAATCAACAAATTTCATTTTAAATTCTGTTTTAAATAGATAGCTGGCATATTTGCCGGATACCTGAAACCGGTCGCTCAAATGCTTTAGGGAAAGATCGGGATTTGTAAAATTCTCTTCAATATAATTCTTCATCTCGGTTACCATCGCCCGGTAGCTTTTAGTTTCACTGACAGAAACATAAGTGCGGAATAAATCAGTCAAATACTCAAACAAAATCCCCTTCATTTCATCTATGGATTCTGCCTCTTCCAGCCGCTTCAGCTGCTTCTCCGCATTTTCTGCTGACAGCTCATCCTGCAGCTGCTCAGACATGACAGCCACTTCCCGGCTCAGCATCTGTAACATGGCCTGAATTAGAGAGCGAATATCATCATCTTGTAAATAATCCTGTTTAAAACCATCAAAAACACCTTCCAGCAGTTCACGCCATTGGCCGCTCGACATCCGGAACTGCTTAACAAACTCGGCAATCATTTGTAGATACTTGAATGTCTCAAGAAGCGGCTGGCGCGTTTCTCCAAATTCCGTTAAAGCGATGTCTTCATGCATTAAAAGCTTGTGCTGCATCACATTCTCCGCTGCCGCATAGGAATCCCGGATCTCCCCTGGCCCAGCCGCCACTGGCCCGATAGCGAAGCTTAAGGAGAGGCGCAAATTCTGCTCCACCCAGGTGCGGCAGTCCTCAGCGAATACACGGATTTTCTCTGCCATCTCTTCATCACTTCCTGTGGTCAGGAAGAGAATTGCCGCCCGGTCAGTCCCTATCCACTCCGCCCAAGCTTGCAATTCCGCACTCCGCGCCAATTCTTGAAAGACATTCATCAGGGCAAATTTAAGCGTGTTCTGATCGCCCCTTGTATACCGATCTTGAAAAACCTTGTCGTAGCGGTTGATTTCGCTTAGCACAACCATAAAGCGGGTTGTGGAATGAGCTCCGGAGAGCGGCGACAGCTCTTCCATCCGCTGAACGACATTGTCCAACCGCTCGCTTTGCAAGAGATCGTTGAAAAGCTTGCTGCGCTGTAACAGCAAATTCTCTCTGCTTTTCTTATCATAATCCGTCATATGGTTGATTAGATCTTCCAGCACCCCGTCAATGAGCATCATTTCGTCCGGTCTGTCGCTGGATTGGTCCAGCTTGCGAATTTGATGACCTTCAATCCGGTTCATAATCACCTGAATTGGCTTATAGTTCCGCCGCGTAACATAGATCAGGTAAAAAATCGCGCACACAACCGTACCTAAGGCAATAGCTACCCAAAGGTAAGAAATCACTGACACCCAGCTGAATAGACTGCCCGTTTTGATCCCGCTGGTAAACGTCCAGCCAAGCCTTTCCATATATAAAGTGTTCAACTGCTTCCCATTCTTGGCACCTTCACTGTCCGAATGCGCCTGATAGACCACCTGTCCATCTGCGCCAAAGATGGTCAGAAAGGACAACTGTTCATTGACCATACCGTCGACGATCTGTTCCATTCCGCTCATTTTGAGATTAATTACGAGCACTCCCTCCGAGCCGAAGGGCAGCGGCATACCTTTATTTATGGTAAGCACACGTATAGACGTACGCTGAAATTCATCTTTGTATTCCCTAACAGGCTGCCAGCCTTCCGATAAAGAGCCGGAGGTGATGCGGCCAATCCAATCCTCGTCTACAAATCCTGAAAGGTCCTTTAATCCAGTTTCTGTTAAAACGCTTTCATTTCTCTTGTCATAAAGATAGATGGACTGAATATAGGGCGATTCACGCGTCAGGTTGCGTAGATTCTGGGCAACAGCGTAGACGGTCGCCATATCAATCTGGCCTTGATTGTTAAAATAACGTTTATAAGCATCGCTGCGTTCAGCAGCCTCCAGCACTGACAATTCAGCTTCCTTGATCGTTCGGTCCACATTATCCATAAGATAGCTGGCGGTGATACGGTCCGCTTTTTTGGTTTCCATTCGTGAAATATCATTAATAAATACAAAAGAGGCAAAAATCAGTATCGTCACAGTAAGCAAAAAAATAGGAAAATAGGACAGCAGCAATCGGCGATACCAGGAACGGAACAATAGATAACCCCCTCTGTACAACCGTTAGGATACCCGGCCACGGTTCAGCCGTTAATGCACGAGTAGTTCATAGATATTTGGCTGCACCATCATGGAAATGGAAACTCTTCCGCCTAATTTGCTGCCATTATAACACATACAACATGAGCCCGACCAACGAAGCCATTCGTATTTTACACCTGCTCATTAAAAAGGCGAGGTGCGCACAGCCATAGCCGTGAACCCCCGCATATAAATCTGTCCGAGCAGCCGCCAAGCACCAAGTGGTAGCCCTCCTCGGCCTATAAACCACTCAGATCTCTGATATAACGGCGCGCCTTGATCGCATATTCCAGCGGATCGGCAAGTGCCGGATCCTGCTCCGCTTCCACTACAAACCATCCCGTATAAGAGTAACTTGCCAATTCGCTGAAAATCTCCGCAAAGGATATACATCCATCGCCAGGTACGGTGAATGCGCCCGCTTTTACAGCCTGGAGAAAACTGAGCTGATCACGCAGCACACGCTGAACAACCTCCGGACGTATATCCTTTAAATGGACATGTTTAATCCGAGGTAAGTGGATGCGCAACACCTCTAAGGGATTCTCACCGGCAAAAGCTAGATGACCGGTATCGAACAGCAGAGACACCTCTTCCGGTTCCGTGAGCTCCATTAGCTTAGCAATTTCGGCCCCAGTCTGCACCCCTGTCCCCATATGATGATGGTATACAAGCTCCATACCTTTTTCAGCAGCCAGCCGGCCAAGCCCACCCAGTCCATCGGCAAGTGCGGCCCACTCCGCTTCTGTGAATACAGGTTTATTAGTAAACAGCGGCGTATCCATTTGTCCCTGAATACTCCGTCCTTGCTCTGAGACGACAATCACCTTCGCACCCATCTCATATAAAAAATCACGATGCGCGCAAAAAGCCTCCACTGTCTCCTCATATGGCCGCATAGTCAGATACGCGCTGAACCAAGCGCTGGCAATCTCAAGTCCACGAAGCTCAAGTGCCCGGCGCAGCCGTTCCGGAGAGCGTGGATACTTGTTGCCCACCTCGCTTCCCTGAAACCCGGCAAGCGCCATTTCGCTAATGCACTGTTCAAAGGTATTGTCTTTTCCCAGTTCAGGCATATCATCATTAGTCCAAGCGATAGGAGCAATCGCCAGCTTGACCGCATGTTCTTTGAACATCCTCGATTCTACCCCTTCCGTTTCACAGTATTACTAATACTAATAACTGCGGGCCTTTCCAAGCTGTTCAAGCTTCTGCTCGTAGGCAGCCCGAACGGCTTCACTGCCGGACACTTCTGGAACACCAACATTCCACCAGGCTCCGTAACCATGTGTCATTGTCTTGGGCAGCACCTTAATGTCAATTAGGGTGGAACGATCCTGCAGCTGAGCCTCCCTCAAAGCGTCACGCAGCTGCTCAGCCGTTGACGCACGAAAGGTCTTCACTCCATATCCCGCGGCACTTGCTGCATAATCTATGCCTATCAGTTCGCCGCTCAGCTGACCTTCCGGGCCCCGGTAGCGGAATTCAGTCGCCATGCTATCCAGTCCTTGCTCCATCTGCAGGTTGTTGATACAGCCGAACCCCATGTTATCCAGCAGAATGACGTTGATCTTCTTGTTCTCCTGAAGGCTCGTCACTAGTTCCGAATGCAGCATTTGATAGCTGCCATCGCCCACCAATGCATATACCTCCCGGTCCGGCTCCGCCAATTTCACACCGAGTGCACCGGAGATTTCATACCCCATACACGAAAAACCATATTCCATATGGTAAGTATCCGGCACAGTGGAATTCCACATCCGCTGCATGTCGCCCGGTAAGCTGCCTGCGGCTCCTATCACAATGGCGTCTTTCGGAAGATATTCATTGAGGATCCCTAGTACCTGTGTTTGCGCCAGCGAAGTGTTCAACTTCGCCGCATATTCAGATAGCTTCTCATCAAGATGTCCGGCAACTTCCGGCACGAAGGAAACTGAAGAACGATCTGGACGATCTGCCTCCTGATTCACCGTATACTCCACGTCAGATAGACGCTTTCTTTCCACTTCCCATGCCTTTTTTGCCACTACAATTTCATCTGTATAAGCGGTGCGGTAACCGCGCTTCTCCAACGTAGCAGACAGCGCCCTAAGACCTTCGGCAGCATCACAGACCACAGCCAGCGCATCCAGCTTGGAGGCATGGTAAAGGGAAGCGTTAATTGTCAGGAACTCCACCTCGGGATGGGCGAACAAACTCTTCGAACCTGTCGTGAAGTCCGTAAACCGGGTACCCACACCGATCACCAGATCCGCTTCTGCGGCCAACGTATTAGCACAGCCATTCCCGGTAACTCCTATGCCACCGAGATTGTAGGCACAGTCGCTTGCCACGGCGCTTTTTCCAGCTTGCGTCTCACCGAATGGGATGGCGAATTTCTCCGCAAACGCACGTAATTCCATTCCTGCATCCGCATACCGGACTCCACCCCCACAGACCAGCAGAGGTCGCTGTTTGCTGGCAATAAGATCAGCTGCCGCAGCAAGCTCATCCGGATGCGGAGTACGGGAAACGATCCGATGGATGCGCTTACGGAAGAACTCAAGTGGGTAGTCCCAGGCCTCCCCTTGCACATCCTGCGGCAGCGCAATCGTAACTGCCCCGGTATCTGCCTGATCAGTCAGCACACGCATCGCGTTCAGCAATGCCGTCATCAGCTGCTCTGGCCGATAAATCCGGTCCCAATATTTGCTCACCGCTTTGAAGGCATCGTTGACCGTTATCGACAGATTGTAGGTATGCTCCATTTGCTGAAGTACCGGATCCGGTTGACGGGTGGCAAAGGTATCGCCGGGGAGGAGCAGCACGGGAATCTGATTCGCCGTCGCAGTGGCAGCGGCTGTCAGCATATTAGCTGAACCCGGTCCTACCGAAGCGGTGCAGGCCATGATTCGCCGTCTGCGGCTCTGCTTGGCAAAGGCAGTCGCCGCATGCACCATTCCTTGCTCATTCCTCCCCTGATAGACCGTCATCTCACCCGGCGCTTCCTGAAGTGCCTGCCCCAGTCCAAGTACATTGCCATGGCCGAAAACGGTGAATATACCGTGTACAAAACGCTCGGGTCCATTGCCAAAGTCCACATATTGCTGGTTCAGAAATTTCACCAGCGCCTGCGCCGTCGTTAATCTAATCGTATCCACGTGAAACCTCCCTTTCGCCGTTTTTGTTACTGCCAGCGGGCAGTGACGACTTTTTTGCGTGTATAAAATTCAACCCCGTCGCTTCCATTCGCATGCAGATCGCCATAGAAGGAATCCTTCCAGCCGGAGAAAGGGAAAAAGGCCATCGGGGCTGGCACTCCAACATTGACACCCAACATGCCTGACTCGATATTTTCCCGGAAATAGCGCACTTTCCCGCCGTCATTCGTAAAAATACAAGCCCCGTTGGCAAAACGAGAGGTATTGGCAATTTCAATCGCCTCTTCTACATCCTTGACACGGATCACTGCCAGGACAGGCGCGAAAATTTCCTCCTGCCAGATTTTCATTTCCCGGGTCACTCCATCAAACAACGTTGGGCCGATAAAATAACCCTGTCCCTGCACCGCAGCATCCGCCCGGCCGTCTCTTAGCAACTTAGCGCCCTCGGCCATGCCTTGTTCAATATAAGCGACCGTTTTGTCTTTATGACTTTGGCGGATAACCGGCCCAAGAAACGTGTCGTCGTCCAAACCATTGCCGATGGTCATCTGCTCACATTCACGCAGGAGGATGGAGATCAGCTCATCAGCAACCTCTTCCTGCACCGTTACCACGGAGCAAGCCATACAGCGCTCTCCCGCCGAGCCGAAGGCTGCGTTGACAATCTGTGTTGCTGAAGCCTCAAGGTTCGCGTCTGCCAACACAATAGAATGATTTTTCGCCCCTGCCAACGCCTGAACCCGCTTCAAACACGCCGTTCCCTTCTTGTAGACATATTCGGCCACTGGCTGTGAGCCAACGAAGGAAATCGCCTTCACATCAGGATGCTCCAGCAGGCCGTTTACCACCTCATGCGCACCGTTAACCAGATTGAGCACACCTTTCGGAAGCCCGGCTTCCTCTAACAATTCGACCAAACGTGCTGCCAGCAGCGGTGTGCGTTCGGAGGGCTTCAGCACAAAGGTATTCCCACAGGCGATGGCCAACGGGAACATCCAGCAAGGCACCATCATTGGAAAATTAAACGGTGTGATCCCGCCGACTACACCGATGGGATAGCGATACATCCCAGACTCGATGCCTGTCGCGATGTCGGGCAACTGCCGGCCCATCATCAGCGTCGGCGCACCTGCCGCAAATTCCACACACTCAATGCCGCGCTGCACCTCTCCGTAGGCCTCTTTGAAGCTTTTTCCATTCTCCAGCGTGATCGTCCTCGCCAGTTCATCCCAATGGTCCACCAGCAGCTGCTGATATTTGAACAAGATCCGCGCTCTGCGCGGTACCGGTGTCTTGGACCAGCCTGCAAAAGCCGCCTTTGCCGCAGCCACCGCCCGATCAACATCGACTCTGCTGGACAGCGGAACCCTTGCCATCTCCTCTCCAGACGCTGGATTGTATACCGTTTCTGAGTGCTCCGTAGCCGCCTCTACCCACTGCCCGTCAATATAGTTGTTCAGCACTTGCACGGTTTGCTGTGCCATTCTACTCACTCCTTCATCTCTATTAATGCGATCCCGCGAATCTAATCTAATCTTGCATAGCTATTCGATCTGGGGTTGTTTGAGTTGTGTCCTCTCCAACCTCTGCCTACTTACTCTGCACCTGAAGTGATTTCCTCGTTAGACAATAAAAACGCTTCCAATTCGTCCAAGGTTGGCATGGCATCCGAACAGCTGTGGCGGGAGATGACAATGGATGCCGACGCGCTGCCGCGGCGCATGGCCTCACCGACGCTTTCTCCCCGCATTAGACTGTGAATGAAGGCTGAGGCGTAAGAATCTCCGGCTCCAAATGTCTTCAATACTTTAGCGGGAAAAATACCGCTCCGATGCTTCTGCCCATCCGCCGTGTAGGAGATTGAACCACTCCCGCCATGCTTGATAACGACCAGCTTTGCTTGGTGCGAGAACCAGCGGTTAACTGTTGCTTCGTCATCTGCATCTGTAACATTGTACAGGCTCTCCATCATATTAAATTCCTCACGGGTACCGATGATACAATCGCATTTCTCAGCTGCCAGATTATAATAGACCGCTGTTTCTGCGGCTGACTTCCAAGTATAGGGGCGATAATCCAGATCAAAAAATACAGTAACATTGTGCTTGCGGGCGAACTCCAAAGCGACAAACACAGCCTCACGGGACGGACTTTGTGCCAGTGCAGTACCTGAGATCAGCAGTGCCTTGGACTTCCGAATATACTCTTCCGAGATCTCCTCCGTACTCAGCAGCAAATCAGCCACATGATCCCGGTACATCAGAATGCTGCACTCCTGAGGACTCTTTATTTCAGTAAAAGCAAGCCCAGTCACTGCACCAGTCTGGTCAACGCGCACCTGGCTATCGTCAATGCCATTCCGTTGCAGATAAGTTCGGATAAAACGGCCCATCTGATCATCGGATATCTTACCGATAAAGCCAGTGCGCATCCCTAGCCGTGCTGCTCCAATTACGATATTGGCGGGAGAGCCGCCGACATATTTGGTAAACGTCAGTGTCTCTTCCATTGGTCTTCCGGTTTCATTAGCGTTCAAGTCAATACAGAGCCGACCGACAGCGATTAAATCCAGCGGTCGTGCAGGATCGAACTGTAAACCGTTCATTATGACGCCTCCTTGAGAAAACTTCAGTAAAATAGATTAATGAGATACAACAATCATCGGGGGATGGGTTAAGCGCTTAACCTAATTTCCATTAGTATAGTTTAGAAATTGGAGTTTGGCAATCCTGAACTTAAACGAATTTGGATCTGAACCCATGTATCAGAAAAAAACAAAGAAAAGACCTGTCCCTCGCCGCTAAGCGAAGTACAGGTCTTCAGATAGGAGTCGGCGTTCTTACTCCGTTTGTAGAGTTTGTGTCTTCCTAATGCGGTGCCGGTCCGGTGGAATGGCGGACTATCAGTTCCGGCATCAGCATGATCTTGCGCTTAGGACTATCGGGATTGTCGATAGATTCGTTCAGCAGAATCATCGCCTGTTCCGTCATCTCACGCAGAGGCTGAGCAATGCTGGTCAAGGTGGGATGGCAAATTTCAGCCAGCATTGTATTGTCAAAACCCACTACGGACAGATCACGGGGAATTGACAAGCCTGCGCTGCGCGCCTCCTTCAATATCCCAATCGCGAGCAGATCGTTGCAGGCGAATATGGCGGTCGGCCGGTCTTCCTGCGCCTGAGCCAGCATCGCGGCAGCCGCTTTGCGGCCGTTCTCCAGTGTGGCTGAGGTATGCGTGAGATTAGCCGGATTGCCAAAGCCAACACCCGCTGCCTTGAGCGCATCCATAAAGCCTTCCACGCGCAGCTTACTCCCCGGTAAATTGTCAGAGATAATGCCGAGCCTGCGATGGCCCAGGGACAACAGATATTCTGTCGCCTGATAGCCTCCCTTATAGTCATCCACCGTGACGCTGTTGCTCTCCATCATCCGGATATCAGCCGAAAATAACACAAGCGGTACGTGATCAGCCAGCAGGCGGCGGACCATATCTGGATTCCCTGTATGAGAAGCAATGATTATACCGTCCACCCGTTTACGCAGGAGCAGTGAGATATACCGGGCCGCCTTCTCATCATCCCGGTCAGTACTGCATACAATCAAGTCGCTTCCCTGCTCCTGAGCGTAATCCTCAATACCTCGGGCCGCCTCAGCAAAAAAAGGGTTGGAAATATCGGGAATCATCAGCCCAATCGTTCCCGTTCGGCGACTCGTCAGCGCAGAGGCCACCAGACTCGGCTGGTAATTCAGCTCCTCCATGATCCGATGAACCTTCTCCCGTGTCTTATCGCTAATTCTCCCGTTCTTGTTCAACACCTTGGACACCGTAGCGATGGAGACTCCCGCTTCCCGTGCCACATCATATATCGTAGGTTTCATCGTTAGTGAGCCCGCCTTTACGTTCGTACAATCCTATACCTAGATTATAAGGAACTCTTCTGACAGTGTCTATTCAGCGGTGCAAGAGACTCTCTTACTGTGGCGATCATTTGGTCAATACATCGACACAAAGAAGGAGCCTCCGCCTTGCGGAAGCCCCCTTTTCGTGCGTGCTGCTACACTATTTCTTCTTATCCTTCTGGTGTTGCTGCATCTCGAACAGCCATTCATGTTCCGGATCATTATGAAAAACCCATGTGCGGACCGGACCTGCCATCACATTGAGATAATAAGAATCATAACCCGGCGGAGCCGATACAGGATGATAGCCCTCCGGAACCAATACAATACTGCGGTCAGACACGGCCATCGTCTCATCAAGGCTGCGATCGTCATTATACACCCGCTGCACTACAAAACCATGAGCCGGGTTAACCCGGTGGTAGTATGTCTCTTCCAGGTAAGACTCAGCAGGTAGATTGTCACAGTCATGCTTGTGCGGAGGATAGCTGGACCAATTGCCGCCACCCGTACGTACTTCCACGACCAGCAGGCTCTCGGCTTCACTCTGCTCAGGCAAAATGTTGACCACTCGCCGTGACATACTGCCAGAACCGCGGGCTTCGGCCACAGTATCGCACGGAGCGATCAAACGCGGCGCATATTTGCCCGTTCCTGGTGCAAGGCAAACCGCAAGTTCCAGCTCCGTCAAGGCCGTAACTTCATAATGCCCTCCCGCCGGAATATACACCGCATACGGCGGCAAATCCTCAAATACAGACATACGTTCACCGATCCCGGCGAACAACTGGGCGCCTGCTCTCACATCCGCCTTGCCCGCCAGCAGCACCAGACAGATTTCATTCCCTTCCGCGCTGCGGCTCAGCGTATCCCCAACCTGCAGCTGGTACACTTCAAAACCTACATACTCCCATCCAGCGCTCTCCTTGCTAACTGCCGCTACAAGTCCATCTTTGCCGGGTGCTCCGGCTTTTATGATTAGATTGGACATCTTCACAGACCTCCCCCATCTTCCTTCAGCATCTGCATCCGCTTACAAAGCTTGTGTTGCCGATATTCCCTCTCCGGCACAAGAAGACAACTTGACCGGAAGCCCGGTAAGATAGGATTCCTTAGCGGCTTCGGCAATCCGTTCCGCCTGTTGCCCGTCAAGCCCGCTGCAAATGATAGGCTCCTGCAGGCGGATTGCCCGGGCAAATGCGGCAACCTCTTCCACGAAAGCCTGGTTATACCGCTCGAGAAAGAAATGAAGCGGCTGATCGCGTGTGACCGAAGCAGCGGTTGAAACTTCTACAGTTGTTGGACGGCAGTTATCGGCGGTGGCTGAGCCGCAGGAACCGAACACCTCCACGCGTTGATCATAACCATATACAGCCTTACGGCTGTTATCAATGACGCAGATTGCGCCACTGGCAAAGGTCAGCGTGATGACAGCTGTATCCACATCATCGCAGCGCCCAAACATCGGATCAACGAGATTGGCACCTCGGGTATAAACTTCTGTTACTTCCTCACCCATCAGATAACGGGCCATATCAAAATCGTGAATCGTCATATCCATAAACATCCCGCCGGAAGACCGCACATAAGCCTCACCCGGAGGCTGCGGATCACGTGATGTGATCTTCACAATATGTGGACTGCCTAGCTCTCCTGATTGAACCAGTTGCTTAAGTTTGCGGAAGCTAGGGTCCATTCGCCGGTTGAAGCCGACCTGTAGCAATACACCCTCATCCGCCACTATCTTCAGTGCCTGGTGGGTAAACTCTGACGACAGGCTGATCGGCTTTTCACAGAAAATATGTTTTCCAGCCCGGGCTGCTAGCTCAATCCAAGAGGCGTGGGTATCCGTAGGTGTGCAGATAAACACAGCCTCGATTTCAGGGTCATTCAGAATGTCTTGCCCATTCACAAATGCAGAGCCAAGATTCCGGCTCTCTGCCCAGACCAGCAATTCCTCACTTACCACAGCCTCCGCAATGGATTTCAACTTAAACGACGGCATCACACGCAGATTATCTGCATGAAGCCGGCCAATTCTGCCTGCCCCAATAATGCCAACTACGATCGGATTTACCATATTTGCTTATCCTCCTTTGAGGTAAGCGCTTAACCATCCCGAAAATAGTATACTCCAAGCACAAGTGAAGTTACAAGCAAATATTTCTCCAGCTTTTTTAACTCTCTCCTTAGCTATCTACTCCTCCTCAACAGTAATGTAACGCTTCACCTAGTGCGACTAAAACCATGGCCTGTCCGTAGGCCATAGGGGCAATAATGATTTCCTTATAATCTTCTTTTGCAGCACCAATCGGAGTGCCGCCGGATACACCAAGCACCGTGCCTTCATCGTCAATTCTGTCCAGCACCGCCCGGATCGCTTTCAGGGCATGATCTGCATACGATTCCGGCAACAACCCCCTGCGTACGCTATGCAAAATACCCGCTGCGATAGCTGCTGAGCCTGACGTTTCAGTATAACTGCTAGAGTCGTCCAGCAGCGTATGCCATAATCCGTCTCCGCTCTGGCAGGCTAATAAAGCTGTTGCCTGTGCGTTCAGGATCTGTTGAAGATATTCAAACACTCCACTGTCCAGATACGGCCCCATCAACTCCAGGTATTCAGGCAGGCCGAGTGTAAACCAGCTATTGCCCCGGCACCAGAAGGCTTCACTGAAATTATGCCGGCCGCCAAAATGCCAGCCATGAAAAAACAGCCCCGTCTTTTTATCATAAAGGTATTTGATATGCAGCAACAGTTGGTAAAGCGACGCTTGCCGCCATGCGGAATTATCGTATTTCACACCCATTTTTGCCGTGAACAAAATAGCCATAAATAACGTATCAATCCAGATTTCATTATCATTGAGCGTAACTTCATCCTCGCTCGCTCCTGTTGTGACATGCTGATAACCAGACTCCTCCGTCCGCGGCAGGCCATGCATCAACCACTGCACCCATTCCAGGCTTAATTCCTCCGCTTCCTTCAGTTCCATTAATGACAGCAACGGCGCTGTTGTATTGATATTCCGGCTCGGCAGTCCCTTGCCCAGTTGCTTGCTCATCCAAAGCTTGGCATATTCTTGATAACGCTCATCCTTGAAATGCTGCTCAAGCTTTTGAAGTCCGTAAAGCCCCACTCCCTGCGGCCAATCCCATTCCTCCATGCCAAAATCACGGGCAAAATACCCCCGTCGTCCCGCATCCTCCCCTAAATTTTGCAGTTCTACTTCGTTTTCCGGCCGCTCCAGCTTCAGCAGCTTATCCGTCACGCGGTTCAGCTTTTCAATGATCTCAACTTTACTAATCATGCTGTTGTTCATCTGTTTCCCGCCCCTTCGCCTGCTATTTTGGTTCTTCCCTCATGTTGGGTAGTTCCATTCACCCGTAATATATCAAACCATTCCATACAAAAACTACTTTATATTTGCTGTAATAACCCTCATATATTGCAAATCTTGCTTTTCTGAACCTATAATAAGTGCATATTACAGAATAAGGCGGTGAGAGCATTTGCTTGAAAGCGACTTACTGTACGAACAAGGGTATAGCGTACGTATCAACACGCCCGTTGATCCCCTTTTTTATTATTTTGATTATGACCAGCGTTCTCACGATATCAATATGGAGTTTCAGCATTTTCATGATTTTTACGAGATTCATATCTTAATGGATTCCCGAGCCACTCATATTATCGATGGGAATGTCTGCGCCCTCCAGCAGTATGACATCGTGCTCCTGCGTCCTTATCGGATGCATAAGACACAATATCCGGAAGGGCCGCCGTTTAAGCGGCTGATCATAAACTTCGCCATGCCCAAAGATATACCCGGTTTAGAGAACGCTTACAAAAGTATGTTTCTCTCATTTTGGGAAGAAATACCGATCTACCGTTTGCCAAAAGAGTTGCGCAAAGCCGTATTTGATCCTCTTAACGCTATCTTCACCTTATCACACAGCACTTCACCGTTAAATCCAGTACTGATTCACAGCCTTTTCCAACAGTTCCTCTGTGCTTTATACCAGCATAGAGACCAGAACAGCTATGTCCCAGAGGAGATCGGAAATGCCATTATGCAAAAAATCTACTCGATCACCGCATACATCCATAGCCATTACAACAGCGAGTTGTCCCTTGATTTCCTCGCTAAAGAGTTCTTTATCAGCTCCTATTATTTATCACACCAATTTAAGTTAATTACCGGCTCCACGCTGACAGAATATATTCAGATGACCCGGGTCCGTAATGCCCAGCAATTGCTGATCTACACCCGCCTGAAGATTTCCGAGATCGCCGGGCAATCTGGATTCAACAGCTTCTCCCAGTTCAACCGCATATTCAATAAACTTAGCGGGATGTCCCCATCCGAGTTCCGCAAGAATCAGGTCATATCCAACACTGCTTCGACCACATTTTCCTATTGATGTACTTGCTTACCTAGTTACAAAAAATCCGCTGTACGTCCGACAAATCTATCTACCCTCTAAGTAACTATATTGAGCAGTAACAGAGGCAATGTTTAGACGCAAAAGAGAGCCGAAGGGAAAGGGATAGCAAAAGCGATGGTGCAAGCACACACATGTTGGTATAGATGCAGGTACTGGTATAGGTGCTCGTAGTGATGTAGGTACTGATGTAGGTACTGATGTAGGGGCTGGTGCTGGTGCTGGGGCTGGTGCTGGTGCTGGTGCTGGTGCTGGGGCTGGGGCTGGGGCTGGTGCTGGTGCTGGTGCTGGTGCTGGTGCTGGTGCTGGGGCTGGTGCTGGTGCTGGTGCTGGTGCTGGGGCTGGGGCTGGGGCTGGGGCTGGTGCTGGTGCTGGTGCTGGTGCTGGTGCTGGGGCTGGTGCTGGTGCTGGTGCTGGTGCTGGTGCTGGTGCTGGTGCTGGTGCTGGTGCTGGTGCTGGTGCAAGGGTAGTCACGTTTAACTGTATTTCATACAACTATTTTTTCACGCATCACGCCACCATTAGATATAGCTGTATTTGGTGCAACTATTTCCTTGGTTTTTTCGCCTCTAAGCAACATCTCGAGATTTTAGTTGTACAGAATACAACTAAAATCCGAAGATTCACTATTTCATACGGAATAGTTGCACAGAATGCAGTTACTTCTCAGATCCCAGCAAAACTCCTTCTCCCAATTGAAGATAATCCGCCCAAACAAGTCACAGCTCAGCAAGCCACAGCTCAGCAAGCCACCACAAATCAAAAAAACCAGGCAGCGATTCTCCACTAACGGGAGAATCACTGCCTGGTTCTAGCTTCAATTACATCTTAAGCCGTACGTTCCGTTGCTTTGAGACGCAGCGCTTTTTTCTCTTTCGACTTCGCCACTGGCGGTTTCAGAGAAACCGCGATGATGCAGGCCAGCAGGCACAAGAGGCCAAAGATAACAAAGGTTGGTTTAAATCCGCCTAGGAAGACGGCGATAAACGAACCGGAAAGGGCACCAATACCAAAACCTTGGTAAACGATTCCGTAGTTCTTACTGTGATTTTTCAGTCCGAAGAAGTCGCTGACAATGGCGGGGAACACCGTGATATTCCCGCCAAAGCAGAACGCAATGGCTGCTACACAAGTGAAGAAAAGTCCGAAATTCAGGGTCGCGTAGCTGAGGGTCAGCATAGCCGCCGCAGTTACAGCAAGCGATGCGCCTACCAGCTTCAAGCGACTCATTTTGTCAGATAAAGCACCCAGAATTAAACGTCCCGCTGTATTAAAGATCGCAATCATAGCCACCGCACTAGCTGCTGTCTGTACATCAAGTCCAGCCAGCTGCACGCCGATATCTTTTACAATACCGATCAAATACAGACCACACATACAAGCGGTGAAAAAGATGATAAATAGCAGATAAGCTTCTTTTGTCCGCAGCATTTCTTTGACCGTATAGTCTTTCGGTGAACTCATTACTGTAGCTGTCGTTGAACCCGCTGGTGCTGGGGCCGCTTGAACCGGAGCTTCTCTTACGAGCAAGGAACCGATTACAATCATGCCCATAACAATCAAACCCCAATACATAAATGTATTAGACACACCCACTGAGTCAATCAACCCGCCGTTAATATATTTAAAGATCAAACTCCCCGTTCCATAAGCACCAACGGACACGCCGGAGATTAAACCTTTATTATTCGGAAACCATTTAATTAAATTAGATAATGAAGTGATATAAGCTGTCCCATCCGCAAAACCAACGATCACCCCAACCAATAAATAGAACATGAAGAGTGAATTGGCTTGAGAGCTAAGAATCAATCCTAGTCCGAGCACAATCCCAGCAGTAGCAGTCAAACGGCGAAGCCCGAAACGATCCTGCAGCTTCCCTGCGAACAAAGTCGCGAAAGCGAGTGCAAAGCTCGTTATAGAAAAAGTAATCGAAACGGAGTTAAGCTCCCAGCCAAATTTTGTTACCAGATGCGCATTAAATAAACTCCATGTATAGATGGTACCTAGGCCCATTTGCATAATTACTGTACCTAATACGATTAGCCACCGTTTGGTGCTTTTGCTGTCCATTGTCGTAGTCATGGTCTTTTCCTTCTTTCTCTCTCGTTGTCTGCTACAAGAGCTTCTATCGCCTCTTTATTGTAGCTAAACCAGCCGATGTTGAGAGAAATCCGGCATGAGATGACGGAAATGAAGAATGAATTGCATTTATAAGCGCATAATCTGCCTGAATTCCTTTACCTTACTACGACTTACCGGCACTTCAAAACCTAAATCATGCAGGCGCAGCAAATACGTATTGTTGAACCACGGGATGATTTCCTTGATCTTGGACAGGTTAACAATATAGGAACGATGGCAGCGAAAAAAACGATCCTGCGGCAGCCGCTGAAAGAAATCGCTAATACTAAGTGCCATGCTGTATTCCTCACCTTTAGTCATCACACTTGTACTTTTTTCCTGCGCGGAGGCGTAATAAATATCGTCGGCATTCACTACGATAATCTTTTCATTTTTCCACAGATTAACCTTGTCACTGACCGGATTACGCTCTTCTTCCCCCTGTCGTCCACGGCTGGCAAACGCATTTTCCAGCTTGTGCAGCATGGCTTTGATGCGTACCTCGCTATAAGGCTTAAGAATATAGTCAAAAGCTTCAATCTCAAACGCCTCAGCGGCATGCTCCTTATACGCAGTGATGAACACTATGTAGGGTTTTACCGAGAATCTACTGATATTTTGTGCCAACAGCACCCCATCGATGGAAGGAATATTAATATCCAGAAAAATCACATCTACCGTATCACTCTGCAAAAATTTAAGCGCGTCCAGCCCATCTTCAAACTGTGCCGTTATATCGATCCCGCTGTGCGTCTCTATTAAATAAGCCAGCTCCTGTCTTGCCAGCTCTTCATCTTCTACGATGATCGCTCTCATTGGTCCTCCTTTTTAACATCAAAAAAGATGTTCGTCCCTTTATCCAATCTCTGAATGGTAAGTCCAGTCCCATAGATCAGCTTTACCCGTTGGTGTACATTAAACAGCCCGATTTTATTCTCCGGCATATCGCCAGTATAGACCTTCTCTATCGTTTCCTCGCTGATGCCAGCTCCGGTATCGCGAATGCCCACCCGTACGGTATCCCCGTGGTCTTTTACAGAAATCGTTACTGTTCCTGTCCCTCTTACCTTCAGTATGCCGTGTATAATCGCATTTTCTACAAGCGGCTGAATGATCAGACTCGGAATTCGAACCTGAACCTCATCAATATCATAAAGCACGTTAAGCCGGCTTCCAAAACGCGCCTTTTCGATCTCTACGTATTGCTGGACCTGCTGTAGCTCTCGTTTGATATCAATGAATTCATCGGTAAGCTCCAGATTGTATCTCATATAACCGGACAGATTCACAATCAGCTCGCGTGCCTTATCCGGATTAATTCGAATCGAGGACGCAATCGCATTCAGTGCATTGAACAAAAAATGCGGGTTAATGCTGGTCTGCAGTGCCTTCAGCTCCGCTTTGTTCGCCATTTCCTTAATGCCTTCCACCCGCGACACTTCCATCAAGGTAGAGATCATTTGTGACAGACCCACGGCCATAGCTTGAAGCGAATAGGTAATCTTGTGGGCTTTGGTGTAATAGATTTTGAGCGATCCCGTCACCTCACCCTTTTCCTTCAAAGGAATAATGATCAGCGACTTGATCTGCGGATTCACGTAATCACTATCATCGTTACGGATGGTAATTTCACCACTGGACAACGTTACTTTAGTTTCCTCACTGATAATATCGTTAGTTGTCTCATAATCCTCCTCACCCACGCCAACATAGGCACGAATAAACCGAGTATCCGTAATCGCTACAGCGTCTGCACCAATATCCTCTTTGATGATCTGGCAGATGGTGTGCAGCGACTCCTGATTAATATTGCGAAAATACGGCAAGGTCTTATTGGCAATATCAAGCGCCAGCTTGGACTGCTTAGCCGCGATCCGTTCCTTCTCACCTTCCACGCTCTGCACTAGCACAACAATCAGGCCGACACTAATCTGGCTCATAATCATCGGAAAAGCGATCTTGGACACGATATCCACACCCAGCGACATCGGCTGAGCCATCGCTAGAATGAGCAGCATCGTCAGTGCCTCACAGGCCATTCCCGCCAAAATCCCTGCTATCCAGCGACGTTCACCAGAGGTGTGGCGATAGATTATCCCAGACACTATGCCCGCGGTGATACTCGTAATCAGACAAGGAAGAGAGGTTACCCCTCCGATATCAATCAGAAAACGGTGAACCCCTGAGATGATGCCTGTTATAAGTCCAACCCATGGCCCGAACAAAATCCCGCCAGATACGATGGCGATAATTCTCACATTCACAAGCGAACCTTCCACATTAATCCCGCTATAAGTGCCGAAAATGGCAAATAAGCTGAAGATCATCGTTGCAATAGCAAGCTCTTGCGGAGCGTAACTCCCTTTTTGAAAAACCTCTTTAAACCGCGGCAGACGAGTCAATACAAACAGACACATCAGCAATAACGCAGCTCTTTCCAACAATTGCAGTAATATAGTAAACGTATATTGCACGGTCACCGCCTCCAAAGGTCTCGATGTCGATTCATTATAAAGATAGTTCATGCCTCTGTCCATTCAGCCTGTCCCTTTATACCTCTATTGAAACTCTTGTTGTATGATATTAACAGATTGGAAGCATGAATATTCGGAGGTGGCAGTTTGCACAAGATAGAACACGAGGCAGATATCATTCAGCTTGTACATAATGATCCCTGGATGATGGATATTTTAGAAAATGCCAGATCGCTACAGTTACCTGACTGGTGGGTTTGTGCTGGGTTTGTACGTTCAAAAATCTGGGATACCTTACATGGCTTTGAAGAGCGGACCCCTTTGCCAGATATTGATGTTATTTATTATGACGGCAGCAATCTTCATGAGGAAGTGGAAAAGCAATGGGAGGCAAAACTAAGAAATTTAAATCCCCATGTGCCATGGTCCGTTAAGAATGAAGCAAGAATGCATACCATTAACAACCTTGCGCCCTATACGTCATCTGTAGATGCCATCTCCAAGTTTCCGGAAACAGCTACAGCGCTTGGGCTTTCCTTAGATGAATACGGTAAAGTTATCCTAACCGCTCCGCATGGGATTGCAGATGTTATTAATGTAGTGTTACGGGCTACCCCTCATTTCAACAATAATCCGAACTTACTCCCTATTTATGAAAAACGAATTGCACAAAAAAACTGGCAGGCAACGTGGAAGCAATTGCAGGTCAGCGCTACCTAAAGCTAAGTTGTGTTAGCATCGGAATAAAAAAGACAGCAAGCCTCTGCTACAGAAGGGCTTGCTGCTGTTGTTTTATTACACCGCTAAATCAATACCAACCACGCCTACTACATCTCCCTGACGATTCCGGATTGCTCTAGATAATGTAATACAAGAACGTTTCGTAATCGCGGATACATAAGGTTTAGAGACATATTCACCTTCATTCATGGCCCCATTCCACCAATCACGCCGCTTAGCATTCAACAGGCCAGCCGCTGGCTCGGAGTAGATAAAGGTTCCATCCGTCCGATTGGACCAAATGGCTTGTACATCTGGAATTTTCTTAATGTAAGCGTTCAAAACACCTTGATGAACTTCAGTATCTGGAGCGTAAAGTTCTTCCTTGGCGGAAATTGTCTCCAAGAGACTCTGCATTTCCTGAAGCCGGGCTGCATATTGGCTCATCTCAATTTCCGCTCTGCCCGCAATGCTAGTAACCGATTGCTGCAAGGATTGCGACTCCGCTAACAGATTGGCGCTGACTTCGTTCAGCTGCCCAATCTGGTCCCGCTGCCGTGTCACCTGCTCAAGCGTAAGGTCTACATTGGCAATCGTCTCATTCACGATAGCCACCGCACCGCTCAGCTCCGTTGTCACTTCTACAATCAGCTTGCCCTGCTTCGCGGCAGCATCGATTGTTTCCGTCACGGCGCTGCCTACTTCATCTACTCTCGACGCGATATCATCGAGTCGAAGCTTCACCGTGCCGACCTCGTTCACCCCACGCTCCACTGAGACTTGCTCTTTCGTAACGGATTCCAGCACCTGCTGTACTCCATTATTAATGTCAAGCAAGATGCCTGAGGAGCGGTCTACCGAGCTCTTGCTTTGATCAGCCAGCTGCCGAATCCGGCTGGCCACTACTGCAAATCCGCGGCCCTGTTCACCGGCCCGGGCCGCTTCAATAGAAGCATTCAGCGCGAGCAACGAGGTCTCATTCACAATGGAGTTAATCAATGTATTAATCTCCTCTACCATCGCAATATGATTACTCAGGGCAGTAAACTTAGCTAACATGTCCCCACTCTGTGTTTGCAGATCCTTCATCACCACATCTGCAATGCTCAGGGAATCTACCATTGCTGTCATTCCTTGCCGAGCATATTGCATATTCGAGCCTAGTTTTTCCGTCAATTCTTCAATATGTGCTGTAACTGAGGCTACACCGCCCATCGTCTGATAGGCCCCTTCAATATTGGCTTTAGCTTCGTTGCTGCGAATCCTTAAATCCGTTTCATACGCGTGTGAATAATCTGCTGTCTGCTGCAGCTGCTCTGTATGGCGACTGATTTCTTCAAGCGCACCATGCAGCCGATCCGAGGTAACTACAATCTCATTGCCAAGAAGCTCCACTTTGTTCTGTGAATCCTTCAGCAGCGCTTCTTTGCGATAACCGTAGCGGGATGTATTCAGCGAGAACCATCCTAGAGAACCCATAAGCAGAATAATCACCAGCTTATGCATCCAGAGCATATCAATCAATAAGCTGTACACACTGACAAGAAGCAACAGGACGACTACGAAAATCTGGTTTCGACGGATCTGCATCTTTACTTCCACTCCACTCGATTGATGTTATGTATTCTAACATTATATCAGCAGAGTTAATTAAAGGAAATACTTTCTATAGTATTCCTTTTCGATCAATCATTCCCCGGGCCAGGCAATCTCCCCTTATAAAGATGCTTGTTGATCTCCCGCTTCCAAGAAAGCCATCAAGAGGAAACCTGAGCTTATTGTCGAATATATAAGCATATTGCCACTGGAAAAGAGGATCACATTATGCGCGCCACACCTCAAACTCCTCGTCAGACCTATTGGAATCGTGTGCTTCTCAATTCATTCTGGATCATCCTGATTGTGTATTTAAGTATTCAGTTCATTGTTTCTCTATCCTTATGGAGCCAGCGTCCGGAAACCCCAACCAGGAACGATTATATTGAGCACTCGTTGATTTCTGATTCCATCATAGTGAGTTTGATCATTATTCTAGAAGTAATCTATAGATGGAGGCCTCTGTGGGCCCAACTCGCCATTACGGTTGCAAGCCATCTATTTGCGGTTTTGATTATCGTCAATCTCAGCGATGAGTTGCATGTTAAATCATTAATTATGCTGTTCCCGCTACTAGTCTCGATGATCTATCTGAAGAGCAGTTATATGATAGCCACTTCTGCTATTTCTCTACTGTACACGATCATTTTATTCACCAAGACATCCATTCACGAGTACTTTCCGATCACCCAAACAATCATTATCGCTCTTATTTTTGCAGGCACTGCTTTGGCAGGTTTTGCAGTAATCGTTCGTGGACGTGATTTGATGCAATCCCTGCAGAACTCCGTCAAGTCAGAACAGGAATTACGCATTCAGAATATAATCATGGATCGTCTATCTAAGATAGATCCCCTGACTGATCTGTATAATCACAAGACTTTTCACGAATATTTGGGTTGGCTAATCGAGCATCAGCAGAGTAATCCATTCTCCATGCAGCTTGCCGTTATGGATATCGATAATTTCAAAAAAGTAAATGATTGCTATGGACACTCCGTTGGAGATATCGTATTACAAAAAGTCGCAGCGATCCTGCTCGAGTATATCGGTCCTGATGATTTCGCCGCGCGGTACGGGGGCGAGGAATTCATTGTCATTCTGACAACCAAAACCTTTGAGCAATCCTATGAAATCATGCAACAAATTCTAGCCAAAGTCGCCGATACCCCTTTTGCCGAAATGGAAGGGAAAAGCATAACCGTCAGTATCGGGATGCATGATTACACAGGTGCAGACTCCAAAAATTCTACTTTTCAGCAGGCTGATGATGCACTTTACGAAGCTAAAAACACCGGGAAGAACAAAATTGTCATCAGCTAGTGACAAGCTCCACAGACACTGTTTATCTGTCGGAGCTTGTTTTCTTTTGCAAAGCCTTAATTTCAGAAGCATTTCATACCAAAAACCCCCACCTTGTGATGAGGGCTGTGTATCCACTGCTATATTCCGTAACGCTTCTGCGGTTCCAAAAGCTCCACCACTTCCTGCTTCGGAACAGGTCTGCTAACCAGATATCCCTGTACCTTATCGCAGCCCGATTTTCTGAGGAAATCCAGCTGGCTGATCTCTTCCACTCCCTCCGCAACGACCTCCAGCCCCATATTGTGGCCCAGCTGTATAATGGTCTGCACAAAAGACTGGCTGTAAGCTTTTTCCGAAAGCGAATCGATAAAGGTTTTATCCATTTTAAGCGTAGAAATCGGCAATTGCTGCAAATAACTAAGAGATGAGTATCCCGTTCCGAAATCATCCAGCGCAATACGAATGCCTTGGGATTTGAGGAATTGAAGCTTATTCACGATACTCTCAAACGATTCCATAAAAATAGACTCGGTGATTTCCAGTTCAAGACAACTAGGCTTTAGCCCACTTTCAGCCAGACTTTCCTGCACCATCTCGACGAAATCATCCTGCAATAGTTGAATAATGGAAATGTTAACTGATATCTTGTAAGGAATGCCCATACGATCTTGAATGCCCTTCATAAAGATGCACGATTCCCTAAGCACCCATTCTCCAATATAAATAATCAGCCTGGAATCCTCGGCGATTTTGATAAAGGAAAGTGGAGATACAAAGCCCAGCGTTGGACTATTCCAGCGTATTAAAGCCTCAAAACCAGAGATTAATCCAGACTGGATATCCACCTGCGGTTGATAATATAACTCAAACTCATTATTATTCATGGCACTGCGCAAATGTTTCTCTATATTCATCCGTTCATTAAACGCAGTATGCATAGATTTGTCATATACTACATAAGTCCCCTTACCATCCTCTTTTGCCCGGTACATAGCGACATCCGCATTTTTTAAGATTTGCTCGGTGGTCTCCCCATCTTCCGGATAAAAGGAAATTCCGATGCTTACGGAAACGTACAAATAACTCTCTCCGATTAAAAAGGACTGCCTGAACGCTCTCATGATCCGCTCCGCCAGGTCTAGCACATCCTCGTGGTTTTCTATATCCTTAATAAAAATCACGAATTCATCCCCGCCGAGCCGAGAGAGCATATCTCCTTCCCGCACCACCGACTGCAGCCTTTTGCTAGCCTTCTGAATAAGAACATCACCGGATTTATGCCCTAAGGTATCATTGATGTATTTAAAATTATCGGTATCTACGAACAACAGCGCCGCCTTGCCTCCTGAACATTGCAGATATTTCTCCATAGATTCCAGTAGACATACACGGTTGGGTAGATTACTAAGCTCATCCACATAAGCTAGACGATGCATGTGTTTTTGATTCTCCACCAGCATATCGTATTGCTCTACAAGCTCCTGCTGTGTGGCTGTAAGCTGTTCATAGGTTGCCTCAAGCTCCTGATAACTGTTGCTCAGCTTTAGCTCTACCTGCTTGCGCTTACTAATATCAATCAGCGAACCGATAAATAACACAACTTCATTCTTTGGATCAACGATAGCTTTACCACTTACCTCAAACCAGACGAACTGATTATCTTTGGTCCGCATGCGGTATTCCGTCTCGTAGATAGGTGTTAAACCTGCCAGATGATCATGTCTTGCCTTTTGGGATGATGGCTGGTCATCGGGATGAATAATACTAAGCACCCCATTTTCGAAAGAATTGATTTCATCCTCCGTATAGCCCATGAGCTTGTACCAGCGATCCGATAGATTATACAGTCCTGTCTCCCAATCAAGCTCCCACATGTATGCACCAGAACCCTCTGTCGCGAGACTGAACCGTCGTTCACCTACTTGCAGCTTAGCAAATTGCTCCTGTAGCTCGACCTCTGTTGCTGACAGCTCTTCGTAAGTAGCTTCCAGTTCCTCATAACTTTGCTGAAGCCTTAGCTCATTTTGTTTGCGCTCATCGATATCCACTCCTACAAGCACAAAAATATCAGCTGCCTGCTTATCCAATCCTTTCAACAAGGTGGTCCGAAATGAAAAATACCGCGCTGCTGGCGAATTGTCTGGAAGTTTATGCTCGATATTATCAACATAGTCAAGCTGTACGGCCCTTTCCAACAGATTCCGAATAGCCGCCGTACTGCCTGTCAGCCCCTCTATATCCTCAATGTTTTTGCCCACTACTTCATTCTCGCATAGGCCCGTCATTCGCTCAGCGTAATTGTTAAACCGAACTACCTTTTTATCCGCCTGCACAGCCCAAACCACCATACCGCTATGCTCTATTACATCTTCAAAAAATTGCTGTTCCGAATAAACCGCCCGCCGTAAGTGATTAATATACATTTTTAGCAAAACCGCACTAATGATCAGAAGGCCGAGCAGAATAATGGCTCCCACAATAAATCTATTGCGCATCATAACTTTATAATAATCTGAATGAACGAAGAAATAGTGCTGATACAGCTCTTCAAAAGCACCTGAACGATGCAGGCGATCCAATCTCTCGTTAACATAAGTCACTAGCTCCGGAGAGGATTTACTTATTGCAAAAGCGACATCCCTAGGGTAGAGATTGCTCATTTTTTTGATAATACTCCCCTTCAATTTCTGTTCAGCAATCAGATAATCAATCACTTCCTGATTCTCAAATAGAAGGTCGATTTCCCCCTTTTCTAAAGCCTTCAAAGCTTCAGGAGTCGTTGCATATTCTATGTAATTTGTAATCCCCACCTTGCTGTTCAGCACGGTTGCAGAATACTGTCCATTCCCTAACCCAATCTTATAACTTCCCAACGTCTTTAAATCGATCTCATCCTCAAGCTCTCGCCTTGCATAGATGGAAATATAATTCTTAATAACTGGATCTGAAAATAACACCTCTTGGTTACGCGACTCCGTAATTGCCATAAGACCTGCTATCTCAATATCTCCTTGAATCAGCCGACTGTATACTTCATCCCATTGCCCAGTACTGTAGTGAATAAGGTAATCCTGCTTCTCAAAAATCATCGTGCTCAAATTAATATCAAACCCGGTCAAATACCCGTTTTCTACATATTTATAAGGTGGATATTCCAGTTCTACTTGGTACCTTATATCCTCTCTTTCGGCGTGAGCGGCTGTAGGAGGTACGAGCAAAAGCAGAAAAATAATCAGAAGCAACATTGTGCACCGCTTCATTGCCCAATTCCCCTTTTTGCTAAAATTTAGAATTTAAAGCATTATTCTAAAAAGTATTCGACAAAATATGGTAAGATTCCTGCTAATTCTTTCCTAAAACCACACATTATACGCAAATCCCCATCTTTCGATGGACTCTTTTATTTGTAAATGATAAAAGTTACGAAGTCTTGATTTTTATATTGCTTTTTACATAGAAAATGTGGATAATAGCAATAACGATAAACGTTGATAATGATTATCATTATTATAAGCGTTAATAATTTCAATTTACTATATTTAAGTTAAAAGGAGACTGATCACCCATGAACGTTACCTCTACCCGAACAACATTACAGGTTGACGATTATCTGGATCTGCTCAATCTTGCCGTTAAAGTTGGAGATTTGAAATGGCAAAAAGAAATTAAATCCAGATTGCAATACATTCTCTGTCTGCCGACAAGATAATGCTTCCGAGTATACGCCATGTTCCCTTATTTAGGGGCATGGCTTTTTTTGTTGGTATGCAGACATAACTATATAATAATTGGAGTATCTCCAGGTCACCTGATGGTTAATGATATAGTATAATTATCAGCATAATATATTGAATAAAAAGTCCTTCAGATCGGAGCGTGTCAGCTTGAAAAAGTATATAGCTTTATTCTTAATGCTCAGCCTGTTATGGGTACCTGGTGCATACGCCGCTAGAATTCCTGCACAGCAGGGATTTGTTACCGATAACGCTGAAATGTTCAGTTCCGCAGAAGCCGCGTCTATTTCTGCTACCGCCACTGGAGAACTCATGACCATCCATGTACTCACTGTAGATTCCACAGACGGTACTCCAGCTGATAAGTATGCAGACAAGGTTTACGACTCGTGGAAACTGTCCACGCGGGATCTTCTACTGCTGATCTCCGCTGGTGACCAGTCCATTGAGCTAAATTTCTTAAATCCAGGCTTTCAAAGCTCGTTAAATACTTGGTCTAAGAATCAGGGAGGGTCCTCGGGAAGTTCAGCCATCCAAAAACTGCTCGACACCTATTTCATTCCTTATGCCCAAAAAGGGGACTTCGCTGGCGGGACAAAGGCTTTGATTAATGCCATCCATTCCATCGGAGATCGTGCCGGCAATACTGGAGGAACCGCAGGAAGCGGGAGCGCAGCCGGGGTCGGGAATGATGTAAACCGCTCCAGCAGCTCCATGTTTATGATTGCAGCGATTCTTATCGGAGCCCTTCTAATCCTCCTTCTACTCTTTGTAATGGTTACAGGTCTGCGTCGACGCAAGCAGCTTAGCGAGCAACAGAAACAGTTATCTAATTTAATGGTCCAGGCAAATCGGGCACTGGAATCGCTAAACCCTTTTCAAGGGATCGTTCAAGGGAAGACGGGAGAGCTAGTCGAAGGTATTTCCAAGCGGCTGTCCGCCAAGCTCGTTGAAATCTCCGCACTACAAAGCGAAGGTCAAGGCGTTCAGCCAGCATTTTATCGTTTGGCTGCCCTCAAGACAGCCGTGAAACAATTGCAGCAGACCGAAGCTGCCTTCCGCACAGCGCTTGAAGAGGAAGAGAAACACATTGCTGTCATTAACGAAGCTGACCGCAATGTCAAACAGCGTATTACAGAGCTGAAAGAGGATACGCCAGAGCTTGAAGAACAGCTGCAAGGTGCAGTTAAAGAAACCGGATATGAGCTTCAAGAAATTGTAGAGGAACTTAAGGAGCTTGCGGAGGAAACTGCTAAGGCAGACCAATTGGAGCTTTTTGATCCCATTGCTGCACAAGAGGTTACCGAGGATGCACAAGAACGTCAGGAAAAAATCGAACAGGATCTGAAGGATGTTGATCTCTATGATGATAAGCTAAACAAATTTCCTACGGTATTAGCTGCGGCACGTGCCAAAATCACCGGGATCATTGAACAGAATTCACTGCACAATATGAAGGTTAAGCCATATGACCACCTGGAGCAGGCCCGCGTAGAATCGTTGACTCTTGAAGCGCCGCTGCGTATAGGAGATATGGATGAGGTGCGCAGAATCGGCGCCAGTCTAGATCTGCTTCTGGATGAAGCTGTTGCTATGACAGAGCAGCAAGCACTGCTGCGGCAGAATAACCGCAGAGATCTAGAGACATTCCGCACCACATGGAGCCACTTGAAGCAGCGGCGAGACGAGCTGCAGGCCCGAATTACAGAAGCACGTGTACATTTCGAAGAACAGCATATAGTTAGCGTAGAGAACATTCTGACGGAGTGGAGCACACGTCTTCGGGAAGGCGCAGGTGAAGTGGCGCAAATTGAGAACTGGACCAGTGATGAACGGGGCGAATATGACAAGGCCCACGATGCGCTGGAGCGCTTGCTGTCCTTGCAGGATGAAGCTGGCCGGCAATATGACGGCGTCTCTGAAAGTCTAAATGCATTAAATGAAAGACTGGATAAAGTACAACGTCTCTTCTCCGAAGGACAAAGTCGGGTAGAGACGACCCAGCGAATGCTGCACAGCAGAGGCTTGTCTTCCAGAATCCGCTTTGAGTTATCCTTACTGCCGGAATATAGCCAGTTGGAGCAACGGTTGTCCTCCCGGCCTTACAACCTGGAGGAACTGGAATCGATTGGCCACGCTTATGACGCTCAGATCACTTCCTTTGTGAATGAAGCGAACCGAATCGTTCGCCAAAAGGAAGAGGAAGAACGGCTTGCCCAGCTAGCCATGATGAGAGAGCAACAGCGGCGTGCGCAAGCCCGTAAACGGATGTCCTCCGGTCCTCCTTCTTCAGGCGGATTCGGTGGGGGACGTTCCTCCGGCGGCTCTTCCTGGGGTGGCGGCAGTGGCGGCAAATCCTCCGGCGGCTCTTCTTGGGGCGGTGGCGGCGGCAAATCCGGTGGAAAATCATCGGGTGGCTCTAAGTGGTAATTCCTCACCATTAGATGCAAATGGATATACAAAAAGACTCTTTCGCTTATATGGGCGGAAGAGTCTTTTTAATTATGAATTATTGCTGTTTTATTTGTGGTATGAATGTGCCATCGGAAGATAAATTGTAACGGCCGTGCCCACTCCCTCTTCACTAGCTATTGCCACATATCCTCTGTGGGCAGTCACGATTTTTTTGACAATCATGAAGCCAAGTCCATTCCCATCGCCTCTAGTCGTGTGAAAAGGCTCTCCTAATTTCTCCAGAACTTCCTTGTTCATACCCTCTCCATTATCGGTGAAGGTAATCACCTGAAATTCATCCTTCACATCAAGAGTCACTGTAATGCTCCCGCCAAAAGGCAAAGCTTCCATTGAATTTCTTAGGATATTGAGGAAAATCTGCTTAATCTGATTGCGGTCACATTCGATCTCAGCATCATAATGGATCTTTGTATTTAACACTATATTATTCATTTCCACCTGAATCGCGAAGATATTCAATACTTCCAGCAGGATCGTGCTACATTGTTCAGTCATATAATGCGCAGCCTGCGGTTTACCCAGAATAAGAAACTCGCTCACAATAAGATTCATTCTTTCCACTTCTGACATAATGAGATCATAATGCAACAGACGTGAATCTTTATTAGCCAGTTGAAGCATCCCTTTCACCGTAGTCAGGGGATTACGGATCTCATGTGCAATGCTCATAGCCAGTTGTCCTGCGACCACTAGCTTTTCTGTATTGCGCAGCACTTCTTCCGTTCTTTTCATCTCCGTGATGTTGCGCAAACTTCCAATCACACGCGCTAAGTAACCATTCCCATCGTAAACGGGTAGTACATCTAACATATAATGCTCGAACAACCCGTTTTTCTCCTGAATCACTTCTAACCCGGCACATGCGACATGATGTATGATGACATGTTGAAAGTATGCGCCCACATTCCTAATTTCAAAGACACTAGTTCCAACAACAGACTCTTGATGCTCACCACCCAAATGAAGCATAGCTAAACCGTTCTCATTTATATTCACGACTGTTCCGAATTGATCTGTTATGATTACCCCTAAGTAATTGGTCTCTAGCAAAATCCGATTTAATAATTGCAGCTGAGAATTCCCTCTCCGCAACAAAATCTCACGTTCAATCGAGTCAGCCATCGTACAGAGCAGAGGCAGCAAATGGGGATGGGCTACATCTATATCTGCCATAAATGAAATTGTACCTAAAATTTCTTGCCCATTTTCTTTATAAAATGGAGCTGTACAGCATACTAAATGATGCAAAATATGATGGAAATGGTCTCGTCCTGTCAGCTGGAATGGCCTCTGATATTCAAGGGCTAAAGCGATTGAATTGGTACCCACTTCTTTGTTCATCTGCACGCCTTCTTTGATGCCTACCTGTCCTACGAGATCAATAATCGTCGCATCTCCTTGGAACGCCAATAGATAACCTGCATCATCCGAAATCGTAACTAGGATCGGGTTCCCTTTGACTGAGGAAAGAAATTTTTTGACAAAAAATTCGATAACCTCAATCACTTCACTATATGCGCTAAGCTGTGCCCCCAATTCATCAGTAGAATATCCCTTTGCAAAGACAGGCGGTTGCTCAGGATCAATTCCTTGGTCAATACAATGCTGATTGGAAGCCTTAATAATGGTCTCATCCGTCAGTATCCCTGTTGTCTCATCCAAAGCCCTTACCCCATTCTGTATGAATCTTCAATTTTGCATTGCATAATTATGTATTCTACCTCTCTCCCTCTAATCCTTTTCAATCCTTAAAAATCAAATAATCCCAATGTTAAAAAATAACTTTCTGCACAAAAAAACTCCACCCCTATACAAGAGCGAAGTTTTGGAGGATTATTATTTTCTATTTTTCTGTTAATGCTTAGTATCATCCAAAAAAGGTTTATTCACATAATAATACATTACCCCCATCAGTACGCCACCGCCAATTAAATTGCCGATCGTAACGGGGACAAGGTTATGCACCACGCCATACCACGATACCGTTCCGGGATGATCAAGTACTAGCGCAATCGCAAAGGTACACATATTGGCAATACTATGTTCATAGCCGGAGATGAAAAAACAGAATACGAATAAGACCATGGCGAACATTTTGGCCCCATCGCCTTTCATATTCATCGGTATAAAAAAAGCCATACAAACGAGCCAGTTACAAAGAATAGCCCGAAAGAAAAGCTGACCTGCCGGGGCTTCCATCTTATGCTCCACTACATATAGCAAAAAACCGTTTACATCTGAGCTATAGAACAGTCCTGTCAAAAAAATCAGCAAGGCAAAAACGGCAGCCCCAAGAATATTACCGATATAACTCATGATCCACATGCGGACAACCTCAGACCATTTCATTTTCCGTCTTAGTGCCGTGTATGTGTAATAAAAAGTATCTCCGGTGAATAAATCGCCACCACCAAAAGAAATTAGAATAATAGCCGCTCCGAAAGTAATCGCAGCCATTGGATATGCAAAGGGGGATTGCTCCATAAAGAAATAGTTGCCTGTCTTAAATGCTACAATTACACCGAATCCGATAAACATACTGGCCAGCATGGCTCTGGCAATATAGCGCATTACGCTTTGCCGGAATATCTTCTGTTTCTTAAGTGCTAATTGTTCAACCTGAAGCAGTGCCTCGTTCTCCATGTGACCTCCTTAGGGATTTTGGTATTTCCAGCTGATTATGGGCTAATCGACAGCCTTGCGTTATTATACCCAATAACCCGCTGGAAATTACTTGAACCAACTCGCGGCAAAAAATCCCTGAATACTTACGGGGAAGCGAAGCTACCTCTTGCTAATTGTCTTCATTCATTTTAGCAATGGCTTCTGCTTTTTCACTGCTGGCGACGATGATAAGCACGAGTATCAAACAGCCTAAAACCATAGCCTATCCCCACTTCCTCCACATGTAGTCTTGTGACAACTTATGTATTTGAATAGGGCTTTATGTTTGGCTACAGTAAACTTCATTTGATTAGATCACGTTTACGCCTATGTAGTTGAAGTAAGCTACTTCATATCCAAAAAAAAGCAGAGCAGCGAACCCCCAGAAATGAAGACTCACTGCTCTGCTATATTTTTATGAACTTTTTTTAAAAACAATTAGTTCAAGAAGCTGCTCAGTTGGCTCTCTGCTTCACCTTGTTTCAGCGCCTCAGGCTTGTCCGCTTCATTGAGTCCTAGACGATTGCCCAGTTGGGTATTGATCGTCGTCATTTTGGATGTATAATCCTGGCAGCTTTCGATAATACGACGGTTTGACTGTTCCGAAGTATCCAATGCGCTAAGCAGATCGCCGATCGCTTGATTCACGGCTTCCATAGACATGGAAGGTTTGGATAGAAGCTCGGTTGTTTTTTCTGTAGTCGTACGCAGCAAGCGTGCATTTTCTTTAAACTGATCTTCAATCGTCTTATTTGTTGCTTCTACAGCGTTGATAACATTCTCCTGATCGGCCAGCGACATCGCAATCATTGCCGACACTGTAATCAGATTAGAAGTTTTATCAATCGCATTATTTACGGAATCGATCAGTTTATCATTATTGTCATTGATGATATCTGTAGCAGCAATCGCTTGATTGTAGAGCAGAATCATCTCTGTCATGGACTGAATACGAACCATCACTTTACGCAGACCACGCTCCAGATAAGCTTTACGGAACTCATTCTCAGGCTTCGCAATCTCCACCTCGAACAGCTCTTTTAGCTTATTGCCGAAGGCAATTTTGGTTTGAAGGTTATAGATCTCCTCCATAGAGGTACGTTTCAGCTGGCGCATATTTACAATACTCTCTTCGAGGGTATCTCTGCCGTCGCGTAGACCAGTAACAATCGCATCAATATTTGTGCGGACAGACTGATATTTGTACACATAGTTCTTCATCGGACTCTTCCGCAGCATTTTGCCGAAAAAGCTAACATTCTTACTCTGTTGCAGATTTTCACACTCATTCCGCAGCTTCATGATCATGTTAGGCACTTCAACACGCTTACCGGACATCAGGTCATTTACCGGACGATCCAGCAGCTTGAGCGTTTGGCCTGCTTTTTCCTGCGTCTTCACCCCAAGCTTCCCGATATCATCCATCAAAGAATCCAACGTGACTGTATCTGTCTGGGATACCTTCTCGATCAATTGTGCGGCTTCTTCGACTACCTTTTGTTCATCTTCTTTTTTTAATTGGATCAACTGCGTGGACATGGGTTTCCCTCCTATAATTCGGAACTGCTATACCGCTGATGAATCAGTTCCGCCTTCGTCTGAAGTTCCATCAGGTCTTTATGTTCGATCGTCGAAGCAATATCCGATATTTTGGAATCAACATCTCTTAGACCGTTCAGCAGCGTTCTCCGATTCTTCGTCTTCGCTTCACCACTTAGGCGCAAAAATGGGTTAATCACACCATTTAAATCCTTCAGAATCAATCTGCGGACCGTATGATTAATATCGCCATTATTGAGCTCCTGCAGCAGCGGAATTACACGTTGAAGTCTCGCAAAAAGCGCCAGTGATTTCTCGACAATTTCATTGTCCAGTGTATCCTTCTGCCCCTCGGAGATAATCATATCTTCCAGAATGCTAAGGTACTCAACTACTGGAGCAAATTCCGGTCCAATCTTCGTTGGTTCGGCCTCAGTTCTACCACTATTGCCCGGATTACCTGGTGCAGCATTATTTGCCACACTAGGTAATTGCGGAGCATTTGCAGAGGGAGCTGGAGCAACAGGCACCGTCTCTGGACCTGCTGGCAGCACCTCAGCCGGAAGGTTGGTTCTTGGACTTCTCGTTGCAAGAACCCCTACCGCTGCACCCGCTACAGGCAACAGCAAGGAGAGTAACTCAGGCAAAAAAGAACTCGTTAATACAGCGACAACATAGCCAATACCGGCATACAGCAATATTTTCGATTTAAATTTAATTTTTCTCACCTCTTGTGAGCGAGATTGCGAACGCTCAATTCACGGGATCCGGAATTACGGATTCGCCGTTTATTTTCATAATTAGCGGCTGCTCTACATGGCTGGCAAGCACATTATCGCCGAACTCCGCAGGCTGGACCTCTCCGCCGAGTGCACTTTTGACAGCCAGGTATGGAAAGTTAATTCCAGACAGACAAGAAATATGAAGACCTCCAGACATCCGGGGGTTAATCTCCAGCAGTTTAGGAATTCCACCACTATACTTCATTTGAATATTGAAATTGAAAGGTATTTTATATACCTCTGCTACCCGGGAAGCGATCTCCTCCAGCTCCGGAATATGCTCCATCAGCCGCAGACGACCGCCAGCTTTACGACGGGGTACAGCCGCTAACAGCCTGCCATTCTCATCTGACAAGCAATCTATACTGTATTCATAACCTTCCAGCAATTCCATCACCATAAGTTCAGGGAATGTAGGTTCACTTCCCAGAATACGATAGGCCTCATCGAAGGATATCAGCGGAGTTACATGACCAAACAGCTCCTGTAAAGGACTACGTGTGTTATCAATGATACGGAAGCCAAGGCCTCCCTCTGTCTCCGTGGGTTTAAAGCATACGTGGTGTCCTTTGGCTACAAGATCATGATAAGCCTCTTTGAACTGCTCTGCTGTACTCACCACATGATAATCAGGAATTGTCATAATCCCTGTTTCCTTAACACTTTCGTAGAACTTCCCCTTATCCATGATGGTCTCCAATAAGTCCAAATCTCTACAGACTAGAACCTTGGTGCCAATCGCATCAAACATAGCAGCATGCAAAGCTATATCCAGCATATGTAACCGTGGAATGAAGATATCGATCTCATTGCGGCGACAGAAATCCACGCAGAATTGAACATATTCTATTCCAGTCAGTGCTGGTTCAGTCCCAGCAACATCAGCACCTTGAAGGGACATATGGTGAATATCAGGATGCGTGGCGAAGATTTTTACAGGAACGCCATCCTCATTATTGCGGATGAGATTCATATAATGGTAAGCGACGGAAAACCAGCGATTGAAATAAATGTTTACCTTTTTCATAGTGGCCCAACTCCCAATACGGTTAAGTTATTATAGATCATGTTTACATACTGTAGAATTTCATCACCAGCAAAAACACCCGCTTGCTTCGTAAAGGGATACCTTGATTTTACAAGACCACTCTGCTGCTCTGCAAATATTTCTCCATGACAAGGAGCAATCGCATAGTCCGCACTTTCTAGTAAACTCTTATCCAACAAGGAATCTCCCGATGCTACCATCGGTTCTGAACGAACCGTCCGGCGCACATGAACAATCGCATCACTTTTATTCACAGCGGCAGGAACGACATATAGCTTGCGCCCTTGTAAGGATACCCGCCAGCCCAAATCATATAATCGCTCTGCCAGATTCGTGATCTCATCCATAGGTAATAAATCACGAACTACTACAAAAGTATAAAATAAATCATCACAATACCGCTCACTAATGATCCATTCCTCGTGCACTACAGACCTAACGTGCATTCTAACTTCTTCTGCCGCAGCCGATTCATTTTGAACAAGCCTGCCCACAGAAGCTCTCCAGCTCTTATCTACTTCGCCACCAATCAGAATATTCCCGCCATTACTAGTAATCGCGTAGTCTGGAATAATCGTGTCTTGAAACAGATTAATACGCTTATACTGCGCTATTGTACGTGTTGTAACGGGCATAAAGATAATACGGGAAGTAAGCTCCATCAGATCAGCCAAAGCTTTTTGCGAAATGTATGAAACCGTCTTACCATCCACAACCTCCGCAGGAACCAGGCCCGGAGTATTCTCCGGGACACCGATTGCATTTAAGGAATAGATTAACGTTCGGTCCAAATCACTGGCATAGATCATTCCGTCTCACCTCTCAGCGGCTTAATAATCCCGCAACAGGAGTAGGTGAGTCCAGGGAATACTTCTACTGGAACCCCTCTATCCTCTGCTAAGAGAATAATATGACGAAGATTTGGATTATCCATAGTATCGACAAGAATCTTCCACGGTACTCTGCGCAGCAGCACTCGGGTTGTTTCTCCGACTCCGGGCTTGACCAAATTGATGTTATCTATGCCGAACACTTCTTGAATACTCTGAATATCACGCAGGCCCTGCCATGTAATTTCTGGCGGGGATTGCTGCATCTGTTCAGCAATCGCTTGTGCTTCTTCCGCAACGGAGGAGAAATACGGGCAGATCGCCGCAATGAATACATTAGATACATCCGTATCGAGCCATTCCTTGTAGAATTTAGCCCCATGGAATTCTTCCGGACCGATTAAATCATCGCGCAGCACTGTCCGGCTCATCAGTCCTGACACCGTAGAATTGAGGCATGCACTAGGAATAAGATAATCCTCTCTAGTCCCGAACGTGCCTGAACAGTTCCCGGGATCAGCCAATACGGCCAGGTCATCATTTAGCCGAATGCCATATTTCTCATACAGGCTGTTGCACGCTTCAATCAATACCTGGCGAATAGCCCCTTTCCCCGTCCATCCGTCGACAAACTGCAAATCAGCGTCAAGCCCATGCTTTTGCAGAATATAGAGGATTGCGTTCTCATCAATCCCCTTGCCCCGAATGATAGAGATACTATAATGCGGCAGATCATCATCATATCGCTCTTGGATATAACGCTTAATCAGTACACCAATTGGTGTTCCCGCTCTTGCCAAAGAGACTAACACCGTATCAAGTCCCCGTTGAGCGACAATCATCTCAGAGACTACCGCTACTGCTAGAGCAACCTTCTCCGCAGATTGCTCCAGCGTCTCGTGAAATAACTCAATATACTGCTCAGTAGGCTGATATTCCACGGGCAGCATCTCAGAGTAGTGTACGCCTGATTGAATGGCGGCCTCTCTTTCGTCAGTCGCCCGCTCCAGTGAAACATCGCTCAGATCCTTAAGCAAAAATATAACATCTGACGGAGAATAGCTGCCTAGCGGAACCGGTTCGGCTATACTTCTGTTTAGAATTTTTTCAGTTACTGTTCCCTTCATAGGTAGGGCCTCCACTTCTTCTTTCCGAGGTCAGTACAATAAGATGCACTTTATGGCGGGCCAGTTTCTTCAGTATATCAAGCATAGGTTTCATACGCTCATGCGGTACATCACGCTCAATCAGCACAAATATATCATCGTATTGACCAGGAGCTATATTATAAATAAAGTTTGTGATTTCCGGGTCACCAGCTGAAGGATACGCAGCAGCACTATGTACCCCATAATCCGGCCGACGCTCAGGGTGAATTGGACTTCTAGTGGAAGACTGGTAAGCAATCCCTTCCCCCATTTCCGCCGCCACTCTCATCGGAAGATACATAAATTCTCCTACACCCATTACCAAGGCTTTCGGTCCTCTACGCAATTGCCGCAGCTGCTCAGCTATTCGTTTCACACCCTGATCAAGCTCCAGATTATCCTGTGACTCCATTCCGAACCGTCCACTATATTTCATATACGGCGCTGTGTTGATCTCACCATAGGAATCGATAGAGGATACCTCCAGTCGTTCCATTCCATCTTGAGCATAAGTAGTTACAACCTCACACTCAGAAATGGCCTCTCTATCCAGCTGCTCAGTATCCTTATTAAACACCGGTGAACCTATCACTTCAATATTCCCTTGCAGCAGACATAACGACTTAATGCGAATCCCCAGCTCCTGCTCAAGCTCACTATAGTGTTGAAGATTGCTGCCGCTTCTCCAATCCAGAAGAGAGACTACCACATATTCCTCCCGCGGGAATTTTGACTGAATATCTCGAATTGTATTGATCGCGGTTTTCCCGGTCGTAATCTCGTCATCTACCAATATAATGGGCTCTGTCCCAGATAAGAGTTCGGTATCCAAGGCATAACATAGATGATCAACTGCATGGGAATGCTCTTCTACAAAACTTACAACAGACTCCAAATCAGGAATATGCTCACGCGTAGTATGAATATAGGATGCCTGCTCAGCAAAGATGTTGTACACACTGTGACCCAGTGCAGTTGCCGTTTCTGCGAATCCAATAAAAACCACAGGCTTGGGCAAAACCAGCCGGGCCGCTAGTAAATGCTGATAGGCTTCCTTAGCAAATTCAGGATGAATCAGCCCATGAACCGCCATATCCAATAACTTTGTCATACGATCACTATCCACGGAGTCGCCGTTCATCTCCTGATATAACAGCAGCGCCAACGCTGCTCCGCTTAGAAGTGAAGTATACGGATCGACGGGGATATGCTTGCCAAGCACCTTACTGACAAACAGAAAAGTTCGTTTTTTATTAATTCGCGCCGCCATAGAAAATAAAGAATCCAGAGGCATATGAAAGGGGTTAAAGGTTTCGGTTACATTCACTTGCAGGTTCTCGACTATGTTATACGTGCGTAAATTCGTTTTCGGGTAATAATCCGACAAAATGCTGTTGTTCATGTAACACCCCGTATATTTGAGATCGTAGTAAAATTCGTCTTGCCCAATTCAGATGGGGCTTAATTTCGTTCATTTTATTAAAATATTGACTCTTAAACACGCCCAGACTGCCATCATTACTTTCTACAATGCTTAAAGCGTCGACGTATTCCTCATGCATCACTGTATACATCGCCTGAACAGGTCTGAGATGAGAAGGATGGATAATCGTCTTACCCACAATTCCATTCTCTTTATCCAAAATAACCTCGCGAATTAGCCCGTCTACACTGCTCGAGATATAGCTATTCCGCATATCACGGCCGTTTTTGCCGTAAGTATCCTCAAATGGCGTCTGCCGCAGCTGCGGCCGGAGAACTCGATGACCTTTATTCGCAAAATACTCCCAGACAGGTCCTGAGATCACATATCCCTCTTCAACCCGCCCAAAAACATTGATAATGTCCGAGATACAGTCACGGATAGGAGTAAGATCATAAATACTAACATCAGGACTGCGACGCAGTCCGAACAGGCTGGAGAAATCCGTTGCCCCAATTCTGACGTTTAGGACAAGTTCACGGTAATTACGGAGTAAATCACGGATAGATAGCAGACTGTCCACTCGACTTTCCCGATAAATAATAGGTGCAGTTTCCAAGATTGGCATCCCGTAAAGCACAGGATCATTATAACCACGCGTATTGTTGTACTCAGCTAACGTTTCAAAATATTGAATTCCATTGTCCACAGAGAACTTAGGAAATACAAACCCTGTTAACATCGTTACCAAGGATCCCAAGCGGAAAATCATTTGCCGGAGTTGGTCCGGGTTACGTACTCGTATAAAAAGAAGCGGGAGGCTGTTCGATGAATCCAGCTCATTTTCTGCGTAAGCAGCTAGGTAAATAAGATGCTGGATAATAGACTCCTCTGCATTGTCAACCTGGTCATCTCCGATTGCGTCCTCCAGATCTATAATAACCGTCACTAGACCTGCATTCTTGAGCTTAATGATGTCTTCTGCAACACTTGCACGGGTAGCCGGCATATAGAGGGCAGCGCCGACAGCGTAGGCTAGCAGTTCCTTGTTCGTGGTATGATCAAATGAGATAGGCGGAGTGTAAAACAAAGAGATTTCTTGTTCTTTCGTCAGGTAATCGAAGTATCTCAAATCGGTTCCCCCTTATAGTTTTGCGAAGCCAAGCAAAACAAGCGTAGACCTCTCCTCATAGAGAGTGTCAGAACCGGCAATACTCTCCCTTGGGGATGGCATCTTGGCTCTCTCAAATATAAGTGAAGGCCTACGCTATAACATATACGATTACCTGAAAGAAGCAGGCGTTTCTATTCTTGCATGATCGGCTCCGACTTCTCTATGGTGCAATTACTTTTTTAATCATGCACTTTTATGGGCATCTTTTTTCTTACGTCTAGCACTATAGAGGATCGTACCCACGAATACCGCTATAAGGATTGTAAAGAATACGACATGCGGCAATTCAAAACCAAAAGCACCCGCTAGCATCTTACCCGCAATAATGGCGATAAGCAGGAACGCTGCCTGTTCCAATTCAGGGAATTTATCAATAAGCTTCAAGAATACCTGCGCCACTCCGCGCATCATCAGAACCCCTAAGATACCACCCATAAAGAGAACCCAAACCTGATCGCTAAGTCCAAATGCCGCAATAACACTGTCAATACTGAAAGCAATATCCATTAATTCAACAAGGAGAACCGTCTTCCAAAAAGAAGTGCCTTTATTCTCCGTATGCTCTTCGCCACTGCCCTTAAATAAACCTTTATATGCGATATAAAAGAGATACAGTGCACCAAGAACCTTAACCAAAGTAAACTTAATAAGAAATGTCCCTAGTCCAATGGCCAGGAATCTGAACAAATAAGCCCCTAAGATACCGTAGAAAAGCGCCTTTTTCTGCTGCTCCTTAGGTAGATGCTTAACCATAACGGCAAGCACAAGTGCATTATCTGCAGAGAGCAAACCTTCTAGTAGAATTAAGCTCCCGATAATCCCCCAGCTCACAGGATCAGAGAGTGTACCTACTACATCACTCCATGAGAAAAAATGCCCATAATTCTCACTAATATTTCTAAAAAAATCTGCGAACCAATCCATTACACTTTGCGCCTCCGGTAAAATCGATTATTTGCTGCCCGCAACCCAGCGCAGCCCCCAGCCATAGGCTTCATCCATCTCACGATGACCACTGTAATATTGCACCAGCCGTTCAACACTAAATGTTTCATTGCTTACATTCCGGAATAACGCAATGGCACACATCCCTTTTCGGTTGTTATGCTCGTCCAAATTTACAATGATATCAGGTCCTCCGCCTTGTTTGATGGTGACAACCCCATCGGCCTCCGACCAGTTGGTTACCCCTTTATAAATAAAGGAAAACACTAGAATGCGTTCAATCTCGGAAATTTTGATACCATTTATACGCAAATTCTCACCAGTAGTTACGGAGCCTGTCCGATCATCCCCATCAAGCATGACATAAGGAGGTTGATTCAATGAGCCAAAGGCATTGCCCAACGCTTGTACCACTCCTTTACTGCCATTCTTCAGTTCATACAGACAAGCAAGATCTAGATCTACGCCATTTTTACGACTAAAGAGTCCGCCCTGCTTCTGGTTCCAGTTGAGATTAATCAACACTTCCCCTAAATCACCACTGGCTGATTTTTTCAAATTGATGGAATCGCCTTTTTTCTTCAGCTCGATTTTCTTCAAGTTGAGATTCATTGGCGAAGGCGGGGGTGTGGCTGGAGAGCTCTCTTCACGTTTCACTGGCTGCGCAGGCGGCGTTGCGAAGATTTGTGGTGGAATCTGCGGCTTAACCTCCGGCTGTGGAGCAGCAGGAGCAGGCTCCTCATTCGCTTCAATACCGAAGTTGCTGCATATCTCTTTCAAACCTCCGGCAAACCCCGCTGCAATGGCACTGAACTTCCATTCACTGTTATATCTATATAATTCCCCTACCACAATGGCCGTTTCCACGGAGAAAAGATTGTCGAGATCACATCGGAGCAGTTCCGCACCTGTCACTTGATTGAGAATCCGAAAATAGGCCTGACTAACTTGCCCAAAACTTTGACCCCTTTTCTCCCCATCATAAATGGTAAGCGTAAAGGCAATCTTCATCACATCGGAAGGAATCTTATCCAATTGAACTTCGAATTGCTTGCGGTCATTGAATCCTGGCACATCCTTATACCTAATATAAGATGTGGCTGGATTATTATAAAATATTAAATCCTCGTCTTTACTTACTTTACCCTCTGATCCAAGCAGGAAAGCAGAGCTATCAATCTCCAGAGCAGCCGGAGCATGCCAGCCGATCTCTACGATTATAGAATGAAGTCCAGCATTGCCTTTGGTCAGATCAGCTTTTTGCCCTTTGACTACGTTAACACTCATTCTTACGCCACCTTTATAAATGGAGTAAACCAACTAATAATTTTGTAAAAAAGAACCCCACAAAGTGGAGTCTGTACTGCTCTAAATATTTATAAAAAGGGCAGGATCGGTAATGACCCCGCCCACTTGGATGTTATTGCGCGTCCAGTCCATAGTTTCTGCATAAAGCGCTTAGACCGCCGGCAAAGCCACTTCCAATCGCCTGGAACTTCCAATCCGCACCATTGCGGTAGAACTCACAGAATACAACAGCTGTTTCAGTTGAAAAATCTTCACCTAAATCGAAGCGAAGCACTTCACGATCATTAGAAGCATCTACTACACGTACAAAAGCATTGGAAACCTGTCCAAAGTTTTGTGCCCGAGTTTCATAATCATAGATCGTTACCGTTATTCCGATGCGCTGAATATGAGCAGGGATTTTGCTGAAATCAACAACAATCTGCTCGTCATCTCCGTCACCCTCACCTGTACGGTTATCCCCCGTATGAGTCAAGGAACCTGCGCCACCCGAAGGATTGTTGTAGAATACAAAATCATCGGAGCCCTTGGCCTTACCATCTTCATGCAGTAAAAAGGCTGAGGCATCAAGGTCAAAATCTTGGCCGCCGCTATACTTATTAGTATCCCAGCCCAACCCTACTACTACCTTCGTCAAACCCGGATTAGTCTTGGTAAGATCAATCCGTTGTCCTTTAGAGAGACTGATCGTCACTGACAAAACCTTCTTTCATTTATGAATTCAATTCATCTTTAGCATGCAGAATGAAATTTATTGCAGGCCGTAGTCGCGAGTCAAACCGCTCAAGCCGTCTTTGTAGCCACTGCCGATAGCATTGAACTTCCATTCTGCACCGTTACGATACAATTCGCCTACAACAACACCAGTTTCAATAGAGAAATCCTCACCGAGGTCGAAACGAATCAATTCTTCATTGTTCAGATCGTTTACGATACGTACGTAGGAACGGGAGACTTGTCCAAAGTTTTGGCTTCTTGCTTCAGCATCATAAATTGTAATAGTAAAAGCTACTTTGTCTACATCAGCAGGGATGTTCTGAAGATCCACTTGAACCTGCTCATCATCACCATCGCCTTCACCTGTACGGTTATCTCCGGTATGAACAACAGAAGCATTCTCATTTTGCTTGTTATTGAAGAAAATGAAGTTGGTTTCTTTATCAACTTTACCACTAGCATTGGTCAAAAAGACGGATACGTCCAAATCGAAATCTTTTCCGCCGTCATATTTATTAGTGTCCCAACCAAGACCTACTGTGATTTTGGATAGACCTGGGTTTGTTTTCGTTAAATCGATTTTTTGACCTTTGGATAGATTAATTGCCATGATTACATACCTCTTTTCTTATATTTGGATTATACGTAGCGTTCTGCAAGTTGATTGATATGAGCGGCGTGGCTGCCTTCACCAATTGCAGCGAACTTCCATTCTCCACCTTGGCGGTAAAGCTCTCCACAAATAAGTGCCGTAAAACCTGTGTAGTTGTCTGACAAGTTGAATTTAATCAACTCACTATTCCCGGCAGCATTTATTACCCGAATATACGCTGATTTGATCATTCCAAAATCCTGTTTGCGATTCACCGCATCGTAAATGTTAACGACAACCAGAACCTTGTGAACATCGGCAGGAATGGCTTTCAAATTAACCATGATTTGCTCGTCATCTCCGTCGCCTTCACCCGTCAGATTATCTCCGGAATGAATGACCGAGTTGCAAGGACTTTGCTTGTTGTGGAAGCAGATCAGGTTACCCTTCTTAGTTAGCTTACCATCCTCATTTAATAGCAGTGCTGAGGCATCACAGTCGACATTCGCCTGTTTCTTGACTCCAAAGAATCCCCGCGAGGCTTCAATTGGATCCCAGCCTAAGCCCACAATTACATTGGACAAGCCCGCATTACCTTTAGTCAAATCAATCTTTTGACCTTTTACCAGATTAATTCCAGCCAAATCAACGTACCTCCGTTTCCGATAAAAATCATTATCTGTTAGTCTAGCTTTTAGGTGTTATATCAGTGATACGATAAAGAATAAATTACGTTTCAACGAACTTTTATCTATGACTTCACCTAATTTATAAACTGAATTCGCTAGGGTTTAATCCTAAGACGCCACAAATATTCCGCACAACTGCTTTTTCGTAATCATCAAAATCACCATCAGCTGATCCAATTGCCGAGCATACACCCACGATCAGACGGCCCGCTTCTGGTTTGCCGCTAAACTTAGCGATCGCTTTCAAAGCTTCTTGTTTTCCTATTTCTGGTGAAAATTCGAAGTTACTTACGTAATAGTTGAATTGAGCAATGACATCTCTCATGTCAAATACCTTCAATTCATTACTCATATTCATATAGCCGGCCATTTTGTTTTTCTCTGCTTCTTCTATTTTACCGTCCGCCGCAGCGACCAAAGCGCAGCCTGCAACTACCGCATTCATGAAATCTTTATTTTTGAATTTCTTCACTTGATCTGTAAGTCCGCTTTTGGCTGTATTCAACCAGTTTTTAAATGTGCTCATCGTATTCTCCCTCTATCACTGCTAGATTATGATAACAAAAGATATCCCAAGAGCCTCCTCTCCACGTTCCGACAGATTTTGCATATAAATCCCTGAAATAACCGTTACTCTTCTAATATACCTGATAAAATAACAAGATTCTACTTTCCACAAAATTACAGCACCTTTGATAGAAAGGATCGTGTCCGTTCTTGCTTAGGATTTCCGAACAGCTGCTCCGGACTTCCTTCTTCCACAATCTCACCTTGTTCCATGAACAGCACCCGATCCCCCACCTCACGCGCAAAGCCCATTTCATGTGTCACCACGACCATCGTCATCCCCTCACGGGCCAGTTCCTTCATCACCGCCAGCACTTCCCCCACCATCTCCGGGTCAAGCGCTGAGGTTGGTTCGTCAAAGAGCATAATTTGGGGCTCCATAGCCAGCGCCCTTGCAATTGCTACCCGCTGAGCCTGCCCCCCAGACAATGAGGCTGGATACATCTCTGCTTTTTCACTTAGACCTACTTTTTGCAGCAGCTCAAGCGCTTTTTGCCGCGCTTTATCCGGAGACCATTTACGCACCTGAACCGGCGCCAGCATAATGTTTTCTATAACCTTCATATGAGGAAATAGATTAAACTGCTGAAATACCATCCCAAGCTCTGTACGGATATCGTTAATCTTCGTACTCGCCGCCATCAAAGAAGTGCCTTCAATTACAATCTCGCCCCCCTGCGGCTGCTCCAGTAAATTAAGGCAACGCAAAAAGGTGGATTTACCCGATCCGGACGGTCCAATAACCACCACTACCTCCTGACTGAAAATATCGATACTTATGTCGGCCAGCACCGTATTTGTTCCAAATGATTTATGTAAGTTCCGTACTGAAATCATAGGCTCCATCCTATTTCAGCCTCCGTTCAACGTAATTCAGCAGCTTGCTAAGAGAATAGGTAAGAATGAAATAAATAAGTGCCGCTGTCAAATAAGGCTCCCATATCCGCAAATATTGCCCTTTCATCGTGTTGGTCCAATACATTATTTCCGGTGCAGCCACCAAAGCCAGAAGAGAGGAGTCTTTCACAAGCACAATAAACTCGTTACCAAAAGCCGGAACCATCCGTTTGATCGCTTGCGGTAAAATAATAAATCTCATCGCTTGCCGACTAGTCATCCCCAGTGAAATAGCCGCTTCCCGTTGCCCACGATCAACCGACTGAATGCCTGCCCGAAAAATCTCAGCCGAATAAGCAGCCGAATTAAGCGACAGAGCAACAAACGCAGTAATTAGAGCATTGGTTTTGCCGTAAAGCGGAGGAATCACTCCAAAGTGAACAATCAGAATCTGCACATACAGTGGTGTTCCTCGAAAAAAATTGATATATGAATGAAAAGGCCAGCGCAAATACCATTTTGGGGCCATTTTGCCAAATCCGATCCCCAGTCCCAAAATAGAGCCAAATAAAATAGAAACTACAGAAATACCAATAGTCAGCAGTGTCCCTTTTAAAAGGACGGGCAAATAATGAATGATAATGTCCATTCTAAAATCCATAGGACTCTCCCCTTCTCTTCTTTATGTCATCTCTCTTTAAAAAAATAAGCATGCGCAATAGCTATCATTACGCATGCTTATTAGGTTTTTTCCTTATTTTGCGTTCAATAAGCTATCCAGGTTAGGTTCTTCGCCGAACCAAGTTTTGTAGATTTCCGCGTACTTTCCGTTTTCCAATACCTTCTTAATAGCCGGATCCAGTTTCGCTTTTAACTCACTGCCCTTAGGGTAAAGAATGCCGTAATATTCCGCTCCGAAATTCTCCGTGTCTACAATCCCCACCAGCTTCTGCTTAGGATTGTTTTTCATGTACTCACGTACAATGGCAATATCCGCTACGACCGCATCGGCTCCGCCGCCATTCAGTTCCATCAATGCCACCGCATTGCTGTCAAAACGTTTCAAGTTAGGGTTGTCGACACCCATTATTCCGCTCATCAGGTCATCTGCAGTTGTGGCCCCTTGTATTGCAACTACTTTATCTTTAAGATCAAGTGCGTTTTTGATGTCGCTGCCTTCTTTAACCATAATCATATTGGTAGATTCGAAATAAGGGATGGAATAGTCATAGGTTTCTTTACGTTCATCCGTAATCGATACTGAAGATAGCCCTGCTTGATACTCCGTTCCCTGCTTCACACTTTGCAGCATCGTTTCCCAGCCTGTGTTCGTTACGTCATAGTCTATTCCCACTTCTTCCATAACTGCCTTAATGAAATCGATGTCGAATCCTTTGATTTTATCCGTGTCCATATACTCCATAGGAGCGTAGCTGGCATCACTGGCAAACTTAATTTTCTCCGCTGAGGATTCGTTACCAGCTTTACTGTTATTTGCTCCACAACCTACCAATGCAACCACCACAAATGATATAAAAACTGACATTAAAACACGACTTTTTATTTTCATATCCCCATTCCCCCTATTTTCGGAAATAACTTAAAGAGATTTTAACAGATTAAAGGATTCATGACAATTAACTTTTCTAAATAATGTAAGGTTATATAACACAATATTATTATTTTATACGTTTTATGCGTACATCACTCTCAAAAAAAATACCATCAAACAGAAAAAGGCACTGCCAGAGATTCTATTCTCTCTAGCAATGCCTTTAGCATATTTAACTTTAAACCTATTAAAGTGTGATATCTCCATCATAAGAACCGATCAATTTATACAGATCCGGCCGGCGGTCACGGAAGATTCCCCACTCGATCCGGCCAACTTCCAAAGCATCCAGATCGAATTCGCTTACCAGCACAGTTTGCTCCTCACGTCCAGCCTCAACGATTTTATTGCCCTGAGGACCTGCAATGAACGATGAACCGTAGAAATTAATGCTCGAATCCTCATCAATTTCCTCACCAATACGGTTGGAAGCCACGACTGGAATAAGATTCGCAGCTGCATGTCCAAGCATACAGGTCTGCCAATGATCCTTGGAATCGATCGATCCATCCTGCGGTTCAGACCCAATAGCCGTTGGATAGAACAGAATTTCTGCTCCCATCAGGCTCATTACTCTAGCCGCTTCTGGATACCATTGATCCCAGCAGATGCCTACACCAATCTTGGCATAACGAGTGTTCCATACCTTAAAGCCAGTATCTCCCGGATTAAAGTAGAACTTCTCTTCATAACCTGGGCCATCTGGAATATGACTCTTGCGGTATTTGCCCAGCACCGTTCCATCAGCATCAATTACAGCAAGTGAGTTGTAACGCGCGTAATTCTTTTTCTCATAAAAACTAATCGGCAGTACCACTTGCAGCTCCTTGGCTACTGCTTTGAAATGATTAATCGCCTTGTTATGCTCAAGCTCTGTTGCGTATGCGTAATAATCAGCTTTCTCTTTTTGACAGAAATACGGGGTCTCAAACAGCTCCTGGAGCAAAATAATTTGCGCACCCTGTGCTGCCGCTTCTCTGACCAATGTCTCGGCTTTGCTGATATTCTCCTCAATATTGCTGGAACAACTCATTTGTGTCGCAGCTACTTTTACATTTCTCAAGTATCTGTCCTCCTTGTATATAAATGTCCCTTTGGACGTCTAGTTTCCTTCAATTATAGCTGTGCAGGCATTTGCTGCGTAGTGCAGTGGACATTTCCGCCTTCGGTGATAACGGCCATTCCGTTAACTGTACGAATCTTGCGATCCGGGAACAAACCAGCCAGTACTTTCTCAGCAAGTGTATCCGTTTCTGTCGCGGTGCCCCCAAACACAGGCAAGATAATTCCGCCGTTCACGAAATAAAAGTTCAAATAACTGAGCGTCAGACGACTGCCGTCATGATCGACCCGTGGTGGCTGCTGAATCTTGATAATCTCCAGCTTACGCCCTTTGGCATCTGTAGCGTTCTCCAGAATACGCAGATTCTCTTGCGTAATCTCATAGTTCTCATCCTGCGGGTCCTCACAGACCTGGATAATAACTTTGCCTGGTGCAGCAAAACAAGCAATATTATCGACATGACCATCGGTTTCATCGCCACTAAGGCCACGTCTCAGCCAGATAATAGCTTCTGTACCTGTATAGTTCCGCACGTACTCTTCGATCTCTTCGCACTTCAGCTCCGGGTTGCGGTTTAGGTTAAGCAGACACTCTTCTGTAGTAAGCAAAGTGCCTTCTCCATCCGTATGAATCGAGCCACCCTCCATCACAAGCGGTGCATCAAAACGGGTGATCTGCGCATGCTCCAGAATCTTCGGAGCCACTTCGTCATCCAGATCCCAAGGTGAATATTTACCGCCCCAAGCATTAAACTTCCAGTTCACACCTGCCATTTGTCCTTCTTTATTAACAATAAAGGTAGGTCCGTTATCACGCAGCCAAGCATCGCTATGCGCAATAGGCAGCAGCGTTACATTCGGTCCGCCGACCAAATGCTCTACCCGCTCCACATCCTCCGGGTTCACAATGACCGTGATTGGTTCAAACTCGGCGATGGCTGTGATAATGTCAGCATAACCTTGGCACACTGACTCGTGGTTATCCGGGAAACACATAGATTCCTGCACCGGCCAGGAGATAAAAGTACGTTCATGCTTGCCCCATTCCGGTGGCATTGTATAGTTCAAATCTTTAGGATTCATGTGTTAACTACCTTTACTAATATATTTGGAGCTAGTCCTACCCTTAAAACTCCTTCCTCATCATACAATAATATGTTCTAGTGCTCAATTCCCTGGGTCATTAATAATGTTGGAAGGATTTTTTTTGTTCGCAGCCCCCATTTTACAGTTAAAAAATTTAAGTTTTCATCCGTAACAACGAAGCTAAATTTAATTATTTTAATATAAATCAGGATATCATTTAATAATTTTACTTATTTTAGTGATTCCATTTTCATTTCTAATGGATTTTATATAATTAGCTTAAAGGAGTGGGTTGCAATGGATGACATCGATCTTCAAATCTTGGAATTACTGAAAAGCAACGGCCGCATGACCAGTTCGGCATCTGGCGTCCTTCTGTCTCATAGCAGCTCCAATATGCCGTTTCTAGTTAGCGGCGTCTTTCTGGGTTCCGCATTATGGTGGATAGGTTTGACAGGGAGCACCGCTTTGTTCAGAATCAACATAATGTCAGGGCGTTCGAAACAGCTCATGTTCAACAAACTGTCCGGATTGGTAATGTTGTCTTTCGGCGTTGTCTCCCTTATTCAATCTCTCAATCTTCAGGAGTTCCTTTAAACGATATCTCTCACTATACGGTAATCTTTTTTACCACATTGCCTTCAAAATCCTTAACGATAAATTGCCCGCCCTCTAGAATAGCATAGGAATTCGGATTATTCTCTTTAGGCAGCGATATGGAGCCGGGATTCAGTACATACACTCCCTCTTTTACATCGGCAACTGGTATATGGGTATGTCCCTGAATAAAAATATCCTTCTCGGAAAGCGCCGGCAAATGCTCAATGCTAAAGCCATGACCATGTGTAGCGTAAATCCGTCTGCCTTCGTGCAAAAGCATAACATAATCGCCCATCATCGGGAATTCCAGCAGCATTTGGTCTACCTCGGCGTCACAGTTTCCACGTACTGCGGTTATCGGCTTGTTTTTGTTATATGCATTAAGCTTATTAGCAACCTCTTGTGGTTTGTAGTCCTTTGGCAGCGGATTTCTTGGACCATGATATAAAAAGTCTCCTAGAATAATAAGACTGTCCGGCTGCTCTTCTTCCACCTTTTCCAAAGCCCGTTCCAGCCAAAATAAAGATCCGTGAATGTCGGAAATAAACATTAACTTCATCATGTATTCTCCTTTTCAACTTAACTTAAGTATATATGCGCTTAGACAATAATCTTAACCTTGAACATACCACAACGCAAAGCGGACGTTCCCAAAGGAACGCCCTGCCCGCTATATCTTAACACTCACGGCAAATTCGAGGATCCCATCAAAAAGCGGTCTACTTCGCGCGCAGTCTGACGCCCTTCGTCAATAGCCCAGACTACAAGGCTTTGCCCGCGCCGCATATCGCCTGCTGTGAACACACCTTCTACATTGGTTACTTGTGCTCCGAACTCTGCTTTGGCGTTCCCCCGCTCATCGCGTTCCACCCCAAGCTCGCCCAGTATAGTTTCTTCGGGTCCTGTGAATCCCAAAGCCAGTAATACCAGCTGTGCTTGCAGGGTCTCCTCACTGCCCGGCACTTCGACCGGTACCATTCGTCCCTGTTCATTATGAGTCCATTCAATGCGCACTGTACGCAGCTCCTGCACTTGCCCACCCTCATCGCCGACAAACCGTTTCGTCGAAACCAGATAACGGCGCGGATCTTCTTGATACAGTGAAGCGGCCTCCTGCTGACCATAGTCCACTTTAAGCACCTTTGGCCATTCCGGCCAAGGATTGTTAGACTGACGTGTCAGCGGCGCCTGTGGCATAATCTCAAGCTGAGTCACACTGCGGCAGCCGTGACGGATCGAAGTGGCTACACAGTCTGTTCCAGTATCCCCACCGCCGATTACAACTACATCCTTACCTGCTGCTGATAAATATTCCCCATCGGCAAGCCCTGAATCCAGTAGGCTCTTTGTATTCAGCGTTAAAAACTCCATAGCTTGATGAATCCCACGCAAATCGCGTCCTTCTATCGGCAGATTACGTGCCTGTGTAGATCCACCACACAGTACTACAGCATCATGCTCTGCCTTGAGCTGTGATGCTGGGAGATCTCGGCCGATCTCTGTTCGAGTTACGAAGGTAATGCCCTCAGCTGCAAGCAGATCCACCCGGCGCTGTACAGTCTTTTTATCCAGCTTCATGTTGGGAATACCATAGGTAAGCAGACCGCCAATCCGGTCCGCCCGTTCATACACAGTCACCGTATGTCCTGCCTTATTAAGCTGTGCCGCACAGGCAAGCCCCGCCGGACCTGAACCCACTACAGCTACCTTTTTACCCGTGCGATGAAGCGGCGGCTCAGGCACAATCCAGCCTTCTGCAAAACCTCTATCTACAATCGACTTCTCAATAGATTTAATGGTGACAGGTTTGCCATTCATCCCTACCGTACAAGAGCCTTCGCAAGGAGCGGGACAGACACGGCCTGTAAATTCAGGAAAGTTGTTAGTCTTATGCAGACGTTTCAGCGCTATCTCCCAATTTCCACGATAGACCATATCGTTCCATTCAGGAATCAAGTTGTGCAAAGGGCAGCCGGAAGCCATACCAGACAACAGGCGTCCTACATGACAAAATGGCGTACCGCAATCCATACAACGCGCCCCTTGCTCGCGCAGCTTTTCTTCATCCATAGGTATCGAGAATTCATTCCAATTCTTAATTCGCTCCAATGCCTCACACTCGGAGGGTGTCTGTCGTTCAAACTCTAAAAATCCGGTTGCTTTCCCCATCTCTTTCATCCTCTCTACCAAAGAAAAGTACTCTCTGTCACTTTCTGCTGTTATGCCACTCTAAAGCGCCAAAGTAAATGCCTTAATATTAGCACCCCATATCTTTAACGAAAATGAGTAATGTCACCTTTTTATGTAAAATAAGAGCATCCATTCAAAAGAAAGTTCCACACAAAAAAGCACGCGGAGTACTGCACTCATTGAGCACAATACACTGCATGCTTTTGAAGAATTATCTGTAAAAAAACATCTAGTTCACCGTCAGTACTACCATTCCAATCCCGCTTATAGTTAGCTTATTACCCGTCAGATTCTGCGCAAGATCGGCTCCAAAAACTGTTTTCCATGCACCAAGCTGTGGCAGAACCAAAGCCGTCTGTTCTACATTAGCATTAAAAAGCACATAGATATGCTTCGCCGCATCGCCTCCAGCATGGCCACGCAATGTATACGCTACCGAACTTACCGGTGCTTTTTCAAATACTAGATGATTCCGAATCTCATCTGCCGTTCGCATACGGAAAGCCGGATGTGCTTTACGCAAGGCAATTAGCTGCTTCAGATAAACCACATCATCTTGATGAGCAGCGCACAGTTCCCAATCCAATTGGTTGATCTTCACCGAGGATTTATAGCTGTTCTCTATCCCGTTTTTCGTGCGCATAAATTCCTGACCCGCATGGACAAAGGGGATTCCCTGACTCATGAACACTATCGCAGAAGCTAACCTATGCATAGATTGGCGCTGTTTGTCCGTCTGCCCTTGTGTGGACAGTAATATTTTATCCCATAACGTATGATTATCATGACATTCCACATAATTGACGGTTTGCTGAGGCTCCACGGCAAATTGTCCAATGCCTGGGGCATAAGCAATGCCTCCCGCGACCCCTGCCTTTATCGCAAGCTCCAGTCCCATCATTCCGCTGATGAAGCCCGGTTGATCATGCAGAAAAATATTCCCTTTAATGGCATCCCGGAAATCATCATTAAAATGTCCGATTCCCGGCAGAAGCGCAGCATTCTTCTGATGAGCGAGCCGCTCCATCGGCAACTCCGTCCCCATCATCCAACCTTCACCAATCGTCATGATGGACGGGTCAATCCCATCCAGACGACGCCGGATTTCCTCCATCGTGTCGAGGTCAATCAAGCCCATCAGGTCAAAACGAAAACCATCGATATGGTATTCTTTGGCCCAATAAACTACGGATTCCACGATGAAGCTGGACATCATCAAGCGTTCTGAAGCCACGTCATTCCCGCAGCCAGAGCCATCCGACAGGCTTCCGTCTTGCTTGTAACGCAAATAATAGCCGGGAACCAGCTTGGTGAAATTCACACGATAGCCATCGTACACATGGTTGTAAACCACATCCATAATGACGCGGAGACCCCGATCATGAAGTGCTTGAATCATTGTTTTTAGTTCCCGGATACGCAGTCCAGGCACATATGGATCTGTAGCATAGGAGCCTTCTGGCACATTATAATTCTTCGGATCATAACCCCAGTTATAATGCGGTTCATCCAGCCTCGTCTCATCTACACTCTCTGTAGAATAATCATAGACAGGCAATAGCTGCACATGGGTTACACCGAGGTTCGCGATATGATCGAGTCCAGTGAGAATACCCTCCGGTCCGCGGGTTCCTTCTTCCGCCAAAGCAAGATATTGTCCTTTATGGGTCATACCGCTTGCTGGATGAATGGATAAGTCACGCAAATGAAGCTCATAAATGATGGCATCCACAGGATCATCCAAGGGTGGCTTATCTTCCGTCCACCGTTCCGGATCTGTTTTGCGTAAATCTAAAATAGCTCCCCTATCACCGTTCACTCCTACAGCACGTGCATAAGGATCAACCGCCTCATTCCACTGTTCTCCAAGACGTACTCGGTAGGTATAGAACTTGCCATCTAAATCACCGTCAACTGTAATTCTCCACGTTCCCCGGACATCACGGATCATAGAATACTTACACTCTGCTGCTCCCTGCCATGAATTATAGAGTACCAGCTCCGCTTCTTGAGCGGTGGGCGCCCATAAACAAAAAGCTGAACTCCCCGGTGAGTACGTTAGGCCAAGATCGTCCCCATCATAGCTGAATAACTGATCAAACTCCTGAGCAAACACGGAAATCCCTCTAGTAGCCGCAGGATCCCCATAATAAATGGGTTCCTTCATTTCCCTTTGTACGGACAAAGCACCTATCCCCTTTTCCAGTTATTAACTGGATTATAGTATGATCGTCTAAGTAGTGCAAACGTTTGGACTCAAATTTTTCAAGCTATTTTGTCAGGACAATCCCTCTACCTCGATGCATCTGCAATATCTAGCCCGACCATCGTAATAATGTCTTTATTCGCAAAATACGGAATACGCCGTTCTTTCCCTAGAGTGACTCTACCGTCCTTGTACCGCACACCATTATCGTGGACAATCAGGGTAGCACGCTCTCCGTCCTCAAATCCCTCATATCCTATACCTAGTACCCAATGGTAATCGTAAGTAAACTCACCTCTCCACCGCAGACGAAACCACTTATCAAATTTAACAGCCACAGGCCGGCCGGCATCAATTTCTGTTTTATATACTTCAAAATCATTAAACGTAGTAATAAGTAACTTTTGCTGATCCTTAGGTAAAATCACTGAATGGATATAGTTCTTCAGTCCTTTGGTAAAACGGCGCACACTCATCCCCCAAGGTCTTCCACCGTGATGGCTGTATATGTAATTAATATGAGCGGCTTTGGAAGGAAAATGACCTTTGCCCCGAATAAAGTCCGCTCCTAAATGGGTGTTCCAATACTCCGCTAACGCTGCCATCGTAGCTGGGCCACATGCAGAGGACGGGGATTCGACCCCAACCTCCCACTGTGTATATGGCTCCGCAGGCAGTTTCTTGCTAATCCGAGGCTGTCCATGCTTCATTCGGATAGATCCCCTCTTAAAGGGCTAGACTTAGGAGTACAATGTGGAGTTGCCTCCGGAAGTAGAATTACATTTGCACCGGCATCCAATTCTCCTTCTGCAGCTGCTGCCCCTTCCATTGTTGTCTCCCGTTCTTCTGTCTGCACTGTATCTTCCACATTTATCTCAGATTTACTACTATCAGGATTAATCTGCAGCGTGAAATAGAAATTAGAGCCCTCTCCTTCACTGCTCTCTACTGCGATAGCTCCGCCCATCAGCTCAACGAGCTTTTTACAAATCGCCAGCCCCAATCCGGTCCCGCCATATTTGCGATTAAACGAGGAATGCAGCTGATAAAAGGACTGAAACAGCCGATGCTGCTTCTCTAGAGGAATGCCAATCCCCGTATCCCTAACATTAAATTTCAAAGTTAATTTCTTTTGATCTGCGGACAGCTTCTGCTCTACGTAAATACTGATACTGCCCCGATCTGTAAACTTGATTGCATTGCTGACCAGATTGACCAATATCTGACGCAACCGCCCGGCATCGCCCATAATCAGTGGCGGGACTCCAGGTGCCACGCTGCATGATAACTGAATATTTTTCTCCAAAGCCTTAGCTGTAAATAGATCGATTACGCTGTCCAATACGGCTTGAAGCTGCACGGGCTCATTTACAATCATCATTTTTCCGGCTTCAATTTTGCTGTAATCCAGTATTTCATTCAAAATAGATAGGAGCGAGCTGCTGCTCTCCTTAATAATGTCAGTATATCCAAGCTGTTCTTCATCAAGCTCCGTCTCCGCCAGGAGATCCGTCATCCCTACAATTCCGTTCATCGGCGTACGGATTTCATGGCTCATAATAGCTAAGAACTCAGACTTAGCCTGGTCTGCTTTTTCTGCGGATTCCTTCGCCCGAATGATTTCCTTCTCATCCGTGATGTCCCGGAATACTACAACAACACCCTTCGGCTCCCCTTTATCAAACAGAGGGGTTACCTGGTATTCCGCCAGAAAGCTAGAACCGTCCTTACGCCACAAGACCGCATCTTTACTCTGATAAGATACACCTGACTTAATAGCCTTCATCAGTGGAGATTCCTGCGGCCGATAATGGCTCCCATCAAGCGCTATTTGCTGAATATGATCCAAATAAGGATGGCCCATAATTTCATCATGTTCATAGTCCAGCATTTGCAAACCTGCAGGGTTAATGAACGTCACCTTCTCCTCCATATCGAGTCCAAAGATGCCTTCTGAAACCGCATTTAAAATAAGGGTATACTCATTGCTAAGCTTCTCAATTTGTTCTGTATAACGGATGCGCTCTGTAATATCACGGGAAATCCCATACACACCCACTACTTGGTCATCTACAATGATCGGAATATTGGTAGTATTAATTTCTACAAAGTGTCCGTCTTTATGAATAAGCGTTAGATCATAGCTTTGAGGATAACCCTGGGCGGCTAAGTTAAAATGATACAACGTCTTCTCTATGTCCTTCTCATGCACAATGGGGCCAAAGTACATTCCGATCAGTTCCTCCAGCGAATACCCGGTCAACTTCTCCAAATTCGCATTGGCAGTCAAATAGTCTCCATGCAAATTCATAGAGTACACAGCAGATGGATTGTATTCAAACAATGATTTATACCGTTGCTCGCTCTCCTTAAGCTTGAACTCGAACTGCTTGCGCTCCGTAATTTCCCGCCCAATCGCTATAATCTCCAAGACATTTCCCTCATCATCATAGGTATAACGACTGCTCGACTCGAACCAGACATAGGTGCCATTCTTATGGCGGTAGCGGTAAGCTACAGCCGGAATAACGCCAGAGCTGCGGCTCTGCTCCATTAAACCTTGCATCATAACTAGATCATCGGGGTGAAGATAATTATAGGCGCTTGTCCCAACCATCTCTTCAGGTTCATAACCAAGCAGGGTACGGCTAGCCGAAGAACAATATAAGAAAACACTGTCTTTGACCGCATGACGCGAGATTAAATCCAGCGAATTCTCAGACATCAATCTATAATTGCGTTCACTTTGACGAATTTGTTCTTCCATTTGCTGCTGCTGATCCCGATGATCCACCGTTTCCTGAGCTGCGATCTTTAGTTCCGTAATATCCTCGGCGTATACTATAATATACGAAGGGGCTTGTCCTTCTTCTGCTCCTAATCCAGAGAACATGAGAGACAGGCAAACGGGTTGACCTTCTTTGTTTAAAAAACAATGTTCCTTCTTCCAGCTGCCCGCTGGCGATTTCTGAAGCTCGTCCATTACTAATCTATAGGAGAGCTCTTTTGAATGTGCCTCTCTATTTTCCGATTCTGTAAAAAGAGCCCCGGCAAGAAACTCGGCCTCCGTAAAGCCAAGTAGATTGCAAAAAGCCGGATTGACTTTTATCCAGTTGAAATCGCCGTTATTCGAAAACAGTACGGCCATTCCTTCTGGAGACCTCATAAATGCATGATCCAGAATTGCGTTAAATTCTACCGAGCTGCCCATTTAAGCCAGACCTCCTTTGTTGCTAGTGCTAAAGCTCTCATACCTTCTTATGTCAGTATACGATAAGAGAACTGGGGAAAGAAATGTCTAGCGCATTATTTTAAATTGGAAATATTTAAATTTAAATTATTGACGCTAGCAAATAAACAACTTATATTTAAGAATAAATATATCGTTCGTGACCTATTACGATGGAAGCACCCGTAATAAAGGCTTTTGCCTTTGCTACGGGTGCTTTTTTGTTGTCTTCAGGGATACGGACAAAAGGAGGAGCGAATTAATGAACGCACTAAAGTCATTCCCCTTACTACTACTGGTGATCCTGCTATCGTTAAGCACATCAACGGAAGCTTTTGCTGCAGCAACGACTGAATTAACACCCTCTATTCAAGCGGCTTTTGATCTAACAGCTGCGACTGCCGACGGTCCTACAAGGATAAAGATGACTAATCTGTACAATGATTTATCTACTTTAAAGATGCAATACAATAATCGTGAGGAGCAGATCCGAACCCTTCACTATAATAATGAGCAAACACTGATTGCAGTACGTAAGCAAATTAAAGAGATTGATTTAGAAACCGTAGCTCAACTGGAGGCTACCGTTAAGAGCTGCAAACAGCACTATCAGCCCTTATTCGACCAGTACAATGCGCTTAATAAGCGTATCAAGATCGCCAAGGGTCTTAAAAACAAGACGTTGAATACCGTATTACAAGCCCAAGGTGATGCTATGAAGATCCTGGTTCAGTTGGCACGCAAAGAAATTAGCGACAGACAGAATCAGTTGAATGCAGCGAAACAGACACGTACCCGAAAGATAACCTATGCCCGCAAAACCTTGTCTGGCATTGATAGTCCACAGGTCTCAATTAAATCAAACAAAAGCGTAGTCACCTCATTGAATAAACGGATTTCCGCAGATTGGAGTGACTTCAAAGCAGCGATTCGCAAGCAAAACCTTACATTAACCACTCAGTCTCTGTCCTCACTCGTCTCCGGTTACCGCCAAATCGCAACACACAAGCAAAAAATCATAGAATTAGAACAAAAGATTTCTGCTGTCATTGCAAATACGAGGAAACAGATCATTTAACGGACTTTTTCTTCTCATTCGCTCTGCGGTAAGCCATTACTTTGCGGTACATGCTTTTATCAGAAAGATGTTTAAAAATATACGGGTCCGGACTAGTATTCACTTCAATAATCCAAGGCGTCATGGATCTATCCAATCCTACATCGACACCAATCTGTCTAAACCCAGGATATTTCTTATGGTAGAAACGTCCGGTATCTTCTCCTAGCTTTCTCAGGATCTTAAGCATTTGCGCTTGCTGAGCTTCGTTCAGATAAGGAGACAGCAGCTTTTCCATAGCAGTTAGTTTGCCGCCGCTATGATAGTTGGTAACAATCTTACCTTTCTCAGCTACCCGACCGATCAGACCGGTAGTTTCCCATTTGCCCTGCGGGCTGAGCTGGACCATCACACGGATATCAAAGCGGTGTTTCCCGTGCTTTAGCAAAACTATTCCTCTCTGGATCAGGTAACTACGTCCACGCGTTGCTTTCTTTAAAGATAAATGGAAGGCGTCGAAGGTTCTAAAGGTTTTGAGTCTTGTTCCACTTTGGTACTTATATTCTGTTCCATGAGCCTCTCTACTCTGCTCAACCTTCATCACACCATTGCCATAGGTACCGTATTCCGGTTTAACATAAACCATTCCATATTTCAGCAGCATAGCTTTCAGATTGACTTTACTGAATTTTATCGTTTCGGGAATCAACGGTGAAATTTCAGCGCTTCGCATGAGCACCTTGGTTTTAATCCATTTGCTGGTCAATGCAGACTTTAACTTCTTTCCCAACTGTCCTCTCCCCTGTCCCTCAAAAAATAATCACGGCCTTAGTAAGCCTTAGTATTTTATGCTGCAACTGTACAAATGGCATGAGTGAAACGCCCTCTCCGCTTTCGGATGTATCTACTGTTTACTGTGTTGCATATGGTGGAAGAGGATATCCATTAGCGGATAAAAGGAGGCGTGAACCATGCACATTTGTATCATTGCACCGGAGCAGTTCCCAGTTCCGGGAGACGGTTCTGTAGAAATCTGCATTCGGGCCATTGCCAGAAGACTGGCGGAGAGACATAAGGTAACCATTGTAAGTCGGAAGGTACCTGGACTACCTGCTGCCACTATATTGGAGCAGGTCAGAATTATCCGATTGCCTGCAAGCACCCCAGCCCATTATCTTACTTCGGTATTAGAATACATTCAGAAAGAATCCTTTGACATCATTCAGGTTGATAATCGCCCCCATCTTATGTCTGCTGTAAAGAAGCAGCTTCCTCATATCCCGGTATTTCTGTTCCTGCACTCGCTTACCTTCACACCGGGTACAGATAAAGTGGCCCATGCCTTGGCAAAAGCGGATCTGATCATTGCCAACAGCCACTCCTTACAGCGAAGATTGGATCGCCGCTTCCCGAAACTGACCACAGGGATTCATATTGTCTTATTGGGAGCTGATCTTGACCGGTTTACCCCTGTGCAGATATCTGAAAAACAACAGCTTCGTAGTTTCTACAGACTCCCGCAGACCTTTACCGTTTTGTTCGTTGGTCGGGTTATCCCCCGCAAAGGGGTGCCTATATTAATACGTGCTATGTCGCATTTAAACAAACACCTCCCCGCTCATCTGGTCATCGCCGGCAAAGGCAAACCGTCGTACATACGGCAGTTGAAGCTCCTTGCACGGCGACTGAGAGTGTCTGTTACTTTTCTAGGAAATGTGGCTCATGAGAATATACACACCCTTTATCAGGCGGCAGACTGCTTTGTATGCCCTTCCCAGAATCATGAATCCTTCGGCCTTGTTAATGTAGAAGCTATGGCCTCCGGTCTACCTGTTATCGCTTCTAATAATGGGGGCATCCGAGAGATTGTCGCCTCTGGCCATAACGGTTATCTGGTAGAACGATATCGCGAGGCTTTACCCTTTGCCCGGCATTTGCTGCGGATAGCCCGCCATCCACAATTGGCAGTTACCATCGGATCACAAGGGAGAGCAGATGCGCTTGAAGCCTTCAATTGGCAGCGAACCGCAAACCATTTAGAACAGCTGTATCAAGCTTCTGCAACACCACAGCAAGGGTACAGAACTCTTGCAGATGGAATGCAATTGTAGACTCACCCAAAGTAGGGGCCTCCTAAGCCATCAACTGGCTGCTGGGTCCCTTTCTTTTTGAGCTTGCTTGAGCTAAACACCAATCTCCGTATGAATTAGGTAACATATGCGCATACAAGGTAGCTATCGGACACAGCTGACCCCAAACGCAGCTTTATCCCTCATTTGCAATGCTAAGGACCCTATAACCCCTATTGGCATGAAAAATGCCCCATATGAACGTCATCCATAGGAATAACGCCAGTGGAGTCCGCAAGCATGTTCCAAGAGCCAAGAACTAACAAATAACGTCATATCGGTCCATAAGCCTCAGAGGAGGATTATTACTCCACGATGCAGACAGGCCATGAGCAACAACAAAAAGCAGCGATCCTCCCTCACGGGAGAATCGCTGCTTTTCTTTTTTCCTTATTTTACAATAAATAGTAAGTTTCATTCAAATCAATTGAATAACTGTAAGCACAAGCCCTACGACAAACCCGCATAAAGCTCCGTTCACACGAATCCATTGCAGATCTTTACCCACTTTATCTTCCAGCATATTCACTAGACTAGCGTCATCCATGCTGTCCAGATTCTCTTTTACCAAAAGACCTATTCTGTAGTGGTTAGCCTCTACAAAGGCAATTAGCGAAGCGCGAATCCGCTCTTCCCAGCTGCTGATCCATTCTTGTTCCTTGCCAATACGACGTACAAGCAGGGTATAGAGCGTGAACAGCTTGCGTCCGCCAGCCGCCCGATCTTCCTCCAATAGGGAAATTGCTTTGCTGCGAATGTTCTCCAATTGCGTATGCAGAAATGCGGTTGCTGCTTCGCCTTCAAGCTCATTTATTGCCCATTCTTTTAATGAAGCCAGTCTAGCCTCGTCATTAACAATCTGGAACAGGGCCACTCGAATCTCGCGGATAATCTCTTCACGGTATGGGCTATCCTCTTCCCGAAAATCGCGGATACCGGACTGCAACATACCTTGCAGCATTTCACCAAGCATATCTGCATCCATAAACCCGACAAAAGCCTGAAAAGCCATACCTTTAAGTCCGCCAAGCTTCACTTCAGCCAATTTCTCGCTGGCAATCTTGCCCAGCATAGCCTTCGTTTCAGGACGTCCGCTCCAAGTAGACACCCCTTCCAGCGCATAGTCTAGAGCAGCTACATCTTTACCGTCATTCATTAACTTAGTAACTATTTTATCAGCCGCAACGCCAAGCTCAGCTTCACGAACATATTCGGAGGCTGCCTTTTGCAGAAACGGTACTGCCTTCTCTACCGGAAGACGAGACACGAATTCGCCAAGCTGCTCCAATATTTGTACTCTTGCCTTCTTTTTACTAAAGAACTTTGTCAGTAGCTTGGAGCCCATTGATATAAAGCCAAACTTACGCAGCTTGTTCTCAATGCTTTCCTTGTTAAGAAGCTCAGTCTCCATCGCGGTGATTAGTGATTGGATGATCTTATCGCGATTCTTGAGCAGTAGTGAGGTGTGTGGAATACGTAGCCCCATCGGATGGCGGAACAGCGCCGTTACCGCGAACCAGTCGGCAATCCCCCCTACCAAACCGGCTTCGAAACCACCTCTCAGTAGAATCACGGCTAGGTTTTCAGGTAGAAACAGTGTAATCAGAAACCCACATGCCATAAAGGCGAGTGACATGGTGGCTAAGTTTTTGGATCTCATAAATAGTCCCCTTTACATAAGCAGCTGCCGATGTCCTTACACAGGAAAAATACCGTCGGTCACGTTCCACGAACATAAGCTGACGATAGATTCGGCTAGTCGGTTAGTTTGATAACTATTGTACCACGACTGAACTATTATCTAAAAATATACTGTAAAAACCTCTTATCTCTTGTTGGACGTTCATTATTGTACAGTTGCATGAAAATGGTTTTTGGTTTTCAGAATATTAATGATAAGATACAAGTAACGTTTCAATACCCCTTAAAAAGTACCACTTTACCTGGAAAAGGAGCTCATACAATATGCTGATTGCTTTAGATATGGATGGAACATTACTGAACGAAGAAGGAAACATCAGTCCAAAAAACCGCGAAGCTATTATAAAAGCTCAGAAACTAGGTCACATTGTTATCATTGCCACAGGCCGCTCTTTTATGGATGCAGAACGTCAGCTTCGGCTAGCGGATCTGGAATGTCCTGTAGTCAGTCTAAATGGCGCAGTCGTCACATTATCTGATCGCACCCTCGCGGCAAGCACGCCGCTGAATAAAGCAGACATCATTCCCGCTCTGCGCTGGATGAACGAAATTCCGGACTTGTATTACGAGGTATACACTGAGGATAACGTTTATGTAGAGCTGAACAAACGTGTACGGTTAGAGAAATTATCTGCACTAAGCGATGAAGAAGTTCCTGAAGAAGTCAGCTGGCTGCTGAAAGCAATGATCGATCAACAGTTTCAACAAGCAGCGGTTACCTATGTGGAGAGTATGGAAGAGGTGTGGAGCAAGGAGGAAAATGTTATTTATAAAACATTGGCTTTTTCTCTAAACCGAGAGCTGCTCAAGGAAGCTTCCACCCGCTTCGCAGCTATTCCGGGCTTAATTATTACCGCCTCCCATGTAAATAATATCGAGATTAACCATGAAGAGGCCAACAAAGGCTCCGGTGTAACCATGCTTGCTGACCATTATGGTATCCCGCTAGCGGATGTAGCTGTCATGGGCGACAGTTATAACGATCAGCCGATGTTCGAGAAGGCCGGCTACCGGATTGCTATGGCTAACGCAGCGCCAATTCTTAAGGAAATGGCTGAATTCATCACCACCAGTAATGAGGAAGACGGAGTCGCGGCAGGAATTGAGCATCTTTTGAAAAGAAATTCTAAAGAATAATTTCTGCATAAAGCAGCGGATGCACAAATAGCACCGTGGGCAGTTCTGCTCACGGTGCTATTTGTGGGTTTATTTTTGCTAGGTAGGGGTCTCTCATTTACACTTTAGGTTTAGGTTGTGGCGTGCCTGTAGCTTACTTGTGGCTTGCCTATAGCTTACTTATCGCTTTCCTGTAGCTTACTGTGGCTTACCTATAGCTTACTTATCGCTTTCCTGTAGCTTACTGTGGCTGTCCTGTAGCTTACTGTGGCTTGCCTATTGCATCCCCCGTCCCTCTCAAGAATTAGTTGTACTTCGTACAGTTAAATGCCCTCTTTTAGGCGCTAATTCGGATTTAATTGCACTCTGTACACTTATATTCAGCAAATCTATTCAAAACGTAAAAATTCGCGATTTTTAACTGTACAAACTACATCTAAATCGCAAGGGATTCGCTACTCCACGAAATAGTTGCACTGAATACATCTATTTCACTTCAGCCGGTCAATCTCCCCATGTCTACAACTGCCTCCGGGTTAAAGCGAACTACCTTTCCATTCATCCCAAATCATCAAGGAAGCTGTCCTCCCCCTCCCATTCGACAGACACTCGTACGTAGTCATCCACCTCAGGAAATTCCAACAGTTCAATAATAATTAATTCGAGCGCTGTAATGGCCCGCAGTCCATGCTTCGTACCAGCAGGTACCGTGACCGTGTCCCCGGCGGCAACCGCATGAAGATGGCCATTCATCCGGTATTCTCCATTTCCAGAAAGAAAAGACCAAACTTCCTTAGTATGCCGATGAAAATGGTAGCTGGTGTGCTCGCCTGCCAAAATAGTTATTTTAGAGGTCGTAACCTCAATACCTGCCGCCGTACGAGAGAAGTCCAAAATGCGTGAGGTGCCCCAGCGTTTTTCTTCAATCATCGGCTTCGCTGCAGGGCCCTCCAGCTTCTGCTTAATTCGTTTTGCCTGCTCTATCCCAGCAACCAAAATGCCATCTGGCCCCGACGCCACGATTAAACCAGGAGCGCCGATGATATGCACAGGACAAGAGAGTTCGTTGATCAAATGGGTACCTTTTGAATCCTCAGAAATACTCCCACTGCCAATTACTCTTCCTTGCAAATGGGGAACAAGTGCATCCCAGCTGCCAATATCCGCCCACACCCCAATATAGGGGATGACTATCGCACGCCGCGTGTGTTCTAGCACCTCATAGTCAAAGCTTCGTTCTGGCAATTGATCATAATGCTCCATAAACTCCATGTAATCTACTGGAAGATCCCGTTCGATCATACTTGAGAGCAAGTACCCTAATGAGCAGGAAAACACGCCGCAATTCCACAGTCCTCCCTGAGAAATGAACTCGGCGGCTGTCGATTCGTTCGGTTTCTCCGCAAACTGCTTAACATTTAAAAAAGACGTCCCCCCTACCCCAGACCCTTCACCCGGCAGAATATAACCGAACTGTGTAGAAGGAAATTCAGGTAAAACACCAATCAAAGCAATGTCCGCTTGTGATTCGGCAAGCACACTTGGAAATTGATGAAGCTGTTTAAAAAAAGAAGTCTCCACATACGAATCCACCGGAATGACCACTACGATCTCTTTTGAGTCCATACCCTTCACAGAATGCAGATAACTTGCCGCCAGAGCTACTGCAGTAAAAGTCCCCCGTTTCTGCGGCTCCGCTAATAAAGGGACTTGAGCACCAACGGATTTGCGAGTAATCTCCACCTGACTGCGATGAGTCACTATGCAGCTTGAATCCAACAAACCTACCTCTTCCAGCCCTCTGCATACCCGCTCGATCATCGACTCCATACCGCCAGCTTCTGTTGGAAGCAGCCTTAAAAAAGCTTTTGACCTGATCTCATTTGATAGCGGCCACAACCGCTTCCCCGATCCCCCTGAAAGGAGTACGATCTGCAACCCTATCGCCCCCCTGCGCTGGATTTAGCCCCCGGTGTTCTCACATACCCCTTTCGTTTATGAAAAGACAATGATCTATACTTCTCAGCCAGCTGATTCACTTTCTGCTTGGATAGCTGTCCTGCATTCATATGGAGACCTTTATTACGCGCTTTTTGAATTTTCATTCCCTCGCGATTCTTCGAATACAGGTAATTGGCATAGGTTTCGAATTCGGAAAAGGCAAATTGCTTGGAGCGGTTCATACTGTGTAAAATAGCTCGATACCAGGGCATTTGGTGTTTTGCTTCTATCTCTCTTTTCATTTGGGCCAATTGACTGCGTTCAAACAGCATATAATGGGTCACAAATGATGATTTTGCGGTCACCTTGCGGCCCATGAGTTTCCTATAGGTTACAAAATACTGTGGTTGGCTCCAGTTCCGGCTGTAAAAGAGTGTCTTGCCATTTGCCCGAAAATGGTGGGGGGTGATCAGAACGGTATCCGCATCAATGACCAAAAAATAATCCGCCGTGCAGAGCTTGTCGCCATTCAGCTTCAGCAGCTGTTGGAATAGCCAGCCGGAACGTTCCCAGGTGCGTGAGCGGTAATGAATGTCTTTTTTCGTAATCGGCAGCACCGTATTCTCGTCAATAAAGGTACAGCCTTTTGTGCGGCAGAACTCAATCATCCGTTTCTTTTTGGGAGCAACAATTAATATCCGGCCGATGGGATGCTTAACCTGCTTTCTAACAGCGTCAATCACATGGGGAAGGGTCTGTAAATCTTTTTCAATCGCGGGAATCAGTACATCTATAGTAACGGCATGTCTGATGCGGGCCTTACTGGGCGAGGGCATAGGGTCATCTCCATATCATGTTTTTGCTTTAGGATATGAGCATGATAGGAAAAGGGAATGGGCATCACAGAATTGTTCAGGAGAGTGGCAAATGTGCGCTGGACAAGCCTGCGATGCGCGGGCAGAAATTTTTATATTATAAAAATAGAAATAGACCTGCACCCGGCGCCCTTTACTGGGGCATATATGCCTCTCTTTTCGCTTACGGAGGCGGATTTTCCCTTATTTAGGGCATTTTTGCCTCTCTTCCACGTCGCAGCTCCTCTTCTGCTCATTTCTAGGGCATATATGCTTCTCTTTTCGCTTATGGGGGTGGATTTGCCCTTATTTAGGGCATTTTTGCCTCTCTTCCACGTCGCAGCTCCTCTTCTGCTTCTTTTTAGGGCAAATATGCCCCTCTTTTCGCTTATGGGGGCGGATTCACCCTTTTCTCATTTTTGCCTCTCTTCCACGTCGCAGCTCCTCTTCTGCTCATTTCTAGGGCATATATGCTTCTCTTTTCGCTTATGGGGGTGGATTTGCCCTTATTTAGGGCATTTTTGCCTCTCTTCCACGTCGCTGCTCCTCTTCTGCTCATTTCTAGGGCATATATGCCTCTCTTTTTGCTTATGGAGGCGGATTCGCCCTTATTTAGGGCATTTTTGCCCCTCTTCTACATCGCAGCTCCTCTTCTGCTCATTTCTAGGGCATATATGCCTCTCTTTTTGCTTATGTAGGCGGTTTTGCCCTTATTTAGGGCATTTTTTCCTCTCTTCCACGTCGCTGCTCCTCTTCTGCTCATTTCTAGGGCATAAATGCCTCTCTTTCGCTTACGGAGGCGGATTTGCCCTTATTTAGGGCATTTTTGCCTGTCTTCCACGTCGCTTCTCCTCTTCTGCTCATTTCTAGGGCATATATGCCTCTCTTTTTGCTTATGGAGGCGGATTCGCCCTTATTTAGGGCATTTTTTCCTCACATTTCGCTCAGGCAGCCACATTCCAGCTAATCTACGGGATTTATACCGTACATTCCGTCCACGTAGCCACATTCCAGCCTATCTACGGGATTTTTACCGTACATTCCGCCCACGCAGCCACATTCCAGCTAATCTACGGGATTTTTACCGCACATTCCGCTCACGCAGCCACAATCCAGCTAATCTGCGGGATTTATACCGTACATTCCGCCCACGCAGCCACAATCCACCCAATCTACGGGATTTATACCGTACATTCCGTCCACGCAGCCACTTTCCAGCTAATCTACGGGATTTTTACCGTACATTCCGTCCACGCAGCCACTTTCCACCCAATCTACGGGATTTATACCGTACATTCCGTCCACGCAGCCACTTTCCATCCAATCTACGGGATTTATACTGTACATTCCGCCCACGCAGCCACATTCCAGCCTATCTGCGGGATTTTTACCGTACATTCCGCCCACGCAGCCACATTCCACCCAATCTACGGGATTTTTACCATCGTTGTGTCCCACTCCCACACCAATCCCCAGATTTTTACTGGCCCAATATCCAACACTTTTCCTGTGCAGTAAAAAGCCTGGGATGGTATATTGTAGATTGGCTAAATTTTCGGCACATTTTAAGATGAACTCAAACATCATAGAACTAGATTTGTTGAGACCACTCTATACAGAAATAATGAAGGTGAATCTATTGAATAAGCTTTTATTTCATAATATCCCACTGGGAGCTACTGGTGAGCGGATCCCGCAAGCGGCTGTGGCCTCAGCGCAGACAAGCCAAGAGCTGGTGAAGCGGGAGGATGAGGACTCCGCTTTTTTTCGCAGGCTGGAAGAAGGCGGCATCTTACTCAATCGTCCGCAGATTTCTGCGGTACGGCATCATAAAGGGCCGCTTCTAACACTGGCCGGCGCAGGCTCCGGCAAAACCTCGGTTCTGATCTGCCGAACCGGTTATTTGTTGTCCGTGCGCGGTGTCTCGCCAAGTCAGCTGCTATTGCTGACTTTTTCGAGTAAAGCTGCGGCGGAAATGCGCGAACGGATCGCCCTATTACCGGGAGTAGGCCCAGCGGACGTCGCGCGGCTGCAGGCCCGCACGTTTCATTCCTTTTTCTTATTTTTCTTGCGCAGACAAGGATTGCAGCAAGAGATTTTCAGTGAGACGCGGCGCCAGCACATCCTGTTGAAACAAATCATGCGTGAGCTAGGGCTACCTAAAGATGCCTATCCACCGGAAACGCTACTCTCCCTGCTCTCTTCCTGCAAGATGAACATGGGTACCGTAGAAGGCTTGCCTGAAGGAACCACCGCTGAAAAAGAAATGAAATCCATTCTGGAAATCTACGAACAATGGAAACTAGACAATTTTAAAATCGACTTCGACGATGTCCTCTTAATCGCCTATCGGATGCTGAAGGAGCGTCCTACGCTTTTACAGGAATTGCAGATGAGATATCTATACGTGATGGTGGATGAGTTTCAGGATACCAATGCCCTGCAGTACGAGTTAGTCAAAATGATTGCTCACCCGCAGCATAATCTGATGGTGGTTGGCGACGATGACCAGACGATTTATTCCTTCAACGGGGCACGCAGTGAATTCATTCTGGAATTCGAGAAGCTGTACCCGGGAGCAAGGGTTATTACACTTGATATTAATTACCGTTCTGGTCCAGCTATAGTCGGACTCGGCAACGGTATTATCCGGCACAATACGCGCCGGCGTTCCAAAACCCTGCAAGCTGCCAAAGGCAGCGGGAGTCAGCCCCGGTATATGCGTCCCCAGACAGCAGACGAGGAAGCCGAGCAGATGGTTGAGCATATTTTAAACGAGGTTTCGAGCGGCAAAAGAGAATATAGCGACTTCGCCATGTTATATAGAGCGTCCAGCAGCAACCGGGCCGTTCTGGAATTACTTCTTTTACGCGATATTCCCTATATTGATTATGGAGAAGGGCAATTACTGTACGAACACTGGCTAATTTCCCCGGTCGTGGATCATATGCGTCTCTCCGTGAATCGGCGGAATTTTGCGGCTATGGAGAACATCCTGCCTACTCTTTATATGAACCGTGAAAAAGGTATGAATCACATCCGGCAGATGGAAGCTAGACAACCAAAGCAAGGCCCACTAATCCATCTGTTGTCCATGCCCGGCATGGAGGATTTCAAGGGCACTAAGCTTAGAGAGCGGCTGGATCTAATTCGCAATATGCGCGAGTTAACCCCAGTCCAAGCGATTCGCCAGGTCCGCACGCAATTCTATGATTATTTCATCGAAGCGAATGAGCGGCATCAAGCAACCTTGCATCGCGAAACGTTAAAAGAAATGCTAGATGAACTAGAATCGTCTGCAGAGCGATTTGATAGTATTCCTGCCTTTCTGGATTTCATAGATAATGTTACGGAACGTAATGAACATAATCGTCAGCCAAGCACCAAAGAACAAGGGAATCGGATCGCGCTTATGACCATTCACAAATCCAAAGGATTAGAGTTTCCTGTGGTCTTTTTGATTGGAGCCTCTGAAGGAATTCTCCCGCATAGCTCCGCCCTGGAGGGGGACCGGCTCAAGGACCGCAAGCTGGCCGCTGCAAATAGTGGGAGTTCAAGCTTGGCTGCCCTGGAAGAGGAGCGAAGACTGGCTTACGTAGCTGTTACTAGAGCCCGGGAAGAGCTGTTTATCAGTTCACCTGCGAGGCATCGGGGCAAAAAAGCAGAGGTCTCCCGCTTCATGTTATCAGCCTTCCGCTCTGCCGTTTCTTCCACAGCAACGACTACGGTGAGCAGAACAGTGACAACAAGATCCTTACCTACCAGCCGGACAACTGCGACAAGAACCCATGTCGTTGCGGTATGGAATTGTACCAGCAGTACCTGTCCTGGCTGGACACGCATGAAAGCGGGCGGAGCTGAGGATCATTTAACCTCAAAACCCTGCCCGTTATGTAGTTCCCCTATGGCAAAGGACCAACGAGAAGTTCCTGTATGATTCAACGCAAAAAAAAGCAAGTTTCCTCTTCCCTGGAAACTTGCCTTTTTTATAAAAAATATATGTTTAAGCTGGAGTTACTACCGCTTCTTCTTCCTCTTCTTCATGCACGGTCTTGATCTGGATCATTACGGTTGACGGTTCGGTCAACACTTCAATACCGTCCTTGAAGATCAGATCAGAGACGAGCAACTGGTCGCCAATATCCAGTCCGCTGATATCGACTTCCATGGAGGTAGGCAGATCCTCAGGCATACAACGAACTTCCACTTCATAGATTTCTACCTGAAGTGTGCCGCCTGCTTTAATCCCTACGGCTTCACCTGCAAAATGAATAGTCACCTTGCTGTCCATGCTCTTTTTCATATTTACATGTTGAAAATCAATATGCAGAATTTTGCCGGACAGGGTATCCTTCTGAATGTTCTGAACCACGACCGGAACCTCCAGCTCTTCCGACACCTTACCTTGCAGAATTGCGCGCGGATTCTTTTTGAGAATGTCCAGAAGTTCTTTTTCATTCACTTCCAACGTCAGAGTCTCTTTACCAATACCATATAATACAGCCGGAATACGTCCTTGCTTACGCGCCTGATTGATGTTGGACTTGGTGTCAGTCTTACGTGTGTTGAATTGAATAAACTTATTCATTGGGTTTCCCGCTCTCTTTGACCATAAATTCTTGTCACACTAAGTGTAACATGACCATATAATCTAGTCAAACCAACTGGAAGAACGCTAGGATTCATATTCGTCAAACGGGTCTGCGATTTCAATCTCATATGCTTCAGCATCACTCACCCCTACAGATAATACCGCCCGGCCTCCTCCAAGACGTTTCAAGCCACCGCTAAAGATGACATCCTCCAGTTCTTTGCGCTTGCCCGGGCCCGCCGGAAAATCACTGCGGACTGCAATTATTTTGACCGGAGTTGCTTTATAAGTCTCAGGATTCAGCGAAAAAGCCATGGCATAATAGTGTTTGTTTCCGGCGCTATCGAAGCAAGCAATGTGGCCCAATACGCCCACCATTCCACCCCGCAGCAGATGAGCTTCATTGGCTCCCCCCCACTCTTCGGGCACGAATTGATCCTGAAGCACCTCGGCATCAATAAAGGTCTGCTCATTCAGTTCGTCCAGCGAAGGAATCACTGTGAACCCAATCTGTCCTCGCCCACCCCGTTCGCCCTGTGGCCGGGTAAATACGCCTACACTGCCATTATCAAGCTCGATAAGCCGGATATCCTTCATCGTGCCGGGACCTGAAGAAAAGTGGGTTAAAGAATCGATGTGATACCCCCTGTAGAATTGGGTCACCCAGGAGGTAATCCGGTGCGGATCATCCGCTGCCGTAATCACTTCCACCCCGCCCACAATAAGTTCCCCCCTGATCCGGGTCCAGCACGGGTCCTGTAAATTGTACGTATGCGTATGCGCACGAGGCCTCCAGACTCCATCATGGCATGTAAAAAAGAAGACTTGAGAGAACTCACTGTCCCGTTCCTCAACTCTTCCCATTAGTACTTCCTCCCCGTTATACATAAACGGGGCGGTTATATTATAGACATCCCGGTGCCCGACACCGGTGAACGTCAGTTTGTTTACTATGGTTGTACCGCGTCCGGCATGATATGTATCCAGAAGCTGCTTACAGGTGGCTGTCCGTGCCGGGTTCCTTGTCATCATCGTCCTCCTCATAATCATTTGAACGATCGATTACCCAATCGTTGTCTTCCGCATCCATGGCGATCAGCTCGCCGGGCTGGACATTAAAGTATACACATAATTTTAGCAGCAGATCCCTTGGATACTGCACCATCTCATTCTTGTACATTCGGCGTACTGAATCAAAGTGGTAATTGATCTCTTTGGCAAGCTTACGGATCGATAATTTCGGATCATGCCTCAGCATGACCTCGCTCAGTTTACTGCGTATGACTGGCATTCATCCACCTCCTCCCATAATATATCCGCACTCACCCAAGGAGTCAATTAAATTGACAAGATTAAATGGTCATGTTACAGTGGGATTAGGAAATAATTTGCAACATTTCTAATTTCAGAAAAAACAAATACCTTTCCCTATTCAGAAAATAAAGTCTTCTTTATTTTCTTTTTTTGTATCCAGACCAATCGCAAGACCATTAGGGAGGCTCTTTGAATGAAAAATACAGTCCGTAATCACAACATCGTGTTCCTGGGAACCAGTCTGCCGCGAGAGTGCGGTATCGCCACGTTCACACAGGATCTGCTAGATGAACTTATCCACCTTCCCGGCTTCAACCCGCCCCGGATTATTGCCATAAACAACAATGAAACCTACGCTTACGATCAGCAGGTAATACGGCAGATCGACCAGCATAATTACGCAGATTATATAGATACGGCCGATTTCCTCAACAATTCCGATACCGATTTGTTGGTCATCCAACATGAATTTGGCATCTACGGCGGAGAAAGCGGTGAATACCTGCTGCCCTTTGTCGAACGTTTGAACATTCCGTATGTTGTTGTTTTTCACACAGTGTTGACCAAGCCCTCCCCTAAGCAGCATCAGATCATCCGATGTCTGGCCGAGCGTAGCGTGCAGGTCGTGACGATGGCGGAATCAACCCTTACTGATTTATCTACTATTTATGAGATCCCAGTTTCCAAAATCACATTCATCCATCACGGTGTCCCTCAAGTGAGCACAGCTTCACGCTCCAGCCTCAAAGCACAATACGGTTATCCAGACCGCAAAATCCTCTCCACCTTCGGCTTCCTCAGTCCCGGCAAAGGAATTGAATACAGCATCGAAGCTATGCGCGGCGTGGTCAAGCGACATCCCGAAGCACTTTACATTGTCTGGGGCAAGACCCATCCGGTCGTCAAGCTGGAATCCGGCGAAGTTTACCGCCAGAAACTGACGGACCTCGTAGAAATGTTTGACCTGCAGGACAATGTCCAATTCGTCGATAAGTTGCTGACCCAAGAAGAAGTAATAGAGTCCTTGGTCATGTCAGATATCTATGTGACTCCTTATCTGGGTAAGGATCAGGCCGTCAGCGGCACCCTGGCCTACGGAGTCGGTTATGGCCGGGTCATCGTGTCAACTCCTTACCGCTACGCCCAGGAAATGTTGGCAGAAGGCCGCGGTCTACTGGCTGATTTTCATGATTCTGCTTCCTTGGAAGCCTGCATTTTGCGCTTGCTGAATAGCCCCGCCCTGGTGCAAACGATGGAAGACCGTACGTTGAAGCTCGGGCTCACTATGCGCTGGAACGAAATCGCCAAAATCTATGCCGCCTTGTTCCACAGCCATATCCAGAGCTCGGCGTCAGCTGATCGGAGCGTGATTTAATGGAAACCTCCACCACAGTACAGGCTAAACCAGGCTATCTCCGCAGAATCACGGACGATACAGGAATCTTTCAGCATACCAAGTTTGGGGTTCCGGACCGTTCCAAGGGCTACACTACCGATGATAACGCCCGCGCCCTGATTGCTGCGGTCTTAATGTACGAGAATTCCCGGGATGCCGTGGCACTCGATCTCATTCATACGTATATCTCTTTTATCTATCATTCCCAGACAGCGGACGGCAATTTTCGCAATTTCATGGATTATAACCGCTCCTTTATAGAGGATAAAGGTTCTGAAGATTGCCAGGGACGTACCTTGTGGGCACTCGGGTTCGCCTTGTCGCATGCTGCTTCCCTGCCCGATAACCTGATGAATACCTGCCGGTATTTGATCAATCAGGCACTGCCGCATCTGGAAGCCTTGGGCTCACCTCGGGCTGGAGCCTATGCCATCATCGGCCTAAGTTATCTTACCGAAGCACCGGGCTCATTAGGTTATGCTTTTCCATACCCGCATACTGAAAACACGACCGAAGAAGCCGCCTTTCTGCCAAGGGCAACCATTGAGAGTCTGATCGAAAATATTGCGGTTCGGCTGCATAATCAATATACCCGCTATAAGGGGCACGGCTGGAATTGGTTCGAGAACAGCATCACTTATGGCAATTCCATGCTGCCCTGGGCTCTGCTTCGGGCCTTCCTGATCTCCGGGAATAAAGACCTGCGGGAGACCGCCAAGGAAAGCCTGGATTTCCTAGCTTCCACCACCTTCTCCAGCAAAGGTTACTATAAACCGATCGGCAGCCATGGCTGGCTGCTGCGTGATGGGCTGGCTGCACCCTATGATGAACAGCCCATTGAAGCCTGCGAGATGCTGCTGGCCTGCCGGGAAGCAGCTGTTGTTCTTGAGGACCCCGCCTATCTTACGCAAGCAGAATTATGCTACAACTGGTATCTAGGGCATAATTCCTTGGGAATCCCTCTGATCGATCCGCAGACTGGTGCTTGTTATGACGGCATCCATGCCGCGGGGCTCAACCTGAACCAAGGCTCGGAGAGCATTATATCCTTCACAATTGCCCGGTTGGTGATGCATCATGAATAAATATGCTACGATCCTAGCCGGCGGGGGCGGAACACGGTTTTGGCCCCTGTCCAGACAAGAAATCCCAAAGCAGCTGCTGAATATTAGTGGCAACGACATTATGCTAAACGATACGATTGAACGCTTCAAAGGGATTATTCCTCAGGAGAATACAGTTATCGTTACTAATCGTACCCAAGCAGTATTGTTGGAGAGTATTATGCACAGCAGCGTTCTCAAAGCTAATATTCTAATTGAACCTGTGGCGCGAAATACAGCCGCTAGCATTCTTTTTGCAGCATTATCTATAGAGAAATCTCATGGCAATTCTTTGATGGTCGTCCTGCCTTCCGATCACTATATAACGGATGAGGAACAATTCCGTCTTACACTAGACGAAGCCTGTACTGTTGCCATGGAGTCAGACAAAATAGTAACCATCGGAATCAAGCCTACTTTCCCATCTACTGGCTACGGCTATATTGCCTTTGATAAGACGCCGATTGCGACAAGCCCAGTGGCTGTATATGATGTAGATGAATTTGTAGAGAAACCAAACTTTCAGAATGCACAGAGTTATCTGGCATCCGGTAATTATCTATGGAATAGTGGGATTTTTATTTGGCAGACCTCTGTCATTATTGATAATTTCAAACGTTATCTACCTCGACTCTACAAAACCATGCTGCCCATCAGTGATTGTTTGGGTACAGATCAGGAAGAGGAAGTTATTAATGCCATCTATCCAACGCTTCAGAATATTTCGATTGATTACGGCATTTTAGAACGCTCTGATGAAGTTGTCGTGCTTTCCGGGCAGTTTGGCTGGAATGATATTGGCAGCTGGGATGCACTGGGTTCAATCTTCCCTCCGGATGATGCAGGCAACATTATAAAAGCAAATCATGTGGGGATAGATACCCATAATTCAATCATCTATGGAAATGGCAGACTGATCACGACCATTGGTGTAGACGGGTTCATCATTGCGGATACTGGGGATGCACTATTAATCTGTCCCAAGGATAAAGCGCAGTCAGTCAAAGATATCGTGGAGCTTCTAAAGGAACAGGGAATGACAGAATATATCTAACAAAAAGGAATGCAAAAAGACGGGCCATTGCAATACATGCATGGTCCGTTTTTTATCTCATTATATAAGTTGAACAGTTTATAAATTTTTTTAAGCGCCAAACCTAGGTCCAAGCCCACAAGAACCCGTCTCGATCCCAAGCAATTCTCCCGCCATGGAGTTTCCGGAAAGCTTTCTTCACTTCTTTGGAGAGTGAGGCATTGCCGTTCTCATTCACAAATACAAATTGTTCTCCAAAATTCTCTTTCACATATTCAATCGCCGCCGTCTGATGCAAGGTACCCGTAAAACGAATCTCCTTCACCATCCATTCTGCTACTTCTTGTGCGGTTATTTCCATATGGATGCGCCTCCTCTCTGTGCTTACTGCTAAAATGTGCCCTCATTATAACATGAATACAGCCCAACCGGACAAACGTCCGAATTGGGCTGTATTGAAGTCATTTTACATCATTGTGGATAGATATGGTTCGACGGATAACGGGACTTCTGTCCTCCACTCACCATCAACAGAATCCCAGTAATTAAGTGCAAGAACCAGCCCACAAAAGGAATCCATGCCAATAAAGAAGTTATAATTCCTAGCACTGAACCGTAGATAGACTCACGGTCTCTTGAAGATAAAATCAATGTAATCACATGTAGAATAAACATCAACCCCAGAACGGAATACCCCGTGCCAATAACAATAGCAGCACCCAGAATTGGAATTGCCAAAATAATTTCACAGGAACCCGTAATCCATTTCATAGCTTTAGAAGCGCTCAATAGACAACCTCCTAATTGGGTTAAATATATGATTTTTCTAGTGCTAATTATTTTATTTCATACCAACGGCAAAGGTTCTTCCACTTTGTCATGGGATTGCTTCTGCACAAGTGGAGGCAAGCCCTCCTTACTCATTGCTACCGAAGGGGCCAGCCCCAAACAGTGGCACATTAAAGGAGCCATTCGCAGCTGTGGCAGCATTTCTTCCTCTTTTTCTGAAGATAATACATCTACCCCAAACGTATATAATGGCACATCTCGCTCGGAAGGGGTTATCCCGCCGTGGTACCCATTTGCGTTCATTCCGTGATCTGCCGTAATCATAATCTTATAGCCCTGTTCCATCCAAATAGGCAAAACAGTGGCCAGCAGACCGTCGGCATTACGCACTGAAAGCTCATATTCTTTACTCTCGCCGCCATAACGATGCCCGGCGTCATCTATATTCATGGAGTGAATGTATAGGAAATGCGGATCATAGGCACTCCGTAAATACACCGCGTCGGCAAACACATGACTGTCGGGATAGTGATCCTCGAAATAAAAGCTGCCATGCTGAATGGGCTTCATCACATTGTGCTGATGGCGATCAGCCAGCGGATCAAAAGGGGCCGAATTATAAAGCTCACTGACCCAATGATAGGCGACAGCAGCTGTGCGCAAATTAGCGGCCACTGCCAGATGGAATACGCTCTCTTCATGGCTTGGTCTCACAATATGGTTAGCCGTAATTCCATTTTTGGTCACAGATGTCCCCGTCAAGAGTACTTCATAAAGCGGGCGTGACAGACTAGGCAATTCCGACTTCACTCGGTGACATGATATTTTCCCCTGCTCCACCAAATGCTCCATATACCCCATATATTCACGTGCGGCCTCATATCTAAGTCCGTCCAACACTACCACAATAAGTTTATTGTTCATTTCAGTCATCTTATTACGCTCCCTCTCGTTCCAGATGCAGCAGCTCAGAAGGGTTCAGAGCCAAGGTGACGTTAGCCCCTTCCACCAGCCTCAGCCAGCGTCCGTCATTTAAAAGATCAACCGTTAAGCAAATGTCTTCTACCTCTACCGTACACCTAATAATATTGCCCAACACGGAGACAGATTTAATGATGCCATCCACCAGTTGCACTCCGGCAGCAACCTCGTGAAGTCCCGCGCCCTCATGCAGCAGCGTAACCGCCTCAGGCCGAATAGCAAAGCGGTCCTGCGTGCTATCTATCCCCCGGAACAACGTCATCACTTCTGATCGGGTCAATACATTGTAACTGCCCATAAACCGGGCAACGAACTCTGTTCGTGGTGCGGAGTACAACCCCTCAGGTGTGCCATCCTGCACAATCCGGCCACCGTTCATAATACAGATGCGGTCAGAAAGAATCAGCGCTTCCTCCTGATCATGTGTCACGAATAGTGTCGTCATGTTAAACCTTTTTTGGATATCACGAATTTCTGCACGTAAATTCTTGCGTATCTTAGCATCTAGTGCGCTTAAGGGTTCATCCAGCAGCAATACTTTGGGCTGCACCGCTAGAGAACGAGCCAGCGCTACCCGCTGCTGCTGTCCACCGGAGAGGGACTGCGGATATACATCCCGTTTATCTTCCAGATCGACCAATGCCAGCAATTCCGCGCAGCGATGATGGCGGGCTGATTTCGATAATCCCCGCATTTTCATTCCATACTCGATATTTTGGCTCACCGTCAGATTGGGGAACAAGGCATAAGACTGAAACACCATTCCTACCTCGCGCTTACGGGGCGGCAAACTTCCCAGATCTTTATTTTCCAAAAGAATTCTGCCGCCATCCAGCTCTGAAAGACCGGCTATGCAGCGTAGCAATGTGCTTTTTCCACAACCGGAGGGGCCTAGCAGTGTCACAAGTTCACCTTCACGGATCTCCAAATCAACATTGTCTAACACACAGGTATTCCCAAACATTTTGCATACACCCTGCAGCTTTAGATAATCATTCATCCCTTAACGCCCCCTCCCATCTTTTTACCGAGCTTCATGAGTACCATCGAAAGAATTAGAATAAACAGAAAATAAGAGATCGCAATCGCGCTGGCTAAATGTCCACTTTCACCAACCCTTTGATATAGATATACCTGAATCGTCTGAATATGTCCGCCAACTAACATGTTCGTAAGGACAAATTCGCCGAATAGAACTGAAAATGATAACAGTGTAGAGACGATAACCCCAGGCCATATATTAGGCAAAATCACATTCACGAAGGCCGTTCTTCGGCGGGCACCAAGCAGCTCCGCAGCATGCAGCAGTTCAACGGCATTAACCGTTAACAGACTATTGCGAATGCCCTGATACATATAGGGAAGGATGACCACAAAATATGCCCCCACTAATAAATACGCTGTTCCAGCGATATCAAAGGGTCCAGAAGAATAGGTACGAATAAGACCTACCGCAGCCACAACACCAGGCACCGCATAAGGCAAAACAACAATACCTTTCATAAAGCTCTCCCAACGCGGAAAATAGAGGGTGATGACAAAAACAGCTGGCAGCATCACGGCCAGACTCAGCACCACGCTGATCAGGCATAAATAAAGCGAGGTCCAAAGCGCCTCCAGAAAGCGAATATCCTCAAACATTTCCCCAAACCAATTCAGCGTCCAAGCTCGGGGCAGCAAGGTATTCTGCCAATCTTGTGCAAAAGCATAAATGCCCGTTGCCAAAAGAGGAAGCAGCAAATACACCATGAGCAGCAGCATGAAGGTGCGTGGAGCAAAGCCTGCTTTGCGTATATTCATTGCCCTGCCTCCTCACGAGCTGTCCATAAACGCCGGGAAGCTTTGATTTTCACATCCGGTTTACTGAGCGCTTTCGTTCCGAACCTCTCCGCACGCCGCACCATTAAATGGTTCAGATAAACCGCCAAAATCGTAGTCAGACCAAGCAGAACAGCAAGCGTACTCCCCATTTGTGGCTGTGTAACCACATCTCCGGCAACCAGTGAACCGATACGTACCGCCAACAGATTGTAATTTCCGCCAACCAATGCGTAAGCCGTGGCATAAGCCCCCATTGCATTAGCAAAAAGAATTCCAAGTGTGCCGAAGATCGCCGGAGTTAGAATAGGCAGGCCAATCGTCTTCCAGAACTGCCAAGGCCCAGCCCCCAGTAAGGACGCTGCCTCTCTCCACTGCTCACGAATTCCGTAAAAGGACGGGTACAAAAGCAGTAAGGCTAACGGAACCTGAAAGTATACATACACCAGTATTAGACCTGACCAGCTATATAGATCAAAATCGGCAAAAACACTCCAGCCCCACTGTTTAAATAAGAGTGTAAACACCCCATTATTTCCGAGCAAAATGATATAAGCAAAAGCCAGCGGAACACCTGCGAAGTTAGAGGTCATATTCGACAGCATCAGAAGTCTATCGCGTACTCTCGGGGTAAACCGGGTAATGCAATAAGCACAAAAAAGTCCGACAATGATCCCTATCAGACTTGAGGTTATGGAGATTAGCAGACTGTTCTTAATCGCCTGCATGTAATAGGCACTTTGCAACGCATGCAGATAATTGCCTAACGTAAATCCCGTTCCGTCCGCTGTGCGAAAGCTTCCCGTCAACATGGATAGTATAGGTACCAGTTGAAAGGCTAACACCATTAGTGCAAATGGAATAAGTGCCAGGATCACACCGCGGCTTCTTTGTTTCATCTTACTCGCTCCTTGTCGCGGGAATAGAACAAAGGCGCCTTACGGCATCATGACGAAGGCGCCCTGCTTCTTTTTTAGGGAGAAATGAATACTAATTCAAATGCACAAGCACACGTTCCTGCCACAATTGAGGAATGGTTTTTGCCGTCTCTTCCCATACCTTGTAATCACCAACAGGCTTAGCGTTGACGTATTCTTCTTTTGGCAGCAGCTTAGCTGCAACATCATCCGGCAACGTTACACTGTCACGGATCGGACGAGCGTAACCTTTGGCAAGATTAATCTGTCCTTCATCGCTAAGGATGTATTGACGTGTAAGCTTCGCCGCGTTAGGATGCGGCGCATATTTGTTGATGATCGTGGCATACCCGCTCACGACACTGCCTTCCTGGGGAATGGCTACTGCGAAGCCATCTTTGTTGATCTGGTCTCTATAGTTCAAAGCGTTGAAATCCCAGAGCAGGGTAACTTCTACTTCCCCTTTTTCAATGTTGGCAAGGGAAGCTTCTGCATTGGAGAGACGTCCGTTTTTAGCTAAATCCTCGAAAAAAGCAATCCCCGGTTCAATGTTCGACTCATCGCCACCAAAGGCAATCGCTGCGGCCAATACAGCCATCTGTGCTTGAGCAGCCTTGGTTACATCACCAACGATGATTTTGTAGTTACCGTTCTTCAGATCTTCCCAGCTCTTCGGTGGATTCGCCACGAGCTTAGTGTTAGTCAGAAAAGAAATGGTGCCTTGATAGCCGACGATCCAATTCCCGTCCTTATCCTTAGCCCAATCGGGGATTTCATCCCAGTAGGATGTTTTATAAGGCTGGGTTACCCCTTTATCCACGGCAACCGAGCCAAACGCAATCCCCACATCTCCGATATCGGCCGTTGGTTTGTCTTTTTCCGCATCAAACTTGGCAATTTCCTCCGCGCTCGACATATCGGTATCCGAATGTGTAAGACCATACTTACTGTTCATATCACTCCATGTATCTTTCCAGTTCGCCCAGGAATCCGGCATTCCTACACTGACGATACTGCCCTCTTCTTTAGCTTTACTCTCGATCTCAGTCAGACTTAATTCTTTGGTGCCAGCCTTTCCATTCGTTGTTTCTTCAGCCTTGGCTGAATTTCCACAAGCAGCAAGCAACAGGACGAGCAAGGATAACATTAGACCCATCGATAATTGATTTTTGATCCCTTTTTTCATGATTTCCCCTTCACTCCTATTTCTTATTTGCGGGCTTCTTTATGTACAACTGTTAGGCACCCAATTGCAGTATAGGCGTGTACTATTTTCGCGGCATTAAGGAGAATAGGAATATTTGTAAATAAAAAGAAACGACCTGTCGTCTTTTTTAGATGACCGCCGTTTCCCTTAGAAATGTTTTTATGAAAATAATTACATTAATTACACTAAAATAGAACTTTACTGATGTATAGTAGTATTTATTCATAATAAGAAATGACCCTCAGAGGAGCTTGAAAAATGCCGTTTACAAAAATTCAGATGGTAACAGGTTTATTTCTATGTACTTTGCTTATCTCAGCTTGCAACAATGCAGCTACTCCTCCTAAAAATAACACGCCAGATACAAGTAATAAAATCATTCAAATAAACAGTGATCTTTACACCCTCCCATTACGTGATCAGAATACAGAACAATACAACTACGCTGTCAATACCTCTGCCGGTATCGTATGGTTGCCAGCCCCAAAAATGAACATTGCCCCTGGAACAGAAGCAAATCCATTTTATTTTCCAACAGAGCCTTTCACTTTCTATTTAAGTTCTCCTAATGAAAAAACACTAGCTGTAGAAAAGTCCAAGAAGCTATTGACGTTACCTTTAAATGATGGCGATGCTGTTCTGGTGGTTAGCGGCGTTTTTGGATTAGATGATTATATCCTCTATCATACCTTTTCCATTTTCACTGATGGCGCTCAGCCGATACGAGAACAAGCTTGGGTGATGAAAGTAGACGATCCAACATCTAATAAAGAAATTGCTCAATTCCATTCATCTGGAGGTAAATTTTATAGTTATGCAGTTGATGAAAAAGAAAAATTTTATCTATCGGTTTCCATACTTCCTGGAAATGCAGATGGTAGCTATAGTTACGAAGTTTATATTTATAATCTTCTGAATGGCAACAAAGAAAAAATAAATGATTATTCTCTTAATCCCTCATCACTGGATTCCATCCAATTTACTTACAATAACAAAAAATATTCGTATAAACTTCAATCCAAGTAAAAAACTGCCCGACATTTCCAGGCAGTTTTACATGTATGAATATAACTACCGTCTACGCGCTGCCACACTGACAACACCGTATCTGTAAAGCACCTTCTTACCGAACCAGCCAAAAAGCCGATCCGTAAAGAAGCCCATAAAGCCAAGGCAGAATAACCCGACAAAGATCCAATCCGTACGGAAAAACAACCGGGAATTCCAGATCAGATAACCTACACCTTCGTTCGAAGCAATCATTTCCGCGCCGATAATCGCCATATATGAGGTGCCCATCGCTAACCGGATACCCGTAAAAATATAAGGGATCGTCGCCGGAACGACCACATGAATCAGAATTTGCCACTCACTGGCGCCCATACTGCGGGCTGAGCGGATTTTGTCCTCTTCCACGGACATCACACCGGTTAAAGTATTCAGCACCACGATAAAAAAGGTAGCGTACATAATTAACGCAATCTTCGACTGCTCCCCAATACCAAACCATACTAAGAACAATGTAATGAATGCAATCGGCGGGATAAAACGGATAAAGTTCAGGAAAGGCTCCGCAAAAATACGGATCAAGTTCACCTTCCCAATGATTAGCCCTACGGGAATCGCCAGTAAACTGCCGAGTACCCAACCAATGAGCACCCGGTAAAAGCTAATCCCGATATATTGCAGCAAGGTTCCGTCTTCCAGCAGCTCCCGTCCGCCCTTAAGTGTACTCCATGGACCGGGGATCACATCGGGGCCATAGATTACAGCTCCAAGCTGCCAGACGCAGAGCGCGGTAATCCATAGAAGGGTTACGGAAACCCACTTCTTCTCCACCCATTTTCTCATCTGTCTCACCCTATCCTATTCTTCGAAATGACCTTGAATTTGATTGTATAACGAGTAGAATTCCGGTGAGGTTACGTCCCGCGGATACGGCAGTGTATTGTCATAAATATCCGTAATATTAGAGGACGGTCCTACGGACATAATGCCAATTCGTTCCCCCAGCAATAACGCCTCCTGAATATCATGAGTTACAAAAATCACCGTCTTATGTGTCTGGCACCAAATGTTGACCAATTCCTTCTGCATCGTTCGGCGCGTCATCGCATCCAGCGCACCAAATGGCTCATCCATCAGCAGAATCGCTGGATCATTCGCCAGCACCCGAGCCAGCTGAACACGCTGCTTCATCCCCCCAGACAGCTCCTTCGGGAACTTCTCCTCATGCCCGTTCAGCCCAACAAGCCCGATGAACCTATCCGATATTGTGTGCCGTTCCCCCTTTGCGATTTTCTTCATCCGCAATCCGAACTCCACATTCTGACGGACGGTTAACCAAGGGAATAAGGAGGAATCCGCCTGCTGGAACACAACCGCCCGATCTCTGCCAGGCTTATTCACCTCTACATTATCCACCCGTAGATGCCCACCGGATTTGGAGACAAACCCGGCGATCATATTCAGCAGTGTTGATTTCCCGCAACCACTCGGCCCGAGCAGAACGAAGAATTGCCCACCTTTAATTACGAGATCTACATCTTTTATAATGTAGTGAACGTCCCCAGCAGTCGGTTCGCTGTAGCTTTTACGGAGCTGCTCAATATGAATGGTATGCTGCTTAGCAGGTAATGACATGCTGAACCCCCCTATTTCTTGTACGTAACCTCTTCTGGCAATGCCTTCGCCAGCGGCTCGAGATTCAGTTTACTATCCAGATCGAAATCCTTCTCAATGATTCCGTTGTCGACCATATATGTCTTCTGCTTGGTCAAACTGTCATACGCTGCTTGAGTAAATCCTAGTGCCCACGGATTATTCGGCAGATCTTTTATCGTTGATTCCTTAGGCTGCTTCACTTCCTTATACATCAGATCAGCAACCTCATCTGGGTGAGCCTGAGCATAGGCTCCGGCTTCATCCACCGCTGCTAGGAAATTCGCTATACCTTGCGGATTCTTAGCCGCAAAATCATTTCCCGTTACAATCCCCATCCCCAATCGAACCGTGGTTTTAGACATATCCGTCAGTTCATGAACACCTTTAAGTGCATAGAGCTTATCATTCAGAACCGAACCATAAAACCATGCTCCATCCACAGCACCTTGCTTCAAAGCGATATAAGCTTCATCAAAGGCACCCTGTCCTATTAACTCCACATCACCGAGAGCAGCATTATGCTCTTTCAAATATTCATCCCAAAGGTACGGAATGAAGGTGCCGCGTATGAAACTCAGCTTTTTCCCTTTCAAATCTTCAGCCTTCTGAATATCATCCTGTACGAACAATTTCCATTCAGTGGACGCTTCATCAGTCGCTAATCCCGCCGAGGCGATAATAGCATAATCGCCCTTCGCCACTGCGTTCAGCAAGGGGAAGTCTGCCCCGAAAGCCACATCCACCTGTTTAATAAAAAGGGCATTTACACCTTCCGCAGGGGAACCAAAGTTGACCAGTTCAGCGTCAATCCCGTGTTTGGCAAAGATGCCTTTATCTAGTGCCACCCGAAAAGTGGGATTCGTATTGATGTCAGCAATTTTTATCTTTAATGTCTCTGCTTTGCTATTCGCCGCTCCCTCTTTAGCGGCATTAGAGGCAGCCGCGTCGCCCTTGGAGCTGCAGCCCGATAAAAGGATAACCACTGATAAAGATAAGAGCAGAAAGCTTGAGCTGATCCATGATTTTTTCAACCGACCCATCTCCTCAAATTTGTTAATTTACCTTGCGGCTGCTGCCTTCATCCGTCGTCGCTACACAAGCAGCTCCTTCAACAAATGGCAGGGTTGTCTCCACACTTACCACAGAATCCGATCCTTTAGGTGCAGACCCCGGGACTCTGAACTGCGTTACGTCTATTGGCTCAATCGCTTGTTCAACTGGCGTTTCCAGCTGTGGTACCCATGCATAAGGCACACGGTAGGAACGATAGACCATATTGGTATTTCTGGAGTCCGTAAATGGCGAAATATATTCCCATACCAGTTCATGTTCTGGCGTAACTTCAAAGAGTCTGCCGTTAGAACCTTCTGTAATTAAGGTGTTGCCATTCGGAAGCCGTTGAGCGGAGCTGATATATGGACTGTAGAATTTATAAGAATCGGTTGGGACAGAGAAACCTGCTTCTGCCGCTGTATATTGCCACTCTATCTCAAAAGTCACGGGATTAATCTCCAGAATTCGCGAGTGGTCGCGGAGTGCATTTTTTTGCCCAAAAGGAGAAGATGGATTTGGAAGACCATAACCGCCCCAGCCCCCGTTATCGAATACAAGTAAGTTGCCTTCTCCCGGCAAACCTTTCGGAATGATGTGCGCATGATGCTGGCCAATGATCCAGTCGATATGCTTCACTTCTGGCAGCGAGTAATCCGGACCGATTCTCCAAACGATGGCTCCGGTACGCTTATCCGTGATCGCAATAATATTTGCTTCACGCGCATCCCAGATCACGTTATCCGGATGGAAACGCTCATCCCCTGCATCGTAAAACTTATTGGGTCCTACATAAGAAGCCGAATTGATATGCAGCCAGTCTCCAACACCACCACCTAGATTTCCGAAAGAGCGTGAGTTAGGATCACGAAATAGTACATTTTTGGCCGCTTCATCAAAGCCTAGCTCATCAAAATGTTCATTTGGAGCCCACTCCCAGACGATATTCCCCTCCCAGTCCACCTCAAGGATCGTGTCATCAAGCAATTGTTTGTCGGAGATTTGAGGATTGTAGATGTTTTTATGAGCAAGAATTAGCGTTTTTCCACTGTCTACCTTGGGTTCAAGCCCCGGTGCAAAATATCCGACCGGATTGCCTTCGCGCTGATAGTCATGATGCTGGCGGGCATACCAGAGGGGTTCATAACCCGGATCTTCTATATGTTCATAGCTGTTATATTTCCACACGATGTTCCCATCCCAGTCCACCTGTACCAGATCTACATTATCCTGTATTCCGAATTTAGGATCTCTTCTTCCTGTGCTGCCCAGCACATAACCACCCGGGAAGATTTTAGCCGGAAATCCAAGCAGCCCCTTCCACAAATGCACCTCTTTACCGTTCATATCAATCAGTACAACACCTTCTTCACCAGCTTGAAATACGGTATAGCCACTCCAGGCTTTGTTAGGGTTATATACGGTTGCTCCAGTTGGATAAATGGTTGAATGTCCCATCGTTCATCTCTCCTACGTTCAATTTTTTTAGTAGCTAAGATAATTACTTTTTTTAGTGGTTGTTCGTGGCTTCTGTTCAAGGGCTGGAGAGGTCTCTGCATTCTCCTTGGCGAGCTTCAGCAGGATATCCGAGAATCCTTCCAAATTGCTAATGATCCGCTGATAAAAGTCATTTTGCTGCGCCAATTCCTCCTCCGTAAACCCCTCAAACAAAAGCGAAATACATCGTTCTCCGATGTTGCTGTTCTGCTCCGCCAGCTTGCGGCCTTTATCCGTAATATCCAGCATTACCGTTCTACGATCGCCTTCTTTACGTCTGCGCACGGTATATCCACCCGCCTCAAGCTTATCGCTCAATGCGGTAATCGCACCTGAGGTGAAGTCTAGTTCATCCGCTAAGTCTCCTAGCCTTTGTTCACCATCGCGAATGATTTTGTGCAGAATCAGCATGCCTGGTAAGGAGATGCCTGCTACGGCGACCTTATCCCGCTCTTTCACGAATCTGCGAACCGCCTTGCGAAATGCCCAATCTGTCTCCTCCAGCTGTCTCCAATATTGTTCGTTCATGGCTTACTTACCTCTGCTTTCTCCCAATCAGCCCATAAAAAAAGACTCCCAGCACCTACCCCTGACAAGGGAAAAGTACGGGAGCCTTTGGTGGTCCAATCAGCTCAGTTGAATTATTTCACTGTTCATTTAATTACTGTTTAAGTATTGGTGATATCATATACCCCTTTATTCCTACCTGTCAAGTAAGTATTTTATATATTCAAAAAAAGAACACCTTCAAAGGTGTCCTCCAACTCGGAAGCTTATAGACCACTTTCCAGCACAATTGCGTGACTGTCCTCATCGTATACCTGCATAAAAGATGAAATGGTCGGCAGATAATCGGCTGCCACGTATAAAGTACCTTTTAGGATTTGTACCTTCTGACTTGCGTCAGGCTTAAGGGAAAGTGTCCAATCCCCCTTGCTAATCACGGTTTCCTTGTTGACCACGTTCCAGCTAATGTCCGCTCCCCATGAGCTAAATAACGCTCTAACTGGTAAATATATTTTACCCGACTCCTGAAGTGGCAGATTAGAGGTATTTAATTTCACTTGCACTCCGTCCAACCATACTTGCATGTTTTTACCTGCTGGCAGCAGCGGAACGGCATCCAGCAGATCAGCTTCACTACGCAGTGGCTTAAGGGCCTGTACATCGAGATCTAATACCTTCAATTTGTTATTTAACGTGTCCGTCACATACAGCTTCCCGGACACAAGAGCGATACCGGAAGGTTGATTAAACATTACATCGTCCAAAGCTCCGACCCGATCTCCCGCGGTACTTTGTCCTGCGACTGTAATGACCTTGCCGTCCTTCTGAATAGCCCGAACCCGATGATTCAGACTATCAGCAATCAGCAGTACTCCATCAGCATAAGCCAGTCCCCGTGGACGATTGAATAGAGCAGACAGTCGGTCTCCATTCTGGAATCCTCCAGCCATATAGCCAGTCACAGGGTCAACTGTGGTTGATTTGCCTGCAAAGGTCTCAACCTTACTGCCTTTAATCAACCGGATCATCTGATTTCCGCTATCAGCTACATAGAGATTACCGGACTCATCAAACGTAAGACCCACTGGCTCATTGAATTTTGCCGAAGCTACCGCTCCATCCAGATAAGCACCATCATTCCCCTGCTGACCCGCAAATGTAGTAACGACCCCTTCTGGAGTAACTTTACGAATCACATGATTAAGTGTGTCCGCTACATATAAGTTATTATTGCTGTCTATGGCTAGGCCACCCGGAGAGCTAAACTGCGCCGCGTTTGGTTGTCCATCCTTATACCCGGCGACTCCCGTTCCTGCAAAGGTGTAGACTGTGCCTCCCTCTATTTTGCGAATCACATGGTTGTCGGTATCACTGATATAGATATTACCTTTACTGTCAGCGGCGGTGTACGTCGGATGATTAAACAAGGCCTCTGCCGACTGCCCATCACTATACCCAGTGTTACCTTTTCCCGCTATCGTCTGTAGGGTTCCGTTACTCCACTTGCTAATTGTACCGCTTGCTGACTGCACAATAATAAGGTCATTGCTGCCAGGCACTGTTGCTACTCCCAATGGCTGCTTAAGAGAGAGTCCAACATTAGACGAAACATTCTGGACTATACTCCCTTGAATGTCACCACTTATAGGCTGCAATACCTCTGCGGCTACGATATTAGGTAGGGCTGCGCTTATAAGCATAATTCCGCAAGCGATGGAGATGAGTTCTTTTTTCATAACGTTATTTTCTCCTCCCGAAGGTTATTGCGCCTTTAAAATAACAAAGATAAGCTGATCTTAAGCGTGTCTACTATTACCTGTACAGGGCCGTCTTCAGTATCTTCAATCCTCACCAGAGGAATGATAACGTTATAAGGTTCGGGAGTTAGTCTATTCAAAAATTCTGGAGTAAGTTTAAGCACAAAGGTATTCTCATCATTCCGATCCAGTACATAATCCGTATCTTCTAGTGGTAATGGATCTCCAAGATCATATTCATAACGATATCTAATCTCCCCTACATCATAACCTAGCGAATGGATGATAAATTCCGGTGCTTCATCTTCACCTATAGGACCCGTATGATTAAAATAACTCGGAGTGATCTCTCCTTCAAAGTAAAACCCGCCGTCTGCTATCTGTTGATCCTCTTCCTGTACCTGCCCCCCGGTAAGGGCATTCTTTAACAAACCACCGTTAACCTTAATTTGAACGAATGACTTATAAGGAAGTGATTGCCGCAGTTGAATGATAAGCTCATTCTCTCGAATGTATACCTCTCCTAAATCGAGCGTGTCCGCACTCTGATTCAAAGTAACACTCACCCCATCCCTCGCAGCATTAGGATTAGAGTCATCTGCGATATTAAAGGCTAAAGGTGCCGTAAACGGCGAAGCAATCTCATTATCACGGACGAGATAGTCATAGATATGTTCTCTAAATTCCTGCTGGTTCAGCTCAGGCGCGTCAAGCGGATTGGGCGTCGGCGTTGCTGTCGGCTCCGGCGTCGGCGTTGCTGTCGGCTCCGGCGTCGGCGTTGCTGTCGGTTCCGGCGTTGGTGTTGCTGTTGATTCCGGTGTTGGCGTTGCTGTTGGTTCCGGTGTTGGCATCGGTTTCGGCGTTGGTTCCGGTGTTGGCGTCGGTTTCGGCGTTGGTTCCGGTGTTGGCGTCGGCATCGGTGGTGTTGGTTTCGTTATATCTAAGGGAGCCCGACTAGATAGATCATAGTTAATCTTAGGTGGAATTGATGGTATAGGTGGGTGGACAGGCATAGTAGCTTTTATTTGCTCAAATAGTCGATCGAACTGATCTTTTATTGCTTCGGTTAATTTCCCTTCTTCGTTCAGATATTCCAAATGCTGCTCTAACGCAAATTGCGGCAATACATTCAGGGACAAGTGCCCCTGTATCCATTGTTGATTCTCTATAATAAGCTGTTGGGAGGCTCCTATTAATTGAGAAAGAGTAGCATCTACAGGCGAAACTACATGAACTGTTCCTTCCAGAACTCCCAAATAATCGCCGTTAATTCCTGCCCCACCATTAAGGACTACATTGCCTTGGCTATTAACGCTAACAAAAAACTCTGTGCCCATAACGCCCATAATAGCCGTCGGGGTCTCAATTTCAAACCGGGAGTCACCCTCCAGCTTCTTTTTCACCTTGATCAGGACCTGCCCATTTTGAAGCTTCAGACTTGTCTTACCGCCCAGCGCTTTGGCACTTTCGACTAGTTGGCTGATGGTAAGCGTAGTGTTTGCTCCGATCGTAACTTCTTTGTTGGCATCAAGGTCGAGGCTGATTTGTCCGTCCGAGCCTGTTATAATCGTATCGCCTTGCGTAATCGCCATCCCTTTGAAAGCATTAAATTTCTTGGTTCCTCCGCTTTTCTTCACCTCTGACTCGCCTGAGACCGCAGTTATTTTCCCTACTTTGACGCTATCCTTCGCCTCTGTGACAACCGCTGGCCAAAGAATACTGAACAAAAGAATAAATGCCAGTGTAAGCTTTAACGACTTCATCTCAATCCCTCCAATTCATAGACACTGATTCCCTGCTCCTTGCCCTTTACCTTGATCTCTCCTAATGAAACAGCTGATACTCTATCTTTTACAAAAGCGTAGGTAGCTTCACTAATGAGGATTTGTCCAGGCTTCGCATTGCTTTCCAGACGGGCCGCCGTGTTGACGGTGTCTCCAATCGCTGTATAATCCATCCGTGTCTTCGAGCCAATATTCCCGAATACAGCTGGGCCAGTGTGCACCCCAATGCCGAATTTCACGACTAAGCCAAAACGCTCGAACAGCTTTTGTTCCACTGCAGCCGAGCCTTCCTTCATCGCCCACGCCGCCTTCACCGCTTGCATCGGATGATCCTCCAGCAGCAATGGAGCATTAAAAATCGCCATCGTGGCATCCCCGATAAACTTGTCCAATGTGCCATCATACTTAAAAATACAACCTGCGGTGAGATCCAGATACTCATTCAAAATCTCCACAATCTCCTCAGGTTCAGCAGCCTCCGACAACGGAGTAAACCCGCGAATATCCACGAACAACAAGGTTAGCTCTCTGCGGCTCCCCCCCAGCTTCAATCCTTCTTGACCCTTCTTAAGAATTTGATCCACAACTTGCGGGGCAACATATCGGCCAAAGATATCCGTAACCCTACGTTTCTCCATCAGTTCTTCTAAATATTGAAACCCTATCACGACAATGCAGCTAATAATTAGAAACGGAATCACATAACCTAGTGAAATCAACATTCCCTGATCATAGAAATAACGACCTGCAAAAATAAGGAGTGCAATAATGACCGCAATGACAGCGTAGGAATATAGCATCTTTACTTTACGGAATAGTAGATATGCCAGGGTGCAGCTAGTAACAAAACTACTTCGTTCCACTTCCAATCCAGCACGCGTTTATAATTATTGTCCAGCAGCGATTGAATAATATTCGCATGTATTTCCACGCCGTATAACGTGTTTTTACCGCTGATTGGGGTTAGAAAGTCATCCTTAAACCCTGTAGCATACGGCCCGATAAGCACAATTCTATTCTCAAAATAGGATGGAGAAACCTCCCCGTTAAGCACCGCCGAATAGGGAATCTCTTCAAAATCACCCTTGCCGCCTGAATAGGGGATATAGAAGCGCCCAAACTTATCTAAAGGTAGCTTCTGCGGATCCGCAGTCCCCCCCATCGCCTCTCGATATTTCTGATAGAGTGTCCATGACAAGCTGTTAATAGGTTTACCTTCATAGTCAAAAGAAAAAAGAGCTTTACGCACCACATGGTCCATGTCGGTAATGGTATTGATATGGGCGGTCGCAGCCGCTGCCTCTCTTAAAGCCTCAAACGGCTGGGATAACTCCAACGCTTCGATCTTCCCCTGCTCAGTATTTGGGGCAAACGTGCCATATACAGGCAGGACTACATTCCCCGCTCGTGCGACAGCCGCAGCGAATTCGGCATCTGCCTCCGGATCCTCCGAGCCCACTGGGAATGTGAGGTCAAAGCCGATCACTGCAGGATGGCCCTCGGAGAGTGTATCCAAGAGCTGGGCATGAACATTTCTGCTCCATGGCCAGCTGCCGAAGTCCTCCAAGCTCTGATCGTCAATCCCGATGATAGCAATCGTAGTATCCACATCTCTCTCGTGCTGCATCACACGATCTTGTAACTGCTGATCGATGGAATCAAGGCTTCCCCGATACAGAAGGAACGCAAAAACCGCAGTAAGCAAAAGGAGGATATGTGCTAACTTCATTCTCAAAGTCGGTATCTCCAATCTATGTATTATGGAATGAGTCCAAACCAGCGGTCAGTATGTTGGATATTGATACGTAAAGAAGAAGGGGTCGGTGAATAACAGGATGAGGAGTACAAGCACCCATAAATGAATGCCAAGCCCTGCGCCAAGCGGAAGAAGTGCCGTAAAGAGCTGAATTACTGCTAACAAAAACGGTACTAGAGAAGAGACAATGCCAGCTTCCCTTGCAATTTACTTTTATTTTGAAAGATTCTGAAAATTTAAAATTAATTCAAAAATATTATATATGAAAAATCATATGAATAGTGGAAATTTCCTTTTTACATAGAAGAAAAAGGAGACTACACGCAAAAAAGACAAAAAGCAGGCCAGAGTCACCTCTGCCTGCCTTTGCCAACCTATCTTATAATTTGATTATTCCATATAACAGTTTTGCGATTTCAGCACGGGTCACTTTGCCACGAGGGTCAAAGTTATTGTCGCCCTTGCCGTCAAGGATTCCCTTTGCTTGCAAATCAATTACCGCTTGCTTCGCCCACTCAGATACACTATTCATATCCTTAAAGCTTGCAGCAGCAGCAACGGAAGCTTGCAATCCTGCTTTATACTGCATCAGTTTCTGCAGGACAACTGCCGCCTCCTCACGAGTAATCGCATCTTTAGGTCGGAACTTGCCATCACTGCCTTGGATCAATCCAAGCTGGACAGCTTTGTCTATCGACTGTGCATAATAAGCATCTTTAGATACATCTGCAAAAGCACTCTGTACGATAGCCCCATTTGCTTCATCCAATCCGAGAGAACGAACGGCCAGTGTAACAAAATCTGCACGTGTTACATTCGCCTGTGGTCCATAATGCGTATCGTCGATCCCTTTAATCACATGCTTAGCCGTCAGCTTGGAAATATACGACTCTGCCCAGTGACCAGCAGTATCCCTAAATTGCTTATGGTATTCCAGTACCGCAAAGGAGGAAAAGTGATTTGTTGTGAAGGTAACGGTATTATCCTTAAACACTCCACCCAAATATTCCAACGTGCTGCCATTTACATAATAGACACCCGCAAAATCTGTATCAAGCTTAGCAAGCTGTTCCTTAGTCAGCGTCAAGGTAATCGTAACAGCACCTTTAAGCTGGTGGATAGCCGTTTCTTTGCCTCCTGCAGATGTACTGAGGTTCAGCGTAACGTTAGCTCTGAATGGACTCATTCCAGCGTCATTGGCCTGTACAGATATCATACTCGTATCAATGCTTAGTAGCAGCATATCACTGCCTGCCGGAATGGCTGGTAAGGAGCTTGTTGGTACGCTCAAGGTAACGTTAGATGAAACAATATTCAAATTCAACTTCTTATCGACAGCCTGTTGAACAGCGGCTGCATCAAGAGCAATTCTAATCTGATCTTGAGCCGAGGTTGCTCCGCCTGCGCTAATCTTTAGGCTTCCCCCTGTAGCAGCTTCCTCTATCAGTTTCTTCAGGGCTGACGGATCAGCTGTATACGTCCCATTACTTCCTAATGCCAGTTCAATGTTTCCCTTTCCCGCTCCAGGTGTGGCTGTAGGCGTTGGAGTCACTGTTGGCACTGGTAAAACTACCGGAGGTGCCGTTGTCACCTCTGGTGCTGGTGTCGGCGTCACTTCTGGCGATGGCGATACCTCTGGTGTCGGCGTTACCTCTGGTGTCGGTGTTGGTGTTGGTGTCACCTCTGGTGTCGGCATCACATCCTCTTTTCCAGTGTAAAAGCCCCAGATATCTGAAAGCACACTACCGGAGTGATCATCCTCAACCTTTGTATACCATTGGTAGTAGCTATCCGGATTCAGCTTACTCCAAGTGACCTGAGTCTCCGCGCCACTCTCTACTTGTGGATTGGCCGCAATTTCCTGGTCGCTGTAAACCTTGACTCCGATATAGTCGGTAGCCACACGTTTAGTCACAGGCTGTAAATCCAGATCCAGAACGAACTCATCTTTGCCTGGATATTCGTCTTCATCATAGTAGTTATAATCATCCAAATAAGGCGAATAAGTCTTCACGCGAAGTTTGTTATTAGCAACATCGAACTGAAGCAGACGGATATAGCCGAGTCCCCCTTCTTCAGCGCCTTGGTAATCTGCCAGCATTTGATAGACACTGCGGTCTGGAATACCGTCACCGTTATCATCCAGCTCGTCTACCTTAAGCTCAGCATCATGATAATGGCCGGACAGTGCTGCGATTACGTTTTTGTTAGGTTTCACAACCATCTCAAAAATCTTATCTGCAATAGGTGCACGGTTATTAGAAACCAGCAAGTATTCATGGAGACAAAGAATCGCTTTACGCTCTGGATAACGGGCAACGATCTCATTCATCCATTCGATTTCTTCCTCAGCCAATCCCCAGCCCATGTATACAATAACAAAATCATTTCCGTTCGCAGACACTAAATCGTAATGGCCCCTGTTGTTGTCATAAGAGCCACCGAAGGTCGGCATATTCTTGAATCTCCACTCTCCAAAATACTCCCAGAATTTCGTGTAATCCCCGGTTTGATGACCTACGTCATGATTACCCGCAAGAACACCATAAGGAATGTTAGCTTCCTCCAGAACCTTCATGTCCCGGTCAGCTTCCTTCCACTCATACTCCTGATAGGATTTATCCACGATATCTCCTGTATGAATAACATACTTCAGGTTCAAGCTCTCTTTGTTGTCAGCTATCCATTCTACATTTTTACGGTAAATGTAAGGGTAGCTCTGTGAATAATATTGTGTATCAGACATCCATACAAAAGAAAAGTCATACGTATCTTGTGTTACTGTTGGTGCTGTCTTAGCCACCGAAGCAATTTCGTCCTGAACCATTACTGCAATGCTATTTCCATTAGCATATTCTCCAGCTGTAACCGTGGATTTCAGCTCAAAATCCTCTGTTCCAGCGATTAAATGATCCAGCTGTACCCATTTTTGTTGAGTTGGACTCCATGCGTAGAGACTTACTTTACGTCCCGGCAACGAATTCCCTTTCCATTCAATATCTACACGATCTGACGCCTTAACCGACTCATCCAGCTTAATTTCATAACGCTGATAAGGGAATTGATCGACAGCATCATTAATTAAATATTGTCCGTCTACCGCACTTATTTTACTGTAGTCATCACTGCTAAGCGCTTGTTCGCCCGCAGGTACGGATTGTTTCGGCGGCTCTGTATCGGATGCGTTTATAAATCCAGCAAAGCCTTGCTCCGGATGGTTAGCATCGTACTTAAATCCTCTAAAGAAGGTAACGTTTATCTTATCCTGATTAGGATCTTCAACCTTAACCTTTAAAGTCGGATTAGTACCTACAGCGGTCTCCCAGTTTGTAGGAGAAATAAGCAGTGGCGCAAATGGATTCTCATTCGGTACATTGAATGTAATGACCTTTTCTGCTTGATTGCCAATCCTGTCTAAGGCTGTGATAGAAAGCATATGATCCCCAGCCGATAACTTCCCGGATGAAGTAGCATAGGGCAGTTCAATAACATTACCATCCAGCTTCACGCTGACCTTATCTACACCCGCATAAGTATCCTTAACTTCAGCAGCAATTTCAAAATTGCCACGGTAAGTTTGTCCTTCTTCTATGGATGCTTTGATGGATGGTGGCGTGTTGTCAACAATTACGTTTGATGATACTTTCGTTCCACCTTCGGTAAGCGTTACTTTATGTTCTCCGTCAGTTGCTTCCTTAGTATTCCAGTTGTACGCCTTTGAACGGAACAAATCCGCTTTTAGATCAAACTGGAAGCCGAGGAATTCATGCTTACCTGCGCTGTCCCCCATCTTGATTTCCTTATCACGTTCTGCATAAGCCGGATCCCAAATTTCGGTACCATCTGCCAGCAGGAGACGAACATTTTTCACTTCAAAATCATCCTTATTCTCCTCAGGACGAGGATCAAATGGAGATGATTTAGAGCCCGCCCGAATGTAAATCACATTATCCGTACCCTTTTTTAAAGCGGCAGAAGAAATAGGAAAAGTCAATGTAGTATACGTAGTAATCGGGTCCATAAAGGTATACAGAATACTGGCATCTCCTAGTTCTTCCGGTCCCATCGTGATCGCATTTTTAAAATAATAGTCCACATTTTTAGCTTCAAATACAAAGTAGGCATCATTCTCCAGTGCATTATATGCCTCGTTATTGCCCAGTAACTTACTGTCAATGCTCAAGCCTAAGACATCAGCCTTAGCGGTGGCAGAGGTTCCCTTTACGGTCATGGAGCCATTGATCAACTGCCCTTCCTTCACATTCAAACGAAGGGGTGATTGATCCTGTCCTCCTGTAACTTTTACTTTCATTACTGGAGATTGTGTTTCATTCGTTCCATCAGAAACAACAAAGTAATACTGGATTTCATTTCTGCCAATCAAATCCGCAGAGGTCAATTTGAAGTGATACAAGCTGTCGTTGAAGTCTTGGGATAGATTGTGGCTAACAGCCTCCGGCTGCTTGTCCGAAGACACTCTAACTTCCACAGAAGTAACAGCTTTATTGTCATCAGCAAAAGCCTTCAAATCGAGACCCAGCGACTGATCAATCTCCGTTACGCCCGTCAGATCTTCTACTGTTGGTTTCTCTGTATCCGGCTCCACATGAATCGGTGTGCTTGGAAGTTGTGTTACATCCGTCTGGCCTGGTGACGGAACGGCTGACCCCGTACTGATCTTGAGCATTTTGCTCAGCCCATTCACAGGATACTTATATAGAAGGGCTTTATTCTCTTTGGTGTCATCACCTTTAGCTCCACCATCGTAGGTGAGGTCAGCATCATAATACGCGGAGGAAATTTCTTTTTCCGTGTTACTTTTGATTACGACTGCCCGGCGGCCAGAGTTCGCCATACCATCGCTTTTGATCAAAAAGAGATTGGTGCCTTCAATTAAGTTTGTGTTGAATTCTGTATTGAAATCATTAGCAGTGTAAGTACTATTGGCACTATTAATAACCCAGAACACCACGGACTGCTGTGCAGGAATCAGAAAGTTCTCTGGCGTCGAAGGCCACTTCACATCGGAAGCGTTACCTTTATCAGGATAACGATAATAGACCTTGTAGTCCTTGAAATTAACAGGTGCATCAGTATTGTTATAGATCTCAATGAATTCAAAAGCGTCGCTGCTCGTTCCTTTTACATTCGTCGAATTCGGCAGCAGCTCTGTGATTAACAACGGCGGCACATTATTCGAATCGAACGCCGGCAGGTTCACATGAACAGAATAACTCTCTGTCACATTATTAACGCGGATGCTGTAATGCAGCTCCGGCTCTTCCAGCGCAGCTGCAGGAATCATTGCCGCATATTCATCCCCACCTTTTGAGGTCATAGTGATTATCGTATCTTTCGCCTGAGAAGGAGAGCCATACTGTAGCTTCACTACGGGCAGTGATCCATCTGCCCCGCTTTCCAGATTAGTAATCTTCGCACTGATAGGGAGATCGGCTGGATCGACACTACTCTGTGCAATATGTTCAATCACTGGCTGCTTGTTCCCAGGAACTAGCTCAGGCACTTGTTCTGCCTCTACGGTTCCAGGCGTAGCCACAACCGTTCCCGAATTCGCCATGAGGTTCATAACGGAGCTATCCGCTTGCAAATATTGATAGAAGATCCCGTTATTCTCCTTCACCTGTTCTTTTCCATAGGAAGCAGAAACAATTAGCGTATCTCCTGCTTTGCTTTTAATTTGTAAATTACGCGCAGAAGTGTTAGCCATCCCCCCGCCACCGTTGATCCGGAACAGATTCACTCCTTCCTGCAAAGCTGCAGAAGGATTAAAGTTTTTGATGAAATCCTCCGTAGGAACATTCAGATTATTGCCGTTCATAATCCAGAAAACAATATTTCCATGCGCCGGTATTACAGCATCACCATTAGGCGCCCATGTATCTTTGTCATTATAAAAGAAATAATAATCCTTAAAATTAACCGGCTTGTCCGTATTATTGTAGACTTCAACAAACTCGTAACCATCTACAGAGGTTCCATCTGTCCCTTTTACATTTTTAGTATCCGGAACAACTTCTGTAATCAGTAGCGCTCCTGGATTATGAGGTACCGCGTACACCTCTGCCATTACAGTCGGTTGACTTAAAAGCGTGTCGAGCTCAACCTGTTCATCAAAATGCGCCTCTAATTCGGAAGATGTCTGCTCCGTCTCCAGCTGCTGCTCTTCGGCATATCCTGCTGGAGCCATGATTCCCAACATCAAACTGCTGGCAATTATGCTGGAAAATAAACGTTTAGCTTTTGCTGTTATTCTCAAAACTCCGAACACTCCCCATTTGTTTGATTGTGATTCAATGCATAAATATGCAATGAAGCTCATCTGGAAAGTATACCTGCGGTGTATTATCGCTATATCATAGCCGTGTTAAATCTTTAGGTTATTTTTAATATTGCTTAAGCTTCAGTTCAGCTTCGCGGGTTACAATATAACTAGTTAGAACCCATTTTAAACGATACTTTAGACGGATGCTTAAGCAAGATAAGTTATTGCAGAACAAGAAAAGAGGACTCTAATGGATATAAAAAGAGTGATCATAGTCGGAACGGTAGTTGTAGTGATGTCTTTCGGAAATGCTTGGACTAGTCTTACCGCTAATGCAAGTTCGCCTGTTAAATGGTCCACCACAGAGGTCGCGGATCAAGACGAATTATTGGAGGTACTTAACCAGCCAACGGACGAGGATCTATACGAGGCCATATATGACGGTAAGTCACTTCAAGATATTGCATCAGAACAAGGCCAAGATATTGAAGCTGTAATCGATCTACAGGTTGCCCAGCTAACGGATCAATTGGATTCACGGTTAGCCGCTGGAAGCATAACAACCGAGCAGTATGCGGCATATAAAGCGGAGCTGAGGGACATCGTTTCAGATAGTGTCCATACTTCCTTCGGTTAAGGGAATACATACAGCGACGCTGTAACATACACAAAAAAAACCCGGCTAAATGGATCTTCCATTTAGCCGGGTTTTGTATATTTAATACTTATTTTATAACAGAATCCCTAAGTCCCTATCTTGTTCTCTCTGTTAATCTCCAGAATATCAAGGAAGAATACAAAGATCGGAATCCCCAGAATCAGACCCCAAACCCCGAGATAATGCTCAGAGAATAACAACACGATAAACGTATAGAACATAGGCAAATTCATTTTGGATGACATCAGTTTAGGATTTAGGAAGTAGCCTTCTACAAAATGAAGCACGGCAATCATTGCCAGTACATAGATAGTCATGACTAGGCCACCAATATTGTAACCAATAATACAAAGTGGGATTAGCGAGATAACAAAACCTACAACCGGAATTAAACTAAGCAAGAAGATCATAATGGATAATGCGAAAAGGTAAGGAAAACCTAAAATCCAGAGTCCGATCACCGTAAAGCATGTATTAAACAACGCGATCAGAATTTGTGCTTCGATCACTTTTCCGAAAGAGGAGATGAATTTTCTGCCAAAATACTCAAGCTCTACATAGAACCAAGAGATTTTGCTCTCTTTAAGGCGGGAAGTGAAACTAACGATCCTGTTCTTCTCAAGTATAAATACAAAGCTCAAAATGGTTGATAAAACAAAGCTGGTGCCCCAATTGCTTATTTTCAAGACATATTCAATACCGTCTTTCATATACGACTGATAGTTCAAATCCTTAAGCTGGGCGAATATATACTGCACAATATCATTCTGCGGGATGTTCTCAGGGGTCAAATTGGTCAAAAAATTCGTTAACTGTTTAATCTGAATGAAAACCTTAGGCAGATAATTAACGAGGGTTATGACAATTACAGCGATTAAGGCAAGGTATAGAATAACAATAATCACTTTGCTGTTAACTGCTACATATTTGTTAATGCGCTTCGTGAGCAGCACTTGAAAGCTATTCATTACATACGCAATCAAAAACGTCAACAGTACCAAATTAAGCATATCTCTAATACTGAATAGCAGTAGAGCAACCAATCCTAAAATCAAAAAACGCCGGACCGTTAAATTTGCGTAATAACGCTTAAACAATTCCATCAGTTCTCTCCATTCGCTTACCAATTAGTACTCTGTTTATAGTCTACAGTAAGGAATTCACTTATAGCAACTAGTGATTCGCCTAAAATGACGAATTTACTCACTTTTTGTAATCTCATCATCTATAAAAGTGACACTTTTCATGCTCCTGCATCCATATGAGTCAATTCAACGATTCGGCGTTTCGGATCATATTTCATATCTATATGCAGATCTTTGCATAATTGATGAAACGGAACCATCAAGGTTCCCTTCCTCATTTCAGGAGAATTCCTTACCATATTCACCTTTTGGTTGTTCAAGGTCAATTCCATAGGCAAATCGATATGCTTCATCTGATCAAGCGTCAACGCAGCGGTAAGTGTCTCACTTCCCCCGTTAATTCGTGCGGCATTCCGATCCGCTCTGGTGTTAATCCCATCCTCAATTTTGAAGGTCAGTGAAATCCCCAGCGAATCACAGACAGCCAGCAATCTGTCATTGTAGGACCCATAAGGAAAAGCAATCGCCGAATCCGTATTGCCCAATTCTTCCTTCAGCCTTTGCTCCGCCTTAGCCAGATCACGTGTAACTCTGCTGTAGTATTCGACATTCATCTCATTCCTGTTCTCATCATCAACATATAACAAGGCACTTGCAGCTGGCCGCTGCCCGCCCTCGGCATCGACAACCCCATAATGGTGCAAATCATAGGTATGACTATAAAATCCCATCCCAGCATGCTTCATTTCCCGCATTTGCTCCCAAGTGAGCTTCGGTACGCTATTCGGATCTGGATGATCTATTGTAGATACGATAACAAAATTAACGGCTGTATATCCGTATTTTTGCAAAACGGGGAACGCCAATTTATAGAAACTCTCATATCCATCATCAAAGGTCAGCAGCACTGCATTGTCCGGAACTGCGCCGTTATTCAGCATAAATTCACGGTATTCCGCCATGTTGATCACATGAAAACCTTCCTGCTTCAGCAGATTCATTTGATCATCAAACCGATCAACCGATAACACCCAAGGAAACTGTGGCATGGGCTTCTCAGAAAGATGATGATACATCAGCACAGCCACCTGATCTCTGTAGTAAATACCTTTTGGAAGAGGGCCGGATTTCTGCCAGCCGATTTGTGTATTTAGTGCCTGTTCAGCTACCGCCTTCGGGATCATAAGATCATCAGGCGAGGCAGGGTTGGCAGCTATCGTCTTTATCATTTGACCATTTACGTTAATAATAATTGTTGAAGGTTCACGTTGTGTATTCAAAATAGCAGCAAAGCTCAGCAGTAGAACTATGACAACAAGCAGCATATATTTTTTTGTTTTCAATCTCAGAATCTCCTTAACAACATTTCTTGTCCCTATGTAACTATATATTTTATGGAAGTTCCACCTGCTATTGGTTACATTTTCTTCTTATTTTTGTTTCTTTATCATAAAAAAGAGGGCGAACCTCAAGCCTGAACCGGCTTAAGGAACACCCCGCAAAAATGGAGATCTATATACAATTATGTACATCTATATGTGATTGTAGACGGTCTAGGACCTTCTCTTATCTGCGAAGTAATTCTCTTCCCCAAGCTCGTCCACGAACTGCTGCAGCCAATGATAATATTGAACGGCATGCTCCAGCTTCTCCAGATCCTTCAGGCAGAATTGCCGCTCCTCCTCAGACGTATCCACGGCTTGAACCAATCCCTCCAGCTCAGGAATGACAACGTCTAAAGCGTGCTTCATGACATCAATCTCCCGCTGTAGCTTCATTCCAAAAAAGTTCTTAAAGGTCTGAAAGAAATCTGTTTCCACTGCATACAGATCCTTTCGGTCCCGCTTCTCCTCCAGCTTAGTGACCATCTTGGAGGCCATCAAAGAACGGACTCCATAGCTCATATTACTCTTGCTCATATTCATCACATTCTTCATCTCTTCAAGCGTCATCGGACGGTCTTCAAAGAACATAATTCCATACAGCTGCCCAAATGAATAATTCGCACCATATAGGTCCATCGTCTGAGCAATCGCATCGATCATCGGACGCAGCAGCTGCTCGCGTGGAGATAAGTCTTTATTCTCTTCACCAAAGGCTACCTGTTTCATAGCTGCACCTTCATTCCACTTAGAATCTACCCTTCTATTTTACACAAAATAGCAACTACCTGCGCTAATCTCTTAATTTTTTACATAATCTCGCATCGATCTTTACGTCCACTTGACCACGCAGCCGCTCGATGAGTGTACAATTTTTTTTGAACGGAAGAGCTTTCCTCAGAATTATACCGCAAAAAACAGAAGATGGAATGGGGTATCGACAGAATAATGAAACGTTCGAGATTTATAGGGGAGTTGAAACCGGTGCTCTTCACCTTGCCGGCAATGATTCCATTCGTTGTATTTTGGCTAGCGCCATTACTTTATGTATTTTATCTCAGCTTTACCGAATGGGACTTCATGAGCCCTGAGAAAACCTTTGTCGGACTAACCAACTATCTGGATCTGTTCAGCAATCCTGCCTTCTATAAAGCACTTAGAGTGACTCTGTTATTCTGTGCCGGAAGTGTGCTGCCCGTTATTCTGATCGGACTTGGACTAGCACTCCTGATGAACGGGAAGCTGAAAGGGTCCACCCTCTATCAGGTATTGCTGTTCTCCCCTTGGGTCACGCCGACCGTGGCTGTATCCATTGTCTGGTCCTGGATCTATGAACCCGAAATCGGCCTTGCCAATACTGTACTTGACCTCTTAGGTCTAGAAAAAATCGGTTGGCTTCAAGACCCTAAATGGGCGCTGCTTGGCGTTCTGCTCGTGACAATATGGAAATCGGTAGGCTGGGCGATGATTTTTTACTTGGTGGCACTACGCAATGTCCCTACGGATCTGCTGGAAGCAGCTCAACTGGATGGAGCAAATGCTGTTCAAAAATTCAGCCGTATTACTTTACCGCTAATCTCGCCAACGACACTGTTTCTGTTCATCGTACAGATCATCGGGGCGTTACAGGCTTACGACCAGATTAACGTACTTACACAAGGTGGACCCTCAGGATCAACACGCACCTTGCTCTATATGTATTATCAGTCTGCCTTTGAAGCCTTTCAGATTGGAGAAGCCTCTAGTGTCGCAATGGTTCTGGTATTTATATGTATGCTGCTATCCGTAGTCTCGCTAGAGGTTAGTAAACGGACAACCCATTATCAATAACAACTGCTGTAAAGGAGAACGACTGATGAATGCAACGATCGTACGCGTGGGCAAGCTGACCCGCCATCTATTTTTTACAGCTATTGCACTGATCATGGCCTTCCCCTTCTATTGGATGGTCACCAGCGCCTTAAAAACCAATGATGAAATCTGGCAGTCTCCGCCCACAATCTGGCCTAAGGATGCGCTGTGGAGTAATTTTTCAGCCGCCTGGCACGAAGCCCCTTTCTTCAGATATATGGGCAATAGCATATTTGTCGCTGTGTCGATTGTTATTCTGCAGGTCATAAATTCCGGGATGATGGCCTATGCGCTTACGCATATGAAATTCCGCTTCAGAGGGCTGTTCTCAGGCGTTATTCTTTTCGGCTATATGGTTCCAGCCACCGCTGTTTATCTTCCCGGATATTTGGTATTGTCCCAGCTCCATCTACTGGATTCATATGCCGGATTAATTCTATCCAACTGTGTAAGTGTCTTCTCCATCTTTCTAATTCGCCAAGCCTTCCTTCAGGTTCCCCATGAGCTGGTGGAGGCTGGAGAAGTGGACGGTTCCTCACATATGCGGATTCTGTGGACCATTCTTGTCCCCATTACACGTTCTTCCTTTGCTGTGCTAGCCCTGATCACCTTCATTGATCAGTACAATAACTATTTCTGGCCGATGCTGATCACCAAAGACCCGAATCTACAGCTAGTCTCGGCGGGTCTGCGTAGTTTCTTTACTCAAGGAGGTGCCTACGGATTAAAATGGCCGCTGATCATGGCCGCTAGCGCATTCACCATCGCCCCGTTGCTGCTAGTATTTCTACTAGCTCAGAAAACGATCATGCAAAGTGTCAATATGACCGCTGGTTCCAGCAAAGGATAAGCTAACAATTCTATTTTAATAAGAGGAGAATGATGATGAACGTATTGAAGAGACTGTCCACCCTGTCTTTAGTTGCCGGATTTACAATGTTAACAGCTTGCGGAGGAAATGCGAATACAGGCAATGTTACAGCGGCGAATGGAGCTTCTTCCTCCCCCTCCACAGAGGCTGCGCCCACACAAAATGCACCGGTAACAATTGAATTCTGGTATGGTCTCGGCGGCAAGCTTGGTGAGAATATGGAGGCACTGATTCAGAAATTTAATACCTCTCAGCAAGAGGTCATCGTCAAAGGTATCGCGCAGGCAGACTACACGGAAACCGAACAGAAGCTGCAAGCAGCTATCGCTACAGGAAAAGTACCTGCGGCTGCTCTCTCCTCCAATGTAGATTGGGCCCGTAAAGGATATTTCGCTCCGATAGACGAGCTTATGGCACTGCAGCCAGATTTTAATAAAGAGGATTTTGTCCAAACCTTTATAAATCAGGGCCAGGTTGATGGTAAGCAATACTTCCTGCCGATGTATGGAACAACGCAGGTCATGTACTACCGCAAAGATGTTTTTGAGAAGAATGGAATTGATGCGAGCACATTAAAGACTTGGGAAGATCTGGCTGCCGCAGCTGCGAAAATGACAGTGAAGGACGGCGGCAAAACCACCCTTTATGGTTGGGAGCCTATGTGGGGTTCAGGGAACATGATTGATGCCGTACTCAGCAAAGGAGGCACTATCCTTAGTGAGGATGGAAAACAAGTTATGGTCGACTCTAAAGAGTGGATTGAAACCTGGGATTTGTTCCGCAAGTGGATTCACGAGGATAAGATCATGCGGATTCATTCCGGCGGTCAAGGCTGGGAGTATTGGTACAAGACGATTGACGATGTAATGAAGGGTCAAGCCGCAGGCTACACTGGCTCCAGCGGCGATCAGGGCGACTTGGACTTCAGCATTGTTTCGGCTATGGAGCAGCCAGGCTGGGCAGGGATCGGTGAGGGCAAACCCGTAGCCCAAGCCCTTATGGCCGGCATTCTATCCAAAGCCAGCGACAGTGAAAAGGAAGCAGCTATGAAATGGCTAACCTACTTCACGAATGCTGAGAATACTGCGTCCTGGTCCATTAATACGGGATATATTTCGGTGCGCCAATCCGCATTGCAAGACCCGGCGTTTGTGTCATTCAGCGAAAGCAATCCACAGATTAAGGTTCCATTGATGCAAGCTTCTCATGGTTCTGCACCTTTCCAAGACCCAACTGGCGGCAAAATTAACGATGCGTTGACAATCGCCGCAGATAAGGTGCAGATTGAGAATATCCCAGCAGCACAAGCACTTAAGGAAGCACAAGAAACGGCACAAGCAGCGCTTGATAAATTAAAATAAAGGGCGGTGGACTTCATGTCTGAGCTCATCACTCCACAAGGCAGATATGCTGTAGCAGCTATTCTATTCGATAAGGATGGTACGCTGCTCCAGTTCGTATCCCTCTGGGGCAGCTGGGGCGAATGTTTTTTAGAGAGATTCACGAAGTATATGAAGGAAAAAGGACTACAGATTGCAGAAGAGCAGCTCCCTGCATTAATGGGAACTGTACACAATGCCCAGGGGAGCATTATCGATTATGATCGCAACGGACCGCTGGCTATGGGGACTATGAGTGATCTTTATGCCATTCTGTCATGGCAGGGTTATCTGCAAGGTTTATCTTGGGCGGAGTCCATGGAGCTTGTCCATCAATGCCGTCTCGAAGCGGATGTTAGGTTAGAAGAGAAACGCCCCGTTCACTCCCTTCCGGGACTTCATCGTTTTCTTGATGAGTGTGTGAGTGCAGGCATTCCTCTCGCCGTGGTGACCGCAGATGAAACAGAGGCCGCAGACAAACATCTCCAATGGCTTGGCATACGGCATTATTTCTCCGAGGTAATTGGAACAGATCTTGTGGATCAGGGTAAACCTTTCCCCGACATGGTGCAGCTTGCCTGCAAAAGGTTAGCCGTGGAACCCGCGTACACAGCGGTTATCGGCGATACTAACGGGGATATGCGAATGGCTAAAGCAGCGGGTGTACAGGTAGCTATCGGCCTAGCAGAAAGCGACGGTACTAGTGCTTCAACACATATTCTCCCGGATGCAGATCTCATTGTACAATCTTATGCTGAGCTCAGAATTGAGGTTACTCCCCTGTGAGAATAGAAGGAATATGGGCATGGATGTTTCTGGCGCTGGCTATTGTGTTCGAACTCTCAGGGACCCTCTCAATGAAAATATCTCAAGGGTTCACCCAGCTCTGGCCTTCCGTGCTTATGTTCCTGTTCTATGGAGCCAGCTTCACCTCCCTGAATTATGCTCTCACCTCTATTAAGGTAGGCGTAGCTTATGCGATATGGTCAGGAGCGGGAATCATCCTGATTTCCTTCATAGGAACCCTGTTCTTTGAAGAAAAGCTAACCCTATCCTCACTACTTTGGATAGCCGTCATCATTGTCGGGATCATAGGACTGAATATTAGCGGCAAGACGCATTAGCGAACAGCAACAGTATTGGATAGGTTCATAGATAAAGGAGGATGCCCAAACATGAGTACGAACACATCACCTGAAGATAAACCAGTTATCACCTTTCAGATCATTACGGATACCCATGTCACTGCTGACCGCAATCATGAGTACAATCTTAACTTCGAGCTGGCTCTCCGTGATATAGCAGCGCATGGGGAAGGCAGCAGCGGGATTATGCATATCGGTGATGTCACAGACCACGGCTTCCCTGCTGAATACGAAGAAATGCTTCGTATCCTCAAACAATACAAAACCGAACTGCCCGGGATTACCTTTACCTTAGGCAATCATGATGTGGGCCTCGGAAATTGGGAATCACGTTTAGGAATGTATACGTCACAGACCGGAATGTCCGGACCCTATCATGATCACTGGGTCAATGGCTATCATTTTATTATGCTAGGGACAGAACAAGGATTGCCCAAATTCTGTGATCTTTCTTCTGAACAGCTTGATTGGCTGGAGCATAAGCTTGGAGAACAAGCTTCACCAGATCAGCCTATCTTTCTCTTCCTGCATCAACCGCTTAAAGACACCGTAGCCGGATCGCTGGAATCGCAAGATTGGTATGGTGTCACACAAGATAAGGAATTAAAAGAAATCCTGTCGAGATACCCTCAGACCTTGTTATTCACTGGACATACCCATTGGGAGCTGGAGGTAGACAACACTATGTTCCCTGGCGATGGAGAGATCGCAACGATGTTTAATGCTGCTTCTGTCGCCTATCTTTGGACTAATGAAGATAAACATAAAGAGGGCAGCCAAGGCTTCTATGTAGAAGTGTATAGCGATAAAGTGCTTGTCCGGGGCAGAGATTTTAAGACAGGAAGCTGGATTGAGGCTGCACAATATGAGGTAGCTTACCCAGCGGTAAACGTATATTAACGATAAGCATTTAAGCGAGAATTATAACAAAAAAACGATTGTGCACAGGGAGTCCTTCCCCGCAACAATCGTTTTTTACTGTAGCTATTCAGCTTAACGTCCAATCGGTGCAATCCGGTAGACAGCTGTATCTCCAACCGCTGCCTTCGTATCGCTCTCGATCTGCCAACCGAAGGATAACACAGAAGCCAAACGTTCCTTCTCGGCCAAGGTTAAAGCCACCTCAGCGGCTTCCTTACCTTCCTCAAGCTCCAGAGCCGCTTCTTTGCCCAGAGCTACCCATATCCAGCTGCGAATCCCACGAATCGTGTTGTATTTAATCTGATAGCCTGTCTTCACCGCTTGCCCGAACAACTCCGGCTGCTCTGACTGCAACGTAGTCAGCTGCTTATAATCAAATTGGTATTCGCTCTTGTCAACGGGCAAATCGCCCTCTGCCACTTTACGAAGAATATCCTCATCAGACCACCCCAAGGAGCGGAGTGATTCCACCAATAACGCATCCCACTGGGATAACTTTACCCGGTTTAAGTTCTCTGACATTCTGATCCCTCCCAATCTATATATAGAGTCTAATCATACCGTAAAATCATAAGCAACATAATGGCCCGGACTTACTTCCTGTAGTGTGGAAGTCTCAGCTCTGCCATACTCTTGCGAATATCCGTCTAAAATAATTCTCTGATTGGCCCGCCGGGGATCCGTCTCCAAGATGGAAGACAGCAGCGCCTTTGTATAAGGATGAATAGGATTCTCGTACAGCTCATCACTTTCGGCTACCTCTACTAGACGACCGCCATACATCACGCCGATCCGGTCAGAAATATGCCGTACCATCGACAGATCATGTGCGACAAAGAGATAGGTCAAGCCGAATTCGGACTGCAAATCCTCCAGCATGTTCACTACCTGAGCCTGGACAGACACGTCCAGCGCTGAGATCGGTTCATCACACACGACAAACTCAGGTCTTACGGACAATGCTCTGGCAATCGAAATCCGCTGGCGTTGGCCACCGCTGAATTCATGCGGGAAGCGGTAGAGATGTTCTCTTTTTAAACCTACCTTTTCCAGCAATGCCGCAACAGCTTCTTTGCGTTCTTCACCTTCGTGGATGCCGTGGATTTTCATCGGCTCACTGATCAGATCAAGCACACTTAAGCTTGGATTAAGTGATGAATAGGGATCTTGGAAGATCGACTGAATGCGTCTGCGAAAAGGTTTTAGCTGCTTCTCTCCAAGCTTGCTCAGCGGCTGCCCGTCAAAAGACACTTCACCGTCTGTGTAGTCATATAAGCGCAGCAAGCAGCGTCCAACCGTGGACTTGCCGCTTCCCGACTCTCCAACCAGCCCAAAGGTCTCTCCCTGACGAATCTGAAAGCTTACGCCATCTACTGCCTTAAGCACCGATGTATCGCGTCCCCACATATCCTTGCCTTTGGAGAAATGTTTTTTGAGATTATTTACGTCCACTAGAATCTTATTGTCACTCAACCGAACCGCTCCCTTCAACGCCAGCTACAGCTGGAGTCTCCTGCACACCATCTGCTAACCAGCACATCGAACGGTGACCGGGCGATAATTCGATTACCGGAGGACGTTCGCTGCAACGGGCAAAAGCATTAGGGCAACGTTCCATAAAGGGACAGCCAGAAGGAGGATTCAACAAATCCGGAGGTGTGCCTTCGATTGGAATTAGACGTTCACGCGATTTGCCGTCACGTTTCGGAATGGAGCGAAGCAGACCTTTCGTGTAAGGATGCTGTGGGCGATAAAAAATATCCTCCACCGTACCTTCCTCCATCACTAGTCCACCATACATTACGATAACCCGTGTACATACCTGAGCCACCACACCCAAATCATGAGTGATCAGTGCTATAGCTGTACTGGTATTATTTTTTAGCTCTTTAAAAAGATCAAGAATTTGGGCCTGTATTGTTACATCAAGCGCAGTTGTCGGCTCATCCGCAATCAATAGCTCTGGCTGGCAGGAAAGAGCCATAGCGATCATGACCCGCTGCCGCATCCCGCCGCTGAATTCATGCGGATACTGCTGCAGCCGCTGCTCAGGATTATTAATGCCCACCTGCCGCAGGATACTTGCTGCCTCTTTAAACGCTGCTTCCTTATTTAAGCCGCGATGCCGCCGGATGACCTCCGTAAGCTGCTGGCCGATTTTTTTCACAGGATTAAGAGAAGTCATGGGGTCCTGAAACACCATCGCTATGCGGTTACCGCGCAGTTTTCTCCACTCTTTTTCCAAAAGGTTAGATAAATTGTCACCACGAAAATTAATATTTCCAGCGATAATTTTACCCGGAGGTGTAATCAACGACATAATCGCCTTCGCAGTTACACTTTTCCCGCTTCCGGATTCACCAACAATCCCTACCGTTTCTCCAGCATCTATATGAAAGCTAACGCCACGAACTGCCTGATTCTCTCCATCCCGAGTTTGGAAGGAAACCTTCAAATTCTCAACAGACAATAGCCGTTCCGTCATGATGTCTTCACACTCCTATCTTCGGATCAGCTTCGGTTCAAAGCCAACCCGCAAAATATCGCCCAGAACATTAAAGCTCAGAACCGTTAATAGTATCAATAACCCCGGGAACAATGCCAAATAAGGGGCCTGAGCGATATATCCCTGCGCATTGTTAAGCATACTGCCCCAAGTGGCATTCGGAGGTTGTACCCCGAACCCAAGGAAGCTTAGGGACGACTCCATCATAATCGCGGAAGCGATATTATTCGTCGCACCTACAATCACAACAGGTACTAGCCCCGGAAGAATATGACGCCAAATAATTCCGAAGTTGCTCTGGCCGGAAGCTTTTGCATACAGTACATATTCCCGTTCTTTAATCGTCATCGTCTCCGCACGAATCACACGGGCAATGTTCATCCACATTAATAGAGCAATGATTAAAATGATGTTTCCTACACTCGGCTTCAAAAATACGCTGAGCAGCAGCAGCACAAGGAAAGATGGAATGGACATCACTACATCAAGCATCCGCATCAATAGATTATCAATCCATCCGCCAAAATATCCACTGATTACGCCCACCGTCACACCTATACCCGTGGCAATGATCATTGAAGCAAAACCAACTAGCAAAGATACCCGGCCACCATACAAAGCTCGGGCAAAATAATCCCGGCCGTAATCATCCGTACCAAACCAATGATCCGCCCCGGGTGCCTTCAAACGTGCCAAAACATCCATTGCATTCGGATCATGTCCGGATAAAAAAGCAAATATAGAGCCTAGTGTGAAGACGATTAAAGTAATGAGGGCTGCGACACCCAATTTATTCGTAAATAGCTCATCTCCAACACTTTTCCATTTACTGCGATTCATGAGGTCACCTCGTTAATTTAATTCGTGGGTCCACGAAGCTATATAGAATATCCGCGACCAGATTGCCGATGATCAGCATTAAAGAAGAGAACAAAGTTATTCCCATAATTACGGGATAATCCATCCCTTTAACCGCAGTCATCCCTAAAGAGCCAATACCCGGCCATGAAAATACCGTCTCCGTTACAATTGCACCCGCCACCAGATCACCCATCGACATCCCGAGCAATGTAATTACTGGCAACAGTACATGCTTAAGCACGTGACGGAACAGAATCGTTGTCTTGCTGGATCCAAAAGCATATTGAATCTGCACATATTCTTCTTTTAGCTGTCCAATCGTACTAGAGCGGATGTATCGTACGTAACCGGCCAGAAATCCAAACGCCAATACGGCGCAAGGCAAAATACCATGCTTCAATACATCAACCGCTGATTCCACACCAATGGTTCGCATCCCCATTATAGGCAGCAGGTGCAGCTTAATTGCGAATAAGTACATAAGTAAGATGGCCAGCCAAAATAAAGGCACTGAAATTCCGATATAGGATAAAAAATTAATTACTTTATCCACCCAGCGGTTCCGGTTAGCTCCAGCAAGCAGACCCATCGGGATCGCCAACAGAACGGCTAAGCCGATTGCACTGCCCATCAAACCTGCTGTTGCAGGTAAACGTTCTAGAATTTGCTCCAATACAGGCTGATGATTCACAAGGGAATAACCGAAATTGCCCTGCAGTACTTCTTTGATCCATATAAAATATTGAATGTAGGCTGGCTTATCCAGCCCAAGGTTATGCCGGATGCGCTCAATATCATCCGCGTGCATATTCGGCGTAACGAAGGATAGTACCGGATCCCCCGGAGCCAGCTTAATCATCGCAAAGCACACAACCGAGACAAAAAACAGCATCGGCAGGGTTTGCAGTAATCTTCGGACGATAAGTTGTCTCATACGTATATTCTCCCAGTTCTATATCGGTAAAAAAATAAGCTGGATTGACCAGCTTATTTTTTCCCGTTCTTATTTAAGGTAGATTTTCGATAAATCTTCAAAAATAACGACAGGCTTCAAGACTGCTTCTTCTAGACCGCCGTAGTTCTTGGAGACAGCTACAATAGTCTTAGTATTAGCAATTGGATAAATCGGTGCATCATCAGCAATGATCTCTTGGATCTTCTTATAGATCTCACCACGTTTAGTTACATCTGCTTCTCCTGCACCATCATTGAACAACTTATCGACTTCAGCATTATTATAATGCGAGTAGTTAGAGTCTGCAGTAGAAGTATACAAAATTCTGTAAGCATCAGGATCGTAACCCATAATATAACCTGCAATCGCAAGTTCAAAATCTGTTGAATTCATATCACTGAACTTCTGGCCATATGCCGAGGCATCCATATTTTGCAGTTCAACTTCAGCGCCAATGGCCTTTAGCTTTTGCTGCACGTATAGTGAAATGGCTTCCTGAGCTTTATTACCGCTCGATACAATCAATCTCAATTTCAGATCGCTAACCCCTGCCGATTGCAGAAGCTCTTTGGCTTTTTCTACGTCATTATCAAAAGAAGGTACGTCATTAGTATAGAACAATGCATCCGGAGTCAAAAAGGACTTCGCCGGGTCTGCATACTCGTTAGAAGTATAAGCAGCCTGAATGATTTCATCACGACTTAGGGCTAGAGACAAGGCTTGACGAACTTCTTTTTTAGCAAGAGCACCTCTATCACTGTTTGCATTGAACAACAGGTAGGACAATCGCCCTTCACTATAAGGCAGGATTTCGAAATTGTTCGAAGCCTCAATCGTTCCAACATCCTGTGGATCTAGATACTTAATGTTGATCTCACCATTCTGAAGTGCGAGATTCGCAGCATTCGTATCTTTAGCAATCCGGTACGTTATAGAATCAAGATGTGGTTTGCCGCCAAAGTAGTTATCAAATCTCTCGAGTGTAACATATTCGCCTGCTTTGTATTCTTTAAATTTAAATGGGCCAGATCCAACCGGAGCAGCATTCTTGGTGCTTTTCTCTAGATCCGTCTCATTCTCAAAAATATGCTTTGGAATCGGAAATACTTGCACTAGTGTAGCTTCAAAAGCTGGGCTGACCTGCGGAAGCTTGAACTCTACAGTCAGATCATCCACCTTAACTGCCTTAACGGGTTTATCACCGATGAATAAGTTCGCTCTCAGCATGCTGTTTTGCTTCTCATCGAGGATGCTATCAATCGTGAACACGACATCGTCAGCTGTAAGCTTTTCTCCGTCATGCCAAGTTAGTCCACTTTTCAGTTTCAATGTATAAGTCAGGTTATCTTCGGAAAGTGTCAGGCTGTCTGCCAAGTAGAAGGTCTTCTCTCCGTTATTCACTTGGAACAATGGCGCGTAGAGCGCTTGGTCAATCGTCAGACTGACACGATCACCTGCATAGTTCGGATTTAGAATGACAGGATCTGCAGCGACCCCAATAATTAAGTTGCCGCCATCTTTTGGTTCAGTGCTTGCTGTCGATCCTTCAGTAGCCGTAGGCGTCTGATTTGTATTTGTGGAAGCGGCGTTATTTCCCCCGGAGCACGCGCTAATCAAAAATGTTAACAAAACCAAAGTAATAACTCCAGATAATCCTCTACGCATAAGTTTCTCCCCCGTGTCTATATTGTCTTTGTTTGTTTTTATATTGTATATCGGGATACTAGGAATTACAATGGATAGCATTTCACATTAATGTAATATTGAGGGAACTGATAGTTTCGACCTTTTTCATGACATCCCCACGCCTTAAAGTATCCACAGGGTCCATACCTGAAATGACTCTTCCGAATACAGTATGCCAAGGGTCGCAATAATCAAACTCTGTTCAGCCACCAATATGAGCTTCAGTCTTCGCTTTCTCTTCCGGTGCAATCAATTTCCTCAGCATCCTCATTCAGCAGAGGTCGGTATTCACCCTTTCCATCATCCCAGAACACATCCGCACGAGGATTCATGGCCAGTAACAGATTGATTAACTACTGAACTTTTAGTGGTGATTTATCCATAGTCTCATTCCTGTGCTCATCTGGCTGCATTCTTATCTAATTATCCGGTAATTGTACAGCAGATTCATCAAAATTAATATATCTAAAAAGTTCAATTTATCCAACTCTCATTTCTCATTTACTATAAGAACTTTGCGAAATAAGGATTATTACTCTCTCACTGTAAATATATTGAGAACATACCTATACCTCTCGGAAGAAAGGGAGAGTCCCCCAAGGAGGCCGCAATGAATAAGACACGCGTATTAATCGGCAGCCCGATCCATCAAAAGCCCAATGTATTACGGGAATTTCTGAATTCCCTGCTGCGCTTGAATATCGAGCAAATCGAACTGGATTTCCATCTGATTGATGACAATGATGATGAGGAATCCAGCCGGCTGCTCCAGGAATTTAAAAGCAAGGGCGAGCATATTTTTATTCAAAGCTCCGGCTTTAACGATGCGTACATTCGCAATGATACGACTCACTATTGGAATTCTGATTTAGTCTGGAAAGTCGCCAACTTCAAAAACCTCATGATAAACCGAGCGCAAACCCTGAACTACGACTACCTGTTCCTGATCGACTCAGACCTCATCCTCCACCCCGATACGCTAAGTCATCTAATAGGGACGAACAAAGATATTATTTCAGAGGTATTTTGGACACAGTGGCAGCCAGATACCATGTTTCAGCCGCAGGTCTGGATGCATGACGAATATAATCAGTGGGAGATACTTCCCGGCGAAAAACTGCAACCCGAGGAGATCAACCGCAGATTTCATGAATTCATAGCCAAACTCCGCAATCCTGGAATCTATGAAGTGGGGGGTCTCGGCGCTTGTACATTGATTAGCCAGCATGCGATAAAAGCCGGGGTGAGCTACAATCAGATCCGGAACATATCATACTGGGGCGAGGATCGCCATTTCTGCATTCGTGCCGCGGCCCTTGGCATTCCGCTATTTGTTGACACCCATTATCCTGCCCTTCATTTGTACAGAGATAGTGATTTGAACAAGGTTGAAGATTTTATCAGAGAAACAACAGGGGTAAAAGCTGAATCGGCACCCACACCCATCGAGGAAAATTCCAATGAGGTTGCAGCTGCTCCTATAACAAAAAAGCGTCCCAAGCTAACCCTTACCATGGTTGTAAAAAATGAAAGCGGGCGCTTCCTGCGACAGGTTCTGGAGGAACACCGCAAATATATCGATGAGGCTGTCATTATTGATGACGGCAGCACCGACAATACGGCAGCTGTCTGTCTGGAAGCACTTGAAGGCATTCCCGTTCATCTCGTGCATAATACCGAATCCAAGTTCAGCAATGAAATTGAGCTGCGAAAACAGCAGTGGGAGGAAGTCCTAAAGACAAATCCCGAGTGGATTCTGAGTCTGGACGCGGATGAGATCTTTGAAGCCAGCTTTGCAGAAAATATAGATTCCTTGCTGTATGCAGATGGGGTCGATCTGTTCTGCTTCCGCCTTTACGATTTATGGAACGCGAACCATTACAGGGAGGATACCTACTGGCGCTCTCATCTGAACTACCGCCCTTTTTTGCTTCGCTATAAAGAAGACTTCAACTATGTATGGAATGAATCCCCACAGCACTGTGGGCGGTTCCCGGAAAATATCTTCGAGCTGTCTCATCAGCTAAGCAACCTGCGGCTCAAGCATCTCGGTTGGTCCAAAGCCGAGTTCCGGCTGGAAAAATATCTGCGTTATATGCTCCTCGACCCCGACGGCAAATACGGCTGGAAAGAGCAGTACATGTCCATCTTGGATGAACAGCCTCATCTAATCCCTTGGGTGGAATGAGGCTTACAATAAAAAGGGCGTTCACAAAACCATTAGGGTTTTGTGAACGCCCTTTTTTTATTCAGAACTCAATTCAGAACTCTCTGGTCCATCGACTTCTGGCTTCAGAATGGTTACTGTCAGCTCGTTGCCGGATTCATCCACCTGAATAACTGATCCCTCTGCGGCTTCACCAGCAATAATCGCACGCGCCACACGTGTCTCCAAGCTGCGCTGGATAAATCTTTTCAACGGTCTTGCCCCATACACAGGATCAAAACCTTCCTTAGCGATAAAACGCACCGCCGATTCAGTTAATGCCAGCCCGATCTCCCGTTCTGCCAGACGTAGACGCAATCCATCCACCAGTTTGTCCACAATTTTCTCGATCTCACCCAGTGTCAGCGGCTTGAACATTACAATGTCATCCACCCGATTCAGGAACTCTGGACGGAAATGACCACTCAGTTCCTTCATCACTCTATCCTTGGCAGCTTCCGTGAGCTGACCGTTTTCATCGGTGCCTTGAATCAGATGAGGTGAACCGATATTGGAAGTCATAATGATGATTGTATTCTTGAAGTCAACCATTCGGCCCTGTGAATCAGTCAGCCGTCCATCATCAAGCAGCTGCAACAGAATGTTAAACACATCGGGATGCGCCTTCTCCACTTCATCGAGCAGCACTACAGTATAAGGCCGACGCCGCACAGCTTCCGTGAGCTGCCCGCCTTCCTCATATCCAACATATCCTGGAGGTGCGCCGACGAGACGGGAGACACTATGCTTTTCCATATACTCCGACATATCTATACGGATCATCCCATCTTCGCGGTCAAAAAGAGATACCGCAAGCGACTTAGCGAGCTCAGTCTTCCCTACACCCGTCGGGCCAAGGAACAGGAATGAGCCAATCGGGCGATTCGGATCTTTGATTCCCGCTCTTGCCCGAAGCACTGCATCGGCCACCAAGCTGACAGCTTCGTCTTGGCCCACTACCCGTTCATGCAGCGTATCCTCCAGACGCAGGAGCTTATCCCGCTCACCTTCTACCAGTCGGCTAACCGGAACGCCGGTCCAGCGGGAGACAATATCTGCAATTTCCTCTTCAGTAACAGCCTCACGTAGCAATCTTGTATCCTGGTCTTGCTGTGCCGCTTCTTCCGCTGTTTTCAGCTGACGCTCCAGATCAGGAATAATGCCGTAGCTCAGTTCGGCTGACTTATTAAGATCATATTCCTCCTGTGCATCGACCAGATCCTTACGTGCTTGCTCCAGCCGTTTTTTGAGGTCGCGAATCCCTTGGATGGCCGACTTCTCTTTCTCCCAGCGCGCCGTCATTCCTAGCTGCTTCTCCTTCAGGTCAGCGAGCTCGCGCTGCAATATTTCGAGACGGCGTTTGCTGGCGTCATCGGTTTCTTTTTTAAGCGCTGCTTCTTCAATCTCCATCTGCATCAGGCGGCGGGTCACTTCATCCATCTCACCCGGCATGGAGTCTATCTCTGTGCGGATCATGGCGCAAGCCTCGTCCACTAGGTCAATCGCCTTATCCGGTAAAAATCGATCCGTAATATAACGATTGGACAATACCCCTGCGGCTACTAGGGCGCTGTCATGGATTTTGACCCCGTGGTGGACTTCAAACCGCTCCTTCAGACCACGCAAAATGGAGATCGTATCCTCTACATCGGGTTCGCTCACGAGCACCTGTTGGAAACGGCGCTCCAGCGCAGGGTCCTTCTCTATATATTTGCGATATTCATCGAGCGTTGTGGCACCGATACAGTGCAGCTCACCCCGGGCCAACATCGGCTTCAGCATATTGCCCGCATCCATCGAGCCTTCGGTTTTACCTGCGCCCACAATCGTATGCAGCTCATCAATAAAAAGAATAATGCGGCCGTTACTTTCGCGAACCTCCCTCAATACCGCCTGCAGGCGTTCTTCGAATTCACCACGGAACTTGGCGCCTGCCACAAGTGAACTCATATCCAGTGAAAAAATCGTCTTATCCTTCAGCCCCTCTGGCACGTCTTTGCGCACGATCCGGTGGGCCAAGCCTTCCACAATGGCTGTTTTCCCTACACCTGGTTCACCGATCAGCACAGGGTTATTTTTCGTTTTACGGGACAAAATCCGGATTACCCGGCGGATCTCGCCATCACGACCAATGACTGGATCAATCTTGCCCGCGCGAACCTCTGCTACAAGATCACGGCCGTATTTCTCCAGCACCTCATAAGTAGCTTCTGGCTCCCGGCTGGTTACCCGCTGATGTCCACGAATCTCAGCAAGCACCGACATCAGCTTCTCACGGGTCAGCCCACGGCGGACAAAAAGATCCCTTAGCTCACGATTCTCCCCGCTCGAATCCGACACCATGGCCAGCACCGCATGCTCCACAGAAACAAACTCATCCTGCATCTTCGCCGCTTCCTTCTCCGCCTGCTCCAGCAGATGAATCAGCGATTGCGAGGCGTAACGCCGTACCGTGCTTGCTCCTGACCCGCTGATGCTCGGCTTGCGTTGAAGCAGTTCATCTGTGCTGCGCATCAGCTCAGCCACAGGGATATTCATCTTTTGCAGCAATCTTGGCAGCAATCCTTCTTGCTGCTGAAGCAACGCTTTTAACAGATGGAGATTATCGATCTCCTGATGACCGCTGTCTGATGCCAGCGACTGCGCCGCAGCTACTGCTTCCTGCAGCTTTTGAGTTAATTTATTGAAATCCATAGCTCTCACCTTTCTATTTAAGAGTGATTATATTAAATCGGCCTTTTGGGCCGGGGATAGGTTAATTTAGTGGGATTTATCCCGCTTATTTCGAGTAACTGGCTGGTTTGCGCTCATTCTACGGGATTTATACCGTACTTTTCGAGTAACTGGCTGGTTTGCGCTCATTCTGCGGGATTTTTACCGTTCTTTTCGAGTAACTAGTTGGTTTGCACTCATTCTACGGGATTTTTACCGTTCTTTTCGAGTAACTAGTCGGTTTGCACTCATTCTACGGGATTTATACCGTTCTTTTCGAGTAACTAGTTGGTTTGCGCTCATTCTACGGGATTTTTGCCGCTCTTTTCGAGTAACTAGCTGGTTTGCACTCATTCTGCGGGATTTTTACCGTTCTTTTCGAGTAACTAGCTGGTTTGCACTCATTCTACGGGATTTTTACCGTTCTTTTCGAGTAACTAGTTGGCTTGCACTCATTCTACGGGATTTTTACCGTTCTTTTCGAGTAACTAGTTGGTTTGCACTCATTCTGCGGGATTTATACTGTTCTTTTCGAGTAACTAGTTGGTTTGCGCTCATTCTACGGGATTTTTGCCGCTCTTTTCGAGTAACTAGCTGGTTTGCGCTCATTCTACGGGATTTTTACCGTTCTTTTCGACCTACGAGCCCCATTCGGCACTTTCGAAGACACTTTTGCTTCTCTTTTCGACCAACGATCTCCATCCGGCACTTTCTAAGGCATTTTTGCTTCTTTTTTCGCACATCGAGCCAATTTCGGCACTTTCTAAGGCATTTTTGCTTCTTTTTTCGCACATCGAGCCAATTTCAGCGCTTTCTAAGGCACTTTTGCTTCTCTTTTCGACCAACGATCTCCATCCGGCACTTTCTAAGGCACTTTTGCTTCTCTTTTCGCACATCGAGCCTAATTCGGCACTTTCGAAGGCACTTTTGCTTCTTTTTTCGCACATCGAGCCTAATTCGGCACTTTCGAAGGCACTTTTGCCTTTCTTTTCGACCAACGAGCTTAATTCAGCGCTTTCTAAGGCATTTTTGCCTTTCTTTTCGACCATCGATCCCAGTTTGGCACTCTCGAAGGCACTTTCGAAAGCACTTTTGACTCTCTTTTCCCACCATAGTGCCGACTTTCACCGTTTGAGCGAAACGTTCATTTATAGTTAGTGGCTAAATAAGTTACTGTTCTGCTACTAGCATTCAAATCACCTTATTCACCAACCAGAGTTGATCACAAACGAGTGTAATCACCTCACCTCTACCTCTTCTACCTATCTATTAATTACCCACTTTCGCCTTCTGCCGCTGGGTGCCAGTGCTTTGACGTTTAGCTCTGGCTTCGAAAGGGCTGGAGTCTGCCAGCTTTCGGTAGAGATTTTTCTCCGCTTCGCTGATAGGTTCAGGGATAACAATCTCAATTCCAAATAAAATATCGCCGTTCGCACCATTCTCACGTTTTAAGCCCTTGCCGGGGATACGTAGCGTTTTGCCGCTCTGAATTCCTGCTGGAATCTTCAATTTCACGGCGCCGCCCCCCGGTAATGGAACCTTCACTTCTCCACCCAATACCGCTTGCCAAGGAGCGATTTCAACCATGCCATATAAGTCGCCATCGCGAATCTCATAAATATCATGAGGAAGAATATGAAGTGCCAGCAGCACGTCGCCACCCGGAGTGTTTCCCGCGATTTTAATAATTGTACCCTCATAGGATCTAGGCGGAATGTTCACATCCACCGTTTTGTCACTGACCTGTACTCTTACAGTAGCGCCTTTATAAGCCTGCTCCAAGGTAATATCCAGCTGCGCCTGCATGGTACTACGGGCCTCGCCCCACGGATTGCCATTCGCACGTCCCGTTCCACTTCCCGAGAAAAAATCAAAGCCAGCCCGATCCGCCGAGCCCCGATTCCCAAAAAACATCCCGAATAAATCTTCCTCCGAAATACCAGAACCTCCTGTTGAATAAGTTCCACCGTTCCAGCTTCCACTTCCACCAAAGTTTGAATCCCAAGAGGAGGCTCCACTCGCCGCCCCTCCACTAGCTCTGCCACGTTGAGCTCCATAAAGCAGCTCTTCATCATAGAGTTTCCGTTTATCCTCATTACCAAGCACTTCATAGGCTTCAGCTGCTTCTTTGAATTTCGCCTCTGCCTCAGGGGCTTTGTTAACATCGGGATGCCACTTCTTGGCAAGCTTCTGATAAGCCTTTTTAATTTCCTGTTTAGTAGCTTTTTTGCTCACACCCAAAGCATCATAATAGCTTTTACTAGCCACTCGCGCTTCCTCCTTTCCATCCCTATTCTCATATTGACCACCATTGCACTCCGAGAAAAGACGCACCATAGCCGGAATCCTCCACTACAATGCGCCTTCTATTCATAACACTATATTAAAAGCCCGCTGCCATCTCTAAAAGACTGAGCGGAAGTTCATTCCGCTTAATTTATGCTTATTCAGACTGCGAACCCGTAGAATTAGAATCTCCGTCTTGAATCTCGATGCGTTTACCTTGCATTTTTTGCCGTTTGGGAACTTCCAGCTTCAGCACTCCATCTTTCAAAGACGCGCGAATTTCTTCCTCGGCAATATCTTGAACATAGAATCTGCGCACATATTCACCATATCGACGTTCTCTGCGTACAATCTGATGTTCCTTGTTCTCCTCGGCATTTTCTTCCTTACGTACAGCTTTAATCGTCAAATAAGGACTGGCATAATCAATGTCGATTTCTTCTTTTTTCAAACCAGGAAGTTCAGCTTCAATCAGGTAAGCCTGCTCACTCTCACGAATATCTGTTCTGAAGGACATCGTGGAGCTCTTAATCGGTGCAAAAAAATCATCATTAAAAACATCATTCAAGGACTTAGCCAGCACACCAAAAGCATCATCTCTACGTTTACCAAAAGGAACCATATCAAACATTATCCATTCTCCTCTCATTGACTTTGACTTTATTTGACCTATGACCTTATTATAGTCCCCTACCCGAGGAATAACAAAACCGATTTAAGCCGATTACCGCTCAAATTCAGGCGAATTAGCTGATTTTCCACAACAAAATTAGTTCTTTTTATTTATTTGACCAATTTTGACCTTTGTTTGATCTTTCGTAAATGACACCTATATAATCATGATCCAACTTGCAGTACGATTATTATATGTTCATACCTTCCGTTCAATACAAGCCATTAGCTTCTAATCATCTTCACGCCAGCTTTTAAACAGAGTTTTCTTATGATCTATCAAAATTTAACGATTTAAAGATGAAGCCAGCAGAAGTGATATAATGAAAGACAACTAAAGACCATTTTCGTTACAGGAGACCAATTGTATGCAACCAACCTATCCTATGGATGATACGCAGTGGAGTAAGCTCATCCAAAATGTCGCCTATTATTTCGATGATCTTACCCTCAAGCGGGGGTTCCAATATTATAAACAAAATCGAGTGCAGCCGTTTACCATGACGGAGCCTTGTAAGATTAACGCTCTAGTTGAAGGTAGAGAGGATTACCGCGTCACCATTGATCTCGACGGCTTCACCAATTGTCATTGTAATTGTCCAGTATCAGGTCATTGCAAGCATATGGCTGCCGTGCTGTTGAATTATGCCGAACAACAAAATAGATCTGTACAGGTTTTGGCTAACGCTAAAGCTGCATCCTTTTTGCCTAAAATATCAAGTACAGCAACAAGTACTTCTATTGGAGCCGATGCAACTCGTCAGCAGCAAATGAAAGAGATGGCCAACCGCATCGCTAGCGGAAAAATAATGGAGTGGCGGGAGTATTTTGAATTCTGTATCTCCCCTCTAGCCCATACTACCCGAAATCCTGAATATGTGAGTCGGGCCTTGTCTGCAATTAATAAATTCAAACCAAAAATGCTTCCGGAAACGGAGAAGCTGTTCACTCTGCATGCTCATCTTTATCTGTTGGAAAAGCTCGCTAAGCCTTCCACGCAATCCGTCGGTCAGGCCGCTTACGCCCCTTCTCTTGGTTATTACACACAGGTAGCAGTCTCAGAGCTACAGGAAGTAATCACAGGTCTTTTAAAAAAGACACTTCCGCTGTCCCCCGAGCAAGAGCAGGATCTATGGCCATACGTCATCGATACTTTATCTTATCTGCGGCGCGAGATGTTGACGGAGTCGCGGGATCGCTCACGGGATCAACCCTCTTTTTCTCTTAGCTATGATCTGCTGTGGAGAAATTGGATTTATCCGAATACAGGTGGAACTAAGCTTTACCTGAATGAAATCGAACAGCTGCAGCAAGCAGAAGGTGAATTAGGCGCTTCCCTGTCACAACATGCGTGGCTGTTAGCTCAGAGCCGCATGTATTACTATCTGATGGATGACCAGAAGGCTTGGGACTTACTGAATAAGGCTGCCGAGCGCCCGGGTCTCCATCCCGATGAGCTCATGAGCTTCACCTCTCCGCTGCTGGATGCAGGGGACTGGTCCCGGTTGGTGGGTTGGCTTGTTCAGATCGGTCCACTGCTGAGCAGCAGACTCTATAATCTCAATAGCTATTCAACCAGTTGGGAAGAAGCTGTTCGCCACCTGCCTGAAGCTGAGCTGCAAATGTGGGACACACTAGCCACCATGTTACCTATCTCTGGCGAAGTCTATGAAGAGAAGCTAATCACCTATGAGAAATGGCAGACCTGGATGGATTATCAGCTGTCCATCGGTAAACAGCCCTCCGAATTTCGTGTCAAAGACCTCCAACCGGTGGAAAAGAATGCACCTGAGGTTCTGCTGCCCTTTTACCATCAGGCCGCCGAAAGATTCGTGCTGGATAAGAACAGACATAGCTACAAAGCGGCTGTGAAATTATTGAAACGATTATCCAAGCTGTATAAAAAGCTGAAACAAGAAGAACGCTGGGAAGAGTTCCTCACTGCCTTCGCCATTAGGCATAGCAGGCTCCGTGCGCTGCAAGAGGAGCTTCGGAAAGGAAAGCTAATACCATGAACATGCATTTACGCACGCTAACCATCCGGCTTGCATTAAGCCAGTATGGCGATGCTTTAATATTTGGAATGAATGAGCGCGAAGATCTCGTGCCGGGCTTGCAGCTTAAGCAGCGGCTTTTCGCCTGGCATGAGGCGTCTTTTTATGGTACGGAGTTAACCGTGCAGCCAGCTGGCGAAGGCGTGGAGCTAGTGATTCTTCCTGCTGAGCAGGTCATCCCCTTCTTTGCCGAGCAGAAGCTTTTGGCGCATATCGAATGGAGCTGGGAGGGCGATGCCGCCCACCTCACAGAACTGGCGCCACTTCTGGCTATATGTCTGGAGCACAAACAGTATATTCCCGACATCTCCGCCTACCGCGCCGGGAGGCTGCAATGGACTTGGGACGAGGGGGCTCTTGCGCAGGTGGCAGTGGACAGTGACACTGCTAAGGGAGCCCTTGAGGCGCTAAATGGCGGCAGCGAATTTAGCCGTGGATTACGTGCGGCGTTCTCTGCCGCCGTATCGCAGCGCTATTACAGCACGGAGGCCGAGGCCGGCGACCTCCGCAGCGAATTCCCGCTTCTCTTCGATAGAAGCGGAGCACTTGCAGCGGGCATGGATACCGCCGCGTGGCTTATCGCCATTGGCTGGAAGGCGGACACCGCGCCTTTCCGGCCCGCTCTACAGCTGCTGGAGCCCGATGAGGATGAATCCTATTGGCGGCTGCAGCTGATCCTTCAGGACAAGCGCGATGAATCCGCGCTTGTTCCCATCAGGCTCGCCGATAACGGCGAGCCGTACGGCTTGTGGCCGACCGCGTGGTCGGCTCACGTGCATGAACGGGCCGCGGGATGGCTGGAGCGCCTCCGCGGCAGTCTGCCGCCCGAGCGCTTCGCGGCGGGCGGCGATGTGCTGGCCGAACCGCTGAGCGATGCCATCGCCTGGCGGTTCTTGACGGCCGAGAGCCAGCGGCTGCTGGAAGCAGGCTGGCAAGTGCTGCTGCCGGCGTGGTGGGAAGCCGCCAGCCGGAAAAAGCCGCGCCTGCGAGCGAAGATCAGCTCCGGCGAAGACAAACGCAGCGGCGGCGAGTCGCTGTTCGGTCTCGATTCGATCATCGATTTCGATTGGCGAATCTCCATCGGCGATGCGGATCTCACTGAAGCCGAATTTGCCGAGCTGGTCGCAAGAGGGGAACGGCTCGTCCGCTTCAAGGGCAAATGGGTCTCACTCGATCCGGCTCTGCTGGCGCAAATCCAAAGAGCCATGGCGGGAATGGACAAGTCGCAAGGCTTGTCCTTCCAAGACGTGCTTCAGCTCCACTTGCTAGGAGCTGGTGAAGAGGCAGACGCTGAAGCTACGGAAGAGCAGCTGCAAGAGGATGCCGCGCGTCTGCGTCTGGAGGTAGAGCTGAACGAGCATTTGATCAGCCTTATCGGTCAGCTGGGCCAGCGCTCAGAATGGCCTAAGCCGCCCGTACCCGCAGGCCTTAAAGCGGAGCTGCGCACCTATCAGCATGAAGGATTCGCTTGGCTGACCTTTCTGCGCCGCTTTGGGCTGGGGGCCTGTCTAGCCGATGATATGGGGCTAGGCAAAACAGTACAGCTCATCGCCTATCTGCTACACATCCAAGAAAACACGGATGCAAGCTCAGCCCGGCGGCAGACCGACCCACCAGGCTGGCCTTCATTGATCATCTGCCCGACCTCTGTGTTAGGCAATTGGCAGAAGGAGCTGCAACGCTTCGCGCCTTCGTTGAATGTTATGCTTCATTACGGAAGCCGCCGTCTGGACGCGGGATTCTTCTATGGCGCAGCTTCGCAAGCCGATGTGGTACTGACCTCTTATGCGACTGCTGCGCTTGACCAAGAGCTGCTAAAGGAATTCACTTGGGCGACGATCTGCCTGGATGAAGCTCAAAATATCAAAAATGCCCAAACCAAACAATCCGCAGCTGTACGTAGTTTTCCAGCTCTACACCGGGTCGCCTTAACAGGGACGCCGATAGAGAACAGATTATCCGAGCTGTGGTCCATTTATGATTTTATAACCCCAGGTTATCTGGGCAGCGCCAAGTCTTTTAATGACCGATTCACAAATGCTATTGAAAAGGAACGCGACGCGAAACGTACAGCGGACCTACAAAATCTAGTAAAACCCTTCATGCTGCGCCGCAAGAAAAAAGACCCTAATATACAGCTCGATCTACCTGATAAAAATGAAATGAAAACCTATGTTCATCTGACAGCCGAACAAGCGGCGCTTTACGATCAAACCGTAAACGGACTGTTGGAACGGATGAAGAAGCTGGAAGGCATTGAGCGCAAAGGGGCAATTCTCGGAGCTCTGACCGGGCTTAAGCAGCTATGCGATCACCCGATGCTTGTGACAAAAGAAGCTATCCCTGAGCTTGATACAGACAATAAACTGGATACCAGCTTTCTTATTAACCGCTCCTCCAAACTCGAAAGACTGCTGGACATGGTTAAGGAGCTGCGCGCGGAAGACGAGCGCTGCCTGATTTTTACTCAATATGTGGGTATGGGAAAAATGCTTCAGGCGGTTCTCCAGCAGGAGCTGGGCGAACCCGTCCTTTATTTGAACGGAAGTACCTCCAAACAGGCGCGCGACCGCATGATCGAGCGGTTTCAGACACCAGCCCCTTCGGCGGAAGATGGGTCTACACGCCCAGACACATCGCCGTCTGATCAGCCGAATGTATTCATCCTTTCACTCAAAGCTGGGGGAGTTGGCCTGAACTTAACTGCAGCCAATCACGTATTCCACTTCGACCGCTGGTGGAATCCAGCGGTGGAGAATCAAGCAACTGACCGCGCTTACCGCATGGGCCAGACTCGTGATGTGCAGGTGCATAAATTCATCGCCCTGGGCACACTCGAAGAACGGATTGATGAGATGCTGGAGAATAAACAGCAGCTCAGCGATAATGTGATCTCCAGCTCGGAAGGCTGGATTACCGAGCTGTCCACAGAGGCTCTGAAAGATCTCTTCACCTTGCGTCGTGACTTAAATGACTAGCAAAAAGGAACATTCGCGTAAATGCGAATGTTCCTTTTTCACAAGAATAATTACCATTGCTCGGACATTTTAAAGGTGACTGCGAGATCGTCCCCGCCCGAGAGGGAGTTTACCACCAATGTGACAGGTTCATCATGGAACTCGTATGAGAGTCGCTCATTAAGTAAATTGACCGCCAGATTCGCATACGCCCCAGAAATCCCTGATCCTGTACCTTGCATAATAACTTTTCCACCCGTGACCGTAGTGCAGGTATAGTTCACTAGCAGCGCCGTGTCCGTGACAGGAATATTCGTAGTCGGTGTAGGATAATTCTCGAAGGCCCCATCAAGGGTCCCGCCTGCAACGACCATATATCGCACAGGTCTTTTGGACATAACATCTAAAGCTGCCGGTCGAATCTCAGCCGCAAGACCTTGTGGAATAGCAAAGCCAGGACGTCTCATAAAGCTGATCGCTGCGAAGTCAGTCGATGTAACGGTCACGTTATCACGTATTTCCGAAGTTATTCGGCTCACTTGAAACACTTCAAGATCAACGGCCGTCCATACACCTTCCGCATCAACAAGGAAAACCTGAATCTTCATCTGCTCCTGTGAATATACAAAATTAAATTGGAATAAATCCTCTACCATGACATAGGTCTTGCTTAAGGTCTCCTGATATTGCAGCTCAAATAACTCTTCAACAAAAATGGCCTGGGGACTGACACTATTGGATAAGCCCGTAATATAACAAAACGCGCCAGCCGATCCATTGTTGACAACTTTGATCACTACTTGATCTATTGGCCGAGTACCGTCGACTGGTAAATTAATAATGGTGTTTGTGGACAGAACAGGCAATGTCATCACACCTCCTATATATCAATTCATATATGATATGTAAACATTGTTTAGAATTATTGGGTATAATTAAAATACAAGAGATGTTCCAGAGCATAAATAGAGATTTGCCACTAAATAACGAATGTGGTAAACTCGACTTAACTTTTTATGAACGGAGGGTTACGTGTGATAGACTTTATCCGAGTTAGAACTTTGCGCGGCTAATTGAATAGCGCTAAAGCTCTGCCCATGTGCAGAGGACTCAGGATTGGTCTACCCATTTTTAAAGGTAACCCGATAATTTAACAACAGCGTGTAGGGAGGATTCTCTTCACCTCCATTCCTTTAAGAATTGAACATCCATAGAAGCCAATTAGCCAACTGCTGCTCGCAAGGGATCAAAGTGACTCTTCCCTGCGACTGGACTGTTGTTTAATTCATTCTACCTATGGAAGGCCCTAACTCTGACGTCCTCTAACGAACCGTAAGCACAGGCAGATTGCCTGTGTTTTTTTGCGTTTATTATTTACTATTGGAGGATGAATAAATATATGGAACAAATACGAGAAAAAGCAATTATAGTCGGTGTCCAGCTTCAGAACGAAACGAATTTCGCCTATTCGATGGAAGAGCTGAGCAATCTGGCAGTTGCCTGTGACCTTGAAGTCGTAGGAGAGCTTAGTCAAAAGGCAAGTCGAATTAACCCCTCCCATTATATCGGGACAGGTAAAATCGAGGAATTATCGGCACTTTTAGAGGCACACGATGCTCCTATTGTTATTTTTAACGACGAACTGTCACCTTCACAGATCCGCAATTTGGAGTCCGCACTGGATCGTCAGGTCATTGACCGGACCATTCTGATCTTGAATATTTTTGCGGAAAGAGCGAAGACCAAGGAAGCCCAGCTGCAAGTTGAAGTAGCCAAGCTGCAATATATGCTGCCGCGCCTCACAGGTCTTCGTGAGTCGCTGGGCAGACAAGGTGGCGGAGCTGGACTTAAAAACAGAGGTGCTGGTGAAACCAAGCTAGAGCTGGACCGCAGAAGAATTGAAGAGCGGATTACTGCTTTACAGGTTGAACTGCAACAACAAGTAGCAAGACGTCAAATCCAGCGGAAACAACGGCATAAAAATGAAGTTCCCGTCGTCTGCCTGGTAGGCTATACGAACACCGGAAAATCCAGCTTAATGAATGTCATGGTAGAGACTTACCATCCGGGTTCCCATAAACAAGTATTCGCCAAGGATATGCTGTTCGCTACACTAGAGACATCGGTTCGCAGCATTGAGCTGCCTGATCACAAAACCTTTTTATTAACAGATACTGTCGGATTCGTCAGCCAGCTTCCCCATCATCTGGTCAAAGCGTTCCGCTCCACTCTTGAAGAGGTTACCGAAGCGGACTTATTGATTCACGTAGTCGATATTTCCGATCCGCAGCATCAACAGCATATGGCGGTTACAGATGAGACGCTCAAAGCACTCGGCGCTGACCAGATTCCAACGATCTATGCCTATAATAAAGCTGATCTGACTGATTTGCCTTACCCGCAAATTGAAGGTGACAATGTCTACCTTTCCGCCAAGAAAAATAGTGGAATGGCTGAACTTACCGCTCTGATCCGCAGCCATGTTTTTACGGACTATGTCCAGTGTGAGATTCTGGTTCCATTTGATCGGGGTAATGTAGTCTCCTATTTCAATGAACACGCCCATGTTCAATCTACTAGCTATGAAGAAACAGGCACACGCCTTGAGCTGGAATGCAGAAAATCTGATTTTGAGAAATTCCGCAACGATTTTATTGAGCTATAACAAATTAGAAACGACGTGGTAATCCTTAATTAAAAAAGAGGGATAGAGTTTTCAGAGTTATCTGAAGCTCTATCCCTTTCTTTTGTGAATAAAAAAATGAACAATACAAAAGAGCCCTCTCTTTGCATTGCTCAGTAAGTATAAAATAGGCAGACGCTAGATCTTATAAATATAGTTTCTAGACCCTATTCTTGAACATACAGTGTATCGGAAGCTTCTATTGTTGGCTGCCGGTAAAACCGTTCCTGCAGATAACCGCTGTAAGTAATTAAAGTCTGGATGCACCGATTCATCCGTTAAATAGGCCGAGATATCACTCCCATATACTCTTTCCTGATTCAGAGAGTCTATGATGATCTCTCCAGTAGTAATCCCTATGCCATGGCCGTAGAACAGATCATTTTCGAGTTTAATTGCATTCTCGCCCTGCCATTCTGGCTTGCTCGGAGCATGATCGGGATTCTTGAAATATACAACGTCTCCCCGCTGCGTTAGTTCCTTGTTGTAGTTTGTAATTAAGCGTAGATTCTCATCGTAATTCCAGTCCCATAAGAACAAATCCTTGAAATACTGATTAAACGCTTCCTCACCTATAGCTTCAATCGTCGCCCGATACATAACAATGACCATGGCTGTCGCGCATTCAAAGGCATATAAATGACCATTCCGAAAAATATCTTTAATTCCCACTGTGGGCTCTACGCCAGTGTTCAGCTGAAGTCCACCAATCTCTGTACGTGTCCAAAACTGCGGATTGCAGCGGGAATCATCAAATGTTGCAAAATCCACTCCACTTTCATTTAAAGCTTCAGCCGATTCCACGATGCTTTCTCTCATTTTGCGCTCAAAGTCAAGGGCATCGGGTGAACGAACTTCCTTCACCATGCTTAGTCCCTCCAATGTTATAGGTTCTAAATATAGGTTATTGTACGTGTTCGTCACCGGGTTGGTGCTTAATTCTCATGATTCCCTGGCATCCACGAACCACTGGTTAAGCTGCCGTGTCTCTTCCGTCAAAATATCCAGGAAAATAGAAGTGCGATAACCCGTATCCTTCAAGCTTTTGCCCGTAATCTCTGCAATTCGGTTTAATCTATAAAGCAATGTATTAGTGTGTATATGTAAAAAAGCCGCGGATTCCTTTAAATTGCCGCTTAATGATAAATAGACAGCGATGGTTTTGAGAAAATCACTTTTATGCTCGCGATCATGTTCTTTTAGCGGATATAGCAACGGGCTTTTACGAATTCGACTGCGCTTTTGCTCCATAATAGCCGGTATATATGCCCAAAATCCAATCTCCTCGTACAATAGCAGCTCCCGCCCATGAAAAGGCAGCAGCTTTTTGATCTCCACAATGGACACCGCTTCCCAATAGGCAATAGCCGCGGACATATATTCAGTGTAATCGAGACTACAGCCAGCAGCCAGTGTGCAGCCTTCACTCTTATACATATCCTCCATTGTTTTATGCAGGAATGAAGATAATCCACCCGCCCCCTCGATCACAAAGCTGAAGGAAAACAAAATAATCAGCCGATTATGCTCAGCCGTCAGAAATAGTAATTGCAGTCCGGAATAAGATGCCATAACCTGCCGAAACCGGAGTATTAAATGATCATCGATTACCTTGTCACTTTCAAACACGCTAATATAATATTTTTCCGGCAAAAGAATGGACCAAAATTCCGCATCCTTTTTAATATTTGCTTCGTTGTCGTAGTGGGAGGTAATCAGCTTCCAGAAAAAGTCCTCATGCGTTTTGTCCTGCTTCGTTTTCCAACCTCGCTGCTTAAGTAAATAACGGCCTACGATACCTGCCGCCTTCTCAACGATATTTTCGGCATGCCCTTCTACCAGGTTGCCTGTATCTACTACCCATATGTACCCGAGAATTTCCTTTTGATGTTTAATACAAATGGCCAACCGGGGACCAAGTCCCACCTCCAGCACTGCAGGAATTCGAATGGGATGTGCCGCACTCTCCAGCTGCTGCATAATCCCTTTTTTGCGCAAGCCAATAATCACAGTGTTAGGTACACGCTTCCCGATAATCGTTGAAATCCGCGCGGAGTCACTCTCAAATTCATGCGAGCTGTAGCCAATCACATGATGATTGCTGTCCTCAATGGTAACTTGAGACTGGAGCGATTCACTTATCGCATCTGCCAATGATTCCATACTGTCGAAGAAACGATCAAATAATGGATTCTTATCTGTCACTAGCTTCACTCCCACCTGAAGAATAACCAAATCCTGTACTCTAGAGTGATTTCATTATAGTATGCATCCCCCTAGCTGACTATAAGATAAATAGCTGGTTTAGGTGAGGGGCGAGATCGGCTTGTTGAGGAAGGTGTTTGGGACGGGGATGTTTGGCGGGGGTTTTGTTGAGAGTTTTGTCGGGGTATTTGGGAAGGTTTAATAGTTGTTGGTGATTACCAAATGTTATAAGTGGTTTTTAGGGAATAACCCCCGGAAATCTCTCATCAAAGCTTTCACCCTATCCATCCAACTTCACTATGTAATCTATCCACCATAGCACCGCACGAGCAAACATCTACTGCATCTAATTACACTGAAACGCAATCTATTTACTTTAACGCCATACTGACCAACTTCCACCCGGTCTCCACCGCAAGAAACGCCAAACAGCAAGCTCCCCGCAGAGAGCTTGCTGTTTGGCTCATTCCATTATGGAACGCGTCTATTTTAGATCAATGTGAATGTCTGCTCCATGGCTTGCTCAACCGAATAAGGTGTCTCACCCAACGCTTCGGCAACAGCTTGGCAGGTGATTCTGCCATTGGCTACATTCACGCCGCTTCTTAAGCCGTCATTATCCTGAATCGCCTTGATCACACCTTTATTGGCAATTTGCAGGGCATATGGAACTGTAACATTTGTTAAGGCAATAGTTGAGGTCTTAGGAACAGCGCCTGGCATATTAGCCACGGAATAATGCAGCACGCCGTGTTTCACAAACACTGGATTATCATGTGTCGTCACTCTGTCGATGGTTTCTACAATGCCACCTTGGTCAATGGCCACGTCAACGATCACTGATCCCGGCTTCATGGTCTTGACCATTTCTTCAGTAACCAGCTTCGGTGCTTTAGCACCCGGAATTAACACGGCACCTACCAGCAGATCCGCTTCAGCCACTGCTTTGGCAATATTATAAGGGTTAGAGATCAACGTATTAATCTGTGCTCCAAAAATATCATCTAATTGACGTAGTCTCTCCGCGCTGAGGTCAACTATCGTAACATCTGCGCCTAAGCCAATAGCCATCTTAGCTGCATTAGTACCTACTACACCGCCGCCAATAATACTCACTTTACCTCGACTAACGCCAGGAACTCCGGAAAGAAGAATACCTTGTCCGCCGTAGTTCTTTTGCAGGAACTGCGCGCCCAATTGGACGGACATCCGGCCAGCTACTTCGCTCATCGGTGTTAACAGCGGCAAGGTGCGTCCATGAACAACCGTCTCATATCCGATCGCAAAGACGCCTTTGTCTTTTAGCGCAGCAGCCAAGGCAGGCTCTGGAGCAAGATGAAGATACGTAAATAGAATAAGGCCTGGACGGAAATAGGGGTACTCAGTTGCTAATGGTTCTTTTACCTTCATCACCATTTCAGCAGAGCTCCAGACCTTTGCTGCATCCTCAATCAATTGTGCTCCGGCAGAGACATACTCTTCGTTAGGAAATCCGCTGCCCACACCGGCTCCAGCTTCTACGAGCACTTGATGACCTTCAGTAATTAAACTAACTACACCCGCAGGGGTTATGGCAACACGATTTTCATTGTTTTTAATTTCTTTAGGTACTCCGATAATCATCATTCATCTCTCCCATCTAATGTAGATCCCTTATGTAAAGAATGATAACATATGATTAGCATTCCCATTTTGTTAAAAAATTAAAATATTATCTACCATGATTGTGTTTTTACACAAAGGATCAGACTTAACTGCCCATTAATCTTTAACCATTTTGGTACTCAACACAACCATCTTTATTATCTCATAAAAAAAGACACCCTATAGAGTGCCTTTTTGACGATTTTGTATGAAATTAAAGCGACTACCTTATTGCATTATGTTATATTAAGTGACATTACCTATCTTGATAATAACAACATCACTGTTTCTAACACTACATTTACCCCTTTTTCGCAGTCTTCATAAGAGGTTAGTTCCTCTTCACAATGGCTTTTACCCTTCACGCTAGGCACGAACACCATTGCGGATGGCAGAAAGCTGGCTACGAATTGTGCGTCATGCCCTGCACCACTTGCGATCTTTCGACTGGAATAACTCAAGGTTTGAGCCGCTTGCTCCACCAAATCACACACATTCTGATCAAACCACACCGTATCTCGGCCCCAAAGCTTAGTCTTGCTTACTTCACATTCCAGCAGTTGCTCTGGCAAACCGTTGATAATGGCTTCCACTTCACGCACAATCTCCATCTCTTTATGTCTGGCTTCAATGGTGAAAATCACTTTATTGGGAATGACGGTATGGATATTAGGAAGCACATTCATTCTGCCCATGGTATACACAAGCTCGGAATCGAGCGCCCCCAGCTTGCTCCGCAGCTCAATAATCATATCTGTGGCAGCAAACAAAGCATCTTTGCGCATCGCCATAGGGGTTGTGCCCGCATGATCGGATTCTCCCGTCACCTCAATCTCGTAACAGGCCATACCAACTACACAGTCAACCAGCCCAATCGTCAGCTCCTCTTTTTCAAGAACAGGCCCTTGCTCGATATGAAGCTCCAAATAAGCGGTGGCTTCGGTGATACGATTGCTCATTTCTCCCTTATATCCACTCTTCTCCAGCGCTTCACCAAAGGTGATGCCTGCTGGATCTTTTTTGTTCAACATAACACTTTTATCAAACTTTCCGGACAACACACCAGAGGCCATCATCGATGGCTCAAAACGTGCCCCCTCTTCATTCGTAAAATTCATAATCGTCACCGGAACCTTCGGCTTAATCCCGTAATCTACAAGCGTCCGCACCACCTCTAGACCCGCGATAACCCCCAGGACGCCATCGAATCTGCCCCCTTTTTTCACAGTATCCATATGCGAGCCAATCACAATCGGAGGCCCGGAAGTTTCGCCTGCCAGTGTGGCATACATCGTCCCCATATCATCCATCTTCACAGACATTCCGAGCTCTTCACAACAGGCACGAAAATAATCCCGAACTTTAAGATCCTCTTCCGTCAGCGATAATCGGGTCACGCCATTTTTATCTGTACGCCCATAATCGGCAAATGCCTCGATTGTATTCTTCAGTCTCTCACCGTTCACGAATATTTTTTGCAGCTGCATCCCAGATCCCTCCGCTTCGAGCATTTTGTTGGCTTTCTATCTATGTTAAACCAAACCATAATATTTTCATTTTACATATTGTAATAACTATTATTCACATGATGCTACAACGAGTGGAGCCAGCAATAAGTAAACTAAAGTAGTATATACAATCTTTTCATACGAGGGGTAAGCTTAAGATAGCTTATCATCCAGTTTTCCACAGGAAAGGAGCGAGCCCATGAATCTAAGCCTTGTGATCCCGGTATACAATATAGAGCAGTATATAACCCCTATGTTTAATTCACTGCTTGACCAAAGCGATCCGCATTTCGAAATCATCATCGTAGATGATGGTTCTACGGATAACACTTACAACGTTATAGAAAAGATTCTTTCGCGTAATCCCGCCCTTTTCTGTAAAGTCATTCGAACGGAGAATCATGGAGTAAGCGCGGCTAGAAATAGGGGATTAGCTGAAGCCACAGGTAATTATGTTCTTTTTGTCGATGGAGATGATTATGTCTCCGCAGACTTGGTCTCAACCATTCATTCTTATACTCAAGATGAACAACCCGAGATTATTTGCTGGGGTTATAATCATGTCTCAGAAGGCAGAGAAACTCTATTAAGCTGTACCTCTGATTTCAGCGACGTGACGGGAAGCGAAGCACTGGCGCGGATTTTCGTGAACAAAAGCTTGCGAATATGGACAGGGAGTATCGCTTATAAGCGAGAATTCTTACTTCTCCACGGGTTAGGTTATACAGAACGCTGTGTGAATGGAGAGGATCAAGAGTTCATCTACAAAGCCTTGTCCAGAGCGGCCAGAGTCATCTCAATCCCGGATATACTATCATTTTATTTACAGAGAAACTCCTCCATCTCCAACAGCTATAACGTGAATAAATTCGATGTAGTGGATGCTTTCAAAAGGGTGGATGAATATTTTAAAACCTATCCCTTTGCTGAACTAGATACGATCTCACCTTTGTTAATGAACCGGGAGCTGATCGAGAACTACTTTTTCAACCTCAAAACCTGTCTAAATGGTACGGAAGGGGTAAGCATTCAGGAATTACTTCGTGACATCAACCATACCTATCCCAAGCTCAATCAAGAAATGGATGAACTCATAAGACGTTATAGAGGAGATAATCGCAGATTAACCCTTTATATCAGAACATTTTTAATCTCCCCGCTTCTATATCACAGATTCATCTCTGTGGAGAGAGGCTTATCCCGGTTCAAGCGCAACCTACTTAAAGGGAACGGAACCCGAAAGGAATCTAGAATATGAAAAAGATGCTGATATACGCCTATACCGAATTTAATCTGGGCGATGATCTATTCATTAAGGTGCTGTGCGAAAGATATCCGGATACCAAATTCAGAATTTGCGCACCACGCCTCTATAAACAATGTTTCAAAGAGCTCCCTAACCTCAAAGTGTATCCTTCCGATTCCCTTCTTCTAAGAGGCATTGGCTATATTTGCAGGAAGCTAAAGATACATAATGTGGCTCACAAATATCTGGCAGATCACTCAGATGGCGTCGTTCATATCGGCGGCTCAATTTTCATGGAAGCAGACCACTGGGCAGAGCATTTCAAGAATGCAGAAGTCATTCGTAATCAAAATAAGCCTTACTATCTGTTAGGATCTAATTTTGGCCCTTTTACAAATCAAGAATACTATGATGAGCACAAGCGGATTTTCAAGGATTATACAGATATATGTTTCAGAGAACAGTACTCTTATGATTTATTTAAGGATCTGGATAATGTCCGCTTAGCCCCAGATATTATTTTCCAGCTAGACCCGCCAGATATTCCAAACGAACCGGAGGATTACATCGTCTTATCCGTTATTAAACCTTCTGCGAAAGGTCTGAACGGTTTTGACAACCTCTATTATGAAAAAATGAAAGAACTCGCAATTTATTTCATTGAAAAAGGTTACGCGGTTCATTTCATGTCATTTTGCGAACACGAAGGCGATCAACTGGCGATTGAAGAGATTCAGCGCCTTATCGGTCCCTCCTACAAGGATGCTATTCAAGTGCATTTATATAAAACGAACATGGAAGAAGTGTTGTCCGTGTTAGCTAATGCCAGTTCTATTGTGGCTTCAAGATTCCATGCAATGATTCTGGGCTGGGTATTTAATAAACCGGTATTCCCTGTAGCCTACAGCAAAAAAATGGTCAATGTAATGGAAGATGTTGGATTCACAGGTCTGTATGCCGATTTCAACACGCTGGAACAGTTCCAGCCTGCACAGATTTTTGAAAGTATGATCACCTGCTCTATGGATGTCACACTGCAAGCAAAACAAGCCGAAAGACATTTCGAGCATCTAGACACGTATTTACCGCTTTACGAAAGGGGGATTCGTTATGAAAGCCAAGCGGAGCATTCTTAACTTATCCTTTGGACTGGGAAGTCAACTCATCACGATTATCCTCGGTTTTTTTATACCCAGACTGATAATGGTCAACTATGGCTCTGAGGCCAATGGGCTGATCGCTTCGATTGTGCAGATTATTAGTTATTTGGCGCTGCTGGAAGCAGGTGTTGGGGCGGCCTCGATCCAAGCACTTTACAAGCCGGTAGCTTCGGATAATAAAAACAATATCAACTCTATTCTGGCTGCCACCTCCAGCTATTATAAAAAAACAGGTATTTACTATTTCTTCGCCGTACTGCTACTCGCCATCGTGTACCCGCTAGTGATCTCGTCTGAGATCGATAAATTATCGATTATGGTCATTATTTTGCTTACGGGGATGGGCGGAGCAATCAATTATTATTTTCAGGGGAAATTCAAGGTCCTGCTCGCTGCGGAGGGAAAAAGCTATGTAGAGACTTCCATTGTCACTGTGGCTAATATTATGAACAGCCTGATCCGGATTCTGTTATTACTGCAAGGTGTGGACATTATTGCGGTTCAAGCTTCCTATTTTATCTTAACTTTACTTCAAATCATCGCTTTCTATATTTATATGAATAAGAATTACAAGTGGATCAACCTGAATCTCAAACCAGACTATGAAGCCATTGGTCAAAAGAATTCCGTATTAGTCCATGAAATCTCCTATTTGGTGTTTAGAAATACTGACGTACTTATATTAACCATCTTTACGAATCTAAAAATCGTCAGTATCTATGTTATGTACAATATGATTTTTACGATCGTGGATAATATCGTTCAGACCATAAACGGAAGTGTGAAGGCTGCCCTAGGGCAAAGCTACCATGAGAGTAAAGAAGCATTTATTAAATTTTATGATGCTTACGAAGTGTATTTTATGGGGCTTATCTTCTCGATTCTAACGGTGGCTTACATTTTGATTTTACCCTTTATGAAATTGTATACCGCCGGGGTAAACGACGTGAATTACATTGATATGTGGTTGCCGGTCTTGTTCGTAGTCATCAAATTATTAACCAATGCCAGAACGTCTTCCAATAATGTGATTACCATCGCTGGACATTTCAAAAAAACACAAAACCGTTCCATTCTGGAATCCGCCATTAATCTGGTGGCTTCTGTTGTCTTCGTAATCTTCATGGGAATTTACGGTGTACTGATGGGAACGATAGTTGCCCTCCTATACCGCTCCATAGATATTGTGATTTATGCCAGCAAACATTTGCTGGACCGCAGTCCATGGGTCACTTTTAGAAGATGGCTTACGAATGCAGTAGTTTTTGTAGGCATTATTCTCATCACAACTGCCATCGACATCCCGATCCATTCCTATCTGGGGCTTATGATCTGGGGTGTACTTCTAGGACTAGTGATCTTGCCTGTATATTTTGTAATCGGCTCTTTAATGGAACGGGAAGTCTTCCTCTATACATGGGAACATCTCAAAAAGTATCGATACAAACTCAAAAATAAAATTAACGCTCAGCCTGAGGTAAGTGGTTTATCCAAATAACACAACAGGAGGACTGGAAATGGATCATAGCGAGGTTTTGCAGCAAGCCTGTTACGTCTTTCTAAACGACCTAAATGATGAAATAAACCATTCACCCACCATCCAAATAGAGGATACAGAACTATTGCAAAGATGCCGCCAGATCATAGATCAAGAACAAAATGTACAAATCAAACCTTATCTGGAAACCTTATCTGAGGTTATTCATGCCTTTCTGACTGGGAGGGCTTCAGAGGATACTTTGAAATTCTATCTGTCTGAACAATTCAACATTGTTGCCAGTGATATCGCAGGTTTAATTCAGGGGTTGGTTAAAATGGAAAGCCGCATTTCGGATACGGAAATTTCCTACCCAGCAGTCCAATCCTTATCCGATTCTCCCAAGATCAGTGTCATTATCACCACCTATAATAGAAAAGAATTCCTATATCAAGCGATCCAAAGTATCTTAATGCAGGACTATCCCAATAAAGAGATTACAGTGATTGATGATTGTTCTACAGATGGCACGAAAGAGTTAATGCAGCAACACTTTGGGGCGGAGCCACGGGTCATTTACATGCGCAATGCTACCAATAGCGGACCTGGAAATAATCGTCGAAAAGCTTTTGCTGCACATGGTGATGGGGAATATGTTCTTTTTCTCGATGATGATGATTATCTGATCGACATGAATTATTTCAGTAAAGCAGTCCGCTTCCATCTCCTTCATCCCGAAATTTCATTTGTAGCTGCGAATGTGTTTCTGGAGTATTCCAAAGCCAAACAACTAAAAATCTCCAATCTGCAGCTTAGCAGCATTATTAAGAAACGCGATTATTTCATGAATTTCGAGAAAAAAGGATATCCAAAACCCGCCTCTACTTTAACTACTGTCTTTAAACGAGAGGCCTTAATGGCTATGGATATCCTAGATATGAATATGGTCAACGATGCTTCCATCTATTTGCGTTCCCTGCTGGTAGGTGATGCGGGCTTCATTGATGTGATTGCCGGCGTATACAGAATACACGGGAACAATATCACCTTTAATCTGAGCCAAGGATTCTTAATTGAGAATCTGGAAGAAAAGAAACTCATTAAGAATATGGCCGTGCAGAAATATGGATATAACGCACAGGAAATGACGGAATGGTTCAACCACAATGCTTACGATACGATCTCATACTATTTATTAAATTCTGCAAAGGACGCTACAGACTTTAAATTCATGTACCATTGGGCGCTTAACCATTGCCCGCTGATCTACAATCAATTAAAAAATGAGTTTCGCATGAAGCTTATTAAAAAACAACTATTACGAATCTCCTTACTCCGCACGCTACTCGGCAGATGATTCGCTCATTAGCTTATCGAGCAGCAGAAAAAACTCTTTAAGTTTTTCTTTTGGGATGTCGGCATACTTATCTCCAATGCTGATCTCACAATAAGAAGCATGTTCCCCGGTAGCTCTTATACCCGCGCTTAAACCGATTCCTGTCGCCTCATACACCGCTGACAGAATCGGTTCAATTTGTTCCTTAGACATTTGAAAATGCATGTGAAACATATTGGAGACAGGTTGAGCGGGCAGAGTGGTTACGTCGTGACATTGATTAACCCAGGCAGCAAGCTCCTTTGCACCTTCATAATACTGCTGCATGTTGCCTTCTCTTTGCTGGTAATAATAATCAGAAGAAATGATGTACGGATATAAGCTGATTAAGTCTCCACCATGCCGCCGTTTCCATATCTTTGATTGCTTCGTAAAATCTTCACTGCCTGCAAGAATTGCCCCAGCGATTCCTCCAATTCCTTTATAAAAGGATATATACACACTATCAAAGAGTGCAGAGATTTCAGCTGCTGACTTCCCGTAATACGGGAGGATCTCAAATAATCTTGCCCCATCCAAATGCAATTTAATGCCGCGTGCACGGCAATGAGCAGAAATAGCTTCAAGCTCCGTGTACTCTGGCAGCTGACCACCAATCTCGCGCTGGGGTAATTCCAGCAACAAACAGGCGATATCCTCCTTTAGGTTCGCCACATCCTCCAAAGTGATTAATCGGTTCTTGTCCGCAAGCAAGATAGGCTCAATATGATGTAATTCCTTCAGGCCATCCTGCTCATGGATCTCCAAGTGACATAAGGGATGATAGGCTACTTTTTTCACCTCTTTTTCATCGCACCAAATTCTTAAAGCGATTTGCTGCGCCATCGTTCCGCTCGGAAAGAAAACCGCGGTTTCTTTGCCCAGGATATTCGCCATTTTCGTCTGGAAATCTTCAATCACTTCGCCCGTTCCATAAATATCAGATGCCGTACTGTTCTCTACGGCTGCCAAGGCTTCCTTCAACACTTGCACATCTCTATTCCCATTCCCTGCGATTCGATAGGCCGTTTCATTAAAAGCCTCTTGTACGGTTTTTTTTCCGTTCATTCGTTGGATAACCCCTTCCGGATTTGCCTTGTCCCTAATATAGACGAATTTCCAAAAATCCCATCTTAATTTTACCCGATCTAAGGTGAAAAAACATGAGCGCTGTGCTACAATATTGGAATTGCAACGGCAATCTTAGGGAGGGTTATTGAATCACATGCTCATTATTGGTATCGCCGGCGGCACCGGCTCGGGAAAAACAACCGTAGCCCGCTCCGTCATTGACCGTCTTGGAACGGGAAAGGTAACTTTCATATCTCAAGATAACTACTATAAGGATCACTCACATCTCAGCTTTGCTGAACGTGAATCCATTAATTACGATCATCCTTTCGCTTTCGATAACGAGCTGCTCATTGAGCATCTTAAATCTCTGCGCGAAGAACAGACCGCATTCGCTCCCGTGTATGACTTTACAGTCCATGCCCGCTCCACTACAGAGACGGTAGAACTGAAGCCAAACAATATTGTAATCATCGAGGGACTCCACGTCCTTTCTGACGAGAATCTCCGTGAAATGCTCGACATCAAGGTATTCGTGGATGCCGATCCTGATGTACGCATTCTCCGCCGGGTCCTTAGAGATATTGAAGAACGTGGACGGAGCATCCAGTCGATCCATCATCAATATTTGAGTACAGTTAAACCCATGCATGAAGCTTTTATTGAGCCATCCAAAAAATACGCTGACCTGATCATCCCTGAAGGTGGCCATAATGAGGTTGGTATTCAGTTGTTGTCCATCCTAACGGAGAAGCATCTATATAACGATTGGACGTCTTAAAGTCTTAATTAAGCGCTTCTAGCTAGCTGCAGAGAATCTCTCTGCGGCTTTTTTGATATGCGTTGACCCATCCATGGTTCAGAATAATCCCACCTCATTCTGGTAATAGCTATATTTACAGCACCAGCGGAAGAGGGATAACAACTATGGGATTTCTGAACAGAACAATAACAAAAGTTTTTAAGAACCCTTCATTAGGGCACCCTAACCCCACTAAAGAATTACCCAAGGAACCCATTAAAGAAAAACTTCAAGATAATATTCAATATATAAAAACAACACTCGGCAATAGTACAGATCTCGTGATTAGAGAATTCTTTATTGGTTCCAAACACCAGATTAAAGCAGCTATTTTCTATACAGATGGATTGGCGGATAGTAAAGCTATTCAGGATTTCATTCTGGAATCACTAATCTTAGAACTTCCAGATCCAAGTCTTGATACACAAACAGCCAACTATCAATTATTAAAAGATCACATGCTCACTGTAGGGGATATTAAAGATGCGACGGAGTTCAATTCTTTATTCACCTCTCTATTATCCGGAGATGTGATCCTCTTACTCAATGGATATACCAAAGGGTTCACCATAGGCATGCGTGACTGGAAAGACCGTGGCGTAACGGAAAGTGCCACTGAAACGGTGATTCGTGGACCTAAGGAAGCCTTCACAGAAAGCTTACGCACGAATACCGCATTAATCCGGCGGAAAATAAAAGACCCCAATCTTTGGTTAGAAACACAGCAAATTGGACGTGTAACACAGACAGACGTAGCCCTCATGTATATCAATGGCATTGTTAGTGATGAGATTCTGCAAGAAGTACACTCACGTTTAGATCGGATCGACATTGACGGGATCCTGGAAAGTGGCTATATCGAAGAATTAATCGAGGATGAAACCTATACCCCATTTCCAACGATCCATCATACGGAACGCCCTGACGTTATAGCAGCTGCTCTTATGGAAGGAAAAGTAGCCATATTAGTAGATGGGACTCCTATAGTAATGACGGTGCCTACCTTATTTGTTTCCTTCATGCAGACGGCGGAAGATTATTATCAACGTGCCGATGTTAGCACCTTAGTACGAATGCTTCGATACTTCAGTATTTTCATTTCACTACTTGCCCCATCTTTGTATGTAGCTATTACTACCTTTCATCAGGAGATGCTGCCCACAACCCTGCTGATCAGTCTAGCCGCACAACGGGAGGGCGTGCCGCTTCCAGCATTTATTGAAGCACTCTTAATGGAGCTTGCCTTTGAGATTATACGAGAAGCGAGTGTACGAATGCCTCAAACCATAGCCCAATCTGTATCCATTGTAGGCACCCTAGTGATTGGGACTGCGGCAGTTGATGCCGGCATTGTTTCTGCTGCCATGCTTATTGTCGTCGCTATTACTGCTATCTCCAGCTTTGTGCTGCCATCCTTCGATCTTGCCCTGACCATCAGAATGCTCCGTTTCCCAATGATGTTCCTTGCTGCATCCTTTGGATTGTTTGGGATCATTATCGGCGTTATTGCGATAGTTCTTCACATGTGCAGCTTACGTTCCTTTGGAATTCCTTATTTGAGCCCGTTTGCTCCCTATAATCTCGCCGATCAAAAGGACACCTTTTTCCGAATGCCGCATTGGGCTATGTTTACCCGCCCTAGACTTATCAATAAAAAAAATATCGTTCGGGAAAAGAGTTCACCACCGGAGAAACCGGGAGATCTCACGGAGGAATAATTCATGAAACGAAGATCGCTTCTGATTTGTGTTCTTATTCTCATGCAAATATTTGTAACAGGTTGCTGGAGCCGCCGAGAATTAAATGATCTTGCGATTGCTGTAGGAATAGGTATCGATAAAATCGGAGATCAATATCAAGTTTCTGCGCAAGTGGTCTTACCCAGTCAAATCGCTGGCTCAAAGGGGGGCTCTCCTCAGGCACCAGTCAACCTTTATAAAGCGACGGGAAATACCGTATATGAAGCCCTTAGAAAAATCACAACCGTTAGTCCACGTAAAATTTATATCTCTCATTTACGAATCCTAGTCCTTGGCGAGGATTTGGCTAAAGAGGGAATCAGCGATGTTCTTGATTTCATGTCAAGAGACAACGATACGCGAAATGATTATTTTATAGTGGTAGCAAAGGATGCGAGGGCAGAAGATGCGTTGAAAATATTAACCAGTCTTGAAAAGATTCCTGCCGTGCGATTGTTTTCCAGTCTGGAAACCTCTGAGAAAAATTGGGCACCTACATCTACTGTGACATTAGGAACCCTAATTACAGAACTTGTGAGTAAAGGTAAAAATCCAGTCTTAACAGGTGTTGTCATCGATGGAAGTGTAGATGAAGGAGAAACTCCGAAGAATGTTGAAACGGTAGACTCTCCAACGGAATTGAAATACTCCGGATTGGCCATATTCAAGGAGGACAAATTGATTGGTTGGCTAAATCCAGAGGAATCAAAAGTGTATAACTATTTAACCAATAAAGTAAGGAGCACTGTTTTCTATATCCAATGTCCCGAAGGTAAAAAGGTTTCACTTGATGTATTTGAAGCCCGTTCCAAAATGAAAGGCAGCATCCATAGTGGCAAACCAGAAATCACTATTGAGCAGCATTTAGAATCAGATTTAGGAGAGGTACAATGCAGAAATCTTGATCTAAGGGACCCAAAGACCATCACTCAATTAGAACAAATCGCCAATAAAAAAGTAATAAATCTATTCGAAGCTACAATTAAAAAGGTACAAACTGAATACAAAAGTGATATTTTTGGATTCGGCGAAATCATCCATCGTTCTAACCCGCAGGCGTGGAAGAAACTGCGAAACAATTGGGATGAGACCTTTGTTAACCTTCCAGTAAGCGTAAAGATGGATATTAAGATTCGCCTGTTAGGGAAAGTGACTAACTCTTTCCTAGAAGAGGCGAAGTGATGAATTGGAGTGAACAAAACCATGTTGGAAAAGGGAAAAATAAGTACTCGCCAGCTAACCTTACTGGTTATGCTCCTTACTATTGGGGATTCCATCCTTATAATCCCTTCTTCATCCACACACTACGCCACACAAAACGCCTGGATTTCAGCTTTAATTGGAATGGCATTAGGTTTGCTGGCCAACTATATGTACAGCAAGTTCGCAAAGTTATATCCCAAATTAACGCTTATTGAGGCAATTCAAAAGGTCTTCGGAAAATGGCTTGGGACTATTCTATCGCTTATGACTTTATTGTTTTTTCTTATAGTTATCGCTGGAAGTATGAGGGAGATCAGTGATTTTGTGATTTCAGAAATGTTGCCTGGAACTCCTATCCCGGCCATCCTGCTCTTATTTATACTTATCGTAATTATGGCAACGCGGCTCGGTATTGAGGTTATCGGACGAGCGGGAGAGATCTTCACTCCAATGGTCGTTATCCTATTTCTGATCCTGACGGTCGCAATTGTTCCTCAGATGGAAATTATCAGAATATTCCCCATCCTGGAAGATGGAATAAAGCCAGTACTGAGAGGGACTATTCCCATTACGGCCTACACTTTTTTAGAACCAGTCGTCTTTCTAATGATACTTCCTTATGTAGATAAACAACAAAAGATAACAAGGAGTTTTTTACAAGGCACCCTCCTAGGGGGGACTGTAATTTTCATAACGCTCATCGTCTCCATACTGGTCTTAGGTCCGGATCTGACGGCCAGAGATATATATCCCAGCTATAACATCGCAAGGCGCATATCTGTTGGTGGAATCTTTGAGCGGGTGGAAGCCATGATAGCTCTACAGTGGATGTTAACTTTCTTTATAAAAGTAACTTTGTATTTCTATGCTTTTATTCTGGGGTTGTCCCAATTATTAAAATTGAAGGAGTATCGAGTGTTATCCTTACCGACAGGGTTGATTTTGGTCGCACTAGCACCTCTTATAGCCCCAAATTACACTTATTACGGCGAAATTTTTGATAATTATTGGGTGTATTATGTTATAACCTTTGGGTTATTTCTACCCCTGGTTTTGTTAAGCGTAGTAATGTTCAGAAGAGCACTGAGCAAAGACTTAATATCTCGAAACTAGATGGTTTGGGAGGTTGTGAATATTGGGTATAGTAGTGATTCTCATAGTTGTAGCCGTTATAGCAGCCATTGAAGTTCCCCTGATGTGGAGGAAAAAATTAATCAAGGAGATGTGGGTTTTCTCATTTCTTCTGTTGCTGGGAACTTTCTTCAGTCTTATTAATGCGTTACATATTTCGGTCTCTAACCCATTGGGATGGATGATATTTATCTATAAACCCGTCTCCGATATGGTAAATGCCTGGTTATCCTAAAATGGGACTGAACCATTCCCTTGAGATGGCTTAGTCCCCATGATTAAACGACATTGCCAAATCAGCAAGCGCCCTAAAGTTTGTTGCTAGCCGTTCACGCGCCAGCCAGTAATAGACTTCCTGGCCTCTCTTTTTATGGTCAACAATGCGGGCATCCCGTAGGATTTTGAGATGATGTGAAATCGCTGGCCTGCTTATTTCGAATTCACCTGCAATTTCCCCAACATTCAGCCGACCTTTATTCCCTAATAACGTAACAATCCGAATCCGAGTAGGATCACCAAATGCGGTGAGAAACCGTGTGATGCTGTTGATATCGTTAGGTTTAATCTCTTGCGGTTCTATCTCCCCACCCCGATTCGTAAATAAACTTAAACATACTCACTTGTTGAAACTACAATAAAGACCTTGTAGATTCTCTAACTATTAATTCAGCCGGGAAAATCTGATGCGCATGCTTAACCTTCTTATTGATGAGATCAAAAAGAATCTTAATCGTCGCTTCCGCAATCTCCACTACCGGCTGTTTGATGGTAGTAATAGAAGGATTATAATAGAAGGAAATATCCAATCCGTCATAACCAGCCACAGAGTAATCTTCCGGGACTTGCTTGCCCGCTTCAAATATTGCCTTACAGGCGCCGATAGCCATACTATCTGATAAGGTAAAAATAGCGGTGAACTCTTCACCTAACTCTAGCAATTCTTTTGTAACCGCATACCCATTTTCCATACTGTAACTGTCGATATCCTCTTTCATCCGCCGCACTAGCCGCTCATTATAAGCGATTCCATGATCAGCTAAAGCCCTTTTATAACCTTCATATCTTAACTTACCGATACTTACATCTTCTTCTGGTGCAGTAATGACTGCGATTTTCTCATGCCCCAGATTACATAAATAGTCCACAATCTTATAGCTCTCATTAAAGTCATCGACAGATACAGAAGAATAGTCGCTCAAATCAAACTCTTCCGTCATTCCGATCGTACTAAGGACAAATGGAACCGTTAATTGCTGTAATTTCTCTTGAGAGTGTGAGAATAGCCCTCCTAAAAAGACAATTCCCTTTAGCCTTTTTTCTTTCTCCAGCTCAATCGCCACTTCGATCTCATCTTGATTCTCATCAACTCGCTGTAGGATGAAGGAGTATTTCTTGCGTTGAATCTCTTTTTCGAACACTTTGATCATCGGGCTAAAAAATGGATTGGATATCCCTTTAATCAATACTGCAATCGTTTTCGAATCAGAACGTTTTAAATTTCTTGCACTGTTGTTCGGGACATAATGATTTTCTTTGATAACCCTCATAACCATCGCTTTTGTTTCTTCATTAATATCCGGATGATTGTTAATAGCCCTTGATACAGTAGTCACGCCAACACCGCATAATTTGGCGATGTCTATAATAGTCAGTCTCTCCATTTCTATCTATCCTTTACTTGTTAGTATCTATCAAACTCCTTAATCCTTATTCAACTTCATAGTCAAAATAAGAAAGCAGGGGATTCCTGATGGTCACCCACCAAGAAAAACACCCTACTCGCTTCTTACATGAATATTAATTTATTTAACGAGGTAGATCAAGCTTAACCCTTAACCGCACCTGCAACGACACCTTCGATGATGTACTTTTGACAAGTCAGGTAGAAAATGATGATTGGCACAATAGCTAAGACCAGCATCGCCATCATAGCTCCCATGTCAATCGATCCGTATCCACCTTTTAGGTACTGGATCGCAATAGGAATCGTTTTATATTCTGTACCAATCAGCAGGTCTGGCAATAGGAAGTCGTTCCATACCCACATTACATTAAGGATAGCTACAGTTACAGCAATAGGTTTCAGGATGGGCAATACCACTTTAAAGAAGGCCTGAGGTGGATTACAGCCATCAATCATTACCGCTTCTTCAACCTCAAGCGGGATAGACTTCACAAATCCGCTAAACATAAACACAGACAGCCCTGATCCAAACCCTAAATAGATTAAGATAATCCCAATCGGATTGTCGAGATGCAGCACGTTTGCAGTCTTAGTCATTGTGAACATAACCATTTGGAAAGGCACGATCATCGAGAATACAAACGCATAATACATCATGCCTGTGAATTTGGACTTCACCCGGGTAATGTACCATGCAGTCATGGAAGTAAATAACACGATCACAGCCACCGAGCATACCGTAATAAACAAGGACATTCCGAAGGCACTGAAGAAATCAATCTTTGCTGCACCACTAGTATAGTTCTTTAAACCAACAAACGTAGTCTCATTAGGGAATAAGAACGGCGTATCACTAATGTAGAACTTACCCTTGAAGGAGTTCATCAGAACAATAAAAATAGGAGATAAGAACGCAATGGCCAAGACCAACAAAATGGTGAATATGGAGTAATCTTTTGCTCTAGTCTTTTGCATTAGTTCTCAACCTCCTTTCTTCTAGTAATGACAAGTTGTATTAAGGCGATTAAGGCTACTAAAGCAAAGAATACGACGGCTTTCGCTTGACCGACACCTTCCCATCCTGATTTTCCGTAGAATGTATTGTAGATGTCCAGTGCTAACATGGAGGTCTGCTTAGAAGGTGCACCAGCGGTCAACGCTAAGTTCTGGTCAAACAATTTAAATGAATTAGATAAAGTTAAGAATAAACAAATAGTAATGGACGGCATTACGAGTGGAATAGTCACATTACGCAAAATCTTAGAACGTGAAGCTCCATCAATTCTTGCGGCTTCTACTATATCTTTAGGAACATTCTGAATACCTGCAACATAGATAATCATCATGTACCCTATCAATTGCCAATTCATAAGAACGATTAGTCCCCAAAATCCATACGTTGCATCAGAGGTCAAAGTGACACCGAATTTGTACAAAATCCCATTAAAAATCAACTGCCAGATATATCCTAATACGATACCGCCTATCAAGTTAGGCATAAAGAAGATCGTTCTAAATACGTTGGTACCTTTTAGCTTTCTAGTTAATAACATCGCCAAGATGAAGGCGAACACATTAATAGTAAGAACAGATAAAACTGTGAATTTAACGGTGAAACCTAATGCATTTAGAAACTCTTGATTCGAAAAAGCTTTAGCGTAATTGCCAAACCCTATCCATGTTGCATCATTGACTGTAGTAAACTCTGTAAAAGACAAATATATACCCAAAAGAAAAGGGATCACAAAGGCAATTCCAAAGGCTATTATGGTCGGTAATGCAAAAAGAGCAAAATATTTTTTTATCGATTTTTCCATGGAGTCTTCTCCTATCTCAGTATGGAAAATGATGAAACAGATGTAGCAAGATCCACTCCAATTGTTGCTTAGTGCCACTGAATCCCGAGGGAGCCCAGTGGCACTAAGCTTTTATCTGTATGACAACTGAGAGTTATTCAAGCATCTTTCCATGCATTTATTATTTTGCTTTTTCAGCCTTCCAAGTGTCCTTGAAGATGGTTACAACTTCATCCCAAGTTTTGTTTCCTTGAGCGTATTGCAAGAGCGCATCACCAAAGACGTTTTTGAATTCTTCACTTGGGAATGCTGCGAATGTCCAAGCTACAGAAGTAAGATCTTTTTCCATCCAAGCAGATACTTCTTTAGCAAGTGGATCTGCTGGTTTTTCGCTGTCTTCAAAGGTATTGAATGGTGCGATGAAACCTAGATCGTTAGTTACATAAGCTTTACCTTTTTCACTGGAGAACAACCATTCCAGGAAAGCGATAGAAGCTTGTTGGTTCTCAGCAGATACTTTGCTGTTGATTGCGAAATAGTTTTCTGTACCTACAGCCAAACCTTGTTTTTCTTCGCCTTCCATACCTGTGTAGATAGGCAAGAATTTGATTTCTTCAGCTTTAACTACGTTACCGTCAACATCGTTGATTTGTGACCAAGCCCAGTTACCATTTTGAACCATAGCTGCGTTACCAAGTGCAAATTCAGCCATGGAGTCAGCTACGGATTTACTACCCAGCAAGGATTCTTTAGTTACAGAGTTCTTGATGTACAGATCGAAGATGTTTTTAAATTTATCGTTGTATTTGAATTCAACTTCTTTAGAAGCTAGACCCGCAAGAACGGTGTTGTCAAACTCAGTATTGTCTTTGAATTCATAGTACAGCGGCAAGTTTGCAAGGTGAGTCTGCCATCTCCATTGCTCACCAGCAGCGAGGGAAGTGGAGGCGAATACACCTTTAATGCCCAGTTGGTCTTTTTTAGCCGTCATATCTTCTACTACTGCTTTCAAAGTGTCGAAGTTATTGATCTCAGTTGTGGAGGAGATCGATACCGCTTTATCAGCCAAAGCGAAGTATTTCTTCATAATTGCGTCGTTGTAGATGATGCCGTATCCTTCAACTACGTAAGGGATACCATACACGCCTTCACCTTCAGTTACAGCCAAGCTTTTGTCGGACAGATAGCTGTAAAGCTTAGTATCTTTCAAATCCAAGGTGTAATCTTTCCAGGATTGAAAACCAACAGGTCCGTTAATTTGGAAAATAGTTGGCGCTTCAGACTTGGAGATTTCGGATTTCAATTTAGTTTCGTAAGTACCCGCAGCAGCCGTTACGACTTTTACCTTAACTCCTGTTTCTGCTTCGTAATCCTTAGCGATCTTTTCATATATTTCTGCAATCTCAGGTTTGAAGTTCAAGAAATAAACTGACCCTTTTTTACCAGATGTAGCGTTTCCATCATTGGATGCAGAATTATTTTCTTTATTCCCACATCCTGCCGCTAAGACAACAACCATAGACATTACTAACATGAGCCCTAAATATTTTTTGATATTCTTCATTCTTCTTCCCCCTCGTACTTTTTATTAGATTACTTCGCATGAAGACGTTCCGATGCTGTTAGTGAAAATTATGTCAGCGTTTTCATTTGCTTAAGTAATCCCCAGCCTACTTTTTGGTATCCTTCTCGGTATCCTTATCGGTAACGTTTTCAATTGAAATATTAGCACACCATTTTGAACTTTTCAATAGCCAATCTTTTAGAATCATTTTATGGAAAAACTGCCCACGGCAAACCTTGCAAGCGTTATAATAGATTCATCCTTATTCATGAATGGTGAATGCTTAGGACATACTAATGGTTAACGACCCATTAAATAACTATGAATAGGTGATTGCATATTTTATCTCTGATCGAACAGTATGAGCTACAATTCTCCAATAATAATTATTTTGGCGATATCGGGGTAGCTCCCTCTTACTCCATTGTAGAAGGCTCCCTTCCTGTACTAGTCTCAGCTCCACATGCCATTAATCATTTTCGAGAACATGCTGTAAAACCAGCTGACATGTATACAGGCTCCCTTGCCCTCTTGTTACAAAAGCTCACCAATTGCTACTGTATTTATTCGAATAGCTTTTCCAAAGAAGACCCAAATTACATCTTAGGTGGAGAATATAAGGCTGCGCTACGAGCGCTTGTCAAAGAACATCGCATTCAGTTTGTGATCGATCTGCACGGAGCTTCCAAACTTCGAGAGTTTGATATTGACCTAGGGACACTGTACGGAACCTCTATACGAGAGAATAATTTAAATGACGTCATAGGCATCTTTAACAATAATGGTATTACCAATGTTCGACAAAATCATACATTTTCTGCATCCCATCCTGGAACGATTACTTCATATTGCACTAAGGAATTGTTAGTTCAAAGTATTCAAATTGAAATTAATCGAAATTATCGTAACCCGAATGCGTTTGATTTATTCCAAAAAACCATTCATTCCCTTGAACAAATCATTAAACTATTGGGCGGTGTCTGACATTATTATCGAGCAAACCTTTACTATTCTAGACAAACAAAGCCTTCAACCTCGTGAAGAAATCACAATGAACTCCGAAGAGTTAAAGGAATTAGGTTTAGTGCAGCATATCTTCGTTGATCTTACAGCAGAGAATGGTGTCAAAGTCAGCTGTTTAATTTTATCGGCAGATGAGGTGCCAAGAGGTACAATCCAATTATCCAAGCGGGCAAAGGACAAGCTCGGGGACTGCCTGACTACAGGATTAACAATAACGAAGCCAGAATACGACACAGTTCTTCGGGGAATTCCTAAAGTGGACGAGATTGCCAAACCCTATGTAAAAGCCTGTCCAGCACTCGTCCGTAAATATACGAATCAAGTAGAACTTATCAATCCCAAAAATGGCTTCCGGGTAAACCTAACTTTACGAGAAGATAGCACAGCCAAACCGAATACCCTTTACTTCAACAGATACATCATGTTATTGCTTGAAACCCATTCCGAGGGGCATGATCCATTAATCATTACTCGCGCTAGGACGCGTTCTCAACCCAAGCCAGGCATACATAAACTTATAAATCAACTGATCCAACGGCCCTTAAGTGCATTAGGGAACTTTTTTATTGGCAAAAGAGAGCTCACCCTCAGAGTGGGTCATCCTTACCCTTTTGATGAGCACCAGAATTTATGCAGAATTCATCCGAATGTTAGAAAACTGCTAGGCATGGAAGAAACAGATCAGATCGTGATCTCCTATAATTCCAAACAAATCACTATCCCCATCTTAGACATCGATACGGAGCATATTGCCCAGTCAGTCAAGCTTTATGCGGATAATGAGCAGCTTAAATTTATCGACAGCCACTTATTTATCGGGATCACCGCCTTATCGCGTAACGAGTTAGAAATCCCAAGCATCGGCACATCAGTTACCGTAAAAAGAAGTATGTACTCCTTATTCCTAAAGCACTTAAATAAACTAGTCTTACCTGTTATCGCTTTGTTGTTCACCATAGTACAGCTATATAAGGATTTGAACTGGAGCATCGCTCTGACCGTCATCATTTCTCTTGTGTTACTTCCGATTATCATCTACACAACACTATCTGAGGAACGCGCCAAAATTAATTAAATGGAGGGATTTCCGTGGAATTCACTTCACAATCCCAAGTAGAAGATATGATCTACAGCTCTTACCTAAGGGCCATTAACAACATTACAGAAACTTTGGATGAAGAAGTTAGAAAACCGGAGTTAACCAGAGCATTACTGGATGCAGTCGGAAGTCCGGATCGCAATCAAAAATACATACTGATCACAGGCAGTAAAGGTAAGGGCTCCACCTCTAGATTTATTTCCTCTCTGTTAAGTCACTTGGGTTATAAAGTGGGGTTATTCACCTCCCCTCACCTGGTAGATTTCAACGAAAGAATCCGGATCAATGGGCAGGCAATAGCCACAGAAGATTTTGTGCGATTAGGTAATGTAATTCGCGGGGGCTTCCACCAGATCGAAGAGCAGCTTGCTGCTGATGAATATCAAGGTCCGGTTGGGGTTGCTTTGGCTATTGCGGCTTTGTACTTTAAGGAGAAGGGTACAGATATCAATGTGATTGAATGCGGTAGAGGAGGAAGGTTTGATGACACCAATGTCCTGAGCAATGACTGGGCTGTCATTACCCCGATTATGGAAGAGCATGTAGCCCATTTGGGACCTGATCTGAACAGCATTACACTGCACAAGCTGGGGATTGTCAAAAACAACACAACAAACGTCTATGTTAGCAAACAGAAATCCGACGTTCTTGCGATCATGAAGGACAACCTCTCCTCCAACCCTGTGCAATATTATGAAGAACAGTTTTTAGCTGAATCTATCACAACCACTTCTGTCGGAACTACTTTTGATGTCCGGACGAAGCCAGCCGTTTATCCAGCCTTGACCCTTCCGCTATTGGGACAGTTTCAAGCGGTCAATGCTGCCAGCGCAGTCGCACTTTGTGAAGAGATTACAGGGGGACCCCTTGATCAGAAGATCGTACATCACTGTTTTGAACAATTACAATGGCCGGGGCGTTGTGAAGTTATCTATCATGACCCACTGACGATTATTGACGGAGCTATTCATAGAGATTCTGCAAGCTATCTGGCTGAACTTATTCAATTAGTGAATCCTGAGCGCAGCCGTACCGTCACATCCATCATCGGTGTCCCTAAGGATAAAGATTACACAGGGGTCATCGAAGTCATGAGTACAGTCTCGGATCAACTAATCGTAACCAAACCCGATATAAGCCATCTAATTTTCCCAACGGATGCCCTGCTTATCGCTAAAAGTTTTCTCGAAAAAAGTTCCGAATTCCCTTATTTAGAGGATGCTCTTACGTATGTTAAAGAACAATCACCTTCGGAGATTATTGTAATCGTGGGTACGCAAACTCTAATCGGAAATGCCAAAAGATTATTCGGGCAATCGCTGCTGAATATCGGCTTATAACTGATTCATACGCTGAAGAATAACTTCCCTGTAAAGGTCTGAGAGGCCAGGTACTTCACTTGGATTTTGCTTACAATATTCATCTAACATCACCTTATGGTTGACCTCAATCACCATCAAGCCTTGATTTGTCTCTAAGATATCTACTGAGCAGAAATCAAGGCCCAGCGCTTTAGAGGTCCAGGAGGCAAGCTCCGCCAGCGCCTCTTGTTTGGCCTGATCTTTCACCTCAATCGTAACAGCTCCGTTAATCAAATTATGCTTCCACGAACGAACTCTTTTTTTGCCAAGGAATACACGCGCCTGATGATTAAAAGTTACAATTCTATACTCAATCTCCGCTTCATAATAAGGACCTATTGCCCCATTAAGCTGTAAAGAAAATAATAAATCCAGCTTTTCATGCAGATCGGCTATCTCATTGATTTTGTACACATGATTTCCCTGCGCCCCGTTATCCTGCTTCATAACTACCTCCCCATTGCACGCTTGGAAATAACGCTCAGCCAATGGATAAGGATTCAAATTGCTAAATTTGGAGTCAGGATGCGGCAAATAAATATGTTCTACGGCTGGGATATTCGCCTTATGCAAAACATCATAAGTTAGAGATTTACTCATGGCAATGATCGTAGAAGCACTGTTGTTTAGTCCGATCTCAGCGTCTACCATCACAAATGATTTCACTCCATCTGTCGCTCTATATACGAAATTCGGTGTAATTTCCTCAAAGCTAATCCCTGAGGCTGTAACAGAATGCTGGATCATTTTTAAGTAAGGTCTAGTCGTCATTCAGTTTCCTCATTTCTAACAAAATATGACCAAACCTAATCATAGCATGAGGAATATTAATAAAAAATAATAAAATTGCGTTATAATAGTTAACACAATAATCTCCCGAATCTTATTTCAGGTCCCTTTTTCACAAAAATGACAGACTGTATGTTACGTTTAATGACTGACAGCGCTTTTATAGTTAAAATAAGTGTTGATTATTTAGAGATCATCCTCTATGATAAGCTTATTAAAGCGAAACAAAAAGTTAAAGCGGTTAAACTTTAATCTCTAGGTACCTAGTATTATTGCTAATTAATAGTGTTAGCATGATCAAAAGTTAAAGCGCTTATACTTTTAAAACGAGAGGTTGGTGTGTCATGATCAATCGCGAGAACAGGCGGCAGACGTTCTACATGTATCTGTTCATTTCTCCTTGGATTATCGGCTTCCTAGTATTCGCCCTTTATCCTATCTTATCATCGCTTTACTTCAGCTTTACTGATTATGACATCATACACCCACCTAAATTTATCGGGCTCGCTAACTACACAGAGATGTTTCACAATGACCTGTTCTGGAAATCGGTGGTTGTCACGCTGAGATATACCTTCATCGGTGTACCTATCCAGCTTGCGCTCGGTCTTGGCTTTGCACTATTGCTTCACCAGACCATTCCTTTGCGCGGCTTTTTCAGAACAGCAATGTATTTCCCAAGCATGGTATCCGGCGTGGCCATGTCCCTGCTGTGGTACTGGATCTTCAACCCGCAGATCGGGCTCTTCAATTACATCCTTTCCTGGTTCGGCATTCATGGACCGGCTTGGCTGATGAACCCAGACACTGCACTATATGCCTTGATCATCATGACTTTCTGGACAGCAGGCTCAGGAATGATTTTATTTCTTGCAGGTCTGCAAGGCGTACCGGCTAGCTTGATCGAAGCCGCTAACCTTGACGGTGCCGGGCGCTTCAGAATCTTCCTGAACATTACCTTACCGATGATCTCTCCCGTGCTGCTCTTCCAACTGATTATGGGACTGATTGATTCCTTCCAAGTCTTTACCCAAGCTTTTGTCATGACTCAAGGGGGGCCGAATTACTCTACCTGGTTCTATGTCTATAATCTCTACACCAGCGCTTTCAAAGAATATCGTGCCGGTTATTCCTCAGCCTTGGCATGGGTGCTCCTTATCGTAGTTATGCTGTGCACCGCACTTATTATGAAATTGTCTAACCGTTATGTTCACTATGAAGGAGGCGGACGCAAATGAGTACAGTCAGAGCGCTAAGCCCCCGGACTAAAGGAACAAACCGCCGCCGGAAAGCGGAGCCTGTTAAGATTTTCAGCTTTATTACTCTAGTAGTTACAACATTTCTGATGCTGCTTCCTTTGTTCTTCATGGTCTCCACTTCACTTAAGTCCAAACGCGAGATGCTGAAGTTCCCACCCACCTTTCTTCCGGAGAGCTGGCAGTGGAGCAATTACACAGAAATATTTGATACCCTGCAGTTCGGTACTCTTTATAAAAACAGTCTGATTATCGCCGGCTTTAGTGTTGTGGGAACCTTGATTTCTTCGGCGCTGGTTGCCTATGGATTCGCCAGATTCAGAGGTACAGGTAATCAGGTGTGGTTCATCCTGCTGCTGAGCACCATGATGTTACCCTATCCGGCCATTATGATTCCGCAATTTGTACTCTTTTCGCAAATGAACTGGATAGATACCTTTTTACCCCTGATCGTGCCTGCTTTCTTCGGCTCAGCCTATAATATTTTTCTGCTGCGCCAATTCTTCTCCACATTGCCTGAAGAGCTGTTTGATGCCGGACGCATTGATGGCTGTGGTGAAATACGGATGTGGGCTACCATAGCAATCCCACTCTCCAAACCTGCACTTGCGACCGTAGCTATCTTTGCTTTTATCTACAACTGGAATGATCTGCTTACGCCAGTGCTTTACTTAAGCTCATCAGATAAGTTCACGCTACCCGTCGGGATGGCTTCTCTTACCTCATCGAGGTTCCGTATTCCACCTTGGCATCTGCTAATGGTTGCTTCAGTTCTAGCTATGGTCCCAATCGTTACGCTGTTTGCTGTAGCCCAGAAACAGTTCGTCGAAGGGATTGTACTTACAGGGATTAAGTAATAATCCGCCATCCGGCGGCCAAATATACTTGAAATCATGGAGGGTTTAGCTAATGAACAAGAACAGGAAAAGTATTGCGCTTTTACTTGCAGCTACCATGCTCGTTGTTCTAGCCTTATCAGGCTGTAGCGGCGGCAAATCGGCGGGTAACGCCCTATCTGGAGGAAACGGTGACTCTACTAATTCTGGAGGTAAAGCAGAAACGGTAACGATTACCCATTACACAATAGATTCAGAAGACCGCACATTTGTCGAAAAATTAATCCCTGATTTCGAGAAGCTGCATCCGAATATTAAAGTGAAAGTGGAAAAAGCGCCTTATGAGCAGTTCGACAGCAAGCTGCAAACGCTAATTGCCGGCGGCAAATCGCCCGACGTGACAAGTCACTGGGGGTATGGAGGTTTCGCAGAATACTACAATAAGGGTATGTTGTTCGATATGACCGACCTTATGAAAGAGGATGGTTTCAAGGCAGAGGATTATAGTATCCCAGAGAATCTAATGGGTATCTACAAGGTTAAAGATCACACTTACGGCATCCCGGTCAATATGTATGTCACCTTAATGCTCTATAACAAAGACATGTTTGATGCTGCCAAACTGACTTATCCAACAAGCAATTATGAAGATAAGAGCTGGACGTTTGAAAAAATGGTCGACGAAGCTAAACAAATGACGCTTGTATCCGATGATATCGCCAAAACTCAATATGGCGTAGACTTCACTTGGTCCGAACGCGATATGCGGCCGTTATATTTTGGAGCGGAGCCTTACTCAGAAGATACATGGACTAATGGCGGCGTGCCTTCCGAGACTTATTTTGACTCCCCTGAAGTGATCGCTGCCTACAACAAGCTATTTGATCTTGTCTTTAAGGATAAAGTCTCTCCTTCTTCCGAATGGAGCAAAAGTGTAGCTGGACAGAACGGCGATCCCTTTGTTGCTGGTAAAATCGGCATGTCTATCGGAGGCTCATGGAACCTTGCAGGTGCAAATGACTTCCCCTTCAAAATTGGCGTAGCCGCTGTGCCATGGGGAGGAAACGAAAAGGTACGCAGCACCCTTTATGTCGATCCGCTGCTGATCTTGAAGGACTCCAAACATCCGAAGGAAGCTTTTGAATGGATCAAATACCTGATCACAAGCGAAGTGCAAGAGAAATCCATTGAGCTTAGTGGCGGTAACCCACCAGTCAACACCGAAGCTGCAGAAGCTTACTATAAACATTTTGAAGGTATCGATCCACAGGATATCAAAAATGTCTACGAGGGTGCTGTTAACTACGGCTTCGAATCCTATAACCACTTAATCACCAACTACTCGCAAATTAATGACATGTTCATTAATGAATTGCAGCCAGTAGAAACCGGACATAAGACGGTTGAAGAGGTGATGGCGACGATTCAGAAGAAGGTTACAGAGATCATTCAGCGATAACTGTTTGGCAGGTATACCGCCCCCTTTAGGGACGGTATACCTGCGTGAAATCATACGTTTAGCGGACAGTCTGCCAACCCTGTATACTGAAAGTAGAAAACAGGATCGGAAAATCTGCCGTGAGGAGAATTAAAGATGAAAGTGAGTATTTTTGATGTAGCCAAAAAATCCGGATTATCCGTTGTAACCGTATCCCGGGTGTTAAATGGGGCCGAATCGGTGCGCGAGAATAATCGCCAAAAGGTGCTGGAGGCAATTAAAGAGCTGGATTACCGCCCTAACGCTGCGGCACGCAGTCTGGCAAGCGGTAAGACGGGAATTATCGGCATTATTGTCACTACCCTGCAAGATTCCTTTTTTGACGCAGTGGTCAAAGAGCTGAATGAAATATTAGCGATGCATGGTTATTTTTTAGCCATATCCATCTCAACAGGCATCGAATCGGATGATAGCCATTATTTAATTCAGGAGGATCGTGTAGACGGTTTAATTCTGCTCTCTCCGATGGAAGAGGACAATTATATTGTGGAGTTAAAACGGCGGGGTATTCCTTATGTGCTGATAGATAATCAGAAGCCCGAAAATGATACCTACTCCATCACGATCGACAACTTCAAGGGGGGATACGCAGCTACGCGTCATCTGCTGGAGCTGGGACACACTTCAATCGCCCATCTCTGCGGTCAGGAAATGTTCCGGAGTACGCGGGAGCGGCGCAGTGGATTTCTACAGGCGCTTCAGGAACAAGGACTGGCCCCCTTTGAGATCGTGCCTGGTGATTTCGATATTGGGATGGGATACGATACCTGCAAACGTTGGCTGAAGGAAGGAAAGCTGCCCACCGCCGTCTTCGCCGGGGATGACAATATCGCGCTTGGAGTCATCAATGCCCTGATGGAAGCGGGCATTCAGGTACCCGAAGAGGTGGCAGTGGTCGGCTATGACGATCATTATATTGCTTCACAGCTTCATCCACATCTGACAACAATACGTCAGCCTGCAGACAAAATCGGGCTGGCAGCCGCGGATATGCTGCTCAAACGCATCTCCGGAAAGATGAAACGTGGAGCCGGGATGCGGATTGATCCTGAACTTATCGTACGTGAATCTACCGGAGCTGAGTAGATTAAATTTATACACTAGGAGTGACGACCATTGACTTACTACTTGGGGATCGATGGGGGAGGCACGAAAACCTATGCTCTGCTAAGCGATGAACATGGCAATGTTCTTGGCAAAGGCAAGAGTGGTAACGGCAACCACCAGACAGGCGCCCTTGAGGCCGCCAACAGTATTCAAGAGGCCACATTCGGGGCGCTGGCTGAAGCCGGACTCCGGTTGGAAGACATCCAGCATACCTATCTCGGACTTGCCGGTGCTGATCGCGAGGCCGACTATGCTATTCTCCATCCGATGATACGCCAGATAGGATTCACCAAATACACCATTAACTGTGACACTATGATCGGTCTACGCGCCGGAACGAATCGCCCATATGGTGTCGCGCTCATCTGCGGTACCGGCACCAATTCAGCAGGCAGAAACCTGCAGGGAGAGCATTATCAATGCGGCGGCTTTGACTATATGTACGGTGATTTTGGCGGGGGTGGCGCACTCAATATTGAGGTGTTTCGTTCCGTTATCCGAGCTTGGGACGGCCGGGAACAGCCCACCCTATTAACAGGCTTACTGCTAAAAATGTTAGGTTATGAGGAAGTTGGGCATATGTTTCACGATTTCCTTGATCATTGGAAAAAAGTCCCCGTAAATGTTACCCGCATGCTCTTTGAAGCAGCAGCTGAAGGAGATGCCGTAGCGCTGGAGATTTTACATCGGCAAGGGGTTGAACTAGGGAAGTCTGCGGCAGCTATCATTCACAAGCTAGGCATGGAGCAGGAGACCTTCGATGTGGTGCTGGCAGGAAGTCTGCTAACCCGAGGGGATCGCGGTTGGATTCGCCAGCCTATCGAGAAAGCTGTACACGCTGCAGCCCCTCAGGCAACAGTGGTTACCCTTGCCACAGAGCCTGTAGTCGGTGCAGTATGGTCAGCTATGGATCAAGATGGGTTGACCCTTAGTAGTGAAGTATATGAGAAGATGCGGAAATTTCAGGATTATGAATCGATCAAACAAACTACAAGACAGGAGTGATTAATCTTGGCAGCTAACCAAGGATTAAAGATTGCAGTTATCGGTGGAGGTTCTTCGTATACCCCAGAATTAGTAGAGGGATTCATTCTTCACTATAAAGAACTTCCCGTGCGCGAATTATGGCTTGTAGATATTGAGCCTGGTCTTCGCAAGCTGAATATTGTAGGTAACTTGGCAAAACGTATGGTGGAGAAATCCGGCCTTCCGATTGAGGTTCACCTGACAACAGACCGCCGTAAAGCGATCGAAGGCGCCGATTTCGTCAGCACTCAGATGCGTGTCGGCATGCTTGATGCCCGTGCTCGTGATGAGTCGATTCCGCTCAAATATGGCGTTATTGGCCAAGAAACAACAGGTCCTGGGGGAATGATGAAAGCACTGCGCACCATCCCTGTTATTCTGGATGTATGCCGTGATATCGAGGAACTGGCTCCCAACGCATGGCTGCTCAATTTCACTAACCCTGCTGGGATGGTCACCGAAGCCGTTCTGAAATACTCTAAGGTAAAAAGTATTGGCCTGTGCAACGCACCTATCGGCCTGATCAAGCAAGTCTCTGCCAAATATAATGTAGCAGCAGACCGCGTATATGCCGAATTTGTGGGCCTCAACCACTTGCACTGGATTACTCGTATCGATGTTGAAGGTGAAGACAAGCTGGATGATATGCTTGCAGATACAACCAGCTACAGCGCTAAGAACGTACCGGCAAGAGAATGGAACCCGGAATTCCTGCAATCCCTTCATGCACTGCCCTCATACTATTTAAAATATTTCTATATGACCGATGCCATGCTCGAAGAGCAGATGGACTCCCATAAGCAAGGCATTAACCGTGCTGAAGTCGTCAAACGTGTAGAAGAAGAGCTCTTCGAGCTTTATGGCAATCTAGAGCTAAGCGAGAAGCCGAAGCAGCTGGAACAGCGCGGCGGTGCTTTTTACTCAGAAGCAGCTGTTAATCTCATGAGATCGCTTCATAACGGATCAAACGACATTCAGACCCTAAATGTCGCTAACCGTGGCATATTGGACTTCCTGCCAGATGACGCCAGCATTGAGGTGAACTGCGTGGTCACCAAAAACGGCCCGTTACCTCTGCCACTGACCAAAATTCCAACCATGGCTAAAGGACTCATTCATGCTGTCAAAACCTATGAACAGCTGGCGATTGACGCCGCTGTCACCGGAGACCGCGCCCTTGCCCTTCAGGCGCTCGCACATCACCCGCTTGTTCCGTCCGTGGACGTAGCGATTCGGATGCTGGACGAAATGCTGGAAGCTAATAAAGAGTTCCTGCCGAACTTTTTTGCGAATTAATTCATACCTCCTATCGAGAAATAACTAAAAGAGACCGAACCCGGTCTCTTTTTTTGCGCTTGTTGCTGATACTCGCTACCGAAGCAAAAATGAATAAAGCATCTTGGTAATTTGCACTTAGCGAATTCGCTATCGGACACAGCTGACCTTAAAAGCGGCTTTTTCACATTTTTAGAGTGCTAGCGGACCCCATAGCCGTTATTAGCATGAAAACCACCCAATGTAACCCCTTTCTAATTGTATAGCGGCGCTGGTGTCCGAAAACCTGCTCCAAAGGCTAAAAACTAGCAAATAACGTTATCTGGGTCCGCAGGACTCGGCCGAAGATTGCACAGAAAATGTGTTCGGATATTTATAGAAGAACCAGAGATTACTGCGAGTTGTACCGATAATGAGATCTGCTGTCCATCAATTCACTGCTGCCAGATTTGCCAACGACCCACAACGCCAAAAAACGATCCCTGTTACTGGAGGAACGCTTTTTTATTTCTACTCCAATGGACTCCCAGCATTTCCACCATTATCATCCACTCATTTATTGCTGCGCTCTCAGCGTATTTCTTGCATTACCTGTTCAATGCCAGAGCGAATATCCGGCTCTTTTACACTGGATACATTGAGCTTTAGAATCTTCTCTTTATTAAAAGAGGGCAGATACCCGCTGTCCGCCATTTCGATGCGAATGAACTTTTTTTGCAGACGTTTGATCATCTGTTCTGTCTTTACGCTGTCACTAAGCTTCAGATACGTATGCACACCAAGCTGGCCGGTTGGATGGTAGGAATAATGCTGTGCTGTCGCTGTATCTAACTCTCTCATAATCGATTCATGGAGCAGCGTGGATCTTTTTTCGTAGCAGGAACGCATCTTTTTTCGGTGGCGCTCGAACATTCCGCTTTTCAGATACAACTCCAGGGCAGCCTGAGACAGCATAGAGCTATCTATATCCATCAGTCTTTTGAATCGGTTAAAAGAGTCACACAGGACCTCTGGCAGTACAGCGACACCGACACGTAGACCCGGAAATATAATTTTGGAAAAGCTTTTTAAATAGATCACATGGGAAGCATCGTCATAAGCGTAGATCGGATCCTCTTTTGCATCCTGCTCCAAGTCCGCCATGTAGTCATCTTCAACGATATACACATCGTATTTAGCTGCTAGCTGAGCAATCGCCTTCTTCTGAGTACGGGTATAGGAAACGCCGAGCGGATTATGAAATCGCGGGACGGTATAAAAGAACTTGAACTGGCCTGTCTTAAATAACCGTTCTAATTCTTTCAAGTCCACCCCAGCATCCGAACGCTTTATTCCCTCTGTCTCAATGCCATACGTCTTCAGATATTCCATAAACAACGGGTAACTCGGCTGCTCAATCAGCACTCGCTGCCTGCCATTCGGAAAAGGAATTCGGGTCAATACGCCAAGCGCCTGCTGCACACCTGAGGTAATAAAAATCTGTTCCGGATTGGCAAATACCTGATAAGAAGCCAGATGCCGCTGCATTTCACGAATAAGAGAAGGAAGCCCCTGCGGCGTTCCATAGATGAACAAGTCATTGCGGTACATATCAATCGCTTTATTAATACAATGTTGGAAATCCAGATACGGAAAAATATCCGGGTCGGGTGCAGACACCGTAAAATCGATCCAATGTGCACCTTCGTCTTTTCGCTGTCCGCTTCGTTTCATGACATAATAACCACTTTTTGAGGCGGCATAGATTAAATGTTTGTCCTGAAGATCCTGTAAAGCGCGAATTACTGTACTTTTACTACATCCATAACGTAAGGACAACTCCCGGATAGACGGTAATTTATCTCCCTCACGATACGTATCCTCGGCAATTTGCGCTTCCAGCTCGTTGATTAACTCCGAATACTTATACATCCCTTTCACCTTCCTCCAAGCTTATTCTGTACCGGTACAGATGAATAATAATTACATTGTAGCACAGCTACTCTAGCCTTAGAATAAAGAGCAGAACAGGACCGGTACCTAAATGCGCGCAACACTTTGGAGGTCTTTACTAATGAATACATCTTCTACTCAAAAAGCGATAGCAGCAGCTGTCATGAATGCTATTATCGTCGGGTTTTCCTTTATATTTGTAAAAATGGCCCTAACCGTCTCGGATCCTTTTGATACGCTAGCTCATCGCTTCACGTTATCTTTCCTTGCCGCTTCTTTATTTACTTTTCCAGGGTGGGGGCGGGTGAAGTTTGGAATATCCAAGGCCGCAGTGATAATCCCACTGGCTTTAATGTATCCAGCGTTATATTTCACCCTTCAGGCGTATGGACTTTTGTATACAACTTCCGCTGTAGCGGGTATTATTCAGGCGACAATGCCCATCTTCACCATCCTTTTGGCGGCGATGTTCTTGAAGGAAACCACGAGCAGCTTCCAAAAGATCTCTACATTAATCTCAGTTGCAGGCATTATTCTTATCTTTGCCATTCCAGGTTTGAGTATCTCTTCTTCTAGTCTTTGGGGCGTCTTACTTATCCTAATCTCAGCTTTATCCCTTGCCGGTTATAATGTTGCAGCTCGAAAGCTGACACGTACCTGGAGTCCCAAAGAACTTACCTATATGATTACTTTGTTCGGATTTATATTTTTTAATGGACTGTCGATCATTAAGCATGGTTCGGCAGGAACCTTGGATCAGTATTTCACACCTTTTCAAGAGCCCAAATTTATATTCTCCATGCTCTATCTCGGCGTACTCTCCTCCCTCGTTACCTCCTTCCTCTCCAACTATGCTTTATCACGGATGGAAGCTTCACGCGTGAGCATTTTCGGCAGTCTTTCAACAGTTGTCTCTATTCTCGGTGGTGTACTTCTGCTGAATGAGCAACTGGAATGGTACCATTGGACCGGTACAGTGATGATCATCGCCGGGGTGATCGGTGTGAACTGGCGGAAGCAAGTAAGGGCCAAAGGCAAAGCGTGAAGATTGATATGCATATTAAAAAGACACCCCGCGAGGTGTCTTTTATCTTTACCCTTTTCAGTATCTCTATTCTGTATCAAGCCTCGCTAATCGCCGTTATTTGGCTGTTTCAAGCTCCTTGATCTTCTCTTTATATTGGTCCAGCAGATTAGCTAAAGCTTCCTTGATCACAGTCGCATCTTTGGATTTAGCGGCACTATTCAGATCATCTTGGGCTTTGAAAAAAGCTTTATCCGCGTCGCTAAGATCTGGAATGGAAATAGCAATTGAAGTCGCGTCTACAGCTTTAATTGAAGTAGTGATATTGCTATCTACCTGCATATCATCGACTACAGGTATTACTTCAAGGTTACGACCAGCTTCAATATATCCTGCAGGTAGAGCTTCGGTGGATAGTATTTCTTTAGATAATTGAACTCCCTCCACCAGTTCCGCAGGCACAAGCTCGGCAAGTGCGGTTACACTAAATCCAGCAACCTTATAATACTGATCCAAGGTGTTCTTCCAATCTTCTTGGGTATTAGGTGCGTAGGTCTTAGCCAACTCTAGGGGATCTACCCAATCAATAGTGGTTACTTTAGTGGCAATTGTTCCTTTAGAGGCAGCAGTAACCACGGCTGCAGCCGTTGTTTTCGTGTTTCCGTCTTGCGCTCCACTTGCTGCGTTCGTTGCAGACGGTGCAGCAACGGCGGACACAAGCAGGGCGGACAGCGCTAACTTTTTAAATAACATCTGTTGATTCATAAATACAACACTCCTCGTCGATTCGAATGATCTTACAAGACCAAGCTTACATAATGGGTGTGGCAGAACATTGGTTAATTTGTGGAAATACAATGGCAGCCGCCCCTACCCACCTCTGGATTGATATACTTGTAGGAGAATAATCTGGAGGTAACCCGAAATGAATAATCCATATCTCATTGCCGTAGTCGACGATGATGAACATATACGCAATCTTGTTGAAGCTTATTTACAAAAAGAAAACTACCACACCATCGGCCTTGGCAGCGCTGAGGAAGCATGGACCTTGTGGCAGACTAGCCCCCCGGATATGTGGGTACTCGACGTTATGCTCCCCGGCATGGATGGTTATGAGTTCTGTAAAAGGATTCGTAACGAAGCCGAAGTACCGATCATTATGATCTCCGCAAGAGATAATGAAGTGGATAAAATATTAGGATTGGAGCTTGGCAGTGACGATTATCTAGTCAAGCCGTTCAGCCCTCGTGAATTAGTCGCCCGGATCAAACGGCAGCTTCAACGCTGGTACAAAATGAGTAATCAGGCCGAAAAATTGAATAGTCAGACCACTTCCACCCGTCTTGAAATCGACCAGCTTCTACTATTGCCGGAAGAAAGACGTGTATTCTGGTGTGGTGAAGAGGTAGACTTGACCAGCAAGGAATTCACCATGCTAAAAGTATTCGCTGATGCCCCTAACCGGGCATTTACAAGAGATGAGCTGCTGAGCTATGTGTGGGGAGACGACTATTTTGGAAGTGATCGCGCCGTGGATCATCTCATTAAACGGATGCGCAAAAAACTGGAGCATTTGCCCATTGAGGCTGTATGGGGACACGGATACCGCATGAGAACAGATGGGGGTGAGCATACGAATGAAACTAGCACATCAGATTAATTTAGCCTTTAGTATTGCATTGGTATTGCTACTATCTATTACTGCAGTCGTGATCCATTTTGTACTACTCAACCATTTTGTCGGAACACAAAAAGAGGATTTAAGAACCATTGGGGCAGCGATGTCAGTTACATTGACTGAAGAAAGTAAATACATCGGGGAGATTGGCACTCAGCTGGAAGCTCTGCCGGTGACCTTACCTTCTCTAAGCACTGCAGGCGTCGAAGCCATTCTTAGCGATGAGACAGGAAAAGTCTTGTCCACATCATCAGAGATGAGTTCAATTGCAATAAACTATGATGCCAAGAGTGTCACAGGCCAAGCCACTGAGCTCCAGAACATTTGGAATGGAACAGATACACGGTATATTACTGAAGTGAAGGCTACACCTATAGGCACGCTAACTCTACTAACCCCTATGAGCGCAGTCACTGCTATTGAACAAGCTTTGCTCAAAAGACTGCTGATCGTTTTCAGCGCAGCGGGAGCATTTATGTTCCTATTTGGCCTATTTATCACCAAGAAGCTGATTCAACCTCTAATGAGGCTGCAACAAGAACTCCGCAAAGTCAAAGAACGGCGCTTCTCAGATGTTAAATTAATTAAAGCTGGTGGAGAGCTTGGATCTGTCGCTCAATCGGTATATGACATGGCAGATGAATTAAATCGTTTCAACCATGTGCAGAAACAATTTTTCCAGAATGCGTCTCATGAATTAAAAACTCCCTTAATGTCCATTTCCGGCTACGCTGAAGGGATTAAGGATGGTGTTTTTGAAGGTGAGAATGTAGTAAAAGGGCTAGACATTATCATGAGCGAAAGCAGCCGCTTGAAGAAGCTCGTGTCCGAAATGACTTTACTTGCGAAGCTAGACAGCGAGGAAGATATATTCAAGCCTACGGTTATTTGTTTAAAAGATCTACTGACAGAAACCATCGAACGAATGAACCCTCTATTAATGAAAAAAGAATTAACCCTCCATATCTCCCACGATCATCAAGATTCTCTTACGATCCGTGCGGATAGGGATAAGCTGCTACAGGCGCTTCTTAATGTAGTATCGAATGCAACACGTTATGCTAACCAACATATCTATATCCATGTTTCGGTCAAGGAGGGCCGGGCCCTGTTATCCGTAAGTGACGATGGTCCTGGAATTTCGGACGATCTGCTTCCCTATCTCTTCCATCGGTTTGTAAAAGGAAAAGACGGAGAATCCGGACTTGGACTGGCTATTTCCCGCGCAATCATCGAGCGTTGTGGAGGTCAGATCAGCGCAGGCAACCGAAGAAATGGCGGTGCGGTAATCTCGATGGGGTTTCCTTTATAAATATCCATAAGAGGCTGTCTCAAAAGTAGTGAATTCTACTTGGGGGCAGCTTCTTTTTTATGGAATGGAATTGAAAAGAAAAGTAATGGATTTTACTGTGCCATATGACTATATACCACGCGTAGTGTTCTCTGATATTGCGTTGGGTGGTTGGACGGTGGGCGGTTGGGCGGTGAGCGGTGGGTGTAGGCAGTGGGCGGTGGGCGACTTGCTAGGTGAGTTTTTCATACGGCTTGCGGTAGGGTTTAAACTAATTAGGGAAAAACTCCCTGAAAATAGCCGATATTCACTCTAAATGCACGAAATCAGGGAATTCCTCCCTAATAATTAGGGGGATTTCTTAATTAGTTACTAAATCGGCCGAAAATCAGGTAAGTTTTCCCTAATTACTCTATAAATACTTCACTTATTGCATCACTTGCAGCATCACTTGGTGCGACACATGAATCATCAATTGCTCATCACTTGGTGCGCCGCTTAATTCAATCGCTCAACATGTACATAAGAGCTGGAACAGACCTCATCAGATGCTGTATTATTCATCATCACCCTCTATATTCATCTTGGTAAATGATGCCGTTTCTACTTCATGGTAAATATAGCTACTATTTTGGGTAATATATAGTCGAAGTAACAATTACACCTTACCTCTGATAAGAGTTAGATACTACATTTTTTCACAAAAAGGAGATACCAACATGAGCAGACTTGCAGGAAAAGTAGCTATTATTACTGGTGGAGCAGGCGGTATTGGTAAAGGGATGGCCCTGGCTTTTGTTAAAGAAGGCGCTAAGGTAGCTATTATTGACCTCAATGAAGAAACCGGCAAAGAAACAATTAAAGAATTACAAGAATATCAACCTGAATCTATCTTTATTCAAGCGAACCTCAAGGAACACGATAAAATAGCTCACCTTGCTAAACAAGTAGCTGATAAATTTGGAAAAATAGATATTTTAGTAAACAATGCCCACGCATCCAGAATGAAATCTATCGAAGAAACTACACAGGCTGATTTCGATTTATCTTTTGATACAGGCTTCTATCCAACCTTCTATTTCATGCAAGCAGCACTACCGTATTTAAAAGAAGCACAAGGTAAAATTATTAATTTTGCATCGGGCGCTGGCCTCAACGGGGATACCAATCAAGGAACATATGCTGCTGCAAAAGAAGCCATCCGTGGAATTACCCGGGTAGCCGCTAATGAATTTGGTCCATTTGGAATCAACGTAAACATCATTGCTCCAATTGCTAATTCCCCTGGCATGATTGAATGGGCAGAAGCAAACCCTGAGTATTACCAAAACATGATTTCGAAAATCCCTTTGAGAAGATTGGGTGAACTGGAAAGTGATATCGGGCGTGTTGCGGTATTCCTAGCGAGTGAAGATTCCGATTATATTACGGGCCAGACTATCATGGTAGATGGCGGGTCTATTAAGCTTCGTTAATTTCAAGCAGATACTCGACTTAAAATGAATAAATTTGATGCTAAATAAATAAGCCGGAAGTGAACATCGTAAAATGTTCGCTTCCGGCTTTACTACTTTCTATTTAATCGTGATTTGGTCCACATATACGGTAGCACTACCTACTGGATCAGTTGCTGTGGTCATGACTTGAACGCCAATCGCTTGGGTCAAATTACGATCCGCTACCTTGCTGATATCCAGTGTTATTGTAGTAAATCCATTGGCATCTACTGGTGTAGCCGTAGAAGCAGTCCATGTTCCCCAGCTTGAGCCACTTTGGGTGAACAGCTGAGCCATTACACCGCTAACATCGCTTGCATCAATAGGTCCAACCTTGATTTTAAGCGTAATTGTTGATGCATTCGCTAAGTTGGTAACCACCATACGACGCAGCTGGAATTGCCCTCCATTCAATGTTAAGTCCGCTTGCATCGAATGAGTTCCCTCAGCATACACAGCATTGCTCACCGATAGATTCTGAGCCAGCGCTGTATTATATTTATTATTTTCATCCACATTGATGCTGAAGCCTTGCAGTGTATTGTCCTCGAAGCCATAGACGACAGCTTCAGGTGCGGTACCATTCTTCAGGGTCCGAACATCATCCAGATACAGCGTAGAAGTTCCCGTACCACTGAATCCCTCGAGCTTGATACCTATGGCTTTTACACTATTAAGATCTGCAATACCTGCCAAGTTGAGCGAAACCGTAGTAAATCCGCTCGAATCTACTTTCACAGCTCCACTGTCAGCCCAAGACCAGGTTGATCCCGTCTTAATATACAAACGTGCATCCGCTGTTCCGTTCGACAGTTTAATTTGTGCGCTTAATTTATCAACCGCGCTCAGATCCAGACTGCCATTTTTGCTGAGCTCAAAAGCTCCATCTGAATCGAGTGAGAACAAGGTGCTTAACGAATGAGTTCCCTCAGCAGCCTCATCAGTCGAGATCACTGCCGCGCTTGCACTCGCATTATTTTGCTCTACTGTCCAGTCCTGAGTATCTTTTTCGAAACCATACAACAGCTTCGCCTGTTCTGGCGTGCTGCCAGGGCCTTCGCCCCCATTAGGAACACCACCTGTTCCATCATTAAACGCTGCAATATCGTCGAAGTACAGCGTACCAGACGTACTTGCTACTATGTCCTTTTTATTTACGTAGATAGACACTGCCCGAATGTCCTTAAGGTTCTCTTTAGTGATTACTTTACCGGCATTTCCTGTATCCCATGGCGCTGGAGCGAACTGGCTGAATGGAATTTCCACCAAGCCAGGTGTCGTACCTGCCAGTGAAGGATAAGCTTCAAAAGAAATGCCGCTTGCATTGACCTGAATAACAAGCTTGTGGTCGCTGCCATCAGGTGCAATCCAGAGCTTCAATTTGTTGGCGTCCGACCAGTCGGCATTATTCATGTTTTTGGTACGACCTGTATAACCTTGGCCATCCACATTATAATCGAATCTCAGGCCATACTTGCCATCATTTTTATGGTCCGCATCAAGTGAGATCGTATTTAGATCACCCGCAGGACTTAATGCCGCACGAAGTAATTCATCATTCCCTTTGTAATTCTCAAAAGTATCTACAATCAATGGGTCCCCATTGCCCTCTACGTCACTTACAAAGATTTGGATCGTTTGTGAAAGTACAGAACCATCCTTTGCATAGGACTTAACAGTAAGCATCACGCCAGTTTCGTCGAAGGCTACACCTGGTGTCCAATCTGCCAAGTAATAGAAACCTTCTGCGTCAGCTGCCATGCTGTACTCTGTTGTGTCATCCCCAATCAGGTAGGTTACTTTATCCACGTCCTGATTCAACACACGAACACGAAGGGTCGATGTTTTTGTCGTGGGCACTGTTTGGTTTGCCGTTGGTGAGGCAATGTGTAAAAAAGGTTGCTCGGTTTCTGTAGTTACCTGTTTCGAATACGCATCCGCAATAGCCACTTCATGGCTGAAGCTTGTATACGGATCATTATAATAGTCTACAAAATCAGGGAGCAGTTCATGATCCCCTAGCCCGTTTGGAGCATTTCTATAAGGGACAAAGATAGAATCTGTATTGAAATTCGCCCAAGTCTGCATGTACGCCATCCGTTTAGCATCCGGATCAGACTGCAGTGCAGCGATTAGCTTGGTAAAGAATTTCAGGTCCTTCGTTCCAGTTGGCTTCACACCCGAATAACCGAACTCAGTAAATGCTGCGATTTTCCCCTTATCATCCGCCAGCTTCGAGATCAGCTTAGCATCCTTCACGACTGAATCAAACCAACCCTCAGTGGTTCCGTCATAATAATTATCGAAGCCAAGGATATCGACATAGTCATCTCCCGGATACGTCTCAAGGAATGTCGCATCTGTGCCGTTAAATGGACTTCCCGGTGAGAACGCATATAAGAAGTTATGCACATCTTTTTTGTCCCTTAAGTATTCAACGGTATAACGATAAATTTCAGCATACTGCTCCTTCGTACGGTAAGGCGCACCCCACCAGAACCAGCCACCATTTTGCTCGTGGAATGGACGGAAAATGACTGGAATAGCTTTACCATCATCATCTTTTAAGTTATTTGCAAAGTCCGAAATCATATCCAGGAATGCATTAAATTCCGCATGTTTGTCACCGCCGGGTAATATATGCGTAAGCACATTCCCTTTGGTGTCATAAAAGTCCTTTCCTGTGACGAAGTTCGGCATATGCGAGCTTAATGTAAGCACGCCGCCTTTTTCATAAGCAGATTTCATCACGCCGATTAATTTATCACGATTCTCCAGCTGGGTTGCGCCTAGATCGCCTGGTTTCTCAAAACCTTCAAGACTAAGCGTATCCCAGCCGAACAGCCCCGGAAGGTCGCCTACTGCATTCTCGACCTCAGACTGCGTTCCGTCCTTTTCAGTAATAGAAAGTCCTTCTGTAGTAGCATGCTGATGTCCAAACAAGATCTCACTGCCGCGGATATCCTGTAAATAGGCGAATAGCGATCTAGTCTCACTACTTGCATCAACATCCGCTAAATTCTCGATACGTCCCACAGGACCCGTCGGGTCTGTCGGTGTCGGTGTTTCCGTTGGTATTGGTGTCGCTGTAGGTGCCGCGGTTGGATTAGTCGGACCTACCGGCGTTGTTGATGAGCCTGATGCCGAGGTAGGCGCTGGGGTAGTCGTTGCTACAGGACCTTGATTGCCTTTGATAATGACGATTGTGCCAGAAGCAATGGGCTTACCGTTCAACGTTACTCCTGTTGCTTTAACGTCCGCTTTTGCAATGTCGCCCTGACCGGAAAGGGTGGTTCCAGTCGCTTTGACAGCTACGTTTAGATTAGCAATCGATGCGCCTTCACCTAGGATCAGCCCCACAGTGCTATTTAGAATTCCCGTGGTGATCATCGTCCCAGTTCCAAACTCCAGTCTTGCTAGACTATCTACCGTTAGCTGAGAAATTTGGGTTGTACCACTCGTGAGGACACGAACCTCACCCTCTTTACGATTTATATTTACTTTGCCTAATGAGCTATTCTTAATAAGAATGGAGTTTATCCCGCCACCTGCAATAAATGTGGTGCCCGTAACCTTAATACCCTCAAGGGTCACTTCGCCGTTACCGATCCCAGCAGTTAGATACAGGTTTCCGTTTATCGTTGCATTTTTTAACACAACACCATCCTGATTAACGACTACATTCCCAGAAACTATTCCTCCTTCAAAGCTTCCAGATTGCGAGTAATAACTCTTCACTATTTTATTAATTAACGTTATAACTTCGGCACGGGTGATCCTTCCAAGCGGCTTAAAGGTTCCATCCTCATACCCTGTAATCAAACCTGAGAGCGCATGAACTGCATCCTTAGCATAAGCCTGAATCTGAGCGGAATCACTAAATCCACTCATCGATGAAGCGCTTTCAGTAGCTTGAAGAGTAAATATCCGAGCCAACATCGTCACCGCATCCTGACGCGTTATATAATCAGTAGCTTGTGCTTTATTCTCTGAGTATCCTTCATAATACCCAGCATATCGTGCCAACGAAAGCTGATCTGCATACCAATCGGTCGCTTTTACATCGGAAAAAGATTGATCTGACTTCATATAGAAACCAAATACCTTATTCAAGATCGTAGCAAACTCAGCTCTTGTAATTCCTTCATTGGGATGAAAAGAACCATCCTGATACCCGTTTAATACGCCATTTTCTACCCACTTCGCAATATTTTGTTGTGCCCAGTGACCCTGTGTATCACCGAATCCCACAGTCGATGGCGCTGCTGCTGCAGAAATTACAGAGGGGAAAGGAGACATTATCATTGCACAGGCAAGTATACTCCCCAGCCACTTTTTCGCTTTTTTCATTCCTAATTCTCCTTCGAAAATGATTGGATTTGATAATAAGAATAGCCAACCAGCTGTTATGAACCCAATAACTATCTGTCCTTATAGAAGACAATTACAGACCTACTCGCTAACTATTCACCTCCACATATTCAGCTTCGTTATTAATAACAAATACTAACAAAACATTTTAATTTCGTTAGATATTTCGGTATATGCAAGATTATAGCGGTTACATTGGCATAAAACAATCTAAATATTCCCTTTTGTTATAATTATTTTATTGTTTACGTTAGTATTAATGTTAGTTATTCCGAAAATAAATAACAAAATTCAATTTAATATAACAAAAACAGACACCCCGCAGGAGTGCCTCCCAATAATCATATAGATGAGATCCGATTCATTTATCATGTTTTATTGGTGGCACGGAAACACAGTTGTACCTTCCCGCACCTCTTTCGTCAGATCGTCCATAGTGACAAGATTACGTGTAGTTCCGAGAACGATAATGACATAATACGATTGCCCACTTGAATCCTCGAGCACTACCTGATAACCCGACCCTCCAAATAAGGGTTTGCAAATCGTTGCAACTCTCAGCGACGCACTTTCCGTGTACTCTTTGCGCACATAATCCATTCCAAGGCTTCCTGCTGCCTGCTTGTTCTGACGCTCCGAATTTCCGTGAATTACTGCTATTATTACCGCTCCAATAATTATGATAATAAGGACTAGATAACCTAAATGTTTTTTTCTCATCTTTCCTCCTTATTACATAGAGTGATATTGGCACAGCAACGGGGCGATTAGCAATAATCTCGTTTCCGTAGGCACCCTATCCCGTGATTAAGTATGCCGAAGCCGATACCTATAAGCATAATTTTACCCCTACTCTACTTCAACAGCTTAACCTATATAAAAACAAAAGGCACCCCCAAGGGCGCCTTCATTATCACTACATATTAGTTGTGCTAGTTATTTATAAGACTCTGCCAGCGAGTTCGCCACCACTATCGCATTGTACACATCTTCCGGAGTAACCGGGAACGGCATATTGCCCATTGTGTCTCCTTCTGCACAAGCAGCTTCAGCAACTTGGCGCCATTCGGATTCGATAAATTCCGTGCACCCCAGATCGGCGAGGGTTAGCGGAAGATCTACATCCTTGATAAGCTTAATGACAGTTTCCAGCTCCTCATTTGAGGCATTTTCCAGTACTAACTGGGCTAAAAGACCAAACGTAACCTTTTCACCATGCTGAGCTTTGTGTAGTGAAGGAACGGCTGTCATCCCATTATGAATAGCATGCGCGGCAGCCAGACCACCAGATTCAGCACCCACACCACTTAGATAAATTGTCGCTTCAATGGTCTCCTCCACCGCGCGTGTATAGAGCTTCTGATCGACCGCACGTTTTGCTTTTACCGCATTCTTAAGTAGAGCTTCATAACAAAGTCTTGATATACCTAGACCCGTTGTAGAAGGTTTCATAAGTACGAGATTGTCGCCATTAGAGGCATAACAAGCACGGGCTTCAAAATAAGTAGCCAGTGCGTCGCCAATTCCAGCTGCGAAAAAACGGGAAGGCGCTGAAGCTAAAATCGCTGTATCCGCCAAGACCACATCCGGATTACTTGGGAGGAATAAGTATTGATCAAATGAACCATCTTTATTATAAATGACAGCCAGCGCTGTACATGGTGCATCAGTAGATGCGATCGTCGGAAAAATAACTACAGGTAGCTTCTCATAATACGCAGTAGCTTTGGCGGTGTCCAGTGTTTTACCTCCACCGATACCGACGATGATATTCGCCCCAGCTTTACGGGCAAGTTCCCGATTACGATCAATCTCTTCCTGAGTACATTCATAATTGAATTTTTCAAAAGTAGCCTTATTCCCCGCACCTTCGATGGAACTTCCCGCCTCTTTCTTAGCACGTTCCAAAATGAACTCATCACAGATCACATAGGCATGATCGCCAAACGCCTTAATATACTCATTCAGATCTGACAGTAAGTTATGGCCGGAGATAAATTTCTTGGGTGAAGTAACGGATCTAACGAAATGTGACATTGTGCAAGACTCCTTGTTGTGTGTTTTAGTAAGCATAAAGACGCAATTCCTACATATTATTACCCCGCTACCCAAGAAATACTCAAGCTGCATTCTCCCAAGGCACTCATCAGAGCATACAAAAAAGACACCCCTCAGGGCGTCCTTTGATTTTTTTATATCTATTATATAACACGATGCTGAACCCATTTCTTGCCCATAAATCGCCGCAGGAAAATCAAACCTCTGATCCCCCACTCACAATTCATCGCCAGCCAAACGCCGAGTATACCAAAGTTCAGAACAATACCTAAGATGTATCCGAGCACTACACGGAACAGCCACATCGTAAGCATCGAAACCATAGAGGTGAATTTGGAATCCCCTGCCGCTCTAAGCGCCGAAGGCGTAATAAAGCTTATAGACCATAACGGAATTTGCGCAATCGTATTGATGAGCACAATCAGGAAGATATCACCCACAATCTCAGCAGGAGGATGGAACATAGACACTAATGGATTGAAAAAAGGCATAATCAGCAACCCCATCACCACCAGGGAAAGAGAAGAGGCGACAAGGAATGATTTAATAAATTTTCGAGCATCCTTAACATTATTGCTTCCCATACATTGTCCCACCACTGTAATAATCGTCAAGGACAACGCATTCCCCGGGATTTGCATAATCCCTGCAAAGGAGGAGGCAATCGCATTAGTCGCAAGTGCATACGTACCCAGACTAACGATGAAGATCTGAGTCAGAATTTTACCACCATTAAAGAACATCTGCTCTGCCGCAAACGGCATCCCGATGAACATTATTTTTTTCAGCATAGACAGCTTAACTGCTACAAGATCGCGAATACGGATATGCAGATCGTTGTCCAATCGGAATAGATAATAAAGTGCGCAGAACGCCCCCAGGTATCTAGCTATATTTATAGAAATGGTCATCCCCAGAACACCCATATGCAACAGGTTAATAAAGACGAGATTCAATAAGACATAAGTTAAATTCATAATTAGCGAAAGTACAAGCGAGGCCCTCGTTCTACCAATTCCACGAAGAGCACCACATACCGCTTCCACAACAGCTATACCAAGATAAGAGATACAGCTCCCGATTAAATATATTCGGGCGTTCTCCATAACCTCCGGTGAGGCCGCTCCAAATAGTAAATTCAACAGCGGATTGTGAAAAAGAATTCCGAACATCCCAATAGCAAATGCCATCAGCGAAACAGATGACGTAGCACCTGCCGTAGCTTTTGACACCATGAGGTCATTGCCGCTCCCTTTATACTGCGCAACAACAACCGTCCCACCTGTTGAGACGGCAATAAACACACTAATGAGAAAAATATTAAGAGAATCTATCATATTGACCGCACTGATAGCTGCCACACCAGACGAGCTTATCATAGCTGTATTCACTAGATTAAGACCCACCACAAAGGCCTGATCCACTAGGATAGGGATGAATAAAGCAATCATCTGACGATAATCTATCGACTCCCCAGAGAAATACTTTTCTAGAAACCGCACACTTTGCTTCGTATTTACACCTACATTAGGCTCCATCTTTGCTTCACTTCTTTTACATAGAGTTTGTCAAATTGAATTATGCGTATAAATAGAAAAAGGCTCTTCAGGTTGAAGAGCGATTCAAAAGTATTGCCTGTTTATATGCACTTAGGTATGCGGTCGAGAGGACTCGAACCTCCACGGGGGTTAGCCCACACGGACCTGAACCGTGCGCGTCTGCCAATTCCGCCACGACCGCACAAGATATAAAAAAATACAGTGCAGAATATAAGTTAACATGATTTCACAGAAAGAGCAACAACAAATTTAACAAGTAAAAGCGCCTTCGGTGTCCTTGTAAGGGCAGTAAGCGTTTAAGGGAAGACTATAAGAGTATTGGTGTCACTTATACTTTCTTATATTTAAAAAAAGTGTATCGATGCCCTCAAGAGGATCATCGATACACTTTTAGTTAGAACAATAGAATTATGATGCTTGTCCAAGCATGCGATAGATGATAACCGCTGCTTGAGCGCGATTAGCTATACCCTTAGGTGCAAATTTCCCACCATCAACACCGTTGACGATTCCCAATTGAGTTAGCTGTGCGATAGCCTCTTGTGCATAAGGAGCAATACTGGATTTGTCTGCAAACTTACCCAATGCTGCATTTTTATCAATCGGCTGTAGTTTGTCTTTCAGTGCGTTAGCAACCATAATGGCCATCTCTTCACGAGTCACTTCACGACCCGGTTCAAATTTGCCATTTCCAGAGCCTTGTACAAGTCCAGCCTTCACCGCAAGGGCGATAGAATCCGTGTACCAAACTCCTTGTTTAACATCATTGAACGAACTGGTTGTTGCTGAACCCGTAAGATTCAGTGCGCGTACCAGCATCGTAACGAACTCTGCTCTAGTCACTGTTTTGGTTGGCGCAAAAGTATTTGCATCCAGACCTTTCAGAATGCCCTTAGCAGCCAATGCTTCAATAGCTTCTTGCGCCCAAGCTACCTTGCCCAGATCCTTGAAGTTTGCTGCTGGCGCAGTAGTTGGTGCAGGTGTTGCCGTTGGTGCTGTTGATGGTGCTGGTGTTGCTGTTGGTTTCGCGGTTGGAGTAGGCGTTGGAGTTACACCGGTAGAACCGCCTCCGCTGCCACTGCCTGATCCCGAATCAGCCTTTAATTTATTAATAATACGACCTTCAATGGCTGCTTTAATCTCTTTGCCATTAAACGTTTTTACAATGTAGTCGTAGAACACGTCCAAATCAATAGGTCCAGCCAATGAATCACTGGCTTGAGTCAGAACCTTGTAGTTATCTCCACCCGCAGCCATAAAGTTATTTACTACTGCTGTATATTTCTGCGTAGGATTAATTGGTGTTCCATCAGTTAGTGTGAGGCTCGCAATACGATCGGCTACTGGCAGATACATATTCGCTGTATATTTCAGTCCGGAAATTTGCAGCGTTTTGATATCTGGTGTTCCATCAGCTTTTACATTCCATTGCTGTTGCAGCAATGTTTTGATTTGCGCTCCGGTTAGTGTCAGCTTCACAAGCGTGTTGCCGAATGGCTGAATTTTAGCCAGATCGCCGAAGGTTACAGGACCTTTCGGAAGGTCCGCACGGATACCGCCTGGATTCATAAAGGCGAAATCGGCAGCTTTTGCACCATCGCCGAAGTCAGCATTACGCATAGAGTCAGCAATCAGATTACCAAGTGCAGCCTCATTATTGTAAGCATCGGTACGAGTGATAGTTCCGTCCGTTGTACCCACTGGTTGAGTGAGCTCAGGATGCTTCTCAAGGTAAGCATTAACCAGTGCCACACTTTCCGGATCTGGTGTTACCCCATCATGGAAGGTGGAAGTTACCACAGCAGACTTGTCCTTCACATCACCTGTTTTAGGATCAATGATCAACTTGATATCCTCAAATGCTGTACCGTAAGAATAAGCTTGTACAATCAGCTTGCCGTTTACTGTTCCATTTGCAAGTGCATGGTTATCACCAGCAACGATAACATCAACAGGGGATTCCGCAGGAAGCGCATTGGCTAGATCAGCCGCTTCACCTGTAGTCACACCATCTTTGGTTGTTGCAGGATCATGTGCAAGCACGATAATCGTCTCAACACCTTTAGATTGAAGCTCCTTAGCGTATTTCTCAACAGCCGCCACTTCCTCTTCAGGCGTGAGGAAATGCACGCCAGCCGTACCGGAAGGTGCCACCTTACTTGGTGTGGATTTCGTTACAAGACCAATAAAGCCGATCTTCACACCGCCTACTTCTTTGATTACATAAGGATTAATAATTGGCTCGCCAGTTTTGGCATCCACTGCATTCGCATTAACATAATCAAAATCAGATCCAGCATGGTTAACTTTATTATCCTTAGGGTCGACACCACCATAAAGCTGTGTCATCAGTGCATCAACACCTTGGTCAAATTCGTGATTACCAAGAGAACCCACATCAAATTTCATCATGTTCATCCAAGCATGAGTCGGCTCATCGCGCTCAAGGGATGATACTGGAGCGGATGCTCCAACGGAGTCACCATTATGGAAGAGTAATGAGTTCTCATATTTTGCACGAGTTGCTTTCAAATAAGTCGCGAGATAGGCTGCTGTGCCTACAGACTTATTGTTCACTGTAGAAACAGTGTCGAGTTGACCGTGGAAGTCATTAATTCCAAGAAGGTGAACCTCCACATCTTCCGTCGGTGCAGGTGTCTTCACACTTAGATCTAGCTTGAAAATTCCAAAGCCCTTATTATCTTGCTGTCCAGTATCGGAAATGTTCGCTGGGAGTACATTTGCCGCTTTAGGTGTTGTTGTAAATGTAACATTCACATTGCCTTTGATAGGTGCCAAGGACCAGTTACCATCAGCAGTTGGATCAATCGTACCAGCTTCACTGATGTAGTCCATCAGAACCTGACGATTCTCATCTTGAGAGTCTACAACCAGCTCTGCACCTTTAACACCCGGGAAGTTCCCTCCACCACTTGCGCGGTAATTATTAGTAACAACAATGAAATCCTGATCTAGATCTAAAGGTTGATCATTGTAAGTGACATCCGTTACACGACTCGAAGAAGCATCATTAATCGTACCATCCGGATTGTACTTCGCGTTTTTCGTCACATCAATTTTATATTGAACCCCATCGATTACATCGAAGTTAAAAACTGAAAATTTCGTATTCAACAGAGACTGCGGAGTCGAGATCCCTGGTTTGATGCGGTTAAATGCGCCCGCACTCATTTCCAGCCATTCTTTTACAACAGAACCCTTAACTTTGATTGCTTTAAGGGTATTATCGTATAAATACAGGTCACTTGCGCTACGAATAGTCAAGTCACCCTTATCAATACTGGTGTACTCATCAGGTCCGTTGCGTCCTGCTTTAAAAGGAGCACCAACACTAAGAATGGCAAGGTCCTTATATTGAGGAACATTGATATCAATATAATTCTGAACGTACCACTTTTGTGCATACGTAACAAGTTGAACCGTAGGATCATCCTGAACCATTGCGAAATAGCTGTTCATCGGAGCTGTTGTAACACCAAGCTTTTGTCCAGTATAAGCAATAGTAGCCTCATGTGCTGCTGCAACAGCTGCATCTACAGCCGCATCAGGCTCAACCAGTGGTATATTCACTTTATTCTCTGTCTTATAAATAGAACGAGCAGAAGCTTTTGAACTTTGCTTGTCTACCGTCCAGTCACTACCATCGTATACAATGTTCAGATCGATTAGACCCAAATAAGCTCCGCCGTAACCAGCTTGTACAGCAGGCGTACCGTTAATGTGGCCATTCACATTATCGATCACAGCCTTTTCGTTTGCATACGGTTGTTTAGTAACAGGATCTTTGAACGACGCGTCCAACGTATCGTTATTCCCTGTTGGGAATACCTTATGCGTATGAGAGAACGTAATCGCATCAATATCAGGAACCTTACTCAAAGCGTTAATATCATTCTCAGAACCGTCTCCAACAACGGCGTTAACATCAAACCCCGTATGGGCCATAGCAACAATAATATCTGCTCCCTTAGCTTTCATTTCAGGAACAAATTTTTCTGCCGTTTTAGCAATATCTTCAACGACAACTTTGCCTTCCAGATTAACCTTGTCCCACTCCATGATTTGAGGAGTAACTAGGCCGATTAGACCAACTTGAATCGTCTGCTCATCGCCGTTACTATCCGTTACTTTCTTAGGAATAATAACATAAGGTTGATAAGCATTTGTAACGCCATCCATTTTATATATATTGGCATTCACATAATCAAAATTGGCTCCAGTAGTCATCTCATTACCAGCGCTACCGTTTATCGTACGATCTAAAAATTGTAATCCATAATTGAATTCATGATTACCAAAAGTCGCAGCATCATATCCCATAGCGTTCATGGCTGCAATCATCGGATGGATATCAGTAACATTAGTAGGATCCTTCAGATCCGATTCCTTCGCCACATAAGTACCTAGCGGAGTTCCTTGAATCAAGTCCCCATTGTCGAGCAGGAGGGTGTTGGGTTCTTCACTTTTGGCTTGTTTCACCAAGCTTGCTGTGCGGTCAAGACCGACAGTTACTGAAGCCGCATTCTTAAAATAGTCCCAGCCGTAGACATTGGTGTGCACGTCCGTCGTGCTCATCAGCCGGAGTTTGGCTGTGGCTGCGGATGCTGCTTCAGCTTTATCTGTACCCCAAGCTGCACCCAAACCAATACCTCCAAACACCTGCAAAGAAAGCACTGCAGTTGCTAATACAGAAGCAATCGGCTTATTCCATCGTGTCTTCCATCCCATAATAATATTAGTCCTCCCTATCATTTTCACATAATTTCTGTGATATTATATCACACAAACATAACCAATTATCATATAATTGTAAAAATAATATAAAACAATGTTAAATATAATAACATAAGAAGAAAGACCTAGACTTATGAATCCGTTTTTATAGGTCAAGAGTCAATAGATGCAAAAAGAACACATCTTCACCAGATGTGTCCTAAAAACAATCCTATATAAAGTCTAGAAAAGTCGAATCTATATCCGGCACTACTTTTTACCCATTCATAGCAGTAATCCCAAAACAGATTGCAGTTATTAAAGATAAGGGTGTCATCACAAGTTTTTCTTTCATGCTCCTCGACAATAAGTTCATTATAGTATTAAGCATTAAATAGACGGCAAAAAAATAACATACCCTTCTATCAAAAGGTAATCCAATAGAGATCACATTCCCTGCCTGCAATAAGTACAGGATGGCAACTAGCTGTATCACTACTGAAACTCCACACGCGACTCTCATTTGTGGAGGCATAATTCTATGCCTTCCTCCCATTGCAAATTCCCCATAAGGCAATCCCAGAGACAGCAGTATATAAAGAATCACTGCTCCCAAAAAAGTAATACTCCCAATCCATGCTGATATCAAGTTTTCACCCCTCCATAATTTATTTATCGCACATTAAATTATATGAGTGTAATGAATTATTATGGGCATCAACACAAGTGGTAGCTCTTTCACCCAAATATTTTTTTATGATGAACTAGCACAAGCAACACAAAAATATCTGAGTAATATAGAAGTAAATAGACCAATGAGGTGATCCACAAATGGCAAATACAACGAAGATTCGCAAACGTGCTGAACAGCTGAAAGGTAGACCCGTGTGCATTACGTTACATGATGGACGTACGTATATAGGATGGATAACCGGCCTCGATAAGAATGGACTGACCCTTTCCAAACCACGTAAAAACAAACACAGAAAATCAAAAAAACACTCTTCTTCCCGCTCCCGGAAAGCAAACGTATCAGGATTAATGCCCTTATTCGGCTCACTTTTCGGAATGGGTGGAGGCGTTCTAGGCTCCGCAGGAGCAGGGGCTGCCAGTTCTGGAGGCGGTGGTTTTGGCGGATTTGGCGGGTTCGGGGGAATCGGCAACTTTATTGGAATGGTACAAAAAACTATGCCGGTTATGAAGATGGGCTACAATATGATTAAATCTATTTCCCCCTTCCTTAACGGGCTAAAAGGATTAATGGGATAATCAAAAGACACCCCTCAAGGTGTCTTTTATTTTTGCTCATAATCTTATCAGGTTCTTTAACAATCTGCCTGCAGATCTTAACCGTGGACGTTTTAGATGCTCCTGTACATAACGATAATTCGTCAATTCAACCTTAGCATCACTGAGGGCATAGGTAAAATCATCATCAAAGGGCAACTTATACTCCCAAACTCGCTTACTCCAGTGCGGAATATTTGCTTGCATCCATGGATCGTCTATCCCGGGATGAATATAGGTCTCACTAACGCCATCCGGCAACGAATACAGCTTAGCAATAATAGATCTTTTAAAACTTTCATACGTCTCGCCTTCCTCTACACCAAAAGGATGCGATAGCAAATAGTCGGGAATCGGCACCCCAAACGTATCCGCCAGCCCTGCTCCAAGGGCAACTGGTCGTTCAATATTTTTCAGCGATGCCAAAAGCGGATCCTCAGCATGGATGTATCTGAAGAATCGTGAGGGCAATCCCCAGCGGGAAATTGTCCACAACGTCTGCGGTAGCAAGCTGCGTCCTGTTTCCACTCCGTATAAACTACCCATGTGGTTGTCTACATGGCTAATCACTATTCCCGACTGTTTTACTCGCTCGTACTGCGCATCTATCTCCTTTAGTACGGCTTTTGTCTGCGCCCCCTGTTCGAACTCTTTTACCGTCCTATATTGATGTCCGCTCTCGTCATGAAGAGAAGTCTCTCCCGTCAGGCTCGCCCAGCGCAAAGCCTCAAATTCACTAGTCATCGTCAAGTGAAGTCCCACATTCCGTTGTTGCCTGCGACTACACCATGCAGCGGCCTCCTCAAACCCAGGGGCCACCGCCATAATCGTTGCTGAGGATACCTTTTCCTCTTCCAGCAGATGTTTAATCGCCTGATTCATGGGGGGACTTTGCCCAAAATCATCACAATTGATGATTAATTTTTTGTTCATAGTCAGCCTCACCTCTCAAAGAGTCCATAAATGTAAATTTCATTGTGAAGGATATGACAACAGCTATGGCCAACAGACATAATGGCACCACACTTATTAAATACCTAAATGTCGCTTCAGGATTGGACCCTGGGTCATCGCCGCCTTGATAGCCAAAGATCATACCTACAATGAAAAAAGCTAACGCAGAGATTAACCCGCTTGAACGAGTGATGAATCCGCTTACAGCCGTGTAGATTCCTTCTCTTCTCAGACCTGTTTTTTCCGCATCCTCATCAATAATCTTGCCACCTACTATTGCTGGGGTCACTAGAAATCCGGCTAATCCGAAACCGACAACTACGCCAGCAGCCACGCCACTTAAGAGGTCATAACCAAACCATAACGGAATTACCGATAACGCATATAAGATCAGTGATAACCGCCACGCCTTAACCCCGTCCATCTTACGAATCATCCAGTACCACACGAATACTAATGGAATGACCGAAACAAAAACAGCTGCGAGTAAAATCGATACCTGAGCCTCTGAGATATGAAGTACATATTTTGCATAAAAAGGAATCATCGAGCTTACAAGTCCATTCACCGTTTGGGCAAAAGAGTTCGAAATATTAAACACCCAAAACTTTTTATTCCGAATGGTCTCCCGAAAAGCCGGAATCAACTTCAAGGGTTCCTGCTCTGTGGGCTCCTTCTTTTCTTGGACATTCATCATACATAAAAACATAAACACTCCAAAGAGACAGGCATACACTATAGCCATATTAGAGAAACCAATAGCTGCAAAAATAATTGGGGTTAAGGCAGTACCGATTAACAAAGCTACAACTTGATAGCCTTGCTGAATCGCAGAGGCTTTTGCCCGAATACGGTCTCCACGGAAGAGCTCCGGGAGTAACGCTCCATAATTCACCCATAACACAGTGGCGACAGCCTCATAGAAAATAAGTGTGACTAGAAACCAAGTGAACAATCCATTTTCAGATAATCCGCCGGGAGGGGAGAAAACCAGTACAAATGCCAGCATGAATAACGGAATTGAGCCAAACACCCATGGTCTGCGTCGACCCAAACGAGTATCTGTGCGATCTGACCAATAGCCGAATAACGGATTGTTTACCGCATCCCAGATCAGAAAGATGGTTCTGGCTAATGTAGCAAGTCCAATGCCCAATCCTAATTTTTCAACATAAAAGTAACTGTAAAATGAACTAAATGCCTGACTGGGAACCATCATCGCAAACATCCCTAAAGCAAAGGTGTACGGCGAATTGATCCATTTATGCTTCACTCACATACCTCCCCTATGGTAAAGATCCGGTTGTAATATATTACCATACCGAAGAGAGAACGCCATCAAATTTTTCCTTAGCAGAAACTACGGATAAAAAAAGAGGCCCCGCAGGCCATCAACAAATGGCTGCGGAGCTTTTTCATAACTAGACTATAAAACATCCTTCAGCTTGCTTCGGCTCTGAACATCCAGGGCTAGATAATCACGGATTTCGCATCTTTTTCCATTGATATCCGTAAGAATGATTCGTTTATGACTTGGATACTGCATATGCTCGTGCAGGTTCCGCATAACGATCCGGGTCTGGCCCAGATTCGTTTGCAGCTCCCAAATCCACATATCCGCTTTTTGCTTAATAGAATCAATGCGGGTTACAACCGGAAGAAAATACCGCAGCCGGAGCTCTGTGTCCACTTCCACCCGACTTTCTTCATCGAGCTGATCAATGTCACGAATGACTCCGATCTCCTCACTCTTGGAGTTACGAACTGAAATATACTCCGTGGTATATTGGAATGGAAATATACGAAAAAGAATTAATTCCTCATAGACTTGACCCTCCACTACTCCTTGAAACACGCCACCTTGACTGCGGCTAAAAGAGATTGCACCCGGTTCAAGAATGTTAATCTCATAGGGATCTTTAGGATTCAATTCCCCGTTAACAAGATTCGAATCACTCATGCATCTCAACCCCCTTAATCTGCGACATTTCCTTCTGTGCCTCAACTAGCTTGAAGTAAGCACCTTCTGCAGCAAGCAATTCCTCATGTGTACCCACTTCAATGATCTTCCCGCGTTCAAGCACTACAAGACGGTTCGCATTTCTTAGCGTGGATAATCGATGGGCAATCGCGAATGTCGTTCTGCCTTTTACCAGTCGCGAGATCGCTTCTTGAATTTGCCGCTCGGTCACTGTATCTACAGAAGCTGTTGCTTCATCTAGGATTAGAATTCGCGGATCGTGAATTATTGCTCGGGCAATAGACACTCGCTGCTTCTCTCCACCGGACAATTTATGGCCACGTTCCCCAACTCTTGTATCATAGCCATCCGGCAATTGAACGATAAAATCATGGGCGTTGGCAATTTTTGCAGCGCGCATGATTTCTAATTCCGTAGCGTCCGGTTTAGAATAGGCAATATTCTCAGCAATCGTTCCGTCGAATAGAAACGTCTCCTGCAGCACTACACCGATCTGACTACGCAGATCTGACTGGCTGATATTTCGGATGTCCACACCATCGATGGTAATGGTTCCCTCATCTGTGTCATAGAAGCGACAGATCATATTAATGAAAGTCGACTTACCGGCACCTGAATGTCCGACCAGACCAATCATCTCGCCCGCACCCACTTTTAAATCCACGTTCTTGAGCACAGGATGATGTTTTTCGTATCCATAAGTAACCCGCTTAAACTCAACCTCACCGTTTACGCGGCCGATGGCTGCTGGATTCACAGTATCAGGCACATCTGACGGAGTATCCATAATTTCAAAGACCCGATCTGCTGCTGAAATCGCATGGCTGGCCCAGTTGATCATTTGGCTCACCCACTGCAAAGGTCCAAGAAGCATCCCAAGGTAGGTCACCAAAGCGATTAGCGTACCGATGGATAATTGGCCCTGTAGCACCGTTTTCCCGCCATAAAACCAAATTAATAACGTACCCACACCAGCAACCAACGCAAAAGCAGGAAACATCCCCTGCCATAAGCCTTCGATCCGAATATTATGCCGAACCAGCTCCTTATTGGCGACTGTATAACGTGACATCTCTGTTGTTTCCTGACCGAATGCTTTGACTACACGAATCCCCTGCAAAGAATCGCCAACCAAAGCGTTTAATCTAAAAATAGATCTCCACTGCTGGTACCAACGTCTGCCAATCATCGGCCATAACACGGTCGACAGCACCACCATAAGCGGCATAGGCAGCATAGCAAGCAGCGTTAGCTTCCAATCCATACTGAACATAATAGTGAAAATAGCGATTACCCGTAGCAATTCACCCGAGACCCAGATTACACCGTCAGTCATAAATTGCCGCATCGCCTCTGAATCATTATTCACCCGTCCAATAAATTGCGAAGATTGTCTTCGGTCGAAAAAAGATAAAGATAATTTCATCAAGGAATGATACACATCATGACGAAGATCACCCATGATTTTGGAACCAATCCATACCCCTATAAGTCCACGTACAGTCTGCATTAAAGTAATTACTAAGGACGTGGCTGCTAGCCCGATCACAATCCATAGAAGCGTTGAGCCCATATCCTTTTCTGTCAACACATTATCAACGATCATCTTCGTCAAAAATGGTGGAACAAGCTCTACCAATGTAGTAAAAATCAACATAATCGCCGCAGCGATCATTTGGATCTTATAAGGCTTGGCATAGCTCAGCATCCGAAATAGAACCTTGCCGTTACTCTTGCACACCGGACAAGCTTGCGAATCTTCCGGCAGTGGATTGCGGCATTTTGGACAATTTCTTGGAAACTCTTTTTCAGAAGCGGTTGGCCGTTCCTCGCCTTTAGCTACAGCGCCAATTAATTTAGAAGCAAAACCAAATATAGAGGTAAGTGATGCTGTATAACGTATAAGTATAATAGGCCCCTCTTGGGTATCCACAAGCAACGATCCGCCGCCTACCCCGCCTACTACCCGGGCATCAGTAATATTCGAGACTAGAAGCTTTGAGACCAGTTTCCCGTCCGTTCCCCAAACGGAAATCTCCTTCTCAGTCAATACAAGCCACTGCTCACCGAATTGCCCATCTTTCATTAAATCGGATACAGAGTGAAATAAAGGTTGTTCTGTAAGCTGTATTTCTATAGACTTGGGAAGTTTATCAATAGATGTCATACATTTCTCCCCTTTCTTTACCCAACTATTTACTCACATATATTTACAGTGGTAAAGATGAAAAAATGATTATAATTGTTTTGTATGGTAATTTAAACAAATAAAAAGACACCTCTAAAGGTGTCTTTTTGTATTACTTCCTATGGTACTGACTATACGCTTATTTCAAAGCTTTCCATACCCAGTTCTCTACTTCTGGCAAATCAATACCCTCTTCACGAATGAATTGGTGATGTTTCTTAACGATAGCATCCATTTCATCTGCGATCGCTTTATAGTCGTTAGCATTAGGCAAGCTCAGAACAGCTTCCTTCGCCAAGTCAAAGCGGTCCATTTGATTCAATACGCGCATATCGAATGGTGTTGTGATATCGCCATTCTCGCGGTATCCGTGTACGTGCAGGTTATGGTTATGGCGATCAAAGAACAAGTCTTTAATCAGACCTTCATATCCATGGAAAGCGAAGATAACTGGTTTATCTTTTGTGAAAAATTGATCAAACTCTTCGTCAGATAAGCCACGCGGATCTAATTTTTGACTTCTCAGTTTCAACAAGTCTACCACGTTGATATATCTAATTTTAAGGTTCGGCAGTTTTTCATGCAGGATAGAGATGGCAGCCAAGCTTTCGATAGTTGGTTCTGTACCTGCAGAAGCAAAGACAACATCAGGCTCTCCACCTTGATCGGTGCTTGCCCAGTCAATAATCTTCAGTCCTTTATCCACCAGCTCTTGTGCTTCATCCGCACTGAACCATTGTGGACGAGGATGTTTGGAAGAAACAATCAAGTTAATTTTTTGACGGTCATTTAAGACGGTGTCAAAGACAGCCAGCAAGGAGTTGGCATCAGCCGGCAAATACTCACGGATAAATTCTGGTTTTTTATCAGCCAAGTGACCTAGCAAACCTGGATCTTGGTGAGTGTAACCATTGTGGTCTTGTTGGAATACAGTTGAAGTTGCTACCACATTCAATGATGGAATATCCGCACGCCAGCTTTGATCTGTTGCTTTACGTAGCCATTTGAAATGCTGAGTAATCATCGAATCCACGACACGCAAGAAAGCTTCATAGCTTGCAAAGAAACCATGGCGACCTGTCAATACGTAACCTTCAAGCAAACCTTCTGCCTGATGTTCAGACAATTGGGAATCGATAACACGGCCATAAGAAGCTAGGAATTCGTCATTCGGCTCAATCACTTGATCCAACCATTGACGTTTCGTCACTTCAAAGACAGGTCCCAGACGATTGGACATTGTTTCATCCGGTCCGAAAATTCTGAAATTGCGGTTCTCTTCGTTCAGAGAGATAACATCTTTCATGTATTTACCCAGAACGGCCATATCTTGTGCTATTACTTCACCTGGTTTGGAATTATCAAGTGCGAACTTACGGAAATTCGGTAAGTTTAGATCTTTAATTTGGTTGCCAGCATTAGTAACTGGGTTCATTCCCATACGTCTGTCGCCAGTTGGCAGAATCTCAGCAAGTTCAGCGTTCAGACGACCATTGTCATCAAATAATTCTTCTGGTCTATAGCTGTTCATCCACTCCAATAACGCTGGAGCATGCTTCATATTTTTTTGATCCACTGGAATCGGCACCTGATGGGCACGGAAAGAGTTCTCATTCGGAACACCATCCCATTGCTTTGGACCCGTCCAGCCCTTAGGAGAACGGAAGACCAACATTGGCCAAACCGGACGCGTCAGGTCATTGTTGTCACGTGCATTCTTTTGAATCGCTTCAATTCTTTCAACGATGGTATCAAGCACCTTAGCCATTTCCGGATGCATTAGATCAGGATTTTCGCCTTCAACGAAGAACGGTTCCCAACCCATACCTTTAAAGTATGCAGTAATTTCTTCTTTGGATTGACGAGACAGAATCGTTGGGTTACTGATTTTGAAACCATTTAAGTGCAAGATCGGCAGAACTGCACCATCAGTAACTGGATTGATGAACCGGTTGGAGAACCATGAAGCCGCTAATGGGCCAGTTTCAGCCTCTCCATCACCAATAACAACAGCGGAGATTAAATCTGGATTATCCAGAATTGCACCTACACCATGGGATAGAGAATAACCTAATTCGCCACCTTCGTGGATCGATCCAGGTGTTTCAGGGGCAGCATGGGAAGCAACTCCACCTGGGAAAGAGAATTGTTTGAACAATTTCTTCAGGCCTGGGATATCTTGTGTGATTTCCGGATAAATTTCAGTATAGCTACCATCGAGATAGGAGTTCGAAACCATAACCTGACCGCCATGACCAGGGCCCTCGATGTAGAACATATTCAAATCATATTTAGTAATGACCCGATTCAAATGGGCATAAATAAAGTTCTGGCCTGGAATAGTTCCCCAGTGTCCAATGGGCTTAATCTTTACGTCTGCTTCTTTCAGCGGTTCTCTTAACAACGGATTATCTTTCAAATACAGTTGACCTACAGAGATGTAGTTAGTTGCGCGCCAGTATGCATCAAGCTTCTCTAAATAAGTTTTTGATGAGTAATCAACATCCATGGATAATACCATTTCTTCCACTCCCCAAAATTTTTTCTGTGTCTACATTGCCGTAATTTCTTCCACAAGTACATCATACCGCCGCGAAAAATTAATTCAACCTTTTCAACAAATGATACGGTCCAATTTTGTGAAAATATGAACATAGTATGAAATACAGTGTCAATTGTCTGTAAAAATACGTCAATATTAATATATATGTAAAAATATGGACTGAAGTTTGCGGGGGTATTTGCTCCTTATCCTTCATCTATTTTGCGCAAAACAAAAAAAATAAGACCGAGAAAAATTCCCCAGTCTTACTTTTAATGAACGGACACAAAGGTATTAAATTTTAAGTATTTATAGTGGAAGCGCATATGGGAGAATTCAAATGGCGTGCCATTATCTAAAAAGAAAATCCCTTCCATAATGCTTACTGGCTCATTTGCCTGCAAATGCAGCAGCTCTTGATCCGTAGCCTCAGAGGGTTCTGCGGATATCGATAAAAAGGATTTGGTTACCGCCAGATTTCGTGAATCCTCCAAATAATTAAAGATAGATCCTTCAATAATGGTCTGATTTAAATTCTGCACGATTTTGATTGGGATATAACCCGTTTCAATCATAAAGGGTTCATCATCAAAAAGACGTAAGCGAATGATTTTGTAAACAAAATCATGAGGGCCTAAAAACAGATCCCGTTGTAGTTCTTCCGTTGGTGGAATGACCTCAAATTTCAAAACTTTAATCTTTGGCTTCTTCCCATTCATTTGAAAATTGTCGGTGACACCTAAATTAGAGCCTTCGTAGTTAAAAATAGATTCATTTTTTATGTATAAAGGATTTATAAATGTCCCTGAGCCACGCTTTTTAAAAATAATGCCGGCATTTGCCATTTTAGTCAGAGCACTTTTAATAGAACTACGACTCACTTGATAAGTTTCACTAAGCGTTCGTTCATCCGGTAATTTCATATCGGGAAACTGCCCAGCAAAAATTTTCATTTTTAAGTCATCAATAATTTGTTTGTAGACAAACTGTGTCATGAAGTACTCCTTTTCAGGTCGATACAAGTTTTATTTCAATCTTTACTATAACATAATAACCAGACGTTTATAATCTATCCGGCCAGCTTATTTACGTCGGCGATTTGTCATGCGATTGTACATCACTAAACCGGCAATGACCATGCCCAGCGTCCCCATACTACTTGCTGATTCAGCCTGCATACCAAACAAAATGCACAGGTTAGTGACCAAGCTTTTTGTAAGTACAGCAACAATAATTAACATCAACGGGCGCCAAATGTTGTATCTTCTCATCCAGGCAACACTCCTAATCCAATTTTCTCAAACTATTGATCGATTTCATCTATTATATCACAAGATAGTAACCGCATTCATTTCCTATAACCGTAAAGAAATCGAAGCCGATCAGCATTTTTTACTTCCCTCTATCTTTTTCTGTATTCTAGCCTAGCGAACGTGACGTCTATGTGTCATATTCGCTTTCAATTCCTCAGCTTCTCCTATCCGTCAATTACGCCTTTATTCGACTTTTGGTCTGGACTTATCCTTTTTCACGGATTATAATAACGAATGCACACCAAAAGACGAACATTAAGGCGGAAATCATGAGAAATTATATGCAAATATTCCTAGGCACTTCATTTTCTAGCCTATCCCCAAAAGAAATACAAATTTTAAAGGATCATCTCTTCTGTATCAATTCGGATGGGATGATAGAAATGATCGTTGCACCGGATCACCCCGACTATCAACCCTTGCTTGATGCTTATCAAGGTCAGGACAATTTTCATTTATTAGCTGAAGGCCAGTATTTTTTACCCGGCTTTATCGACCTGCATGTCCACGCGCCACAATGGGCTCAATCTGGAACTGCATTAGATATCCCGCTCTATGATTGGCTAAATACTTATACCTTCCCACTGGAGTCTAAATTCTCGGACCTGGCTTTTGCAAAAAAAGTCTACGATGACGTGGTTGGCACTTTGCTCGCAAACGGAACCACTACAGCACTTTATTTTGCAACGGTGCATAAAGAGGCCAGTCTATTATTGGCTAAAATATGTGCGGAAAAAGGACAACGTGGACTCGTTGGAAAAGTGGTTATGGACGATCCGCAGGGAAATCCTGAGAATTACCGCGACTCCGACACCCACACCGCACTAGTGGATACGGAAGAATTTATACTAGCTGTACAAGAACTCGCTAAATCTACTAAACAAGGCGTTTATCCAGTAGTGACACCAAGGTTCATTCCAAGCTGCACTAATGAGGCTTTACAAGGCTTGGGAGAACTAGCCGCTAAATATGATACGTATGTGCAATCGCACTGTAGTGAAAGTGATTGGGCACATGGTTATGTGCAAGAACGGTTCCAGAAGAACGATGCTTTTGCCTTGCATGATTTTGGTCTGCTCAGTGATAAATCTGTCATGGCACATTGTAATTTTTTAGATGAAGATGATGTGAATTTGTTTGCAGAGACAGGAACAGCTATTGCGCATTGTCCGATATCCAACGCGTATTTTGCCAATAGTGTCATTCCGATCGCTGACTTCCATGCCAAAGGCGTTGAGATTGGTTTAGGCTCTGATATTTCCGGAGGTTTTTCACCTAGTCTCTTCGACAACATTAGACAAGCCGTTATGTCTTCAAGAATGCTGGAGGATGGAGTGAATCCCTCACTTTCTGCACAAAACCGCGGAGTACCCGGATCGCGAATTACGATCCATGAATCCTTTTATCTTGCTACCGCTGGCGGCGGAGAAAGCTTAAGCTTACCTATCGGCCGGTTACTAGAAGGTTATGCATGGGATGTTCAAATAATCGATACGAAAGTACCCTCGGCGAAATTGCCCGTCTTTGATGAGAATGAAGATTTGCAAGATATTTTTCAAAAGATAATGTATCTGGCTAGACCTGAAAATATCCGTGAAGTCTGGGTACAGGGTGAAAAAGTTCATTCGCGTTAAAGATTAATTAAACTAGAAAACTTAAGGTGGGCATCGGAGTGAAAACACAAGTAAACGTACAAGAGCAAGCACATTTGGAATCACAGCTACTAACTGTCCTACCCGATGAAAAAGTTTCATTTAGTAAATCCGTCATTCTCGGCTTTCAACATGTATTGGCTATGGATGTCTATGTAGTGCCATTCCTTATTGCGATGTTAATCGGCTTACAGCCCAATCAGTCCAGCGCGTTAATCCAATCCACCTTTATTGCCGCAGGACTTGCAACGATTGTGCAAACCTATTTCTGTATGAAGCTGCCTATCGCTCAAGGTCCTTCTTATGTTCCGCTGGGTGCGATCGTCAGTATTTATGCAGCTAGTGGTGGCGGAGAGCTCGGTTGGAGCTCCGTGTTAGGTGCCAGCTTAATCGGGGCCATCCTGGTTATTATTTTGGGTTATGCGGGGATTTTTAATAAAATCGTTAAAAACTTTATTCCGCCTATCGTAGGTGGCACAATCATTTTCATTGTAGGTCTATCTTTATTGCCTGTTGCGATCAGAGATAATATCTACGGAGCCTCCGGGGCTTCAATTAATCAAAATGTATTATTAGCCCTTATTTCAGGTGCTACACTGCTTATTTTTGTGGTTCTCGGTACTTTGTTCCGTAATAAAGGATCTGTCTTCCGAATTCTTTCCGTAATGATGGCGTTAGTAGTCGGATGTATTTCCGCTAATATTATGGGCGTTTTAGATTTCTCAGCGATAAGTAGTGCCAAGTGGTTTAGCATGCCGCGGATCGCTTTTGTCGATTTCGGCTTTTCCTTCAACTTTTCAGCTATTATCACCATGGTTATTATTTATATCGTGCTGCTGGCTGAAACAACAGGCACCTGGTTTGCGGTCAGCAATGTAATCAATAAACCTTTGACAGACAAAAATATTAACCGAGGCGTAATTGGAGAAGGAATTGGCTGTCTTATTGCTTCTGTGCTCGGTTCGACTCCTGTTACAGGTTATTCAACTAATGCAGGGATCATCTCCATTACAGGTGTTGCCAGCCGCCGGGTCTTTCTCGCTGTAGGAGGATGGTTTGTCCTCTTTGGTTGTTCCGGTAAACTCGCCGCTTTGATCTCTTCCATTCCATCCGCTGTAATCGGCGGCGTCTTCGCCATCATCTGCGGCATCATCGCAATTAATGGTGTGCAAGTAATGAAAAATGTAACCATCGGCGAAAAAGAAATGTACATTATTGCCTTACCAATGATCATCACCTTGGCTTTGGTACTCATTCCTGGTGACTACTTGAACTCTTTGCCTACATTCGTACAGTATTTATTAGGCTCACCTATCCTAGCTGCTTCATTGGCAGCAATCTTATTGAATAAATTATTACCTAGTGGAAAATAGAACATAAAAAGGAGCAGCCTCTTATTGATCCTTTTTTATCCCCGCGAATAAGCCGAGCTTTGTATGCTACCTTCTGGAATTCCTTAAACAAAAGACACCCATCGAGGTGTCTTTTGTTTAAGGACATGATTATTTTTTACTTGAGTTCATCCATAAAACCGCCTTACCATATGACCTCACAATTTTAATACAAATATCCATATGTCCCTTGATTATATTTAATAAACTAGGATTCCTCCAAAATAACGGAGATTATCAACGCATTGAATTATTCCCTGAAATATATTATGATACGTTTAAACAATTAAACATTATAACGGAGGGAGTTATGAACGAATCTAATAGTAATCAGAAGGCGATTCATATTTTCGAGAATTTAAGCCCCTATTTCCAAGGCTTGGGAGATCCTATACGTCAGCAAATCATTGCATTGCTGATCGACAAAGAGAGTATGAATGTGAGCCAAATTGCAGAGCATATCCCCATGTCCCGGCCTACAGTCTCTCATCATCTGAAAATATTACGGCAAGCAGGGCTGCTTAAGGTTCAGAAGAAGGGCACGGAAATGTTCTACAGACTTGAGTTTGACGAAGCGATAGCGCTTATGAAACAACTTGTCCATTTCGTTGAAGAGGAATGCCAGTGCTAATTAATGCCATTAACCTGACTAGCACTTGTCATTCCTATTTTTTTAAGCAATATGTTAAATAACTTAAACATATAAACATTTAAACGGAGGTTGCAGATATGCATAGGAAAAAGGTACTTATTGTAGGAGGATACGGTGCCGTCGGCAGACAAATTGCTCAAATATTACACGATCGACATCCCGATCTCGAGATTATATTGGGAGGAAGGTCACCGCAAAAAGCAGCACCTTTTGAGTCCACACGGGTACAAACAGTCGTAGTTGATAATAATGCGGATGATCCACTGCTTTATGCAGGCGATAATGTATCGCTAATCATCAATTCCGTCAACGATCTGCAGGATCGGCTACTTATGTCTGCAGTTAGAAGAAAAATCCCACTGATCGATCTTACTCGCTGGACAGAGATATTCCAACAATCAATCACAAAGTTAGAAAAAGCAGACCTCTATGCTCCTATCGTGCTTTCTTCGGGATGGATGGCGGGAACTGCTTCGCTGTTCGCCATGCTGCACTCGGCCACGCTTCAAAACGTCGCCGTTGATATTCACGCGTTGTACTCTCTACGTGACAAAGCAGGACCCGACTCCGCGGCGTACATGGATCGTATGACCATTCCATTCCATATTACAGAACGGGGGGGAAAACGTCTTGTATTTCCAATGACTGACCCCATCAAAGTCCAATTTCCAGATGGATATACAGCAAAATGCTATCGGCTTGACACCCCAGATCATGTCACCTTGCCAACAGCTGAGAATATCGACTCCGCCAGCTTCCGCATCTCCTTCGACAGCAAAGCCTCCACCTCCATCCTTGTCGGACTAGTTAACAGCGGAATATGGAAGATGATCAGCGGGGACCGATTCCGTTCGCTTAGACGAAGACTGCTCTACAATCCTGGTACTGGCAGTGCACATCATATCCTTATTCATCTAAAGGGTCTGGATCATAATGGGCACTGGGTTGAACGGACAATAGCGATTTCTGACCCGCTTGGTCAGACTCATCTTACCGCTTTGGGAGCTGCTGTCCAAGCAGAAAAGCTATTGCGGATATCAAAGGAAGAACCATGGGTCCCAGGCATTTATTATCCAGAAGATCTACCTGATGAACGGATGGACATCTCTGAAATCACCAACTTTTTTAAACAATATGGGGTTCTTATATCTCACTAATAGCACTTCACATATACCGAGCATTCTGTCTACTACAATTAAGCGCACAGACAGTAAAGAACCCGCTAATTTAGCGGGTTCTTTACAATAGAGATGAGACGGAGCTAGGTAAGTTCACAAAAAGATAAAATCTTTGATTCGTGCTAAACCCTGTCCCCTGCCTATTTCCACCCTTAAAGGCGTTTGACTAGACCAGGCTAAAGTCCCTGAATATATTGTTATTATTTATCCTATTCAAGGACTTTTATTAAATGGTGGGGGTGATCATTCTGGCTATCCGTTACAGCATCATAATTCCAACCTATAACCGACTTCAGCAGCTGCTACTTACACTCACTTCATTCGAGACACAGACCTATCCGAAGGATCGGTTCGAGGTAATCGTCGCAGATGACGGTTCTACAGATGGTACTAAGGAAATGGTCGAAAGCTTTCAAACTTCTTATCCGCTTCTTTATGTGGCTCAGCAGGAACAACGCGGCCGTTCTGCCGTAAGAAATTTGGGGCTGAGTCAGGCAAAAGGGAAATACGTCATCTTCTGCGATGCTGATTTTCTGGTATTCCCTGAATTCATTAGGATCGTAAACCAGTATCACCGTAAATATCCTAAGTCGATAATTTCAGGTATTCCACACTCATGGGATGACGCTTATACCCACTACTACCCAGACTTTTCTCCTGAAGAAAAAGAACATTGCCGCAATACACTTTCGCCTTCTAACTTATGGAATCCTGACTTCGAATCAGCGACTGAAATTATCCCAATAATCACACCCAATGATATCCTTCAGCAGACGGAGACGTTATCAAAAGTCACCTTTGCCTCAAGAGTTCCTCCAAATACTAAAAAGCAATTTGCCAGCACAGATGTAGCCCCTTGGATGTTACTCGTCACACGTTGTGTGTCCATAAGACGCAGCCAATTAACACGGGCTGGAGGTTTTAATGAACAGTTTATCCTCTATGGACTCGAAGATTGGGATCTTGGGTATCGACTGCATCGATTAAAAATCCCTTTTCACAGCATCAAAGAAGTTGTCGGCGTTCACCAAGAACATCCAACCCACTTCAGAGGAAATCTCATAAATATTGAGAATCTAAAAATCATGTTCAAAAGCTACGGGTTCAATGACTCCTCCCTAAATCTGTTCGCCCTTGTTCCTCCAAACGAAGACCTGGAGAAATACAAACATACTATACGGGTCTTGCGCAGAGGATACCGAACGAAGTCAACACGTTCATCAGCAATATTAATGAGAAGGACGTTACGGATTGCCGCCAAACAGCTCTATGAACCCAATGATACCGCCGTATACCAAGAGTCGTTAAGACGGATAAGTGTAAAAGTAAAGAGAAGAAAAAGCCGGGTTGCCCGTGTTTTGCGAGAGATTTTGGTGAAGGCTGAAAAGCTGGGAGAATAATACCTAAAAATACATTAAACCGGGCATCAAATGATGTCCGGTTTTTACTTATTTTCTCAATTTATTAGGTAGCGGAATATGCCTAATCGACTCAATGGGGTGATAGAGCAGCATCCACGGACCAGAAAAACGCATAACCCCTTTAATTCTTTGGCGATAATCCGGTTTGTAACAATGAACAGGACATTTGGCACAAGCTGTTTTCTCTTCACCAAACTTACAATAGGCTAACCTCTTCAGCGCATACTCGTTTAATTCCTGACATTCCTCACAAAAGCCTTTATGATGATGTTTTTTCTTACAATATATACGAATCATTTTGGTAACAAGCTCTTGTTCTTTTTGAATTTTAGGACCCTCATTTAACTGCCGGTTTACCTTTGTTATCATATATGAACCCCCTTGTAACTTGTACAATAAGATCTCATGTAATTATAAAGGGTAAACCAACTGTGAAACCAGCCTTAACGCTGAACCTCCTTAATTCCCTCACATACCGGGGTTGAAAGCGATTATTTTATAAATCAAATTTATTTTTAAAAAACTTGTAACGTTTATAGCTTTTTACGGATATATAACTTGAGGAGGTGAATGGATGCAGGACAACGAGCAATTATACAGGGAATATTCAACCCAAGTATATAAATTCGTATTTAGCTTTTGTCATAATCACTTGCTAGCAGAAGAAATCACCCAAGAAACTTTTTATAGAGCTATAAAATCGATAGATAAATACGATGGAACCTGCAAAGTATACGTTTGGCTTTGTCAAATTGCTAAACATGTGTGGTATCAGGAGCTGGACAAGCAGCGCAAGCGGAAGTCTGAGGAATTAGAAGACGCTCCTTTGGCTAACGCAAATTCAACAGAATCCCAGTTCATTTTTGCTCAGGACAAAATGGATTTATTTAAACAACTTCATTTACTTGATCCAAACACCAAAGAAGTATTATATCTGCGTTTGACCGGAGAATTCAGTTTTCGGGAAATCGGCGAAATTCTTGGCAGAGATGAGACCTGGGCAAGAGTTACCTTTTACCGTGGAAAACAAAAATTAATGAAAGGAAGATCTTCATGAAATGCGAGATCATTCAGGATTTATTACCTTCCTATATTGAAAAGCTAACCTCTGTACATAGTAACGAAGAAATCGAAAAACACCTGCAATCCTGTGAAAGCTGCCTTCAATCCTATAATGAAATGACCGCCACAGCAAATCTAAGTGTGCCTATTATTGATAAAGAGGAAGTTAACAAACTCAATTATTTTAAAAAAGTGAAAAAAAAGAATATAAAAACTCTCATTTTTTCCGTCTTATCGGTACTCATACTGGCTACAGCCCTTATTGGACTTTTTGTTATCGGTTTCCCTGTATCCTCTAAAGATGTAGTCATAGATTATCAGAAGACAAAGGATCGTTTGGAAGTTCATCTAACTTTGGAAAATGGCAAGGACCTCGTGTTCTCAGGAAAAACCAAATTTATCCGCGATGAGAATAATAATGTAATCGGTTCTGAAACTAGGTATACGCCTAGAGGTTTACTTCATAATCCCTTTGATGATGTGGGCAAAAAAGTTATGTTGGGGACGGAGATTCATACTGATCTAGATTTTCCAAACAAGTTTATTCTTGAATTCAAAGATAAAACTATGACGTTTGTTAATGGTGTTTTAGTGGAGTAGACATTGCCGCTAAAATAAATAAAGACACCTTTTAAGGTGTCTTTCGCTTTGCAACCTACTTAAAAAGTTAGCATTTTTGTTCGTTTTTTCGCTAAAATATAGGGTTATCGATTTACTAAAAGTATCTTATAATAAAATTACACATGGATATTTCACCTCTTTGTGAACGCGCGTTTATAGATCGGCCCATTAACCACTTAATAGGAGGAATGGTCATGCAATATGGTTATTTTGATGGAAAAAACAAGGAATACCTCATTACCAAGCCGAATACGCCTGCCCCTTGGGCGAATTACCTCGGCTCGCCGGAATACGGTGCAATCATCTCAGGTAACGCAGGCGGCTATAGCTTTGTAAAGTCTGGCGCAAATGGGCGGCATATCCGCTACCACTTCAACTCTAAGGACGAGCCCGGACGCTATATTTACGTGAGAGATTTGGAGAACGGGGATTATTGGTCCGGCTCTTGGCAGCCAGTGGGTAAAGATCTGGAGCAATATAAGTCGGTATGCCATCATGGAACCGGATACACGAACATTGTCTCGGACTACGATAACATCCATACAGAATCATTATATTATGTACCACTGAACAAAACCTATGAGGTGTGGCGCATGAAGGTGCGCAATGATGGCTCCAAAGCACGCAAGCTGGCTCTCTTCGGATTTGTTGAATTAACCAACAATAACAACTATGAGCAGGATACCGTCAACCTTCAGTACACTCTGTTTATTTCACGGACCTACTATAAAAATAATATGATCCTTCAAGTCATCAATGAAAACACCCCCGAAGAACAAACCTGGAGATTCTTCGGCGCTGCAGGTGCAGAAGTTACCGCTTATGACGGTGACCGGGATACGTTCCTAGGCGATTACCGCAGTTATGGCAATCCGGCCTCTGTTGAGAACGGCCAATGCTCCAATTCATTAAACTACAATACTAACTCCTGCGGGGCCCTGCAGATTAACGTAGATTTACAGCCGGGAGAAGAGAAAGAAATCGTATTTCTACTGGGACAGTATGATGAGAAAGGCGCTTCCGAAATTCTCAGCCATTATAAGGACTTGTCCGTGGTAGATAAAGAACTCGAAGAGTTAAAAGCATTCTGGCACAGCAAACTTAACCGCTTCCAAGTCCAGACACCAAGCGATAACCTGAACAACATGATCAACACTTGGAATGCATATCAATGCTTTATCACTTTCATCTGGTCACGTGCAGCCTCCTTCCAATACTCCGGTCTTCGTAATGGACTCGGATATCGGGATACCGTGCAGGATATTCAAGGCATCATTCATCTGGATCATGAGATGGCCCTTGAACGTCTAAGACTGATGATATCCGCCCAGGTTTCCAACGGCGGTGGACTTCCGTTGGTGAAATTTGATCACAATCCTGGGCATGAGGGCACACCGGATGATCCAGAATACGTGCGGGAAACCGGTCACCCCCATTATCGGGCTGATGACGCTTTATGGCTGTTCCCAACCGTCATTAAATACTTGAATGAAAGTGGCAACTGGGATTTCACAGATGAAATAATCCCTTATTCGGATAAAGGCGAGGGCACAGTGTACGAGCATTTGCGCCAGGCACTTCAGTTCAGTCTGGATCGTATGGGCGCACACGGCATGCCGGTTGGGCTTCATGCCGACTGGAACGATTGCCTACGGCTTGGAGCCAAGGGTGAGTCGTTGTTCGTCGCATTCCAGCTGTATATGGCATTCAAGGTATTCATGGAAATCGCACAAAATAAGAACAAGCCTGAAGATATTCAATGGGCGCAGGGCCTGCTTGATGAGCTGGACGATAACATTCAAAAACACGCTTGGGAGAACGATCAATTCGTCCGCGGATTTACCGAAGACAACTATACCATCGGCTCCTGGGAAAATGATGAAGCCAAGATCTGGCTCAATCCGCAAAGCTGGGCCGTATTAAGCGGTGCAGCCCGCCCGGATCAGGCGAAGCTCGCCATGGACAAAGTGTATGAGAATCTGCGGACCGATTACGGCACTATGTTATTCTACCCTCCGTTCCGTGAATACGGTTTGCCAGTAGCGTTGATGGCTCTTTTCAACGCCTCAACTAAGGAAAACGGCGGCATCTTCAGCCAGCCGCAGGGATGGCTCATTCTGGCGGAAACCATGATCGGCAACGGTGGGCGCGCGTTCGAATACTTCCTGAATTGCAGTCCGGCCAGCATGAACGATAAGGCTGAAATCCGTAAACTCGAGCCTTATGTACATGGCCAGTTTGTCGAGTCCAAGGACAGCCCATATCAAGGCCGGGCGCATGTCCACTGGCTGACCGGCACCGCTTCAACCGTGATGGTCTCCTTGGTGGAAGGCATTATGGGGGTTCAACCGCAATTTGATGGCCTTCGCCTCAACCCGTGTGTTCCTTCCGACTGGACAGACTTTTCCATGGTCCGGGAATTCCGTGGGAAGAAGCTGAACATCCAGGTGGAGAACAAGAAGGGTGTACAAAAAGGGGTTACCCATATCGTTATTAACGGTGAAGAAATTCAAGGCAACCTGATCCCAGTGGCCAAAATGGCGCCAGAAAACAACGTGCTCGTTATTATGGGTTAAGGCGTATTTATGAGGAATAGATAGGAGGACGGACCCGATAAGGTGCGTCCTCCTGTTTTTACAATTAGAACGAGGCTTGTACACTTGCCTTCCGGCTCTATGACCGCGATTGAGCTGGATACAATTGACGAAAAAAAGACTGCCGGGACCTTCCCGACAGCCTGAACTCATTCTCATAATTGGCAAACCAAGTTTCTTCGCCTGTAACAATCCTCTACAACCTCGGGTCGATCTCTTTCTCTTTCGTTACCTCGAATAACAGGTTTGCTGCAATTTGCTTGTAGTCCTCGTTGTCAGACGAGATCTCATCCAGCTTCACTTCTAGCATTTGTCTGCCCAGCCGGTGTTCGATTAAGGACGTCCGAAGCTTAGGAGCGATATTCTTCTGTTTCATCAGCTTGGCATACTTATGTGGAAACTTGTAGTCGTACCCGTAGATGATCGACAGGTAGCCCGGATTGCGGACCTTCATGTATGGGACTACCCCCTGCTGTTCTTGCTCCGGTTTGATTACAATTCCCTCCATATGTTTCTCTACCGTTATCTTTGCGAAATACTCCTCTGCTCTGATGTAGGCATCAGGCTCTTTCAAGTCCAAAACCAGAGATTCATCATCATTTAAGAACCTGTATAATTCGGAGGTTTTACCGTCAGGTACCCGTTCAGCACCATTCTCCAGTACTTCCTTCAGGATTGCAAAAGGTTTGTACGCTAATTCTGCATCACCCGCATACAACTCCAGTTGCTGCTTGTATACTCTGTAAGCTTCCTCACGCTGGTCAAGATCTACATACGATTCTCTTATGTCACGGACATACTTAAAAGTCTGATAAACATGAGACCCATAGTTGTTGTTAAGCGCCTCTTTCGACATATGGTGCTGGTCTTGTTCAAACCCGCTTGCTTCAAAATCCTGTATCAGTTTACCCAGTGACTCCTCAAATCCATATTGTCTTAAGAAATCCAGTTCTGTCTCCAGCGCCTTGCTAATCGGCCGGAACTGACGCTCAATTAACCCATCCCCCAGCGCTTTCCAAGGCAGCAGCTCGCCATCCAGTAAAAGCACACGGATCCCCTGCTCAGCCATATAGGTTCCGAATCTATGCAGCAGTTGTTCGTAGATAGGCGTCAGATCGACCGCCTTAACCTTGTAGCCGTTCCGGCTAATTGCGTAACACTGCTCTATATCCCGGTAAAGGTACACACTACAGCGTGATCCCATATATTTAGGCTGCAGGACGACTTCAGATATACGACGCTCGGCAAAATAATCCAACCCTTTTCGCAGAGACTCAAGCTCACCGGCAGCCATATCCTTATCCGCAGGTGACATCGTCCCGGAGATGAAGTTGACCCGGTTCTGCGAGGAATACTGCAGTCTGCGCACAGACTCGTAATCAAGCTCTAACAAGGATACGGTTTGCTGTTCCCGGAACAGGATAGGTAGCTCTTCGTGCACCGTAGTCACATGCGATTTTTGACTTTTATAGAAAGGTTTAAACGACATGCGAACAGAAGTTAGTTCATTACCCTGCGCACTCCCTGTGTCGAGGTGGAGTTTGTTTTTGATCCGAAAAGTCTGCTTGGCTGCAATATGTCCGAAGAGATGAAAGGGGTGATTACTCACAGCCTCTTGCTTTAGGAAATCAAGCTGTTCCTCAAAGGAAACCTCACGATCCAGCCGAAAGTTACGCTGATGGCGTAGTGAATTCGTATCCAGCTTACCAATGTACTTATTACGGCAAGGAGCATGAGTAACATAAAAAGAAGGACCTTGCATACCTATATAGCGGTAAAAGGGCTGAGATTGCTCCACTAAAGCCGAAAATTTACTAAAAAGCGCGGTATCCTCCTTAAGCACTTGGGTGGAATCAAAGTACGTTCTTAGCAGTTCCGGATCGGTTCCTTGAATCTCACCCTTTACGTACTTGTATACAAAGTTCTCGTGATTGCCCATAACAAATAGGAAATGCTCGCGGTTATCAAATAAGAACTCAATCGTCTCCCGTGTCTTTTTGCCCTTATCAATCCAGTCACCAGCAAGAATGACTCGTGTGTTACTGAGCTTATCTGTTGCACTTAACTTACCTTCGTGCACCCTGTAGCCGTAATTACGTAAAAGTCCCTGAAGCTCTTCGACGCACTCATGAACATCCCCAACCACAATATACTCTTGTGCTTGTAGAAGTACCGTAGATGCGTAAGTATCCCAATCCTGTATAATCACCCGGTAGTCCGGGTTAGCTATCCCTTCACCCTCGAGAATAAAATCTTTAGCACGCACTTTATGAATCTTGTTGTAACCTTCCCGTGACAGAACAGGCAGGATTTCTTTTCTCAGCCGGTTTAAATGATTGGAGATCAGCTTCTTCGAGCGCTCCGAGACGTAGTAATCCTCCCGTTTACGGTAATCAAACAGAATAACCTCCAGATTGTAATTATTTTGCCCGGCGATCTCACGGACTTTACTACGGTAATCTTCGGATAGCCCAATGGTATCCATCACCACAAACTCCGCATTAATCGGAAAAGAAGTGACTAACTTCAATCTCTCAAACAATAATTGAAAGGTATGCGAACTCGCCTCCAGCATAACCTGATCATACTTATCATAGTCGTAGCCCAATATCTCCTGGCGGATACTATCCGAGGATAAATACTGCACATTCGTACGTAAACCTTTGGAGGCATCCTCTAGTTTTAACTGCGGGATCAGAACTTCTTTAGCAAAAGTTGATTTCCCGCATTCCGTTGCTCCTACAAGCAGAAATATGGTATGTACACGCGTTTGAATTTCCACTGTCTACTCCTCCTTTCTTCGCACAATAGCGCATTGCGTCGTACGGATCTCGCCAACCCGGTCACCAACCATCAAATATTCAACCTCGACTGCTAAACCTTGAACCGTATCCAAAACCCATTGCACGAACGCTTCCTGTCCCATTTCCCACTTGTGATCTTCATGCCGGAATCCTTCCAGCTCATAGTAACGATTGAAATCAGCATTTGGTGTCGTCACAATAAGCTGTTGAAAATTCACATTACCGATTATTTGCTGAATAAGCTCTGCCGCTTCACCCTCACTCATGTGCTCTACAACTTCTGTTAGAATCACATCAACCTGCTCCCCATTGTACGACTCCAGAAAATGGTCCAGTGAGCCAAAGGTTGCAATGTTATCAATGTCCTTAGCTTTCGCTTTCCGATTCACAACCTCCAGCAACGCCTCGGCTATATCTACCGCATAATAGGTGCTCTCTATTTTTCCGGCAAACGGAATTGCATAGAAACCTTCTCCGCAGCCGATGTCCAGAATCGGCTTATTGAATGGAAGCACACTCGAAATAAAAGTACGCCGCTGCATCGCAGTACCGCCATACTCCAGCCCAATAGAATACTGGTCTGTTTGTTCGATGGAGGCTTTATATCGCTTGAACCGTTCCTTAGAGGTAAGGAAATTCCTTGCAAATAGACTTCTTATATAAAAAGGTGCATCAATGACGTTAAGGCTGCGGATATATTTATCCAAAATAGCATCCGAAATATCTATGTACTCATCCCCAAATATGGATAAGAACAAGGACAGCACACCAACAACATGTAAGAGGTGATACAAGCTTTTATGTGTGGTAATCGTCAGGGAATAGCTCTTATGTGCCTGATGCTGCAAGGAGAAGGTATATCCCTTTAAATGCTTTTGGAAAAATTCAATATAGTGTATCCGCTCAACCTGAACCATATTGATGAAAAAAGAATGCTCATATCCTTCCGCATCCCGTTCATCCTGGGATTTAAAGGGTGTAGAGAAAAACTCATTGACCGCATTAAGCGGAAATAGAGGTGTATTAAACCGGGAGACATTTAAATACTCAAAGCTCTCGCTTCCGTTCTGCTTGTAGGATATATCGTTATCTGCGTCCTTAAAATAAACGTTATAAGTTGCCTCATCAGAATACCATCCATAAGCCAATCCCTGACGAACCAGACGAAGCTGCATACCTGTCACTGGATTTTTTTTAATTAAAAAAGTGAATTTTGGATTCGTAGATTTCAGTTGTACAATAGCCACTACCATCTTCCTCCTATCAATCTTTCTATAGGGCCCGTCCCCATACTTCCTGTAAAGCTTCTCGAAATAGAGCATCCAGCTGATGATCTCTGTTGTTCTCCTTAGCATTCAAGGACGCCGCCACCTTATCCAACACTTGGAACTGTTCTTCTAAATAATCGTTAATCGCGGTTAGCTGCGGCTCGTAGTCTAGTTCCTCACCGGATTTTTTTCGTGCCAGCAATTGCTGAATCACCTGCCACAGCTCTTCATCCTGCGGAATAAGCCGCTCTACCAGTACATCGAACTCCATCGGCGGCATCTCTCCATATCGGTGAGTCCATTCACAGGCTAGAACGGGACGAAGTACATAAAAGTACTTTTTGATCTTGACCTGTTCGCCTTGCAAATAATCACGGTAGTTCCCTCTTGCCATGTTTAAGTAATGGTACATACAAGACTTCGGTGAAAATGTGTACGGGGAAATGCTTCTAAGCTTCTCTGCTGTACTGTACTTTTCTGCATATTGAATGGGTGATTGCAGCCACTCCAGCAGCGGTGGATTAGACTTCCGAAATAAATTCAGTGCTTTCCGCAAATCCCAGCCATTGATATCAAGCATATTGTTAATAGGACGCTCGATCACATCCCGCTTATCAAAAATAGATAGATACCATTCCGGTTTATGCAGATAAATAAATCTCACATCATAATCACTGTCCTGCGATGGGAATCCCCACGCCCGGCTACCTGATTCGCAGGCATACAATATTGTAACTTGCTCCTCCTGTTCAATCTGTTCCAGCTGCTCACGGATAAGCTTGTTTATAGGATCCATCTTCATCCCTCCAGATCGGTTACTTCCCTATTCTCTACCCTTGTTACTATTCGAACGCCTCATCAGAATTGCTTTGGCTTCATGGATCTATCTTCGCTCATCTTCCCTGTAACGAACAGGGCGGAAGTATGGCGGCGGCCAAAAACACTTCCATTTTATTCAACTCTGGTGCTTAATATAATGAGTACTACTATTTCTTATGGATTCGCTACAGGGTGGAGGGATACAAATGGCCCGGGAAAGTTTTGACAAGGAGATTCAATTTCTTCGCATGCTCTCTTTAGCGGGGGGAGCTTACAGCAGACAACAATTCGCCGATCGTCTCGGCATTTCTGTACATACCTATGACAAAACGCTGCGCAACCTGAAGGGCATGGTAACCGTCTTACAACAGGATCTGCCTACAGAACAAGCAACAGAACTCTCTGAGTGGCTCCGCTATAACTACTATGAATCTGCCGACCCGCTGCTCCTGTTCTTGTTCCGGGCGAAGTCGCTTAAGGAAACGGAGAGCATCCGGCTTACACTACTATTAACTGCGCTCCAGACTCAGGAGCTAACGGCTAAAGATCTACAGGATGTGTGCAGTGAGCAAATGCCAACCGATTATCCAATGCCCGATGAGAAAACCATCCGTGGAGATCTGAAATACCTTGAGGAAGTTGGCGTTATTCTTCGTGTAAACGAAGGTCGGCCTTATCGATACAAGGCTGCTAACGATCTGATTGATCAATTATCCGGCGATCAGCTCTTGGATCTTTACGACTATGTTGATGTCATCGCCAACACGCAGACTCCGTCTGTACAAGGTTACCTGCTGCGCGACACCTTAAAAAAGGTCCTGCGGAAGCGGGGTTATACCCTCGAAGCTACGGAAACCCATAGATACAAATATAATTATCATTCACGTATTCTTGATGAGGCACACCTATATACGATATTTGCAGCCATTCAGCAGCGAAAAAAAATCAAGTTTCTATATCTATCCCCTAAAAAGGGCAAAAACTACGCCTCTCAGAATACCAATCCTCTCTTTGAGCGGGAAACAAGGGGCGTCACAGAAACTGTTCTTCCGCTCCGCGTCATCTATGACCATCAATATGGGCGCTGGTATTTAATCGGACATAATTCACGTATGGGCATCATGAAATTCCGAATGGAGGGCCTCACTCAAATTGAGGAGGGCGACACTGTGGAAGAAGCAGAGTTTGCTCAGAAACTCAGCAATCTGGAAGAGCAGATGACAACCAGCTGGGTTATAGATACCACCCGTGCAATTAAAGTGGTGGCAAGATTTTATAACCCCAATCGCCCAGGTGTTAATTTTATTCGGGAGCGGGTTGAAGCGCAGGGACAGTGGGGAGAAATTACGGAAGAGTCCGATTCTACATTCCTTTATGAGATCATAGTGAATGGTATTTATGAAATTAAGCCGTGGTTACGAAGCTTTGGTTCGAGCTGCGAGGTATTAGAACCCCCTTGGCTGCGTAAGCAATTTATCGCGGAGTGGAAGGAGATTCACAGCTATTATGAATCCATTTGAGAAAATATTTAACTTCCAAATCATTTCACGCCTCGACGAAGTGGGTTCATTAGCGCTGACCTCCCAGGAACGTTCCTGGCTGAAAACCATGTTAATGCACCCGGCCTCAGAAGCAGCTTTTACACTGGATACCTTAAGTAAATTGAACGCCATATTGGAGGCAGAAGCGTCCACAGAAGTGCGGCAAATTATTATGGAGAAAGCTAAAAGCAAAGAGCGGCAGGTCTATCATCCAATGCTTCGTACACTCCGCCGTATAATCATGCAGAATCAAGCGATCCTTATTACTTTCCATATTAAGCATGGAGGCCAACGAACTGACCAAACCGGGTTCCCTCATAAGCTGGAATACAACATGTATAAGCGGGAGTGGTATCTGCAATGGTACAGCACCCGGCAACGTTCTCTTATGTCCACTAAACTAAAAAACATTATTTCTGTTGAAGTAGCTCCCTTCCCTGCCAAACGGATTAATGATTTAAAAGCAAGGATAATGCGATTATTAGAGGATCAGAAGGAATGTGCATGTATTCAAGTCATCCCCACCTTTAATGCTGAGCTATCACGAATTCTGTACGCCTTTTCCTGTTTTGATAAATCCGTGTCCTTTGATGAAAATTCGGGTATCTATCGAATCAAAGTCATCTACATGAGAGACGATAGCGAATTCCTATTGTCCAAAATCCGTTTTCTTGGCCTCCGCGTAAAAATCGTCGAGGGTGAGCATCTTAAGCGGCGCATGCTGAAATCCGCAGCTATGGCGATTGACCGGTATGGGGAATAACCGAGAATTAGTATAAGCTGGTCAACTATCCTGAAGTGCTGAAACGTGCTTATATAGTAAAGTAAAAGACACGGTTAAGATGTCTTTTACTTTACTTACAGCAGCTTTCTTAAAAACTGAGAGTTAGTGAGGGGATTAGAAGTGGGAAAGAGAGTTATAGTGAAAATTTCAGAATTGACCAAAAAACATAAGATTTCCCTACGAGAATTATCCAGAATATCCGATGTCCGACATGCCGCATTAAGTGAGTTAGCTAATGGAAAAAGGGAGAATATTAACTTTAGTCATATAGGCAAAATTGCAGAAGCTTTAAATATTGAGGATATTCGTGAGATTATTGATTTGGTTGATGATAAAGATTAATCAAATCAACACAAAATTAATAGTTTTTGAATCGACAATAACTCAAGTAATAAGATCATAAGAAAAAGCAAAGAAAAGCGACCCCTACAGGTCGCTTTTCTGCGTTTCTGATACTCCATATTAAAGTAGAGGCAGCCATTCCCCTATTCCAGCTTCATATAGTATAGATTCGCCGTACTATCTTTTGTAATGGTATGTGCACCTGCGGCTAGAGAGACAGTGGCAATGCCATTGGTTATAGGATAACTTGTTCCATCCACTTTGATTTTTGTTCCCTCTGTGTTGAACACTAGGGTTAACGTTGAAGCTTTAGCAGCAGTGAATTGAATGCTGGTTGCACTCTCGATTTTTAGACATTGGGTTAGGGTTAAACCCTGATAGGCCACAGTTCCCTTACTTGTTGAGAGATTGCCTTGAATATTGAAGAAGCTGCTTGTTGTTCCATCCGTAGTAAAGTTGTGAACGGTTGATCCCGCTGTCGGCACTGGCGTTGTCGTCGGTGCTGGAGTCGCTGTTGGAGCTGGGGTCGCTGTTGGCACAGGAGTTACTGTTGGCGTAGGTGTTACTGATGGAGTCGGAGTCGGGTTCGTTGGGTTTGAATTCCCCCCTACAGAGACAAGTCCCGTTGTGTAGCTTCTGATTGCAGACATCAGCGCTGTATTAAGCGCATACGAAACGTCATCCACTGAATCATTAAATTCCCATGTGAAGTCTCCGCCATTCAGACGGCCGGCTTTTGCCATAACAATCTGTTCAACATTGCTTACGTTATCAATATTAGATACGTTCACTCCTGTATTTACGCTCGTGTCGAAGTTGTTATAGGCTGTTCCGCCTTTTAATGCTTTGTATGAGCTTGGGACGGTTTCATTTCTTGACGAAGCTAAGTAAGCATCAAATGAGGTAACATTAGCAGGAGCTGTCCCTGTGTTTGAATTCGCATAGATGAGACTTGAAGCCTCTACAATAAGATTGTTATAGGCTTTAATCACACCTCCATTTTCGCCTGAGAACGTGCCCTCCCCTAAAGCATCTGTACCTTGTAAGGAGATCATCATTGGAAACTTAGCATGTCTAAAATAATTAGATTCTACAAAAGCTGAAGCACCTGTAGTAACACCCACACCGTATTTGGAGATACCATCGAAAAAGTTGTTATAGATATGGACGGATGCCACTCTAATCCGCGGATGACGGGAGTCCGAATGGTCAAACCAGTTGTGGTGGAAGGTAACAAAAAATTCAGCCGGCTCACTCAAACCAACTAACGAAGATTTTCCGGAATCCCAGTAATGGTTGTAAGAGATTGTAATATAGTTGGATCCATTTTTAAGGTCTGTGGAACCGTCGCCCTTGGCTTGGTCTGCATCGCCTCCAGCAGCTCCATAAAAAATATCATTATTATGCACCCAGACATTCATATTGCCAGAATCCATTGAAATGCCATCGTCGGGGAATAACATTACACCCAGGTTTCTTACTTCCACATTACCTACATATCTTAGAAGCATTCCCCATCCGTATGCGTAAGCATCATTTCCGATACCTTCAATAGTAATATTCATTTCCGAATAATTGTTTTTACCTTTGACTTCAAGATACCCACTGCTGTTAAGCTGTCCACTCAGATCAGCAGCTGTAACTTTTCCGATAATTCGAATCGCAAGTGGAGTTGTATCATAGCCTTTTTGTCTCAGTGCCAGAATACCGCCCAGGCCAACCCCTGTTTGTACAGCGCCGGAGCTGTTGATTTTCACACCAAGGGTTACGGTTTGCGCAGTCTGAGATGTTATATACAGCACTTGAGCACCATTCTTGAGGGTTCCATTCTCATTATAAGCCCCTGATCCCGTACCATATTGCGAGCTAGTCGAAAAAGCAAATCCTGAGCGTTCATATGACGTTACGGATAGTGGATTTGAAACCGCACTTACCGTCCCACCCCCTGACAAGGTAGCTTCAACTTTCATCACATAATTTCCGGCTGCAAGCCCTACAGCATCGGCTCTCCAGTAGGAAGGATATTTGCGGATTAACTCATTATTAATTTGTTGATACCCAGAATCCGCTGCACTTGCCAATTTAACATAAACGTTATACCCTGTCGCATTGCTTACAGGTGACCATTCCACATATGCCGTTTCATTCCAGCCTCCACTGCCTGTTACCGCAAGACCAGCAGCATGCACCACCGTATTTGTCCATCCACCTACTATTAAAGAAAGAGCAAGAGAAAACAACACAACAATACTGGTTACCTTTGCAACTCTTTTTTTCATTTTATTTCCTCCCGATTTTAATTTGTTGCAGATATCATTGTAACCGCTTGCAAAAAATGAAGTTTCTCTTTTCACCTCCTAAATATTTAGAAAGAGATCCTGCATCTAGCCCCTGTCCCCCTTCGAGAATAATCCAAATTCTGGAACCAGAACACGTTCAACATATCAAAACTAAAAAAGGTTCCGAAACAATCATTTACTCATATCTCCCATATCTAACCGTGTTCTGAGCTAATGATTATAGGACAGCGAATGGATTGTGATCATACAACACGAATAGCCACACAGTAGCCAGCACATAATAAAATTCACAACCATTAGGTAATCAAGGAGGAATTTTCAATTGAGCGCAAATAAACCAGACAAGAATCTGATCAACACCGTAAAAGATTTGGAAGCCACGCCCGTAAACAGCCTGGAAGCCCAACAGCAACAACAAGCCCGTAATGATCGCCGCAAGCAATCTCAGCATGACAGCGACGGAAAATTCACGGAAAATGAAACCGGGAACTTTCATTAAAGTCGGGGATAATGTTGGCATCTTTTTTTCAAGCTGCAATAACGTAAAAAGACACCCTTCAAGGTGTCTTTTCTTTTACTACCTATGGAGCCGCATCATAATGTATTTTCCTCTGATCAATACGTATCAACTGCTCATCCTGTAATCCAAGCAATGATTTTGTCACGGTCTCACGCGCCGTTCCTGTCATATCCGCCAGGTGTTGATGCGTTAATTTCAAATCGATTAGAACACCTTTATCAGAGGGCACTCCGTGCTGTTCTGTTAGACGCAACAACACGTGAGCAACTCCAGATAGAACCAGATAGTGCTCCTCTCCCTCTTCACCCTCAAAAAAGATGGACTCTCCTTTTATATAAGTACGCTCGCCACATACCTTAGCAATTTCAGCTAATTATTCATCATCAAGATGTTCAAAGAACGGAAAATCCCGTAACAGTTGGGTTTGTGATTGAGTATGTTTCACAAATTTTCCAAATGCACCATCGTAAAATGGAAGGTTTTGGTTGCTGAGAACAAGAATAAAGTTAAGATTCTAAAATTCAAGAAGTGAGTTGATGAACATGAGTGATAAGATGGTGGCTGTTTTAAGAAGACAGTTTGATCCAACCGTAGAAATGTTGAAGAATCTTATCGAAGTATGTCCTGATCATTTTTGGAAGGATGCCAAGCATAAATACTGGAAGCATATATTCCATGCTACAACCAGCATGAAATTTTGGTTTAGGCAGCAGAAGGATGAAGAATTCACGATACCTGACTTCGGTAAAGATATAACAGAAGACTTAGATAAGGAGTGCTCTGACTACCCTACTAAGGAGGAAATGACGGAGTACGTAGAGGAGATAATGAGTGTGGCTCGTAATTTTTTTGCTGAACTTACTGACGGCAGATTATTGGAACCATGTGTACTATACGAAGAAATAACTAAAACTGATGTTATCCTCATGCAGATAAGGCATGTTCAACATCATATAGGTTATTGCAACAGCATATTGAATTCGAATCACCTAGAAACAGCAAAGTGGCTATGATAAAATGAGTGACCGAAATCAGCTTCTTTACCACGAGGAGTGTTATTTAATATGGTTTATGAATTTGATAGTGAGATAAAGCTGCTGGAAGGTAAAATGAAATGGAAAGTAGTCTATTTCCCCTATTCAGTAAGGGAGATATTCAATACTAATGGTAAAGTACCTATTCAAATCTCTGTTGACGGGCACGAATTTGACCATACTTTATTGCCGTCAAAGAATGGGCATTATTTTGTTTATAACGAATTTATTCGAAGAGCAGTACAAAAAGAGCTCGGTGATACATTACATATAATACTTAAGAAATGTGAGGAAAATCGTAAACTGATTGTGCCTGATTACATTACTACAAACCTTGAAGAGTACCACATGCTGAATACATTTCTAAACCAGCCTGATTACATTAAACGAGAGCAGATTAATTATATTGAGCTTGCTAAAAAGGAAGATACAAAAAATAGACGAATACTAACTCTAATTGATAAACTTAAGGATTAATAAAGGGACGACAATAAAGTTGAGGTAAAATAAAGACATCAGAGTTAAGCAACGAATAAAATGAGCACCAAACTTTAAAAAATCACAAAAAAAGCGATGAGAAACAATCCTCATCGCTTTCACATTACTAAAACCAGACTTGTTACAGCAAACCTCTGCCATAGTAATAGATGATCGTTTAAGAGTCAGCAACCCTCTGCCCCCTTACGTGGTGCTGGCACGTCGATTAGCAAGTGCCATAGCAGCGGCGTAGCCGGAGCTCCAAGCCCATTGCAGGTTATAGCCGCCGCAATCTCCATCCACATCCATCACTTCACCTGCCAAATACAGCCCAGGGACTAACTTAGATTCTAACGTTCCTTCGATTAGCTCCGTCGTATCAATGCCACCGGCTGTTGTTTGTGCATTCGTGAAGCTATTGGTATCGGTCACTTTAAATTCCCAACGTTTCAAGATTCGATAAAATATTTTCTTGGTTTTCCATGATAAATCCATACAAAGCAAGTGCGGCTGTTGATCAATTCCAGCCTCCTTCAGCAGTACTGGAATCAGTTTCTTGCTGACGATGCCCACAAAAGAATCGGCAACCGTCCGGTGTCCGAAGATCCCCCAGTGGATCTCCAGAAAATCAATTAACTCTTCCTCCGTGCGCTCCGGCATTAAATCAACCGACAATGTCACCGATTCTCCTATTCCGAGATTATACGCAGCCTTTCTGCTGAGCTGAAGTATGGGCGGGCCCGAGATACCATAGTCCGTAAAAAGAATCTCACCAGACTCAGTGCGGATGACTTCATTGTTTACGATAACATGGGCCTCTCCCTCAAATTTGATGCCCGATAGTTCCTTCAAATACGGATAATCCAGCTTCAATTGTACAATGCCTGGCACCGGGTTGATCAGGGTGTGCCCCAGACGTTGGACAAGCGTATAACCGGAGCCGTCCGTTCCCGTTTTGGGAGCGGTAAGGCCGCCTGCACATAGAAAAAGATAGTCGCTGGTATACACAACCTGTTCCTCTGTCTCCGTCTGGCAGGTTATCGCGAACCGCGGATGTCCCGCCGAAACGGTAACATCCAACACTTTATGTTTATAATATACGGGAACATTCCGATCCTCCAGCGCCAGCTTAAATACACCCGGCACCGAAGCCGCCTGCAGCGACATCGGATACATCCGGCCATTCTCCAAGCTTACAAAAGGAAGCCCGAGTGAGGAGAAAAATTCGATCGTTTGGCGGACACCGAATTGCCGCAATACATGTATTGGGAATCCTTCCTGATTACTGTGATACTTGCGTGATAAAGCGGCCGCTTCATCCGTACCGGTGGCGGTGGATTGGTTCGTAATGTTGCAACGCCCGTTACCCGTCGTTATTATTTTCTTCCCAAGCCGGTCATTGCTTTCAATAATTGCTGTATCAATACCTTGATCCCTCGCTGTAACTGCAGCCATTAGACCTGCAGCACCCCCACCGATAATGAACAGCTCGTGGTGCTTAGAAGTCTGATCCTTATACATGTTAATTGATGCATCCCTTTTCCTGATAAATTTATTGAATTGACTTAGCTAGCGCCATGGCGGCCACATATCCGGAACTCCAGGCCCATTGCAGGTTATAGCCGCCGAAATCTCCGTCGACATCCATCACTTCGCCAGCCAAATACAGCCCAGGCACCAGCTTGGATTCCAGCGTTCCTTCGATGAGTTCCGACGTATCAATGCCGCCGGCTGTCACTTGCGCATTCGTAAAGCCATTGGTATCCGTCACTTTAAATTCCCAACGCTTCAAGATTCGATAAAATTTCCCCTTGGTTTTCATCGATAGATCCTGGCAAAGCAGCTCTGGCTGTTGATCTAAGCCAGTCTCTTTTAGTAGGACAGAAACAAGCTTCTTATTGAAGATGCCAACAAGGCAATCCGCCACAGTCCGGTGTCCAAAGGTCTCCCAGAGCCTTTCTAAAAACTCAACTAACTCTTCCTCCGTGCGGCCCGGCATCAGATCAACCGACAATGTTACCTGTTCTCCTCTTGCAAGATGATACGCAGCCTTCCTGCTTAGCTGAAGAATGGGCGGGCCGGTAATACCATAATCCGTGAAGGCAATTTCACCCTGTTCACTGCAGATGACTTTACCGTTCACAATGATATGAGCTTGTCCCTGAGATTTGATAGTGGACAGTGCCCTCATATTCGGATATTGCAGCTTCAATTGCACAATGGCCGGCAAAGGCTCAATCAGGGTGTGCCCCAGACGTTCGGCAAGTGTATACCCAGGAGGTTCTTTTCCCGCATTTGGACCGGCAAGGCCACCCGCAGATAGAAGTAGATAGTCGCTAGTATAAACAACCTCCTCCTCTGTCTCCGTTTGGCATTTTATCTTGAAGCGCGGATGATTCTTCGAAACAGTAACATCCAACACTTTGTTATTGAGGTATACCGGAACATTCCGATCCTCCAGCGCAAGCTGGAAAATATCCAGCACCGCTGCTGCCTGCAGCGACATTGGATACATCAAGCCCTCCTTCAATCTTGTAAGTGGAAGCCCGAGAAAGGAGAAAAAATCTATAGTCTGACGGATGCCAAATTGCTGCAATACCGCAAGTGGAAATCCGGCCTGATTACTGTGATACTTGTGCGATAAAGCAATTGCTTCATCCGTACCCGTCGCAGTGGATTCATTCGTAATGTTACAGCGGCCATCACCTGTCATTAATATCTTCTTTCCAATCCGGTCGTTACCCTCCAGAATGGCAGTATCGATACCCATATCACGCGCAGTAACGGCGGCCATTAGTCCGGCAGCACCTGCGCCGATAATAAACAGCTTGTGGTGCATAGAAGTCTGATTCTCATACATGGTTGGTCAATGCATCCTTTATCCAATTTTTCTAAAACACAGAGTCACTTTATTAAATTATAGCATAAGTATACTGGTTTTCATTTATATCTCCCTATTAACTCTTCCTATCCTAGGTTTGCCTTTTTTATCCCTATATAGAACCTTAAATTTTCCTTCACACCTTCTTCACTGCAATCTTTAATTCCACATACGAAAGATACTGGATCTAGCAAGATACTCATTTTTTTGAACCGCCACGCATAGTCCAGATCATATTCTGAAAATATGAAAAAAGACACCTTTCATGGTGTCTTCAATAGTACTCCATATGGAGCCGAGCCATGGCTGTACAAATCCACAATTCGCCGCCGTGTGATGATTCGGATGTTCGGCGAGGTAGCATAGTTTAAGATCATTCCTTGGTCAGCGTATCGATGCGCGTGTGGCATTGCCCAGCGGATCAAATACGCCATTCTTCTTCCCATTGATAATACTAGCTTCTGCTTCATCTTTAATTAGATTCACTGCATAAGAGCTTGCGGTAGACATATCCGTAACTTTGCCTTTGGAAGCATCTTTATTACACTGATTTAGCCATTCAAGGAAAACAAACTCTCCTATAAAGAAAGGCGATCCTTGAGTAGCATAAAAAAGAGTTGCAACGACAACAAGACCTAGACGAAGCGTTCGAAGCGGTTAATTACAAACTTCGCAAGTACGATCAAATCTAGAAGGGGCAAATAACGGCTGAGCAGGAGTTTGTAATGGGTGATCACGAGGTAATGCATGACGAGTTCCTCTAAATATACACAAAAAAGAACCTTCAACCACTTAGCTTGTGGTTGAAGGTTCTTGCTGTTACGAACTCAGTTTGGCCGCTTCGAGCAAGCGTTGTAAAATGACGGTAGCTTCGGCACGTGTAATGACATTGTTCGGCGTAAGCTGTCCTTGATTGCCTATGATAATTCCGTATTTAACGTTAAGTGCAGCTGCCGCTCTTGCAGACAAGTCGAGCAAATGATGGTCTTTGAATGTGCTAAGCTGTTGAGCGGCTTCGCTATCGGAAATCGCTGTATCCATCCCAGCAAGCTTCATGGCTTTCCCCAGCAACACCATTGCTTCTTCTCGGCTTAGCTTCTCGTTGGGAGTGTACTGGCTGTTGTTACTTGCCGTAACTAACCCGTAGCCTTCCGCAATGGAGACCGTTTCGTAATACCATTGCCCGCTGTTGACGTCAGTAAAGCTAGTAGGCTGATCAACCGTGTGTAATCCGAGAGCCCGGACCAACATCGCCGTGAACTCAGCTCGGGTAATTTGCTTGTTCGGTTGAAAGCTCGATTCAGTGACACCTTGGACGATCAGCTTGGACGCTACTTGTTCGATATCATACTTCGCCCAATGATTCTGAATATCCGCAAAGGTTTTGTCATTCTCTATAACGGCATAGACGCTATTTGTCAGGCTATAAATGACAGCAAAGGTCTTGCCGTTCTCCCTCATCATTCGGGTAGGTACCGGCACGATGTTTCCATCCTTCGTCATCGTAATCCCCGTTATATTTTTATTGTGATCATCTGCTGAATTGGGAATGACAATCGTCCGCTCGACATAGCTAAGAAACTTGTTGAGCTCAATCGTCTTACCGCCATGTGCTGCTGTGATGTTGAAATCAATCGGCGGCGACAAGAGTCTTGCCTTCCCTATACTATTAGCAAGTTGCACGATATCGCTTTCTGGTACATTGGTAATCTCGACTTGAATCACCATGTTTCGCAGTGCATCCTCCGAACCGAAACGCTTCGTGACAAGACTCCAATCGATCCGGTTGGCAGCTAGAAGATAGGAACCAAGCTCCGTTTGAATTAGAATAACTGCGTTTCGGTCATTCAGTGTTGTGATAAGCTGACCGTTTAAGAGCAGAAGAACACGATCTGAATCATTATGGACCGGTATGTTAATGACTGGCTTATCGGGTAAGGAATCGAGGTAACGCGATAATTTCTTCTCGTCGATGGTTACCGTTGTCACTTTCTTTCCGTTCATAACAGCAGTTGTTTCTTTGGCTAAATCCTTCTGTTTAACTCCATTGATCTCGATCTCTAGCCCTAAGCTTGGAATTGGGCTTGTACTTGAGCTTGTACTTGGGTCTGAGCTTGAACCTGAACCGGATTCAGGAGTCGAGATGTTCAGCGTAAACGTGGCAATCGTCTGATTTCCTGCTTCATCGATGACGACTAGCGTGTAGTTGCCAGAAGATATAACTCTCGTTCCGGTTGTGAAGGGCTGACCGTTTAATGTAGCGGTACCTTCATTAAATCCAATCGTCAACGGACTGGTGTAGTTGCTTATTCCTACAGTTAGACCGGTTATAATCGGGTTTGTTCGATCAATTGTGAAAGAAATCATTGTGACGTTACCCGCCTCATCCGTCACCACAAGCGTATAGTCACCTTCGGCAAAAACCGTTGCGCCACTTGCGAATGGATCTCCGTTCAAGGTCGCCGTACCTTCATTGAACGTAATCGATTGATTCGTGTTATAGATAGAGCCGTCGGTCACACCGCTAATGATCGGGACCGTTTTATCGATCGTGAATGCAATGGTTGTAACGTTGCCCATCGCGTCCGTTACGATGAGTGTGTAGTCGCCCTCGGCACTGACTTCAGATCCGCTAGCAAAGGGATCTCCGTTCAATGTTGCGATTCCCGTGTTAAACGTGATCATTCTGTCGGTATTATAACTCGATCCGTAAACAACCCCAGTAACGGTTGGGCCGGCTTTGTGGATCGTAAAGCTGACTGTCGTAACGTTGCCCACCGCATCGGTCACAATGAGTGTATAGTCGCCTTCGGCGGAAACGGTCTCGCCACTTGCGAATGGATCTCCGTTCAACGTTGCCGTACCTTCGTTAAAAGTGATCGTTCTGTCGGTGTTGTAGCTCACCCCGTAAACAACGCCGGTGACGGTTGGAGCGGTTCTGTCAATGGTGAAGTTGGCCGTCGTAACGTTACCCGCCTCATCCGTCACCACAAGCGTATAGTCACCTTCGGCGAAAATGGTTGCGCCACTTGCAAATGGATCTCCGTTCAAGGTCGCCGTACCTTCATTGAACGTAATCGATTGATTCGTGTTATAGATAGAGCCGTCGGTCACACCGCTAATGATCGGGACCGTTTTATCGATCGTGAATGCAATGGTTGTAACGTTGCCCATCGCGTCCGTTACGATGAGTGTGTAGTCGCCCTCGGCACTGACTTCAGATCCGCTAGCAAAGGGATCTCCGTTCAATGTTGCGATTCCCGTGTTAAACGTGATCATTCTGTCGGTATTATAACTCGATCCGTAAACAACCCCAGTAACGGTTGGGCCGGTTTTGTGGATCGTAAAGCTGACTGTCGTAACGTTGCCCACCGCATCGGTCACAATGAGTGTATAGTTGCCTTCGGCGGAAACGGTCTCGCCACTTGCGAATGGATCTCCGTTCAACGTTGCCGTACCTTCGTTAAAAGTGATCGTTCTGTCGGTGTTGTAGCTCACCCCGTAAACAACCCCGGTGACGGTTGGAGCGGTTCTGTCAATGGTGAAGTTGGCCGTCGTAACGTTACCCGCCTCATCCGTCACCACAAGCGTATAGTCACCTTCGGCGAAAATGGTTGCGCCACTTGCAAATGGATCTCCGTTCAAGGTCGCCGTACCTTCATTGAACGTAATCGATTGATTCGTGTTATAGATAGAGCCGTCGGTCACACCGCTAATGATCGGGACCGTTTTATCGATCGTGAATGCAATGGTTGTAACGTTGCCCATCGCGTCCGTTACGATGAGTGTGTAGTCGCCCTCGGCACTGACTTCAGATCCGCTAGCAAAGGGATCTCCGTTCAATGTTGCGATTCCCGTGTTAAACGTGATCATTCTGTCGGTATTATAACTCGATCCGTAAACAACCCCAGTAACGGTTGGGCCATAGCTTTGTGGATCGTAAAGCTGACTGTCGTAACGTTGCCCACCGCATCGGTCACAATGAGTGTATAGTTGCCTTCAGCGGAAACGGTCTCGCCACTTGCGAATGGATCTCCGTTCAACGTTGCCGTACCTTCGTTAAAAGTGATCGTTCTGTCGGTGTTGTAGCTCACCCCGTAAACAACGCTTATGACGGTTGGAGCGGTTCTGTCAATGATGAATTTCACCATCGTGACGTTGCCTGCTGCATCGGTTACAACCAGCGTATACACACCATCCTGATCAATCTTTGTACCGCTTGTATAAGCAGTTCCATTCAATTGCGCTGTCCCTTCATTAAAACTAGGAACTACCGATATATAAATTCCGCCCTCCATTACTCCCGTAACAATTGGCGCCACATTTTCGATCTCAAAGTTAACCGTTGTTACATTACCTACTGTATCGGTTACAACCAGCGTATACACACCATCCTGATCAATCCTTGTACCGCTCATATAAGCAGTTCCATTCAGCTGCGCTGTTCCTTCATTAAAACTGGGAGTAACCGACTTATAAACCCCGCCCTCGCTTACCCCTTTAATTTTAGGTGCTGTTGTGTCTATCTCAAAGTTAATCGTTGTTACATTGCCTGCTGTATCCGTTACAATCAGGGTATACACACCATCTTGTGAAACCTGTGCACCACTAACAAAAGCAGCTCCGTTTAAAGTCGCGGTTCCTTTGTTAAAGGTAATCGTTTTGATTGTGTTGTATATTACACCATTCGCTATTCCCGTTACGGTAGGTGCTATCGTATCAACCTTGAAAACCACCGTCGCACTATTGCCTGCTTGATCGGTGACGATCAGTGTATACGTTCCATCCTGGGTGATGTCTGTACCACTGGTATAGGGACTCCCATTAAGCAATCCGCTGCCTTCATAAAATAGAGGATTAACTTTGCTATTATATACTATGTTATTCACTACATTTGTAATAACAGGAGCTATTGTATCTACTGTAATTGTACTACTAATAGTTGAGTTGCTCGAATTACCAACTCTATCTTTATATTGTACATATACGTTTTTGACTCCCTGTCCAGCCGGAAGGACCCATGACCTCCCGTTCAGATCAGCGATACTGAACCAGCTGGTCTGCCAAGTCCCATTAACATTGGAGAGACGCACCTGCTCAACTCCTGAGCCGCTTCCATCCGTATAGGTTCCTTTTAAAGTGACCATCTCTGATTTCGTCCATGCAGCACCATCATTAATAATCAGTGCACCTGTTGGTGCTGTCTGATCCAATAGAATGATCTGAGAAGAACTGGCAGATATCGCATTGTTGGAATCTCTCACCTGCATATAGATGTTCTTCGCCCCATCCCCTCCACTTAGACTGAATGTTGCTGTATTGCTGAAAGGCAACCAAGATGCCGCCGATAAATTAGCAACGCTATTCGCAAATCTCATATGGGTAACACTATCACCTGCATCAGGATCTGAACCTGTTACGGATAGATTGACTGTGCTGGCGCTTGTCGCTGTTCCCTCCGCAATTTTGAAAGAGCCCGTAGGCGGGGTATTCGTCGGTCCGGTCTCATAAGTAACGACTAGCTTCGGGCGAAATGCAGCATTCGAAGCTTCTAAGGAATACAATAAAAATCTCCCGCTGTCTGCATCTGCTTCATTGCCGTTAAGTGTAAAAGTTACTGTGCGATCAGAACCACCCGTAAAGGCATCGACAGCACTCTTAACATTGAAAGTAATCGATTGATCCTGAAGATAAGTGCCCATCGGCACTTCCGCAGTGCTTTTCGCCGTAAATTTATCTGAAAAAGGGCTATTCACATCTACGAAGGGGAAGGTACCATTAAAATTATGGTCCAAACTATTCGCAGCAGAGCCCCTTGCCTCCATGTACAGCGTGTGATTCGGGACTCTTAATACAGTAGCAACCGCCACAACCAGCTCTGCTGATACAATGGTCCCTTCTGGAGCACCTAAATTGAAAGATGCGGCCATTCTATTGCGCACATTGACGAAGCCGTCATTATTGCTCATGCCGACATATAGATAACCATCTCCGTCATTATCATAGATTCCGTTATATTCCGCTTGACCATTTAATTGCATCGTATCAGCAGTTGCTGTATAGGTCTTTGTAACTGTGCCTCCTGCTGCTTCAGCACTCGGTACCAACCCGGGTGTGATTGTCGTGAATAGAATAGCAATCGTCATGAATAGAGTTAGAATTCTTTCTCTCAATGTTTCTCCCCATTTCATATAAATATCAATATAATACTTTATGTAATATAATTACATTATAAATAAATAATACAAAATAAAAATTTATAGACAATAGCCTTACGAAGCCTATCTTGTCTATGTAATCTATCCATTATATAATTCCAGCATTTGAGAGAATAGTTACTGCTGTCATCACTATTGTCACATGACAAATTTGTAAATTTAACCAGTTATAATTCATCCTATTTAGGTATACTTTAGAGAACGAAAAAACTGGCCTCATGTGTGTTCAATCAGTTGAGAACAGTTACGTATCCCTTCTCGTTCAGCTACCTCCTTATAGCTCGATGAACCCTCTTAATACGCTCTGACCGCCTTTAATTTGAATTCCTCTGTATACTTCTGAAATGTTTGACCTTTTTTAGCCATAAAAAATATCCCCTCCAAGTGGCACTCAAGCCTACATGATAACATGAAGGTTTTTTTGAGTGTCTACTTGAAGGGGATAATATCAATCAGCGGGTCTTTCAAATGGAGCCGAGGGGAGTCGAACCCCTGTTCGAAGATAATGACACATAAGCTTCTACGAGTCTACTTACAGTTTTGATGTCATCCTAGAAGCATTCTAACCAATATTTGATAAGTCATTCTGATTAAGGAGACTGGTCATAGGAATAACTCCTTAGTATAGTGATCCATTTATATAAGTTAATCCTGAATATATCGGTTTTTCACAGTGCTTCTTCGATACGCAGAAAGTACCTTTGGCGCTACAGATGATGGCTGGGTCCTTTTAATTTTTAGAAGTTGCTAATTCCCTGCAGAATCAAGATACGCTTCAGCTTCTTCTATCGATTCGTACAAGTTTGCAATATCTTTAAACATACGATTCATTTGCGTTTTGTAGAACGCCGTAGGCGCAACATACACCCATTTGTGTTTTGTGGACATTCCAGCTTTCACAGCATCTTCACCAGTTGGAGCAAGAATTGCCATCACCTCTTGCTTAAATACCAGACCACCAGTGATTACAGTCATACCTGTAAACCCTCGCTTAGTTTTCTTCAGTATCTTCGGAAATTGTTCTGCGTACGCAAAGGCATCCTCAACTTCCATACCGTCCGATGTTACAATAATTCTGTTTTTATTTTTAACATAATCAATAGTGAAACTCATAATAGTAATTCCCCCGAATATTTTTGCTTTTGAGTGCTTAATGCCATAATCTAATCTTATATCAGTTCGAGCTCTTATAGATGTAGTTTCGGAAAATGTGCCACTAAATATTAACTTCAAAGTGAATGATCTAATTTTAGATGTAGACAACATGTCTACAAAAATAAATACTTTTAGTTCCCCATAATTCCTTGTCTGCATTCGGTCTACAATTCAATCACTAAACAGCAAAAAAACCGCTATCTCAGCGGGTTCCTCTTATGGAGCCGAGGGAAGTCAAACCCCTGTCCGAAGATAACGGCACATAAGCTTCTACGAGTGTAGTCAGAGCTTTGATGTCACAAAATTCATGACTCCCGCCAGAAAATTGTTTTACGGTGTAGTTGTAATTCTAAACTCAAAACTGTGCTATAGCGAAAAATCGGTAACACCCTTTTTATAGGAAAATTTAAGACTATATGTTTCTTCTTTTCCATAGGGCATTGTAGCAATTTTTATACGAGTATAATCAAGCCTGCTATCTCTTAAAACTCTCTTTACCAAGGCTATACTACGTTCTTCTTCCGTAATGATACAAAATATATTAAGAGCATATTTTTTTGGGTCGGAAATGCATTTGCCCATATCAAAGCCATCAACACAACCTAAGTTAGCATCTATTAGAGATATGTCCAGGTATTCCATTACTTTATCTCTTAACCAGTTATCACGTTGGCTTCCTTTTTCACTTTTTAGAGGATACTGTACTACTAACCAAAATTTTTCACTCATTCATAATCACCAGCCAATGAAGAGATTATTATAATAATTATAACAAAGAAACTTTGCAAAAGGGTATCGTTAACAATAGTATGGGAACCATCCTCATGAGGACGGTATTCGTGGTGGTAGAGAAATCTTTTGCAGTTTAAAAATATGCATACCAAACATTCCGAAGACCTCATAGTAGACATGATAAACCACAAGTACACATTTGAGGAATTGGCTGAAATCATTAAAAAGCATGGCCTAACTTTAATTATGAGGATACAAAAAAGCGACCCCTAAAGGTCGCTTTTTCTAATACTCCATATGGAGCCGAGGGGAGTCGAACCCCTGTCCGAAGATAACGGCACATAAGCTTCTACGAGTGTAGTCACAGTTTTGATGTCACCCGAGTATCGCCCCGTAATCCTACTATACGTTGGGTCAGCCTGATTGTCTTCTTCAGCTCACCGCAGGCGGAGATGAGACAGCGTATCCCACTATTTGTTAGCCCCTATCCCTGTCACATGGGCGATGCAGAGTAGAAGCACGCACACAGTTTCTTAGGCTGCGAAAGCGTAGTTGTTTTGTTGTTTGCCGTTTAATAGGCTTTAGCGTTGATGAAGCGGACGCGTCCCCACTACTCGCTACTCATGCTCGAACTACCCCCGTCGAATCCAAGAACGGCCCCTCATTAAAAGGGCGCTTCGGATCAAGCGGATCTTCCAAGCAAGAGAGATCCAATCTACAGCTTCTTATTCAAGAAAACTGTAACGAAGCAATAACTAACTTACTTACTCAGTATAGCACATTTATCAACACTTTAACACGTGGGTTAAAGGAATTGAAGGTTGAAACTGGAACTCATTTGAATCGTCTAGTTCTCCCAGATTATCTGGCGATCTTTTGCTTATCACGCAGTACACGCTGGATATCACGTTGAGCATCTCGCTTGGCAGCCGAGTCACGTTTGTCATACTCCTTTTTACCTTTACCAAGACCAATCAACAGCTTCGCATAGCCATTCCGCACATAAATCTTGAGTGGCACAATCGTAAATCCATCTCGCTTGGACAAGCCCAGCAGTTTATGAATTTGCTCCTTATGCATTAACAATTTACGTGTGCGTGTGGGATCGGTAGGATTGGCACGGTTACCTTGTTCAAAAGGGCTGATATGCATGTTGTGAATCTGAATCTCACCATTGCGGATCGTAGCAAAAGCATCTCCAATATTAGCGCGGCCATTACGCAGCGACTTGATCTCTGTACCCGTCAGCACCAAGCCAGCTTCATAAGTATCCTCGATAAAATAATCATGGGAAGCTTTCTTGTTCTGGGCGAGTACTTTCCCGTCTGCTTTTTTACCCATGAGAATCACTCCTTGAATCATATTCATAAGTTAAAGTAACCATGTCTGTCTAATCTTAAACGACACAGCCATCGAACGTCTGATCTATATTGTAACAAATGGAATCAAGTGAGCGCAAGGAACCTTCAACCAAATATACCTCACCTAATTTGTCATATAGTTGTCAGTAACATTACCCAATATCTAGCATTTGTTACAAAAAACATTAATTTGAGTTGATCTGGACTTTTTTGGAAAATAGCGAGGTTACCCTTTTACTTGTGCGCCTTAATTAACAGATAGTTATCCACTAATTTCCACATATCTATATCCATCTACCCTAATTACTTATTACATATTTGTTCTCAATTATCCGCTTCCCCCTACTTGGATATACATCTATTCGACGCCTATTCAAATAGTGCCGCTTTTACCTATACTGTGCCTATCCTCTACCTATCCTATCCTCTACCTATTCACTTGCTATCACCTACGTTTTTCTATATATAAATGTATTTCGTGCAACTATTTAAGCCTTATCACCGCCAAAAAACTAATTAGTTGCACTTTCTGCAGCTAAAAAAGCGAAATCAGACCAATTAGAGGTAACTCATCAGATTTAGATGTACAAAATGCAACTAACTACCACTTTTACTACATAACCCAAATTTAACTGCACATAATGCAATTAACCAAGCCTGTTATGAGTTAAAAAGCACCGCCCCCAAGAGGGACGGTGCTTAGTATCGTTATAGAGTTACGCAACGCATAACCGTCATTTATTTCTTTTTACGCTTACGTGGTGCTCCTTCTGGAGCGCCGCCATTATTGTCACTCCGTTTAGAAGTGACTTGCTCAGAAGTCTCTACGTTGCCTGGTGTCACGGACTGGCCGATGAACACGCCGCCTTTGGTTTTCTTTTTGCGGCGGCCTTTGCCTGTAGGAGCACCGTTACGGCCTTCTCCACCGCCAAAGTTCCCCCCGCGATCCTCGCGGCTGCGGAACTTCGTGCTGCCGTCCACGCCCCGCGCTTCGCCGCCGGAGGCGTCGGACGCAGGAGCGCCGTATCCGCCTTTGCCTGAGCCAAAGCCGAAGCTGATGCCGCGTCCACCACGGCACCGCCGGCGTCTCTCCGCCGCGGCCTCGCCCGCCGCTGCGCTCACGCGGCGCGCCTGCGTTGCCGCCGGCTTCGCCTCCGCGCTCTGCGCCCGGCGCAGCAACTACCCGGCTCGCATCCTCGCCGGCCTCGCGCCCGCGCTTCCGCTTACCGCGTCCGCCCGCTGCGCCAACACCGGCCGCTTCGCGCGGCCCTTCACCGGCGCGCACAGCTGCGCCCGGCTTGCCCTTGCCCGCGCCTGCAGCAGCGCCGCCGGGCTTGCCTTTACCGCCGCGTCCCTTGCCCGCGGCGCCTTTGCCCCCGGCCGGCTTTAAATGAAGCCGCCGCCCGACCGGCCGCCCTTGCCTCCGCGGCCGCCTGCAAAACCACCGCCGCGGTGCTCGCCTGGCGCGCGTGGCTTCATGTCGACCAACTCGAAATCGATCGTGTGGTCATCCATATTTACTTTGGCGACTCGGATCTTCACCTCGTCACCAATGCGGAACACACGCGATGTGCGCTCGCCAATAAGCGCCATATGACCTTCGTCGAAGTGATAATAATCGTCGCTCATTGCACTGAGACGAATAAGACCTTCGACGGTATTATCCAGCTCGATGAACATTCCGAAGCTGGTCACACTGCTGACCATAGCCTCGAATTCCTCGCCTACTTTATCCTGCATGTATTCTGCTTTCTTCAGTTGCTCCGTATCGCGTTCAGCTTCTACCGCCACACGCTCGCGTTCCGAGGACTGCTGAGCAATGTCAGGCATCCGGCTAGACAAATAATCATGCCGTTTCTGGGTCAGTGCCCCTCCATTCTCAATCACTTCACGCATTACGCGGTGAATGACCAGATCGGGGTACCGGCGAATTGGAGAAGTAAAGTGAGAATAGTATTCCGCAGCCAGTCCGAAATGGCCCGTGCTCTCCGCATCATACTTTGCCTGCTTCATGGAACGCAGCATCATCGTACTGATGACCGTCTGTTCCTTTGTGCCTTGGATTTGCTCCAACAGATCCTGCAAAGCACGTGGATGAACCGAATTGCCACGGCCCTTGACGTGATATCCGAAATTGGCCGCAAAAGCCATAAAATTCTGCAGCTTCTCTGGATCTGGATCTTCGTGAATCCGGTAAAGGAACGGAACCTTCAACCAGTGGAAATGCTCAGCAACCGTTTCATTTGCCGCCAGCATAAACTCCTCGATAATCTGCTCCGCTACAGAACGTTCACGCTTCACGATATCTACAGCCTTGCCGTTCTCGTCGACGATGATTTTGCTCTCTTCAAAATCAAAATCAACCGCACCCCGGCGCATCCGCGCATCGCGCAGCTTCATCGCCAATTCTTTCATGAGGCGGAAATCATCAATTAGTGGACTATAACGTTCCAGCAGCTCTGGATCTTCATCTTCGAGAATTTTACGAACATTGGAGTAAGTCATTCTCTCTTTGGTGCGAATCACGCTCGTAAAGACATCGTGCTTCACAACCTTCATTTGCTCGTTAAATTCCATTTCACAGGACATTGTTAACCGGTCTACCTGTGGATTCAAGCTGCAAATCCCGTTCGATAGACGGTGCGGCAACATCGGAATAACCCGGTCTACCAAATACACACTACAACCGCGGTCATAGGCTTCTTTATCCAGCTCAGAGCCTTCACGCACATAATAACCTACGTCTGCTATATGGACGCCCAGCTTGTAATGTCCATTCTCCAAGCGCTGTACGTTTACCGCATCATCCAAATCCTTAGCATCTTCGCCATCAATCGTAACAATGTTCAGTCCGCGCAGGTCGCGTCTTCCTTGCTCCGCAATCTCCTCTTCTGTAATTGAATCAGGAGCACTATCGGCTTCATCCATCACTTCAGCTGGAAATGCTTCAGGCAATTGATGTTTGCGGATAATGGAAAGAATATCAACACCCGGATCATCCTTATGTCCGAGAATTTCAATAATTTCACCCTCTGCCGCTGCTCGGCCTTCCGGATAACTCACAATACGCACAACGACCTTTTGACCATCTACAGCCCCTTTAAAGGATTGCTTCGGAATAAAAATATCACGATTAATCCGCTTATCATCAGGCAGCACAAAACCATAGGTCTCCAGGTTTTGAAAAACACCTACCGTCTGCAACACGCCACGTTTTACAATACGTACTACTTCGCCTTCCATACGTCCGCCGGACGGACTTTTAGAGGTAATACGAATCAGAACGATATCGCCATTCATAGCTCCCTTAAGATCATTTGCATGGATATATACGTCAGGATGATCACGATCATCCGGGATTAAAAAAGCAAAACCCTTCGCATGTGCTTGTAAACGTCCACGCAGCAAATCCATCCGTTCTGGCACGCCATAACGTGCAGTACGGGTCAATACAATTCTTCCATCCTGCTCTAATTCAATCAGCAGCTCCTCGAACTTTTTAAACCCTTCACTATCCTCTAGAGCAAAATGACTCACCAGCTCTTCATAAGTCATTGGTTTATATGCAGTTTCCCGCATGAAATCGAGTAATATTTCTTGTGTTATCATGTTCGTCACCCCAGCCCTCCGCGGCTTCAAGCCGCTGGCAAATATGTATATCTTGTCCTGCCCTGCAGTAATGCCAAGTAAATTTTACCTTTACTACTTCATACCCTAGTATACACGAAATCAATCCTGCGCATCCCTGTTACTGTCATCCAAAGGTTAACACAGTACAAAATTTCCTTTAACTGCTGAAATACATCCATGCCAATTTCAGATTTACTTCCTATCGATCCAACCTTTTTCTTTGCGAATATGAAAAGAAAAGCACCCTTAGGTGCTTTTTAACTCCTTTTAATATAACAAAAAAGCCTCCGCTCTATTCCATTTAGAACAGAGCGAGGGCTTACGGTAGATCTTTTAGTCGATTAAAATAGCAGCTAGAATCGCCATGATGAAGAAACCAGCAGCAAGTCCAACAGTTACACGTTGTAGTACAAGCTCCATACCACGAGCTTTTGTTTTACCAAAGAGATGCTCAGCACCGCCAGAGATGGCACCGGAAAGACCCGCGCTTTTCCCCTTTTGCAGAAGAACGACCGCAATAAGACCGACGGAAAAAATCAGGAGCACAACTTTCAAAAAGATATCCATTCACTTCCACCTCCTACGCCTAAGCATCACTATCTATGGTAATTTAGGTTATCACGATACATAAACAGTATTCTTATTTTATCATAGCGCTGTCGGTAATACAACAGCTTAGACTGTTAAGTCGTAGCTTTTCTTGCAAGATAAGGATAAACCTATTAAAGTCTATCTTCTTCAAATCATAAAAAAGACCCGCCATAACGGCGGGTCTTCGAAGTCTGCTATAAAAGCAGATTATCTTTTAAGGTTGTAGAAGGATTTCAGGCCGTTGTATTGAGCCAATTCACCCAACTCATCTTCGATGCGAAGCAATTGGTTGTATTTAGCAACACGGTCTGTACGGGAAGGAGCACCTGTTTTGATTTGACCAGCATTAGTCGCAACAGCGATATCAGCGATTGTGCTATCTTCGGATTCACCGGAACGGTGGGAGATAACTGCTGTGTAACCAGCACGTTTAGCCATTTCGATAGCATCAAAAGTTTCAGTCAATGTACCAATTTGGTTAACCTTAACCAAGATGGAGTTACCGATACCTTTTTCGATACCTGTTGCAAGACGCTCAGTGTTAGTTACGAACAAGTCGTCACCAACCAATTGGACTTTGTCGCCCAATTTTTCAGTAAGCAATTTCCAGCCATCCCAGTCGTCTTCGGACATACCGTCTTCGATTGTGATGATAGGATATTTTTCAACCCATGAAGCAAGAAGGTCAACATACTCAGCGGAAGTGTAAGATTTACCTTCGCCAGCAAGGGTGTATTTACCGTCTTTGTAGAACTCAGTGGAAGCAACGTCCATACCCAAGAATACGTCAACACCTGGTTTGTAACCAGCTTTTTCAATAGCTTCGATGATTGTAGTGATTGCTTCTTCATTCGAACCAAGGTTCGGTGCGAAACCACCTTCGTCACCTACAGCTGTGTTCAGACCTTTGGATTGAAGTACGGATTTCAAGTTGTGGAAGATTTCAGCACCTGTGCGAAGAGCTTCTTTGAAGCTTGGAGCTCCTACAGGAAGAACCATGAACTCTTGAACGTCGATGTTGTTGTCCGCATGCTCACCACCATTGATGATGTTCATCATTGGTACTGGTAGAGTTTTAGCGTTGAATCCGCCCAGGTATACGTACAAAGGAATATCCAAAGCTGCTGCAGCTGCACGAGCTACTGCCATGGATACAGCTAGGATTGCGTTAGCGCCCAATTTACCTTTGTTAGGAGTTCCGTCCAAAGTAATCATCAATTTGTCGATGCCCACTTGGTCAAGAGCGTCCATACCGATAACTTCTGGAGCAATGATTTCATTTACGTTCTCAACAGCTTTCAGAACGCCTTTACCCATGTAACGGGATTTGTCGCCATCACGAAGTTCTACAGCTTCGTGAGCACCAGTGGAAGCGCCGGAAGGAACGATAGCGCGGCCTTTAGCACCGGATTCCAGATAAACGTCAACCTCTACAGTAGGGTTACCACGGGAGTCAAGGACTTCGCGAGCATATACATCAGAAATAATAGTCATGTAAGTTAATCTCCTTTTAACATTGTTTTGGTCTTACTTGTATAGCTTAAAATCAAAGGCGTTATACCTTACCTTACTTACGGCTAGCAATCATGGATTGTCCGGTCATTTCCGCAGGTTGCGGAAGTCCCATCAAATCTAGGATTGTTGGTGCTACGTCTGCAAGAATACCGGATTCACGCAATACAACATTCTCAGTAGTCACGATGAACGGAACAGGATTGGTTGTATGAGCTGTGAACGGGCGACCGTTCTCGTCAAATACCATATCTGCATTACCATGGTCAGCGATAATAATGGCAACGCCACCTTTGGCAACAACCGCATCCACTACTTTACCTACACACTCATCCGTCACTTCTACAGCCTTGATTGTTGGTTCCAGCATGCCGGAGTGTCCAACCATATCAGGATTGGCAAAGTTAAGAATGATAGCATCCTGTCTTTCCGCTTCGATTTCCGCTACGCAGGCTGCAGCCACTTCGTATGCGCTCATCTCAGGTTGAAGATCATAGGTTGCCACTTTAGGAGAGTTGATTAAGATCCGAGTTTCACCAGGAAGCTCCTCGTCACGTCCACCGCTAAAGAAGAAGGTTACATGCGGATATTTCTCAGTTTCCGCGATGCGCAGTTGCTTCTTGTTTTGTTGAACAAGCACTTCACCCAATGTGTTATCCAGGTTCTTCGGTGAATAGGCTACATAACCTTGTACCGTTTCGCTGAAAGTAGTTAGGCATACGAAGTGCAGGTTTTGCGGGAACAAAGGACCACGATCGAAACCGCGGAAATCTTGATTCGTGAACACTTGTGACAATTGAATAGCACGGTCAGGACGGAAGTTGAGGAATACGACGGAATCGCCGCTCTCTACTGCCGTTACAGGTTTGCCTTCACTGTTTACAATTACACTAGGTTCAACGAATTCATCAAATACCGAGTTTTCATAAGATGAAGTGATGGCTTGCACAGCATCCGTGTATTTAGGGCCTTCACCATAAACCATAGCACGGTAGGCTTTCTCTACACGTTCCCAACGTTTATCACGATCCATTGCGTAATAACGTCCGGACACCGTTGCAATTGTACCCACGCCAACCTCTTCGATTTTAGCTACTAGATCTTGGACAAACTTCTTCCCACTATCAGGAGCTACGTCACGACCGTCCATAAAAGCATGGATATACACTTCATGCATATCTTCTTTTTTAGCCAGGTCAAGCATAGCAAACAGGTGGTTAATATGGCTATGTACCCCTCCGTCGGATACAAGCGCATAAAGGTGAAGCTTTTTGCCAGTGTTCTTAGCATTTCTAACTGCGCTAACCAGGGTTTCGTTATCGAAGAACTCACCCTCGCGAATCGATTTATCGATACGAGTCAAATCCTGATAAACGATCCGGCCTGCACCAATATTCAAATGCCCTACTTCGGAGTTGCCCATTTGCCCTTCCGGAAGGCCTACAGCTTCACCGCAAGCAGTGAGTGTAGTGTTAGGATATTGTTTCAGGTAACGGTCATAGTTAGGTTTGTTGGCTTGAGCAACGGCATTACCTTCTGTCGTTCCACGCAAACCAAAACCATCCATGATGATCAAAGCTACGGGTTTTGGAGCTGACATCTTACTTCGCCCCCTCAACCAATTGAACGAAGGAATCCGGTTGTAAGCTGGCACCGCCAACAAGCGCACCATCGATGTCGCTTTGGCCCATGTACTCAGTTACATTCTCAGGCTTCACGCTGCCGCCGTATTGAATACGAACAGCTTCAGCTGTTGCTGCATCATACAGATCTTTTACAAGACTGCGGATGTAAGCAATAACTTCGTTAGCATCTTGGGAAGTGGAAGATTTACCTGTGCCAATAGCCCAGATAGGTTCGTATGCAATAACAACTTTTGCTGCTTGCTCGGCACTAAGACCTTGGAATGCAGCTTCAGTTTGTACTTTACATACTGCTTTAGTTTGATCAGCTTCACGCTCTTCGAGCTTTTCGCCAACACATACGATAGGAGTAATTCCGTGACGGAATGCAGCATGCATTTTCTTATTCACGATTTCATCCGTTTCGCCAAAATAAGCACGACGCTCAGAGTGGCCAATGATAACATAGTCCACACCAAGATCACTTAGCATTACACCACTGATCTCGCCTGTGTAAGCACCGTTATCTTCAAAGTGTAGGTTTTGTGCACCAATCTTGATGTCAGTACCTTTTGCAGCTGCTACGAGTGCAGGCAGGTTAGTAAATGGAGCGCAGATTACAGTCTCAACGCCTTCTACTTCTGCTTTGCCTTTAATTTCAGCAATAAAGCTTTCTGCTTCAGGAACTGTTTTGAACATTTTCCAGTTACCTGCAATAATAGGTGTTCTCATGACTTATGTTGCCTCCTTCTTAGGTCTTACTTATCGTTCAGTGCTTCTACGCCAGGAAGCGCCTTGCCTTCCATGAACTCAAGGGATGCACCGCCACCAGTGGAGATATGATCCATTTGATCAGCCAGGTGGAATTTCTCTGCTGCTGCTGCGGAATCTCCGCCACCAATAACAGTGTAACCTTCAGTAGTTGCACAAGCTTTTGCTACTGCAAGTGTACCTTCAGCGAATTTATCGATTTCGAATACGCCCATAGGTCCATTCCAGACAACCAGCTTGGAGTTCTTGATAATATCGGCATAAAGTTCACGAGTCTTAGGTCCGATATCAAGTCCTTCCCAACCTTCTGGGATTTCATTGTAATCAACGATCTTAGTGTTAGCGTCAGCACCAAATTTATCAGCAACAACAACATCAACAGGAAGCATGAAGTTTTTACCAAGTGCTTTTGCTTTTTCGATGAATCCAAGAGCAACGTCAAGTTTGTCGTTGTCTACTAGTGATTTACCGATTTCAAAGCCTTGTGCTTTAGTGAATGTATAAGACAATCCACCGCCGATCAGGACGTTATCAGCCAAAGACAACAAGTTATCAATAACATCAATCTTGTCTTTAACTTTCGAACCACCGATGATCGCAGTGAAAGGACGTTCTGGGTTAGAAAGAGCTTTACCAAGAACGGACAATTCTTTCTCCATCAAAAGACCGGATACAGCTGGTAAGAAATGAGCGATACCTTCTGTCGATGCATGTGCACGGTGAGCCGCACCAAACGCATCATTAACAAACAAATCAGCCAATTCAGCGAATTGTTTAGCCAGTTCAGGATCGTTTTTCTCTTCACCTGGGTAGAAGCGAACATTCTCAAGTACAAGTACGTCGCCTTCGCCTAGCTCAGCGATTTTTGCTTTTACAGCTTCGCCAATTGCTTCGTCAGCTTTAGCTACTGGTTTGCCAAGGAGCTCGGACAGACGTTCAGCAGCAGTAGTCAAACGCATGGAATCTACGAATTCGCCTTTAGGACGACCCATATGACTCGCAAGAATGATCTTTGCACCGTTCTCGATCAAATATTTAATGGTTGGAAGTGTTTCGCGAATACGAGTATCATCAGTAATTTTACCGTCTTCTACAGGTACGTTGAAATCCACGCGTACAAATACGCGCTTACCCTTTACTTCTACATCACGGACGCTTTTTTTGTTCATGATTAATTCCTCCACACCCAAAATTGTTTCTAGCAGGAAACAAGAAATACATTTAGAAAGAGCGGAAACAAGGAATTTCTGTTTCCGCTCTATAGATGTTGCTTATATCAAGTCAATTACTTAGCGATTTTAGCGAATTTCTCCAAAGTACGAACCAATTGTGCAGTGTAGGACATTTCATTGTCATACCAAGCAACAGTTTTAACCAGTTGTTTGTCGCCAACAGTCAATACTTTAGTTTGTGTAGCATCGAACAGGGATCCGAAAGTCATACCTTTGATGTCGGAAGATACGATTTCATCTTCAGTGTAACCATAAGTGTCTGGATCGGAAGCTGCTTTCATTGCTGCGTTGATTTCTTCAACAGTAACGCTCTTATCAAGAACAGTTACAAGTTCAGTCAGGGAACCAGTTGCAACTGGAACACGTTGAGCTGCACCATCCAATTTACCTTTAAGTTCTGGAATAACCAGACCGATTGCTTTAGCAGCACCAGTAGTGTTAGGAATGATGTTCTCAGCTGCTGCACGAGCGCGTCTGAAGTCACCTTTAGCATGTGGAGCATCCAAAGTGTTTTGGTCGCCAGTGTAAGCATGAATTGTAGTCATCAAGCCTTCAACGATACCGAACTTGTCGTTCAGTACTTTTGCCATTGGAGCTAGGCAGTTAGTTGTGCAAGATGCGCCGGAAATAACAGTCTCAGTACCATCAAGAATGTCATCGTTAACGTTGTAAACGACAGTTTTCATGTCGCCAGTAGCTGGAGCGGAGATAACTACTTTCTTAGCTCCACCTTTCAAGTGTTTTTCAGCTGCTTCTTTAGTTGTGAAGAAACCTGTGCACTCAAGTACGATATCAACGCCTAGGTCGCCCCATGGCAATTCTTCAGGGTTGCGGTTAGCAAGAACCTTAACTTCTTTACCATTGACTTTGAAGAAGCCATCATGCACTTCAACATCACCTTGGAATTTACCTTGAGTTGTATCATATTTAAGCAAATGAGCAAGCATCTTAGCGTCAGTCAAGTCGTTGATTGCTACCACTTCGATACCTTCTACATTTTGAATACGGCGGAAAGCAAGGCGTCCAATACGTCCAAAACCGTTAATTCCAACTTTTACACTCATTGAATAGTTCCTCCTAGAATTCGTTTTATTTATTCAAAACAGACGGTGAGGTCTGTCATGACAACAATGTTAAGTATGATGCAAGAAGTATGTTATTGCCTGCAATCTAAAAACTACGAAGATAGCTGTAGTTGATTGTCAATTTCCTTGCCTATTTCTACTGCAGCAGCCTCGTCCGTGACGAGAATATTCTCCTGCCCGAAACGCAGCATGGCATGAATGGCTTTGGCCTTGGGTTTGCCTCCTGCAATACCGATGACTTTCTCTGTCCGGATAATATCTTCTAGACGTAGACCCATCGTAAGCATGGTATGGACAACCTGACCCTCTTCATTGAAATAATAGCCAAAAGATTCGGCCACTGCCCCTTCACCCTGGATTTCCGAGACTGTAGCCTCGTCCAGTTTGCGGCGGCGGGTCATTTCAATGGCATCCCCAATCCCATGTACAATAATACGCGAACTACGGATGGTTTGTACAATCTCTCCAATATTAGAGTCAAGTGCCAGCGATTGGTATGCATCCCCGCTAAGCAAATCAGGGACATGCAACAACCGGTAGTTGGCTCCAACCCGCTTTGCCATGGTTGAGGCAATCGTGTTGGCTTGAATCTCCATACTCTCTCCTAATCCTCCACGCGCCGGAACAAACCAAGCGTTCTTATAGGAAAGGGACAACGGCGGTGCCAGTTGATCAGCCATATCGGCAAGCGTCGATCCACCTGTGACGGCAACTGTATCATCTGCGCGAAGTATACTCAGCAGCGCTTTCGCACCCGCTCGGCCAAGCTCTCGTTTGGTGAACGGCGATGACTCACAATCACCCGGTACTACAATAACTTTATCCAGACCATACGTTGCTCGAATTTTCTCTTCCAGCTCATCCAGACCAAATAGGCTCTTAACAACCGGCTCTAGCAAATCAAGCAGTCTACGTCCAGCAGCGCTAATGCGCATGCCAACACTCTCGATCTCAATAAGCCCTTGCGATTTCAGAAGATCCGTCTCGGCACGCAGTACCCGCTCAGTCATATCTAGCGAAGCGGCTAGCGTTCTGCGCCCAATAATATCGGACAGCATGATCTGATGAAGAATCGTGTACCGTCTCTTAAGGGTTTCCATGAGATCAGGCAGAAGCTGCTTTTGGATATCTAATAAATTACGCATACTTTCACTCCTGCAACTTCGTCTTCCTCTATTCCCTTGTTCATGGTCTCAAAACGTCCCGGGTAAACTTTTTAAGTCCCACCCATATTCTAACCAAATATTGCTCGAAGCGCAAGTCTTCCGAGAGTAGAATTCTCAAGCGCTTGTCTTCTTATACATTAATAAGGTCAGAAAAAGATATAGCGCCCGATGCCTGTCCCTAGAGCGCTTGTCCAGTATTAATATTACATTGCAATTGTGTAAAAATTGTATTATAATCATTTTTGTTGCGCCCGTGGTCCAATGGATATGACGTAGGCCTCCGAAGCCTGAGATCCAAGTTCGATTCTTGGCGGGCGCGCCATTAATTTCATTTTTGCACATAATTTAGTAGTGCCTATACTACTACTTAACCAAAGAGCCGCTTGTCGGCTCTTTTTTTTGAATATAAGTTTGACTTTCTTTGACTTTTTGTTTGAATTTGTTTATCATGTGGGTAATACGGCAAGAGTAAAAATGAATACATTTGAAGAACCAATATCAAGGAGGTTTTCCACGTGAGTTATATTCCTATGGTAGTAGAACAGAGCAACCGCGGCGAGCGCGCTTATGACATCTATTCCCGCCTGCTGAAGGACCGCATCATTTTCCTTGGAACGGAGGTTAATGACGTGGTAGCCAATTCTATCATCGCACAAATGCTGTTCTTGGCTGCCGAAGATCCTGACAAGGACATTCACCTTTACGTGAATAGCCCAGGCGGTTCCATTACTGCAGGTATGGCTATTTTTGATACAATGCAGTACATTAAACCAGACGTTTCCACCATCTGTGTGGGTATGGCAGCTTCCATGGGAGCTTTCCTGCTAAACGCTGGCGCCAAAGGCAAACGTTTCGCACTGCCTAACAGCGAGATCATGATCCACCAGCCTCTGGGTGGTGCTCAAGGTCAAGCAACGGACATTGAAATCCGTGCCCGCCGCATCCTCAAATTGCGCGATAAGCTGAACCGTATTCTAGCAGAACGTACGGGCCAACCTCTAGAACGTATTGAGAAGGATACAGATCGCGACTACTTCATGACTGCTGCAGACGCGGCTGAATACGGTATCGTAGATAAAGTAATCGAGAAGACATTGCCTAGCGGTGTGTAAGCTATAAAGTAAAAATATAAAGAGGCTGTGCTCTATCCGTTATGGTTAGAGCACAGCCTCTTTATATTTTATAGAAGACCTAAATCCAATTAAGCCAGCCCGCCATAACCTAGCGCATCCAGCTTCTCGGCAATTACGCGATAACCCCGGCCATTCGGATGCAAATGATCAATGGATAACAGCCCTCTCTCATTTCCTGCGAACTCACTGTAAATCGAAGCAAATCCACATACTCGGCTGCTGTACTGTGCTGCGTATTGATTAAACTGCCTGACCCACTCTGTCGCACCAACCACCTGAGGATAGGGGTTATATAATCCCACAATTCTAATGATAAAAGGTCTACGCGTCCTCGCCTTCAATTGTATAAGGATATTCATAATTGCAGAGAAATTTTGTTTGCATTCCTGAAGCGATCTGCGCAGTTCTGCGGATAAGTTGCCTTGCTGTCTTGCTGCTGATTTGGCCGCGTGAATCAAATCATTACCACCGATAGACACAGTGATGATATCGGCTTCTCGAACGGCTTCACGCATCATGGAATTTCCGCGCAGCCTCTGCTCCAGCTCTGAAGTAGTCATTCCGTTCACGCCTAAATTCGTAGAGGCTACAGTAGTCCGCAGTCTCCCTTCTGCCATTCTACGGTACACCGGAACAAAACCGTTACCTGGCAGAGCACCAAATCCAGTCGTCAAGGAATCGCCAATTGCAGTATATTGGTAGCCCATAGCTCTCCCCCGTTCATAAACTAGTTACTCCCTTTAGCATATGAACAAGAGACAACTCTGGTAAGGGGGAGATGTCTTGTGCCGACATTAGCGGAGACGAAGAGTTTCCATTTATTTCATGCCAGCAAACGGGCTACTGCCATCCGGCAAAAGCTCTTTGAAACTAAAAGTATACTCAGGGAAGCCTGCAGCATACGCTGTGTACTCATATAATTGGAAGAACAGAACAACCTTGTCGTCCTTCAGATAGAAATATTTCTCCGTATTCAATCCGTTGAATCCTCCCAAATAACTATCCTCTGCCTTCAGTAGCTTGCTCAGCTTTGCATTCAGCTGTTTTTTGTAGTTTGGATTAGCTCCAAACAGGTCGCCCAACAGTAGACGCTTACCATCCTTAAGCGAGAAGGTGAAGGCTTCACGGTTAGTCATTCCATGGGCGCCGCCCGTATCACTATACTGATGCATCACTATGCTGATCACACCATTCTGATTGTAGGTCACTACATAACCTGAATCATAGGTGTATTTGGGCTCTGCTCCATCTCGATCGGAGATATCCTGTTCTGCACCCGCCGCGAATTTCATAACACTTTCCTTCAAAGTATTATTAATAGCTTGTTGCGCACTGGAGTTGCCCAATCCACTGATCTTCGGATAATCAAGCTGAATAAAAGCTTCTGCCCGATCTTTAGCATAAGTTTCCGTGGTTACCGTCAGCGCGTTCTGCGGTCTGTTCACCACATTCAGCATACTGGCGGCCCGACTCCAATCTACCTTATAACCCATATAATCATTTAACAATCCTGATGGAACATAGAGGCGATTATTAATTAACTTCCCTTCATACTCTCGAATGAAATAGTTGTTCACCCACACAGAAGTACCGTAGCTGGATAACATCAACTTGGCCTTGGCCGATCCTTTTCCAATCATGTACGCATTTTCCTTCTTATCATACACAAGCGGTAATCCCAACACATCTCGCATAAAAGTTAGGGGAATCCAGGCCAGTCCTTCCTTCAAAATACCTTCCTGCAACGAATTTATCCCGTTTGCCTTTAAAACGATACGCGAATCAATAGCTATATTCTCCGTTTTACTAGCTGCTGCATAACCCGTTTCGCTGGGCAGCAGACCTCCACCAAACAATAAACCTGCTGACATCAGACCTATGCCCCATTTGCGTGCTGATTCTTTTGAAATAATATTCATCATCTTATTTTTCCTCTCCTTTCCAATTTATTAAACAGAATCGTAGAGAACTTACACAAAAAAAGAGGCGCCCCCCACTATTACTAGTGGAAGACACCTCTCCTCTCTGCATTCACCTTGTTCTGATACTATTTCAATTCATACATTACGCTCAGCTGAGTTGTAACTTTAACTACTCCGGGTTGCACGGATGTGCTTGCACCAGCATCTGCTGCAGCCATATTCATTTTTAGATTCTGTTCAAAATAAACCGGAGTGATATCGCCATCATTTTGGCTGACCGTGATCACTTGACCCAAGCTGCGTTTAGCTGCCTTAGCAATAGCCCCTGCTTTAACATCTGCATTCGCCATCGCTTTTTCAATCACCTGAGCTTCAAATGCAGAAGTATCTTCCACAGAAAAACGTGCATTTCCGATATTATTCGCCCCTGCCGCAGATGCAGCGTCCAGCAATTCACCAACCTTGGTCAGATCTCTATAAGACACTAACAGCGTATGATTGGCGTTGTACCCCTTCACTTGCTGTCCTTCTTTTTCGCTGTAACTATAATTGGGTTGCACATAAAACTGCGTGCTTTGAATATCTTTATCTGCAATTTTCCAAGTATTCTTCAGTAAAGTCATAATCTTCTGAATTTTAGCGGCATTGGTCTTCTGCGCTTCTTGCGCAGTTGTGGCCGTAGTATCCACACCGATGGACAAGTATACGATATCCGGCTTGAGGGACAATTCGCCTTTACCTACTACACTAACGACATTTTTCTGCACTTCATCTGCGTAAGCCTTTGCAGGACCTTGGAAAACACCACTCATGCTGATCCCTCCAATTAACAAACTCCCTACGATCATCACTGAACCAATTTTCTTCAATAAACCTTTCATATTTGCCAGCCCCTTTCATTTCTTGTGATTTGTTATTATCCTCTAGACGAGTCTTTTTGGTAAATGTTGCACGTTCTCCATCTATTTTTTGGTATTAAAAAAAGCCCCGAAGGGCTTTTGGTCATGCGATAAATAAAGTCTTCCTAGCAGAAACGATGTTGTCTTCCTATTATTGGTTCTCAAGCTCTTCTTTGCTGACCAGACTTGTCAAAGCGTTTACAGCTTGATCGGCATCCGCACCGTCCGCGCTAATGTAAATCTCCGTGCCGGAACTGATAGCGAGGCTCATAATCCCCATAATACTTTTAGCATTTACTTTTTTATCATCTTTTTCCACGAAAATCTCCGACGAAAACTTGTTAGCTTCTTGCACAAACAATGCTGCCGGTCGGGCATGAAGCCCTGTCTTCAACCGAACAACTACCGGGTGCTTTGTCATGAAACGCTTACCCCCTAATTGAGTTCTCCCCAAAAGTTTCACATTAATTTTATATTATTATATCATTATAACGTAAACCACACTAGAAAAAAAGTAATTAGCCGCCTCGAACCTTGTCCGCCAGCTCATCAATCTTACGAAGCCGATGATTTACTCCCGACTTACTGACTGTACCTTTGAGCATTTCACCAACCTCCTTGAGGTTGATATCTGGATGCGCCATTCGAATTTCTGCTACTTCACGCAGTTTATCCGGCAAATTCTCCAGTCCCATTTCTCGCTGCAACAGCTTGATATTTTCAATCTGCCGCACCGCAGCACTTATTGTTTTGTTGAGATTTGCGGTCTCGCAGTTCACGATCCGATTCACGGAATTACGCATATCGCGCATAATTCTTACATCCTCAAATTTGAACAGCGCCTGATGCGCTCCAATCAAACTTAAGAATTCAATAATCTTCTCGCCTTCTTTAATGTAAAGAATGAACCCTTTTTTACGTTCAATACAGCGTGCGTTTAGGTGGAATTCCCCAGCCAGATCCACTAATGCTTTACAATGTTCCTCATACATCGAGGAAATCTCCAAATGGTAGGAGGAGCCTTCCGGATTATTAACCGATCCGCCAGCCAGAAAGGCACCGCGTAAATAAGCACGCTTGCAGCAGTTATTCCCAACAATCTCATCATCAATACCATCGGTAAAAATAAATCCTTCCGACACAATTCTAAGATCCTTTAGGATCTCTTGTACACGGTTTGGGATTCTGACGATATAGACGTTATTTTTCTTCAAACGCATTTTTTTACGCACGAGTAGCTCAATATGGACCTGGTAATATTTCTTAAGTAAAGAATATACCCGCCTTGCAATCGCGGCGTTCTCCGTCGAAATGTCGAGAATAACCTTTTTGCTTGAAAGCTGCACAGATCCATTCATACGGATAAGCGCTGACATTTCCGCCTTCTCGCAGCAGGGTTCACTCTCCACCATCGTCAGCTCTTTTTTGGTAAGGGCCGCAAAAGACAAGGGTCTCACCTCTTTCTTGATAAGTACTTCGTTCTCATCTATAAGTTATACCCTAGGGTTTCTGTTTATCCAATCCTGCACAAGCTGATAAATGTGATGACTAAGCTTATCGGTATCATGTCTCAAATAAGTTCGGAATAAAACCAGTTTATCGGCTATAACCTTGTATCCATTGCCATCCAGCGCTTCTTTATCAAGCTGCACCGGGCGCGCGCCCTTTTCGGCGTACTTCGTCTGGACCTGTTCCGGAATCTCACCGTCATTAACAATAACATAATCGAATAAATCGATCCCGATATGATCATATACAGCTTGAAGATGATCGCTGACGGTATAGTTATCCGTTTCACCCGGCTGAGTCATTACGTTGCAGACGAAAATTTTGATAGCATTCGAAGATACAACCGCTTCTGCCAGTTTCGGAACAAGCAGGTTGGGAAGAATGCTCGTATACAGACTGCCAGGACCCAGCAGGATCGCATCTGCATTCCGAATCGCCTCAAGCGCTTCGGGCAACGGTTCTACATCTGGCGGCTCCAAGGACACTCGTCTGATGATCCCGCCAGCTTCAGGGATTTTGGACTCCCCCGTGATAATCGTGCCGTCCGACATTTCTGCATGCAGGATTACAGCCTCACCGGCCGCAGGCAATACCCGGCCGCGAACAGCGAATAATCGACTGAGCTCCCGTACAGCTGTAACGAAATCGCCGGATATATCCGTGAGCGCAGCAAGAATCAAGTTGCCGAGACTATGACCAGCTAGTCCCTCACCCGTGTTGAAACGGTATCTCATAATCTCTGCCATGAGCGGCTCAACATCAGCCATAGCTGTCAATACGTTGCGGATGTCCCCAGGAGGAGGCATTTGCAGTTCACTGCGCAAAATACCTGAGCTTCCCCCATCATCGGCAACGGTAACAATAGCAGTAATATCTAATGGCTTCTCTTTTAAACCACGAAGCATAACAGATAACCCCGTGCCACCGCCCATAACGACGATACGTGGACGCTGTCTTTGTTCTTCAGCCACTATGACCCCTTCTCTCTAGTGCCGATCACGCTCGGAATCCCGATGACTAACGGTTACGGATTCCGTCTCGCTAACGCCCAGCATTTTACCCAAATACTCAGATATGGCTACGGAACGGTGTTTACCTCCCGTACAGCCAATGCCAATGATAATCTGGGACTTACCTTCCTTGCGATATTGCGGAATTAGAAAATGAAGCATATCGAGCAGTTTGGTCAGGAACACCTGTGTTTCAGGCCACTTCATTACATAATCGTAGACTTCACTGTCCTGGCCGGTTTTAGGCCGCAGATGGTCCACATAATGTGGGTTAGGTAAGAAGCGGACATCAAAGACAAGATCTGCATCAATAGGGATACCGTACTTAAATCCGAAGGATGTAATATTGACGGAAAGCGTACTTTTTCCTAGATGCGAAAACCGTGAAACGATCTTCTCCTTAAGCTGCACGGGCTTCATACTGCTGGTATCTAAACATAACGTAGCTGAATTTTTCAATTCTTCAAGCATTTTACGTTCTAGCTTGATACCATCAAGCGGCAGCCCCTTAGGTGCTAATGGATGATGACGTCGACTTTCCTTGTAACGCTGAACAAGTACTGAATCTGTAGCATCCAAAAACAAGATCTCACAGCCAATGGTTGACTCATCCTTGATATAGGCAAGAGACTCAGACAAAGCAGTGAAGAATTCTCGACCACGCAGGTCAATTACAAGGGCTACCTTGGCAATCTTACCCTTTGACTGTTCAATTAGCTCTGCGAACTTGGGAATCAGCACCGGTGGTAAATTATCGACACAGAAGAACCCTAGGTCTTCCAGACTCTGTACAGCAATTGTCTTCCCCGCACCTGACATTCCCGTAATAATAATCAGGGTGGCTCCAGCCGTTGGGGTATTGTCCAATTCGGTCATAAAAGCGTCCCCTCCCTAGATTTAGTATATGAATACTTCCCGTCTTTTAAGAACGCAGCAAAAGGCCGGCAGCCCCAACAATACCTGCGTCATTGCCAAGCTCAGCTGGAATAATCGAAACACCAGTTTGAAGCGGAGCCGGTGTCAATTTCGCAAACACACGACGAACCTCGTCAAATAGAATATCTCCAGCCTTAGACACACCGCCGCCAACGATAAATACTTCAGGGTTAAGCACAGCCGCAACAGAAGCCATGGATTTACCCAGATAGTACGCTGCACGATTCACTATACGGATAGCTACTTCATCGCCAGCCTTAGCCGCATCAAAGACTTCTTTCGCAGCAATCTTCTCTACCATAGAGAGGGAAGTACGATCGCCACGAGCTACTGCATCATTAGCCATGCGGATAATACCTGTAGCGGAGGAAACGGTTTCCAGACAGCCCATGTTGCCACAGCCGCATTGAATAGCTTCCAGATCCGGCACTACTGTGATATGACCAAGCTCACCAGCTAATCCCGCAAAGCCTTGATAAATCTTTCCATTAATAATGATTCCGCCACCGACACCTGTTCCAAGCGTATAGCAGACACAGTTATCAACGCCACGTCCCGCACCGCTCCAAGCTTCGCCCAGTGCAGCCACATTCGCATCATTGTCTATTTTGACAGGCTTGTTCCAACGATCTTCCAAAATGGAACGGATCGGCACATCTCTAAATCCTATGTTAGGCGCAAGGATGATGATTCCTTCACGAATATTTGTGAACCCGGCTACACCCGCTCCTACACCTGCAAGCTGATCCCAAGAGTACGGGGAATCCTCCACAATTTGGCGTACATACTTCTCGATATTATCGATAACAGTATCGACACCCTCTGCAGTTCCTGTAGGTCCCTCATAAGTATGTAGCAGGGTACCTTCAGCATTACAGATTCCAACCTTAATTGCAGTTCCACCCAAATCCACGCCAACGTAGATATTCTCAGACATGTAACAAGCCACCTTTTTTTATACTAAAATAGTTAATCCTAAGTACCAACTATAATAGAAGCCCTCTCTGTGGTCAAGGAAAGACAACACACCCGGGAATTCCTTATTTTAAGAGTATACTCTATTATATTCTAAAAAGACCCCCTTACGCCTAAGTAAGAGAGTCTTGTACCTATATTATTATCTGGAAAATAACCCACCGCACCGATTTATTCTGATAAAATGCGCTTTTGGCCCTCTAATGCTCGGATTGGAGCGATATTCTGTGTGAACTCTAGCGTGCCCATATATTGGCCTGACTCGTCTCGTACAGCGAAGTAACGGATGTAGATAAACTTATCCTTGATATTGATCCAGAAGTCTTCAGCATCCTTACGGCCTGCCTTAAAGTCTTCCAAAAGCTTCTCTACCACATGAACACTTTGCGGGGGATGACAGTTCTGTACTGTACGGCCGATAACCGCTTTAGTTCGGGCAAAGATACGTTCCTTCCCGTGTGAAAAATATCGGACAACATCATTCTCATCAATGAAGGTTAGATCTACAGGAAGATGGTTGAGTACGGTCTCCAGCTGATGCAGTGACAACAACCCTGTCTCAAAACGGATGAACCCGCCTTGCGGCGTAGCTCCTTCTGTTTCTTCCAGCACTGCGCCGTCCGGCTCAGCGGCCCGCTCAGGGATCCACTCCTGCTCCGGTGCGGTTAGGCAGAACCCGATCTCATCACTCTCCCGGGCGATTTTGACCCATTCATCTTCCGTCAGTTTGTCCAGGGCCATAGGCAATAGAATATTTTCTTCCTTAAAGATCATTTCATTAACTTCCTTGATGATCTCCTCAAGCTGAACGCCTATTTCTGCTGCGTTTCCGCTATAAGTGCTGAGCGCTGCTTTTGCCTCTTTAATCATACGGCGGATATTATCATCCACTCCCCACATTACCTTGGTTGGGCCATAAATGCCGTATTTTTCGAGGTATGGGAACAGCAGATTTTCTTTTCGGCTATAGTGTTTATCAAGATCCAGCAGCAAGCTAAGATCCTCCAACAATTTGAAGATTTGTTCCTCACTATCATTCTTTTGAAACTTTGTTGCGTGCAGATCCATGCGGAAGTTAACAAGTTTTTCGATCTCACGATTCTCCAATTTGAAGGTGTGTACTGGATGGCCTGGCTGCTCCTCGGGCTGGGACGAGCGGTGAATTTGCTCAATAGAGCCTTTAAAGATGGCTGTATGCACCGAACAAAGACGTTGGACCTCGGATACCGGAATTCCTTCTTCGGTCATTAATGAATGCTCCATCGCGGAAATCTCCGCTACGGTAACATCACCCACAGCTTCGGCGAATCGCGCCTTAACCTCTTCTACACTTTTCCCTGCATGCAGCTCTTTAATAATCTCCTTAAGCATAGCCTGGCGACGAGTCTGTTCCGGCACATCAACTTCACGGTTGTTAATCAGTTCGCTCATATTAACACTCCTTTATTAAATAATCCCGAAACCATGACGTTCAAAAGTTTGCTTCACGTGCTCGAGATCCATTTTTTTCAGCTTAATTCCTTTGGATAAGGTCATGAAACGGCCAGCAGTCTGCAGCATGCCAGGCTTGGCAATATCCTTAAAGCCCAGCTCTACCATAATCTCGATGACCTCCGGATGCCGTGATACCATCTCGAATATAGATTCATCCAAACTCAGCACTTTTTCCATCTGACTCTTCTCCTTTATGTGAGAACTATTCTCAATAAAAGATTAGCACAGGCCGTACAGGACCATTGTGATTGCAATCACTAATTCAAAAGAAAGCAATTATCGTTCTTTTTAAGACGGATTATGTATGCTGTGAACCTAAAAAAACTGCCCCCTACGCTTAAAAAGCATAAGAGACAGCCTGATTTGTCATTAATTAATGATTTATTATAGCGTTACTCCTGTTTTGAATATGGAGATCTCACGGAAATTATTCTTTTCATTATTAACCCATTCACCGCTGGCCACCGCAATAATATAGTTTATGAAGCTGCGCAGGACCTCATCTGGAGAACCATCTTCCACCAACACACCTGCATTAAAATCGATCCAATGACGTTTGCCTTCATACAATGGGGTATTGGTAGATACCTTCATCGTAGGCACGAATGTACCAAATGGTGTTCCCCGCCCGGTCGTAAAGATCACCAATTGGCAGCCAGCAGCAGCCAGTGCAGAGGAAGCCACAAGATCATTGCCAGGTGCGTTAAGGAGATTTAAGCCTTTATTAGTGATAAGCTCCCCGTACTTGAGGACATCCATAACTGTAGCGTTCCCCGATTTTTGAGTACAACCCAATGATTTATCCTCAAGCGTAGTAATTCCTCCAGCTTTATTCCCTGGAGAAGGATTTTCATATACCGGCTGTTTATAGTCCATAAAATACTGCTTAAAGTCATTAATGAGATCGACAATTTTGTTGAAAATAGTTTCGTCCGCAGCACGTTCCATTAGAATTTTTTCGGCACCAAACATTTCAGGCACTTCTGTCAGTACAGTGGTCCCGCCTTGAGCAGCCATATAATCAGACAGACGTCCAAGGAGCGGATTCGCAGTAATACCGGATAACCCGTCGGAGCCTCCACATTTCAGACCGATCTTCAGCTCGGAGAGTGATACCTCTTCCCGTTGATCACCTTGTACATTATTGTAGATTTCCTTCAGCAGCTTCACGCCTTCTTCAATCTCATTCCCAACCTCCTGGGAGACAAGGAAACGCACACGATCCTCATCATAGCTGCCCAGCATGTCTTTAAAAATATGCAAATTGTTATTCTCACAGCCCAATCCGAGCACAAGCACGCCGCCCGCATTCGGGTGTTTAACCGCGTTAGCCAGAATCGTACGTGTATTGTCATGATCATCGCCCAGCTGGGAGCAACCGTAGTTATGCTTAAGCACGAGCACGTTATCGAAAGGTGCGATATCTCCAACCTCTGCTTTGAAAATATTGATGATCTGCTCCGCCACTCCATTCACACAACCAACAGTAGGGACGATCCACAGCTCATTGCGGATACCTACAGATCCATCAAAGCGGCGATACCCCTTAAAGGTCAAATTCTCCGCTGCAAAAGGATTCGGCGTCAGCTTCTGCTCAAAGGTATATTCCTCTACCCCTGTTAGGTTTGTCTTAGTGTTATGGGTATGCACCCACTGCCCCGGCGCGATAGACGCTATAGCATGACCAATGGGGTAACCATATTTCAATACGTTTTCACCTTCGCTAATGCTGGATAGTGCAATTTTATGGCCTCTAGCGATATCTTCAGTAATTTTAATCTCTTTTGAACCAATCACAATGGTGTCGCCTGCTTTATAGTCTTTTAGTGCAACAGCGACATTATCAGCCTCATTAATCTGCAATACTTCTTTCATCGTCTTGATCATATCATTGTCACCTCCAGGGTATTAGTTGTGTGCCGGTCTCTTCACGAACGCTTTTAAGGCTTGCTTCATGCCATTTTTCTCAATCGCAATCAGTCCTTCTGTCACCTTGTCAGTAAGTCCAGACACTTCATTCAGGTCACAGCCCCAGCGATTGGTTGCGGCAAGTACTTCGACGGCCAGTGCGCGCAGCCCGGTGTCTGTGCCATCCCATCCTCCCCATAAGGAGGCGAACCATTCCAAAATATCCGCATCATCAGCCAGTTGAATGTTTTCTTCCCCTCTGCGTCCTCTATAGAAGGCAATTAATGCGCTCAATGAGAAGACAAGCTTTTCAGGCAATTGTCCTTTGGCCTCTACATATTGCAGTAAAGAAGGCAGATCTCTTGTCTTAAACTTCGATATAGAATTAAGGGAAATGCTCATCAAGTAATGCTGCACATAAGGGTTCAGGAATCTTTCTAATACCGCGTCTGCAAAAGAATTCAATTCCTCTGCCGGCAGATCCAGCGTTGGAATAATCTCATCATAGATTAAGGACTTCACGTACGCCCCAACCTCTTCGTGCTCAATGGCTTCAGCAACCGTATCAATACCGTACAAATACGCTACTGGTGTCATAGCTGTATGAGCTCCGTTTAAAATCCTCACTTTACGAGTCCGATAAGGGGCCATATCATCCACCACCAGCACATTAAGACCTGCTAGTTCAGCCGGAAACTCCTTTTTAATCCACTGTGGTCCTTCAATCACCCAAAGATGGAATTGCTCGCCGACAACGACCAGCTTATCCTCATAACCCAGCTCTTCTGTAATCTCGGCAATGCTGTCTCTTGGATAACCGGGAACAATGCGGTCCACCAGACTGCAGCAGAAGGTATTAGCTTCATTCAACCAGTTCACAAAACCTTCTCCAAGATTCCACAGCTCAGCATATTTCAAAATAACCTTTTTGAGCTCATCACCATTCCGGTCAATCAGCTCGCATGGAATGATGATAAAACCTTTAGAAGCATCCCCATTAAAAGTTTGATAACGTTTGTACAATAAGGCCGTCAGCTTGCCTGGGAAACTACTCTGCGGCGTATCGGTTAACTTGTCGCCAGCTTCAAAAGCAATTCCCGCTTCAGTAGTATTAGACACGATAAAGCGCAGCTCAGGGTTCTCAGCCAGCTTCATATACTCCTCATGCTGTGAATAGGGATTAAGCGTCCGCGTAATACAATTAATTACCTCGTGTTCTTTTACAGCCGCTCCGTCTTTAATGCCTTGCAGATAAAGGGTATACAGCCCATCCTGATCATTCAGCATTTCTGCCAGTCCGTTAGCCAATGGCTGTACAACAACCACTCCACCATTGAAATCCGTTTTTTGATTCATGGTATGAATCTGCCAATCTACAAAGGCGCGCATGAAATTGCCTTCGCCAAATTGTAGAACCTTCTCAGGATACTGCTTGTAAGCTGTCCAATTATCACTATTTAATCTTTTCATATTAACGCCTCCTAATAGTAAATGCACACGATAAACTTGTTAAATAAACTATATAAAATCATATTTATATTACTAATCAATTAAATAGATGCACACGTGAAAATTTTAGATAGCAACCCTTTACGAAGGTAAAGGATTAGGCTGCTATGCGCAGCCTCTACTTCTGCAACTTCCTGACTGATTCTCTGGCAATAAGCTCTGTCTCGATCGAGATCCGCCCGTCTTTTTCTGAGGGTTCCTTGACCAAGCTTAACAGCTGGCGAGCGCCTTGCTCACTAATCTTCTCAATAGGACGTTTGACCGTGGTGAGTGAAGGATTGGCAAAAAGTGAAAACCCAATGTCGTCAAAACCAACAACAGAGATATCATTTGGCACCTGCAGCCCTCGCTCAAACACGCCTTTCATAGCCCCGATCGCCATATCATCATTGGAGCAAAATACAGCAGTCGGTGGCTTCTCGAGATCCAGCAGCTTGCCCATCGCCTCATATCCACTTTGCATATCATAACTACCGCTTATCATGTAGTCATTACGAACAGGGATATTATGGTCAATCAAAGCTTTTATAAAGCCATCTCTGCGTTCCTGTGTGGATTTAAAGCCCTCGACACCTTCAATAATTGCAATGTCTTGATGCCCGTTTTCGATCAGGTATTTGCCTGCATTATAAGCACCTTCCCGGTCGTTCGAGATGATGTTGATAATGGAACGGTCATCAATTTCCCGGTTCAGCACAACGATTGGAATGCCTTGCTGGACAACATGGTAAATGAATTTATTATCTGCTTCACTCTGGCTCATTAGAATAATTCCATCAAAACGTTTGCGATGAATAGAGGAGTAATCCGCATAATCGTCGATCCCACGGATGAACAGATTGTACTCTACATCTATGACCCTATTTACACCACGAATCGTATCAGAGAAGAAACCAGAAGTTGTGCCGTTGGCAATACTCGTGAAGAACAGACCAATGGTATAGGATCGCTGCATCACAAGGCTTTTGGCATTGTAATTAGGGACGTAACCCACTTGCGCAGCGATCTCGGCAATTTTTTTACGTGTGACCTCTTTAATTAGTGGACTATTGTTAAGTGCTCTCGATACAGTTGTATGCGATACATTCGCCAATTTGGCGATATCCTTGATTGTAGGTGCCATGGGTCAACCTTCCTTATTAAACGGGTTTGGCTCTTCCATGTAAGGATATCATAACGATTACCTAGTCACCAATGCCTGTTTCGAGAAATTAAAATAATGATCAGCGTTATTGTAACAGATGTTCTCAATCATACTGCCCAGTAACTCCATATCATCCGGGGCTTCTCCAGCTTCTACCCAAGAGCCTACTAGATCACACAAGATTCTTCTAAAGTACTCATGTCTGGTATACGATAAAAAGCTTCTGGAGTCTGTTAACATCCCAACAAATTGGCTAAGTACGCCTAGATTAGCAAGTGTCTTCATCTGTTCCAGCATGCCGTCTTTATTATCGTTGTACCACCATGCGGTTCCGAATTGAATCTTCCCTGGAATACCGCCGCCCTGGAAGCTACCCATTAGACTGGCAATAACATGATTATCATTAGGGTTCAATGAGTACAAAATGGTCTTAGGCAACGCATTCTCACGATCCAGCGCATCGAGCAGACCCGCCAAAGGCTTAGCAATCACGCCGTCATTGATAGAATCATAACCCGTGTCAGGTCCGAGACGTCCGAACATTACGCTGTTGTTATTCCGTAGCGCATGAATATGGAATTGCATCGCCCAATCCAGCTCGTTATACAATTTGCCGAGGAATACTAGCGTGAATCCTTTATATTTCTTTTCTTCACTCTCACTTACAGTGCCTTCATAAAGTGCTTTAGCGAATATAGCTGTAGCTTCCTCCAAGGTAGTAGGCTCAAACATTACCGCATCCAAAGCATGGTCAGATACACGGCCGGCTCTGGCGTGGAAGAATCTCACTCTGCTCTCCAATGCTGCAAGAAACTGTCCGTAATTCTTAACAGCCATTCCCGAAACTTCGCTTAGCTGAGCTACCCAAGGCTGGAAGGTAGGACGGTTGATTTCAAGCGCTTTATCTGGCCGGAATCCCGGCACAACGCTAGCATTGAATCCACTCAGATTACTGATTTTCTCATGATATTCCAGATTATCTACAGGATCATCGGTAGTACAAACCGTAGTCACCTTCGATTTAATGATCAAATCTCTTGCTCCGTATCCTTCACCCTGTAACTGTCTATTCACTTCATCCCAAATTTTTGGTGCGTTAGCTTCATTCAGCAACTCATATACACCGAAGAAACGTTGCAGCTCCAGATGCGTCCAATGGTATAGCGGATTCCCGATAATCATCGGAACCGTTCTAGCCCAAGCTAAAAATTTATCATAATCACTGGCATCGCCAGTAATGAATTTCTCTTCTATACCGTTAGCGCGCATCACTCTCCATTTATAATGGTCGCCATACAGCCAAGCTTCGGTGATATTGTTGAACGTTTTGTTCTCATAAATTTCTTTTGGACTGAGGTGGCAATGATAATCGATAATGGGCATGTCTTTCGCATGATGATGAAACAGCTTAATTGCGGTCTCGCTCGACAATAGGAAGTTCTCATCCATGAATTTTTTACTCATGAGGTTTGCTGCTCTCCTTTAAGTTCGAATGGGAGTTACACAAAGTTTAACGTGAACATTTATTCAATCGGTCGATTTCTTAATAAATATTTTAAACTTAAAATTATTGCTTATAATAGGGTTTGTGTAAATTGTTCACGTTAACATTATATCTTCATTGTAAACGTATTTTTAAAATGCGCAAGTCTTTTTATAAAGACATTGTTACAGTTATTTTAACTTCCGAGCGGTAATAAATAAACAACATATTTAATATCCGGACACGGCCCCGCCAATATTGAAAAAAGCAGGCAACCCTTTAGAAAAAGGATTACCTGCTTATATGTCATCGACTACGATTTCTCGCAAAATTAACTATCCAGTGTTTCGCTCCAGTCATGCACCATCGTGCCCTCTAGGTACTTCTCAGCATCCATTGCTGCCATACAGCCGGATCCCGCTGCGGAAATTGCCTGACGATAACGGGTATCCTGCACGTCGCCACAAGCGAATATGCCCGGGATGTTCGTTTCTGTCGTTCCAGGGTTGACCACAATGTAGCCGTTGGTATCGGTCGTAATTTGCCCCCCTAAAAATCCGGTGTTCGGCGTGTGCCCGATCGCGACAAACACTCCGTCCGCTTCGATGAGTTCATCAATTCCCGTCTCATTATTGCGAACCGTCAGCCCCTTAACGCCAGACTCGTCGGTTGTAACCTCTAGCGGTGTACGGTTAAGAGCCCACGATACCTTACTGTTATCCCGTGCGCGAGCCTGCATAATCTTCGAAGCCCTAAGCTCATCACGACGGTGAACCAATGTTACATTGGAAGCGAATCGGGTTAAAAAGCTGGCTTCTTCCATCGCAGAATCTCCACCACCGACGACAATAATCTTTTTGCCACGGAAAAAGAATCCGTCACAAGTAGCACAAGTGCTGACCCCACGGCCCACATTCTCCTGCTCCCCGGGGATTCCTAAATATCTGGCAGATGCACCGGTTGAGATGATCACTGACTCCGCCTCTAATACTCCCAATCCATCTACAGTCACTTTAAATGGACGCTGTGAAAAATCAACTGAATCCACCCAACCATTCTTAAATTCAGCCCCAAAACGTTCAGCCTGCTTGCGCATGTTGTCCATTAAATCCGGGCCTAGAATTCCTTCAGGAAAGCCTGGGAAGTTCTCGACTTCTGTTGTCGTTGTCAGTTGTCCACCTGGTTGCATACCTTCAATCACAAGTGGGTTTAGGTTGGCACGTGCCAAATAAATTGCAGCAGTAAGCCCGGCTGGGCCTGTTCCGATTACAATCGTTTTGTACATAACAGTGGCCTCCTCACAATAGGGTTTATTTAGAAGAAACGGGCCCTTTTTTGGCAAGCATAGCCGCCTTCGGTGCCCCTATAAGGAACATTAGCGTTACGCAAGACATATAAAAAGGGCTCCGTTTCTACGAAATACTACATGATCGATTTAGATGTTCTCGGTAAATGGCGGAAGGCTGTCGCTCACACTTCCCTCGAAACTACATTCCTCATCTATGCGCCGAGCATAACGACTGACCATAGAAACGGAAACATTGTAACGCTGGGCTACTTCACGGTAGGTGACCGGCAGGTTATGCGTTTTAGCGATTAGATATTCTAAGGCAGCACACCAGCCATTCGCATGACGGATAAACGGAACATCCGGATAAAGGCTGCTCAGAAATTGCTTCCACAGTAATTCAGCATCTTTTTTGTGGATTGCATCATATCTTCGATCCATCATACTAAGGGTCTGGTCGATAACTTTCTGCCAATCCTCTCTCCATTCCGGCAGTCCCTTCAAACGCGGGGAAGAGGTTTCTTTGACTTCCTGAAGCACATTCTCTTCAGGAACACTTCCAATCAGCCGCTGCAGACTAAGAAGTGCCGCTTCTTGCAGCTTTTCTTCCTGCAAGGGCTGCTGCTTTAGAAGTCCTTGCAGAATTTCGGACATCTCTTCATCTTCGATCCACCGCAGAGCTTCTGTAACCTGAAGCTTCGTATTGGCATCCCCGTAGCGGAGCGCCCAGAAGAAGGAAGAGCGAAGCAGCGGATTGTTCCGCACCTCTTCGGTAAAGCTGCCCTTGTTGTCCTTCCACAGCTTCAGCTGCTCCTGAAAAGGAAGCTGATAGTTGTAGCTGACCAGCGACAGCGTTTTACCTTCCCCCTGCGCCTGCTGCAGCTGAGCCAGAAAAAATCTCGGCACAGCCGATTCCGGATCGAGCTTAGCCGCCTTCTGCCAGCAGCGCTGGGCTTCTGTATACAGGCCACTATTGCTGGCAGCTGCCGCACAGTAATGATAGAGACTGGCGTCGCCACCGACCTCTTCATCCTTCAACAGACGTCTAAAATGGCCATAGGCGGTTCTATGGCGTCCCAGAATCCCCATGGTGGTGGCCATTTTGAACAGATGCTCCTGATGAAACGGAATGGTGGTCTCCAGAAGGCGTAACAATCCATCCAGTTGCCCGCGGTCACCTTCATACTGAAGGAAGATCGCTAAGTTACAGAGTGCATGCAAATTCCCGGAATCCAGCTCCAGCACCCGCATAATACATTCCTTAGCTTTGGTAAAACGACCCATGTAAAAATACGCTAGGGCTAGGTTGTTATGTGCCGCCAGGAAGTCAGGCGTATTGCTCACAATCTCTTCAAGCAAAGTGACGGCTTGTGTAAACTTGCCCTCCTCCAACAGTGCTCGGGCTCGCTCATGCTCTATTACACCTTCCCGGCTTCTAATCCGGATAAGTGGAGCAGGACGGTCCAGCTCATATTGCAGCAGCTCCATCAATTCTTCCGATTCGGCCAGAAATTCACCGTTCACATCTTCTTCGAGATAAGTGACGAGTGAGCGTTCTGCCTCCTCATAGCTTTCCATATTGGCGAAGTTGTTAGCCATATAGAAATAACATTCCGTCATTGCCGGATCAATATTCTCCAGTACATGGGTTAAAATGTCGTTGGACGCTTCATAATTGCCCATTTCTGATAATACGCCAGCCACGTTGCAATGATTGACCGGATTCTCCGGCTCGTACTCTACAGCTTTGCGAAAATTCTTTAATGCCTTATCATATTGAAAGCGATCCAAGGACCGAACGGCTCTTTCAAAGAAAAAATTGGCATTCAGAGTTACAGGAATCACATTATCATTCCCCAGTTCATACTCTGAAGTTCTCTCAATCATGGAAGCAAGGCACCTCCCTTATAAGAAGCTTCCTTATACTAACGAAAAATAGGAGGGCGGCGCCCTATGGGGTATGCCGGAGCTCCATCCTTAATCGCTATTCCGTTCCCTTATTGGGCGCGGGTATCTCCACACAGTATACCACATGTGACAGTGAGAATCTCAAGTTGAGAAAGACTCTACCACTCTGCTTACAACATCTTTTTTGACAAAAAATAAAAAAGACGGGGAATTAAATTCCCGCGTCTCTAAATAGCTTATCGATCGAACCACCCTCGAGGATGATGTGTGTGGCCTGAGCAAGCATCGGTGCAACAGATAATACTGTAAACCGACTTGAATGGTCATCAGGCAGTGCAATAGAATCTGTCGTAACCACTTCCTGAATAGAAGGATGGTCAAGCCGCTGTAGCGCGGGCCCTGAGAATAATCCGTGCGTCGCGCAGACAATACTGTCCTTCGCACCTCTCTCCTTCAGACCTTCTACCACATTCACAATGGTCGTCCCAGTATCGATCAGATCCTCAATAATGATAGGTGTCCGTCCCTCGACATCACCAATGACATGAGTGATTACCGATTCATTATGGGCTGGGCGCTTCTTGATCATAATGGCAAAAGGTGAATCCAGCTTATTCGCCAGCTTCTCAGCCATAGACGCACGCCCTGCATCCGGGGAAACAATGACCAGATCAGACATTGCCTTGGCTTTCAAATGGCTGCTGATCAAATCGAGTGCAGTCAGATGATCGACCGGAATGTTGAAAAAGCCTTGAATCGCCGCTGCGTGCAAATCGATGGTGATTACGCGGGTTGCTCCAGCGGTCGTCAGCACATCAGCCACCATCTTAGCCGAGATCGGCTCACGAGGTGCGGACTTCCGCTCCTGCCGAGCGTACCCATAATACGGCACAATAATGTTCACTGTACGAGCTGAAGCCCGTTTGGCAGCATCTATCATCACCAGCAGCTCCACGAACATCTCATTAATGGGATGCGAAAGGGATTGCACCAAAAATACGTCGCAGTTCCGGATGCTTTCTTCGTAATGCACGTAAATCTCGCCGCTCATGAAGCGGGTCAGCTTTATCTGCCCCAATTCAACACCAAGTCGCTCCGCAATATCAGCCGCTAACTTTGGATTCGACGAACCGGAAAAAATACGTAATTGTTGATGATGCATAATACCCTCCTGCGGATTATAAATTATTATAGTTTGAACTGAACAGTGGTACGGCGGCGTCCCTCAAATACAACCAGCTCACGAAAACCAGTCTGCCAAAGCATACTACGCGCCTCTTGCAGCCCGTCCCCCAGCTTGGTAGGATCATGTGCATCAGAGCCTAATGTCAGCGGTATGCCGAGCTTTAGGGCCTCCTGTAGCAGATGCTCCGCCGGGAACATCTCAGCGCAAGGCTTCGTAAGTCCGGAAGCATTCAGCTCCATGGCGATTCCGCTATCCGCTATAACCTTTAAGGTCTCTAGCTCTAGCGCCCTCACCTCAGCCTTGCCCTCCGGTGTTTGTGGACCATAACCGAACCGTTTAATAACATCCATATGTCCTATAATATCATATAATCCCGATAACGCCGACTTCTTTACCGCATCGTAATAAAGACGATACACCTCTAGCGCATCTCTGCTTTCCCAACCATGAACCTGGCGGTGATCCGTAATATCCCACTCCCCGAGAAAATGCACAGAACCTATAAGATAATCCCATGGATACGGCGACAAAATCTCGCGAATTTGCTCTTCATAGCCTTCGATATAATCGGCTTCCAGCCCCACCCGCAGATCTATGACTCCACGGTAACGCTCCTTTAGGGTTAGACATTCCTCCACATAACGAGGCAGTTCAGCCATTGGCATAGCCATTTCAGGATAATAGCTGGCGGGATCTACGTGGATGAGCGGCAAGTGGTCGGATAATCCCAGCTGCTGAAGTCCAAGCTCTATCCCGCGCTGTACATACTCCTCAAGCTTACCCACGGCATGACCACAGCGTTCATGATGCGTGTGGTAATCAATATGCATCACTCAGTCCTCCCTTAGTACTGATCCCGGCGTGGGCGTTCGTGACGGGTACTCAACTCTTCCATAATCTCATCCAGTGGAAGCTTGCGCTCTTGCAGCAATACCAACAGATGATAGATCAGATCACTGACCTCAAGACGCAGCTCGGCATTATCTTTATTTTTGGCGGCAATTATGGTTTCGGAAGCTTCCTCGCCTACCTTTTTGAGGATCTTATCCACGCCTTTATCAAACAGATAAGTGGTATACGCGCCTTCCGGGCGTTCCACTTCCCGTTCAGCAATCACACGCTCCAGCTCACCAAGAACAGCAAAACGCTCACCATCCGTCAGACTAGACACTGATTTCGAAGCATCCGTTGTTGGGTTATTCAAAGGAATCTCACGGAAAAAGCATGACGTAGCTCCAGTATGGCAAGCTGGTCCTTCAGGCACAACCTTCACGAGTAGTGTGTCGCTATCACAATCATAGGATATGGAGGTAATAGCTTGTGTGTTGCCTGAGGTTCCGCCTTTATGCCAAAGTTCGCTGCGCGAGCGGCTCCAAAACCAAGTCTGGCCACTCTCCAGTGAGAGCTGTAACGATTCGGAGTTCATATAAGCAACCATCAGTACCTCTAAACTGCTAGCATCCTGAACAACGGCAGGCACCAGACCCGCTTCATTCCAGCGAATGCCTGCCAGAGCTTCTTTTTGGCTTAATGTGGTATTGTTTTGTGTTTCGCTCATCGGATTTCTACCCCTTTTTGCTTCAAATCTGCCTTTAAATCATTAATTGCAATCTCTTTATAGTGAAAAATGGTCGCCGCAAGTCCCGCATCGGCTTTCCCTTCCGTAAATACATCGTAAAAATGCTCCTTCTTCCCAGCGCCGCCAGAAGCAATCACAGGAATACTGAGCAAATCGCATACTGCCGAGGTTAGCTTCAGGTCGAAGCCGTCTTTTGTGCCATCTGCATCCATGCTAGTGAGCAAAATCTCGCCTGCGCCCAGCTTCTCAGCTTCTTTAGCCCAAGCCAGAGCACGGATGCCGGTGGGCTTACGCCCGCCATGAGTGTACACTTCCCATTCACCAAAAGCCTCATTATATTTAGCATCTATCGCTACTACAATACACTGGGAGCCAAATCGGCGAGCACCCTCCAGAATGAGCTGAGGATTAGTGATGGCTGCCGTATTAATGCCGATTTTGTCTGCGCCTGCACGAAGAATCCTTTTCATATCATCAGTTGTAGAGATCCCTCCACCCACTGTAAAAGGAATGGCAATCTCACCAGCGGTCTGCCGCACAACCTCGATCATCGTTGCTCTACCTTCTACGGAAGCCGATATATCGAGAAACACAAGCTCGTCTGCGCCCTCACGGTCATACAGCGCCGCTAGCTCTACCGGATCTCCAGCATCACGCAGATTCACAAAGTTAACGCCTTTGACTACCCGTCCATCCTTAACGTCAAGACAGGGGATGATACGTTTTGCTAACATTATGAAATCCCCCTTTCTTTAAAAAGCCTTTCAAGCACCTAAAGTGTGTCCGTCCCCCTAAAGCCCTCTTAGCCCAGGGGGAGCCCAAGGGCCTTTGCCCTTTGGAAACCTCGATTGAAGGCATGGCGGATCATAGCCCATCCGGCTGAACCATAGCCCACACGGCTGAACATGTGCTATGATCGCTAACCCCTTCGTAGCCGCTTCCTTGACCCATAACACCTTCATGTTCCGCGGTTTTGGCCCTTATATGGTCGGAAGGGCTCGCGCCACCTGCAAGCCCACGAGTATTTAGTTGCACAACGTGCAGTTATTTTATCAGCCTTTTTGCAAGCTACTCTTTTAACTGCATTTCGTACAACTAAATCTGGGGATGAGCTTATAAATCAACTCATCTCTGAGTTATAGCTGCACGAAATACAACTAAATTAGCTAATCAGCTCTAAATGTGAAAAATAGCTGTATAAAGTACACTTAAATCATCATCCGAGGAAAAATACCCTTCCCGCCGCCTCATTACGCCTATTGTAGCAGATTGTGCAGCGGGTTTTAGCTAGCGGGTAACCTCCATTTTCACAGGTATTAAAATTTCACCGGATCCCTCGTTGAAACAGCGCCCAAGTCGTTACGCCATTCGTAATGAGATGAGATTTTTGCAAAGTGAAAACACATTAGCTAGTTGGGTTTGTTGCTTTATTGGCCAGCTGGCTTGTTTTAGCTCTTTTGTTGGTTTATTGCTTTGTTGCTTTGTTATTAAGCCCTTTTGCTGGTTTGCTGGTTTGCTGGTTTGTTCGTTTAACTTTTGCTAGTTTGCTTCTCTGTGCGTTCATTTAATTATTATTAGTTACTCATTTACTGTTACGTCTATTTCTTTTATCCACTGCTCATGGCTTGCTCAACTGTTGTCTTTTTGTTCATTCGCTCGTTTATTAATTAGTTTGGTGATTTAGTGATTTTTGTTCACTACGTTACTGTTAAGTCTATTTCTTTAACCGTTGGTTCTGTCTGTTTCATTGATCCACTATTCCTTGGCTAGCTCACGTCGTCTTTTTGTTCATCCGCTCATCAATTAGCGCGTTCGCCCAACGCTATTTCTGCCCGAGCGCTCGCAAAGCTCCAGAAAGATCAATATTGCCCGTGTATAACGCCTTGCCAACAATAGCTCCACCTACACCACTGCCGCTGTGTACGTTCAGACGCAACAGATCATCAAGACTGGTGACTCCGCCGGACGCGATCACAGTTTTACCGCTGGCCTGCGCCATGGACAGGATACCGTCCACGTTCGGCCCCTGCATCATCCCGTCGCGGGAGATGTCGGTGTAAATGAATGTCTCGGCTCCTTTTGCCGCCAATTCCTTGGCAAGAGCTTCAGCACGTACTTCAGAGGTGTTCAGCCAGCCGTGTGTCGCAACATAGCCGTTACGTGCATCAATGCCGATCGCGACTTTATCGCCGTATTTTGCCAATACCTCTTCGGTAAAAGCATGATCATTAATCGCAGCAGTACCGATAATGACGCGGCTAACGCCAAGTCCGAGCAATTTCTCTACGTCCGCAAGATTGCGAAGACCGCCGCCCACCTGCACAGGAACGTTAGCATTAGCAGCAATAGCACCGATAATCGCATCGTTCACAGGATGACCCGCTTTCGCACCATCTAAGTCCACCAAATGAATGAACTTTCCACCTTGCTCTTCCCATGATTTTGCCACCTTTAGTGGACTATCATTGTATATCGTTTCCTGATTGTAATCCCCCTGCTGCAGCCTGACGCATTTTCCATCCCGAATATCAATCGCCGGATATACAATAAAAGAAGACATTTGACGCTCCCCACTTTCGTTCCGTTATATTTATAGCGTGGCTTACGCCCGCTCTCTCTTAATCTTCAAAAAATTACCCAACAGCTTGATTCCCAGCTCTCCGCTTTTTTCCGGATGGAACTGCATACCGAACACATTATCTTGCCCGACAATAGCCGTGACTGGGTAACCATAATCCGTGACAGCCAGCAGATCACTCTCTTTTGCTACAAGCGCGTGATAAGAGTGGACAAAATACACATGCCCCTCCTCAAGGCCAACAAAAAGCGGATTCTCCGGCTGTCTAAAGCTGAGCTTGTTCCACCCCATATGCGGCACCTTATAGCCATCTCTAGGAGCGAACCGCACCACTGAACCCGAGAGAATATCTAGCCCCTCATGGCTGCCATGCTCTTCACCGGTGCTAAACAACAGCTGCATGCCAAGACAGATCCCAAGCAGAGGCTGCTCTCCAGCGGCTACCTGTTTGACGACAAGATCCAAACCATTCTCCCGCAAATGCCCCATCGCATCGCCAAATGCACCGACACCTGGCAGAATGACACTATCAGCAGCGAGAATTTGCTCGGCATCACCCGTCACTACACACTCATAACCGAGACGTTCTACCGCCTTACTCACACTGTGCAGGTTGCCCATGCCATAATCGACGATTGCAACAGTCATCCTACAGCACTCCCTTCGTAGAAGGCACACCCTTCACACGGGGATCAATCAAAGTTGCCTCATCCAGCGCCCGTCCAAGCGCTTTGAATACAGCCTCAATCATGTGATGAGTGTTAGAACCGTAGTGTACGATAACATGTAACGTAATCCGTGCTTCGAGCGCAAACTTCCACAGGAACTCCTGAACAAGCTCCGTCGAAAAGCTGCCCACCTGCTGTGAAGGATAGGTTGCACGATATTCAAAGTGCGGGCGATTGCTGATATCGATCACAACCTGCGCCAACGCCTCATCCATCGGTACAAAAACACTCGCATAACGTTTGATTCCTATTTTATCACCCAGTGCTTCGTGCAGTGCCTGCCCTAGGCAGATCCCAATGTCTTCAACCGTGTGGTGGTCATCAATCTCGATGTCTCCACGCGCCTGTACAGACAGGTCAAACTGGCCGTGCTTCGTGAACAGATCCAACATATGATTCAGAAAAGGAACATCCGTCTCCAGCTCTGAAACTCCACTTCCATCTACATTAAGAGACAACTTTATATCCGTCTCGTTTGTTTTACGGCTTAATCCAGCTTGGCGCAGGGCTTGTTCATTATTGTTCTCCATATCCGTCTCCACCTTTTCCTTCGTTCTTGATTCGAATCTCAATGGCTCGTGCGTGGCCTTCTAAGCCTTCGCGACGTGCCAGCTCTATAATGGTCTTCCCATCACGCAAGAGTGCTTCCTTACTGTAATAGATCAGACTTGATTTTTTAATAAAATCATCCACATCCACTGGTGACGAGAAACGTGCGGTCCCATTGGTTGGGATAATATGATTTGGCCCGGCAAAATAATCACCCACGGGCTCGGAGCTATACGCTCCCAGGAAGATGGCTCCAGCATTCTCAATGCTGCCTACGAGGCCCATAGGATCTTCGACAACAATCTCCAGATGCTCTGGTGCCAGTCTATTCACTACGGAGATCCCTTCCTCCATAGATTCCACAACAATGATCGCGCCGTAATTCTCTACCGAAGAACGGGCGATCGCCTGACGCGGCAGCTCTTGCAGCTGACGCTCCACTTCGGCCGCCACGTTATCCGCCAGGCTCTGCGATGGCGTGACCAGAATCGCCGAGGCCATCTCGTCATGCTCGGCCTGCGAGAGCAGATCCGCTGCGACATAAGCCGGCTCAGCGGTCTCATCTGCCAGCACGACAATTTCGCTTGGACCCGCGATACTGTCGATATCCACGGCGCCATATACCTCGCGTTTAGCCAGCGCAACGTATATGTTGCCAGGCCCACATATTTTATCTACCGGCGCTATGCTCTCCGTACCAAAAGCCAAAGCAGCTACCGCCTGTGCTCCGCCCACACGGTAGATTTCATTCACACCTGCTTCTGCGGCAGCAACCAGGATATAAGGGTCAATCCCTTCCTTGCCGCCGGTGGATGGCGGAGTCACCATGACGATCTCCGGCACACCCGCGATCTGTGCTGGGATCACGTTCATCAGCACCGAGGAGGGATAAGCTGCTTTGCCACCAGGTACATATACCCCTACCCGCTTCAGCGGACGAATAATCTGCCCCAGAATCGTGCCATCCGGCTGCAAATCCATCCATGAATTCCGTTTCTGTCTGGCATGGAACGCCCGGATATTGGCTGCAGCTGCTTGAATAGCAGATACGAAAGATTGCTCTACTCGGCCATACGCTGCCTGAAGCTCTTCCGGCGTTACCCGCAGTTGATTCGGCGTAAGTGCAACCCGGTCAAATTGCTCCGTATAGCGAAGAAGCGCTGTGTCTCCTTCTTTTTTAATGGCGGCCACAATTTCCTTTACCGCCTGATTTTGCTCTGGCGTACCATACTCCACTTCCCGCTCTAGCTTAAAGTCCTTGCTCGACACAACCTTCATCGCTGGTTCCTCCCTTTACCCCTAACATCTGTTGCCGCCTACCGCAAATTAGGCTGCCCTATAACTGCCTGTAGTCGGTCACACAGTTGCTGTATCTCTTCATTTTTCATCCGATAGCTCACACGATTTGCCACCAGGCGGCTTGTAATTTCGAATATACTCTTCATTTCGATTAATCCGTTGTCCCGCAGCGTTTGCCCGGTCTCTACCATATCCACAATACGATCGGCCAGACCAATCAGTGGTGCAAGCTCGATGGATCCATTTAGCTTCACTACCTCGACCTGTTGCCCCTGCTCCCTAAAATACCTTGAAGCTACATTCGGATATTTCGTCGCTACACGCTGCTGAATTCCCGGCTGCCAGTTCGGCAATCCGATGATCGACATCCGGCAGCGGGCAATGCCAAGATCAAGCAGCTCGTATACATCACGATCTTCCTCCAGCAAAACATCCTTGCCCACGATCCCAATATCCGCCACGCCATATTCTACATATGTAGGTACATCTACTGGTTTCGCCAATATAAACTCCATCCCTGCCTCAGGCAGCGGAATAACAAGCTTGCGTGATGCCTCACCGTCCGGTGGAATCGGAAGACCTGCCTGGCGGAACAGCTCAGCAGCCTTTTCGTAAATCCGGCCTTTTGGCATAGCCACCTTCAATATCTGTGCCATTGTTAAGTTGCCTCCTTTTCCATCTCCATGCAAAATTTATGTTAATCGCTTTTTGTACTAACGATATCCTCAGCCATGCTCACTTACAAAAGATACGAATGTATAGATCTCACCGTACCGTACACCCTCTGCTTCAACCGTGTCCGTATCCAAACGCTTCACCGTTTCAAGCTCTTCTGGACCTGCAGCAAGTCTAGTAACGACTGCATGACCCTCTGACCGCAGGCGTGTTGCCTCTTCCAAGCCTTCTTTTCTGCGAATCGCATCATATTGGATCAAAATAGGCAGCTCTTCCTCTTCGACCACTCCAGTTACACCATCCAGGATGCGATTCGTTTTTAAGGAAAATCCTGTGGATGGGATCGGACGCCCAAACTGTTGCAGCAGATTGTCGTATCTACCACCACTGCATACCGGAAATCCTAACTCCGCTGCATAACCTTCAAAAGTCATGCCTGTATAATAGGAAAAGTCCCCGATCATCGTCAGATCAATCAGTACATGCTGTGATACGCCGTAAGAGACCAGCACCTCCCACACCTTGCACAAATGATCAATCGAATGACGCGCGAGCGGATGATTGCTCAGCTCTAGCGCCTGTCCACAAATCTCCTTGCCTCCGCGCAGACGCAGCAGCCCATCCAGTTCGTTCTTCTGCGCTTCTGTAAGATCCAGCCGCTGTAAAGTCTCCCGGAAAGAAACATAGTCACGGCCCAGCAAATGACTTTTCAGCTCCTCTTGAGCCTCGGGCAGTTCAGGAAGTACCTCTTGAAATAACCCATTCAGAAAGCCTACATGCCCCATAGCGATCTTAAAAGACTTCACACCCGCGGCTTGCAGCGAAGAAATAGCAAGCGCCACTACCTCCGCATCGGCCTCAGGTGAATCATCACCTACCAGCTCTACACCTGTCTGGAAGAACTCCGCTTCCCGCCCCGCTTCTTCCTCAATGGCACGGAATACATTCGCGTGATATGACAGACGCAATGGCAGTGGCTCATCCTTCAATAGAGAGGCAACAACACGGGCAACCGGGGCAGTCATTTCTGATCGAAGCACCAAAGCCTGACCACGATTGTTAAGTAATTTATAGAGCTTCTGGTCCGACGTAGAGCTAGCCACGCCAACTGTATCGTAATATTCCAACGTTGGAGTCATCATTTGCTGATATCCCCAGCGACTCATGCAATGCAGTACATCATTCTCAATTTTGCGCAATTTCGTTACGGCCCGGGGCAGATAGTCCCGAACGCCAGACGGCTTCTCAAATCCCTTTGGTTTGGACATCTTCATTGTTCACCTCGTCAGTTATCATTAGATACTGTTTATGTTTACTTTACTATGGTAAAGTGGTAGCAAATTAAAGTATTTTCAATATCGTATCATGTTCACTGCTTTTTCGTCAATCAAACCCTTAGTCGAGCGTTTGGCATTTTCTTTATTTTTGCCTCCCCGCTTATCGAATACTATAATGAGCTAATACGATTGTACTTCATAATTTTGTAATTGGTGTTCTAAAAATATACTTTCACCTAGAAAGAAGGGCTAACGCTTGACTAAATCCTATATGATTGGCGTTGATATTGGTACTACAAGTACAAAGGCAGTTCTCTTCGAGGAGAATGGAGCCATAGTTGCACAAGCGAATATGGGTTATCCCTTGCATCAACCCTCCCCTTCTATAGCGGAGCAGGACCCAGAGCAAATCCTACGTGCAGTCTTTCATACCCTCTCTAATGTCATGCGGCAAAGCGCCGTAACTCCAGATAAGATCCTATTCGTCTCCTTCAGTTCAGCCATGCACAGTGTCATTGCAATTGATCAGCTGGGTAAACCACTTACTGCCTGCATCACTTGGGCTGACAACCGTAGTGCCGGATCTGCACTTCGCCTGAAGAACGAGTTCAACGGACATGAGTTGTATTTGCGCACAGGAACGCCTATTCATCCTATGTCACCGATTACCAAGCTAATGTGGCTTCGGGAAGAGCAGCCTCAGTTGTTTCAACAAACCTATAAATTCATTTCTATAAAAGAATACATATTCGCTCGGCTGTTCGGCGAATACATCATCGATCATTCCATTGCCTCTTCTACAGGCATGCTCAACCTTGAACTTTTGGAGTGGGATAAAGAGGCCCTGGAGATAGCCCATATTTCACCAGATCAACTCTCACGGCTTGTTCCCACCACAGAGATCATGCAAGGCCTGCTTCCCGGTCTAGCAGAGGAGCTGTTACTGCTCCCGACGACACCTTTTGTCGTAGGAGCCAGTGATGGCGTCTTGTCCAACCTTGGCGTAGGCGCGATTAAACCCGGTGTAGTGGCCGCAACGATTGGAACAAGCGGAGCGATTCGCACCGTAGTGGACCACCCGCTTACCGACCCTAAAGGACGGACCTTCTGTTATAACTTAACCCCAAAACATTGGGTGATCGGAGGGCCCGTTAATAACGGTGGTATGCTGTTCCGCTGGGTACGGGATGAGTTCGCTGCTTCTGAAGTCGAAACCGCCAAACGTCTTGGCATTGACCCTTACGAGGTTCTAACGCGCATCGCGGAACAAGTTCCGGCAGGTAGCGGTGGTCTTCTATTCCATCCTTACTTAACTGGTGAACGGGCACCGCTGTGGAATCCTGATGCTCGTGGCTCCTTCTTCGGCCTTTCTATGAATCACCATAAGGAGCATATGATTCGCTCGGTACTAGAAGGCGTAATCTTCAATATGTATATGGTTCTGCTGGCTATGGAAGAGCAAATCGGGCGTCCTAGCAAAATTCTGGCTACAGGCGGCTTCGCCCGTTCCTCAGTCTGGCGGCAGATGATGTCTGATATTTTTGATCAAGAGGTCATCATTCCGGAGAGTATTGAAAGCTCCTGCCTCGGAGCAGTAGTGCTTGGTCTTTACGCAACGGGCCGCGTGGACTCCTTCGATGTTGTATTCGACATGATCGGTTCAACTTACCAGCATGATCCAATTGATGAACATACCAAAGTGTACAAGCAGCTGCTGCCGATTTATATTTCCGTCTACCGTAGTCTGGAAAGCCAGTATCAAGCTATTGCGGAGTTTCAGCGGGAACAAGCTGGAGAATAGACAAAAAATAAAAGCTCCGGTCAACCCGCATATACGGGAGACCGGCGCTTTTATATTACCTAGCAGTAGACTATGCGCTTATGGAGCCTGTTTTTGCTTTCTTTTGTGCGCCTGATCCGAAAATAATCCAAGACGCAGGCACATACCGGAAGACGAGAGCCACTGCCAGCCATGAAACCAGCAGCGCAACAAGCCATCCTCCTACAATCGCTGCGATGTACGCAAGAGAACCCCCGTGAAACGGTAATTTTCTATAGAAATACAGCAGCATAGGGTGCAATAGATAAATTCCGAAGGAGCATGCTCCTACGGATACCAAAAGTCTTGTCAGCAAGCTACGACCCGCTCCATAGAGCAAGAAGGAGATTTGCAACAGCACCACACAAGAGAGCAGCGCATGTAGATTAGAGAAACCCTCATACCATAAGCTGTTGATGACAGTTTTTTTCGTGTAATTATTAAACCATAGCTCAACATGAACAACCCCTGCTACAATCCATAACAACCACAACGTAATCCAAACCGGACCTTTACCGGCGCGCCAGCCTTCACGTGAAGGCACTAACCATTTTTTCAAAGAAGAGTAATACACTGCAATCCCAGCACCCAGCAGGAAATACGAGAAATAAGTGATCGCCAGACTCCCCTTGGATAACTGCCAATACCCGTGATTGGTCATGTATTTATTCAGCAGCACAAAACCCCACTGTAGTAATAACCCGATCAGCGGCGCCCAAGCCGCCAGATGACGAACCTTTTGCAAACACCACAAAATGAGCGGAAATAACACGTAAAACTGAATAATGATAATAATATAATACAGATGCGTATATGCCGTTCCTGTCCATAAATACTTCCATAGCTTAGAAGCCATCTCCCCCGGAGGTAAGCCCCAAGTATTCCCGGCATTCATTTTTAACGCAAAATACAGCAGTGAAAATACTACATAAGGCACAATAATATAAAGCAGCCTTCTAGTGTAGAACTTTCCTAGCGTTTTGCCACCCAGCGGACGGTCAATATAGTTATAGAAGAGCACGAACCCACTCAAAAATATGAATGAAGGTACGGCGAACTGGCTGAATTTATTAATAAATAAGAACGGATGAAACATGTTTGTACCTAGTGTCTCCGCCAACGTTCGTGAAGTAGCATGAATAGCCAGCACTGCAAAAATAGCAATCGCCCGAAAAATATCCAGCTGCGGAATTCTTTCTTTTTGTCTCATAATCTTTCCTCCTGTTAAGCTCCGCATCGAAGTGATGCCTTTTTAATCAAATATTATGAAGGCTACTTCCCCACGTTTAAGCGTGTGTGTGTATCAGACCTTCTTCTAACGCTATTTCTCCTGCTGCACGAACCCCTTTGCCCGTTCCTCAGGGATATAACCTGACTTTTCCTGCGGACTGGATTCCAAAGAGCGAGGCACGCTTCCAAAAATAATCCATGAACCCGGAACTCGCCGGAAAGCAAACTGCACAATAAGCCAGCTCCCTCCCAGTGCGACCACAAGCCCTCCGTAGATGAACAAAACATATGTTAGCGACTCTAGGGGAATCTGATATCGGAACCTGCGATATACCGCCAGCAATAGCGGATGAATCAAATATATCGCAAATGAGAGTTCACCCAAACGTGTTAAAAAAGCAACAATCCCGCGAGAGGCCTTACGATAGATCAGGAATGTAGCATACAACAGAACCAATGCTGATAACATCGTATGGACATTCCATAATAGCTCGTACCACAGCGAATCCGTCCACACCCCAAAATGGCGGGCCACATACCATAGCTGCACATGGATAAAGGCTGCAATTAACCACCCGCTCACTAACAGGGCAGTCCATCCTTTTTGCCTGGCAGTTAGCTCCCTCCATGGCTTCATCAGCCAAGTCTTCACCTTCTCAAAGTGAATTGCGATATAAGCACCCATCATATAATAAGCCAGATAAGAGATCGCGAGGCTCCCTTTTTCAACAATGTGCAGTTCGTATTTATTCCAGAAAATAAACCCCCACTGAAGTGCCAATCCGAGCGGAACCGCCCATTTAATTAAAAAGCGGGAACTCTGGAGTAGCTTAAGCAGTACTGGAAAAAGCAAATAAAACTGAATGCTGATAAATACAAAATACAAATGCGCATATGCGGAACCTGAGAATAACGCTCTAATAAAGCTGTACAGGTTGCCACCGAGGTTCTGGGTCAATCGTCCGTTCACATATAAGGTTAGTGCGTAATAGCCCATAGAGGCTAGCAGATAAGGTAATAAAATATACTTTAATCGACGACGGTAGAAATTAATAATCAAGCTGCGTGTCACAGGACGCCCATAATAATTATAAAACAATACAAAGCTGCTCAGAAAAATAAATGAGGGCGTACCGAATTTAAAGAAAATGTTGATCCAGTTCAGCCAGTAATAATAAGGGGAATGCAGTGCCTGCTCTCCAGCGGCAAAAGATGAGGAATGCACATGCAATACGCCTAAGATCGCTAATGCTCTGAAAATATCCAGCTGGGGCAGCCTTTCCTGTCTCGCAGTGTTCATATTATATTCCTCTTCTCTACTATGATGGTTGTTCATAGAGACGCTAAGCGGAATGTGGAAACTGAAAATACCAGGAAGCCTGCACCTGCTGATTTTACATTCTGATATTTGAAGCTGAATGCCTAGCGTGGGATTCGCCTTATTACTAACGCTAATTATATCGAATGTATCTGTTCTAAAAACTTAAGAAGAACTTAAAGTTTCCTTAATAATCTTCTCTAAGACGCAAGAAACCCTGCAGAACCTGCGCTAAAAAAACGCAATATGTAACTGCAGGGTTAAAAAAGCATCGTTTACACTTGTTCCGAATGTTCTTCCGTTGAAGAGGGGCGCAGCTCTCGCAGAGGATTGCCTCCGACAAAAGAGCCAGCCGCCACATTTTTGTGCACCACGGAGCCAGCAGCTATAACTGCCCAATCTCCAATGGTTACACCGGGAAGAATCGTTGTATTCGCGCCGATCAATACATTTTCACCGATCACCACTTCGCCCAGACGATATTCCTTGATCAGATACTCATGCGCCAGAATCGTCGTGTTATAACCAATAATAGAATTCTCACCTACCGTTATTTTCTCCGGAAAAAACACATCCACCATTGCCATAAGACCAAAAGCCGTGTGTTTACCAACCTTCATCCCCAGCATCCGTCGATAGATCCAATTCTTTAACGGTAGAATCGGACAATAGCGGGCAATCTGAATAAAAATAAAGTTGCGGACACCCTTCCAAGGGCTGACCGTACGGTAAATATACCAAAGTGAGTTATGACCTTCTACTGGATAACGGGTTACGTTTCTCACGATTCATTCGTTCCTCGCTCCATAATTTCTATAATATCCTTCATGTTATGGATGATAAAGTCCGGATCATACTTGCGGAGCGTATCCTCGCCCTTCAAAGACCAAGATACTCCAGCAGCGTATACACCGGCAGCTTTGGCTGATTGAATATCAACTGCACTGTCACCTATCATTAAGGTTTTGCGAGGATCAACACCAAGGTTGTAGACCGCTGTCAGTACGGGCTCCGGATGTGGCTTTGGTTCAGTAACATCGTTCACAGTCACAATCGTATCCATGTACTTAAGTAAATCGAACCTTTCCAGGGTCTTGATCGTTGTTGGACGGATCTTAGTAGTTACAATCCCAAGTTTGATCCCACGACGCGAGAGCTCCTCAATGGTCTCCTTTACAAGCGGAAAGGAACGCACTAACTCATCATGATGCTCATTATTATAAGAACGATAGGACTTTTCTAACGTACCATTTACATCCTCTAGTCCAGAGAATACTCTCATCTGTTGCTGAAGGGTTGTTCCCATATGCGGAATTATCTCTTCTCTGGTCAGTGGAGCCAGACCATTGTCCTTCAGCGCGTACATAAATGAACTAATGATTAGCTCATTCGTATCGACAATCGTTCCATCCAGATCAAAAAGAACGCATTCTATCATAAGTTTTACTGCTCCTTCTTATCTCCATCCGCTGGCTGTCCTTGCTCAGGTTGTGTTCCTTGACGAGTTTTCTGCGGTGTATTTACTGCGCTTTCTGGCACTACAGTATCTGCTTGGATCGGTTTAGTACATACGATAGGGTCAGAATAATGTGCTTTAGGCTCTCCGGTTACTCTGCGAATAACGATCAGCAATATAGCTGCCACAATAATAAGTAGAGAAAGCAGCTGAGAAATACGAATATTACCATAGGCAGGATCCAGATATCCTTGTTCAAAACCTAACCATTCCATCGGACTCCATAAGCCGTTTATAAACGAAGCCAGTCCTGCACTTCCGTTAAAAGCTAAACTGTCAGTACGCACAGCCTCGATGAAGAACCGACCGATGGAATACCATATAAAGTAAGACATGAAGATTTCTCCAGCACGTACAAACTTCTGACGACGGAGAACCATCAATAACGCAATCCCTAGTAAGCTCCAAAGAGATTCATACAGGAAGGTCGGATGATGAAAAGCATCTCCTATGTACATTTGATTAACGATGAAGTCAGGTAAATGCAGTTTATCCCGTAAAAAAGATTCCTCAACTACGCTGCCGTATGCCTCTTGGTTGACAAAGTTTCCCCAGCGGCCAATCATTTGACCCGCCAGTAGTCCAGGTGCACAAATATCAACAATACGCCAGAAAGGGTAACCCTTATAACGGAAATAAATAATTCCGCAAATAATCGCTCCTATTAATGCGCCGTAAATGGCGATGCCGCCATTCCAGATCTTAAAGACGTCTATCAGATTATGCTTATAATCGTCCCATTTAAAAGCTACAAAATAAATCCGTGCCCCTATAATTGCCGAGGGTACACCCAGTAGCAGCATATCCATAAAGAATTCTTGCGGGATTCCGAACCGTTTGCCCTCGCGGATCGCAAGAAATAATCCCGCGAGTGCACCGACCCCTAGTATTAACCCGTACCAGTGTACAGGCAGTGATCCAATTGAGAATACAATAGGATCTATTGCTAATGGGAACATTGTCTCACACTCCTAATCGAGATCGTCCATATCCTCAGATATGGTCGCAGTTAACTTATTCGTAAACTGCAGGGCTGCATTAAAGCCCATTTGCTTCAGGCGATAGTTCATCGCAGCAACCTCAATAATAACGGCAAGGTTACGTCCTGGACGTACAGGAATGGTTACAAGTGGAACATCGGTATCAATAATCCGCGTTGTTTCCTCATCAAGTCCAAGCCGGTCATACTGCTTGTCTTGCTGCCAAGCCTCTAATCTAACGACAAGTGTAATCCGTTTATGATTACGGATAGCACCCGCACCAAAAAGTGTCATTACGTTAATGATACCTACTCCGCGAATTTCCAACAAGTGACGGATCAACTCAGGGGCTGTACCATGCAGCTGGTTATCTGAAGTCTGGCGGATTTCCACGGCATCATCAGCGATCAGTCTATGTCCACGTTTTACAAGTTCAAGGGCTGTCTCACTCTTACCAATACCACTACTACCAGTAATCAGCATACCTACACCATATACATCACAGAGTACACCATGAATCGTTGCTGTAGGGGCTAATCTCCCTTCTAAGAAGCTCGTCAAACGGCTGGAGAAAATAGTCGTAGCCATCGAGCTACGAAGCACAGGAAGTCCCTTTTCATTACTTATATCAATTAACTCCTGTGGCACATCCAAACTACGGGTAATTACGATACAAGGGGTATTGTCATTACAGATTCCACGAAGCCTACTTTTACGTTCAGCTTCAGGCAGCATGGAGAAGAATGCGAGTTCTGTCTTACCTAATAATTGAACACGTTCTTCCGGATAATATTCGAAATAACCAGCAATCTCTAGTCCAGGGCGATTCAGGTCATCGACCGTAATAGGTCGTTTTAGACCTTCCTGGCCGGAAATAACCTCTAATTGAAAATGTTGTACCAATTCAGATACTTTTACTTTCTTAGCCATGTAAATTCGTCCTTTCGTCACCTGCGGTATATGTCCGCTTACTGCGTCCGGTTGACAGCGATCTCATTACAATTCCGGAGGTAATTCTCCTGCTATCTTAATTGATAACGCTTGTGAATGCAATCTTAACGCCTATCCATTACGACCCTAATTAAACAATAAAGCCACCCTTTCGGGTGGCTTTATCAAGAGAGAAAAGATCCTGCGATCTTATCCCAACAGAATGTTAACTTCGGATTCTTTATCGAAGAAGTGAACTTTGTTCATATCGATAGCCAATTTTGGCTTGCTGCCTTCGCGAGTAGTGGAACGTCCATCTACACGAGCGATTACAGTAGATTTACCAAGGCCGCTCAAGTAAAGGAGCATTTCGTGACCAAGGTTTTCAGTTACATCAACCAATGAAGTAAAGATTGTGTTCGGGGAAGCTTCCAAGAATACTGGCTCTTCATGGATATCTTCTGGACGAACGCCCATAATTACTTCTTTGCCAATGTAGCCTTTGCTGCGGATGATTTGAGCTTTTCCGCCTGGTACTTCAACATCAAGGTTCTCTGCGCGGAAACGGATAGAACCGTTTGCTTCGGACAAAGTACCATTGATAAAGTTCATTGTAGGGGATCCGATAAATCCAGCTACGAACAGGTTAGTTGGTTCATTGTACAACTCTTCAGGGGAAGCAGCTTGTTGAATGATACCATCATACATAACTACGATACGGTCACCCATTGTCATAGCTTCTGTTTGGTCATGCGTTACGTAGATACAAGTGGTTTCAAGGCGTTTAACCAGTTTAGTGATTTCAGCGCGCATTTGACCACGAAGTTTAGCATCCAAGTTGGAAAGAGGCTCATCCATCAAGAAGACTTGTGGATCACGTACGATAGCGCGTCCCAAAGCGACACGTTGGCGTTGACCACCGGAAAGTGCTTTTGGTTTACGATCTAGCAAATGCTCGATATCGAGAATTCTAGCAGCTTCACGTACTTTCTTGTCGATTTCATCTTTCTTCACTTTACGAAGTTTCAAACCGAAAGCCATGTTTTGGTATACGCTCATATGCGGATACAGGGCGTAGGATTGGAATACCATCGCGATATCGCGGTCTTTAGGTGCAACGTCGTTGACTACACGATCGCCAATGTACATTTTACCTTCGGAGATTTCTTCCAGACCAGCGATCATACGCAAAGTTGTGGATTTACCGCATCCGGATGGTCCAACCAATACTAGAAATTCCTTATCTTTAATATCAAGATTGATATCCATTACTGTTGCTTTATCTGAACCCGGGTATTTTTTGAAAATATGCTCTAAACGTACGCCTGCCATTGTATTTCCCCCTCGAGTTAATTATTGATTAATTGAAAAATTCTTTTTTCCTTGTACATTTATATTACCCTAGACGGGACACGGTGGCTATTTGTAACGTTCACAAAAAACCTATTTCCTTTTCGTCACTTTATACAAAAGCATAGTAAGCTTCACAATAGCAGCGTCCCCAAAGCTACGCACATCGGCACCCGTCTCCTGTTTTATCTTGTCCAGACGGTATAAAAGCGTGTTGCGATGAATATATAGCTTCTTGGCTGTTTCACTTACATTACAATCCATCTCAAAAAACGTCTCCAGGGTCATCAGCATCTCTTTATCCGATAATACGGAAGAATAGTCGCCAATCTGTCCAAGTAACTGTTTACGCCGTGCATCAGGAATGCTGTTAACCAAACGTTCCAAATGCAGCTCCCAAGGTAAATGAATATATTCACCCACTTGGAAAATACGTCCGAGTACAATAGTCTCCCTCAGCAAGGCCACGGATCCCGTCAATCCCTTAACAGGAACGATAGCCGGAGCTACAGCCAAATGGAATACACCTACCCATTCGCTGGCTATCAGTTCGTGTAAACCCATACTGGTCTGAGCCAGAATTTCATCTACACTCTCTTCTTCCTCATCCTTATCATCTCCGCCCGTGAGTAGTTCCTTCCGGGCCAATATTAACCATTCTTTTTCTTGAAGAGGTATAAGCAGAATTTCATTCTCAAAATAGCTGCGCAGCAGCTTCATTAAGGAACGATAAGTGATCTGCGGGCTATGTGCATTCTCACTGCTAAGTAGGAATGGAACCATATCTCCGAATAAACGTCCCTTTAGAGCCATCTCATCGGGTATCTCAGAGTCATTTTTCTCTTGCTCAAGTTCGGTGTTCAACCAGGTACCCAGCTGCCGAGCCTCCGCTTCCCCTTCTTCTCTAACCCCAGTAGCTTTTAGTGCAATTGCAAAGTTTCGAACTGCATAATTCACTAATTGTATTTCCAAAGAGTTAAGTCCATCCAATTCCACCCAGACAGCGGTTACACGTCCATCAGTCTCATATAATGGTGCCCAAAGATGACCTTCATGGATTACCGGCTGTTCTTGTGCTTCCAATCCCAGGCTAAAAAGAGAAGCTGAATGTTGCCTCCCTAACTGCTTGATTCCGGTTTTCTTTCCGGTGAGCTGCTCTAACTTTTTTCGCAATGTTTCGCTATCCATAGTCACCATACTCCACCACTTTTGCTCTTTTCGCCTATTTTAGCATATTCTCTAATATTATGTTAATCACTGCAGCAGCGCGCTACTATAATACGACATAAAAACACAAAAAAAGCCACCACCCTAAGGTGATGACTTTCTGTTTGGGATGAGCCATGAAGGACTCGAACCTTCGACACCCTGATTAAAAGTCAGGTGCTCTACCAACTGAGCTAATGGCTCATAAATGGTGGGGGATGATGGATTCGAACCACCGAACACGTACGTGAGCAGATTTACAGTCTGATGCGTTTGGCCACTTCGCTAATCCCCCAAAAAAGGTGGCTCGGGACGGAATCGAACCGCCGACACGAGGATTTTCAGTCCTCTGCTCTACCGACTGAGCTACCGAGCCATAAGATTACATGACAATTAAGCGGAAAAGTCTTACACTTCCCACTCATTTTGTGGAAAAAATGGCGGAACCGACGGGATTCGAACCCGCGGTCTCCTGCGTGACAGGCAGGCATGTTAGGCCAACTACACCACGGTTCCGCATTAATTAAAAATGGTGCCGGCGAGAGGACTTGAACCCCCAACCTACTGATTACAAGTCAGTTGCTCTACCAGTTGAGCTACACCGGCACGGTGTAAAAGCAATTCTAAAAAGATGAAAATGGTGGAGGCTGAGGGGATCGAACCCCCGACCCTCTGCTTGTAAGGCAGATGCTCTCCCAGCTGAGCTAAGCCTCCAGGTATTATGGTAGCGGCGAAGGGGATCGAACCCCCGACCTCACGGGTATGAACCGTACGCTCTAGCCAGCTGAGCTACACCGCCACAATAATTAGTATTGCTATGGATTGAAAATGGCGGAGAGAGTGGGATTCGAACCCACGCACCGCTTACGCAGTCTAACCCCTTAGCAGAGGGTCCCCTTATAGCCACTTGGGTATCTCTCCAAACGATATCAGTACCACAGCAATCCAAACAGGAATTTGACTCCCTGAAAACTGAATCCGAAACGAATCTGCATTTTAAGTATAGGATAAGCCCTCGACCGATTAGTATTGGTCAGCTCCATGCATTGCTGCACTTCCACCTCCAACCTATCTACCTCGTCGTCTTCAAGGGGTCTTACTAATTGGGAAATCTCATCTTGAGGGGGGCTTCACGCTTAGATGCTTTCAGCGCTTATCCCGTCCGTACGTAGCTACCCAGCCATGCTCCTGGCGGAACAACTGGTGCACCAGCGGTACGTCCATCCCGGTCCTCTCGTACTAAGGACAGCTCCTCTCAAATTTCCTGCGCCCACGACAGATAGGGACCGAACTGTCTCACGACGTTCTGAACCCAGCTCGCGTACCGCTTTAATGGGCGAACAGCCCAACCCTTGGGACCTACTTCAGCCCCAGGATGCGATGAGCCGACATCGAGGTGCCAAACCTCCCCGTCGATGTGGACTCTTGGGGGAGATAAGCCTGTTATCCCCAGGGTAGCTTTTATCCGTTGAGCGATGGCCCTTCCATGCGGTACCACCGGATCACTAAGTCCGACTTTCGTCCCTGCTCGACTTGTAGGTCTCGCAGTCAAGCTCCCTTATGCCTTTGCACTCTGCGAATGATTTCCAACCATTCTGAGGGAACCTTGGAACGCCTCCGTTACTCTTTAGGAGGCGACCGCCCCAGTCAAACTGCCCGCCTGACACGGTCCCCGTACCCGGTAAGGGTACTAGGTTAGAACCTAGATACGATCAGGGTGGTATCCCAACGGCGCCTCCACCGAAGCTTGCGCTCCGATTTCTACGGCTCCCACCTATCCTGTACAGATCGTACCCAAATTCAATATCAAGCTGCAGTAAAGCTCCATGGGGTCTTTCCGTCTTGTCGCGGGTAACCTGCATCTTCACAGGTATTAAAATTTCACCGGATCTCTCGTTGAGACAGCGCCCAAGTCGTTACGCCATTCGTGCGGGTCAGAATTTACCTGACAAGGAATTTCGCTACCTTAGGACCGTTATAGTTACGGCCGCCGTTTACTGGGGCTTCGGTTCATAGCTTCGGGTTACCCCTAACCACTCCCCTTAACCTTCCAGCACCGGGCAGGCGTCAGCCCGTATACTTCGCCTTGCGGCTTCGCACAGACCTGTGTTTTTGCTAAACAGTCGCTTGGGCCTTTTCACTGCGGCCCCCTCGTGCTATTCACACTACCGGGGCACCCCTTCTCCCGAAGTTACGGGGTCATTTTGCCGAGTTCCTTAACGAGAGTTCTTCCGCGCGCCTTAGAATTCTCTTCTCGCCTACCTGTGTCGGTTTGCGGTACGGGCACCTTCTCCTGGCTAGAGGCTTTTCTTGGCAGTGTGAGATCATGACCTTCGCTACTATAATTTTCGCTCCCCATCACAGCCCAGCCTTATTGATGTGCGGATTTGCCTACACATCAGCCTCACTGCTTAGACGGACATCCATCAGTCCGCGTCACTACCCTCCTGCGTCACCCCATCGCTCATAGCGGATTACGGTGGTACAGTAATTTCAAACTGTTGTCCTTCGACTACGCCTTTCGGCCTCGCCTTAGGTCCCGACTTACCCTGAGCGGACGAGCCTTCCTCAGGAAACCTTGGGCTTTCGGCGGATCAGATTCTCACTGATCTTTTCGTTACTCATACCGGCATTCTCACTTGTGTAGTGTCCAGCGCTCTTTTCAGTACACCTTCAACCCCTACACAACGCTCCCCTACCCCAGATACATAGTATCTAGCCATAGCTTCGGTGGTGTGTTTAGCCCCGTTACATTTTCGGCGCAGAGTCACTCGACCAGTGAGCTATTACGCACTCTTTCAATGGTGGCTGCTTCTAAGCCAACATCCTGGTTGTCTGTGCAACTCCACATCCTTTCCCACTTAACACACACTTGGGGACCTTAGCTGATGGTCTGGGCTGTTTCCCTTTTGACAATGGATCTTAGCACTCACTGTCTGACTCCCGGCAATAAGTATATGGCATTCGGAGTTTGACTGAGCTTGGTAATCCTTGCGGACCCCGCACCCAATCAGTGCTCTACCTCCACTACTCTTATACCGAGGCTAGCCCTAAAGCTATTTCGGGGAGAACCAGCTATCTCCGAGTTCGATTGGAATTTCTCCGCTACCCCCACCTCATCCCCGCACTTTTCAACGTACGTGGGTTCGGGCCTCCAGTGCGTGTTACCGCACCTTCACCCTGGACAGGGGTAGATCACACGGTTTCGGGTCTACGTCCACATACTCAATCGCCCTATTCAGACTCGCTTTCGCTGCGGCTCCACCTTCTCGGCTTAACCTTGCATGTTAAACGTAACTCGCCGGTTCATTCTACAAAAGGCACGCCATCACCCATAGATCGGGCTCTGACTTTTTGTAAGCACACGGTTTCAGGTTCTATTTCACTCCCCTTCCGGGGTGCTTTTCACCTTTCCCTCACGGTACTGTTTCACTATCGGTCGCCAGGTAGTATTTAGCCTTAGCAGATGGTCCTGCTGGATTCATACGGGGTTTCACGTGCCCCGCACTACTCGGGATCCGTCTCGGAGAGAACACAGTTTAGGTTACAGGGCTTTTACCTCTATCGCGGGCCTTTCCAGACCTCTTCACCTACCATATTCCTTTGTAACTCCATGTGAGACGTCCCACAACCCCTAAGAGCAAGCTCTTAGGTTTAGGCTGTTCCGCGTTCGCTCGCCGCTACTGACGGAATCACTATTGTTTTCTCTTCCTCAGGGTACTTAGATGTTTCAGTTCCCCTGGTCTGCCTCTACACACCCTATGTATTCAGGTATGAGTAACTGCGAATTACCACAGCTGGGTTTCCCCATTCGGACACCCCCGGATCAAAGCTTGCTTACAGCTCCCCGAGGCAGTTTCGTTGTTCGCCACGTCCTTCGTCGGCTCCTGGCGCCTAGGCATCCTCCGTGTGCTCTTATTAGCTTAACCTTGATTCTTCCGAAGAAAAATCTCACTAATAACATTTACTTGTTTGCACAAGTTGCTAAAAGATGTTCTAAAACGCAAATTCGTTTCGGTATCCAGTTTTCAAGGATCAAGTTGAAAAAGTTATTCATTTAAAAATTTATGGTGGAGCCAAGCGGGATCGAACCGCTGACCTCCTGCTTGCAAGGCAGGCGCTCTCCCAGCTGAGCTATGGCCCCATAAAATTACTCTATAATGTTATATGGTGGGCCTTGGTGGACTCGAACCACCGACCTCACCCTTATCAGAGGTGCGCTCTAACCAACTGAGCTAAAAGCCCATATAACATATATAACATTGTGAATCAACCAATGAATTGGTTGTCCGCTTGGCAACGTCCTACTCTCCCAGGACCCTTCGGTCCAAGTACCATCGGCGCTGGAGGGCTTAACGGTCGTGTTCGGGATGGGTACGTGTGGAACCCCTCCGCTATCGCCACCAAACGCATACGAAAGAGACTTGCTCTTTCAAAACTGAACACGAGTGAGTGTTCGAACCCGAGGGTTCTATTGTGGAAGCTTAGCTTCCGATTTGAATGTTCTCATTGCAGAGAACGATTCTCCATAGAAAGGAGGTGATCCAGCCGCACCTTCCGATACGGCTACCTTGTTACGACTTCACCCCAATCATCTACCCCACCTTCGGCGGCTGGCTCCCTTGCGGGTTACCCCACCGACTTCGGGTGTTGTAAACTCTCGTGGTGTGACGGGCGGTGTGTACAAGACCCGGGAACGTATTCACCGCGGCATGCTGATCCGCGATTACTAGCAATTCCGACTTCATGCAGGCGAGTTGCAGCCTGCAATCCGAACTGAGACCGGCTTTGATGGGATTGGCTCCACCTCGCGGCTTCGCTTCCCGTTGTACCGGCCATTGTAGTACGTGTGTAGCCCAGGTCATAAGGGGCATGATGATTTGACGTCATCCCCACCTTCCTCCGGTTTGTCACCGGCAGTCACTCTAGAGTGCCCAGCATTACCTGCTGGCAACTAAAGTTAAGGGTTGCGCTCGTTGCGGGACTTAACCCAACATCTCACGACACGAGCTGACGACAACCATGCACCACCTGTCTCCTCTGTCCCGAAGGCCGCTGCTATCTCTAGCAGATTCAGAGGGATGTCAAGACCTGGTAAGGTTCTTCGCGTTGCTTCGAATTAAACCACATACTCCACTGCTTGTGCGGGTCCCCGTCAATTCCTTTGAGTTTCAGTCTTGCGACCGTACTCCCCAGGCGGAGTGCTTACTGTGTTAACTTCGGCACCAAGGGTATCGAAACCCCTAACACCTAGCACTCATCGTTTACGGCGTGGACTACCAGGGTATCTAATCCTGTTTGCTCCCCACGCTTTCGCGCCTCAGCGTCAGTTACAGCCCAGAAAGTCGCCTTCGCCACTGGTGTTCCTCCACATATCTACGCATTTCACCGCTACACGTGGAATTCCACTTTCCTCTTCTGTACTCAAGCCACCCAGTTTCCAGTGCGACCTCAGGTTGAGCCCAAGGTTTAAACACCAGACTTAAATAGCCGCCTGCGCGCGCTTTACGCCCAATAATTCCGGACAACGCTTGCCCCCTACGTATTACCGCGGCTGCTGGCACGTAGTTAGCCGGGGCTTTCTTCTCAGGTACCGTCACTCCGGTAGCAGTTACTCTACCGGACGTTCTTCCCTGGCAACAGAGCTTTACGATCCGAAAACCTTCATCACTCACGCGGCGTTGCTCCGTCAGGCTTTCGCCCATTGCGGAAGATTCCCTACTGCTGCCTCCCGTAGGAGTCTGGGCCGTGTCTCAGTCCCAGTGTGGCCGTTCACCCTCTCAGGTCGGCTACGCATCGTCGCCTTGGTGGGCCGTTACCCCACCAACTAGCTAATGCGCCGCAGGCCCATCCCTCAGTGACAGATTGCTCCGTCTTTCATTCTTCTCTCAGGAGAAAAAAGAAATTATCCGGTATTAGCTACCGTTTCCGGTAGTTATCCCAGTCTGAAGGGCAGGTTGCCTACGTGTTACTCACCCGTCCGCCGCTAAGTTACTTTGAAAGCAAGCTTTCAAAGTAACTCCGCTCGACTTGCATGTATTAGGCACGCCGCCAGCGTTCGTCCTGAGCCAGGATCAAACTCTCCAATTAGTATTGAAAAGAGCGATATGCTCATTTTGAAACATCTGACGAGAAAATTAATTCTCTAATTTGGATTTCACTTACGTGATTTCCCACTCACTCGTTGTTCAGTTTTCAAAGATCAATGTCTCATCTTTCGTCGTCGTTGCTTGTCAGCAGCGACCTTTATAATATATCACAGCGCCTTTGTTTTCGTCAAGCATTTTTTTAATTTCTTTTTTTGCTTGACCATTTCAGCAAGTTGTTAATCAACAGCTTGTCCAAACGGGCGAGACTTAATGTATCATATTTTTCAAAGCCACGTCAAGCATTAAAATAAAATTATTCTTAATCCGAGTAACATAACCACGCCAGGAAGCCCAAGAACCGTTACTGCGCCTATAGTTGCAGGGTTCAAAGGGAGATACACCTGCGTGAGCAAACCTGAGAAGTTCACTACATATATCCCGAGTGCAGCCAATACCAAATGAACCCCAAATAAACTTAGCCACCCAAAACCCAGCTTTTTTCTAAATACAACTAAACCTAATAAGATAACGGATAATATCAATACGCCCATAGCTATCATTCTAAGCATGTAGATCCCCCTTATACATTTATTTATAAGCCCTTATATTTGACTGCTGTTCAACCCCAAGCTTTTTGCATGTTTGAGATGTATCTGATATTTACGTTCTGCAGCCTCCAAAATATATATCGCGTAATCTATCTGATCCTGTCCCAACGCCTCGTCGAACATCAGGTACGCCCTCTCCCACTCTGAATGCGCCTTACGGACCTCTAAGAGGGTTTCCCATCCCTCACTTTCCTTTGCGCCTTGTTCCTTATCCACTCCCCACCACAGCTCTCTCCACCATCCCATTTCAATTCCTCCTCAGAATAATTCTGATGCAAAATACACATCTCGTTATTCTCATTCATATCGGGATAGGGACAAACTTAGAACAAAAAAAAAGGAAACCCGAGGGCTTCCTTTTTGAAAAATACCACTATAGAGCTGCTAGAATAGCTCGCGACGGCCTTCCAACGCTTTGGACAAAGTAACTTCATCAGCGTATTCAAGATCGCCACCTACAGGCAAGCCATGAGCTATCCTGGTGATTTTAATCTCAAACGGCCGAACAAGACGAGAAATGTACATCGCCGTTGCTTCTCCCTCAATGTTGGGGTTAGTCGCCATTATAAGCTCACTTACTCTCTCATCACTCAGACGGGTCAATAATTCTTTCAGGCGAATATCATCAGGGCCGATACCTTCCATAGGTGAAATAGCACCCTGAAGAACATGGTAATATCCATTAAACTCCTTGGTTCGTTCTATAGCCACCAAATCCTTAGAGTCTTGAATCACACATATCACTGAAGGATCTCTAGTTTTGTCCTGACATATCTTACATGGGTCCGTATCCGTAATATTACAGCAGACCGAGCAATAGTGAAGATTGCGTTTGACGCTTACTAGCGCTTTTGCAAAATCAATGACTTCATCCTCTTTCATGTTAAGCACATGAAAAGCTAACCGGGCGGCTGTCTTCGGTCCAATCCCGGGCAAACGCGTAAAAGCATCGATCAGCTTAGCTAGCGGTTCGGGATAATACAAATTAATAATTCTCCTTTAGACTGAAGTGGAGTGGGCTATTAGAACAAGCCTGGGATCTTCATTCCACCAGTGAATTTACCCATGTCATTGTTAGCAAGCTCTTCAGCTTGAGTCAATGCATCATTTACAGCAGTGATTACAAGATCTTGCAGCATTTCAACATCTTCCGGATCAACGGCTTCCGGTTTAATTTGAATAGACAGCAATTTTTTGTGGCCGTTTACTTGAACAGTAACTACGCCGCCACCTGATGAACCCTCAATAACCTTGCCTCCGAGTTCCTCTTGAGCTTTAAGCATTTGCTCCTGCATTTTCTTAACTTGCTTCATCATTTGGTTCATATTATTCATACATCGTCTCTCCTTTGGAATGCGCAATTAGCGCTAGTATGTTTATATTACTCTTTTATGACAACAAGGTCTTCTCCAAAAAGCTGGATAGCCTCATCAATCCAAGGTTCAGGTTTAGCTTCTGCAGTATCGTGTTCATGCTCCAGCTGCAGTTCTTCTTTGCCAGTCTGTCCCACAGACTTCTGGGCAGCTTCATTCCAGTCACGAAGCATCATGGTTACAAGTCTATAAGGTTTGCCTAGACGCGCTGCAAGCACACTCTCAATAACCTGTCTGTTTGCCGGCTTCTCAGTAGTATCGCGGTGAATCGTGTTCTTGAATGCAACAAGTACCGCATCCTCCATAATCGATACTGGCTCACCGTCTACAAACCATGCATGAACCGTTACCTTTTCCTCTTTTACTCCTTGCAGGACAAGGCTCCACTGTTTATAGATAGCTGCAAAATCGGGACTATCCTTACCAGCAATAAACCTATCTACGTTAGGAGGCATTTTGGAGGCTGAAGAAACCCGCGGTGTTGGAACCGCGTGCGATTTCGGTGCAGGAGAACCATCACGCCCTCCTCCGGAAATACCACCGGATTGCATTGCCTGTTCCAGCTTCTTCTCCAGTGCTGCGATCTGTCTTTTGAGAAGATCCAGTTCACCAGAGTCAATGCTCGAATTATTCGCGCTTACTCCGGCATTTGTTTCACCTAACGGAGCAAATGCGGCACTCTGACTTACCTCTTGCTGCAAGCTGCAAAGCTTCATCAGCGCCACTTCAAACAGTGTCTGAGGATGTGTTGCGTATTTCATTTCACCTAGGTATTTATTGATTGTATCTACAATCTGAAATAGACGCTCCCGAGAAAATGCGGTGGCCATATCTTTAAATTCAGCAGGATTCAGCACCCGCTCTGTTAATTGATCGGCCTCGGGTACCATCTTAATCATCAATAAATCACGGAAATAATACATGAGATTCTCTAGGCATTTATCTGCACTTTTACCTTCATGCATAAGCTGCTCAACGAGCTCCAGAAGAAGACCCATATCACCTTCTAATATGGCAGTGGCAAGACGTGCAAATTGCTCGGAGGGAATTCCCCCTGTCATTCCTAACACTTGCTCGTACGTAACATTACCATCTGTAAAGGATGAAATCTGATCCAGCAAGCTCAATGCATCACGCATACCACCATCAGATAGACGGGCAATATACTGCAATGCGTTGTTATCCGCTGTAATCCCTTCCTTCTCACAAATAGCAGTCAGATGGGCGGTCTGTTCTTCTAACGCCACTCTACGGAAGTCAAAACGCTGACAACGGGAAATTATTGTCGCCGGCAATTTGTGAGGTTCCGTTGTCGCAAGAATAAACATCGCATGTGACGGCGGTTCCTCCAAAGTCTTTAATAGAGCATTAAAAGCTTCTGTCGTCAGCATATGCACTTCATCAATGATATACACTTTACGGCGCACCTCGGTAGGTGCATACTTCACCTTCTCACGCAGATCACGAATCTCCTCTACGCCCCGGTTTGATGCCGCATCTATTTCCTGCACATCCATTACATTACCCGCAGCGATTCGCAAGCAGGATGGACATTCGTTACAAGGTTCCGGACCTGGCCCACGTTCACAGTTAACCGCTTTAGCTAAGACTTTAGCAGCACTTGTCTTACCAGTTCCCCGCGGACCGCTGAACAGATAGGCATGCGAAACCCGCTGTTCACGAATTGCGTTCTGCAGCGTTTGGATAATGTGCTGTTGTCCAACCATGTCTTGAAACGACTGCGGCCGCCAAGCACGGTACAGCGCGATATGTTCCACTATGCATTACCCTCTCTTAAGCTGCCGCTTTCCCGGCATTTGTCGCAAATTTATTATACTATATTCATCGGCTATTGACCAAAAACAAAAAGCATCTTTGCTTGTGGCAAAGATGCTATGATAAACAGAATTATAAACCGTGCACCTGTTATTGATGGCTACGATCCAAGCGGCAACCCTACATGACTGCTCGAGTTAGGCCACCCTCCGGCACAAGAGTAATCTTACTTATGGCTGCTTCCTTCCGGACCTGACCAGGTTCATAAGCACTCATTGCGGAGGACCCAACTGTCAACACAGCCCGTAGGAACCAAGGCCTCACATCGATAGCACCTCTAACAGGAATTCAACCTCGCTACAGCGGATTGCGAGTTACAGGGCACCGCTACCTCCCCGTCTAGCACGGCGAAGATAAGTATAGCTCACGCTCGGACAAAAATCAACTCTAAGACATAAAATGAGCCCCTCAGCTATACAGCTGGGGGCTCAATCTAACTGTTAAGCCGCAAAGCGACTGTTCGAATTAGATACCATATTTCTTCTTAAATTTATCAACGCGACCGCCGGCATCCAAGAACTTCTGCTTGCCAGTGAAGAACGGATGGCAGTTGGAGCAAATTTCGACACGAAGCTCTTGTTTAACAGAGCCAGCTTCGAAAGTGTTGCCACATGCGCAGGTTACCTTAGTTACATTATACTTTGGTTGAATTGCTTCTTGCATTTTGAATTTCACCTCTCATGCCCTAAGCCTCATGCGGACCCAGAGTTATATGATTACACTGTGGTATTTTAGCACGAAATATCAAATTGGGCAATATGTTTCATTTTTACATTTTAGCTGCTTAAATATTGATTCCCCGCCGCTTAGCCCGCGCCATATCTGCTGGTGGCACATGTGTATAAGAGCCTATAACTACATCCGGCAGTTCATCGCGGAAAATATCAAGCATCGTCTTCATCCCAAGGATTTCACCCTGGGCAGGAGGAATCAACTCTAAATAACTCTCCGGGTCAATGTTTAGATTGCGCATCTGAATAAGCTTCAGATCAGTACGTCTTACAAACTCCAGCATCGCTTCAATCTCTTCTTCGCGATCAGTCACTCCAGGGAAGATCAGATAATTGATCGATGTGTAAACGCCCTGCGAAGCAGCGTATTTCAAAGATTTTTCAACATTGGCCAATGTATAACCGCGTGGTTTGTAATAAGCATTATAATGGTCATCAAGGGCACTGATTGTGCTGACACGCATCAAATCGAGCCCAGCATCAACGATTCCTCGCATATGATCGCTTAATCCCGCATTGGTGTTGATATTGATATAGCCCATATCAGTAATCGAGCGCACTTCACGAATAGCTTCTATAATAAGTTTTGCCTGCGTGGAAGGTTCCCCTTCACAGCCTTGTCCAAAGCTGATAATCGATTCAGGCGTCTTTAAATGCTCCAACATAACTTGTGAAATTTCGTTGACCGTAGGCCGGAAATTCATCCGAGTCTGCGGAGATACAAAGCCGCTATCATCAGGTTGCTCAGAAATACAACCAAAACATCCAGCATTACATGAATAAGAGACGGGTACACCGCCCTCCCAACGCCCTAAAAAGGTATTGGAGGAAGTCAGGCATTCATAGCCAAGCGCACAGTTAGAAAGATGCTCATAGAGGCGGTTATCAGGATATTTGGCTGTCATCTCACCAACACTGACTTCAAGATCTTCTTTGTCACAATTAAGTGGATTCCATTTCTCTGGATTATCGGTAGGGTCTGCCGCAACATAGAACCCGCCATCCTTCCACACTACAGCCGAATACCCAAACAGAGGAAGCTTATAAGACTTATCTGTCTTCACATAACCAGGAAGACATAGACGAGTGTAGCCTTGCGGCAGCAGCGCTCCGACAGCCTGCGAACCTTCCGGCAAAGACATCATTTCACCCGTCTCAGGATTCATACCCACAGCACGTGTACTAGGCAAGCCCACGAGCGTAGCACCTTCTGGTAATGGAATTAATTCTTCCTCCAGCATTTCAACAATCATATCCCCACTACGGGCTAGCCCGTACAGTTCGGGATGATCATATACGTTTCCTTGCCCGTCGGCATATACCAAATACATGTTAGTCTCCTCTTATTATCAATTCTCAAGTTGTAGGTACTGAAGGTGTCTTCGCCCGTGTGGTACGACGAGCAGCTGTACCGCTGTTGGAGGTGCCTCCGTTACTTGCAGTCCCGTTTGGTGTTGTTTTTGCCCCAGCAACGTCAAAGGATGCCAAGAACTCAGCATTAGTCTTCGTATCACGCAGCTTTTTGATGAATCCCTCCACAAAATCGTAGGACTCGTTCATATTTTTGCGAATCGCCCAAATCGTATCCAGTTCTTCTTTGCTCAAGAGCACTTCTTCGCGACGTGTACCTGAACGACGAATATCGATAGCTGGGAATATCCGGCGTTCCGCCAATTTGCGGTCCAAATGAAGCTCCATATTACCGGTACCCTTAAATTCTTCATATATAATATCATCCATACGCGAGCCAGTATCTATTAATGCTGTTGCCAAAATAGTTAATGATCCGCCTTCTTCCACATTCCGTGCAGAACCAAAAAACCGCTTCGGACGGTGAAAAGCCGCCGGGTCAATCCCCCCGCTAAGTGTACGTCCAGATGGTGGAACCACCAGATTATAAGCACGCGCCAGACGCGTAATGCTATCCAAAAGAATAACTACATCCTTCTTGTGCTCAACTAAACGAAGTGCCCTTTGCAACACAAGCTCAGCCACTTTAATATGATTCTCTGGAAGCTCATCAAACGTCGATGCAACCACTTCGCCTTTTACAGAACGCTGCATATCGGTTACTTCTTCAGGACGTTCATCAATCAGCAATACAAAGAGCTCAATCTCAGGATTATTAGTGGAAATACTATTGGCAATTTCTTTTAAGAGGAGCGTTTTTCCTGCTTTTGGAGGTGCTACAATCAAACCCCGCTGCCCCAAACCTACAGGAGCGAGCAAATCCATTATTCGGGTAGACAAATGAGTAGGGGATGTTTCAAGCGGTAGCTTGTCTTGCGGATAAAGTGGTGTTAATGCTGGAAAATGAAGACGCTCCGCTGCACTAGCAGGGTTCTCGCCATTAACTGCATTGACTTGAAGCAGGCCAAAATATCGTTCATTTTCTTTTGGTGTCCGACATTTACCAGACACAAGATCTCCGCTTCTGAGATCAAACTTACGAATTTGTGAAGCTGAGATGTAAATATCTTCAGCACTGGGCAAATAGTTAATCGGCCTAAGAAATCCATAGCCCTCAGGCAAAATTTCTAGTACGCCTTCCATAAACATGAGACCGCTCTGCTCTGCCTGTGCCCGAAGGATCGCAAAGATCAGTTCCCGTTTCTTCAGCTGTCCGTAATAAGGAATCTGGTATTTCTTGGCCAGCTTATATAACTCGGTCAGCTTCATTTCTTCCAGATCGGAAATTTGAAGATCCATGTAATAACCACCTATTCAATTTTTAAATGAGTTCTTCCTAGTCTATCTACTAGGCAAAAATATGATTCTATTAAAATGCTCATTAGGTTAGTATTACCCCAAATGGAAGGAAATATGCGGTTTGGCCGCAAATTAATACTCCTTCCAAGCGGGATATCCTAATATTATTCATTCTCACGCCAAACATGAGCACCAAGTTGCCGAAGGTTGCTCACTAAATTATCATAACCACGATCAATATACTCTACGCCGGTCACTTCAGTAATACCATCTTCTACTGTTAACCCGGCAATGACAAGGGCTGCACCCGCACGCAGATCAGCTGCCTTTACTTTAGCAGCATTAAGTTTACTGCCCTCAATAATTGCAGATCGGCCTTCAACACGAATCTTTGCGCCCATTCTTACCAACTCTGGCACATGCTTGAAGCGGTTGCTGTAGACGAAATCGCTAAGCACACTAACCCCTTCTGCCTGTGTCAGCATACTTGTCATAGGAGATTGTAAATCTGTAGGAAATCCAGGATAGGTCAGTGCTTTAACATCTGCATGTTCATAATTAGCTCTACCTATAACTCGGATACTTTCATCAAGCTCTTCAATATCCACGCCCATCTCTAAAAGCTTGGCTGTTAAGGCTTCCAAGTGCTTAGGAATAACATTATCTATCAACACATTACCGCGCGTAGCCGCAGCGGCAATCATATAAGTTCCTGCTTGAATCCGATCGGGAATAATGGAATGACGGCAACCGTGCATTTCCGAGACCCCTTCGATCCGGATGGTTTCTGTACCAGCGCCTTTAATAACAGCGCCCATAGAGTTCAATAGGGTAGCTACATCTATAATCTCAGGCTCTTTAGCCGCATTTTCAATAATTGTAGAGCCTTTGGCTCGTGAAGCCGCCAGCATGATGTTTATAGTGGCACCTACGCTTGATACGTCCAGATAAATCTTCGCACCGCGTAGCTCTTTTGCATATAAGTGGATAGAACCATGTTCGTTGGTAACTGTTGCTCCCAAAGCCTCGAATCCCTTGATATGTTGATCAATTGGACGAGGTTCAAAATTACAGCCACCAGGAAGACCTATTGTCGCTTCTTTGAATCTTCCAAGCAGAGCTCCCATCATATAATACGAAGCTCTAAGTTTCTTAACCGGCCCATTGGGCATTGGAATAGATACAATACGTGAAGGGTCAATTCTCATCTGATTGCCTGACCAGGATACATTAGCGCCAAGCTCTTGCAAGATTTCGGAGTAAACGGCTACATCACTAAGGGACGGTAAATTATCCAGAACAACTTCAGATTCGGCCAAAATTGCCGCAGGAATAAGCGCGATGGCACTATTCTTTGCTCCACTGATGGTTACAACGCCCTCTAGCGGACGTCCACCGCCAATCATTAATTTTTCCATAGATTTATCAATTTCCCCCTACGTGTATTGCAGCTGGGTGGGCAATACGTGCTGTGGACTTTTAGTGATGAAAATGGAAAGACACCGGCTAAGCGGTGTGCTTTCCTCATCAAACTATTCAACTGGACAGAGTAATAGCCCTATCCTTTAACAAATTGCTTGTCCACCTGAGGCGGAAGCTACAATGATTAGGCTTTGTTGTTGGATCCAAATTCGCGAATTTTACCAATAACGGTTTCTTTGATTGCATCACGGCCTGGTGCGATGAATGTACGTGGATCGTAAGCATCAGGTTTAGCAGCTAGAACTTCGCGAACCACTTTTGCGAACACGATTTGGTTCTCAGTGTTCACGTTGATTTTGGAAGTACCCAGGGAGATGGCTTTCTTGATGTCATGTTCAGGAATACCTGTACCACCATGAAGAACCATTGGGATGTTAGTAGCGTCACGGATTTCTTCCATTTCTTTGAATCCGAGGTTAGGCTCGCCATGGTAAGGTCCATGAACGGAACCAAGTGCAGGAGCCAGGGTGTCGATACCTGTTTCTTTCACAATACGTACGCACTCATCAAGCTTAGCATACATGATGCCGCCGATAACGTCGTCTTCTTGTCCACCAACAGTACCTACTTCAGCTTCTACAGAAACGCCTTTAGCGTGAGCATATTCAACGACTTTTTTAGTCATATCGATGTTCTCATCGATTGGGTGATGGGAACCGTCGATCATTACGGATGTAAATCCAGCATCAATTGCTGCTTTACATTTATCAAAGCTAGATCCATGGTCAAGGTGGATAGCTACAGGAACAGTGATATTCATGTCAATAATTAGACCTTCAACCATTTTAACAACAGTAGTGAAGCCGCCCATGTGGCGTGCTGCGCCTTCAGATACACCAAGGATTACTGGTGATTTTTCTTGTTCAGCGGCACCAAGAATAGCTTGAGTCCACTCCAAGTTGTTAATGTTGTACTGACCTACTGCATATTTTCCTTCAAGTGCTTTGTTCAACATGTCTGTCATAGATACTAATGGCATGGTTTCATCCTCCTAAGAATGTTGGTTGGCTATGTTTTTAAACCGACATCACATACAGGCTTATTATAGCACATCCTGTGTCAAATACTAAATAGGGTAAACAAAAAAATGTCCCGGTGGGACGATTTTTATCCAGCCCATATAACAATTACACTCATCCTCTTCGGAGTCACCACGCGAAATAGGACCGATACAGAAATCACCGTTCTAACTGCATTGATCCACAGACTTGTTATGAAGATGCATGTTTACCGCTACGCGCATTTCGTCTATGTCGAACGGCTTTGTAAAATGCATTAACGCCCCTAGCTTGGTCGCCTCCTTAATCATGTCCAGTTCACCATATGCCGTCATCATAATGACCTTAATGGACGGATTGATCTCCTTTAGATGCTTCAGAATCTCGAGTCCATCCATTCCCGGTATTTTCATATCGAGTAAGACCAAATCGGGTGACTCGCTGCGAACAATGTCTAATGCCAATTTTCCGTTAGCCGCTTGAAATGTTGTATATCCCTCACTATTGAACACTTCCATAAGAAGAATCCGGATCCCATTCTGATCATCGACAATTAATACTTTCTTCTTTTCCATACGATACCCTCCCAGAAATTAAGGCAGATTGACTATACCGCGCTCTCCACAGCGACCGGCCCCTTTAGAAACTACTCCATACGAAACCTATTATTCGTGCTTTACTGTCCAAATCCTGCTAATTGGATAAAATGGGTAAATAAAGAGTCTAAAATGAAATAAATGTCAGTTACAATATTTCTATTAAAGGGTAATACAAAAAGAGAGCCTTCGGATGAAGGCTCTCTTCGACTATTTAAGAACCGAGGGTTCTTTCTGTCTGTGTATAAATTATTGCTGCTCGGAATGCGTCAAAGAGGCTTTGACAAATTCACGGAATAGCGGTTGCGGGCGGTTCGGACGTGAAGTGAATTCCGGGTGGAATTGAACCGAGAGGAACCACGGATGCTCTGGAAGCTCTACGATCTCAACTAGACGGCCATCCGGAGAAGTTCCGGAGATAACCAGTCCTGCTTTTTCAATTTCGTCACGGTAAGCATTGTTGAACTCATACCGGTGACGGTGACGCTCATATACCAGTTCATCATCATAGCAAGACATTGCCAGAGAGTCCGGAATAATCTTACAAGGATACAACCCAAGACGCATAGTGCCGCCCATATCTTCAATATCTTTTTGCTCAGGAAGCAAATCAATCAATGGATATTGTGTATTTGGATCGATTTCGGAGCTGTTTGCACCTTGTAGTCCAAGAACAGAACGGCCATATTCAATTACAGAAACCTGCATTCCAAGGCAAATGCCAAAGAAAGGTATCAATTGCTCACGGGCATAACGAATAGCGGAGATTTTACCTTCGATTCCCCGATCACCGAAACCACCAGGAACAAGAATACCGCCAATACCACGCAGCATTTCGTCCACGTTCTCATCCGTAATTTCCTCTGCATTCACCCAGCGGATCTTAACCTCTGCATTCGCAGCAAAACCTGCGTGTGAAAGTGATTCAACAACGCTCAAATAAGCGTCATGCAGTGCTACGTACTTACCTACAATTGCGATTTCTACTGTCTTCTCTAATTTCTGAATCCGGCTAAGCATACTTTCCCATTCGCGCATATCTGGCGCAGGTGTTGTAAGCTTCAAATGATTAACAACAATCTCGTCCAATCCTTCATCACGAAGGTTCAATGGAACTTCATATAACGTCGAAGCATCGCGGCATTCCACAACAGCATTAGCATCAATATCGCAAAAGAGTGCGATTTTGGCTTTCATATCTGCGGAAAGCTCATATTCCGTACGGCATACGATGACATTCGGTTGAATACCGATACTGCGCAGCTCTTTAACGCTATGCTGTGTCGGCTTCGTCTTCACTTCTCCAGCAGCCTTGATATAAGGAATCAAGGTTACGTGGATATACATCACATTTTCCCGGCCAATATCACTCTTGATTTGACGAATCGCTTCCAGGAACGGAAGACTTTCAATATCCCCTACAGTACCGCCGATCTCTGTGATAACAACATCAGAGTTGGTCTCGCGGCCCGCGCGGAACACGCGTTCTTTGATCTCATTCGTAATATGCGGGATAACTTGTACAGTTCCACCCAAGTACTCTCCACGACGTTCCTTGCTGATTACGGATGAATAGATCTTACCTGTCGTCACATTGCTGTTCTTCGACAGATTGATATCAATAAACCGTTCATAGTGCCCAAGGTCAAGGTCAGTCTCTGCACCGTCATCCGTTACGAAGACTTCTCCGTGCTGGTAAGGGCTCATTGTTCCAGGGTCTACGTTAAGATACGGATCAAATTTCTGAATCGTTACCTTTAGACCTCTGTTCTTGAGCAGCCTGCCCAGCGAAGCGGCGGTAATGCCTTTACCCAGGGAAGACACAACGCCACCCGTTACAAAAATATACTTTGTCACTGTAAAACCCTCCTAAATAAAGTCCAAACATAAAAGCGGCACATGGTGTTTATCGTAACCCGTTTTACTATCATCAAAACAGGGGAAATCAAAAGTTTAATTCACCGGGGAAAACATAAACCGTCATCCCTCAAATTCCATTAATCTACAGCTACTTTGCATCTAAAAAAACAAAAAAGTGACACCCGTAGAACCGGGGCACTTTTTATTTTAGAAAACACGTTTATTAACTTACATGATAAGCCCATGCAATAGTTTACTCTGACGATCCCCCACTGTCAAGGGAGGAATTATGCCACAGACAAGACTCTTCTGATTATTGATCTTACTTGTCATCCTCGGAATCTTCATCGTCGCCATCTTCTGCATCGTCTTCGTCCGTATCGTCTTCGTCTATGTCATCTTCATCGATCACGACATCTTCGTCGACTTCTTCTTCGCTGTCGTCGTCAGAATAGAGGTCGTCGCGATCTTCATCGATAGCGTCGAAATCCTCTTCTTCAGCTGTGTAGTTTTCTTCTTCATCAGCAAAATCGTCATCTTCCAAATCATCGTCTTCATCGTTGATGATGCGCACCCGTTTAGTGTTACCAACCGGATCATCGGAGCGCTCAAGAGGATACCAGCGTTTCAGTCCCCAAAGGTTGGTTCCGACACAGGCAAAACGCCCGTCAATGTTAATCTCGGTATATAACTGGGCAATAGTATCTTGGCTTTCTTGATCGGTCATGCCGCGTAACTTGGCTACCTCGACCATCAGATCACGGTAATAATACGGTGTATTGGCTGCTTTAAGCACCAGAAAGGCAAGATCCACCATTGGCATTTCTTTAACTTTCTCAGGGTCTAGCTTTAAATTGAGTGGCGTACTCACTAAAGGACACTTCCTCTCACGCATTGTTCACATTACGGTTTATTTCAATAATATCCATTAACAAAACTAAGTAAAACCTATTTAACAACAAAATGCAAGTCAAATGCAAGAACCGCCCAACAGAAAAAGCCTCCTGCTTATTATCCATACAGGAAACCTGTCTTCATCAAGAAGAGTTGATATGTAATTGTAGCAAGGTTCGCCGCACCCAAAGTTTTTAGAAATGGGATTTAAAAAGGCGGAGGAAGACCTCCGCGCATGACTGTATCCACGCCAAGGATCGGCTCCTTACGGGATGTTACAAAGAGAGTTTTAATCTCTTCTGTTTATTTTATGTAAAGCGCCGTCTTTTGACACGCTGGGCAGCCCATTTCCTTAAAAAAGGGCAAGTTCCCATTCGGACCCCTCCCTCCGCTCATACAATATGGCAGCAGGGCACCGAGGAGGGACAGCGAAACCTATGGACTATTACAAATTTTGGAACATGCTTCTTGAAGAAATATCGGTTGCCCCAAAAAATGGTGAGCGGCGTATTCTTACCTTCAACGATCCCCGCCAGTATGCCGGAGCTTTCTCCCAATGGAAGGCTCTAAAAGCAAAGCAGCCCGAGCTGCGGCAAGTACAGGTATCTCCGCTGATTCGGGCCTTCTTCGTGCCCGCTGCCGCCGGAAAGCTGATGAACCGATTTGCAGACCTTCTAAATGTCGAAGACGATCTGCAAATCCAAATCCATTCCATAGCTAACGAAAAAAGCGGAATCGCAGCGCTCCCATGGGGGGTGAAAGCGATTCATGCTCCTCAGGCATGGTCTAAATCAACCGGAGTTCACGTCAAAATCGGCGTCATTGACACCGGCGCGGATTACCGTCATCCCGATCTGAAGCATTCATTAGCCACTGGAGTCAACCTACTACACCGCGGAATGCTGCCGCTGGATGATAATGGGCACGGAACTCATATCGCCGGAACCTTAGCGGCAGCAGGGGGGAATCGCGGAATGATGGGAGTGGCGCCGCGAGCGCTGCTATATCCAGTCAAGGCTTTTGATCATAGTGGATCAGCCTATGTATCCGATATTGTGCTAGGTATTGATTGGTGTGTGCAGAACCGAATCGACGTCATTAATATGAGCTTTGGAATGAAGACTAGAAGCAAGGCGCTCCACAATGTGGTTATAAAAGCGTATCGGGCCGGAATCGCCGTCATTGCCTCCTCTGGGAATGACGGCAAACGTGGCGGGGACTATCCCGCACGTTATCCCGAGACGATAGCCGTGGGTGCCATCGATAAGAGACACCGGGTTGCTGGCTTCAGCAATCGCGGTTCATATATCGATGTATACGCGCCCGGCGAAGGCGTGCCCTCCTGCTGGCTGAAGGAGGGCTACAAAGAAATGAGCGGCACCTCCATGGCGACCTCGCATGTCACGGGAGCCGCCGCACTGCTGCTCGCACTGCGACCGGGCCTCACGCCAAGGGAGCTGAAGCTGCTCTTGCGCCGCACCGCGTCCCCGGTGCGGCTACGTAAGGGGCAGCGCCGCACATCCCTAGGCGGCGGCTCTGCCGATGCCCTACGCCTGCTGAGAGCAGGAGTAAGGGCGAAGCGTTCGGTCTCCGCGAACGTGTAGACCCCGCCCGGGCACCGGGTGGGTCACTCTGACGTTAGCGCAGCTGATGCCGGTACGAAGAACGGCAGCAAAGAAAAATCCGCCCCCCAGGAAACCGGAAGGCGGATTTTTTGTCGTTTGCTGTTGATTTACATGCGATCCGGTGCAGAAACTCCGACAAGACGCAGTACATTGGCAATAGTAGTACGTGTTGCGCCCAGCAGTGCAAGACGCGCCACGGTTTGAGCAGCATCCTCAGTAATTACACGTTCAGCTTTGTAATAACTGTGGAACATCGCAGCCAGCTCATATACATAACGAATGAGGCGATGTGGAGCATAACCTTCAGCCGCAACAGCGATTTCTGCCGGGAGCTCACCAATTTTGCGCAGCAGGTCATATTCATGCACTGCTGTCAGCTTGGAGAAGTCAATTTCAGCGTAATCAGGGATAGAAATCCCTTGCTCCTCTGCCTGACGGAAAATACTGCAAATACGCGCATGCGCATATTGAACATAGAATACAGGATTTTCATTAGAAGTAGAGATCGCCAAATCCATATCGAAATCAAGATGAGAATCCATGCTGCGCATGGTGAAGAAATAACGAATCGCATCGATCCCTACTTCCTCCATCAAATCTTCCATCGTAACCGCTTTGCCGGTACGTTTGGACATTTTGACCTTTTCACCATTCTGGAACAGGCTGACCATCTGAGCAATCAGAACCACTAGCTTCTCAGGATCATTGCCAAGGGCTGACATTGCCGCCTTCATCCGCGGAATATAACCATGGTGATCAGCGCCCCAAATGTTAATCATTTTATCGTAACCGCGGCCATACTTATCGCTGTGATAAGCAATATCCGGGGTAAGGTAGGTATATGTGCCATCATTTTTGATCAAGACACGGTCTTTATCATCCCCGTATTTTGTCGTTTGCAGCCAGGTTGCCCCATCTTGCTCATACACTTCTCCACGATCACGGAGCTCGTCCAGCGAGCGCAGTACTTCTCCGTTCTCATACAGCGAGGTTTCACTGAACCAGATATCGAAGTTTACACGGAAAAGACCTAGATCACGTTTGATTTTATCCAACTCTTTATTAAGTCCATAGGTCCGGAAAAAAGCAGCGCGCTCACTAGGGCTCATCTCGAGCAAGGTATCGCCCTTTTCTGCCACAAGCTCCTTCGCAAAACCCTTAATATCCTCACCATGGTAACCATCTTCCGGCATTTCTGCCTCTTGTCCCAGCTCCTGAAGGTATCTGGTTTCAATGGATTTACACAGATTAGCCACTTGGTTACCGGCATCATTAATATAATATTCCCGGGTCACCTCATAACCTGCATAATCAAGCACATTACACAGCGCATCACCGACAGCAGCACCACGGGCATGCCCTAAATGTAGGCTACCCGTTGGATTGGCACTGACGAACTCCATTTCAACCTTCTGACCTTGACCCAGATTAATACGGCCATAGTCATCCCCCTGCTCAGCAACAAGGCTGATGATTGGGTACAAGTAATTCTTAGACAGGGTAAAGTTAATAAAGCCTGGTCCTGCAATCTCCGCTTTCTCAATAGAAGCTCGGCTCGTATCCAAATGCTCAATAATAGCTTCAGCAATCTGGCGTGGATTACGTTTAGCAATTTTGGTCAGCTGCATAGCAGCGTTCGTAGCCAAATCACCATGCGCCTTATCTCTTGGTACTTCAAGTACAATATCCGGAACCTCTTCCGGTGCAACCAGCCCAGCATTCACAATCGCATCGGCGATGGCTTCTTTTACCCGTTCATTTACAAGCTCTAACGGATTCTTACTATGTGTCATAATTTCGGTTCCTCCTGTATATGCAAACTAATAGCGAACTTTCCTGTCAATTCCTCGTAAACGTACAAATCATATTCCCAGGCAACCGTTAAAGAACGCCCTTCGCGCACAACTTCCAGCTTGTTCGTTTCCGTAGAAAGATTGAACTGCGTATATGGCGAGCGGTAGAATCCTGGCAGACGCCGTCCAGCTTCAAAGCTCTGCTCCGACTGAATCCCGCCATGGCGGATTAGCTTCAGTTGATTGCCTGCAATCTTTATCGTTGTACGAACAGAAACTTCCTCTCCGCGAGGACCCTGCTCTAATTCTTCATATTGAATATATAGATGCGGTCCCTTGGATGTTACTTCTCCATTCGCTTCCATAACATTTCGCTGACCATCTTGAAGGCTCACGAGCGTAATAGAGACATCATATTTGTCAGACTGTATTTCAGGCATCACACGTTCCTCCATTCTGCAAGCCTCTGCATTCTGCATAAGAAAAACGTCTAATGGCAAAGCTTAAACATTTTTATATTAATCAAAGGCCTATTTCGCTTTCCCATTGTACACTATAATCCAGTTCAAAGAAGCATTTCAATACAGAATCAAGCATATCTTCATAAGCACATAAAATATTACCATATTGATGATTAAAAGCACACTTTGAACGTCCATTCTCTATGTATATCACTTACTTCGATAATATTTGCACCTACCAAGCACCTATCAGACATAGATGACCCTAAACGCAGGATGATTCCATATTCGGTGTGATAACGGACCCCTTAGTCGCTATTGGCATAAAAAACAACCCATTTGAACCTCTTTCTAGGGAATAGTGTTACTGGAGTCCGAAACCCTATCCCAAAGGCCGAAAATTTGCAAATAACGTCAACTGGGTCCGTACCCCTCCGAGGATGAGGGATCTGATAAGGCCACTGATAAGGGTACTATTCAAGCAAGCAACCAAGGATAAAAAATGCAGAGCAGCGATTCTCCAAGTATCCGGAGAATCGCTGCTCTGCTGTCTATTTGCGATGTTTACAATACTTCGGACCCTTATATTTTTTTATTGAAGAGAATTATTGGGTCGTCACTTTTAAAGAAAACCTGCTTTCCCATGAAGCTCCGCCGTCTTTGGTCACATACAAGGAAGAGTAATCAAGCTCACGGATGGCGAGCCAGCCCTCTTTATTACTAGTGAAGGAGATTACCCCGTCATAACCAGCGAGCTCCGGAAGATTAGTCCATTGCTTACCGCCGTTATAAGAGCGTCCAACTGCCACTTTCTCTGCTGCTGGAGAAAATCCCACTAAAAAAGATGTGCTGTTTCCCACAAGCTGCAGGTTCCCGGGTTTGCCAGCGGCTGGCCCTTTATTGAATTCAGCCTTGCCACTGCCTGGCGCAGGCCCGCCGCCGGCAGTTTCCTGAGCGATCACACGATTCCAACTTTTCCCCCTGTTCGCACTTTCATACAGCGAGTAGGAGGTCTGACTCATCCCCGTACCGCCATAGAGCACTACAGCGACCTGATCTCCCTTAGCGGAGATTTGTCCAAACTCGGGCTCGGCAAAAGCCGCCTTCAGTGAAAGGCTCCAAGTTCCCCCTCCATCTGTGGTCTTCATTACCCGATATCCGCTTCCCGGCACGATTACAACCGCCCAGCCGGTATTCCGGTCACTAAAATAAGCGCCTCGTGTATTGGGTGGGGTGGAAATTTTACTCCAGCTCAGCCCCCCGTCTTTGGTGTAAAACGTGGCGGCTCTCTCATAAGCAAAACCTTTCTTACTATCGATAAAATTTATTCTTTCAAAGCTGACGGCATTGTTCGAAAGTCTCTTCCACTCCGAGCCACCGTTAGAGGTACCAATTAAATATTGAGCCTGCCCCTCCTCTACAGAAGCAAGAGCAAAGCCATGTACATTATCGGGAAAATCAAATTGTTTGAAGCTCCATTGGCCTTGATAGATCTCTTGAAAATGGCAACCTCCGTCAGAGGTACCAATCATAAATCCATTACCTGCTGCCCGTCCAATATTCCCATTCAAAAACTGAACATCAGAAAAGCTAAGCGGTGTGGATACATCGCCTGAATGCTTGTTTTGCAGGGCCTGTAGCAAGCCGTGATCTCCCGTGCCGCAAGTCGCTGGTGCTGGTGCAGCATGTACAGAAGTTACAGGTGCACTCCAGCCTGAAACCATAATAAGCGTCGCCGAGAGGGCGGTTATTGTCGTCTTATGAATCCTTTTCGTCCATTTCATGATGACACCTCCTAATATGTATATACCCTTACTCACAATCCCTACTCTGTTATACCGCCAGAGAGGATACCCTATCTACCTTAAACAATCACAAAATAGAAACAATTTGTTACCCTCCATATCCCTAATGAATATCCTTCCAGATCCTTCCCCATAATATGAAAGAAAGGAGTCTGGTGCCATGACACGCGAATCAACGAATCCACCGAAACGAAAAAGCCGCTTCCGGCGTTTATTTCGGCTGCTGGCAGCCTTGATCATATTATTTGTATTAACCACCGGAGCTCTGCTCGGTTATCTATATCAAAAAGATCTTCCACCGATTAGCGATGATGTGCGCTCCAAGCTGTTTGACTCCCGGGGCAATGTTCTTGCCACCTTTACCTCAGACGGCCGCAGCCGTGAACCCGTCAAATTAAGTCAAATTTCTCCCCTGCTCATTGAAGCTACACTAGCAGTCGAGGATCGTAAATTTTATGAGCATTCCGGATTTGATCTGAAAGGGATGGCACGAGCTGTTCTTGTCAATCTGGAAGAGGGGAACCGGTCGCAGGGTGCTAGTACGCTAACTCAACAGCTCGCACGTAACCTCTACCTATCCCATGAAAAAACGTGGACGCGCAAGGCTAAAGAAGCTGTCTATACGATGCAGCTGGAGATGAAATACAGCAAAGATGAAATCCTGAACATGTATTTAAATAATATCTATTATGGCCACGGTGCTTACGGCATTGAAGCAGCCTCACGGATGTATTTTGGTAAATCTGCAGCTGATTTAGACCTGGCAGAGAGTACCATGCTGGCTGGAATTCCAAAGGGACCTACCTATTATTCACCATACAACCACATGGACAATGCTAAAAACCGCCAGAGAATCATCCTGACCGTCATGGCGAATTTAGGTAATATCACTCAGGAAGAAGCCGGACAAGCTGTCCAAGAGAACTTAAACTTCAAGCCGCAAGGGCAAAAGGATACGCTTGTAGCTGCGCCTTATTTCCGGGATTATATCCGCAATTTGGCTATAGAATCGCTCCACATCAGTAATGATGAGCTGGAGCAAGGCGGACTAAATGTCTATACCACCCTTGACCCTGACATGCAGCATGCCGCAGAAAATGCTGTTGACACAGAGATGGATCAAACTAGTGATCTGGAGACTGCGCTTGTATCCATCGATCCTCGCACCGGTTACATCAAAGCAATGGTCGGCGGAAAAAATTATCGTACCAACCAGTACAATCATGCTTTGGCCACCACACGCCAGCCGGGTTCTTCCTTTAAGCCGATTATGTATTTGGCCGCACTCTCTTCCAAAGAGATGACAGGACTTTCGGTCTTCAATAGTCAGCCAACGATGTTTCATTATGATAACAACCGCAAAACGTATCAGCCCCGAAACTTTGGGGATAAGTATCTGGGTGAAATTAATATGCGGCAAGCTATCGCAGCATCGGACAATATCTATGCTGTTAATACAATTATGAAGATCGGCGCGGATAAAGTGAGCGAAATGGCTGCGAAGATGGGCATTGACAGTCCACTTCAAAGCGTACCTTCGCTGGCACTAGGCACTTCACCGATCAGTCCGCTTGAAATGGCTGCGGCTTTTGCTGTAATTGGAAACAGCGGTCAGAAAATGCCGACCACAGCCATTCTAAAAATAACCGATTCAAATGGCATGGTCCTGTATGAAGCACCTCAACCCAAAGGAGTAACCGTCGTAGAACCTTCAGCTGCCTATGTCCTGACTCGTTTAATGGAGGGGGTATTCGAGACTGGGGGGACGGGCAATCGTGTGGCTTCCATAATCAAACGTCCGGTAGCCGGCAAGACCGGCACTACGGATACAGATGGCTGGATGGTAGGATTCACCCCGGAGCTATCCACGGCAGTCTGGGTTGGATACGACAAGGGGCGCGACATCGCAACTACCGACGGACGGCGTGCGGCTCCTATTTTCGCCCAATTTACTGAAAAAGCGCTGGAAAATGTCCCTCCAAAAATTTTCCCCATTCCAGATGGAGTGGTCAGCGTATACGTCAATCCGCAATCCGGTAAACTTGCTACAGCAGCATGTCCCGACAAAGAACTGGAAACCTTTATTAGTGCAACTGAGCCCACCGAATACTGCGAATTGCATGGAACTGGCGCCGCTCCTGCTGTCGATGACACACAAAGCAAGGTAGATCCTGCTGAAGAGAATCGTTCCCTATGGAAGAACATTAAACGCTGGTGGTTGAATTAGCCTCTTCATTTATATTGAAGGGGTTTTTCTTTTTTTATAAGTCATATATTGTAGTAACAACAGGATTTCTAAATTCAAATATCACTTGTCGCATAAGGGATGTAACCGTTTTATTTATTATGCTTACCCCATTCTCTTAACTCACAATTACTGCTATAATAGTTATTAGAAACCAAAATATAATGATGTAAATGAGGGACATGGGATGAAGGATACAGGCATGATCCGGAGTTTAGACAGTCTTGGGAGAATTGTGGTTCCCGCAGAAATCCGTATGACGCGTAATATCGACATTGGTGATCCTATCGAATTTTTTGTTTTAGACGAAAAAATCATCGTCCTTAGGAAGTACACCTCGACAGAGTGTACATTTTGCAGAAGCCACGACCATGTCACCTACTATAAAGAGCAGTTTATTTGTAGCAGCTGTCTAAAAGAAATTGTCGATCCTGAACGCATGTCTCAATTGCCAGAGTCACGTGAGGATTTTGTTGTTGAGGCACCAGAGCACAACACCAGCATCCGAAAGTCGAAGACAGAGGAAATGTGCCAACGTCTGGAACAAGCTATTGAAGATCATCCCTATGCCAACCAAAAAGAACTTGCAGAAATCCTCGGGATTAGCCAAGCCAGAGTGAGTCAGCTCAAACGCAAGCTTAGCAGTACAAGCAAATCATAAATTAAAAAAGCTTCGACGCTCCTATTTCCGGAGGTCGAAGCTTTTTTTATATCGGATAACCCTTCTGGAGGCTCCTATACTATTCAGTCAGTGCAGCTTTAAGCTCATCTGAGGATGCATTCCACCATGCTTCATTATGAGAGATCAGAAGGGATTTGAGAGCCGACTTCTCAATGGCTCCAAGCCCTGCCACATCGATCTTGCGTTTAAGAGCTGCATCCAGCTTATTGACATGCTCGGCAAGAATTTTCCATCCGCGGCGCGCTTCTGTATCAATCCACATTTCACAGGCTGTGATTCCACCATAAAATTGAGCTTCCAATGTACGGTCTACCGCTACCCATACCACCCAAACCTGTCTTCCATTCGGTACATCTTCACGATTCATGGAAAATTTAATTCCTTTTTCCACCTTGCTCTTGGCATGCATGGCACCGATATCAATAACCGCCACATCACCATCAATAATGACAGGTGAAACGTTGTTGAGATCTATAGAGCCTGCTCCAAAGCCTTTATGTTTACTTTTAGCGTTCACAATATTTAAGGCAATCTGTTTCTTGCCCTCCGGTTGTATGTTGTCCACGAGTGCACACCCTTCCTCTTACGAATAATTTAATTTTAGCTAATAATGCGGCGATTGCAAACATATACATCCCGTAGATGCTTGTCACGGGAGGAATCACACTATGAAGTCACTGTCATTAAAGTACATCATCTTTGCGACCCTGGCCATCCTCGCGCTGCTGGGAGGAGGAATATGGGCCTTTTCAGGGGATAGCTCAACAGCTTCTGTTACTAGCTTTGCTTCAAAAGAGGCCAAGTCCTCCAGCGGCACAGCGCCTGCAGCCGTACCACAGCAGGTATTGCCTGAGAGCGCGCCTGTCCCGGCAGAGGAGGCTTTAAGCCAGCGGGTAGTCGAGTATCACATTGATGTCCAGCTTGTTCCTGACACAGAAACCTTAAAAGCTTCTGAGACAGTAACCTGGACACACCCCGGAGTAAAGCCAGTAAGTGATTTATATTTTCACATGTATCCAAATGCATTTGCCTCATCAGATACCACCTTTATGAAGGAATCCGGGGGGACGCTCAGAGGCGACAGCATGCCTGAGAACGGCTTCGGAAATATGACGCTGACCGATCTGCGCACGACAGAGGGAACTTCGCTAATGCAAAGAGTGCAATATGTTCAACCTGATGACGGCAATATCAACGATAAGACGCTTCTAAAGGTACATCTTCCTCAGCCTGTTAATGGTGGGGAAAGTGTAACACTTAAGCTTCAGTATGAAGTCCAGTTGCCCAAAATCTTTGCTCGCATGGGTGCTTCAGGTAACTTCGTTATGGCTGGGCAATGGTTCCCTAAGCTTAGTGTATACGAGCCTAAGGGCACACGCGGAGTTAAAGAAGAAGGCTGGGACCTGCATCAGTATCACGGGACCTCTGAGTTTTACAGTGATTTTGGCATCTTTAATGTAACGATTGCCGTTCCTTCCAACTATACGGTGGCTGCGACCGGATTTCCTGTAAAAAATGCCAAGCTCAAACAAGATCAAAAAATATATCAGTTCTACGCCGATGATGTCCACGACTTCGCTTGGGCTGCATCCCCTGATTTTACAGTAGCAGAGGAAGCTTTCTCTACGCCGGAAGTGCCTGGAGTACGAATTAAGGTGTATCTCGACCCACTGCACAAAGACTTACAAGAGCGTTACCTTCAAGCTGCCAAGGCTGCCCTGACCTACTTCAGCAAATGGTATGGCCCTTATCCCTACTCTACGCTGTCTATTATCGTCCCACCTAAGGAGGGAAACGGCGCGGGAGGAATGGAATATCCTACCCTTATTACAGCCTTTGGGGCCGCGGATTCTTCTCCAGATACCTCACTTGAAAGAACCGTCATTCATGAGATCGGCCATCAATACTTCTACGGTATGGTAGCCAGCAATGAATTCGAGGAGGCCTGGCTGGATGAAAGCTTTACTTCCTATGCCGAAGACAGACTTATGGAACAAGAATACGGTATCAAGTCTAATTTGCCTTTACAGGCCAGCCTGGTAACTATACCTGAGCCGTTAAATCTGGAAACGTGGAAATATGCAGGGGCGGATTCCTATAGCCGAAATGTTTATATCCGCGGCAAGCTTGTACTTAAAGATATCGAACGCCAGGTAGGTACCAAAGCAATGAACAACATCATGTCCTCCTACGCTCGTAAGTTCCGTTTCCAGCATCCCGCTACGTCAGATTTTCAGAAAGTCGTTGAGAAGGTAACCAAAAAATCATGGCAGGCCTATTTCGATGATTACATTTATGGTGATGGTGCGCCTGACTTCTCAGTAGATACGATTACTTTTAAAAAAAATAACAGCGGCGATGCTCAAAGCTACGAATCATTAGTGAAGATTTCAAATAAAGGGAGCCATTACGTTGATGTTCCCGTGAAATTCACATTCGCCGACAGCTCTTCGGTGCAGCGGGTCTGGAACGGTGAAGGAGCAGAGACTACGTTTCAATTGTTAAGCGATAAGCCTCTTCTCTCTGCTGAGATTGACCCTGAGCATTCCATCTTATTGGAGAGCAAACATTTAAACAACTTTAGGCTGGCGGAAATAGAGCCCAAGACGCTCTCTCGCTGGACGTTAAGTGTAACTAAACTACTTGAAACCGTGCTCGGAACTCTTGTCTGGTGAGGTGAATGATTGTGAGAACATCGATAACCCGCGGCTGGCAAAGCATGAAGGAGCAATTTTATATTTTAATTCTGCTCTTCATCTACCGACTGCTCTGGGGCTACTTTATGTATGGTTTCATCCGATCTGCTATTATTCCAATTCTACTGCGCTATCCAGATAAAGACGCCGGCGGCAGCGGTATGGGCAGACTGTTGTATTATATCGAGGGACAGTTCAGCTTGAATACTGACCCTGCGATACGCACTTGGTTATGGATGCTTCTAGGACTTGTTGTCTTGCGACTTCTGCTTTCTCCTTTCATAAGGGCAGGATTGCTGCATGAGCTGCACCAGGAGCGAAAGGGCGAGCGCGGGCTGTTTTTTTTCCCCGGCATGAAGATCTATGGACTACCTGTCTTAGTCTTTAGCCTAATCGAATGGGTGCTGACCCTGCTGCCGCTTTACTGGCTTGCTCCAAAAATGTACGGGCTGTTCTTATCCTCTTTGTTTAACTACACTTTGTTACTTCATTTAGTACCATACGTATTGGCATGGCTTATATATATTTTTATCGTGCGCCTGTTTCTTCTATATATGCAGTTTGGTTACACCGGCGGTACAGGAATGTTCTCCTCACTGTTCATCTGCTTGCGGTCACTGATTCCTGCTATAGGTGTTTCCATTGTACTTGGTGCGGGAGGCTTGCTCTTACTGCTAGTGTGCGGACTGACGGGTCTGTTCTGTCCCGGCCTGCCGGCACTTATAATACGGCAAATCTCACCACTACCTTCTACGCTCTTAAAAATGTGGGGAATCTCTGCACAATATCATCTATGGTGTAGCAAAGCATTTCCACAATAAATTAACCTTATTTGACATAATAAAAAGGTCCCAATTCCTGTATTCAGGAGCTGGGACTTTTTCTCATTACGGATAACTTAAGAGTATTTGCAAAATCATAAAAGCTCTGTTACAATAAGTCCTGTGCTATTAGTAACAATTTTGTAATCAATTGAAACGATTCCTACATAACTAAATGTATTTATCGTAAGTGTAACTGTCGAAACGTCATTCTCTTGGTGCTTAACACGCCTAATTCCTTTGCACCGGGAAGTGGGGGAACCATATTTTGGGTGAATTGATCTCGCTTTACAGGGATCATAGGGAATCTTCTACCGAACCCTTAAGCTAACCTCGCAGGCCTTGGAAGGAGTACATCTTTTGAAAAGACATAATTTAAGAAAAAAATGCGTCGCTGCGGCGCTAGGACTTGTAATGGCATTATCTATTGGTGGAGGAAGCGCCTTTGCCGACTCTAAGATGGACACTGTAATCTCAAAGACTATTGGAGTTGCCTATAAAACCGGAGGTACAAGCACTGCCGGATTTGATTGCTCTGGATTTACAAAATATGTATTCAAGAATGTGGGTCTTACTTTACCTCGTACATCAAAAGCTCAATATAGCGTTGGAACTGCTGTATCCAAAAGCAATCTGCGTTCTGGTGATCTAGTGTTCTTTAACACACTTGGCAATGGAGTATCCCATGTCGGCATTTATGTTGGAAACGGAAAATTCGCACAATCGTCCTCTTCGCGTGGAGTGACCATCACTTCACTCAGTCAGGCCTACTGGGCCAATCGTTATGTTGGCGCTAAAAGAGTAATGAGTACTTCAGCTTATCAAGCTGTAGCCTTCGATTGAAACCTTCCTCACAACTATAACCTCATAATTACAACTATATGAACCTGAATCTGATTATTCCCGTAATCAAATTCGGGTTTTTCTTTTTTCCATAATATATTTTTACACTAATAGAGCCCAATTGAAACACGTTTATTTGATAAAAATTGCAATTATATTAAAAATTAGGTCATTATTAACGCTTACATATGCCTTTCTACCGTAAAAATGCCAATTTTTCTGCATTAATATGTTAAAAACGATTGCCAAGCGGCTTTCTGTTTGTTACAATTAGCGCAGTGAGATTTTAGTAACATTTTTGTAATCATTAAGTTGTTATTTACAAAGGTTTTGTCATGTATTGATTACAAGCTAATCCTAATCAACAGTATGAGCCGAGTTTCCTAACTATTAGGAAAACGGGGGAACCAACTTTGGGTGAATTGACCTCCATTATATAGAGGGGTCATAGGGGACCTTCAACCGAACCCTTAAGCTAACCTCGTAGGCATTTGGAAGGGGTATACACTTTTGAAGAAGAAGTTAGCAGCAGCAGTACTAAGCTTTTCCATCATCCTCACCATCGGAGCAGGAAGCGCTTTCGCAGATTCCAAAATGGATAAAGTGATTGACAAGGCCATCGGTACTAAATACGTATCCGGCGGTATATCCACTAACGGATTTGATTGCTCCGGATTTACAATGTATGTGTTTGATAAGATTGGCATTAACCTTCCACACCAATCAGGTTCCCAATATCAAATGGGCACAGCAATCTCCCGTGATGATATAAGAGCCGGAGATCTTGTATTCTTCAATACAAGTGGCAAAGGTGTCTCCCATGTCGGCATTTATGTCGGTGAAGGTAAGTTCGCACACGCTTCTACCTCACGCGGTGTTACGATTAGCTCTCTGAGTGATAGCTACTACGTGAAACGCTACGTTGGTGCTAAGCGCATTATGAGCACAGACGCTTACCAATCGGTTGCTGCTGAATCGGAAGACAATGATGATGTTCAATAAGTAACGTACATAGGCTCTTTTCCAAGGTAACTCTTGGAGGAGAGCTTGTTTTTTTGTCTTATTACTTATTTACCCCTCTCATAATTTGTAAAACATTCCTCTCATATAAAGTTTCTGAGTCGAACCTCCCCCATTTTGTATATAATTAGTAATATAGCAATGTCCTCGTGAAAGGAGCTCGTTGACTTTATGATAAATCCCTCGGTAACTTTTCATGTAGTTCCTATGGAGGCAATTCACGGAGAAGCTATTTGTAAGTGGAGCTATACGCCTCCATATAATATTTATGGCTGGATGCCGTGGGAGCAGATGCAGGCTCTTGGCATCGAGTTTGGTGATCCGCAGCTCCGGGAGGAACAATATATCTCCATATTAAATGAACAAGAGGTTTTGTGCGGATTCGCACAGTTGTTCCCGATGGAAGGAGTCGTTCGTTTAGGAGTTGGGATGCGCCCCGATCTATGCGGCCATGGTTTAGGCAAACTATTCGTAGATGCCATCGTCCAGACAGCCTTGAATCGTTATCCTGATCGTGAGATAGATCTGGAAGTCCTGACCTGGAACCAACGCGCCATCCGAACTTATCAAAAATGTGGATTTACGATTACAGATACGTATGAACGCCGCACACCTACAGGAGACAAACCTTTTTATTGCATGGTCTATGACAAATGATATTAAATACCATATATTTCATAAGAACGATTGTATTCTCGTTCATTTTTTTGTCACAAACCCTATGATAACGCTTCACCATAAGCTATAATGTAGGGAGCAGCTTACATAGAAGGGACGAATTGGGATGCAGAAATGGATCATGAGCGGTTTGTTTTTTGCCGCCTGTGCCTTTGCGGTAGTACTCATGTTTACACTTCCGGGTAAAGAAGAGGTAGCGGAAGAAAATAAGCCCACGATGCCGGTAGTTCAACTGGACGCAGCAAAGGCAGAAGCAACCGTGAAAGCCAGCTGTATCACCTGTCACGGCGATCAGCTTCAAGGTGGAGTTGGACCAAGTCTTCAGAATGAAGGCGGCCAGCATGACGCTGAGGAAATCTACAGCATCGTCACCAAAGGACGTGGTCAAATGCCTTCCTTTAAGGAGAAGCTAGCCCCTGAAGAGATCGCCAACGTCGCACTCTGGCTCTCAGAGAAAAAGTAACCCATCAAGCAACTAAAAACGCCCGTGTATGAGATAGGTGACTATCTATGCACGGGCGTTTATTTTATGATTTTGGCTAAACTAATGATTTTTTTCAAAGGCTTCATTAAATTCATGCGCCGCTCGAAGATCTAGAGCCGTAATCCCATCTTCTTCATTAGATTCAAGTCGCAGGGTAACTGTTTTATAATCAATCGTAATATGTGGATGATGATCGAAGGCTTCTGAAATCGTGGCTACTTCATCAACGAACGCAATGCCCTTCATATATTGGCTGAACATATATTTTCGCACCATAACATTATTATCCAGCTTCCACCCCTCCAGCTTGGTGATCTCCTCACGCAGTTCCTCTTCCGTAAATAACAATTCGTTTCCTCCCTTACAAAAAATTGCAGTAAAGTGCGCAGTTCCCTTTACATGACTTAGGCGTTAAACAAAACATCCCTTAGCTTCTGAGGTCCAAGGGATGTGCCAGGATAAAGGCGATATTTTCGATTTAATGTATTCACAAATCCCAGCGATTATAACTCGGCTTTATCAATTTTAACACGGGCTACTAACTACGGGCAAATTACGTCCAGACGTCTCCTCTGCCTAAATCAAAACCACTGAAGCCAAATCCTCTTCGCCAACTAAAATATTAATGCGATGCGTGTCCTTATCGTAAATAATTACGCCGCTCCCCACTTCAATCATAGGTTCATTACCCAGCGCGAAGAAAAGATCCTCAGCCAATGCTTCCCATACCTCCAGCTTTGATTCTTGGGGTAGTTCCTGCCACTCGTCCGGATCCATCTCAAAAAATAAATATCCATCGGAAATTCGTCCGACGGCTTCGGTCAAATCTGTTAGAATTTCACCGTAATCTCTACCATGCTTTACACCCACGTATATCACTCCGTTTTCTTCACAGATGAATAATTACTTACCTTATCCATTATAGCCGAAAAAATGACTTCACAAAAAACCGAATGATGTCGATAAATAAGAATATACGTTAATTCGGTTTCGCACAGAGTGCCCTGCCGCTGTTTCAAGGATGATATACGCGGCATTGTCGGAACACATCTTAAATCTCACGGACGAGGTGCAAAATGGAAATTTCAACAATAATTGGTTTAATTTTTGGTTTGGTTGCTGTAATCTGGGGCATGATCCTCAAGCACGCTCCACTTCATGCTTTGGCCACACCCGCTGCTTACGTTATTATCTTGGTGGGTACGGCAGCGTCTATTTTCATGGCCTTTCCTTTCAACGAGGTCAAAAAGATTCCAAGTCTGTTCAAAATGATTTTTATCAAAAAGAAATTAATCAGTAAACCCGAATTAATCACTATGTTCATGGAATGGGCTTCTATCACACGGCGTGAAGGTCTGTTGGCTCTAGAATCAAAGGTCGATGAAATAGAAGATAACTTCCTCAGGAATGGCATGCGGATGATCATTGATGGAAATGATCAGGATTTTGTCCGCGATGTCCTCATGGAGGATATCCACGCCACAGAGGATAGACATAAAGCAGGAGCGCTCATTTTCTCACAGGCAGGTATGTATGCTCCTACCCTTGGGGTGCTCGGGGCGGTTATCGGCCTCATCGCCGCTCTGGCTGATATGAGTGATATGAACAAATTGGCTGCGGCAATCGGGGCTGCCTTCATCGCCACTTTGCTTGGTATCTTTACAGGTTACGTATTATGGCATCCTATTGCTAATAAGCTGAAACGTCTCTCCAAACAAGAAATCGAAGTTCGAATGATGATGGTCGAAGGTCTTTTGTCCATACAGTCCGGTGTATCTACTATTGCCATCAATCAGAAGCTTGCTGTATTCCTAACACCTTCGCAACGCGTTAAGTTAAATGAGAAGGACGGTGGATCAGGTGAGCAAAAAGACTAGACACGAAGAGCATGAAGAACATGCCGATGAATCGTGGCTGTTACCTTATTCCGACCTCATGACTCTTCTGGTGGCTCTGTTCATCGTTATGTATTCTATGAGCGCAACGGATGCCAAGAAATTTGAAGAGATGAGTCAAGCCTTCAGTTCCGCACTTAATGGCGGTACAGGCATTCTTGAAGAGCGGGCAGCAATGCCTAGTAAAACTCAAGAAGATCTGGGGAAAAATGATAAGATGGGTAGCTCTACTTCCAAGAAAGCTGAAGAAGCAGAAATGGCAAAGCTACGACAAAAGGAACAAGAGGATTTAGAGAAGCTTAAGAAACAATTCGATCAATATATTAAGAGCAACGGCCTAACTGATCTGCTCAGTACGAAGCTTAATCAATCTCAGCTAATGATTACGATCAGTGATAACGCATTGTTCGCCTCTGGCCAAGCCATTGTTAAGGATGATTCGCGGCAATTAGCTAAATCCATCTCAACGATGCTGCAGCAATTCCCGGATTATGATGTAGTAGTGCAAGGGCACACCGACGATATTCCGATTTCCAATAACAACTATTCATCCAACTGGGATCTGAGTGCGGATCGGGCACTTCAGTTCATGAAGATTTTGCTGCAGAACACGAATCTAAATCCGCGCAAATTTAGTGCGATTGGATACGGCGAGTATCATCCTATTTCGGATAATGACACAGCTACCGGCCGAAGCAAGAATCGCCGGGTAGAGGTTTCCATTATTCGCAAATATCAAGAATCCAAAGAGTTTACAGGGATTGTTCCCTCTGCTGAATAAGTGATTTCGTAAGGTAATAAAAAGAGCTGTCCAAAGGTCTTAGACCCCGGACAGCTCTTTTTTTGTTGCGAGTACTACATTCTATATGGACCTGTAACATTGTAATAACATTCCTACAGTAACTCGTAGTTCAGCGTAGCTCCAAGCTCTTTCTTCTCATCAGCAGACAGCTCCCGCCATTCTCCCGTTTGCAATGCCCCCAGGCGAATATTCATAATCCGAATGCGTTGCAGCTTTCGAACCTCATAGCCAAAAGCGCTGCACATACGACGAATCTGGCGATTTTTGCCCTCTGTCAAAATAATACGGAAGACACGCTCCGTAATACGCGTGACCTCACAGGGCAGCGTCTTCTCACCTAATATTTTCACACCGCTCGACATGCCGGTAATAAATGAAGGCGTAATGGGTCTGTCCACGGTAACCACATATTCTTTTTCATGCCGGCCTTCCGCCCGCAAAATTTTATTAACGATATCACCATCATTAGTAAGCAAGATTAATCCTTCCGAATCCTTATCGAGACGACCAATCGGGAATATACGCTCATGATGACCTACAAAATCGACAATATTCCCCTTGATATGCTGTTCTGTGGTTGATGTAATCCCAACCGGCTTGTTTAGAGCAATGTAGACCGTCTGGCTCGAGGTTTCAAGCGCTATACCATCTATTCGCACATCATCGCCCGGAACAGCCTGACTGCCCAGCACAGCAGGCTCTCCGTTGATCGTCACTCTGCCGGCATCCACAAGCTTGTCTGCTTCTCGGCGTGAACAGTACCCTGTCTCACTGATGAATTTATTAATTCTCACGTTGTTCTTCACTCCGTTCATCCTTAATGTTGAGCCAAGGTGTAACCCCTCCAGCTGCAGGCAGCTTAATCATAACGGTTGTCCCCCGGCCAACTTCACTTTGTATTTCCAAATGACCCTTATGAGCCTGAATAATACGCTGGCTAATCATTAACCCAAGACCAGTCCCCGATTCCTTATTCGTGAAGAACGGTTCACCCAGCTTAGGCAGCACGTCCTCTGGAATCCCTTCACCCTGATCTTTGATTACAATAAAGACGCAATCCACAGAGTTCCACAGTTCCATTGAAATGACGCCACCCTCAGGCATAGCCTCAATTGCATTTTTAACAATATTAATAAATACCTGCTTCAGCTGGTTCTCTTCACAATGTACAGTAGCAGGTTGTTCAGAGAATTTCGTACTAAATTGAATATCATGTAGATGAGCCTGACTATCCAATAGAGAAACTACATCACCTAATATGTAGCGAAGATCTTTCTCCTGAAAATGAACGGCTTGCGGCTTAGCCAGGATTAAAAATTCACTGACGATAAGATTAATCCGCTCCAGCTCGGATAACATCAGCTCTACATGAAGCGGAACCAAGAGCTCCTTCTCCTGTTGAAGCTGTAGAAATCCTTTTAACGTGGTAAGAGGGTTACGAATCTCATGAGCTACTCCTGCGGCCAATTGGCCGACTGTAGTTAGTTTCTCAGAGCGTCTAAGCAGCTCCTCCATTCGATTGCGTTCCGTCATATCACGAGAAACGTGAATAAAGGAATGGGGATAACCCTCTTCATCTCGAATTATCGAGGTACTAACGCTAACTTCAACTAATGATCCGTCCCGTTTAAGTCTCACTGTCTCGATCGGCGGCAGAACTGCACCATTTCTTAACGCGTCAAGCCGCTCTTCCTCTTGCTTAAGCGCTGTCGCGGGTACAAGATATGGCATATTGCCTATCACTTCTGTTGCACTCCATCCGTACAGCTCCTCAAAGGCTCTGTTAGTGCTAGTGATTCGTCCCTCCATATCCAACGTATGAATCGCATCCGACGTACCGTTAATTACGGATTCCAAATGCTCCTTAACCGCCCGGTTCTCTTCCAGCGTCTGTTTAAGACGATTGGTGCGTTGCATAAGATGAGAAGTCATAGCGTTAATCCGTAAGGCTAACTGACCTAACTCATCACGAGAGGTTACGCTTAATGGAGGTTCGAACTTACCTCGCGCTACATCATTGACTTTGGCAAGTATAGCCTGAATTGGACGGGTAACAAAACCCGAAAGTATGTAACTACATAGCAAAAATAATGCCAGCAACAACAGAGACGTAGTCAAATAATTAGTTAATTGTTCATGAACTACGGATGAAATCACAGAGTAATCCAAAACTACACCGATTACATAAGGTTCCATTTTAGCAGTCTGGATAGGAATGAAGCTTTTGAGCACTCTTTTTCCATGTACTCTCGTCTCCAGTGTAACTGGCTTCTGCTTCTGCTGAGCTAATAGAATGGCCGCTTTATCTTGCTCCACATTACCATAAGTATAGGTACCGAACTTAATTGGGCGGTTGCCAAGTTTCTTTTTAAATGCATCGCTTCCATCGCCCGCCATACTCGCTAAACCAAATGTTGTTGGATTAAATCCTGTAAGCTCTAAAATCCCAGGATTAACTTCTTTGGTTCGCTCTACAATTTGATCGGGATTGGTGATTTTGACATATTCACTAGCCGCAGTATTGAGAATAACAGGATTAATGATGTAGTTGCTTGCTTCATCATGATAATAACCCCACTTCTCAATGAAATCGGGATTGTAGGTTGAATATTCAAATGGGCCTGACCAAAAATGATCCAATGACTGACCTTGCCCCACAGTGACTTCCTGATTATCAAATAACTCCAAAAGGGCAAGGTACCAGTACCCCCAACCTTGAGTGGACATTCCAATATCAATAGGATTTGATGCCTTTGTCACCACGATATCATTATCAGTCTTTACCAGAATTGAAATATTAGACACGCCCAACTTGGAAGTTAGGGCCTTAAGTTGAGCATTGGTTATATTCTTATAATCCGGACCCAATTCCTTAGAGGCAAAGATGGCAGCCATTCTTAAGTTATGCGCAATTTGATATTCTACATAGTTAGAGCTATAGTTACTTTGTTCTACAGAAACAGCCATTTGCATAGCGGTGATCTGCATATTATTTGCGTTTTCATTTCTTAGATTATTCTGAGCGGCATAAAGGTTAAATGTCAGGTTTAATGCTAAAATTAGCAGTACCGCTCCAAAAATAATAGCAGATAGTTTTGTCTTTATGGACAAACTGTTATTCACCTCTTATCCACTGGTAAATCCTTGCGGAGCCTATAATAAACATCATACCTTTTGCCCCCTCATTTGAAAAGGACATTTAAAACAAGCCTATTAATTCACGAAATATTGAAATTCAAAAGGTGTTTCTCTACAATATATAAGAAACCATCCACATCTTATGCACATATAAACAAATTATTAAAGTCCGGTGTGTACAAAAATGTGTATAAGTAGGCTGTTATCCACAGAGTTATGCACATTTTGTTAAGAACGAATATTTGTTCGTTGTACAATGGTTACAGAAGAAGGGAAGATGATCTTGAATATTAAAGCCAATGAATCGCCAGAAGATATACAAGCGGTTCATGAATATTGGATGAGGCAGGCGATCGCAGAAGCACGTAAAGCTGAGGCATTAGGTGAGGTTCCTATTGGCGCTGTCATTGTTCGACATGGTGAAATTATAGGACGTGGATACAATTTACGAGAAACGACAATGGATTCGACAGCCCATGCAGAGATGGTAGCCATTCGCGAGGCCAGCAATGTCATGAATTCTTGGCGTCTGCTGGATTGCCAGCTGTACGTCACCCTAGAACCTTGTCCGATGTGTGCAGGAGCAATAGTGCAGTCCAGAGTGCCTCTCACGGTATATGGAACGCCTGACCCTAAAGCTGGATGTGCCGGGACCCTCATGAACTTGCTTGAAGAGCCGCGATTTAATCATAGAACTGAGGTAATACAGGATGTTTTACAAGAAGAATGTGCAGATCTACTCACCTCCTTCTTTCGCCGTTTACGTAAAAAGCCAATTAAACAAAAGGAGGACTCCTAAATGACCCTTACTCTATATCATACCTCTCAAGGGATCTATATTTCTCCACTTGAGCTTAAGGATGCACTAAGCCTGCTGGAGCTTCGTTTAAATAACCGGGTAACCCACGAACCGTTTGAGCCAAAACGTGATGAGCACTTCTTTACCCTGGAGAGTCAGCAACAGATCATCAATCAGCGTATTGAGGACGCCCTACAGGACAGAGCTTATATGTTCGGCATTTATCTGCTGGATGGACAGCTAATCGGTCAGATCACATTGTCCAACGTCTCACGAGGTGTAGCACAATATGCTGATTTAGGATATTTAATGGATCATCGGATGCAAGGACAAGGTTATATGACAGCAGCGGTCGGATTAGTCCTTGGCTATGCTTTCCGAGCCTTAGGTCTACATAGAGTTCAGGCAGCTATTTTATTGCATAATGAAGCTTCCCGAAGAGTCCTGGAGAAGAGTGGGTTTAAACCTGAAGGGGTTGCCCGTCAGTATCTTAAAATAAATGGACAGTGGCAGGATCACCAAACCTACGCAATCTTAACTGAAGATGTGCTGACACAGGAACAGAAATAGGATTCTGCATTGTCGCAGGAATCAGCGCTACTTTTTTCCTAAAAAAAGACCCGCATGGGCGTATAATATACGCCTCATGCGGGTCTTTATCTTGCGAACTGGGATTAATAAGTTCCCAAACCACCGAATTCTTCTCCAAGTTGATCCATTGTAATTACATCATCACCTTGAGGGATACCAATCTTGAATACCGGCTTTTCGTTGATCTTGCTGTATTGGCCCGTTCCATTTACTGAGAAGGCCACTTTTGTGCCATCTTCCGGATCATTTACTTTAACATCCATCAATAAATCCTGATACACAGCGTATCCGTCCTTATTGATCGCAGTATTATAGTGGAACTGGTTGATGGTAAGGTACTTATCAAGATCAGCTAAGCCCTTATCCAATTCAGTTCTAGCTTCACCTGATGTCAGTTCTTCTTTAGCCTTAGCTAGATCTGCATCTTTAATCTGCAGCATATCCTTGTATTCTTCCTTGCTTACGATATCAATGATTTTTGGCAGGGCATTATTCACCAAGATAGTGATTGCTTCTTTAACATTATCGTTAGTCACTTGGAACTGAACGACTTGTTTAGCTTCCACACCTTCTGGTAAATTAGCATCTTTGGGATCAATCTCGTTAAAATATTTTTCTTCGTCATATTCAGCTAGGACAGTGTCCACCACTTCATTAGACAGCTTCTGCATTTTTTGAGTATCCATCGTACTTGGGTTAAATTCTGCACCCTCCTGCTCTGCCAACGCCTTCAGATCAACCTCTACAAACTTATTGAGGATTGTCTCAGGAATCGGTACGAAAGGAATAGATGGAATCTTAACATACAACTTCTCGGCAGTCATTACCATAGGAACATTAAAGCTCATGCTCATATCGCCTTTCAGATTCAGAACCATAGTTAGTTCTGTCTGCATTGGCTCTGCTTGATATACCCCATCAATGGTAATATCAGCATTCTTAAGCATACTAAGTACCTGTGTAGTCATTGCAGCAGATTCAGCGTCAGAAGTCTCGATCGTAAGATCGTTGATCGTGAATTTACTCTTCATCTCATAAGATGACATTGTAGTCGCTTTAGTAGCGGCTGATTTTAAGGCCTCTTTTGGCGCCTCCTGTTTACTTGCACATCCCGGCAGAATTACTGCTGCTGTAAGCAGCAATGCAGCGGCCGACAAACCCCACTTTTTGTTCATTATTGTTCTCCTCTCCCATTGTAAAAGAAATCTCTCCCCCTCCTATGATAAACCATTTGTAAAAATCAAGAAACACTTCTTTAAAATTCTTAACGTTTTTATTTGTTAACCTTGTGGATTATGGTGGTCAACATGGTTCGCTTGTTTCACCTTTTTAGAACCTGAAAGTGGTTCTGGGCCTGAAGGAGTATGGTCTTTTCTCCGCTCACCACTTGTTGGCTCTGCCCCAGGAACAGGGATACTTTTTGGTTTCGACATTTTCATTCCTCCTAAGGATTGGTCAAGTTCTGAAGAGCCTGAGCACATTCATGAATTTGCCGTGAGTATTGCTGTGCCAGCTGCTGTACGGCATCACTACGCTCATCAATATGGAGACCGCTCTGTTCCACATCCAGCAGATCCACTGCCACTTCTCTGCTATCTACATACTTGCAGCGAAAATCCAGCGAATAGCCTTGATGACCTGCCGCATTAAAATGAATCAGCAAGCTATTCGGATCCCCATTATCCGCCAGCACACTGAAACTATCCCCATCATCCATCAACGCCGGCAAGCGCTCCTGCCAGGCTGAGACAAGCTTATGCTGATCAACTTCTAATGATCTATCCATGATTATGATCATCCTCCTTCTCTAATACATTGCGGAGAAATGAAGCTTTTTATTCTCAATAGAACTGGGTCTACCAAACAAAACAAAAAACCGTCCCCCAGAGGGAACGGTTTCTATCTAATTATTCTTTAAGTTCATAAAGGAATGGCGGAGAGGATGGGATTCGAACCCATGTGGGCTTGCACCCTAACGGTTTTCAAGACCGCCCCGTTATGACCGCTTCGGTACCTCTCCAAATGCATTTAAATTTCACATGCATTAGGATTGTACCATACAATGCAAAGAAAAAGCAACTATATCTTTAAATAGTTTTTGGTTGTATCGATTTTACATTGCGCATATAAGGTTGTAGGCATTCTGGAATCAGAACACTGCCATCCTCTTGCTGATAATTCTCAAGAATTGCAGCAACCGTACGTCCAACAGCCAAAGCAGAGCCGTTCAGCGTATGAACAAATTCAGGCTTCGATTTTGGATCCTTACGGAAACGAATATTTGCCCGGCGTGCTTGGAAGTCTTCTGTATTTGAGCAAGAGGAGATCTCACGGTACATCCCACTCTCAGGCAACCACACTTCCAAATCGTACGTCTTAGCCGATGTAAAGCCCATATCAGCCGTACATAACCCAAGTACACGATAAGGCAGTCCCAACAGCTGCAGCACACTTTCAGCGTCTGCTGTCATTTTTTCTAATTCCTCATAAGAGGATTCAGGGGTGGTGAGCTTCACCAACTCTACCTTGTTGAATTGATGCTGGCGAATCAAACCGCGAGTATCACGGCCCGCCGAGCCCGCCTCAGAACGGAAACAAGAGCTGTAAGCTACATGGTATTTAGGCAGGTCAGCTGCCGTCAAAATCTCTTCGCGATAGTAGTTCGTTACCGGTACTTCAGCTGTAGGAATCAAATAGTATTCGGTATCCCGCAGCTTGAACAGATCCTCTTCGAATTTAGGCAGTTGTCCTGTACCATACAAGCTGTCTTTGTTTACAATGTAAGGCGGCAGCATTTCCTCATAGTTATGCTCACCACTGTGAAGATCCATCATAAAGTTAATCAGCGCCCGTTCTAGACGTGCTCCAAGTCCTTTATAGAAAACAAACCGGGATCCTGTAACCTTTGCTGCAGCTTCAAAATCAATAATATCAAGCTGCTGCGCAAGCTCCCAATGTGATTTCGGAGTGAATCCGAACTCTTTGGGCTCCGACCAGCGGCGTAATTCAACGTTATCATCCTCGGATTTCCCTACTGGAACTGAATCATGAGGAATATTAGGGATATTCATAGTAAGATCAGCAATCTGAGCTTCCAGTTCACGTACTTCATCATCAAGCTCTTTAATTCGGTCAGACACTGTACGCATTTCTGTAATTAGATCATCTGCTGGTTCGCCGTTCTTTTTCTTTTTCGCTACTTCACCTGAAACTGTATTACGACGGTTCTTAAGACCTTCGGTTTCTTGCAGTAATTCACGTCGACGCAAATCAAGTTGTGGAAAATCAGCAATTAAGTCCAGTGATTTGCCCCGTTTTTCTAAAGCCTCTTCCACTCTTGCGTAATCACTACGTAGTATTTTTACATCTAACACAAAGTTTCCCTCCTGAAAACAGCCTAAACTCTTTCAAAATGCTGATTACAGCTTTGAAAGAGTCAGGATGTTCTTTATATGCGATTTTGTTGTTGGACTTCCCTATTCGCCTCTACCATATCGGCAAAATATTGGTGCAGTCTGAAATCATCGGTCAGTTCTGGATGAAAAGAACATACCAGCAAGTTGCCTTCGCGCGCGGTTACAATCTCATCATTATAGACTGTAAGCACATCAACTCCCGGTCCTACCTCGTTGATAAGCGGTGCACGTATAAACACAGCACGAACCGGCTCATCAATGCCTTTAACCTCCAGATCACATTCAAAGCTTTCCCGTTGGCGGCCGAATGCATTCCGGGCTACGATAATATCCATTAGCTCCAAATGCCCCGGTTCACCACCGGCAATTTTTTTGGCCAGCACGATCATACCCGCACATGTGCCAAAAATAGGCTTACCCTGATCAGAAAAATCACGGATGGCTTCTATGAAGCCATATTTCCGCATTAGCTTTCCAATCGTTGTACTTTCTCCGCCGGGGATAATCAGGCCTTCAACCTCTTCTAGCTGCTCCACACGCTTGATAGGCACGCCTTCTGCACCGGTCTTCTCTATACTAACAATATGCTCCGTAACAGCGCCTTGCAGCGCCAATACTCCTATCTTCATCCTACAACCTTCTCTCTATTAACGGCCACGCTCCGACATACGTTCAGCCGGGGTGAGAGTTGCAATATCAATCCCCTTCATTGGTGCACCAAGGTTCTTGGATACTTCAGCAATCAGTTTGTAATCAGTATAGTGTGTAGTGGCTTCAACAATCGCACGCGCAAATTTCTCAGGATTGTCCGATTTAAAAATACCCGAGCCTACGAATACACCATCAGCACCCAAATGCATCATAAGAGCAGCATCTGCAGGAGTAGCTACACCCCCAGCGGCAAAGTTAACAACCGGCAGTTTGCCAAGCTCATGTACTTCGAGCAACAGCTCGTAGGAAACTCCCAGGTTCTTTGCTTCATTATATAGCTCGTCCTTGGACAAATTCGTTACTTTACGGATTTGACTGTTGATAAAGCGCATGTGACGCACGGCCTCAACAATGTTGCCTGTTCCTGGTTCACCTTTTGTACGGATCATGGAGGCACCTTCGTTAATACGTCTCAGTGCTTCTCCCAGATCCTTCGCTCCACATACAAAAGGAACGGTGAACTCATGTTTATCAATATGGAATACTTCATCAGCAGGAGTAAGAACTTCACTCTCATCCAAGTAATCAACACCCAAAGATTCTAGAACTTTCGCTTCTACATAATGGCCGATACGAGCCTTAGCCATAACAGGGATACTTACCACTTTGAGAACCTCTTCTACAATTGTAGGATCGGCCATCCGTGCTACACCGCCAGCTGCACGAATGTCAGAAGGTACGCGTTCCAGAGCCATAACAGCAACTGCACCAGCAGCCTCAGCAATTTTTGCTTGCTCTGCATTCATGACGTCCATAATGACGCCGCCTTTTTGCATTTCTGCCATGCCTCTTTTAACTCGCGATGTACCTGTTTCCATGTCCTAACCCCCCGAATGATCTATCTTAATCTAACTTGTAATTTTACCCCAATGAAGGGAAATCTACAACCCATTTACTCGGATTTACTGCTGATTTCGACACCAAACTGCATTAGAACAAGTTCTTGATCCCTGAAAATAAATCACCGAAGAAATCGCCAATCGCTCTAAGGAACAACTTGAACCAGCCAGCCTTCTCAGCTTCCTCTACTGTGATCAGATTAACTGTTTTCTCCTGTGCTGCTTGCATGCCTTCAGCCTTGTAGGAATAGGTAACTTTACCTACTTTAGAGGATTGAGCTATAGGAGCAACCAAAGTTGCAGGGTCATTTGTTACAACAGTTGTAGTAACTTCAGGAGAAACCGTTCCCTTAGGAACAATGAAAGAAACTCCTTCATCAGTAACTATAGAAACATCTTTATTCTTGCCTTTCAGTACCGGAACTGTTTCCGTGCCAGCAATAACAGCCTTCGGAGCTACAACCTGTTTGATTTCAAAGTTGTTAAACCCGTAGTCGAGCACTTTTTTTGTTTCTGTGAATCGATGTGCCTCTGAATTAGCACCCATAACAACACTGATTAGACGCATTCCATCACGCACAGCAGTACCTGTAAAGCAGTTACCTGCATTTGTGGTATGGCCAGTCTTCAGTCCATCTAGACCTGGATAAGCATATGCCTTAAAGTTGGGAATACTTTTGTTAGCTTCCAGCATCCAGTTGTAGTTAATGATCGGCGCTGTATCCCGATCACGGAATTTATAAGACTGAATCGTTGTAAATTCAGTGAAGTCCGGGTGGTCAGTAACTATAAATTTAGCAAGAGTAGCTGCATCTCTAGCTGACATTACAGTCTCTTTATCAAGATCAGGACGGAATTTCTTCGGCATGTCTGCCCGATCAAGTCCAGTTGAGTTAATAAAATAGGTATTTTTCATGCCCATCTTCTGTGCAGTCTGATTCATTAGTTCTACGAATTGTTCTTCTGAACCCGATACCAATTCTGCCAAAGCAACTGTGGCATCATTCGCCGATCCTACAGCCATCGCTATGTATAGCTCTTTAACCGTATGTTCATCTCCAGCCGCCAGAAAAATTCGTGATCCGACCTGTTTGGAAGCATTCTCTTGAATGATAACCTTTTGATCCCAAGAGATGTCTCCTTTTTTCACGGCATCAGATACAAGATATTCAGTCATCATCTTGGTCATACTCGCTGGTGGGAGTGGTGTATCTGGATTTAGAGCCATAAGTACTTGGCCTGTAGTTGGTTCTATTAGAATAGCAGAACTCAATTCCAAGTTAAGAGATTCCACAGAAGGGATCTTAACTGCGTTGGTCTTGGGTGCAGTTTCAGTAGCAGTTGCGGCACCTTCGGTTGTAACCGGAGTTTTGCCCGCTTCAGCCAATGCTGGAATTACTGGGTTCATTAACATATTTAAAAGCAGACCTACAGTCGCTGTCTTAATTACAATTTGCTTACCATTAAATTTTCGTTTGTGCTTCAATGATTACGACTCTCCTTTAAATCTCATATCAATAGCTTGTTCTATTCTAACACAGGGGTACCCGCAAAAAAAGACAGACAGGACGAAATAGTCCTGTCTGTCCAAAAAATAATACGGTTAGTCCATTATACGGAATAGTTTGGTGCTTCTTTTGTAATTTGCACATCATGCGGGTGGCTCTCACGAAGTCCAGCACTTGTGATACGAATGAAAGAAGTATCGTTACGCAGTTCTTCCAATGACTTCGTACCGCAATAGCCCATACCTGAGCGCAATCCGCCGATCAATTGATGAACAGTGTCAGAAAGAGGCCCTTTAAAAGCAATACGTCCCTCAATTCCTTCAGGAACGAGCTTTTTATCATCATCTTGGAAATAACGGTCTTTACTGCCTTGTTTCATGGCACTCATGCTGCCCATACCACGATATACTTTAAATTTACGGCCTTGATAAAGCTCAGATTCCCCTGGGCTTTCTTCTGTACCCGCAAACATACTTCCCATCATTACAGCATGAGCACCCGCTGCGATAGCCTTAGTGATCTCCCCAGAATACTTAATACCGCCATCAGCGATAATAGGAATTCCGTACTCACGAGCAACTGTGGCACAATCATAAATGGCTGTAACCTGTGGTACGCCGATACCAGCGATAACGCGTGTTGTACAGATCGATCCTGGTCCAATACCTACTTTAACTACAGATGCACCAGCTTCAATAAGTTCACGGGTTGCTTCGCCTGTAGCTACGTTACCAGCAACAATCGTAAGATCAGGATACAGCTCACGAATTTGGCGAACCGCTTCAATTATATTAATGTGGTGACCATGTGCAGAATCGACGACGATCAAGTCCACACCAGCTTTTACTAATGCTGCAGTACGTTCGAAGGTGTCTTTAGAGATACCAACAGCTGCTCCAACAAGTAGACGGCCATGTGCATCTTTGGCTCCGTTAGGGAATTGAATAGCTTTTTCAATATCCTTAATGGTGATGAGGCCCTTAAGAATATTATTCTCGTCCACAAGGGGAAGCTTCTCGATCTTATGACGTTGCAGGATACCTTCTGCTTCCTGAAGGGTTGTACCCACAGCAGCTGTTACAAGATTCTCATGTGTCATAACTTCTTTAATTTGAATATTGAAATCATGAATAAAGCGTAAGTCTCTATTAGTCAGAATACCGACAAGTTTATTGTCACTGTCTACAATCGGCACTCCGGAAATGCGATATTTACCCATTAAAAGCTCTGCATCAGATACCATATGTTCTGCCGTAAGTGAGAATGGATTCGTAATAACTCCGCTCTCGGAACGCTTCACACGATCTACTTCTTCCGCTTGCTGCTCTACAGGCATATTCTTGTGTATAATCCCGATGCCACCCTCACGAGCAATTGCAATGGCCATGGCTGCTTCTGTGACTGTGTCCATACCTGCACTCATAAGTGGAATATTCAACTTCACATTCTTACTTAGAACTGTGGTCAAATCCACTTCTTTAGGCAGTACCTCAGATTTACGCGGAACCAGCAGCACATCATCAAAAGTTAGACCTTCTTTACCAAACTTATCTTTCCACACCTGGGTCATTCCTCCTCGGTTGTTTTAAATTATACCCGCCTACAAACTTTATGAAAGAAGAACCTTTGACTCCAGTCCATTCACGACAGACAATTCTGTACATCTGGGGGCTGAACAAGTGTAGATCTTCAATTAAGGTTTGAGATGCTTATCCAAAAATATATTATTGCCATCTTAGCAAAGGGCATTTGGACTGTCAAGAACATTACATCATCAGAGTAGGTATTCAAAAAACGGCCGCCGAGTAAGCGAATTATTGGACGTTAGTCCGTGCTGAGAGGACAATTTAGTGTGTTAAAAATTTACAGTTCGCCTCTGTTCACTTTTTAAACCACGCTTATCTCCATCTTAGTATCTCAAAATATAGCCCAATGAATTCTCTATATACATAACAAAAAGACCACTGTCGATTACTCAACAGTGGTCTTGCGTGCTTGGCAACGTCCTACTCTCCCAGGACCCTTCGGTCCAAGTACCATCGGCGCTGGAGGGCTTAACGGTCGTGTTCGGGATGGGTACGCGTGGAACCCCTCCGCTATCGCCACCAAACATGCGTCTGTGAAACAGACGCTGCCGCGTGAAATTCGGTTCTTCACCAGAAGTGAGAATGAATTTCTAAGCGTGTTACAGGCTTGATGCCTGAAAACTGAATCCGAAACGAATCTGCATTCTACGTATAGGATAAGCCCTCGACCGATTAGTATTGGTCAGCTCCATGCATTGCTGCACTTCCACCTCCAACCTATCTACCTCGTCGTCTTCAAGGGGTCTTACTAATTGGGAAATCTCATCTTGAGGGGGGCTTCACGCTTAGATGCTTTCAGCGCTTATCCCGTCCGTACGTAGCTACCCAGCCATGCTCCTGGCGGAACAACTGGTGCACCAGCGGTACGTCCATCCCGGTCCTCTCGTACTAAGGACAGCTCCTCTCAAATTTCCTGCGCCCACGACAGATAGGGACCGAACTGTCTCACGACGTTCTGAACCCAGCTCGCGTACCGCTTTAATGGGCGAACAGCCCAACCCTTGGGACCTACTTCAGCCCCAGGATGCGATGAGCCGACATCGAGGTGCCAAACCTCCCCGTCGATGTGGACTCTTGGGGGAGATAAGCCTGTTATCCCCAGGGTAGCTTTTATCCGTTGAGCGATGGCCCTTCCATGCGGTACCACCGGATCACTAAGTCCGACTTTCGTCCCTGCTCGACTTGTAGGTCTCGCAGTCAAGCTCCCTTATGCCTTTGCACTCTGCGAATGATTTCCAACCATTCTGAGGGAACCTTGGAACGCCTCCGTTACTCTTTAGGAGGCGACCGCCCCAGTCAAACTGCCCGCCTGACACGGTCCCCGTACCCGGTAAGGGTACTAGGTTAGAACCTAGATACGATCAGGGTGGTATCCCAACGGCGCCTCCACCGAAGCTTGCGCTCCGATTTCTACGGCTCCCACCTATCCTGTACAGATCGTACCCAAATTCAATATCAAGCTGCAGTAAAGCTCCATGGGGTCTTTCCGTCTTGTCGCGGGTAACCTGCATCTTCACAGGTATTAAAATTTCACCGGATCTCTCGTTGAGACAGCGCCCAAGTCGTTACGCCATTCGTGCGGGTCAGAATTTACCTGACAAGGAATTTCGCTACCTTAGGACCGTTATAGTTACGGCCGCCGTTTACTGGGGCTTCGGTTCATAGCTTCGGGTTACCCCTAACCACTCCCCTTAACCTTCCAGCACCGGGCAGGCGTCAGCCCGTATACTTCGCCTTGCGGCTTCGCACAGACCTGTGTTTTTGCTAAACAGTCGCTTGGGCCTTTTCACTGCGGCCCCCTCGTGCTATTCACACTACCGGGGCACCCCTTCTCCCGAAGTTACGGGGTCATTTTGCCGAGTTCCTTAACGAGAGTTCTTCCGCGCGCCTTAGAATTCTCTTCTCGCCTACCTGTGTCGGTTTGCGGTACGGGCACCTTCTCCTGGCTAGAGGCTTTTCTTGGCAGTGTGAGATCATGACCTTCGCTACTACAATTTTCGCTCCCCATCACAGCTCAGCCTTATCGATGTGCGGATTTGCCTACACATCAGCCTCACTGCTTAGACGGACATCCATCAGTCCGCGTCACTACCCTCCTGCGTCACCCCATCGCTCATAGCGGATTACGGTGGTACAGTAATTTCAAACTGTTGTCCTTCGACTACGCCTTTCGGCCTCGCCTTAGGTCCCGACTTACCCTGAGCGGACGAGCCTTCCTCAGGAAACCTTGGGCTTTCGGCGGATCAGATTCTCACTGATCTTTTCGTTACTCATACCGGCATTCTCACTTGTGTAGTGTCCAGCGCTCTTTTCAGTACACCTTCAACCCCTACACAACGCTCCCCTACCCCAGATACATAGTATCTAGCCATAGCTTCGGTGGTGTGTTTAGCCCCGTTACATTTTCGGCGCAGAGTCACTCGACCAGTGAGCTATTACGCACTCTTTCAATGGTGGCTGCTTCTAAGCCAACATCCTGGTTGTCTGTGCAACTCCACATCCTTTCCCACTTAACACACACTTGGGGACCTTAGCTGATGGTCTGGGCTGTTTCCCTTTTGACAATGGATCTTAGCACTCACTGTCTGACTCCCGGCAATAAGTATATGGCATTCGGAGTTTGACTGAGCTTGGTAATCCTTGCGGACCCCGCACCCAATCAGTGCTCTACCTCCACTACTCTTATACCGAGGCTAGCCCTAAAGCTATTTCGGGGAGAACCAGCTATCTCCGAGTTCGATTGGAATTTCTCCGCTACCCCCACCTCATCCCCGCACTTTTCAACGTACGTGGGTTCGGGCCTCCAGTGCGTGTTACCGCACCTTCACCCTGGACAGGGGTAGATCACACGGTTTCGGGTCTACGTCCACATACTCAATCGCCCTATTCAGACTCGCTTTCGCTGCGGCTCCACCTTCTCGGCTTAACCTTGCATGTTAAACGTAACTCGCCGGTTCATTCTACAAAAGGCACGCCATCACCCATTAATAGGGCTCTGACTTTTTGTAAGCACACGGTTTCAGGTTCTATTTCACTCCCCTTCCGGGGTGCTTTTCACCTTTCCCTCACGGTACTGTTTCACTATCGGTCGCCAGGTAGTATTTAGCCTTAGCAGATGGTCCTGCTGGATTCATACGGGGTTTCACGTGCCCCGCACTACTCGGGATCCGTCTCGGAGAGAACACAGTTTAGGTTACAGGGCTTTTACCTCTATCGCGGGCCTTTCCAGACCTCTTCACCTACCATATTCCTTTGTAACTCCATGTGAGACGTCCCACAACCCCTAAGAGCAAGCTCTTAGGTTTAGGCTGTTCCGCGTTCGCTCGCCGCTACTGACGGAATCACTATTGTTTTCTCTTCCTCAGGGTACTTAGATGTTTCAGTTCCCCTGGTCTGCCTCTACATTTCCTATGTATTCAGAAATGAGTAACTGCGAATTACCACAGCTGGGTTTCCCCATTCGGACACCCCCGGATCAAAGCTTGCTTACAGCTCCCCGAGGCAGTTTCGTTGTTCGCCACGTCCTTCGTCGGCTCCTGGCGCCTAGGCATCCTCCGTGTGCTCTTATTAGCTTAACCTTGATTCTTCCAAAGAAAAATCTCACTAATAACATTTACTTGTTTGCACAAGTTGCTAAAAGATGTTCTAAAACGCAAATTCGTTTCGGTATCCAGTTTTCAAGGATCAAGTCTTACTTGAGAGCTTAAACTCTCAAAACTGAGCAACGAGTGAGTAACAGGCCTAAACCTGAGTTTTGGAAGCTGAGCTTCCGATTTGAATGTCCTCATTGCAGAGAACGATTCTCCATAGAAAGGAGGTGATCCAGCCGCACCTTCCGATACGGCTACCTTGTTACGACTTCACCCCAATCATCTACCCCACCTTCGGCGGCTGGCTCCCTTGCGGGTTACCCCACCGACTTCGGGTGTTGTAAACTCTCGTGGTGTGACGGGCGGTGTGTACAAGACCCGGGAACGTATTCACCGCGGCATGCTGATCCGCGATTACTAGCAATTCCGACTTCATGCAGGCGAGTTGCAGCCTGCAATCCGAACTGAGACCGGCTTTGATGGGATTGGCTCCACCTCGCGGCTTCGCTTCCCGTTGTACCGGCCATTGTAGTACGTGTGTAGCCCAGGTCATAAGGGGCATGATGATTTGACGTCATCCCCACCTTCCTCCGGTTTGTCACCGGCAGTCACTCTAGAGTGCCCAACATCACTTGCTGGCAACTAAAGTTAAGGGTTGCGCTCGTTGCGGGACTTAACCCAACATCTCACGACACGAGCTGACGACAACCATGCACCACCTGTCTCCTCTGTCCCGAAGGCCGCTGCTATCTCTAGCAGATTCAGAGGGATGTCAAGACCTGGTAAGGTTCTTCGCGTTGCTTCGAATTAAACCACATACTCCACTGCTTGTGCGGGTCCCCGTCAATTCCTTTGAGTTTCAGTCTTGCGACCGTACTCCCCAGGCGGAGTGCTTACTGTGTTAACTTCGGCACCAAGGGTATCGAAACCCCTAACACCTAGCACTCATCGTTTACGGCGTGGACTACCAGGGTATCTAATCCTGTTTGCTCCCCACGCTTTCGCGCCTCAGCGTCAGTTACAGCCCAGAAAGTCGCCTTCGCCACTGGTGTTCCTCCACATATCTACGCATTTCACCGCTACACGTGGAATTCCACTTTCCTCTTCTGTACTCAAGCCACCCAGTTTCCAGTGCGACCTCAGGTTGAGCCCAAGGTTTAAACACCAGACTTAAATAGCCGCCTGCGCGCGCTTTACGCCCAATAATTCCGGACAACGCTTGCCCCCTACGTATTACCGCGGCTGCTGGCACGTAGTTAGCCGGGGCTTTCTTCTCAGGTACCGTCACTCCGGTAGCAGTTACTCTACCGGACGTTCTTCCCTGGCAACAGAGCTTTACGATCCGAAAACCTTCATCACTCACGCGGCGTTGCTCCGTCAGGCTTTCGCCCATTGCGGAAGATTCCCTACTGCTGCCTCCCGTAGGAGTCTGGGCCGTGTCTCAGTCCCAGTGTGGCCGTTCACCCTCTCAGGTCGGCTACGCATCGTCGCCTTGGTGGGCCGTTACCCCACCAACTAGCTAATGCGCCGCAGGCCCATCCCTCAGTGACAGATTGCTCCGTCTTTCATTCTTCTCTCAGGAGAAAAAAGAAATTATCCGGTATTAGCTACCGTTTCCGGTAGTTATCCCAGTCTGAAGGGCAGGTTGCCTACGTGTTACTCACCCGTCCGCCGCTAAGTTACTTTGAAAGCAAGCTTTCAAAGTAACTCCGCTCGACTTGCATGTATTAGGCACGCCGCCAGCGTTCGTCCTGAGCCAGGATCAAACTCTCCAATTAGTATTGAAAAGAGCGATATGCTCATTTTGAAACATCTGACGAGAAAATTAATTCTCTAATTTTGGATTTCACTTACGTGATTTCCCACTCACTCGTTGTTCAGTTTTCAAAGATCAAGTTCTCGTTGGCGCCGTTTAATGTCTCAGCAGCAACTCTTATACTATATCATGTTCGGCTATTTAATGTCAAGCTCTTTTTTTAACTTCTTTTTCGAGCTCGGCATGTGTACTTCTTGGCCGGACTTATAATATATCATGTATGGAGATGCATTGCAAGAGTTTTTTTGAAACTAATATTAAATCTCTACATTCTATAGGAGCAATGAAGTGAAAGCACCGCTTCTAATCAACAGTAGCTGAGAGAACTGCCCTTAGACAGCTCCCTTAAGCCCTATGTTGTATAGATACTATTCAGTACGGTTACGCATATGTGGAAACAGCAATACATCGCGAATCGATGCAGAATTGGTAAGCAGCATGATCAAACGGTCTACGCCGATTCCCAGTCCGCCAGTAGGTGGCATACCATATTCCAGGGCGCGGATGAAATCATCGTCCATCTCATGAGCTTCGTCATTACCTTGCTCTTTCTCCTGGATCTGTGCCTCAAAGCGTTGACGTTGGTCAATCGGATCATTCAATTCACTAAATGCATTAGCGTGCTCACGACCCACAATAAACAGCTCAAAACGATCGGTAAAGCGTGGATCCTCATCGTTTTTCTTCGCAAGTGGTGAAATTTCAACAGGGTGTCCCATTACAAAGGTTGGCTGAATTAGAGTTTCCTCTACAAATTGCTCGAAGAAAGCATTAAGGATATGACCGAACGTCATATGTTTCTCAACAGGCACACGATGTTCTTTTGCCAAAGCTTGTGCTTCGTCATCTGTCATGTGAACGCTGAAATCAACACCGGTTACTTCTTTAACAGCATCAACCATAGTTACACGACGCCATCCTGGAGACAGATTTACCTCTTTGCCTTGGTAATCCAGCAGTTGTGTACCTAATACCTCTTGGGCAATATGTGCAATCATATTCTCCGTGAGATTCATGATGTCCTTGTAGTCGGCATATGCTTCGTACAACTCAATCATAGTGAACTCTGGATTATGACGAGTCGACATTCCCTCGTTACGGTAGACACGGCCGATTTCATACACTTTTTCCAAACCGCCAACGATAAGGCGTTTCAAGTGAAGCTCGATAGCAATCCGCATATACAGCTGCATTTCAAGTGTGTTGTGGTAAGTAATAAACGGACGCGCAGCTGCTCCACCGGCGATCGTATGAAGTGTAGGTGTTTCAACTTCAAGATAACCAAGTGAATCCAAATAACGACGCATCGATTGAATAATTCTTGAACGGGCAATAAAGGTCTGTTGAACTTCCGGATTAATAATCAAATCAACATAGCGCTGGCGATAACGCAGTTCTACATCTTTAAGACCATGATATTTTTCAGGAAGTGGCAGCAGGGACTTGGACAAGACTTCGAGATTATGCACTTTGATGGAGGTCTCGCCTGTTTTGGTTTTGAATACTGTTCCACGAACGCCGATAATATCTCCCAGATCGAGAACATTAAACGCCGCGTATTGAGTTTCAGGAATGCTGTCTTGACGAACATAAAGCTGAATTCTTCCGCTAAGGTCCTGGATATGCGCAAAGCTGGCTTTACCCATAACGCGTTTTGCCATAATACGCCCAGCAATGCTCACTTCAACAGAAAGCTCGTCCAATTCCTCTTTGGAAAGTCCATCATACTTAGCTACGATATCGCCAGCGTTAGCTGTGCGCTCGTATTTTTTGCCAAAAGGATCAATACCAAGTCCTCTTAGCTCGTCCAGTTTGGCACGGCGGATCTGCAAAAGCTCACTAAGTTCATTCTCTGCATTGTCCACATTGTTCATTTCCTCGGTCATGCGATTCATCCCCTTATAACTCAGTAATATCATATACACAAGAAGAAACGGCTCCGTCTCCATAGTTAGAGGACAGTCCCGTTCCAGCTCAAAATATAAGCAGTTTGTTTTACCTATCGTTTCTGGATGATTTGAAAAAAGCTTCCCTAAGGAAGCTTTCCCAAACATGTTCCCTTATCTACCTATGTACAGTGAAGTGACTAATACATATGGCAGCACATCTATTTACAGACATTAAGGTCTGTATATTACTTCATTCTGATATCGAGAATTTTATATTGAATAACTCCTGCAGGTGTAGAAACATCAACTACCGTACCTATTTTTTTTCCGATAATAGCTTTGCCTACCGGACTTTCGTTGGAAATCTTGTTATTCAGTGGATCAGATTCTGCTGTACCTACGATCGTATACTCCATAGTGTCCCCATATTCCAAATCCTCGACACTTACAGTAACACCAATACTTACTACGTCAGTAACGATCTCGTCGCTATTGATGATACGCGCGTTGCGAAGCATCTTCTCCAAAGTGAGAACGCGTCCTTCGATAAAAGCTTGCTCATTCTTCGCGTCTTCATACTCCGAGTTCTCACTGATATCTCCGTAGCCAATCGCTACCTTAATCCGTTCAGCAACCTCACGGCGTTTTACGGATTTGAGGGTCTCCAGCTCATCTTCCAGACGTTTTAGCCCGTCCGGCGTAAGGATGACTTCTTTATCGCTCATCTCAACCGATTCTCCTGTCGTATACAATTATTGAAAACACCATACTATATGCTAATCTAGAAGGATAAGAACCCTCCCTGCTGCATTGCTCTTACTGTAACGGCGATTTTATACTGTGAAATTATATTGGAACCGCTACAAAATGTCAATGACACCACATATAAAGTCAGATGTGTTCAAATATCAGCAGAAAAAAGGCAATTATACAGCAGAAGAAGACATTTCAATGCCCTTGCTCTCTTCTTCATGCTTTAATTGAACGACAAAATCATTCAATATCCTCACCATTCCATCGCGTTTTGTTTCTGTCATAAGAACATCCTTCACTCTAGCGGCAGCCTTCAAGCCTTTTAAATACCAAGCCATATGCTTACGCATCTCACGGACAGCTACAGCTTCTCCCTTAAGAGCTACCAGACGATCCATATGAAGAATAGCAACCTTAATCTTCTCATCCAAACCAGGTTCAGGCATAAGCTCGCCGGTGCTCAAATATTGAATGGTACGATACAACATCCAAGGATTACCGAGTGCTCCACGCCCGATCATTACACCATCGCAGCCAGTCTGATCCAACATAGCCCGAGCATCTTCAGGTGTATTAACATCCCCGTTGCCAATAACGGGAATGGAAACTGCTTCTTTTGCCATCTTGATGTAGTTCCAGTCCGCATGGCCTGTGTAAAGCTGCTCGCGGGTACGACCGTGTACGCTGACAGCCTTACCCCCGGCACGTTCAACCGCACGCGCATTATCTTCGACAAAAATATGCTCGCTATCCCAGCCAATCCGCATTTTCACGGTTACCGGTTTATCGACAACATCGACAACCGCAGAGACCATTTCATAGATTTTGTCGGGATTCAAAAGCCAGCGGGCTCCCGCATCACATTTAGTCACTTTTGGCACTGGGCATCCCATATTGATATCGATAATATCAGCATTGGTTTCTTTATCAACGACTTTAGCTGCTTGCACCAGTGATGCTCTATCCCCGCCAAAAATCTGCAAACTAAGCGGTTTCTCCCGTTCATCTACAAACAACATTTCGCGAGTACGTGTATTTCCGTGAATAATGGCCTTATCGCTTACCATTTCCGCACAGACCAGACCTGTACCAAATTCCTTAGCGATCAGACGAAAAGCCGGATTGCACACGCCAGCCATAGGTGCCAGAACAACCTGATTTTTCATCTCAATATCGCCAATCTTCAGCATTCGTATCACTTCCTGCCTTTTAATTCTTGGAAATTATGAGTTGGGATCCACAAGCTCTTCTGTTGTAACCCCTAGAACATTCGCAATTTTATCTAAAATTTGATCTTCTAATCGTCTGTTACCCCTCTCGACTGCACCAAGCACAGCCAAGGAAATTCCGGCAAGATCCGCAAGATCCTGTTGAGTATACCCTTTTAGCTTACGGAATGCCCTGACCCTCCGTCCCAAACGCTTGTTGTCCACAACCGAATTCCTTCCTTCCCGTCTATGTCTTGAAGCGCTGCTGTAATCAGCTTGCGAAGTCCGGAAGATTGTTCATTCTGTGGAACGATGTCACTGAGCGGAAACAATACAAAAGCACGCTCTAACATGCGTGGATGCGGTAACGTTAAATGTGGTGTATCGAGCACCTGACCCTCAACCCACAACAAATCCAAATCTACCGTTCTCGGTCCATAGCGGATATCCCGGATACGACCCAACTGCGTTTCAATCCCCAACATCACTTCCAGCAAGGACTCGGGCGCAAGTGTCGTTCGCAAAGCTGCTGCCATATTGAGAAACTGCGGCTGATCTAAATAACCTACTGGCTCTGTCTCGTAAACTTTGGAGCAGCGGACCACCGATATTTCATCATGAGCGTCCAGTCTGTTCAAAGCCTCTGACAGTGTGCCCTCGCGGTCACCCAAATTAGCCCCTAAAGCAATATAAGCCTCTGATTCTTCAGAGGTGGAATGTATATTCATGGACCTTGTTCTCACTTTCTAGTTCTGCGCAGCTCTACAGTCACTCCCTGAAAATGAATGTCGAAAGGCGGATGAGGTTTAGTTACCTTAACCGTTACTGCATTGATAACAGTATAAGTGTCCAGTACGGAGGATGCAATATATTCTGCCAAAGCTTCAATCAACTTAAAAGACTTTATTTCGACAATATTTTTGACTAATTCATGAACTTCAGCATAATTCACAGTTTGATTCAAATCATCATTCAAGCCCGCACCCTGCAAATCAAGCTCAAGCTCTAAATCAATGTAAAAACGTTGTCCCAGCTTACGCTCTTCCTCAAATACACCGTGGTATCCGTAATATTCCATGCGATGCATTGTCATTTTATCCATGATTAATCCGCCCTTTTTCGTAAAATATAGCTATTCACGCACCACTGGAGGTGCAGCATACAACATCGCATCACACATCTTAACCGTTCGTTTAATTAGAGATACATCATGTACACGTACGATCTGGCAACCCTGAGCAATACCAAAAGCTACTGTAGCTGCGGTGCCTTCCACAACATCATCAGACGGCAAATCAAGTACCGTGCGGATGAATTTTTTGCGGGATGTCGCCAGTAACAACGGATAGCCTAACTCAGTCAACCCGTCTAAAAGCATCATTGCCTGCAGGTTTTCATTATAATCCTTAGCAAAGCCGATACCTGGATCCAATATGATATTGGCCGGCTTAACACCTGCGGCTAACGCAAGATCAATACTTTCCTTAAGGTCAGCCGACATATCCGCACTCAGATTCGTATAATTACGGTCCTGCCGGTTATGCATCAAAATAATAGGACAGTCAGCAGCAGCGGCCACTGCCGCCATTTCCGGATCAGCCTTACAACCCCATATATCATTAATGATATGGGCACCCGCAGCCATAGCTTGGCGGGCTACCTCAGCTTTATAGGTATCGATGGATAACGGAAGATGAGGTGCCGCCTTATGAATACTCTCGATCACAGGCAATACACGGGCTAACTCCTCTTCAAGTCCCACCGGTTGATGACCAGGACGAGTAGATTCACCGCCGATATCAATAATATCAGCACCCTCTGCAGCCATACGCAGCGCATGCTCAACGGCTTTGTCCGGATGATCCCAAAGTCCTCCATCTGAAAAAGAATCAGGGGTAACATTAAGGATGCCCATAATCAATGTTCGATTTCCTAACTCCAAGTCTGTATTTCCACAACGGTATGTCCGCTTAAAGAGGACTGGTCTCATTTCGCAATCGCCGTCCTATCTCTATATAATGAAATCAAGCCAGCAGTAATTGTTCCACACTGGCCAGTACCTATAGTAAATCTTGCATCTCCGTGCCACACCCCGGTAACAGGAACAATTTCTTGTACGGAATTGGTAAGAAACACTTCATCAGCAGCTTTCAACTGCTCCCAGTGATATGTTCCTTCTTCAACACTAAGGCCTGCACTAAGAGCCAGCTCCAGCACCATTTCCCGGGTAATTCCCGGAAGAATGCCTGTGGTGAGATCTGGGGTATAGAGCCTGTTGTTTTTAATAAAAAAGATGTTGCTGACAATGCCCTCCGCAATAAATTCTTCTGCCGTCAGCATTAGTCCTTCAGCACCATTTGCCGCAGAAGCATACCCTCTAAGCTCACGCTTAGCCAGAATGTTATTCATATAATGCAGCGACTTGAATCGCACTGTTCCCTCAGGAGTATTACGCCGCAAGGACAACAGCTGCAGCTCTTTGCCTTCACTGTTAAGCTTATCTGGTACTTTCGGCAGCGCTTTGATGTACAACAAATGATTGGGCTTTTGATAATCACCAGCAGGTAATCCGAGAATATCCTCACCGGCTGTTACGGTATAGCGTATATAAGCTTCTTTTAATTCATTTTTGTCCATGACGCGCTTAATCCAGTCAAGTAGATGTGCCGCTTCTGCCTCAAATGGAATGCCCAGTTCCTTGCACCCCTCTGCCATACGCTTCAAATGACGCTCCAGCAAAAAGGGAACTCCCCCATAGGTCCGAAAGGTTTCGAACAAGCCAATGCCGTACAAAAAGCCGTGATCCAAGGCAGAAACCACGGCTTCTCGGGCGTCAATGACACCATTGTTAAATCCTATATATTTCATGCCGTTTCTCCGGCTCTCCGTTTCAAGAAATTACGCAGCATCGTATGACCATGATCCGTAATAATAGATTCCGGGTGGAACTGCACACCTTCAATAGGGTATTCTTTATGGCGCAATGCCATAATCTCCCCCTCTTCAGTCTCAGCCGTAATCTCCAAGCAATCTGGGAGACTCTCCCGCTCTACAATCAGTGAATGATATCGGGTAGCTGTAAATGGAGACTCCAGACCTTCAAAAACTGAGGTCCCGTTATGGTAAATAGGCGATGTCTTCCCATGCATCAAACGCTCAGCACGGATGACATTGCCACCAAATGCTTGTCCAATCGCTTGATGTCCAAGGCATACGCCGAAGATCGGAATGATCCCCTTGAAATGATGCAACAATTCCAGACTAATTCCCGCTTCATTTGGTGTACATGGGCCTGGTGAAATCAGAATATGGTCAGGTGCCAGTTTTTCAATCTCTTCGATGGTAATTTCATCATTGCGGTGCACTTTAACCTCTTCCCCAAGCTCACCTAAATACTGTACGAGGTTATACGTAAAGGAATCATAATTATCGATGACCAAGATCACAGTGCTACTCCCCCTTCGGCTCCGCTGGTAGCTGGCAATTCCTGCTGCAGTTCACTACAGAGTACTGCCTTCACTACCGCTTTGGCTTTATTATGGCATTCACGGTATTCACGGTAGGGATCAGAATCGATCACTATGCCGGCACCTGTCTGAATATATCCGACCCCGTCTTTTACAGCCAGCGTTCTTATAATAATATTTAATTCCATATTGCCGTTATAGTCAATAAAACCCATCGAACCTGTATAGGGTCCCCGTCGAACCGGCTCCAGTTCTTCGATAATCTCCATTGTCCTTACCTTGGGAGCCCCTGTGATGGTTCCCCCCGGGAATAAAGCTGCAATAACCGCATAAGCGTCTTTATCCGGCGCAATCTGGCCCTCTACCTGCGAAACGAGATGCATCACATGAGAGTAGCGCTCCACCGTCATCAGCTCCGGCACGCTGACGGAACCGTATGCAGCGACACGTCCGATGTCGTTGCGTTCCAGATCGACAAGCATGATATGCTCGGCGATCTCTTTTTCGCTCCCGCGAAGCTCCGCCTCCATGGCGGCATCCTCCGCGGGAGTGAGTCCCCGGCGCCGGGTGCCGGCGATGGGCCGGGCGCTCACTTTGTCACCGTGCAGCTTGACGAGCAGCTCCGGTGAAGCGCTAGACAGCGCGAAGCCGGGCGACCGCAAGAGCCCCATGTACGGGGACGGGTTGAGCTTGCGCAGCCACTCGTAAACATCCTCCGGCGAGGACTTCAGCTGCGTCTCCTGGCGCAGCGAGAGGTTCACTTGGAAGACATCGCCTTGGCGGATGTATTCCTGAACGTCCACCACTGCCTGCTGAAACTTCTCAGGCGAGAAAGCCGAGGCCATGCCCGGCCACTCTCCTGATGAAACTGTAAGGGCCTCAATGCTGCCCACGGCCTCATCATCCAATCCTGCAGCTGAAGATATCAGCTGCCACTGCTCTACCATTTGTCCAGCCTGTTCTATACTGCCAAGATAGAGATTTTGCAGATCCTCCAGCCCACAGTCTGCTGGAACTGGAACGTGGACAGCACAATACAGCACATGCTCTTCGTGATCATAAATCCATATCTCGTCAAACCTCATAAAAAGATAATCAGGAAAATCAGGATCATCTTGGGCAAGAGACGGCAATCGTTCCAAAGAACGAACCACATCATAACCAAGGAATCCAATACATCCACCAGAGAAAGGAGGAACATCTTCAACCTTTAACTTAGGCGACGTAAAATCCGACATCCATTGCTGCAGTAGCTCCAGCGGTTGTCCATGCAGTGTTGTTGCCTCAGGTGTCCTCTCCTCGTTCACTGATGCTGATTCCAAAGATTCAGTAGGGAAGCTAAATACTTCCGCGTTATCCTCCTTGCCCTTCAATATCGAAACAGGATTTAAGCCCAAGTACGTATAACGGCCACCCTTACCACTTTCTAAAACTACAGAATACTGGGAAGCTAACTCCCAGGCTTTCTCCCAGGACGCGGGTAATTCGTTGGTGCACCGGGGGGATTTTATAATCAAGGGAAACATGCTCCAGTCTTCAGCAGCCCATTGTTCCCACTCGTTCCAGGTTGTTATGATTTCCAAAGCCATCCTCCTAAAAGTTTTATGAAGCCATTACTTCGTAGACATCACTTCGCAATAAAACTCGCTTCGTAAGCATTTGCTTAGTTTTGTCCAATCGTCAGTAGTATATTGCCTGTCAGTATACTGTACTTAAGGCATTATTGAAAAGCCCTCAGCGATAGGAAATTATTATGATTTTTTCGTTTTCTGCAAAAACCAGAGCTTTTTTCAACAATAATAAAATTACCACGTCTAGCCTGCCATATATGCAAAGTACCAAATGCCTTTTAAATCAACGAAAAGAGTCTCCATCACCACCAAAAAAGTGGTATGAAGACTCTTATAGATTTACGTTATTGCAAACAATTACGCTTCGAAATTGTAAAGTGGTGTGCTCAGGTAACGTTCGCCGTTACTTGGGATAATGACTACTACTTTTTTGCCAGGGCCTAAATCTTTAGCTACTTTAAGAGCGGCAAATACAGCAGCACCTGAAGAAATACCAGACAAGACGCCTTCTTCTTTAGCTACACGACGTGCAGTTTCGAAAGCTTCATCATTCTCAACGTGGATGATTTCATCATAGATATCTTGGTTCAGAATCTCAGGGATGAAGTTAGCTCCGATACCCTGGATTTTGTGAGGGCCTGGTTTGCCTCCAGCCAAGATTGGGGAAGCAGCAGGCTCCACAGCATAGATCTTAATATCAGGATATTGGCTTTTCAGCACTTCACCCGCACCAGTGATCGTTCCGCCTGTTCCGATACCTGCAATAAAAGCATCCAAAGGACCGCCGATGGATTCAATAGCGTCAATGATTTCAGGTCCAGTAGTCTCACGGTGAATCTTCACGTTCGCTTTATTCTTGAATTGCTCGGATGGGAAATAGCTTGGGTTTTCTTTCAGAATTTCGTCTGCTTTCTTAACCGCACCATTCATACCTTCCGATCCTGGGGTCAGCACCAATTCCGCTCCATATGCGCGAAGGAGATTACGGCGCTCCAAGCTCATTGTTTCCGGCATTACGATAACTGCTTTATAACCTTTAGCAGCAGCTACAAGTGCCAGGCCGATACCAGTGTTACCACTAGTAGCTTCTACAATCGTACCTCCCGGTTTCAGTAGACCTTCACGCTCAGCTTCTTCCACGATGCTGATTGCAATCCGGTCTTTTACGCTTGATCCCGGGTTCTGATATTCCAATTTCAAATAAATATCTGCGGAGCCTTCCTGTGCCAGACGATTCAAACGAACGAGCGGAGTACCTCCGATCAATTCTGTTACGTTGTTAACGACTTTAGCCATGAGCAAAAACCTCCTTAGAATGATAAATGCGATATAAGAACGTAAATTATGACTTTATGCTTCTGTGTATGGAGTTTAAATTGTTGACCACCGTCAGTTATTTCCGACTAAAACGGTAGGGTTTACGTTAATATCATATTATCAATCTTGCAGGCTGTTGTCAATATTTATTGATACCTCATATTTATTGCGTAAATCGCTTTCCACCTGCTGCAAGGGTGGGGCTTGCTCCAAAGCCAGCTCTTGACGTACAAGCGCCCGAATTTCTTTCTGATCCGGCATTTCTGGAGAGTGAATACTCTCCAAGCGGATAATGGCGAAGTCTTCCCCTGTCTCGATCGGACCGGCTATATCACCCACATCCAATCCAGCGGCAGTCTTTAACATTCCCTCTGGCCAAAAAGGGTCGTCTTCCTCTACTTTACCTAAGCTGCCTCCGTGCTGCCGACTCTCATCATCAATAGACACTTCCCTAGCCAAATCAGCGAAATCCTCACCCTGTTCCAAGCGATCCATTACCTGCTGGCCTTCCTCATAGGATGAGACCTTGATCATAGAAAGCTGCATTTCCTTTTTTGGAATGAAGCGCTCGGCATTTTGCTCTAAATAAGCATCTATATCGGCATCACTGATTGTAATGCCCACCGTGGCTATCGCTTGTAAGGACAGACGATAAGCTGTCTCTGCGAACACTTCCTGACGAGATAATCCGAGCTGAGATTGCATTTGAGCATAATATTGCGCTTCTGATTCGTACCCAACTATAGTGCGTGCCAGTTCCTGCTTAACCTCATCGTCTGTCACGGTAATTCCTAATGCCTTAGCTTCCATGTTCACGACAATATGGTTAAGCATACTGATTAACACTTCTTCTCCATGCTTTCTTTTGAGCTCATCCATCCACTGCTGATCCGTTATCGGTTGTCCGCCTGCAGTCGCTACATCCGGTGATTCATTGTCTGTTGTATCTCCTTTAAGAAGGGCCATGGCGCGTAAACTCCAGAATAATAGACCCCCGAGCATTAAAGTTGCAACAGCTAGAATAATAACCGTATTGCGAAGTGCACGTTCCTGTCTCGTCATCATCCCAATGCCCTACGAATTCGCTTGTTCTAAAATGACCTGTAAATCGTCCTTATTGAAAACATAAGCCTCATTGCAAAAATGGCATACGACTTCAGCCTGTTCATCTTCTGCAATTAATCTCTCCAGTTCATCCCGCCCTAAGCTAACCAATGTCTGCTCTACCCGCTCACGCGAACACTGACAAGCAAAGTTAATATCCAGTTCATCCATAACCACTGCATCCGGCAACAGGTAGCGCAGCATTTCTTCTGGCTCCAGCCCCTGATCGAGAAGCGCCGTTACTGAAGGCATTGCCCCTACAGCTTTTTCAATCTCTGTGATCTCCGCATCAGTCAGACCAGGAAGAAGCTGAACAATAAAGCCTCCAGCCACAATTACTGACTCATCGGTATCTACCAGTACACCTAGGCCAACCGCAGCTGGAGTTTGCTCAGAAACCGCAAAATAATAAGTAAAATCATCGCCAAGCTCCCCCGAGATAATAGGAATACTACCGCGGTATGGCTCTTTCAAACCTAAATCTTTTATAACATCAATGAACCCTTCAGTTCCCACCGCTCCAGCTACATCCAGCTTCCCCATGCTATTGCTCGGTAAATGAATGTGAGGATTATGCACATAACCACGCACTTCTCCCAATGCATTGGATTCTGCAACGATTTGTCCGATCGGTCCATTCCCTTTAACCATAATACTCAGCTTCTCACTACCCTTGAGCATAGCGCCCATCATGGCTGCAGCGGTAACTGTACGTCCCATTGCGGCTGTAGCCGTTGGATACGTATCGTGTCTGCGTCTCAGTTCTTCAACCAATTCAGTTGTGCGGACAGCAAACGCTCTCACTTTACCATTAAGAGCCGTGCCGCGGATTAGTCGATCCTTCTTTTTTTCCATTGGGTGCATAGCCCTCCTATCTCTTCGCCTTTTAGGCTTCTTTATCTTTATTGGTTACGATCGTAAATAATTCTTAATCCTTCTAGCGTTAACATAGGATTTACTTCATCGATACAGTCCGTTTCACCCGCAATTAGCGAGGCGAGGCCTCCGGTCGAAATAACCTTCAGTTCGGGAGCGTTCATCTCGACTTTAATTCGTTTAACAATGCCCTCAACCTGACCCGCATAACCAAAAATAATCCCGGCCTGCATCGCGTGCACCGTATTACGTCCGATGACCTTTTTAGGCTTTTCCAATTCAATTCGCGGCAGCTTAGATGCCCGCTGGTATAATGCCTCTGTTGAAATGCCTAGGCCGGGGACAATCGCCCCACCAAGATAATTAGCACCTGCATCAATGCAATCAAAAGTCGTAGCCGTACCAAAATCAACAACGACAAGTGGACATTTGTATTGTTCAATCGCAGCAACTGCATTAACAATCCGGTCTGCGCCAATTTCACGCGGATTCTCATAACGTAAGTTAAGCCCCGTCTTAATCCCTGGTCCAACAATCAATGGGTCTTTCCCTATATATTTAATACACATATCCTCAATAGTCTTAACCAGTGGCGGAACAACCGAAGATATAATTACACCTTCAACGTCTTTGACAGATACACCTGACATGTGAAAAAGATTGTGTATCATTACTCCATATTCATCCACGGTCGATTGACGCGCAGTACTTAGCCGAAAATGATGCAGCAATTCGCGTTTTCTATATACACCGAGAACAATATTGGTATTACCGATATCGACAGCAAGCATCATGACAAAGGCCCTTCCTTCTTGGCATTAAGGTCTAGACTGATATCCAGACTGGAGAAGGAGTACGTAAGGCGCCCGACAGAAATCACATCCACACCCGTTTCAGCAATCCCGCGTAAGGTTTCTAACGATACATTGCCAGAAGCCTCTGTCTTAACATGCGGAGCTTTCGATTTAATCCTAGCCACGGCTTGCTTCATCATATTGTTAGACATGTTATCGAGCATTATAATATCAGCACCTGCTGCCAGCGCCTCTTCGACTTGCTCTAAATTCTCGGTCTCCACTTCGATGCTCATCGTATGCGGGATGTTCTTCCGGGCACGACCTACAGCCTGCCGAATACCACCTGCGCCTTTGATATGATTATCCTTGATCATAACTGCATCATATAACCCAAAACGGTGATTAAAGCCTCCACCAATACGAACAGCATATTTCTCCAGCATCCGGTGACCTGGTGTTGTCTTACGTGTGTCCACTAGACGAGTTGGTAATCCCTCCAACACCTGCACGAAAGAAGCTGTACGTGATGCCACACCCGAAAGACGCTGCATCAAGTTAAGCGCAAGCCGCTCACCTGTTAGAATCGCATGTGTGCTGCCCTCAACCTCAATAATTACTGTCCCTTTAGTTACAGCTTGGCCTTCTTCGACAAGGGCTGTAAAACTAAGTGCCGGATCCACAATTTCAAAGACCAGCTCTGCAATTGGAATGCCACAAATTATACCGTCTTCCTTGGCATGAATAATCCCTTTGGACTCATGGCCCACTGGAATCGTCATCTGCGTGGTTACATCTCCGGAACCAACATCTTCCCGCAACCAAGCCTTGATGGATTGTACTAGCTCTTCATTGTAACCATTAAACATCATCGCTTAATTCCTCCACTATTCCCAGTTCGCGAATTTGAAGCAGGTGCTTACGCCACTGATCATCATCCCGCTGCGGATAATCCTCACGGTAATGCGCCCCACGGCTCTCTTCCCGTGCCAGAGCAGACTCTGTCACAAGCAAACAGCAGGTCAGCATATTAGCAAATTCATATTCCTCACGTTTGGACAATGCTGATCCAAAGATTGGCAGCTGTCGTTTTAATTCATCTAGTCCTTTAAGTAACATCTCTTCGTTACGACGTAGTCCGGCATATCGAACCATTACCTTCTGTAGCTTCAAACGACGTTCCACAATAGCTTGAGTTGGCGAATCTACACGTCCCTCGTTACTGTTAACCGATAAAACATCACGGTCCAGCGGGGAAAGCTCATGAATCCGATCAATAATACGCTGTCCGAATACAATGGCCTCAGATAATGAATTACTAGCTAAACGGTTAGCGCCATGCAGGCCTGTGGAGGAAACCTCTCCGCAAGCAAACAGACGTGGGATGGTGCTCTCTCCATTCAGATCGGTCTTAATCCCCCCCATCATATAATGCGCAGCGGGAGCCACTGGAATCCAATCACTTGTAATATCCAGTCCATAGCCCATACATGTCTCATATATTGTGGGAAACCGATGCTTCACCATCTCTGGAGATTCATGTGTAATATCCAAATAAACGAACGTTGATTTAGTATGTTCCATTTCACTTACAATAGCTCGTGCTACAATATCCCGCGGAGCCAGCTCAAGCAGGTCATGATAACGTTCCATGAACCGTTCTCCATTAATATTGCGCAAGACTGCTCCTTCCCCACGCACAGCTTCGGAGATTAAAAATCTAGGAGCTCCCGGGTAACTAAGTGCTGTAGGATGAAATTGAATAAATTCCATATCTCGTATATGAGCCCCAGCGCGATAGGCGATTGCTACTCCATCTCCTGTAGCTACTTCTGGGTTGGTAGTGTATCGATATAATTGTCCTGCTCCACCAGAGCACAGAATGGTCGCATCCCCTTGCAGGAACAACCTTCCACCACCGGGCCGTTGCAATAATGCGCCTACACATTCTCCACCTTCAGTGATGAGATCGATAACATAATGATCATCCCAGACCTCAATATTCTCATGTTCGGCTACCTGTTCCGCCAATGCACGAACAATCTCATAACCTGTAGCATCCCCATTAGCATGTAAAATACGGCGGTGGCTGTGCGCACCTTCCTGAGTCAAAGCCAGTACCCCATCTTCCTTATCAAACAGAGTTCCTAAGCGAATTAACTCATGAACGCCTTCCGGCCCTTCATTAACAAGTGCATCGACAGCTGTTGAGGAGCAAAGACCTGCTCCGGCCATTAAGGTATCCTGCCGGTGGTAAGCAGGGGAATCATCCTCAGCTATAACAGCTGCGATCCCCCCCTGTGCATAGCGAGTATTACTTTCCATTACTGATTTCTTTGTGATCATTATGACACGCCGATCTTCACTGGCTTTAATAGCTGTGAATAACCCGGCAATCCCTGAACCAATAACAATACAATCTGTCTTTACCGTAGGAATATCCCGAAGATCAAAATCAACCAAATATTGTGGAATCATGACCGCTTTTCACCTGTTTCAACGAAAGAGTAGCGCATGCTACCGGACTTGTAGCATGCGCTCTAGGGATGTTCTGGCTTTGTCGGCGACAGCAGGCGGTACATAGATTTGTGGCTTCATCGTCTCCAGGCATTTCACCAGTTTTTTTAGATTATTAACTTTCATATTAGGACAAACAAGAAATTTGGTAGCAAAATGGAATTCTTTATCTGGACTATCCTTACGAAGCTGATATCCGGTACCATCTTCCGTTCCAACGATAAATTGCTTACGATCCGATTTCCGGCAATACTCCAGAATTGATGTAGTGCTGCCTACATAGTCACCCATGGCGACTACTTCAGGACGACACTCTGGATGAACTACAAATTCCGCATCTGGATATTTTGCTCTCATTTCTACTACATCTTTGACGGTCAACATGTCGTGAGTGTTGCAATAGCCTTCCCAAATAATCAGCTTCTTGCCCGTCTGATCTTGTACATATTGACCAAGATTCTTATCTGGGACCCAAATAATCTCTTCGGCGTCAAGGGATTCGATTACTTTCACAGCATTAGCAGAGGTACAACAAATATCGGTTTCTGCTTTAATCTCGGCGGACGAGTTGATATAAGTGACTACTTTAGCATTTGGATGTTGAGCTTTTAGCTTACGCAAACCGTCTACATTGACCATATCTGCCATTGGACAGCCTGCACGTTCATCAGGAATAAGGACGGTTTTGTTCGGGGCTAGAATTTTTGCACTTTCCCCCATGAAATGAACACCGCAGAATACAATAACTTCTGCATCTGTCTCTGCAGCCTTCTGAGCGAGTAAAAAAGAGTCGCCCCGGAAATCGGCAACCTCCTGAATTTCATCACGTTGATAATAATGAGCTAAAATGATTGCGTTTCGTTCCTTTTTAAGCTGTTCAAGACGTATACGAAGTTCTCGATTCTGTTCCTGCTTGCGCTCAAGCGCCAGAGCTTCCACCGATTGTTCTCCCCCTTAAATCCTCGCGGCTTTTCGCCGACATGATGTTATCAAATGGCATGCGCCATCATGGTGAAAAAATGAACATGCTGATATAAATAGTAAGTAATATTAATCACTAATGTACACAACGTTCCAGCCTCTGTCAATGTAACTGGACAGGCTTTAAGGCATAGAATCCCTTAAAAATTAAAATAAAAAATCCGGAGAACAGTTACGTTCTCCGGATAAATTTACATCATATGAATGGTGGACCCAATTAGGTAAGGCTAGTGCCCCCACCTTTGTTGTCATCACCGGAACCGTCATTACCCTCAGAATCAGGGTTATTCGGGATATCCTTCGACAGGTCAGGAAGTGTGGACTGTTCATCCTCAGGCTTGCCTTGAATGCGAACTCGCACATCACCGATATTGTCGATGACAGGCTCGCCAACTTCATGGGCAACACCTTCGCCACCCTCTGGTTTACCATCCTCGGAAAGGAATCCTTGTTCAATCAGTTGTGTGATCTGATCAAGCTCAAGTGTTTCTTTCTCAAGTAATGTATTGGCAATCAAGTGCATTTCTTTGGAGTGTTTGATCAACAGATCTTTACAACGTTCGTAACTCGAAGTAATAAAGTTCTGCATTTCCTGATCAATCTCATAAGCAATGGAGTCACTGTAATTCTGTTCATGCCCAATATCACGACCCAAGAATACTTGACCTTGAGAAGATCCGAACTGCATAGGTCCAAGCTTATCGCTCATACCATACTCCATAATCATGGCACGCACGATGCGCGTAGCCTGTTGGAAGTCACTGTATGCACCCGTACCGATCTCACCAATAAACAATTCTTCAGCAACACGTCCACCAAGTAATCCAGTAACCTTATCCAAAAGCTCCTGCTTGGTAACGATCATCCGATCTTCCTTCGGAAGCATAATAACATATCCGCCTGCACGTCCGCGTGGGATAATAGTAACTTTATGCACCATATCGGCGTGCTCAAGGAAGTAACCAGCAATAGTATGGCCTGCTTCATGATAAGCTACAATACGTTTCTCGCGGTCACTGATCACACGGCTGCGTTTCTCAGTACCTACGATAACACGGTCAATAGCTTCATCCACTTCAATCATGGAAATATCTTTACGGTTACGACGTGCAGCTAGCAAAGCTGCCTCATTCAGCAGATTCTCCAGATCAGCACCTGTGAATCCGGTTGTGCGTTTAGCAACAACATCCAGTCTTACATCTTTCGTAAGCGGTTTGTTACGAGCGTGAACCTTAAGTACAGCTTCACGGCCTTTCACATCAGGACGGTCAACCGTAATTTGACGGTCAAAACGTCCTGGACGAAGCAATGCCGGATCAAGTATATCAGCGCGGTTAGTCGCCGCTACAATAATAATGCCTTCGTTACCACCGAATCCATCCATCTCAACCAGCAATTGGTTAAGCGTCTGTTCACGCTCGTCATGTCCGCCACCAAGACCGGCACCACGCTGACGACCCACAGCATCAATTTCATCAATGAAGATAATACATGGAGCATTCTTCTTAGCATTCTCGAACAAATCACGTACCCGAGAAGCACCGACACCCACGAACATTTCCACAAAGTCAGAACCGGAAATACTAAAGAAAGGTACGCCAGCTTCACCTGCTACCGCACGGGCAAGCAATGTTTTACCTGTTCCCGGAGGACCTACAAGCAATACGCCCTTAGGAATACGTGCGCCGACAGCTGCAAATTTGCGTGGATCTTTCAGGAACTCAACGACTTCGACAAGCTCTTGCTTCTCTTCGTCCGCCCCTGCAACATCCTCAAAGCTGATTTTCTTCTTCTCTTCATTATATAACCGAGCCTTGCTCTTGCCGAAATTCATGACTTTACCGCCGCCACCTTGCGCCTGGTTAAACAGGAAGAAGAACAAGATGAACATAATTACCAGCGGGATAATTGAAGAAAGGAATGTCAGCCAAATGCTGGTACCTTCCATTTTCTTCTGAGTTAATTCAATCCCATTAACATCACTGGCTTGAATCAGTTCATTGATAGCGGCATCTGTAGGAGGAATATATGTGGAGAAGCTTTTCGATTTAGTATCGGCAGGCAGCTCTCTATACTCGCCTGTGACCAGAAAGGCATTACCCTCAAACTGAACCGTCAAATCCTTCACATTGTTGTTCTTGATCTCCTGCCGTAACTCGTCGTATCTAGGGAAATCGGCGGCTTCATTTCCATTGCTCACAAACTGGACAATACCCACCACGACTAAAAATAAAATCAAATAAAAACCAGAATTCCGGATGAACCGATTCATCCCCTACCTCCTCTCACAACACTCAAGTTATTGTACCATAGCCTCTTGGGACACCTCAAATAAAGGAAGTTGTGGGTATCCGATCCGTATGATCGAGGCAGTCCTTAGTTCAATTGGAATAAATCTCAGGTTTCAGTACTCCAACATATGGGAGGTTCCGATACCGCTCGGCATAATCCAATCCGTAGCCTACTACAAATTCGTCAGGTAACACGAAGCCTGTGTAGCTGGCTTCAAGATTAACAGTGCGGCCTGATGGTTTATCAAACAAGGTAACCACAGAGATAGTAGCAGCATTCCGGTTGCGGAGCAACTCAATTAAATAGCTGAGTGTAAGACCACTGTCAATAATATCTTCAACGATCAAGATATCGCGGCCTTCTACCGATACATCCAAATCCTTAATAATTTTGACTACTCCAGAGGACTTGGTGGATGCTCCATAGCTGGACACTGCCATGAAATCCATCTCAACAGGTACTGTAATGGCTTTAACCAAATCTGCCATAAATATAAACGCACCTTTTAGTACACAAATTACTAAAGGGGTACGACCTGCGTATTCTTCGCTCAGTGTTCGACCGAGCTCCTTAATTTTCTGCTGAAGTTCCTCTTCGGTGATCAATACTTCTTGAATATCGTTTTGCAACTTGCGAAACCTCCTAAGTTATACTATGAAAGACTTACTTCGACCATTACGTGACTTCGTGGTCATCCAGCTCTGCCAGAGACAATAGAAGTACGGAGGTCGTGTGCCGCCCTACTGCGGCATGCATCGAGCGTCTTACGCCCGGAATCCAGACGATATTGCCCAAACCATCACAAACGAGGGGAATCAATGACCGTTCGGAAGCAGGTATTTTATCATCAATATAAATATCTTTTACCTTTTTGCTTCCGTTTAATCCCATGATCCTTATGGTATCTCCAGGCAATCGGGATCGTATCGTCAGTGGAAAGACCAGTTCATCACGGTCAAACCAAGCCGACATCTTCCCATAATCCTCCCCCTGTACAAAAAAGTTTTCTCTCTCCAGTACCGCCATCGACATCACCTTACCTATTTCCTCCAATTTAAGCTCAGAGTCCGGTAAAAACAGACGATATGTATAGCTTGCCTGTGGCGTCGTGGGCTTGGACGAGAACAAGATACTATCATATTGCCGCACACAAGTCAGGCCTCCACCCAAATCCAAGCTCCAGGTGGTGGGATAGCTCTGCAGCGTTCCCCGACGTACAGCTTCAATCTTGGGGAAATCAAGGGCAGATAAATCCGCCGACAGATAATTTAATATTAGTTTAATCAAACGCCGTTGTAAAGCGGAGGGTATGGCAGCAAATGAAGCTCTGTTAAAGGTGTATTTCCCATCCCCTTCCGAAACTAGCTCTTCAAAGCATTTTGCCGCAGACGTCTCCATATACTCATCTTCAGCTCCCGCAATTTCCGCAAGCTGTACGAGGGATTGCCTCACTCTGCCATTATACTTTTCCAGAAAAGGAAGAACTTCCAAACGAATGGCATTCCGCTTGTATTTCGTCAGCAGATTGGTGGCATCCTCAGCATAAGTGAAACCTTCATTTTGGCATAACCCTAAAAGTGCTGTTTTGTTAATACGTAGGAATGGGCGAATGAGTTCCACCTTTTTTTCTGTTCTTTTCCACTTGATACCCGACAGTCCAGATAAGCCACTTCCGCGTAATAGACGCATAATTACAGTTTCTGCCTGATCATCAGCATGATGAGCCAGAGCAACAGAACGCGCCCCATATCGGTGAGCCGTATCAATCAGAAATTCGTACCGCTTCTCACGTGCAGTACCCTCAGGACCAAGTCCACTCTCTTTAGCCAAGGAGGGAATATCGAATTCCGCAAACTCAAAGGGCAGTCCCAATTCTTCAGCCATACCACGTACGAGCTCTGCCTCTTCCTTCGACTCCGGCCTAAATCCATGATTCACATGAGCACATATTAAGGTAAGCGGTATAAATTTTAAAGATATTTCATGTAAAACATGCAAAAGAGCCACAGAATCCGGGCCGCCGGAAACTGCGACTACAATGGTGTCATGGGGCGCCCACAGCTCATGCTCGGCTGCTGACTCCAATACAGACTCCACCAGTCCATTCATTTGCTCCATATGCGCCCCCCTCTCTCTCCAACTATATGTATGAGTTCAAAAACGGAATACCCAATAAATCGTAAAGGCGAGCAAAAACAAAGACAATGCGAATGCATTTTTTAACCACCGGGGGGTGTCCATACTATCCGGGCGCTTTCTGCGCGAGTTATAAATATGGTTTCGCCAGACCTCAGTAGCATCCGCAGAGCCTGAGAACCCCCCTTTTAACGCCATACAAATCCAGGAGGATAGTTTCTTATTGGGTAAATTTCTAGCCAGCTTAAATAATTCGTCCACACTTCTCGTCTGCGGCAGCTGTAAGGCTGCCTTTTTGAGCCCTTCTTCATTGAGCAAACGAAGACACAGCACAGCAAATGCGAAAAGATCGTAACCCTCATCGCTGATTCGACTGCCCGCATTCCAGAAACCACGATCATGCCATTCGGTAAACTGCTTCACGCTACGACCAATAGGGCTTGTGCCCCCAAAGTCGATCAGTTCCACTTCACCGTATTTAGATACCATGACGTTCTCGGGCTTCAAATCACCGAACACAAATCCACATTCATGCAGTGTGCGCAGCTTTTCAAGCAGACCAAGACCTACCAGGCCTAACCAATCGGGACCGTTTTTCGATAAAAAATGATGCAGCGGTTTGCCTTCAACATACCTCATCACATAGAAGGGGATATTATCCCCATTCGCAAAATCATCCGCTTCCAAAAAATAAGAAGACAATGGATTCTCACGACGAGCCCGATGTTCATTCCGCTTTCGTCGCGATTGCAGCGAGGTCAGTACATTGATCTCCGATTGAAGTTCAAGTGTATCGTATCCGATTTTTAGCGCGTACCTTTCCCGTCTGCCTTCTCTTTGCACAAGATATACGGTTCCGTTCGCGCCCCTTCCCAGCATCCGCTCAACGACATAACGGTTACCCCGCCATTTGCCGTTAATTAAGGTACCAGTAGGATAGGACGGATTAGACGACATACCCACCAATCATCCCTTCTCTTTCGTCGTGGTCATCGCTTAGTCGGCGTCCACGATGTTCATCCAGTGTATCATAACGATAATGTTCAAGCACCTTGAAAATAGCTGGGCCAGTCGGTGTTGCGCCTCTCATGTGTAATTTAGAGAATAGCGTACGAATACCTGACATGTCATGCGTCCAATCCAGGTCAAGCTTGGCATCTTCACTGCTGTTATTTCCGGGAAAATGAAACACAGCGATCTCACTCTTGCCTTCCCGTGCTTCTAAACTGAGTGCCAAATCGCGGATTGCATCTTCCACAGCACCCAGTTTAGGCTTCATACTGGCACTGGCATCGATAAGAAGTGCAATGCGCAGCGGCGTTGTTTCTGTCAGTTCATCTACAACTGTAACAACCTGTGAACGTTGAACAGGAGGCAGCTGATCCAGTGAGCCGTCGCCTAGTATCTTTTTTACCTCTTTATTAACCGCCTGCTGGATCGTCTGAACCACGGTCTTGCGTGTCATCATCTGAATCGTCTGCGCCAGTTGTGGTGTTCCGACTATTCGGCTAAGGCCTCCCCCGGCCTTGGCAATGTCAGCAATCTCCCGGCTGCCGATTTCACCGATCGTACCATAATCAACTACACCGACCACATTTACGGTGATTCCCTCCTGCAGGGCATGCGCCGCTGCCAACACCGGACTTTCTCCTACATTCGAACAACCGTCAGTAATGAGCATAATTTGCTTCATAACCCTCAACTCCCCCTTTGTTTGAACCTCTGTTTCTAGCATATCCAGAAATGAGAGATTTCAAACGGTCGATATTAAGTGGGGGAATTTCGATCAAATAGGGGGGTTAGTGAATAGTGGAACTGCGAGAAATGTTTGGGCTTTCGATCGCTGTTGTCCTCAGATTCCTTGATTAGAACCGCCTCTCGCGGTTGGAATCCGAGGACAAAGGCGAACGCTCCGCTTCTACAGCTCCAAACTTTCTCTCCGTTCCATACCTTCACTAGTAAACAGTTTAGATCTACAGATTCCGCCCCAAGTCAACCGACCATTGAAACGAGAATAGTAGAGGCCGGCGAGTTACACATCACGGACTCGCCTCGACTGCCTCCATTAGCACGACGCCTTACGCGTGCTACAAACTCACAAGCAACACGACGCTTCGCGCGTGCCCCCCCAAGCAGCACGATATCTTGCACGTGCCTTAAACTATACAAGCAATACGACGCTTCGCGCGTACCCAACATTAAAACCTACTAAACCTAAAATAACTAACTTACCGTACGCGGACGCTCCATACGGCCGATGCCCGGCATATGCAGGCTGGACCATTCCGGATGGAAATGATCAAGACGGCTGACGACAATAGTCATGTCATCAAGGATCTCATTGCCCTGATAACGGATCACTTTCTCCAACAGGCTGTCCGCTAAATCCTGAGGATCATCACCCTCAAGCTCTTGGATCATCCGTTTCATCCATATCTCCTTATTAACGGCATATCCAGGCGCATCATAAATACCATCGGTCATCATAATTAAAATATCGCCGGGGCGAAGCTGCATACTGATTAAATCCACATCAATATCTTTAATGATTCCTATCGGCAGATTGCTAGAGGTTATTGGAATGACCTCACTCCCCCTCCGGATGAAGCTTGGTGCTGAAGCAATCTTCATAAACGTTGTCTGCGCAGAATATTGATCGATTAAAGCCATGTCCACAGTAGCATAGAATTCATCAGGGGAGCGTAATAAAAGAATTGAGTTGACCGACTTTACAGCCAGCTTCTCATCCATTCCGGATTGCAGCAGCTTTTCTAACATGCCGAGTGCGGCACTGCTCTCCATCCTTGCCCGCTCACCATTCCCCATACCATCACTAATGGATACTGCAAAGGTGCCATTTCCAAGCTCTACGGTGCTGAAACTATCGCCAGATAGCATATCTCCACCTTTAGAAACAACTGCCACACCCGTGTTTACCTCAAAGGCTTTGGCTGAACCAAAGGTAACCATCGAGAGTCCTTCCCGGGGATGAACCGCCGTCTCACTCATGACAGCAATATTCTCATCCAGAATGTCGGAGAGGAGTGGGGCAATCATTTTACGGCATTCATCAAAACCGCGATTATAAGCGTGCACTACTTCTATTTCTACGCGTCCTGGGTCCAGACTTAAAATTTCAATGCCATGAATAGACAGTCCCAATTTCTCAAGAGCCTCGCGGATTTGCGCTTCCTGCCGATACATGGCCTGTCCCTCACGCTTAATTTCCTTGGCCAAGTCTTCCATAACCTGTGACACGCCTGACAACTGCTCGGCAACAAATTGGCGACTATCGTATATTTGTCTTTTCCACCGCATATCATGTTGGTAGAGATCATATTGTCCCTTCATGACCTCAAGCACTTCTCCGGTTTTGCCACAAATACGGCTCCATTCCGGTGGCAGCTGAGCAGCCGTAATATCAGGGCATTCCTCAACAGTTGTCATCATATCTGTCATGTATCTATATGTCTGATAGAATTTTGCATCCCAGCAGTGGGTACGGCGAATGCATCCAGCACAGGCGCCTTCTGTGACCGTATTCATAAAATCTTCCATTTCACGATCCGATTTGCCCACTTCTCCGGCACGTGGAATCTGACCAAAGCTACTGGAGAGCTGTTGGAATACCTGTGAGAATTGAGTGACCCGTTCTGCAGTCAGATCCCTGACCCTGCGGGCATATTCATGTTGAGATCGGCTATGATCTGACGTGCCCGGTACATATTTTGCAATCGCCGATATCATCGCCTTAGGCGTTATTAGAAACAGCACTATTGCTGCGCAGGTCTCCCATGTTGAGGCCATCATATCACCCGGACCCGTAAAATAGACGGAAAGGATCGTTGATCCTAGCAACATGCCAATAGATACCGCACCCTTTCGCCCACCCTGCATCATTCCCGCTAGCATTCCGGAGAAAGCAAGCAGACTCATCTGATAGATAGCACTGATATCGGCCAGGCTGAGGATCAACCCCGTCACCACCCCAACAGCTGCACCGAGGGGAGCGCCCCCCGCCATGGCAAAGAGCAGAATTAAATAACGAGACAATATATGCTCTAATGACCAACCATTAAGGGTCCAGCCCACAAGGCCTGTCATTACGGAGGCTAACAGAATAATAAGGCATAAAACCTCCTCGTTCCTCAGCGATCTGCTCTTTTGTTTGTAAGTTAGTAGAGGAAGTGCCTGAATGAACACAAGGGTAAGAACAAACCCAAGTAAAGCATCCAGAGTTGTCATCATAAAGGGGTACCAGGAAAGAGACGGTCCGAGAACAATCTTGAACAGGCCAACCATAAACGAGGATACGAATACCATAAGGGGTGCATAAGACAAATCTATTCGTTCGAAACTTTCAAGCCCTCTATAAACAAGAAAAAATATAATTAGTTCAGCCGTAGTAACCAAGGCACCCGGAAACGGAGTGAAGAGACTTCCAGCTATAATAGCACCTGCTACAGGTAACATAGAGTCTCGACGCATAAACACAATGACGGCAAAATATGCGACAGCAAAAGGGGACAGCTCGTCCAGAATCATAGCTCTACCTAGCAGAAACCCCATAAAGCCTAACAGAAGCATCCACTTCTTCGCTGTAATAAGCTGAATATATCGCTGCTTCTGACCCCAAGCTATAATACGCGTGCCTAAGGCTTGTCTCTGCTTCTTATCTTCGCTTCCCACTCTTGTCCACTCTGGCAAATTCACCACATTGCTTTTACTCATTTCCCTACACCACCCGTTTAAGAATTTATGGTTCTCATTATATAGCGGGTCATTTGAGAAAGTTTGTCAGAAATGGAGGGACAGTCATAAGAAATTTCCGACAAAAAAGCCTTTGTTCATTATTCCTAAAAAAATAGATCGATCCCTTGCGGCGCAGTAGGTTGCTTCTCCTTAAGCTTGTTTCCAGTGCAGTTTTAGGCGCAAGCCTGGCGGTCATTCGCCAGCGATTGCCCTAGAGTTATGTGAGAATGACATGGATGCTGTCGGCAAGTTTATATGACACGACAAAAAAACCGCAAGGGCGAAATGCCCTTGCGGTTATTTATGATGTACAGGTATTGGATTATACGCGTTTGGCTCCACGGCCTCCGCGCTTTCCTTCTGTGTTCTTCTTAATCGAAGATATCCGTTCTTCGCTGTCTTTCAGGAATCGCGACATTTTATCCTCGAATGAAGGTTTACCGGCTGCAGGCTTAAATGGACGCCCACCCCGTTCACGATTGAATCCACCGCCGCCTCCACCACTGCCGCCACCGCCGCCGAAACGGTCTCCGCCGCTAGGACGTTCTGGTCTTGGAGCTCTAGGCGGACGTACTTCCGATGCTGGCTTGTCAACAGCCTGCTTAATGGAAAGTCCGATCTTGCCGTCCTTATCGACGTTGATCACCTTGACGGTTACTACATCACTAATCTTCAGATGATCGTTAACATCCTTGACGTAATTATCGGCGATTTCCGAGATGTGAACGAGACCTGTGACACCTCCTGACAGATCCACAAATGCTCCGAAATGCGTGATGCCTGTCACTTTGCCTTCTAACTTGGTGCCCACTTCAATTGCCATAGAATAAAATGATCCTCCCTTAAAAATATACAGACGAATATTAAGGTCATCCTGTCTGCGGTGATTTGATTATACAGTAAAGAGCAAAGCAAGGCAACAGAGTAAAAGCCTCTTTTAGCCAGTATTATTGCTCTGATTGCTCTGTTCGAATAGGAGTTTCCCCTTGAGGATAGATATTGTACCATTTACGCGCTAATTGGCCAATATACTCATCATCATTAAGTCTGGACACTTCATATTTCAGTTGATTCAAAGATGCTGTGACACTCTCACTAGTCTTTTGTTTCTTGGCGAGTTGCTCGCCCTTGTCCGTAATTGCCGCACTTTGATTGAAGTAAGTATAACCCGCCCAGCCAAAAAATACTGCCACAAAGAGAATCCACATGACTCTTCTTCTCTTCGCGCCTGCGGCCGAATTTTTGCTGGGATTACTTTTCTCTTCCGCAGTGAATCTGTTCATGCAGCGTACCCCCTAATTCAAAGGTCAGCGTTTCCGCCATTTGGTAATCCATCCAGTAATCTTCACGATCCAGGCGCTATGCTTAAGCCGAGATAACCATGGAGAAATCCACCTTACTGGTAATACCCAAATTGGCTTCGTTAGACGCAGCAGAAGCTTAAGGATGAATAATAGAATACGACCTAGCAGCACTAGCAACCCTATAATAAGGCGCCAAAGCCAGCGAAGAGGTTTACCTATTAGAATCTCCACAAGTCTCCATAGCAATCTGCACATATACTGAACCGATTGAATTAACATTAACACAAAACGCCGCACCGTAACACTGAAGATCAAAAAATAGATCCATATTCCTAGAAATAAACCTAAAAAGACATAAAATCGCAATTGCCCCTGATTTCCGGCATAGAGCATTCTAAAAACAAACAAAGCAGCACAAAGCCAATACAGCAGGTCAAGCATGGCATTCAGCCATTTGGGAAAATTGAACTTGAGCGACAGCACCCGGTAGCTGTCATAGGCCAGTCCCATTGTCACCCCGGCCAATATCATGTAGAACAGCGTCAGCCACTGAACTGCAGGATTCATTTAAATAGCTTACCCAGTAGACCTTTATTTTTGCCCTGCGATCCGGGATCTAGATAAATCAGGGAATGTACATTGCCCTCCAAGGACAACAGTCCATTCTCCAGACTTAAATTTTTGATATGTAAATGATTCCCGCGAATGGTGAGATGGCCGAGTTCTGTACGAAGCAAAAATTCCTCGCTATCAAAGCTCTCCACATTTTGCACGCCCGTCAACTCTAGCTGTTTACGACTGCGCATGTGCAGATCATGCTGTTTATTTACCTTTCCTGGCTCGATCATAGCATGTACCCCTCCTTCTTACCTCTAATCTATGGCAGTAGAAGAAGTTATAGAACATTCCAATCCACTAAAATAAGAGAGATAAAAAAAGAAAAAAGAAGGCACAACTCTACAATATGTAAAGTTGTGCCTTCTTTTTTACTATTAACTATGTTACTCCTACCAGTCCAAGCCGGTGCTTTTGGCAACAGGCTCTTCCCGAAGTAGAGTATACATACCAGCGGCTTCGTCCTTGCGTGTCGTTTCGACTAGCTTTTCGACTTTGACCGTTACAAGCTTTTGTCCAAATTGCACAGTAATCTCGTCACCGATCTTAACTGCACTACTTGGCTTAGATTCCCGCCCGTTAATCAGCACCCGGCCTTGTTCGGACACATCCTTGGCCACTGTACGGCGCTTGATTAATCGGGACACTTTCAGGAATTTGTCAAGACGCATTAGTTAACGGCTTCTTTAAGCTTGTTACCAGCTTTAAATGCCGGTACAGTTGATTCTGGAATTTCAATCGTTGTGCCCGTTTGCGGGTTGCGACCAGTACGTCCTGCACGTTTACGAGTTTCGAATGTACCGAAACCGATCAGTTGAACTTTATCGCCTTTTGCCAAAGCTTCTGTGATCTCACCCAAGAATCCGTTCAATACTGCTTCTACATCTTTTTTTGCCAATCCGTTTTTCTCGGAAATGTTGTTTACCAGATCTGTCTTGTTCATAATTTAAAGTTCCTCCTAGGATACGAAAAAATAAATGAAACGAGATTCACCGCCATATTATGGGGCAAGCCGTCATTTCGTCTTTATGATATTCTTGATGTCATCTTAAAATCCTGCCACGAATCGTCGTTTTTTAAAAAAAGAAACAGTTATTTCTCAGAAATCGTCGCAGAATCTATTCTATAGCACTATTAAACTACTCGCCATAATCTAAATCAGAGATGAATGCTACTTTCACAGCATTGCCTCATCTTAAGGTCCGTATACCGTACATAGTCTGAGAAAATTACTATACTTTTCGTTCCTCAGTCTTTGCCTCCTGCCACAACTCTTCCATCTCTTCCAAGCTGCTATCTTCTACACTCATACCCTTGGCTCGCAGACTTTGCTCGATATACTGAAACCGACGCACAAATTTGCGGTTGGTCCGGGTTAAAGCTTCTTCCGGATCTGCGCCAATAAATCGGGCAACATTGGTAACAGCAAATAACAGGTCGCCCAGCTCCAGAATTTGATCCTCGGCGGCTGCATCAGTATCGATGGCTTCTTGCAGCTCTTCTATTTCTTCACGAACCTTAGCTAAGCAATCCGTAGCGTTGTCCCAATCAAAGCCCACCTTGGATGCTTTTTTCTGAAGCTTGTACGCCTTCATAAGAGCGGGCAAATCACGCGGAACCCCACTGAGGGCGGATAATTCCTCTGGCTTCACGCCTTTACGCCGCTTCTCCTCTGCCTTCATGCCCTCCCAATTGATCAGAGCTTCTTCAGCATCATTCGCATTCTTGTCACCAAATACATGGGGATGGCGGAAGATAAGCTTATCATTCAGTCCTTCTATGACGTCAAATACGTCAAACGTGCCCAGCTCCTCTTCCATTTGGGAGTGCAGCATGATCTGCAGCAAAAGATCGCCCAGCTCCTCTTTCATATGGTCTGGGTCATCCTCATCAATCGTCTCAAGCACTTCGTAGGTTTCTTCGATTAGATTTTTACGCAAAGATTCATGAGTCTGCTCCCGATCCCACGGACAACCGTCCGGACTACGCAAAATATCGACAATCTCATGCAAGCGAGCGAAAGTACGATTTCTTAGCTTCTCCTCACGATTCGCAGGTACATAGACCAGAGACAAATTACCATAACCCTCAAGCCGATCCAATTCGTATAGAGGAACAGTCACAATGTTTTCTTCGTTCTCCACGCCAAGGGCATGACCCACCACCACTTCATATTCGGGCGGATACAGCTCCATCAGACATAACTTTGTCTCCGAAGCTGTAAAGCTGTCATAAACCTGGCCAATCAGAGTATGCAATTCAGGTTGAAGCTGAGCGCTGCGAATGCCTGAAGCATCTAATAACTGGAAGCCTTCAATAGGGTCGAACCCCAGTCGCACAAACGCCTCGTCCAGAAAACTCTCCCCGCCTAATATTTGCAGTTCTATTCCTTCTTCCGGGCAACGCTGACGCAGCTGTGAAACAGCTGACTCTGCAACCATGGGGTGCCCCGGAACCGCATAGACAATATCTGTACCGTCTGCGGCGGAGCGAGCCTCTTCAATCAATTTTGAAGTAATTGCAGCATAGACCTCAGGAAACGAAGCTAATGTTTCATACAGTCCATCAAAGGATTGCGTGGCGATTTCAAGCTCGTTGAGAGCAGCCATAACTGGATGCTCTTGGGTACGAACGTAGACAACGGATGCTGCCTTCAGTTTTTTTATAATTCCTAGTGTCAGCCGATCGGGATTACCTGACCCGAGACCAACAACTGTTAATGTTGCACTCATATCTGTTCCTCCTTTTAAGCGGGTTAATTATGGAAATAAACGCAGCTTTTTGAACTTGTCCGCCAGAGACGGGCCGATGCCCGGAAGCTGGCGAAGCTCGCTTTCGCTGAGCAGCCGCAGCACCACCGCACCTACGGCAAAGACAACGCAGCCTGCGAGCACCCCGAGCAGGCTCTGCGCCAAGCTGGCGGTGCGTCCGCCGCCGATGCCAGCGGCCGTAGCTGCGGCGCCAGTGCCCCAGCTGGCAGCTGCGGCGGCAAGAGCCAGGCCCGCTGTGAGCAGCGCGGGCCGTGCCAGGGCATCTGCGAGGCGAAGCCGCAGATGGCCCTGGCGGTACAGCAGCAGCACGTTAAGCGCTGCTGCGAACGAATGCGCGGCCACGCCAGCGATGGCCGCGCCGGTAATGCCCTGCTGCGGAACCAGCAGCAGGTTCAGGGCCGCCTTGAGCAGCGCGGCGGCCAAAAGGTGCAGGGCCGGGGCGCGCACGTAGCCGAGGCCCTGCAGGAGCGCAGCAGAGATGATGCTGACTGTACCGCCAACAGCGGTAAAAGCCAGCCAAGTCATTGTGCTGCTGCCAGCGGTATCGCCGTAAAGAGCCATATTAATCGGCTCAGCAAGCACTGCAAGGCCGGCTGAGGCCGCTAGACCTAACAGCCAGAACCAACGCAGCGACAAGCTGCAGCGGGTCTCAATCAGCTTCATATCTCCCTTGTACTTCGCTTCCGCCAAAGCTGGAATGAACACAACAGACAGTGAGGTGGCAATCATCGTTATAATCTGCACAAGTGGCAAACCCCGATTGTACACACCAAACTGGGCCATCGCAGCTACTTCACTTCCGTCAGACGACAGCAGTCGAGGCACAGTGAATACATCTACAAGACCGATAAGAGGCATAGCCAGTGCACCTAGCATTACGGGAATTCCATAAGCCAGCAGTGTACCTGCTTTAATGCCCATAAACCCTTGTTTGGAACCTAGTCCATGTCCTGCATCCAGCGCTCTTACACGCTGACTTTCGACAGCAGCAACTACTTCAGCAGCAGCTTCCTGTTTTACCCTCCGGCGGTGACGTCTCAAGTACAGCAGCATAATTACAAGCCCTGCGGCTCCCCCTCCGGCAGAACCAAGCAGCGCGCCAGCAGCGATGCTCTCAGCTCCTGCTCCCTGCGAAGTGAGATATAAAAGAAGAACAATCATCACTGTAACCCGTACAGACTGCTCTACAATCTGTGACACGGCAGTAGGAACCATATTATGCAGCCCCTGAAAATACCCGCGTATGGCTGACATGACAGGGACAACTGCCAAACCCCAGGCGCTTGTCCGCAAGGCAGGCATTACATGTGAGTTACCTACCCATTCGGCAATGATGGGTGCACCTGCATAGGTGATGGCGCCGATAATCAAGCCGCTGATGCCTGTAATTAGCGCGGATAATAGTAGAATCCGGCGGCCTTCTTCATCGCGTCTCCCAGCCGAAGCTTCGGCGACAAATTTGGAGATCGCCGCAGGCAGACCTAGCATAGCTACCGTTAACAGCATTGTATACAAGGGATACACTGTGTTGTATATACCAAATACAGCATCTCCGCCTAGATTTTGCAGCGGAATTTTTTGAAGTGTGCCAATAAGCTTTGAGATAATGGCCGCGGCACTAAGGATAAATGCGCCTTGCAGCAATCGTGATGTTTGTGTATTAGATTTCATATAATACCTGCTTCTACAACTTTGATGGGATGAATTTCTATATTATAACGTATGTATGCCCACAAGTAGAAACGGTTTTGTGTAAACGACAAAACCCCGTTTGCCCTTTGTATATCTTACCAAAAGGAAAGCGGGGTCTAAATTAAGATTACTGCTCCATTTGTTTGCCCAGGAAAGCGGCAGCCGTTTCGGCCATTTTTATTTCCATTTGCGCCATCTTCGCCGAATCATCCTTGCTCACCATCACTACACAACCAATAGGATCTCCACCGGAAATGATCGGTGAGGCTACATATGAGGACACCAAATCCGGATGATCTTTAGCAATTTCATAACTGCCTTCATTGGTTTCTAACACAGTCTTACGGCTGTCCATGACTTTCTCCAGCAGCACTCCTACCTGTTTCTCCAAATAATCTTTTTTGGAGCCGCCTGCAAGGGCAATGAAGGTGTCACGATCAGCAATCATCGTAATGTGTCCAGTACCTTCGAACAATGACTCCGCGTACTCTTTTGCAAAGTCACCCAACTCACCAATCGGAGAATATTTCTTGAGAATGACTTCACCGTCCCGATCGACGAATATTTCCAGTGGGTCTCCTTCTCTAATACGAAGAGTACGTCTAATTTCTTTGGGAATAACCACGCGTCCGAGGTCATCAATACGGCGAACAATTCCAGTAGCTTTCATTTCACATGTGCCCCGCTTTCTTAAGAAGTATGGTCTTACTACTGTCCATTATGGGAAAGGATAATCCCAGTGATTTATCGTAATATCTGACCATAGTATTCATCTCTTCCCAGATCCTTATACATAAGCTGACATGTATTAATATCTGCATCAAGATAAAGGTAGTTCTACAACCGTTTCTGCGAAATAAAAAGCCATCTTCACTTTAAGTGAAGATGGCTTTTCTAAGGTAAGCTTGTCCATATTTACCGATGTTTATTCAGCGGCATCTGTAGCACTTGGAGAAGCACTTGGGGATGCGCTTGGAGCTGTAGTGGCTTCTGTTCCACTATTTGTTCCGGTTTCATCGGCGGCAGCAGAGCTTTTTGGCAGATTGATGTTCTCAATAATGCCTTCCAGATCCTTTTCCATGAACGTTTCTAGGTTCTTGGATACAATTGAGCTCTTAATGCCTTCTTTTTGCTCATCCGTTAACTGGTCAAAAGTCTTGTCTGTACGGGACTCCACCTTGATGATGTGGTAACCGTAAGAAGTTTCTACAGGATCACTGATGGTATTTAGAGGCAAGGTCTGAGCAGCCTTCTTAAACTCCTCCACATAAGTACCTACAGCTTTATCTTTATATTCTCCGCCTGCCTCTTTAGAGCCAGTATCGTCAGAATATTCCTTAGCGATGGCTGCGAAATCAGCACCGCCATCCAGCTTCGCCTTAACTTCTTTCGCTATTTTAAGCGCTTCTTCGCTGGTACGCTCTTTGTTGTCTGCATCTGTCAGACCAATTAGCACATGACGCAGTGTGGCAACCGTAAAGTCGCCTTTAGTCGCTTCGAATTCTTTGACAACTTCATCATCAGTCACTTTAAGCAGCATATCCTGATAAACTGTCAGCACACGCTCCATATAAGTACGAATATCTTTCTCTGTAACGTCAGCATCTTTCAATGTCTTCTTATAGGTATCGCCCAACTGTTCCTTAATGCTTGCGATTTGAGTATCGGCTTCTTTCTCCGCTTGCTTTTTCGCTTCATCCGTTGCTTGGGAAGCCAAATATTCAAAGCCCACTTCTTGCTTCAGAATGGACTCCTTAAACGCATCGATTTCTAAATATTGCGCTTGTTGTGGAGAGAGAAATTTCATGATTTTCTGATCCATTGCAAATTCCTTTTGTGTAATCGTTCCACCTTTATAAGTGGCCACAGCTTGATTATCATCCGCACTATTTCCACATGCTGCTAGCATAGAAAAGGAAACTGCCGCTGCCAATGAAACGAGCAGCACTTTCCATGATTTTGTTTTATTTAACGACATTGTGTAGTTCTCCCTTCGATTTAAAAGACTGTTTAGCTTCCTTAAGAAACTGTTCAAGCAAGTCAAGCAGCTGTTTATCACTTAAATCTTTCGATTTGACCCGGATACTGGCTTTCGCATCCCTATCAAATTGTACACGTCTTTCGAAGCTATTTCCAACTTTGGCGAGTTTCGCTGTGTCTAAAGCGCCGAGACTTCCCTCATAGAAATTCAAGGTAACATCATCTCCGCGTCTAATCATGGAATCAATGCCATACATTTTTCCATACACTTTCAAACGAGCGACCGATAGTAGATTCACCACGGCTTCAGGTAACTCACCGAACCGATCCAAGAGCTCATCTTCAAGCTCGGAAGCATCATCGAAGGAGGTTACTGCCGCCACTTTTTTATAAATTTCAATTTTTTGGATACTGTCGTAAATATACTCTGACGGCAGATACGCGTCAATCGACAAATCAATGACTGTATTGCCCTCTTTCAGGGATGTATCTTCCTCCCCAAGCACAGTAACCTTACGCTTACGAATTTCCTCCGCCAGCATTTGTGAGTACAGATCAAACCCCACGGATGCGATAAAGCCATGCTGCTCTGCACCCAGCAAGTTACCTGCACCGCGAATAGACAGATCTCGCATCGCTATTTTGAAACCAGAGCCCAGCTCCGTAAATTCCTTAATAGACTGCAGACGTTTCTCTGCAACCTCTGTCAGCACCTTGTCCCGTTGATACGTGAAATAAGCGTAAGCGATCCGATTGGACCGGCCTACACGTCCACGCAGCTGATAGAGCTGAGACAAGCCCATTTTATCCGCATCATGCACAATAAGTGTATTAACGTTCGGAATATCTACGCCCGTCTCAATAATACTTGTGCTGACGAGCACATCGTATTCTCCGTCAAGGAAATCGAGAATGGTCTTCTCCAGCTCAGATTCCGACATTTGACCATGTCCGATGCCAACTCTAGCCTCAGGAACAAGCATAGAGATTTGAGCAGCCATTTCTTGAATGCCCTGCACACGATTATAGAGATAATAGACTTGACCACCACGAGCTAATTCCCGCTCTACAGCTTCCCGCGTAAGGGTCTGGCTATGCTCCACTACATACGTCTGTACAGGGAATCTGTTCTCTGGCGGGGTCTCAATGACAGACAAATCCCGCACTCCGAGCATCGACATATGTAGCGTACGAGGAATTGGAGTTGCAGTCAGCGTAAGAACGTCTACATTCGTTTTCAGTTTTTTCAGCTTTTCTTTATGAGTCACGCCGAAACGCTGTTCTTCATCCACAATTAATAACCCCAGATCCTTGAATACAAGGTCCTGAGATAACAGACGATGTGTACCGATAACTACGTCGACAGTTCCTGCCCTAACGCCTTTAATCGTCTCGTTCTGCTCTTTACGGCTGCGGAAACGACTTAAGACCTGAATATTGAGCGGGTAATTAGCGAAACGTTCCCGGAAGGTCTCATAATGCTGCTGAGCCAAAATCGTTGTCGGGACTAGCACCGCCACCTGTTTACCTTCAATCGCTGATTTAAAAGCCGCCCGAATAGCCACTTCAGTCTTACCATACCCAACATCACCGCAAAGCAATCGGTCCATTGGCCGGTTTTGTTCCATATCCTTCTTAATCTCTTCGATAGCCCGAAGCTGATCTCGGGTCTCCTCGTAAGGGAACATTTCTTCAAATTCATGCTGTTCCTGTGTATCCTTTTCAAAACCATATCCTGCGGCACTTTGGCGCTCAGCATATAGCTTTATCAAATCATCAGCAATATTCTGAACGGAGGAACGAACCTTATTGGTCACTCGTGTCCATTCATTGCCGCCTAGTTTATATACTTTCGGCTCTTTATCTTCGGAACCGACATATTTCTGAATCAGGTCAATCTGCTCAATCGGAACTGAGAGCTTATCGCCGCCAGCATATAAAATATGCATGTAATCACGGTGAATACCGCTGACCTCAAGCGTGCCGATTCCCATATATTTTCCGATACCATGGTTCTGATGGACGACATAATCACCGATTTTCAGCTCTGTGTAACTCTTGATCCGTTCTGCATTATCTATTCCTTTGGAGATCTTCCGTGCCTTCCGCTGCTTCTGAGAGAACATTTCTCCCTCAGTTATAACAGCTAGATGAATAGAGGGCAGCTCAAAACCAGAACCCAGATTTCCTTGTACAATCATCGGCTCGTTAATGCCGTAATCATAAAGAACTCTGCGCACTCGTTCAATCCGTTCCTCACTGCTCGCAAGCATCATTACCTTAACACCGGACTTCTGCCAACGCTCCATTTCCGATTTCAGCACATTCATCTGGCCATGGAAATCCTGCATTCCACGACTGATAAATCCAAGAATGTTCTGAGGCTGAATATGCGGAACCTGACGTAAAAAGATTGACATAAACAGGCTTTGGAACGGGCGCTGATACATAACAACATCCGTATCGACAGAGAGATCTAGATCCGGCAATGATTTGCCGTTTTGCAGCAAATGCAGGTTCCATTCCGATTCATCCCGTTCAAGCTGTCTCGCCGTTTCGAGCAGTCTTGTCGGCTCATCTAGAATAAGAATGGTATCCTGGGCCATGTAATCAAATAAATGAGAGCGTTCAGGATATAAAAGACTGATATATTTATAGATCTCCGGGAAATAAGTACCTTCCCGCAGCATTTCCAGCTCACGGCCAATTTCTTCCCGCAGCCTGAGCTTCGCCTGGCGATCCGCCATCTTCTCCAACTGTCGCTCCATCATAGCTGAGGCTTCAGCAGAAGCAGATTCCTGGCGCAATCTACTAGCTATAATCTCTTTAGCCGGTGTAATCTTCACACTACGTACCTTATCAATAGAACGCTGATCCACTGGATCAAAAGTTCTTATGGAATCAACCTCATCGTCAAATAACTCAACCCGATAAGCCAAAGGAGATGTCATTGGATAAAAATCAATTATTCCACCCCGTACGCTCAGTTCACCACGATTTTCAACCCGCTCTACTCTTTCATAGCCCATTTCAATCATGGACATCAAAAATTCATCCAGAGCAAGCGTTCCATCTTGGGAAACGGTGACTTGTGCCTCTGCCATAACCTCTGGGGCTGGCAGCAATCTACGCACTCCTGAGTAAGGAACTACAACAATACCACGGAAGCCCTGAGCGCATTTGGTCAGCACATCTATACGCTGAGCCAGTGTCTCTGGGCTTGATACAGCCGCTTCTGCAGCCACTAGTTCATTGGCGGGATAGAGCAGAACCCGGTCAGGAGAAAGCGCTTCCTGCAAATCATCGGCCATCTTCTGGGCCGAAAACATATTATGAGTCACTACAAGTAAGGGACGAGTTGTCTCTTCATGTAATGCTGCAAGCATAATCTGTCTAGCAGAACCTGTAAGCCCCGATATGAGCTGCTCTTTCATACCTGCAGCAACACCATGGGTGATAGACTGGAAATCGGGATCCTTGGAAAAAGCTTCTATAAGACCTTGTAACAACAGGCGCACCTCTCTTACTAAACAGGCTAACGGTGGCATAGCCACCGTCACCTATTATGATTGGAATCGAAAAGAAGCCTCAGCTGTAACGCCAAGGCTTGCGGATGACGATAGAGACAGGCGCTTCCACCTTACTGAAGCGGACTTGTCAGCAGGCTAAGCTCCGGATTGTTCTCTAAAGCCTCCTTGCAATAGTCGCAAGTAACCTTTACCGTGATTTCACCTTCTGAATTATACGCTATTATATCTCTGCGCTCCGCAGGGGTCAAGGAATGAAGGCCCAACTGCATTTCTGTAACATCACTTCTATTAATACTGCCTAGAGATGTCTTACAGTGCCTACAAACATAGTTTATTGCCATCTATATGCCTCCTGAAGGTACTATATACCTTCAGTATGTCCGGGCAGCTTCATCTTTAGCCTTAAAAACAACAGGGTTTACAGATTAACCATTGAACTTAGCCATCGTCTGCTCAAATGAATGCTGTAAGCTGTATTCCAGTGCATCACAAGTATTAAGGATCATTTGCTTAAGCGGATCGCTTTCCTTCTTAGGAAAAGTAGAAAGAACATAATCGACAATAGCAAAACCTGGCTCAGGACGAGAAATACCCATTCGTACCCGATTGAAATTCTGTGTTCCTACATGCTGTATGATGGATTTAATTCCATTATGTCCACCAGCGCTTCCTTGATAACGCAAGCGGACTTTTCCGATTTCTGTATCCAAATCATCATAAACGACGATCATATCTTCAAGTTGAACTTTGTAATAATCCATATAAGCGCGAACGGCCTCACCGGATAAGTTCATAAAGGTCATGGGCTTAATCAATACGGTTTTGACGCCACCAATGACCCCTTCACCGATGACGGATTTACATTTGCTCTGGTTGAAGGCAATTCCGTTCTGGGCAGCAAGCTCATCCAAAGCCATAAAGCCAACATTATGCCTTGTTTTCGCGTACTGTGTTCCGGGATTCCCCAATCCGACAATCCATTTCATTATCGAACCTTTCCTTTCCGTTCGGGCTCTCCGGCAAGAGGAGTCCGTTTTTGGTACAATAGATCTAATCTACATATCTCTGTGCAACCAGAGCGAAATTATACTCCGAAGACAGGTGATAACCCATGCCGCACAAAGGCGAATTATTGACACATCAACGCCATTTTCAGTACCACATCCAATATGCTGTGCCCGTGGAAATATACAAGGGCGACGTGCATATTGATATCGGTGTATTAACAGCGGTAGACGAAGCTTTCGTGGAGCTACAAGGGACACTATATAACCGCAGTTTATTCACCTTTGTCTCCCGTCCCGGATATTAAATCCAGTAGTTCTACCTGTAGCACGCCGATAAGGGTTACATCTCCGAGAACGGAGGTGTAACCCTTTTGTACTATTCATTCGTTATATTTATTCAATCTCGAACAATTTACTAATCGACAACTCTTCATGAACGCGGATAATTGCCTCACCCATAAGTGGAGCCACGGACAACACCTTGAGCTTAGAGGTTGGATTCGCGCTGCGAATTGGAATGGTATCCGTCACGATAATTTCTTTGATTGGAGAATTCTCCAGACGCTCGTGTGCAGGACCAGACAATACTGGGTGTGTACAGCATGCGTATACTTCCTTCACGCCGCCTTCCATCAAAGCATTAGCACCAAGTACGATCGTTCCAGCGGTATCGATGATATCATCGATCAGGATGGCTGTTTTGCCTTCGATATTACCGATGATGTTCATAACTTCGCTGACGTTAGGTTCTGGACGACGCTTGTCTATAATAGCCAGTGGAGCGTTCAGGAAATCAGCAAGCTTTCTTGCACGTACTACACCGCCATGGTCCGGCGATACGACAACTGGGTTCTCGATTTGCTTGGAACGGAAATACTGAGCCAGAATCGGTACACCAAGCAAGTGATCCACTGGAATATCGAAGAATCCTTGAATCTGCATGGCATGAAGATCCATCGTGATTACACGGTGAGCGCCAGCCTTTTCAATTAGATTCGCTACCAGCTTAGCGGTAATGGGGTCACGGGAACGGGCTTTACGATCTTGACGGGCATATCCGTAGTAAGGGATAACCACGTTGATGCTTTTTGCGGAGGCACGTTTAAGCGCATCTACCATAACCAAAAGCTCCATCAGGTTATCATTTACAGGGCCACAAGTGGATTGAACAATATAAACATGGCATCCCCGAACGCTTTCTGACAGCTTGACCTGAATTTCTCCATCGCTGAAACTTGTGGTGTGTGATTCACCCATCGGAATCCCGATGTAATCAGCAATTTGACTAGCTAGCTTAGGATTGGAGTTACAGGTGAAAATCTTTAACTTGGAATCACAATAAGTCATAAAATATAAACCCTCCGTGACGGAATTTAGCTTTCCAAAGGCGCCGGCGCGGAAATATAAGTCCGTCCGGCGCTTCTTAGCAACGCTTTACGATGGACTCGAGTGGTCTTTCTTCGCTTTTGCACGGGAACGGATCTTCTCTGCATATCCCGGTTTGTTCTCTTGTCTTACTCTAGCTACAGCCAGATCGTTCTCGGAAACGGAACGTGTAATTGTCGAACCTGCTACAACAAAAGCCCCTTTGCCCACAGTAACTGGAGCAATAAGGTTAACATTACTGCCAATAAAGGCATCGTCTGCGATTGTTGTCTTGAATTTATTATACCCGTCGTAGTTAACGGTAATCGCACCGCACCCGACGTTTACATTCTTACCTACAGATGCGTCGCCGACATAACTAAGATGTGACACTTTTGAACCGTCACCAATCGTAGCATTCTTGATTTCGACGAAATCTCCAACCTTAACCTCTTCTCCAAGCACAGAGCCTGGACGCAAATAGGCAAAAGGCCCAACGGTTGTCCGTGCGCCGACTTGAGCTTGATTCAATACGGACTGCTTAATCGTTGCATCATCCATAATCTGACAGTCTTCGATTTCACTAGCCGGTCCGATCACACAATTGTCCCCGATTACAGTCTTCCCTTTCAGGATGGTTCCTGGATAAAGCGTAGTATCTGATCCGATAACTACATCTGCTCCGATATAAGTCGAGGCTGGATCAATGATGGTCACACCGCCCAGCATGTGTTTACGATTAATACGTTGACGCATAAAGGCTTCCGCTTCGGACAAAGCTAAACGATCATTAACGCCGATAGACTCAGCTGCGTCATGGGTCTGATATCCTAATACGGTATCCCCTTGTGAACGAAGAATCCCAATCACATCAGTCAAATAATACTCCTGCTGGTTATTACTGTTCGTTACCTTCTCGAGTGCAGCAAATAATTTAGCATTATCAAAACAATAAGTGCCTGTATTGATTTCTTGAACCGCATCTTCTTCAGTAGTGCAATCCTTCTGCTCTACAATCTTCAGAACGCCGCCATCTTCACCACGAATAATTCTTCCGTAGCCTGTAGGCTTTTCCATAACAGCTGTCAATACGGTTGCAGCCGCATTACGCTGTTCATGAAGCGCCATGAGTCCTTCCAGGGTCTCCGTGGTAACAAGTGGTGTGTCTCCACAAATAACTATAGTTGTTCCTTCTTCGCCAGCAAGTAAATCCTTTGCTTGTTTGACAGCATGGCCAGTGCCGAGCTGAGTTTCCTGCAGAACGTATTCCGCTCCTTCACCTACATAGGCCTTAACTTTCTCTGCGCCATGCCCAACAACAACAACGGTGCGCTGGCATCCGGTCGCTTTTACTGTATCAAGCACGTGCCCTACCATCGGCTTACCGCAAACGGGGTGCAGCACCTTATATAATTTAGATTTCATTCGCTTGCCTTGACCTGCGGCAAGTACTACAGCCATTCTTTTCAAGAATGCCAACCTCCTACTCTTGAACTCACTACTGAATATATCTCATTCCGGGCAAAAAGAAAAGAGAACCATGAAGTCATGGTTCTCTTTTCTATAAACCCCAAGTTAGAAAAGCATTTATCGCTGCCTTTCGAAGATGTCGTCAAATCCTTCACCAGCAATAGCTTTTCTTGCAAGATCAGGCTGCTAATTCATGAAGTGTATGTCGGTGTGATCTTATCAAAAACGGCGGATCCTACGCCACCCAAAAGGTAGCCGTCTTCCGAGGAAGCCTAAGCTCCCTCTTCAATAACTTCTTCTTCTTCCGTAGCGGCGCGATCGTACTCGGCCAGAACCGCGGATTGAATCTTCTCGCGTGTTCCCGAAGAGATCGGGTGCGCGATATCGCGGAATTCGCCGTCCGGTGTACGCTTGCTGGGCATTGCAACAAACATCCCATTATTGCCATCGATGACGCGAATGTCATGAACAACAAACTCGTTATCGATGGTAATGGATGCGATTGCTTTCATTCTCCCCTCAGAGTTAACGCGGCGGAGTCTGACATCCGTAATTTGCATGTGTGTGTTCACCACCTTTTTCCATCAGAGACTTGGTGTATAATTCCACACAGCAAAGCGAATTCCTTCTTTTTGATTCCATAAAATACCTAAAAAAGAAATATATTTTTTGGGATATGTTGTTTTCGACATACATCGAGTAGTTTTCTTAATATTCCTTACGTTTTCGACAATTTCCACGCTTTTTGAAAATGTAAGAGAATGGCTAATCAAGAGGAAAAGTAGTTGCCCGGATGCGCCGAAATTCTCCGCTCTTTCGAGTCTACTTCACTTAGTTTTACCAAGGACACGTAATCGTGCAACAGACGCTCTTCCGTCTCTACAGCGCCTGATTCCACTAAAACGCCTACCCCAGCAACCTCGGCATTAAATTCACCGAGCAGATCGACCATACCACGTACAGTCCCTCCCGCCTTCATGAAGTCATCTACGATAAGTACTCGCGATTTCTCCTTGAGTGCACGTCTGGAGAGAGACATTGTGTGTATGCTTTTATGAGATCCTGATACGTAGTTAATACTTACTGCTGATCCCTCTGTAACCTGATGGTCACGTCGCACAAGCACTACCGGCAAGCCTAGCTGTGCTGCTGTTGCATAGGCTAGTGGAATGCCTTTCGTTTCAACGGTCATCACCACATCGATTTCCGATCCGTAAAAGGCCGTTGCGATGATCTTACCCGCCTGTTCCATCAAAGACGGCAACCCAAGTAGATCCGACATATACAAATAACCGCCAGGCAATATCCGGTCAGTCTGCTCTAGCTGCACACATAAGCGCTGCACAAAGGTAAGCGCCATATCTTTAGGCATAACCGGGATATAACGTACTCCACCCGCTGCACCAGCTAAAGTCTGCAGCTCTCCGATGCCTTCACCTTCAAATACTTCTTTTATGATTGCCAAATCTTCACTAATGGAGGACTTAGCCGCTCCATAGCGATCGGCAAATATAGACAGCGGCAGTAGTTCATGCGGCCGCTCAAGTAAAAACTGAGTCATGTCTACCAAACGTTGGCTTCTTTTTAATTTCTTCACGGAATGCTCCTCGCCAAAACCGAATATTTTAGAAAAATATATCACTTTTGTACGGGTTTACACAAGAGAAGCAGACTAATTCAGTGATCTCACTGCGTAGACTTCCTTGCAGAACCCTCGCAGTCCGTTGTAAATCCTTGCTACTTTAGACTGCTTGGACACTAATCCGAATACGGTAGGTCCGCTGCCTGACATCAGTACACCATCTGCTCCAAGCTTTATCATCGCTTCCTTAAGCTGCTGAACTTCTGGATGCAGCTTTAGGGTAACATCTTCAAGCACGTTGCCCAGATGGTTGCACACGCCCCCAAAGTCTCCAGCTTCTATCGCTTGCTGCATCTTTCGAGCAGAAGGATGAACCGCTATATTATTGCTCCGAACGCGTCCATACACTTCTGCAGTCGATACATTGATCGGTGGTTTCGCCAACACAACCCAGCATTGTGGCGGGTTATTGATTGGTGTCAGCTTTTCGCCTCGTCCTGTAGCCAAGGCTGTGCCGCCTGTGACGCAGAAAGGTACATCAGAACCCAGCTCAGCGCCAAGCTCCTGTAGCTCCTGCGCAGGAATACCCAGACGCCACAGACGGTTTAGACCGCGTAGCGTAGCTGCGGCATCACTGCTGCCGCCAGCCAGGCCAGCCGCAACCGGAATTCTTTTATCCAGATGGATATGTACCCCACTCTTCACGTTATAACGGTCTTTAATAAGCCTTGCCGCCTGGAAAGCTAAATTTTTCTCGTCCAGGGGAATATAACCAGCCTGACTTGATATTATAATAGTATCCCTTGGCAGCTCAGACAGCTCTAAGCGGTCTGCTAAATCTACCATGGTCATAATCATTTCCACCTCATGAAAACCGTCAGCACGTTTGTGCAGCACATCCAGCATCAAATTAATTTTAGCTGGTGCCTTTTCATACATTTTCAAGGCGTTCACCCACCTTCAGCTTTTCCCGTAAAAACAACTTAACATATTATATGAGAAACTTCTAATGAAGTCCAATAATAAAAGGGTGTCGCCATTTAGACGCACCCTTTTTCAGTAATATTCACTTTATAGCCTAAAATTTAAGATTTCCGCGCAGCCTGTTCAGCAAGCTGTATCGCTTTTTTCACCATGTTGCCAGCGTCTTGAGTTGTAATTCCACCCCAGCCCTCACGTTCCACGGTTTCATAAAAACCCAGCTCCTTGGCTAACTCTGTCTTCAGTTCCTCCGACATCATGCCTCGTTTTCTGCGGCTCATTACGGAATTCCTCCCTTATGAAAATAAATGATTAACCCGTTGCCCAATTAGTATGCTTGCTTAGCACACGGATCATGCACCAAATATTTGTCCCAAAAAACGCAAACAAAAAACAGCCTCCAAGGGAGACTGTTCGTGAAACATTAAGCTTTAATATACATAATCCGCATCTGCCCATCGTCTTCACAAACTGTGATTTCCACAGATTCAGTAAGTATATCGGCATAGCTATAGGAGACTCGCTTAAAAGTTTGCTGCTCCTGATCCAGTTTGACAATAAATACAGAAGGGTACGTTTCTTCCAGGACACCTGTGCGTTCAACGGTTTTACGACGACCTCCGTTTGCACGCAATGTGATCTTATGACCGACGTGAGCTTCAAGACTGCGTTTGATTTCCAACAGCGCGTTATTAGCCATTACCTGACGACCACCTCTTTTCTTGTCCATTATACAACTTTTTCAGGACAATGTCAAAGCAAATAAATAATTAATTATAGTTGATGCATATTTCGTTGTCAACGGAATTTTTTTGCGAGAAATCAGCGCCGGACTAATATCCTTGTTATCTGTAATATAGGCATTACAAAGAAAAAAAGAAAGGGTTAAGCTCAGCGCTCACCCTTTCTTTCGGATATTCTATTCAGCCCATTCAAATTACCTATATTCCTGACACCATAGACCTATCTCTGCCGCTTAAATGGCTGATGGTGTCACTTTTAGCGCCGACAGATTCTGCAGTCGCGGCATTCCGATGCGGAAGCTGCCACGGGTCTCAACACCACCAATACCCTGATTACCGCTGATGGTATTATTCAGAACATCGCTAAGATTTACAGTATCCCTGATGGAAGTAAAGGATGATTTTGCTGCTACATACACGGGATCCAGAGCATGGATCAAAATTCGACCAGGTGAACTGGCAAAATTAGCTCCAGCTCCAAGTAAGGCCTCGAAATGAGATTGACAAGCACCGGCAACAATAGTCAACGCATCAAAATTCCGCTCATACTCCCTAGCTACCCTAATAGCAGCTATAAAGTTTTGCGAATTTTTATAGCTATTCAGACTATACAGATCGTAAGTATGCTGTTGCTTCAGTACCCCATCATGACCAGTGATCACTACAATATCTGGGCGTACACGGGGCAACAGCCGGTATAACGTATCAGCCATTGCAGATTCATGAACATGATGCCCTTCAGCGGGAATCCGCAGCTGCTCGTATAAGCTAAGGCTCTTATTCAAATATGCCGGATCGCCATCCAGATGCAGTACTTTACCTGGCACTTCAAAATAAGGAGCTTCCTTGGACGGTGGAGCCCATGTCCCCTCTGTTAGGGTTCCCCCGCTCCGCTGACTTTGCTCCTGACGGTCCTTCCGCAGCTGTGTCAGTGATTCCTTCGCTTTGATCTGTGCTTGCTGTCCCCGTTCCGTTATTCGGGTAGGAGGCACTTGAACCAGGTCATCCAGAGGAGAATCCGCCAACAGGCGGAAATCTGTGCCTTTAATGACGGCTCTATCCTGCACAATATTATCTACACGAAATGTTAAATCACCGCCATAAGATTTGCGAACGACCAAGTCTCCTAAATTCATTACAACCACCACCTCTACCCCATCGTATGGGCAAAGGCCTCAGTTGGTTCATAACTCAACATATTTTTAAAATATAAGAATGTATAATGCTCCACCAGAATAACATCCTTATATTTCTACGAGAAACGGTTGTCGTCCTTAAGACAACAACCGTTTCCTATTGCTTATTCAATTCCAGCGGCTAGCAAAACACCGCTTAAGCGGGCGTATTCTTCAAGACTGAGTGTTTCTCCGCGACGGGTCGGTTCAATACCCGCTTCTGCGAGTAAAGCCTCCAGCTGCTCACGTCCTTGTTCAGGGAAGTAACGAGCCTTCAGATTGTTAGCAATCGTCTTGCGGCGCTGTGTGAAAGAAGCGTGAACCACTTCAAAGAAATGCTTCTCACTCTCCACCTTTACCGGAGGATGCTCTCTAACCTTCAGTCGGATAACAGCAGACTCCACATTAGGTTGAGGGATGAATACCGTACGTGGCACGATACAGACGAGCTCAGGCTCGCTGTAGTACTGCACGGCAATGCTAAGACTTCCGTATTCCTTTCCACCTGGAGATGCAGCCATACGCTCCGCAACCTCCTTCTGAATCATTACAACGATGTTATCAAGGGGAAGCTTCTCTTCGAGCAGCTTCATCAGAATCGGAGTAGTCACATAATAAGGCAGGTTAGCAACCACACTGACCTTGTTCACAGTGGTGAAATCTTCCTTGAACATTTCCTGCAAGTTCACATTGAGGACATCATCGTTACGAACCTTAACATGGGGATAGGGGGAAAGTACGTCTTTTAATATTGGAATCAGTCTACGGTCAATCTCTACGGCAGTTACAGCACCCGCTGTTAGTGCCAGACGCTCCGTCAGCGCTCCAATTCCCGGCCCGATCTCCAGCGCCCCAGAATCGCTATCTAGTCCAGCAGCGTCTACAATCTTGTCCAAAATATTTTGATCAATCAAAAAATTCTGTCCCAGGCTTTTCTTGAACTTGAATCCATAACGTTGAATAATCTCTTTGGTCCGTTTTGGAGTCGAAATTTCCTCTCTACCACTCATGAAGTAATGCCTCCCTGATCAATTTGGGCGAGAGCCCCGGCAAATTCCTCCCGCGTAATCCCAAACATCGCCAGCCGCTTGTACAGCTGTTTGCCGTTACAATATCCGATTCCAAGCAAATTACCAAGTGCCATACGTCTTTCAGCAGCCCGAGGGTGTACAAGCATTCCAGCGGCCATAAGATCATCAATACCAATCAAAGCAGGTGCTCCTTCAAAAGAGGTATGTACATTACGCAGCGCATGACGAATCGCCTCTGGTGATGCATTCTCTACACCGATATCCCCTTTTCGAGTTGCGTCCTTCTCTGGAATAAAAGCATGCTTGCAGCCCGGCACCTTCGCTGAAACGATTTTACGAATTCGCTCCCCAGCATGGTCCGGGTCCGTAAGAATAATAACCCCTCTACGTTCCATAGCAAGCGCGATCTTAGCAATTACAGTCCGGTTTACAGCAGAGCCGCCTGTCTCAATGGTATCCGCTTCTACAGCACGCTTAATGGCTACGGTATCGCTTTTGCCTTCAACGACGATTAATTCCTTAATCATATTTCTTGACTCCTTCCAAAAAAAGCAAAAAGAAGAGGATTCGCTCCTCTTCTTTTGGTTAAAGAATGTATAAGTGATGAGCGGTTGCTCTGCGATCAACGAAATGATCATCCAGCGTTCCTTAACGGTTATCATCACTATAGCTTATCAAAGGATTTTTTGCAAAAGCTTCAATTCTAGTTAAGCTCTGGTTTCACAGGTCCAATCACATAAACGGTACGTGATTTACGGCCGAAATTACGAGCATGGCTCAGGGAATCATAATAGACATCCACTTTATTGCCTTTAATGGCACCGCCAGTATCCTCTGCACGGCGGAATCCAAGCCCATCGATATAAACCCACCAGCCAATAGGAATTACATTCGGATCTACTGCAATTGTACGACCTTCCGTTACGCGTGTTCCGGAGGCAGTTTTAGTACCTATCCCTGGCTCTTCTGACGAATAAGCTGTCATGGAGACGTTCTTAATCATCTTCTTGTACTCAAAGTCTACGCCAGCCTTGCTTGTGACGTTCTTAGTCTTAGCGCTAACTTTAGTCGTTTTGGAGGTAGTGCTTGATTTGGAAGTTGTTGTAGCTTTAGCAACTACAGTAGGCTTAGGAAGTGCTTTAGTACCAACGGCAATGATCTTATCTTTTGTTACCGTTTGTACTTCCTTGCCGATCATGCGCATAGAGGCCAGTTCTCCGTCTTGATAGATCTTTTCAATATGCTGAACCATGACGCCTGGTTTGCCTGCCTGTGCCACTCTAACTGTTCCCACAGTAAGGGAGGGATCTGCTGTCTTAATAACACGGAAAGGTAAGTTAGTTGTTCGCTGTACCGTTTGCTTGTTGATACGAACGATCTTAATCTCCATGTCAGCAGAGATGGTGGTGTCTAACGAAGGAAAAATCTTATCATAGCCTTCTAGGTTGATACCCAGTTTGTCAATCGCTTGACCGATAGTGTCTTCGGTCGTATATAACGTTTTTGTTGCTCCGTCCGCAGTAAGGCTAAATTTCTGCGCACGATTGATAACGACACGGTCACCGTCTTTTATTTCATCACTCAGACCTAAAGATAATTCATCATGCGGCTGCAGCGAAATTTGCTCTTTCTCCAACACATCACCAAGAAGTGCTTCTCGCGTTTCAAGTATCTGTGTTTGCCCGTCTATTACTAAAACTAATTGTTTATTACTTTGACCGTGTACGTACAGCAGAATTAACAGCGCGATTGCGATTGAAATCACACCTGCAAGTAAAAGTACGCGAGTATTTACTTGCTCCCACCGTAATGCGAAAGACCTGCTGGATGACTGCGAATCATGGGATACCTCTGGTTGGAATAAGCCCATTCTCTCCATCCTCCTTACATAGCCTCGTCGTCAATTTGTATATCATGAGGACTGAATTTCTTTGACGAAACTATTTGAGATTGTCACAGGATACGCACGTATTAACTTAGCGTCTCCTGCTCATGGATCGCCTGCTCGGCACAGCTACTCCTACACCTGTTATATAACAGTATGCGGGCAACATTCAGTTTATTCAAAAATAAAGAAGCCTAAAAAGAGTTCTCTTGAGGACTCTTTCGTGGCTTCTCCGATGTCAGAATACGCGGGAATGTTTGTGCACGAGGTTGCCTCTCTTACTTGCGCTTACGGGGTTAGCTGTCGGGTTCGGACGAAAGAGAGACGCCCTATTTCAGGTCACCCGCTCACGGCGGTTGCCCTTAAATTCACCCCAAAGACCACGTGAAGAAATCAAATATTGTTCTGCGGCAATTCCTAGTCGTATTCAAGATACAGGCATGCGGCAGTTCAATATTGGTTCCCCCGTTCTCCATACGGAGACTCAGCGAGACGATCCATGAATCAATGGCTGTCACAATAACAACAGCTCACATCACTGAAAAGATGATATCCTGTTTTGATGCATGTTGTAAAGGACGATTCAACCACGTTTACGCAAATATATGGTTAAAATATTGTAATAATCAGCCGTTTTTATATTAAAAAAGTTTAATATATCGGCCATTCTCTATTTTTCACCCGTTTTACTCCAGTTTTCAGACAATCCCAAATCGTTCCAGTGCGTTTGCATACGTAATTTTAGCCAATTCTTCCCATGTTAACCCTTTAATTTCAGCCGCAGCCTCTGCTACTAACTTCACATGAGCACTCTCATTTCGCTTGCCTCGGAAGGGGTGTGGAGTCAAATATGGAGCGTCTGTTTCGATCAATAATCGGTCCAATGGCGTCTGTGCAAGCACCTCTTTAGGCACTCTGGCATTTTTGAACGTGATCGGTCCTCCAAATGACAAATGAAATCCTAGATCTAGACACATTTTTGCGGTTTCCCAGCTGCCTGAGAAAGAATGCATTACGCCACCAATTTCATTTGCTTTTTCCTCCCGTAAAATCCGTACGACATCTTCATGGGCATCACGGTCATGTATACAGATTGGCATTTTTAGTTCACGGGCTAGTCCAATTTGTTTGCGGAAGACCTCCTGCTGCACATCCTTGGGAGAGGTATCCCAATAATAATCCAACCCAATCTCTCCGATGGCCACCACTTTCTCATGGCTGCAAAGAGAGGCGATCCAATCGAGGTCCCCCTCTTTCATATCAATCGCATCCTGTGGATGCCAGCCCACCGCTGCATAAATATAATCATAAGATTCAGCCAGCTTCATCGTTGAAGGGATCGTTTCCCGATTAAATCCAATATTGATCATCTTGCTAACTCCGGCCTCTACTGCACGAGCTATAACTTCCTCGCGATCCTCGTCGAATTGAGGCGCATCTAAATGTGTATGTGTGTCGAACAGATACATTTTAAAGCTCACTCCTTGTTGTTTTTATCAATAGTTCCATAAATATTTGTATTATTTTGCAAAAATCTCTGCTACAGAAAAGGGCAACCGTGTAAGGGCTTTTTTCAGCTTATCCTGTGGGAAATATAGGTGATATCTGCCACGATGAATTCCGCTTATTGAGCGCACAATATCCGATACCTCTGAAATTTCCCGCAATTGCTCATTGCGATCAAGCAGTAAAATTTGATTATTGTCGAAGGCTGCTCCTGGACGGAACACATCATAAGGCAAATCTGTCGGATAATCAATCTCTAAGTCATATTCTGGGTTAAGTCCCGCTCCCGCAAAACTGCTGCGGATTTCCGTAATCATATCTGTATCCAAATTCTCGATCTCTACATATTTATACAGTTTACGATGAATAAAACGGGTACACAAGTCGCTTAATAACTCATCTTCTTCAAGTGTCCATTGCATAAAAGCAGTCTGTACCAGTGCCTCATCAAGCATTAAATATTGTTTCACTGTTACTTCTCCTCGAAAGAGATCTTCCAGCGGAGCGATCATAAAGCGAAATTTGTACTCCTCTTGGAACAATTCTTTAGCTCTACGGAAGATTTGACGCAAAATAATTTCAGAGCTGCGCGTCACCGGATGAAAATATACCTGCCAGTACATTTGATAACGCGACATTAAATAATCTTCAATGGCATGCATACCTGATTCTTTTACTACAATCCGCCCATTATAAGGACGAAGCATTCTCAAAATCCGATCAATATCGATGGTTCCATAGTTTACACCTGTATAGTACGCATCACGCAGCAAATAATCCATACGATCAGCATCCAGCGGACTGGAAACCAAATTGACAACAATTTCATGCTCATATGTCTTAGAGATAACTGAGGCTACTTTACGAGGAAAATCTTCCTCCACATCACGCAATATTTCGGTGATCTCCGTGTCCTCCAAAATAATTCGGCAGGTCCAATCCTCATGGTTCATTTCAAAAGCTTCTTCTATAGAATGTGAAAATGGACCATGCCCTAAATCATGCAGCAAAGCCGCACACAAAGTAAGCAAACTTTCTTCAGGAATCCAATCCTTATACCCGCTGCGCTCAAATTGCGAAATGATTCTCCGTGTAATTTCATATACTCCTAAAGAATGAGAAAAACGACTATGCTCTGCACCATGAAAAGTGAGATATGAGGTACCTAACTGGCGAATCCGGCGTAAACGCTGAAATTCTTTTGTATTAATTAGTCGCCAAATAATCGTATCCTGTACGTGAATATAATTATGAACGGGATCCTTGAAAACTTTTTCTTCCGTGAGCGGCTGCTTCATGAGATCAACTCCTTCTAATAATTTAATATGATTTTAACTAATATCAGTATATAATAAGTAATTATGTCGTACTTTGTCGAAAAGTATCATTTTTGGTCTTGGTAAATCGACAAAATGCTTTCAGGGTAATTCTTAATTTTTATAGGGACATTCAAAGTTCTTATGGAAATTTTCTTATTCAGCCTATGAAAAAAGGTTGACTGATTTGGGAATCGTTGGTATTATAAGTATCATAAAACAGTGAACAATGTCGAATAATGACGTTTTTGGAACATTGAGAGGAGTAACGATTGTTATGATGAAATCAACAGGAATTGTAAGAAAAGTAGACGAACTTGGACGGGTTGTTATTCCTATTGAATTACGCCGTACACTTGGCATTGGCGAAAAGGACGCACTGGAAATTTACGTTGATGGCGAACGGATTATGCTTAAAAAGTATGAGCCTGCCTGCATTTTCTGTGGCAACGCTGAGAACGTAACTTACTTTAAAGGAAAAATAGTTTGTCATGAATGCATATCTTCCATCCCTACCCCTGTGACAAACTAAATTAAATAGTATATAATAGAACTAATCAAATTGTTAATTCTAACCTTTTCATATCTCCTTGACCTCCCGTGACCGCGGGAGGTATTTTTTATGTCTGGGTTTGCCCTCCTGGTTATCCCCTCCCTAAGGGCAATGTGCTTCAAGACGGAACTAGTAATACTTAGTTGTATTTCTTACAGTTATTTTAAATGCTTTTTACCATTAAACGAATTAATTGTATTTTGTACACTTATATTTCCTATATCTCCGTGAAATCAATCCTTTCCACCTTTATAACTGTATGAAGTACAACTAAACGAACAAATACATAAAAAAATTCAAAAATAACTGTACAAAATACATTTAACCCACAGATAAATCATTCAAGCTCGGGCAGGCCGTTTCCGACAATCCTTAGTTATTCTAAGAATTCGTCTACAACACTTACTCTTCTGCTCTATCAAGCAACGCATTATAAATATCCCGTTTGGCTACACCCCGGTCTGATGCCGCTTTTTTCATAGCCTCTTTCCGTGGTACATCCTGTGCTTCGTAATGAGCTACATGATCTTCAATGCTTAACTGACGCCACCACGCCGATTCTGCGATTTCTGCATCTTCCTTGCTCTCCCCTTCTACGACAATAACATATTCGCCTAGCGGAGGATGTTCAGCCAGCCATAGTGTACATTCCTCAATCGAACCGCGTAGAAACTCCTCATATCTTTTCGTTAATTCACGTGCCAACACAATCTGGCGATTACCGAATGCTTCTTGAAGATGAGCAAGTGTCTTAACTACGCGATGGGGAGATTCGTAGAACAACAAAGTGCCTTGAGCCGAACGAAGTGGACTTAATACTGCTCGGATGTCCTTACGCTCTCGGGGAAGAAAGCCGATAAAGGTGAACGTATTCGTAGATAGACCAGAAGCGATCAAAGCTGACAACGCTGCGTTAGCTCCAGGGATAGGAATCACCGGAATTCCATGACTTATTGCAAGGGCTACAAGATCCGCTCCAGGGTCAGAAATCGCTGGTAAACCGGCATCGCTGACGAGTGCCAAATTTTTTCCTTCTATTATATAGCGTACAAGCTCAGGTCCACTGGCGGCCTTATTATGCTCATGATAACTAAACAACATCGAAGGTGAAATCTCAAAGTGGCTGAGTAATTTTCGGGTCTGTCTCGTATCTTCCGCGGCAATAATATCACATTCCTGCAATGTACGGACTGCACGATAGGTCATATCCTCCAGATTACCGATAGGTGTAGCCACCAGAAAAAGCGACCCTGTTGTCTCCTGAGTACTGGTATTAGTCTTGTTTTGAAAACTGCTTTGACATGATATCTTCATGATTTACCCTCTTTAGCACCATAGTAGATGTCCATAATCTCTGGACAGTATTGATTGTCCTCATTATATACGATGAGCGGTGGTTGTAAACGAACCTCAGGCTTTCCATCACGTGCGGCTTCGATTAATACCATATTTGCCTCCAGATGGGCACGTGGATGTACAAACCGAATAATCTTTGGCTCGAGTCTATATTGTCTCATAAGACTGATAATATCAACCAACCGTTGTGGTTTATGAACCATACTTACCTTTCCGCCCGTCCGAACCAATCGCACACAAGCCTGAATGACCTCCTCCAGTGTACAGCCTATCTCATGGCGAGCCATAGCCTGATGGCTGTTCAGCTTCAGATCACTGCCATTAAGCGGCATATAAGGAGGGTTCACCGTTATTGCATCATACACACCATGTCCTGCGGTAGTATATAACTCGCGCAAATCACCTTCATGAATTACAACCTGATCCTGAAGGCCATTTAGAGCCACGCTACGACGAGCCATATCAGCTAAACGAGGTTGTATTTCAATACCTTCTATAGAAGCTTTTGTCCGGGTAGTCATTAAAATCGGTATTACACCATTTCCCGTACAAAGATCTAGAACTCTTCCACGTGGCGGAACACTGGCGAAACGAGCAAGCAATACAGCATCCATAGAAAAACTAAATACTTCATCACTTTGAATAATGCGCAGATCATGTGTTAGTAAATCATCCACCCGCTCCGTCGGTAACAAGGGGACAGATATATCATTAAAAGAATTCGTCATGTAATAATCTCCTAAAGGTTTTGTTGAGAAAAACTTGCTTCAAAGCCATATGCCTATGGGCTAAAATTCAAAAAAAACCGTAGGATTAATCTCCTACGGCTGGATATCCTCATTTATTAAGAAAAGAAAGACAGAACAGACAGTCACCTTCCGTGCGTAAATGTCCAAAATAAACATTACAGATGTGAAAGCCTTCGTGGTAAAGTCGAGCCAAGTTGTCATAACCTTCCCCGACAACCTCTTCTGTTCCCTCTCCGGTAGCTAAAAGAGCTTCCGCCTCCGCAGAATCTACGGTAGGATCCAAAGGTGCATCCCGCTTTAAAATTTTGCGAAGCTGTTCATTCTCCAGAGTTAACCTCTGGTTAGCTTCCATCAGTTCTTTTACCGTCTGTTTCCATTCTCCAAGATTGGCGCGCATCGTTTCCATCTGCGCTTCCATATCCTGCATGTGTGCAAATATATTTTTCTTCTCCAAGTTTCCACCCCGAAAGTAACCTTATATGGTTTACTTGACGACAACATCATCCATTGGAAGTTCCTTAACTTTGCCCACTTCAAACAACTGTACATGAACCGTACGGTTTCCGGCATTGATTCCTACTACTTTGCCATCCCCCAATGAGGTCACGACAATCTTGCCGACCGCTGGCATTTCTTCCTTTACACTCTCATAATTGTCATGCTCAAATTTCAAACAACACATCAGACGTCCACAAAGTCCGGAAATCTTCGTCGGATTAAGTGAAAGGTTCTGGTCCTTGGCCATTTTTATGGATACGGGTTCAAAATCCCCTAACCAAGAGGAGCAGCAAAGCACTCGTCCACAAGGTCCAAGGCCACCTAGCATCTTAGCTTCATCACGTACCCCAATTTGCCGAAGCTCAATGCGGGTCCGAAAAATACTTGCCAGATCCTTAACCAATTCTCTAAAGTCAACGCGTCCTTCAGCCGTAAAGTAAAATATAATCTTATTACGGTCAAAAGTAAACTCTACATCTACGAGCTTCATTTTGAGACCGTGGTCGCGTATTTTATTTAAACAGGTGGTAAAAGCCTCCTTAGCGGCGCTTTTGTTCTCCTCAACAACGCGTGCGTCGGTTTCTCCGGCAATACGCATCACTTTTTTGAGGGGTAGTACAACATCGGACTCCTCCACCTCTTTTTTGCCTACGACAACCTTACCGTATTCCACCCCACGTGCTGTCTCAACAATAACACATTGATCTCGTTCAATCGGAAAATCAAGTGGATCAAAATAATATATTTTACCCGCTTTTTTAAAACGGACACCTACTACGCTGTACAAAAATTAACCCCCTTGTTTGCCGGTAAAAGGAACCTATGGGCATGTCCGCTCCCTGATGATCCATGCTTGTCCTTCCTCGTCTGTTAAAACGATACTTCCAGGTAAAGCGACATCCGGAGGATATATCATTGCTAATCCTTTAACTTTCCAGTCGGATTAAGAACTGCTCCAGACACAACTGGGCATTGGCATTGGAACGCAGCTTCTTAGTACTCTCTGCAGCATATCCCATATAAGCCACCCATTGTTCCGCACTGCGCCCACGGGCATGCCTGGAAATAAAGTCTAACTGATCTATAAAAACGATACTTTCGTGCTTGCGGTACAGGAAGTAGAGCATATCTTTAAACCATAGATGGAACATGCTGAAAAGGATATCCAAATGTTCAGCGAGCCCAGTCTTGAACAGCTTCTGCCCGGCAGTTGCTACCGTGGAGCTGCCCTTGCTTAAGGACTCCTTAGCTAATTGTAACACTAGATTTCTCATTTCTGCAAACCAATTCTGTTCCAAAAGTTCCCTGCAACCATCAAGTCCCGAACTAAGTGATACTGCACATCGAGCTAAGGGAATCGGCACACCCTCACTTGCTAGCGCTTGAAGCATAATATCCGGATTTAACGGACTAAATGGGATCCGCTGAGTCCGTGACTGAATCGTCGGCAATAAAGAACGACTATTATCAGATATTAGGATTCCTACTGCCGGAGCTGGCGGTTCTTCCAGAAACTTCAACAAACTATTGGCAGCTTGTACCGTCATTTTGTCTGCCCCATCTATAATATAAACCTTTGGATTCACACCCTCAGATCGATAGGAAAAGACACGCTGCAGCTCACGGATCTGGTCTATTTTTATGCTTGCACCGTCGGGCTGCAGCAATGACAAATCAGGATGGTTTCCATGCTCAACCTTTCGGCACTCTAGACATTCGCCACAGGCGTCATCCTTGCTTTCCGTGCAAAAAATTGCTTGGGCAAACATCAGCGCCGTCTTCATTTGTCCACTGCCTGCTGGTCCTGTAAATAAATAAGCATGGCTCACAGCATCCTTGCGCAAGGCATTTTGGAGTAGCCGTTTAGCATGCTCCTGGCCTACTATATCATGAAAAGGCATAATTTCCTCCCAAAACTTTAAAAAGAAAGGTTGATTAACAACCCACGAATTTCTCCAACACGTCCCAACAGATCTATTCGGCCCTGCTCACTATTCAGCAGATCGTCTGCCATAGATAGCAAAGCCGCATCAATTTCCTCAAGCAGCTTGTAACGCTTACCCCGCCCACGTCTATCCCATCCACGTGTCTCTTTCAGTATAACGCCTCTACGAGCGGTTTCTTCCAGAAACCTTTTGATCATCATCCGGTAAATGGTGAGTTCACGAATGGTCATAGACTTAGATAAACGGTCGCCTTGTGACTGTATTTCTTTGATCTGGCGGTTTAGTTCATCTTTGGTTTTCTGTTCACCTTGCTGCTGAAAAACGTCAGAGAACGATTTCTGCTGAACAGGCTTATTAGCCCCTTCTGCATTTGGAAGCTCACTCTTTAAGGGCCTATATCCCGGATTGATCTTCAAAGGTTATCTACCGCCCCTTTTTTGTAAATGACTTACTCATTTATATTATACTTAATAATGTTCGAAACGATCTACAGGAAGCACGAATACAGTAGCGCCACCGACCTGTACTTCAACAGGGAGCGGTAAATAGGAATCCGTCGTGCCACTCATCGGAGTTACTGGAGTGACTAGTTGTTCACGCACTTTACAGCTGTTACGGATAACGTTCAATACAGCTTCGATCTGACTGTCTTCTACCCCAATCATAAATGTCGTATTTCCCGCCCGCAGAAATCCACCTGTACTTGCGAGTTTGGTAGCACGGAAATTGGCTTTTACTAGCTCACTGGATAACCGGTTACTGTCTTTATCCTGGATAATTGCAATGATCAACTTCATCTTCGCATTCCCTCCCAAAAAAGTTTTATGGAGTATTACTACTTAATGTGTTCTTAGTAGTAACCTCACTTCATAAGCAAACGCTTAGTTATATGCCACTTCTCTTATTATATTAGACAAAACACCCTAAAAACCCTTTAATACTCTCTCTTCAAGAGTTCTCACGATATCTTGTTCTACCAGATGAATAGGGCGGTTTGCATCAAGAACTACTATTCTCTCCGGATTCGCCTTAATTAATAAATGATAACCTTCACGAACCTTCTGATGAAAGGCAAGACTCTCCATATCCAGACGATTGACTTCGCGATCTTGATTGGCCGCAATCCGTGATAATCCAATCTCAGGGTCTACATCCAGATAAAAGGTTAGATCGGGCATGCGATTTCCAATAGCAAAACGGTTAATACTCCACACCTCTTCCATACCTAATCCTCTTGCATGTCCTTGATAAACGAGACTGCTGTCTACAAAGCGGTCACAGAGGACTGTAAGCCCTTCTCTAAGAGCTGGCTCTACTACTTCAGCGAGATGTTGGCTTCTTGATGCAGCGTACAGCAATGCCTCAGTACGTGCATCCATTGCAGTATGGGCAGGATCCAGAATAATAGAGCGAATTTTTTCGGCGATTTCTATGCCTCCAGGTTCACGTGTAATTCGATAGGGCATGGACCGATTCTGCAAATATGCTGCTACTCTGCCCAGTACCGTTGTTTTTCCGGAGCCTTCGCCCCCTTCTAATGTTATGAAGAAACCTTCTTTGCCCACTTATACTTCTCCGCCCTTCTGAATGTTGTATACCTTAATACGCTGTAAGACCGGATCAGCACAAGCCTGGAACTTCGCGCCTCCATAAGCTAAACCAGTCAGTCTTTGCTGTATCTGATCTGTGATGACCTCACCCGGATATAATAATGGAATGCCTGGTGGATAGGGAATTACCATTTCTGCAGCTACTCTCCCCACGCTGTGTTCAAGATTAATACTTTCTACCTCATTGGCTGACACCGGCTTCAAAGAGAAGGGAACGGGTGCTGAGATTTGTAAAACATTCAAATTGTTCCACGTGGAAATATTTTGAGATTCTAAAATGCCAGCGGTGTGCGGTGATTCGGATGTATCCTCCGACTCTATTTCCCGCAGCGCCTGCAATAACCTTGCTGCATCTTCAGCCTTCGAACCGAGGCTGAACAGCAGCACTACGTGCCGGTCGTCACTCATCTCCGGCACACAGCCCTTAGCCTCGAGCCTGCGCTGCAGCTCGAAACCGCCTAGGACCCCGGTGGCGTCATAAATGACGACTTTGAAGGGGTCCTGCGTCTCGTACGCCGCCTTATGCAGCGGCGTACCGTCGTGCAGCGGCTCTGCCGGCTGCACCAATCCATAGCGCGGCAGCTCGGCAAGACCGCGCCGCAGGACATCCACGGCGGCCAGCCCCGCCGTGAATGCATCGCTGCCCCGGCTGTGCAGCAGCCGCCGGGCAAGATCAAGCGACGCCATCATAGGATATGATGGGCTGGAGCTCTGCACCATGGCGAGCCGCTGCGAGAGCAGGGCACGGTCGAGCCGCTGCCCTTGAACATGCAGCATAGCGCCCATGGTCATCGCAGTGAGCATCTTGTGCGTGGACTGCACTACGCCGTCCGCGCCACAAGCAAGCGCCCCGGCAGGCAGTGCCGGGTGCTGCCCGTAATGCGCCCCATGCGCTTCATCGACAAGCAGCGGTACACCGCTGTCGTGGCAAATACGCGCGAGGGGCGCAAGGTCACTGCCCATGCCGTAGTAATTGGGCATGGTGACAAATACAGCGGCGGCTTCCGGATAGGCTGCAAGTGCAGCCTCAACAGCTTCTGCCGCCGGCGCTACTGCCAAGCCGCTGAGTGGATCAATTAGCGGCTCGACGAAAACAGCCCTCACTCCAGCTAACATAAGACCATGAATCACTGATTTATGCACATTTCGTTGAAGAATCAGAATCATTCCTGGCTCGGGGCAAGCCGTTAGAATCAGCGCCAGGTTACCCGCCGTACTTCCGCCAACTAGAAAAAAACTCTCCTCTGCTCCAAAGCAATCCGCAGCCAACTCCTGTGCTTCCTTAATGACTCCCTCAGGATGATGAAGATCATCCGTACCGGTAATCTCCGTAACATCGTACTTCATGACCTCATCTAGAAACCCAGCGCCTTCTACGCCGTCATATGCCGCTCCATTTTTATGTCCCGGCACATGATAAGATATATTACCCACAATTCTATATTGCTCCAGCATTTCGTATACAGGTGCCCTACATCGTTGTAATTTATTCATATTAAATTCCTTCCCATAGGGTTCCTTCTATTTTAACGTAAATATTCAGAAACTCCTATGTTTCCTCATAAAAGCATCTGACTGAACAGCAAAACGGCTCCCCCCGCTTAAACAACGAGGAAGCCGTATATGAATATCTCTAATGCAGCCCTTATATCTTTCATCCAGACTGCTCTCTTATCCGCATCAATTAACAGAGTTACTCTACTTAAGCGTTCTTTTGCAATCCGATCTTCTTCATCTGGCCAATAAAAAAACGGTACTTAGCATCTTCTGCCTCGGTACGGATCATTTCTGCCTCACAATCCTCACAAATAAAATGCGAGACAATCACAATACCTTCTTCTTTTTCCTGCCCACAAATGATACAAGCTTGCCCGGTTTGCTGTTCCATAACCATCCCACCTTGACTCTTTTAAGAACAGTATGATACACCTTCTATCATTTTAAACCTTTTCATAGTTTTTTCATATCCTTCGTTTCGTGTATTATATATATTCCGCTGCCCCTATATCGGTGAATATTCGCCCATAGTTTAATAAAATGCTTTCATTCGCCGATATTAAGAACATATGAATCTGTGAGGAGGTTAGTCTATTTTATATGGAACCCAACACCAAAGGCGCTGCTACATTCTATCAATATAAATTAATCAAAAAAATTAATCTAACGGCACCTCTGCTGCGTGTTTATATTTTGCTCCCTCTTTTGGTCCTTGTGCTCGAGACAGTCTTTCTTTCTTGGTGGAGTATTCTCTACTTAATTATAGCTGCTCCGGTTATGTTCTGGGTTCAATATGTTATTTCACGCTCAGTACTTCTAATCTCCGGGCATCCTATTTCAAAAAGATGGTCCATCTCATTTAAAATCCCGTGGCTTGGCTTCATGCCAGATCAACACATTAGTTACCGCATTTTCCGTAAAGTACAGTTACATAATTTTTATATTGGTCTTTGTATTGCAGCTCTCTTTATTTTTTGGTCACCACCGGCATTTACAGTATCCCTGATTATTTGCCACTTGTGGCTTTTACTGCCCCGTCTCTATACACTGTTCAAAATAAATCAACGCAACAAGGAAGGCATGCTGAAGTTTAATCCATCCGATGCCTCCTATTACTCTCAATAGAGTACAGTTAACCTGTGTTCGCATATAAATAAATAATCGCCATCCATAAAGGACGGCGATTATTTATTTTGTCTTAAGACCTTTAATTAAGGCCTTCTTTTCTTTAGGAATCATAACTATAAAATAATCATCATGCACTGTTAAATGAACCGTTACTCCATCCTTCTGAAAAACACCAGATGAATCGGTATTCTCCTCTTCCTGTTCAACCCATCCCCAGGCCTTAATAGTATCCATATACTCCTCTGGGATGCCGTTCTTCTCCTTTAATCCAGGTAAAGAATAACGCACATAATCCATAGCAACGTTTGTCGTAGTCTGGTCTGGTGAGTACGCCTCTTGGGGCACAGGGAAATTTTTCTCGTTTAGCGCACCCTCAAAAGCATCCCAGCTGGGCGCTTTCGTACCGCAGCCTGCCAGTATTAAAGCTACTATACACGAAAAAATTAATATCTTAATAATTCTTGTTTGTTTCATGCCTTAAATCCTCCTTACCTCCACAATGCATCTAAAGACACAAGAAAATTCAAAGTTAGAATTTATGAGTAGTTCCTTCGTATTAGAGATGTTGCTTATTATTTGCACTTATCTATTATACTTGTATCGACCTCAGCGTCGGTAACAAAAATGTCACTCAATTACAGCCCCTTCAGATGTTGTACTCCCCTTCGAATAACACTCTTGTCCAAAAAAAACAAAAAAGCCACTGCTGATAAATCAACAATGGCTTAATGTGCTTGGCAACGTCCTACTCTCCCAGGACCCTTCGGTCCAAGTACCATCGGCGCTGGAGGGCTTAACGGTCGTGTTCGGGATGGGTACGCGTGGAACCCCTCCGCTATCGCCACCAAACATGCGTCTGTGAAACAGACGCTGCCGCGTGAAATTCGGTTCTTCACCAGAAGTGAGAATGAATTTCTAAGCGTGTTACAGGCTTGATGCCTGAAAACTGAATCCGAAACGAATCTGCATTCTACGTATAGGATAAGCCCTCGACCGATTAGTATTGGTCAGCTCCATGCATTGCTGCACTTCCACCTCCAACCTATCTACCTCGTCGTCTTCAAGGGGTCTTACTAATTGGGAAATCTCATCTTGAGGGGGGCTTCACGCTTAGATGCTTTCAGCGCTTATCCCGTCCGTACGTAGCTACCCAGCCATGCTCCTGGCGGAACAACTGGTGCACCAGCGGTACGTCCATCCCGGTCCTCTCGTACTAAGGACAGCTCCTCTCAAATTTCCTGCGCCCACGACAGATAGGGACCGAACTGTCTCACGACGTTCTGAACCCAGCTCGCGTACCGCTTTAATGGGCGAACAGCCCAACCCTTGGGACCTACTTCAGCCCCAGGATGCGATGAGCCGACATCGAGGTGCCAAACCTCCCCGTCGATGTGGACTCTTGGGGGAGATAAGCCTGTTATCCCCAGGGTAGCTTTTATCCGTTGAGCGATGGCCCTTCCATGCGGTACCACCGGATCACTAAGTCCGACTTTCGTCCCTGCTCGACTTGTAGGTCTCGCAGTCAAGCTCCCTTATGCCTTTGCACTCTGCGAATGATTTCCAACCATTCTGAGGGAACCTTGGAACGCCTCCGTTACTCTTTAGGAGGCGACCGCCCCAGTCAAACTGCCCGCCTGACACGGTCCCCGTACCCGGTAAGGGTACTAGGTTAGAACCTAGATACGATCAGGGTGGTATCCCAACGGCGCCTCCACCGAAGCTTGCGCTCCGATTTCTACGGCTCCCACCTATCCTGTACAGATCGTACCCAAATTCAATATCAAGCTGCAGTAAAGCTCCATGGGGTCTTTCCGTCTTGTCGCGGGTAACCTGCATCTTCACAGGTATTAAAATTTCACCGGATCTCTCGTTGAGACAGCGCCCAAGTCGTTACGCCATTCGTGCGGGTCAGAATTTACCTGACAAGGAATTTCGCTACCTTAGGACCGTTATAGTTACGGCCGCCGTTTACTGGGGCTTCGGTTCATAGCTTCGGGTTACCCCTAACCACTCCCCTTAACCTTCCAGCACCGGGCAGGCGTCAGCCCGTATACTTCGCCTTGCGGCTTCGCACAGACCTGTGTTTTTGCTAAACAGTCGCTTGGGCCTTTTCACTGCGGCCCCCTCGTGCTATTCACACTACCGGGGCACCCCTTCTCCCGAAGTTACGGGGTCATTTTGCCGAGTTCCTTAACGAGAGTTCTTCCGCGCGCCTTAGAATTCTCTTCTCGCCTACCTGTGTCGGTTTGCGGTACGGGCACCTTCTCCTGGCTAGAGGCTTTTCTTGGCAGTGTGAGATCATGACCTTCGCTACTATAATTTTCGCTCCCCATCACAGCCTAGCCTTAACGATGTGCGGATTTGCCTACACATCAGCCTCACTGCTTAGACGGACATCCATCAGTCCGCGTCACTACCCTCCTGCGTCACCCCATCGCTCATAGCGGATTACGGTGGTACAGTAATTTCAAACTGTTGTCCTTCGACTACGCCTTTCGGCCTCGCCTTAGGTCCCGACTTACCCTGAGCGGACGAGCCTTCCTCAGGAAACCTTGGGCTTTCGGCGGATCAGATTCTCACTGATCTTTTCGTTACTCATACCGGCATTCTCACTTGTGTAGTGTCCAGCGCTCTTTTCAGTACACCTTCAACCCCTACACAACGCTCCCCTACCCCAGATACATAGTATCTAGCCATAGCTTCGGTGGTGTGTTTAGCCCCGTTACATTTTCGGCGCAGAGTCACTCGACCAGTGAGCTATTACGCACTCTTTCAATGGTGGCTGCTTCTAAGCCAACATCCTGGTTGTCTGTGCAACTCCACATCCTTTCCCACTTAACACACACTTGGGGACCTTAGCTGATGGTCTGGGCTGTTTCCCTTTTGACAATGGATCTTAGCACTCACTGTCTGACTCCCGGCAATAAGTATATGGCATTCGGAGTTTGACTGAGCTTGGTAATCCTTGCGGACCCCGCACCCAATCAGTGCTCTACCTCCACTACTCTTATACCGAGGCTAGCCCTAAAGCTATTTCGGGGAGAACCAGCTATCTCCGAGTTCGATTGGAATTTCTCCGCTACCCCCACCTCATCCCCGCACTTTTCAACGTACGTGGGTTCGGGCCTCCAGTGCGTGTTACCGCACCTTCACCCTGGACAGGGGTAGATCACACGGTTTCGGGTCTACGTCCACATACTAATTCGCCCTATTCAGACTCGCTTTCGCTGCGGCTCCACCTTCTCGGCTTAACCTTGCATGTTAAACGTAACTCGCCGGTTCATTCTACAAAAGGCACGCCATCACCCATTAATAGGGCTCTGACTTTTTGTAAGCACACGGTTTCAGGTTCTATTTCACTCCCCTTCCGGGGTGCTTTTCACCTTTCCCTCACGGTACTGTTTCACTATCGGTCGCCAGGTAGTATTTAGCCTTAGCAGATGGTCCTGCTGGATTCATACGGGGTTTCACGTGCCCCGCACTACTCGGGATCCGTCTCGGAGAGAACACAGTTTAGGTTACAGGGCTTTTACCTCTATCGCGGGCCTTTCCAGACCTCTTCACCTACCATATTCCTTTGTAACTCCATGTGAGACGTCCCACAACCCCTAAGAGCAAGCTCTTAGGTTTAGGCTGTTCCGCGTTCGCTCGCCGCTACTGACGGAATCACTATTGTTTTCTCTTCCTCAGGGTACTTAGATGTTTCAGTTCCCCTGGTCTGCCTCTACATTTCCTATGTATTCAGAAATGAGTAACTGCGAATTACCACAGCTGGGTTTCCCCATTCGGACACCCCCGGATCAAAGCTTGCTTACAGCTCCCCGAGGCAGTTTCGTTGTTCGCCACGTCCTTCGTCGGCTCCTGGCGCCTAGGCATCCTCCGTGTGCTCTTATTAGCTTAACCTTGATTCTTCCGAAGAAAAATCTCACTAATAACATTTACTTGTTTGCACAAGTTGCTAAAAGATGTTCTAAAACGCAAATTCGTTTCGGTATCCAGTTTTCAAGGATCAAGTCTTGCTTGAGAGCTTAAACTCTCAAAACTGAGCAACGAGTGAGTAACAGGCCTAAACCTGAGATTGTGGAAGTTAAACTTCCGATTTGAATGTTCTCATTGCAGAGAACGATTCTCCATAGAAAGGAGGTGATCCAGCCGCACCTTCCGATACGGCTACCTTGTTACGACTTCACCCCAATCATCTACCCCACCTTCGGCGGCTGGCTCCCTTGCGGGTTACCCCACCGACTTCGGGTGTTGTAAACTCTCGTGGTGTGACGGGCGGTGTGTACAAGACCCGGGAACGTATTCACCGCGGCATGCTGATCCGCGATTACTAGCAATTCCGACTTCATGCAGGCGAGTTGCAGCCTGCAATCCGAACTGAGACCGGCTTTGATGGGATTGGCTCCACCTCGCGGCTTCGCTTCCCGTTGTACCGGCCATTGTAGTACGTGTGTAGCCCAGGTCATAAGGGGCATGATGATTTGACGTCATCCCCACCTTCCTCCGGTTTGTCACCGGCAGTCACTCTAGAGTGCCCAGCATTACCTGCTGGCAACTAAAGTTAAGGGTTGCGCTCGTTGCGGGACTTAACCCAACATCTCACGACACGAGCTGACGACAACCATGCACCACCTGTCTCCTCTGTCCCGAAGGCCGCTGCTATCTCTAGCAGATTCAGAGGGATGTCAAGACCTGGTAAGGTTCTTCGCGTTGCTTCGAATTAAACCACATACTCCACTGCTTGTGCGGGTCCCCGTCAATTCCTTTGAGTTTCAGTCTTGCGACCGTACTCCCCAGGCGGAGTGCTTACTGTGTTAACTTCGGCACCAAGGGTATCGAAACCCCTAACACCTAGCACTCATCGTTTACGGCGTGGACTACCAGGGTATCTAATCCTGTTTGCTCCCCACGCTTTCGCGCCTCAGCGTCAGTTACAGCCCAGAAAGTCGCCTTCGCCACTGGTGTTCCTCCACATATCTACGCATTTCACCGCTACACGTGGAATTCCACTTTCCTCTTCTGTACTCAAGCCACCCAGTTTCCAGTGCGACCTCAGGTTGAGCCCAAGGTTTAAACACCAGACTTAAATAGCCGCCTGCGCGCGCTTTACGCCCAATAATTCCGGACAACGCTTGCCCCCTACGTATTACCGCGGCTGCTGGCACGTAGTTAGCCGGGGCTTTCTTCTCAGGTACCGTCACTCCGGTAGCAGTTACTCTACCGGACGTTCTTCCCTGGCAACAGAGCTTTACGATCCGAAAACCTTCATCACTCACGCGGCGTTGCTCCGTCAGGCTTTCGCCCATTGCGGAAGATTCCCTACTGCTGCCTCCCGTAGGAGTCTGGGCCGTGTCTCAGTCCCAGTGTGGCCGTTCACCCTCTCAGGTCGGCTACGCATCGTCGCCTTGGTGGGCCGTTACCCCACCAACTAGCTAATGCGCCGCAGGCCCATCCCTCAGTGACAGATTGCTCCGTCTTTCATTCTTCTCTCAGGAGAAAAAAGAAATTATCCGGTATTAGCTACCGTTTCCGGTAGTTATCCCAGTCTGAAGGGCAGGTTGCCTACGTGTTACTCACCCGTCCGCCGCTAAGTTACTTTGAAAGCAAGCTTTCAAAGTAACTCCGCTCGACTTGCATGTATTAGGCACGCCGCCAGCGTTCGTCCTGAGCCAGGATCAAACTCTCCAATTAGTATTGAAAAGAGCGATATGCTCATTTTGAAACATCTGACGAGAAAATTAATTCTCTAATTTTGGATTTCACTTACGTGATTTCCCACTCACTCGTTGTTCAGTTTTCAAAGATCAAGTTCTCGTTGGCGCCGTTTAATGTCTCAGCAGCAACTCTTATACTATATCATGTTCGGCTATTTAATGTCAAGCTCTTTTTTTAACTTCTTTTTCGAGCTCGGCATGTGTACTTCTTGGCCGGACTTAGAATATATCATGTATGGAGTTGCATTGCAAGAGTTTTTTTATATATAATCAAAAGCATAAAACATCATCTATGTATTATCGTATTATAATAACTACCTCCCCTTATCATCTAATTATCTAGAAAGTAAAAAAACAACTGCAGAAGATAACAGTTGTTTTTTAGAAGAAGCTTAGACGATTCTAGATTAATTCCGCTTCCTTCGCTCCAGTAATTACGGCAATGATATTGCTTCGAAGTGCCTCCGCATTGTGCGCTTCATATGGATCCACTTTGAAAACAACAGCATCTGCAATAAAACCTTCTGCAATTTGTCCCAGCTCGTTACCGCTCCCCAGAATATCTGCAGCACTTTTAGTCGCAGCCTGCCACGCTTCTCTCCGAGTTAAGCCATAATCAATCAATGTATCCAGTTCTTGAAGGTTATAGCCATGTAGTGCAGGTGTGGCATAATCTGTACCGAATCCAATACGAACGCCTTCTCTTTTTGCATAATGAATGGCCTTGGAATGACATTCGGCAGCGCGGGCAGCTCGGTCGCAAATGATCGGGTTCAACGCTAGAACGCCTTTTGGGTCTGCAGCAATACGATAAATTGATGTGGTGGGTACAAACGCTACCCGCGAGTTAGCAAGTCTTCCTGCCTGATCCTCAGTTAGAAACATCCCATGCTCTATTGATTCCACGCCGGCCTGGATGGACCAGTCTATCGTCACTCCGCCCCAGGTATGAACCAGTACCTTCTTATCATGGGCATGTGCATTACGAACAATGAACGAGAACTCTTCTTCAGAAAAGATCGGGTCAACGACTTTCTCGGTAGGTGCTCCAAGCCCGCCTGTGGCCATGATTTTTATCCAACCCGCTCCTGTAGCAAAGATTTCCGCCATGCGTTGTTCTAAATGCTTGAGACCACGGGCATCTGCTGCTCCAATCATATCGCTACTGGTCTGCACTCTTAATGGATGCTGATATTGCTGAACAAGATGCTGCACTGTGCTCGGCAGAATCCCACCTGCATCACGGGCAGTCGTTACACCCGTTCTAAGAGTAGCTTCAAAAGCTTGTGCCTGCATAATTTCGATCTGGTTGGCATCGCGCTTCAATTGATCAGAGTGGTCAAAATCTGTCCAAGCTAAATGCGTATGTAGATCAATAATACCCGGACTTAGCCACAGATCTGTTCCTGCAAGATTTGACTCTACTTGATGCGGCTCCGCTTCAGTAATGGATGAAAAACGCCCATCCTTTATCACGACATCAAAACGTCTGCCTTCGATACCTGCTATAAAAATATCATTGAACGTCTGCAGCTCTGGATGCTTATGAATCATCTTCATTCCCCCCATGCCAGCCGAACAGCTGCTAATGCCTGAACTGGGTCTTGTTTCAACAGTTCGGCAAGCGTGGATATAGCCTTCTCCACACTTTGCCGCTCAGCATTCGTTCCAAAATGGTTGATCCGTAGAAGATGGCCAAATAATTCTCCGTCTCCGGGAGCCACAATGCCTATAGGCTGCTCAATCCGCAACTCTTGCTTTCCAGAAATCCGCACCGTTGTAGTCAGCGTAGAATAATGTCTGCTGTCCTTTTGCCAAGGCTCAAGCCCCAAGGATTTAATACCAGCTACAGCAGCTGCTGCGGCTCGCTCATGGCGTTTGATTACTTGATCCAATCCTTCTTCTTCAATTCGTGTCAAAGCTTGAGTCAAGGCTCTAGCCTCCAGCGTAGGAATGTTTGGGGCAACCCGCAATGGCGCGGCGTCTCCAAGTGATGGTTTCAGATCCAGCAAGGATAAGATAGAATTGCGTGGAGCATTTTCATTCGACTCAAGAAATTCCCAGCCACGTGGAGAAATACTTACGGCACTAACACCGTTGGGTCCAGCTAAGGCTTTTTGCGCACCTATAACTGCAAAATCAACGGACCATTCATCCACCAGCAGGGCCTCCCCCCCAACCGCAGATACGGAGTCCGACACAGTAATTAGATTGAATTCTTTTGCAATTTCAAATATTTCTTTAGCAGGATTAGAGCCTCCAGTAACCACTTCAGCTTGAACAAAAGAAAGGGCACAAGGTTTAAACTCCTTAATCGCAGAAGCAACTTGGTCGCTAGTGACCACTTCATCAAAAGGAACCTTTACTTCAACAACCGTTGCTCCACCCCGCTCAAGCCATTTTCCAAATAAACTTCCATAAGGACCTGTTACTATATTTACAATGGTTCGACCGGGTGCAGCTATTCCGGCGGCTACCGCCTCGATTCCAAGGATTGCCTCAGCCGGAATAATAACTGGAGGGTGCTCAGTAAACAAGACTTTGGAAATTAAATGTGTTAGCTTATTGTACTCAGCCAGTGAAAGTGGCACGTATCCTTTATGTTCTCGGTTCATAAAAAAACCTCCTGATGTACTTTATTTTGGCATTTTCGGAACCGCCGACAACAGCTCATAACTGTATTCATGTTTAGGACGGATGAAGAATTGGTCCCGCGGACTCTGCTCCACGAGCCTTCCTTGCCGCATAACTGCTACCGTATCGCTAATTGCATTGATTACTCCTAGATCATGAGAAATAAAAAGCATGGTGAGATTAAGCTCAGCCTTCAGCGTATTGAACAGTTCGAGCACACTAAGCTGCACAGATACATCCAACGCACTTGTAGGTTCATCCGCGATCAGGATGTTTGGCTCAACACTTAATGCACGAGCGATCGCTATCCGTTGACGCTGGCCGCCGGAAAATTCATGCGGGAATTTGTCTAACGCCTTTTGTCCTAAATGAACTTGATTCAAAAGCTCTTTGCATCTTTGTTCAACATCTGTACGCCCCACTATTTTATGAAACAATAAGGGCTCGGAAAGAATTTGCCTAATCGAATGTTTAGGATTTAGCGAAGCATCTGGATTTTGGAAAATCATCTGGATTGTTTTGTGCTGCTCACGGCTTCTTTTCTTTTTTAATTCTTGGGTTCCCAACAGAATCTGTCCCTCATTTGGGGCAATCAGTCCAGCAATTACTCGCGCCAGCGTAGATTTCCCTGATCCGGATTCTCCAACAAGCCCAAGGGTGGTGTGCTGCTCAAGATTCAGATTGATATGATCCAGTGCAGTAAAGCCGCCATAATGAACAGTTAAATCTTTTATTTGTAAGGCTAATTCCATGAGTCTCTACTCCCTTCAAGCTCTGGCAAAGGAAGCACCGAATCAATCAGCATCTGTGTGTAAGGGTCTTTCGGATTTCGCAAAATATCAAGGGTATTGCCCTGCTCAACAATCTGTCCCTGTTTCATTACACATAGCCGTGAACACAAGTTTGCTGCAATCGCTAGGTTATGCGTAACAAATACCATGGCAAAACTGAGCTCATGCTGGAGGCTCGTGATCGTCTCAATAATTTGCCGTTGAACCGTGACGTCCAGTGCCGTTGTCGGCTCATCACAGAGAAGTATGCCTGGCTTGCACGCCAGTGCCAGAGCGATGACTACCCGTTGACACTGACCGCCTGACAGCTGACTCGGATACCGGTCCTTTTTCTTCAATGAATCGGGGAGACCAAGCCTTTCGAGCAGTTCCAGTGCAATTACCCGCGAAGTCTTACGGCTTACTTTCTGTCTGTAATACACAACTTCAGCCAGTTGTTTGACAACCGTACAGAGCGGATCAAGCGCACCTCTTGGATCTTGAAATACCATCGCACTGCTTACGTCACTTTTAATGGTGCCACCAGTCTGTTCAACACCATTTGGAAGCAAGCCTAAAATTGCACGCAGCGTAAGCGATTTTCCTGATCCCGATTCACCTACTAATCCCAGACTCTCCCCTCTACCCAGCGAAAAACTAACATTATTGACCAATCTCTCATTTGACTTAGCTGCCAGCGATAGCGCCTCTATTTCTAAAATGGGTTGTATAGACATTATTTTTTCCTCCATATGTCTGCCAAACCATCACCTAGGAGCGACAAAGCTATCCCCGTATACACCACTGCAAATCCCGGAACGGCCGAGAGCCACCAAGCTGTAGTGATGAAGGGCTGTCCATCTGAAATCATTGTCCCCCAGTCAGGAGTTGGCGGTGTAATGCCGATACCAAGATACCCGAGTGTAACAATGGCAACAAGCAATCCAATCATATCTGTCATAAGGACGACCACGGCTTGCGGAAGTACATTCGGCAGGAGATGACGCAAAATAATTTTCACTCCTGGTAGCCCTAAGGTTTGAGCGGACGCCACCCATTCCTGATTACGAAAAGAAGCACTAAGACCTCTGACGACACGGGCAAAGACAATCCATCCTACAAAGATAAAAGTAATATAAATGCCTCGTTCTCCTGCTCCACTGGCAAAAGCCACGATAATAACGATCAGATAAAAAGGAAAGGCGATGAATGTATCTGACAACAGCGTAATAACTGTATCGATCCATTTGCCGTAATATCCTGCCAGCATTCCTAGAAATACACCTGTGCAAAAGGGAATGATTTCTGCCAAGACCATGATTTTCAAATCAGTCCTCGCTGCATAAACCAGTCTGGTAAACAGATCACGCCCTAATTGATCAGTTCCCAACCAATGTTCGGCTGACGGAGGCTGTAAAAAGGCACTCAAATTTTGCTCAGAGGGGTCATAAGGACTTATATAAGGTATAAACACAGTCAAGAGAATAAGAGCTGCAAACATAATAATTCCCACTAGAAGTGATGGGGTATTCCAAATTCGCTTTAAGCCACTTGTTATCTTACCGTCTTCATACAATCGCGAGTCTAGTCTTATAGTTTTCATTGTTTTCCTTTCGTTCTGGGATCAAGCCACCAGGAAATGATTTCAATCAAGAGACTGATGATCACAACAGATAGCGCACAGTAAAGTGCTATTCCTTGAATAACCGGAAAGTCCCGTTTCGAAATTGAAGTGAACAATAAGCTGCCAATTCCCTTAATTCCAAATACCTGCTCAACGACCAAGGTGCCTCCGATTAAATAAGAAATATTCACACCCAGCAGCATTAACGTAGGAAGAGCAGAGTTGCGCAGCACATGTTTAAATAAAATAACCCTGTTTGGTATGCCCGCAGCCTTAAGGGTGACTACAAAATCCGATTCTAACACTTCAAGCATCTGCGCTCTTAATGAACGAACAAGCGTAGGAACCTGTGAAAAAGCAACAGTGATTGCTGGAAGTGCAAGACTATGCAAGGTTCCGACCCACCCTTCACTTACTCCCCCAACAGGGAACCAGCCAAGCCGGACACTAAAGAGCAAAATTAAAAGTAAGCCAACCCAGAAGATTGGCATACCTAGAGTAATTGTAGGAAAAATACGTATCAAATGGTCCAGCAGTTTATCCTTATGCGTAGCGGCTACCGTAGCGAGCAGAAGGGATACGAAAATCGCCAACACACAAGCCATCACGATGAGCAGCAAAGTAACAGGGGCCCGTTGTGTAATCAACTCTCTTGTTGATGTCCCCATAATAATGGAGTTTCCAGTATCTCCTTGAGTAAACAGCGTCTTCACAAATCGGATGAATTGCTCCCATAAAGGGAGGTCCAGCCCAAGAGTATGATGCATACTCTTGAGCGCCTCAGGGGTGCTGTATTCTCCCAAAATCATTTTTGCTGGATCTCCCGGCACGATTCGAATGATGAAAAAGACCGCTATCATTACGCAGAAGATCACTGCCAATGCTTTTATAAGAGATATCAAAAGCCAGTTGTAAGAACCCTTGCTTCCTTTCGGTTGATTTAACACCTGCTTAGGATTCATCATTGGCTGATGCGGACATCTTCGAAACGGGCACTGCCGTTTGGTAGAACAACGAGACCGTCAACTGAAGAACGAATACCTTTTAAAACATCTGGATAGTAAAGCGGAATATAAGGAACTTCATCAGCAAGGGTCTGCAGCAGCTTAGTATAGATTTGTGCACGTTCATCTCCATCCGCAGTTTTTTGTCCCTCATATAGAAGCTTCGTTACTTCATCATTTGTATAATGCGTCCAATATGATTTGCTGAAGCCTTCCGGATCGGTCTGGAAAGCAATAATTGAGTTCGCTTCAGGGGAATCCGCTTGGCCGCTGTTCAGCATTGCCGCAAAATCATATGCGAAGAAACGTTCACGGAAAGTGGCAAGTTCAATCGATTCAATCTCAATCTTAATCCCGATCGTTTGGCCCGCTGCCTGAATAATTTGTGCCTCTTGAGCTCTTGTGCTATTACCGGATGCTACAAGTAATTTGGTAGTGAAGCCATTAGGGAAGGCAGATTTGGCAAGCTCCTCCTTGGCTGCTTCGATATTAAAGTTCAGTGCTTTGATTGTATCATTTGCGTTATAAGGAATCGTTGTTGGCAGCAATGAGTTTGCTGTTTGTGCATAACCAAAGGTTAGCGCCTTGGTCAAGCCCTCACGATCAAGCGCCAGCGCCAGAGCGCGACGGACATGCACATCAGAAAAATGTTCATCCAACGTATTAAAGAACAATTGCTCTGTCACCCAACTACCGTTAGTAACTACTTTAGTGTCAGCCCCATCTTTAATCTCATTGGCATTTTGCAGAGCCAAAGATTCAATAGCATTAACTTCTCCAGCCTTCAGCTGGTTAATCGCTTGGCTGTCATCTTCAATCAGCTTATAAACGAGCTTATCAATATAGGGTTTACCTTCTTGCCAGTAGAATGTATTCTTAGTGAAGGTCAGATCACCAGCAGTGTCCCATGTTTCAACAACAAAAGGTCCCGTACCGATTGGTTTCTTGAAGAATTCCTCTTCGGATACTCCCCCGAAATTGTTAGGAACGATACCATTTGAGAAATTAGATAGCTCCGAGATAAATGGTGTATAAGGCTCTTTAAGTGTAATAACAAGCGTTTTGTTATCTTGCGCTTTGATTGTGTCGACCTTTGCGGATATTGCCAGCGGGCCGCCTACCTTCAAGTGCCGCTCAAGAGAGAATACAGCATCTTCTGCGGTCACATCCGTACCATTGGAAAACTTCAACCCATCACGAAGCTCGAATGTATACGTCAGACCATCTTCACTGATATTATGTGACTTAGCAAGCCAATCTACAATTTCACCTTTGCTGTCAAAAGCGACTAATGATTCAAAAACTTTGTCGATTGCAAAAGCATTGTTGGACGTAATCTGATTATGCAAATCCAGCGAAGTTACAGAAGCAGGTCGTCCATAGACGAAAGTCCCTCCCGTTGCAGGTTCTGCAGTTTGAGGACTTTGAGTTGCCGGACTCGCACTTTCCTGTGCCTCTTTATTTGAATCAGCCTTATTATTAGACCCCGAGCACCCTGCAATTAACATCAATAGCAAAACTGCTATTGCCCCCAACAGAATCGGTTTCTTAATAGATACACTAAAGTACGACATAATTCGCTCCCCCTATAATTCTTATATGTTTAGTATGAATTGTATTATGGGTTAAACACTCTAGTCTGTCAAACATAATTTAATTTGCAACAATCCTTAAGTAAATATACATAACAAAAAGACCACTGTCGATTAATCAACAGTGGTCTTGCGTGCTTGGCAACGTCCTACTCTCCCAGGACCCTTCGGTCCAAGTACCATCGGCGCTGGAGGGCTTAACGGTCGTGTTCGGGATGGGTACGCGTGGAACCCCTCCGCTATCGCCACCAAACATGCGTCTGTGAAACAGACGCTGCCGCGTGAAATTCGGTTCTTCACCAGAAGTGAGAATGAATTTCTAAGCGTGTTACAGGCTTGATGCCTGAAAACTGAATCCGAAACGAATCTGCATTCTACGTATAGGATAAGCCCTCGACCGATTAGTATTGGTCAGCTCCATGCATTGCTGCACTTCCACCTCCAACCTATCTACCTCGTCGTCTTCAAGGGGTCTTACTAATTGGGAAATCTCATCTTGAGGGGGGCTTCACGCTTAGATGCTTTCAGCGCTTATCCCGTCCGTACGTAGCTACCCAGCCATGCTCCTGGCGGAACAACTGGTGCACCAGCGGTACGTCCATCCCGGTCCTCTCGTACTAAGGACAGCTCCTCTCAAATTTCCTGCGCCCACGACAGATAGGGACCGAACTGTCTCACGACGTTCTGAACCCAGCTCGCGTACCGCTTTAATGGGCGAACAGCCCAACCCTTGGGACCTACTTCAGCCCCAGGATGCGATGAGCCGACATCGAGGTGCCAAACCTCCCCGTCGATGTGGACTCTTGGGGGAGATAAGCCTGTTATCCCCAGGGTAGCTTTTATCCGTTGAGCGATGGCCCTTCCATGCGGTACCACCGGATCACTAAGTCCGACTTTCGTCCCTGCTCGACTTGTAGGTCTCGCAGTCAAGCTCCCTTATGCCTTTGCACTCTGCGAATGATTTCCAACCATTCTGAGGGAACCTTGGAACGCCTCCGTTACTCTTTAGGAGGCGACCGCCCCAGTCAAACTGCCCGCCTGACACGGTCCCCGTACCCGGTAAGGGTACTAGGTTAGAACCTAGATACGATCAGGGTGGTATCCCAACGGCGCCTCCACCGAAGCTTGCGCTCCGATTTCTACGGCTCCCACCTATCCTGTACAGATCGTACCCAAATTCAATATCAAGCTGCAGTAAAGCTCCATGGGGTCTTTCCGTCTTGTCGCGGGTAACCTGCATCTTCACAGGTATTAAAATTTCACCGGATCTCTCGTTGAGACAGCGCCCAAGTCGTTACGCCATTCGTGCGGGTCAGAATTTACCTGACAAGGAATTTCGCTACCTTAGGACCGTTATAGTTACGGCCGCCGTTTACTGGGGCTTCGGTTCATAGCTTCGGGTTACCCCTAACCACTCCCCTTAACCTTCCAGCACCGGGCAGGCGTCAGCCCGTATACTTCGCCTTGCGGCTTCGCACAGACCTGTGTTTTTGCTAAACAGTCGCTTGGGCCTTTTCACTGCGGCCCCCTCGTGCTATTCACACTACCGGGGCACCCCTTCTCCCGAAGTTACGGGGTCATTTTGCCGAGTTCCTTAACGAGAGTTCTTCCGCGCGCCTTAGAATTCTCTTCTCGCCTACCTGTGTCGGTTTGCGGTACGGGCACCTTCTCCTGGCTAGAGGCTTTTCTTGGCAGTGTGAGATCATGACCTTCGCTACTACAATTTTCGCTCCCCATCACAGCCCAGCCTTATCGATGTGCGGATTTGCCTACACATCAGCCTCACTGCTTAGACGGACATCCATCAGTCCGCGTCACTACCCTCCTGCGTCACCCCATCGCTCATAGCGGATTACGGTGGTACAGTAATTTCAAACTGTTGTCCTTCGACTACGCCTTTCGGCCTCGCCTTAGGTCCCGACTTACCCTGAGCGGACGAGCCTTCCTCAGGAAACCTTGGGCTTTCGGCGGATCAGATTCTCACTGATCTTTTCGTTACTCATACCGGCATTCTCACTTGTGTAGTGTCCAGCGCTCTTTTCAGTACACCTTCAACCCCTACACAACGCTCCCCTACCCCAGATACATAGTATCTAGCCATAGCTTCGGTGGTGTGTTTAGCCCCGTTACATTTTCGGCGCAGAGTCACTCGACCAGTGAGCTATTACGCACTCTTTCAATGGTGGCTGCTTCTAAGCCAACATCCTGGTTGTCTGTGCAACTCCACATCCTTTCCCACTTAACACACACTTGGGGACCTTAGCTGATGGTCTGGGCTGTTTCCCTTTTGACAATGGATCTTAGCACTCACTGTCTGACTCCCGGCAATAAGTATATGGCATTCGGAGTTTGACTGAGCTTGGTAATCCTTGCGGACCCCGCACCCAATCAGTGCTCTACCTCCACTACTCTTATACCGAGGCTAGCCCTAAAGCTATTTCGGGGAGAACCAGCTATCTCCGAGTTCGATTGGAATTTCTCCGCTACCCCCACCTCATCCCCGCACTTTTCAACGTACGTGGGTTCGGGCCTCCAGTGCGTGTTACCGCACCTTCACCCTGGACAGGGGTAGATCACACGGTTTCGGGTCTACGTCCACATACTAATTCGCCCTATTCAGACTCGCTTTCGCTGCGGCTCCACCTTCTCGGCTTAACCTTGCATGTTAAACGTAACTCGCCGGTTCATTCTACAAAAGGCACGCCATCACCCATAGATCGGGCTCTGACTTTTTGTAAGCACACGGTTTCAGGTTCTATTTCACTCCCCTTCCGGGGTGCTTTTCACCTTTCCCTCACGGTACTGTTTCACTATCGGTCGCCAGGTAGTATTTAGCCTTAGCAGATGGTCCTGCTGGATTCATACGGGGTTTCACGTGCCCCGCACTACTCGGGATCCGTCTCGGAGAGAATACAGTTTAGGTTACAGGGCTTTTACCTCTATCGCGGGCCTTTCCAGACCTCTTCACCTACCATATTCCTTTGTAACTCCATGTGAGACGTCCCACAACCCCTAAGAGCAAGCTCTTAGGTTTAGGCTGTTCCGCGTTCGCTCGCCGCTACTGACGGAATCACTATTGTTTTCTCTTCCTCAGGGTACTTAGATGTTTCAGTTCCCCTGGTCTGCCTCTACACACCCTATGTATTCAGGTATGAGTAACTGCGAATTACCACAGCTGGGTTTCCCCATTCGGACACCCCCGGATCAAAGCTTGCTTACAGCTCCCCGAGGCAGTTTCGTTGTTCGCCACGTCCTTCGTCGGCTCCTGGCGCCTAGGCATCCTCCGTGTGCTCTTATTAGCTTAACCTTGATTTTTCCGCAGGAAAATATCATACGATGACATTCTCTTTGGAATCATCTCACTAATAACATTTACTTGTTTACACAAGTTGCTAAAAGATGTTCTAAAACGCAAATTCGTTTCGGTATCCAGTTTTCAAGGATCAAGTCTTACTTGAGAGCTTAAACTCTCAAAACTGAGCAACGAGTGAGTAACAGGCCTAAACCTGAGTTTTGGAAGCTTAGCTTCCGATTTGAATGTTCTCATTGCAGAGAACGATTCTCCATAGAAAGGAGGTGATCCAGCCGCACCTTCCGATACGGCTACCTTGTTACGACTTCACCCCAATCATCTACCCCACCTTCGGCGGCTGGCTCCCTTGCGGGTTACCCCACCGACTTCGGGTGTTGTAAACTCTCGTGGTGTGACGGGCGGTGTGTACAAGACCCGGGAACGTATTCACCGCGGCATGCTGATCCGCGATTACTAGCAATTCCGACTTCATGCAGGCGAGTTGCAGCCTGCAATCCGAACTGAGACCGGCTTTGATGGGATTGGCTCCACCTCGCGGCTTCGCTTCCCGTTGTACCGGCCATTGTAGTACGTGTGTAGCCCAGGTCATAAGGGGCATGATGATTTGACGTCATCCCCACCTTCCTCCGGTTTGTCACCGGCAGTCACTCTAGAGTGCCCAGCATTACCTGCTGGCAACTAAAGTTAAGGGTTGCGCTCGTTGCGGGACTTAACCCAACATCTCACGACACGAGCTGACGACAACCATGCACCACCTGTCTCCTCTGTCCCGAAGGCCGCTGCTATCTCTAGCAGATTCAGAGGGATGTCAAGACCTGGTAAGGTTCTTCGCGTTGCTTCGAATTAAACCACATACTCCACTGCTTGTGCGGGTCCCCGTCAATTCCTTTGAGTTTCAGTCTTGCGACCGTACTCCCCAGGCGGAGTGCTTACTGTGTTAACTTCGGCACCAAGGGTATCGAAACCCCTAACACCTAGCACTCATCGTTTACGGCGTGGACTACCAGGGTATCTAATCCTGTTTGCTCCCCACGCTTTCGCGCCTCAGCGTCAGTTACAGCCCAGAAAGTCGCCTTCGCCACTGGTGTTCCTCCACATATCTACGCATTTCACCGCTACACGTGGAATTCCACTTTCCTCTTCTGTACTCAAGCCACCCAGTTTCCAGTGCGACCTCAGGTTGAGCCCAAGGTTTAAACACCAGACTTAAATAGCCGCCTGCGCGCGCTTTACGCCCAATAATTCCGGACAACGCTTGCCCCCTACGTATTACCGCGGCTGCTGGCACGTAGTTAGCCGGGGCTTTCTTCTCAGGTACCGTCACTCCGGTAGCAGTTACTCTACCGGACGTTCTTCCCTGGCAACAGAGCTTTACGATCCGAAAACCTTCATCACTCACGCGGCGTTGCTCCGTCAGGCTTTCGCCCATTGCGGAAGATTCCCTACTGCTGCCTCCCGTAGGAGTCTGGGCCGTGTCTCAGTCCCAGTGTGGCCGTTCACCCTCTCAGGTCGGCTACGCATCGTCGCCTTGGTGGGCCGTTACCCCACCAACTAGCTAATGCGCCGCAGGCCCATCCCTCAGTGACAGATTGCTCCGTCTTTCATTCTTCTCTCAGGAGAAAAAAGAAATTATCCGGTATTAGCTACCGTTTCCGGTAGTTATCCCAGTCTGAAGGGCAGGTTGCCTACGTGTTACTCACCCGTCCGCCGCTAAGTTACTTTGAAAGCAAGCTTTCAAAGTAACTCCGCTCGACTTGCATGTATTAGGCACGCCGCCAGCGTTCGTCCTGAGCCAGGATCAAACTCTCCAATTAGTATTGAAAAGAGCGATATGCTCATTTTGAAACATCTGACGAGAAAATTAATTCTCTAATTTTGGATTTCACTTACGTGATTTCCCACTCACTCGTTGTTCAGTTTTCAAAGATCAAGTTCTCGTTGGCGCCGTTTAATGTCTCAGCAGCAACTCTTATACTATATCATGTTCGGCTATTTAATGTCAAGCTCTTTTTTTAACTTCTTTTTCGAGCTCGGCATGTGTACTTCTTGGCCGGACTTAGAATATATCATGTATGGAGTTGCATTGCAAGAGTTTTTTTGAAATACACTAGATAAATGAGAGACTGTGCTGCCAAAAGCCTCAATACTGCAATATATAATGGCTAGCACAGCCTTATTCCTTTGTACCGCCCTAAGCAATGATCTCTTGAATATACAATTCACGTTCCAACATCAAATTAACTATTGTTTCCTCTATCTTAACCATCGGACGTGTAGGGTTTGCGCGATCTGTGAAGATAATCTCCCCATGACGGCCATCACTTAATTTGATTCTAGTGCCATTAAAGAGATCAGTACTCTTCTGTATAAACGTCTGCACAATCACTGGGTCAAGTTTACCGAAGCTTTCCGTCAGAATCTGCTCTAGTACCAAATAAGGAGACTGTGCTCTTCTGTAGGCTCTTTCTAAGGTCATAGCATGGAATATATCTGCTACTGCGACTACTTTAGCGTAGAAATGAATCTGACTGCCGTCCAGCTTCAATGGATAACCAGAGCCATCAATCTTCTCATGATGCTGCAAGGCGGCAAGTCTTACCCCTTCATTAATCGCTGTAACATTGCGTAATAATTGATAACCATATGTAGTGTGTCGGCGAACCTCTTCTATTTCACTATTGTTAAGTGACTCCGGTTTCTGTAAAAGTGAGCTGTCTACTTTTGCATTGCCGATATCATGTAATAATCCTGCAAAAGCAATCTGCATCCAATCCTTTTGTGGGTACCCACACCACTGAGCGATTTTATAGGAGGTCAACGCGGACAACACAGCATTGTGATAGTTGTAATCCTCATATTTTAAAGTGCGCGGTGTAAACTTCAAGACATGATAATCCTTCAAATAACCTATTAATGTCTCTAACTGACTGCGAAGCTCAAAAATAGGAAGTGAAGCTGCCGTTACCGATCGATAGCTGTTCTTAATAAGAGTGAGCATTTTATCGTATTCATCATGTAGAGGAGAATTAGTCTTGGCCAACATCGATTCGTTGATAATGGCTCCAGCTTTAGGGGAAGCTTGCTTAGCTGTTGTTTTGGCTCCATCCGAACTCGCCTCACCTTGGTCACCTTCGATTTCCACTTGCCCAATCAAAAAAGCCTGTAAAATATCTAGATCACGAGGGAGCAATATTTTTCCCTTAGTGAATAAAGTCCCCCCTAAAGGTGTAATTACATCCTTTATTATCTTTGAGCCTGCTTTAACTTCTCCAACCAATATATTTGGCATATACTCAGCCCCTTAATTTCTATAAGCCGTACACCCAGCATTACCTCACATTGATAAGACAGATAATTTCTGAGAAATTAGTACTTTATAGGATTCTATTGGCTAATTATAGTACGGATAAATGGAAGACACTAGTGCAGTGAAAACTATTCTTTCAAAATATTTATTTTATTTTTATAAGCATCGGTCATTCAAATAGCAACAAAAAGAGCAAGAACTTCTGTAAAAGAAGCCCTTGCTCTTTTTTGAATTCAACCTATTCTAAGTCAGTGTCTTCGTCCTCAGTCAGGATCTCAGGCTGATCAATATTGCCAGATTCCTCGACTGTATCTTGCCCATCCAGGCCTTCTTGCCCTTCCAAGCCTTCCAGACCTTCCACTTCCTCAGATTCATCCTCTTCGTTCTTGTCAGCTCTACACAGGGTAGCTACTGCGTCATCCTCACGGATGTTAATCAGCTTAACCCCTTGAGCATAACGGCCCATAGTAGAAATTCCATCCATGCTGGTACGAATCAGGGTACCGCTAGTCGTAATGATCATTAAGTCTTCATCCTTCTTAACGACCTTAAGACCCACTACAGGACCATTCTTATCGGTGAGGTTAATGGTCTTGATCCCTTTACCGCCACGAGTCTGGGAACGATAATCACCGGCTGGTGTGCGTTTACCATAGCCCTTGGTAGTAACAATCAGAACCTCAAGCTCCTTATCGACACAGTCCATACCAATGACATGGTCATTACCGTCAAGCGTAATGCCCTTAACGCCAGTCGCGCTACGTCCCATAGAACGCACATCATTCTCTGAGAACGTAATCGACATTCCGCGAGCTGTACCGATAATGAGATTTTGCTGTCCATCAGTCAGCTTAACCTCGATTAGGGAATCTTCTTCACGAAGATTAATAGCAATAAGACCGCCTTTACGAATGTTGTTATAATCCCCAAGAGGCGTCTTCTTCACGATACCCTCGCGGGTAGCAAAGAATAAATATTTGTCGCTATCGCCATCTTCCACTTGGATTACCGCACTAATCTTCTCACCTTGTTCGATTTGAATCAGGTTGATGATTGGCGTCCCCCGGGCTGTACGGCCCAATTCTGGGATCTCATAAGCTTTAATCCGGTAAACTTTACCCTTATCGGTAAAGAACATCAGATAGTTATGAGAGTTACTCACGAAGAGATGCTCCACGAAATCCTGGTCCTTGGTGTCCATCCCCATGACTCCGCGACCTCCGCGCTTCTGACTGCGGTAGGTGCTGACAGGTAGACGTTTGATATATCCTGTATGTGTAATAGTGATAACAACCTCTTCACGTGGAATAAGGTCTTCATCCAGGATACTTTCTTCACCAACCGTAATCTCTGTCCGGCGTTCATCAGAATATCTATCGCGGATATCCTGCAGCTCGTTGCTGATGATTTCCAGTACAAGATGCTCGTTAGCCAGAATTTCACGGTACTCTGCAATTTTAACGATCAATTCGTTATATTCATTCTCGATCTTTTCCCGTTCCAGACCGGTCAGACGTTGCATCCGCATATCGAGGATAGCCTGAGCCTGCTCTAAACTGAGGCTAAAGGTGCTCATTAATCCTTCGCGGGCTATATCAGTTGTCCGTGAAGCACGGATTAACGCAATCACTTCATCCAGATGATCAAGCGCAATGCGCAGACCTTCTAAGATATGAGCGCGTGCTTCAGCTTTTTTAAGATCAAATATAGTACGACGACGAATAACTTCAATCTGGTGCTGCAAATAATGATAAAGTACATCACGCAGATTAAGAATTTTCGGCTCGTTATTTACGATGGCAAGCATGTTGATCCCAAATGTGGATTGCATAGAAGTATGTTTATATAGATTGTTTAATACTACATTTGGATTAACATCGCGTCTCATCTCAACAACTACACGCATACCGTTACGGTCAGACTCATCTCGAAGATCCGTTATACCTTCGATCCGTTTCTCACGTACTAATTCTGCGATTTTTTCAACCAATCTTGCTTTGTTAACCTGGTATGGAAGCTCATGCACAATGATGCGAGCCTTGCCGTTGTTCTCTTCGATCGTTGCCTTCGCACGCATGGTTACTGAACCACGCCCCGTACGATAAGCCTGACGAATGCCCTCACGACCCAAAATATATCCAGCCGTAGGGAAATCCGGACCTTGGATAAACTCCATCAATTCCATTGGCGTGATATCAGGATTCTTAATCATCGCCTGCACACCATCGATAACTTCACCAAGGTTATGCGGTGGAATATTAGTAGCCATACCTACAGCAATACCAGATACCCCATTTACGAGCAGATTCGGATAACGGGCTGGCAATACAACCGGCTCATTCTCTTCACCATCATAGTTGGGTGCGAAGTCAACTGTCTCTTTGTTCAAATCACGAAGCATTTCGCCTGCAATCTTGGAGAGACGGGCTTCTGTGTACCGCATCGCCGCGGCCATATCACCATCAATCGAACCAAAGTTCCCGTGACCGTCTACAAGCATATAGCGCATCGAGAAATCCTGAGCCATCCGTACCATTGTTTCATAGACAGCTGAGTCACCGTGAGGGTGGTACTTACCGATAACCTCACCGACGATTCTTGCAGATTTCTTATGAGGCTTATCCGCAGACATTCCAAGCTCCGACATCGCAAACAAAATGCGTCGGTGAACCGGCTTGAGTCCGTCCCGCACATCTGGCAAAGCCCGGCTAACAATGATGCTCATTGCGTAATCCATAAAGGATTCACGCATTTCCACGCCAATGTCCCGATCTTTGACTTGTGGGTTATTTTGTTCAGCCATGAGTTGCTGGACCTCCTTCAGTTAAAAAACCGCTACCCTTAATTATATTACTTTCACAAAAGTAGCACAATTAAACATGATAGCCTTTTATCTTCTAATATTGATTTCTTTTTGCGCTTATCAGGGTATTTGCCCTTTCCGCAAATATCTTTACTACATAGACTGTAAAGACAAGAAACACGGTTTTATTATCCTAATATCGTTCGATAAGGCATAACCCCATATCCTTATATTATACCATTGTTTAGGTAGCTTGTCCTGATTTTCAGCTGTCAAAGATTATGCTGCCACTGCATTTTTTACAACAAGGAACCCAAAGGACCTATTCCTGCACAAAACTCATAAGGAGGAAGATAATGAAGATTCAACGCGTCCCAAGCAAATGGGCTAAAACGAAAGTCATCCTTCAAAATCACTCTCTATTGCAATATGTGCCTGATACCCGTAAATTCGATGTCAATGCTCTTAAGGAGATGCTTGCGTTATATACAATGGTCTATATTAAGCCAGATCGAGGAAGTTATGGTATCGGTGTAATGAGAGCTGAGCAGCGTACTGTAACTCTTAGCACTAGCAAACAGAAAGCTGAACACGGTACCGACCTCGATAACGTTAATAAAGAAGAGCCTGAAGAACAGATCTTGTATATTTTAAGATATGGGAAGACTGCGGAAGTGTTTTTCTCACCAGAAGAGCTGTATGAGAACTTACAGAAACGAATTCAGAATCGAACCTATTTGATTCAAAAAGGGATTGACCTTCTGCGTCATCAAGACCGCCCTTTTGATCTTCGGGTTCTTACCCAAAAGACTCCATCAGGAGTATGGGAAACAACAGGAATGCTTGGAAGAGTAGCTGCCCCTCAAAAAATCGTCACCAATTATCACAGTGGAGGCAGTATCCTTTCCGTAAGTACTCTACTAAAAAATTATATGCCGCCCTCTGAAGTCCTAGTTACGATCAATCACTTAAAAGCTTTGGGTATACAAATCGCGACACAGCTTCAATCTGCCTATCCAGGAATCAAAGAGATTGGTCTGGATATTGCCATGGATCAACATCTGGATATGTGGCTTCTGGAAGTCAACACTCTTCCGTCCATTGCTGTATTCAAATTATTTCCTGATAAATCAATCTATCGTAAAATACATCGCTATGCCGTAGCCTATGGACGTGTAAAAGCAAGAAAATCCCCTTATTCGACCCGCAATAAACAATCCACAAGAGCCTAAAAAAAAGCTTGAAATCAAAGAACCTCCAGCGTTCTCATTCCGTTAGGAATAGAAGCCGGAGGTTGTATTAAATATTGTTCTTACACATCAAGGTATCTAACGTTCTTGGCATGCTCATGGATAAAGTCACGTCTTGGTTCAACATTGTCACCCATAAGTGTATCAAAAATACTATCTGCCAGCATCGCATCTTCAATCGTAACCTGGAGCATCATACGGGTCTCAGGGTCCATCGTTGTGTCCCAAAGTTGGGTTGCATTCATCTCTCCCAAACCTTTGTAACGTTGGACGTTAACCTTAGCATTTTCTCCAAAAGAAGCGATAATATCATCGCGTTCCTTCTCGCTGCCTGCGTAGCGGATAACCTTATTGCGCTCAATCTTAAAGAGAGGAGGCTGTGCAATATAGATATAACCCGCGTCTACTAGCTTCCGCATGTAACGATAGAAGAACGTTAATAATAGCGTTCTAATATGGGCTCCATCGACGTCGGCATCGGTCATAATAACGACTTTATGGTAGCGAGCCTTCGATAAGTCAAAGTCATCGCTGATCCCTGTGCCCAAAGCCGTAATGATGGCGCGGATCTCGGCGTTAGATAAAATACGGTCAAGGCGAGCTTTTTCAACGTTTAGGATCTTACCACGCAACGGTAGAATCGCTTGGAAATGGCGATCCCGTCCTTGCTTAGCCGATCCACCCGCTGAGTCACCTTCGACGATGTATAGTTCGCTGATCGAGGCATCCTTGGATGAACAGTCGGCGAGTTTACCAGGCAGAGCACTGACTTCAAGCGCACTCTTCCGACGGGTTAACTCACGTGCCTTACGAGCAGCTTCTCGCGCGCGCGAAGCGGAAAGTGATTTCTCAAGAACGCGACGTGACACTGCTGGGTTTTCTTCCAGGAACTCTTGTAATTTCTCTCCGAACAGTGATTCTACGATACCCCGCACTTCACTATTTCCGAGCTTAGTTTTCGTTTGACCTTCGAATTGTGGATCTGGAATTTTGACAGAAATAATGGCTGTCAATCCTTCACGCACGTCATCACCAGTCAGATTCGAATTGCTATCCTTCAGTACTCCCGCTTTACGAGCATAATCGTTGATGATACGGGTCAGCGCACTTTTAAAGCCGGATTCATGCGTTCCGCCCTCATGCGTATTAATATTATTCGCAAAAGAGTAGATGTTCTCAGTATACGAATCGTTATATTGGAGAGCCACTTCAACTTGGATCATATCGCGTGAGCCTTCCACGTAGATCGGATCCTCATGTAGTGCTTCTTTTTTCTCATTCAAATATTTCACATATTCAACGATACCACCCTCGTATTTGAACACGTTGGTGACATCCGTCCGCTCATCATGAAGTGAAAGCTCGATTCCTTTGTTAAGAAAAGCCAACTCCCGAATACGAGTAAGCAGTGTCGAATATTCAAAAACTGTGGTTTCCGTAAATATTTCAGGATCCGGATGAAAGGTTGTAGTCGTTCCTGTCTCATCTGAATCGCCAACGATTTTGATGTCATACTGCGGTGCACCACGTCTATATTCCTGTTGGTAGATATGACCGTCACGTTTGACCTTAACAAGGACCTTTTCAGACAAGGCATTCACTACAGAGATACCCACGCCATGCAAACCACCGGAAACTTTATATCCGCCACCGCCGAATTTACCGCCTGCATGCAGCACGGTCATTACGACTTCAAGCGTCGACTTCTTAAGCTTTACATTCTCACCTACAGGTATGCCACGTCCATTATCGATAACAGTGATCGCGTTATCCTCATGTATAATCACTTGAATCCGGTCACAATAACCTGCGAGTGCCTCATCGATACTATTATCGACGACCTCCCATACCAAGTGATGGAGACCTTTAGAACTAGTCGAACCAATATACATGCCCGGACGTTTCCGAACCGCTTCCAGCCCTTCCAGTACCTGAATCTGGCTCTCATCATATGTCGGTTGATTCATTGACATGCCTTCACCTACTTCTTTCTGATTATCTCTTTGTTACCCAATGCAAGTTATATTTCGAGCAAAATTTTGGCTCTTTTTTTAAGAGTGGAGGAGGAAATGGGGGAGTAATACACGATATTTTTAGTTACGACAATAGATTTTGCTTCCTCTTCGCCAATCCGCTCAAGCTTCTTATCCTGCTCAGAGTGAATAACGAATTGCTTAGATACCTTGGAAGATTTCTCAATCGAAATATCAAATATAGCAATTAACTCCGAAGACCTAATGATCTTCTCCCCGCCCAAATGAATATACATGATCGTCCTCCGCTCTTTTATAACTCAACTTTTCCATCATGAACATGAAATAGGCTGGCGCCCTTTAATTTATCGGCATTCAGACCCTCAATTCCGGTAGCGGTAATGAATGTCTGTACCTTGCTTTGAAAGGTTTCAATAAGCTGGGTCTGGCGGTAAGGATCAAGCTCGGATAAAACATCATCAAGAAGCAGCACAGGATATTCTCCGATTTCCTCATGGATCAGCTCGATTTCCGCCAGCTTAAGCGATAAAGCCGTGGTACGCTGCTGTCCTTGAGAACCGTAGACCTGAGCTTCCCTTCCGTTGATAAAAAAGGACAGGTCATCCCGATGGGGACCCGTCAGCGTCATGCCGCGCCTGATTTCTTGTTCTCTCGTTTGTGATAACTTTAACATAAAATTGTCTAATAAGACAGCTTCATCTTCCTCATCCCGATCGCCGAAAGAGGGGACATAGAGCAATTTCAGTTCTTCTCCGCCGTTCGTAATCCCCCGGTGAATGCTTTCAGCCCATATTTGCAGCTTCTTTATGAATTGTTTCCTTTTTTTGACGATTTTAACACCATGCTCTACAAGTTGAGCATCCCAGATTTCCAGAAGCTCTTTCCCTGCAGCCTCTTTTCCCCATAATTGCTTTAAGAGATTACCTCTTTGCAAGAGAATTTTTTGATACTGCTGTAGGTGAAATAGATAACTAGGCTGGACTTGGCCGATCTCCATATCAAGAAAACGCCGTCTGATACCAGGGGTCCCTTTTACAATCTCTAAATCTTCCGGTGCAAACATGACCACATTCAGAGATCCAACAAACTCACTAAGGCGCCGCTGCTCCAAACCATTGATCTTGGCTTTTTTACCTTTGGCAGATAGGGTGAGCTCCAGCTTGAGATCGCCATACTTGCGTTCCACCTCGGCAACGATCTGAGCTGCATCTCCGGGGGCATCGAAGGAGATAAGTTCGCGGTCCTTAGAGGTGCGGTGGCTTTTGGTCATCGCCAGGACGAACAATGCCTCCATGAGGTTTGTTTTGCCTTGGGCGTTCTGACCCAGAATCAGATTCACATCGCCCAGGCTCTCCAGACGCAGCAGCCCGTAATTCCGATAATGCTGCAGACCGATATTTTTAACAAACACGAAATGGTTCCTCCCCTAGCGTACTACTCTTTTACTCCTCCGCCTTCAACCTCAAAGGTACCGTTATCCTGCACTTCGATTTTGTCACCCGGATAAAGTTTTCTGCCGCGCCGTTCCTCTACCTCTCCGTTGACCAATACGTGACCTTCCTGCAATAAAGCTTTGGCCATTCCACCTGTGGATACACAATCTGCGAGTTTCAGAAATTGGTCCAGCTTAATGTATCCACTGTGGATAAGTATTTTTTTCATGGTTTTTATCCTTTCAGCCACTTATCCACATGTTCATGAATGTTGGCATTAATTTGTTGTACGGTAAGGCAAAATGATATACAAGCTATTGGTTTGGTCAAGTGGTTTCAAAATGATCGGACTCATCATCCCTGTAAATGCAATAACGAGCTGCTCACTCTCTATGACCTTTAATACATCAAGCATATATTTCGAGTTGAAAGATATTTTGAGAGGTTCACCTTTGAAATCAATGACTTCAAGTTCCTCGCGAACCTTACCCAGCTCTGATGAGCTTGAAGAAATTTCAATACCGCCTTGATCAAGCGTCTGCATACGAACAATATTTGTTTTTTCTTCCCGGGACAGCAAATAAGCACGATCAATCGATTCGCTTAATTTTTTTGTATCTAAAGTTAGTTCTGTTTTGTAGGTTGTTGGAATAATTCTAGAAGTATCAGGATAAATCCCATCTAGGATCCGTGAATAAAACAGTACTTTGTCGATTTTGAAGAGTACTTGATTATCCGCAACGACAATATCAACCAGCATATTTTGGTCAGGGATAATTTTGCTGAGCTCATTAAGGGTTTTACCGGCAATAACAATATTTCCGAAATTGACATTTTCCGTGCCTTCAAGTTTAGCAGCTCTTGTTGCCAAGCGGTGACGGTCAGTCGCTGTAAACTTAAACTCATTGTCGCTCAGATTCCATAGTATACCCGTTAATATCGGAGTTGTCTCTTGGGTAGAAATAGAAAAGGCTGTTTGTTTAATCATATTTTTCAGCAAATCACCTGGTAGAGAGATCGTGTCATTCTCTTCAATGCTCGGTAACACTGGGAATTCTTCAGGGTCTAAACCTACCATCTGAATCTCAGTGGATCCGGAAGAAATGTACGTTTGGAATCCTTCTTTTACTTCCATGTGGATTTCTTTGGAGGGCAGCTTCTTAATAATCTCGACGAAAAATTTAGCGGGAAGGACAACACTTCCTGGCTGATCTATCTTCACGATGGTGTGGCTGTCATTCTCTGCTGGAATAAACGATTGAATAGAAATATCGGTATCACTTGCAGTTAATGTGACGCCTTGATGGCTAACTTCCAGTTTAATACCGGTCAAAATAGGGATTGTTGTTCTGCTGGATATAGCTTTGGATACGTGTTGAATGGATTCGTTGAGCTCATTTTTAAGAATGCTTATTTTCATGATTTCACTCCTAGCTGAAAAATTGGGAATTTCGATGGATTTGAGTCTGTTAATTACACGTCTTTACATGATGAATTATTATAGTTATTTAATAGTATTAGTAGTAGGGGCGACGAATATGTGGATAACCCCACCAAACAGCATAAAATTAAGCCTACCCACATGTGTATAGATTGTGTATAGGCTCTTTGTTCCTCTTAGGAAGGATTTTTAATTTTCTCCGCAAGATTATTTACCACTTTGTACAACTCCTGATCGACCTTTAATGCCTGTGTAATTTTATCGTGCGCATGAATTACGGTTGTATGGTCACGTCCTCCGAAAGCCTCACCAATCTTAGGCAGCGAATAATCCGTTAGTTCACGGGATAGATACATTGCGATTTGACGTGGAAACGCTACGGCTTTGGTTCTTTTGCGTGCTTTGAAGTCTTCAAGGCGCAAATTGTAGTATTCTCCGACTTTTTGCTGAATATCAGCGATGGTGATCATCTTGGGACGACTGGAAGGAATAATATCCTTGAGCGCTTCAGCTGCCAAATGAGTGGTTACATCCTGGTTGGTAAGCGAAGAATAAGCAACTACCCGGATTAATGCACCCTCAAGCTCACGAATATTGGTGTCAATCTGGTTGGCAATATACATCATGGCCTCATTAGGGATATCAAGGTTCTCTGCCTTAGCCTTTTTGCGTAAAATCGCAATCCGGGTCTCCAGATCTGGTGGTTGAATATCCGTAATCAAGCCCCATTCGAACCGGGAACGCAGCCGTTCTTCCAGTGTGGGAATTTCCTTTGGTGGTCGGTCGCTGGAGATGATAATTTGCTTGCGTTCTTCGTGGAGCGCATTGAAAGTATGGAAAAACTCCTCCTGTGTAGACTCTTTTCCAGCGAGGAATTGAATGTCGTCGATAAGCAAAATGTCAACATTACGATACTTGTTACGGAAGCTTTCACCGCGGTTATCACGGATCGAATTGATAAATTCATTCGTGAATTTCTCAGACGAGATGTAAATTACCTTGTTATTTGGGTTATGTTCCAGGACATAGTGCCCAATTGCGTGCATCAAATGGGTTTTGCCCAGACCTACACCACCGTATAAAAACAAGGGATTGTATGCTTTGGCTGGTGCTTCGGCCACTGCCAGTGAGGCTGCATGCGCAAAGCGGTTCCCAGAGCCGATTACAAAGGTGTCAAAAGTGTACTTTGGATTGAGCAGATGCGTTTGTGCTTCTTCTCTTGATACTACGGGAGTCGGAGCGGATTGTTGAACCACAAGCTCAGGCGGCTTGCTTTCTTCAATCACGAATTTTACATCCACTTGTTTCCCTGTGACTTCGTAGACGGTTGCTCCTACCAGTTTGGTGTAACGACTTTCCAGCCATTCTACTGCAAACGTTGTAGGTGCCGAGATAATGAGAACCTGGGAGTTGAAGGTTATCGCTTTAGTAGCCTTAAACCAGGTATCAAAGCTCGGCTTGCTTAATTTGGTTTGAATAATCGATAAAATTTGCTGCCATAATTCGGAAGTATGGCTGTCCACAGACTGTCACTCCTTTAAATCTTCCAAATGTGGCATCAGCCATGAAGTGGAAATGTCGAAGAAAATAGGTTGGTGCTGATATTTATCCCCAGTAGGCAATATGAAGAGACAAAAAAATATGGATAAATTTGATTTGTTCACAACTTTATCCACAGCTTGTTGATAATTAAGAGAACAAACAAATCTATTCACATTCAAAAGTAATACCATCATAGCAAAACGCCCCTTGTTTTTCAATGAGCAGGGCTATTTTATCCACAAATTCAAGCACTTGTGTACAATTATTAGGAACACCACTACATATTGTTGATAATTTGTTTACGGTTCGACACTTTACGCCAAAGGTTCGATAATTTTATACACAGGTTGTGCTCAACTGTGAGTAGTCGACTTTATTTTTTGATCACAGGTGGATAACTGTCATATCTTGTGGATTACTTTTTTCCTGGGGAGAGTTGTGGATAAACACCTGAGCTTGAGGGGGAGGAACAAGCCGGTTACTAGGTTGACTTTTGCTCATAAAATATGTTTAAATATATAAAGGTGTTTTCTGTAAGGATATGTCTCGATATATAAAAATGATGATTCTTGTAGATACTGTCCCTACTATAAGGACGGCTTAGTCCGTTTCTGCTTATATGACAGTAATTAAGTTCCTGTAAGGGAGGTGCAATTATGAGACCGACATTTAGACCAAATGTGAGCAAACGTAGTAAGGTTCACGGTTTCCGTAAAAGAATGAGCACGAAAAACGGCCGTAAAGTGCTGGCAGCTCGCCGCTTGAAAGGCAGAAAAGTTTTGAGTGCGTAAGTTAGGCCACTAAGGGACCACTGCGGTGGTCTTTTTTTACTGCTTTTTATTATTATTGCTCTGCAAAAGTCTAGGATCTCGCTTAATGCGCTAGCTACACTTTGCGGGGCTATTTAACGTATATTGAGAAATATTTTGTGAGAAGTTGAAATTATTTTTCCTACTATATATAGAAGCTTAATTTCAGCACAGCAAATGTAGTCGTTTATGGCTGCTTGCAAATGCCTATACTATTAGAAGAAAAAATTCGGAGGGACACTTAAACCGGATTTTTATGAAGGAGATTCCCGTGCACAAAAAGTTACGTTTACGAAACCGTGCCGACTTCAGTCGTGTATACCGCCATGGGAAGTCATTTGCGAATCATCAATTTGTAGTGTATTGGTTTGGCAAAAAAGAGGTAGAGCGATTTAGAGTAGGTGTGTCTGTTAGCAAAAAGGTCGGAAACGCGGTTGTCCGTAACCGTATGAGAAGATTAGTTAAGGAAATCGTCCGTCACCATGAACCTGAGATTGCAGGTGGCTTAGACATGGTGTTTATCGTAAGAAAAGGAGCGCTTTCCATGGAGTATGCAGAGCTCGAAAAAAGTGTGCTGCATGTGCTTCGTAAAGCCAAGCTACTCAAGGCTTCCCGCAAATAAAGGGTGCTTAAGAGGCTTGTTTATTTGTATTCATAATTATGGTATGATTTACGGTGGAATGGAATGTTTAAGAGAGGGGTTTTGAAGTGTCTCTAATGAAGACTAGACGAGGAAAATGGTTTCTCCTCATCACGGTAATGGTGTTGTCGTTAGCTGTTCTGTCGGGATGCGCTCCGTCGACTGCTGTCACGCACACTACGGAGGATTTGAAGAATGGAGGCTTCTGGCAAAGTAATGTAGTGTATTATTTCGCCATTGCCTTGGACAAGTTTGCAGATTGGTTTAACGGAGAATATGGTTTAGCCGTACTTGTGATGGTTATTATTGTCCGCACGTTGATTCTTCCGCTTACTATTAAACAGGTGAAGAGCTCGCGTGCAATGCAAGCCATTCAACCGGAACTCCAAAAGATCCAGAAAAAATATAAAGACACACCTGAAAAGGTGCAGCAAGAAACAATGCGTTTGTTCCAAGAAAATAAGGTTAACCCAATGGCGGGTTGTTTACCGCTGATCGTACAAATGCCTATCTTTATCGCTCTCTACAACTCGATCTACTATAATCCACATCTACGGGAGCATACCTTCTTGTGGCTGGAGCTAGGTAAACCGGATCATCTGTTTATCTTGCCAGTGCTAGCAGCATTAACAACATTTATTCAAACTAGAATGATGACCAAAATGAACCCAGTGCAACAACAAGGGCCAATGCAGTTCATGATGATGATCTATCCAGTTCTGATCTTCGTGATGTCGTACAACTTCCCTGCAGCCTTGCCATTATACTGGGTGTACAGTAACCTTTACACTATTATTCAGAACTACTTCTTATACCGCAACAACGATAAACACAAATTGGCAATCGCAAGTGCTGTAAAAAGTACAGATGACTCCAGTCCTGCTCCGAAGAGCAAAGGCGGCAACAAGTCATCGAAGGGAGCCAAAAAGTCAAAATGAGCAAAGTCGTCGCAACAGGGAAAACCATTGAAGAAGCTGTAGAACGGGGACTGACCCAGCTTGGAGTTCAAAAGGACCGGGTAACGGTCAACGTACTTGAGCAGCCATCAAGAGGATTCCTGGGATTGATCGGTGCGAAAGGTGCCAAGGTTGAACTAACCTTGATAGCCGAAGCCGCACCGGCATCAGCGGCGAGTGCTCCGTCACTGCCTCAACAGTCAGCAAGAGAGAGCAAACAGGAGGCCATCGGCGGTGTGCCACGCCAAGATTCCGGACAACCGGTGGAGGAAGCTTACCAAGAAGCCGTTCATTTCATTGTGGATGTCGCTAAGAGCATGGGGCTCGAAGTGGAGGTAGAAATCGTCCACACCAAGGAATCCACGATTCTGCAAATTTCCGGTCCAGATTTGGGACTGTTAATTGGCAGAAGAGGACAAACTCTCGATGCTCTACAGTATTTGGCTAATATTGTAGCTAACCGTTATTCCGACAGTTTTATACGGCTTGTGTTAGATGCAGAGAACTTCCGTGAGCGCCGTAAAAAAACGCTTGAAGAGCTGGCTGATCGTTTAGCCGGACGTGTAATTCGCACTCGTAAAGAGGTTGTATTGGAGCCAATGTCTCCTCAGGAGCGCAAGATTATCCACTCCAGGTTACAGGATCACCGGCAAGTGAGTACCCTCAGTAAAGGCGAAGAGCCAAATCGCCGCGTCGTTATAACCTTGAAGTAAAGACTATATGGATGCAATGACTCCTTGACCAATGTAAGGGGTCATTGTTTTTTTAAAAATAAAAGAACGTTTCTATTCAAAAAATATAAGTTTTGGGGTGAAAAACAGCATGCTTAGTGACACCATTGCTGCCGTATCGACGGCATTAGGCGAGGGAGGAATTGCTATTATTCGGGTAAGTGGCCCACAGGCTATTTCCCAAGTGGCACCATTATTTCGTAGCCGAGTTCCATTAACTGAAGCGGAATCGCATACCGTTCATTACGGACATATCGTCAGTCCTGATAACGGAGAGAAGATGGAAGAAGTGTTGGTAACCGTTATGAAAGGACCACGTTCTTTTACGACAGAGGATGTAGTAGAGATCAGTGCTCATGGCGGTGTAATTTCTGTAAGAAGAGTGATGGACTTACTTCTGCAGCAGGAGATAAGGTTAGCCGAGCCGGGGGAGTTCACCAAGCGTGCTTTCTTGGGCGGACGTATCGATTTATCGCAGGCTGAGGCTGTTATTGATCTGATTCGCTCTAAGTCTGACCGGGCTTTTTCTGTAGCTTTAAAACAGGTTAGCGGATCCTTATCGGATCGAATTCATGCTTTACGCCATACACTTATTGAGATGCTGGCTCATATTGAAGTGAATATAGATTATCCAGAACATGATGTAGAATCCATGACAGCTGAATTTATTAAAGATAAAAGCAGTGAGGTTATGGAGGGAATAACAAAGCTGCTTAAGACATCTAATGAAGGAAAAATACTTCGTGAAGGGATTACGACAGCTATTGTCGGACGTCCGAACGTTGGTAAATCATCATTGCTAAACGCATTAGCGCGTGATAACAAAGCGATTGTAACAGATATTCCAGGAACAACACGTGATGTAATAGAAGAATTTATAACGATAAATAATATACCGCTTAAGCTGCTCGATACAGCGGGAATTCGTGAAACGATGGATGTTGTTGAGAAAATTGGGGTGGAGCGCTCCAAAGCGGCAGTTAGTGACGCCGACCTGATTCTACTTGTGCTGAATGCTAATGAAGAGCTGCATGAGGATGAATTGGCATTGATGGAACAAATCCACGGTAGACAGTGCCTAGTAATCATGAATAAAATGGACTTACCGCCCAAACTGGATAAGGATAAGTTGCTCTCATTTTTTGAAGAGTCTAACATTGTACCGATGTCCGTTCTGGAAGAGGAAGGTCTAGACAAACTTGAAGATGCCATTTCGACACTCTTTTTTGGTGGAAAGCTGGAATCGGGTGACTTGACATATGTGAGTAATGTGAGACATATAGCCCTGCTCAAAAAAGCCTATAAATCACTTCAAGATGCATACGATGCTGCAGAACAGTATATACCGATTGATATGATTCAAATCGATGTACGGCTCGCATGGGAACAGCTTGGGGAAATAATTGGCGATACTGCAGCTGACTCTTTGTTAGACCAAATATTCTCACAATTTTGTTTAGGAAAATAAGATTCACGATTTATTATAATTTCAAGGGGGAAACAGGACATGAGTTATGATGGAGGCAACTATGACGTTATCGTCATTGGCGCTGGTCATGCTGGCTGTGAAGCAGCACTGGCTGCAGCCCGGATGGGTTGCAGTACGTTAATGATCACAATTAACCTGGATATGGTTGCATTCATGCCCTGCAATCCGTCCATAGGCGGACCTGCCAAAGGACATGTAGTGCGTGAAATTGATGCGCTTGGCGGAGAAATGGGCCGCAATATAGATAAGACATTCATTCAACTGCGTATGCTGAATACAGGTAAAGGACCAGCTGTACATGCTTTACGTGCACAAGCTGATAAATTCCTTTATCAACATACAATGAAGGAAACTATGGAGAAAACGCCTAATTTGACACTTCGTCAAGGGATGGTTGAGCGTTTAATCGTTGAGGATGGACGTTGTGTAGGTGTAGTTACGAAGACCGGAACCGAATACCATAGTAAGACTGTTATCCTGACAACAGGTACTTACCTGCGTGGTAAAGTGATTATGGGTGAGCTAACATATGAAAGTGGACCTAACAATCAACAGCCATCCGTCAAGCTTTCTGAGAACTTACGGGAGCTTGGGTTTGAATTGGTTCGTTTTAAAACAGGTACTCCACCACGTGTACATCGTGATACGATCGATTTCTCTAAGACAGAAATTCAACCAGGGGACGATGAACCGAAATTCTTTTCGTTCGAAACGAAATCATCCGATAACGAACAGCTTCCTTGTTGGTTAACGTATACCTCTGAGGTTACTCATCAGATTATTAATGATAACCTTCATCGTGCGCCGATGTTCACAGGTATTATCGAAGGAACTGGCCCACGTTATTGCCCTTCTATAGAAGATAAGGTCGTAAGATTCAGTGATAAATCTAAGCATCAGATCTTTTTAGAGCCAGAGGGAAAAAATACATCGGAATACTATGTACAAGGTCTGTCCACTAGTCTTCCTGAGGATGTACAGCTAGCTATCTTACGTTCCATTCCTGGTATGGAAAAGGTAGAGATGATGCGTAACGGCTATGCTATTGAATATGATGCAATGGTTCCTACACAGCTATGGCCATCTCTTGAAACCAAACGTCTTCCAGGTCTGTTCACTGCTGGACAAATCAATGGCACTTCCGGTTATGAGGAAGCAGCAGGCCAAGGGGTTATGGCTGGAATTAATGCAGCACGCAAAGTGCAAGACAAAGAACCCGTAATCCTAGATCGTTCACAGGGATACATTGGTGTACTCATTGATGATCTCGTGACTAAGGGAACGAATGAACCTTACCGTCTGCTTACTTCACGTGCAGAATATCGTTTGTTGCTTCGCCATGACAATGCAGATCTAAGACTTACACCTATCGGTTATGACATTGGTTTGATCACACAGGAGCGTTTCGATAACTTCACAGATAAGAAAGAACGGGTGGAGCGTGAAATTGTTCGTCTGCAAGAAACAAAGGTTAAACCTGTTGATGTAAACCAAGTACTAGCGCAATATGAATCGGCACCTATTGTAGATGGCAGTAATTTGCTTGTTCTGATGCGGCGCCCAGAGCTTGTATATAGTTTTGTTGATCAAGTATCACCATCACCAGAGATGCTGGATGCAGAAATGAAGGAGCAAGTAGAAATCCAAATTAAATATGCCGGATATATAGAAAAACAACTTCAACATGTGGAGCGCCTGCAAAAGATGGAGAAGAAAAAAATTCCAGATGACATTAATTATAATGAAATCCATGGATTAGCGATGGAAGCGCGGCAGAAGCTGACTAAGATTCACCCGATCTCTATCGGGCAGGCTTCTCGGATTGCGGGAGTTACACCTGCTGATATTTCCATTCTTCTTGTATATCTTGAGCATTACAACCGGGTAACCGCGGCGAAAGGATAAGCTATGGATAATACGGAAGTTCAATTCACACAACTATTACAGGAACGAGGCATATCCCTTACAGCAGAACAGTTAGCACAATTTGATCTGTATTATAAGGAACTCGTAACCTGGAATGAAAAAATGAATCTCACGGGTATAACTGAGCGAGAGCAGGTATATACGAAGCATTTCTATGATTCTATTTCATTAGCTTTTTTCCTTGATATTAACGAGATCACCAATCTCGCAGATATCGGTTCAGGAGCTGGGTTTCCAGGAATCCCACTTAAAATATGTTTTCCTCATTTGAAGCTAACGATTGTTGATTCGCTCAATAAACGAATTTCATTTCTGCAGCATGTAAGTACGACATTGGGATTAACTGATGTACAATTGATCCATGGGCGGGCAGAGGATGTCGCGCGCAAGTTCACTCATCGTGATGCCTATGATTTGGTTACAGCACGTGCGGTAGCAAGACTGTCTTTATTGAATGAATTTTGTCTTCCCTTCACACGCAAAGATGGGGTGTTCGCTGCAATGAAGGGCAGCGATCCCTCAGAGGAATTAAGCGAAGCTAAGTACAGCTTAAAAGAGCTTCGTGCTGAACTCAGCAAAGTGGAGTCGTTCAGCTTACCAGTGGAGGAGTCGGATCGACATATTGTTATGATCCGGAAGACAGGAGCAACACCAGCTAAATACCCAAGAAAAGCGGGAATTCCTGCCAAAATGCCATTGATAAAATAATGTTTCACGTGAAACATTGCCGATACTCAAAGTTCCTTTAGGAGCATTCTCTTTGAACAAAGGGAATGCTCTTTTTTTATGAAGATGATGATAACAAAAATCGATAAATATCAAATTAGATAAAAATTAGATTTATAAGCTGATTTGGTTGTTGCACCTGTAAAAATGCAGGAAAAATAGGTCTTTACGGAGAATATGATTATGTGGAGAAAAGTGATAGAATAGCATAGTAGACTTTAATTTTGTATATAACTCCTTCTCTGTACTCTTGTTCGAAAGAAGGAGAGATTATGATGCCTGTTCATTACAGGTAATTCCATAATATCAGAATGTTTTAGATTGCTGTACGATATGCTTTCCGTGAAGAAGGTCAAGAAGATCGTACTATAACGAAATTAGGTGGTTATGAACGGAATGAAAGAACAATTTACCAAGCTATTTGGGTTTAACGAGCGGAGCAGCGGAGAAGAAATCAAACAAATACCAGTTCATGAGGTCGTTAGCAGTCCTTACCAACCACGGACTATATTCGATGATGACAAAATTGATGAGTTATGTCAGACAATTAAAACTCATGGTGTCATTCAGCCTATTGTTGTACGTATGCGAGATTCCATATATGAGATCATCGCAGGTGAACGGCGCTGGCGGGCAGTTAAAAAGCTTGGTTTAGAGACGATCCCTGCTATTGTCCGTGAGTTCAATGATTCTCAGGCTGCATCTATTGCGCTCATAGAAAATCTACAGCGTGAAGGTTTGACCTCCATAGAAGAAGCTGTCGCTTATCAGAAGTTAATTGATCTTCATCAATTAACACAAGAAAGCTTAGCACAACGCTTAGGCAAGAGTCAGTCGACTATTGCGAATAAGATTCGTTTACTCCACTTACCTGAAGAGGTTAAGACAGCGTTGATGGAACGTCAGATTTCCGAAAGACATGCGCGTTCACTCTTATCACTGGATAGTGTGGAAATGCAATTAAAAGTTTTGGCAGAGATTATTGCAAAAGGATTAAATGTTAAACAGACGGAAGCTCGTATTGCTTTCTATAAACAAGTTTCGCAAACTAAAAAGTCAAAACGGGTCTCCTATACCAAGGATGTTCGTCTAGCTCTTAATACAATTCGTCAATCTATTGATATGGTGTCAGGCTCAGGTATGGAAATCAAAACGTCAGAAAATGACCGTGGTGACCATTACGAGATTGTAATCCAGATCCCCAAAAGATAAATTGTTTCAAAAGCTGAAGGCGGCCTTAAAGTGATTGGCCGCCTTTTGTGTGACTTAAACCAGGATGTATTGCTCAGTCCTGCATTTTAGAGTTTTAGCTCATATAAAGTAACATAGTTTGGCCGTTTGTACTTGCGATCTACGAGAAGATTCTTCCTAACTATTCGAGGTGAAATTAGTGTCCAAGATTATTGCCATAGCAAATCAAAAAGGCGGTGTCGGTAAAACAACATCCTCTGTGAACCTAGGTGCCGGTATGGCTACATTAGGAAAAAGAGTGCTTCTAGTTGATATCGATCCTCAAGGTAACACTACCAGCGGCGTTGGCATCAACAAGGCGGACGTAGCGAATTGTATATATGACATTCTCATTAATGAAGTAAATTCTCTAGAAACGATACTTGAAACTCAAAATGAAGGACTGCACATCATCCCGGCGACCATTCAATTAGCAGGGGCGGAGATCGAATTAGTATCAACGATTTCCAGAGAGTTGAAATTGAAAAAAGCCCTAAATGCGGTTAAAAATAATTATGACTACATCATCATTGATTGTCCTCCATCCCTTGGGATTTTGACGATCAATTCCCTTACAGCTGCTGATTCGGTAATCATTCCGATTCAATGTGAATATTATGCGCTCGAAGGGTTGAGTCAGCTTTTAAACACCGTGCGTCTAGTACAAAAAAATCTTAATCCGCATTTAAAAATAGAGGGAGTACTATTAACCATGTTGGATGCCCGTACGAATCTAGGGATCCAAGTCATCGAAGAGGTTAAAAAGTATTTCCAGGAAAAAGTTTACAGAACTATCATTCCTCGGAATGTCCGCTTAAGTGAGGCACCGTCTCATGGACAATCCATTATTACTTATGATCCTCGCTCAAAGGGAGCAGAAGTGTATTTAGAGTTGGCAAAGGAAGTGATTTCTTATGAGTAAACGTTTAGGAAAAGGTCTGGATGCTCTGATTCCTTCTTTATCTATTAATGAAGATGATAAGGTAGTAGAAATCCCATTAGCTCAATTACGGGCTAACCCTTATCAACCACGCAAGGATTTCAATGAAGAAGCAATCCAGGAATTGGCTGAGTCCATCAGACAACATGGCGTGATTCAACCGATCATTGTACGGAGTGTTTTGAAGGGGTATGAAATCATTGCCGGTGAACGCAGATTCCGGGCATCGCAATATTGTGGTAAACCTACGATTCCAGCAGTCGTAAGAAATCTAAGTGATCAACAGGTCATGGAGATCGCCCTGATTGAGAACTTGCAACGTGAAAATTTAAATGCAATGGAAATCGCAGTTGCTTATCAAGGTTTGATGGATCAATTTTCACTCACACAAGAAGAGCTATCACTTAAAGTTGGAAAGTCCAGATCACACATCGCTAACTTCCTAAGATTGCTTACTTTACCGGAAGAAGTAAAAGAATATGTTTCACGTGGAACAATGTCTATGGGACATGCACGAGCTATTGTTGCCCTGAAAGATCCGGAAGTTATTAAACAATTGGCTGAACAATGCGTGGAACAGCAATGGAGCGTAAGAGAGCTTGAAGAAACAGTGAAAAATCTGGATCGAAAGCCAACGAACGGTACAAAGATTAAAGTTGTTAAACGTGATCCCTATATTGATAATGTAGAGGAAGTATTACGTGAACGGTTTAAAACAACGGTTAAGATAAAACAAGGTAAGGAAAAAGGGAAGATTGAACTAAATTACTACAGTGCGCAGGACTTAGAAAGATTGTTAGAATTATTGGGTAACTAAATGGGTATCTATGCCAAGAGAACATATCCTGAGCTATCCGTAATCGGATGAGTAGGGGTATGTTTTTTCAAAATATAAGGATGTATAAAGTGCAGCTGAATATTATTCTTATATTTTCTACAGATAAGGTTATTATCAATAAAGGGCGACAACGTTGTTTCTTCTTAATGAAAAAGAGTATGGGACGAGGAGCGGGGTTATGGAAGACTTCGTATATTTGGATCATGCGGCTACGTCCTGGCCTAAACCTCCAGAGGTGGCAGCTGCGATGATGAATGCTTTGCAGTCGGGAGCAAATGCTGGCAGAGGGAATTATTCGCTGGCCATGGGAAGCGGACGGGTGTTGGTGAGAGCCCGGAGTTTGCTGGCGGAGTTGTTTGGGGTTTCTAATGCACAAGACATAGCGTTTACCCAAAACACTACGATGGCATTAAATATGGCGATTAGAGGTACGCTCAAAGCAGGGGATCATGTAATCTCTACAATGACTGAACACAATTCTGTGCGGAGACCTTTGGAATATTTACGTAAGTCACTAGGGATAAGTGTTGATTATCTGAAGGTGGATCGAGCAGGGCAATTGGATTTGAACGAATTGGGCAAAACGTTTCGACCAAACACTAAAATGGTAATTTGTAATCATAGCTCCAATTTACTAGGTAGTATACTTCCTATTGGTGAAATCGGAGATCTAGCTAAAGCAAACGGTGCTATATTTCTAGTGGATGCTGCTCAAAGTGCAGGCTCGCTTGATATTGATGTGAAAAAGATGAATATTGACTTATTAGCTTTTCCTGGGCATAAAGGATTGCTTGGACCACAAGGGACTGGTGGGCTATATATATCACCTGAATTGGATCTCGAGCCCTTAGTGCATGGAGGGACAGGCAGTCAATCTGAGAATAGTGAACAACCCTCTGTTCGCCCAGATCGGTATGAAGCGGGAACGCAAAATGCGGTAGGAATTGCTGGTTTACTAGCTGGTGTTCAAAAGGTAAAATCGATAGGGACAAACGTTATCCACGAAAGAGAGTGGAAGCTGACTCAACTGCTGATGGAGGGCTTGTCCCATATTCCAAACATTAAACTATTAGGGCCCACATTAGGGGCTCCGAGAACTGGAATTGTGTCGTTTGTAGTGGATGGGGAAGAATCGGCGAATATAGCCCACCGTCTAGATCGTGAGTATAAAATAGCCGTCAGAGCGGGTATGCATTGTACCCCACTGGCACATAAGGCTGTTGATACACTAGAAAGTGGTGCTGTTCGGGCGAGTGTAGGCGTAGATACAACAGAGCATAATATAAGCAGAATGCTAGCTGCTATGGATGAGTTATATGGCTGATGCCCGCAGCAGATAAATAAAAAGGATGGTCCATTCATGTCTGAAATGAATCAATTAATTAATGAACAGTTGCAGTGGTTTGTGTTTGGTTTCGTAGTAATTATGCTAGTATTGATAGTGACTGTAATCGCCCAGGGAGCTAAGCTGCGGACTATACGGCGCAAATATGAGGCCATGATGGCAGGAAGCGGTGTGGAGGATCTGGAAGGCCTTCTGGTTGATCTGAAGAACCAAAGCGACATGCTGGAAGAAGAACAACGTGAGCAAAAAGCGTTGATAGAAGCTACCCAAGTCAAAATCCGCGGCATGAAGTCAAATATCGCTCTGAAGCGTTATAATGCCTTCGGTGAACGTGGTAATGATTTGAGCTTCTCGGTGGCTATTCTGGATGACAATAGCAGTGGCATTGTATTAACCAGCCTTCATAATCGTGAGAACTCATATATTTACTCCAAGCCTATGCAAAATGGGGAATCACAATATGCCTTATCGCCTGAAGAAAAAGAAGTTATAACTCTCGCGTTGCAGCAGAAGTAGCATGCAGGTTCCATTGTTTTAGAGCAGAATATAGACTTGTAGCGATAATATCAGATAATCGTATGACTAGACTTAGCCGTGTATTCTGCAATACGAAATACTCCATAAAGCCGCCGACATTAACGATTCCAGTCAAATGGATATCTCCAACCGGCGGCAATTGTTTATTTACGCCAGCCCCTGGTCTGAGGGGACCTTCAACGACTTGGATGCAGCCAACACTAGTAGAGTGACCTAAGCAGGCATCTATTCCGATGACAAACGGGTTATTATATTTTTCATTAATTAGAGACAAAGTCTCTTCAAGATTGACGGCATGAACCGGTTCTTCAAGGGTACCGTATAAATGAAACAATGGACTATGAAAACGGGATAATGCAGTACCAACAAGAGGACCGAGAGAATCTCCGGTGGAGCGGTCAGTGCCTACACAGATGACGATAATTTGAGTCTCTGGACGCGTGCGTGAAAAGTGAAAAAGTAGCCGATGAGTAATTGCGGAATAGATATCGGGATCTGTATGTGATATTTTTAAACAGGACGTTTCTTGCGCTGCTGTAGCCTTGGATGAGGAGTTCATACCATCTTCCTTTCTAAGGGTGATTCTATTTGTTGGTATCTAGTATATGGATAGAAGAGGGGTTTTATACTCCAGCAGCAAGAGATAGGACGATAAACCTATGGAGAGGCTTGACGTATATGCAGGATGAGATGTTAATAGCGTTTGACTCCACCCAGCAGGCGCTTCGTGCTGAAATGCTGCTTGAGTATGCTGAAATAGAAATTGATATATTTCCAACTCCGAAGGAGATCACCGCAGGCTGTGCAATTTCAATTCAGTTTTTTCAAAATGCGCTGGAAGAGGTAAAAAGAATTATAGTTGAGCAAGAAATAGAAATACGCGGCATCTACGGAAAACACAACGAGAACTACATACTGATTTAGGGGTAGGGAGGAGTACATGCGATGAATATGTGGATACTGGAGGCTGATACACCCGGTGCGGATACATTAAAAGATGCCATTCGCTTTAAAGATAAGGTGTGGAATTGGTTTACCGATGCTGATATGTGGGCGGATGTATTATTTGCGGGTCTACGGATTCTTGTTATTTTTCTCTTAACCCGGGTTATTATTAAAATTGTTTCTAATATTATTGATCGTTCGCTTGAGCGTAAAACCGGTGGCAGACTTCTGTCCAACACACGAAGGTTTACTACGGTTGGGGAATTGATGAAAAATGTAGTGACAGTTATCTGTAATTTTGTGATGATCATGCTCGTGCTTTCTGAGTTCCACTTCGATTTGGCACCATTGTTGGCTGGAGCGGGTGTGCTTGGTCTAGCAGTGGGTTTTGGGGCACAAAGTTTGGTGAAGGATGTTATTACAGGTTTCTTTATTATTTTAGAGGATCAATTTGCAGTGGGTGATGTAATTCAAACGGGGACCTATAAAGGAACGGTAGAATTAATCGGACTGCGAACAACCAGACTGTTAAGCACAACGGGAGAAGTATTTATTATCCCGAATGGATTAATCACGAACGTAACCAATTATTCTCTCTCGAATGCATTGGCTGTAGTTGATGTTCCTGTAAAAATGGAGCGGAGCTTGGAGGCCACGCTAGGTTTGATTGGAGAAGCGCTAAAAGGAATAGAAGAGCGTAACTCTAATGTTCTTGCTTATCCTAATGTGCTCGGTATACAGTCCATGAGTACTTCGGAATATGTAATTCGTATAGCGGCTAGCTGTTTACCTAATGCAAAAGAGGTTGCGGAGAGACAGATTCAGAATGATATTAAGCAGGCACTAGAGAAACTAAGCAGTCTAGAGCAGGCCCAAGCTGCTCAAGCCGAAGAGGAAGCGCGTTTGAAGGCAGAAGAAGAAGAAGCAAAGGCTGAAATTGAACTGGAAAAAACAGAAAATGAGCAGGAAGTATCGGATACGCCTGACACTGGATCAAGACGCCAAATCGCAGCTACACAAGAGGGGAAAAAGGGGGAAGGGTAGTGGAACGTAAAGTTTTTCAGCTTGGAGATATTGTACAGATGAAGAAACAGCACCCTTGCGGTTCTAATGAGATGGAGATCATTCGTATGGGGATGGATATCCGCATTAAGTGTACAGGATGTCAGCATAGTGTTCTGATTCCCCGGGCGAAATTCGAGAAGAATATGAAGAAGGTACTGCGTTCTGCAGAGGGAAATACAGACAATAATTAAGCTTGCAAATGGCATGTCTGCATGATACAATTATTTTTGCTGCGGAGAGGTACCCAAGAGGCCCAAGGGGGCTGACTCGAAATCAGTTAGGCGTGTCACAGCGTGCGTGGGTTCGAATCCCACCCTCTCCGCCACTCAGCATAATATAACATTTTAATGAATCCTTCGTTCCTGTAACGGAGGTTTTTTTGTGTCCACTGAGCTGTTTGCAAAAGATCATAACATGCAAAAAGAAGGGCCCTTTCGGGTCCTTCTTCAAGAGGCAGTACATCAATGATGTTGGAATTTCTCTGTATATAGCGACTAAAGTGATTTAGGCGTTGCTGAGGTTACTGCTTTTTAGACAATAACCCACTACTATTCCCAGCTAACAATAGATGCTGAATCAGATATCCTGTGATTGTGTTCGTCTACGACGGCCAACGGAACCACACCTCTCTTTTGTACTGCCTGAGTATAGTATGTGTAATGTCGTTTTTTTTATACACATTTATTTTTATTTAATGTACACGTGCTTTTTCAACCTTTTTCCACTTCCGATTTTTGTTACTGGTCTCGGGGAAGGTGTCTCCTTTTTCCATTTTAATATGCTGTGGATTCTGAATTTCGGTATGGAAGCTTCGCGCTTCACCTACCTCTGTATACATGCCTGGATTGGGGGCCTTGTCGCCTTTTTCATATTCTGTCTTTTCGCCCATCATTATCGCTCCTTCCTTAAGTGCAGATGAATTCACCGATTATTGTGCGCAGGTAGGGTTTTTTTCATGTAAAAAGAGGGTGGAAGGTTGTCCGGTATTAATATTGCTTGCACTCTGCTGCTCGTTTTGGTATATTAATCAGGTGCGAGTCTATGTTTGTGCTCGTTCCTTGCTCCTGACGTGATTAGGGGCCTCAGACCATAAGGAGGTGAAAATTATGCGCAAATATGAAGTGATGTACATTATTCGTCCTGACATTGAACAAGAAGCTGTTCAAGCAGCAGTCGATAAATTCCAAGGCATCATCTCCAATGGCGGGGAAATTACAAAGCACGAAGTGCAAGGTAAACGCCGTCTTGCGTATGAGATCAAGAAATTCCGTGATGGCGTTTATGTTTTGGTTAACTTCAATGCAGAACCTGCAGTAGTTACTGAATTAGAACGTCTTATGAAGATTTCTGACGAAGTTATTCGTTATCTCATTACGAACGACGTTGCTTAAGATCTTGACAAGCTTTGTAATGAATCGCTCTAAAGGAGGGGACCAGAATTGTTGAACCGTATCATTTTGATCGGACGGTTGACCCGTGACCCGGAACTTCGTTATACTCCCGCTGGTGTTGCCGTAACTCAATTTACGCTTGCCGTAGATCGTAACTTTACGGGCCAGAACGGTGAACGTGAGGCAGACTTCATCCCGGTTGTTACCTGGAGACAGCTAGCAGAAACCTGTGCCAATTATTTGCGCAAAGGTCGTCTGACAGCAGTGGAAGGACGCATCCAAGTGCGGAACTATGAGAATAACGAAGGTAAACGTGTATACGTAACTGAAGTTATTGCTGATAATGTTCGTTTCCTGGAATCTTCACAAAGCCGTGAAGGTGGAAATACTTCAAGTGGTGCAAGTAGTATGCCTGAAGAGCCAGCATATGGTGGCGGTGGTAACGCTGGACGCGGAAATAACAACAATAATTTCTCGCGTAACAACAATACTCAAGATCCTTTTTCGGGCGATGGTAAACCGATTGATATATCGGATGATGATTTGCCATTTTAATTAGGAAGGACTGAAAAGAATATGGCTTTTAAACCAAGAGAAGGCGCTGACAACGACAAAAGACCAGCACGTCGTGGTGGACGTAACAAGCGTAAAAAAGTTTGCTTTTTCACTGTGAACAAGATTACTCACATTGATTATAAAGATACTGAACTTCTTAAGAAGTTCATCAGCGAACGTGGAAAGATTTTGCCACGTCGTGTAACGGGTACAAGTGCAAAATACCAACGCGCTCTTACCATTGCTGTAAAACGCTCGCGTCAAATCGCGTTGCTTCCTTACACAACGGAATAGGACGTTTTATAGAAGCAGTCGGGAAACCGGCTGCTTTTTTGTTGTGAAAAGCCAGCGTGTGGATTACGTTGACGTTCCATCTGGAATGTGTTAAATTACAGCTATCCTATAACAAAAGGGGAAATATTGATGTTGGTGACCGTTCTTAACTAGCAATTTCATAACACTGGATTAGGAAGGCTTTAGCAGGCTCGTCTTTTGGCGTTTACGTGCTCTATTTGAGTTCGTTTCGCGCAGAGGTCTGTTGTTCCTAACAGTGGATGATTTAGTTAAGAACACACGAAGCGTCATATGGCCTCTTTACGGCTGTTGTTCTCTTTGTAATTAACCGTGCTCTTAGAGCACGGTTTTTTTGTTTTTCGGCCACCCTGGCTTTTATGGGGACCTTAAGACGCCAGAGAACAATAGCTCAAAAAGAAGGGCAAGGACTGCCATAGTGGCATTCTTTGTCCTTTTTGCGTTAGGGAGATTTAGTTCCAAAAAAAGTTAGATCAATAAGGAGGATTTGCTGTGAATTTACAAAGTCTAAACACGTTGGAATACGAAATTATTAAAACCGAGCTTAGCCGTCATGCGGTATCTTATGTAGGAAAGAAAACTGTAGAAGAGCTTATGCCTATGACCTATTTACCTTCGATTCAAAGAGCGATGGAGGAAACGTCTGAAGCTAAAGAACTGCTCGAGCGGGGGTCCAGTGTACCGATTCCTTCATTGGAGGGGATTGAGTGGATCATGTCACTAATGGGGACTGGATATTTGTACAGTGAGCAAGACTTCACTGCAGTGGCTACATTTCTAAAGAGCTGTAGTCAATTGCGCAAATATATGGCTTCTAAAGAGCAAAGTGCTCCCCGGATTGCTGCTTATGCTTCCTCGCTGCTGGAATTAAATCATGTGCGGGAAGCAATTGATCGTTGTATCCGCTTTGGGGCGATTGATGATGGAGCTAGTAAGGGGTTAGAGCGGGTTCGTAAACGGATTGGCGTAGCTAAAGAACGTCTTCATAAAAAAATTGACGGGATCATGTCGCGCCATCAATCGATTTTGCAAGAGAATATTTATAGTCAGCGTGGTGGACGTTACGTTATCCCCGTAAAGCGGGAGTATCATAAGCAAATAAAGGGATCGGTACTTGATCAATCCACAAGTGGACAGACGGTGTTCATCGAACCAGATGAGATCGCCTCCATGCAGATTGAGCTGGATTTGTTATTAGGAGAAGAGGCGCGTGAAGAAGCTGTGATCCTCAGTATGCTGACCAGCATGGTAGAACAGGAACAAACTGCACTGCGCCTAAATATCGAGGTTACAGGCACCTATGATTTTATTTTTGCCAAAGCAAAATATGCAAGAACGCTGGGAGCATCTGAGGTTACTCTAAATGATAGGGGTTTTCTAAGGATGAACGGAGGCAGACATCCCATGCTGCAGGGCATGATTCCAATTAGCCTGGAGATAGGGAAGGGATATAAATCCCTAATCATTACAGGTCCAAATACAGGCGGGAAAACGGTGGTGCTCAAGACCCTCGGGCTGCTGACCCTCATGGCTCAATCCGGGTTGTTGATTCCGGTCGAGGAGGGGAGTGAGTTTACGGTCTTTACGGATGTGATCAGTGTAATCGGAGACGGACAAAGTTTGGCCCAATCACTCAGTACATTTTCGGCACAAATGAAGAGTATTGAGGGAATGCTGAGAGATGCCTCTAAAGGGGTGCTGCTGCTCATTGACGAGCTGGCGGCAGGTACAGACCCTGGTGAAGGAATCGCCCTCTCAATCGCCATTCTGGAAGAGCTGAGCCGTAAAGGGGCCAATATTATCGTCACAACCCATTTTAATGAGCTAAAAGCCTTTGCCGCTGCGACAGCCGGTTTTCAAAATGCAAGAATGGAATTCGACAAAGAAACGCTGCAGCCGTTGTATCGTCTGACTATCGGAGAAGCGGGGGAGAGTTACGCTCTGCAAATTGCCAAAAAGCTGGGTATCCAGGATAACGTTATCAAGCGATCGTGGGAGATCGTTGAGGCGCAGCAGCAAAGGCTGCAGAAAGGTGATGGGTCGGCATGGGCAAGTCTTTTTAGCAAAGAGGGAGAGAAAGGGAAGACTGCACCTGTTATAGAGGATTTTGAAAAAGAAGAAAAGTCTGCGGAATCACTGAGCGATAAGGAGAAGCAGACCCAATATGAAATTGGTGATGCTGTTCTTGTAACTTCACTAGGGCGGATAGGCATTGTTTATGAGAAAAGAGATCACTTAGGAATGGTCGGAGTGATGATCCAGAAGCAAAAAATGCGGATTAATCATAAACGTTTAAAACCATATCTATCCAAAGATGAGCTGTATCCTGAGGAATATGACTTTGATATAATTTTTGAGAGCAAGGATACCCGTAAAAAGCGGAAATTGATGCAGCGTAAGCATGTCGAAGGCCTGAGAATTACGCATAAGGATGAAGAATAATGTAATAAAAGGATCTGCCTATGAGGTAGGTCCCTCTTTTTTTATAAATACTATGAAATATGCGTAAATTCAAGCAGGAGTATAGGCCTAAAGCTTAGAAGTTATTGTAACCATTCTAAAACTTTGTTACAGTAAATATTTATTCCATAGCTTATATGTAGATATACGTTCAACTAGAGAAGGGAAGGAACACATGAAGAATAAGAAGATATGCGGGTTCTTGTTAACAATGCTCGTGATGACTACTGTATTGTCAGCATGCAGCAGAGCAGGTACCAGCAGTAATTCATTATCTTTACATCACAATGAGGTGGTCGAAAAGCCACAGACTGGCGGAGTAGTTACTTATGGATACTCATCGCCGTTTATGGGCTTCTTTGAGCCTGCTTTTTATGAAGGTGAAGATGACTTTCATGTGCTGGAGTTTATTACTGAGGCCATGTTTACGATAGATGATGATTTATCAACGGTTCCTAATATCGCCACTTGGCAGGAGTCCGAGGATCATAGAATATTTACCTTTAAAATTAAACCGGGAATCCGTTGGCATAATGGAGATGAACTGACCGTAGAGGACTGGAAATTTGCGATGGAGACTATTGCTAGTCCAGACTACACCGGATCGCGTTATTATAGTGTGGAAATGATTCAAGGTGCAGAAGCCTATCATAAAGGTGAGGCGAAGAATATAACAGGTCTTAAGGTTATAGATCCTTATACTTTGAAAATAACAATGACAGCTGCCCGCGTAAATACGATTGATAATCTATGGCCGTATCCGATGAATAAAAAATATTATACTGGAGTCGCTGTTAAGGATATGCCTGAGAGTGATCAGATGCGAAAAAATCCGATTGGGATTGGCCCCTTTGAGGTGAGCCTTATTGAACCTGGCCAGCGGGTGGAGATGAAGCGCTTTGATCAATACTATAAAGGTAAGGCTTTATTGGATGGTGTGTTGTATAAGGTATTTGATGACAAGGAAATCATCAGCCTGTTTGAACAAGGCGTAATTGATATAGAGAATGCCCCACGAGATACTTATGAAAAGCTGAGCGAACTCGATAATATTAATATTTTACAATCAAATGAGCTTGCTTATGAGTATATAGGGTTTAAATTTGGGTATTGGGATAGTGAAGCTGAAAAAATCGTAATGGATAACCCTAAATTTGCGGATAAAAGATTACGTCAGGCGATGTATTATGCACTTGATCGGGAGGGGATCATTCAATCATTTTCTCATGGGTTAGGCAAGCCTATAGAAACTCCGGTTTCCAGTGCAAGCTGGGCGAAGATCCCTGACAGTCAGATTAATACGTATCCCTATGATCCGGAAAAAGCGAAGCAGCTGCTTGATGAGGCTGGTTTTGTAGATGTTGATGGAGATGGGCTGCGTGAGGATCAAAAAGGAGAAAAGTTAGTTATTCATTATGATTCTATGCTAGGCAGTCATTCAGCGGAGTTACGAACTGCTGCTATTCTGGAGGATTGGCGAAATGTGGGACTCGATGTGCAGCTTAATGGTGGGGCGTTAAAAGAGCTCAATACCTTCTATGAAGCAGTAGAGGCTGATGATCCGTCCATTGAGTTGTTTAACGGGGTATGGGGATTAGCTAATGATCCTGATCCTTCAGGTCTCTGGAGGGAGAATGATTTGTGGAACTACCCACGTTGGTCCTCGGAGCGGAATGAAGAATTGATTCGCGATGGCACAAGTATGAAGGCATATGATAGAGATTATCGACAACAAATCTATTATGAATGGCAGAAGCTAGTGAATGAAGAGGTTCCAATGATCTTTTTTGCGGAAAGAGAAAGCATTACTGCTGTTAATAAACGTCTACAAGGTGTGCGTGTTGATTCTTTGGGCTCCATAATTGAGCCTAATAAATGGTGGATAAAGGACTAAATTAAAAAAAATAAAAAAAATTACGCAAAAAGTGAAATCAAATTGCTGTTTCATTCGTCATATATATTATGGAGGATGACAACGATGAAGAGACGGATATTGATATGGGCTGGTGCAGCTTTGATAGTCGTTGTCTTAATTACGGTGTGGAGGCCTATCGAGCTGGGCTTTAAACCGGATATTGACGCGGGTTCAGCAGTGCTGCTAGATATGGATAGTGGAGACATATGGGTCAATATAAACGGCGATGTGCCTATGCCACCGGCCAGTGTGTCTAAATTAATGACTGAAATGATTGTGCTGGATCACATAACCTCTGGAACCCTTAGGTGGGAGGATAGAGTCCCTATTAGTGCTTACGCCAGTCAAATGGGAGGTATGAGTCTCTCATTAAAACGAGGAGATTTCTATACAGTAAGGGAGCTATTCGAAGGCATTACCATCTATTCTGCTAATGATGCTGCAGTTGCATTGGCAGAATATATGGCAGGATCAGAGGATTCTTTTGTACTTATGATGAATGATAGAGCACGTAGTTTAGGTTTATCTCCTAATACGGTATTTACCAACGCCTCTGGATTGTCGAGCAAGGATCTTGGTATCATTCGTCAGCCTACGCATATCGGTGGCCAGACGATGATGACAGCGAGGGATACAGCCAAATTGGCAGCTGCGCTAATCCATAATCATCCTGATGTACTGAATATTTCCGGTCGTACTCAGATGCAATTAAAGGATAAAGGGTTATATGTTAGTAATAGCAACCTTATGCTTCCAGGTATGGGCGGCGCTTACGCATACGATGGAGCAGATGGGTTGAAGACTGGATATGATAGCCAGACGGGATATTGTATTGCGGGATCAGCCCAGCGAGAGGGGCACCGGCTTATTGCGGTCGTTATGGGGGCAGAGACCTATGGCAGCCGATTTGAGGGTGCTGCTAAATTGTTCGATTATGGGTTTTTCCGAGGTTTACATTATGGAGAACGGGTAAAACATATTATACATGCCCTTGGAATTCGAAGTTAAATTTGGAGCATCATACCAGTAATTATTACTTGGTATGGTGCTTTTTCCCTATTCATGTCGGTATTTGTTGTTTCTTTTTATCCATTTAGTGATTACAATAGAAATATTGTTTTATCCCATATTATTTTAGAAACGCAAAAAAACTTTTTTCTATAATTTAGAATGACCCGAATTTCCTGAAAGGGGGGACAATAAGATAATGGAATAAGGGACAGTAAATTCGCCGCCGAGAGAAATAAAACCATGACTGCCTGAGAACGATCAGGAGGCATTGTAAATATATGGTATGTGTAATTATTCTACAATAAAGAAGGAATCAAAGATGAAAAAAATAAAGAAAAGATACATTGCGCTAATTGTTCTCGTCGTTGTTATAGCGGGAGGCTTTCTGTTTCGGAATTCTTTGGCCGTATTAGCCTTTGACCTCTTTTTGTCCGATCGGGTAGAAAGCAAGCTGAAAGAAGAATCTTACCAGCCACTTAAGGATGAGAATAAGGTTAAGCCAGAGCCGGTTGTATACAAAAGCGATCCATTCTCGCTGATGCTGCTCGGGACTGATCAACGCGACAATGAAACCGCACGTTCAGACACTATGATGTATGCTGTTGTTCGCCCTGAGGATTACAAAATTCTGCTTATTTCTATTCCACGTGATACGTATACCGAGATTATTGGGCATAACGATAATAAAAAAGATAAGATTACCCATGCTTATGCTTTTGGTGGGCAGCAAATGGCTAAGGATACTCTGGAAGCACTGCTGGAGCATGATATTCAGTATTATGCCACCATTAACTTTCAAGGGCTCAAGGATGCCGTTGATGCTATTGGAGGCGTTCCGCTGCCAATCAAGAAGGACATTGTAAACAAGGGTAAGGACCATGAAAAGTTTACGATCGAGGGTGGAAAGTCGAATTATAACGGTCAAGAAGCACTCAACTATACACGCTACCGTGAAGATAGTGACTTTAACCGGACCAAACGCCAACAGGTTTTTATTGATGTCGTAGCTAATAAAATGTTATCGATCAGCCAAATCGGCAATATTCCTAAGCTGCTGGATATTATGGGCGATAATTTTAAGACCGATATTGAGCCTTCAATGATTATTAGTCTGGCCAAGAAATTTATGGGCGGCAAAGATATGGATATCTCAAGCTTTACGGTAATGGGCGAAGGAAAACGTATTGACGGACTTTATTATGATATCGTTGATGAAGAGGACTTGCGCGAAGCTAAGGCGCTGATTGATAATTGGATGAATGCAGGAACACCTGTAGATCAACTGATTGAGCCGGGAAAAGCAAGTAATGCACTCGAGCCCAAAGCAACAGCAGTTACGCAGTAATTCTAATTGGAAAGCTAAACTCATATAAATAAATTGCAGCAGCCATAAACATTCTCATGGCTGCTGCTTACTGTCTTCATGTTATAATGAGTTGGAACTATTATTTAGCTGCTACGTATAATCACATTGGCATGGCAGTAAAAGGAAGTTAAAGAACCGTAATTCCTTCGGAACTCTTTGAGGAGGATCAAGAGATGAATATTGCATTTTTTTTACTTCCGAAACAGGAGGTGGCCTGCGTAACGCTCGATTCTACGCTGCGCCAAACGCTTGAGAGGATGGAGTTTCACCGCTATACAGCAGTCCCGATTCTTAACCGTAATGGAGAGTATGCCGGCACGGTAACGGAAGGTGATCTGCTCTGGTACATGAAAGAGTCGGAGGGTAAGGTTTCGTTTGAGAACGCTTCAAAATTTTTGCTGAAGGACGTTCCATTACGTATGAATAACAAGCCGGTCTCAATTGATGCGGATATGGAAGATCTAATTAATTTGGCTAAGGTGCAGAACTTTGTACCTGTGGTCGATGATATGAACCGGTTTATTGGAATTGTTCGCCGGAGTCAAGTCATAGAATATTGCGAGAAATTTGTAACAAGACAATCACAGGAATCATTATAGTCCCAGTGTATTCGCGGTTATAGAAGCTATCGGAACAAGGCCTGTATTTCCGGCGATAACGGAATGCGGGTCTTTTTTAAAGAAAGCTCCTCTCCAAAAAGAGGCATAGTCAGCATGGATTGAAGCATACTTAAGGGGCGCGGGGCGTCCAGTGTGACACCGAATTTTTTATGCTATAATGGAGAATAAAGCTTTTTGCCGGAGGTAGAGAGACGTGTCCAATGTGCCGAAGGATCTGGATGTAGCCAAGCGCGCCAAGGTAATTGAATGGCTGAAAACCGAAGTGATTGATCAAGTTTCAAGGTTATTTAAAGCGTTATGGGAAGGCAGTACTACCCGTGTCGGTGACAGTCTGGCTAGCTTGATTATGAGCTCTTATATTTTGGGCCGCAGACTAGGGATTCCTTATCGTTCTTTAGATGACTTGCTACTGGAGAAGCTTAGAAAGCACAAGCAGGAAGGGCATCAACTGGAAGATTGGTACCAAGATATATCTGCTTTAGAAGAACATATGCGTAAGAGGTGAATACTGTTGAAATTTCGCTGGTCATCTGTGGCTTGGAGCGTAGCATACTTACTTTTGCTGCTTAGTTTAACGACTCCACTCCTCATCATCACTACCCTTTTTATGATTGTTCCGGCAGTAGTGTTGTTTACTACCCTGAACACGAGACAATTTGTGCTGCATGTATTGCCGGTGTTGCTGATTGTAGGCTTGATTACACCAATTTATCTGTTGATAGCTGCGTATTTCTTAATACCGGCTCTGGTTATGGGGCGCTGGTATAAAAGACATGCCCCGGCCATGTCTACCGTGATTGCAGGTACGGTTACGATTCTTGCACAGTTCCTGCTGCTTTTGCTGCTGGGTACGGCATTATTTAATTTTGACCTGTCTACCTATGTGAACGATGTATTGCAAATGGTTAATTCACCTCTGTCTGAGCTCGGAACTACCAATCCTCTGCTCACTGATATTGGATTTTCAACTGAGGATGTAAACAAGATAAGTCATATGACGGTTCAAATGATCCCTATGACTCTAATCGTAAGCTCCTTCATGATTGCTGTGATTACGCATTCTATTGCCCGCCCGATTCTGAACAGTATGAATTATGCAGTACCTAAGATGAAGCCTGCACGTGAATGGAGACTTTCGAGATCGTTTATTTGGTACTATCTGATTGGTGTTGTTCTACAGCTCTTCTTCTCAGGGTCGGAGAACAATTTCATCCTCATGATTTCTGCCAATCTTCTGCCACTGCTGCGAATTGGCTTTATGATTCAGGCCATCGGATTTTTCTTCTTCCTGGCGCATGAACGCAAATGGAACAAGATGTCTGCCGTTTTGTTAGCGATACCGGTTATTTTACTGCCGCCGCTGCGCATTATTGGTATTATTGATCTTGCGTTCCCACTGCGGGAGTATGTGACCAAATCGAAACGATAGGGTGAGAGTTCATGCCTAAATTTCTGCAAAGACGCTGGCACGGCTATCATACCGTATGGGCGTTCATGCTGCTGTTGGTCCTTATTATAATTGTCAGTGTTTATAACTGGGCGCTTGGGGTCGCCGGCCTGTTTCTCTCAGGTACTTTATGCTTCTATATGTTGAAAGCGGAGATCTCGTTCCGCCGTAATCTGGTGGAATATATTAATGGGCTATCTTTCCGCATTAAGCGGGTAGAGGGCGAAGCAGTCAGCATGCTGCCGCTTGGAATCATTCTGTTTAGCGAGGATCGAACGGTGGAATGGAATAACCGCTATGCCGGCGATATTTTCGCACGCAAGTCTTTAGTCGGGGAATCACTGCAAGAATTATTGCCTGATATGCAGTCTTTTTTCACAGGTGCTGCAGCGGGTAAGCGGGAGGTCGCCAAAGAAGGTGTGCTCCATGACACCCGTCTTGAGATCACCGTGGATGAACGATTTTATCAAGCTGTCATTATTCCGAGTGAGCGTATTCTTTACTTGTATGATATCACTGAGCTTGTGGTGTTACGTGAGCGGTATGAGGATGAGAAGCTGGCGATCGGCATAGTGATGATGGATAACCTGGATGAATCTGCTCAAGGGATGGATGATCAACAGCGAACCTCGCTGATTGCTAAGGTGACGAGTGAAATCACTGAATGGAGTAAGCAGTTTGAGGTTTATCTGCGGCGGTTGTCCTCGGAACGTTATCTAATGCTGCTTAATCATCGTAGCCTGCAAGCGTTGGAAGAGAGCCGCTTCGTGATTCTAGATGAAGTCAGAGAAATGACTGCTGATCTTAAGGTACCCATGACACTGAGTATTGGTCTGGCCTTTGGCGCAGACTCTGCAAGTGAATTAGGGGCATTGGCCCAATCCAGTCTAGATATGGCGCTTGGCCGAGGTGGTGATCAGGCGGCTGTAAAAGCAGGCCAACGGTTATCCTTCTACGGTGGCAAGAGTAATGCTGCTGAGAAGCGTACCCGAGTGCGGGCGCGGGTCATTGCGCATGCTTTGCGGGATCTGATGCAGGAGAGCGATCGTGTGCTGATCCTCGGTCATCGGACACCGGATATCGACGCTGTGGGTGCTGCAATCGGCCTGTTAAGGGCTGCGCAGATGTATAATGTAGAGGCTAGCATTGTGATGGAGACTCCTAATCCATCGATAACTAACATGATGGAGCAGATTCGTAAGGACGATGAATTGTATAAGTCATTCATCACAACGGAGCAATCCCTACAGATCATGACAGAGCATACCCTGCTAATTGTTGTGGATACACATAAGGCGTCTATGACGATGGAGCCGCGGTTAGTGCAATATGCCAGCAGAATTGTAGTGGTGGATCATCACCGCAGAGGTGAAGAGTTCATTAACGATGCTGTATTGGTGTATTTGGAGCCATACGCTTCATCGACTTGTGAGCTGGTGACAGAGCTGCTTCAGTATATTCATGAGAAGGTAAAGATCAGTCCGCTGGATGCTACAATGTTGTTAGCGGGGATCACGGTGGATACGAAGCATTTTGCGCTTCATACGGGGTCGCGTACCTTTGAGGCCGCAGGCTTCCTGCGCCGGAATGGTGCCGATACCGTACTTATTCAGCGCATGCTCAAGGAGGATTTACAGGAGTATATTTCCAAAGCCGAAATTATCAAACATGCGCGGATGGTGTATGACCAAATCGCGCTCGTAGTTACGGCACCAGGCATGAAAATTCCGCAGCTTCTTATTGCTCAGACTGCGGACACGCTGCTTGGGATGACCAACGTAGTCGCTTCATTCGTCATCAGCGAGCGGCCTGACGGCCTGATTGGCATTAGTGCCCGATCACTAGGACGTATGAATGTACAGGTCGTGATGGAGAAATTAGGCGGCGGAGGGCATCTGTCCAATGCCGCGGTACAGCTTGAAGGAACATGTAAAGAAGCAGAAGCCAGATTACTGCAGGTGCTGGCTGAAATCGAATCGAAAGAGGGGTTATTCGAATGAAGGTCATATTCATAAAAGATGTTAAGGGTCAAGGTAAAAAAGGTCAGGTTAAAGAGGTATCCGAAGGTTATGCTTCTAACTTCTTATTGCCACGTGGATTGGTTCGTCCGGCAACGGAAGGTAACGTGAAGACGCTGGAGAATCAAGCGGCTGCTGAACAACGCCGTAAAGATAACGAAAAAGAAGAAGCACAGCAATTGGGTAAGAAGCTTGACGAGCTAACACTGACAATGAAAGCAAAATCAGGTGAAGGCGGACGTTTATTCGGTGCTATTACAAGCAAACAGATTGCTGAGACACTGGCTTCCACCAAAGGAATTACTATTGATAAGCGCAAGATTGAATTAGGTGAGCCAATTCGCCATATAGGAGTATTTCAAGTAAGCGTAAAATTGCATACTGAAGTAAAGGCCACACTTAAGGTTGAGGTAACGGAGGAGTAACATGGGTGGAGATCTCTTTTTCGATCGGGTTCCCCCGCAGAATCTTGAAGCCGAGCAGGCGGTAATTGGTGCGGTTCTGTTGCAGGATGAAGCGCTCATTACTGCAATGGAACGGGTGAATACCGAAGACTTCTACGATAAAGCGCATCAAATGATTTTTGAGGCGATGGTGCAGCTCGGAGAAGAGAGCCAGCCGATTGATCTTGTTACACTTACGTCCAGACTGCAGGACAAAGGAGAGCTTGAAGATATTGGTGGGGTTAGCTACTTAGCTAAGCTGGCGCATGCCGTGCCTACTGCTGCTAACGTAGAATACTACGCCCAGATTATCGAAGAGAAAGCCATGCTGCGCCGTTTGATTCGCACAGCCACGCAAATTGTGAGCGAAGGTTATACTGGCGGTGAAGATGTAGCCGATATGCTGAGTGATGCAGAGCGGCGCATTCTTGAAATCTCCAACCGGCGGAGCGGCAGTGGATTTATTGCGATCCGCGATGTCTTGATGGAAGTGTTCGACAAGGTTGAGTTGCTTCATCAAAATAAGGGGGGTACCTCAGGTATCCCAACCGGATTTGTGGATTTAGATCATATGACTAACGGATTCCAACGTAACGATCTGATCATTGTTGCGGCTCGTCCATCTGTTGGTAAGACTGCATTCGCCCTGAATATTGCACAGAACGTGGCAGTACGCGCTAAAGAAACTGTTGCGATATTCAGTCTGGAAATGTCAGCGCCACAGCTGGTACAGCGGATGATTTGTGCTGAAGCCAACTTAGATGCCAATATTATGCGTACCGGTGACTTCAAGAGTGATGATGATTGGTCCAAGCTGACGATGGGTATTCAGTCTCTATCTGAAGCGGAGATTTATATCGACGATACACCAGGTATCACGGTAACCGATATTCGTGCAAAGTGCCGGAGACTGAAGAAGGAAAAAGGACTTGGCATGATCGTCATCGACTACTTGCAGCTCATTCAGGGCCGCGGTAAAGGCGGAGAGAACCGTCAGCAGGAAGTATCGGATATATCTCGTACACTGAAGCAGATTGCCCGTGAGCTAGATGTGCCGGTTATTGCCCTGTCGCAGTTAAGCCGGGGTGTAGAGCAGCGCCAGGATAAACGTCCAATGATGAGTGACTTGCGTGAATCGGGTTCTATCGAGCAGGATGCCGATATTGTTGCGTTTCTGTATCGTGATGATTATTACAATGCGGATACGGAGAAGAAGAATATTATTGAGATCATTATAGCTAAACAGCGTAATGGTCCCGTAGGCACGGTAGAACTGGTCTTTCTTAAAAATTTCAACAAGTTCGTTAACTACGAGCGAGCACATGCGGAACCATTTGCTGGTTAAACCTGACATGTATAATTCCCGAACGATTGCACATTTCTTTGTGTAATCGTTCGTTTTATTTGACTTTGAAAAAAACCGCTGTTACACTGAGAATTGTCCTTTAGCGGGTTAAATCTGCTTGGCGTCCGGAGGGCCACGTACATAAGAATGACGTATAGGGTCCATATTATGAAAAATAATGGTGCTAAGTAGCACCTACGGAGGAATGAACATGTCAACGGTAGTCGTCGTGGGAACACAATGGGGAGACGAAGGTAAAGGGAAAATCACTGACTTTCTAGCGGAAAGTGCAGATGTGGTCGCCCGTTATCAAGGGGGCAATAATGCCGGTCACACGATTCTGATTGACGGTGAGAAGTTTAAGCTCAGCTTGATCCCTTCGGGTGTATTTTATAAAGAGAAAACTTGTGTAATTGGTAACGGAATGGTTATTAATCCGGCTGCCTTGATCCAAGAAATTAATTATATTCATGAGAACGGTTTTGATACTAAGAACTTAGTGATCAGTGATCGTGCTCATGTCATTATGCCATACCATATGGTGCTGGATGCTCTCGAAGAAGACCGTAAGGGTCCGAACAAGATTGGTACTACACGTAAAGGTATCGGTCCTTGTTATATGGATAAGGCAGCACGCAACGGTATCCGTATTGCTGACTTGATGGACGCTGAGGAATTCGAACTGAGACTCCGCCCCTTGATGCAAGAGAAGAACCAAGTGATTACGCAGGTCTATGGTGCCGAAGCTCTTAACGTAGAAGAGATTCTGACTCAATACCTGGAATATGCAGAAGTGCTGCGTAATTATGTAACAGACACCTCTGTTATTCTTAATGATGCCATTGATGCGGATCGCAAAGTGTTGTTTGAAGGTGCGCAAGGAGTAATGCTTGATATCGATCAAGGCACGTATCCGTTTGTTACTTCATCCAACCCATCTGCCGGTGGGGTGTGCATAGGTTCTGGTGTGGGACCGTCCAAAATCAAACAGGTTATTGGGGTTGCAAAAGCCTATACCACTCGTGTTGGAGATGGCCCGTTCCCTACAGAGCTGAATGATGCAACAGGTGATTATATCCGTGAAACAGGTCATGAATATGGCACAGTTACCGGACGTGCACGCCGTGTAGGCTGGTTCGACAGTGTAGTTGTGAGTCACGCTCGTCGTGTAAGTGGAATCACAGGGCTATCTCTTAACTCGCTGGATGTACTTAGCGGACTTGAGACTGTGAAGATCTGCACAGGCTACAAATACCGTGGTGAGGTAATTACTCATTACCCTGCTAGCCTCAAAATGCTGGCAGAATGTGAAGCGGTATATGAGGAGCTTCCAGGCTGGAGCGAAGATATTACTTCTGCAAAAACGTTGGATGATCTTCCAGCAAATACACGCAGATATGTTGAACGTGTATCTGAGCTTACAGGTATTCCGATTGCTATCTTCTCAGTGGGTCGTAACCGTGAGCAGACGAATCAAGTATTGCCAATTTATATCTAAAACCTAGTTATACTAAGGAGCCTCGTTAGAGGCTCTTTTTTTTGTTCTGAGGACTATCTCTCTCTCTTTTGGGGCCTAGATTTATACCTAGACGTTTCCCAAGGCCGGTTCTAGTCAATACTGGATGTATAGAAGAACATGTACATGATCTACCAGATAGACTTGAACACAGGTGAGAGGAGAAATGAAGATGAAGATCGTGAAGCGAGCACTTAGCGTATGTCTGATTGTGGTACTTGCCAGCACTCTTTCAATTCTAACAACGGGCGTGGTTGTAAATGCTTATATTCAGTCGGTACTGGCTAGCTTCGATATTAAAGTGAATACTCCCGGTCCGGGATTTGGAGGAATGATTCGGAGCATCATTGGCATGGATAACAAATCTGACTCGGATACAGCCAATAAAGAAGTAACCACAGGGAGTACAGTTAGCAAGGAGACCGACAAAAGCACGGATTCGCCAGCTAAAGGCAAGGGCGAGCCCGTAGATGATAATACTCCGACTGATGCCTTGCCAGTTATGGGGCAAGTTACAACCGAAAGTTCAACTGATAACGGAAGTGGAAGTGTTGGTGACCAACAATTAGTAATGACACCTGAGGCACTCAGTGACTTCAAAGATAATCTTCCATCGGAAGAGAAGGTAAATATATTCAATATTTTGATGTCCAAACTACCCCAGGATGAGATGGCAAAAATTTCAACAGCGATGGAGGATGGATTAACAGAAGATGAGGTTAAAGAGCTGCAACAGGTAATTGCAAAATATGTTGATGCAGACGAATATGAGAGCATAATGAAAATGCTTACACCAACTACAGAATCTACGCAATAGCTTTTATAATTGTCACTTTATAGACACAAGAAAAAGGTTAAAATTTCATATTTGCGCAAAAAACCCGCGTATTTGGCGGGTTTTTTGTCATGTCTAAAGTTGAAATTTTTCTCTAAGCTATGGTACAGTAAACAAGGACCTCAAGAGGTTAAATTTTTGTAACCTCCTTAACAGCCTTTTTATAGGTTCATTAGAAGCAGGAATTAAGCACTAGTATACGCAGAAATTTACATGGACGTAATCTATATAATCGAGGTCGTACAATTAGCTTGGCCGCTTTTGTCGGAAGTAAAAGCGGACTGAAAGGGAGAGTTTCATGAAGGGATTTAAGTTCATGCGTCGGATGAGCAAGCTGCAGGATGGACATCCAGCAGAATCCGAGGCGAATGTTCAACAGAGCCACAATTTCGATCACGACTCCAAACACTTTCAACAAGAGAAAGGTACTCGCAGATTTCGGCGTGCTTGGATTTTGGGATCTGTCGGCCTTGTGCTTCTAGCTACGGTGTTGGTTGGAGCAGAGAAAAAGTATGTAGCCGCTAACACGGTTACCTATTATCAAGTGTTGGTGAAGGGCGAAGAAGTCGGAAGACTTACCGATCAGACGCAGCTTAACCAGCTATACGATAAGAAACAACGAGAATATCAGGAGAAATATCCGAATTCAACCATGGTGCTGCAAACAGAGGGCATAACAATAGAAGAGCAGAAGGCATACAAGCCAGAAGTTGATAGTGAGGCGACACTTACTAAACTAGATGGAATGCTGAAAGCTTATGCGGTAGGCGTCCAATTGATGGTAGATGGCAAGGCCGTTGGCATAGTTAAGGATCAGGAAACTGCTAATGCTGTGCTCGAAGGGGTAAAAAATCATTATGTCCCACAAGCAGAAGTAGCAACGACGGCTAGTAAGCTAACAAGAACGGCTGCTTCCAGCTCATCTGCTGCAAAAGCGAAGGCTCCAGAGCAAGTAGAGTCGGTAGAGATTAGTGAAGATATTTCTATCGTTCCTATCAAAGCAGATCCTAATAAAGTGTTGGATGTGGAGGCAGCGGTCCAGACACTTACTGAAGGTAAAGAGGCGCCTCTTCTTTATACCGTTCAAGAGGGTGATACGATTTCGGGGATTGCCAAACGGTTTGAAATCACCCAAAAAGAGATTTATAGTAACAACCCTAACGTGAAAGAGCTGACGTTGAAGATTGGAGATACACTGAAGCTGAAGGTACCCCAACCAGATGTTACAGTAGTAACTGTGGAAAAAGTGACTGAGCAGATAGTGACTGAGCCGGAAGTGGTTGTGCGTTCGAGCGATCAGCTAGCGGCAGGCAAAAGCAAAGTGGTTCGTCCAGGACAAACTGGACTTAAAGAAATGGAGTATCGGGTAACAAAGGAAAATGGCATGGTTGTTCAAGAAGAATGGTTAGGCCAGACCGTTATAAAAGCCTCGCTGCCAGAAGTTGTTTATCGGGGAACGAAGGTTGTTGGTGAAGGAACAGGCATGTTCAGTTGGCCGGTAAGCGGGGCAACCCTGACAAGTAGCTTCGGTGAGCGTTGGAGCCGTGCCCATAAGGGTATTGATATGGTATCTAGCAATCGGAATATAAAAGCTTCTGATGCCGGGACCGTAATCTTTGCAGGGGTGCAGAATGGATACGGGAATGTAGTTATTGTGGATCATCGCAACGGATACCAGACCTATTATGGTCATTTAAAAAGCATCTCGGTTTCTACAGGCCAACGCTTGGAGCAGGGTGGCAAGATTGGCGTAATGGGTAGCACCGGACGTTCGACGGGTACACATCTGCATTTTGAGATTCGGAAGAATGGCACTGCTGTAAATCCAATGAAGTATTTGCAATAATTCATACTTAATCCTTTAACTGCTCGATTTTAATCGGGCGGTTTTTATTTTTTTTAATCTACGAGTGACGGCAAAGCCGTTTCTTTTTGCTGGGCAGGGGGATTGCTTATTTCGTAGGATGTGACGGTTAGACAGGTATGTTAAAATAAAGGAATGATCATTAAGTAAGGATAGGAAGGTGAAGCTGGGACATGCAGATGGGAACGATTCTGGTAGTAGATGATGAACAGCCTATTGCTGATATATTGAAATTTAATTTAGAAAAAGAAGGCTACGAGGTTATTTGTGCTTTTGATGGTAACAGCGCAGTGGAGCTGGCATTGTCCAAAAGGCCCGATCTTATGCTGCTTGATCTTATGCTGCCCGGCAAAGATGGCATGGACGTCTGCCGCGAGGTGCGTTCTGCGCACTTGGACATTCCTATCATTATGCTTACAGCCAAGGACGGAGAGATTGATAAGGTACTTGGCCTGGAGCTTGGTGCTGATGACTATGTGACCAAACCTTTTAGTACACGTGAATTGCTGGCCCGAGTTAAAGCCCAGATGCGGAGACAGCATAAACCGTCACCACAGGGGATGGCGAGTGAACCAGCAGAGAATAAGCAGGGCATTTATCATTTTGATCTGTTTATAGATACAGATATGTATATGGTCTATAAGGGCGGGGAGCCGCTTGACTTGACCCATCGTGAATATGAGCTGCTCTACTATATGATCAAACATGCCGGTAAGGTGATGACTCGGGAGCATTTGCTGCAGGCAGTGTGGGGATTTGAGTATTTCGGTGATGTGCGGACCGTTGATGTGACGATCCGTCGTCTAAGAGAGAAAATTGAGGAGAACCCCAGCAAGCCCGAATATATTTATACTCGGCGTGGACTTGGCTATTTGATGCATAGCCCTAAAAATGGAGGACTGTGATGAAGTGGCGGTCCTTTATCCGGACAATTCAGGCAAAACTTATTATTATTTACGTGTTGCTGATTCTGATAGCTATGCAGTTGATCGGGGTTTATTTTGTCAGCTCGATGAAGAACTCGTTAACAGATAATTTCACCAAGGACCTTAAAGCACGTGCTGAGATGTTGTCCATCCTGACTGCTGATAAATTTGGTAGTGAGGCTGGAACGGCTGATGAGGAAACGGCTGTGGAAAGTCTGCGCGGGATGGTCAATAATCTGTACATTAACGGGGCTGAAATTCAGGTACTGGATGCCAGCGGCAAAATCATCACCACTTCTGTTCCCTCGCAGAATGATTATGTCGGGCAGCGTAACACCCAGACAGTTGTGAATCGGGCCTTGCAGGGCATCAGTGATAACGAGGAATATATTATTGCGGATGATAATGTGCGGAAAAAGGTTGTGGCTAAGCCTGTGCTCTCGGGGGACAAGGTAGTGGGCGCAATCTATATTGCTGCTGACATGAAGGATCTATACGCCACGATGGGCCGGATCAATAGTGTATTTATCTCAGGTTTGCTGTTAGCTCTAGCGTTAACGGTTGTTTTATGCGTCATTCTGGCGCACACTATCACGCAGCCTATTAAGGAAATGACGAGGCATGCTACGGCGGTCGCTGAAGGCCGATTCAATCGTAAAATGCCCGTATTGGGCAATGATGAAATTGGACAACTCAGTCAGGCGTTCAATTATATGACCGGTAGATTGCGGGAAGCACTCTCGCAGAATGAAGAGGAGAAGGAGAAGCTTACCTCTATTCTGACGAACATGAGTGATGGTGTTGTGGCTACAGATGAGAACGGAGTAGTGATTCTGATGAATCGGCGGGCAGCGTTGATGCTCGGAAATGAAGGTCCGTTGCCGGAAGGCGCTCCTCTAGATAAACTGTTGGGCTTAGATTACGAACAAAGCGGATCTCTGGCTAAAGGCAATGCCCAATCTGCAATGCTTCATCTGACCCATATGGGTGGAGAAGATTCTAATATCGTAAGAGTGACGTTTACTCCGATTCATCGTCGTGAGGGTGGCATTGCCGGCACAATTGCTGTGTTGCAGGATGTCACCGAACAGGAGAATCTGGAGGAATCACGCCGGGAGTTCGTGGCGAACGTTTCGCATGAGCTAAGAACACCACTTACCACTATTAAAAGCTATGTTGAAGCACTGGATGATGGAGCACTTGAAGATCCGCAGCTGGCGGTTCGGTTTGTTGGGGTGATTCGCAACGAAACGGAACGGATGATTCGTCTGGTTACGGATTTACTGCATCTTTCCCGTCTGGATTCCAAGGAAGCTCTTCTTCGAATTCAGCAGACAGATATTACCGAGATGCTGGAGGATGTTGCGGATCGTTTTTCTTTTCAAATTCGGCAAAAGCGTATCGATATCAGTACAAGGGTCCGCAAAGATGTTACTACGGCGTGGCTTGATCGTGATCAAATCGACCAGGTCTTGGGGAATTTGGTCTCCAATGCGCTAAAATATACGCCAGAAGGCGGTACAATTGAATTGGAAGCGTTGAAGAATGAGGATGGAATGCTCTCCATTTCTGTACGTGATTCGGGGATAGGGATTCCGAAAAAAGATATCGAGCGGATCTTCGAACGATTTTATCGCGTGGATAAGGCACGTTCGCGGAACATGGGAGGCACTGGACTTGGCCTTTCCATTGCCCGGGAAATTGTGAAGGCACATGGAGGCTCCATTTCCCTGCAATCCGAGCTAAATGAAGGTTCAAAGGTAACCTTTACCCTGCCTTTGAACGAGCAAAGGGGGAGTGAGGCGTGAAGGAACGAATCAAATCATGCATTCTAGCCTTGCTCGTGCTCGGAAGCCTGGTTGAAAGCTATTATTTGATCTACCGCTTGCCTGGTGCTGATTCTGCGGTGCTTTCTGAGAACCTGTATGTGAAGACAGATAATATGGGTCCGGAAGAGAAGGTAGAGAACCTGTTATACCCTGACAAAATGATCATCCATATGGGGGAAGGCAAGCATACGCTTTTTTATCCGGACTCTACGTTCTATAGCTTGATCATGAATCGCTTAAAAGGTCGTGGCTTTGAAAGCTTTCAGCGGCACTCGGTACAGGATTATGATTGGGATAAGATCCGCAATGAGAATCCTGGGATTGAGCTTTCGTTCGGAGCGGGCATTCCGGTAACGTTATTGCAGCGGGTGATGCAGTTATCGCCAGATTCCCTTTTTGAAGGAGAAAGCATCGATCGCATTTGGATCTATAACATTAAGAACGATTCCAAGGCCCATGCTATTTTCTTCAGTACGAGAGGCGACATCATATACGAAGCGGCAAAAGCGGATTTAACGGTTCAGGATGTGCAGCAGCATGTTGATTTCGGTAAGAATTGGACGCCTTACAAGACCGTAAGCGGGGATTATTATGTGCCAGACAGTAAGATTTCTCTGGTTCAGGTAGACATGCCTTCCGGGATGTACACCATAGAGCAAATGCAGAGTAATCTTTTCTTCGATGTTGGAAGTACTAGATATATCCGGGAGAAAAACGGCTCGGAGATTTATACGGACAGCAAACGAAGCCTTCAGGTGGACCAGGGTAAGAACTGGATGAGCTATAGCGACCCTGCGGCTCTTCCAGCTGGAGAAAGTACCCCTGCCAAGGATGCTTTGGAAGCTGTAGAATTTGTGAACCAGCATGGCGGATGGAATGGGACTTACCGTTTGGAGGCTACAGAGGAAGGCAGACAGGAGAGAAAGGTCTCTTTTCAACAATATTATGGCTCCTACCCGTACGGCTCCTATCCGATAATGAGCCATTCATCATTACAGTATGGTGTAATAAATCTGGAACTGCAGCAGGGAACAGTATCCTCTTATGAACGTTCTCTAATCTATATAGATGAAAGTAAGGCCGTAAAAAAGGTAGTGGAGCTATCTGGAGGTGCGGATCTGGAGTATAGGTTGTCTCTGGTCAGTAAAACTTCGGCAGTGAAGGATTTAACGCCTGCTTATGTGCCTGAGGTGAAGGAAGATCATCTGGAGCTGATACCTGTCTGGAAAGTTACACTTAGTGATGGCAGCGTGCTTACTTTGAATTAATGGGCAAGTGGTTCATATAACATTTAGGAGGTTCGGGTATGGATTGGGGAAGAGCTAAAAATGTACTGATTTGCGCCTTTTTAGGTCTGAATCTGCTGCTATGTTACCAGCTGTGGGTCGATTTACGCGATCAGGTTAGTGCTAATCTTGATTTTACTTCCCTGTCTGCTGAGACCCAAGCCGTAATGGAGCAGAAAGGGATTCGTGTATTGTGTCCCATTCCGGCTTCTACCCCGCAGCTTCCTAACATTACTTATCGTTATTCTGCTGAAGAGCAGACTGAACCACCAATTAAATTAGATGTACCTATAGACAGCAAGCTGATCTATTCTTCCTTCTCAGAGCTTAGCAAGGCGCTTGAGGATAAGATTCCTGACATTTCCAATTATCGCTTTGATTCACAGGAAAGTGAGGTTGGGAAGTTCGTTCTTCATCCGCTGGTTCAAAATCAGTGGTCGTTGTTCCGTGTTAGGCTAGAGTTGATTAACAGTGATCAAAAAATCGTAGCTTACCGCTGGCCGAAGATTGAAATAGGGACAAGCAGCAGCGATAAAGAACAGAAGGTGCTTCCAGCATCGCAAGCACTTAGTAGTTTGATAGAGAAGTATTTCCCGGCAGATTCCGTAGTGAAGGAGATTGAGCTGGGATATTACGGTGAGCTGTTCAACTCGGAAAGTCAGGTAGCTTCGCCGATGTGGCGGTTTATGCTGGAGAACGGCAATGCCTATTATGTGGATGCTATTAGTGCGGACATCATCAGTCCTAAGACAACAGAGTAGAAGGAGTAAGGAAAATGGGGATTTCATTTACAGTACTGTCCAGTGGTTCTACCGGCAATGTAACGGTGGTACGAAACGGGGAGACAACACTTATGATTGACGCAGGTTTTAGTGCCAAGCGGATCGATGAGCTGTTGGCCATGCGTGAACTAACGGGTAATGATATAGACGGGATTCTAGTTACACACGAACATTCCGATCATATCAAGGGACTCGGGGCCATGGCCCGTAAATACGATCTTCCGATTTATGCGAACACCAATACCTGGGGAGCTATCGAGAAGGGAATTGGTAAAATACCGGAGTATAACCGTATGATCATGGAGTCTGGCCAGCACAAGGATTTCGGCAGTATGCGAGTAGAATCCTTTGCGATTTCTCATGATGCAGCGGAGCCAGTGGGTTACAATTTTTATGATGGAAAAGAGAAGTTATGTGTAGCTACAGACCTGGGCTATGTTAGTGATAAGGTAAGAGATGCAATTTCAGATGCAGATGTATTGGTGCTGGAGGCGAATCATGATATCGAATTGCTGAGAATGGGACGTTATCCGTGGAATACGAAACGGCGCATCCTAGGCGACATGGGTCACCTTTCCAATGAGGCAGCTGGAGCTGCGCTTAGCGAAATTCTTACAGGGCGGACCAAACGGACCTATTTGGCGCATTTAAGCCGGGATCACAATATGATGGATTTGGCAAAAATGTCAGTACGCGGCGCAATGGAGGATCGGGGCTGTTTTTTCAAAGATAGTGAGTTCAGACTGTGTGATACGTATTATGATCAACCTACGCCATGGGATAAGCTGAGCCAGTCATAAGCTGATCAAGTTCAGCGGTCTTGCGATCTAATTCTTGACGGGAGATTAGGCCTTTTTCAATCATCAATTCGATCATTGCGCTAAAGGCAAGGGTCATGTGGTAGTGTTCATCCTTTAAGTCACCTAGCTTACCGATAAACTCGACTAAATCCATACTTGTTGAAAAAGAACTCATAATTAATCCTCCTTTAATAGTGTGAATATATAGTGTAATTAGAACTGAAAACTGTAAAAAATTCGCAGGTGTTTTAGCTGAGGAAAATCCCGAATTGCAGGTTGCCTGTGATACAATTAAAAGCGTGATGAGCAAAGCTAAAATTTTAGGGACACTTCTATTTTATTGTAGTCTTTTAAGTTGCAAAATATTCCTAATAGAGAAGATATATTAAAAGATTATCATAATCTAACGATTGACCGAAACTCTTGTGGGGTTAATGGATAAAGTGAAACTTTTTAGTGATATTTGGAGTCTAATGGTTACAGAGGTTTGGTTCGGACGTGGTTGCTATAGGTTCAGGTCTTACCAACAGTGAACGCTTGGCAATAGAAGGGGGAGATTTTCGGTGGGATTGTTTGATGATGATTTCTATTCAACTAAAGTTTCGCGGTCCAGAGGGGATGAAGCATCAAAGGGATCGTTTGCTAATCGTAGACATTCTGTACGCAGATCGCGTAAGGGTTTATCTACTTGGCAAATATCCGCCGTTTGCTCCTTAGTCAGCGCTGTGGTGGCAGTTTTGTTATTCAGTATGTTTACAGGCCAGATGAGTCATGAGACTGCTCAGAAGCCGGTTGTAGCAACTGGAAATGTTGCCCCAAGCAGTAGTGATCCATTTGACCGGATTATTCAAGCTGCTGCCACGGTTCGCCCTGCAGTAGTAAGTATTATCAATCATAAAGAAGATAATGAAGAATTAAACATTCTGGATGAGTCTGCACTAGGCTCAGGAGTGATCTATAAAAAGACAGGGAATAAAGCATTTATCATTACCAATAATCATGTCATTGAAGACTCCGGTAATCTTGAAGTAGTTACAGTGAACGGAGAGACTCGTAAGGCAACACTCGTTGGAACGGATAAAGTAAGCGACATTGCGGTACTCTCTATTGATGCCAAAGGAATCGATACCATCGCGCAGCTCGGTGATTCCTCTAAGCTTCGTCTAGGTGAAACGGTCATTGCTATCGGTAATCCGCTAGGACTTGGTGATACATTGACCTCGGGGATTGTTAGCTATACTGAACGGATGGTTCCCGTATCCCTTAATCAGGATGGAGTATATGACTGGGAACAAGAAGTGATACAGACCGATGCGGCGATTAATGAAGGAAACAGTGGCGGCGCATTAGTGGATCTGGATGGCAAGGTCATTGGAATTAACACAATGAAGATTTCAGATACGGGTGTAGAGGGTCTGGGTTTTGCAATTCCTGCGAATCATGTGATAGATATCGCTAATGAGCTGGCTGAAAAAGGACATATTGCCCGTTCGTACTTGGGTGTATATTCAGTTGATTTGAACAATCCGTACGTTCCACTAGCAGAAGATCAACGCAATGAATTGAACCTGCCGAACAGTGTTAAGGATGGAGTAGTTGTTCTAGAAGCCGTTGGCCCTGCGAAGGAAGCTGGACTGCAATTCAATGATGTCATTACCAAATTTAATGATCAATCAATCATATCTACCCTTTCTCTTCGCAAGTACTTATATAATCATACGAAGATCGGTGATGATCTGAAAATTACTTACTATCGAAACGGCGAGGCCAAACAGGCAACAGTTAAACTTCTTGAAAAACCACAGGAATAATATGCTGGAAGTCGGTATATAATGATATAGCAGTTACGACAAGTAGAGCGGACTACCCCTTCGATTCCGAGGGGGTACCTTCTTGAAAAAGCGGATAAAAGTAACGTTTTTGGAAAAGCTATTTTTCTAAAACCATGATAATTATGCCAGAAAAAGGATCTATTTAGGGAATAAACACTAAGTGGCAGCCCTTACATTGGAAGGTAATACTTATTAGGGCAAAACCGGATATATTCGGATGCTTGCTTGCCTTTGCTAATCAGGTGTGGTAATATGATATCAATCATACATTTAGTCCCTAATTCTCGCATTGAAAAGGGCTGTCATATTTGGTAATACAACCTTTTTCAATGTGTGAATTTTTTCTTTGTTTGAAGATAAAAAGAACATATTAATTTAAATTTGTGGAGGTAACACACATGCAAACAGGTACAGTTAAATGGTTCAACGCAGAAAAAGGATTCGGATTTATCGAAGTTGAAGGCGGAAGCGACGTATTCGTTCACTTCAGCGCAATCACTGGCGACGGCTTCAAAACTTTGGACGAAGGCCAACGCGTTGAATTCAACGTTGTTCAAGGCAACCGTGGACCACAAGCCGAAAACGTTGTAAAACTGTAATAATAGAAGAAACCGTCCCAGCTTGTGAAAGTTGGGACGGTCTTTTTATATCTAGTTACTCACTATTGACTTACAGGATGGGAGGAACGGCAATGAACTACCGGAAGAAACCTTTGGAAGAAATACCGGAAGAAAATACCGCAATTTGGGCATGTACCAATGAGGGATGCAACGGATGGATGAGGGATAATTTCGCATTTGAACATGCGCCTTCTTGCCGTCTATGTGACTCTCCAATGGTTCGCAGCACGAAGATGCTACCCCAATTGCTTAATTCGAATGGCGATCTCAAATCGCTGAAGAAGGGTATTTCCATCTAACCAATACCTAAATGAGTCAAGCATTTAATAGAACGACGAACCACTCAAGACGGGTAAACCGTCTTATTTTTTTTGCTTTCTTTATGCTAAATTGTGATCTTTGTCACAAATCATTTGAATTTCACCGTTAAATGACTATCTTTATGTGACATTTATCACAAAAAGAAGTTTAAATTTTTGACAGAATATAATTAACGAAAAGGGGAGAAGGAAGGGACAAATATGGATACAGTAATGCTGTCGCGTATACAATTTGCGTCGACGACAATATTCCACTATTTCTTTGTACCGGTATCAATCGGACTAGCGCTCTTGATTGCAATCATGGAGACAATGTACGTTAGAAAAGGTAATGAAGAGTACAAAAAAATGGCGCAGTTCTGGGGAAAGCTATTCCTCATCAATTTTGCAGTAGGGGTAGTTACAGGAATCTTGCAGGAATTTCAGTTCGGGATGAACTGGTCCGATTATTCACGTTTTGTGGGTGATGTATTCGGGGCTCCACTTGCAGTTGAGGCATTGGCAGCCTTTTTCCTCGAGTCTACTTTTATTGGGATATGGATATTCGGCTGGGATAAGGTGTCCAAGCGAGTACATTTACTGTCCATCTGGCTGGTAGCATTCGGTACGATGTTATCTGCATTCTGGATTCTAGCGGCTAACTCTTTTATGCAGCATCCTGTGGGTTTTGAGATAAATAATGGACGTGCAGAAATGAATGATTTCTTCGCGCTTATTACGAACGGACAATTGCTGGTTGAATTCCCACATACAGTACTGGCTGCTTATGCAACAGGTGCTTTTCTTGTAACTGGTATTAGTGCTTATAAAATATTGAAGAAACAAGAGGTTTCTTTCTTTAAGAAGTCTTTTCAGATTGCAGCCATCGTAGGGATTATTTCTTCTATTGGTGTAGCTGTTGCTGGTCACGCCCAAGCGCAATATTTGGTTGAAACTCAACCAATGAAAATGGCAGCTTCCGAAGGACTGTGGGGTAAGAGTGGTGACCCGGCACCTTGGACCGTATGGGCAAACATTGATCCAAAGAATCAAATCAGTAGTGGAGAATTTCAAATTCCTTATATGCTGAGTTTCCTTTCATATAGTAAATTTTCCGGTGAAGTTAAAGGTATGCTTGAGCTGCAAGCGGAGTATGAGCAAACCTATGGCCCCGGTGACTATATTCCACCTGTACGTACGACATTCTGGAGTTTCCGGATCATGGTTCTAGCAGGAACGTTAATGATTGTATTGGGAATGTACGCTATGTACTTAATGTGGCGCAAAAAAATGGACCGTCCGAACACTTGGTTTATGCGGTTTATGTTATGGGGCTTGTTGCTTCCTCCGATTGCGAATACAGCCGGTTGGGTTATGACCGAATTCGGGCGTCAGCCATGGACGGTATTCGGACTGATGACAACGGAAGACAGTGTGTCGCCTAATATTACAAGTGGTCAAGTTCTGTTCTCCGTGATTTCTTTTACAACGATTTATTTAATTCTAGGATTAGTGTTGGTCGGATTGTTTATTAAAGTGATTAAAAAAGGTCCTTATGCGATGGATAACGATCACGGCGATTCGAATGATCCATATAACGAGGAGGGTTCCCATGATATCTCTTAATGAATTGTGGTTTGTGCTGATTGCAGTTCTGTTTATAGGGTTCTTCTTCCTGGAGGGTTTCGATTTCGGCGTAGGGATGGAAACACAAATTCTCGCTAAAAATGATACAGAGCGCCGTGTTCTGATTAACTCGATCGGACCCTTCTGGGATGGGAATGAGGTATGGCTTATCACAGCTGCGGGTGCAATGTTTGCGGCTTTCCCGGAGTGGTATGCAACGCTGTTTAGTGGATTCTATATTCCTTTTGTATTTGCCTTATTAGCTTTGATAGCGCGTGGTGTCGCTTTTGAATTCAGAGGTAAACGTGATTCATTGGCTTGGAAAAGAACTTGGGATGCTTGTATCTTTATCGGCAGCTTCCTTCCACCATTCCTCTTGGCAGTAGTATTTGCAAGCTTTATCAAAGGATTGCCTATTGATGGGGAGATGCAAATGTATGCAGGGTTCACAGATATCGTGAATGTGTACACTGTAGTAGCAGGGCTTACTGTTGTCCTTCTGTGCCTGGTGCATGGTCTCATGTTCACAACACTGCGTACAGTGGGGGATCTACAGGCTCGCGCTCGCAAGTTGGCTCAAAAATTGCTAATCCCGCTCGCAGTTTTATTTACTGCTTTTGTGATTATGACTTATAATATGACGGATATTTTCGAGCAACGTGGAACGATTCTTATGATTATTGTAGCCCTGGGAGTTATCGCCTTTGTACTGTCCGGTTACTTCATGACGAAGAAGAAGGATGGCTACGCTTTTGGAATGACAGGAGCGGTAATGGCGCTTTCGGTAACTTCTATCTTTGTAGGATTGTTCCCGCGTGTTATGATTAGTTCAATTGATCAAGCTTTTAATTTGACGATCACTAATGCGGCTTCCGGCCATTACTCTTTGAAGGTAATGACGATTGTGGCACTGACTATCCTTCCGTTCGTATTGGGATATCAAATTTGGAGTTACTTTGTTTTTCATAAACGGGTTCACGAGAAGGAGCATCTTGAATACTAATGGATAAAAACTTGCTTGGGTATAAAGGAGTTAAGCCAGTCTTTCTGATTGTAGGCTTCCTTACCCTGGTGCAAAGCTTGTCCATACTTCTGCTGGCTAAATCGCTGGCAGAAGTCATCTCTGCGCTATTTGCGGGAGAACCTCTGAAGGAACAATGGGGCACTGCGCTATTGTTCCTTCTTGCATTTCTTGTGCGCCATGCTTGTGCTATGCTGATGAGCCGTGTCTCTTACCGCTTCGCGGAAGCAACGGGCAGCACTATGCGGAGGGAAATGATGGACAAGCTCTTCCAGCTTGGCCCTAGAATGGTGGGCGGGCGTGGAACCGGGGATCTTGTTACACTGGTGCTGGAAGGGGTAACTAAATTCCGCACGTATCTGGAAGCGATCATTCCTAGAATGGTAGGGATGTCTGTTACACCGATCTTGGTGCTTATTTACGTCTTTACGATGGACACTACGAGCGGGATTATTCTTACGGTAACTATGCCGATTATTATTGTTTTTATGATTTTGATTGGGATGACGGCCCGTAAGCAAATGGATCGGCAATTGAAATCGTATCGCACATTATCTAATCATTTTGTAGACTCATTACGTGGGCTAGAAACATTAAAATTTCTAGGACGCAGTCGTAGTCATAGCGACAGCATTGCTACTGTCAGCGATCGTTATCGCTCGGCGACCATGCGTACGCTGCGAGTGGCCTTTTTGTCATCGTTCGCCCTGGATTTCTTCACTATGCTGTCAGTAGCTTCTGTAGCGGTAAGTCTTGGTTTGCGGCTTGTAAATGAACAAATGACATTGGTTACGGGCTTAACGATTCTAATCTTGGCTCCGGAATATTTCCTGCCTGTCAGATTGGTAGGTTCAGATTTCCATGCTACTTTGGATGGGAAAGAAGCCGCTGAAGCAATGAAGAGCATTATAGATCAAGATGAGGTGAAGGCTGAAGTAATCGTCCCTAACGGTGATCTATCTGTCAGTTCTGCAGCAAAAACATCGGAACAAATATTCACTTGGCATGAGAATAGCGTGCTCACATTAAATGACGTTAGCGTGAAGTATGAGGAAGCAGGGCTTTCTTCGCTGGAAGCGCTGAACCTGCAATTTAAAGGAGCTAGCAAAATTGGGATTATCGGAGAGAGCGGGGCCGGTAAATCTACTTTAGTGGATATATTAGGGGGCTTCTTACACCCTACTTCAGGAAGTATCACGGTTAACGGTACTACGGTTAGTGCATTAACGGATGAGGCTTGGCGAAAACAGACCTCGTATATCCCGCAGCGTCCGTATATTTTTAGCGGTACGTTAGCTGATAATATACGTTTTTATTACCCTGAGGCTTCTATGGAGGCTGTTGCCGCGGCAGTGAAAGCTACGGGTTTATCGGGTTTGGTGGATACTCTTCCGCATGGCTTAGATGAGATGATTGGTGGCGGCGGCCGTTCGTTCAGCGGTGGCCAGGAGCAACGGGTGGCATTAGCCCGGGCACTGCTTAGCAGCCGTCCGATTATGCTTCTAGACGAGCCAACGGCGCATCTGGATATTGAAACGGAATATGAGCTGAAGGAGACGATGGTGCCCCTTTTTGAAGGAAAGCTGGTCTTTCTGGCTACCCATCGCCTGCACTGGATGCTCGATATGGACATTATTGTAGTAATGAAGCAAGGCCAAGTGGCAGAAATCGGTACCCATCAGGAGTTACTTGCCCGCAAGGGTGCGTATTATGAGTTGATTGGGTCGCAATTGGAGGGAATCCATTGAAACGTGAAGGATGGTTTGCTCCCTATGTATCGTCGTATTTTTGGCGTTTTGTGCTAATTATTGTGCTTGGGGCGTTGACGATTTTTACTGCCTCTTCATTGATGTATACTTCAGGATTTCTGATCTCAAAAGCGTCTACGCCGGTCGAAAATATCCTGATGATCTACGTGCCGATTGTTGGTGTACGTACGTTTGGAACAAGCCGGGCAGTCATTCACTACGTGGAACGGCTGATTGGGCATGACACCATTTTACGGATTCTTTCTAAAATGCGTGTGCGCCTGTACAATATTTTGGAGCCACAGGCCTTGTTCCTGTCGTCGCGTTTTCGTACTGGGGATATTCTCGGGATGTTAGCTGATGACATCGAATATTTGCAAAATGTATATCTGAGAACCGTATTTCCAAGTGTTATTGCTTTATTGATCTACGGGGTTGCAGTGATTGCGTTGGGCACCTTTGATATCGGTTTTGCGTTATTAATGGCTTTGTATATTTTGGTGTTGGTCGTGGTATTGCCGCTTATATCTTTGTTGTTCACCCAGAAACGTCAACGTGAAGTGAAGGTAGAGCGTAATCACCTCTATCAAAAGCTGACGGACGCCGTTCTCGGTATGGGCGATTGGGTCATTAGTGGACGGCAAAGCCAGTTCGTGGAGACCTACGAAGCAGATGAGAAAAAAGTGGCCAAAACTGATGCAGCGCTGCGCAGCTGGGCGCGTCTACGTGCGTTTATCGGGCAAGCAGTCGTTGGGGTTGGTGTACTTTCGATGTTATATTGGGCCGCCGGAGAGTATGCGGATGGTGCTATTGCAGGTACTTTGATTGCGGCGTTTGTCTTGGTTGTTTTTCCTGTAGCAGATGCTTTTTTGCCAGTATCCGAAGCAGTGGAGAAAATCCCGCAGTACCGTAACTCGCTGGAGCGGTTGTCTGGAGTGGTCGGAGAAGAGCAGAATATAGTTTCCGAACAGGCATCTGTAGTCGATGTTCTACCTCAGGTCATAAAAAGTGCTCATATCAAGCTCGAAAATATAGGTTACCGCTATGGATCAGAGGATAATTGGTCGGTTCGTGATCTCAGCCTCGACATCCCACAAGGCAAAAAAATTGCCATCATCGGCCGTAGCGGGGCAGGGAAATCGACGTTGTTAAAGGCTATTCAAGGGGTTATCCAACCTTCTGCAGGTTCGGCTATGATTAATGGAATCGCGGCTGCTGCCTATGGCGATAACATTCCGTCTATTATAGCGGTGCTAAATCAAAGCCCACACTTATTTGATACTACGGTAGCGAACAATATTCGCATGGGTGATCCGAAGGCTTCCGAACAAGCGATTAAAGAAGCTGGAGCATTAGCCAAAATGGATACGCTGATCTCCTCGTTACCAGATGGATACAATACCTTTGTCCGTGAAGCGGGGCAACGTTTCTCCGGTGGAGAGCGCCAGCGGATAGCGTTAGCTCGTATTTTGCTGCAAAATACACCTGTCGTCATTCTTGACGAACCGACCGTAGGGTTGGACCCAAGCACGGAGCGTGATCTTTTGCAGACGATGTTTGAAGCTATGGACGGTAAATCTCTGATCTGGGTAACGCATCATTTGGTTGGTGCGGAGCAGATGGATGAAGTGATTTTTATGGAAAATGGCTCGGTAGAAATGCGTGGAACCCATGCAGAGCTGATGGAAAAAGAACCACGTTACCGCAGATTGTATGAGCTGGATCGTCCAGTGGAGTTTCTAGGGTAGGATGGAGAGTTTGCAGATAACATTTATAGAAATTAGAGAGATATTAGTGAAGAGATTCCTTTTGCCCGTTTGGGGTGGGAGGAATCTTTTTTTTCGGTAGGGCAAGAATATAGACAATGGATGAACAGATTGCTGGAATGGATAGATAGGAGTTCCATTTTCGTGGGAAGTATGGTAGAACAATAGAAGGAGTATTAGGCCGCAGCGGCACAGAAAGGGATGCTTGGTTGAATGTATGTAGTATGTAAAGAACATGTAGAGTTAGCCATCGACAAATTTGTGGACGAGTATGAGGATGCACCTGATATTGTGGACTTGAAGGAGACCGAGTTCTCGGACTGGGACCCGCCGGCCAAATGTGCGGAATGTGAGAAGAATGCGGAATATTTAGTGGTCTAAAGGACTGTTAAAATTTATTAAAAACACCTTGCAGTTCCGGAAATGGGCCGCAGGGTGTTTTTTTGCATGAAATAATATATGTGTTAGCCGATTAGGTCTTATGCATCTGCTGCATCTACTATGTCGGTCAGCGAGCTACTTCGGTTGCCTCGGCGATAGAGAATAGCTGAGATGATGGCGATCAATGCTGCAATAGAGAGTCCCCAGTAGATATTGGAGTAGGCTGCAGAAAGCGGCAGTCCGCGCTGCCATTCCAGAGCGCTTGCGGCCATAGCCACGCTGAAGGCGCCGCTAAAGAATTGCAGCAGCTGGAACAGGCCCATCCCAGAGCCGATTTGCGAAGAAGGCAGAATCCGAGAGATTTCATTGGATACACTACTGGACAGTGTCGTGAAGGCCAGACTCATAATCATATAGATGAACATGACGGCAATCCATGACCGCCCAGCAAAGAAAGTGAATAGGATGGTAGCGGTCAATACGAGCAATGGTGCAAAACGTAAAATCCCCGCATTGCCATAACGGTCAATGATTCGTCCCACGGAGCGGGAGACAAAGATGGCGAGCAGCGAACCCGGAAAGATCACAAGCCCGGCATGGCTTGCGCTGAAGCCGAAACGGTGAGTCAAAATCTGCGGCAGCAGGAATAACGTGGCAAAGCTGCACAGGTAGGAGGCAACTCCGATCAGAGCCAACACGAGATATGAGCGGTTACGGAAAAGCTCCGGCATCACGAATGGATCAGGTGTGCTGCGGATACGGCCAACAAATAAAGCAATGGCGACAATTCCGGCGATCAAGGCAATCCACAGCCCGCTGGTCAGGAACAGCAGCAGCCCGGTCGTGCCGACGCCCAAGAACAGCCCGCCAAGCACATCAAAGGAGCCACGGGTGGGTACTTCTTTGGGCAGCAGAATAAGGAACAGCGGCACTAGAAGCAGAATAGCTGCCGTTACAGAGAATAACCAAATCCAACCGAGATATTCGACGATGGCTCCGCCCGCGACCGGCCCAAGTCCTAGACCCAGCGAGACGGCTGACATAATTGTCGCCATTGCTTTGCCGCGGCGGGCTTGCGGGATATAGCGGGTAAATAGGACAAGCGACAAGGACATTACTGCGCCCGCGCCTGAGGCCTGGAGAATACGAACGATAAGCAGGAAGATAAAGTTGGTGCTGAAAAAGCCGGCAACAGCCGCAAGGCCCAGCGTCAACAAGCCTATAACCAACAGACGGCGAATCGGCAGAAAATCAGAAAGCCGGCTGTACGTGATTGAGGCAATCGAGAACATAATGGAATACCCAGTGACAATCCAAGAAGCGGACGCAGCCGTAATCCCGAAGGCTTCGGTCACATCAGGCAGCGCCAGATTGAACATAGCCGTATTCATGATGACGAGAACCACAGCGACACTGAACAGCAGGGTCAGCAGGCCTTCTCGTGGAAGAGGCGCTTCCGGAACGGAGGCTTCATGATCCGCATTCGCGGAGAGGTTATTTACAGAAGTCATGTGCGAAGCACTCCTTTTATTATTGTTTAATAGTTCGATTACTTACGAACAATTGAAATATAGCATGCGTTGATATAAAATGCAATTAGGAACACCAATATTTTTTTCGCATTCATCGTACGACAAAAGGGGATAATCATCCGTGAAAATACTATTTCATCCGGACCGCAAGGACATTCAGCTTGCCTCCGTATTGTATGCACTCAGCGATCCGATTCGCTTACATATCGTATCGGATATTCACTTAAATGGAGAACAGGCTTGCAACTGCTTCAACGTCCCGATCGCAAAATCCACCATGTCTCACCATGCCCGTACTTTGCGCGAGTCAGGTGTTGTTTTTACACGAGTTCAAGGAACACAGCGCATGTTGTCCCTGCGGACTGAGGATCTTAATGCACGTTTCCCAGGCTTGCTGGACTCTATATTGAGCGCTTATGAAGCTGGGGGGAAACCGGATTTTGTGATGGAGGAGCAGGAAGAAAGTAAGTAGGGATGGATTGAACCTGCTGAGGACGAGGAATACATGAAATTCTAGATTCAGGAAATCTAGGAATACTGGGGATCAGGAGATCCAGGGATTGCATAAAAAATAGGACATTTAGAGAATGCGCAAGAGTAGGCCGTTTTAATTGTCGTTTCTTTTCCACCAAATATGTGATAGAACAGAAGGTACTTACTAAAACTACAAGGGACGCCCAGTGCGCGTCCTTTTGCTATTTCTATAGAGGATTATGACAGGAGGCACTTATGCTTATTCAAATTATTGGCGTAGGAAAATTGAAGGAAAAGTACTTGATCGATGGCATCGCGGAGTATGCAAAACGGCTGACACCATACCTGAAGTTTCAGGTCATTGAGGTGGCAGATGAAAAAGCACCGGATTCTCTAAGCGAAGCAGAGGTGGTGCAGGTAAAGGGACGCGAGGGCGAACGCATTCTCGCGCAGATTAAGAGCGAGGCGCATGTCATTGCGCTCGCGATCGACGGCAAGCTGTGGAGCTCGGAAGAGCTTGCCGCAGAAATTGACCGGCTCGGCACCTACGGGACGAGCCATGTCGTGTTCGTCATCGGAGGGAGCCACGGGCTCTCCGACGAGGTCATGCGCCGCGCGCAGCAGCGCATGAGCTTCGGGCGCATGACGCTGCCTCATCAGCTCATGCGCCTGGTGCTGGTGGAGCAGGTGTATCGCGCGGTGAAGATCAATCGGGGGGAACCTTATCACAAATGATGGTGAAGCGGAGAACAGAACTCAATATTAGTTTAAATGACTTGAACTGCACGGCATAACGGTTGAAAGCCAATACAATTGAAATAACAAAAATGTAAAAAGAGCCTCCACTTCGATTTTAGTGGAGGCTCTTTTAAGGCTGCTAATCAATGCGCCAGATGCTCGCTCATACTTATGTAAAATTAAATGTTTGCTACTTGGCAATGATAGGCACCCATAATTCCTGCTCAATTTTGGCTCCAGGAGCCAAATAATTCTCTATACATGAGGAGTGAAGAGTTTATGGTTACCTCAGCTGAGAGCGATATTCAGGATATTGTAGGTATGCTTCGTGACGCTAATGATGAGAAGATACGCGTGGCGAAAAATGTACTTAAAGAATTATTATGAGATACGTCCCTCAGAGCAAATGAGGTCATTTAAAACAAGCGCACAAGCCATTGGCTTGTGCGTTTTGCTGCAGCTTAAGTATAGTTCTTATTTTATGATTAATGGTAATAGTCTGAAATTTAATTTTCTAATAATCTTATTAATTTAAAAGGGAGCGGCCATGACGTCATTTATCGAATTTATAGTAGTTATTATCGTATTATCCATCTTAACTGGGATGAAGCAGGGGACTAAGAAGACGAGAGGACGCAGTACGGCAAGCGGAAACCTGCTGTTAAGAAAAGCAATAACAAAAGCGTGAAAACGACCTTTAACCGTTCTTCAATACCATGCAGTCCTGACGATGTACTTTTAAGAACACCTTTGGACAAACTAGCATTGCCGTTATTTATGGATCATAAGGAGGAAAAAATGACTGAATTACTAGCTCCAGCAGGAAATATGGAAGCTTTAAAAGCTGCAATTTCTAATGGTTGTGATGCCATATACTTAGGAATGCAAAAATTTGGTGCGCGTGCATACTCATCTAATTTTGATCTAGAATCGTTACAAGAGGCGGTTACGTATGCGCACCTGAGGGACGTTAAACTCTATGTTACAATGAATACCATCGTTTTTGAAAACGAAGTTGAAGAGATGAAAGAGCAGATCCACGAATTAAATAAAATCGGTGTGGATGGCATTATCGTCCAGGATCTGACTGCGTTCGATTATATCGTTAAAAACTTTCTTGATATGGAAGCACATTGTTCAACTCAAATGGGAATAGACGATTTAGACGGAACTTTATTATTAAAAGAACTTGGTGCCAAAAGAGTTGTTCTGTCCCGTGAGGTTGAGATTGAAAAAGTAAAAGAGATCAAAAGAAAAGCTGAGATACCTTTAGAAATTTTCGTTCACGGTGCTTTATGTGTATCTTACTCGGGAAACTGTCTAATGTCAGGATTAATGGGTAATCGAAGCGCAAATCGCGGAAGATGTGTGGGTTCATGCCGTAAGGAGTATGAACTCATGGATAAGACAACAGGTACATCTTTAGGGAAAAACCATATTCTATCTACCAAGGACTTAAACACAATCGACTATATCGAGGATTTAAAAGAAATCGATTCTTTAAAAATAGAAGGCCGAATGAAAGTGCCTACGTATGTTGCTAATGTTGTATCCAAATATCGCATGGCCTTAGATTATAAAATAACCGAAGAAGATAAAGAAAATCTGAAAAAAACATTCAATCGAACATTTACTAAAGGATATTTGTTTCACGAAGATAGGAGAAATATTACAAACATTTTAAGACCTAATCACTTTGGTTATGAAATTGGAACAATCAGCAAGATTGTTAAAGATAGGTATGAAATAACACTTACACGTCCTTTAAATCAGAACGATACCATTCGAATCAGTCACAACAATGAAGATGTTAATTTAACGGTTGCAAAACTGTACGATAAAGAGGGCGAATTAATCAACAAAGCAGAGGATGTCTGCTATATCAAAATCAAAGAAAAGATGTCTACGGGAGATTTAGTATATAAAACGAAGGATTATTTCTATAACAAAGAATTAGAATTATCACTGGAAAAAGAATTTAAGCGGTTTAACCTCGATATTAGAGTATATGCACGTCCAGATTCAAAGCTTGTCATAGATGCGGAGGGCTTAGGCTGTCATTATTCATATGAAAGCGAGGAAATACTAGGCGAAGCCATTAATAATCCAACAACAAAAGACCAGGTAATCAAGCAATTTTCAAGATTAAATGATACGATATTCGAACTTAATCATGTGGATTTTGAGGAATGCAATGCTTTTATTCCAGCTAAACTGTTAAATGCAGCAAGAAGAGATATTGTACTGGGCTTATATGACTTAAAGCTTAACAGCCAGCAGAAAAGAACCAAGGCTTTGGAAGCAAAAGAAAAAATAAGCTTTGCCCCTGAAAAACCATACTTTACGGCCTCTGTAACGACTAAGGAGCAGTATGATGCTTGCGTGAGCTGTGGAATTAAGGAAATCTATTATGAAAATGTTGTTAGAAGAAATCAGAATCGTTATAAGGAAAAAGAAGGGCAGCTACTAATCGGAGGATATGGCGGAATTTATCACTACAGAGAAACGAATCCGTTTGTTACGGACTATTCTCTAAATGTTGTTAATGCTACTAGTTGCTATGAATTATATAAATTAGGTGCAAAACGAGTCACTTTATCTTATGAATTGAATAAGAGCCAAATTGAAGATTTAAGGAATGCCTATTATGAAGAAAATGACGGCTATCCTGCACTGGAAATGATTGTATATGGCAAGGTTCCTTTGATGTTTACAAAGTATTGTCCGATGAAAAAAATGAATCAATGCAGAATTTGCAAAACGAAGAGCTATGAGTTAAAAGATGAGCACGGAACGTTCCCTATAATTTCCCATAATGATTGTACAACGACTCTCCTTAATGGGAAGACGCTTAATCTTTTAGATGAGCTACAAAACATCAAAGGAATCGAGGCGCTCAGATTAAACTTCACAGTTGAATCCAAAGAGCAGGTTGTGAAAGTCATTAATATGGCGTCAGGCAAATTAAATGGCTCTATGAATAATGCTGTCTTTAATCAGGAAACAGACACAAGAGGACATTTTAATAAAGAGATTGTGTAGGTAGCCAAAGGGATGACGCTGTCTTCCTTGCTAATCATTCAGCTTAACATAAAAGAACAAGAAAGAGCCGCCCAGTACCGGGCGGCTCTAAAACTTGCCGCTTCAACCATCGCAGTGAACGTGTCAGAAGTAAGGAAAAGTCTTTTGGAGAGGCCGACTGCTTTTCAGCAGAAATCCCCTTATCGTTGAATCTACATTGGTTAGTTGTAGAAATCTTAGGATCGAATTAACCTTCGAATTTAAGGACGATAGACTAGGTCCAAAACATCGAACTTCTAAGTTAAGATGCTTAGGTAGTCCTAACATGATAGGTTAACTATCACGAAGAAATCGAAAAGTAGTGTAGATTAATTAACGATATCTCTGAACCCAGCTCTACCTTGTGTCCCTGGAAGAGGCAGCCGGGGCCGCGCGGATGCTGTATCGTAAAAGAAGAATTTTGGAGAGATTGGCGCAGGGCGGGAAGAGTGCGGAGTGAACAGCGAAAGAGTTAAGGGATGAAGGAACAGTGAGGCCTTCAATTTCGTTCTATAGATGTTACGGTGAATCGTATCATAAGTAACAACGAAAAAGGGAGTATGCGCACACTCCCTTTGAGCTATCATTGTCTGTTATCAAATGTCTACTTCACATTAATCCAATAAGGCGAACCACTCAGACCACTTAATTTGCCGTCTTATTGATAAAATCAATCTCATTTCTGATCCCTTTATGGGCGTCATTCCACAGGCCCTTTGTCAGGCGAATGCGCAGCAGGCATGTGTTAGGATCTTCGTCGTTATTGGCTTCGTTATACCACCCGGCGAATATTGTGCGCAGCTTTGTCATCATCTCCGCGTTTTTCTCGTCACATACCCAGCCCAGGTTTTCACCGATACCATCGGCCGTAAAGTTTTCGACGATGATACAAACAGCGACTTCGGGGTTTTGGGCGATCTGCTGCATCTTGCCTGAGGTCGCGTAAGTAACGGTGTAGAACGCACCGTCCTCATAATAGGCGTCTACAATGCGGGCGGAGGGACGGCTTTTGCCATTAGCCCCCGGTTCCAGTGCGATGGTGGATAGTGAGATCAGGCCGTCCTTGTTACCCGCTTGTTCTTCCAGCAGCTTCATGGCTTCGTCGTACTTGCTCATTATATTACCTCCTAAAGTGTCATAAGGCATACATGATTAAGCTTATCATTGTAAAATCTTAGTGCATGTGAAGAATAATACGATAAAATATTAAATCGCCATCAATCCAAGCTTATACTCGATGGTCTTTTTTTTATGCCATTTAATCTCCAGTCTACAAATATATCTATTTTTTTTATGTAATAGACATTGTAAATTACCCTGGTCCTATTGTAGAATCAAGAAGTTGTCGAATAATGGTGTAAAATGCCATCCTTGGAACTCACTAGGACGACAGACTCATTGATATTTTTAGAGTAAGAAGGGGGAAGAAACAATGTTATTCCAAGCAGCACGCCGTAAACTCAGTCTGATGATTGTGTTTGCCCTATTATTAAGCACTCTTACGCCACATATGGTGTTTGGTGAGGCCGCGCAGTTCAAAGACATCACAGGCTCTTATGCGCAAAAGGAGATTCAATCATTAACTGAAGCAGGAATAATCTCAGGTTATGAAGATAACTCTTTTAAACCGAAAAAGGCTATGTCACGTGCCGAACTGGCGAAAATCATAGTCCTGTCGTTGGGGCTAGAAGCAAATGCTGATCAAGCCGCACCGTTTAAAGACGTTGCCGCGAACAGTTGGTATCGCGGTTATGTAGGTGCATTGGTAAAGGCAGGCATTACGGAGGGGACATCGGCCACCACCTTCAGTCCTAATGCAAATGTCACCCGTGAGGAGCTGGTCGTGTTTTTCATCCGAGCTTTCGAATTGGATGAAACAGCGAAGAAGCTTCCGGTTGATAGCAAGCTGTCGGATATCTCAGAGGTGTCCGAATGGGCAAAAGCGCAAGTATCCCTTGCCTTCAAAAATGGTTTCATCAACGGGGTCCAAGGCAGTGACGGCACTCTGAAATTCAAACCGAAAGAGCATGCGGAGCGCCAGGCTCTGGCTCGTCTGGCTTATGAGTTCAAAACCAATAAATCAGTATATGTCGAGAAATCCAAACAGCTTCTTGCTGAAGAGCTTAATAAGGGCAAGAGTCCTGAGGCAACACCGACTGCCACCCCGGCAACAACTGACCGCGGGACATCTGTGACAGCACCGGCGCCGGGAGCTTCAGGTCCGGGAACGCCAGCATCGGCAACCCCAGCACCGGCAACCCCAGCACCAGTGACACCAACACCAACATCGGCACCGACACCGACACCGGCAACCCCGGCACCGGCAAATGCTCTCCAGGTTGTGGTGAAGGGGGAGAGTTCAGATGCCATTTATGTGGAAGAGCCAACAGAAGTTATATTCCGCTCATCGATTAATGCGCCAGGAACGGTAATCGCTAGTGTCTATCAAGTAGATGACAGCGGCAAAGTCATTTCGCAAATCATTTCGTTGTACGATGACGGTTTGGAAGCCCATGGAGACAGTCTTGAGGCAGACGGACTGTACAGTGGCAAAGCAGTATTGACTGAAAGTACGGAGGGTTACATAAATCTGCAGGCGTTTGTGGGAGATGTGCCAAGCAGCACAGTTTTTAAATTATCTGTAATGAAGCATCTTACGGATGAACAGCTTGCACAAACGGAAATCATTGAAAATAATACACAGAGTAAGCTTGATCAACTGGCTACTTCATATGGTAATTTGCAAAAAGCAAAGGAAGAAACTGTGGCTTGGCTCCAAACCCAAGCAGAAGTAGAGCATGCTGGGATTTCGGGTGAAGGAGGAAGCATCTGGTATTTGCTGGACAACGGGATTCTAGGGGGGATATCCGCAGCTCCTGAGAATACAAAAGGGTTAAGCAGCACCGTAGAAGAGGCTGCGTCCAGTACTACATTGGCGGCTGAGGCGCTAACGCAAAATGTGGAACAAACCGTGGCCACCATAGGAAGCCAGCGGGTTGCTGTGATTTCTCCGTTCTCCGGCACACTTCCATCTTCGACTGTTTATGACGCTGTATATCACAGCTTTGACCAGTCGAGTTACCCTTTCCTTGTAGAAAGAGTAAAGGACACCTCAGCGGGCGTTAATTTCTTTAAAGGGCTGAATCAGTATGGCGTCGTGGTCTTGGATACCCACGGAGATACTTACTATGATGAAAAAGTGCTTCAAAAGCTCCATAATAAGTACGGCATTGATTTCAAATACGCTGGACCGCAAGTTATGTTCCTGACAGGAGAAAAGGCAACGACAGAGAGCAAAAAGACCTATGAGTTGGACTTGAAAAAGGGACGACTGGCTATTATATCCGGTTATTATGCTATTACACCGTCTTTTATTACACGGTACAACGATATGCTACCTGATACCATCGTATATAATGGCAGCTGCCGCAGCGCGTACAACGATTCCATGGCAGATGCCTTCATCAACAATGGTGCTGGCACTTATTATGGATATACCGATTATGTAAAGCTTGCATATGATCAAGCTATTGCTAAATCCGTATTTACCGCTTTAAACGATGACAACATGACAACCGAAAAAGCCTTTCAAGCAGCAGTGGCTGCCCATGGAGCAAACGATGGGTTGGCAGCATTCTTCATGAAAGGAAGCAGCATTGGCACTAAGACCGAAGGGGTCATCAACGGAACCTTTGAAAACGGAACTTGGACCGGCTGGAATGGAAACGGCGATGTTCGGGTGATCTCCAAGCTGGGACCGCTTAAACCGACAGAGGGGAACTACATGGCTATTATCAGCACTGGCCTTGGGTATGAAAACAATGATCAAGGAGGATATGACTACAATTCAGATAGTTATATCGAGCAAAGTTTCATTGTTCCGGCGGGTGCAACAACCCTATCGTTCGATTACAATTTCATTTCTGAGGAGCCTAAGGAATTCGTTGGAAGCAAATTCAATGACACGTTCCGCGCAACGGTAACTTCCAGTGTATACATTAATACGGCTTCCCTCATTACTTCTCACATAAATGGCGGCAATACAGTGACGTCCAGTGTCTATGGTAATGATTCTGTTATTATCGGGGCTGAATCGATTAATGAATCCACGGCCTATTGGATTGAAGAGAACAAAGTAGCGATTGATTTCTACGGCGGGGATCATACAACATACATGACGAATTGGAAGCATGTACAATTTGATGTAAGCCAATTTGCCGGCAAGGGCTCCATTGTCCTTCGGTTCCATGTTTGGGATCAAGGAGACAGTATCTACGATACGGCAATACTAATCGATAATGTAATATTAAAGTAATCAAAAAACGGCTGGATCAGGGGAACCTGACCAGCCGTTTCTTTTGGAAATAAGCTAATGGGCGTGCGTTTGGATATGGATTCCAAATAAAGTGTGCATATTGCACATAATTCGTGGTATACTTTATTATGTGCAATATGCACATAATATGGGGTGGAAGAAGGGTGTAAATATGAAGGCAGCAATCGTAAAGGTTAAGGGGACGATTCCCGTAATGGGTCATTTTGATTCCCCCGTTGGGACAGAGGGGCTAGTTATAATTAACGTTACGGCCACAGCCTTGAGTCGAGTTAGCAAGTTCCGTTCAATGGGTATGCACTATTCTTCTGAAGATAACTTTCCAATTGTAGCCGGTATCGACGGTGTAGGAACTTTAAAAGATGGGTCTCGTGTTTACTTTGCGCTGCCTACTGCACCATATGGTAGTTTCGCTGAGCAAACAATCGTCAACGAAAAGCTGACTGTCCGTTTACCAGATGGTATTGATGATCTCACTGCTGCCGCTATCGCCAACCCTGCTATGTCGTCATGGGCTGCATTGGTATTTCGAGCTGGTTTTAAATCCGGTCAAACTGTATTGATTAATGGCGCTACTGGTGCATCCGGTAGTTTAGCAGTTCAGATTGCTAAGGGTCTGGGGGCCAAGAAGGTCATTGTAACAGGACGCAACGAATCAAAGTTGCAAGCACTTGAAGCTGATGAGGCCATTGCATTTGATATGACAGCCGACAACGGTCAAAAAATGTTTGAAAACGTCCTAATGCCAGTTATTGCTGAAGGTGTTGATGTTATATTGGATTATCTTTGGGGCGACAGCGCACTCGCCATCATGTCAGCTCTTGCTAAGGCGAAAACGGATCGTTCAACCCGTTTTGTAAGCATTGGAACTTCATCTGGCCAAGAAAGCATTCATTTACCTTCATCTCTTTTACGCTCATCAACAATCGAACTCGTAGGTAGCGGAGATAAGAGTGTTTCCAAAGCTGATATGCTATCCGCTGTTAGAGGTGTCTTTGAAATGGCCGCCGAGGGGAAGATAAAAATTACCACAAAAGAGTTCGCTCTAGAAGATATTGAAGAGGCCTGGAATGCCCCGCTAATGCCTCGTCCTGTTGTAAGGGTGAAATAAAATGGAAAACGATATTTTTAAAGCGCTGATCGATTTAGTTTCCATTATCAATAGGCCAGACCGCGATAAGAAGATGATTGCTAATGCTGGCGTAAATTTGGAGGCAGCAACCTTTCGTGTCTTTGTGGGCATCGTGCATCTCCAACCGACTAGTGTTGGTGATTTGGCCGCCATGATGGGAAAAAACTATTCGAGTGTTAGCCGGCAAATCGATAAGTTAGAAAACGCGGGGTTGGTTCATACGTATCCATCAAGTGCAGATTCCCGCATTCGTGTGTCTGAATTGACGAAAAGCGGGGAGAAAATCAATGCAATGATTAGCCTCACCCGTGAACGAATTTTGCATGAAGCTTTGGATGACTGGACTCTGGAGGAAAAAAACAGCTTATTGAATAACTTAAGGCGTTTATTTGAATCGCTGCAAAGATTCGACTAGTTGCAGATTATGACTGTTCACACACAGTTCGATGTTTATTGCCATGGTGGATATTCGGGTAAAAGGAATTACGGATTCAATGGGGAACCATTCTGAAATCGGATTTACGAGGAAGCCGCAAAAATGCTAAAACGCTACTGACACAACGTTGTCAGTAGCGTTTTTGTATATTAGGTGTATAGCGAGTAGCGCATTGTTTTGGAGATAGGTGACCTTGCTCATAATCTTATTATAGAGGTGGAATTTATTCATGAGTAATATCAAATGGGAAGTGGATCCGGACCACAGCTCCGTCGAGTTTTCGGTGACGCATTTAATGATTAATAAAATCAAAGGAGTATTTGAGCGTTTCCAGGCGATTTTAAGTTTTGATCCCAACGAGTTAACGACCATGGGTATTCAGGCTTCCATAGACGCAAATAGTATCACAACTCGCCAAGCGCAACGAGATGAACATTTGAGGGGCGACGATTTCCTTCATGCTGCCAAGTATCCAACCATTGCATTTCAAAGCACCAACTGTGTCTTTGCTGGTGAGCGGCAATATGAACTTACAGGCAATCTAACTCTGCATGGAGTAACCCAATCTGTTACTTTTCATACTGTTTTTGAAGGACTAAACAAGGACCCCCGCGGACGGGAACGTGTAGGATTTCATTCAACAGCCAGTATTGATCGTAATGAATTTGGATTGAAATTCAACTCGCCTCTGGAAACGGGTGGAATTATAGTCGGAAATGAAGTGAGGATCGAGCTTTGTATTGAGGCAATTAAAATAAATTAGTGACCCTAAAGACTATCCTTTTATCGGGATGGTCTTTATTCAAAACTTGCTGTTACAGAAATTGCGCTGAACCGTATTACTAATTAATGTACTCTTGCACCGAGCGGAGAAGCTGCTTGGGCTTTTTTTATGTGCAGAAATGACTAGAAGATGCCTTGACTTATATTTGCATTAAATATTACCTAAATCGTATTTATCGAGCAGGAAATAACAGGAACTAAATTGAAAAAGTATACCCTATAGCAGCACTGACCGGGAGGATGGCATGCAATTTCAACCAATTTATTATAACGGGGAATTATTTCTACCGAAGATCGAATTAAATATGACACCGAACCAATCGGTTGGCATCATAACGGACTTGAAGCGAAAGCAGCTTTTAATGAATCAATTAGGTGATCATTCCCAATATTATTTATTTCGGGCTGGGCAAAACGAGTATATGCGTTTATCGGTGGAGGAACTAATCACTTTTCTAATCAGAATAACGGAGAGGAATGAGCGTGCCGCTTCGTTGATAGATTATTTTGCTTTAAAGGAAGAACGGAAGGTAAAGATCAAGGATCTAAGCTCATCGAAAAGAATGTATGTGACATTGCTGCGTGTATTTTTTGCGCATCAGCCTACACTTGTACTGGAGGAACCCTATTTTTACTTGGAAGAGCAAGATTGTCGTCAACTCAAACGGCTTCTTGATGATCTTTCACAAGAAAAGCAGATTTTAATTTTAACTTCGAATTTAGAGGATGCCCTTATTTCCTGTGATGCCATTTATCGGTTGAACGAATCGGGATTTCATCCATTGGATATTCGGGACTTCGACGAGGATAAGCAGGAAGTACAGAAACAAGACGAGGCCAATATAACCTTGCAGAAGATCTCTACCAAAAGAAATGACAAAGTGATTTTATTTAATCCGCCTGAAATTGATTTTATAGAAAGTGTAGAGGGGTCAATCCTTGTTCATGTGGGCGGTGAAAATTATGACTGTGCGCTGACGCTGACCGAGCTCGAGCAGAGATTATTAAATTTCGGTTTTTTTAGGTGTCACCGATCCTATATTGTTAATCTGCAAAAAGTAAGAGAGATTATTACATGGACGAAAAATAGCTACAGCTTGCGATTAAATACAGGTCAAGATGCCGTGGTTCCGTTATCCCGTTCAAAATTGTCTGAATTAAAAGCACTTCTTAACATTTAAAGGGTACCATTCAGGCGCTTACAGCTACATTTCGGCGCGTTTTGATGGCAGGAAGCATGTAATCTGTATATGTTTAAGCCATCAACACTAAGGATGTGGAGTTAATGAATGTTATTCGGGTAGAACGTATCCGTAAGAGATTTGGAGAAAAAGATGCGTTAGCAGATGTTTCTTTTTCAATTCCTAAGGGTGAAATTTTTGGTTTCCTTGGACCGAGTGGCTCAGGCAAAACAACATTAATCAAGATTTTAACGGCACAATTAAATCCGACAAGTGGACAGGCAAGTGTATTTGATCAGTCAGCGGAGATGATGCAGCAGTCTGCTCAGAAGATGCGTTTTGGCATTTTGACGGATAACAGTGGTCTATATGAGAGGTTAAGTATTGAGGAAAATCTGGAGCTGTATCGTAAGCTATATGATCTTCCCAAATCTGCGGTCGACAAGGTGCTGCAGTTTGTAAACTTAAGCGGAGAGCGCAAAAAGAAAGCCAACCTCTTATCCAAAGGGATGCGTCAGCGTGTCATGCTGGCATGCGCGATTATCCATGAGCCGGAATTATTATTTCTGGATGAACCAACTTCGGCTTTGGATCCGGTAAACACAGCACATATTTATAAAGGCTTACGCTACTTAAATGAGAAAGGAACAACGATTTTTCTGACTACGCATGATATGTCTGAAGCAGAATTGATATGCAACCGGGTAGCGATTCTGTATCAGGGACAAATCCAAACCATAGGCTCTCCAAAGGAACTTAAACGACAGCACCGGGAGAACGTAATTTGTGTGGACTTAATCAATGGGGAAACCTACGAGCTCCCGATCGATGAGGGGGCGGCTGATCAAATCGCGGATTGGATGAAGCGGGGGCTAATTGACCGGTTAGAGATGAAAGAACCAAGTCTAGGTGATATCTTTATTAAAATGACAGGAAGTGAGCTACTATGAGTATCTCATACAAACGTGCCCGGGCGATATTTGTGAAGGATTACAAAGAGTTTTCACGTAACTACGCGCTGTCCATTATGCTGATTTTTCCTATTATTATCGCTCTGATTTTCAAGAGGGCAGGTGCGTCTTTACCTGGAGCCAGCGGTTTTCTTTTTAATAGTTCGTTTGTATTGCTAACATGTTCGCACAAGCCTGCTTGATTGCGGAAGAGAAGGAGCGTAACACTTTACGGTCATTAATGATGACACCGGCTACGACCATGGATGTACTAATCGGTAAAAGCAGTTTGGTCTTTGTCATGTCTGTTGTTGTTCTCGCTATTTCCACATTATTATTTGGCTATGAGCCAGCTAATATATGGGCGTTTGTGGCAGTAATCATTCTTTCGATTATTCTGTACACTGCAGCCGGGACGATCTGCGGCTTATTCTCCAAGACGTTGCTTGAAGCCTCATTATCTATACTCCCTGTGGCGTTCATATTTATGGGGGCACCGTGGGGAGAAGTACTAGCGAAGGATTATCCGGTCTTCAAAGTGCTGGATTACATGCCAAGCAGTCAGCTTGTGCATCTGCTGGGTCTAAGCAATACAGGTTATACGACGGGCGATGTATTGAAACCACTCCTCATTAATTTGGTATGGACGGTTGTGCTAACAGTAGTGTCTGTCATTTTGTATCAGCGGCGGTTGAAGGACGAGTAAGGGAGCTCTGAAGGGACTTTAGCCAGCCTTCGGTGGGTCTTTGGTAGGGTTGAAACAAGCGGCCGACTGAGACTATACGACGATTATTTTCCAATTGAGGCTGTGATGTTGTCATGACGGAGCCTGCTGGGTAATAAAGATGATTAGAACTTTCAAATTTGGCTGATTTTGGATTGGGAGCCAAGGAAACGGGGGGAAAGATCATGGCGGCACAGACAGTATCAGGCATCAGCTCCGTACAGACCATTGCGGCCTACGGCGGTACACAGAGTGATGTCAGTTCTCTGGAGAAACAGCGAAACCGGCTGATGATGGAACTGGATAAAGTGAATGCGGCACAAGGAAGTGAGATGCAGACGCCTTATCGCCGGGAGCAGCTGCAGCGGCAAATCCGGCTGCTGGAGTCCCAACTGGTACAGAAAAGCGGGAGCAGCACCTCCGTAAATTTTGTGCCTGCTTCTCCGCTTCAGGATCACCTCCCCCTTTGGGGAATTGAAGGAAAGGGAGGCCTCAAGGGCATCGGCCTGACTGATCCCCGGACGGCGACGGTGGACGCGGAGGGTCATTTCGACGCGTTAATTTAGGCAAGCGAGCGAAGGTGCGGAAAGCGTCAGGTGATGAACTGACGGCCCATAATCATGAGGCTAGCTGAGCTTCCACCGAGGAGACCAGCAACACGGTAGAAACAACAAAATAGGCGAGAGGGAAGCTTCAACACTTCCTCCTCGCCTATTCGTGTTCATGCAGTTGCTTAGCGTTCAACTACTTTACTCTGGTGTTCCTTGGGTTACCCCATGGATATACGAGAGCGTTGGGGAATCGACGGCCCCTTGTCCCGGATTATAGGTGAAGGAGTACTCGATGGTATCCCCGTGTTGCAGGTGATTTACAGGGTAGGTATAGTTTCCGTTTCCTGCCGGGGTCATGGCTACGTTTAGCTGCCCACCGTTATTTAGCTTATAGTGTAAGTCGGCAAAGGTTGCGCCGTTCACATAGAACAGCAGGTCGTCACCTATTTTCTTCAGACCCCGCACCTCATCGCCGACGATGATAACACCGGATGATGATGCCGGTACAACAGTGATGGTGGAGAGGGCTGTTTTATTGCCGTCGGCTGTTGTAGCCGTTACGGTTGTTGTGCCTGGAGTGAGTCCCGTCACGAGACCGTTCGGATTCACGGAAGCGACGCTGGTACCTGATACGTTCCAAGTGACCTGCTTATTGGTTGCATTAGACGGGGCAATATTGGCGTTCAACTGCACAGTCTGTCCGACCTCCACCTGCGCAGTAGTTTGATTCAGAGAAATACCGGTAACCGGTACGTTTACCGAATTCTCGCTGTTGCCTTCTTTATAGACACGAACATAATCCACTTGCATTGTTGCAGGAATATCGGACGGATCTGGGGTATGGCCGCTGTCGAAGTGCCCGCCGATCGCCAGATTCATAATGATGTAGAAGGGTTGATCGAATGGGGCGTTCGGATTGTTAGGTGCAGCTACGGAATACCATTGATCTCTACTGACTTTAAAGAAGAACTTGCCGTCCACATACCATTTCATATTATCTTCTTCCCAGATCATGGAGTACACATGATAATCATTGGCGAAGGTCTGGCCTTCAGGGAAGTGATATTCACCAGCAATATATCTGTTTACAGGCCATTGTCCGCCAAAGTGTATGGCCCCGCTGGTCGTGCCGGGCAAGCGTCCTTTGGCTTCCATAATATCAATTTCTCCGGATGCGGCCCACGCTCCATAAGCGGCATCTTCCGGAAGCATCCAAAGCGCTGGCCAAACGCCGTTACCTGTAGGCAGCTTAGCACGAATATCTACTCTGCCGTACTGGAAGGACAAGTGATCTTTGGTGTTAATCTTGCCGGATGAGTACTGGGCATACCGGCTTGGGTCCTGTGGAAAGGATTTTGAATCGTTCAAAGCTCTGATATTCAGCTTTCCGTCCTGTACAAATACATTTTGTGTACTGTCTGTATAGTGCTGCAGTTCCGCGTTGCCCCAGCCCCAGCTATTCGGATCGTCAGTAATATAATAACCTTGTTCGTAGCTCCATTTGCTCGTATCGAGTGCTGTTCCGTTAAATTCATCCTGCCAAATGAGATTCATGCCCTCTATCGCCGGGTCGTTTGGTGTTCCGATGGCAATGTCATCATGATCGGATACATCCGGACGTGGGGCATCTGGATTACCGATAAAGGTATAGTTGACGTAATTGTTGCCGACACTTCCGCCCGCCTGTCCATTTAATGGATAGCCAATACGGATTTGCACATCCTCTTGGACGGGCTGGAACCAAAGCCCATAGATATAGTCAGCCCAATATCCCCACTGGTTGGCATCGGACATGTTGTTATAGCCATTGCCGGCGTATACAAATCCGCTTTGGCTGGAATCACTCATAGCAACCCATTGTCCGTTGATGTTAATTTGGTATACGTAATTTCCTAGCTCAGTGCCTATTGGAGCGCCCCCATCAATTTTGGGTAGCGGGACACCTATTACACCTTTTGCATCTGCGGTAAAGGTCGTTCCCTCATAAGGAGTTAAGACATATGAATTTCTTACAGGTTTATTAAAGGTGAGGGTATAAACGACGTTAGCCGTTGAGGTTTTCGATTCTAACTTGACGTTGATAGACTCTGTTACGGTGAACCAGTAGCCACCGCCGCCTTCGGTGAATTGTCCGAAGTTGTTATCGTAGATCCAGCCGCTGGCTGCATTATTGTCAATATCAATCCATGTACTGCTGCTTACAGGTTTTACATATACCTTCAGATCTTCAGCTACGGCTTCATAGGTAACGGCCGGATCATTGTTGAAGGTAGGATAAGTAAAGCCTGCACTTCCTGTAAATCCTGCTGTAATCTGCGGCCCTTGTGTAGGGGCCATAGCAGTAATGGTTGTTTTGTTTATGTTTTGAAATACCAGGGTGTACTCAAGTGTAACTCCATTAGCCTTGGAGAATAGCTGAATCTCCGTTGTTGTGGAGAGAGTGAACCAATAGCCATTCAAGCCACCGTCGCTCCAGTGTCCCCAATTTTGGTTGTAGGTATAGCCGCCTGCATTGTCAATATCCACCCAGTTTCCAGCAACTTTTACTTTTACACCGACGTCATCGGAAACATCATTCCAGGTGGCAGAGCCCCCATTAAATGTAGGCATGACGAAACCATAGCTAGCTTGCCCAACCCCTGATTTTGAGATGACAGGACCGTCTGCTGCTGAAAAGTAAGACATAGAGGTAACTGTGGTTCCTGCTGCCTGCACCTTTGAAGTCGGCAATAGGCCAACCCCAGCTAACAGTACTACTGCTAAGAACAAACTAAATACCTTCTGCTTAAAAGCACTCTCCGTATTGTAAAGTCGTTTCATACTTGCCCTCCTTTAATAAAATAATGAAGAAACGAAACCGCTTACATTTAGGGACATCTCTATTCTATCGAATATAATAATCAGCTAAAAGGTACAATTATTTTTGTTCTAACCCAATTTTTTGGCTTTTGATTATTTATAGCGCTGTGTCACGGTACTTTTCCCCGCTGTCGTGCTTCCGGCGCATCATTTGCCGATATTCTGTGGGCTGCATATCCATGACATCCCGAAAGGATCGTGTAAAACTTTTGTAGCTTTCATACCCTACCATGGTGGCTACCTCTACAATTTTATGATCGGTTTCGGCCAGCAGCCGCCGGGCTTTATCCAGGCGCACATCGCGCAAGTATTCTGCAAAGCCTTTGCCGATATTTTTTTTGAACAGGTTAGAAAAATAGGCATAATTAAGCGACACGTGATTCGATACCATCGCGAGATCCAGGGGTTTATGATAGCTTTCGTGTATAAAGCGTATGGCTTCATTTAAATCTTGCGAGTTGCGATAGCTGCACTTATATTCATAATAAAATTGGTTCAGCCGAAGCAGCTGTTGTTGCAGCGCCTGAATATAATCGCGAATACCCGGATAATCGAATAGATTTCGTAAACATTCGATGTCCAGCGCTTCTTCCCCCATGTACGGGCGGATCACACGTACAGATTCCTCCAGCATCTGTACAATGGCACGGCATAGCTGCTGTGTGTATTGGATGTGATAGCGTTGCAATGTATCTTTGTGAAATATCATAGAAATGCCTTGGGTGATTGTACCGCTGTTTTTGGTGCCGATTAACTGAAACAGGGCGTATAACTCTTCATAGGGAAGCTCCCACTGCTGCTCCAGTCGCTCAATATGTGTTGGCAAGATGCAGCTCTTCTCTGGAAATAGGTAACTGTGGCGATAGAGCTCCAACGCTTGTGTATAGCTGCGGGGCAACTCCTTCAATCCTTGCTGCGGGCTGGTCATAGCAGTAATGGCATCTATTTGTCCTGCTTTGAGGGCGGCCGGGAAGGCTCCCGTATCTACGGCCGCATCAACCGCGAGAATCAGGTACGGGCGGTGTTGCAGGCATATACACCCTCGTCTGCCATACACTCGGTAGGCAAGGGATTCCATGCTGTGGCTACTGTCGGCCCCCGGTTGGTTAATCCATAATTCCTCCCGCAGCAGACACAGGCGGTAATTACTCCACAACTCTGGATTCTGTTGCTGGGTCTGGATAACCCACGCCTCATCAATCATTGCACCCTGCATGAACATACTCAGTTCCTTGCGGTCTGTCTCCCGGGCGCGGCGCGAGATATGCTCCATATTACGCGAGAGCGTCTGCCGTGTTTTTATCTCATTCGCTACATGTTCTACTGCGGTTTGCAGATCTTCACGTTTCACAGGTTTGAGTAGGTAGCCCTTTGCTCCAAGTTCGATGGCCTTTTGAGCATAGGCAAAATCACTATAGCCGCTAATAATCAGATAATCTACCTCGATGTGCTTCTGTTTGCTCTGCGCCATCAGCGTCAGTCCATCCATATCGGGCATCCTGATATCAGTAATCACCAGTTGGATGTTGTGCTGACTCAATATATCCAAGGCCTCAATTCCGTTTACGGCACAGTAAATATTGTCCAGCTGGAGCGCAAATTGGCGCAGCATAGCCTGCAGCCCATCACGAATGTGCTTTTGATCGTCCACAATTAGAATATTGATCATGCCCTACCATCCTCCAAGATTCACATTTTCCCAAGGCAAACGTATGGTTACACAAGTATAGGCGCCCTGCACACTGTCAATCCAAAGACCGCAGTCCTTACCATAATGAAGCTGTATGCGCTTATGCACGTTCTCCAAGCCCAGTCCGTTTTTGCTGGTAACAATCGGTGAATCTGAGTCGCCCCGCAGCACAGCCTGCAGACTGGACAGCATTTCCGGGTCAATACCTGCGCCATCATCTCGTATCTCAATTAGCAGAAGGCTGTCATTTTCTACCGATACGGTAATTTGGATACTTACGCTGCCGCCCGAGGGCGCTGCATGATGAACGGCATTTTCGACGATGGGCTGCATGCACATTTTAGGGATTGTATAACGCAGTACCTCCTGCGGGAGATCCGCCGTCAACTCAATGCTGCCACCCTCCATAAAGTTTATGAATCGGACATAGCTGTGTATGTTGGCAAGTTCTTCGGTAAGCGCAACCGTATCGCTGCGCCATTGCATACTGTATCGCAGTTGTGAGCCTAAAGACACCAACGCTTCGGCGATAGCCGGCTGTCGCTGAACCTCCGCGAGCATACGGATGGATTCCAGCGCGTTATATAAAAAGTGTGAATTGATCTGCGAATGCAGCGAGTGCAGTTGTGCATTTTTGGCGATCAGCTGTTTATCTACCACTTGGGTCATCAGATGTTTGATTTCGTCCAACATATTATTGTAGCTGACGGCCACCTCGTCGATTTCGTCACCGGTTTCGTTTTTATCCAGGCCGGTATCAATTTTCGCATCCAGTTGGCCTTGCCGCACCTTGCGCATAGAAACCAGCACCCTGTCGAGCCGGCGGAAAATGCGCCGAGTGGTATGTGAAACGAGCAGTAACATCAGCAGCAATATACACAATGTGATCGCTACTACGAGCAAATACCAGCTTCGTGGGCCTTTCATCAGCGCTTGATGAGAGGCAATATCCACTACATAGGCGTTCAGTGGGGCGATGTAGCGATACAACGCGTAGTAAGTATGGTCGCCTACCTTTACCTTAATGGGGCTACTCTGCTGCAGCACATCCAACCGCTGGTGAATGCTGCCTAGAATTTTATCCAATTCTTCACCGGCATTTTGAGAAAAAATATGCTCAGGATTGTATACCGATCGGGAAGAGTCGGCTCCATCCATCACTACAGAAAAGAAATCCCCCCCGCTATCCTCAAGCAAGTCACTGAAAAAGACGCTATGCTGGGCGCGGATTTCCATAATGGTAGGGAGTTTCTGCTGTTGCCCCTGAAGACGTACCAACCGGTAATAGGATAGCGTATGCTCTCCATCTTTAAAAGCAAATAAGCGGTATGCCGCACCGCCTTCCTCCCGAAGTGTCACCCAGTAGTCCTTCGGCCAGAACTTGTCATAATGGTAGATTTCAGGCCAAATCTCAAATAGGTTTGGATTATCGACATAGAAACTGAGCTCGCTGATCATCTCGTAGCTTTGAATGATATTATGCATTTGCTCAAATTGATTTTGTCTAAATTTTACGAGACGCAGGCCATCCCCGCGCATATTGGAGTGAATAAAATCTACAAATGCCTTTTGATTCAGCGCAGTAGAGGAAGCGTTCTCAAGAATGCCCATTTTGCTGCGCAGCTGTTCGTTAATTCTTGAAACATGGCTGCTGCCGGTAGCCATAGCGTCCTTGTATAGCTGACTTTCCTGTGTGCGGATAAATAAAAAGGATACCACAATCGCAGGGATGGCAATCATCATGCTAAAGGCCAAAAACAATTTTTGGGAGATGCGGGAATTACGGTACAGCTTCTTCATTTTAGTCAGCAGATACTTCATTTAAGTAGCCTCCTACCCTTGTAATATACCATATATTACAAACTGCCCGGTAGGTAACTAGGCTGTTTTGTTAAATGGTTAAAAGAAGCGAAAAAGGGAATACCGGCCACCCTTTCGGTGGCCGGCAGCAATCTTAATACGGGCATTATTACTCTGCCATTTTGGATTTTCGCACATTCAGTTCAGCCTGGCGGTATTCCATCACCTTGCCAAAGCTGTAATTCTCGCGGCGGTCAAGGAAATTGTCGAAGATTTTATCAAATTCAGCCTCATTCTTGGCTGTAATTAGCTCAGGGAGTACTTCCTCCCAATTTTGCGAAATACGGGACCAGGCTACCGACACATCAGAATCGCCCTGTGGATCTAAGCCCTTATAGATACCGCTATCAATATCGGCCTGCTTATTGGCGAAGTCTTCCATTTGCTTAATGACAGGAGATTTCTCCGGTCTCCACTGGTTGACGATTACAGGGTTTCGCATCATCCAATAGGTATCCATGATGCCGTATTCTTTCTCCAGCTTCTCAATATCAGTGTCGAGTAATTTTACCATTTCAGGCTTCAGTTGCGGCTTGCCATCTACCATCTCCCATGTTTCGCCTTCCTTGCCAAGGAACAAATCTCGCTGGCCTTCTTCGCTGGCCAGATAGGTCAAAAAGCGGATGGCTCGTTCAGGGTTTTCGGTTGATTTGCTAATCATCGTCACCATCCAGCCGTCCATGTTGCCAGGGAATAACTTAGGGTTATCGCCCTTGCTGTTCTTTGGCCCATCGACTGCGATGTAGTAAGAGTCCGGGTTGCCGCTAGCAGCCAGCATAGGATTGACAGCCGACATACCGGTCCACTCACGGACCATCATGAAATAGCGGGCGTTGTTTGTTTTTTCCTCTACCTGAGTATCGGAATCCACCAGGAAATCCACATTAATCAACCCGCGCTCGTAAGCCGTACGGAAGGTTTTTAGCCAGGCAATATAATCGGGATCGGTAATGCGGTCGTATACTTTTCCGTCTTTCTCATGCGGTACGGCCAGTAGGTTCTGCAGATATTCGGTCATCCCGTAAGGGACGTTCCCTTGTGCAAAAAAGGGACTGATGGGCTGGCCTTTATATTGGGAGTACTTATCCTTTACCAGTTGCAGTGCGTTCAGAAAGCCCTCTGGAGTGCTAAGGTTCGGGCTGCCCATCTCTTCATACAAATCTTTTCGCACCAGGAAAGTCTGGTTGGCGGCCGTCATGCCAGTTTCATGCATCAGGTTGGGGCTATATGAATCATTCGGAACGCCATAGGTATTGCCATTTTCTTGACGATACCACTTCAGTGTACCGTCCCCGGCCACCTTGAAGAAGTAAGGGTCATACTTGTCAGCTAATTCATTTAAGGCGTAGACATGATCGCCTTCCCACAGCTTTTTGACAGCGGTTTCCCACGAACCCATTGATATCAAGTCTGGCAGCTTGCCCGAGGTCATCATTAGGGTAATATGCTCATTCGCTTCCCCGGAAGGTACCTCAAGCTTGATGTTTACGCCTGTTTTTTCCGTTACGTACTTGGAGGTCAAGCTGTCTCCCCAAGTGTGGGCATACCAGTTAGCACCTACGAACCAGGTCAAATCAACAGGGCTGGTATCCAGCTTCCATGCCGGATCATCGGAATTGAGCTTTGCTTCACTCTGCGGCGGCTGTGTACTATCTGTAGGCTGTGGTGTTGGCTTATTTTCACTATTCGCTGAATTGGAACACGCGGCTATGCCTAGCATCAGGCTTGCGGCCAGAACGAGGGTCAACCCCGGCTTAATCAGATTGCTTTTCATGACATTATCATCCTTTCTTTGCTGCTTCTGAATTTTGTATACCAGTTTCTAGACACTCACACTCTTATCCCTTAATGGCGCCAATCATCACGCCTTTGACCAGATAGCGTTGAATGAAAGGATAGACTATCAGAATAGGCAGTGTGGCCACCATCATGGATGCAAATTTAATAGAGTTGCCGGGAAGTCTTGCGCCGAATTGCGCCATAGCTTGCTGCTGCATGAAGGACATAGAGTTCTCCGCAATGATTTTGTACAGCATGGTCTGCAGTGGCAGTAATTCCTGCGAACGGATGTAGATGACCCCCTGGTAATAATCATTCCAATGATAAACGGCTGAAAAAAGCGATATAGTCGCAATGACAGCCATGCTATTGGGCAATACGATTCTGAACAGGACACCATAGTCTGAAGCACCGTCTACTTTCGCAGATTCCTCCAGGCTGTCAGGTATGGTGCGGAAGAAGCTCATGAAAATGACCATATTAAAAAAAGTGTACATGGAGGGAATGATGAATATCCAAAAATTATCATATAATCCCAGCTTCGTCATCAGAATAAATGTAGGGATCAGCCCGCCTGAGAACAGCATCGTAACCAATGCGATTTTAAGATACAGCTTGCGTCCGATTAGATTAGACTTGCTCATTCCGTAAGCAATAATGGCGGTAAACAACACATGCGTTGCTGTCCCGATCACTGTGCGCAGAGTGGTAATGTAAAAACCGTTCATCATTGTCTTATCATTGAACACAACGCTATAGCTGGCCAGCGATAATTCTTTGGGAAACCAGTTGACGGTGCCCAGGGATGCCTGCTGCGGCGCGTTAAGCGAGTTAATGAATACAAACCACATCGGGTACAGTGTTAAAAAGCAAACCGCCAGCATCAGCAGGGTGTTGCAGACCTCAAATACTCCAATTTGCCGAAATCTTTTGCGTCTTTCCATACCTCTGTCCTCTCCTTTCTAAAAAATGCTGTCGCCGGTTAGTTTTTTGGATGTGTGATTGGCCAAAAACAACAAACCTAGCGCCACAATAGAGCGGGCGAACAGGACGGCTGTTGAGAAGGAATGGCGCCCGGAGACCAACCCCATGTTGTAGATATACAAGTCTAGGCTTTCCGCCATCCTCATGTTCATATTGTTCTTCAACATAAAGATCTGCTCAAAGTTACTGCCAAGTATCCCGCTGACAGCGAGGATGAACAAAATAGCGATGGTGGGGCGTATGCTCTGAATGGTGATATGCCACATCCGCTGCCGCCGGTTTGCGCCATCCAGCTCAGCCGCTTCGTACAGCCCCGGATCAATGCCGGATATTGCCGCTATGTAGATAATGGCGCTCCAGCCGGTTTCTTTTAACGTATCGGTGAAAAAGGTGATCCACCAAAAGTACTTAGGGTCGCTGTTAAACAGGATTTCGCGTTCCTGGAGCCCGATCGCCATCATCAACTGATTGATCACACCGCCCTCGCCCAGCCAATTGAGCGCAATGCCGCCAAAAATCGTCCAGGCAATAAAGTGCGGCAGGTACGAAATGGTTTGTACCGTTCGCTTAAATCGAAGGCTCCGTATTTCATTCAGCAGCAAGGCAAACAAGATAGGAATGGGAAAACCCAGGACCAGCTTGATGCTGCTCATCCCCAGAGTATTGCGAATCGAACGCCAAAAACGCTCATCCGTCAAAAAATCCTGAAAATGCTTCAGCCCGACAAACGGTGATTCTAGTAAGGGTTTGGCGATGCTGTAGTCCATAAATGCAATAATGAGCCAAAACATAGGGATATAACAAAAGATAAACATCCAGATGATTCCCGGGATAACCATGCTTTGCAATTGCCACTGCTTAAAAAGCGCTTTCATTTGTTCCGTTCTGTATTGGAACATTTTCCGTGCCCCCTTTCTATTTCATCGTATGAAAAAGCGTATAGGAAAAAAAGCCCATGATTATCGACCCTATCCCATTTTTTTAGATTTGTTTGACCAGCCGCAAAAATTAAGTATGCTGTGATTAAATGAAGGGAGTGTGCAAAGGATGAATAAACCTATATGGGAACAGAATTTCTTAGATAGAAATGCCGATTTGAAGCTATGGAATATCCGCCTTGGCAACGACTTATTAGATAATGAAGGTAATCCCATAGACCCAGGTTGGGGCAACGGAGAGCAGCAGTATTACACGGATCATTCCAGCAATCTGTATATCGATGAATTTGGCTTAAATCTGTGCGCACGCAGTGAATCCATTGGAAAAGATGGGCGCAATTTTGCATATACCTCGGCTCGTTTGGATACAAAGGACCATTTTTCCTTTTGCTATGGGAAGTTAGTTGTGCGTGCAAAGCTGCCGGTGGGGCAAGGGGTTTGGCCTGCCATCTGGTTGCTTCCGCAGGAACAGGCTTACGGACCTTGGCCAGCTTCCGGCGAGATTGATATCATGGAAGCCAAAGGCCGCTTGCCTCAGCAAATATCCGGAACACTGCACTACGGAAAGGATTGGGAACATCAAATCGTCGAGGAGTTCTCGCACCATTTTGAAAGCGGAACCATTAATGAATTCCATGATTATGCACTGGAATGGACCGCCAGTTCGATTCGATGGCTGGTAGACGGACATTGCTTTGCCGAGCGCTGCTTGGAGCCAGGGGTTATGCCCTTTAACGAGTCATTTTATCTGGTGCTGAACCTTGCAGTGGGCGGCTGGTATGACAATGTAGCGGTTGACGAGGCTGCACTGCCAGCGGTGATGACGGTTTCAGGGATATGGCTGTACCCATAATTAAGAATCTTTGTGAGGCTCTATTATCGATTTTCAATACCTACATCCCATCTGGTAGAATAGGGAAGACCATATTTCTCTATATTCTAGTAACTTGATTATAAGCTTGGGAGGTAGACCATGGACAAAGAACTAATCGCACAGCTGACACAGTGGCATGAAGATGATGAACACCAGAAGATTGTAGACACTCTGATGGAGATTCCTCCAGCGGACAGAGATTACGAGATGGTCAGCAGTCTGGCAAGAGCGTATAACAATTTGGAACGTTATGAAGAAGCCCTTGAACACTTCGCGAAGATTGCGGAACAAGGACAGAATGATTATCTGTGGCATTTTCGTGTGGGATATTCCTACTATTATTTGAATCGATATGAGGAAGCGGTGAGAGTGCTGGGTATTGCCCATGACCTCGATCCGGATGATGAGAATACGGCCATGTTTCTGAAATTCAGCCAGCGCAAGCTACGCAAAGAACAACACGCCGCAGCCAGACAGGCAATCAGAGAGCAACATAATGATTCGGGGACGACTGCAACTCCTTTTGAAGGGATGGACCTCTCCGAATTTTGGAAAGATAGCGATTATGCGCTAAAAGAATATGTTTCGGCCCCGCCTACGGATGAGCTGATTGCTTCTGTAGAAGAAGAACTAGGTTACAAGCTTCCTGCCTCTTATATCAGTCTGATGAAGCAGCACAATGGGGGAGTGCCTTATAATACCTGTTTTCCTACGGAGGATGCGACCTCATGGGCTGAGGATCATATCGCGATTACGGGCATTATGGGCATCGGACGTGAGAAAAGCTATTCACTCTGCGGCGATCTCGGCAGTCCGTTTATGATTGAGGAGTGGGGATACCCTGACATTGGCGTGGTAATTTGCGATTGCCCTTCGGCAGGTCATGATGTCGTGATGCTGGATTACCGGAATTGCGGGAAGGACGGTGAACCCGAGGTGATTCATGTGGATCAGGAAGATAATTATGAGATTACGTTTCTGGCCCCAGACTTCGAGACGTTTATACGCGGCCTGGTGAGTGATGAAGAATACGACACCTCTGAAGAAGATAAAGAGGAGGATTTGCGCAAAGTAGCCGTAGGCCAATTCTCACCATTACTTGCGAAGCTGTGCAGCCATGTGTCTGAAGTAGATCAGCTTGAGCAGAAGATACGTAAAGTATGTACCCGAATCGTTGAAGAGAAGGGACACTTCTCCTTTCATGCGGATGAGCTTTCTACTCTGATGTATGATGTGCAGTTCTGGCTATACACAAGCTCTTATCCAAATACGAGCCGTCAACAATATCTGGATGTATATGAAGAAATGATTGCTTTTGGCGGCGAGTTCGGCCAAGGCGGGTATGCTCCCGGCTGGATCAGCGATTGGCTGGATGGCCGAATACGGGAAGGACTGATCGTTCAGGAAAACGGGGTGCTTAGCTTCACAGATCAAGCTGGCTCAGAGGTCATTGCACGGCTGGAAGCGGAAGCTGCAAAATAGGAGACGTTGATTCGGGATTTATTCCCGTGCGGTGCTCGATTGATCACGATAGTATTCAAGGGTCATCCCACAAGGGATGGCCCTTAAACTTGCCGTTTCAGACAGTGCACTCCGCATAATAAGCGAAAGAAAATTAAAGCGCTTACTCGTGAGCGTTTATATAAAAATGTAATTATTAACATTTTTCGACAACATTCACCTTACTTTTACATGGTATTTATGATATATTCTGGGCGAATATGGATAACAAAAAAGAGAAAGGGGAATGAGTATGGAAGCGTTGGTGTGGACATCCAATCATAAGCTGGAGCTCTGCGAATGGGAAGAGCCGCAGATTGCAGCACCGGATGAAGTCAAGATCCGGATTGAGATGACAGGTGTATGTGGAACAGATTTAGCAGTCATAACTGGGAAAGAGGAGGGGGTTCCAGGCGTCATTCGTGGTCATGAGGCAGTAGGGACTGTAATCCAAATCGGCAGCAACGTTGACCGTGTTAAGGTAGGCGACCGCGTAGTTATCGATCCGAATCAAAGCTGTGATGAATGCTATTTTTGCTTGAAGAAACAGCCGCACCTCTGTACGGGCATCGATGGAAATGGGATGCCTATTGCGGGTTTGAATCGAAATGGGACATTCACTTTTTTTTACTCAACTGCACAAACGTTTGCACACCGTCTTCCCGATCATATGAGCTGGGAGACGGGGGTTTTGATTGAGCCGCTTGCCTGTGTACTGCACAATTTCAAAGAAGCTAATGTCACAGCAGACGACAAGGTACTCATTCTTGGATCGGGTCCAATGGGACTGTTAAGCCAAATTGTGAGCAAGTCGAAATCTGCGCTCACGGTAGCGACTGAAGTTAATCCCTTTCGGCTAGCTTTTGCCAAAGAGATCTCAGATTTTGCTCTAACCCCTGCCCAATTAAATCAAGCTACCGTAGACAAAATCTGTGCGGGACATAAGTTTGATGTGATTATCGATACGGTGGGCACTCAACTCGAAATGGCGGAAAAGTGGATTGAACGTGGAGGCCGCATCGTTCCTTTTGGTATTAATGCGAAGTATCGCTACACCTTTTCCCCTACCAAATTCGTGCAGCATGCAATAAAAATTATAGCAGCAGGTGAATACCGCTACATGTTCGAGGAAGCTTTGCGGTTTGCCGCTGAAACTCCTGAAATGGAGAAACTAGTAACTAGAAAAGTTAAGCTCAGTCAGCATGAAGCAGCGATAGATGAGTTAATCGGCTATGAATTGAACTCTTTGAAGGTGGTTGGGAGTGAAACCGTAAAGACGGTTTTTGTTCCCTAAACGTAAGACTACAATCAATGAGAGGTGGCACTGTTGATGAGCAATGATAGCAAATTCAGATTAATTCAAGATTACTTGTCTACACAAAAGGCCAAAGAGGTAGAGCCAATTTGGATACCCGCAGTGTGGAATGAGTGCCAATATGAACGTGTTCTCTTAGAAAAAGAGGGTGAAATTTGTGTACACCCGTATGATTTTTTGACTGATCATTTGAATTATGTGGACAGGCTTTCGTGGAGATATCTGCTTAAGGAACGCATAAATCTGGACGATAGCGCGATCTATTCTTCGCTTATTCGCTATTCTACGGCTTGGGATTATAACCATGACGGAAAAATTGAATCGGGTACTTTTTTAAGATTCTTTATTCTTCTGCCTCTGCTAAAGAAAATGGGCATCAATATTCTGTACATGCTTCCAGTTAACCAGTACAGCAAGTTGAATCTGAAGGGGGATATTGGGTCCCCTTACGCAGTGCAATCGTTATTCCATTTGGACGAGAACCTGCACGATAGCCTATTGGATGATATGGAGGAGTTTACGATCCACGATGAGCTCAGCGCTTTGGTAGAGGCTTGTCATTTACTTGATATTAAGACTGTTGTTGATTTCATTCCCCGTGTGACGGCGAAAAACAGTGTGTTCATTACCGAGCATCCTGAATGGGTATATTGGATCAAAATGGACGAATTAGAAGGCTTTGCGCCGCCCGCGATTCCCCAGCTTGGATTTTTTGAGGAGTGTACGCCGGACAAATTGGAGACGGTCTACCGCAGCCAGGAGACAGCAGTATTTCTGCGGAAGTTCACGCCACCGCCCAATGAACTCCATCCAATTCTTTGGCAGCACTTAAAGGAGAAAGCTGCTAAAACTGGAGATGAGCTATTAACTTTGGTGGAGCAAGAGATGGGGATAACGACTGCTCCAGCGCATTCGGATTGGATAAATGATGTGCAGCCGATTTGGACAGACATTACGTTCTTACGCCTCTACGAGGATTTCTCTCCGCAAGTGAGACATCTTATAAGTCCGGATCAGGCGCCATATGTCCTTTTTGATACGATTAAATGTAATGACTACCCGGGAGAGGAGCCGAATCTGGAGCTGTGGGATGTTCTGGAGGAGACAGTACGGGTTAATCTCGAAAAATATGGGATTGACGGCTTCCGCATCGACATCGGACACGTGCTTCCTATTCCGTTGTTGACTCGTATTTTTGACACGATTAAAGAGATGAATCCAAATGCGATCTTAATCAGCGAAGATTTGTTCAATCGCAACCACAAGAAGGCGGCAAACACCGGCTATAACATTATGCTTGGCAGTGGGTGGAACGTCATGACACAAATTACTAAAGACAATCTCGTTTCATTCTTAGAAGAGCTGCCTGAGTTGAATATTCATGTATTTGCTTGTGCAGAAACAGCAGATACTCCTCGGATCACCAGCCGTGGCGGTGTTGAGGTTGCTCGGATGATTGCGGTATTTAATCAATTTCTTCCGAACGCAATTCCATACGTGACGACGGGTTATGAAATGAATGAGGAGCAGCCGCTCAACTGTGGTCTTGGAGACAACACGAACGGAGAGGAGATTTCCCGAGCTTTTTTTAACGTCATGCAAATTAATTGGACCAATCCTACACCGATGCTGCCGCTGTTGGCGGAGCTAAGTGAACTCAAGAGAGATTGGCGCCACCTAGTGAAGCCGGAAAACTTTTTTGTGGCTCAATCCCCGGAAGGTATTGTTCTGTATGGGTATATGCAAGGGGATGAAACGCTGCTGTGCTGCTTTAACTTGAGTGCTGATGCTTTCTGTCAAGTTGATTTGAAGGTAGCCGTACCTGGCCGATGCCCAATGACGGTAACACTGGATAGTTCCTTAACGGGTAGCAGCGTAGGTCAGGCGTTCGACTGCTTGCTGCTTGCGCCTAATCAGGCTCTAGTGCTCGTAAACAATCATAGACAATTTAGGTAAGGGAGAGAGGCTGCAATGGAAAAGAACAATAAGGAAGTCGTGATATGGCATGAGTTTGATGGTCCGGGAGATACCTCGATTGAGGTGCTGGAGGGAATTTGTAAGCTGTATACTGAGCGCTTTGGGTTACAAATTACGCCACAAGTCATGAATATTACGGAGCTGACTGCGCGCCTGAACCAAATTAAGGACACCCAGCAAGGTCCACATCTGGCGATGGTTCCTGCCGACATGTCCTCCTATGTTGAGAACGGTCTTTACTCCGAAGTGCCGGGCGGGCTATTTGACGATACGCTGACTGAGGGTGCTCTTTCAACGATGCAAATGAATGGTGTTCAGTATGGTATCCCGGTATTGCGGGGCAATCATCTGGTTGTGTATTACAACCCGTCGATTTACCCTAGTGCGCCGACGACATGGGACGTGTTCGAAGAGGCAGCAGAAAGGTTATCCGCCCAAGGTATCGTACCGATTGGAGCAGACTTACAGCAAGGCTATTGGTTTATTCCGTTCCTTACAGCTTTCGGCGGCTGGCCTGTACAGAATGGAAAGCCGAATATCGTCACCTCTGAAATGAAGCAGGCGCTTCAGTTTATTCGCGACAAGATGGATCAAGGCGTGCTCGTTAGTCTCGACGGCTCGACAGGACTGCTTGAGCAGTTCATTGACGGTAAGATCGGCGCCATTATTTGTGGCGAGTGGATTTATAACCATCTAGATAAGCATATGAACAATAGGCTTGCGGTTTGCCAGCTTCCGAGCATCGAAGGGCGGCAATCGTTATCCATGTCTTCTTCTATTGGCCTGATCTACCCTAATCATTCATTAACGTCCGAGGAGCGGGAAGATATTTTATCATTCACGCGCTTTATGCTGAGTGACGAATGCCAAACGATGTGGACGCTGGGTGTACAGCGGATTCCGGCTCATGAAGAGGTACTGAACCGTCTAGCTGCCTCTGCTGCGCCTAACAAAAAGATGATTTTATCGCTTCTAGATCACTCACGGCCGATGCCGAATTATCCCTTCATGATCCATGTATGGGAGGCGTTAAATGCGGGTCTTATCGAGCTGCCCTTGAGCAATCCTGAACAAGCATTGAACAAAATAGAACAGACTATTCAAGCCTCTTGGGGCGCATTTAAAAGCTAATAAGAGATGGGGAGAGCCAAATGAAAACAACGATATTCAGCCAAATTTCTATTGATGGAAAGCTCACTATGGGCGCTGGTAATTCGAGTAAAGAGCTTTTTTCTTTGTTTTCCAGTGAGGATATGGAATTTATTCATCTATTCCGGGGGAAGGTGCAGGGAATTATGGTCGGCAAAAATACAATTTTGACGGACAATCCCTTCCTTACTAATCGGTATGAGGAAAATAAAAATCCAATTCGTATCATTCCGACAACTACCTTGGATATTCCGCTAGATTGCAATGTACTCTCGGACCAAGGGAAGACAATTATTGTCACGACCGAGAAAGGACGGGATGAAGAAAAAATCAAACAGATCCGGCAAAGAGGAAAGGAGTGCCTTATCTGCGGCGAGGATAAAGTAGATTTTGTGGAGCTTGAACGTCAGTTGGAGGAGAACTATGGGATTACCAGTCTGATGGTCGAAGGCGGCGGATTCTTAAACTGGCATATTTTCAATCAGGATATCGTCGATGAGATTATTCTAATGCAGCTTCCAATCATCATAGGCGGCTCCACAAACATTACTTTAGTGGATGGAGACGGGTATCAGCAATTGAACTTTGCGAAAAAGTTCAAGATTGTAGAAATTCAACCAAAAGATAACTACACGCTCATGCGCTACAAAAAGGTGATCTAACCTCACACTAAGTCATAGACTGCGAATGGCTATAAGTTCTGGAAAAATCGAGAATATGGGGGTTGTGAACGATACATGTCAGAGAAAGAAGATTTCTACAAAAGTGTGTATAAAATCGCTGTGCCCGTTACGCTTCAAAGCTTGCTGATGGCGTTGCTTAATTTGACGGATCAATTGATGGTTGGGCAGCTGGGAGATGTGGCAATTGCCTCGGTGGGGATGTCGACCAAAATATACGGGATCATCGCGGTTGTCTTGGCCGGTTTATCGACGGGTGTATCCATATATGCAGCCCAGTTTTGGGGAAATAAAGATTCCAAAAGCGTCTCTCAAGTACTGGGTCTCGGACTGATCACCGGCTTTGCGTTCTCGTTCCTGTTCTCTGCGGCTGTCTTTATCGATTCGCCGCTCTTTTTGAGCCTATTTACTACAGACGTGAATGTAATAGATGAGGGTTATATCTTTCTCCAGATAATGTCGATCGGTTTTGTGCCTGTCATGCTCACGATGATGTATTCCGCCATTTTACGCAGTACTGGCCATGCCAAATGGCCGATGTATGTAAGTCTAATTGCAGTTGGCTTGAATATTATACTGAATTACGTACTTATTTACGGTCATTTCGGTGCTCCTGCGCTTGGTCTGAAGGGCGCTGCCATTGCTACTCTTATCTCTAGGGTCTTTGAATGCTTGTTGATCATTGGTGCCGTGTACCGGT